>JANSWO010000003.1 GCA_024743435.1 Pseudomonadaceae bacterium | reverse complement strand
GACAGATTTTCTTGGCGCTGCGCGCCTGAGAAAATCGTCTGTCGCTCTCTCGGGGTTCAGCGCGCATCGATCGCATAGCGATCGCTGTTATTCGTCTGTCGCTCTCTCGGGGTTCTCCGCGCATCGATCGCATGGCGATCGACGTTGAACGGAGATCGCGTCGTTGCCCGAAAGCTACGCTTTCGTCCGCCTCGCGAAGACGGGGAACAGCGCTCACCGCCTTGCGACGAGCTAGACCTGCCGCTTGTGAGAATAGGCCTCTGCCTTCACTTCGTGAAGGCAGACATAGATGCGCGTCGCGCGAAGCGTCAATGCCGGCATAGCCTCTCATTGTTTGCTTCGCAAACAATTGCCGGCTTGTGAGAATAGGCCTCTGCCTTCACTTCGTGCAGGCAGGTAAAGAAGCGCGATCCGCGCGACGCTGGATGGCCGGCATAGCCTCTCATTGTTTGCTTCGCAAACAATTGCCGGGTTGTGAGAATAGGTCTCTGCCTTCACTTCGTGCAGGCAGAGGCCTATTCTCACTGTATGAAAGGAAAGTACTTTGAAGAGCTGGAAGTGGGGATGACGTTCACCCATCAGCCCAGCCGCACGGTCACGGAGGCAGACAACCTCTTTTTTACGACTCTGACGATGAACCCTCAGCCACTGCACCTAGACGCAGAGTTTGCCGCCGGAACGCCACATGGTCAGATCCTCGTAAACAGCATCTTTACGCTTGGACTCGTCGTCGGGCTATCCGTCGGTGAAACCACGCTGGGCACGACGCTGGGCAACCTGGGCTTTGACAAAACGTTGTTCCCGAATCCTGTCTTTATCGGCGACACGATCACGGCAACGACCCGAGTCGTCGATAAACGTGAGAGTAAGTCAAAGCAGGATCGCGGCATCGTCACCTTCGAACATCAGGGCATCAACCAACGCGGCGACGTAGTTTGCTCATGTACGCGCGGTGCAATGATGCTACGCATGAACTCACTAGCCGACTGATGCTCGCCAACCCCCGCCGCTCGTTTCACTTTGTTCCCGGCGGACAGCAGAAAATGTTTGCCAAAGCACTGGCAAGCAATGCTGATGCTCTGATTCTCGACCTTGAAGATGCGGTCTCCGTTGACCGCAAAGCATCCGCGCGTCGTGAAGTGGCCGCGTGGCTAGGCGATACCGACTTTGGCGGCAAACTTAGCATCGTTCGAATCAACCCTCTGAACACGCCCTGGGGTCGAGCTGATGTGGAGACGGTAATCGAGGCGTCACCCCAAGCAATACTTCTGCCAAAGGTTTCCTGCATTGCCGATGTGAACGCAGCTGCGCGGCTGATTACTCGCCATGAGCAGGGTAACGGCATCGCCGAGGGAGACGTGGAGCTATTGCTGGTTGCAACGGAAACTCCCGAAGCGGTACTGAATATCCAATCTCTGACAACCTGCCCAAGAGTAACTGGCATGACCTGGGGCGCCGAAGACCTGTCTGCCGCAATCGGCGCGCCACGCAGCCGAACCGACTCCGGCGAGTATTTGCCAGTGTTCGAACTGGCGCGACAGCAAACATTGTTAGCCTGCGCCGCAGCCGCGATTCAGCCTATCGATACGGTTTGGGTCGACATCAAAGACACCGCTGGGCTCGCCGGTGAATGCCAGCGAGCTCGCTGGACCGGGTTTACGGGCAAAGTCACCATTCACCCCAATCAGATTGACATCGTGAACGATGCGTTCACGCCATCTGAATCCGAGCTCGAGTACGCAACAGCGCTACTTGCCAAGGCTGAGGCCGCAGCTTCGGAGGGTCGGGGCGCTTTCGCATTTCGGGGCGACATGATTGACGCGCCACATATCACACGCGCTCGGGCTACGCTCGCTCGAGCCAACATCACAGGAACTACGCCGTGAGTCGAACCGTCGAGTTGGCAACCAACAGAATCCTTGCACGTATCGATGACCACGCAACTGGCTGGCTTACATTCAATCAGCCCGAGCGGCACAACGCGCTGTCGCTGGACATGTGGCAAGGCATGGGAGATGCGTTTGCCGCATTCGAAGATGACGACGACGTTCGCGTCATCGTCATGCGTGGCGCTGGTGGTAAAGCCTTCGTATCCGGCGCTGACATATCGGAATTCGACAGCAAGCGCAGCAATGCTCAGCAGAAGCAGGAATACGGCGCCATTGCGGGTCGAGCGACAAAAGCTCTCGCGACATGCAGCAAGCCCGTTATCGCCCTGATCGAGGGCTATTGCATCGGCGGTGGTCTGGCAACCGCTCTGGGTGCCGACATTCGCATAGCGACCAACAAGAGCACCTTCGGCATCCCCGCCGGCCGACTGGGGCTAGGGTACGAATATGCCTCGGTGGCAAAACTCTCGCATGTGGTTGGTCCGTCCAATGCCCGACACATCCTCTTATCCGCCGAGTTATTCGGGGCCGAGCAGGCTTTGGACTATGGCTTGATTCATCAGATGGTCGATCACGACAACATCGATGAGATTGTGACCAACTACAGCCGGAACGTTGCGGCCAATGCTCCGCTGACGCTAAGAGCGGTGAAAGCGTCTCTCGCCGCGTTTGAGCGGGGTGGTCGGCCTGATGAGATTGCCGCTGCAGAGGCGCTGGTTGCGGACTGCTTTGATAGCGAAGACTACAAAGAAGGGCGGCGCGCATTCAGGGACAAGAGAACCCCAGATTTCACCGGACGCTAGACGCCGGGTCCCTGAACACGCACCGCGCAAACTGAACGCGACGCGGAGAATCAGCCGTAGGCTAGATTGTCTTCCTCGACTACGTAGCTGGTGAAAAACGCGTTATCCAGGCTGGTCGGCTGAGACACCGATTCCCAGATGAACTCTTGAATGATGCGCAGATGATCTTCGATATCAGGCTCGCCTCGGAGCCGGTTGATCAGCAGGCTGGACTCGACCTCGGCTTCAAACTGGGTGTTGTAAGGGCCGACTTCCACGCCCTCGCGAGTGTAAAAAAACCAGCTGCCGTCACTTCTGAAAACGCGGTCAGATCTAAACCACAGCTTCGGTGTTTCGTTCTTTCGTCCGTCCATGTTCATGTCCTGTGTCATCGGGGGTGTGGCAGACACAATGCCCCGATCCAGCCACCTACGCTGTAGCCCCGATGTGAGGTTTGTAAGCCCGCTCTCACAAGCGGTAGCGTGTGTCCTCAATTGTTCCTTTGTTGTTCGCAAAACGGCTCATTCTCGCCGTCAGCTGGGCCGAAACCGGCACTTGCACGGGCCTCCTGGCGTACACCCACTCACGCGACAACTCACAAGGCAATTTTGTTGACCGCCAGGGCGTGTCGGTAGGCGCCAAAGGCTTCTCAGCACCAAAAAGCCACTTACAAGTCTGCCCCACTCTACAAGCCAAACCGGCTATCATTTCCCGTTCACCGTATTGGCCTGCACGGCGGCCGATGTCGCGACTGGTAGCGACACATACGCTTTGCATTGGGACCGGGAAGGGATGAAATTTGCGAGCTGGGCTAGACCGTCTCCGACTCGCCGGCTAAACCAAGGGACTACCACCATGATTGCAACCCGATATCTGTCAGCCATTGTTGTCGGCACCATGCTGCTCACCGCATGCGCTGGTACCGCGCCGCCGCCATCGGCTGAACTCCTAGAAGAGCACAGTTTTGATGATGAGTACCGCATTGGTGTGGGTGACACGATCAGTGTAAGCGTATGGCGCAACGCTGATCTGAGCGTAACGGTTCCGGTTCGCCCAGACGGCAAAGTTTCTGTGCCTCTCGTTGGCGACGTTGATGTGGGCAACAAAACGCCAGAAGAAGTCTCGAAAGAAATCACTGGCAGCCTCGCCACCTACATCCGCGATCCGTTCGTGACCGTCATCGTCACGGATATGGGCAGCGATGAGTACCGTTCTCGCGTTCGCGTTACTGGCGCCGTCGGCCGGCCCGTTTCGCTTGCATACCGCCAGGGCATGACGGTTCTGGATCTGGTACTAGAAGCCGGAGGCATTACCGAATTCGCCTCAGCCAGCCGCGCCGTTCTCTATCGTCGTAGCGGCGATCGGATCGAAGTTGACCTCAATCGCATCCTCAACAAGGGCGACATGAGCACCAACTTCCCTTTGCGTCCGGGCGACGTCGTAACGATCCCGGAACGCGTATTCTAGGAAATCTCGACTTGAAGCGGCGCAGGTAGACATCGGCGCCGCGAATTCTCGATCATGACCAGCGCACGTCGCTCTGTCGCCATTGACGGCGCAATGATCAAAGCAAGAAACAGGGAGTGACGTGATGTCTACTAACAGTAACCGCAAGCCTTCGAATTCATCGAGCGCCACATTCAGTGCCCGTCTGCGGCCCATCGCAGGCGCGCTACTGGTCGCAAGCCTGGCCTCGCCTGCGCTGGCGCTGGATTACTCCGTAAGCCTCGGTTACGTCGTAGACCACACCAGCAACACTGGTCGCACCGCCGACAACGAAGTAGACGAGAATATCCAACGGCCGCAGGCAGATATTCAGATCACGCACGACGGTCCGCGCTGGCTCGTTCAGGGTGACTACGGCTACGAGCGACGCATCTTCTCCGAAGACTTCTTCGAAGACGATGACATCATCACCGGGTCGGGTACGGTTGTGTTCTCTCCGATCCCCGAGCGAATCGAGCTCAAGTTCAACAACACACGAACGGAATCCACCATTCAGGCATTCGAGGCAAGCACACCAGGAAACCGACAGGTTGTGGACCAAACAACCGCCGGGCCATTGATACGCCTGCCAGTGAACGATGCCGATGAGCTTCAGCTCGAGTACGAATACGGAATCTTCGAATCCGACACAACCGATACCGGCGGTATCCGTCACGCCGCATCAACGCGTTACGTACTTGGTTTATCGCCGCGCCGATCCGTCACGTTCGCGCTGGAAGGCGTGCAGGATCAGTTCGAAAACCCCAATGCACCGGACGTCGAAACCGTCACCGGCACTATCGGTTACTTCTCAGATGGTGACCGCTTACAGCTCGATGCCGAAGTTGGCTACGATCAGATTTCACGGACATTGGGACGCGAAGACAGCGATGGCGTCGTCGGTAACATAACGGCGAGCTACACGCTGTCAGAAACGCAAACGATCGAAGCAGCTTTCATCAGTGACTACAGTGACCGCACGTTGGTACTGGGTGCGGGACGAGCGCGCTTCAATGACGAAGTGAACGCAGACACAGACATCAACGAGCTGTTTCGAGAGAACAACTTCCGGGTCGCGTACTCACAGGATTTCGGACGGACCAACGCTCGCGCAGAGCTGTCCTACCGTGAGCTCGCCTTCGAAGACGACACCGTACCGCGAGATCAGGAAGCGACGTCGCTACTGCTGACGGCTGGTCATCAACTCACACCACGAACCACGCTGGAGGGCGCAGCCAGTTTCACTGAACGTAAGTTCCTTGATCAAGCTGCGGGCCGAACTGACGACGAAACCCGTTTCAATCTCGATCTGCGGTGGCAGGCGGGACGTAACATCGATGTCACTGCGGGCATTCGATTTACCGAGCGCGATTCGAACATTGACGATTTCAAGTTCGACGAGCTTCGTTACTCCGTGGGCATCTTCTACAACTTCATCGGCACTAACTAGCTCGCCGCAAATCGAGCGCCGCGGCTGGATTAAAGAGCGGCTGGACTAAAGAGCGGCTGGATTCAACAACAGCCGCGCGACCGAACCGAATGCGCAGCGAAGCGCTATTTTGAGCCTAGGCCAGAACTGACGCTCTGAAGGCCTAGCCTCCAAGCGTCTCAAGCGCAGCTTCTGCGTCTTTGCGTTCGCCAAAGTCACGCATCGCCAGCGCGCCGCGAAGCGCCTCACGAGCGGCATCCGCCTCACCTTTGCGTTGCAGCGCAACGCCGAGGTGATACAACACGGTCGGGTTGTCTGGCGCGAGGCTGGATGCTCGTCGAAGGTGCTCGAGACCCGCCTCAATATCACCCGTTTCCAGATACACCCAACCCAGAGTGTCGATGACATTCGGATTGTCTTTCTCGGCGCGATAAGCACGGCGCGCCATGATGATCGCGCGCGAATCACTGGCGTCCAGATACAACCAGGCTAAGTTGTTAAGCGCGACCACGCTCTCCCGGCCCGAATCGAGGACAACTTCATAGTTTCGCGTCGCCCCGACTCGTTCACCCGACGCCAATTGACTACTGGCCAGCATCATGCGTGCGCCTGAATCATCAGCGTTGTCTGCGAGCCAGCGCTGAAGCCGCTGCTGTGCAGCCAGCTCATCACCGACTCTGCGATCTATCATCGCCATTTTTAAAGTCGCATCGCGCCGGCCAGCCGAGACAAGCGGCTTCAACGCCTGGCGCGCCTCAGCGATTTGATTCTGTCGTAGATGCCAGTCGGCTAGCAGCGTATTTACAAGTTCCTCGGACGCGGTGCGTGATGCTTTGAGACCGTCAATCTCCTCTTTAGCCCGCGCGAACTCACCGTTGCGCGTGTAGATACGCGCCAGATCAGCCTGCGCCGAGGTTGCGATAGCAGGCTCTGCATCACGCAACATGAGCAGGTTAGTCAGAGCCAGGTCGTTGTGTCTGGTCTGGGTCAGCAAGCGCGCCGCCTGCAGCCGAAAACGATCATCGACGGGCGCACTGGCGAGATTACGGCCAAGCTTCAGCGCGGTATCTCGCGCCTCCAGCTGGTTGTTGTCTGCCAGTTGCAGAGTCGCCTGCAGCAGCAGGACATCAGGATCCATGGCGGACAACTGCCCAGCCTCTGCCGCGTACACATGGGCTTCATCCCGTCTTCCCTGGGCCAGGTAGTATCGGCCAAGCGCGATACGCGGCCGTATCGCAGACGTATGAGTAAGGCTTGCGACCTTCAGTTTTTCCTCCGCGCGAACTGGCTCGCCATTGTCGAAATCAAACCGAGCCATTCCCATCAAAGCATCGAGATGATGTTCTTCCGCTGCCAAGGCATCGCTATAGAGTTTCTTCTCCACAGTCTTATCGCCGTTCGCTTTGCTGATCAGCGCGCGCAACGTGGGGGTATACGCCGGGTCCAGCGAAATCGAGCGCTCCAGTGCCCAATCGCTCACGGCTGTGTCCTGTTGCGCGGCTTTCGCCAGGGCGAGCAAGTGATACGCTGGAGCGCTGTCGCCAGTGCGCGTGAGCATCTCATTGACGAGCGCTTCCGCGCCCTCTGCATCACCCTGGCGAAGCTTGACCAAAACAAGCATCTGTTCGCTATCGACAAGTGACTCATCGAGGCTGACCGCTGTACTTAGTTCCGCACTGGCGCGATCGACCTGACCGGAAGCCAATAAACTGATCGCGAGTTTGTTGCGGAGGTCCGCCGCATCAGGCGCCACCTGTACGGCTCGCTCATACAATGCGATCGCTTCCGCCGGGCGGCCAAGCTTCTCGAGAATCGAGCCATGCAGCGCGATGAGCTGAGGGTCGCTCGCTTGCCCTGACATGGGCTCGAGCAATGCCAGCGCAGCACTTTCGTCACCCTGTTGCAGGCGCAGGTCGGCGAGCATCTTCACCACGGATTCGTTAGTCGCGTCTTGAGCGTGCGCCCGCTTCAGATAGTCAGTGGCAACAGCCGGATGTCCTTGCCGATACTTGATCGCGCCCATGAGCGTCATCGCCGGCAAATGGCTCGGGTTGGTTTTCATGACGGCCAAAAGATCCGACTCAGCCTGGGTGAGTTCACCACGCTCGAACGCCACAAGCCCGCGCATGTATTGAACGACCGGCAGCTTGCCAGCGGAATCGTTCATCGCGCTCAACTGAGACCAGGAACCCTCTACATCACCCTGAAGCAGCGCCGTGCGCGCAAGCCCGAGTTGGCCAAGGTCGCGCCCGCCAACCAGATCGATCGACGTCGCGAAACTACGCTTCGCCAGATCGAACTCCTCCTCCGCCAGCGCCAGCTCGCCGAGTGCTAGCCACCCATCGAGGTGATCAGGATAGGCCGACGTCACTTCGGTCAGCAGCCGCTTCGTGGTCGTAATGTCCTGATCTTTCCAGGCCAGTTGAGCAAGCCCCGCCAGCGCATCTGCTCGCGCGTCGGCTGAGTCGATCGTGTTTTCGAAGTCCTTTTTAGCGGCGGCCAGATGCCCCAGGCTCAATGCCGCTTCGCCGCGCCGAACGATGAGCAACGCTTTGCTCAGATCCCGCGCCTGCAACTCGTCATACACCGCCTGCGCGTCACCGGTGAGCGTGCGGATACGCAGCAGGTCCGATTCCAGAGATACATCGTTAGGCTGCTGCGCCAGCGCTCTCCCAAGCTCTTTCAGGGCCGAAGGATAATCACGCACGGCCTTGTAGGTTTCGCCCAGCAGCCGCCGCCCTTCCAGATGCTCGGGATTCGCTTTGAGGAGGTTCTTGAGCTCGATGATGCCGGCCTGAACGCGCCCTTCCGCAAGAAACGCCTGTGCGCTCTGCATGCGCTCTTCCGGCGAGGCGCTACCGCAGGCAGTCAACAGGCCCAACAAACCAAGCAGCATGCTCGTCTTGAAGATTCGCTCGAGCCAGGCTTGCGCCCAGCGTTGCACCGGTGTTCGCAGCAGCTCTCGCAGACTTTGAGGCTGACATGATTGCTTCAGGTACATCCGTTTGTCCCTTTCGATGTGATCCTGCGAGACGAGTTCCGAACCCGTTCGCCTGATGGCGCATAGTAGTCAACACGCGCGCATAGTTCTTCCAGCAGGTTAGCAGCGCATCCCCCACCTTTCCCGACTGACATCACATACTCGCATGCAAAGCATGCGAGAACGGCAACAACGTTGATCGCCACGCGATCAACGAGATTCAAACCTCGGGAGAGCATCCTGCAAACGAAAAAGGCCGGCTGCTCAACGCAACCGGCCTTTTAGATTCGCTCTGCAGAGCGCCCATCGATTATTCGATGAGTGCTCTGCAGTCTTCTCGCTACTGTAGCGGGAAGCCGAACCGGCTTTGGAAGCGCGATTCGAGGTCAGAGATGTCGGTATCGTTACCAATGGTCAGACACGCAGCCTTGCTTTGCAGATCGGAATTGATCGTGCCGCTGTATACGTTGCCCTGAACGTTGATGCAGAAGTTGAACGCGCGATCGGCACGGCCGATGAACGTAGAACTAGTCGACATGTTGTTCCGGATATCCAGCGGCTGACCGTGCTTCTGCAGAGCAACCGATGTCGGGCCGTTAAAGGTGTTGCCGAGTACGACGCCACCGTTACCGTCCTCTACTCGAATACCAATCGGATCACTCGTAGTCGAGTCGATCAGCCAGGCATTCAACGAGTCGCCGTCACTACCGAAGATCACCGAGCTGCCATCTGAGCCAGACTCGAAGCCTTCACCAGAAGCACCGTGTCCGGACGAGGTCATGCTGGAGAACACGATTCCGTCCACGTACTTGGCATCCAGGCAGTTCTCACGGTTAGCTTCGCACGTCACACCACCAACAAAGATGTTGCGAACGCGGGCGCCGCTACAACCATGGCCAGCCTGAAAGCCGTCACCGCTGTTGCCCGAAGACTCACTGTCGACAATGACGATGTAGTCACTACCACAGGAAGCCTGGAAGCCGTGTCGATCAAGACCGGAAGCCCAGTGGTTTTTGGCCGAGCTATTGCTCACCCAGATCTGACTGCCGGACAGAGCAAACCCTGCCTTGGATATGTCAGATGTGTGGATATTGTCCAGGTGAATGTTGTTACCAGACACTTTCACACGGCCGTTCGGGAAGCGACAGTCGACAAGCGACACATAGTTGCCGGAAACCGTCATCTGGTTACCACTACCGAGCGACACCGAGTTGCCCTGGCAGGACACTACGTAAGGATCAGCTTCAGTACCGTTACCGGATACGTCACCGTTGCCGTTGTAGGTCGCATCGATGTTGCGATTGCGCGTCCACTCCGGAAACTTCGGAATGCCACGATAGTCGCCAATCTCGCCCGGAGGCGGCGGCGGATCGTTGCACGTGTTGGTCGCATCGTTCGGGCATTCGTCAGACTCATCCGGAATACCGTCACCATCACTGTCGATCGGATCGTTACAGGTGTTGGTTGCATCGTTCGGACACTCGTCTTCGCTGTCCGGAATACCGTCACCGTCACTGTCGACCGGATCGTTACAGGTGTTGGTCGGATCCGTCGGACATTCGTCGATGTTATCCGGGATGCCATCACCATCGGTGTCGACCGGCGGCGGCGGATCATTACACGTATTCGTGGGATCAGTCGGACACTCGTCCTCGCTGTCCGGAATGCCGTCACCATCCGTATCTACCGGCGGCGGTGGGTTGTTACAGGTATTGCTTGGATCGTTCGGACATTCGTCCTCACTATCTGGAATACCATCACCATCGCTGTCGACAGGATCGTTACAGGTGTTAGTCGGGTCATCCGGGCAAGGATCGCTTGCATCCGGCAATCCATCACCGTCGCGGTCAGGCGGCGGCGGCTGGCTGTCGTTAACATCAATCGTCAAGCGGCTGGTGGTCGTTCCACCCAGGCCGGTACAGGTCAGCTGATAGATCAGGTCTGACTGAATGTTGTCGAGCTGCTGAGTACCAGACAGCGCCACTTCACCGGTCCATGCACCGTCACCGAGGCAACGATCAGCATCAACAGATGCCCAGGAAAGCCTTGAAGAGCCACCTGCATCAACCACCAGATTGCTCGCATCAAACGAGACGATCGGCGCCGTCGCCGAATCCAGCTCACCCATATCTTCAACAACGTCAGACACCGTCTCATTATCAGACTGCGCCATCATCGTTGGCAGGTCTTCACCAAGATCGCCGTTGCTGGCGAGCTCGGTTTCAAGTACTGCAGAGACAGATTCAACCGGCGTTTCGTCGAGAATCGCGACGATTTCCGGCAACGCTGGGTTGTCGAATGCACTCTGCATCAGAGCAACCGCATCACGCGTCTGCTCGATCAGCTCATCCGTGACCGGTACGTCAGCGACACTCTCACCAGACGCCAGCTCAGGCATGATGGTGTGCATGGCATCGTCCATCAGGCTGGTGGCATCACTGCCATCAACTTTCAGCGCGCCAGAGGCTACTTCCAACAGAACAGAAGCTTCGGCTGCTCGAGCCGTTGCGATGACCCGCTCATCCACGCCGTCGCCATCGCCATCGATTTCGCCATCACCAGCCAGATCGCACGCGATCTGATCGATGATGTCGTCACCGGATACGATGATGCCGCCGTCCGAGAGGCCACTCTGTGTACGTCGAACCATTTCGCCCATGGCCTCGCTGGCCAGAACGATATCTGCGACGTTATTGGTATCGATCGGATCCTGCATCGGGTTAGAGACAACATCGTTGTCCAGCCCCATGTGCAGGTGCGAGGTCATTGCATCGAGTGCGTCCTGGAGCGTTGAGGCAGAAACGCCTCCGCGCGAACACTCAGCTGCTTTCACCGCGATCGTCGTTAGAGGGGAAACGTTTACCGTTTGCACGCCGGCAAACAGGGCAACCGCTTCCATGTCAAAGTCAGGTGCTCGACCAGTTACCAGATCCGTGCCTCCCGTAGCACGAACTGAAACTGGGAAAGCAGCGCCTTCCGGCACTTCGATTTCATAGTTGGCGAGGCCATCACTGGTCCCTTCCGCCAAGACAACGCCATTGGCGTCGTAGACCGTTACCGTAGCTCCGATAACGGGGCCATCACCGACACTGCCGGCAACAACCGTTCCGGATGATCCACCCTGCAGATCACCGGACGAGCTGATTGTGCTGCCACCTGAGCAAGCGCTCAGGAGGAGCCCAATCGATAGCAAAGCCAAATGGCTCCGCACGCTCGAGGGTTTTAAAAATGTCATATGTCGTCTCTCCGCTTCACAGCGTCCAATCTTCGTGTGACTCCTGTGAGGCTTTTTCTTTATCTTTTTCGCGGCTTTTACCGCAGCTGCAACTCTACGGAGCGCCTCTGCCTTAACCTGTGCGTAAGTCGACGTTTGCAAGTAAGTTGTATTTCGCGTCACCTATTTCTGTGCACGCGCGCACAAGTCGTTCGGAAAAACCGCACAATTTGATCGGAGATAGTGGAGAGAGCGCAGGTAGGCTGATCGCTTTACCGGTTAAACCGGGGAATCGGCGTTATGGCGCACAAACTGGGCGCCCACCGATCAAGCATCACTGGCCATTTCCCTCCGGCTAATTCACTGCCGGGGAGTAACTCTGCTACTGAAACGTCTTACTGAGCTCGTTCGAAAAACGAGATTCGTCACCGGCCGAATCAATCGCAGTCATTGCGAAGTAATACGTACCGATATCGACGCCAACATCAACGGAAGTAACGGAAGGATCACTGATATCCAGTGTTTCTGTGTAGGTCCGGGGTGAGGTACCCCAGTACACACGGTAGCCAGCAAGATCGCTCAGCGTTGACCCATCAACGTTACTGTCTGGCGCGAGCCAGGACAGATTCGCTGCGAGCACGCGAACGCTGGTCGTATCTGACACATCGCCGCTGCTACTCGTACAAGTCAATTCGAACGCCGCATCCGAGGTCAGAGCACCGGTCGCAGCTGTGCCATTAAGAGGCACATCGCCACTCCAGGCACCGCTGGCGCTACAAGCGGATACGTCACTGGTGGTCCATGACAACGTTGCTTCGCCGTCGAGCGGGACCGTTTCGGGAGATACCGTGAGAGAGACCGTGGGCGTCCCTGAACTTGTGCCAACCGACACGAGCAAATCTGCCGATACACTACCGCCAGCACCCGAACACGAAAGCGTGAACGTTGTGGATGCCGACAGGCTCGCGATGGTTTCAGAACCACTGGTGGCTTTGTCGCCGCTCCAGCCGTTTGATGCCGTACACGAGTCAGTATTAACAGACTGCCAGTCCAGAGTTACCGGATCACCGTTCGCAACTGTCGCCGAGGATGACGTCAGCACGACCGTTGGCGCTGTAACAACCGGCCCCTGAGACCCACCACCACCGCCACCGCCGCCGCCACAGGCGGTCAGGGTCACGATGCTGGCAAATGGGAGGACTCGCCACAGAAATCTGGGAATGTGGTGTGAACCGCGGGTCCGGTTCTGCGTCCTGAACAGAGGCATGTTTTTACAACCGCCGAAAGCTACACAGCGTTGGGCAAGAATTCCGCCCTACACTTGAAAAATCAGAGAACCCTCAGGGGACTGCGGCGATGCCATCCTGGCAACGTAGCGTATCGAATTTGCGCCCGTCTAAAACCGTCCGACGCGTGCAAACTCCGGGTCGCAGACCCCATCACTTCACAGGGATGAACTATCCTGATCGGGGCCGCACCATACCGACGCGACAGGAGCAGGTAAAGCCAAACGCTGTTTCAATCTGTTTCGTTCGAAGGTTTTGTCAGGTCAGGCCGCCGAATCTGAACCAACACTGAATATATCAGGCGCAAGAGGGCTCAAAGTGGCGCGACAAGCACCCGTTGAGTATGGAATGCGCTTCCTTCCGCCGCGAGCGTTACCGATAATCTGCGCGACAAAACAGCGAACAGACCATCCGATGACCGAACTGCATACGACCACCCCGAACGCAGACATGCCGCAAGCGGAAGTCGTCACCGCATGCGTGCTCATTATCGGCAACGAAATTCTCTCGGGCAGAACCCAGGACACCAATCTCAATCACATTGCGAGCTGCCTTGGTGACTGGGGCATTCGAACGATGCGGGCGGAAGTGATCCCTGACGATGCCGACACCATTATCGAAGCTGTCAGGCGGACAAGTCAGGCGTTCGACTATGTCTTCACCACGGGCGGTATCGGCCCGACCCACGATGACATCACGGCCGAGTGCATCGCGCGGGCGTTCAACGTCGATCTGATGATCCATCCCGAGATCGAGAGCAGAATCCTCGCACTCGCTGCTCCGCCTGAGGTGATGGATTCGCGCATGCTGATGGCTCGCGTTCCCGAAGGCGCACGGCTCATCGACAACCCCACCGGCGGCCCGCAAGGCTTCGCCATCGGCAATGTGCACGTGATGGCGGGCATTCCACGAGTGATGCAGGCAATGCTCTCGAGTCTCGAGGGCACCCTCAAGGGTGGCGCCATCGTTCGCAGCCGCAGCATCATTGCCTATCTGGGCGAATCGACGATTGCGACCGCGCTTGGTGAAATTCAGAGCGATTTCCCCGCGGTCGACATCGGCAGCTACCCGTTCATGCGAGGTGGCCGCTACGGCACAAATCTGATCATGCGCGGCACCGACGATGCTGAACTCGACAAGGTCTACCAAACCATCTGGATGGCTGTGCGTACCGCGGGTGTGGAACCCGAAGCTGGCAGCGAATAGCGCCGATCAGCGTTGTCTCACGTCGCCGCTAGTCAATCTCGCGCAAGCACACTAAACACATCGGGCATACTTGCCTTCCCGCCGGAACCAGCAGACAACCCGGAGCATCGGATGAACAATACGGCCAACTCACATAGCTTCTCACCCGCCGCCAACCAGGCGACTTCACGCTGGCGCCTGCTGGCTGCGAGCGTCTTGTCTGTGCTGCTCGCAGGCGTCGCGCATGGCGAGTTTGATCAGGCGGCCTACGACTCGCTGACCGGCAGTCGCGCGGTCGCCAAGTTGTCCAGCCCAGGCTCCGAGCCAACATTTGTCACCGTAGGCAGCCAAATTAACGATCTGCTTGCTAGCGGCCAGGCGATGCAACAATGCCAGGCCACGGCGAAAGCCCAAGCAGTAGCCGAGGCTCCAGCGGCCACTTGCGAGCTTGTTCGGGTTGGCGCGGACAGCATCAGTACCGGCGCTGAACTACGAGCGCGCGTGCCCGCCGGCGAGCACCCACTCTTCCTGTGGCGTTATTCAAAAGGTGGGGCCACCGTCTATCTGGCGGGCACCATTCACCTGCTTAAGCAATCGCTCTACCCCCTGCCAACCCAGTTACAGGCAGCGTTTGATCAAAGCGATCATCTGGTTGTCGAGGTCAACGCCCAGGCGATACCACCGCAACAGCTGCAACTGAAATCATTGCAGCACTCTATGCTGCCGGATGGCATGTCGCTGGAGTCGTTGCTCGACAAACCGCTACTGGACGCCACGCGGGATAGCCTCACTGATCTCGGGCTCAACATGGCGATGGTGGCCACCATGAAACCGTCAGCTGTAGCGACTCAGTTGGCGGTCATGCGCATGCTGGCATACGGCTACAACCCAGCAAACGGTATCGAGTCGCACTTCCTGGCCCAGGTCGGCGATCGTCAGATTCTGGAGCTGGAAACGTTCGAGCAACAACTGACCCTGCTATTCGGAGCGCCACTGGATGTTCAGGTTGAGATGCTCAAAGAAACGCTCGCACAGCAGGAAGACACCAATGAGATGCTGTCAGACATGATCGTTGCCTGGATGTCGGGAGACGATGAGGGCCTCGCCAATCTATTCAATACTGAAGAAGAAATGTCACAGGGCGCCAGGGACTATCAGCAGTCGCTGCTCGGCGATCGCAACAAAGGCATGGCAGCCAAGATCCAGGGCTACCTCGATAGCGGCAGCGGCACCTACATGGTGCTGGTCGGGTCCGCTCACCTGGCTGGGGATGGCAGCATCGTGGAGCTGCTTACCGAGGCCGATCTGCAAGGTGAACGACTCACCTCCCGCAGCGTTCTGTAGCTCACTGGCTCGCTTCCACAGACTCATTGCCAACTCACCTGAGCGGTGCAGGCGGGTTGAGTAAGGCGCCGAGCCGGCTGCCGCTACCGCTTCCAGGTACATACCCGGCCCACAGCGGCTTTCAGAGCAGACGGTGATCGCGTAAATTGCCCGCCTTGGCAATCGCCGACGGCGCGTATCCAGCGGGCCGTTGAAGCGAAGCAAACTAACCACGCAAGCGACACCGCTGGCGCACAACATCGGGTAGCAGATATGAACCTTACGGGCAGGCGTGCAATTGTTCTCGGCGGCACATCAGGCATTGGTTTAGCGGCGGTGCTGCAGCTACAGGAAGCTGGCGCACAGGTTGTCGCCTGCGGCCGTAGCGAGGAGAACCTCGCCAAGACCAACTCACTGACCGGCGACGCTGTCACTTGCGAGAGAGTTGATGTGCTCGATCGGGAGGGTCTCAGTGCTCTGTTTGCCCGGTTCGCGCCAGTCGATGTGCTCGTCTGCGCCGCCACCGGCGGCGATCGCGCAACTGGCCCGTTCGCGCAAATGGATCTTGACGGGTTTCAAGGCTCGTTCCGAAAGCTGTGGGGCTACACCAATGCCGTTCGCCTGGCCTTGGAGCATCTGGCCGAGGATGCATCGATTGTTCTGGTCAGTGGCTCTCCCGCTCGCAAGTGCCAGCCCGGTATGTCAGCCATCTCGACGGTAGGCAACGCGGTCGAGGGTTTTGCCCGTGCCATCGCGCCAGAGATTGCACCCAGACGAATCAATGTGGTCTCGCCCGGAGTTATCGATACACCGATGTTTCCAGTGCAGGGCGAGGCGCGTGAGCAATTTCTCGGGGCGGCCACAAGCAAACAGCTTATTCCTCGGCCAGGCAAAGCCGAGGAGGTAGCGGCCGGCATCCTGTTCGTCATCAGCAACGACTTTGTTACCGGTAGCACGGTAGACGTTGATGGCGGCGCACTGCTGCCATAAGGCTCCGCGCATGCCTGACAAAACCATGTTCAAGCCACCCCTGGGCCTGCGCAGCGCCCATGCGCAGACGATACTATCGTCTTCGCTGAATCCTATTCTGACGCGCAAGCGAGCACGCAGCACACCCACTGTTTCCGAAGAGAAAATCCTCACCGCATCCGACGGCGTCCGCTTGCATGCGTATCTGCATGAACGTGACAACGCACCGTTGGTCGTGCTCCTGCACGGCTGGTTAGGCGGCGCCGATGCAATCTACATTCGCTCCGTGGCCGGAAAGCTGTACAACGCGGGCTACGCGGTAGCCCGATTGAACCTGCGCGACCACGGCGGCTCGGAAGCGCTGAACGAGGGCATGTTCCACTCCGCCAGGATCGATGAGGTGGTGGATGCCGTTCGCGCGCTATGCGCAACACGTGAGCCTTCCAACTGCGCATTGCTGGGGTTCTCACTGGGCGGCAACTTCGCGCTTCGGGTATCCGCGCGCACCGGCTTGTACGCGATAGCCTGCTGTCCGGTCATCGACCCGGCTGGTGCGATGCCCAGCATCGACAATTCACCGATATACCGGCGCTACTTCGTCAAGAAATGGCATCGTAGCTTGCTGGCGAAAGCTCATGCCTTTCCACACGCCTACGAAGTTGAGACTGCTTTGCGCCTGAACACCGTTGCCGATCTGACCGATCACTTTGTCGAACGCTATACCGAGTACAACAACTCAGCTGACTATTTTGATGCGTACAGTGTTGCCGGCGACCGTCTGCGCGAAGCCAACGCCAAAATCATCGCTGCAGCGGACGATCCGGTCATACCGGGTCTATCGTTTCGCGATCTGCCATCATCGATCGAACTTGTCATGACACAGCGGGGTGGCCATTGCGGCTACCTTGCGAACTGGTCATTCGATTCCTGGTTCGACAGCGTCGCGCTCGAGAGCCTGGCGCTTCACTTCAGTGCTTTTGAGCGCGAACGCGCGCAGGAGCGCTCCGCAGGCTGAGCGCCGATATTGCAATCCGACTTTGCTGTGAACCGGCCCTACAGCTGGTCCGGATAGTCTCGATACAACCCGAAGCGCACGTTCTGAACCTTGGAATACACAGCCGCATGTTTGCTGCTAATCGGCTCGCGGTGAGCCGCAGCGGCTTCGAACGCTTTGTCCAGCTGGGCCAAGTCCAGACATTCGATCGCTATGTGGAACTCACCAAATTCCGCACTCGCAAGCCCTAGCTTGCGACGGCTCAAGCGATAGCCTTCGATCGCTCCTCCCCTGCGCATCTCGCCAAGATAGTCAGCAACGGCGTCTGCGAACTCGGGGGCTGATTCGCCCGGCTTCAGGTCACACCAAATGTGATAGGTATTCATGACGCTGAGAATGCCATAGCTCGTTACCTCGTAGCCAAACTGGCCAACACTCCGCTGACCATGGTCTAGGCTGAAGGAGCAGCCAATTGTTTCGGAGCCGGCGTAATGCCAAGGATTGCGGTAGAAACCAACAAGGAATTTGACAGCCTGCTTGCCAGCATCGACAAGGCAGGCATCAATTCAGTTCGTAAGTTGCGCTATTTTCTGTTGTTCGCGGATCATGAGGGCAAGTCGATGGCGGAGCTGGCGGGCCAAACCAAGACCGCGCAATACAACGATGTGCAACAAGCGGTGATCGAACTCTCAACCGGACGACACAGCGCTCGTTTTGCGCCTGGGCTGGTCAGCCTGGGCGAAGCCTGTAACGACAAACCCGGCAGCGGACGCCGAAAGCCAATCAAGCTGACCGCCAAAGGCCGGCGCCTGCTGAAAAGAATCAACGGGTTTTCAGCATCGTCAACGCGTTAGGCTGCTGCGCTCAACGCTAACGCTCTGGCTCGTCTTCGTTAAACAAACGCTTAATGAGCGGCGAGCTGAAGAGAACGGCGAGGCCAATCGCTACCGCGAGCACAGTCAGCTCCCAAAACGTCTCGCGGTAAACGCCAAGTGCGGACACACGATCGATTCCATCACTGGTGTCCAGACTCGCTCTGGCCGCAATGAGCCCCGCCAGGTAGTGCGCTGCCGCACTCGCCAGAAACCAGATCCCCATCATCAGGCCAATCAGACGAGCGGCCGAGAATCGGGTCACCATGGACAGACCGACCGGAGACAGACACAACTCCCCGGTGGTGTGCAGCAGGTAGGCCAACGCCAGCCAGCCAACAGCAACGAGACCGTCCGAGTTCGCGGCGTCGATGCCCAGCACCAGCGCGTAGAAACCCAAGCCGACTTGTACAACCCCTAAACCAAATTTGGCGGGTGTGCTTGGCTCCCAGCCACGCTGTGCAAGCCACACCCAAGCCACTGCAAACACCGGAGCGAGCAGGATGATGTAGACGGGGTTGAGAGACTGAAACTGCGAGGCTTGGACTTGAGAGCCGAACAGTTCTCGATCAACGATGCGGTCCGTGAACAGGCTCATCGACGTTCCGGCTTGCTCAAAGAGCATCCAGAACACAACGCTGACACAGGTCAACAATATGACGCCAAACATGCGGTTGCGCTCAGCAGCCGGCAGTTTGAAGACTGAATAGGCTAAAACGCCAACGACAGCGGAGATGCCTGAGACCGCCAGCAGATAACCCACCGTCGCCTGAAACTGAACCAGCCGCCAGACAACGACAACTGCCACTAGTCCCAACAGATAGATCAGCCACTCCTGGCTCAACCCGCCGACGACCGGTTTCGACAATGCGAGCGGCGCCGGTGCCTCACCCGCACCAGCGTAGAGATGCCGCCAGCGCACGAACGTGATAAGACCGGCCAGCATGCCGATGCCAGCAAGACCAAAACCGTAGCGCCAACCGTAGGTCTGGCCCAGGTAGCCGCACACGATTGATGCTGTTGCCGCACCAAGGTTGATACCCATATAGAAGATCGTGAAACCGCCATCCCGGCGCGCGTCGTTCGGTGGATACAACTGCCCGACGATTCCTGAAATGTTGGGTTTGAGAAAACCGACCCCGATAATGATGAATGCCAGCGACAGGTAAAAAATCTGCAGTGCGCCTTCATCGCGAACCACATCGCCGCCGTCTCTGACAGCCGGTGCACCCTCAAATGCCATCCCAAAGTGACCAACACACAGCAGCACTGCGCCAAAGGTGATGGCCCGACGAAACCCGAGGTATCTGTCAGCAATAAGCCCGCCGAACAGCGGCATGAGATAGACCATGGAACCGTAGGTCGCATAGATCCCGGATGCGGTGTCATCGCTGAAGAGGAAATGCTGGGTGAGATAGAAGATGAGCAACGCGCGCATCCCGTAGTAGCTGAAGCGCTCCCACATCTCCGCAAAGAACAGAACAAAAAGGCCTTTGGGATGGCCAAGCAACATGCCGTGCTGTGCTACGCGTTGATGAACCGCGATTTCGCTCATGACGCTATCCGGCTAGTCGCACTCACAACTGCGCGGCCAGTGTCGCTATTTGGGCCTTGGTCGGGACCAACAGCCGACGCTCGCAGTCTAAGCATTAGCGGAACCAGGAATACGTGGGAAGTCGACATTGCCACCCGACACCATCAGGCCGACAGTCTTACCCTCAAGGCCGAGCGCCGCCGCTCCATGCTCCATAATCAGGGCGAGTGGCACCGCTCCCGATGGCTCGACGACCAGCTTCAGCCGCTGCCAGATCAACTGCGTGGCGGAGACGATAGCGGCCTCAGATACACAGCCAATCGACAGTCCCCCCGCGTCGCCATAACTTCGGTTGAGAATCTGGAAATTCAGCTCCCCCAGTCCCGCGCGTAGCCCGTCTGCGATGGTTGCTGGCGGCAGCGGCGGGTAGAGCACACCATCGCGCAGGGAGCGAGCTGCATCATCTGCCAGGCTCGGTTCAGCCACTATCAGGGCTACAGACGAGCCTTCCAGGGCCAGCGCCGTGCCCGCTGCCAGACCACCCCCACCGACGGGAACGATGACGCTGTGTAGAGTTTCCGCTTGGTCAAGAAGCTCAAGAGCTGCAGTGCCCTGGCCAGCAATGATTCGAGCATCGTCATAGGGAGGCACGACGTGTGCGCCACGAGAGGCAACTACCTCAGACAATGCTGACTCTCGATCAGCCATCAAGGCGCCGCAAAAGACCACCTCGCCACCGTACGCGCGCACGGCAGCAACCTTGCTCGCGACCGCGCTCTCAGGCATGACAACGACGGCTCGAATCGAGCGCGCATGCGCCGCTCGCGCAAGCGCAGCGCCGTGGTTCCCGGAGGAATGAGTTGCGACGCAGTCGACACCCTTGGGTAGCAGGGCGAGTGCGTGGCTCGCGCCGCGAAACTTGAACGAGCCGGTGGTTTGCAGGTTTTCACACTTGAACAACACCTCGCAGCCAAGCTCGCTGTTGATGCTGGCGCTGGTAAAAACGGGAGTGCGCTGGGCGCATCCGGCGAGTCGCTCAGCCGCATCAACGACCCACTGCCGGCGCGGAGTTCCGCTGCGCATGTCGTCGTTGGCAGGCAAACTCAGCCTTTCCCGCCTTTCCCGCCTTTCCAACTGTCACGCAAGGTTACCGTTCGGTTGAAGCCACCGTCCGGGTCACGGGCGAAGTAACCCTGGCGTTCAAATTGAAAGTGCTTCATGTCGCTGTCCACGATAGCTTGCTCCACCAGGCCAGCTCGCTCCGAGAGAGACTGCGGATTAAGGCTTGCGGACAAATCTGATGTATCGGGTTTCGGTTGCAGGAACAGTCGCTCATAGAGCCGTATTTTTTGCTCGCTGGCATTGCTTTCGGCAACCCAGTGAATGACTCCTTTAGGCTTCAGGCCGCTGGTGTCCTCACCGCTCTTCGACGACGGCTCGTACTCGCATAGCAGTTCAACGACTCGTCCCGCATCGTCAGTCACCACCTCATCGCAACGAATGATGTAGCCGTAACGAAGGCGCACGAGCCCGCCTTTGGTGAGGCGCTTGAACTTTGGCGGCGGCTCCAGCGCGAAATCTTCGCGCTCGATAAACAGGCTCCTGCCAAACCGTAAAGCACGCTCGCCAAGTTCCGGCTGCTTTGGATGCCACGCGGCGGTCAGGATTTCGTCATCACCGGCAAAGTTCGTGATCGTCACTTTGATCGGGTCAAGTACTGCCATACCACGCGGAGCATTGTCTTCGAGATCACTCCGAACACAGAATTCGAGTAACTCATACTCAACCGTATTGTCCTGCTTGGTGACGCCGACCCGGCTACAGAACTCGCGCAGTGCTTCCGGGCGCACACCCAGGCGCCGAAGACCAGCGAGGGTGGGCATGCGCGGATCGTCCCAGCCGTCTACATGCTTATCCTCAACCAATGTATGCAGGAGCCGCTTGCTCATGACCGTGTACTCAAGACCAAGCCTCGAGAACTCTATCTGGGGAGGGTGGTGATTGATGCTCAGATTGCCGATGACCCAATCATAGAGCGGACGATGATCCTCAAATTCCAACGTACACAGACTGTGAGTGATCCCCTCTAAAGCATCGCAAATGCAATGGGTGAAGTCGTAGGTCGGGTAGATGTGCCACGCATCGCCCGTGCGCTGATGAGCGACATTGCGGATACGGTACAGCACCGGGTCCCTGAGGTTGATGTTCGGTGAAGCCATATCGATCTTGGCACGCAACACGTGCTCACCGTCTGCGAACTCGCCCGCCCGCATCGCCTGAAACAAGGCAAGGCTCTCCTCAACGCTTCGGTCTCGGTACGGGCTGTTTGTGCCCGGCTCCGTCAGGGTGCCGCGGCTGGCCCTGATCTCTTCCTGATTCAGGCTGCATACGTAGGCGTTGCCACCTTCGATCAGCTCGACCGCAAATCGGAACAGGTGATCAAAATAGTCCGAGGCATAGGTGAGCCGGTCACCAAAATCAAAGCCCAGCCAGCGCACATCGGCTTCAATGGCTTCAACGAAGGAGTTGTCCTCTTTGAGCGGGTTGGTGTCATCAAAACGCAGATAGGTAACGCCACCAAACTCTTGGGCAACGCCGAAGTTCAGGCAGATACTCTTGGCGTGGCCAATATGCAGAAAGCCGTTTGGCTCAGGTGGAAAGCGCGTAACCACGCCGCCTTCAAGGCTTCCTGCCGCCAGATCATCGGCGATTCGCGTGCGAATGAAGTCGCGGCCGGGCTCGTTCTCGGTCACAGGTTTTTCCTAGCTCAGATATCCGTTTTACCAGGGCGAGATCGCGCACCGGATTGGCGGCGCAGTTTACCGGGTTTCATCCCTCTTAGGGTCGCCAACCCCAGGGGCGCATTCGCCAGCACGCTCACCTTGCGTCGCTGGCGACCGCTTCTACACTCATTTTATGAGTAGTACAGATGCCGACACACCGGATGAGAAATCTGCAGGCGAATGGATGCAGATCGCCAAGCGTGCCCAGGATCTCGTCGGCAAGGTCGATCTGGGTCGCGTTGTCGATCACAACGATCCCGAAGTTCGCAAACTCAAGAAAGTGGTCGAAGCTCTCGATGAGCTGAACGACGGCAAGCTGGTTGGCGAAATCGAAGGCGTCGACGTCGAAGAGCCGCAGGACGAAGCACCACCGGTCATCGACGAGCGCGCTGCTCGGATCGCACGAGTGCTCGCAGATCTGGAAGCAGCCGGCTATGCAGGGCGCATTGGACGCGTGTTCCTAGACTCCGCCGGTGACATGCGGCCGCGAGAAATCGTGGCACATAGCGAAGGCCTACCGCAGTACGACATGGTCGTGGCACCAGAGTACTCACCAGCACCGGGTGCTCATGCCATATTCATCTCCGACAAGGGCGTATTCGCGGCGCACGTGCCAGATCCCGTGAACGAGCATCGCTGGCGTATTCTGCGCAGCCGTCCCTTCGAAGATGAGCCCGACCTCATCGCAACCGTCAGCAACTTTATCGTTCGTTCGGACTAGCTCGTCAGCCGACGGCTCAATTCGCCTTGTAGTCGAGCCTTATGCGCAACACACTGTTCAGCCCGTTTTTGCACAGCGCGGCGCGATGTACCTGTTTGCACGCAAATCACATTCCAGATGAAGCACGTAGCTCGCTCGCTGCTATGCATCGTGGCCTGTGCGTTGCTGCTCATCAGCGCTGGTTTCCGCGAAGCTGCACCTGCCTATGAACGCGCACTACACGCGCTGGACAACCACAACTACCAGGTGCGTTTCTCTGATCAGCACGTGGGCCGGCTACGCTCCGGCATGTCCATCGATCGGGCTGGCCGGGTCGTGGCTGAATCAGATTTTTTAACTCGCCTGGCAAGCGAGCACAACTCACGGCAGCACAAGCGCTTCGAGTTTGCGGCCAGAGCGCCTCACGATTTGCTCAGTGCAACTCTCATCAGCGAGCGAGAAGGCACACGGGTAACAACGGCGCTGATCCGCAAGGATCAACAATACGTCGCAAGAATTGATGGTCATCAGGCGGCACGTGAAACACCCTGGTCATTTACGCTCGCCGACTATCTGGGCGTTGAGCTGTGGCTGCAATCCGAACCCGAGCCCGGCAATGAACTGATCGGGCAGGATCTGGATTTTGCGGCACTACGACCTACCGCCCAAGTGTGGCGGCTACTGGAGCTGAACGAGACAGGGCATCTGCTCGGGACTGGCGCGTTGCGAACGGCAACAACCATCCAAATGAACGCGGATCTGGTACCCATTGAATTCAATATTCTCGATGCCATCAGCGTGATCGCCGTTGACGAAAACGCGCCTCTGCCCGATCTCGCCTCCGGTATGCACTCTCGCTTCTTCCATGTGCCGCTCGACGAAAAGCTGGGCAACCACACCGCGATCAGGCAACTGCGCCTCGCTGTGGTTGCGCCACCAGCGCTGCATCGCGCATGGCCGTTAATCGACCCGGACGGGGTCATACGGAGCGGCGTTGCGGGTGAACGTCAGACGGCCACGACGCTGGATCCAGACAGCCAGATAGGTTCCAACAGCGACTACCCAACGCACAGCGAAGCACTGCGCGAAGTAGCACAAGCGCTATTGGCACAATGGCGGACCGACGATCAGGCGCAACAGCTACGGGAGTTACTGACTTTCGTAAACACGACGCTGACCTACGAACACAGTGCCGATACGACCCATCCCGCGCAAACGCTCGCCGATGGCCGAGGTGATTGCACCGAGTACGCCTACCTGTTTGCAACCCTTGCTCGCATCATCGGCATACCCGCACGCACGGTGAGCGGGCTGGCTTACAGCGAGGAACCGACACCCGGATTCCTGCTCCACGCCTGGAATGAGGTTTATCTGGATGGCAGCTGGCGAGCGGTGGATCCGACCTGGAACCAGTCAACAGTGGATGCAACCCACCTGCCCTTCCCGGACGATGAAGCACGGGGCCTTACGCTGCTGGCTCAGCTTCAGAAAACCCGTTTTGAGCTGCTCCGCGTTAGCTACTAGCCCGCAGCCACCCCGCGCGGCTTGCGAAGCCTGACCAGGCCTTCCTGAGAGACCGAGGCGACCAGGGAGCCGTCGCGCGCAAACACCTCCGCATGATTCATACCACGGCCACCTCGAGCGGTAGTTGCCCGTTTGACGAACAGCAGCCAGTCATCAATGGGAACCGGGCGGTGCAACCACAGCGCGTGATCGAGACTAGCCATCATCAGCTGATCGCGTTTGACCTTGTCGCTATGGGCCAGCGCCAGGGTCGATACGAACGCCATATCAGAAGCATAGGCCAGCAAGCAGCCCGGCAGATGCGCATCACCCGCATCCACAGATCCGCTGAAGCGAACCCAAACCGGGTTCCATGCGCGCTGCTTGCTCCACAGCGATCGGCTCTGCTGGTAAACGCTGCGAAGCTCGAACGGCCGGGGCACGCCGGACATCGGGCCTCGATTCGGATCGTTAGCACCCAACGTCGCATCGAACTCAACATCATCCATCAACGATTCAGGAGGTGGCACATTCGGCATCGCCTTGGCATGCGATAGACCATCCTCGGATACCTGGTAAGAGGCATCCATGCTGAAGATCGCCTCGCCATTCTGAATCGCGAGAACCCGCCGTGTGTTGAAGCTGCGGCCATCTCGAATCCGCTCGACCTCATACAGCACCGGCCGATCGAAGCTGCCGGGACGAATGAAGTAGCCATGCAGGGAGTGCACCAAACGCTGAGGATCTACCGTGTTCGACGCAGCACGCAGAGCCTGAGACAACACCTGGCCACCAAAGAGTCGAACGAGCCCTCGTTGCTCGTTGGAACCGCGGTAGAGGTTCTCTTCCACCGCTTCCAGTTCCAGTAGCGACAGCAACTCTGACGCCAGCTCGGGTGATGTGCGAACGGTCATCGCGCCCTCATCCGCCGGTTGCCAGGAACGGCCAGACTTCATCCGGCCCTGCGGCCGCGATATGCCTGCCAAGACGCTGCTGCCAGAACACTTCATCACCAAACTCATCTCGCCAGGCCCAAAGCCTGCGAGTGAAGTGATGCAGTTGATGCTCGTGGGTGAAGCCCATCGCGCCATGAACCTGATGGGCCAGTTCAGCCACTCTGTTGGTCGCCTCGCCGACGCGAGATTTAGCCGCCGCCACATCCAGCGGGAAACGCTCGGTTTCGAGGCTCACAATGGCCGCGTCCGTCGCGCGGGCTGCCGCAGCAACGTCCGCCGCCATGATTGCCAGGTAATGTTGCAGGCTCTGAAACTTGGACAGCGTGCGGCCGAACTGTTCGCGCTCGGTTACATAGGTGATTGCCAGCTCCAATACGTGTTCAAGCGCTCCGACTGACAATGCAACTCGCGACAACGCCATCCTGCCAAAAACGTCTGCTGGAGCGTCGATAGGTTCACTGTCACCCGCCACGCTCGCGCGCGACTCACCAGCCAAGTGCGCTTCGGGTTCGATGCGACACTGAGCCACCGTAAACAATCGAGCACGGCCATCATCGGAGACGCCGATGACCCGCTCACACTGTTGCGCCCAGGGCACGCCGAAGGCGCTTGATCCATCGGCACTCATTCTGCCAACGCTGACGTAGCCGGATACGCCCAGCACCCGAGCCAGTTGCCACTCCGCCAGAGGGACAGGCAGGGCGAAGCGTCCTGCAACTCGCAATACCCCGTAGGCATCATCGCCACTCGTACCCGAATCTGGCGCTCCGAGTTGGTCAAAGCCGTTGTCGATGAGCAGCGATGCGAGCGCCTGGGGGAACTCACCCGCTTCTGCGCTATCGAGCAGGGCTTTGTCGCAACCATCGCGCAGTATTCGCTCTGCGCTGTCGATCAGCATCTGTTCCATTATCTCAGCCCCAATCCGCGGGCGATCACGCCCCGTAGAATTTCTCGCGTACCGCCGCGCAAGGTGAACGCCGGCGAACCCAACATCGTGTCCTGATACGCCGCTTCAAAGGCTGCAGGCCGTGCGCCGCCCGCCAGCGCTGCGCGCGCAATATCTGGCAGCTCCTTCTCGAAGTTGTTCCCCAGCTCTTTCACCAGAGCTGCCTCCACAACGGGATTGCCGCCAGACTCAAGCATGCCAGCCACGGAAATCGACATGCGCCGAAGCGTCAGAAAGTGTGCCGCAAGCCGGCCTATAGTTGCCGCCTGGGCATCGGATGGCTCTGTGCCAACCGCTCGAATCAACTCCACATAAACTCGGAACGCCGACAGAAACCGCTCCGGGCCACTACGCTCGTAGCTCAGCTCGCTGGTGACCTGCTCCCAGCCGTTACCCTCTTCGCCAATCATGCGATCGTCTGGCACGAAGGTGTCCTCGAACACGACCTCGTTGAAATCCTCCTGACCACCCATGTTCAAAATGGGCCGAACTGCGACGTTGTCTCGTCGCAAATCGATCACAAACTGGGACAACCCGGCGTGCCGGTTGTCTGATACCGGGCGCGTGCGTACCAAGGCGATCATGAAATGATTTCGGTGCGCGTCCGTACTCCACAACTTGGTGCCGTTGATCACCCAGCCACCATCGCCGCGGACAGCACTCGTGCGCACCGACGCAAGGTCCGAGCCAGAACCCGGCTCACTCATGCCGATGGAGAAATAGGATTTGCCCGCGGTGATGTCCGGAAGGTAGCGCTCTCGTTGTGCCTGGCTGCCGTAACGCAGAAGCAACGGGCCACTCTGGCGATCCGCAATCCAGTGGGCACTCACGGGGGCTCCGGCCGCCAAGAGCTCCTCGGTGACGACGTAGCGCTCAAAGAACGTTTTCTCACCGCCGCCATAGCGTGCCGGCCAGGTCATTCCTATCCAGCCCTTGTTGCCAAGTTGCTCGGAGAAGGCCGGGTTATGGCCCGAGGTAAAGTCCGAATTGGCCCTTCGCTCAGGCGGAAAGGACTGCTTGAGGAAGGCTCGGACCTCGCGTCGAATCTCGTCGTGGTGGGCGGGTAGTTCCGCCCTGTCGTACTGCATCACGTGTCAATATCTCCGCTCGATGTCTGGATCACGAGCCAGTGTCGCCGCTGCGATGACAACAGGGTGTAAACGCGGTAGCTTTTCACCCATAGCCTGGGAGCACTGCTGGCCGGGCGGCTACGATACCTGCACTGTCGATCGCCATTCAATGCGACTCACGGCACGGGTTGCGCAGCTTGGCAAGCGCGCGTATCACTGATTGTGCAGTGGCCATGGAAATCCGCACCGAAACCGGCAAAGCGAGAACGATCGCATGAGTGAGAAACCGACATACCTCGGCTTATTGAACGCAGTCGCCGTGGGTGAACAGCGCGGCGGCGAGATCCTGTCGGCCTGGGCCGCCGCAACGCCCGACCCGGAGCTGGCAAAGACCCTTTCCGTGGTTGCTATCCGGGAGCGAGAACACGCCGCGTCCTTCGCCAAGCGCCTGTGCGAACTGGGCTTCGATGTGCGCACCAAACCATCGGCCGCATTTGAGGCGCACCTGAACCTCGCCGCCAGCAGTGCCAGCGACGCTGAGAAATTTGCCGAAGTGTTGCCAGTTGCCAAGAGTGACCGCAACTCAGACCCGCTGAATCACCTTTTTGATGATCCCAGCATCGATCCGCAAACCGGCGCGCTGCTGGGCCGATTTATCGCCGAAGAGCGTGACAGCGAACGGCTGCTGAGCGCCGCGAGAGCGCGCGTTACCAGCAGTGAAGAAAGCGACGGAGAACTCGAGGAGATCAAAGCTCGAATCGAGCGGCTGACCGAAACGCTGGAAGACTTGAAGGCGATGCGCAGCTGATGAGCGACCCTCTGGAAGAAGCGCTTGCGCCAATACTCAATAGCATCACCGAGCGCGCGCTCGTCACCGACCGGTTCATCGATCGAGACATCTACCGTCTATCTGTGGCCACGCTGTGGAGCAACCTGGTCATGGATCCTGCGGGTAGCGGCATCGATGACAACGATCTTGAGAGCGTTCACAACATCGTCAGCCGCGCCTGCAACGAACAACTCGGCGGGGAAGACGGCTTGCTCGGCGTCTTCCACTGGATTAACAGCAAGGCCGGCGACACGGCAATGAACTCAGCCCACCTGCAGCCGGAACACGCTGACATGCTGCGCTATTTCGCATCGATGATGATCGACCCGGAGCGCCATCGACAGTGGATGGACGAATTGCGCGAACAGCAGCAAAACAGCTAATAGGCAGCAAGAGGGCCGCTAACGGAGCTATCTCAGCAGGCGAAACGCCGCCTAGTGATTTATGTGAACCAGCAATTTTCTGGTATGTGGCGCATTGCGGTGTTCCCACAAATAGATGCCCTGCCACGTTCCCAGAGCTAACCGCCCATCCAGAACAGGTATCGCTAGCGAGACCGTCGTCAAAGCCCCTTTGATGTGTGCCGGCATATCATCAATGCCTTCCGCGGTATGCGTATATGAAGGGTCGCCATCAGGTACCGCCCGGTTCATCCAGGCTTCCAGATCGTGCAGCACGGCCGGATCTGCATTCTCCTGTATCAGCAAACTCGCGGATGTGTGCTGAAGAAAAAGTGTGACCAACCCCTCACGTTCACCGGAACTGGTTACCAGTTCCGATACTTTGTGCGTGATGTCGTGGAGGCCACGCCCCTGCGCGGGTAGCGTTAGTTGCTTGATCATGGAAGTCATACCAGTGCGCCCGAACCCGCATCATCAGAGACAACGTCCCTACGCGCAACGACGTGCCAGCGCGACGACGATCCGCGTCGATTCGACGCTGGACGGGCTCGTCTGATGAGTCCTGGTAGCGTCGGGTCCATCATCGCCCTTGTGCTAGCCGTCGCCACGGCGGTTACCGCCGATTTTTTCCTGCAATCCGCCATCATCACCGGCGCCCTCCTAATCGCCGGTATCGTCATTACCGGCACGGTTGCCGGGCGCGGGGCCATTCTCGCGATGGCTGGCGTTTCGTCGCTACTGCTTCTCGTCGGCCCACTAGTGCAGGGCGGCTTCACCACAGATTCTGCGTTGACCGCGATATCGGTAGACCGGCTGCTCGCTCTGATCCTGCTATGGCTCTCTGCGAGCCTTCTGATATGGGATCCAAACCGAGGCCGGATCAGCAACGATCAGATCGATAACGCGTTCGCCGAAGCACCCACGGGCATCGCGCTGATCAGCGACGACAACCTACTGTCGGTCGCGAACGCCAAGTTCTGCGAACTCCTGGGCCAGTCCAGCGAAGAGGTAGTAGGCAAATCACTCGCAACTTTGCCTGGCCGCAACGTCTGGAATGCGTTGCTCGATAAAACCGGAGACGCAGCCCACGTAAACGGAGAGATAAAACGCAGCGATGGCAGCAAAGTCTGGGTTGCGGCGTACCGAAAACCCGTCAGTGATGGCAGCGAGCAACTTCTCCAACTCATCGATCTAACGGACCAGCGCAATGTCCAGCGTGCGCTGGCCAAAAGTGAAGCGCGCTTTCGCAACATGATTGAGCGTTCGAACGAGCTCATTCTCATTCTCGATTCTGATCTCAAGATCACGTACGCGAATCAGATGGCCTCTCGTATCATCGGCGACGACTCACCGTTGGTTGGGCGCTCGCTGACCAGCCTCACGGAAGGTAATTCCGAAAAACGACTGAACAATGCACGCCGGCGGGTCCTGGAGAAGGGCGTCGCGGATATCTCGCAGCTCGATTTGACCGTGAACGGTGCGCCAGTAATCGTTGAAGCTCGAGTAACCAACCAACTAGCCGCGCCGGGTATCGAAGGCCTCGTCATGATGTGCCGGGAGATAACCTACGAGGTTGAAGCCGAACGCCAGCTGCATCAGAGCGAAGCTCGGTTCTCGACCATCTTTCACGCCAGCCCCGACGCCATTCTCATTCTTAAGGCTTCGGATTTTGAAGTATTAGACTTCAACGAGCGCTTTACGCAACTGCTGGGCTATACCCGCGAAGAAACCATCGGTAACAACGTAGTCGCCGCGGCGTTCTGGGCGGAAGAAAATGTGCGCGACCAAATCGTTACTGAACTCAATGAATCGGGCGAGATCCAAGACCGGGAAGTCACGCTTCTCACGGTAGATAGCGAGCCCGTGAACGTTGAGATTTCTCTAACGTTTATCGAGATCGACGGCGAGCGTTCTGTGCTGTGTCTTGGTCGCGACATTACCCAGCGAGTCCAAGCGGAAGCTGCACTACGGGCGAGTGAAGACAAATTCGCCCGGGTCTTCTCACATAGCCCGGACGGCATCTGCATCATCCGCGCATCCGATCAGACCCTCTACGACATCAACGATGTTCTGCTGCAGGGCTCGGGGTTCAACCGCGAAGAACTGATCGGGAAACCACTGAGTGAGATGGACATCTTCGAAAGCGAAGACAGTCTTGAGGAAACCACAGAGCTACTTGCCAGCGAAGGTGCGTACCAGAACAAAGAACTGGTGTTCGTGCTTGCCGATGGCAGCAAAGTGCCTTGTCTGGTGTCCTCTACGTTGGTTGAACTGCACGGCGAAGCGTTTGTGCTGTCCATCATCAAGAACGTGAGCGAGCAACGCCGCACCGAAGCCAAGCTCTTCAGCTCAGAGCAACGCTTCCGTGGCGTGTTTGAAGATGCCCCCATCGGGATGCTCCTGGTTGACGACAAAGGCAGCATTTTCTCATGCAATCGTTTTGCTGCTGAAATGCTGGCATACAAAGTCGAGGACATGCAGGGAGTGCACATATCTCGACTGGTACCAAGAGAGGATCGGCGCGGCCTGAAAGACGTTCTGCAACGGCTCTCAGCGGACAACAACGTCTCGCGCACCGAACGCAGAATGCTGAGCAAGAACGGCCTGGAGATCTGGACGAGCTTCCAGCTGGTTCGCCAGCAGGGCGAAGCGGATCAGGGCGCGTACTACATTCTTCAAATCACCGATGTCACAGAGACCAAGCGCAACCACGCGCGCATGGAGAAGATGGCCTTCTATGACACGCTGACAAACCTGGCTAACCGGCGGCTGTTCAGCGACAGGCTACAACACGCCATCTCCAGAACCCAACGCTCGAAGCGTTCGGCGGCATTGCTCTATCTGGATCTGGATCAATTCAAGCGAGTCAACGACACGCTCGGCCATGAAGCCGGCGATGAGCTGCTGCGCCAGGTTGCAGCCCGATTGAAAGAGTGTGTGCGCCAGGAGGATACCGTTGCGCGTCCGGGCGGCGACGAATTCACCATCCTGCTCTACGACATTCATTCCTCCGCTGATGCAGGTATCGTCGCGGAGAAAATTCTCACCAAGCTACGCGAACCCATTCTGGTGCGCGGCCATCAGCTTGTAGTCACGACGAGCATCGGCATCACGGTGCTACCCGACGATGCTACCGACGCAAACACGCTGACTCGCAACGCGGACCTGGCGATGTACAACGCGAAGGAGAAAGGCCGCAACAACTATCAGTTCTTCTCTGAAGACATGAACGTGAACGCTGTTAATAGACTGCGCGTGGAGAACGAACTACGACTCGCGCTGCAGCGGGATGAGTTTGAGCTCTACTATCAACCTAAAGTCGATATCCGCACTCAAAGCGTGATCGGCGTTGAGACCCTTATCCGCTGGAATCATCCGGAGCGGGGGATTGTCAGCCCGGATCAGTTCATCCCAATCGCCGAAGAAACCGGAGTGGTCGTTGAGATTGGCACCTGGGTGATCGAGGAGGCCTGTCGGACCAGCGTCGAACTAAACGCGGCCGCTGAGCATCCCATATCTGTGGCAGTGAACATCTCATCACGACAGTTTCGAGATCCCGGGCTGGTTAACACCATCCGCCGGAACCTCCGGCTGTTCGGCCTGCCGCCGAACCAGTTGGAGCTCGAAATCACCGAAACGATGCTGATGCACGATGTTGACGCCGCAACGTTGACGCTCACACGTCTGAATGCGTTGGGCGTACAACTCGCCATCGATGATTTTGGCACCGGCTATTCATCGCTCAACTACCTTAAGCGGTTCCCAATGAACACCGTAAAAGTAGACCGCAGCTTTGTTAAGGACATACCGAACAACGCTGACGATATGGCGATCACATCGGCGGTAATCGCCATGGCGCACCGCCTCAACCTGGAAGTCGTTGCAGAAGGTGTCGAGACGCGGGAACAACTTGCTTATCTGCAGGAACAGAAATGCGAGTATGCACAAGGCTATCTATTCTCGAAGCCCGTGCCGCTGGATGATCTCACCGCGCTGTTGGCACCCAGCGTTCGCCTGCTCGGATCACAATCCAGCCAAAGCGCTTCCTAGCGATACATCCAAGCGTTATTGCAATCAGTCGGTGATGAACATCAGCGATATGGCGGGGACGTAGGTGATCAGCATCAACGCCGCCAGCAGCACCAACAGGAACGGCCAGCTCACTGAGTAGAGCTCCGTGATCGGACGCTTGAAGCGGTAACTCGCGATAAACAGGTTCATACCCACCGGCGGCGTGAGGTAACCGATCTGCATATTCGCAAGGAAGATGATGCCAAGATGCACTGGATGAATTCCATAGCCCACTGCAAGCGGCAGCAGCAACGGCACCATAATGACCAGCGCGGAGAACACATCGAGGAACGCGCCAAGCAGCAGTAGGAGTATGTTGAGCAGAATCAGGAAGGTGATCGCGTCATCGACATGCGCTCGCACGAAATCAAAGACCGTCTGCGGAATCTCCGCATCGATGAGAAAGCTCGTGAAGGCCATGGCCGCGGCGAGAATCAACAGGATACTGCCCACCATGACCATGGATTCCGTCATGATCCGTGGTAGCTCACGCCACGCAACGTCGCGATATAGAATTACTTCGGCAATCACGACGTAAAACGCCGTGACCGCGGCCGCCTCCGATATCGCAAAGTAACCGCTGTAGATTCCACCCAGCACGACTATTGGCAGCGGCAACTCCCAACGGGCCTCCCACAACGCCCCAGCCAACTCGGACCACCGAAACGGCGTGCGCTTGATTTCGCCGTGGCGGAAGCGCCAGAGCGTCCAGGCAACGAGCAGAACGATCATCAATCCTGCGGGCAACAACGCTGCGATGAAAAGCTCCTGCAACGTGAATGTCGGCCCCACATCCAGCTGTTGCGCAACGATGCCGTAGAGGATTAGCGGCACCGACGGCACGATGAGCAGGCCGAGTGAACCACTCGATGTGACCAGGCCCAGTGCGTAGCGCTCGTCGTAACCACCTTTGAGGAGCGAGGGCAGCAACAATGCACCCAAAGCGATAATCGTGACGCCACTTGCACCCGTCAATGCGGTAAAGATCGCGCATGCCATGAGCGCCACAATCGCCAGTCCGCTCGGCAGCCAACCCAGTGCCGCCAGAGTTAGGCGCACGAGTCGCTCGGATGTTTTTGCCTCCGCCAGCAGATAGCCGACAAAAGTAAACAGCGGTAGCGCGAGCAGCAGCGGCGTGTCCGTCAGTCGATACAGCTCGACACCGATGATCGACAGATCGATGTCGCCGGCAAGGAAGCCGATGAGCGCGGCTGCCAACATGACCGCAAACAGCGGCGCCCCGGCGATGGCCGCAATAACAACAACTATGACAAGCAGCGTAATCATTGCGCCGGGCTCGACTCGTCAGCCGCCGTATCCTTTGCGGCATCCGATGCACTAACCGGCTGCGGAAGCGGCGGTGGTGAGATCGTGTGGCCAAGATATCTGAGCGCTATCAATCCCATGCCGACAGGGACAATCGCCTGACATATCCACGCCGGAACCTCGGCAAATGCCACTTCGCCATAGCTGCGTTCATCAATCACAAAGATGCCGCTGTAGTAGGCAACGAGGGCGCAAACAATCGTGGTGAAGGCGCTCGTCAGCCGACGCATCGCCAGCGCAACGCCTGGGCTGGCATAGCGGGTGAGCAGATCGATCCGTATGTGTTCGTCAGCGCGCGCCGCGACCATCGCACCCAGCAGCGCGCCCCACAGGACCATGACTCGCACCGCCGCATCGCCCCACAGAATGCCACCATCAAAGAAGTTTCTGGCGAGGACCTGATAGGCAGCAAGCGCCAACATGCTGGATAACAGCAGCACGAGCACGCCTGTCTCCAGGCCACGGATGAATTTCATTGCTGCCCTCTCGCCGTCCGCGGCGCCAGTGTTACTGCCCAGTCGATTCAGCGGTTGGATCGCCAGTTGACCCGGCGGTTTGCGAGCGTCGGAAATCTCCCAGATGTCTCATCATCTCCAGGTAGAGTTCCGATTCAACCACACCCGCTTCGATCAGCTTATCCGATGCAACGCGAGCAAGATCCTGCCAGGTTTCCAGCTCCGCATCACTCGCGCTGTGCCAGGCAAGACCCTGATCAATCAAGACTTGTCGCGCTCGAGCGTTATCAAGCCGGGTTTGTGTGTTCACAGCGCGCACGACGCCCGCAAGTTTCTCGCTGACAATTGCCTGATCAGCAGGCGATAGCTTAGAAAACGCTTTGTCTTCAATGGCTACAACGCCGTACACGTACAGCAACGGTAGATCGAGAACGTGTTCGATCTGGGTGTGCCACTGCAGAGCAAGTGCCCCGACGGGCGGCGCTGCTACCGCATTGATCAGCCCGGTTTGCAGCCCTGCCAGAACATCAGCAATAGACAGCGGCACTGGAGTGATACCGTATGCCGCAACCGCCTGTGCGCTCGCCTTGTCATCGTCTGGAATCCAGACTTTCCGCTTACGCATGTCCTCGACACTGCTCGCTCGAGTCTTCGTCATCGCGTAGCCGAAACCCACTTCCGAAAAGCCAAAAGCCCGGAAACCATCTTCTGCGAGCTGTGCAAGCAAGGCAGAATCCATACGCTCTCGAACGTAGTCAATTTCTTCATAGCTGTTGAACAGCAGCGGGAAGCTGTACAGCTGAATGTTGGTGTTGGTTGCTGCGAGCCCACCGACCGTCATAACGGCTCCGTGCAGCTGCCGGCGACGAATCTTCTGCAGGACGACCTTGTCGTCTCCCATGACGCCACCGGGGTAGTACTTGAGCTTTACCCGGCCATCCGTTGCCGCTTCGATGTCTTTGCCCGCCGCCCGCAGGGAGTTCATCCACATCGAACCCTCGGGTGATACGGTGGCGATCTTGAGTGTGGCTGCAAACGACAGCGGCGCGTACGCCGACAGAGCCAGCACGACCGCCGCCAGCCAGCCCAAGCGCCGGTATCCACCGGCGCTGCCAGGGCAGGACAATTGTGCTGGGTTAGAAATACTCATCTGCGGTCTCCAATAATTCTCGTGCCTGTTGCTGGGCAATCGTATTCGTCAACGTAAGGTCCGGGGCATTAACGTCAGCTGAAAGCACTTCGTTGAGCAATTCATCGTGCAGTTCCCGGTCGAACACGAGCCGCGCATACTGGCGCGCGAAGTAAACTTTGGCGATCAGGTGCCTGCCATCACTGATCGCAATGGCACGTTCGAAATGCTCGCGCCCTTTTTGCGGCCGACCTCCCATAGCGGGTGGCAGCAGGGTTTCAAAAACACCCTGGTAGAGGTGAGGACCGCCGTTGTCGTAGGTCTCATCCAGCTCCGCTACTCTGGCCATCAACACCTTAACTCTAGCCAGCTCCGCAATTGCTGCCCAATCATCTGCGTTCGCCTGAATGTAGCCGGCCCAGCTGGTCGCCAGCACATATGCCATCGGCACGTGCTTCAGCTCAATGGTTGCTACCCACTCTTCAAACAGCGCAAAGTCACGGCTACGCAAATCACAGGCGTTCTTCAGCCCGCCACAAGCCGAACGCTCGGCGTAGGCGAGCGCTTTCTCAGCAAACTTTCGGGCACGTTCCGGATCGCTGACAAAAGCAGCCGAATAGGCGCCGTTCAGCGATGCGGCCTGGCCGAGCAGCTCCGGCGAGCCGCCTTCGCTGAGCTGGCTGTCTACGAGCAACAGATAGGCAGGTGCAGCCTCACGCACCAGTTCCGGGTCGGTACTGTTCAGAATCGCATCAGAAAGATCAGACGCCAAACCACCGGCAACGGTGCCGATAACGGTTTGACAGCCACTCAGGATGAGCATCGACATACCGGCAAGCACAAGCGTGATCTGGCGCCGGCTACACAAGCCGCGCACGGATTTGGCCAGCTTCCCGGTTGTTGAGCGTAACGAAGACAATCCGACAAACACGTTGCTAGTCCTTTTTCTCTTTGTTCGAGATCAATTGGCGCGCCAGGCTATTGGTCCTGGCGTGATCGCGCTGCAAACACGACAAAGCGCGCGGCCGAGACACCTGCCAGAGACTCAAGCTCCGAGAGGCGTCCCCCGTCTATACCATCGGTTCGAGCTGCTACTGCCCGCCGCGTATCTCACTGATCGCGGCGTACACGGCCTCAAAGGAAGGCCGGCTACGATAGCCTTGCGCTGCAAACTTTGCGCGCACGATACCGTCTGCGTCGACATAAACAATGCCTGGGTGCGGCACGCCAAATGCTGCATGGCCCGGTCCATAGTCTTCGTTGAGAACACCCAACGCGCTTACGTGGCGTTGTTCAACGTCCTTGAGCAAGGGATACTCAAGCCCTTCGGTGTCGTGGAAGGCCGCCAGTATTTCTTCGCTGTCGTAGGTCATGCCAGCGACATTGACACCCAGCTGCTCGAATCGATCCTGCCACTGTGCCAGTTGCACGAACTGACGCTTGCAGAAGGGTCACCAATCCGCACTTCTATTGAGAAACAACAGCAGGCCATGACTGCCAGAGAGGCTCGCGAGGTTGCGTTGGTCACCGTTTTGATCAGGTGCATCCAGCAGTGGCATAGGCGCGCCAATTGCCGGCCCCCAGGCCTGGGCATAGCTGGCCTCAAACGACACTGGTTGCACATCCGCCACCTGCCCGGGCGCATCTACGACTGAGGGCGTTGTTGCCACAGTTGCCTGATCATCACAGCCAGCTGCCAGGGCGGCTATGCCCAAGGCGGCGAGATGCAGTTTTATCCTTTTCACTCGATCTCCCTGTCTATCCCGAGTTTTCATATCCCGGATTATTGACGTCTACGATTGCAGTTTAGTGGCAACTTGGACGTGAGCCAGCACGGCTATGTCGCGTTCAGCGCCGCGAGCACAATCTGCCGGTCGACATCCAGGGCGGCGATCTCATCTTCCAGCCGTGTCGCCAGTTCGCCTCTGCTTTGACCATAGACTCGTGCGATTAGTTTCTCGATCCGTTCGCTCACTTGCGCCGAGCGCGCATCGAGCGCACTGCGCACCCGTAGAGCATCCTTGCCCTCCTCGCGCGTCACGGCATCCGAGTGCAATACCTCGTCAATCGTGCCGAGCACCTCGAGTTCAGCCACCAGCTTGTCTGTGTACCACGCGAGCGCACGATTCTGCTCCCCGAGCGTTTCGCGCAGTAGTGCCAGTTGCCAGCCTAATCGCCGGGCGTGCTTGAGCAGCTTGCGCGCGTGCTTCCGTTTAGGTTTCGCCAGCCAGCGCTGAGCTCTGAATGCGCCTCGATCGAACGCGTGCAGCAAGCTGTCACTAGCGAACACACCACCGTCAACTGTCACGCCACTCACACCATTTATGTCGCGCCAGGCAGCCGCGTCGGATTCGGACCACGCAACCGCGAGATCGGTCAACTCCTCGTCGCCGGGCGCATCTGGATGTCCGCTATTGGCGCCCGCTGCCGTGGCTGGGTTTGAGCGATAGCGCTCAAGAACTCGGGACAAAGCAGACCGGGTTTTCGCCTTTACCGTCGCATCATGAATATCTGCCAGTAGGTCCGCAGACGCAGGCAGCACCTGCAAGCCCGTTAGTACTTCGGCGAGTTGGGCATCTCGATCCTTCGCCGTCGCGACTACTTCAGGATCAATACCCTCCGACAGCGTCCACCAACAGGCCGCAACGACCTGGCGAGTCGCGCAGATTCGGGCAAGCATCGGACGCTCCCGTTCCGCTCGTTCATCGAGGGTTGCCTTGGCATCCTGGCTGTCCGACGTCATGGTGGCGCGCCGGGACTTGGGGTGTGCTGCAGCCGAGCAGGCGAGCAACAGCTGACTGTGCGCAGTCAGCGCTCGCTCAATAACGTAGTCGGCAACGTTAGATTGCCCGTACATCTCGACAAACTGCCACGGCATGGCAATCCTTTCTGTCTGGGTAGTTGTCAGTGTCAACCCAGTACGATGGCCAGCGCAAGGGCAATGAGATGGCTCATGTCCAGCGACCGAACCTCTCCCTGGCAGAGCAGCCCGTTTATACTGCCGTGACCGCCCATGGGGCAAACCGCAAAGAGCCTCGAGATCCTATGGCAACCGTTCAACGAGATGACATCCATCTGGCCTTCCGGCAATGGGGCGCGCGCACCGACCCCGTACTGCTGCTGGTGCACGGATTTACCTGTCAGCTCATTCACTGGCCGCAGCCGTTGATCGATGCGCTCGTCGCGAGCGGCTTGCGCGTTGTGGCGTTCGATAACCGGGACGTCGGCCAATCCAGTCGTATCGACGTGAAGACGCCGACGTTTGATGAGGCTCGCAAGGGCGCAGCCGCTGTTTATAGCCTCGATGACATGGCGGACGACGCCATCGCCGTTCTCAACCACATAGGGCAAGCGAAGGCGCACATCATCGGCTTCTCGATGGGCGGAATGATCGGCCAGACCATCGCGCTGAGATATCGCGAACGAATCGCCAGCCTGACTAGCATCGCATCCAGTACCGGCAACCCGGATCTGCCGGGCGCAGCACCGGATGTATGGCAGGCCTTCGTTCGAGAGATTCCTGGCGAGCCAGACAAAGCTCGCGCCGGCCGTCGTGAAGGCTGGCAGGCGCTGGGAGGAAAAACCTATCCATCGAACGAGGTGGGGCTTGGCCAGCTGGTGGACATGGAGATCGCGCGCGGCCTCGACAACGACGGCATGATTCGCCAGCTCGGCGCGCTAGTACATGCCGGATCGCGCAGCGATGCACTGCGAAGCGTTACGAGCCTGCCGACTTTGGTGATTCACGGAACCGCAGATGCTTTAGTGCCAGCTGAGGCCGCCGAAGACACGGCCAACAGCATTGAAGGTGCGCAGCAGTGGCTGATCGACGACATGGGGCACGATTTGCCGGATCCGTTACTGGGGCCCATCGCCGAGCGGATCAGCGAGCACGTGCACGGCTGTTGTCGCTAGCTTGCGCCGCCGCATCCGGGTGCCAGCACAGTCAATCCAGGCTGACCTCGGGCCACCCCTAAACGACAATCTCGATAACAAGGAAATCCAAGTGAGCAACGACCTCGTTCTACGCCAGAGCAGCCAAGTGGACGGGCGGATCAGCATCCTCACGCTGAACCGTCCAGATGCGCTCAACGCGCTGTCATTGAAACTCCGAGCCGCCTTGGTGAGCCGCATCGACGAGGTTGCCAGCGACGATAGCGTCGAGGTTGTGATTCTCACTGGTGCGGGTCGTGCATTCACCGCGGGCCTGGATCTCAAGGAACTTGGCAGCGATTCGAGCAGTCTGGGTGCCCCCGGGCGCACGCTGGACGATGCCATCGCTGATCTGGACAAGCCTCTGATCGGCGCGATCAACGGCTTCGCCATTACCGGCGGTTTCGAACTCGCCTTAATGTGCGACATCATCGTCGCGTCAACCGAGGCACGTTTCGCTGACACCCACGCCCGCGTGGGCGTAGTGCCAGGCTGGGGCCTTTCCCAGCGGTTGCCACGGCTGATTGGCCTGCCACGAGCTAAAGAGCTGTCCCTCACCGGCAACTTCCTGGACGCCACAACAGCGGACCGCTGGGGCATGGTTAACCGAGTTGTCGCGCCGGATGAACTGGTTTCGACCTGCGAGCAGATCGCCGCTGACATCCTGACCACCGACCGGGCAACGCGGGATGAGATTCTGCGAATCCAGGAGGCAGGCTGGATGGCAAACCTGCAGGAGGGGCTGGCGATCGAGAAACAGGCAAGTAACACGCACGCACAGCGGCAGGTGTCGGCTGACAAGGTAGCAAGCCGGCGAGCAGACATTCAGAAACGCGGACGCTCCCAAAGCAGCTGATCGCCGCAGCTTACCGGCCCTGACCATTGAGAACAAAAGCGCCGAGGTTTTGTAAGCGGCTCGTAAACCTCGACACATACTGCGCCGAGATAAACGCTCTAACTATTTGATATGAGAACACTTATTACGATTCTCACACACCAAGGCTAAAGTGATTTCGAGGCGACATCACGTAGTTTTGACGTCCTTAAATCGCTAGAATCTAGCCCTCAGCGCCTGTTGTAGTGGAGCTTACGACGAGCCCACGGTGCTGCCAGAGAGACTACCGCGGCCGATCCCGGTACTGGTAACTCGCAACGCGCTGCGATCCGCTGGTTGATGACGCTGTCATCGAGCACAACGTTCGAGCGCGAATCCGTTGTCGGCAAAACGTCGGCCACTATCCGCATTCGTTCTAAAAAAGCGCCCTTCCGGCCGATCCCGGAGATGCGCGCTAACGCGTCAGTCGTCACAGGCTTGCCGTCCATAGCCGGCAATCCTGAGGCTGTTCTGACTTCACGCCCGGAGGGGGCTGCAGCACATCGCCGAGCCGTGCTCGAAGTGATTCGAGCTATTCAAAGCTGGGCGCGCGCTGATACGAGGGACAATTCATGGTTTATCGAGCGACCATCGCGCTCCTGCTGGCGGTAATCGTCAGTGGCATTTCTGCGATCAATGTCGACGCTGCAGACCGCAGCTATCGCGTCATTCCGAACGAATACATCGTTCGCTTCAAACAGGACATCACCCGGGCTGAAGCGCTGAAGCTTGTTGCCGGGCTCAGCAGCCAGCACAAGATGCGCCTGCGTCACACGTTTCGAGCCGCACTGACAGGCTTCTCGGCCGAGATTCCAGCGGATCGAGTTGCCCGTTTGCAACTGCATCCGGCGATCGCGTCGATCGAGCCGAATGGGTATTGGACCCTCTATACCGTCGATGCACCGACCGATGTCGATGCAACCGCGACCGGACCAAACCAGGTTGTCCTGAACTGGACCGACAACGCCACCACAGAATTGGGCACCGAGGTGCAGCGTTCGACGACCGGCATCAATGGCGCGTACAGCGAGCTTGAGATCGTGATCGGAGCGAACATTGAAAGCTACACCGACAACACGGTTAGCCCTGGTCAGGAATTCTGCTACCAGATCCGTGTGGGTGAGAGTTTCACGGTTCTCGGGCCGTTCTCGGCGCCGGTTTGCGTGACGCCCGATACGCCACCACCAACGCCGCCAGCAGACCCAACCGGGTTGGCTGCGAGCACTGTTAACGACGGCCGCATCGATTTGGCGTGGAACGACAATGCCAACAACGAAACCGGCTATCGCGTAGAACGCGCACTCGGCACCGCCGGCGCTTTTGCAGAGATTGATGTGCTCGGGGCGAACGTTGCGAGCTACCAGAGCACTGGACTGCTCGCTGATACCGAATACTGCTACCGCGTACAGGCATTCAACGGCGATGGCGATTCGAGCTACAGCAACGAATCCTGTGATACCACCAACAGCACGCCTGCAGACCCTCTCGCTGCCCCGAGCAACGTGATGGCGACTGCAAACGGCACGACGTCAATCGAACTGAACTGGACGGACAATGCCACCGCAGAGGTTGGCTTCGAAGTTGAGCGAGCGGTAGACGGCGGCGCATTCTCAAGCCTGGAAGTCATCGTTCAAGCCAACCTTTCCGGCTATACCGATAACAACGTCACCGCCGGTGTCGAGCATTGCTATCGGGTGCGAGTCGGCCAGACGCTGACAAACACTGGACCGTTCTCGAGCGAGGCCTGCGCCACGCCGACCGCCGAGCCGGTGGATCCGCCCGCCGCTCCGTCCAACCTGGCACTAACCGTACAATCCAGCCAACGTATCGATCTGGCCTGGATAGACAACGCGAGCGATGAGACCGGCTTCCGCATCGAGCGCGCAGCCAACGCTGGCGGACCTTTCGCTGAAATTGATATCGCTGCGGTCAATGCAACGAGCTATGCCAGCGGCGGCCTCGCAGCGGAAACTCAATACTGCTATCGAGTACAGGCGTTCAACACGGGAGGCAACTCCGGTTTCACTGGCGTTCAGTGCGCAACCACCGATGCTGGCCCCGTCGGCTGTGCTGACACCGGCGGTCACGACGATCTAACCGACTTGTATGGCATCACCACTACCCGCGCTGATCTGAACGCGACCTGGCAGGCATCAACAGCCGAAGGCTGTGGCATCACACCATGGTTCTTCGGCATCGATAGCGGCGTCGATTCGGACCACCCCGATCTGAATATCATCGAGAAGATGGGCTTCATCGCGGCGGATCCGAGTGACGATGGTGAAGACGACAACGGTCACGGCACGCACACCGCTGGTAGCGCGGCTGCAATCGACGGCAACGGCGGTGTTGTCGGTGTCGCTCCTGGCGCCCCGATCTATGGCTTCCGGGTTTGCGGAACGGACGGCACCTGTGCGAACGACGACATCATCGCAGCGGTAGATGAAGTCACGGCTCGCAAACAGGCGAATCCGTCTCAGCCGATGGTCGCGAACATGAGCCTGGGTGGCGGCGCTTCCGACGCCATCGACACGGCCGTTCGACGCTCCATCAATGCCGGAGTCACCTACGCTATCGCAGCGGGCAACGGCATCCTGGGTGCATGCCTGTTCCCGGGAGATGCGCAGACGTACTCACCGGCTCGCGTTGGCGACGACTTCATCAACGCAGCCAACGGATCAGACGGCAATGGCAACCCGATCAATGGCGCCATCACGGTTACGTCGCACGATGTGAACCTCAATGATGTGAACTGCAACTTCGGTAATCCGGTTACCGTGGCAGCACCGGGTGAAGCAATTCTGTCGACCTGGCTGGATGGCGGTTACGCCAACATCAGCGGAACGTCCATGGCAACGCCGCACGTAGCTGGCGCTGCGCTGCTCTACCTGGCGCGCAATCCGGATGCAACGCCTACCGAGGTCGAGCAGGCGATTGTTGACGACCTGGCGCCGTGGACCACCAACGACACACCCAACGCGAGTGGCCGCCTGATCGCTGAGGACCTGTAGGTTCTTACCTCAGACGCTGGGTAGCCATTGGCTGCCCAGCTACAAAAACGCCGCCCATCGGGCGGCGTTTTCGTATGCGAGTCAGCGAATCCGTTCAGACAAGCCAGCTTTCCACGTCCTCGATCGGCTCGCCTTTTTCCAGCTGCTGGAATCCCTTTACGCAGCGGACGATCAACCAGACCGCAAGCCCGAGCAGAACGAGGAAGCCGATCAGTACGATCGTGAGCACCCCGCCAACGAGCGACGCAACAAGCGCAATCCAAAACGTCCGGATCTGCCAGGTGTAGTGGCTTTTCAGCATCTCATCCGCATCCCCACGCGCCATATAGGCCATCACCACGCCAATGAGGCTTGTGACACCACCGGTAATGAACCCGGCCAGGTAGAGAACGTAGATCAGTTTTGCTTGATTGGTATTGGTTTCAGTCATTGAGGTTCTCCCAAGCGGGTCGATTAAGCCGAGCAGCCGGACCTGGTTTGAGGTTAGCTTCAGACGAAGTTGAACGGGCCGCGCTGCGATATAGTCAGCCCATAATAACCGAGCCAGCAGGAACCTACCGTTGCGACACGTGCACAGCCCCCACTCAACACGCTCGAACCTGATCCGATGTAGTGTCTTGCTTCTGACTTCGCTATTGGCAGCAAACGTTTCCGGACAGCTCGCAAGCAGCTACCAACAGCCGGTCGGCGCCGCTGACAACAGCAACAAACACATCGCCGCCGGCTACCGGGCATTGTTCACGTGCTCCGCCACCTTTCACGGCAACCGGGAGCTTGAGCAGATCCTTGAAGTCGAATTACACGACACCAAGCCTCTCGGCCTGCCCGCGCCGGTCATTGACCACCAACGCCGTCGGGTCAGCGCCAGCGACGGCAACGGCGATGTCCGTACTGCGGTCTATCGGCCGAATATGGGCTGCACTCTTCTACCTGGGGACATACCCGCGGGGGACGCCGTGTTCCTGCCCAGTCTGGCGACCATGCCCACGCCAGAACCGGTCGCTGAGTTGCCAACCAACATAGACCCACGCTTCGATAACGTTCTCGACGCCGCGTTCACGTCAGAGCGTTTTGGCAGCGGTTCCGTGACCAGCGCGGTGATTGTGATTCGCGGCAGCAGCATTGTTGCCGAGCGCTACGGCAATGGCTTCAGCCGGGAAACGGCTTATCGCACCTGGTCGACCGCCAAGAGCATCACCGCTGCCATGATTGGCATCGCGGAAGCTGAAGGCCTACTCGATCTGGATGAGCCCGCTGCGATCCCCGAGTTTGCAAGCCCAGGCGATCCTCGCGCCAACATCACCTGGCGACATCTGTTGACTATGTCGAGCGGCCTATACAGCCAGGGGGCGAATACGAGCGCCGTCTACTTCGGCGGCCAGGACGCCATCTCGTCAGCGACCAGCGGTCATCTGGAGGCCGAACCTGGTAGCCGCTGGAAGTACGCCAACAACGATACGTTGCTGCTACTCAGAGGCCTGCGTCACGTTTTAAATGATGATGAGGCCTACTTGCGGTTTGCATACGAGAGTCTGCTGCACCCCATCGGCATGCATCGCACGGTGATGGAAACCGATCACGCGGGCAATCTGATCGGCTCCTCCCAGGTCTATACAACGCCACGAGATCTCGCGCGCTTCGGCTTGCTCTTGCTCAACGATGGCGTCTGGGAAGGCCAACAGATTCTGCCGAGCGACTGGATCGACACCGTCACGACGCCCGCGCCAGCCAAACCCCAGATCGATGGCCAGCAGGGCTATGGTGGACAATTCTGGCTACTGAACTCATTCGAGGGCATCCCGGCCGACACGTATACAACCGCCGGCAACAAGGGGCAGCTCGTCACCGTGATTCCGTCAGAAGACCTCGTCATCGTCCGAACTGGCGTCAATCCAAACGGTATTCGCTGGAATCAGGTTGAACTCGTTCGAGCAGTGCTCGAGGCCCAGACCTACGCCGCAAAGCAATAGATCAAGCGGCCAGCATCGACCTGGATAAACGCTAGCCCGTCGGCAGCAGCTAAGGGAACGACAACTTATGCGCAATCGCAGCTGCCGCACCGCGCAGCGCCAGCGCGTCATCGACGACCAGATGAGTAGGCACGCACGTAAGCCAGTCATGGTAGGTGGCGTTCTCTTCGAAGCGCCGACGGAAGCCGCTCAACGCAAGAAAGTCAGCAAATCTAGGCAATATGCCACCGGCGAGAAAAACCCCGCCCTGCGCATAGAAGGTAAGCGCCAGCGCGCTGGCAGCACCACCCAACAGACCGCAAAACACATCCATCGTCTGATGGCACAGCGCATCTTCCGCGCTCACTCCAGCGGCCACGATCTGCGCCGGATCATCGAGCGCCCGTGCGCCACCCCAAACCTGCGCCAACGCGCCATGCAAGCGCACAAGGCCTGGCCCGCACAGCACCGTCTCCCAGCAAGCCTCGCCATGCTGCTGCGCCAGCACATTGAGAATCTCCCGTTCGAGCGGCGACGACGGCGCGAGCGCCGCATGGCCGGCCTCGGAGCGCATGGCCTGCCAACCAGCCTGCGTCGGCAAACAGGCCGCGACACCGAAGCCAGACCCAGGACCCAGGGCGAGCCGAACATCACCGCCATCCGACTCCGCATGGGCGGCCGATGACGTCGAACCGATCGGCCGCAGCTCGCGTACCATTGGCAGCCCCCAGGCAACCGCCTCAAAATCGTTCAGCAGCAGCGTCGGGCATTCCAGTCGCCGAGCAAGCGCGCGCGCATCCAATTGCAGGTTTGCGTTTGTCATGGCAACGATATCGCCACGAACCGGACCAGCAGCAGACAGCCCAGCGCCATCTATCAGCGGCGCGCCTAGCGCATCGAAGCCCGCGCGGACCAGCTCTGTACCATCACCGAAATCACGAGTTGCGAGCGTTACCCGCGCCTGCAGATCCGTGTTCTCCGCCAGCGCAAAACGCGCGTTCGTCGCGCCGATATCCGCGACTAACTTCATGCCGGGATTAGCCGATTGCTCGCCATCTCAGACAACAGTTCAGCGCACATATCGAGGCTATCAATACACTCGTGAAAACCAGCCTTGCGCAATTTGACGGTGGACAGAAGCGTGGTTGCGCCACCAGCACAGCCTAAAACCGCGTCCGCAAATTCAAACGAAGAGCCTGCCCGCTCAGCGAGTGACCCGGGCAGCAGATCGTGTTTCTCGACCAACCGTTGCCAGGCGCGCTCGTTCTCCGCGTCCCCGGACCATTGCTGCAACGAGTTCGGAGAAAGCACCTCGTCAACATAGTCCGCACCGAGGAGAGCGGCGAAGGCAGGCCAGAAACTCGGCCAGTGCACGACGTCTCCGTTGGTGACATTGAAGGTCTCGCCAGCGGCGGCCCGAGAGCTGCCCGCCCACACAATCATCCGCGCCAGCAGTCGGGCATCGATCAGCTCGGTGACGAAGCCGCCGGAACCGACGCACCGCAGTGGACGTCCGCAGGATTTCTCTACGTGGGCATATAGCGCCAGCGCGAGCAGCGTGTTCATTGGGCTGCCCACGGCTGAACCGCAAACCACCTGAGGCCGCAGGATCGTGAACGCAAATCGCTCACTCTTCGACCGAAGCAGATCCTCCTGGCGCCAGTAAAAATTCTCGTGCTCATGCCGGGGGCTACTCTCTCGCCCCGGCAGCGCCATGGGCTCTACATGTGCACCATAGGCTTTGGTGCCTTGCAGGAGCGTAACGTGGCAATCGCCAGCAATCGCACTAAGAACGTTGTCGAACATCGTGCTGTTGGTATCGATTTGCCGTTCGCTGCGCCAGCCAGAAATCAATTCCGGCTCTTCATACAGCGCGCTGTAGACAATGTGACTGAACGACTCACCAGCCAGCGCAGTCGCACAGGCATCGCGATCCAACAGATCCAGCTCGAGCCAGGAGCATGGCAGCTCTATCTGCGCGGGACGCCGGGAGGCGCCAACAACCTCTGCGCCAGCGTCACACCAGGCGCGCACCGCCGCGCTGCCAACAAGCCCTGTCGCGCCCAGCACCAAGACACGGGGCGCCTTGGCTTCGACATTTCTTTCCTGCAACTGAGCACCCCCTCACCCCGATTATCACGGATGATATCGCGCCTGTGGCCGGGTTACCCTGCCCCCATCCAATCACAGTTTGCGAGCGGGACAATGACAATCAGTGCTGGCCTTGGCCTGGCGGGCTTTCCATTCAACGATGCCAGCGACTACTGGGACTGGGTAAAACTGTGCGATGAGGGCGGCGTTAACTCGCTGTGGCAAAGCGATCGGTTGATAAGCCGCGATCCGCAACTGGAAACCATGAGTGTCATGGCGGCTCTCGCCGGCGCAACGAAACGTATCAAGTTCGGTATGAACGTCGCCAGCCTCGGACTGCGAGACCCCATTGTCACCGCCAAGGCATGCGCCACCATCGACTTCCTCTCGAATGGTCGGCTACTACCCATGTTCGGCGTCGGCAGCGCCCGGAGCCCGGATTTCCGTACCACCGGCAAACCCACCGCTGGCCGCGGAGCGCGCACGAACGAAGCTGTGCAGATCATGCGCAAGTTGTGGCAGGAGGATGAAGTCGACTTCGACGGCGAGCACTACCAGCTCAAAGGCGCAACAATCTCGCCCAAACCCATTCAGAAACGACTGCCGCTATGGCTCGGCGGCTCGTCCAAAGCAGCGATCGAGCGCACCGCCCGCTGGAGCACCGGCTGGCAAGCCGGCATCGAAATCGCCGAGGATGTAAAACCGGTCATCGACGCTATCAAAGCCGCCTGCGATGAATACGGCACGTCAATTGACGAAGATCACTACGGCGCCGGCTTCGGCTTCTTTTTCGGCAGCAAAGACGATCCGATTGTGCAGAAACAGATGGCCGGGCTTGCCAAACTCACCGGAAAATCCGCCGAGGGCTTCTTCGCCGTTGGTGGTGCGGAAGAGATCCTGGCAAGAATCGGTGAGTTCCACGCCGCCGGTGCGCACAAGTTCGTCCTGCGGCCGATCGCCGGTAACACCAGCGACGTTATGGAGCAGACCGAGGCGCTGATTGATCAGGTGTTGCCGGAGCTGGCTGCCATGAATGACGTCTAACGACAAGCCGCAACAAGCCATATCCACGTAACCGTTAAAACGCTCGCTGACGCATTCGTCACGGGCAATTGTGAGACAATCTCGCCTTGAAACGAGGTGACTCAATCGCTCGTCAGATCGCACCAGTCGCGGAGCTAACATCCGAGCAGACCTTCGCATTCGCGCGTGATTTCCATCTCCGAACAGCAAACAACCACACAGTCAAACAACAACAAACGAGACAGACCTATGGACACCATTGCAATTCTCGGCGGCACCGGCGATCTCGGCACGGGCCTGGCCATTCGCTGGAGCAAAGCCGGCCACAAGATCATCATCGGCTCACGTACGCTTGAGAAAGCGCAGGCTGCCGTCGATGCCCTGGCAAAGATTTCGCCGGACACTCCAGCACAGCCGATGGAAAACGGTGATGCCGCCGCGGCTGGCGACATCGTGGTGCTAACGGTACCAGCCGATCACCAGCTATCCACGCTCGAAGGCGTTAAAGACTCGCTGCAGGGCAAGATTCTGATCGATGTCACCGTTCCGCTAAAGCCACCGAAGGTCGGCACCGTGCAACTTCCGCCCGAAGGCAGCGCAGGCAAGCGCGCTCAGGACCTGCTGGGTGACGACGTCATGGTAGTGACCGCCTTCCAGAACATCGCTGCGCACCTGCTGCAGGAAGATGTCGAGATCGAGTGCGACGTGCTGGTTTCCGGCAACAAGAAAGCGGCTCGCGACAAGGTAATCGAACTGACCGAGCAAGCCGGCATGCGTGGTTATCACGCGGGCCCAATTGAGAACTCAGCTGCGGCAGAAGCGCTCACCTCGATTCTCATCCAGATAAATCGCAAGCACGATATCTCGCATTCGGGTATCCGCATCGTTGGCCAAGCCGATCACTGATCAGCGAGCTGTCTCGATCTGGCATAGGGCAGTAACCGCATGAGAACCCCGCGATTCGAAGTGGTGGCGCTGCCCGGCATGCCGATGGTCAATGCTGGTGATGATCTCGCGGACCTGTTGCTGACCGCGATTGCGGACAATGGTTACTCATTGCGCGATGGTGACGTTGTTGCGGTTGCTCAGAAAATCGTCAGCAAAGTAGAAGGCAGGCTCCTGCCTCTCGCGGGGGTAACACCGAGCAATGCAGCTATCGAGCTTGCGGCGAAAACTGACAAAGACCCGCGCATGGTGCAGCTGGTACTCGATGAATCCACGGAGGTGGTTCGGCACCGACCGGGCGTACTCATCGTCCGCCACAATCTTGGTTTTGTGGCTGCCAACGCTGGAATCGATCAGTCCAACATTGAGCACGGCGCAGACAGTGAAGAGAATGCACTGTTGCTGCCACTGGATCCGGACGCCAGCGCTGCGGCGCTGCGCGCGGAGCTGATGGAGCGCTGTGGTTGCACGGTCAGCGTGTTGATTACCGACAGTCACAATCGGCCTTGGCGGCTCGGCACGGTTGGTACTGCAATCGGCAGCGCGGGTATGACGGTGCTTGATGATCACCGCGGCGGTGAAGATCTCTACGGCCGAGAACTGAAAGTCACTCTGATCAATCGTGCCGATGCGCTGGCAGGCGCCGCGACGCTTGTCATGGGCGAAACAACCGAAGCGATTCCGGCGGCTCTTATTCGGGATATGGCAACAGAGGACAGCAAAGACACCTCGGCCATGATCAACAGACCCGTTGCGGAAGACCTCTTTCGGTGAGCCGTGATCTGAAAATCCTGGCGCTCACCGGCGGTGTTGGCGGCGCGAAGTTGGCCTTTGGGCTGAGCAAATTGTTGCCACCAGAGCAGCTTGCGTTTATCGCGAACACTGGCGATGACTTCGAACACTTCGGACTCACGATCTGCCCGGATCTGGATACCCTGACGTATACGCTTGCTGAAACTGCCAACCCGGAAACGGGCTGGGGCCGACAGGATGAAACCTGGAATTTCATGGCGGCGATGGAGCAACTCGGGGGCGAGACGTGGTTCTCCCTCGGCGATCGCGACCTTGCACTCCACCATCAACGTTCGCAGATGCTAGCGGAAGGTTCTGCCCTGTCCGAGGTCACGGACACAGTGCGGCGCGCGTTCGACATAAAACACGCGATCTGGCCCATGTCGGACTCACCGGTCCGCACGATTGTTGCCACGCCCGAGGAAGAGCTGGCGTTCCAGCACTACTTCGTGCGCGATCGCTGCAAGCCAGCGGTTACCGGGTTTCGCTTTGACGGCATCGATCGCGCTGCGCCGATTCAGGAGGCCCTGAACTGGCTGGAGTCGGTCGACGCGATTGTCATATGCCCATCCAACCCATTCGTTTCAGTCGATCCGATGCTGTCCATCCCTGGCTTTAGAGACCGGCTGAAAGCTCGTTCGGCACCCGTGATTGCCGTCTCTCCCATCATCGGCGGACAAGCGCTAAAAGGCCCTGCGGCAAAAATGATGAAGGAGCTTGGCGTACCCGTAACCTCAACGGCAGTCGCCGCGCACTATGGCGACCTCATCGACGGTTTCGTACTCGATAATACCGATGCACACGCGGCCTCCGAAGTCAGCTGCGCAACTGTGGTTACCAATAGCGTCATGGTAACGTTGGAAGATCGAATAAAGCTGGCCGAGCGAACGCTGGATTTTGCCTCAGAGCTGATCTGATCAGCCGCTGAGGTTGCATTCGCAGCGCGCGGCTCACCAGCCACGAACGGATCTTCGCCATGTGGGCAATCGTGCCAATTAAATCGCTGGAGCGCGCCAAGACGCGTCTGGCTACCGTGCTGTCCGAGGCTGAGCGCCAGCAACTCATGCTCGCTCTTGCCCGGGACGTGCTCACGGCACTCGTTCAAAGCCAAAAGCTGTCCGGTGTACTCATCGTCTCAAGAGCACCGGAGGCCGATGCGCTGGCACAGTCGTTCGGTACCGAGCGCTTTCGTGAGTCGCCGGACACGGATCTATCAGGCGCGTTACTCGAGGCCAGCGCGTATCTGCGGGATCACCTGGGCGCAAGCGGTGATTTTGTTGTTCCCGCCGATCTGCCGTTGATCACATCATTCGATGTCGATGAGCTCATCAACGGCCATACCGAGATAACAATCGTGCCCGACGACGAAAAACTTGGCACCAATGCCCTGCTCTGCTCGCCCGGCGCAAACATCGCCTACCGATTCGACGGCAGAAGTTTTCGTCCACATGTGGACGCCGCATACGCAGCCGCCATGACGCCTCGAATCGTGCGCCAACAGAACTTCGAACTGGATATCGATACCCCCGATGATCTGCGTCGGCTTCTGGCTAGCGGCCAGTCGTGTCAAACGAGCACATACTTAGACAAATCGGGAATAGCGGAGCGACTCGGACAGGCGCAAACCGATAGCATCAACCACACTTCAGACCCGTTTCGGGGAGACACATGAACACAGACGCGATGAGCGCCAACAACCAAGCTGAGATTGACTCAATTCTGGCTAGAGCTCGTGCCGGCAAACTACCGAGCGAAGCTGAAGCTGCGTTGCTTGCAAGCTTCGACGACACAGCAGCTCTGGCCAAGGTGGCAGGTGATCTGCGGGATCAGGGTTTCCGCAACGTGATGACGTATTCGCGCAAGGTCTTCATTCCGCTCACGCATCTGTGCCGTGATGTCTGCCACTACTGCACATTCGCTCAAGTGCCTCGAAAGGTGAAAGCGCCTTACATGAGCGTCGATGAGGTTCTGGAGATCGCTCGTCACGGCGCCGCAATGGGCTGTAAGGAAGCCCTGTTCACGCTGGGCGAAAAACCCGAGCTGCGCTACTCCGCAGCCCGCGAGGCGTTAGCGGAGATGGGTTTTGAGACGACATTCGACTACCTCGTGCACGTGGCTGAGCTGGTCTTCAAAGAGACCGGACTACTACCGCATTTGAACCCAGGCACTATGTCTGACGAGGAGATTGCTCGCGGCCGCCAGGTGTCGCCGTCCATGGGCATCATGCTCGAATCCGCCTCCGACCGGCTCACCGAAAAAGGCATGCCGCATTACGGCTCACCAGATAAGGTGCCCGCCGTCCGGCTGGATACGCTTGAGCGAGCCGGCAGGGCCGCCGTGCCGTTCACGACCGGAATCCTCATTGGCATCGGCGAGACTCGGCTGGAACGCGTTGAATCGCTGCTGGCCATGCGCGATATACAACTGAAGCACGGCCACATTCAAGAGATCATTGTTCAGAATTTCCGCGCCAAACCGGAAACCAAAATGGCGCAAGCGCCGGAGCCAGATCTCAACGAACTGCTGTGGACGATCGCTGTCGCGCGCATCCTGTTTGGTGCGCAAATGAGCATCCAGGCGCCACCGAACCTGTCTCCAGGCGTGCTCCCGAAACTCGTCGCAGCAGGGATAAACGATTGGGGCGGCGTCTCACCGCTCACCCCTGACTACGTCAATCCGGAAGCGCCCTGGCCCCATCTGGACGACCTTGCACGGGAAACCCGCTCAGCCGGCAAAGATCTGCATGAGCGGCTCACCATCTATCCGGCTTACGCCCAGCACTATCAGCGCTGGCTCGACCAGGGGTTACACAAGCGAGTGCTCGATTGGGTGGACGCGGACGGCTTCCCGCGCACCGACGAGTGGTCACCGGGCGAGGAAGTGCTACCACCGGAAACCGTTCTCAACGCGATAAAGGCGGAGCCTGAGCGCGTGTCGGCTGACGTTGCAGGCATCATTGCCAAAGCCCAGCGCGCTGAGCGATTGGACGAGGCTGAGATCGTCAGGCTGTTCCAGGCTCGGGACGATGACTTCAGCGCAGTTGTCCAGGCGGCGGACCAGGTACGTGAGAAGCGCGTAGGCGATACGGTGAGCTACGTCGTCAATCGCAACATCAACTACACCAACATCTGTTACTTCAAATGCCAGTTCTGCGCGTTCTCCAAGGGCAAGCTGGCTGAGAACCTACGCGGTCGCCCCTATGATCTCGATCCTGAGGAAATAGCGCGGCGCACGGTTGAGGCCTGGGAGCGTGGTGCCACCGAAGTGTGCATGCAGGGTGGCATCCACCCGGAATACACCGGCGATACCTACACTGAAATCCTGCGCATCGTGAAGGCGGCTGTGCCGGATATGCACGTGCACGCTTTCTCACCGCTTGAGGTCTGGCAGGGTGCAGCCACCCTCGAACTCGACCTCGAAACCTACCTGTCACGCGCGAAGGAAGCTGGTCTCGACACATTGCCAGGTACCGCAGCCGAGGTCCTGGACGACGAGGTACGCGCCCTGCTCTGCCCGGACAAAATCAACACCGAGCAATGGCTGCAGGTCATGCGGGCAGCACACGCCGTTGGCTTCCGTACTACCGCAACCATCATGTACGGCCACGTTGAACGGCCCGAGCACTGGGCAAGGCATCTGCTGCGCATCCGAGATCTGCAGGCGGAAACCGGCGGTTTCACCGAGTTTGTGCCATTGCCGTTTGTACATATGGAAGCGCCGATGTATCTCAAAGGTCAGGCGCGCAAGGGACCAACGTTCCGCGAGAGCATCCTGATTCACGCGGTTGCTCGCCTCGTGTTCAACGGTCTCATCGACAATATCCAGACAAGCTGGGTGAAGATGGGGCACGAAGGCGTCGTCGCCTGCCTGGATGCCGGGTGTAACGACCTCGGCGGCACGTTAATGAACGAATCCATCACTCGAGCCGCCGGCACTAACCACGGCCAGGAAACTTCGCCCGAGGAGATGCTGGCTATGATCTCAGCAGCCGGCCGCACACCCAGGCAACGAACGACGCTCTACGCTGATGCAAGCGAAGAGCGGATCGAGGCTGGCCTGACGGCCGCGGAACTTACGGATATCGTCAATACGCCAGCGAAGAAATACGAGCGCAAGCGCAAAGGGCCCTTACAACGCCCTGGCCTCATCGCCGTCTCCGAAGGCTGAACCCGCCAGATAATCCGGGTGGCACAGCGCTCACCCGGATCAACTCTCGATCAGCGCAACCCCGCCATACTGCTAGCCCGCAGGCATCTGGCAGGGTTGCGAGTCTTCGATCACATCATCTCCCCGCTTCAGGGCGTTGATGAGCGGCAACAACGTGCCGAAGAAGATCAGCAGTGACGTCGCCGCTAACATCAGCAGCGTTGTCGTCATCCCCCACCAGTCGAACACGAAGCCGACTAGCGGGCCAGTGATCGCGAATGCGCCTCGGAATGCGAAACTCGCCAGCGAATTTGCAGTGGCCCGAAACTCTCCAGGCACACGCTGATTCAGCGCTTCTCGCAAAACGACGACCCCAACACCGCGCGCCACATAGAACAGCGCCGCACCAGCAAGGCCGATTACTATGCCACCGGAGTTCAGCGTCAGATAACCCACAATCGGCAAGACCGCGAGCAACAGCAACGTTCGTCGCACACCCAGGCGCGCCTCAAGGCGATGCGCGTGCTGACCACACAGGCCACCAAGAAGCGACAGGCCAGCCCAGAGGTAGCCGAACATCATGAGTGGGATACCCTGCTCCTGCCAAAGCTTCTGCAGCAGCCAGACCGCATAGAAAGTGGTCAGACTCCAGATCGATAACGCGACAAACGTATATCGAAGCACGCCGCCGGAGCGCCAGAGGTGCCGCAGTATCCGTCCCATGTTGGCGCGATGACTCTCGTTAGTGAGCCGACTCCCTGGAGCTTCAACCAAAGAGAGCGCTATGAGAAACGGCAGCCAGGCGAGTACCGCCTGCAACAGCAATGCATCTTCCATGGTTCCGAACAACAGGATCACACTGCACGTAACCGCCGCGATCGCATCGCCTGCGCTCCGTGAGCTGTAGAGTTGGCCAACGACGCTTGCATTGTTACGACCTCGCTGCCGAACCGCCAGCTGTGAGTCGTACACCAGCGCGAGATCCGAGCCAGACACCAGCGAATGACCAATTGCCAGGCATACCTCAAAGATCACAAGCCCCATCGGGCCGTCGGTAAACAACAGCGCAGTCGGCCCAAAGCCGGCGATGAAGGAGCCAAACACAAGCGTGTTGCGGCGTCCGAATAGATCCGCGAGGTAACCGCTCGGCACTTCCGTCACCACAACGATCAAAGCGAACATCGCCTGCAGGGCAAACACACCCTGCATATCGAGGCCGCGGCTCATGAAGAACGGCACAGCCACCGGCATGATGACCAGGAAAACCTGGAAAAACGCCAGCACCATGATTTTGGGTATGTTGCGCTCCAGCTGCTTAGAAGCGTTCCGTGTGTTTAAGGTGCTCATCGCACTCTCATCCTTGTCGTCGTTAGTCGAACGTCGCTGTTGTGTTTCTCGTTTTCCCTACCTCGTGGTTTTCTCGGTTCCAGAAACGAAAAAACCCCGGAGGCTTTCGGCTCTCCGGGGTTTTGAATCGTTTGCTTGCAAACAATGCTAACCGCTGGAGAGTCCTGAGCCTGCGCCTTTCCCTGTCATTTGAGAGACGAATGTCGTTTGAGAGACCTGAGTCTTCGCTGACACATAGCAAGCTGGGGAGACGCCGTGCACTCGCACACACAGATCCACAGCCGTACGCCAGGCGGCGGACGAGCGCTTGTGATCAGTAATGTGAGTGAATCGGTTCATCGTCGTTCGTCGGATTCGTTAGTCGTAATTCGGTGCTTGATGAGGGTAGCCCGCACCTGGTGCACGGACGCGCGATCTGAACGCGTTCAGCGGTACCTCAAGCGCGCGCAGTCTGCGCCGATCACGGCGCTCGGTCAAGTTGTTCGGTCTGGTAGGACTAGGGTGAGCGCCTTAGGGCAAGAAAAACACTAGCGATTTCGTTGCGCCCTATCGGTTCATCCAGATATGCCAAAGGTCTCCAAGCCGCTGAGATCCATCAGCCCGCATTGGGCGCCAGACGATGTGAGCATCATTCGATGCTGCCGGATTCAACTCGATCCCCCATAGCGGATCCAGTTTGTTCGGCACCATTGAATAGCGAATATCGATAACCAAGTACTGATTCTCTGGATGCAGAGCAAGATGGTCATTGGAAAACCAGCGAAAACGCTCGAGATCGCGAGCCTGCTGACTGTCCTCGATAAGCCAGGGCAGATCGCGCGTAACGTCGAGGCGGTCGATGCTATCGCCTTCATAGACGCGAGTTGCCAGGCCCGTTCGAACCGCATCAACGTAGAAGCGCCGATCGACCTCGTAGATCGTCTTAAACACCAGGAGCGATGCGAATGCGGGTTTAGCACCGATATCAGCTCGCACAATCGCATGGCCTCGATCCGCCGCCAGATCTAGAGCGGCATCGACTGCGCGCTGATTCTGGAACAGGCCAAAGGCGAGATAGAGCAGCGCCCAGCCGAGGCCAAAAAGCGCGTACCGCGGTTTGCTCCGGCGCCAGGCGAACACGGCAAGCGCGACAACCGGAACCGTAAAGAACGGATCCACCACCGAAACATTGTTCCAGGCAATTCGCACATCAGAGAACGGCCAAAGGAGCTGTGTGCCATACGTCGTGCACGCATCCAGTAGGCCATGACTTGCGTAGCCGAACAGACACGCGAGGTAGGTTTGTGCGAACGATAATCGCCGACGCACTGCCGCAAACATGACGCCGGCACAGATCAGCGCGCCAATCGGAATGAATGCCAGCGCGTGAGTGAAATGTCGATGATACTCAAGCGACAGCAATGGATCGGTGGTCGAAAGAATGAAAATGTCGAGATCTGGCGCCATTCCTGACAACAGACCGAGAAGCGCAATCGCGCCAAAGCGGCGACGACTCTCATCAGGTCGCTCCGCCACCAGATTTGCAGCGGCGGCAGACTGAGAGAACGTCGCGCCGAGGGCGCCCTGGGTGATCGGATCCATCTAAGCGTTAGCGCCGTGTTTGGAGAGCGCGCGCAGTGTACGCCGGCCAACGTCAAAATGACGTGGATCATCGGTAAAACCGACAGAGGCAAACAGCACGCCGAACAGCACAGCCCAGCCACGTAAGCGGGCACGCATCTGCTCACCGTCATAGCGCATCGAGCTCAAAATCTGGGTTTCAAGGCTGAGAGCGTTGTCGGGGAATAGTAGCCAGATGGAGGCGAGATCACTCGCCGGGTCGCCAGCGCACATATCACCCCAGTCCAGAACAGCAGCCAACTCCCCTTCGTGGCTGAGCACGTTTCTCGGGTGTAGATCTCCATGCAGCCAGGTTCTGGGCCTCGATTGGGAGAGCTGGTCGACGTCGAGCCCGTGCTGCCAGATAGACTCGATTGCGCCATCAACAAGGTTTGTGTTTTCGAGCAGAAAGGCAAAGCGATCTTCCACCGCCTCCACCCGATGAGATAACGGCACTCCACGAAAGGCATTGGTCGGCGCATCAGCCGGCGCTGCTCGATGCACTTGCTCAAGAAACTGCAGGAACTGCTCGCTACCGCGGGCATTTAGCGGCGCCAGATCCACCGTCGCACCTTCTCGCCAGCGAACAAGACTCCAGGGCCACGGATAGGCGTCCGATGGTTGTCCGGCGTGGATCGGAACAGGGATAGATACGTCGATGTTGGGTGCGAGCTTGGGCAACCAGGTTTGTTCATGCCGGATGAGCTCAGCGCCAATCGAGCGACGCGGTAGCCTGGCAATCAGCTCGGGGCCAACTCGAAAATTGACGTTGTCGAAGCCGTTGGCCAGCAGGGAGACCGTGTGGTTTGCATACTGCGGAAATTGCTCGGCAACTAACAATCGCACCAGCTCGGGGCTGACATCCACCTCTGCCTTTGGGGTTCCGTGCATAGACGTCTCAACTACCGACGCGGGCGGCGTGTTTCTAGGATCGTCACTCGCTCTGAGTAACGTGAGCTCGGGAAGTAATCCCAAACGGCGTGATGCCAGGTGCTGCGGTTATCCCAAATGGTCAGCGTGCCGGGCTGCCATCGAACCCGGCAATGCAGCCTCGGGTCATCGGTCACATGTCGCCAGAGCAGCTCAAGAATTGCATCACTTTCAGATCGTGACACGCCCAGGATGTGGTCCGTAAACGATGGATTGACGAACAGAATCTCTTCATTGGTATCAGGATGCACGGGCACTATGGGGTGAGTCGCGCAGGGATAGCTCTGACCAGCCTTGAGCTCAATGCCATAACGAGCGAGGTCTTTGCGTCCATCGTGAACGGCATTCAGCGACCGGATCAACGCTTTGATTGGCTCGGACAGGGTGGCAAAGGCACGCGTCATGTCAGCAAAGACCGTATCGCCACCACTCGGACCTGGCAGTTCTCGAACATAGAGAGCCGATGCCAGCGGTGGAACCTCCTCGCACGAAACATCCGTATGCCAGGCATCGCCGTTCGCGTAGCGGCTGTTCTCCGTTGTGCGGATCGCAAACACTTCGGGGTCGCCTTTTGCGCCTACTTGCCGATTAGAGGGATGGATATGTAACTCGCCGAGCACACGGGCAAACGCTTTGTGTTGATCCCGGCTTAGCGACTGATCTCTAAACACCAACACCTTGCGCCTAGCCAACAGATCAGCGAGCCAATGCTGAGAAAAGCTCGACAAATCTCGCAGATCCAGGTTTGCAACCTCAGAGCCCATGCCGGGTGTGATATCGACTACTTCTGCAACAGCTCTATCCGACATTGGCCTGCCCTGCACGCGAATTAGGTATCTGCGCGCCGATTGTGAACTGCCTCACAGGATTCGTCACTTATCACTACCGCGGGATGTAAAACAGGTCCCCAGGGCACCGACTGGACGACATACATCGACACCAGTCACATCGGCGCCTGGATTCGTCACCTAGACTACAACTGGCACAAACCTATTCGCTGCAAGGATCCAGCGAGCAACCGCCGCATGATAATCGTTGTCAAATCAGGATGTTGACCCCGTGAAACACACTCGCCTGGACATAAAAGTTCTGTTCGCTGCTATCGTCGCCTCGATAGCGGTGATGCTGATCGTGCTCACCTATCAGCACAACCGGGCAATCGACGCAGTAAGCCTTGCCGTCAACAACGCTGCTCGCCTGATCACGTCACTTCCATCGGATGCGTTAACCACCGAGCTTAGAAAGGTTGCCTACGATCGGCTGCTCGCCCAGGTGAGTACAGACCCAAGGTTTGCCTACGCGGCTGTCACAGATAGTGTTGGTCGACCGATCGCGACACGCACATCCAACGAAATCAGTGTTCTTCCCGCACCGTCCAGCACGGCGATATCAAGCGCGAGTTGGATCAATCATCTCCCTGAAACCAACGTCGGTGACCACACGATCATCGAGGCCTTTGGACCACTTGCTTCGGCCAATAGCCAAGCCAAATACCGCGTTGCGTTTTTTCAACCCAAGTGGCTGGACGCTACCAAGGATGTAGCGTACCTGGCCTCAATCATCCTACCGATATTTCTACTGACACCACTCTTGTTACTGCTACTACGGCGAGAGGTGACGCCACTCGAGGGGTTGGCCAAGACCCTATCTGCAGCAGACGGCGGACAGAGTCATGACGGCCAGGCTATCGGCACTTTCGTCGAGCAATTCAATTCATTTATGGACCAGGCTCAGCAACGCATAGATAGCTACCAGAATGAGAAGGACAAACTGATCACCTCCGAGCGCTTTCTGAACTACAGGCTGATGAAACTTGAATCAATTCTGCATGCAATCAACAGCGGAATCGCCATCGTCGACACCGACGATCGAATTACCTTTGCGAACGAGTTGTTCAGCCAATACATCGGCGGCGAACTTGAATCCCTAACCGGAAAGAACGTGCGACAGGTTCTCGACCGGACTGACCTCGCGCCAGCCATCAGACTACTCAACGATAGTTCGAACAATCAGCCCTCAACAATAGATGTACAACCTTCACATCTGGCAGGTGCAACGCTGCGAATATCCAGTGCAGGAGTCGCGACCAACAATGCAGAAGAACCCGTTGGCCGGGTCCTCGTCATGCAGGACGTGAGCGGTGAAATACTCGCACGTAATAGTCGAGGGGAGTTCGTTGGACACGTATCCCATGAGCTTAAAACTCCGCTCAATACACTCGCTCTCTGTGCGCAGTCATTGCAGGGACCTGATGGTGATGACGACGAGTATCGCCACGAAACACTTAACATCATTAACGATGAAGTGGAGCGGCTGGCATTGCTGATCAACAACCTACTCAGCATCACACAAATTGAGATGGGCACTCTAGCCATTCAGCCCACGCGCGTGAAGATCAGCGAGTTGATAACCCAACTCGTGGATGGTGTGCAGCGATCAACATCCGATAAGAAGCTGCGCTACTCCATTGAGGTTGCAGACAACATCGATACGGCGCAACTCGACAAGTCCCTCATGACCATCGCGCTCAACAATCTTCTGACAAACGCCACCAAATACTCCGAAGACGGGGGCGCGATTCGAGTGAGTGTGTTGGAGTCAGACGAATCACTACAGTTCAGCGTAACCGACACCGGAATTGGCATACCCGAGAATGAGTTAGATTCAATCTTCGACAAGTTCTGTCGCGGCAAAGGCGAGGCCGTAGCCAAACGGAATGGCCATGGCCTGGGCCTCGCTCTCGTGCGCGACATTGTAGAGCTACATCACGGCTCTATCCGGGTACAAAGCAGAGTTGGTTCAGGATCGAAGTTCACAATCGATCTTTGGAAGCAAGCCGGCATTCTCGAGCAAGCGATATGAGCGGTACTCGGCACTTGTATCTAGTCGACGATGAGCCGGTTCCGGCGCGAATCGTTAAGACATCTCTGGAACGCGCAGGATTCCAAACGTCCGTATTTAGAAACGGATTGGAAGCTCTGGAGGCTTTACGCGAGGCAGTGAAAAGCAATTCACTTCCCGACGGTCTCATCACTGATATCGAAATGCCTGTCATGACGGGCGAAGAGTTGTGCAAGGCACTGGAAGCGGAGCAACCCGAGCGCAGTTTCCCGATATTTGTCGTCACGAGTGTTCCAGACCAGATTCATCGCGAGTGGACAGCCCGCATGGACAATCTGCACTTCGTGGAGAAGCCCGTCAGCATCAAGCAGCTAACTTCCGCCCTTGAGCAGGCGCTGCCAAGGAATGGCGCGTGAGTGTTCAGGAAGTACTACTCGCGGTAGATCTGGACAAGTATCACGATCTATTCACGCCCATCGCGCCGGATTCCCTCGCCATTGCCCTGGTCGAGGGCAATGCGGTTGTGAAGCAGGTAGGCGACGCCACCGCCTGCACACAGATACTCAGCAGCGACGATCTAACAGATGGGGTATTCGAGCGACATTCTCGAGACATCCACAGCTACCAATACGAAACTGTGGCTCAGGTCGTTGTCTGCTTCCGCGCAACGGATCACTCCTGCTCCGCCGCGCTTATCGACTCTCTCGCGCATTGTATCCAGACAGAGGTATCACTGAACGCTGAACTCACCGAGATGACAGATGAGCTCACCAGCCGATACGAAGAGCTCAACCTCGTTTTTCAAGACAAAGACGATCGTGACAACGTGAGCAATACCGATCGGCAGCTAAACGAAATTGTGGTCAATTCTCACCACTACCTACAGGTGAGTTTTTGCATCATGCTCTTGAATAACCAGAATCTGCATTTCGAATCCATAACAGACGATGTCCACGCGCCATTGATCCGAAGCCTCTCCGATATCGCCAAACCGATAAACGCATGGCTGCAAGAGAATCCCGGATCCCACGTCTATAACAATGGACTGGAGCATGAACTAAGCGTCTCCAGCGAGCTGCGTAGCTTGCGCCACATCATCACGCCTATCACCTTCGGCAATGACAACAACGTTACTGGCTTCCTCCTGGTAGGCAGGCCACAGAGCGAATCAATCTTCACCAATAGTGACAAAAACCTGTTGGAGGTGATGGCCCAAAAGGCATCGAAGATCGTTCGAACCACCTACGACGACCTCACCGGTTTACTCTGGCGAGCGCCATTTGAGCTCAACGTTGAGCAAGCGGTAGCGAACAGCAAACCACCACCTAACCGCGACGGACTCTTAGTAATTGATATCGATCGTATGCAGGTCGTCAATGAAGCATATGGGCACGATGCTGGCGACGCATTGTTACGCCTCGTCGGCAAAAAACTGGATAGCCTGATCAACAACGGCGACATCATTGCTCGAATTGGCGGTGACCAGTTTGGCGTCCTGGTCAATGGCAGTCAGTCGCTAAACGTACATAGGATCGCAGCACGGATTGTTGATGGCATCAACACACTTGAGTTCAGTTGGCGTGGTGAGACAGTCGAGGTCTCGGCAAGTGCCGGAATAACGCTCCTATCTTCAGAGAGCGGTCAAGCCGCTCATGCCCTGGCAGAAGCCGAACTCGCCTGCTCGAGCGCTAAAGAGGCCGGTGGTGGTCGATTCGAAATCTTCAACTCCGACGACTCACAGCTCGTAGAGCGTCACGCTCAGATGCATCAGGTCAGTGTCATTCAGCACGCTTTGAAGAACGAGCGGTTTGTGCTTTACGCACAACCAATAGTCCCGCTCGCTGACCCTGACCGCGAACCGCACGCAGAGATCCTCATTCGACTTCTCGATGACGATGGCAACATTGTCCCGCCCGGAGCTTTTCTGCCGGCGGCAGAGCGATACAACCTCATGCCGTCCATCGATCGCTGGGTCGTATCCAGAACGCTGAAGGCTGTCACTGAGCACGCTGCATCGGCGCCGGAGAATCGTCTGGTCATCACTATCAATCTGTCGGGACAATCACTTTCGGACACGGGCTTCATCGATTTCATCCGACACTGTCTGGATCAGTACAAGCCGCGACCAGGCAGTATCTGTTTTGAAGTAACAGAGACCGCTGCGATTCGCGATCTAACCCTCGCCGAGGCCTTCATGACCGAGCTTCGTAGTCGCGGTGTGAGTTTTGCACTAGACGATTTTGGTACCGGCCTAAGCTCTTTCTCCTATCTTCAGAAGTTACCACTGGATGCCCTCAAAATTGATGGCAGCTTTGTTCGCGACATCATGAACGACCCCGTCGCGGCGACGATGGTTCAGGCGATCAATGACGTTGGCCACGCCATGGGCTTGGTTACTATTGCCGAGTTCGTAACGGACAAAGACATCGCGAGCAAGCTGACCACATTCGGCATCGACTATGGACAGGGGTTTGCACTCGCCAAGCCCATGCCGGTAGAGGCGTTTCTGGCGTCATTTGATACCCCGTCCCGCTGGGAGTCTGCATTGTGAACTCAGCTCCTGCTGTAGGGGCTGACAACGCCCCGAATATCCTCCGTTCCACCACCGGCCTGGGCGTAAAGCTGCTGCCAATGAGCGACCTGCTGCTCGAAGACACACAGCGCGAGCTCACTGATCAGGTCGCCAATGCGCTCAGCCAGGGCATCACGGAAATCACAATCGATCTGACCCGACAGCGGCTGATAAATAGCTCAGCGCTGACTGCCCTGATTGAAACCCATGAGATGGCTCGCAAACGTTCGAGCCAACTTCAGGTCACAAACGTGAGCACGTTGCTGGCTGAAGTCTTCGTGGCGACAGGACTGGATAGACAAATCACACTCGTTTCCGACACTGAGGCGGCCGCACCGATCGACTCGAGCAAGCTACGTCTGGGGGACATTCTCGTCGAACGAGGAAAAATGACACCCGCTCAGCTTGAAGAAGCGCTCGCTCTGCAAAAGTCTTCGGGCAAACGCCTTGGCGAAGTGTTGATCGACAAGGGCTGGGCGAGCGATCAGGACGTACTGGTTGCACTCAGCCAGCAACTCGCGGTTCCTGAGGTAAATCTGCGTCCTGGTCTGTTCGATCCAGCAATCGGTGGCATTCTCGATCAACGATCGATCAAGCGTTTGCAGGTCTACCCCTTATTCAGTGTCCGTGGAGAGCTCACGCTGGCCATGGCCAACCCGCAAAACTCACCGTGTTTGCGGGAGGTGGAAAACCTGACTGGTTGTCGCGTCCGGCCTGTGCTTGCAAGCCTTGAGTCCATTCATGCGATAACCAACGAAAGCGGCGACAACCTCGAACTGGGAGCGGAACTACTGGCAGAGGTCGATGAAGATTTCGAGGTAGTCGACAGCAGCGTTCCCGACCTGGATGCAGCCGACAGCGCCGCTAACGGCAGCCCGGTAATCAACCTGGTCAATTCCCTGATTCAACGTGCTGTGCGCGACGGCGCGAGTGATATACACATCGAACCAAGCCGGGAACGGTGCCGCGTTCGATTTCGCATCGACGGCATACTCTACGAAGTCATGACGCTGAGACACGAGCTGCTGCCGGTACTGGTTTCCAGACTGAAAGTCATGGCGAACCTGGACATCGCCGAGCGAAGGCTACCGCAGGATGGCCGCATTCAGGTCATGACTCAGGGTCGCTCCGTAGATCTCCGATTCAGCTCACTGCCAGGCCTGTATGGCGAGAAGGTAGTGCTTCGGGTTCTTGATCGTAGCCAGGCAATTCTTGAACTCGATCGGCTCGGGTTATCAGAAAAAAACCTTGGCAATTATCGCAGTCTTCTGGGCTGCGGCTACGGGCTAATTCTCGTCACCGGCCCAACGGGCGCAGGAAAGACCACCAGCTTGTACGCCGCCCTGAACGAGCTTAATTCGCTCGAGAAAAACATCGTTACTATCGAAGATCCGGTGGAATACCAAATCGATGTTATCAATCAGAACGAAGTGAGGAACAACATCGGCCTGGGGTTTGCCAAAATCCTGAAGCACACACTCCGGCAGGATCCTGACATCATCATGGTCGGTGAGATAAGGGAACAGGAAACCGCCAACATTGCTGTACAGGCAGCTCTCACCGGCCATCTCGTTCTGTCGACGCTTCACACCAATGATAGCGCTGGCGCGATTACCCGCATGATCGACATGGGTGTGGAGCCCTATCTGCTGTCCAGCGCGCTCATTGGCGTGATGGCACAGCGGCTGGTACGAACCATCTGCCCATCGTGCAAAACCACCTTTGTTGCCCCATCTGAAGTCGTGCAACGCTATGGCTGGGGCGATGAAGGCCGCATATCTTTAGCGCGTGGCCGGGGTTGCAGCGAGTGCTACGACTCCGGCTATCGCGGCCGCCTTGCAATTCACGAGACGCTGATGATGGATGAGGATTTACAGCGTCTGGTCATGACCAACCCAAGCCGTGATCAACTAACCGCGCACATTCGCGATCACGATGTGACAACGCTTTTCAGCGACGGGATGTCTCGCGTAAGGGAACAGAGAACCACTATTGAGGAGGTGACCCGCGCGGTCAACGTGTAGACAGTGGCGATTCAACTCTCCCAATCGACAACCAATGGAGCAGCGGCAAAATCTGGGGAAAAACCGGAGACCGCAGCACGTTCCATAAGCTGGCTGAGCCGAACATCTATCAGTGGCGCTGACCGCATGTTCTTCACTGAGCAGCTGGCGTTGCTCTTGGAAACTGGCATGTCGCTTTTCCAATCTCTGTCCCTGCTAGCCGAGCAAACTGAAAACTCGGCAATGGCATCGCTTGTGGAAGACTTGCGCGAACAGGTGTCTACAGGCAAGCCTCTAAGCGTCGCCATGGCATCTCACGAGAGCGTGTTCTCCTCTACCTATGTAAATCTCATCGCGGCCAGTGAAGAAGGCGGCTTCATGCACAAGGTTCTGGAGCAACTCCTACATATGGAGGAGCGTCGGGAAAACCTGCGATCTACGATCATCTCCGCTTTAACTTATCCGGCGTTTCTGACGGCTTTCTCTTTTTTCACGATCGTCTTCGTACTCGTTTTTGTGTTCCCCAAATTCGGCGATATGTTCAGTGCAATCGCAGATGAACTACCGCCGACTACTGTCGTACTACTGGCGTTTAGCGATAGTCTGATCGCTCATTGGCATTGGTATTGCGGCGGCGCAATCGCCTGCCTTTGGCTTGGCGGCCTCTGGCTGCGCAGTGACTCTGGAAGACATACATTGGACCGGTTGAAACTGACTACGCCTGGAATCAGCACCGTAGCCGTTCAGCTCTACCTTTCCCAGACTCTGCGGGTACTGGGCCTATCAATCAATCACGGCGTACCGATTGTCGATGCGCTTAAAGCCTGTTCTGACGCGGTCAGCAACCGCGAGTTCCGCTTGTTGCTACATCGCGTAGAGCTTCACGTCCGCGAAGGTGGAAGAATCGCGGATGAGTTTGAAGCGTCCCCGCTAATCCCCAAGCTGACCAAGCAGATGCTCATGACCGCTGAAGAGGCAGGCAACATCGGCCTGGTTGGCATTCGTCTGTCCGACTACTACGAACGGGAACTGGCAAAACGACTGGACCGAATGAGCAAGCTGATTGAGCCGGTTATGCTACTGGTCATGGGGGGGCTGGTCGGCGTCATCGTGAGCTCACTCGTACTCCCTATCTTCAAGCTGTCGCACGCTGTCGGTTAAGCGCTGCAGGCACGTGATTCAGTTCACAGCAAACTGGGAATGTCTTCCTATACTCAAGCATATGGATATCCGGTCATTGAGCTGTGGCTCATCAGCTGGACCGCTTACATGACGTAGGAGCTTGAGCCCCATGGGCCTTAACCGCAGAACGAGCCAGTCTGGCTTCACACTGGTTGAATTATTGATTGTCGCGATCATGCTGGCCATTCTGGCGGCGATCGTTGTGCCACAGTTCGCCTCCACGACAACCGAGGGCGAAGAAGCTGCGCTGAAGTCAGATCTCGCCGCGATCCGTAGCGCGATCGATCTGTATCGCCAGCAACACGGCGCTTATCCAGCTATCGCTGCGAGCAGCGGTGGAACCTGCACGGGCGGGACGGCTGGTACCGGCGCCGCGGAATCCGGAGCGGCTTTCACGGATCAACTCACGCGCTACAGCAACGCCAGCGGCCAGACCTGTACGCTGCCCGTCGGTGGCAATTTCAATTTCGGCCCATATCTGAAAATCGATGCACTGCCGACCAATCCCGTCTCCAAGTCATCCGCCTTGGTGATCGTTGCGACCGGTGGCGCTTCTTCCGGTGACCTTGCTATGTCCGGCGACGGCGCAGCAGGCGGCTGGAAGTACGATCCGACATCCGGAAAGTTCATCGCCAACGACACCAACAACGATTCTCGCGGCGTGCCGTTCGACTCCTACTAGTTTGAGTTGAACCGGCGACAAGACGTCGCCCGTTTTGACTCTCTGAGTGTCCGAACAGCACACTTCGAATCAGCAGTTCGCGCAGGAAGCGCCAATGGCTACTCGCGGCTACACCATCGCCGAACTACTCGCGGTCACGAGCCTGATCGCACTGGCCGCACTGATTATCTCTCCCAGTTCCTCCAGCCATGAAGACGCGGCCGCAGCACGCGCAGCGGAAACGGTAGCCCAGGCACTCGCGTTTGCAAGAGACGAAAGCATCCGCACCACCTCCCTGCATCAGGTTGAGATCACGCAGAGTACTGAGCTCACTGTCCAGCTCATGAGCAGAGACGAACCGCCCATACCGGCAGGCATCGTCACCAAGCCGACTACGCGGCAACCGTTCGAGCTCAATCTCCGCAATTCAACAGGCGCGAGCACCCTTACCTCGGTTGCTCGCTTCGCCACTGATGACGGTCAGATCCGAACCCAGATTCTTTTCGACGGCCATGGGCTACCCAAACACATCGACGCATCAGGGCATGCCCTGCTTACCGGCGGAGAAGTAATTGTTGCCAACGGCAACAGCCGCCTACGCGTCACGCTCGCACCGATGACCGGTCGCGTGACGATCGAGCGGATCTGATTGATGAAGCGTATACAGCACACCTGTCGACGACGCTATTGCAACGGGATGTCGCTCATCGAAGCGATGCTTAGCTTGCTGATCGGCGCAATGTTGGTGGCCTCGCTGAGCACAGTACTGAGCGCGTCGCTCGACCAGAGCACCGCCACCACAAAAAGGTTGGAGCGGGTGGCCGATGCGACATTTGTCCTGGATCGGCTCGAGCGCTGGATTCGAGCTTCGCCCTTCGTACTCACACCGCACAAGGGCAATGTAGCAACCGGCATCGCATTCGCGATTGATCCGAACCTGGACAGCGATGGCGACGGTTTCGCAGACGCCGATAACGACCGAGACGGACAATCGAACGAAGACCCGGGCGCAGATATGGACGCGGACGGCGGGAACGGCTGGTTCGGTGTGGACGATGACGTCGATGGCACAGCCGACGAAACCGACGCCGGTACGCCCGGAAACGACGACGAAGACGGCGCATCAGACGAAGACCCCTTCAACGGTATCGACGATGACGGCGACGGGCTGCTCGATGAAGACTGGGGTGCCGACATGAATGGCGATGGCTGCCCAGGCGCATGCGGTATTGACGAAGACGGTAACGGAACAGCCGACGAGGGCGACGCCGCTGACGACGATGAAGACGGCCAGAGCGATGAAGACTGGGTTGATATGGCCGGCATCGGACTGGTCGGTAGCGACGTGTATGAGAGCTTGCCGTTGCTCGGCGCGTCATCCGGGACTTTCCGAACGAACCGGCTCCTATTGAGTAGCGTAGATGGCTTTCGCATCGAACGGGTCGCCCTCGATGGAGCCCGCGAACGTATCGATATCGAGCTTGAGCTCCTCGATGACAATGGTGGCATCGAGACCTACACGCGCTCGGTTACACGCCAATCTCCATGATCTGCGGGAAGATGATGACAGCCAATACAAGGCAGACCGGTTCAGTCCTACTGGCCGTCGTTCTGACGTTGTCACTTATCGCGGCGTCGCTCGCTTGGCTTTCGACTCGCAGTCAAAGCGCCATGCTTGGCCAAACCCGCGCGATGGATGTCGATGTGTCGCGGGAAGTTGTCGCAGCGGCCTTAGCACATGCAGCCGAGCTCGTTTCCGATGGAAGCTGCCCAGAGGCTGTGACGATGACCAACGTCGCTCTAGGTGCACACACCTATGATCTCTCACTGAAGTCGGTCGGGGATCGTCAATCCGCAGTCTTCGAGCCTATTCACGACACCTACATCGAGGAAAAGTCACCCGACAAAACCAATCCCAGCCACGGCGACGTTCACGTCGAGAACGACCCGGGCAATGCTCAACACGCGCTGCTTCGGTTTGACACGGCGAGCATCTCAACCACGCGTGTTGTGCAATCCGCCACGCTCTGGTTGTACGTCCACACCGAGGACGACAGCCGAGCGATCAGCGTGCACGAGAACACGAGTGGGTTCGATGAGAACACCGCAAACTGGAATAACCACGGAACCGCTTACGACACCACAGCTGTTGCGAGCGTTGCTCCGACAGCGAGCAATGCTCACTGGCTGGCCATACCGCTTACGGCAACCGTACAGCGCTGGATCAACAACCCCGGCAGCAATTTCGGGATTCGTCTACTCGCCACATCGGACGCCGTCGAGTCGAAATACACCAGCAAAGAGCATGGCACAGCAGCAAATCGACCGTATCTGGATGTCGTTCATGTTGATGCGGCAGCGCACAGCGCCGTCGCCACCATTGAAGCTCAACTGGCTAGCGGCTATGCCAGCGGTCCAATTCTTCAGCCGCTAGACATGTTCCAGGCGGAGCAAACGGCGTTCATTCAACCGTCTGTTGAAGCCGCCGACGCCTGGTTCGATACCGGCAACAACGGCAATGCGAGCGAGCTTCGCGTATCCGCGAGCCCAGTACGAATGAGCGCGCTTCGTTTTGATATCGACGCCATTCCGCTGGGGGCAACAGTTACCTCAGCAACCCTGTCGCTGTATACGGACGACCTGGCTAACCACGGCAGCATCAGAGCCGAAGCATTCACAGCTCTATGGACTGAGGGCCAGATCACGCGCAACCAGGCAAGAAGCTTTGATCCCTGGGCAAGGACCAACGGCGAAGTCGACAGCGCACGGGGTCACCGTGCAATCACCGTGGATAAAAACAACTGGCTGCACATAGACCTGAGCGAGACGGTTCAGCGATGGGTCAACGGCGAGCCAAACTACGGCATCCGCCTTTCAACTTCCGACGCCGATGTCTCTTTCGTCAGCTCAGATGACAACAATAATCAGCGCCGCTGGAAGTTGACCGTCACCTACGCGTGCGCCTGTGGGACCGTTTGCAACTCCGGAGTAACAACGTCAGCCAACTCCGCTGGAAACCTTCTGTTCATCGTCGACAGCGCATTGTCCATAAGCACCGAGGAGCGTATTCGTTACGAGCTGTTTCAGCGTTGGGGTTACGACGTCACGCTGGTAACGGATACAACCTTTGACTTTCTGCCAGGCACGTATCTTGCCAACAAAGACGTGGTCTACGTCTCCGCAGGCGCACGATCGGCCAGCATGGGCGACCTTCGCAATACCTCGGTGGGCGTGGTGAATGAACACCCCAACGCGATGGACGAAATTCGGATCGCCGATGGTAGTACAGGCCAGGCTGCGGTAGCGCTATCTATTGATACTGTCGCCCATCCAATCACATCGGCACTGTCCCTGGCCGATGCAACGCTCAGCAGTTCCGCAATCTCGCTGGTTACGTTGAACAACCCCGCAGCCGGCGCCGAGGTCTTGGGATCTATCGGAGGGCGTCCAGCCCTGCTGGCCCTCCCTGCGGGCAATGAAGATTCCAGCGGTGGTAGCGCGGCCGGCAATCGCGTAGCGCTGCCCTTTGGACCGAACACCCGCTGGCGCAATCTGAACAGCACCTCGCAGATGCTGGTGCACTCGGCACTGAAGTGGGCAGCCGACGGCACGATGATCGAGAACTACTGCAACGCAGATTTCGCACCAAACACTATCGAGCGAGAGATCGACCCGAATACACCCCAGCTGGATGACGTTGCCTGGGTGCCCGAGGGCGCCGAGATCGACGGTGTCAAAGCTCCCGTCGGTGGTGCCTGGCTCGTAACGGACCGCGCGAACGCGCGTCTGCGACTGGTCGCTGATGACGGTAGCTTACTCGCGCAAGTAGACACGCCGACGGACGATCCTGCGGGCGCCAGTTACGTCGCCGACGGCAAACACGCGGGCAACTGGGTGTACGTTGAATGGTTCGACGAGCGTCTGGTCTTCATGGAGCCCGACGGCAGCAGCATCGCCAGGTACGACACAGCCGACAACGACATGATCTCCACAACCGGCGTCAGCTACATAGGCACAACACTGAGCGGTGTTTACGACGATCACGTCGCCGTCGTCGACGAGTGGACCGGCTATGTGACGTTTTACGATCAGGACGGTGTGGCCCAGAACCAGATCACCGTCGTCGCGCCGGAAGAGCCCGAGGGCATCGTTCATCTGCCTGGCTCGGACAAACTGCTGATTACCTATCCGAGCAGCCGCCGGATTATCGATACCTCCGGCAACCTGATTCGCGAATACACCGCTGGCCAACCTGGCCAGGCAACCGGTATCGCCATACACGGTGAGACCTGTCAGCACGTGCTATCTGACCGCGCCACAGGCGCACTCAAGTGGTTGGAACAACTACCGCAACCCAGCGCTCGGTGGCAGTTCAACGAAGCCGGTGGCAGCACAACCACGGATGAGGTTGCAGGCCGAGTTGGCACCCTGAAAGATGCAAACTGGATGGCAACCGGTGTAAACGGAAGCGCGTTAGAGTTTGCGGGAGGAGACAGCGGCGTTACGGTTTCTGCCGACGCTACCCTCGCTCTGGAGCGTGATTTCAGTTTGTCAGCCTGGGTCTATCCGCGGAATGTGACGGACTTCCAGGCCGTCATGAGCAACGACAGCTACTTCCGACTGGCGCTGAAAGGCAATGAACTCCTGTTCAGCCAGACAGGCACCAATACACAGGACATCATCAGTACGGGCGCGCTTATCACTGCGGATGAGTGGAGCTATGTCGTGGCCACCGTCAGCACCGATGGAGAGGTCAGTCTCTATAGCAACAACGTCCTCGTCGGCACAGGTACGCTATCTGAAGCGCCGTCGGCGACAGCCAGCGAGATACTTCTTGGACGAGATCACGAGGACAACGCATTCTCCGGTGTTATCGACGACGTGCGGATATACGACGAGCTAATCGACGCCGGGACAATCGGAAAGGAGTACGACATCAGTTTGCCAGCCAGCGGCAGCAATCCATATTGCGCGATCGCGAGCGATGACTTCGAGAGCGGAGACTGGGGCGGCAGCACAGGATCGCTGGCCTGGAGCGGTGATTGGGAGGAGGTCAATGAAGATGGGAATCCAAGGAACGGCGATGAAGTGGTTGGCCAACCGGGACAAACGTTAGTCGCACGCTTGAGGGACAACGACGGCGGTGGCGAAGGCATCGAACGGACAGTCGATTTGAGCGGATTCGGCACCGCGACGCTCAACTTCGAGTATTGGCGATCGGCACTCGAGTCGAACGACTACGTGATGGTGCTTTACTCCAACGATGGCGGCGACAGCTGGCGGGAACTGCAAAGAATCCAGGGTTCGGGCACTGACCCGATTGACAGCGCCGGCATTGAGTCTTCACTGACCCTACCGACACCTATAACCGACAAAACGGTGGTTCGCTTTCTCACCTGGTCTGGCATGGGCGGAAACGATCGTGTCTACATTGACAATCTCAGTATTACGGCCTGCCCATAGGCCCGATGCGAAGCGGGCCGAAACCTAGTTACCAGCACTCGGTAGCAGGTGGTTTGGCCTCACGAGGGTTACTAGCTCACCGCGCGCGCCCTCCGTGGTTACGCGAACCCACAACAGCCCGCGATAGTCAGTAAAGGCATTGTTGTCGCCATCAAAATTCGGGTCCGCGACGACAAACGGATCTCCGTCCCCATCGTAGCGCGCAAGGTTCACCACAATTCGAGCGTTAGTGCCGTCTGGATCCGAGAAAGAACTGGGCACTGTTTCGTTGCCCGCAGTTTCGGCTGCCAGCAATAGCTCGCGATACGCCATGCCGCGGATCATCTCCACTCTAGCGACCCGAGCCTCGTGCCTAGCGCTGGCATTGCTTTCCTCTTCAACGACAGCGCCGGTCAGCAACCCCGATTGAATCGCCGCGGGCAGAATCACAGCGATGAGCGCAGCTGCAATCAATACCTCGACATACGCAAAACCGCCGAGTCGCAGGCGCCGACTCGGAGGTGCGCCGCGCCGCGGGCAGAGTCTTAGGAACACGTTGGCCATCTAGACAGTGTAGATTGATCGGCACGATCGACACGTGCGCAGGTCACATGCCAACGCCAAGAATTCGCCGCCTTACACTAGAACCAAGGCGGGTTGCTGACGAGCGAGGGCCACTCACACGCAGTGTCGACTAGGCCACATTACTGCAGCTCAGCGTGCCGTATAACGCTGTACATGAACCTAGCAGCTCGATGGAACGGGCTTCTTAAGGGAGGCACAAAGTACGGTGCCATCGGCCTTGAGATATCCCTGACGGAAATTCACGTTGCTCAACTGTCGCGAGGCGCCGACGGCCTTCGCCTGTGTGCGTTCGGTTCGTCAAACCACGGTAGCAATCCAGAATCTGTCTGGCAGGACGAGAAACACTTTCGCAGCCTGGTTCGCGGCGCACTGAAAGAGCACGGCTGTCGTGGCAATCGCGTTATAGCTGCACTCCCAGCGTCGCTCGCTCGCGTCATGCCCGTGTCCTACCAACCTCAGGCGGGTGAGTCTGACGCAGCGGCGATCGCTAGCCTGCTGAAAGATCGCATCGGCAGCGAAGCCGAAGACTTCGTTATCGATTACATGCCCGTGGATACTCTCGCCCAGGGCAAAACCAAACTGGCTCTCGTTGCGCTCTGCCGGGAAGAAACCATCATCGGCTTTCTGAACGCGTTAAGTTCGGCCGGGCTGAGCGTCGAGGCGCTGGAGATTGGGCCCATCGCGATACAACGATTGATCAAAGCCCAGCAGGCGGACCTGCCCGCACAGAATACGTTAGTCGTTAATTGCGGTCGGCAGAAAACCTACCTGACTCTACTCGCTGATCAACGACTGCTTGCAGATGATGAGATCAGTTTTGGTGAAGACAATCTGCTTGAGCGTCTGGCAAGCAGCCTCGATATAGAGGCGAAACTCGCTCGCAAACTCGCGCTCGATGCCAACCTCGATCCGAGTACCGAGCACGCAAATGGTGATGCTGGTGAGATGCATCGAGCCGTCCGAGAGATCGTGCGACCCGAGTTCAAACGCCTCGCCAGCGAAATTGAACGAGGTCTCATCTACGCCTCTTCAGAATCACGCGGCAGCCGTCGAAGCTGCGTATATCTGCTTGGCAGTTTTGCCCGATGGCCCGGCGCTGGCAGGTTGCTCGAATCCCTGATGAGTATTCCTGTCACTGTCGTTCCAAGCCCTGTGACCGCATTTGGCGACGATCGACAGATCGTTGGACCCGAGTACGCGGTTGCTACAGGTCTGGCCCTGCACGGCTTGGACGATCTGATCGCCAGCAAGGGTGCGCAAGCCGCATGAGCGCAACATCATTCGATCTCATCCCCGAGTCCTACAGAGTTCAGCAAAGAACGAAGAAGCGGCTGCGCATCATGAGTGCTGGCGCCCTTGCGATCGGCCTTGCCTGCGTTTCTGTCTGGGGCTATCTGAGCTGGCTTACCTCTTCACTCAACACCGAGATTGCGGAACTGGAACGCAAACAAACACTGTCGCGCCAGCAGCAAACCCAGCTTGCGGCCTTAAACGACGATCTGGCCGGCCTCCAGAGGCGCTGGCACCTGCTGGAGGGTCTGCGCAGCGGCATGCCGGCAGCAACTGTCATGTCTTCCGTCGAAAATGCACTGCCTGCTGACGAAGTGTGGTTTACCCAGTGGCGATTTCTGCGCGCCGGAATCGTGACGGAGAAGCAACCGGATCCGCAACCGCCAAGCTATTTCATTCGTTTGGATAGCGCCGAGCCGATCGACGCGTGGCGCGCGTTGACCCACATGCGCATCTCCGGCCAGGCTCGTGATCATGCTGCGCTTTCCGACTTCGCCCGCGCACTACTGAATCAGCCGGGAGTGGCCGACGTCGCCGTACAGAGAACCTCCACAAAACAAGCGCGCTCAGATGAACCGCGCCTCATCAACTTCGAACTCGCGGTGCACATTCGCGCCGACGTGAGCAACACATGAATGCTCTGCTCGCGAGCCGCAGCCCACGGGAACTGGCTATCGTAGCCGGGTGCTTAACAATCCTTATTGCTGCTGCGCTAGCGCTGTACGTGATCAAACCCCAGTGGGAGCGCTATCAAGCAGCACTCGCCAAGCACGAGTTGCTATCTGAATTTGCGAACGAGGATACGAGCGGACAACGTGCACTGGATGCGCTGGGCGCTGAGGTCGCACGACTGCAAACACTGCTGGAAGGCGATAGCGCGAACCTGCCAAGCCAGGAGATTGAGGCCTTTGTCATCGGACGCCTGCAGACGATTTCCTGGCGCCACGGGCTGGACTTGATCGCCGTTGAGCCCGCCAAAGGTGAGGTTACCGATGAGTATCAGGAATTGTTGTTTCAGGTCGAAATCAGCGGTGACTACTTCGGGCTGAACAGCTGGTTGAACGACTTGTCTGCGGAGCTCGGATTTGTCGTTATTCGCGAGTATCAGATCTCAATCAACGGCGGTGACGACGCCCTGCCGATCTTGCGTACTCAAATGCTGCTGGCCTCATACCGGATGCGGGAAAGCGAGCAATGAATAGACAGCCGCAACAGTTCACACTCTGCAAGCTGGCCCTGTTGTCGCTCTTCGCAGTGGCCGAAAGCGGCCAGGCCGTTGCTGAGCCTGTGAACCCATTTGCCAAGCCACCGCTGATCGCAATGGACGCTGCGCAACCCGCAAAAACGGCAAGCAACGGCGATCTCATTCTTCGGGGGGTGCTGCTCGCGGACAACGATTCTCTCGCCAACATCAGTGGCACGCTCTATGGCATCGAGGAAAACGTCGCCGGTATGCAGGTCACCGAAATCGGCGAGGACTTCGTCACCCTCAAGGGTGGCGATTCCCAACTACGCTTAACACTGGCCGACACGCAGCAACCCAAACGGACCCGCTGATGATGACTCCCGCTCAATCTGTAACCCGACGATCCTGGGTCTATATGGCTCTGGCTTTACTCGTCATGCTGTTGGTCGCGACGAGCTACTCGGCTCACGCAAGCAACGCAGATAACGATCGCATCTCGCTGAATCTCAAGGACATGGATATCGCCAGCGTGATGGAGATGCTGGCACGGAAGTATCGAATCAATATATTGCTGGGTGACGACGTCGAGGGCGATGTATCGCTAAATCTGTTTGATGTCACCCATGATGCCGCGATCACAGCAATCGCCGAAGCCGCCGGCTACGCCGTTGAGAAACGCCGGGACAGCTATTTCATTCTGCCGCCAGACAGCGTGGGTCGATTCTCGAACGGCGTGACGCAGGTGCAGCGTTTTCATATCAACTATGCCGATCCTGAGGCGGTCTCTGAGATGATCGAGAGCCATCTGTCTGAGTATGGCAACGTCACCGTATTACCCGAGCGAAACCTCATAATCGTTGCGGACAAACCGCGTTTTCTCCAGCGTATTTCAAGGCTCGTGAGTTACGCAGATACAGCGCCTCAACAAGTGCTGATCGAGGCGCAGATCCTGGAGGTCACGCTAAGCGATGAGGATTCCTACGGAATCAATTGGGCCAAGCTGTTCGACAGCGACGGCGGCGAAGGACAGGTTGGCGCCCGCGGCTTTTTAGGAGCTGGCAATTCAGGCAACACCGGTTTTCTATTCGAACTGCTGACGCCCAATGTCGACATCCAACTATCCGCTCTGCAACAGGAAGGACGCGTACGAACTTTATCGTCACCCAAACTCGTTGCCCTGGACAGCCAGGAGGCATCCGTAGTCATCGGTGATCGTCGCGGCTATCAAGTGACAACCACTATCAATCAGGTGACCTCAGAGAGCATAGAGTTTCTGGAGTCCGGCGTAATACTTCGAGTAACGCCCAAAATCGATGCCTCTGGCAACATCCTCATGGATATTCACCCAGAGGTCAGCACCGGAACGGTAGACGCCAATGGCATACCGTCACAAACCACAACAGAAGTAACCACAACGCTTCTCATTCCCGATGGTGAGACAGTATTCATCGGCGGTTTGATCAAGCACACGCAAAGCCAGTCCTATCAGAGAGTACCGGTGCTGGGGCGTGTACCTGTGGTCAAAACCCTATTCCGCAACAAAGAGCGAAGCAACGTCAATACGGAGACGGTCGTTCTCATTACTCCGCGTCTCGTGAGCTCCACTGATATCGCGGCTCGCGCTGAGCAAGAAGGCATCGATGAGGTCGATGACGAGCTGAATGACACCTCAGACTCTATCGAATATCGCGTGCTGCATGAGGAATCGACGCTACTGGATGACCCGGTAAGCCGAGCCAAGCGCAGCAAAGGCTTTGACACTACGGCCGTTGAATTGCCATCAAAGCGCGGCGGGCCGGTTGCAGGTGAGCCGGCGACTGCCCCTGCATTCGCAGCAACTGCTCACGTCGCTCAGGTGACAGAATCTGGCGGTACGAATGAGCATAGCCGCTCTGCAGAACCATCAACCCGGATCTCTGACACGGTTGCTCCGCCGGAGGCGCAAGGCATACCGAGCGATGCAAGCTACGCTGTGCAATTAATGATGATGAGCGACCAAGCTGCACTGAAAACGCTCTTGCAACGACGCGAGGCAACCCACCTTCCGTACGTCAAGGTGAAGCGCCGCACTGGTCACGCCTACGCGCTGATGTTGGGTTATTACGATTCGTATCGAGCTGCCGCGGAGGCTGCTCAAACCCTGCCGGAGGGCTTCGAGGCAACTGAGCCCTGGATTCGCTCAACGGAGGAACTTGCGCAGGAAGTCGCTGCAGAGCCCAGCTCACTGGTTGCTAACGCGCGTTAACCTCTCTTTCGACACCCCAGATCAACGAGGTCTATTCCCTCAGGCGAGCGTCGCATCGTTTGCACCTTGAAGCCGAACCGCCGGTATAGCGAGAGCGCCGGTTTGTTTGCCGCCGCAGTCGTGACAACAACGCTCAGCTCACGCCTTCCCGCTTCCATCACTACGCTCTTAACCAGGCGGCTGGCCAAACCCAGACGAAAACTCTCTGGCGAAACTCCTAACGACGCTATCTGCACGGTGTCAGCCGTCACCTCAGTTTCAATCACCGCATGCAGTTTGTCATCAGCATCCAGCAGCCCGAAAAAAGACGATTCCGAGCGTCGCACATCCGCGGCAGTGCGATGCATCGGCGGGAAATCAACAGCTCCGATAAGCCTCGCCTCCACTCGATAGGCATCCGCCAGCAGCTCAGCAATAGGGTGAGCCCAGTCATCCCTGTTGAGCCTGGTCAGTTCACATTCGAGCATTGCAAGATCATAACTCGGGCTTATCGAGGCGCGCAGTTTCAGGCAAACTGAGCAGCTCACTGGGGGAACATCTCAAACAGAGAGCAAGGGGAGCCGCTATGAGCAATAGCCAGATTGTCCGGGACTTTATTGACGCCTGGAATCGCATGGATTGGGACGCGGTTGTCGGCGCGCTCGCCGAAGACGTCTGCTATCACAACATTCCGATGGAGCCGATCAATGGACGCGAGGCCGCTTCCGGCTTCATTCGCGGTATGGAGCCAACGGCCGTGAACTGGGAAGTGCTCGCCATCGCCGAGAATGGCAACAAGGTGCTCACCGAGCGAATCGATAATTTCGATCTGGCAAACGGCAACAAACTGTCGATTCCCGTGATGGGCACCTTCGAAATAGACAACGGCGAGATTAAAGCCTGGCGCGACTATTTTGACCTCGCGACGTTCACCTCGCAGATGGCTGGGTAAACCGGAACAACACACAACAACTACCAGAAGGAAAAACAGCATGGAAATCAAAGGCAACAACGCTATTTTTGTTGGCGGCGCGTCGGGCATGTGCCGGGCAACCGCAACCAAATTTGCAGCAGCGGGCGGTAACGTCGCCATCCTCGATCTCGAATCATCAGACGGTGAATCAGTCGCCAAAGAACTCGGCGGCAAGTTCTACCCCTGCAACGTGCTGGACCATGAGGGTATTGAGGGCGTTATCGGCGCGGCCGTTGCGGACCTGGGTAGCGTGCAGTTCATGGTAAACACCGCCGGTGGTGGCGCGGCTGTAAAAACCGTTGGCCGCGATGGCAAGGCGCACCCGCTGGATGTCTTTCAGAAAGTGATCGACCTAAATCTGATCGCGTCTTTCAATATCAACCGAATTGCAGCCGAGCACATGGCCAAAAACGATCCCAACGAGGTTGGCGAGCGCGGCGTGATGATCAACACCGCATCGATCGCAGCATTTGAAGGTCAGATAGGCCAGGTTGCCTATACCGCGGCCAAGGGCGGTATCGCCGCCATGACGCTCACAATGGCCCGCGATCTGGGTTCACTTGGCATTCGCTGCATGACGATTGCGCCGAGCCTGTTTGCTACTGGCCTGACCGCCGGTATTCCGGACGAAGCTGCGAACAACATGGTCAAGGATGCAGCGTTCCCGCGCCGTCTCGGTGAGCCGCATGAGTTTGCCACCATGGCGATCGCCATCTACGAGTGCGCCATGATGAACGGTACGACTCTGCGCGTGGACGGCGGCCAACGGTTCGCACCTCGCTAACGCGCTAATCGAGACGCCAACGAAGAGGCAGATATGACAGCACCGCTTGAAGGGATACGAGTAATAGAGCTCGGGACCATGATTGCGGTGCCTGCCGCCACGCATCTTCTGGCGTCCTATGGCGCAGAAGTGATCAAGGTTGAAGACAGTGCCTTCGGCGATGGATTGCGCTTCTACGGCAGCAGCAAGAACGGAACCTCTGCCTGGTTCATGGGGGCCAACGACGGCAAACGCAGCATCGCACTGGATCTCAAATCGGAACCAGGCAAGACGGTGTTGTGGCAGCTAATCGAATCCGCCGACGTATTCGTTGAGGGCTTTCGAGACGGCGTCGTCGACAAGCTCGGCTTCAGCTACGCCGAAGTGAGCAAGCGCAAGCCCGACATCGTCTATTGCGCCTCGAGCGGATTCGGCCCGACAGGGCCGTTCGGCGGCCAACCCGTTTTCGACCCATTGATTCAAAGCATGACGGGTTGGGGGGTAACGCAGGCAACCGACGGCAAACCTACGCTGGTCCGTAACATGGTCGCCGACAAGACCGCCGCCAATCGAAACGCCCAATCCATCATGGCGGCGTTGATCGCTCGCGGTCGGACCGGCGAGGGCTGTGAGATCAGAAACACGATGCTGGAAAGCAACCTGCATTGGTTCTGGCCGGACGGCATGATGCATTGCACGCTCCTGGATGACGATGCGTATCACCTGCCGAATATCCTGGCTGGCTATCGAGTCTTTGAATGCGCTGATGGTTACGTCAGCATCGCCTGCGGCAGCGACGCCCAGTGGCAACAGTTCTGTCAGGCATTCGACGCCCAGGAACTTGCTGAGGACGAGCGTTTCAAGACAGCGGCCATGCGCACAGGGCAGATGTCTCTGTGGTACGACCATATGGAGGTCTGCACCCGAGAGCACAGTGCCGATGAGGTGATTGCCCGCTTGCAGGCGGCCGATGTACCGGTAGCCCCGGTGCTTGCACCGGAGGATGTCCCGAATCACCCACAGATTCAGCAAACCGGTGTTGTGCAAGAGGCGCAGCACCCCGCCGCCGGCCGCTATCGGCGCATGCGAACACCGTCCTACGCGATGGGTGCAGAGCACGATCTCAGCCCCGCCCCAGGTCATGGCGAACACAGTGCTCAGATTCTCGAGGAACTGGGCTATTCCGAAGACGCCATTACGCAACTCAGTGAAACGGGCGTTGTGAAAACATGAGCGATCTGCCTGCGATCGGCATCACCATGTTCAGCACCGACCGTTCGATGCACCCCATCGACATCGGCCGAGCCGTTGCCGAACGCGGATTCGCGTCGTTGTATCTGCCGGAACACTCTCACATCCCGACATCCAGGCAATCCCGCTGGCCCGGTTCGCGTCCGGGGCAAACCGATCCATTACCTGACTACTACTGCCGCATGAATGATCAGATCGTTGCGCTGTCAATGATCGCGGCAACGAGCACCGAGCTCGAAGTCGGTACCGCTGTCACGCTTGTGCCGCAGCACGACCCGATCTGGCTGGCCAAGCAGACCGCCACGCTCGATCATCTGAGCGGCGGGCGCCTGGTGCTGGGCGTTGGCTTCGGCTGGAACCGGGAACAAGGCGCATCCCACGGCGCTGCCTATCTCGAGCGCCGGGATCGAACCGACGACTGTATTGGTATTTTGCGCACGCTCTGGATTGACGAGCGTGCAAGCTTCGACGGCGATCACGCCTCACTACCGGAAAGCTGGGCATGGCCAAAACCTGTGCAATCCGGAGGCCCACCCGTGGTTGTCGGCGGCATGGGGCCACGAACATACGAAGCAATGGCACGGTGGGCAGATGGCTGGATGCCGATCACCGCGCGCAGTTCCATCACAGATCGGCTGACGCCTGTGCAACGGGCATTTGAAGCGGCTGGACGGGATCCGGACAAGATTGAAATCGTGATAGCCGGCGCTACGACAGACCCGGACGGGCTAATCAACCTCGGCCGGGAGGGCGTACAACGCGCACTGCTAACGATCTGGAGTGAAGATTCCGACGAGATATTGCGTACGCTCGATCGTTACGCCGACATATTGCAGACAGTACAAGGAATGCGCTGATGGACATGAAACTCAAAGGCAAAAACGTGTTTGTCGCCGGCGCGAGCCGAGGCATAGGGCTCGGCATAGCCGAATCGTTCCTCAATGAGGGCGCCAATGTCATTCTGACAGGACGCAGCCCCGAACCTCTGGCGACAGCGCTTAAAAATCTGGGCGCCACACATGGTGACCAGCGTGTGACCAGCTACGCCGGCGACATGACCGCAAGTAAGGATCTAATCGCCGCACTCGACGCCGGCGAAGCAGCGTTCGGGCCAATCGACATCATCATCGCCAATGTTGGCGGCGGCGATATGCCATTTGGCTACAAATTCAGCGACGACGAATGGGATGCCACCATCGTCGAGAATCTCACCGGCTCGGTCCGCTTGATGCGCGAAGGCGTGCGTCGTTTCCTGGCCCGCGATCGTGACGAGCGAGGAGATTGCAACATGATCGCCATCTCCTCCATCGCCGGAGTTGATGCAATGGGTTCACTGCTCGCCTATGGCGCAAGCAAAGCCGGCATCAATCACTTCGTTCGCAATCTTGCGAAAGCGGTGGGCAAAGAGGGAATTCGGGTAAACGTTGTCGCACCAGGGAATATCCGTTTTCCCGGCGGCACCTGGGACATTGCCTCCAAGACACGCCCAGCTGTAAACGAGTGGATAAAGAGCGACGTTGCCCTGCAGCGTTTTGGCAGCGTTGAGGAGATAGCAGACGCTGTGGTCTTTGCCGCCAGCCCGCGCGCAGCGTTCATGACCGGCGAGACGTGGGTGGTTGACGGCGGCCAGGTTCAGTAGGCCACCACAGTTTGCTCAGTTAAGGGCCTTGCCGGTTTTCACAAACTCGACCAGCCGTGTTAGCTGGCCGAGCTGAACCTGATCCACAGCGCTCGCCCACTGATCCAGACCTTCTGGCGTGTAGCCGGAGACGCTGTAGCGGTACTCGAGACGGCTACCCGCCTCGGTAGCGACCAGCGAGAAATCCATACTGCCAGCAACGCCAAGCCCCTGAAGGGGGCCGAGCCCGCCGACCATTCGTAGCTGTCGCGCAGGCCGCGCAAACACCACCTGCATGTGGGCCACTTCTCCTCCGTCAGCTAACTTTTCACAGAAACACCCCAGTGCGCGGGCATCAAGCGAAAAGCCCGAGGCTTTGCCCCCATAAGAGTGGGAAGCGTCCCACCACAGGGCGATATCCCGGGTGAGCGCTTGGTAAACTTGATCGGGTGGCGCCGGTAACTCCAGCGTATGGGCGGACACAAAACCAGATTCGCTGGCGCTCAGAACGTCGGCGCTCGTTGCTGACGTCAGCAACACCGCCGCAAGGAAAAACAGTGCGCGCACGCGTGACACCGACATCAATTCGCGCGGCCTTTGAAGATATCGCGCAGACGATCCATGAAGGTGTCGTACTTCCAGTCGGTAAACTCGCCGGCATCGAAGAAGATGCCGTTGCATTGCGGACACTCTTCGTACCAGATGTGGGTCTGCTTCGGGTCTGCTTCAGCATTCATCGCCACGGCGCACTCAGGACACTGGATATCGCGAACCGAGTCGAGACTCTTGCCAACTTTTCGATCGCCCATGTCCAGAATCTCGGACATCCACTCTTCTTTCATTTCCATCAAGACTTCCGGCTTGCAGAACAGCCCTGAGCAGCCATCACACCTGGCGACGGTGATTTTCCGGCCGTAGGTTTTGTTGACCAGTGAGCCTTCACACTTCGGACAATCCATCGCACTTTCTCCCCGGTTAATCCTGACAAGACTCAGCGTTTGAACGCTGTGCCCGGTACGTAGTATCGATCGTGCCAGATTCCTTCTGGCGCCTCACCCTCAACCGGCATGCGCCACGTCTTCACCCGCGCTTGCTCAAGAGGCAATCGAAACAACGCTCGTGGTTGATCGATCGTATCCGTTACGTATTGGTTTGCGCCCTGCTCGCCAACGTAGCGAGTTGCGATCCGAAGGTAAAGATCGCGCCACTCATCATCGACACCGACATCATGCACAAGCTCTGCTGAGCCCTCAGCAATGACTTTCCGGTACGGCAGAGGCTGTTCGTCGATGCACAGAGCAACTCTTGGGTCTCGCTGCAGGCAGCGAAACCACTCAGATTTCTCACGGGGTGTGAAATAGATAGCGCCGTCTTCGAACGCGAACCAGATCGGCGTCACCAGCGGCGAGCCATCCTCACGAACAACGGATACCCGCATCAATACCCCAGGCTCCGTCAGAAAAGCATCACGCTCGCTGCTGCTCAGTGTCGGCATCTACAAACCTCCAATATCCAGTGGCTCAAGCCGCTGTCGCCAGGTTGATCACCGCGCGATAGCCAGGCTGAATTTCCATGTCGTTCTCGAGCCCCTTGTCGATCAGCATTCGGTGTGCTTTCGGCAGGTTGTAGCAAGGGCACGACACGAGCAAATGATGTTCCAGATGCAGGTTCACAAAGTACGGCGCGATGACCGCTCGCTCCAACCAGTTAGCGCGAGTCGTTCGCGTATTGCGAAGCCGATCGTTGTTATCCGGCACTACGGCATGTTCGCCGATGTTACGCAGGCGGGTAATAAAGCGCTCCCATGTGAACGCGGGGACAACCCAGAGCAGAAAGTACAACCACCAGTAACCCGCCGCGGCAAAGCCCGTCAGAAAGACGAGATTGATAACAAGGTTTGGCCCCAGTCGCCTAAGGCCCCGCTGCAATCGTTCTTGCCAGGGTAGATCAGGGCTACCAAAAGCGGCGCGCACGATGGCACTGTGCTGCTTCCATCCGGTTTGACCGGTGAGGTCTCGTATTGCCTTTCGTCGAAAGCTCGCGCGCGTGATCGGAAACTTTTCGGACAAGTGCAGATCCGGATCGTTTGCCTGCTGCGTGAAACGGTGATGCTCAAGATGGTATTTTCGATAGCCGACAACACTGCCGCCAAACAGCGGCCGGTTGAGCAACCATTCGCTCACCCAGTCGTTTATCGCTTTGTTGTCATAAAGCAGGTAATGCGCGCCATCGTGGTTGAGTATCGCCAGGCCGAGCTGCCGGCCACCAACAATCATGATGCCCAGCACAATCGTGATCGGGTTCGTCCACATGACAACCACCGCCCACGTCGCGAAGATCACTAGCCAGCAATGCGCGATGAGAAAACTACTCCGCCAGGCAGAGCGCACGCGAAGCTGCTGTATCTCTTCGCGGGTAAAGTAGGCCGTGGGTCGAGCTAGCTCAGACATGAGCCCGATTCTACACCCCTGCAAGCCTTGCGGTAGTCATCACCAGACGACGCCAGTCAAGGCGAAGTTCTGATCATGCCAGGGGTACACTGCTCCTTTGATTGACGGCTAATCACGTGTCCACCTCCCCTTCACCGGCCAGTTCAGCGAGCGCCCGCACAGTTTCTGACGACTCTTTGTCGCTACTCGGGAAACCAGCAGCCACACCCCTGGGTTACCAGAGCTGGGCGCTGTACGAATGGGCCCGCAATCCCTACGTCATTCTCATCACCATCTATGTTTTCGCACCGTATTTCAGCAGCAAGGTGGTCGGTGACCCCGTAGAAGGCCAGGCGCTTCTGGGCTTTGCTAACACGGTCTCTGGATTCATCATCGCCTGCGCGGCCCCTTTTTTGGGCGCCATCGCGGACAAGAGCGGCCGGCGAAAACCCTGGATTGCGGCCTATGTAGCGATCATGGTTCCAGCAATCTTCGCGCTCTGGTGGGCCGAGCCCAACGGTGGCGGCATCGGTATCAACACCACACTGATCCTGATCATCATCATCGCGATCGCCCTCGAGTTTTCCTCCGTTTTCCACAACGCCATGCTGCCCAGCGTTGCGCCTCGTTCCAAGATCGGTCTGATTTCGGGGCTCGCGATTGCTTATGGCAACGTCGCGTCCGTGGGGATGATGGCTTTTGTGCTCATCGCCTTCGCCCTACCGGGCGTCGTCGATTGGAGCTGGATACCAGAGGGCACGCTATGGGGGCTCGATCAGAGCACGTCTGAGGACGATCGCGTGGTCGCCCCGCTCGCCGCCGTCTGGCTGCTCGTTTTCTGTGTGCCTCTGCTGCTGTTTACGCCGGATGGCCAAACCGAAGGCGTACCCATACGACAGGCCGTGCGCCAGGGACTGGCCGATGTCCTGGTGACGGTAAAGGCTCTGAAGCACTACGCAAATGTCGCGAAATATCTGGCAGCGCGCATGCTGTTCAACGATGGCCTTGTCGGCATTCTGATTTTCGGCGGCGTCTACGTCGCGGGTGTTTTTGACTGGGGCACGATCGAACTGCTGATCTTCGGGCTCGTCACCAGCGTCTTCGCGGCCCTCGGCGGCTTCATCGGCGGCAAGGTGGACGATGCTCTCGGCTCGAAGCGAACGCTCTTCGTCGCCATTGGTGGAACCTCGTTCCTGCTAGCGGTCATGCTGACCGTCGGCCCCGATTCGATCATTGGCATCCCGGTCACCCCGGGCGAGAAGGTCTGGGACGTACCCTACTTTTCAACGCTACCGGAGCTCATCTATCTGGCTAACAATCAGGTCTTCGGGATATTCGTGACCATTGGCTTCGCATCGGCACGATCGATGATGGCGAGGTTGGTGCCGCCAACGCTGGCGACACAGTTTTTTGGCCTCTACGCGCTCTCTGGCACCGCAACCGCGTTTCTTGCTCCCGCGCTGGTCAGCCTCTTCACAACGGCATTCGACAGTCAGCGCGCGGGTTTCGGATCACTGATGATCTTACTCGTGGCCGGCTTCGTGGGCCTGATGTTCGTGCGAGAGGAGCAGGCGACCGTCGCCGGACAGCCGCCGACTACCTGAACCTACCAACGGACGATCTGCCCGATCGTCGGCGGCACGCTGCCATCAAGCTGGTCAAGCCAGGCCTGCTGCAATGCTTCGGCGTCATTCAGGCTTTGCACCTCAATGTGTTGCATGAACACCTCGGCCAGCCCGATGTTAGCTTCGGTTGCTTTCCGCATGACCGCGCCAGCTCCCCACTCCTCATCGCGTTTCACGATCTGACTAGGCGCAAAAAACATCTCGGGTTTTGGCCCAGGCATCGGCTCATCTACTCGGCCAGCCTCCCAATGAGTGACGCCGACGACGATAGACGCTTTCAAATTGTCTACGAACGCTTTATGCAGACCAGCCATCAAGGGACCATTGCCGGACATATCGACAAATACGGCGGCGCGGCTCGTATCGAGATCGGCAACGTTGTCATAGGTCACTATCGAATCGCAGGCATCGACCGCCTCGATAAAGCTAACGTTACCGGGAGACGTCAGCCCAACCACTTGCGCCGAAATCGCCGGATCATGTTTGAGCAAGCGGGCCAAACCGCCGCCGGTTTTCGACGAGGCTGAGCCAATCAGAATCTGCTGTGCACCAAAGCAATCGTTGTCGAGTAGATAGTCGTACAGCAGATAGGAGGTGGTGAACAATGGAAACGTGAGGCAGCGAGCGTCGGCCAACGCTTTCAGCGCTTCCGGTTCGCCGCCGGTTCGTGCATACGCGTTGTAGACCACCGGCAATGAGGCGCGATGGGCTGAAGCGTCATTGAAGCCGCGCTCAGTCACTTTTGCCGGCTCAACCACGAGATGTGAACCCATAGGAAAGTAACCGTACACCCGATCACCAACCGGTATGTCTTCGCATCGAGACTCGACCGCAGTCGCGAACCCCCACAGCGGCACGATGCCCCAGCCCTCCTCCGCGGGGAAGAATTGCCAGTAGCCAATCTGATCACCAGCAACCGCATAGGTAACGTTATTCGCCGTGAGCGCCGCTCTCTCCACCGCATACAGAACCTGTCCGTCAGCGAGTGCCGGGACTTCAGTCTGCTTGATCTGGGTCTGGCGCAAATCGCTGCGATTAACCAGCAGGTTTGTAGCGGTTGTCATGGAATGCTCCGGTGATGCCTACGAATCTTGATAACGAGGATACCGCGTTCGGGCGGCGATGAGGCTTAGGTTTGACGCGATGACAGGTAGCGGGGAGATTGCCGCGTCGTGGCTTCGCCACTCCTCGCAAAGACGGGTTGGGAGGGTGTGCCCGAACAACCGGGCAGCGCCTAAACACATGCGCGCATGGATGCGCGCCCCCAACGAGCATCGCGAGGATGGCTAGCCATGGACGGCCAGCCTCGCCGGCGGACGGATCAACGCTGATTGCAACGCAATCAGCGAGCGACAGTTGATTGCGAAGCAATCAATGAGAGCGGCGCTGGTCGCGAAAGAGTCCGGGACCAGCTTTGCCCCGACAGCGGTTCGCACAGCGAACTCGCGAAAGGGATGGTCCCGAGACGCCCTCTCGAGCATTCGCTACACGAATGCCCTGTCGGGTGTCGGTTGCTTCGCAACGCGCCAAGGTAGAAAGCAAGTGCCAAACCCCGGAGATCGCCGCGGATTGGGGAGATCACCACGTCGCACGATGCTGCGCATCGAGCTCCTCGTGATGATCCTATCGCGCACTCCGTGCGCGATAGGATCAGTTACCGAAGTCCCAACTCTCACCCGAGTGATAGCGGCGCAACACGAGTTTCGAAATCAATATCTTGTGCACTTCGTCCGGGCCGTCAGCCAGGCGCAAGGTGCGAGCGCCCTGATACATGCCAGCCAGAGGAAGATCACCCGAAACGCCCGCGGCACCCCAAACTTGAATCGCGCGATCGACAACCCGGTGATAAGCCGCCGGCACGGCTATCTTGATGGCGGAGATGTCAGTGCGCGGATCACCACCTGTCTCCATCTTCTCTGCGCAGTTAATCGTCATCAGGCGCGCGCTCTGGATATCGATGTAGCTCTCGGCGACGAAGCCCTGCATGAACTGTTTGTCTTCGAGCTTCTCACCACCGTGCACTTCTCGAGTCATCAGCCGTTCGACCATCAGATCGAACGCCCGCCACATAGCGCCAACGGAATTCATGCAGTGATATACGCGGCCGGCGCCGAGCCGGTCCTGAGCAGCCTGGTGGCCCGTACCCGTACGTCCAAGCTGATTTTCTTTCGGAACACGCACGTTGTCGTAGACGATTTCACAATGATTCGAGCGTTTGCCCCACACTGGCACGCCGCGAACGATATTCACTCCAGGCGTATCCGTTGGGACGATGATCTGAGTCATCTTGCCGCCACCCGCCGGGTCATCCGGATCTGCCGTACGGCACATCACAATGAAGAAGTCCGCACCAAAACCATTTGAGGTGAACCACTTATGGCCGTTGATCACCCACTCATCGCCATCGAGAACAGCCCGAGTGGTGAGCGCTCTTGGGTCGGACCCCGGGTTCATCGGTTCGGTCATGGAGAAACCGGACTGCATGCTGCCTTCGGTCAGCGGCTTCAACCACTGCTCGTGCTGTTCCGGTGTCCCGTACTTAACCAGGATCTTCTGGTTACCCGAGTTGGGGGCGACAACGCCAAAGAGAGCGGCCGCACCGGGCGAGTACGACAACACCTCGTTCATGTAGGCGTGCTGCATGAACGACAGCCCCATCCCACCAAATTCTTCCGGCAGGTGCGGCGCCCACAGCCCAAGCTTCTTCACCTTACTCTGTATGTCCAGCCGAGCTTCCTTGGCAGCCGCTTTTGCTGCCTCGTCCTCACTGTTCCACAGCGTCGGTTCAAGCGGCAAAACGTCATCGTTTATGACCTGTGCCGTCCGCAGGCGCAACTCATTCACTTCGTCGCTGAGCGCCGCCACCGGTTGTACGTTCATCGCCATATCGTCTCTCCCTTAGCGTGTTCTTCAGCTGTGACCGTAACCCCGTGCCAGCACGTTTTACAATGCTGAAAAAACGGCAGCTGACGACCCGCGACGCGCGCGGTATGGTCAACCGCTGATCAGGAAACTCCGCATTCGCGATGGGTAACGAGCAGAAGCAGGTAACGACATGGTCGATTGGCGCGGCAGACGGCGCAGCACTAACGTAGAGGACGCACGTGGCCAGCGAGCATCACGCGGTTCGCGCATGGGCGGCAAAGGCATCAAGCTCGGCGGCGGCTTGAGCGGTATCGGCATCGTGGCTGTCATCGTGGTTGTGCTGATGGGCGGCGACCCCAGCATGATCCTCAATATGCTCATGGGTGGCGGTGCAGGCCAGGTGAGCATGCCTCAATCGGGCCCTGCTCAGGTACCGAGCGGCACTGGTGGAGATGACGATGCCGCCGCTTTCATGTCGGTCATCCTGGCGGACACAGAAACCACCTGGAACCGGATTTTTCAGGCCGCCGGGCAGAGTTACCCGGAGCCCAAGCTGCGCCTGTTCACCGATGCCGTGAACTCCAGCTGCGGCTACAACACTGCGGCGACCGGACCGTTTTACTGCCCGCCCGATCAACGCGTCTTTCTCGACCTCGGCTTCTTCAATGAGCTGACCAAACTCGGTGCGCCCGGCGACTTCGCCCAGGCCTATGTCATTGGGCATGAAATCGGCCATCACGTGCAAAACGTCACCGGTGTGCTGAATGCGGTGCAAGGCCGCAAGCAGCGAGTCAGCAAAGTGGACGCCAACGCGTTGCAGGTTCTGGTGGAACTGCAGGCCGATTGCTACGCGGGAATCTGGGCGCACTACGCTGAGAACGAGCGTGATCTCCTGGAAGCTGGTGATATCCAGGAGGGTCTGCAAGCGGCGGCCTCGATCGGCGATGATCGACTGCAGAAGCGCGCCGGCAGGCAGGTTCAGCCGGAATCGTTCACCCACGGCTCCTCGGCCCAACGGATGGAGTGGTTCAAACGCGGCTTCGACACCGGCGACGTTGGCCGCTGCGATACCTTTGCCGATGCTGGCGTGCGCCTGTAGCGCAACACACGCCGGCGATTGCGACCGCGAGAATTGCGCAACCTGGTGGCTCACCAGTGATATCCTGACGCCTTTGCGCCCCCGGGCGATCGACTCGCTAAGGGCCTGCTGCCGGATGCTCCGGAACGCTGAGCGGCCCCGGACAGACAACTCCGGACGGACAACCATGGCATTGAAATACCCCTACCCTGAACACCCCGAGCCCGGCACAACGGTTGAGCTCGCGGCCGGCGTTCGCTGGCTCACCATGCCGATGCCCGGCTCTCTGAGCCACATCAACCTCTACCTGTTGGAAGATACGGAGGGTTGGTACGTCGTCGATACCGGGCTCGGATTGGACAACGTTGCCGAGCTTTGGCTCGAAGTATTCGCCAAGGAGCTGGGCGGCAAGCCGGTGATCGGCGTGATCTGCACCCATATGCACCCGGACCACATCGGCCAGGCCAGCCTCATCACCGAGCACTTTAAGTGCCGGTTGTTTATGAGCCGAGCTGAGTACTATCAGGCGCGGGCATTCTTCTCAGGCACAACCAGTGGCCCCACCCACCAGCACAGCTGGCAAGCAGAGCAATTTTACGCCCGCGCCGGTATGCCACCCGAATACCTGGAGGAGATGCGAGCGACGTTTGCCGCCCGCCGTGGCGAAGGTATGTCCATGCCCGACATGCCAATGGGGTACGAGCGGCTTCGCGATGGCGACACGATGACTATCGGTGGCCGAGACTGGCGCGTGCGCGTCGGTTCCGGGCACTCGCCGGAACACGTCTGCCTGTACTGCGGCAGCCTGGGAATTTTGATATCGGGCGATCAGATTCTGCCCGTCATCACCTCGAACGTCAGCGTGCATCCCACGGAACCAGACGCCAACCCACTACTGGATTGGATGGACTCACTGGACGATTTTCTGAATACACCGGAAGACACGCTGGTGCTCCCCGCCCATAACCTGCCGTTCTATGGCGTGCGTGAGCGTCTGGCCGAACTCATGGAACATCATGAAGATCGCATGCTGGCCGTGGAGGAAGCTTGCGCCGAGCCGAAAACCGCCGCCGAACTGCTGCCCGTTATGTTCGCGCGCAAGTTGGACCCCCGGCAAATGATGATGGCGCTCGGTGAAGCGATCGCGCATACGCATCTGCTCATGCACCGCAATCGGCTGAAACGTGAGCTCGGAGAAGACGGTGTCTATCGATTCCTATCGATCGACCCATCCATCGAACGGCGTGGACGGCCGGACAAACATGATGCCCCCAGCGATGGACCCATGATGGTGTGAAGGCCCGCCAGAGCGCGCAGCCCCAGCACCCATAATTCATGGACATCGAAGAGATCAGGCGTAAAGGCCGGAGCATCACCTATCGGATGATGCGCTGGGGCCAGCACAGAGTTCCGCCCGTTCTACGGGCGATCCTCGGCGTGGTGTTCTGCATCGGCGGCGTTTTTGGCTTCCTGCCCATCCTTGGTTTCTGGATGATTCCCCTGGGGCTTGCGTTTATCGCCCTGGATATCCCATTTCTGCGCAAGCGTATGGATATTTGGGTGGACTCTCTCGAGGTTCAGGTGGCCAAGGACATCGAGGACGCGAGCGGCAACTAGGAACCGACGTCCAGCCAGTAACTGCCTTCAGACAACTGTTTCACATGACCCGCCGTGGGCGTCGCGAAATGCGTGCCGATAATGAGAACGTCGCTATCGACATACTTCGCCAATAGTTGCTCGCGGGTTTTCTGGCCCTCTCCCTGATCCGAATCCGCCGACGAACACCAATGCGTGTTGGTCATCTGTACCGGGTGGTGGATGCAGTCGCCGGTTATCAGCGCCTCCTTCCCCTCACTCGTAATGTGCACGCTGACGTGACCAGGAGTGTGCCCGGGCGTTGGCTCCAAGCGAACTTCCGGGCAAATCTGCTCATCCACGGCGACAAAATCCGCCAGTCCAGCCTCGACGATCGGACGAACTGAATCTGCCAGCACGGGGCCATAGGTGCTTTCGTCTTCATTCGCATCCCAATGTAGCCATTCCTTTTCGGCCATCAGGTAGCGAGCATTCGGAAAGGTCGGCAACCACTCGCCATCGACGAGCATCGTGTTCCAGCCAACATGATCGACGTGCAGGTGAGTGCACATCACCGTGTCAATGGACTCACGCGGATAACCGGCGGCTTCTATATCAGCGAGGAAACTGCCCTGCAGATTTGTCCAGGCGGGGATGGTGCGCTGTTTGTCGTTGCCAATACAGGTATCCACCATGATTCGGCGATCGCCTGTATCGACAATAAGCGCGTGCACGCTCATCTTCAGGTTGCCCGCATCGTCCATGAAATGTGGCGCCATCCACTTTATGGGTGCGCAGGCATCCCTGTCCGCATCCGGCAGGATGAATTTCACTCCGCCGATCGATTCAATCTCGATAACACGTGTAATTTTCACGCCACCGATTTGCCAGCTCTGCGTCGCCATAAAACTCCCCCCGGATAATCCGCACGCCATAAGTTGATTGCCGATCATAGGAGGCGTGGGTATGGTTTTCACCTCCCAAGAAAATGGCGAAGAAAACATGGGCTTAGTTGATGTCGGCAAAACGCTCGCTCAGGTTCCAGGGCTACTGAAGCTCAAGAAGGGCATGGTGCCCAGAGACAACGCCGAGCATGATTGCTGGGCGGCCCAGGTCACCCGCAACGCGGCCAACTATGGCGACCGTACAGCCCTCATCTTCGAAGGCAAATCCGCCACCTGGGGCGAGCTGAATGCGCTTGCCAATCAATACGCGCGCTATCTGCAATCGGTTGGCGTCTCCAAAGGCGACACCGTGTCGCTGCTCATGGAGAACCGGATCGAGTTCATGGCGGCGTTCATCGGCATCGGCAAAGTTGGCGCCGTGGCTGGACTGATCAATACCAACCTCACCGGAAAGCCACTGGTTCACTGCATTTCCACCACCGAGTCCAAGGCCTGCATCATCGGCGAAGAAGTCGCGCTCGCGGTAGGTGATGTCGTGTCCGAGCTGCCGCTCGAACCCGGTAGTGGCTACGTCTACGTGCCAGATAGCGGACAAGCAAGCGCGCCGAATTGGGCAACGAATATCAACGATGCGCTACCGCAGCTTTCAGATGACGATCTGGCCGAGACCAATGAGATAACGCTCGGCGATACGGCTGCCTACATCTTTACCTCCGGCACGACGGGTTTGCCGAAAGCAGCAATTCTGTCGAACCGACGAGCCCTGCAATCGGCATCGATGGCACATCTGGCTGGCTTCAAAGCAAAAGAGACTGATCGTCTCTATGTCTGTCTGCCGCTGTACCACGCAACCGGTCTGATGCTCGGCGTGGGCTCGATGATCGCCGCCGGTGGCTCTGTGTTCCTGCGTCGCAAATTTTCTGCCAGCAAGTTTCTGGACGAAACCCGCGAGTACAACACCAATCTGTTGATCTACGTGGGCGAGCTTTGCCGATACCTGGCCAACACACCGGAATCACAAGCAGACAAGAACACACCCATCACAACCATGATGGGTAACGGCCTGAGGCCCGACGTCTGGATGCGTTTCAAGAAGCGTTTCGGCATCAAACGCATCGTCGAATTCTATGGCGCATCCGAGGGCAATGTCGCGTTTGCAAACCTGTTGAACAAAGACATGACAGTCGGCATGACGACGGCAAAAGTTGCCTTGGTCGACTACGATGTCGACGCCGACGAGATCAAACGAACAACCGATGGTTGGTGCCAGGAAGTGGACAAAGGCAACCCCGGCCTTCTGCTTGGGCACATCAACCCGGAAGCGGTGTTCGAGGGTTACACAGACCCAGCTGCAACCGAGAAGAAGGTGCTGCGAGGCGTCTTTGAGCCAGATGATGCCTGGTTCAATACTGGCGATCTGATGCGCACAGTTGATGTTGGTTTTGATATGGGTTTCCAGCACTACCAGTTCGTCGACCGAGTGGGCGATACCTTCCGCTGGAAGAGTGAAAACGTCTCAACCAACGAGGTGGGCGAGCTGATCAACGCTCACCCCCAGGTGGAAATCACCAATGTTTATGGGGTTGAGATCCCGGGCACCGATGGCCGTGCCGGCATGGCGGCAATTGTCCCAAGACCGGGTGAGAGCATCGATATGGCCAGCTTCTCAGCCCATGTAAACAGCGAACTGCCTGCGTATGCGCGGCCAGTTTTCATTCGGCTGCAAAACAACCTGGACCTCACGGGCACCTTCAAGCTGGTCAAAGGCGAACTGCGCAACGAAGCCTACGATCTCGACGCCGTGACCGACCCGATCTACGTCATGAAACCCGGTAGTGACGCCTACGAGCCGTTGACGGCTGAGTTCGTGGCCGAGCTGAAAGCCGGTAACGCTGGATTCTAGGACGCCCGCCTCAGCAAGTTTGAGGGTGATGAGTTAAGGAGAGCAGCTTATGAACCACGACAACTGGAATTGCATGAAGTGCGGCCATCGAGAGTTCGAGACGGACACCATGCGAGCTACCGGCGGCATATTCTCCCGAGTATTTGACGTACAGAACCGGAAATTCACAATGGTGACCTGCCAGCGCTGCCACTTCACCGAGCTCTACAGAGCGCCGAGTTCCATGCTCGGCAATATCTTCGACTTCTTTACCGGCGGCTGACGCGCGCAGCCGATTGTTGCACTGCCGCATAGCCCCGGGATAATGCCCGCTCTTTAAAATGGAGCGAGCCGTGAACACCTCAGCCGACTACCTCAACCTTCAGCGCCACAGCGACAGCAGCATGCGCTTTGCTCTGGAGGGTCGCCATACCGGCGGACGCGGCTCGTTGTTCGGCGGTGTCGGGCTTGCCGCCGGCATCGTTGCCCTTGAAGAGATTACCGACAAGCCGGTGATCTGGGCCACAGGCCACTACCTGTCACTCACGAGCCTCGGCGAGACCATCGACCTCGATGTCCAGCTTCCTGCGGTCGGTCGGTCCGTGACACAGGGCCGAATGGTTGGCCATGTCGGCGAGCGCGAGGTCATCACCGTGATCGGAGCCCTGGGCGCTCGCCCTCTTCCTGTGGCAGGCAACTGGGTCGAACCACCGTTGGATGTGCCAGCTCCGGAAGACTGCCCTGCCATCAGCCGTCCAGACGAGTCTGACAGTCTGCATAAACACACCGAGCTGCGCCTGGCACGGGGCATGTTCGGCTTTAGTGGCATGGGTACGCCCAGCCCTGAAGACGGACGCTCTCTGCTCTGGGCGCGCATGCTGAACATGAAACAGGATGCCGGCGCACTCGCTGTCATCGCAGACTTCATGCCGTCTTGCCTGGGCAACGCTCTTGGCCGTATCGCCTACTGCACCAGCCTCGACAACACCATTCGATTTGGCAATCTCGTCGACACCGACTGGGTGCTGTGTGACAACCGTATGGAGTACGTCGGCGACGGCTTTGGCTACGGAACCGTTCATTTATGGGCCCAGGACGGAACGCTACTCGCAACGGCTAGTCAGTCGATGATTGTTCGGGTGCCAACAGCCGAGGAGATCGCCGCGATGGAGGAGAGCCGGAGGGCGAGCGGAAAGTAAGAGATTTAGCTCGTTCGGCGCGAGTGTAGGCTGAGAGCGCGGACTTTTTACCCGTCTCGCAGGCATCCATGCCTGCGGACTCTTTCGCGACCGGCGGAGTCATCCGCCGGCGGGAACGCACATCCCTGTGCGTTCGTCCTGGAACCGGTCGTTGGGGTGCCGGCATCCATGCCGGCGGAATCCGAAAGGCTACCCGTCTGCTTAAACGAACCTCTTTTACCCGTCGTCGCGATGGAACCCGGATGCTTATCGCTTCCTGTCGAGCGGCCTCGTAACACCGAGTAGAGAGGGGATTCCAGAACAACCGGGTAGCGTGCAAACGTTCGCCCGCATGGATGCGGGCACCCCAATGAGCAGTTTCAGAAATCCGGCACATGGATATGCCGGACCGCCAGCGCGCGGACCGCGCTGGACGAAAAAAGAGTCCGCAGGCATGGATGCCTGCGGGACGGGTAAGAAGTCAGACAAAAAGAAACCCCGGCCAAAGGCCGGGGCTCCGGGTTCGCTACCACTGGACGGGAGGGAGCATGTGCATCTTTGGGGGAGCACACTGTAGCGAACTTGATGCACAGGTTACTCTCGAGCACTGAACCCAAACTGAATGCCTGACACACGGTAGAGAGGCGTCAGACAATTGGGTGCGGATTCCCTGCAAGCACCTTCGGCAAGCGCGCTCGGTAAGCTCCAGAAATGCTCTGCTGGTGCAGCACAACCCTACGAGAGAAGCGCTCAGTCAGCCGTCGTTGGAATAAACAGACTGGCCGGATGCTCCAGTAGCCCTTTGATCTGCTGGATCATGGCAGCTGCATCGAAGCCGTCGACAAATCGGTGATCAAACGAAGAGGACAGGTTCATCATGGATCTGACGACCACCGCGCCATCGACAACCATCGGCCGCTCGAGCACTTTATTCACGCCAATGATGCCAACCTCCGGGTAGTTGATCACCGGAGTCGTCACAACGCCGCCCATCCTGCCAAGGCTAGTGATGGTGATCGATGAGCCGGTCAGCGCGTCGCGGCTTGCTGAACCTGACCTGGCGGTTTCTGCTACGGCAGCGATCGCATCCGAAAGCCCCCACAAATCGAGGCTCTGCGCGTTCTTAACAACAGGCACTTTCAAGCCGTCTGGAGTCTGAGCGGCGATACCCAGATGTACAGCGCTGAACCGGCGCAACACACCCTTTTCAACGTCGTAGTGTGCGTTGCACTGAGGGAAGCTGGCCAGTGCTCGAACGAGCGCCGTGGCGATAAAAGGCAGGATCGACAGCTTGCGCTGGTTCGCCTCACTTAAGTGCCGGCGAAGGGACTCGAGCTCGGTGACGTCGACTTCTTCGACATAGGCAAAGTGCGGTATCTCCGTCTTGCTCTGCACCATGCGTTGAGCGATCACTCGGCGAACGCCGATTACCTTCTGCTCAGTTACGGTCTCGTCAGGTAACGGCGCATTCGCCGCTGGCCGCTGTGTGCCAGCGAGGTAGGAATCGAGATCCTGCCTGGTGACCCGGCCTTTAGGCCCCGATCCAGGGACACTGGATAGCTCTACGCCCGCCTCTTTCGCCCGCCGACGAAGCGCGGGCGATGCGAGCACTGGCCTTGTTCGGGGCGACTCGTTTGTCGCTGCTGGTGCGGACGATGGCGATGATGCCGTCACGACTCGCGCAGGAGTTTGAACTGGCTCTTGCTCAACATGCACGTCTTCATCGGTGCGAACATCATCAGCACTGGCAACCGCCGCGTCCTGCACCGCCATCTGATCGGTGGCCGGAGGCACGCTCTCGCTTTCTTCCCGCATCGGGGGTTGAACAGCCGGCTGGGCTGCTGGTGCGTCCGCATCCGTCTCTATGACGATCAACGCCGCGCCAACAGCGACCATATCCCCCGGTTCGCCGGACGTTCTAAGCACGCGTCCCGACACCGGCGCAGGCAACTCGACATTCGCCTTGTCGGTCATGACGTCGACGATAATCTGCTCCTCGAGCACCTCATCACCGGGCTCAACATGCCATTCGACAATCTCCGCCTCTACGGTTCCTTCGCCAAGGTCCGGAAGCTTGAAGACAAACTCGCTCATGCTGCCTCCAGAACATCTCGAATCGCGGCAGCGACGCGTTTTTGGCCAGGGAAATACTCCCACTCAAACGCGTGCGGATACGGCGTATCCCAACCGCACACCCGTGTGATGGGAGCCTCCAGGTGATAAAAGCATTCCTGTTGCACCGTTGCGACAATTTCAGCCCCGAAACCCGAAAAACCCGTGGCTTCGTGAACCACAATGCAATGGCCGGTCTTGCGCACCGACGTGACGATCGTGCCGACATCCAGCGGCGCCATGGTGCGGATATCAATGATCTCGGCATCGGCGCCTACGCGTTCGGCGGCGGCCTCAGCAACATGCACCATCGTCCCATAGGTAACGATAGTGAGGTCATCACCACCGCGAACGATGTTCGCGCGGCCTATGGGTAGACTGTAATAGTCCTCGGGCACCTCGCCCTTCTCATGGGTGGTCCAGGGCACCGCTGGCTTATCCGGATCACCATCGAACGGACCGTTATAGATACGCTTCGGCTCGAAGAAAATGACTGGATCGTCATCTTCGATCGCGCTGATCAGCAGGCCTTTCGCGTCGAAGGGGTTACTGGGCATCACAACTTTCAGCCCGCTGACGTGAGCAAAGATTGCCTCAGGGCTCTGGCTGTGTGTCTGGCCACCACGAATGCCACCGCCGCAGGGCGTGCGGATTGTAAGGGGGGCATAGAAATCACCAGCCGTGCGATAGCGCAGCCGGGCAACCTCACTGACGATCTGGTCGTAGCCAGGGTAGATGTAATCCGCAAACTGAATCTCGGCGATCGGCCGCAAGCCGTTTACGGCCATGCCGATGGCCGAGCCGACAATGCCACCCTCCGCGATCGGCGCATCCAGCACCCGATGTTCACCGTGCTTACGCTGCAAGCCGTCAGTACAACGAAAAACACCACCAAAGTAGCCGACGTCTTCACCGATGATGACCGTCGACTCATCCCTGGCGAGCATGACGTCCATCGCCGAATTCAATGCCTGAATCATGTTCATTCGCGCCATGCTCAGATCTCCTCTTCGCGCGTGCGCCTGAGTTTCTCGCGCTGCAGAATCAGGTGAGTTGGCATATCGGCGAAGACATCCTCAAACAGTTCCGACTTGTCCAGAAACGGGCCATGCGTCATCGAACCGTAGGACAGCGCCTCGGTCCAGCCTTCGTCGATCTGCTCGATAATCTCCGCATCGAGCGCGGCATGCTGCTCTTCGCTCCAGACGCCCTCAGTAATCAGGTGCGATTTCAAGCGCTCGATCGGATCACCCAATGGCCACTGCTGCACTTCGTCCTTTGGCCGATAACGCGCTGGGTCATCGCTAGTCGAATGGGCCGCGGCGCGATAGGTCACCTGCTCGATCAGCGTGGGTCCAAAGCCCTGCCTTGCTCGATCAGCCGCCCACTTGGTTACCGCATAGACAGCGAGAAAGTCGTTGCCGTCCACTCGAATGGAGGCAACGCCATAGCCAAGGCCGCGAGCCGAAAACGGTCGTCGCTCACCACCGGCGTAACCCTGAAACGTTGAAATCGCCCACTGATTATTCACCACGTTCAGAATGACCGGAGCGTTGTAGACGGCAGCAAACGTCAACGCATGATGGAAGTCAGCCTCGGCTGTTGAGCCCTCGCCAATCCAGGCCTGCGCGATGTCATCTTCGCCTTTGATGGCGGCCGCCATAGCCCAACCAACGGCCTGAGGGTATTGCGTGGCCAGGTTGCCCGACACCGAGAAGATATTGCCGCGCTTCCAGTGGTACATGGTCGGCAGCTGGCGGCCCTTGCACATATCCTTGGAATTCGACAGACACTGGCACATCAGGTCCACAACCGAGCGGCCTCGGGCGATTTGCGCACCCTGCGTTCGATAGGAGGGAAACAACATATCGCCTGGGTCCGATGCCAGCGTCTGAGCGACCGCGACCGCCTCTTCACCGCGACACTGGACATAGAAAGAGATTTTGCCCTGTCGCTGGGCACGCAGCATGCGATCGTCGAAACGACGAGTCAGCAGCATGAAACGAAGCGCAACGATCAACTCATCGGCTTCCAGATGTGGATGCCAGGGGCCGAGCGCAGTGTGCTGCTCATCGAGCACGCGCACCATGTCGTAGGCGAGGTTCTCAATATCCCTGGCTCGGGCGTTAACGTCCGGCCGATCAACCGAGCCAGCTTCGGATATCTCAACGTACGAAAAATCCGGGGCTTCACCGGGTCTGGCCGGTGGCTGAGGCACGTGTAATCGTGGCTTGCCGCTCATGACACTCCTTGCATGCAACGACGCTCAGCTTGTGGCCAGCGTCGGGATTAGCGGGATCAACCAGGGCTTGTGGCCCACTGTCGATAGCAGCCGCCATTGTGGTCTTTTACGCTCGGTATTCCCAGCAACCCGGTGTGCGCTGGCAGTTGAGCGCGGCTGTGCAATCCGTTAGCGTTGACCGCTGCCTGCGCGGCTGGGAACCGCGACAACCAGAGCCTGGACGCTGGGCATGATCTGCCATGAGCACCAGGCCAGCAGGGGCTACCAGTTACTGACATTTATCTATCGCATCCGCGACGCGACGACCGTTTGCTGACGCTTGGAACGACCTTTCGTTCCGACAGCCGCGATCGGTTGGGGGAACCGCGGGTATGCGAGGACGCAGAAACCATCGTTAACACCACCTAAGGACAACAAAAGCATGTTTGACGAAGCCACTAACGATTTATCGAACCTCGCGATGAGCGATGAGGCGCGCCCGCTGCTAGACGCGGTGGTAAACCACATCCAGACCAACGTCGATCCAATCACCGAGGAGTACTTCAAACTCGGCGAAGGCCGTGCAGATCGCTGGAGCTATGCGCCTGGCCAGCTGGAACTTCTGGAGACGGCCAAACAGAAAGCCAAGAGTTCCGGCTTGTGGAACTTCTTTCTGCCCGACGCAGAAACCGGTGAAGGACTTAAAAACCTGGATTACGCCTACATCGCCGCCGAGCTTGGCAAGAATCCACTAGCCTCAGAAACGCTGAACTGCAGCGCGCCGGACACTGGCAACATGGAAGTGCTCGAGCGCGTAGGCACGCCCGAGCAGAAAGAGAAGTGGCTCAAGCCGCTGTTGAACGGCGAGATTCGCTCGGCATTTGCCATGACCGAGCCTGGCCTGCCCTCCTCGGATGCCAAGAACATCAGCACCAGCGCTGTACTGGAAGGTGACGAGTGGGTAATCAACGGCGAGAAATTCTATATCTCCGGCGCCGGTGATCCGCGCTGCAAAATCATGATCACCATGGTGCGAACCAGCCCCGATGCGCCGCCGCACAAGCAGCAGTCGCAAATTCTGGTGCCTATCGATACAAAGGGTGTCGACATACTCGGGCCAATGCACGTATTCGGTCACGACGATGCGCCACACGGTCATATGCACATCCGCTTCGACAACGTTCGTGTGCCCAAAGAAAACATGCTGCTGGGTGAAGGCCGTGGCTTCGAGATTTCTCAGGTTCGGTTGGGGCCAGGCCGAATTCACCACTGCATGCGTTCTATCGGCGTAGCCGAACGCGCTCTAGACCTCATGGTCAAGCGCGGTACCTCACGCGAGGCGTTCGGTCGGCCGCTTGCCAAACTCGGCAAGAACATTGAGGTGATCTCGCGTGCGCGGATCGAAATCGAAGCCATGCGCCTGATGGTGTTGAAAGCCGCGAAAGCGATGGACGTTCTCGGCAACGCCGAAGCGCGTGTCTGGGTAAGCATGATCAAGGCGATGGTTCCAGAGAAAGTCTGCGAGATCATCGATGCTGCTATCCAGATTCATGGTGCCGCCGGCGTATCTCAGTGGACACCATTAGCGGACATGTACACCGGCCAGCGAACTCTGCGTCTGGCTGACGGCCCGGACGAAGTGCATCACATGGTTGTTGGCCGCGCGGAACTGCGCAAATACGGCGAAAATCTTTAGTAACGCTGATCGCTACTAACGCCGATCGCCACGCGATCGGCGCGCCTCGAATCCCGCGAGAGCGGCAGTAACGCTGATCGCCACGCGATCAGCGCGCGTCGAACCCCGGGAGAGCGGCAGAGCAATTCTCTCGCGCGCAACGCGCAAGAGAGAAATGCTCGAGAGCGCCAAGACCAACACTTTGCTTGAGAGCGCCCACAACGCTAACCACCGCGCCTAGATCCCCGCACCAACTAACGTCTAACGCCGAATCCACGACCACAACCATCGCCTCAAACTCAACTTTGCATTGCAAAGCTCTTTACACAAAGCTACCCTGCGGCAATGAGCGACTCACTGTCAGAACATGCCGCCGGCAATCTTGCCTATATCCGTCAGACAATCGGCCGCACGCGGACCGTATCCAGTTTGTCGGGTGCTGGCCTGATCGCAATGGGGCTGGTGGGCTGCGTCGCATCTGCTCTCGCGAGTGGGCTATGGGTCACACCGAGCGATCCCGACTCTCTCATTATCTGGCAGCTTGCGGCGGTTGCTGCGGTGGTCGTCGGTGGCAGCAGCATTGCATGGCGCGCACACCGAACGAGCGAGCCTTTCTGGACGGACGCCGGGCGCCGCTTTACCACCTGCCTCGCTCCCTGCCTCGCACTCGGTGCTGCGCTCACCGTGAACATGAGCGGCACCGAGTCTGCCACGTTGCTGCCGGGAATCTGGCTGTTCAGCTATGGCGCAGGCGTCCTGGCAGCAGGAACCTACGCGAGTGCCCCGCTGCAACTGCTCGGTCTATCGCTGTGTTTACTGGGAACGATGGCCCTCACCGCACCGCAGACATCCGCCGCCGCATTGCTTTGCGGCTTCGGGCTTGGGCACCTGTTTCTCGGGGCAGTATTTCTCCGGCGAGAAACGTGATGAGTAAAACCGCGAAACAACAGAAGAAAGACATCCCAACCAACGCCTCCAAAAAACTCGCTGCCATCCGCGGGTTCCTGGACGCAGACGCTGCGGTAGACCAGAAACTCATCGGCAATCGGGTTCGATTGGGCATTCTCAGCGCGCTGTCTGTATCTGATGACATGACGTTCGCTGAGCTGAAACAGTTGTTGAGTCTGACCGATGGCAATCTCAGCGTGCACGCACGAAAGCTTGAAGACGCGGGGTTGGTCGCATGTACCAAAGGCTTTGACAATCGAACCCCCAAGACTAACTACGCAATCACCGCTCGTGGCGCAGCGGCTCTCGAGCGATACCTGAGTCATATGGAAGCGTTGATTCAGGCAACCAACAGCACAACAAAGCGTTAAGACTATCCACCGAGGAGAGCAGTGTATGGAAGCAGCCCTTGCAGGTACGACGAACCAGACAGCCAACCAAAACCAGATAACGCGGCAGGCTACCGAGGGGTCTCCGGAATTTCTTATGCAAACCGACTTTGTATTGCAAAGTTCTCTGCAGCACATCGCCATCATCATGGATGGGAATCGCCGCTGGGCAAAACAACGAGGGCTGAGCGCAAACGCAGGGCACCGGGCGGGCGCTCGCACACTGCAAACCATCATTGAAGCAATCAGCGAAACCGCAGTGTCAACACTCTCGGTATTCGGCTTCTCGCAACTCAACTGGCAGCGCCCAGCCGACGAGGTACAAGCGCTGTTCAGGCTCATTGGCAGGAAACTGGTGGAGGTTGCCGACACTTGCCGAGAGCGCGAACTGCGCGTCGAGTTCATCGGCCGCAGAGACAGGCTGCCTCATGCACTGGTCCGCCAGATGACGGCTCTCGAGGCAACGACCGGCCGCTTCAATCGATGTCTACGAATCGCAATCGACTATTCGGCCAGGAGCGCAATTGCCACCGCCGCCAGCGCCACACCAGCGCTCGATCTCGGGGTCGATAGCTTCGCTGCGCAAATGTCAGCAAGCCAGCATTCAAGCGCCGTTTCCGCCAACAGTGTCGACCTGCTGATCCGAACGGGCGGTGAACAGCGGCTATCGGATTTCCTGCTTTGGGAATCCGCCTTCGCAGAGCTGCGCTTCGAAGATTGCTACTGGCCGGACTACAGCCCAGCGCATCTGCAGCGCGCGATCACCGATTTTGAATCACGACAGAGGAGATTTGGCCGATGAGCACGATACACACCCAGGAGCCGCAATTCGGCCCGTCACGGCTCACCAGCATCCGCGACAGTGTGGCGTTCAAATTTTGTCTGATCGGCGTTCTGTCGTTGCTGTTGCTCATCCCGCTGGCACTTGTGGAGGGCGTGGCTGACGAGCGACAGAGCTACTTCTTTGACGTCAGCGACGACATAGCAGCCAGCTGGGGACCTGCGCTGCAGTTGCTGGGCCCGGTGGCATTGGTGCCCGTAACCGTGATGGATCGGCGCGAGTACACCGATGACTCGGGAGAGCTACGGGTCAGAGAGCGTCGGGTGAGACGGCATCTCATTATCCCGCCGGAGACTCAGAACGTGAGCATCGCTCTCGAGCACGAATGGCGGCAGCGGTCGGTCTACAACGTACCGGTGTACCGGGCAAACGTGGCTATCGACGCGACATTCGCACGCCCAGACATCGACAACCTCGATCTCCCCGACATGACGATCGATTGGCAAGGCGCGCAGCTGGTCGTAGGACTCTCGGACGTTCGCAGAGTTGTAAGCGCCGAGCCTGTCCTGGTCACAACAGGGGAAATCACAGCGACGCAAGCGTTGCGAGCGGGCAACTCCGTGCCGGGTATCGACGGCGATATCATGCAAGCACCGTTTCACTTCAGCGATTCCCTCGTGAGCGCAAACACGCGCTTCAATCTACGTGGCAGCCAGTCGATAGCCTCCCAGATGATCGGCCGTCAAAGCAGTCTCGCCTTAGCCAGCACATGGCCTCACCCGAGCTTCTTCGGCCACCAGTTACCGGACAAGCACGACATTCGAAGCGATGGCGTCACCGCAAACTGGCAGACCGGCGGTATCGCTCGAGGCCTGCCCGACGCCTGGCTCGCCAGCAGCGAACAACGGGATCTTGCCGCTCCTGGGGTTGGCATGCGTTTGTTTGACCCGGTTACGCCCTACACCCTGATCGATCGCGGCATGAAATACGGGTTACTGTTCATCGCGCTGACCTTCGTACTCGTTGTCACGGTAGAAATGCTGACAGGCCGCAGCCTGCACATCGCGCAATACGCGGTCTTGGGATTAGGAATTGCAGTGTTTTTTCAGGTGCTACTCGCGCTCTCGGAGCACATCGCATTTGGTAGCGCGTACGCGGTGGCCACGAGCGTGCTCACGCTGATGATGGCTTTCTACGCCGCCGCAATCGCCGGAAGCAGGCTTGCGGGTCTGGCGATGGCGAGCGTACAGGTGGCGCTCTATGGCGTGCTGTACGTGTTGCTGCAAATGGAGAGCTACACGCTCATCACGGGCACCGCGGTAGTACTCATCGCGTTTGGTCTGGTGATGATCGCAACCCGTCGACTTGGTGATGCTCAGGCCGCCCCAGAGCGAGCCCGTTAAACAGGCAACGTGATCTGAGCGGTTCCGAACACTCTCGTTTCGCCTTTCTCGTTGAGCATGGTCAGGTCAATTTCGACCTGGCCGTTGTCCTCATCAATGTCGGTGACGACCCCATTGATGGTGCAGGTAGAGTCCACGAGCACCGGCGCGCGAAAGATCGTGTCGATGCTGTTTATTTGAGCACCATCTGCCCACCGGTGAATCATCGCAGCGAAGAAACCCTGGCTCATGATTCCCGGCACCAACGCTCCCGGCAAGCCTTCTGAACGGGCGGCTTCATGATCGGTAAAGCGTGGAAAATCCCAGTGCGCAGCGACCGCAAATCGCTTGACGTTATCGATACTGATGTCCGGCAGAAACGCTGGCAATTCCACGCCAAACTCGACGTCAGCTACGGTCGCTATATTGGATTCACTCACTGGGCTTCTCCCGAATGACGATGCGCGAATCCGAAACGGCGAGCTGCTGCTCGCTTGCATCGAACAGCTCCATTCGATTTACGAAGAAAACCATGCGCCCTGAACGGCCTGTCTTGGTGTAGATCTCGTGCATGTGGGTGCGGCCAACAATGGTTTCGCCTGGGCGAATCGGGGCAATTGGCTGAATCGCCTTGCCAGCATCCATGCCAAGCCCCGCCACCTCTGGAAACCCTTCAGGAAAACGCGCACCCGGATGCAGACGGGTAGGCATCGTGGGCGATGCTTGAAAATCCGGATCCGCAGGATCGGTATAGCGGCTGGCCGTCTCGCCACAGGCTTGCGCGAAGTCTGCGAGTTCCTGAGCGTCAAAAGTGAAGGTTTTCTCGTCAAACACCGGGCCGACATAGCGGGCGGTTAGTGCGTCAATATCCAGCGGCTCAGTCATGATGCTTCCCGAAAGGTAACTGCTTCGAACTCGCCGGCCTTGAGGGCCTCAACCAGTTCGGTCTCATTATTCACTTGCTGGCTGAAGCGCGTCGCGCAGCGGCCGATGTGGCTGACGATGTGTGCATCGCTGCCACCGATTCCACGGTAGCCCAGTTCGGTGGCCATGGCTTGCGCGATAGCATCCTCATCGTCACGGCTGCCGCCGTTGTATACCTCGACTATCCTGACGCCAACGGGCACCCCGAACTCATCGATATGCGCGGCCATGCCAACGCGGGGCCGACCAGGGTGACAGGGAATCGCTACTGCGCCATGGCGCTCGCTCGCCTCGATAACCTGGGCTAGCGGTAAATGGATGCTGGCAAAGTCGAATTCTCTGGTAAGCGGTTCAGTCACACCAAAGACGAGTACATGTCCGTACTCCGTCTCTACTTCGCTACCTTTGAGAATGGTGAGGCCAAATTTGGCACCAATATCGCTGTAGTCTGACTCATCATCAAACTGACGATGCTCCGTGAGGACAAAGCCGTCTATCGGCAGCTCTTTAGCTTTGATCCACTGACAGTAATTCGCCACTTTGGCGCGACCATCGTCGGACTTTACAGAGTGAGCGTGTAGGTCGAGTAACACTTAACTGCCTTTTGAATTGCGAAAACGGCACGACGGCGCGCACGCGCTAGTGGTGATTAGTTGCGACGGGGAGCTACGGCTGGCAACCGGCCGCAGCCAGGTAATCAGCCACCCCTCGGCGAACAGCCATCCATTTTAGCCCGCATGGAACCCGAGAGCTAACCGGCAGATGTAAACCCACGCGTCAAAGCAACGACAGGCGATCGTCGGCAACAAGAGATTGCGTTCGATCGGAGCGGTAAACTGCGTTCGACACGTCACCGCCTCCAATCTCAGCAGAACAGCCCATGGTCCACATTCGCTTCGTCACACGCACCGGTCGTGTTATCGACACCGAGGCCAGAACCGGTGAACGGTTACTGGATGCAGCCCTGGATGCTCTGGTACCCGGCATCATTGGCCAGTGCGGTGGCGGCATAACCTGCGCCACCTGCCGGGTAAACGTGGCTGACCGCTGGCTAGCCAGCCTGCCTCCGCAGGATCCGGATGAGATCGAGCTGCTTTCCTATGTCGACGGCGCTGGGCCTGCAAGTCGCCTCGCCTGCCAGATTCGCCTAACGCCAGAACTGGATGAACTGGAGGTACGCGTTCCGGGTAGCTTAGACTGAGCCCAGAACCAACCATAAAGAACAAGCAACCGCGGCGCTTGCCGCACCTGCACATGCCATCGGGGAGATAACATGCCTGCTCAAAGCCGGGATGCTGCAATTGTCGGCGTTCACGAATTTCCATCGCGCGATGTCGAGGGGGCCCTCAGTCCCCTCCAGATCAAGGCGAAATCAGCCGCTGCTGCTCTTGCGGACGCAGGGCTCACACTGGCTGATGTGGATGCCATCTACGATGCCGGTGAGGGTGGCGGTATGGCCGGCCTCAACATCGCCGAGTACTTTGGTTTGAAGCCAAACGTCATCGATACCACGGGTGTTGGCGGATCCTCCTACGAGTATCACGCCGCCCACGCAAAGCGCGATATCGCCGCTGGCAAAGCCAACGTTGCTCTGCTGACCTACGGTTCCACCGCCCACAGCGCAGCGCAGCGCATCGGGGTCGGAGGCCGCGGCGCAACCGGCCATCCCTCCGACAACATGGACATGTTCGCTGGCATGACGCTCGTCGCGAACTACGCAATGGTCGCGGCGAGGCACATGCATCAGTACGGCACAACGTCACGCCAGCTGGCTGAGATCGCAACAGCAACCCGTTACCACGCAATGCGCAACCCTCAGGCCGTGCAGGCAATGAAGGACCTGGAATTTCTGGATATTCGAGAGACGTCCATCGACGATGTGGTGAACTCCAGGATGATTGCCGATCCACTACATCTTCTCGAGTGCTGCATGATCTCTGATGGTGGTGGTGCCGTCGTCATTGCTTCGCCCGAAGTAGCGCGCGACTGCGCCAAGCCACCCGTATGGATAATCGGAACCGGAGAGGCCACCAAATATCCTGAGAATGGTGGTGACATCACCACCAGCGCGGCAGCTCAATCCGCACCGGCCGCGTTCGGCGAAGCCGGCGTTAGCGCCGGTGAGATGGACATCGCGATGATCTACGACTCCTTCTCGATCACCGTGCTGACGCTATTGGAAGACCTCGGCTTCTGCGCCAAGGGCGAAGGCGGCAACTATGTCGAAGGTGGCAAGCTGCGCTTTGACAACCCCGCAGGCCCTGCCTTGAACACTGACGGTGGCGGGCTGTCATCGAACCATCCCGGCATGCGCGGCATCTTCCTGCTCATTGAAGCTGCCCGACAGCTACGAGGAGAATCCACCTCCCAGGTTCAAGGCGCATCACTCGCCGTGGCGCACGGCAATGGCGGCATGCTCGGATCGAGACATACCGCTGGCACCATCGTATTGGCAGGAGACTGAACGTGACGGAAGCAAAAAAAGACACCCGCCCGGCGCCAAGCCGACCGCTGCCCAACTTAAACGAGTTGGACACGGCGCCGTTCTGGAAGGCAACTGGCGAAGGCAAGCTGACCTACCCTGTCTGCAACGACTGCGGCACCGTCGTCTTCTATCCCCGTGCTCATTGCACTAGTTGCTTGAGTGACAACCTGGATTGGCGAGAGGCTTGTGGACGTGGAACGGTCTACACCTTCAGCATCGTTCGCCAGAGTTACCACCCGTTTTTCCGAGGCATCGCGCCTTATGCGGTTGCCTGGATCGACCTGGAGGAAGGCCCGCGGCTTGCCTCCAATGTGATCGAGATAGACCCCGACAACATCGAGATTGGCATGCCGGTTGAACTGGTTTGGGAGCCCCACGAGGATCTCAGCGTACCCCTGTTCAAACCGGCTACCTGACAGCACAAATCAAACAACGACTAGAGAGACTTGCGCGATGAGCGACTTCCCTACCCCTTATACTTCTAACGATCTGACCGGACGTGTGGCGTTGGTAACCGGCACCACCAGCGGCCTCGGCAAACGATTTGCCAAGGTATTAGCTGCCTGCGGAGCCAAAGTCGCGTTGACCGGACGGCGCGTTGAGCGGCTTGACGAACTGGCCGCGGAGATCGAAGCCGACGGCGGGGTCTGCTGCAAAGTACCGCTTGATATGACCAGCACCGACAGCATCATGAACGCGGTTGAGGTGACGGAGCAGGCGCTGGGTACCATCGATATTCTCGTCAACAATGCCGGCATTCCCGATGCCCAATGGGCTCACAAGATGTCGATTGAACTGACCGACCAGGTTTTCGATACGAACCTGCGCGGTCCGTTTGTGCTCTCCTGCGAAGTTGCCCGCCGTTTGATCGCAGCTAAAAAGCCCGGGCGCATGGTGAACATTTCCTCCGTCGCTGCTTATCACTACGGCGGCAGTGCAGCGGCGCTTTATTCGATAACCAAGGCTGGTATCGCTCGCATGACCCAAACCCTTGCCGTGGAGTGGTCGCGCTACCACATCAACGTCAACGGCATCGCGCCAGGTGCTTTCTCTTCGGAAATGATGGACGGCATGATGGAAAGGCTTGGCGATTTCTCGGGCAGCTTCCCGCGCAAGCGAGTTGGTCAGCCGGAACAGCTGGATAGCACTCTGTTGTACCTGGTGTCACCCGCGTCTGAAGTCGTGACGGGAACTGTAATCGTCGTGGATGACGGTCAAGGAAGCCGCTAACGTTGCTTCGCTCCGCGAAGCAACGCGCCTATCAGTCTTGAGAGAGCGGCAGCATATAAATCGAACCTCGCATCGCGGGGTTCAATTTATGCGCGAGAGCGTCCGTCCCCTACATCTCCCAGACCATTCAAGCCCCCCCAATCACACCCTCGCTATGCCTCACCAGCGCGCACATTGTTCTATTCACCGGCGCATCGATTCCAAGACGATCAGCCTCACTCACCACAGCGCCGTTGATGAAATCAATTTCACTCGGCCGCCCGGCCTCGAGGTCCTGCAACAGCGATGGCCGCGCCCCATCCACACTCGCAGCAAACGTACGCACGTGTTGCTCCCAATCCAAAAACGTCAATCGCACGCCAGACGCCCGCGCAACTCGAAACGCCTCTTCGGCGGCAGCCAGACATAGCGGGCCAAAGTTTTTGTCTCGAAGTGCCTCACCGACCGTCTGACCGGTCAGCGCGCAGGGTGCGCTAAACGCTGCGTTACAGATCAACTTCTCCCATTGCATCGCGATGATGTCGCTGGCCGCCTCCACGGTAAGCCCCGCGCGGGAGAAGTCCTCGATGGTTCGTGGGAGTTGCTCTCGCGCGATTGACCCGTCACGCGCTTCGGGTAGCGCACCGAACCGCATCACTTTCATACCGGCGTGATGCACGTGGCCTGGCTCTTTGAGTTCAGCACCGAAACCACCCGCGATACCCACTAGCAATCGATCCGCGCCAAAGCGCTCGGCAATCTGACCGGCTGAGCCGAGACCATTCTGCAACGCAAGAATCACCGTCTGCTCGCCAACGCATGGCTCGATCTGCTCTATTGCTTTGCGAACATGTGGCGCTTTCACCGATAAGACAACGAGATCCTGCACGTCGTCTGGAGGGTCTTCCCGCGCGAGGAGCGTAACGATGCGATCTCCGCTCGCGCCGGAGACTCGCAGGCCACTCGCGTTGATTGCGCTGACATGTGATTTATTGCGAGTAACCGCCGTAACCTGCAGGCCACAATCAGCCAGCAGGCCCGCGTATATGGAACCCATGGCTCCGCAGCCCTGGACAAGTACGCGCCGACGCTTGCGAGAATTCATGTCAATAGCTCCTCGATGAATGGAGCTAGCTCCGGTTTCGCCTCAAGGCCAAAACCCATCGCTTCGGGCAGCGCAACCCGGCCTTCGCGCAGTACACAATCGGGGGAAAACCCGCCAACCGGCGCGAACACCCCTGGATATGCTTCACAGCCACCCAACCCCAAACCAGCAACGACATGTAGATTGAGCAACTGACCACCATGCGGGTGCGATTGAGTTCGATCGAATCCCGCCGCCTCCAACAGGCCGAGCGTGCTGCGCAGCTCAGTAATTCCGTAACTCAGACCCGGATCCATCTGCAGGATGTCCACACCAGGCCTTAGGCCGCCGTAGCGAAGCAGATTCAACACATCCTGGCGGGAAAACAGATTTTCACCGGTAGCCACAGCACCACCATAGGTTTCAACCGCCTGCCGACACAGCGCGAATTCCAGAGGGTCACAAGGCTCCTCGAACCAGCGCAACCCGAGGCCCCTCAACCGACGACAATACTTAGCCAGCATGGGTTCATCAAAACGACCGTTGGCATCAACCGCTACACGACTCGCATCGCCGAACACTTCTGCTGCCACATCGATTCTGCGGAGATCGTGCTCGAGCGATGCGCCACCAATCTTTATCTTGCCGCTGAGGTAGCCAAGGCCAACGTAGCCTTCGAGTTCGGCGCGTAGCGCATCCAGATCTGCAACGTCATCTCGTTGGTCGAAGTAGTAACCGCCAGCTGCATAGGTTTCGATCGAAGTAGAGCGTGCAGCGGCGGCCGCTCGTCCCTCGACTTCGGCGATGAGCTGCCAGCAGGGCTGCCCCGAAAGCTTGGCGTTCAGATCCCAGATCGCCATCTCGATAGCCGCTACCGCGCCGCACCGGTCACCATGACCGCCCGGTTTTTCATTGGCCATTACACACGCGGCGACCCTGGCGGGGTCAAACGCGTCACCATCATGATCAACCAGCACATCGGGTTCTGCGGCAAGCAAACGCGGGAACAAACGCTCTCGAAGCAAACCGGACTGACCAAAGCGCCCGATGGAATTGAACGCCAACCCGACCACCGGCCTGCCGGCACGCATCTGATCGCTGATCAGCGCAACCAGCGACACCGTGTGGCTGGCGAAGCTAACCACCGAATTAGCTATATTGGCCGTCAACGGAATGGTTAGGTCTCGCGCGTCGACTATCTGCATGGGGCTGTTAACTCGATGTCCGATGTCGTAGGGAGACTGTCATGTCCGCGCAATCCGTGAGCGATACGTTCGTTGTCATCGTCGAATTCAAATGTATGCCGAGTGAACTCGAAGCCTCGCTTGCGTTGCTTCGTAGATACATCGGTTCATTTCTAAACACACACGCCGGCTTTATCGAGAGTTTTTTGCAACATGACAGCGATGGCAATATTGTCCACGTAGCACGCTGGCAATCCGAATCTGACTTCAGAGCTTTCGCCGTGGCTGCGCAAACGCATCCAGACCTTCCCGAGCTGCGCAAGCTCGCACCAAGCGCGCGCTTCTTTCAATACAGCGATCACTTCCTGCCTACCGCCACAATGAGCTAGCGCCCGTCAGCTCAGAACACTCGCTACCCAATCGGCCAGCATATCTGCGCACACATCGCGGGCGCCATCGGGCTTCGTGAGGTAATGATCGCCCGTGATGAACTCAAGGCGCTTGTTGTCGGATCCGATAGCATCGAATATCGCCTGCGCATCCGACGGAAAAACGCCGGTATCCGCCATCGACTGAATCACGAGAGCCGGCGTCTTGATGCGTGCGAGGTGGGGTTTACCGCGACACTGAGATTCCTTGAGACTCCACATCGACAGCCATGTGCGCAACGTATTGGTGAGGCCAATACCGCGCGGGCTGAAGTTTGCGGTCTTCGGGTCACCGGCATAGCAGACACCTACCTCTCGATCTGACGGATCAATCGTGCCATCCAGCAAACGCAGATCTGCCCATGTGCGGTACATATTGAAAGCCCGGTCTCTCATACCGAGCGATTTGACTCGGGCGAGCTCTGCAATCACCCAATCTGTGATTCGATCGTTACGCGCCACCTGTGCCGCTCGATAGCGAGCGATGAAATCCGGAGAGTACGGCGGCCCGAAGTCCGGATCGAACATATTCAATTCCGGGTCAATGGAGGTCGGGTCCTGCTCATCACTGACCGCTGGATCCATCCAGTCCGTCAATACCTCCGGCCGTCCCGCATGTGCGCAGAGAGAAACGTAGGCATCACCCCTTGGCAAATCCAACACCGCATCAGGCAGTTTCAAATCGCGAGTCGCCGTGATGTTCGGCTCGCTAGATTGGGAAAAGTAGGCACCCATCAGAGAGCCGCCACCGGAGTTACCCAGCACCACCACCTGTTCGACCCCAGCTTCTTCTTTGAGCCAACGCACCCCGGCGCCGATATCAAGCAGGGCATGCTCGAGAATGAAGAACGCTTCCGCGCCGCGAAACCGCGTGTTCCAGCCCAGAAAGCCAAAGCCGCGAGCCGCCAGCAACGGCCCGAGGTAGTGTTCCGAGAAATCGACGTTGTAGTGGGTTGCGATGAACGCAACTTTCGGGCGCTTGCCTACCGGCCGGTGATACAAGCCCTGGCACGGCATGAACCCTGCCCCATTTCGAATCGCCGTTGGCGATTCAATCCCAACAAATTCCCGTTCGATTGCACTCACAAAAACCTCCTCACCAGATTTCGGTTCAACGTCCGCGCCCTGCTAGACAGCGGCATCCTCTGCAGAACGAATCTCAATTTCCCTTCGAATCGCCGGCAAACCCGTATAAAGGATCAGGGCCGCGAGCGGACACAGAACCAACGCCGACAATGCGATCGACTGACCAATTGCCGCGTCACTTTGGAACACATAGTCCGTTGTCGCCGCAATCACGGTGGGTCCAAGCCCGAGACCAATGAGGTTCGCGACAAGAAGATAAACCGCGACGGCTTGCCCGCGCAGACGGTTTGGCGTCATTAGCTGAAGCGCGCCGATGGAGATGCCGCCTTGAAAAGCAGAGAAGAAAATTGCGCCCGAAAGAAAGACGATCGCATTGGTCTCATCAGTTGCGAAACCTAAACCAATAGCGCACGGGGCCAACCCGAACATACTAAGCAAAACCGTGCGTAGATAAGCATCCGGCGTTCCCGATGCGAACCATCGGTCAGCGAGCCACCCCGCGAATAGCAAACCCGCAGTGCCAGCCCCCATCATGATCAGACCAAAACGAAGACCGGCATCACCCGGTGGGTAATCGAACGTGCGAATCAGATAGGTTGGTCCCCAGATATTGAGCGCGTACACCACCATGATGAAAATCGAAACGCCCACAATTAACGCGCCATACGCTCTGCGTCGTTCCCATAGGTAGTGCATGGCGGCGGACAGCGGCAACCGCTGCTCACCAACCACAAGGCCGCGCCTGACTGGCTCGCGAACCGTTAGCGCCATCAGCAGCGCGATGAGCAGGCCCGGCAGACCGACGATAAAAAACGTCAGCTGCCAGCCGTATACCTCGCCAAGCACAGGTACCATGATCACATCGATGTCGCTTACCGCCGTGACAACCGCGCCGCCGGCGATGTAAGCCAGCCCTGAACCTAGGGTCACGCCCATCGTGTAGACGGACAACGCTCGCGCCAAACCAGAGCGAGGAAAATAGTCACTGATCATTGAAGACGCCGCGGGCCCCAGCGTTGCTTCGCCAACTCCAACGCCAACGCGAGCTGCAAACAGCCCCCAGAAACTTCTCGCTAATCCGCACGCCGCCGTCATCAAACACCAGACGGTGATTCCAATGGCGATAAGATTGCGTCGGTTGCCGTTATCCGCAATGCGAGCCAGGGGCAGGCCCATCCCCGCGTAGAAAAGCGAAAATGCCAGCCCTGCGAGCAGGCTGTATTGAGTGTCCGAGATGTCGAACGTGGCTCGAATCGGGCCGACAAGCAGTCCCATGATCATCCGGTCCAGAAAGGATGCCGTTTGCGCCAGCAGCAGTACGATAACCACATACCAGGCATAGCCCGAGGAAGGTTGTGCGTTTGGCACAGATCCCGACTGCGATGACTCCGCCATGCTCTCCCCTAGCCAGCTGTATCAGCATTCGCCGTAGCTCTTAGCTCGCGCTTTTACGGCCTAGCCTACGCCCTCTTCGAGTCAATGCTATTGACAACACTCCACATGGTCAATGATATTGATTGTTCATTAGATGTCGTTTTGCCGTGCTCGCCAGCAAAACACATAGCAGGACAACGTAGAGCAGCCGAAGGCTAAGCAAAGCCAGACTGGAAATCCGCACCATGAGCAGCGATAAAACAGCAGAACCCATTCGCTTCGGTGGCTTGCACCACCTGGCCCTCGTCTGCCACGACATGCAGCGTACCGTCGATTTCTATACGAACACGCTCGAGATGCGCCTTACCAAAGGTTTTGATCTGGACAATGGCTACGGCCAGCATTTCTTTTTCGACATGGGTAACGGCAGCGAGCTCGCGTTTTTCTGGTTTCGCGACGCTCCGGAACACGCCCCGGGCGTAGCATCAGCAGGCAACCTTGTCGCCTCAAGCAACGGCACCATCACTTCGGGCAAAGGCTCGATGAATCACATTGCATTCAGCATTCATCCGGACGACATCGATGCTTACCGGGATCGGCTGGTTAGCCGAGGCGTTGAATGTACGGCCATCATCAATCATAACGATGTGGTAACCGGAGAAGACGCTCGGACAGCCTCCGGTGTTACCGACAAAACCTGGCTGCGTTCGTTCTACTTCTTCGATCCGGACGGCGTCATGCTCGAGTTCTGCGCGACATTGAGTCCAGGGCTTCCAAACGCTGATCTGCCCGTCAACCATCAGGGAATAAAGGCCAATGGACAACCCATTACCGGGGCCTGAAGAGCACCCGATCGGTGAGTTGGGCGACGAGCTGACCTCGGCGCCCGAAAGCCTGTTGCGCTCGCTCGTACACGCCACCTATTGGCTGGATGACGGCTTGCAAGGCTACATGCGGGCTCATGCTGGCATGTCGCTGCCTCGTGCCCAATCCATGCTCATGGTCTACATCACCGAAGGCATCACTCGACAGCTCGAACTTGCGGCGGTGCTTCGAGTGAGCAAACAGGCAATTGGCCAGGCCATTCGCGAGTTGGAAGGCAAAGGCATCGTGCGTTTGGTTCGCGATCCAGAAAACGGACGACGAAAGCATGTGGAGTTGACAGCCAAAGGCAAGCGGCTCGGCGTTATCGCCAATACTGGGCTGCGTCTGTTAGAGAGCGAATTGGCGAACAGAATTGGAGCGAGGGACGTACGTGCCTTGCGCCGAGCACTGACCAAGAGCTGGGGCGACGTGCCGTCGTCGTAGCGAGGGATCAGTTTGTGAGAGAGCGCCGGCTCTGTTGAGCCGACACCAGCGGCATGCAGCTACCGGCCAGACGGCCGGGATATTTAGACCGCACGTATGAGGGGCAATCGAGGGGAGAACCATAGTGAGAATACCAATCACATCCAAAATCTTCGGACCGGGCGCACGTTTCGTCGCGCTGCTCACAGCGATGCTTACGGGCATCGCTGCACCGACAGCGCACGCCCAGCGTGACAATGGTCTGGAAGAAATCATCGTAACCGCCACCAAACGAAGTGAGAGCCTTCAGGACGTACCGATCTCGATCGGCGTCGTTGGCGGTGAAACCATTGAGAAATACGACATTCGGGATCTCACCGACCTACAGGGCTTCGTCCCCGGGCTGAACGTCACATCAACATTTGGCAACTGGGCAGTGCGAATTCGTGGGCTTGGCTCAGGCCAAACCAACCTCGCGTTCGATTCGTCAGTGAGCATCTTCAAAGACGGTGTCTACTGCGGTCGTTCGCGCTGCCTGGAGCAAGGATTCCTGGACGTAGATCGGGTGGAGGTTGCACGCGGCCCCCAGGGCGCACTGTTCGGTAAGAGCACTATCGCAGGCGCCATCAGTGTTATGAGCGCACGTCCGACGGAGGAAGTAGAAGGCTTTCTACGCGCCGGCTACGAATCCGAGCACGGCGGCTACACAACCAGTGCAGCCATCTCGGGCCCGATCACGGATCGTCTTCGCGCACGACTGGCCGCCAAGTTCAGCGACCTCGATGGCTATGTGAAAAACCCGATCACAAACCGCGACGAACCTGAATCCGAATTCTTCGCAATTCGCGGCTCCGCCGAGTGGGATGTCAACGATACGATGACCGCATTCTTGAAAGTCGAGCACTCCGACAGCCGTACGGACGGCCGCAGTAATCAGCTGGTCGCGCCGGGTTTGTTCGGCGCCACCACAGCAGATGCCGACGCTGAGTTCCGCAAGAACGGCACGCGACGGGTGAGCACCGGTCAAGGCGAGGAAGATTACGATGACATGCAAAGCACATCGGTCACCCTGTCGCTGGAAGCCGAACTCGGCGAACACTCGCTAACCCTTATTGGCTCACATTGGGGCTTCGAGTACGAAAACCTCCTGGATGTGGACGGCGTGCCGGAAGCGTTCCTCAATACCAAGCTGTTTGAGGAATACGATCAAACGTTCGCAGAAGCACGGCTGCTATCGCCAACCGGGCAACAATTTGAGTACATCGTTGGCGCCATGTTCCAGCGCACGGATACCACTACCCGCCAATACTCACCATTTGGTTTCTTCCCAGCGTTTCTCGCGCCGATACCTCCGGGCTCGGATCGAAATTTTGAGCGCGACGTCACTACGGTTTCTGTTTACGGACAACTGACCTGGAACGTCTCTGAGCGTTTTCGCATCATCACGGATCTTCGCTATACGGACGAAGAGCAGGATGGCCTCGGCTTCTCCTTCCCTGTCGTGTTCCCTGATGGCCTCAACCCGGTTCGCGAACCAACAGCGTTCAATCAGCCCCCCGAATATCGCTTCACACAAACGCGCACGGATACCAGTATCGATCCGTCCATTCGCTTCCAATTTGATGTTAACGACAACGTTACCGTCTACGCAGCCTATGCCACTGGTTCGAAGCCTGGCGGTCTCAAAGCCAACGATGGCGGTCTCGGTGGTCAACTACTCGCGAAAGACTCCGCGTTCCTGACGAGATACGCGGGGCAACCGTCGATAACACCTGCTGATCTCATCAACGGCATCGAGCTGCGAGAAGGTAATGGCGTTTTCGATTTCGAAGACGAGGAAGCGGAAAACATCGAGATTGGTGCGAAAATGAGCTTCGCGGCCAACCGGGCAACGCTGAATATCGCGCTGTTCCAGATGACGTTCGACAACCTGCAGACCTCTTCCTATGACGGCGTCCAATTCATTATCGGCAATGCTGCCTCCGCCAATATCAGCGGCCTGGAACTGGAAGGAACATGGCAGGCTACCGATAGGCTGAGACTGTCTGGCGCGCTGTCTGTACTGGATAACGAATACGATGATTACCAGGGCGCACAATGCATCGTTGCGAGTGCCGACGGTACCTTCGCCGATCCAACGTGTGTAGACGGACAGGAAGATCTGTCAGGCGAAAAGCTGGAGCGCACGCCAGATTGGGAGGCAAACTTCGCCGCGGATTACTCCCAGCCACTGAGCGACAAGCTCTGGATGAACGCGAACCTCGCCGTGTACTACAACGATGGCTATGACATACGTCAGGACTATCACCCACTCGGAAGGCAGGACAGCTTCACCAAGGTGGATCTACGTCTGTCACTGATGAACGCTGCCGACACATGGGAGGTCGCTCTGGTTGGTCGCAATCTGGGTGATGAAGAAGTGTTGCAACATGCCTACGAAATCGCTGGCTCCCAGTTCGTTTCGTTCGCTCGTGGCCGTACGATGACCCTCGAAGGTACCTGGCGCTTCTAGCGTCCACCCAACGATCGGAGCTTGCACGTGCTTACGAACCACGCCATTGAAAAACGCGCCAGATATCTCGCGCTATTCATTATGACGCTGGCGTCATCACCGGCGATCATCGCAGCAGATCGCGACGAGAAAGCGCTGTATTGGGGTGATCTGCACGTGCACACAAGCTACAGCATGGACGCGTTCGCGATGGGTGAACGCATGACTCCTGCAGATGCCTATCGCTTCGCCCAAGGCGAAGCGGTGGCCCTCTCAGATGGCAGCGAGCAGAAGCTCGCTAGGCCATTAGACTTTGTTGCACTTACCGATCACGCCGAAACCTTCGGCCTTATGTCCGTTTGCCAGCATAGCGGGCCGCAATCCGATTACTGTGAGGGCTTCGCTGCTGCCAGCGACGGCAGTTCTTTCGATTCCTTCCGAGACTTCTTTCTGCCCGCGCTGTTTCGCAATGAATCAGTGTGCAACCGAGACGACGTGGATTGCGATGCTGGGCACCGCGAAGCATGGCAGCGCGTGATCGACAATGCGGAGCACGCCAACAAACCAGGCGAATTCACCGCGTTCGTTGCGAACGAGTGGTCACTGAGCCCAGGAAATTTGCACTGGCATCGGAACATCATCTACCGGACAGCATCCGTACCAGCGCGCGCAATCAACAGCATCGACGAGCCGAACGCGGTCGCTATGTGGCGAGCACTCGATGAACGCTGCCTGGCCAGCGAAGGCTGCGACGTGCTCGCGATTCCACATAACAGCAACTTAAGTCTGGGTGGCTCGTTCAGCGAACCAGAGGCGTCGACGGACGATCTTCTATTGCGCAACCGCTTTGAGAAACTCATTGAGATTCATCAACACAAGGGCGCAAGCGAGTGTTATCCAGGATCCCCGCTATCGGATGAGGCTTGTGATTTCGAAATTCGCCTGCCCATACCCATTGAGCACCAAGGCAGCCCGCCGAGTAACGAACAGCATGAGCAAATCGCGACGGGCTACGTGCGCCAGGCTCTAGGCAAAGGCCTTCGCGAGCAAGCGAGCCGGGGAATAAACCCGTTTCGCTACGGAATCATGGCTTCCACTGACACGCACTCGGCTCGCCCGGGTGATGTCGAGGAAGCGACGTGGCGAGGCGCCAGCGGCCGTTTCGATGTACGGCCAGAAAGGATGCGCCTTCTCAACACGAACAACCCTGGAGGCCTGACCGGCGTCTGGGCTGAGAACAATACGCGCGATCGGATATTTGCCGCTTTGAAAAGACGCGAGGTGTTCGCGACATCCGGCCCGAGAATCGCCCTGCGCTTCCATTTGTCGTGGGACGAAGATGCAAACGACTGCCGGCAAAAATCATCTGCTGGGCAAACGGTAATGGGCAGCACTGTCAGTGCGCGAGACAATCTCTCGAGCCCGGTTCTCTACGTCGAGGCCCTCAAGGACAATTCGCCTCTTGCGCGAGTCGACCTGATCAAGCTGGCACTCGTCGATGGCGAGATTGAACAAACGATAACGTCAGTCGATTTAGACAGACGACAGCGAAACCACGCTTGCGTCCGCGTGGAAGATGCAGGCTTTGATTCTTCAACACCTGCGCTTTGGTACGCCCGCGTATTGCAATCACCAACACCGAGGTGGCGCACGGAGGACGACGGCAGCAGCCTCCAGATCCAGGAACGCGCCTGGTCCTCTCCTATCTGGTACGAACCCTAGCCGCTGCGATTAGAAAAGGAGCTGAAATGGCCGAGCAATCCACGCGTCACCAGGAATTGGAAAACGTCAGCGAAGCAGAGCTCGTAGAGCGACTGACGAATCTCACCCCGCTGTTAACTGAACACGCACGCGAGGCTGAGCAACAGCGCAAACCGGTTGACTCCGTGATGGCGGCTATTGAGGCGACTGGTGCCTATCGCTACTTCGTGCCCAAACGCTATGGTGGGTTTGAGTATTCACTCACCTCGTTCATGGAAATTGGCATGGCGCTCGGACGCGGCTGTGTTTCCACTGCCTGGGTAACCACATTCTGCATGGAGCACAACTGGTTGCTGGGCCTGTTCGGCGAGGAGGCACAGGACGCGATTTTCGGTAAACAGCCTTACATCATCGCACCCGGCGCTCTCGCGCCTAATGGCAAAGCTACGCCCGTCGACGGCGGTTATCGGGTGACGGGGCGCTGGCAATGGGGCACTGGCATCATGCACGCAGATTGGGCGATGTTTGGTGCCCTGGCCCCGCTCAACGATGGCAGCATGACGCTGAAGATGTTCATCGCTCCGAAATCCGATGTCGACGTGATCGACACATGGCATATCGACGGAATGGTTGGCACCGGTAGCAACGATATCGCGGTGAATGACCTGTTCGTTCCGGGCCACCTATGTGTCGACATCGCCCAGCTCAGAGATGGCAATAGCCCAGGCGCCAGGCTGCACGACAGCGCGACATTTAAAATGCCCATGCTGCCGGTGCTTGGCCTCACTGCAGCCGCGCCCGCCGTTGGCGCGACACTCGAGGCGGTGGATCTGTTCGCCCAGCGAATGGAAGGTCGAACGGTGTACGGCACAACCTCCAAACAGAGTGACAAACCGATCGCTCAGTCACGATTAGCTCAGGCACGCATTGCCTCCGAAGCCGCTCGCCAGCGGCTGCTGGCTCTTGCAAACGAAGTCTCGGCATACGGCGATGCTGGACAGCCCTGCATCGATCTCGATCGCGCGCGTCTGCGGTTATCGATTGCAATGCTCGTTCGCGATTGCCGCGATATCGTCCGAGGCGTTGTCGAGGCAAGCGGAGCGAGCGGCCACTTTCTGCATCATCCGATGCAGCGGATCGCCAGAGACCTCAACACCCTCTCCTGTCACACCGTGTTCGACGTAGACCTTGGCAGCGAAATGTATGGGCGTTTGCTGCTTGGGCTTGAACCTAACGGTCCCGTCTAAATCCAGTATTGGGGACAGGACCGGGTGCCAGGTCCAGGTGCCAGGTCCGAGGGACAGGTCCAAGTGCCAGGTCCAAGATTCAACAGGAAACTGATTATGCCGAGTGTCGAGCACGAAGAATTTGTAGCGATGATGGCGGGCGGGCTTGGCCTGGAAGATCTCTCCATAGATGAGCAACGGCTCGCGATGGAAGCCTCCGCAGAGATGTTCCCGGTTGATGACGACGTGCTCGCGCAAGAAACTGACGCAAACGGGGTCACTGCAGACTGGGTGAGTATCGCCAATCAGGAAGCGGAGCGTGTGATTCTCTACTTTCATGGCGGCGCTTACGTAATGGGTTCTCGCAAGACTCATCGCGCTCTTGCGGGAAAGATCGCTCGAGCATCCGGAGCAAGAGTGCTTTTGCCAGACTATAGACTCGCTCCAGAAGACCCGTTTCCGGCTGCCGTAAACGACGCAGTTGCTTGTTGGGATTGGCTCATCGGCGAAGGCTACGAACCTGGTCGAATGGCTATCGCGGGTGATTCTGCCGGCGGCGGGCTTGCCTTAGCTACCCTCCTTGCTTTGAAAGATACCGGCAGTCCTATGCCCGCATGCGCCATCGGACTTTCTCCATGGACAGACTTGGAAGGGGGTGGCGCCTCTGCTAAACCCGGTGCGGTCGATGATCCGATGTTGACACTATCGGGACTTCGAGACAGCGGCCGAGACTACGCAGCCGGTGAACTGAAGAACCCTCTCGCGGCGCCATTGCTTGGCAATTTGGAAGGGTTACCGCCGTTGCTACTCCAGGTCGGTACACGGGAGATACTCCTATCCGATAGCACTCGCTTTGCGGACAAAGCACGAGCGGCGGGCGTCGACGTAACCTTGGAAGTGGAAGAAGGCCTAATCCACGTTTGGCAGATGTTGCCGGGCGTACCGGAAGCTGAGACAGCAATCCATCAGATCGGCGAATTCGTCGCGAAACAATGCTGACTACCAGTATTGGGGACAGGACCGGGTGCCAGGTCCAAGGGACAGGACCGCGTGCCAGGTCCAAGTGCCAGGTCCGGGGGACAGGTCCAAGTGCCAGGTCCAACCGGTTCTGCTGCTGTTGGACCTGGCACTTGGACCTGTCCCCATGTCTGTTGTTAGGGGGCGTCGTACCAGATCGGCGAGGTGTACGCGCGTTCCTGAATCGTCTCGGCAAGATCAGCCGGGTGCTCAATCCCCAGCTCACGAGCATCAAACATTGACCAGCGCGGAGTCTTAGTTTCCAGCACCCGCAGGTAATAAAACGCATTCTGGCGTGGGTCGAAATCCGGATCACTCCAGCGACCCATCAAACTGCCCGCACCCTGCTCTGAGTCGTACTCAAGCGTTTCTCTATCCACGGTGTCCGGTAGCGCAGGCAGCTTTCCAGTGCTGGGATCGATCGAACGCGAACCAGCCCAGGCAACGTCGTATACCTTTTCATAGGTCTGGCCTGCATGTTCCCAGCCTTTGACGACCTGCACTCGATCTAAAGACGCGCTTAGCGCATCTCGCATGGCCGAAAAGACGATAGTCGGTGCACGCTTCTGGCGACGTTTGCCCTGCAGCGCACCTCCCATCGGCACGCCGCGCTCGTAGGCCAGCTCCGCCCAATCGCCTTCCCATGGGTTGATATCGCTCATATCAAAGCCGGCAAACGCGCGCACCGTTATGCGCGGCCCGGATGTTGCCCAGGTTTCTTTACTGGCAAGCGCGCCGAAGATACCCGCGCGTGTATTTTCGCTGGCCCAAACACCCGTGAGGCCAGCAGCGCTGAAAAAGCGCAAATCCATGCTGGCGGGGCTCGGTCGCATGCGTCGCTCAGGTGTGCCGTCTGCCGCACCCACTTTGCCGGAGAAGTCGTTTTCAATGACCGACACGATTCCGGTATGTGAGTCACTCGCCCCAACAAGACCAAACCGAAACGGATTGAAATCCTGTTCTTCCTCGTACGCGAGTCCTGCTTTGAGCGCGTCTCGCGCGTAACTGCCAACCTGCCGAGTCACCGGCGTTGGCCGGGCAACATACTGCTGAACCAGCTCAAAGCCGGCGAACTCGTCGTTCGGCGACAGCAACGGATGCGTTTCCGACGTGCCTTTAACCTGCGTTACTTCGAAAAGCGGCTCGTTGCGGGAACGCTGATCTGCGTAGGTAGCGTCGATCGGCTCGCCGTTCGATTTCTGACGCTCAAACATGCGCCCATCGGACAAATTGGCGTTGTGGGGTATGGCGAGAACCTCCGTGCCGTTAGCGCGAACGTCGTCCATCCATCGCCAGAGCCCCTCCGGTTCGTTGGAGTCGAAGACAGTAAACGGCTGAGGTGCGGAGTCGCCAGCGAAAATGACATTGCGATGCAGGTTCTGCCCGTCAGGAGCGGATGTCCACTCATAGCCGATCAGAGCGGTAAACTCGCCGGGCTCATTAGCCGCATTGGCAGAATCAATCATCACCTGCCAGGTATCACGTTGGATCTGAGCATCGGTCAGCTCAGCCATAGCTTGCTGGCTGCGCAGAGAGTTACCTAGCCGTGCGAACGCTTCGCGGAAAATTTCAGGATCCGGGTTCAGTACCTGCTTTGCGAACGGCAGCTTGGAGTACTCGTGTTCCGGATCCGCCATATTACGCAGCGACCCCATGTATGCACCGTGGTCCGTCACCGCCATGAAATCCAGAGGCCGGCTCAGCCGATAGGTTTTGCCCATTGGATGCTCGAGCGGCATGCCCTTGGCAAAGTTGTAGGCGTCTTCTGGAGTTGAGCGAACGCGAAAGACAAAGGCGTCAAAGGAGTACGCCGTGTGCATATGCAGTTCGCCGAAGTACGGCTGCTTTATTGACGCCGTCTCAGCACCTACATTCGCGCTCACGGCCAGACTGAACGCCAATACTAGAACTGGACGAACCAACAGACATCTGGAATATCGCACCGCTCCCTCCCCAGGGAAATGACAATGCTGTCCAGAGTACAAGCCGACGCCAAAGATGGCGAACCGGCGTCATCATGATCGCCCAGGGTGTCCTGAATCAGATTTCAAACTCTTCGAAATCTTCACCAAGATCTTCTGCCAGGTTACCAGCAACGGCCGAGAGCTTTCCGGACAGCCCTGCTGCCATGGCTGACAGCACGGGCATCTCGAAGAGCTGGCGCAACGTAACCCGCAAGCCAAGATCTGACTCGATGCGCGCGGCCAACTGAGTGGCAAGCAGTGAGTGACCACCGACATCAAAGAACGAATCGTCCCGACCAACACGCTCGACGCCAACCAATTCGCACCACAGGCCGGCCAGGCTCTCTTCCATCTCACCGACGGGTGCCACATATGTGCGCCGACCAGTCACAAGATGGTCGATGTTCGGTTCCGGCAAACGTTGACGATCTACCTTGCCATTCACCGTCATCGGCAGCTCAGACAGCGGAACCCAGAAACTGGGCACCATGACTTCCGGCAGCTCTTTGCGAGCGAAATCGCGCAGCAGCGTTGCATCAAGGTCATCACGCCCGCTGTAATAGGCAACCAACCTGGCGTTGCCGCCATCGGGGTCGAACAACGATACAACGGCTCCCCGGACACCAGCGGCTCGCGCGATGCAGGCTTCAATCTCACCCAACTCGATTCGAATACCGCGGACTTTGACCTGGTCGTCGCTGCGACCTAAATACTCCAAACAACCGTCTTCGCGATAGCGGGCAAGATCACCCGTGCGATAGATGCGCTGTCCACTGCGCAGTGGATGCAGCGGAAACTTTTCAGCGGTGATGTCTTCCCGGGCATGGTAACCGCGAGCGAGCTGAACACCAGCCAGGGCAATTTCACCGGTAACCCCAATAGGAACCAATTGCGCGTTGGCGTCTATCAGCAGGACTTCCACATTGCCCGCCGGACGTCCGATCGTGACGGATTGTGCACACTCCTGCGCGGTGGCCGACGTTGCGCCAACCGTGCACTCAGTGGGTCCATAGGCGTTTACAAAATACCTGCCCGGTGCCCAGCGCTGAAGCACGTCCGGCGTGCAGGCTTCTCCGGCGGAGCCAATGGTCTTCAAATCAGGCAACTCATCGCAGCCTGTTACCGCCATAACGGATGGTGTCAGCACACAGGCATTGATTGAATCGTCTCTCAACAGTCGCTCGAGTCTGGCTCCTGGCGCCTTGTCCTCGAGCGCGGCGAAACACACCGTGCCACCGCTAACCCAGGTCATGAACAGGTCACACACCGCCGCATCGAAATTAAAGGATGCGAAATTCAACACCCGCATGCCTGGTTCAATGCGGTATTGCTCGGCTTGCGCAAACGCCATGTTGGTCAGCCCCCGGTGTTCCAGAAGAACGCCCTTTGGCTTGCCCGTCGAGCCCGATGTGTAGATCAGGTAAGCCAAATCGGAAGGCGAACACTCGAGATCGGGCGCCGCTGTGCTCTGAGCGTCCAGGCGCGCAACAGCCCTGTCCAGCAACAGCAACACGTCGGATTCCGACGAATCGCTCAGCAGTGTTCCGGCCACGTCGCTGTGGCTGATGACCAGCGCCGCGTTGGAATCTGCGACCATGTATTGCAAACGATCCGACGGATAGCCCGGATCGAGCGGTAGAAACGCAGCACCCGCTTTCAAAACAGCCAGGCAAGCAACGGCATAGTCGGTTCCCGGTGGCAGGCACAACCCGACAATCGCTTCTCGCTCGAGTCCGCGCGCGATGAGTTCATGTGCGAGCTGGTTCGAGCGGGATTCGAGCTCTCGATAGCTGAGAGACTCAGCACCGAACAGGCTGGCCGCCGGCGTGTCGGGAAAACGCTCTGCGATATCGGAAATCAGTTCAGTAACGCGAGCTTCGGGATAGTTGCGTTCGCGGCGACCAAACTCATCCAGCAGCGTCGATCGCTCTGCGGAGCCAACGATATCCACGGCGCCCAGTTCTCCGTCCGGATTCTCTACAGCTGCCCGCACCAGCGCCAGAAAGTGACCAATCGTGCGCTGTTGTTGATCGGCATCGAACACGCCGGTATCAAAGTCGAAAGACAGAACCACGCGCCCTGTGCTTTGCAGATCCCAAACCTGCATTGCCATTGGCTCATTCTGATACCAGCGGCCAGGGTGAGTGATGATCAGCTCGGACATCGATCCGAGGAATTCGACAAAGGTCGCGTTGACATAGTTGACCGACAAATCAAAGGCTCGCGCCTCCGGCCGGTTCGGCGGCGACATGGCTGAGTGCCGTAGCGCACCGCGATACTTGCGAGACAGGCGCTTGAAGACTTCCGCGAAGCTGTCCTCAGCACAGATATCCGTGCGCAATGGCGCAGCTGAAATCAGCGGACCAAAGGCCTTCTTATCTTCATCGCTGCGCCGGTTATGGAAGAACGCACCGATGCCGACGCGCTCGTTGCCAGTCACCCGGTGCAACCAGGCAGAGGTGACGGTTGAGACGAACAGAAACAGGCTCTGGTGAGCGCTGAGTGACTTAAAGGGCGCAGCGCCTACTCGCTCCCGGATGGCGGCTGACAGGGCATCATCCAATTCAATGGTGTGGCGTTTTACCGCACCAGAACCAGCACTTGCGGGCACGCCATAGAGACTCAACGGCGGCAGTGCATCATCCATCTCCTTCTGCCAGTAAGCCTGGGATTTGGCAGCGGCTTCGCTGGCCAGAAACGAGATTTCTTTCTCGACGATCCGGTCGAAGGCGGGAATATCGAGGGTAGGCATAGCCTCACCCGACTCCAGCGCCAGGTAGGCTTTGGAGACCGCCTCGAACGCCGTCGAGAAGGACCAGAAGTCGTTGAGAATATGGTGGTCTACCCAGTCGAGCGCGTAGTCCGCCTCGCCGAGTTTCAGCAGGACAAATCGTTGCAACCTCGTTTCGAAGCTTAGATTCAAGGTTTCAGCGCGAAGCTCCTCACGCCAGACATTCAAGGCAGCGTCGCCATCGCCGTGCTCAGTGAGGTCAACCTCAATGAGATCGACGGGCACGTCAGCGGCCCGGCGCATGGGTACGCCATCGACGTCTTCAAAAACGCTTTGGTGCAGTTGGCTGTGCCGATTAACGTAATCGATCGCAGCGCGCATAGTGGTCGCATCGATCATCCGGTCCACGCGAATGATGCCGCCGGTGCTGTAGATGCCCGGGTCAAGCTTGTGGCCGAGCCAGATGCGTTGCTGGAGTTGCGTTAGATTGCTGCTCTTGCTGCTCTTGCTAGTATCGACGGACATGGTCGCTCCCAATAACCGATTCCCTTCTCGGCCAGCTTCCTGCCGACCGAACTGCCTCGAAGATCGATAAGTCCAGCATCGATGCACGAGTAAATCGCTCCCACACCAAACAACCAGGATTGAGCAATGCGACGCGATTTCTACCCCTACTAGTTTAACGACTGATTAACGCTATAACCGTGCGCACGGAACGACCTTGTAATTCGGTTGTAATGCGTCGCGACATGTCCCTCTACCCCCAATCCCTGCTCTAATGAGCCCAAACATGAGCGTTCGGACAAATACCGTGGCCACTGCCCTTCTATATCAACCCAGCGCCGGAATCTCCGGCGACATGAACCTGGCTGCCCTCATTGATCTGGGTGCAGACCCCGCACACATTCGCCGGGAGCTGGGCAAGCTGCCGCTCAATGGCGAGTTTGATCTGCGAGTATCAAAGGCGAGCAAGATGGGCGTGCACGGCACTCGGGTTGACGTGGTCTGCGCGGACCAGAGCGACCACCGCCATCACAGCAACATTGCCCGCATGATCCGCGAGGCCAATCTGGATCCCGAGGTCACCGATCTGGCGCTGAGCGTGTTTCAACATATCGCGAAAGCGGAAGCCAAAATCCACGATATCGACATCGACCAGGTGCATTTTCATGAGGTCGGCGCGATCGACTCCATCGTCGACATTGTCGGCGGAGCGATTGCCCTCGTTGAGCTGAAGTGGAGGTTCGGGATACGAGACGTTCTGACGCTACCGATCGAGCTGGGAAGCGGTTTCGTTAACTGTGCTCATGGCCGCCTGGCCGTGCCAGCACCCGCGACTCAAGAGCTGGTGCAGGGTCTGCCATGCCTTTATGGCGGCGTCGACGGAGAAAGCACAACACCCACCGGCGCCGGGTTACTCGCAGCCCAGGTGACTCGACCCGATGTGCCTGAGCCAATGCTTGTACGCAAAACCGGTTACGGTATCGGCCACAAAGATTTTGCGAGTGCGAACGTGCTGCGGGTTGCCATCATAGACAGCGCCGATGCAGTAAAAGCGCCCTCGTCTGGACAATCGTACTTTCATATTGAAGCGAACATCGATGACATGCCGGCGGAAGCGTTCGAACCGCTGGCTCAATCACTGTTCGCCCAAGGAGCTGACGACGTCTATTTCAGCCCCATCATCATGAAGAAATCCCGCCCCGCCACCTGCATCAGCGTACTGTGCGACGCCGCCCATCGAGATGCGCTGGCGGACACCATTCTCAACGAATCCAGCACGATCGGCCTACGCTACAAGGCCTTCGAGAAGCGAGTTCTCGAGCGCGAAACACGGAAAATTCCCACCGCGTTGGGTGAGGTCGCCATCAAAATCGTGACTCAGCCGAATGGCCAGCGCCGCTGGAAGATGGAGCATGACGATATTGTCGCGTTAGCCGGGGAGTCCGGGCTGGACTACGCCACCGCACGCCGTAGGGCTGATCGGGACATCGCTGACTATCTGAACGCGGGTGACGACGATGGACTGGAGCCCTGCTAAAACAAGCACCCTTGACGGTTTTGTTGGATTCGCTACTCTAGGCGCCCTGACCAGACCAACGACACCCGCGCGAAAACGCGGCCTGCATGCCTGCTGGGGGATCATCCGTTGAAGACAGACCGCATACTCAAACACCCACTATCCGGCGCAATCTACACCGCGCACGACGACGGCACCGTAGAAGTAGAGAACAACGGCGTGAAGGGACTGTTCCATTACGATGGCCGCTATATCAGCGGCGATATTCGGCAAGCAGACCCACACATGGCGCTATGGCTTGCAGGTCCCCAGCTGCCAGAAACCGCCGACACCTCGCGACGATTCAAATCCAGTGACTAGCGCCAGACACAACTCGTAAGACGACAAAGACAGCAACAGGAGCCTCCCATGGCGGAAGCGGAACAGCAGATCAATTCCCAGGGCATCTCTTATCTCGACTTGGTGAACTCAGACCCGGTACCCGCACCCGAGGTCTTGCAACGCACCAACCGATTCGAGTCCGACATCGTCACAGTGCCAATCAGCCGCTACACATCCCGGGAATACCATGATCTGGAAATGGAGCATCTGTGGCCCAAAACCTGGCAGATGGCTTGTCGGGAAGAGCAGATTCCAGAGGTAGGCAACTACCACATCTATGAGATCGGCAAGTTCTCGATCATCGTTGTAAACACCAAAGAAGGCATCAAGGCGCACCACAACGTGTGCCGCCACCGTGGCCGCAAGTTGTGTGACGACCACGGCCATGCCGCTAGTTTCATCTGCCCATTCCACGGCTTCAGCTGGCATCTGGACGGCAGCAACCGCAGCGTCACCTCTGATTGGGACTTTCCCCACATCGACAAGAGCGATTTTGGGCTGACGCCCGTGCAGGCTGAAACCTGGGGGGGCTGGGTATTCATCAACATGGATTTGAGCGCACCGCCGCTGTCGGAACACCTCGGTGAGTTCCCCGATCACTTCGACGGTTGGCATCCGGAGAATCGATACATCGAAGCCTGGACCGCCAAGGTAATGCCAACCAACTGGAAGGTGACTCAGGAAGCGTTCATGGAGGCGTTTCACGTCATCACCACTCACCCTCAGATTCTTGAGGGCACTGGCGACGAAAACACTCAGTACGATGCGTGGGGCAATTTCTCGCGCGCCATAACGCCCAACGGAACCCCCAGCCCACATCTGCGCAAATCACCGAAAGAGCAGGATCTTTTCGATGCTGTGACAATGCGATATCTGAGCCAGGATTCCATTGCTGAGGTTCCGGAAGGTACTTCTGCCCGAGCGGTGCTCGCGGCCAGCATGCGAGAGCAATACAAGAACTGTTTTCCGGAAGGCACCGTGCTGTCGGAATCTGAATGCAATGACAGCATCTACTACACCATCTTCCCCAACTTCCATCCCTGGGGCGGCTTGAATAAGATCAACTACCGGTTCCGCCCGTACGGTGATCATCACGATAAGTGTGTGATGGAGTGTTTTTACATCACCCCGTTCGAAGGCGAACGACCGCCGCCAGCAGAAATGCATTGGTTGAGCGAAGACGACGACTGGACCGAAGCATCTGAACTCGGGTTCCTGGCGAAGGTTTTTCAACAGGATTCATTCAACCTGCCAAAAGTACAGGCCGGTCTCGAAGCTGCTCAGTTCGATGAGATTTCGCTGGCGAAATACCAGGAAACGAAGCTGCGACACTTCCACACACTGCTTGAGCAGTGGGTAGATGCCAAAGCCTGAGTGCCGAGTTTCGGCACGATGAAATCAGAACGCGAAAAAAGTTCTAGTTAATCAGGAACTTTTGACGCACTATCAGTTGACGACGTTGGCAGTGAACTCACTCCAACGCCTGCGAACAACGGCTGGGGAGCCGTGCGAGGGGAGAACGCCAGCGGCACGAAGCGAAGCGCTTCGTCCCTGGCGTTTTTTTTACGCTGATCGCTCTGCGATCAGCGCGCCTCGAACCCCGAGAGAGCGGCAGCAACGCTGATCGCTCTGCGATCAGCGCGCCTCAAACGCCGAGAGAGCGGCAGACGATTTCCTCCGGCGCAAAGCGCCAAGGAAATCTGTCGAGAGCGCCCACAAACCTGGCAGCGGAAATCTGTCGAGAGCGCCCATCTACTACGCCCCTCCACACAACAACCAGATGCTCACACTCCGGCTTCGCCACCGCTTGCAATAACCTTGCAATAACGAAGCCGGGTGTAACGTGTGTGCCTAGAGCATCTCCTCAGCGATAAGCTCCAGCGCCTCAGGCTGCTGTGCACCAACCAGCATGCTGGCAACATGGCCCTTGCCTGCGGCTTGCTTCCAACGTTGGAGGCGTTCGCGCACCCGTTCAGCCGGACCAACCAGATGCACCGCATCGATCAACTCGGCAGGCACCGCCGCCATCGCTTCATCTTTCTTGCCGGCAAGGAACAGATCCTGGATCTTCACCGCGGCGTCTTCGAAGCCAAGGCGTTTGCAGTAGTTGTTGTAGAAATTCTTGTCTCGCGCACCCATGCCGCCGATGTAGAGCGCCATGCTGCCGCGAATCGGCTGCATGCAGGCTTCCACATCATCTCCGATGATGCAGGTAACGAACGGTGAGACATCAAAATCCATCAAAGACTTGTCGCCTGCCTTGGCGAAGCCTGCGTCGATGTCTTTCTCGAACACGCTGTACTTCTCGGGGTCGAGCCAGATCGGGAAGAAGCCATCCGCAACCTCGGCTGCGGCTGAAACACCCCGCGGTGTAATCGTGGCGGCGTAGATTGGGATATCGTGGGTTGAGTGCATGATGCTCTTCAGCGGCTTACCCAGACCGGTCGCACCCGGGCCGCTATAAGGAAGCTGATACATATCACCTTCAAATGTCGCGGGGGCCTCACGAGCAAAGATCTGCTTCATGATCTGTATGTACTCTTTCAAGCGCGTGACCGGTTTGCCGTAGGGCACTCCATGCCAGCCTTCCACAACCTGCGGGCCGGACGCACCCAGGCCACAGATGAACCGGCCACCGGACAATTCGGACAGCGTCATGGCAGTCATCGCCGCCATGGCCGGGGAGCGCGCAGGCATCTGCATGATCGCGGTGCCAACTTTAATCTTGCTGGTTTGCGCAAGTATCCAGGTGGCTGGCGTTACCGCATCGCTACCATAGGCCTCCGCCGTCCAGAGCGAATCGTAGCCGAGGTCTTCGGCCCGCTTGATGTGCTCGATCGGAATATTGATGGAACGGCCGGAATAGCCGGTGATTATGCCTAGCTTCATAGTTCGCCTCTTGGTCTCGCGTTAGATACTGGCTTCAGAATTCAGGCTGTAACGAGACCGCGTGCGCCCTCGCAACCTGAGTTCCAAAACCTCAACCGCAACACCCTACCCCGGAGTGAAATCGGGATACAAGCACTGCTCAGGCAGCGTGCCCGCGCAGATACTCGACGATGTCAGCAGACTCGTACAGCCACCGAACATCACCACCATCGTCGATGCGTAAACACGGTACGGTGCCTCGCCCGCCACCGTTGATCAGCTCCTGATGAGCACCAGGCTCGGTGTGAATATTTCGATACGGGATGTCGAGCCCTGCCTGCTCGATGAAGCCGCGAACACGACCGCAGAAAAAGCAGCTGTCGTAATGAAAGAGTTGGTACTGCTTCGCCACGGCATTCATCTCCTGGTTAGTGTGATATCGAGGCACTTAGGAAGCAGCGTTTATGAGGGTACACTGCACCCATTGCAACCCCGGTGTTCAGGCGCTCTCCTACCAGCGCCCGGAACCCACACTCTACGCAAACTGAGAGGAGACCACGCACGTGGCAAAAGGCGCCCCGAAATCTGACAAGGCCACCCGAGCACGTAATCTTATCCTTGGCTTTACGTCGCTGCTGATCGCCGCGATTCTCGGCTATGGCCTCTACACGGTCTATTTCGCCGGTGCGCCAGCAGACGGGGAATTCGTCGAGGGCACACACTTTGACGTGATCGAGAATCCCCTGCCCCGTCGCCCCACCGAGCCGATCAGCGTGTATGAGTTTTTCTCCTATGGCTGCGTGCACTGTAAGAACTTCGATCCTCTGATTGACGCCTGGAAGGAAACCCTCGCAGATGACGTAGTCTTCGAACGGAAGCCCGCATCGTTCAACCCCATCTGGGAGATGCTGGGTCGCACCTACTACACGCTGATCGAACTGGACACGCTTGAGCGAAACCACCAGCGTCTGTTCCGGGCGATACATGACAACGGCCGGCAGTTTCTTTCGGCGCAGATGCTCGCCGACTTCTGCACCGACAGCGAAGCTGATAGCGCCCGTTTCCTCGAGATTTTCAACTCCGCGGGCGTGCGCCGGCAAATGACCACTGCGACCCAACAGATGCGTCAGATGGGGGTCAACGCAGTTCCAACGTTAGTGGTTGCTGGCAAATACGCTGTGCGCCGGGAAGTTGGCCGTGCCCAGAGCCTGGATGTGGCTAACTACCTCATTGAGCGAGAGCGAGCTGGCAGCTCGGGCGAGACGCCCTGACGCCTAACAACCGGACCCCAATAGCAGGCCCGCATAGACTGCGGGCTACAGGGCGTACTCCCACATGTCCTGTGCGCGGGGGATTTCAAACCCATAGAACAAGTACGGCTGGCAGCCATGCTCTGCTGGCCTGTATTTGACCCGTTAGCTTCAGGAAAATTCGACGACCTGAATCTACATCGAATAAGCCCGGCTTTCGTTCTCTGCTGTTCCGATTCAGCAAGAAATAGCTTCAATCTCGATGGAGCAACTGCATTCCGGCTCGCACTACAAACGGCTGGCGATGGACCTCACCGGTTGCCGAGACCATCGATAACCAGGGTCTTGCGTATGCGCTGTAGATAGTTGCGGTTACGCGTCTCCGGCAGGATAGCTACTGCTAGGTCATCCAGTTCGATTGACGTAGTTTCGGTATCCATACGAATGTTGAGACAGAAGCAGTCTCGCTGCGCCAGCAGCTCCCACCCAGTAACGGAAGGGCTGCTCAAACGACATAAGCAGACAATCGCTCCTTTCTGAGCAGCCCTGGACGCGGGTTAGATACCAAAGCGGGGCAAGTTGCTATCCATACGAAACTGGTAGGAAATATCAGATAGATCTTGTCCGTGCGACTTCCTGATTCTCTGGAAAAAAAACGACAAGAACTTATAGCCCAGTCACTTCGCACTACCATTTTTCACAAAATCGCGGCATACCGCAATCCTATTCCAGCGACTCCCAAGTACTTGGAACGGTCGAGAACTCTCTAAGGTATCTGATCCGGCCCACTTCGGATTCTCCTCTGTCTCCACCCACAACTCTTACCGGCTAGACAACACATCGAGTCGATTCTGCGTGATCAGCACGCGAGCGATCGATAGTCGAAAACAGCAAGATACGATGGCGCACCACTAGAGCACCAATCATCAGAAGAACAATCAGCGCACAGAATGTTCTTCCACTGACCACTCTCCGCGTGGCCAAGAAAATTTTAAAACATGCTTGTATTTTTAGTACATCATTGTACTATTTATTTGCGCCATGCAGCGGAGATGAATGCGATGAAACAACAAGACATCGACAACCTCAGAATATTGATGGAATACGAAGCAGCCAGAAAGGCGCCGCCACAGGCATTTCCGACACTTCCCGACATTCCTGCAGGACGCTATACGGATCAGCGATTCTACAGACTAGAGAAAGAACACCTCTGGATGAAATCCTGGCTATTCGTCGGTCACATGGATGAGATTCCAGAACCAGGTTCTTTCATGCTCTGGGAGCATACGGGCGAGCCGATGGTTATCGTGCGTGGCAGAGAGGGTGAAGTTCGAGCTTTCTATAATACCTGCAGACACCGTGGCGCGCCCGTTGTTACGGAACCGAGAGGCAGAAAGATTCGACTTACCTGCATCTACCATGGCTGGTCCTACGACCTCGACGGCAGCTTGGTGTCTGTGCGTGACCCGGAAGATTTTCGAGACCTTGACATGACTTGCAGGTCCCTGAATCAGGTTCGATGCGAGCGTTTCGGCAATTTGATTTTTATCAATTTTGATGAAGATGCACCCACCTTGCTCGACTGGCTAGGTCCCGTTGCTGAAGAGCTTGAGGAATTCGGCTTTGATCGCTGTCGTTTTGTCAGTCGCGAAACTTTTGAGTTGCAGTGCAACTGGAAGGTCGCGATGGAGGCCAACACAGAGGTCTATCACGTAAGGAGTATCCATCCATCCACGGTGGCACCTGTTCTCGATGATCGACGTAACGTAAATAGCTTTTATCCAAACGGTCACGGCAGGATGGTGGCTCCTAACAAGATCGACATCGACGATCGGGGTGACGACGATCGCCGAGGGTTCCCCCTGATTGAAACAGTTGGCGAGATCGGCCGGACCTGCACGCAGTCGTACGGTATCTTCCCCAACTGGGTGTCCCCCTTGTCTCACCGAACGTTACCGCCTCTGCTCTTCTGGCCAACTGGCATCAATACCACCCGATTCGAAGTGTGGACACTCTGCGGCGATTGGGGAGATGGGCCAATGCCGGACGGAATCAAGAACATGTGGACTAACGAGGACGACAGTGAACTGAACAAAGTGTTGCTAGAAGACACCCAGTTTGGTGCGCGAATCCAGCATTCAATGCAATCAAAGGGTTTCACCGGAGTCCCGCTTAGCTATCAGGAGGCTCGAATCTATCATTGGAATCAGTGGGCGGATCGCTGCATCGGTATCGACAATATTCCGAAGGAACTACGCGTCGAACAAGTCATCGGTGACGAATGGCTGATGCCAAATGACCCCCGTCTCGAAGAAGCTAGGCTGAACAATTCGCAGCTGCATGAGACAAACTGACCACGGTTCATCTAGGGTTTTGGGTACTACTCTGATAGAAAACGAAACACGTCAAGATCTTCGCTTGCTGCCGCATGTCGTGACACCATCTTCGTCATCCAGGCCTTAGAAATCTCATTGCTGACATCCAATGTACCAGCCACCACTGCTGTGTAGATCCAGTTGTATAGCATGCAGCGTTGGTAATCTTCCCATATGAAGTCCCAGCCCACTTCGTTAACGCCGCCAGCTTTGAGCCCCTCAAGATAACGCACCAGAATCGAGCGTTCATGTTCACGGCGCACCTCGATCTTCGTGCTCTGGCCGAGAAACAGCGAGACATCAAACATGCCACGGGCCTTAAGCGGACCCTGCCAATCAAACACAACCACGTCATGTTGCCAAGGCTCATGACCATACATGAGGTTTTCCATCCGGAAGTCGCCATGCACTAGAGTAATCGGCGCGCTCATGCGTTCTTGCTGCAAGGTCGGAATGGCTCGCTGGAAACGTTCTCGGTGCTCGCTGACAAAATCGGGCACCTCGAATCGTGCTTCCATGTTGGGCCAACCAATTGTTAAAGCGCTAGCAAGTGCTTCTGAGTGATAGCTATTGGCAATACCCGGCACCCAGTCGAGATCAGATACCTTGTTCCAAAAGCTGCTGTGGAGCTTGGCCAGCTCATCTATCGCGAGCTCCGTTTGCCTGAGGGTTGCACCGTCCACTTGGCTACCGACCTCATAGGCAGCGAGATCCTCCATCACGATCAGAAAACCCTCTCCGTCAAAAAGATTGCAGTAGGTCTTTGGGGTTACTGCGTCCGTCAAGGGATCCAGTTCTGCGCAGTAACGTACTTCCCGTTCAGGTAGATGAAATGCCGTGGCTGAAATCCGATTCGTTTCGTTGTTAGGAAGGAACTTGCAAACGACGGTATCTGGCGCCTCACCCCTGTCCCCTTCGTAGGTGAGTCGGAGTCGCGCGAGTTCGGAGCTCATTCCGGTACCTTCGCCCACTAATTCGTATCCGACATCGGTTACTGACGCCAGAACAGGCAAACAACCATCTTTATGCAGGATCGAAGTGATGTAAGGAGGCGTAAAACCACTGGGAAGTTTTGGAATTCTCACCAAGACAATGACCCTCTTCTTCTTGGGATTTAGTAATATTTCAGGTGGGACTGGGACTATTTATCCCCTTTTCGAGCTTTGTTTTCCTGATACGCAACCGTCGCCTTCAATCTCGATGTAGTGACTCTAGCCGACACTTCAAACTGCTTGCAACGGATCTGACCTGCAGCTGAATCCATCGATGTGACTCTGAGTAAAGCCAAATGTCCATTCAACGCTACGAGCAATTTGACGCCGCCCTCGCCAATACGACGATCGGCTATCACTTCGATGAACCCATCATCAGTGTCATCATCGACGATTTAGGCGAAGGCGTTGGCTTGATGTCATCCATCGCGCGCGCGCAACTGATCTTCGAATCAGGGGAAGCAAAAAGCGTTGTCGTAAAGTGCGTTGCACGGACTGCGAACAGAGAACTCTCAAAAGGTCTGAACTTCTACAACAACGAAATAAACTTCTACAAGCAACTTGCGATCGAGTGTCCAATCTCGGTACCGCGATGTCTCTTTGCTGAAGTGGATGCGCTGACTCAAGATTTTCTATTGGTACTCGAGGATCTGTCTTCCGCAGCGTCCGGAGATCAGCTCAGTGGTTGCGATGAGGCTGAACTTCGAATCGCTTTCGAGCGCGCTGCGCAATTGCATGCCAGATTTTGGGGGCGCACTTCGGAGTTCGAATGGATCCAGTATCAAATCAACATGAAGACCATGCTTTTTCGGCGTGATTCGATTTTTCGCCCTGGCGTGCAGACTGCGTTAGAACGCTACCCACAGCGCTTTTCAAAAGATCGTCTTGATATCGTGCACAAAGTCATTGAACAGTATCTGAGTTTGTTTTGTCAGGCCCTTGGTGGCGAGCCAACTGTCATTCACGGCGACTACCGCATCGACAATATGTTTCTGCGTCGTGGCGACAACGACGACGAAGTCGACATCATCGCTTACGACTGGCAGAACACAATGGGCGGCAACGGCGTGCACGATATTGCCTACTTCAGCCAGGGTGGATGTGACGCACACTTACGCGGCGACATCGAGATGCGTGCACTACGCCACTATTGGGATGTCTTGGTGAGCGAAGGTGTGCGTTCGCTGAGTTTCGATCAGTGTCTCGAGGCATATAGATACAACTTGCTCATCTCCCTAATCACACCCATCGCCATCGCGGGCACACTGGACCAGGGCAATGAGCGTGGCGCTCGACTGGCAGATACGCTTCTGGAACGCGGCTTCGCCGCCGTGGAGAGCATGGAATGCGCGGACCTGCTACGTTGACAACATCTGTGCAGCCTGCTGGCCCGCAATTCGGCCGAATACAATGGCATTGGCAATAGAATTGCCACCGCCAATATATCGATCGCCGAGCACATCGCCGGTCGTTTCTCCGGCGGCATACAACCCTCGAATAGTCCGACCACGGGGATCCAAAACCTGAGTACGCTTGTTTATCCGCAGCCCTGTGGATGTCAGGCAGACAATAGCGGGGAAAATCTCAACAGCATAGAAAGGCGGATTTCTGACTGGCTTCATGTCCTGATGCGACTTAAAGAAAAGGCTGTCAGCGCCTTCCTCGATGTCCCGGTTGTAACCGCAGAAGGTAGCGTCCAAGGATCCAGGACGTATGCCGCATTTCTTCTCGAGCGCAGCGAGAGATTCAGCCTTGATTACCTTGCCGGTATCGAGCTGAGCGTCAATTTCTTCGCTCACCCAGTTCAGCGAGATAATCCCCGCAGCAAATGCGTCCTCGTATTGCTTATTCGGTCTTGCCGATCTGCGTGCTTCTTCATCGAACACCGCAAAACAGGTGCCACCCGTCTGCGCCTGAATGACCCCTGACATAACAGCATATTCCGCTGTCTCGTTTACGAAACGCCGACCCTCACGATTGACATAAACCAGCCATCCCGGGACAAACACTTCCAACTCTTTCTTGAAGTTCGGTGTGGTCAGCAGAAGCCCTCGGTTGAACCCAACGATGTCAGCATCAACCTGTGCGCCCAGCATGAGGCCATCTCCGACGCAGTGCTCACTACCAATGTACCAGGCCTTGTCTGCTTGCGACGCCGCTTCTGGGTAATACTTGTTCAACAGGTAGGAATTCGCACCAAAACCTCCTGTGGCTAGCACCACAGCATTTGCAGTTATGGTGTCTTCACCGATTCGAATACCTTTGACTGCGCCCTCGTCGGGGTCAATGACCAATTCGGTCAGCCGTGTATTCAGAACGACATCAATGGCGCGCTTACTGACCCCGGTATCAAGTGCCTGGGCTATTTCAGCTCCTCTACCCGCTGCTGGATGCCCCCGCGGTACGGATTCAACACCGGAGCAATACAGATCCTCAGCCGGGAAACTCACGCCCATGTTCAGCAGCCACTCTAGACCATCACCGGCATGCTCACAGAGGGTCCGAGCAAGCGATGCATCGACACGGTGTTGATTGAGTGTCATGTAGTACTCATACATGGCATCCACGGAATCGGTGATGCCTCTCGTTCGCTGCACACTTGTATCAGGGGCGTAGTAGACACCGCCGGACAGTGCCGTCGAGCCACCGAGCTTTTCGTCCGCCTCAATCAGGGCCACGGAAGCACCAGCATCTGCGGCTTCAATCGCAGCTGCCATACCTGCACCGCCACCACCCACCACAATCACGCAGTAGTCAGCCACTCTACACTCCAACTAAATCTGTTGCGCCAGCTCGTATGCCTGCCGAGTCGCAAACCAGATACGACGCGGCGCATAAGCATCTCCCAAGACATGCACCCGTGGATGTTCATCTTTGATCTTTAGAAAAAGCTCATCGTTCGCGCGCCCGCCGGTGCTGAATACAACGCTGTCAAATTCCGTTAGCTCGCTTGTCAATCCAGAATAGACATGTTTCAGCGTGAGCTTGCCTTGTTCGATTGCAGTGACCCGCTCCATAACCTGGAAGCTTACGCCATCAGCATTGAGCCTACTGAGCGTTGCGCCAATAGAATACTTACCCACCACAGGGGCAATACCATGGGTCTGATAGACGACCCGTACATGCTTGCCCATCATGCTTAACCGTCGAGCCACTACCAATGGCTGCATGTGATCTTCCGCAGCCACGACCACTACCTCATTGCCCAGTAACTCCGGATTGCGCATGGCATCGTGGCTGTTGTAGACAAACGGTAAGTGAGCACCGGGCACATCCAGAACGCTGCCGGTGGCACCCGTTGCGAGCGCAATCACGTCTGCTTCGGCAGCTAACAGGTTGGACTCTTGCGCCATGTTGCTGGTAACCACTTTGACACCGAGATCAGCGACGCGACGAGACTGGAAATCAATGAAGCGCAGAAAACTCTCATGCTCCGGTATGCCGTTGGCCGCAAGGCGCATCTGCCCACCCAGGACTTCTTGCGCCTCCCAGAGCTCAACGTTGTGCCCCCGTTCCGCACAGCTTGCTGCGAGCTCCAATCCCGCGGGCCCACCACCCACGACCAGCACCCGCTGAGCCTTTGCGACCAGCGCTATGGGAATCAGCTCTCGACCCGTGCGGGGATTGACACTACAGCCAAAGGGCAATCCTTCTAAGATGCGCGTGTGCAGACAATCGTTACAGCCGATACAAGGCCGAACGTCTTGTAGGCGGCCACTACGAGCCTTCGAGATAATATTGGCGTCTGCGAAATTTGCCCGCGCAATACCGACCACATCGGCGTGGCCATTGTTGATGACTGCGGCGGCCGCCTCGGCGCTGTCTACTCTACCGGCATACACAACGGGTATGTCCAGAGCCGCTCGGTACCGACCTGCCAATTCAGACCAGTGTGCCGCACCGTACAGGTGCGTTTGCAGGTAACTGGGTGCTCCCCAATTGTTCCCAATCACGCAATGCAGATAGTCAACGTTTCCAGTTGACGCCAGTGACTGCGCGATCGCGATACCCAAATCAACGTCATACCCGCCTTCAAAGAACTCGTCCATGTTGAAGCGGACGCCGATGGTGAAGCCAGACCCCGTTCTTTCGCGGATCGAGGCTAGGATATCCACCACGAATTTCAGCCGTCGCTGAGCATCACCACCGTACTCATCGTCCCGTCGATTCGTCGCGGGAGACAAAAACAACTGCAGCACATCTTCGTGATTAGCATGCAACTCTATGCCATCTAATCCGGCAGCTTGTGCCTCCGCAGCAGAGTAAGCGTACTCATCAACCAACCACCGGACCTCGTCAGTGGTCAGAACGCGCGGAACTGTGTTGTCCGTGTAATTCGGCAAAATCGCCGACGGCGCGAAAGGTTTGCCCGCTTGCATCACCAACTGCGCCGTAGCAACGGCTCCGGCCTCGTGTATCTCATCGGCATACATACCCGCACGTGCGCGGAAATGCGGCTGTCGGAAAATACCTTTTACCCGCGCGCCCACTCCTGTCGGTAAAAATCCTGGTGCCAGCTGCGGCTCAACAAACCCCGTTATACCTCCGATCCACGCTGCGCCGTCCTGGGCACGCGAAACCCAATAAGCAACGTTCGTGCGAGCTTGTTCGTCCGTGCCCCAAAGGTCGCCGATAGGCAGGCCATGGGGCGGCAGCATGATTCGGTTTCTCAATTTCAGCGATCCGACAACGGTCGGCGAGAATAGCAAGTCGAGAGATTTAGTATCTGTCATATCCACCCCAGTACAGCTACACAAATTAGATCATTGATGTACTATTAATGCAATATTGTCCTATTTTATCGACTTCGTACGGGAGCAGGAAAACTCATGCCAAGTGAAACATACGATTTGATCGCCGATGTCGTCGTCTTGGGTAGCGGAGGCGCCGCCCTCACAGCAGCACTCGCCGCAAAAGACTTTGGGGCAGAAGAAGTTGCCGTTTTGGAGAAGTCGAACATGGTCGGTGGCACCACCGCGATGTCAGGCGGCATGATCTGGGTACCAAATAATCACCACCAGGAGGAGATCGGCATAGAAGACTCATGGGACGATGTCGTCACCTACCTGGATTCGCTCGCACCTGACCAACTCGACCCAGTCGTTCTGGATGCATTTCTGACCGGGGGACCAGAGATGCTGAGGCACCTGGCCGACCGCACCCCCGTAAGACTTCGCGCACTGGCGGGTCTACCGGACTACCAACCGGATTTTCCGGGCGGCAAGGTCGACGGCGGGAGGTCGCTGGACAACGACGTATTCCCTTTCGAAACACTGGGCAATTGGGCAACCCGCGTCGTACCCCCAAAGACCGGTGCACCCCGACGGACGAGCTATCACGAAGACATGAACCTGGGACCACCGGATTCTGAAGAGCTTGCCGTGCGCACGCTAAATGATAGCCGCGGTCGCGGTCAGGCACTAATCGGCGCGCTATTGCGCGCAGTTCTCGACCGGGATGTTTCCATCCTATTTGAACATCGAGCAACACAGCTGATAAACGAAAATAACCGCATTATTGGCGTCATTGCGTCCACTCCAACCGGTGAAATTCGAGCACGCGCCAAGCGCGGGGTCATCATCGCAACCGGCGGATTCGAGTGGAACAAGGAGCTGGTGCAAACCTTTCTACGGGGTCCAATGACGGGGCCTGTCAGCGTGCCTGAATGTGAAGGTGACGGTCTGCTTATGGCAATCGACGCGGGCGCGAAACTCGGCAACATGTCAAACGCATTCTGGATGCCTTCTGCGCTCGAGTGGCAACCTCAGCACCGTCATGCCACACCGAACTATCTACTCTGCCAACATGAGCGGACTCTGCCAGGCTCAATAATGGTCAATCGCGCAGGCAAACGGTTTGTCGACGAAGCTGCCAACTACAACGCACTGGGTATGGCTTTACTCGCCTTTGAGGCTAACGCTCACACCTATCCGAACCTGCCGTATTTCCTGATTTTCGATCAGCGCTATCGAGAAAAATACACGGTATTTGGCTGCAAACCAGACCAAGCCCTTTCCAAAATGTTCACGGTGGCGGATTCACTGGAGTCACTCGCAGTAAAGATGAATATCGAAGCGGCGGGCTTATTGAGCACAATTGACCGCTACAACGAGCACGTACGCAATGGTAAGGACGCAGATTTCAATCGTGGCGCCAATACTTACGACAATTACTGGGGTGATCCGGACTACGATCCTCCGTTTAAGACATTAGGCCCCATCGATCAAGCACCGTTCTACGCCGTAAAAATGGAGTCTGGAGTGCTGGGCACTAATGGTGGTCCTAAGACCAACAACCATGCCCAGGTAATGGATTGGCATGATCAACCTATAGACGGGTTGTACGCCGCAGGCAACGTTATGGCCGCGCCGCTCGCCATGATCTATGGAGGCGGCGGCGGCACTCTTGGGCCAGCTCTTACCTTCGGGTATCTGGCTGGGAAGCATGCCGCAAGCGGCCACTAAGAATCATGTTCGAGGCCAACAAGGACACTCAATATGCAGCTGCAAAATAGGGTTGCTGCCATCACTGGCGGATCGGCGGGCATCGGACGCGCCATAGCGGAAGCCTATCTAGCCGAAGGTGCTCGTGTGGCGATCATGGCCCGCAACGCGGGAAAAGCACAACGCGCACTTGATGAAATCAACGCTGCTGACAGGCTTATCTTCGTTCAAGGTGATGCGACAGACCAGCGAGATGTAGAAGCGTTCATTGATCAAACCCTCGCCCATTTCGGATCCGTTGATATTCTTGTCAACAACGCCGGTGGGGCGGGCGGTGATCTGCAACCGCTTATGGATCTCTCTGACGAGGAGTTTGACTACACGGTTAAGGTCAACCTTTACAATACGTTCTGGGCGACCCGTCGAGCGCTTAAGTCTATGACCCAGAAGCAGTGGGGGCGCGTGATCAACATCTCCTCCGTGGAAGGCAAACATGGCAAACCGGTTTTGTCGCCCTACACGGCGGCTAAGCACGCCATCAATGGACTAACTAAGTCCGTTGCGCGCGAAGTCGGCGATTTAGGCGTCACGGTCAACTCAATCTGTCCTGGATTAGTCATTACCGATGAGGTGCGTGAGTCGGGCCCAAAAACAGCCGAGGCGATGGGCATTACCTACGAAGATTTGATTCAACTTTACACCGCCGAGAGCGCCACAAAGCGTCCTGTAGAGCTGCACGAAGTGGCTTCGCTCGCCGTGCTACTGGCCAGCGAAGCAGGTGCGAGCATCACTGGCGCGCAAATCAGCATCGACGGCGGCACCGCACAATTCTAAACACTCTAAAGGAAATCCAATGTCAGACACTTCACCCAAACAAAGGAGCGCCATCGTTACGGGCGCAGCTTCAGGCATGGGACTAGCGGTAGCGAAGGCATTCGCAGCAGCTGGCACTGACGTCTTTCTTGCCGATGTTGCTGAAGAAGCAGGGGAAAGAGAAGCACAAGCCATCAGGACTGCAGGCGGTTCCGCAACATTTGTGCGCACAGATATCAGAAGAGAGTCGGATATCGCCGCACTAGTTGGAGAAGCTTCGAGTCAGACCGGACGGTTAGACTACTACATCAATGCGGCTGCGATACTTGGCAAGTGGTTACCGATCGGCGAGCAGGCAGAATTGACACTCGATGCTGTACTCGACATCAACGTCAAAGGCACGGTTTATGGCATCAAGCATGCAGTAGCGGCGATGTCCGCCGGAGGCGTGATCATCACATTCGCGTCTGTACAGGGGTTCCGAGTTTATAGGAAAGGAGCGGCCTTTTACGCAGCGAGCAAGGCCGCGGTCGTATCCCTGACAAAATCTGCTGCCCTCGAGTACGGCGATGCCGGAATTCGTGTTGTAGGTATCGCGCCCGGAGCTATCGATACGCCTATGTTACGCAGTAGGTCTGGGAACGAAACACCAGCGATTGTGAATGAGACGCCACTCGGGCGAATGGGCACCCCCGAAGAAGTTGCCAACACCGTGTTGTGGTTGTGCAGCGACAACGCCAGCTATATTACCGGCGCAACTCTGCCTGTGGACGGCGGCTTTCTCGCTCCTTAACCAAAGGACCACTAGGATCTGATATGGAAAAACAACTCGCCGCCGCAATAAACCGCAGCATCCCTGATCCCACAAAGGTCGGGAAAGGTGAATTCGCCAAGAGCGGTGACACGCGAAGTCGAATACTGGAGGCTGCCATGAACTTACTGGCGGATCAGGGATACGCAGCCTCCAGCACACTGGCAATCACGAAGGCTGCTGGCCTAAGTCGAACCGCCATGCTCTATCACTTCCCTTCTAGACAGGCACTGCTGGAAGCGATTGTGCATTTCGTTACGAGGCGCCGACTAGAGCTGCAGGAAGAATCCCATGCAAGTCTACCAACGGGAATCAATTTCCGTGCGCAAGGTGTTGATTCACACTGGGCGCAGCTGCAGAGCATAGAATTTCGTGCTTTTTGTCAGCTATCCCTCGCTGCCAGCACCAATCCGGAACTTGAAGCCGTTTTCAAACCCGCTCTCGCAGCATTTGACAGAGCGCGAAAGGAGATGGCGATGAAGCTCGCCGAACCCGAACTCTCTGCACTCTCCGGCTTTGATCTGAAGCGAGATATTCAGCGCTTTCTTCTAGAGGGTATTGCGCAACAAAATGGCATCACATTCAGCAAAAGACGACGAATGCGAGACATACTGGCTTTCATAAAGTTGTGCTGGACAGATGAAGGACAGGCCTTCATTGAGCGGGCGCTTTCGTTATCGAGCAAGCAATCGGCCAAGTAATTCAAGAAGCAGAGACATACATTTCGTCGACTCTGCTCTCGGACTGCTATTGGCCTCGTGGCCTAAGTTGCGAACTGCGTAACCGCTTCAATATGAACCGCCATCTCCAAAGCCAGATTCTTCGGGACAGGCTACCGATAGCCATGATTTCCTCAAGAGGGAGATATTCGAAGAATGGAACGCTGAGGAGGCCATCCAATAGCCCTACCCCTAGGGGGGTCAGACGACGAAAAACACTCCCAGTTCACAACCTGTCGACCAGGAAACCTATAGTGCATTGACCATCGTACTTTTCTGGCATGTAGCAATTTTTCCTGAAGCCAGGATTCTGACCGTGACCAAATCGTCGCTAGTCGGCACCTGGCTCCGCGCAATTAGGGTAGCTGCAGCGTAACCGAGACTCCGTACCTGCGCGGCTCGCCGAGCTGCGTGTAGGTTCGAGTGTCATAGATCAGCCGCGGGTCATTGCCGAATCGAAAGCCACGGACTTCGGTGTCTTCATCGGTAAGGTTTCGACCCCAAATGCTGACCGAGAACCTTTCCGCCGCATATCCAAACTTCATGTTGACCAGGTTTGCCGAGTCCGTCTCTGCGTTGTGGCTGTTCGAGAAAAAGAACCCGTCTCTACCTTGGAGCGCCACTCGCGCCGACCATGGTCCGCTCAACCAGTCTGCGCCTATGTGGTACGTATAGGACGGCGCGTGGGCCTGATCGCGGCCGTCGAGAAAGTCGTCACCATCGCTGTCGAAACGCGTGACTTCGGTGTCGAGCAGACCAACGCTGGCAAACCCGGACAGCGTTTCAGTGAGGCGAACATTCAGATCGAGTTCGATGCCACGGTTAAAGCCTTCTGCAGCGTTGTCAACGAAATCGATAAACTCGGAGCTGCCGTCTGGACGTTCGACGATTAGCGAGCGATTGATCTGAACGTCGTCTCGCTGCATCCAGAACACGGATGCCGCAACGCGAAGCCGCTCATCCCAGAGCGTTGAGCGCAGGCCTGCCTCCAGATTCCACAACGTCTCCTCATCGTACTCGCGAAACTCCCGAGCCAGCGTGCCGTCGGTATTGAAGCCGGCGGCTTTGTAGCCGCTGCTAGCGCTCAGATAAACAAGGCCGTTGGCACCGACATCCGCTTCGAGCTGTGCTCGAAATCCAGCCACATTGTCGTCGGGTTCAAACTGCGCACCCTCACTATCCCGATAGCTGGCTTTGGCGCGCTCGAGCCTTGCTCCAAGCCGCGCTCGCAGGCCCTCACGCAGCGGCAGTTCGATCTCGCCATACGCGGCAACCCGGTCCACCTGATAGACGCTATCGAAGTCAGCGGCGGCAAAGGTATACACACGCCGTAGATCCACATCCTGCTGAAAGTTGTACAGGCCGATCGTCCAGGGCCTGGCTTCTCCACCGGACAGGCGGATGTCGAGGGTCGTCATGCTTCGATCGCGCACATAACGGTCCGTGGAGCTGTATTCGAACGGATCGAAACCGACAAACGTCCAGTCCTCGTCATAGCCGTAGTCGATATCGCTGTTAGCGTGCGCCAGGCTGACGCTGAGCTCGTTGCCAGCAACTTCTGTGCTTAACGTAGCCGCTGCATAGGTGCTCAGGGATTGGTCGAAACCAGGCTCGTCGCTGCGGGTATCGCGGTCGTTGTCCAGTGAAAATGCATCGTAGCCATTGTCGATATCCGCATAGCCAAGGGTCATGGAGAGATCGCTCACCTCACCTAGTGAGAAATCACCGCGCAGACGCAACAGTGTTTCCTTGCGATCGTTAGTTGAGCTGTTGATGAACGTGTTGTCCATGTAGCCATCGCTTTCGGTATGAAACGCGCTGAGCCGCAAACCACCTCCGGACACAACAGCGCCGACATCTCTGCCACCGTGGTTGCTGACGCCAACATCCACATAACCCTCGAATTGCTCGCTGGGTGGCTTGCTGCGAATGTTGATGAGCCCTGCAAGCGCGTTGGATCCGTACAGCGTGCCTTGTGGGCCACGCAGCACTTCTACCTGATCAACATCGAACAACAACGCCGACGTGCCAAAGCCACTGAAATCTACGCCATCGATAATGAGCCCAACCGATGAGTTGAGTGGCTCGCGAAACTGACCGCGCTCGCCAATTCCACGCAGTTGGATGAAACGCGCACGCGATGCTCCACTGGCGAAGTTTACGTTCGGGACGCTCGCTAGCGTTTCCTCAAGGTGCACTGCCTGTTGCCGTGCCAGCTCCTCGCCGCTGATGACGCTGACACTGGCTGCAGTATCTTGCAGGCTCTTTGATGAAAACTCGGCCGTAACGACAATCTCTTCAATGTTTGAAGCCAGTGCCGACGTGCAGCCGAATGTCAGCGCGAGTAGAACCGAGCACGAACGTGATAAGGGGGAAAACCTCATCGATATATCCTCCAGAATGTAGAACCAGCGCATTGACCCAGCGGGCGACGCGCGCAAAGAGCACAACCGGACAGGTAAGGATGAGGCGAGATGGATACGGTTGCGGCAGGGACTGACTGTCAGCACCGTGCGATGAGTCAGCCGAGGCCGGCTTCTCATCAAAACCCCGGCTTTGCTTTTGCTTTCTTGGCTCGCCTCTTGAGAGGCTTCTGAGAGGCTTCGAAAATCGCCCAAAAGGGCTGCAAGTGCGCCAGGTTTTCGCGCCCGATCCCTACGCCGGTACTAACCGGATCAGGTTCAAAGGGTCCGCATCACATTGCGTCTCAGGCCAAGCTTTCGCCGGGACCACCCCTTGGGCTCACGCACACTATAGCGTGAGCGGAGCACTTCAGGCCAGGTTCAGCCCCCGGCGCAAAAAATGCCTGCGCCTCTCGATGCACCCACTAAACGTTCACAGCTCGAAAAATCTCCCCATGAACGCAAGTAACCCACGCGCGCAGCGATACAATGACGTCATGCGCTGGTTAAAACGTCTGTTGCTACTTTTTGGTGGGTTGTCGCTCGTCGCCAGCATCGCGCTGGGCGCTTATCTGTACCACCTGGACGGCGTTATAACCGAGATCTTCGACGGCCGCCGATGGGCACTTCCGGCGACGGTGTTCGGACAACCGACGGAACTGTATGCCGGCGCGAGACTGAGCCGTGACGAACTGACTGCCGAGCTGACAGCACTAGGGTACCGGCAGCGCGCCCACGTGCGCAGTCCCGGTGCATTCCAGCAACGCGGCAATGCGCTGGTCATTCACCTGCGGCCGTTTCGCTTCATGGAGCGCGAACGGCGCGAGACGATTGTCGAGGTGGCGTTCGCCGGCGGGGCGATCAGCGAATTGCATGAGCAGCCTGGCAACAGACGCATGGATCTCGTCAGGCTGGATCCGCCGCAAATCGGCAGCTTCTATCCCAACCAGGGAGAAGATCGACTTGTACTCGGACCTCATGAGGTCCCAAGGCTGCTGCGCGAGGGTTTGAAGGCGGTAGAGGATCAGAACTTCGACAAACACCCAGGTTTCGATATTCGCGGCATCGCACGTGCGTTCTGGGTCAACATCAGCTCTGGTGAGCTGCGCCAGGGCGGCTCCACACTCACTCAGCAGTTAGTGAAAAGCTACTTCCTCAGCAACGAGCGAAAGCTATCGCGCAAGCTGCGCGAACTCGCCATGGCGGTGATTCTGGACGCGCGCTACAGCAAAGCCGACCTCATCAACGCCTACATCAACGAGATCTACCTGGCCCAGGACGGCGCGCGCGCCGTGCACGGCTTTGGTCTCGGCGCGCACTACTACTTCAATCAACCCCTGGCAGAGCTGGCACCACACCAGATCGCGTTACTCATTGGCGTGATTCGAGGCCCCTCCTACTACAACCCGAGGCGTAACCCGAAGCGTGCCCTCGAGCGTCGCGACCTGGTACTGACCCTCATGCATCGTCAGCAACTGATCAACGATGACGAGTTGGCCCTGGCCATTGAACAACCGCTGGCAGTGAGTTCCGGCACCGGCGGCAGCGTGTATCAGCCGGCATTCATGGACCTCGTGCGCAATCAGCTGCGCGACAACTACTCCAGCGAGTCGCTCACCGACGAAGGCCTGAGAGTATTCACCACGCTGTCGGCTCGGCTGCAGCGGGCAGCGGGCGAGGCGATCGAGGAGTCTCTTACGGAGATCGAAACCAGCCGTGGTCTCGAGGCGGGTTCGCTCCAAGCTTCCATGGTGATCGCCAACGCTCAAACGGGAGACCTGCTGGCCGTCGTCGGTGGCCGTAACAGCAGCTACAACCGAGCACTGAACGCCAAGCGGCAGATTGGCAGCTTGTTCAAACCCGTCGTCTATCTCGCAGCGCTTGAGTCGGGTCGCTACAACCTGGCTAGCGTGCTTCGCGATGAGGCGATCAGCGTGCCCGCAGGGCGCAATCAGCCGGACTGGCAGCCGAAGAATTTCGATGGCGAAATCTACGGCAACGTGCCGCTGTTTCAAGCGCTGGCGAAATCACTGAATCTGGCAACCGTCTCGCTGGGTATGGATGTCGGTGTCGAGCGAATAGGACAACGCTATGGCGAGCTGATCGGTGGCGAGGCGCCGCCGGCATTTCCGTCCCTTCTGCTTGGCGCACTCGACCTGTCGCCTCTCCAGGTTGCACGGTTATACGGAAACTTCGCCAGCGGTGGTTTTGACGCCATCCCTAATCCGGTCATCGCGGTTCTGGATGCCAACAACCTAACCATCGACGGTTTCCCGATCGCCTTGCGACAGACCATCGCGCCAAACGTCTCAGAGCAATTAACGGCCGCGCTCATGACAACGATGAGTCATGGCACCGGCCGTCGTTCGCCGTTTGCAAAAAGCGGTATTGCCGGCAAGACCGGCACATCCGACGGCAACAGGGATAGCTGGTTTGCTGGCTTCGATGGCCGCCACCTGGTCGTGATCTGGGTGGGCCGCGATGACAATGACCGCACGCCGCTGACCGGTTCCACCGGCGCGCTGGCTGTATTCAACAAACTGGCAGAGAAAATTGGGGTCGAACCCCTGCCACCGATACGCGGCGAAAAGCTGGATCCACAAACCGGGCTACGTAGCCGCGAGGCTTGTGGCGAGGTGATCACGCTACCCCTACCGGACAATCTCGATTTGCCCTATGTCGACGGCTGCGGTGATAGCATTCGCGATTCAATTCGTGCCTGGTGGTCTCGATAGTGTCGCAGCCGCAAGCAGACAATCCAAATTACCGCAAACGCGCTGCCAGCGGACACCTTATCGCCTGCGCAATACTCGGGTTATTGCTCACCGGCTGTACCAGCGCACCGAGCGTGCCACCTCCGGTCGTGGAGAGCGGCACACAACACTCGCCGAAAGACGCACCGGCCGAGCCCACGGACGCGGAGCTAAAACCGCCAGCGGCAGCCAACCCTGCGACTCTGGCACTGATGGATCGAAGTGCCGTGGCGGCGCGAGACGGTGACGTACGCGGCGCAATGGTGCTGCTCGAGCGCGCCATTCGAATCGAACCCAGAAACCCAGCACCCTGGATCGATCTTGGTCACTTGCATCTGTTGTCCGGCGCGCTGGTTCGCGCTGAGCAAAGCGCACGCAAAGCGCTCGCCCTGGCGGATGAATCCACCGCGAGCGGGCTGCGCGCCGCGCGCGCCAGCTGGCTGTTGATTGCGGACATTCGCGACAAGCAGGAGCGCCCAGTCGAGGCCGCATCCATACGCGCGCGCTGGGATCGACTGACTGGCTGACCCGTCAGTCGCGACCCGGACCCAGGCCGAGGTCATCATAGCGAGCGTATATCGCCGTATCGCTCAATTGATCCTGATTGTCCCGGCTGTCGTTTCTCGCGATGCCTTCCAGCTCGAACCTGAGCCTCTCAGCAACCGCTCGACTTGCGATGTTGCGCGTATCTGCGTGCAGCGACAGACGGGCGGCGTCGAGCTCCTGAAAAACGTAGTGGACAAGTCGCTGCACCGATTCTGAGACATAGCCACGACCCGTGTGCCGGCTGTCACACCAGTAGCCCACCTCAAAAGCAGGCACGTCCCAGTCAATACGATGCAAACCGACGGCGCCCAGCAATTCGCCACTCGTGCGCTGACGCATCACCAACGGGAAATCTGTGCCTGCTTCAATCTGGCTGACACTACGCTCGCAAAACGCCGTTGTTTCTTGAACGCTCGGCGCGCTGGCGGCCCAGGGCAGCCAGGGTTTGAGTTCGTCAATGGAAGCAATGATCGCCGCGTTCATCTCCTGCGCGTGCGCAACAGTGACAGGCACAAGAGTTAGACGTTCTGTTTCCAGCGAGGTGGCAAATGGTTTCTGGAAGGACACAGGCCCGGGTTCTCCTGATTACTCGATGAGCTCAAGCCAGTGCTTAACCGGCGTTTTGCTGCGCCCGGCTAGATGAGTCTGACAACCAACGTTCGCGCTCACGATAACGTCGGGCTGCTCGGAATTGAGCGCCGCAAGTTTGCGCTCCGCCAACTCAGACGAGATCTTGGGCTGCAGTACGGAATAGACGCCAGCAGAACCGCAGCAAAGGTGCGGATCCGAAACGCTCACCAGCTCATAGCCAACGGCTTCGAGGATCTGCGTGACGACATCCGGTAGTTTCTGACCGTGTTGCAACGTACATGGTGTCTGCACCGCCAAACGCAATTGCGGCTGTGAGGCGGTCAGTTGATCGGCATACGGCAACAGAAATTCGGCGACATCGAGTGTCGCCTCGGCAACCCGGGCACCGTCTTCGGCGGCCACTGTGCCGGCTAACAGGCGACCATAGTCTTTAACCGTGACACCACAACCGCTTGCCGATGACACGATGACACCATCGTCAGGTAACGCCTCATTTAGCGCACTCGCGGTGGCCGCCATTCGCTCCTGTGCATGCGTCTCTTCGGCCAGGTGCAAGGCAAGCCCACCACAACACCCTTCATCCGCCACAAATCCCGCGCGCAGCCCCAAACGCTGGCAAATGTTGAGCAACCGCTCGTTCGTCGCCGGTGTGAGCTGACGCTGGACACATCCCTGCAGCAAAATGACGGACGTGGAATCGTCGGCAGAAGAGGCAACCGATTTGCCACTGGCGATGGGTAGCAACGGCCGAAGTCGGCGCGGCAGCAGAGGACGCAGCCAGCGAACCGGCGCCGTGATCCTGGCAAGTCGATGCGGGTGTGGTAACAGGCGCAACATGAAGAAGCGTTTCATTCTCTCCATGAGCGAGCGTTGCAGCTTTGGCTCCAACGTTGCGCGTCCGATCTCAAGTAGCTCGCCGTAGTCGACACCCGAGGGACAAGTCGTCTCGCAAGCCCGACACGTAAGGCAGCGATCGAGGTGATCGCTGGCGATCAGATTCGGCTCACCCGACTCGAACATCTCCTTCATGAGATAGATTCGGCCGCGTGGACCATCGCGCTCATCGCCTAATACCTGGTAGGTCGGGCACGTCGCGTTGCAAAAACCGCAATGCACACAAGCGCGCAGTATCTCGTTGGCTCGTTGGCCTTGGGAGGTTGCAAGAAACGCCTCAGGAAGTTGAGTTCGCATCAGCCTTGCACCGCTTTCGCTTCACCGCGGGCATCGTTTGATGACGCTGCAAACACCGAATCCGGATCAAAGGCCAGGCGCACGCGACTCAGAAGATCACTGGTTGCCTGATCGAGGCCTCGAATACTCCCTGCCCGGTTTCCGCCAACCGCCATCGCCCATCCACCGGGAGCCGAGGTGGCCTGGCGCGGCGGTGAATCAAGGGCTAACCAGCGCACGCCACCGGCCCAATCCACAAGTAGCTCATCACCTGTCAGCGGGGCGTTCGGCGCGCTGGAGACGCGCCACAGAGTGCCTCCGGAAGCAGGCGGAGAGGAAAGGTTGGGATGGGCGTGCCGTGATATCTGACGCCAGAACTCCGAATCGCCGCCATCGCCTGGAATACGAGCGCTCGCGGCCTTCACGGCCGGTTCGCTACCGGCAACACGTACCTGAAGAACCCCATCTGCATAGGCCAGCCCCGTCAGCGAAGGCTCACGAGACCTGAGCTCACTCATCGCAGCGCACACCTCATCCACTGCTAACGCGCGCCGGATATAACGCTCGCAATCGGGTATCGGGGCGACCCGCAGACTGGCAGACAACAGTACGCCGCAGCTACCCCGAGCCCCACATTGCAGACGCGCAACATCGTAGCCCGCTACGTTCTTCATGACCTCGCCACCGAACCGGCCCTGCTCGCCCAGGCCGTTGATGATTTCCACGCCGAGCAGGGCATCTCTTACGCCTCCGGCAAACGGCCGGCTGGCGCCGCTGGCATCCGCTGCGATCATGCCGCCGATGCTGCCATCACGAGCAAAGCTGGTTGGCTCAAACGCGAGCATTTGCCGATGTCGGGCAAGCTCTGCGATCACCTCACGAACTGGTGTCCCTGCGCGCACGGTCACCACCAGCTCTTCTGGCTGATAGCGCAATATTCCACGGTGCTCGGCAACATTGAGCACAGCGCCATCCGCGATTGGCGCCACCGCTGCTCTTGAACCCAGGCCTGCAATGGCCAGGGTCTGCTGGCGAGCACGCGCATAGCGAACCGCATCGACGAGTTGAGCGGAATCATCTGACATCAGAACCTCGGCAGATGTCGAAACGGTAGCTCACCGGCATGCACATGCATTCCGCCCACTTCGCTGCAACGGGTGAGTGTTGGAATCGCCTTGCCGGGATTGAGCAGACCATCTGGATCAAACGCCGCACGAAGACGTGCAAACTGCTCAAGCTCTATGCGTCCGAACTGACCGCACATGGCATCGAGTTTCTCGATACCCACGCCATGCTCGCCGGTGACGCTACCGCCCGCTTCCACACAAGCAGCGAGAATGTCATTGCCAAAGGCCTCCGCCTTATCAAGCTCTCCATCGACGTTCGCGTCATACAGAATCAATGGGTGCAAATTGCCATCACCCGCGTGAAAGACGTTGGCCACTTGCAGACCATAGCGCTGTGAAAGCTCGCCAATACGCTGGAGCACACCAGCGACGGCCTTACGAGGAATCGTGCCGTCCATACAGTAATAGTCGGGTGCGATCCGGCCAACCGCAGGGAACGCCGCCTTTCTGCCAAGCCAGAGCCGTGCCTGTTCGGTCTCGGATTCGGCAACCACCACCGAATCTGCGCTTGCCGCAAAAAGAACGCGTTCAACCGCCGTGCGATTAGCCTGTACTTCATCGACATCACCATCCAGCTCAATGAGCAGGATCGCATCAGCATCTTTGGGATAGCCTGCTCCGACGAAGTCTTCGGCAGCAGATATCGCGAGTTTGTCCATCATCTCCATGCCCGCGGGAATGATGCCTGCCGATATCACATCCGCGACCGCGTCAGCCGCGTTCGAAACCACTGCAAACGCTGCCATCATCACAAGCTTGCTACGCGGGATCTGTCGCAAGCGCAGCGTGACTTCGGTGATCACCACCATCTGGCCTTCCGAGCCATGCACAACCGCAAGCAGGTCAGCACCAGGCACATCAAAAGCCTCGCCACCGATAGCGACGGGCTCACCCGTCATCAGATAGCCGCGCACGCCCAGGACGTTGTGCACGGTTAGCCCGTATTTCAGGCAGTGCACTCCGCCTGCGTTCTCCGCGACGTTACCGCCGATGCTGCAGGCGATCTGGGAGGAAGGATCCGGTGCGTAGAAGAGACCCACTGATGCCGCAGCTTCGCTGACCGCGAGGTTGCGCACTCCGGGTTCGACAACCGCCGTTAGCTGCTGGGCATCAATCCGCTTGATCTTGTTGAGCCGAGACAAAACCAGCAGCACGCCTTTTGCCACCGGTAGCGCGCCGCCGGACAGACCAGTGCCAGCACCCCGTGTGACCACGGGAATCGAATGTTCACGACAGATTCGCAGAACAGCGGCTACCTGGCTCTCCCGATCAGGCAGGCAGACAACCCAGGGCATGGCGCTGAACGCAGTTAGCCCATCGCTCTCAAATGGCTTGATCGCCTTGGGATCTGTGATCAAACCTTCAGCAGGCAAGTTCGCCCGCAACATTTCCAGAACAAGGGGAGTTGTCATCGCCTCAGTATACGGCCCGCATCATTGAGACACGATGCTGCGTTGGCCCGACGAGCCAAACGCGGTCCAAGCCAGCGCGACCGCCGGCAGAGCCGACGGCGCAGAAGCGATGACCAGCGACGTCTAGAAGTGGTAATTCAACGCCGCAAAGGGACCGCTGACATCCAACTCGGCATCGTCGATGTCGTCGATATCCTCAAGGCTTAACTGCCAGCTGCGGTAACCAATCTCGAACCCAAGCCCAATCTCGCTCTCCCAGCCCAGACGCGCGGAGGCATCCACTAGCTGATTACCGTCGTACGCTATCGCATGAACGTCCGCCGCTGCCCAGCCACCAGTGAACGGCAGATCCACTCTGGCCCGGCCGTAGATCAGCGGTAGGAAGCCGGTGAAGGTTGCCTCACCCACCTCAAAATCCGAACGTATGAGGACATCACCGTCCAGGTAGCGAACCGCCAGTCCCAGATCCAGGGAAACCACGTTATCCAGAATCTCGTAATAGGCGATGGCATCCATCTGGGTGACGTCAACGCTCGTTGCGACGTCGGAGTTCACGACAAACGTCGAGCCGTTGAATTCGATTTCACGATCCAGAACGTTATCGCCAGTTACGGATATGTCCGCATACTGAACGCGGACATTCGGAACCATCGGCACAAAATGCTCAACGGCGAAATAGAAGACGTTATTGCCTTCGTCATCGAGACCGAGGTCTCGCTCGACATCGATATCAATGATGCTGCTGGATGCGATGTCTCCACCGAAGCCCTGTTGCCAGGTTCCGGCTCCAGCATAGACACCAAAGACTGTATCGGCTTGAAGGCTACCGCCTGACGCGCAGACAGCAAGAAGCGCCGCAGCAGCGGCCTTGCGAGGGGTATTCATGGCTGACTCTCCTGTACTCCTCGTCGTGAGGAATTCGTTTTCCTTGCTTAAGTATAGGAAGTACTTCCACAGTACTTCGTGATCATCAGCACATGCCTTAGACGCTCCCGTCGAGCTTCTCTATGATCCCTCGTAACCCCGTGCAGAGCCAGTGGCTCTCAAGCAACAGGATTCATCATGTCCGACTCCACACCATCCAGCGCTGCCGATTCATCGAGCAGCCCGTCAGGACGCCTGCGCGCACTGGGCCTCAGGCTCCCTGCCCCGACACCAATGGGCAATCTGCCTTTCAAATTAGTTCGAGTGCACCGTGACCGGGCCTATCTGTCCGGCCATGTTCCCATCGCTCACAACGGCACGCTGGCAAGACCGCGAGGCAAAGTTGGCGCAGCACTCAACGAAGATGAGGGTTACCAGGCCGCTCGACGCGCGGCGCTATCGATGTTGTCCAGCCTACAGGCGGCGCTGGGTTCAATAGATAATGTGGAATGCTGGCTTCGAGTATTTGGCATGGTTAACGCCGCGCCGGGGTTCACGAACCTTTCTGCCGTCGTGAATGGCGCTTCGGACCTCATCGTCGAGGTCTATGGCGAAGAGCGAGGGGCGCATGCTCGCAGCGCCGTTGGCATGGCCGAGCTACCGTTCGGCGTTGCAGTCGAAGTCGAAGCCGAAGTCGTCATTCGGACATGACTACTGCTACGTCGAGCAACCACTGACAAACACCTGGCAAAGAGACGGTTCAATGAAGAAATTTCTATTCGGTATGGCGATTTTCTTGGTGGTTGGACTCATTGTCATATGGACTTTTCGCAACGAGCTGGGCTTCTGGATGTTTGCCAATTACGTCAAACCAGATGCGCCGTTCGCAGAAACGGCAATTCCAACCGCCCCTAACTACTCGCTGGCCGAGCATTGGGCTGCGCTGCCATCCGTTGACGATAACGCCGACGTGACGCTGGGCAACGCCTCAGATGCTCAATCCACGGCTGCGGTCGATGTCTTCTTCATCTACCCCACGACCTTTATCACCTCCGAAGGCTGGAATGCGCCACTGGATCACGACGGCGCCAACGAAATCATCGATGACATGGTCTTGCCCCATCAGGCATCTGCGTTCAACGGTTGCTGCGCCGTGTATGCCCCGCGCTATCGGCAAGCCACCATGTATTCTTTCTTTGATCAGGAAGGTGACGGCAAAAGTTCGCTCGATCTCGCCTATGGCGATGTTGTCGCCGCGTTCGAGTACTTCCTTGAGCATTTCAGCAAGGGCAGACCCTTCATCATCGCAGGCCATAGCCAGGGTGCCCGGCATGCGGAGCTGCTACTGAACGAGCACGTTTACGGCACTCCGCTGGCCGACCGGTTGGTTGCGGCGTATCCCGTTGGCTTCAACCTCAGCAAAGGTAGTCTGCCGGTCTGTGCGACGCCGCTCGAGACGGGCTGCGCTGTTACCTGGAACACCGTAGGGCCAGGATTTCAGCCTTTCGAGGACACATCCGACATGATCTGCGTAAATCCGCTGACCTTCGATACCAGCAAGCCCGACGCAGGCTTCGATGCAAACCTTGGCAGCCTTCTTAGTGACACAGATGGCTCAATAAGTGTCATCGACGGCGCCGCCGATGGCCAATGCGCCAACGGCTTGCTGACCATCAGTGAGTTGCGTTCGGACTCAGGCTTCAACCTGCAGATGGGCACAGGCAACTATCACGTTTACGACTTCAGCTTGTTCTACTTCAACATTCGGGAAAACGCTAAGGCGAGAGTTGATGCGTTTCTGGATGGCGCGTACGAGAGTTAACTGGTTAGCGACCCTGCGTTACTCCGTCATCACGAGGAGCCGGATGCGCAGCATCGTGCGACGCGGTGATCTTGTAAATCCTCGGAGATCGCCGCAGTCAGCCTCCGGCTTCCTTCGCGAAGACGGTCTGGGAAGGGATGCCAGAACAACCGGGTAGCGTTTCTGTTTCAGCACGCACAGCGAGGGCATAGGCGTAGCCAATGCCTGAGAAGGGATGCGCGCACCCCATCCAGAACCGGAGTCAGCGAGCAAAAACGCTACTCCGTCATCACGAGGAGCCGGATGCGCAGCATCGTGCGACGCGGTGATCTTGTAAATCCTCGGAGATCGCCGCAGTCAGCCTCCGGCTTCCTTCGCGAAGACGGTCTGGGAAGGGATGCCGCCGCGCCCTCTCGAGCATTCGCTGCGCCAATGCGCAGCCGGACGCTCAAAGCTACGCGACGAGCGACCCTACAAATAAGTCTTCGACAAACTCGCAAGCGAGTCGAAAAACTCTCGCTTGATCTCTTCGAGAATCTCCGCGACCGGCCGCACCGATTCGATTCGACCAGCAACCTGGCCGGACAACGCGATACTCGATTCCATATCACCGCCGAAGTAGAGATCTGTCGCTGTACCGAACTCGGAGAACGCATTGGTTACGGTATCGAATTCGAGCTTCGAGGTTTTCTCCGTACGCAGCGCTCGAAGCGCAGGTGATGCGTGACGATTCAGGAAAACCGTGCCGGTCTCTTGCGCGTCCACAATGGCGTTTTTCCAATTGGCGTGCACCGGCGACTCAGCCGCTGACACCATGCGGGTGCCAAGCTGGACCGCTTCTGCGCCAAGCGCAAACGCCGCGGCCATTGAGCTGCCGTCAACAAAGCCACCAGCCGCGATAATGGGTACATCGGTTTTTGATCGAATGAGTGGTAGCAGCACCATGCTGGCGACGTCTTTGGGGTTTTTAAAGCCACCGCCTTCACTGCCTTCGACAATCAATCCGTCAACGCCAAACTCAAGCGCCTTCAACGCGGCCTTCAGCGTCGGCACAACGTGGAACACCGTGAGCCCGGCAGACTTCAAAGTCTCCGTGTAACGCTCAGGACTGCCCGCAGAGGTGGTGACGAATTTTACCCCCTCGTCGATAACGAACTGGGCAATATTGGGATCTCGAACAAACGCCTGTGCGATGTTCACGCCGAACGGTTTGTCGGTCAGCGTGCGCATCTTTTTGATCTCTTCCCGGATCACATCCAACTCTCCAGAGGAGGTTTCTATGATGCCGAGGCCGCCGGCGTTGGAGACGGCGGAGGCGAGTTGCGAGCGCGCAATCCAACCCATCGGGGCTTGCACCACCGGTATCTCAACGCCCAGAAGACGAGTTATTCGGTTATCAAATTGCATGTTCAACCTCGCAGATCAGGGAGTTGGTAGCCGTCGCTCTCGAGTTGGGCTCGAACGACCTTCTTATCCATTTTGCCGGTACCGGTCATGGGTATGCTGTCCACGAAGATGACATCATCGGGTAGTTGCCATTTAGCGAACGTTTCACCGCAGTGTCTGATGATCTGCTCCGGCGTTACGCCAGCCCCCTGAGCCAGCACGACAACCGCGACCGGCCGTTCGTCCCATTTGGGGTGCGGCTGGGCAACGACGCAGGCCTGGGCTACACCTTCGAGCGCGACAATGTGGTTTTCCATATCCACGGAAGAAATCCACTCGCCACCCGTTTTGATCAGATCCTTGGAGCGGTCGCTGATAATCAGATATTGACCCTTGTCGATCGTGCCCACATCGCCAGTGACCAGCCAGTCTTCGTGGAACTTATCGGGCTGCGGGTTGCGGTAGTACTCACGGCAGATCCATGGGCCACGAATCAGAATCTCGCCAACGGCTTCGCCATCATTGGGCAGGCGGTTGAATTCTTCATCGAAGATTCCGATCTCGATGCCCGGCATGATCTGGCCGGCTTTAGCCACGTTCTCGAACCGCTCGTCATCGCTGAGCGTGAGATCGCTTCGCTTGGCAATTCTGCGGGAGAGCGTTGCAAGCGGGCTGGTTTCGGTCATTCCCCAACCCTGAATCATCTCAACGTTCAGTTCGTCCCAGAACCAGCGAATGAGTGACGGCGGCGGCGCGGAGCCTCCGCACGTTAGTCGCTCGAGCTTCTCGAAACGGAATTCGTCAGGCTTTGATTCGACGAGTGCTTTGATGCCCTGCCAGATAGTCGGCACGCCAGCGGAAATCGTGACGTCTTCATCACGCATGAGCTGGGCCAGACGCTCAGGATCCATGAAACGATGGGGTAGAACCTGTTTGCAGCCGAGCATCAGAGCCGCCCACGGCAATCCCCAGCTCATGGCGTGGAACATGGGAACGATCTCGCACAGTGAGTCAGTCGCGGACAGGGCCATGGAATCCGTGAGGCTGATCACCAGCGTATGCAGAAACTGGGAACGATGTTCGTACTCAACGCCCTTCGGGTTGCCAGTGGTTCCGCTGGTGTAGCAAAGGCCAAGCGGAGAGTCCTCAGGAATCTGAGGCCAATCAAACTGCGTGGGCTTACCGGCGATGAACGCCTCATAGTCCACTGGATCGGGCGCGCTGGTCGTCCAGCCTTCGAAGCCCTCCTCGGTGGCGACGATTACGCGCTCAACTGTCGGAATCTTGCCGGCCAGCTGATCCAGTAGCGGCAGCATGTCGGCGTCCGCGATGATCACCTTGTCCTGCGCATGATTGATGATGTATTCGAGATCGCCGGCGGATAGCCTGAGGTTGAGTGTATGCAGCACCGCACCCATCCCAGCGGTGGCGTAATACGCTTCCAGGTGTCGATTGCCGTTCCACATCAACGTGCCGACCCGGTCGCCAACACCAATACCCACATCGCTCAACGCGTGTGCAAGCTGGTGCGATCGATCGCGAATCTCACCCAGGGTCTGGCGACGAACGCCATGTTCCGTTGCGGTAACCACCTCCGCATCAGGTGAGACCATTGCGCCCCGATCGATAAGCCGCGACATCAACAGCGGTGAATTCTGCATTCCCATAAGTCACTCCCCCAAGGTTTCAATCAAACCGAAATCAAGCCGCAATCACGGTGCATCAACACCTGCGAACAATGCGGACGTGCAGAAAGCTCGCAATGATATCGCAAGGCGCGTGGAGCACGCGCCCGAAACTGCGTTGTCAGATAAATCTCAGATCGCCTTCAATGCGTCTGCTGACGTCGGCAAGCTGCCGCTTCGTCTCAGCCTCATCCCAGCCGAGCAGTTCTGACGCACGCTCGGCTATTTGTGGAAGGGCCTGCTGCAACAAATCCGGCTCAAAGAATGCAAGACGCATTCGACGATAGACAATGTCTTCCAATGATTGAGCTGATTCGGTGTCGATCGCCCAATCCACTTCGCTGGCAAACACACCGTCAGCAATTGGCTGACGATTGTCAGCCAACACCTGGGCAACCTCGCTGCCGTAGAGACGCACGAGGCGAAGCGCCGCTCCCGCCTCCAGGGAGAACTGCTCAGCAACGCTTGCCGCTTCACCTGCGACTCTGCGCAAGTCTCCGCCAGGCAGCGGGGTCAAAGGATCTGCAACACTCAACGGCTTGCCCAGAACGCCTGATATCGCCGTCAGCGCATCTTCGGCCATTTTGCGAAAGCCGGTGAGCTTGCCGCCGGCCAGCGTAATGAGGTTACCGTTGATCCAGATCTCATCCTTGCGCGACATTTCGCGAGCTTTCTTGCCAGCCTGTTTGATCAAGGGTCGCAGGCCCGACCACGACGCCACCACATCATCTGCCGTTACGGGTGCAATATCGAAGGCATCGTTAACCGCGTCCAGCAGGTACTGAACTTCAGCCTCTGATACCGGTGGCCAGTGCTCCGGATCGCCCTCAAAGCTCTCATCGGTCGTACCCACGTAGGTCACGTGACCGCGTGGAATTGCGAACACCGGGCGACCATCCGGGCGCTCGATGTAAACCGTGTTCGCCACATTCACACGCTCCGACGGCAGGACGATGTGCACCCCTTTGGACAGATGCAGACGAGATTCCTCGACGTCCTCCAGTAGCGTCTCAACCCAGGGGCCGGTCGCGTTCACGACAACCGAGCCATGCACCTGGTAGCTGCCATCTGCCTCTTCGACCGTCACCGACAGGCCATCATTGCGCTCCGAGAAGCCAACAACGCGAGCATAGTTTCGAGCGAGCGCACCGACTTCTACTGCCCCTCTGAGCACAGACAAAACTAGTCGCGCGTCATCTGTCACGTACTCTCTGAACAGGCATCCCCAGGGATAGCGCTTCGTGTCCAGCAGCGGCTCCCGAGCCGACAGCGTGTCTGGCCCCAGCGCTATGTGGCGCTCGCTGCTGCGGACTTTGCCCAGCCGTTCGTAGAGCCCAACCGCCAGCCGAAACTTCGCGAGTTGCAATCGATTGCGGGTAGGAATGAGCATCCATGCCGGCTCGGCCAAATGCGGCGCCATCTGAAATACTTTGGCGCGTTCGAGCACGGTTTCTCGCACCAGCTTGATGTCACCCATGGCCAGGTAACGCAGGCCACCGTGAATGAGTTTGGTCGAGCGGCTCGAAGTGCCGCTGGCAAAGTCGTAGGCCTCGAGCACCAACACCGACAAACCGGCAAGCGCCGCGTGCCTGGCAACGCCGGCGCCAGTAATACCGCCGCCAATCACCACCACATCGAAATGTTTACCCGCGACTTGATCTCGATCGCAGGACAGATTTACCGGGCCAGACATAACACCGCCTTCGAGCATCGGCCATGATGGCCAAAGCAAGTATGTGAAGGTTCGAATCGAGTCGGAACCGCCATCGCTGGGCTGGCTGCCGGCGTTAACGCAAGCAGCGAGCTGCTACAGTCGAATACCGAGCAGCAACTGGAAGATCACATCGGGCGAGCTTTGCGAGCGAATGTCTTCAACGAGAGCAACATCGAACCAGAAGTCCGAGTTTACCCGGTATCGACCACCGAGCGTGCCCTGGACTGCGCCGTGACTCACTTGAGTGGCACTGGTGTCTACCATGGTAGTGTGAAAATCGAGCTGCGCATGCAGGCTGAGCGCCTGGGAGTAAGCATACGCAAGGCCAAGATGCCCAAAGCCAACACCGCTCTTCTGCACATCCGGAGCGAGGTCGCCTTTACCCAGATAGCCAAAGCCGGCGCCAGCACTCAACGACAACCGATAGTCGCTTAGCGTCTGTGCGTCTGCGTACTCAAGCCAGAGAGCAACATCAGTAGCGCCTGAACCGGATAAAGACTCGAGTTCCCCGGTGGGCAACTTGAGTTGACCGCGCGCGGTTAGCGAGCGCCCCGGTCGAGAGAATACCTCCATAGCGCCAAGCAGCCGGACATCGCCAATATCTGAGCGCGAGTCCTGAAAATCTACGTAGTTCTCACCGTCATACTGCACGAAGTAATCGATCTGATTGCGCTCGGTGACGTAACGACTGCCGTCATTGAAGCCAAAGAGCTGATGAAACTCGTCAATGAAGCCATCGAGGTTGCCACCGGAATGGGAAACCCACGGCAGCTCGACGCCGAGTTCGACAGCGCCGACGCGCCGTTTCAGCGTGTAGCTGTAGACGCTCGTTTCTCCGTCAAAGAACACCAACGTGTCTGACTTCCGATCCGAGGAGAAGTTGTTCGCTATCTCGGCATGAAACACCGCCGAGGTCGCGCCTTCGTCAACGAGTTCGGTGCCCACCATGCGCGGCAGGCCGTAAATCAATGTGGTGGGCGACATGTTACGGACCTGTAGTGGTCCATTCTCTACCGCTCCCGCTGTAACGGCGCTACTCGATAGCAACGCTATCGTCAGCGGCCAGCAAATCCAGTTGCTCAGTCGGCTCAATTGATACTCCGCTGCGAACCGCCCCAGAAAGGTTTACGCAGTTCGGTCTTGAGAATTTTTCCAGCGCCACTTTTCGGTAACTCTGCGTCATGCACAGTGATCGATTTTGGGCATTTATAGCGCGCAATGCGTTGCTGACAAAAAGCAATGACCTCGTCAGCGTCAAATTGCTCAGCGGATTTTGCCACCACAACCGCATGCACTGCCTCACCCCACTGCTCGTCGGGAATGCCAATCACCGCACACTCGTGAACATTTGGGTGTTCATAGAGCGCAGATTCGACTTCAGAGGAGTAAACATTCTCACCACCGGTGACAATCATGTCCTTCGCGCGGTCAACGAGGAATAGAAAACCATCCTCATCGAGGTAGCCGACATCACCGGTGTGCATCCAACCGTCGACGATGGCCTCCCTGGTCGCCGCTTCATTGCGCCAGTAACCCTCCATGACCATCGGCCCCCGCACACAGACCTCGCCCACTTCGCCACAACCGAGATGTCGCCCGTCAGCATCCACGATGGCAACATCCGCACCAACCACCGCCCGGCCAGCCGACGCCGTTTTGCCGGCGTCAGCGCCGTCAAAGACATGAAAACGAGGTTCCAGCACCGTTGCCACGGGGGACAATTCGGTCATGCCATAACTCTGCAGGAAGGCGACGCCTGGCATCTTCTGCATCGCAGCGCGCAACAAAGCCTCTGGCATTGGAGAGGCACCGTAGCTGAGCAATTGCAGGCTCGACAGATCGGCACTCTCGAGGGTTCTGGCGGCGAGTAGCCGTCGCAACATCGTCGGTACCACAATCGTCAGAGTGACGCGTTCGCGCTCAATGGTGGCTAGGAACGATTCCGGCTCAAAGTTTCGCAACATCACGTGGGTGCCACCGACCAGCGCGATCGTGAACGGCCTGCTGCCGCCAGCGACATGAAACAGCGGCGAGGTATGAAGGTGCACGGTATCGCCGTTGATCTTCATATTGGCCATCGCGTTCATCGCGTTAGCAATCAGATTGGCGTGGCTGAGCATGACGCCTTTCGAGCGGCCCGTGGTACCGCCGGTATAGAACAGCGCCGCAAGATCCGACCCTGTTCTGCGCCGATCTTGCGCCGGAGCCGCCTCAGCGATTGCAGCCTCAACCTCGTTCGGCGGCAATGTTGCAAAGCGCTTCGTGCAGCGCGCTAGCGAGTCCTGGGCTAGTTCCGCAAGCTCAGGCTCCCACATGACAATCGAGGGATCGCTGTCCTCGAGACAGTAACGCACCTCTTCGGCACTCCAGCGCGTATTGACCGGAACCAGTACGCCACCTGCCCACAGCACGGCAAAGTAGTATTCGATCATCGCCGCGCTGTTCTGACCCAGCATCGCCACACGGTCGCCGCTCGACAGACCGCGCTCAATCAACGCGCCTGCAAGCCGCGAGACTCGATCGGCATGTTGCTTCCACGTATAACGCAGCTCGCCGTCGACGAGAGCAGTTCGCTCCGGCCACAGCTGGTTGGCGCGATGAATTCCTTGCGTGAGCGACATGTCGTGCTTCTCTCGTGATCAGAGAAGCGATTGTAACGAGTGCGGGTTGCCCGCGCTTCGACAGATGGCTGTTAGTGCACTTTGCTCAGCGCATCTTCGCCGGTGACACGATTACGGCCAGTCTCTTTCGACTGATAAAGGCAACTGTCTGCCCGCTCGATGAGGGCATCGGTTGGCTCGCCGGCACGTAGCTGCGCCACGCCCATAGACACCGTTACCGGTTCCAGACGGTTGCCGGCATCGTCAGATATCCGCTCGGACTCAACGATGGTGCGAATGCTCTCCGCAAGCATTTTTGCTCCCACCAAGGGCGTTGCTGGCAGCAGGATGGCGAATTCCTCACCACCATAACGAGCGAGCATGTCTCGCCCTTTCACGCACTGCTTCATCTCCTGGGCAACTTCGCGGAGCACAATGTCGCCCACCAGGTGACCATGAGTATCGTTAAACGCCTTGAAATGATCGATGTCAGCCAGAATCAGGCACAGCGGTGAGTTATCTGCTTTCGCCTCGGTGGCCATGCGGGCAAGCGACTCATCGAACGCCCGCCGGTTGGATACCTGAGTGAGCGCATCGGTCAGTGAATCCCGGCTCAACTGGTTTACCTGCGAACGAAGCTCGGCAAGTTCAGAGGCCATTGTGTGCAACGAGCCTTCAACTTCCTGACTACGGCTGTGCGCAACTTTCGTTTCCTCTGCAAGGCGCAGCACCAATCCCTGAAGCGCTTCAGGCGACAGATCATCCTGCAGCTTGGTGCCGCACTCATCGAGCACATCTGAAAAGTGCTCCATATCGTTTCCGAGACCACCCAGCTCTGACAATACCGAGGAGACAGCAACCCGAACGCTTTCCTGCAGGCCACTGACGCGCTCGTTGAGCTCATCCATGAAGTAGCGCTGATAGATGGAGGCACAAAGCTCCGCCGAGAAGGGTTTGCTCTCCTCCAGAATGCTGTCGAGCTCCTGCTGCAAATCCGCGTTGTTACGGGTGACATAGTCGTACCAGACCGCATAGTTGGGCGGAATCGTTGGCACTTGATGTTCCGTCATCAACGGCAGCACCTGCTTGAGCACTTGTACCGCTTCCGACAGTGGCGTATCGAATTGAGATGGCATCGCTGCGTTCGTCTTTCCTGACTCAAACCTGACCAAGGCGCGGGCAATTCAGGGAACACCGGCAACGTCCATCGCCGGCACACGCTGTGCCCTCATAAAGTAACTCTAGTTGAGACCTCGGGCGTCGCCAGTGGCAATGATGACTATTTGCTCTGATTTGTCAGGCGGATGTTGACGTTGGCAAACGGATCACACCGGACTCGATCAAAGCATCGATTTCATCGCTTTCAAAGCCGTTCTCCGCCAATACGATGGCGCTCTGTTGCCCGAGCGCTGGCGCAGGTCGGCGAATTCGTGCAGGCGTCGCACTGAACCGTGCCGCCGGCCTGGGTTGCCGAACACGTCCCCCACCCGGCTGCTCAAACTCTTCGAGTATCTCGTTAATCACCACCTGCTGATGCTCAATGACCTCTTCACGGCGAAGAACCGGCGCGCATGGCACACCCTCGGCGTCGAGGCGCTCGAGCCAATACTCGCTCGACTGCGTGGCCAACACCTCCGCAGTCATGGCGAGCCGCGCCGCCACATTGACGATGCGCCCGGTGGGCGTTGCGAAGCGTTCGTCATCGAGCCAATCTGGTTTATCCAGGGCCCGACACATGCCCTGCCACTCGATGTCAGACACTGCGCCGGCCGTGATGAAGCCGTCGGTCGTGGCGAAGACCAGATCCTGCGCAAACTGCGCCCGGGACGCATTGACTTCCTTGCCGATGAAGGTCATCCCGGTCATGCCTTCGGGCCATAGATACGCAACCATCGTATCCAGCATCGCCAGCCGGATGTGCTGGCCGATCCCCTGGCGCTCCCGAGCAAACAGCGCAGCAGTGATCGCCTGGGCTGCGGTCAGCGCAGTGGTTTTGTCCGGAATAATGGTACGGATCATTTTGGGGCGCCCCGTCTCGCCGTCAGCCTGAATGGAGGCTAGGCCTGATAGCGCCTGGATTACCGGATCGTAGACACGCTTGTGCGCGTAGGGCCCAGCTTCACCGAAACCCGAAATCGAAACGTAGACAAGGTCTTCTCGGATGGCGCGCAGCACAGGCTCACCAAGGCCCATGCGGTCGATCGCTCCAGGCCGAAAATTCTGAACGAATACATCCGCTGTCTCGACAAGCCGCTTCAGCACCTCAAGGCCTTTGGGATTTTTCAGATCAAGCGCAAGCGAGCGTTTGCTCCGATTTGCCGAGATAAAGCCCGCCGTCTCGCCACCTCGATTCGGCCCCATCGCACGCACCAGGTCCCCGCTGAGCGGCTCGATCTTGATGACGTCAGCACCCTGATCGGCCAGCAGCATCGTCGCTACTGGACCGGAGATCATTGAGGTCAGATCCAGTATCTTCACGCCGGCCAGAGGGCCGGACTCGGTGTTATCGGCAGCCATCATTCAAGCCTCGTCTCATGTTACGTCGCCCACACCGTGGCACGCGCATCGGTACTGGACAAGCCCGGTATGCCAACGCGCGCTAGAGGAGATGCGCCTCGGCCGTCGCTCTGGCCCACTTGTAATCAGCTTTGCCGTTCGGCGCGCGCTGAACATGCTCCACCATGACGATCGCCTTCGGCACCTTGTAGCCTGCCAGGTTGTCCTTGCAGAACGCGACCAATTCCGTCTCCGTCAAACCGTCCGTTGCCGCCGCGACCGCGACCACCTTCTGGCCAAACCTGGGATCCGGCATGCCGACAACCAGGGCATCGGTGACCTGCTCGTGACGCTTCACCGCTTCCTCTACTTCTTCGGGGAAGACCTTCTCCCCCGCCGTGTTGATACAGGCACTACCCCGGCCCAGAAGCGTTATCGACCCATCGGCCGCGACCGTTGCGTAGTCGCCTGGGAAGCTATATCGAACACCACCGACTTCCCGGAAAGTGGCAGCGGACTTCTCGGGATCTTTGTAATAGCCAAGGGGGACGAAGCCGCTGGTCGCAATCTTGCCGATCTCCTGCGACCCAGGTTGCACCAACTGATCATCGTCGGTGATGACGACAACCCCCTCATTGAGTTCGAACTTGGCCGTTTCGACGCCGCCGGCACGTGTGGTGATCGAAGAGCCCATACCGCCTTCGGATGAGCCCATCACATCGGCAAGAATCAGATCGTGATGCTTGAGCAGGCCGGCTTTGACCTCCTGGCTCCACATCACGCCACTCGACGCAATCTGCTTGAGCGAGCTCAGATCATAAGGCTTGCCTGCCGCCGCGGCGGCATCAAGCGCATCCAGTATGGGCCGGGCAAACGCATCACCAACAATGACAAGGTCCGTCACCCGATGCTCAGACACCATGGCCAGCAGCTGTTCCGGATCCAGGCCAAGCGACGATGTGGTCACGACGCTACCACCGGATGACAGGGCCACGAAGCAACCGAGCCACATGCCGGTTCCATGCATCAGCGGACACGCCGGTAGCGAGACCGATTGGCTGCCCTGCTCGGTTACGGCAGCAATATATTCGCGCAGCTCGTCAATCGAGGTTGGCAACGCAAGACCGCGACCACCCGCACCCATCGCCGCCAGATACTGACCAAACTGCCCAGTGGGGTACATGACCCCTTTGGGCATACCTGTCGTACCGCCGGTGTAAAGCATGTAGAGATCATCAGCAGCGCGCGGAATTCGCGCAGCTGGTGCATAGCCTGCGATGACTTCATCAAAGTCGTGAGCATCCTCTACCTGAGCATCTGTTCCGTCCGCCACCTGGATATAGAGCCGCACTTTGGGCAGCTTGTCGCGAATCTCAGTGATGCGCTCGGCGTAGCAGGCCTGAAAGAAAACCACTTCGGCATCTGCGTTATCCAACAGGTAAACCAACTCCTGGGCTTTGTAGCGATAGTTGACGTTCACCGGGCACGCTCGCGTTTTGAACACAGCGTACTGAGCTTCGAGGTACGGGTTACCGTTGTGCAGATACAGGCCGACTTTGCTACCTGGTCCGACGCCATGCTCGTCCAGCAACGTCGCGAGACGCGCCGCCCGGTCATCAAACTCACGCCAGCTGACCTTGCCCTGATCGCCGATCAGCGCGATGCGTTCGGGCACATCGTCAGCAATCACTTCCCAGGTGGTGGCAAAGTGCCAGAAGTCCGCAATGTCAGTGCTTGTCTCGGTCGTCATAGCTTTCCCCAAAAGATTTCCTGAAAAATCTGTTCCCTGAGCTCACCGCCCTCTCTTTTCGTCCTGCATTCATGGCCAGCTGAGTGTCTATCGAGCTGGGGCAAACAAAGGCAGCAAGGACTCCCACGAGAACATCCCCAACCCTGGTTGTAGCCGCACCGGCGCACCGATACAAGGCGAATTGATCACGGCCTTATTTAGAAAACACCGAACGTTTAGCGAAATCGGCCACACTGAAAAACACCTCCAAAAGCTCGCCTTTTAGATTATTTTTCAATTAGTTAGCAGGACAATCGGACTATCCCAAGGGTTGGCACAGCATTTGAATAGTTCTCCATATGGCGGGCGAAAAGACGCAACGAACCAGCCAACTGAGTAAGTACGACGGGAACTAGAAAGGAATAACGATGCAACCCTACATTCGTCTATCACGCCTGAGCCACCCACGAGCGAGCATCGGCGCAATCATCTTGTTGGTCGTCGTGTTTCTGGCCTTTGGTGCTGTCGCCGAGCAGAGCGCCACCATCGCCGCGGCAGATGCGACTTCGGAAAAAGCACAACTGGCCGTTAACTTAAGGAGTAGCCAATGAAGAACAGCAATGCGCGCCTGGAACTGGATTCGCAGCGGGCCTGGCTCGGCGGCGTTTGCGCCGGGCTCGCAAGGTATCTCGATCTCGACGAGCCGATTGTTCGAGTGGCTGTAGTAGTCAGCGCGCTGTTCATACCAAAAATAATGGTGTCGGCGTACCTCATCACCTGGCTGGTGTTAGACCGGCGCGGTGAAGCGGATCCGACGGTCACAACTAAGAGTCGCTACGAACGGTCGTAGCACCAAAAAAAGGAGCACGGTGATGCGACGAGCGCGACTACCCCGGCTTGCCACCACGTTGATACTGCTCGCTGTAACGCTTGTACCCGGTTGCATCGCCTACGAGCGAAGTCAATCAGTGGTTCCGGATCGTGTCGCCAAGGCTAGCGACGGCGTGCAACTGGGCAAAACTCCAGGCAGCTGGCTCATTGAGACGCTTGGCGCGCCTGACAGCATCCAATCCGGCGACGGCGGCGATGTGTGGCGTTATGCAGTTGATACGAGTGCTCGCACAACGCTACAGGCACTGCCACTGATTCATGTGGCCGTGGCCTCAGAACAGCAAACCCAGTTCTGTTTCGAGATTACTGATGGGGTCATTGCGCGCCAGTGGCGCGAGTAGCTCGCGCACTCACGGCGTCGATTGATAACCCCCGCCGCTAGCGCTGTCATCACCAAGCAGAACTCAGCTAACACCTGATCAGGCAGGGGGCCGGATCTGGCGCCGGCTTCAGGCTACGGTGAAGCGAATCAAAAATGTCCGCATAGTCATTGATGCGATTAACCGCGCGCTTGCGCTGGCGATCGCTTAGCGTCGTAAAGACGTAGGTACCCAACTCTCTGAACAACGCGGTGTTACGCTCGTCGAGTTCCTTCATTTCTGGCGAATACCAGCGTTCCCGCTCGAGTACCAGCAGGCGCATCTCTGCCACCGCGACATCGTAATCAGGTTGCCGCTCGAGCAGCGCCATGAGCTCGGCTTGCCAATCCTGCCGGTACGCGATCCACGTCTCGCCATAACGTTGGTATCGCTGCGCTGCATCACTGACTACCAGCCTTTGCTCTGGCGTCAACCTGCCAATGAATCGACGATAGTTGTCCTCGACCGAGTCAACAAATTCGAACGCTTCTTCTTCCTCCAACAGCTTCATATTCTGCTCGGCCATCGCCGTCGCAAGCTCGGCGCGTTGATCTGCATCCAATGACAACAAGAGTTCCGTCATCAGCGGAATCGATGCATCCATCCCGTCGGTTATCCAACTCAGCACATTTTCTTCCAGGCGCGCAGCGGCAGCCTCATCGAAACCCGCCTCAACCTCACTCGACAACTGCCGCAGATACGCTGAGTAGCGCGGCAGCTGAGTTCCCCGATGCCAGTGCCAGTATTCATCGAAGCGCGCATCGAAAAACTCTCGTTGCTCTTTGGTGAAGTCGATGTAGTCCGCCGTTTGCCAGCGAACGAGCCGATCGAGATTGTTGTAGGCGAGCTTAACGGCGCAGCCGGACAGCAACATGGGGAGAAGAAGCAAGGATAAGCGCCACGTTTGCGTGCGCGAAGCCCTATGCATCGGGATCACCATCGGGCTCGCCGGCCGGGTCTTCGTTTGCGCCATCGCGCTGACGCACCCAATCACGATACTGACTCAGCTCCGAGGAGACGCGATTGATGACAAACGCCAGTACCGTCGCATCATCCAACAAGCCAAAGCCAAAAATGAAATCGGGCACCACATCCAGCGGGTTCAGGAAATAGATGATGCCCGCCACGATGCTGACGATGGATGCCGTTGAAATCTGGCGATAATCACCAGCAGCCCAGGCGCGAACGAGTGAGATGAGCGTCGCGAGCTCTGCGCGCACCGTCGCGAACTTCGATGAGCGGCTCGTCACACCGTCCAGTTTTTCAGAAGCCGAGTGAAGTTTGCTGGCCAACCTGCCGGGCTCGTTAATCAACCGACGCGCCCGCGTCTCTTCGCGCGAGTAGCCTGCCGGTACGTCCTGCTGCTCATCGCCGCTGTTGGCCGGAAGCTTCTTCACGAGCTCAAGACGCCCCGTCGATAAAACGGTGGATCCAGTCAGCGACTACTGGCGAGTCGGTTGCTAGATCAAGCGATGCAAGACCGGCCGCAAGGACTTCTGGCCCCAGGATTGGCGCCCGTGCAGTCATAAACGCACGGGCGAACTTCCTGCTGTATTCAGGGTGTTGCTGAATGGTCAGAACCGAAGAGTCGATGGTGTAGCCCGATATCGGGCAGAACTCACTCATAGCCCAGCGCGCTGCACCCTCTGGCATCATCCTGACCTGATCCCTGTGGCTCGCAACCAGGGAATAGGCGTTGGCTGCATTCGTACCGCGCCATTGCGCCGCGTTCTCGATGACTTCGGCGCTACGCACACCCACGCCCCACCCTGCATCTGCTGGCGCCGTTTCTCCGCCCCGAAAATGCGCAATAAGTTGATGACCAAAGCAGACACCCACAACGCAGGCGCCGGTATCGATCAGGCGGTTGACACACTGGGCGAGTTGTTTGATCCATGGGTCGCTATCGTAGACGCTGCATCGTGAACCGGTAATGACGAAGGCGTCGGCGTCGCTGGCGTGCTGCGGAAACTCTCCGCGCTGGGCATTCCAGGTGTGAAACTCGGTATCGGTGCGCCCCAAGAGGCTCGCGAACATATCCGGATAGTCACCGTATTCGACCGCGAACTGGGGCATCACGGAGTCCGCCTGGAGAATGCCAATCCGCCTTACCACGTTTCTGCGAACGGCCGGATTTTGACGTCGAAGGTCCAGGCTGATCGTGGCTGATGCGCCAGATGCCAGACCTCGTCGGCAATATCTGAGGGTTGGCAGAAGAACGAATCTGGCTTGTCAGCATAACGCTGCCTGGTCCAGGGCAAATCGATCACGGCATCGATCGCGAGGTAGCTGACGTGTACTCCCTCTGGCCCCAACCGCCGAGCCATAGATTCTGCGAGTATGCGTTGCGCGGCTTTTGTCGGCGCGAAGCCGGCAAAGTTCGCCACCCCCCGATAGGCCGCGGTGTTCCCAGTGCAAACAATTGCGCCTTCCCGGCGCGAGATCATGGCGGGAGCCGTAGCCTGCACCAGCTGCAGAAAACTCATCGTGTTGATCTGGAAGTTTGCCTGCAAGTCGTCCGGATCGAGCTTCAACACATCCGCAAACGTGCCGCGTGCACCGTTATGAACAACAACAGACGCCTCGCCCATCGAGTCAGCGATATCCGCCAGTACTTGTGAAAAATTGTCCGCATCCGCCATGTCGCAGACAAACGCGCTCGCCAGCGGCAATTCTTCTGCCAGCGCGTCGACGACCTCGGTACTCCTGGCCAGTAAGGCAACTCGGTAATTCTGTGCGAAGCGTCTGGCCACAGCAGCCCCCGTGCCGGGGCCTACGCCAGCGATGATCGCGAGTTTGGCATCCTCATTAGCGTCGTTGCTGTCAGCAATTGATTTCTCGTCAGCCATTCGTGAGCGGGTTCCTGTGTGTTCGCTGCCCAGCCTGACCCCGCGTCAGCTAGCACTCATCATAGTAAGCCCACTCCGGCGAGCGGGTTTTGAGCCAATAATCGAACGTTGAGCCAGACCAGTTGTTAACCACTTTGCCGGCTGCATTCTTGTACCAACTATCGCAGCTACTAACCCAAACGGTTTTGTCGGCGATGTCCTGCTGCAATGACTGGTTGAAATCATCGGCGGCCTGAGCCTGAACTTCGATGCGGGTAGTACCTTGTTTACTCATGCGCGCGAGACACTTGAGAATGTATCTGCTTTGGTTCTCGATCATGAAGATGATCGAGTTATGGCCAAGATTGGTGTTCGGACCATAGGTCATGAAGAAATTCGGAAAACCTGGCACGGTCATACCCAGATAAGCCTGCGCACCGTCGCGCCAGACCTCGTTGAGGTCCAGACCGTCGCGACCCTTGATTTCCATCGGCGCAAGAAATCCGGATGCCGCAAAGCCGGTACCGTAGATGACAACGTCCACATCCAAGTGCCGACCATCCGCCAATTCAAGGCCATTTGCCGTTGCTGAGACAACCGCGGTTGTGTCCACGTCCACATTGTCGCGCGTAAGCGCCGGGTAGTAGCTGTCGTGAATGATCACGCGCTTACAACCCATCGGGTAGTCCGGGGTCAGCTTGGCGCGCAACTCGGGATCGGCCACTTGCTCTTCCAGCATGTCCATCGAGACTTTCTCAATGCGCGCGCGCAGCCATGAGCTGCGTTTCATGAGTGGATACAGCATCAACTCGTAGCGCAGCCAGATCAGATATCGATACAGACGCACGAGAACCGGGAACCGTTCGAATCTCGATAGCGCTTTGTCACTGAACGGCGCATCACCCCGGGGGATCAACCAATGAGCGCTGCGCTGAAATAGCGTCAGCTGTTTTAGCTTCGGCACGATCTCGGGAATGAACTGCACCGCGCTGCAGCCGTTACCGATTACCGCTACGCGCTTGCCCGATAGATCAACATCGTGATTCCAGCGCGCCGAGTGAAACTGCTGTCCGGAAAAATCTTCTATTCCAGGCACATCCGGATAGGCAGGGCGATTCAATTGGCCAACGCTCGATATGAGGATCTGGCTGACAATTTCTTCGCCCGAGTCGAGCGTTACCGTCCAATGATCAGTGGCATCGTTGAACTGAGCACTCGTCACTTCACTGCCAAAACGAATGTTGCGAGTCAGATCGTATTTCTTCGCGCAGCTTTCCAGGTAGCCGAGTATTTCCGGCTGGCCGGGAAAGAGCCGGCTCCAGTCACGCTTGGTTTCGAAGGAGAATGAGTAGAACAGTGATGGCACATCGCAGGCACAACCGGGATAGGTATTGTCGCGCCAGGTGCCACCGACACCCGAGCCCTTTTCAACGATGAGATAGTCGTCGCGACCGCTGCGTTGCAGTTGCATGGCGAGGCACAGCCCCGCGACACCAGCACCGATGATGACAATGGACGGCGGCTCTGAACTACTCATGTTGCTGACCTCACTGCTGAGCAACCTTGATCTTCTCTGCGATTTTGCCAGACCAGATCTGGGGCCCGGAACGATGCACCGAATCACCGCGTGCATCCACAGCAACCGTTACCGGCATGTCTTCCACATCAAATTCGTAGATTGCCTCCATACCGAGGTCTTCGAACGCCAGCAGCGTAGATTGCTTGATCGCTTTGGCGACCAGATAGGCGGCACCACCGACAGCGATAAGAGATACCGCGCCGGTATCTTTAATGGCATCGATCGCAAGCTGGCCACGCTCCGCTTTGCCAATCATGCCGAGCAGACCCGTTTGTTCGAGCATCGCTCGCGTGAACTTATCCATTCTGGTGGCTGTGGTGGGACCCGCTGGCCCCACAACCTCATCACGGACCGGGTCCACCGGACCGACGTAGTAGATAAAGCGACCAGCGAAATCCACCGGCATCGGCTCGCCTCGGTCCAGCATATCCACCAGTCGCTTGTGCGCGGCATCTCGACCGGTGAGGATTTTGCCTGACAGCAGCACGGTATCTCCGGCGTTCCACGTTGCTACTTCTTCTTTGCTAATTGCATCGACATTCACGCGACGAACGTCCGGGCCCATCTCGAATGCGATGTCCGGCCATTCGGATAGCGGTGGCGGCTCAAACGTGGCTGGCCCCGAGCCATCCAGCGTGAAGTGCACGTGCCGGGTTGCTGTGCAGTTCGGGATCAGAGCAACCGGTTTGTTTGCCGCGTGCGTTGGGTAATCCGACACTTTCACATCCAAAACGGTAGTGAGACCACCCAAACCCTGAGCACCGATACCGAGCGCGTTAACTTTGTCGAACAGCTCAAGACGCAGTTCCTCCGCATGATTCGACGGGCCTCTCTCGATCAGGTCATGGATATCAATAGGCTCCATGAGTGAGCGTTTGGCGAGCAACATCGCCATCTCAGGCGTGCCACCAACACCAATGCCCAGGATGCCTGGAGGGCACCAGCCGGCTCCCATTGTGGGAACTACCGACAATATCCACTCCACCAGATCATCTGATGGGTTGAGCATCGCAAACTTCGCCTTCGCCTCGCTGCCGCCGCCTTTGGCCGCTACCTCAATCGACACCTCGTCGCCGGGAACCACGCGGTAATGGATAACCGCCGGTGTGTTGTCTTTCGTATTACTGCGTTTGCCGTCCGGATCTTCCAGTACGCTGCCCCGCAGCACGTTGTCCGGATGTGTGTAACCACGCCGAACCCCTTCATTGATCATGTCGTCCACCGACATGTCGGCATCCCAGCGAACATCCATACCGACATCAATCAACACATTGACGATGCCGGTGTCCTGACAAATCGGGCGTTTGCCGATCGCGCACATTCGAGAGTTGACCAGCACCTGCTGCAAAGCCCCTTTGGCTGCGGGTGATTCTTCCCGCTCATAAGCCGCGCGCATCGCGCGCAGAAAATCGGTGGGGTGATAGTAAGAAATGAACTGAACAGCATCGGCGATGCTCTGAATCAGATCGTCCTGTCGAATAGGTGCCATGTCGCGAGCTTCCTCTTTGGTGCACATTCAGCTAAGCAGGTTAAGCGCGCGACATATTAGCGTTTTCACCACGCAAATCTCAGTGGCTTTGCTGAGCGCTGGTCGCAGGCACCACGTCACCGAACCAGGATTGCGCTCAGCACGTCTTGACAGGAAGAGCTGTGGATAACTTGAGGGATAACTTTGGCGATTCGCCAGCAGTCACGCGCTTGTGGGGACAGCCTGAAATCACCTCGGACGACGTAAAACCCAACTTCCCATTATATTTCATCGACTTACAGGCCGTTGAGAAGAGGCAGCTTGAGGACTATCGGGCAAACCCCACACTTAAAGAGCGGTTTGTTGGACTGTGCATAGAATCGAGACGCGATACGTTAGTAGCCGCTTACCGTGAGGCTCTTGGCAATCGTCACAGAACTGTAGCAAAGGCGTTAACGAGCGTTAGGGTCTCGCCGGCCACGATCAGCGTTCTCATCAGATCCAGCGTTGTCAAGGCGTTGATCGGCGGGGAGTCGAACGGGCACCTCTTCGATCGTGAACGGCGTTAGCGAAGTGAACACCGCATCACTGAGTTGCTCATCCGAGCGCTCAACGCCGAGTGTCGGCAAGCGCAGACCAGCACGCACGTCCGGCTCTCCAGCCACCGCTGTCACAGGCAGTAGCGCGCCGAACAGCAACAGCGCGCCACAGCGTCGTCCAATAGCGCTTCGATCAATGCTCATAGGAAAGCCTCCAAAACACGCGAACGCTATCGTCCGAACCACCGAGCGGTAGCTTGCTGGAAATTGGTCGTGAGACCGTAAGATCAGTTCGCAGGTTATCGAGCAACGTGGAGCGCCAGCCGAAGCCCATGCTGCTCACGAAGATGTCCGCCGCCGAGCCGAGATCCAGTGCTTCACCATAGGCGGAGTCAGCAAAGATGCGTAACTCCTGGCCCGCTACCCGCTTGTGCAAAGCGACGTTCGCCATCAAGCCACGATCCGCTGCAGAGATCGAATAGTCGAACCCGCGCACGGCCGCCGCGCCGCCAAGCCCGAGTCGAAGCGACTCCGGCAGTTGGTTGTCCGCCCACTGAGCACGGGCGCGCACGCTGAACTTTACGCCATTGCCGAGTCGCGGCATGGGTCGCCAGGCAAACGCGCCAGCGTCGGTAAGCCATAGCGAGCTATCCTGGCCTGGTAGCTCCCCATCGATGCTTCCTACCAACGCGCTGGCATCCAGCTTGAGCACCCATTGGCTGCCATCGAATACTCGATCATCATCAACGCGCGCTTTCAGATACGTCGCCTGCTGATCGATCAGTCCGACAAGCGAAAGATCATGACGACCGAGCGCAAGCGACACCTCACTTGAGCGGCGGCGACTGCGCTCGAGCGTTCTCGCCAGGCGTGCCTCCAGGCTCAGAACATCACCATTGACCCGGTTAGAGGCGAGCGACGTCGTAAAATCGCTACGCCCAACCGACAAGCGAAGCACATCGTCTATGTTGCCAACCGGTAGCTGGTAAGCCGCAGATGCGGAATAGGCGTCGCTAGGATTGAGCCAGTGCATGAACGCAACGTCGAGCCGATCGCCGCGTCCAGACGGCGATAGCCAGCTGCCCGCAACGGCCAGGCGCTGTTCGCCAAGACTCTCATCGCCATTGTTATCGAGCACTACTCGGCCTCGCCAAGGGCCTTCGTCGAGCACCCTGACTGTGAGCACCGACTCGCCGACCACATCACCTGGCGCGAACGATCCCTGAGCTCGAAGCCCAGCGAGCCCGGACAACTGAAACAAACGATTGCCAACGTCGTCGCTGACAACCTCGCCAAGTTCATCACGAAACGCGCGCTCCACAACTTCTCGCGCAGCTGACGAGCCTTCGACTCGAACATCAGCCAACACACCAGGCAACACGGCAATGGTGACGACACCATCACGAATCGATTGCGACGGCAGGTAGGCCACGGCCAGGGGCAGGCCCGACGATCGAACCAACCCCTCGAGCTCAGCGGCAATCTGCTCCAGACGAACGATCGAAATGCCTCTGCGCGTTTTCTGTTCGGCAACGAGGCTCTGCAGCGCAGCAAGGTCATCACGGGAAAGTTCACGATTGTCTTCGTGAATACCGATACCAGACAGATAGCGCGCGACCTCGGATAGCTCAGCCTGTGTAAAACCGTGGCGTAGAGCCTGCTGCTCTGAACGCGCAGCGCTGAGCTGCTCATCGAGGAACGATCGAATCCGCGTCGAAAGTTCGGCTTCAAGACCTGTGTCCGATTCCAGCCGCAAACTCTCGACCGAAATTCTGGGCGAGGTTTCGGGATTTGGGTCGCGCTCGGCAACCCCAGGCAGATAGTCGTCGGCTTGGGTGATTGCAGCGGCAAGCATGAGGAACGACACAAGCAACAGCCATATAAGCGTTGAGCGTGAACCAGCAGCTTTGGACGCGTCCGGCATATCGATTACTTCCAACGTGGTTTGAGACAACTCGTTCGTCACCATGCGGCGCTGAGTTGCATCTCGTGTTTGGGTGTCATCATCTGACGCGACACTGTCCGCACCCGACTCTAGCGCAGAAAAATCGCGTATCACCTGACGCCTGGCGAGGCGGTATTCCTCATCACTTACTTCGCCCGCCGCACAGGCTCGCGCCAGACGGCGTAACCGGACAACTTCCGGATGCAATCTGAGCAGACTCATTTGAGCTCCCGGACCAGGCGGAAGCCCGTTATCTCATCGGCTTCACCCGTGTGAGGCTTCACATTGCTAATATCGCAGCTAATCAACGGCTCGCTGAATGCTGCCCCTGCAACCCGTACCTCGTCATCATCAAGCACCCATTCTTGAACGTTGCCAATGCTGTTGAGCAAGCCGCGCTCGTTAGGCGCGCCGCTGGCTGCCGGGGCGAGACCAAGCCCACGCTCGATGCCGGCAGTACTGTGACGACAATTGCGATTCGGATCAGCAGCGCCTGAGGCGGCCAGTTGCCACTCAGCAAGCGTTGGCAGACGGTAGGTAAATCCGGTCTGCGCGCTAAGCCAGCGTGCATAGCCTTGCGCATCTTCAAACGACACATTGGTTACCGGCAACGTAGAGGTCGGTCCTGCTGGGCACGCCAGGCCCTGTGCGCGGCAGAACTCACGATACTCGGCATAGGCTGTCTCAGCTTTGCTGATGGCAAAGGCTTCACCGCTATCCGGATAGGAAACCACAACGAGCCGGATCCCGGTCAGGCCGTCACCGGCAAGGCGGTTATCCATACAGAAGCCGCCCCGACCGGCTGTATTGCCCGCGTCCCTCAGATAGTCGAGCGAGCATGGGTCCAGGCGAAACTCAGCTAGCGCCGTCAGTCCTTCGATCTGGTTCAGCGCCTGGCCGCGCAGCGCAGCCGCAGCGTCCGCATCGCGAGTCGCGAGCTCTGCCGCGCAGCTCAGCAAAGCGCTGTCAGCGGCCGCCAGTGCGACGGTGTAGCGCTCCGGATAACTCGCGCGAATGCGCGCAAGAGCACCGGCAACTTCAGCCACATCCCGACGAGCGCAGACTGGCGCAAGGCTAGCTGCCAACAAGCGATCCGCCGCCAGCCGACGCTGATTTTGCTCCGCTCGAGATTGCTCCGCCTCTTGGTTGGATCGCGCAAGAGCGAGCGCCGCATCCAACTGGTCCGCCAGCGCGAGATCGTAAACCTCCTCGCCAAGCCGGCTGCGCAGCGCTTGCGCCGCTGGGAGGTTGCCGGCCAGAGCCATGGTCTGCGCTTGTGTAATCAAATGAATTTCTATCTCAGCCGCGAGTTCTGCGTTTCGAGGATCACCAGGAAAACGCTGCGCAAGCAGATGCTGCCTGCGATCGAGTTCTTCCAGCCAACCAGGTTCTTCAACCGGTTTGGCGAGCCATAGCTCAACCTGTTGCGCGTGTCGCTGCGCGAGGTGCGACTGCGCGTTCGGCATCGGGCCATGAGCCAATGCGCGCTCAAACAGCGCATAGGCGTCTTCCAGATCTTCGGTGCTGGCAATCCTTGCCTGGTATAACTCACGCAGCCTGCTGACAAGATCTGCGTGGTCGTCGCCTGAACCCGAGCGTTGTGCAAGCTCCGACAGCTCAGATTCAATCTGTTGCTGCCAGGCTTCGTTAAACGTTGGCGAAGCCATCAGTGAATACACGCGGGCCAGCCGAACGTCTTCTTCGACTTCCTGTTTCACCTGAGCCCTATCGCTGCTTTGCAGCACAGCACCAGCAATGACCGCGACGACAAGCGTTGCAGCAACCGCCATGGCGGTGCGGGTTTGCCAGAACGGCGGTTCAAGCAGGCCACGTCCGAGCGCCTCAGCGCTTGCCGGCCGATCTGAACGATCGAGTGCCAGCGCTGACTGCAGAGCCCGCCACTGATGAGCGCGCAGCTGCTTGGGTTTGGCCGGCAGCATTTCGCGAGTTCGTGCTTCATCCGCTGGAACACGATCAAAGGGATGTCGCCCGGTCAGCATCAGATAGATCACGATGCCAAGGGCGAATATATCGTCCGACGCTTCCGGCGGTGAGCCTCGCAACATCTCCGCGCTGGCATACGCCGGCGTCAGCGCGCCCATGCCGTGGACATCAAAGGCGGTATCATCGGCATCCTCATAGTCACCGCCCAGACCTTTGTGGACCGCTCTGGCGATGCCGAAGTCGAAAATCTTGGCGGCGCCATCGTCACAGACGAACACATTCCCGGGTTTGAAGTCCGCGTGTACAACCCCTTGCTCATGGGCGTGCTGCAAGCCGTCACACAGGCTGCGCACAAGCGGCCAGACCTGTTCAGAAGGCAGCCCGTTCGGGTAGCTCTTGAGCACTTCGCTGAGCTCAGCGCCTTTCAAGAGTTCCATGGTCATGAACGGCAATTCGCCGTCTTTGTCGAAATCGAAAATCGACACGATGTTTCGATGCGACATCGCTTGAGATTTCGAGGCCTCACGCTGTAATGCGATGAACGCTTCCGGACGATCACGAAAATCGTTGTTTAGCACTTTGATCGCGAGATACGGGTCGCGATCACGGGCTTCCACCTTGCGCAGGTCCTTGGCCCGAAAAACAGTTCCCATGCCACCGCTTCCGAGCTTGCGATCAAGAACGAAGCGCTGTTTCAGGACTCTGGGAGAACTCGCCTCCCCTGCGCCGCTCGAACCGGAGGATGTGCTGGACACACTGTCATCAACGTTGCGTATGATGGTCCGATCGTCCGGATCATCCGCATGCAGCTCGGACTCAGACCAATCTGAAATCATGCTAACGCTCGCGTAACAATCAACGTGACATTGTCTTTTGCAGGGCCTGCCAGCGCATGGTTGAGCAGTTGATCAACGCTGTCGCGTACGCGTTCTGCCGACAGCGCCCGCAGGAGGTCTTGGGTCGATGCATCGCGGTACAGTCCGTCGCTGCACAGCAGATAAGTATCGCTCGGCTCGACATCGAACACGGCCAGGTCCAACGTCAGATCAGAGTGGCCACCAACCGCCCGTGTTACGACGTTTGTGTCAGCCGCCAGCGCTTCCGCCTCGCTCACAACGCCATCATCCAAAAGATCTGAAATAGGATTGTGGTCTCGAGTGATCTGCTCAACACAATCTCCGCGCGCGCGGTACAAGCGGGAATCACCCGCCCACAGCGCAACTCCCACGGAATCTTGTGCAAGCATTGTTACCACTGTCGAGCCAATAGTCGTGCCTCGCCGGAGCGTTCTTGCATGCTCGCGCAGCGCATCGTTAACAGCAACCAGGACATCCTCGACAATGTCCACTTGCTGCCAGAGTTCACGATCAGTATCCACCGCTGCCAGGGAATCGGTTATCGCCTGGCTAGCCACTTCGCCCGCGTGATGTCCACCCATGCCGTCTGCTACCGCCCATAGGCCGGCATCAGGGCGACTGATCAGCGCATCTTCATTGTTGCTGCGAACCTTGCCGCGGTGGGTCGCATCAGCGCTGGACCACCTCATGACAAATCAGTGGTGTTCGAAGCGAATGGCCGACGCCTTATCGAGCGGCTCGCCGAGGCTGAAATAGCCATCGCCCCACAATCGCAAATCGTGTCGGTGCACGTGGGTAACGCGCTCGTCTTCGGTTTGCACAAAGGTGCCGTTAGTACTGTGATCAACCAATACGAAGTACTGATGATCCACCTTGAAGGACACATGATAGCGAGAGACCCAGTCACGCAGGACCTGCAAGTCGTTGTCCGCCTCTTTTCCTAGTGTGTACTCGTGGTTACCCGCGGCGTCGAGTGCGACTCGCTGGTTACCGTAGTGCAGGATCAGACGCGCTGAAGCGCTTGATGACCGAGCTTCCATGCTGGGTTACCTATTGGAGTTAGTGATAGATAAAGCATAGAAGAGCGGGTGTTGCGCGTTCTGAGAACCAGATCACTTTCTGTGGGGATGGTGGGGTTGGGGTTGGGGCAGAAAAGCGCGTGGCGCTTTTCGCCCGGTCGTTAGGATCCGTTAGAGGATGCCAGCGCCTGCTGGTGATCCTTGCGAGTTCTGGAGTACACGAAACAATCCGCAGGGTCACCGCTGCCAAAACCGCAGCTTCTCAGGATTCCTTCACGAATGAAGCCACTTCGCTCCGCCACTTTCCACGAAGGCGTATTCCAGACTTCAATTAGTAGCTGAATCCGAAAGACCGCAGGTTTTTCAGCGAACAGGTAATCGGTCAACAACTGCAGGCCTTGGGCGGCATAACCCCTGCCGCGATCACTCCGACTATGGATGACATAACCGATCTCCAATCCGTGAATACAGGGTGCTGATCGGTAGAACTGGAGCGTTCCCAGTAACTGTGAGGACGAGTTCGAAACGATGGCGAGTGCACCGGCATCGTTGAGCCACAGGCCCGTTTCGGCGAAGAGAGCGTTTAGCCTCGCGTGATCGGAATGAGGCTCGGTGATCGACACGGAGTACTCGAAACCGGCGATTGTTGGGAGGTCTTCGGGCGCGATTCGTCGCAGAGAAACCAGGGATCCGGTGGCGATGGTATTGGTCATGGGGGTGGCCGGTTGGGGGTTGGGGTTGGGGTTGGGGTTGGGGTTGGGGTTGGGGTTGGGGTTGGGGTTGGGGTTGGGGTTGGGGAAAAAGAATGGGAGTTAGGCCGCCTCTCGACAGCTTTTTCTGACGCTTCTTCGAAGCGATGCAAAAAAGCGTCTGCCAGCTACGTGGTTCGGTGCTGGTAGGCCTGGGGCAGAAAAGCGCGTGGCGCTTTTCGCCCGGTCTGCCGGCTACGTGGTTCAGCGCTGATAGGCCTGGGGCAGAGAAGCGCGTGGCACTTTTCGCCCTAACTCCCGGTCATTTCGATGCGTATCTGCTCGTTTGGGTTGGGAAAAAGTTAGGTCGCCTTTCGACAGCTTTTTCTGAAGCTTCTTCGAAGCGTTGCAAAAAAGCGTCTTTCGGCTAAGTCGTTCAACGCTGCGAGGTCTGGGCAGAAAAGCGCGAGCGCTTTTCGCCTTTAATGCATCGCGTTGAACATGCGCCGGCGATAACTGGTGGCGAGTGCAGAACCCTTACCCAGCAGCGCGAAGATTCGAATCATGGTGAGGCGGCCGATATCCTCCCGGTACTCACGATCACGCTGAAGAATACCCATAGCCGTTTCAAGGGCGAGTTCAAACTCACCTGCGTGAGCGGCTGCAATGGAACATGCATAGCGAGCGTCAAGATCATCCTCATTTGCGGCGAGCGCAGCTTGGTACTCCGAGAGGTCTCCTAGCTCGGCTGCTTCCTGTGCAATCTCGAGCCGGGTTTGTGGGCGCTCACGCTCCGCTGCGTCATCCGCGATACTAGCGAGCACAGTGCGCGCTTCATCAAGCCGGCTAGCGCGAATCAGCACATCCGCAAACTCAACCCTGAAGGATTGGTTTGCGGGCTCCTCGTTCACGGATTGCTGCAACATCGCAATCGCCGTGTCGAAATCTCCTGCCGCAATAACATCATCCAGTTGAGCTTTTATGATCTCAGCACTGGACAGCGTTAACGTTTGCACCAGTGCTTGATAGGCGTCCGCTGGTTGCGGCCCTTCCAACTGATCCGCCATCTGCCCGTCTTTGATGACTCGAACAGCCGGAAGACCCTGAACGCGCAAATGTTGCGCGAGGGTTTGATCAGCAGCTACATCGACAGTCGCCAGCAAGGCTTTTCCCTGGGCTCCGGCCAGGGCTTGTTCCAGCACGCCTCGCGCCTCAACAGACGGTGGCACCTGTTCCGCCCAAAAAAGAACAATGACTGGTAGTTCATTAGACTTCTCGACGACTTCCGCTTGGAAGTTATCTGGCGTGACAGCCACTGAGGTAGGGGCAATTTCCTGCATAAATCGCTCATTTGCTCGTCGTTACAGCGAATGGCGATTCTAGCAGTAAGTCTGGTTTGGGTGGCACCGTCGGCATGAGCGGATCGCTGCCGACGTCCTGATCGAACCGATAATTCAGCGCTCAGTTAACCGGATGTCAATGCGCTGATACGACGCAAAACCCGCCCTCGCATCGACCGCGGAGCATTCACCGAACTGGTCAGATAGTTCTGGTAGGCAGACAGCGCCCGATCAAACTGACCCAAATGCTCGAAGCTGTAAGCCAGATTGAGGTGGATCTGTGCATCACGCGGCGCTTTGCTCAATGCCACCTGCAGCAGTTGGACAGCCCCTGCATGATTGCCGAGCTCCTGCTCCAACACCGCTTCCTGAACCCAGATTTCCGCCACATCAGAACCTCGCGACAGCGCCCCTTCAAGATCGGCTCGCGCAGCGTCCAGTCGGCTAAGTCCGAGGTTTGCGGTTGCGCTCCAGAACCAGGGTTGCCAGTCGTCCCGCGTTCGGCTTTTAAATGGCTCGAGGCGACGTAGCGCTTCGTCATAGTCGCCATCTGAGATCAACACGCGAGCAAGGTGATAGTTTGCTAGCGCGTGCTGGGGCCATTGCTCAACAAAGTCGGTCAGTTCACGCCTCGTTGTCGGATCGCTGCCACTGCGCAAGCCATCAAGAATGCGTTCGAAACTACGCTCCATGCCGGAGGAATCAACATGGCCGCTGTCCTTAGGAACAAGCGCGGTGCTGGGGCCAACCGGGACAAGTTGTCGGCTGGATTCAGAGCTCGATTTCGCCTGCTCATCGACGGTCGGGTCACTGTTGAGACCACTGGCCGGCCCGTCCGTCGCAAGCGCTGTCAGCAGTGCAGTGAGTTGCTCTGTCGATTGCTGCGCATCTTTCAGCGTTTTTTCCGGACCACTGTCTGCGCCGGCGAATGCAGATGGAGCCAGCAACGCCAGCACAAGAAGTGCGAAGGTTAATAGACTATTGCTCGCTTGCATCATTGCTGGCCTTGATAAGGGTTTCCTGGGGGCTTGTTGTGATGTCATGTTCATACACTCTCGCCTAACGGCTCGCCGTACGGCTGTCGACAATGACTGGGGTCAGAACCATAACCAGCTCGGATTTGACCTGAGCGTCATAGGTGCCACCAGCGAGATTCTTTAAGGGCCCCATCCAGTTGGTGCCTGGGATTGAGCGTTGAGTAACGCTGCTTTGCGTTTGAATAAGCCCGCCAATCACAACGGTTTCGCCACTGCGCGCACGCACTAGCGAGGTCACCTGGGCGATGTCGAGATTGGGCGCGGACGACTGAACCACACCACTGCCATTCGTGACGGTCGAAACACTGGACACCCGGGTCACTACCGGTGATACGTCCATCATGATCCAGCCGTTGTCGGCAATCTGCGGCGTGATCGAGAGAACCACGCCTTCCGTGACTACCTGAGGGATATCGGTTGCAGTCGTCAGCGAACCCGCGGACGTCGAATCCGTCGATTGCTCGCGTCGGAAGAATGTTCGATCAGTGCCAACTTTAATCAGTGACGTCTGGTTGTTCATGCTGCGCACATGGGGTTGCGAGACAATCTCCACGTCACCCTGCTCTTTCAGGGCATCCACTAACGCGCTTAAGTTGTTGCCCGATTCCTGGTCAAAGTACTGCAGGGTGAAAGTGCTATCAGCTCGATCAAAGCCACCCGCAGGGCTGCCGATAGTGCCGTCGATCAAGAGGTCAACGGCGTCGGTGCTATCCACTGCATCGGCGATGCGACTCCAGTTAACACCCAGCGCAGAATTGTCATCGAGCCGAACTTCCAGAATTCGCACGCGTATGTCCACCTGCCGATGGATAGAGCGCTGCATCTGGTCAAGATAGTTCGCTACCGACTCAACGTAACGGTGTTGATCGCTAACAACGACCGTTCCGGAAAGCCGGTTCAACACGACTCGGCCATCTTCCGACAGGAGATCTTCTATCTCGCCCTGCAACTCCTGCCAGAAATCCACTTCATCGGAATGGCCAATCACGATGCTCGAGGCATCTTCGCCACCGCCACTCTCGCCACCGCCGTCACCGCCGCCTTCGGACGAGCCGGAACTGACTTTGGCCGTAGCCGTACCCGAGCCAGAGCGAATGAGACGCAGATAGTCGATGGAAAACTGACGGGTTTCGTGAGAGCGCACCTTGATGATCCCGTCTTCTTTCAGCCAGTAGTAATCCATGGAATCGAGCATCAAAGACATGGCTTGATGCAGCGGCAGATCGTAGAACTCCACGTCGATCACACCCACAACATCCTCCGCCACCACAACATTCAAGCCGTAGGCTCGCGAGAAGAGCCGCAGCGCGCGATCAACTTCCATGTTTTTGATGACGAAACTGTAGAGCGCTTCACTTTCTTTGGAGGCAAGTCCGAGATCCGGCTCGGGAAGAGCCAGACGCTCGCCGAGCGTCATCGCAACCGGCTCAACAACCGAAGCTTCCTGCGCGGACTCATCCTGGTAGCGCGGGAAGTGATCGTTCTCCGGTGCGGACAGAGCGACACATCCTGCTAACCAGAAAGACAACAGCAGAAGTGACAATCGCTTGAGTATGTTCATGGTCATGATCTATGGCTCTAATCGTAAGGTGTCGGTGGCCGATGCCAACGTCACGCCGGTGTTGTCGATGGCAACGACTTCCATGCCGCGCACCAGGTCGCCCTCTCGGACGAGTACGTCGTCTATTACTGCGCTGCGCGAGGACGCCGAGGTAAACAGCGCTTGCAGTTCTGGTTTCCGACTGACCGCTGCCCCGGCGCTATCAGTCTGGCCAGGTTGTTGACCAAAGGGGTCTCTCGGGAGGCTTCGCAGCCAACGGATGCGATCTTTATCTACCGCCAGGCCTTCCGGGATGGCGTCGTCCGTTGAGCTCGACTCCGCTATTTCTGTAAACATCGGAACGTCCGGGTCCGACATGCCGTTGGCATTGGCGTCACTACCGAACATGGGCACAACGACGGTCACGGCAAAATACGCTGCAGCCACCAAGCCCAGCGCGCCGACAACGAGCGGGTTATTGAATAATTTCTGCATCGCCTCCGAACTCCACGCTCGCAACGCTTGAACCATCGCTGGTGTCGCGATCAGCTACCAAACTGGAACTCACGAACTCCTCGACATCGAATACCCAGACTCGCGCCTCCATCTCTAGCGTTCGCATGCCTTTACCGTCGCCCTCGGCGCTCGTAGACGCGATATCCAGATGCCAGTGATCCTGCAGAAGCGAGGCGATCAGACCCATGCCGCGACTGAACAACTCACCATCGTCGTCGCTGGCTACTTCGAGCTCGATAATGACCGGTACTTCCAACACCTCATCTACTGGCGCGTAGCTGGCGGGCTCAACGCGGTATCGAACATTCATGTTCATTCCCTCAGCCCGTTCAGAGACGCGCTCGATCCAGTTGGCCAAGGCTGGGAAACCGGGAAATATTCGGGTGCTCTGCTCCGCTATCTCTGACTCCATGGATTCGGAATTCAGTGCGGACAGCTGAAGCGCGAGTGTTGCGTGTTGGTCCTCAAGGTCGAGCTCCAGCATCTCAAGCGCTACCACCTCGTCGAGAATGTCGAGACGGAAGAAGACGCTCCAGATGAGCAACGCGGCCGCTATGCTGACCGCGGCAGCCGTCGCAACCATGCCAGCGGAATTTTTGAACATTCGCGATGACAGATCATCCACCAGCCGCTTCATCGGCGACTTCGATGCACGAAGGGCCTGATAGTCACTGGCGTCCCTGGCAACTTCGGAGACAGTTGGCAGAACGTCATCGGGCTCCGATGGGTTCTGCTCTTCCGAAGAACCGCTTTCAGGCGTGAGCAGTGGCGCTGGTGTTTGCTCCGCGCTTGCAGCTTTCGCACTCAGATCAATGGGCTCCGCCGCGCCTTCGTCTGCGGGAGCAGCGGCGGCGACGGCTAATCCAGGTGTCGTCAGCTCAATGTCATCGCCGCCATCACCTGCCAGATCAAGACTCTGATTCTCTGAGGCATCAACCTCTTCCGGATCCTGAGCAACAAAAACCGGCGCTGGCGGCTCCGTCTCTTCAAGCGACCAGTCGATACTGTCGCTCGTCTCTACCGCCTCATCCAGGAGCGACAGCGGTGCTGAGCTCTCAGCGTCGCCCACTCCAGCATCCTTATCGCTCTCGGCGCGCAAGCGCTCGGCACGGCGCATTTCGATTCGCGCCATCGCCTGTTTCTGTTCAGCGGTCAGCGAACCGCTGGGCTTGGGTATGTCGTCTCGCGAACTCATCGCAAGACCCCGCCCAACTTGAAGCCAACCGGATCACCTTCCCGCAACGCGCCGCTTTGCAGCTGATCGAACCAGGTTTCTTTCCAGCTTTGGGTAACAGTCATATGCCAGGGCGGCTCAGCCAGCATCTCTTCGAAAGTGCCGAGGTGCCTGGCGGTCGCTGCCAGGTCTGTCTCGATGACCCCACTGATATCGACTTCCCAGTGCTCATTCACCTTGCTCACCTCTACTGCGTTGAACGTAACGCTCGGTGGCGCAAGCCGGGATAAGTGCAGAACGAAGAGCGTAGGCAGGTTGAATGTATTCGCCTTCAGCCGGGCAAGGTGATCGGCCTGTTCACGAGTGTTTGCCAACAGGGTTTCCAGCTCACCAATGTCCTCCTGCAGAATCATGTTCTGGGCGTTGACCCGCACAATCAGATCTTTACTGGTCGCAACCAGTCGATCGACCACAACAGCAGACAAAACAGATGCAAGAACAAAGCTCAGCGTCGCAAAGACGCCCATTCGCCGCAGCGCATCCGGTGTGATTCGACGCTGGGCCAGAGACGACACAAAGTTCGCGTGCAGGCGCCCGGAAAGGCTAGCGACTTGTTCCAGCCAGAAGTTATCGGTATTCGTTGCCGGATCAACATGGACCTCAACGTCAACGTCACGTGCCATATCGAGGAGCGCTTGTGTCTCCTGGTTGCCGATCATCCGTACCTGATCAACATGTCGGCCCGTCTGCTGCTTGGCATAGCGGATGGTTCGATTGATATCCATCGGTAGCCGACCGATCGGGCCATCTTCATAGCCGTAGGCGAGTTCGCGAACGAACAACGCCTCGCCACCACCATCAGCCACGACGATCTCGACACGCGTGCGGAAAACTGCGGCGATGATTATGGTGCCTTCGATATTCAGGCTAGGCAGATAGGCGCTGACCACCTCGGTAAGCGGAACATAGCGCTTGCTGGCAAGGCCCACAGCAGCACAGGCATCCAGCGTCGTGCGAACGATGCGGCGCGGCAACATGTGCAGCAACACGCCTTCCTGACCGTCCGCGTGGGTCGTCTCGTGATAGCACCAGGCCGCCTCTTCCTTGAATGCAGTGGACTGCTGAACCTGGCGGCCGAGATATCGTTCGAGATCGCGCCGGGACATACTCGGCACTTCGAAAAACTCGTGACTGTGCAGGTCATGCTCATGCAACACAGCAACCGCGCCGCGGCCTTTGCAATTCACATGCTGGCGAGCCTCATTCAGCGCCTGAACAAAGTCCGCCTGCGTCTCAATGAGCTCCGGGGCCGTATAGTCCTCGACCACACGACCACGCTGAAAACGAGCCATCCTGAACTCGCCGTATAGCCAGCTGATGGCATAGCGAACACTCATGGTTTCTGCCAACTCCACACAGCGCCATCGAGACCGTAGTGGTAACTCAGATCCTCTCGAACGAGCGCCTGGCGTTGCAGCGCACCCGAGGGATAGGGGTCGGCAAACATCGATATTTTGGAGCCGTCGATGACGTAACGGGTCTGAGAGCCGGGGACTCCACTGGCTCCAGCGACGGAACCCACCGTGCCAGACTCCACCTGAAAACCGACCGTCGTAGCATTGTCGTTCGTGAGTAAAACTCGATGGAACAACGGCGCCAGGTTCAGCCTGACAACCTTCACCATCTTGCCCTCGGTAACCGATGGCGTTCCGGTTTGCTGCCAGATCGCATCAAATGCAGCCTGACTAGTCGGCGCCGCGGGAGCGTTGGCCGCCAGGTTAGACACGACCAACACTCGAGGAGAGTTCGGCGCTGACGTCAAACCGAGATCCTGGGTAAACCCAGGAAACGCCGTGACGGATGAGGTGAGGAAAGTCGGGTCGAAGTAGACCCCTCTCGTATAGCCTCGATCGTTGTTCAATATACGCGCCGTTGATTGACTCATACGCTCCGCGATTGCCGGGCCCCAATCGCTGGAAAGCCGAGACGGAACTCGCTTGGAATCCAGAACGTATTCCTCCAGCGCTTCAGCCATCGCTTCCAGATTCGATTCTTCCGCCGTGGCAAGATTTTCATCGATGGTGCGAAACACCGAGGGCGCAAGCACGCCTGCAAAGATGGCCATGATGGCCATTACTGCAATCATTTCGAGAAGTGAGAAACCACGCATCAGCCCATTGCTCCACTCATGAGGGAGAACATCGGCATGAATATCGCAACTGCGACGAAGCCCACGACGCCAATCAACGTCATCGTGATTGCCGGTTCGAGAATGCCGAACACCTTTTTGATCTTGCGCGGAATCTCGTTATCCAGGCGGTTCGAGACCTGCTCCAGGCAGCTATCAAGCTTGCCGGTCTCTTCGCCAATCACGAGCATCCGCATGATGATCGGGGTCATCACATCGTGTCGGCCAAATGCATCCGACATGCGCTGGCCCTCGGTCACCGCCAGCTCCGCATCAGCAACCGCGCGAGCCATCACCTGATTGCCGACTACGCCGCGCACCAGTTGCAGCGCTTCGACGATGGGCACGCCCGCTTTCATCATCAATGCCATGTTATGAGCAAAGGTGGACAGCACGAGCATCTGAATCAGCGAACCAAAGATCGGCAACGAGAGCTTCAATTGATCGAATCGCAAAGCAAACTCGGCGGAGTACTTCGGGCCAAATCGAATCAGCGCAAACGAGGATCCGACAATCAGCATTGCCAGCCACCAGTAGCCGGTAGCGAGTTCACCAATTGTGACAACGAGTTGTGTGATGCCCGGCAGCTCAAGATTGAGCTGCACAAAAATGTCCGCAAACTGGGGCACCACGAAACTGAACATCAGAAAAATCAGCGCGCCAACGGCAAAGACGATCATCGATGGGTACATCGTCGCCTGTTTGATGTCCGCCATGATGTTCTCTACCCACTCGAGGTGGTCAGCCACATCCGCGCAAGCCTGTACCAGCTGGCCACTGTAGGAACCGGCCCGAATCAGATTGGTGATCTGAGGGTCGAACACCTTGGGGTGGTTGCTCATCGCCTCATCCAAAGCCACACCGGATTCGACGTTCATGCGCAGGTCGGAAAGAACCATCTTGAGGTCTTCGAGGGGCGACTCATCCCGCATCACCGCAAGGCTCTCGGATACATCGATGCCTGCTGCGAGCAACGCCGCCAGCCCATTGAAGAAGTCAGCAAGTTCTTTGCGCGGCACCTTCTTGACGGCGCGCGGACGCGCGACGGACTCTGCTTTGGCTTCCACCAGAAACAGGCCGAGTTCCTGCATGCGACGCTCGAGACGGGTCTCGCTCTCGGCAACAAGCAGCCCTGCAACCGGCTTGGAGTTGGCATCGATAGCGCGATAGGCGTACTTCGGCATATCAGCTACCTCAACACTCTCAGGACTTCGGCGACGCTAGTGAGCCCTGCATTCGCCTTCACCAGGCCATCCTCGAGCATGGTTGTCATGCCCGACTCACGGGCCAGATCGGCCATCTCAGACTCCGAACCACCAGCGAGAATGGCGTCGTGAAAGCTATCTTCTATGAGCAGTACTTCGTACGCGGCCATTCGGCCCTTGTAGCCAGTATCCGAGCACTCGCCGCAACCGGCTCCGCGCCAGTGGGTTTCCGTGTCCGGCCGCAAGTGCGCGAGCGCTGGTTCATCGAAGATGGCATCCACTCCGGGAACTTGCTCACGACAATTCGGGCACAACCGTCTCAGCAAGCGCTGGCCGACGATGCCAACAAGCGCCGACGGCAGCAGATATCTGTCAACGCCCATATCCACCAGCCGAGGGATGACGCCCAGCGCGCTGTTGGTGTGTAGTGTTGAAAACACGAGGTGGCCGGTAAGTGCGGCCCTCGTTGCGAGTTCTGCCGTTTCCTGGTCACGAATCTCACCAACTAAAATCACATCCGGATCCTGGCGCAGCAGAGACCGCAGACCAGCGGCAAAATCCATACCGACGTCCGGATTTACCTGAGTCTGTCGAACCAGCGGCAGGCTGTATTCGATAGGGTCCTCAAGCGTGAAGACGCTGCGGGTTTCTCTGTCGATACAACTCAGCGCTGTATACAGCGTTGTCGTTTTACCGCTACCGGTCGGGCCGGTGACGAGCACCATGCCGAACGCTCGATCGATAGCGGATTCGAACCGTTCCTGATCCTTTGGAGAGAAGCCCAGGTCATCGAGGTCCTTCGACACCGCACCGCTGTCCAGGATACGCATAACCACCGACTCGCCATGGTTAGTAGGCAGTGTAGAGACCCGCAAATCCGTGTAGGAACTGCCCATGGGAATCCGTATGCGGCCATCCTGGGGCGAGCGCTTCTCAGTGATATCCAGACCGGAGATCAGTTTCAAGCGAGCCGTAACGGCCGCCTGAACGGTCTTTGGAAGCAGCAACTCCTGGCGCAACACACCATCCACTCGGGTTCGGACTCGCAGGTTTTTCTCTTCCGGATGCAGGTGTATATCAGACGCCCCGGACTTAATGGCTTCCTGGAGGATCTGATCCACCAGCCGTACCATCGGCGTTTCATCGCCCTCTTCGATCGCCTTCGCCAGATCACCTGACAACACGGATTCAAGCGAGTCGTTAATGCTGCCGGTGCGCGCGTAGTTGCGCTCGATCGCCTGCAGGATGTACGCCTCAGGCGCAGTAACCACATTGACGAGCAGGCCGGATTCCCGTTCTACCGCATCCATCGCGACGACATCGAAGGAGTCCGCGAGGGCGACCGTCAGCATGTCGCCTTCCCGTCGCACCGGAATCAGTTTGTAGCGCCTCGCCGTTTCAAAGCTGACCAGCTCCAGCAGTTGTACGTCGAGTTCGAGTCGCCGTACGTCGACGACTTCGACTTCGTTCTCCTGAGCAAGCAGCTCGGTGATGGCCTCTGGAGTACAGAAACCCAGTTGAACCAGAGTCTCGCCCAGATAGCCACCGGAGCGTTTCTGCTCACGCAAGGCGAGATCGAGCTGGGAGTCCGAAATCAATCCGGCATCCACAAGTCTCGCGCCTAAAGGTTTCTTGGGCTTACTGTCTGCGCCTTTCTGGATAGCTTCGGACATGATCTATATCTTCGCCAGGCAGACAATCAGAATCGTGTTGTTGCCCCCGCTGTAGGTCTTCACACGGCCTGCCTTGTTCCAGGCGTTGTTGCCCGTCAGCAAGTGACCATCCTTATCCATCAGATTCGATACTTTCCTGCCTATCTCCATGTCCACGCCATCAATGCGATAAATGTAGAAGGCACCGTCCATCGCCCCGTCAGCGTCGAGATCGCAGGCATACTGAGTTGACGAGGTTGCCATCAGATCAACGTATCCGCCGTCCACAATCGGGTTGTTCAACTCGCTTTCGAGATAGGGCCCTTGCCAACCGGAAATTTGGACGTTCGCACCTGCATCGTTGTGCAGCAGCTGGCGATAACGCGTGTCCGGATGCGTTGGAATGTGCCGTGGCCAGCGCCCTGTATCGGCGTAGAAACCCGCAACGTTCGCCTTCAGATCGGAGACCTGCATCACCAACGCGGTAACCCGCGCATCTTCTATCGCGTCGATAATCCGTGGTGCTGCCAACGCGCCAATCGTTGCAATGACCGCCATCACACCGACCAGCTCCAGCAGGGTAAATCCTTGTTCCCTAGAGCTTTTCAAGTTCCTTTCCTACACGACTGCGGCATTTACCAAGTGATTCAGTGCATATCCGTGCGCACGGGATAAACCGGGAGAAAGTCATCCCGAGATCGTCCTTCGTTAAGTAAAGCTCAATTCCACGAGTTTGCTGCCCATGCGATGGAGAATGCGCAGTTCCTCTCAAATCCCACCGCGCCATTCAGGTCTGCCGAATTGCAGACAGAAAAAAGCCCGGCAAGCCGGGCTTTCGGGAAGTATGAACAGGGTCGATCAGACCTTGGCGAGGCAGATCACAATGATGCTGCTGTGGTTGCCGTTGTACTGCTTCACGCGCCCGGCCGCTTTCCACGCGCCATTACCGGAGGTGACACCACCATCTTTGTCGATCATGTTTGAAACCTTTTCGGCGATAGATGGGCTCACGCCATCAATCCGATAGGTCACGAAGGTTCCATCCGTGGTGCCATCACCCGAAAGATCACAGGCAAATGCTGATGAACTGGTCGTTTGCAGATCAAGATAACCGCCCGATGTAATCGGATTCGTCAGCTCTGCTTCCAGATACGGACCGTCCCAGCCTGGAATCGGTGCACCACCACCGGCGTCATTGACCATCAGGTTTTTATATCGATTGTCGGAATGGCTGGGAATGTGCCTCGGCCATCGGCCGGTATCTTTGTAGTAACTTGCGACGTTGGCTTTAAGATCGTTGACCTGTTGTACCAAGGCGGTGACTTTCGCATCTTCGATTGCAGCGAAGATGCGCGGTGTTGCGATCGAGGCGATAATAGCGATCACCGCCATCACGCCAATCACTTCCATCAGGGTAAAACCTGAATTCTTCTGTCGGGGTCGAGCTGTCATAAGGCTCCCTCGTTCCTTCATTACGTCCTTTTAAGCCGAATACGGCGTGAGCCGCCCAACGTCATACATCGAAAGGCAGGCGGTTCTCTTGAGTAAAGATGGAAAACTGGGTTTTGCCAGTTACGTAACGCAGGAGTTGAACAGTGTCACATTCCTTGCGAAACGCAGATGCTCGCGCGTCATCGCATAATCGAGATATCGCACAACCCAAAAAGGGCGCGATCAGCCGGCGGATTGCTCGCCAGCGAGTTTGGAGCCGTTTTCAGGCACAGGGGACTGCCAGGCAATGCCGTAGTCCTGATCTGCCTGAATGAGCGATGCGACCCGCGCGCGGAGAGGCTCAAAAGCTTCATCCACAAGGCCGGGATCGTTGTTTTCCTGGCTGACATGGCCAAGCACAACGGACAGGCCCGGGTGCGCAATGCGCTCCAGAAGGCTGGCAGCCTGTTGGTTATTCAGGTGACCATGGTCACCGCCCACTCGCTTCTTCAGGCGCTGGGGATAGCGCCCATTCATCAACATCGACCAGTCGTGGTTCGCTTCCATAAGCACCAGATCGCAGCCGCTGTAGCTCTCAATCACATGCGGAGTCACGCAGCCTAAATCCGACAGAACACCCACTTTGCCGGATGTATGACTGAGAACGAATTGCGTTGGTTCCGCAGCATCATGGGGCACGGTCACCGCAGCAACCGTGACATCGCCGATACTGAAAGGCTTCTCCGGATCAACGATACGTACCGGCAACGGCAGATCTCGAGCATTGGCCGTGCCATAGGTGGCGTACACCGGCAGCCTGTATTTGTGCGCTAGCCCGGCAACACCACTGAGATGATCAGAGTGTTCGTGGGTGACTAAAATTCCAGTGAGGTCGCCGCCCGCCAGCTCAAGGCGATTGAGTCGGTATTCCGTTTGCTTGAGCGTGAATCCGCAGTCGACCAATAGCAACTCATCGCCAAGTCGCACCAGGGTGCCGTTGCCTTTGCTCCCGCTACCAAGCGACGCCAATGCCGGCCCGTCCCCTGGTGCGGAGAACAGACTCAACCCGAAAAGTCCCGCAGCAGTACCAGCACTTCGGTTGCGTAGTCCATATCAACAGCATCACCGGAGGCGTCTAAAACGGAAACGAGATAGGCATCATCAAGCCCACTGGCTGCTGTATTCGAAACTTCTGCAGTCTCCGCTGTCGTATCTTCGGCCAGCGCGATACTCACCGTGCGCTCTCCTTCGGAAGCACAGGGCAGAAAGCGGCAATACCAGGATGCCTCTTCACCGGTTATCAGGCTTTGCGCGATCGACGCGTCGTAGCGCTGGCTGTTTCTATCCTGATTGAGAATCTCGACTCCCGCATTGCCAAGCGCGGTTGCGACGGTCGCCCAGGCGCGATCGAAGTCCAGATTCAGCCGGAGTGCGGGGTTACCCTGGCCATCGCGCGTCATGATGGCCTTGGTCTGCGTGCTGATGCCTTGCGCCACCATCGAAACAGATTGCTCCGCAACCCGAGCCGCAACATAGGCGCCAAGCTCAGCGAGAAACTCCTGCTCCGCCGTCACAAGGTCCGAGGCGGTGCGGGCCGGTGAAAAGCCAACCCGATCTGACTCGGGCTGGCTCTGCGCACTCTGATGGCGAACGTGTATCTCGGAGGTTCGATCGCGCAGGCCCTGCTCAAGCTTGATGCGGAAACGATCTACTCCGGCCAGTTCGCCCTCAGCCATTTTCTGGTTCTTCAGGCGTTCGCGAATCACGTCGCGATAGGCGATGTCTTCTACTTCAAGCCACTGGCTGTCGAGAAAGCCGAGATATGGCAGCTCTGCATCGATGGCTACGCCGTTGTCAGCCAGGAACTGTTTCACCTGCGGCCACACCACGCTCGGGGGCTCAGGCACGACCAGCCAGCTTCTGTCACCGAGGCGCTGGATACGCACGTCTTCCCGAGTGTCATTGGCAAAAATCGCGGTTGGCCGCGGTGCGCGGCCCGGGAACATCTGCGGCCTTGGTTGCTCCACAATCTCGGGCACAGGGAACGCATCCTGCACTCGTACGCTGTTCAGATCTTCCGGAACCACCAGCGGCGGCGGTTCTTCAACACTAATGTAGTCGTCGGTCTGGTTGACGAAAATGCCTTCGTCATCGTTAAACCAGCTACAGCCGCCGGATAGACAGGCCGCAACAAGCAGTATGACCGCACGCCGCCATGTCAACGCCAGATCCAACATCACTCCACTACTCCAATATCCAGCAAGTGCCGGCCAATTTCTCGAGCACCCTGCTCTGACAAAGGAATCAGCGGCAAGCGAATGCCGGGTTGAATGCGCCCCATTTGCGCAAGTGCCCACTTGGTGGGCATGGGGCTGGGTTCGATAAACAGCAGCCGGTGCGTGCTCTGCAGCTCATCGTCAAAGCGCTGTGCGCCGTCTACATCACCCTCGAGCCAGGCTCGACAGAACTGAGCCATCTCTAAAGGACGTACATTCGCCGTTACGGATATAGCGCCACGCGCTCCGAGCTCGAACATGCGCAGGTTTTGGGCATCTTCACCGGACAGAATCACGAAATCGTCTGGCACTCGAGCCGTATGGGCCGCCACCCGTTCAGCATCGCCACACGCCTCTTTAATACCAACGATGTTGTCGATTTCCGCAAGCCGGGCGACGGTGTCGGGTAACAGGTCCGACGCCGTGCGAGGCGGCACGTTGTAGAGGATAAGTGGCAGCTCTATCGCCTCGGCAATGGCTTTGTAGTGCTGGTACATGCCTTCCTGAGGTGGGCGGTTGTAGTACGGGGTAACCGACAGGCAAGCGTCAGCACCGCAGCGTTGCGCGGCCTGGCTGTACTCGATCGCCTCACTGGTGGCGTTGGCACCAGTACCGGCAATCACCGGTACCCGTCCGGCGACCACATCGACGGTGCGTTTGATGACAGACAGGTGTTCTTGCGGCGTGAGTGTGGCCGACTCGCCGGTGGTGCCAGTAGGAATAATCGCACTCGTACCGCAATCGATGTGCCACTCGAGCAAGCCATCGAGGGACTCAAAGTCGATATCGCCCGACTCGTGCATCGGCGTGACCAGCGCGACCATGCTGCCAGCAAGGGTTAACTGCGAGGATGAAGACATGAACAGAACTCTCCGAAAAACGGTTGCCAGGCCAGCGGTGACAGACCTGGCAGCGCAATCGCTGCGCAGTCTACGCGGAAGCCCTACAAGCCACTAGTGGCCGTCCGGCTCGATTGCATCACCCCGGCCCGCATGGTCTTCCTCGTCCAGCTCATCGCCACTCGGCCAGGCATTCCAGATAGCCTTGATCAGAGTGGCGAGAGGGATCGCAAAAAACACCCCCCACAGGCCCCACAGACCGCCAAAGGCAAGCACGGCAACGATGATGGCGATTGGGTGCAAGTTGACCGCCTCCGCAAACAGCAGCGGCACCAGCACGTTGCCATCGAGCGCCTGAATGATCGCGTAGGCGATCATCAGCCAGGCAAAATCTGCACTCCAGCCAAATTGAATCAAGCCAACCACCGCCACCGGAATGGTAACCACCGCTGCGCCAATAAAAGGCACAAGGACCGACAATCCGACCAGCAACGCTAAAAGCGCCGCATAGTTCAGTCCAAGCCACTGAAAGGCAACGTAGCTCGTGGCCCCGACAATCAGAATCTCTATCGCCTTGCCGCGAACATAATTAGCCAGCTGCAGATTCATCTCGCCACCCACGCGATTGAGCAGCGGCCGCTCGCTAGGCAGCAAAGCCAGAGCGGCATCAAGGATCCGCTGGCGGTCGAGGAGGAAGAAGAAGACGGAAATCGGTACCAGCACGAGGTAGATGAGCAGGCCCACCAGCCCCGGCACCTGCGCAAGAGTGGTTTCGATCAGAGTGCCCGAAAGGTTACCGATTTCGCCGGCGCTCGCCGCCAGCCAGGCGTCAATCTGCTGCGGCGTGACGTAGTTTGCGATGGATTCCGGCAGATCGATGCTCAAGCTGCGAAGACGCTCAACCAGCCCGGGAAGCGCCGATACCAGCGCCTGCAATTGTCGCCACAACAGCGGCACGAGAAATAGAAGAGTGGCAATCAGGGTGCCGAGAAAGACGGTAAAGGCAACGAGTACGGCGGCGAAGTGCGGCATTCGCAGTGCCGTCAGGCGCGACACCAACCCCTGCAGGAGAAACGCGATCACCAAGCCGGTGAGCACCGGCGCCAGCACACCACCAAGCGTGAACAGCGCAACGAAACAGACAGCCAGCATGGAGATGAGGTAGACCGCTTCTTCGTTAGAGAAGTAGCGGTTTACCCAACTGCCCATAATCTGAAGAAACTTCACAGGCCGATCCTATTTCCGTTTCAGCAGGTAATGAAATTCATCGCCTTGACTCGTGGATGCGAGCAGCTCGTGGCCACTTTGGCCGGCGAACACCTCGAAATCCCGCACAGAGCCTGGGTCTGTCGCAACTACACTCAGCAGTTGCCCTTGTGCCATATCGTTAAGAGCCAATTTAGCTTTCAGCAGGGGCATCGGGCATGACAACCCGCAAACATCGAGGTGAACATCACCTCGTCGGATATCAGGCCCGGCGACTGGGGCTGTGCCGCCTTCGCTATTTGCAGGGTTTTGCTCTTCGCTATTCATGCGCGCATCGTACCCCGACCGCGTGTTGTTTTTCTCATTCGCAACCCAGGTTTCGTAATCCCGGCTCTCCTAACCGTCGTCCCTTCCGTCACTTCCGCGCCTAGTCAGGCAGCCGATAGATTGGGGAACCAAAAGCCATGCTTGGCATCAAAATAAACGTTAGTGATAACGTAAACCTCTGTTGGCGGCGATACGATTCCCTCCAAGCTAAAAGCACCCGTCAATGTGAACGGCAACTGAACAAACCACCCCAACCGCTGCGGTTGGACGCACAGGCACGAGTAATCGATGGACAGCACGAAACAGAGTTCTGGCCTGCTGGGTCGAACATCGCTCTGCAGCACAACCCGCGCGCTCGGGTGTCTTGCGCTGTGTTCAGCCTTGCTGATCAGCCCGTCGAGCCGAGCCATAACCATCGACGACCTGCCCGAGCTCGGCGACACATCGTCCAGCCTGTTTTCACCCGAGATGGAACGGCGCATCGGCCGCGATTTTCTGAAACAGATTCACGCCGCGCTGCCAACCGTTTCCGACCCGGTACTGAAGTACTACGCGGAGCGGCAACTGTTCGACCTGACCGAGCACTCGCAGCTGAAAGAGAAAGTGCTGTCGGTGGTACTGATTGATTCCCCCCAGTTGAACGCATTCGCAGCGCCCGGCGGTGTCGTTGGTATTAATCTGGGCTTGTTCCTCTACGCCGAGGATGTGCACGAATACTCATCGGTCATCGCGCACGAGCTGGCGCACTTGTCGCAACGTCACTTCGCCCGCGGCGTAGAACAGCAACGCGCATCAACCATTCCCAATATCATCGGCCTGCTGGCTGCCCTGGCGATCGGCGCGGCTGCGGGGGGCGATGCGGGTCTCGCTGCGATCAGCGCCACTCAGGCCGCAGCACAGTCAAACGCACTGCGCTATTCACGCGTGCGTGAACAGGAGGCGGATCGCATCGGGCTTTCCACTTTGCAGCAAGCAGGACTGGATCCGGATGGCATGGCGCGCATGTTCGAGCGCATGCAGCGGGCCTACCGACACAGCCGAAAGCCACCGGAATTTCTGCTCACGCACCCGCTTTCCGATTCCCGGGTCAGCGATGCACGCAATCAGGCGGCGGATCTGAATGCCCGGGTTGCAGCAAGGCAGTTCAGGGATTCGCCGGACTTCCAGCTGATGCGTGCCCGGGTCGAAGTTCGTTACGCGGACACACCGCAAACCGCCGTCACTGAATTTCGCCAGCGCCTGCGCCAAAGACCTAACGACACCGCAGCAGCCTACGGCTTGGCGCTCGCACTCAGCGCGGCAAACAATCACGAAGAAGCGCTCGACACCTTCAAACGCATCTACAACTCGGCACCCAACCGTATTCTGTTCGCGGCAGCCCAGGCCGAACTACTCATCAACGCCAGGCGATTTAACGAAGCCGAACAGTTGATTAGTCATCAACTCGTTCTGAACCCAGACAATCCCCCATTGGCAACCCTCTACGCGAAATCACTGAACGGGCACAAGCGTCACGGCGACGCGGAGCAGGTGCTAGAGCGGCAAACCAGGTTGCGGTCAGACGATGTCGACCTGTGGTACGAGTTGGCCGAAACGTCGGGCCTGGCGGGCAACGTGCTGGGTGTGCACCAGGCGCGAGCCGAATACTTCGCGCTGCACGGCGCCTATACGAAAGCCATTCAGCACCTGGAGTACGCGCGTCAGCTGGTCTCCCGTTCGGACAGCAAGACCGTCGCTAAACTCGAAGCACGCATACTGGCGCTACGCGATGCGCTGGAAGAGGCGCGGCGCGCTTAGTGAAGAGACAGGCGCCGCGGTTGCACTGCTAACCGGTCTGAAACGCCAGCATTCGCTCGAGCGGCAACATGGCGCGCTCGCCAATCGCTGGATCAACGAAAATTTCGTTGTCACCGCTCAAGAGCGTGGAAGCCATGTTTTCCAAGGCGTTCATCGCCATCCACGGGCAATGGGCGCAGCTTCGGCAGGTTGCTCCGTCACCCGCGGTAGGTGCTTCGATAAAGCGTTTGTTCGGGTTCTGCCTGCGTAGCTGGTGGAAAATCCCGCGATCCGTGCCGACGATGAACGTATCGTTCGGCAGCTCCGCCGCAGCCTTGATGATCGCGCTGGTAGAGCCAACCCGATCAGCTATCGCCACAACCGCAGCCGGTGATTCGGGATGGACGAGCACGCCCGCATCCGGATACACCTTCTTCAAGTCCAGAAGCGCTTTCGCTTTGAACTCTTCATGCACGACGCACGCACCCTGCCAGAGCAACATGTCAGCGTCCGTGTTGGTTTGAATGTAGTGCCCCAGATGTTTGTCCGGAGCCCAGAGAATCTTCTCGCCTCGATCTTTCAGGTGATTGACGATATCGAGCGCACAACTCGAGGTAACCACCCAATCCGACATCGCTTTCACCTGCACAGAGGTGTTGGCGTAGACAACCACGGTGCGGTCGCTGTGTTCGTCGCAAAACGCCTTGAACTGATCCGGAGGGCAACCCAGGTCCAGGGAGCATTCAGCTTTGAGCGTGGGCATCAACACGGTCTTCTCGGGAGACAGAATCTTTGCGGTTTCGCCCATAAAGCGCACGCCCGCAACGATCAACGTGTCGGCTTCGTGGTCACGACCGAAGCGAGCCATCTCCAGCGAATCGGAAACAAAGCCGCCGCTCTCTGCGGCGAGGTCCTGGATGTCCGGATCCACGTAGTAGTGGGCGACGAGCACCGCATTTTTCTCCGCGAGCAGCGATTTGATTTCAGCCTTCAGAGCGTCGCGCTCAGCGCTGCTGCGCGCCGGCTCTTCCTGCAGCGGCACCTGCTCTGGCTCGAGTGTGTAGTCTGGTAGATTCATATAGCGTCTGGGTCCAACGTCGATTGCTAAGCCGTTAACGGCGGCCCAGTATACATTGGGTTAAAAATCAGGATTTCAACATTAAATCAGACACTTACACCCTCTATGAGATGGCCGACTCGGGCAACTGCTACAAGGTTCGCCTGTGCTGCGCGCAATTGGGTATCACTCTCGCGCGAAGGCCGGTGAACATTCTCGCAGGCGAGTCTCGGACGGCGGAATTCCTGGCCCTGAACCCGAATGGCCGCATCCCGCTTTTGCAGCTGCCTGACGGCAGGCTACTCGCCGAGTCAAACGCCATGCTGGGTTACCTCGCAGCGCAAAGCAGCCTGTTGCCGTCAGATCGCTTCGAGCGCGCACTCGTGCATCAATGGCTGTTCTTCGAGCAGTACAGCCATGAGCGATTCATCGCCACCAATCGCTACTGGCTGCATATCCTCGGAGATGCAGAGTTCTACGCTGAGCAGATCAAAGCCAATGAAGCACCGGGCTACGCCGCGCTCGACGTAATGGAGGCGGTTCTTGCCAAATCACCCTTCATCGCGGTTGGCACATACTCCATCGCCGATATCGCCCTCTACGCCTACACCCATGTCGCGCACGAGGGTGGCTTCGATCTCACGGACTACGCCAACATCAGAGCCTGGCTTAATCGGGTAGAAGCGGAACCCGGCCATATACCGATGTCGGCTTAGAATCGATGCACTGTTTGCTTTTGCTTGAGCCACCGTCGGCCACGCAGCCCGATAACGATGACAATGCCCGCCTCATCCCCCGAGCTTTCAAAGAGGCGGGTTGGACGGTCATCGTGCAGCCTCAAGCGAGCCTGCGCGAGCACAATGGCCGCGTGTTTGCCGGCGAACACGAGTTAGCCGGCGACAAGCTCGTCTGGCATCTCGGCCTGGGTGCTCGCGCCTCGTTCCTGGATCGCATGCAGATGTTGAGCGTACTACCGGACCGCCAATACGTAACCAGCCCGCGCGCATTGCTTGCCCTGCACGGTAAGTTCCATTGGCAATCATTCGGTCCGACAACATTCGTGAGTGGCGATCCCGACTGGCTGCTGGCGCAGCGCGACGCTAACCGCGATTGGATCGCAAAACCCAGCGCCGGAAGCTTTGGCCGCGGCGTCACGCCACTGACAGGTAACGACAGGGAGGATCTGGTCACGCTGCGCAGGATCACCGACACCGGAGCGATGGCCGTGCTTCAGGAGGTCATCGTGGGCGCCGCGGACGGTGAAGTGCGCACATTAGTCGCCGCCGGTAGACGCATTGGCAGCTATCGGCGCTGCGGCGATCAACTGAACAATCTGGCTGCCGGCGGTATCGCATCAACAGCGCAATTGTCTGCGCCACAACGGGAAATCGTGCAGCAAATCGCGCGCGAGCTGAGCAACGAGCGAGTAGGCTTCGCCGCCATTGACCTAATTGGCGAGACCCTCCTCGAGGTGAACATCGCCAACCCTGGAGGGCTCGCTACGCTTGTGGGCCTGGGTGATCGCGAAGCCGGCACGCGCCTGGCCCGAGCGTTTGAGCAATGGTGAGCGCCGCTCTAGCAACGGCTTGGCAAGATCGGCGCTAACCGGTTTGCTTGAGCAAATCCCGCATCTCATCAAGCGTATCCTGACGACGATCAAGCGCCTCTACATGCATACGCATAATATCCCGGCGGTTCGGGTGCTCGGAATCCCGGTATACCGCGAGCGAGCTCTTCAGCCGTTCGATCTCGCGCTCCAGCAGTACGATCACATCATCCAGGGAGTCGTTCAACGCATCGAACAGGGCATCCCCGGATCCTTCGCCCGCCGCGTCTCGACCGGCACCGGGCTCGGCGATGGCTTCATCACCGAAATAGTCAAACTGTCGGCCGGCGGAGCGCCGCTGCCGCGCTTCCTGATCCGTGAACGGATCGTCGCTAACTGCGCCCGGCGCCCATTTTTTGTCTGACTCTTCAGCCACGTTTTGCTTCCTACTCGCCAATCTTTAGTTTGCTGAATCCGGCGCTCTCCAGCGTCAGGTTATGCAACACCTCGCCGCTGTCGGGGGCTTGAAAGCGGAATCAATCCGCCGGGCTGCAACCACCACGTTTGAGCGTATCTTCTTAGCCTAGCACCATTTCAGAATCACTCGCCGGCGCCCAGGCGAGCCGGCTCTACACCGTGCCGCCATCCACGCGAATCACCGTGCCCGTCGTGAAACTGGCACCGGTACTGGCCAGATAAAGCGCCGCGCCCACAACCTCGTCCGCTTCACCACCCCGGCCTAGCGCCATAGTGGCCTCGGCGCGTTTGTTGAAGGCTTCCAGATCCCAGGCTTTCGAGATATCCGTAAGGAACGGACCAGCCGCTATGCAGTTGACCCGCACATTGGGGCCATAGGCAAATGCGAATGAGCGAGTGATCGCATTTAGGCCAGCCTTCGCGGCCCCGTACGGCTCGGAATTCGGGCTGGGGCTGAGCGATGCCACCGAGGAGATGTTGATGATGGCACCGCCATCACCAGCAGCCATCCGCTCACCAATGGCAGCAGACAGGCGGAAAGGGCCTTTGAGGTTGATGGCGACGACCTTGTCGAAGAGTTCTTCGCTGACCTCACCGAGCGATGGGTACAGCGGTGACAAGCCCGCGTTGTTAATCAATACATCCACGCGACCAAATTCAGCATAGGCCGCATCGACAAGATCATTGCAGGACTGCCACTGACCGACGTGACAAGCCACAGCCAACGCCCTGCGGCCTTTGCCACGAATCTGCTCAGCGACCGCTTCGCAGTTGTCCAGCTTGCGCGAGGCGATAATCAAGTTCGCGCCTCGGTCAGCAAAGGCCAGCGCCATCGCCTTGCCTAGCCCTCGGCTGCCACCCGTAATCAGCACCACCTTGTCCGTAAAATCCAGCAACGAATCGCTCATGTCATCCCCTGTCTACTCACCGTTAAGGGCGTATCGTAGACTGCATTGGGAAAGCCGGCCACGGCGCTGACAGCTAGTGGCCAATGCCAGACGAGGCGGCTTACGGTGGGTTTAGCGGATTGGGGAGAGAAGCATGGGAATGCTGGACGGAAAAGTAGCACTAGTGACTGGCGCGGGCGGCGGTCTGGGCAGAGCGCACGCACTTCTGCTGGCACGCGAAGGCGCAGCTGTCGTCGTTAACGATCTGGGTGGCGCCCGCGATGGCACCGGCGCGAGCGCATCCATGGCAGATGGTGTGGTGGACGAGATAAAAGCCGCCGGCGGTCGCGCCGTCGCCCACTATGGCTCGGTTACCGACAAAGAGGCCGCAGATGGCATGGTGGCCATGGCGATCAGCGAGTTCGGCCAGCTCGACATCTGCATCTGCAACGCCGGCATCCTGCGTGATAAATCATTCAAAAACATGAACGACGACATGTGGGACATCGTCATCGACGTTCACCTGCGCGGCACCTATCTCGTCAGCAAGGCAGCCTTCGATCAGATGATCGATCAGGGCGCCGGTGGTCGCATCATCATGACCAGCTCCACATCCGGCTTGCTGGGCAACTTTGGCCAGACCAACTATGGCGCCGCCAAGGCGGGTATCGCTGGGTTCATGCGCTGCCTGTGGCTGGAGGGCATGAAGTATGGCATCACCGTCAATGTGCTCGCACCCACCGCAACCTCACGAATGACCGAGGACATTCTACCGGAAGACATCCAGGACAAGTTTCCACCTGAAATGGTGTCACCACCCATCGTCTGGCTGTGTAGCGACGAGGCAAAAGAGATCAGCGGCCGGCAATGGCTCGTTGCAGGCAACAACGTATCGATGCTCTCCTGGCAGCTAACCCCCATCGCAAACAAAGACCTCGCTGAGGGTCCGTGGGACGTGGCAGAGATCGGTGAGAAGATCCTCGCCAGCCGCGACGCATGGCCGCCCATCAACCCGATGCGGGGCTAAGGCGATGCCAGGGCCGCTAAGCGGCTTCCGCGTACTGGATCTGTCGGCCGTCGTATCCGGACCTCTGACCGGCGCATTGCTGGCTGATCAGGGTGCTGATGTCATCAAGGTGGAGCGACCAGGGGGAGACATCCAACGGGCTGTGGGTTCCAAACGCAATGGCTACTCCGGCTTCTTCCATGTTCTCAACCGCGGCAAGCGCTCTATTTGTCTCGATATGCGTCAGGAAGACGGTGTGGATATCGTCAAACGACTCGCATCCGAGAGCGATGTTGTCATCCAGAACTTCCGTCCAGGCGTGGTAAACCGACTGGGTGTTGACTACGACAGCTTGAGCCAGAACAACCCCGGGCTCGTCTACCTGTCGATCAGCGGCTTCGGTCAAACCGGTCCGCGCGCCGGCGATCGAGCCTACGACCCCATTATTCAGGCCTATTCCGGCATCACGGCTGTGCAGGGTCGAATTCACCGGGAACACCCGGATGTGCCTGAGCAGGTCAACATGCTGCTGCTGGACAAGCTCACCGCCTGGACCGGCCATCAGGCGATCACCGCCGCTCTGCTCGCGCGCAGTAAGAGTGGCCGGGGACAGCATGTCGAACTGGCCATGCTGGACGTCGCCATATCGTTCATCTGGTCCGATGTCGCGGCCGATATCATTCTGCAGGACGCCGACGAAGATCGGCCACCGATTGGCGGCAGTGGCACGGTCGGCGCCTACGCCGATGGCTGGGGGGCGACAATGACGTTGCACCAGGCAGAGTTCGAAGGCATGTGCCGTGCCTATGGACTCGATCACATCGCCGATGACGAACGTTTCTCGTCGTTATCCAAACGCGGCAATAACCGTCGAGACCTCGCCATCCTCATGCAGACTGAAGTAGTCGACGCGATGGCGAAACTGCCAATCGCCGATGCCGAAAAGAAACTCAAAGAACATGACGTCCCGTTTGCTGTTGTTCGCAAACTGACCGAATTGTTTGATGACGATCAGATCAAACACAATGAGCTACTGGAAGAAATCGAGCACCCGGTTGCTGGGCTATTGCGGCAAGCAAGACCGGCCGCACGATTTTCTGACACACCGGCATCCGCAGGTGCGCCGGCGCCGACGATCGGCCAGCACAGCGATGACATTCTGCGTGAGCTCGGCATGGCCGACGCCACCGAGGGTTTGCGCGAACGCGGCGTCGTTCTGTAGCGCGCCACACACACAGCTTCTCACCGATCAGTAACACAACGGAGAACCCATGGGATTCGAGTTTTCGCCATCGTCGCAGCAACTGCAGGAAAGATTGTCACGCTTCATGGATGACCATATCTATCCAAACGAGCACGCCTATGCAGAGCAACTGGCAAATGCGCAGAATCGATATGCGGCTCTACCGCTCATGGATGAACTGAAATCCAAGGCGCAGGCCGAGGGTTTGTGGAACCTGTTTGTGCCCACCGAATACGGGCATTTCACTGATCACGGCGGATTGTCTTTCCTGGACTATGCGCCGCTAGCCGAGACGATGGGCCGGGTTTTGTGGGCACCAGAGGTGTTCAACTGCAATGCCCCGGATACCGGCAACATGGAAGTGTTCATGAAATACGCGACCGACGCGCAGCAGGAACGGTGGCTTAAGCCCCTGCTCGCAGGCGAGATTCGCTCATCGTACGCAATGACCGAACCCCAGGTCGCGTCGAGCGACGCGACCAACATCGAGCTTCTCATGCACCGCGACGGCGACGAGTGGGTGCTCAGCGGTCGCAAATGGTTCATTACCGGTGCGATGAACGAGCGTACAAAGATCTTCATCGTCATGGGCAAGTCCGACCCCGACAACCCGAATCGACACAAGCAACAAACCCAGATTCTCGTCCCGAAGGGTACTCCGGGCCTGGAGATCATCCGGCCACTATCCACGCTCGGCTACGACGATGCACCGCTGGGGCACGCAGAGCTGCGCTTTAACGATGTCCGTGTGCCGTATGAGAACGTGCTGCTCGGCGAGGGCCGTGGCTTTGAAATATCACAGGGTCGGCTCGCGCCTGGCCGTATGCATCATTGCATGCGACTGATCGGCTGCGCCCAGCGAGCACTCGAGTTGGCCTGCACACGAGTAACCCAACGCAGCACGTTTGGTAGGCCGCTGTCGAAGCATCAATCCATTCGAGAAGACATCGCTCGCAGCTTCTCTGAAGTCGAGATGGCTCGCCTGCTTGTGCTGCAAGCCTGCGATAAAATTGATCAGAACGGCGATCAGGCATCGAAGCACATGATCGCCTCCGCCAAGACATCGGTACCGCTGATGGTGCAGAACATCATTGACCGGTGTATGCAGATGCATGGCGCCGGCGGGCTCACCGAAGACTACCCGATGGCCGAAGCGTTCAACTACGCTCGCTGGTGCCGGCAGGCTGATGGCCCGGACGCCGTTCACCTGATGAGCCTTGGCAAACAGGTAATCGAGCGCTACGCCAGCTGAGCCTGGTGCCACTGCGAGAACGGCAATGACGGATGAAGAAGTCCACGACTACTTGTTGAGCAAACCTGCGGCCTGGCTCGACTATCCGTTCGGACCAGATGTGCGCATCTACAAAGTGCACAAGAAGATGTTTGCAACGCTCGGCTGGGAGGACAACGTCGGCCGCAGCAATCTGAAGTGTGATCCGGACATGGCGCTGGCGCTGCGGGAACTGTTCGATGGCGTCATACCCGGCTATCACATGAACAAACGGCACTGGAACACGGTGATTCTGGATGGCAGCGTCCCATCCAGCGAGATCGCGATGATGATCGATCATTCCTACGCGCTCGTGGCACGATCGCTGCCAAAAGCTCAGCGCACGGCCCTGTTGATCGCCCATGGCGAAGACGAGGTGTATCGTGGCCTCGTGCCCGGCGTCAATCGGCCCGGCTAAGCCAGGTTCATTTCTCTACCCAACCTCTATGCCTCGAGAGGGATGCGCATGACCAAGCCGACAAAAACGCGTCAGAACAAAACCGTCCCGACAAAAATCAAGGTCGCGGACTTCGTGCGCGGCGTGGAGAATCCAACACGCCGGGCGGACACCAACGCGGTGCTGAAGCTCATGCGCGCAGCAACAGGCAAACGTGCACAGATGTGGGGCGAGAGCATCATTGGTTTTGGTCGCTATGAATACCAATACGCTTCCGGCCGTGAAGGCGAGTTTTTCCTGACCGGGCTTTCCCCTCGTAAACAGTCGCTAGTGATATACATCATGGGCGGTTTCGAGGCGCACGAGAAACTGCTTGCGAAGCTCGGCAAACACAAACGGGGCAAGTCCTGCCTGTACATCAACAAATTGGCAGATGTCGACCAGGACGTTCTCACGCGCTTGATCACCAATTCGGTAAAACTGATGCGTAAGAAACACGGAGTGGTCGCATGACAGAATGTATCCGCGTTGGCGCGGTGATGGTGGTTGCGCTGTTGTCGGTCATCGCAACGGAACTGCTCGTGGGTATCGGCATCGGCCTGATGCCTTTGAGCCTCGACATCACCGCCCACACGTTCACCCTCGCCGTGCTGCCTGCGGTTACGATCGTCGTGCTTGTCTCAACGCTCATTCTGCGCAAGCGATTCTCCGAGCACTACGGATACGGGATCGTCTACTCATTGACCTACACGATCGCGCACGCACTCGAGCTGTCTGCGTTCGCCAACCCCACCAGAGACATCGCGATATACGTCGCCATCATCCTCACGGTTTGCGCCGTGATCATCGGCGGCAGCTACCGACTGTGGTGGCAGACAAGCGCCAGCCCAGAGAGTGCGAGTTGATGCCTGCGATCAAAATTCCGGAATGGGCGTTCCCGTTCATCAACGCCATTGTGAAGCGCCTGCTCGCAACGCCGCTGCACGCCATGATGAGCGATTCGATGATGGTCATGCGCTACCGGGGACGCCGTAGCGGCCGCGAGCTCGCGACACCAGTGCGCTACATACGCGACGGCGACACCATCATCGCATCCACATCGACGAGCACGAACTGGTGGCGAAATCTGCAGGAGGCCGAAGCGGCTGAACTGCTGCTGGCTGGCGAGAGCGTCCGCGTGCGTCCCGAGGTCATCCACAGCAACGATCAGGTTGTGTTGCCTATCCTGCAAGCCATACTCGCGGAGCATCCTGACGACGCCGTTTACATGGACGTTGGCCTGAAGGATGGCAAGCCTATCCAACAGGAACTGCTCGACGCGCTGGCCTGGATGGTTGTGGTGAAGTTCCACCCGCTCTCCGGTTAGATTCCCGTAGAGCACCTCCATGAGCATCACCAAGAGGCATCCTGAACACTCATGCTGAAAATCGGCGCACAAGCACCAGCCTTCGAATTGTTCGATCAAACCGGCAGCAAACGCTCGCTCGCAGAGTGGCTGAGCAACGGTCCACTAATCGTCTATTTCTACCCGGCCGATTTCACACCGGTGTGCACGGCGCAAGCCTGCGCTATGCGGGATATGGGAGAGTCGATCGAGGATGCCGGCGTACAGATTGTGGGGATCAGCCCGCAGGCGCACAGTTCCCACGCGCGCTTCAGCGATCGGTTTGAGCTGAATTTTCCAATTCTCGCCGATCCCGATAAAACCGCGATCAAAGCGTACGATGTGGACGGTCCTCTCGGTATGGGTGTTCGACGCGCGACCTACTGGGTAGGTGCAAACGGCATCATCGAAGATCGGGTCCTCGCGGATTTGTTCGTCGGCTCGCACACTGCGTTTGTTCGCAAGATGATTGACCGCATGCCCGCACAATAAGACTGCTCAAGCGTTGCCTCCGAGTAACTGATGGCTGACATCGAGCTCTTTGAAACCTGGGACGAAGATGGCACGAGCACAGGCCTTGTGCCCCGGGACGAGGTGCATCGGACCGGCTTGCTGCATCGATCCTGCTACGTGATGCTGACAACCTCTGATGGCGAATTGATTGTCCAACAGCGAAGCACGCAGAAAGATTTGTATCCCGATTGCTGGGACTACACCGTAGGCGAACACCTGCTGCCGGGCGAAGCTTTCATCGATGGCGCGAGGCGTGGCTTGTTGGAAGAACTCGGGATCACTCAACAGATCAACCTGCAAGCGTTAGCGCCACCGTTTCGAACGCGCTGGATTAGCCCTGATGGCCAAGTCATCGACTTCGAGGAGCAGCAGGGTTTTCACGGCGTGTACGACGGCCCGGTCACAATCGATGGCCTCGAAGTACAGGCCTGGGCCCGCTGGTCTCTGGCAACACTGACGGCGCGGGTAGCGCGAACAGACGATGGAAATGTGTTCCTGACACCCAGTTTTGAACACGCTATCGTCACCGACCTACCGACTATCATCTCGCGCCTGCGGGCGTGACCACGTCGCTGGGCTGCACACCGCTCACGCTATCCACAGCAACGACAGAGGGATCATTTTGGACGAGAGCCAGGAATACTACTTCGAGGAGGGCTGTTTCATCCTCGAGTTATCGAACAGTGACTACGACCCGGAGCTGTCGATCGCCAGAGCCCGGGTTCCAGTAGGCGTGACGACGAAACGGCACCGTTTGAATGGCATTACGGAGCGCTACGTCATGCAATCCGGGCGTGGCGAAGTTGAAGTTGGTGACGTGCGCTCGGAAATCAGCGCCGGTGATGTCGTCATCATTCCTCCAGGCGAATCCCAACGCATTCGTAATACCGGCGATTCGGACATCGTATTTCTGGCTCTGTGCACACCGCGCTTCAGATTTGAGGCCTATGAAAACCTGGAACTCGACTGACCCTCAAACAACCCCTTACGCCACACAGAATCTAACCCTGCCGAGAATGACGCCATGAGCAAAGCAAGCAACACGTCTGAGAAGGGACCTACGCCGGCCAGCAAACCAGGGCTGGGCGAGCGGCTGTTCAATAGGCTCATGACGCTACGCAACCGTCTCGGCATGGCGCCGCCGACGCTTTACGAACTCGACGTGGTTGGGCGCAAGAGCGGCAAGGTACGTTCAACTCCGGTGACCTTGCTTTCGGTTGATAGCGGTCAGTTTCTGGTGGCGCCACGTGGCGAGGTTCAATGGGTAATCAACGCGCGAGCTGCAGGCGACGTGGTGTTACGACAAGCGAAACAGGAACGCAGCTACACCCTTGAAGAAGTGGTGGACAGCTCGAAGGCGAGCCTGCTGAAGACGTATCTTGAACGCTTTGCACCTGCCGTTGGACAGCACTTCCCCATCGACGCCAATTCAAGCCTCGATGAGTTTTCGGCGATCGCACACGCCTACCCGGTCTTCCGGCTGATCAAAACCCAGGAGTGAATCGCTGGTTCACAGCGCTGTCGGTACTTGCGACCGTGTCATTGGCTGCAGGGCTCGCGCTGCTTGATCTACAGCCGCTGAACAACTTCCCGGAACAGCGAGAACTGTTTGACGGCCCGAACCGACAGCGATTGCTCATGGCCGTCAGTGTGCTGGCACTCATCGCAACGCTGATTCGATCTCGTCCCGCCTTAGTCGTATCCAGCCTCATCTTCATCGGCGCATTCGCAGCGCAACTCTGGATCTGGTGGTTGCCGTACCTGTTCGGACCGACGCCGTGGCACAGCGACTTCAGTTGGTATTTTCGTGGCGGCTTCCTGGACACCCTGCATCTGCTACCCGAGAGGCTTGATCGGCCAGTACCAAACGCCGCTCACCTACTGCTGCAGTTGCTGACGTTACTGAGTAGCTACTGGCTCATCCGATTGACCTGGTCTGTGCATAAACGTCACAAGGTAAAACCACGAGTCCTGCGCTAACCATTCGCATTGAGCCGAGCTACCTCGTTGGAAATCGTTTGCTGTAGACCTGGGGTTCAGACGTATCAGGGGTTTCTCGCGCGTGCTCGCGATCCCCACCGTCAACCGGTGAATGGGAACGGTTGCGAGGTCGATAGCCCTCGTGGTGAGGATAGTGATGTGGCCGGCCGCCAACGCGGTACGGATAGGAACCGGGCAGGCGTTGCTCAACCACACTGACTGTCGTTTGTGATTCTCGCCGTTCTCGCTCGAGTGCCAGCGCTCGCTTCTCGGCGAGTTCCTGTTGCCTGGCAAGTCGCTGGGCGGACTCGGCGCGCCTGTCTTCCGCCAGAATCAAGGCAAGCTCAAGCATCTCGCGCGCAGACGATTGAGGCTGTGCTTTCTCTGGAGTGTCCGAACAGCCAAGAATCACTTCCGATGCAGAACTTTTGCCACCAGGCGTATCGACCGGCGTATCGGAGAACACGCGCTCCCCGTGCTCTCCGGTGCCAACAAAAACAGACTCCGGCTCGGCGCAAGTCGCAGCCGGTTGCGCAGTGGCGTTCAGGCCCGAGAGCAGAACCAGGAGCAAAGACACTATCGGAATCAGTGTTCGAGGCTGCATCGCAGCCGTTGCATGCGATGCCGTGTTACCGATCAGCGTCATTGGCTTTCTCCAGGGAACCACAGCTGCCGGAATAGCGCGCCTCGAGTTCGTTGATCTCTTGAGCCAGCCGAGCCTCAGACCAATACACGCGCTCGCCATATTCGTTCAGGTCGTAGTAAACGGTGCCACCACGACGATAGTCCTGAATGTCGTTAAACAGATCTCTGCACGCCGTGCGCTGTTGCTGTCGCGCAACCAGCTGGGCTTCTACCTGAGCTGATCTTCGTTCAGCCACCCGTCGACGCTCAGCAAAGTCCTCCAGCGCTGCCTGCTCGCTGGCGAGAATAGCTCTCCGCTCTTCAATCTCCGCCGCCGACGGATTGTCTGTGGCCACATCAACCGGCAGGGCGTCGACTCCAGCGGGCGGGTTGCGCGAGAAGTGAGTTACGCCTTGTGAATCGACATAACGCATAAGCTGATCACCGCCGCCACCTGATGACTCACGAGCCGGCGCAGTTCCAGAAGCCGGCGCCACTGGTTTCGCGGCACCAGATTGCCGAGACAACCAACGCTCCTTGTTCTGTTGCTCAAGCGCGGCCATTCGCTTGCGGGCCTCTGGATCAGCCTGAGCAAGGACTTCCTCGCTGAATATCGGCTTGTACTCCTGAGCGGACGAAAGCGTTGCCGAGGCCAAGAAGCACAGCCCTGTCAGCAGCATTATGAGAAAATGAAATGGGTGCGCCGTGAAACTCATCACCAGAGTCTACAACAGCCGGCCGTCTCGCAAATCGACCTGTCGGACCGCTGGCAGCAGCCAGAGAACCGCGATGCTTACCGCGAGCAGTGCGCCGCCAGCCATGATGCCCGCAGATACGCCTCCGTATTCGGCAATCGCCGCGATGGGCAGAACACCCAATGGCATGAGGCCGTGACTCATCATGTCGATGGAAAGCACCCGGCCCCGCATATGATCATCCACCTGCATCTGCAGAAGACCGCGATTCAGCGACATGTTCCAGCTTCCCAACCAGCCGATGATCGCAAGCGCGATCAGCGCCAGCACCAGGTTATCGGTTAACGCCAACGCCATGATGAACAGCCCCCACAGGAGCGCACTGAGTATCAGAGAAGCGGCCTTGCGTCGCATCGTGCCCATGGACGCGAGCATGAGCGATCCGAGGATCGCACCAACACCAGTAACGGACGTCAGGAGACCAAGCTCATCCGGGCCGCCCCCCAACACATCATGATTGAAGGCAGGCAACAACGTGTTGAGCGGCATGCCAAACAGAAACGGCATGATGGAAAGAGCGATGAGGCCAGTGACAGGCGGCCGCTGCCAAACATAGCGGAGCGCATCCGCCATATCGCCGAGGGGGCTTCGGCCATCGGGCTCCTTGATCAGCCCCGGACGGGACACACCGAGTACCGTAATCGCGGACATGAGGTACAAACCGGCAATCACGAAGTACACGATCCCTACCGCCCAGGTAGAGCTGGTGTCGCCAGCGGCAAGGATCGCTATGAGAAAGCCAGCCAACGCCGGCCCAACAATGCGCGATAGGTTCCAACCCGTTGTGTTGAGGGCCATTGCCGTGAAGATCAACCGCTCCGCAATCAGCTCCGGCACAAACGCCTGGCGAGCTGGCATCGACAACGCGAGGACGGTGCCATTGAAAAACCCGAACCAGATGAAATCCCAGAACGTAACGTGCCCGGTTATCACGATAACGCCCAGCACAACGGTGGCGGCAAAATTCAGAAACTGCCCAAAGGCGATAATCCGACGCTTGGGCAATCGATCCGCCAGAACGCCGCCCAGGAGCGAGAAAATCACCGTCGGCAACATAAACGACAGCGTTACCCAGGCAAGATCCATGGGCGATTCGGTGAGTTCGTACACCAGCCAACCGCGCGCGATGATCTGCATATTCATCGCAAACGATGAGCCAAGACTGCCAACCCACAGGAACGCAAAATCCCGACGGCGCAGAGCCTGAAAGATATCCCGGCTGGCCAAAACTAACCGGTCTCAGCGACAGGCAAGCCTGGAGTGAGCCGTGCGATCATGCGCACTTAGGCGTTCTTAATAGTGAGCCCGCCGTCCACGGGAAGCGCAACACCGGTGGTGAAACCGGCTGCCGGCAGCGTCAGCGACAACGTCATATGTGCCACCTCTTCAGGCTCGGCATAGCGCTTGAGCGCAACGCGTCTCTTGGCATATATCGTTTTGTGCTCTTCCGAGATCGCATCGGTCATGCCTGTGCGAATTGGCCCCGGGCAGATGCAGTTCACGGTTATTCCTTCCGGCCCAAGTTCCACCGCCAGCGAGCGCGTCAGTCCGATGACACCGGTCTTTGCCGCGGTATAGGGCGAGCCGAACGCTGTCGCGCCGAGGCCTTCGGTCGATGCGATATTGACGATTCGAGGATGTTCCGCCTTGCGCAACCAGGGCAGCGCGGCACGAATCGTACGAGTGTGCGCGGACAGCAGCACGGACAAAGATAGATCCCATGCGTCTTCGTAATCGTCGCTATCGATGGGCGCGAAGCGTGATATTCCCGCGTTATTGACCAGAATATCGATGCCACCGAAGTGATCGGCGATCGCATTGATTGCCTCTCGGGTCGCTGCTTTGTCAGTCAAGTCGAGCGGCCATCCATTAGCCGTGCCGCCGGCTTCCTCAATCTCATTGACCACCTCCGCCAGCGGTTCAGCGTTCATGTCGATCAACGCGACACGGGCGCCAGCGTCCGCAAAAACCTTGGCACTTGCAGCGCCCATGCCAGACGCGGCGCCGGTGATAATGGCGACTTTGCCTTCGATCGATCGAGACAGTGTGGTTAGCTCGCTCACAGTTTTCCCTCCGCTATGTCATCCCCAAAGCCCATCCTCGCGAACGGCTCAACGTCCGGACCCCGGCGCAAATGATGGCCGCCGTCCACGGACAACGATACACCGGTCACCCAGCTCGCTTCATCGCTGCACAAAAAGGCCACCGACGCCGCGATGTCCGCAACCTTGCCAGTGCGGCCTAACGGCATGCAATTCATGTAGTCCTCATGCACAGCATCAGTTGCGAACAGGCCTGCAGCGATCTCGGTGTCGACAAGCCCCGGGCACACCGAATTCACGCGCACACCGGCCACGCCGAGTTCATCTGCGGTGTTGCGCACGAGCATGTCGATGCCCGCCTTACTGACACAGTAGGGCGCCATGAAACGGTGAGTTCTGACGCCAGCAATCGAGGAAATGGCACACATCGCGCCGCCACCCGCGCGCGCCAGGAAGCGAGCGCCATGCTTGAAGGTATAAAACGTACCGCTTAGGTTGGTCTGCATAATGCCTTGCCACTCTTCGTCTGAAGTCACGGCTAACGGCGACAGGCCACCAATACCGGCATTGGCAACGACAATGGTCAACGGCGCTCGCTCGTTCGCCTGCTCCAAGGCACTACTGATGTTGTCCTCTACGCCCACATCGCCCGAGAAACTCGCCAGCATGCTCGCGTCACAGTCCTTCTCAAGCGTTGCAATCGCCGCATCCAGCTTGTCCTGGGAGCGGCCAAAAATGCTGACGTGGCCACCACCCGCGGCAAACGCTCGAGCACACGCGAGACCTATGCCACTGCCACCGCCAGTTACGAATGCGTGTTTGCCCGCGAATCGCTGAGCGCTCGAGTTATTCATCGCCACCACCTTATTGTCGTTAACGCATCCCACCATCGGGATCGGCGGACGACGATAACGAGGGCCTGTTGCTGACGCAATCGGAGCCTATACTGGCGCTCGGAATCAGTGCTTTTCACCTGCATAGCCATCACAACGAAGCCATGACATCAAAGCTAGAAGAAACAATCGGCAAACCGCTTGCCGGCTATTTGAGCCGGGTCTGGGGCATCGAGGTTGCCGTTGACAGCGTCAGCCAGATCTACGGCGGCGCATCTCGCCAGACTTACCGAATTGCGATCATCGCCGACGGCGAAGCACGCAACGTCATCCTTAGACGTGACCCGGCAACGAGTCTCATCGATACAGAACGACGCCACGAATACCTGACATACCAAGCCGTATACGGCACCGATATCCCCGTGCCGGAACCGTTATTGCTGGAAGAGGACGCCACAATCATCGGTGGTGCGTTCTCACTCATGGCTGAGATTGCTAATTGCGAATCCGCCCCGGCGATGCTCGCTGAATCACCCTACCGCGAGCACGCCGACAAAATCGGCAACCAGTTCTGGAGTTTGCTCGGCGGGCTGGCAAGCCGGAGCCCCGAAGATTTGGGCGTCGATCAGTTCATGGACACTCCTGAGCACCCGGCGGCTCACGAGCTCGCCTACTGGGCCAACGTCATCAGAACCGACGCGCTGCACCCCCAGCCGATTGCCGAGGCAAGCATTCGCTGGCTCGAGCGCAACCTACCCGCGGCCACGAACAACCTCACTCTCGTTCACGGGGACTATCGAAGCGGCAACTTTCTGTATGCAGACGACGGCGAAATTCACGGAATCCTGGATTGGGAGATGGCTCATATCGGCAGCCCGCTCGAGGATCTGGCCTGGTCGCTCGATCCGCTGTGGGGCAACGAGGCCCACATCGCCGGTAATTTGTTGCCAAGACAGAAGGCGGTCGAGATCTGGTGCGCCGCCAGCGGCCTCACCATCGATGCACAGGAATTTCGCTGGTGGCAGGTCTTTGCCTCACTCAAAGGGCTCGCGATCTGGTTGTCTTCGGCCGAGGATTTTCACAACGGGGCAAGCAAGGACGCCATCCTTGCGCTCGCAGGCTGGGTAATGACCGACCGGCAAAATCGAATCCTTCTGGATCGGATCAGCCCGGCGCCACGCGGCGACTGGGCGGAGCCGCTGCTGTGAGCGCAGCGGGAATGATCGGAGAATCAACGTGATCAAAGAACTCGGGAAGAATCTGGGATTCATCGCTTACAAGCTGGGCGCGGAGATAGCGCCAGCCACCAACACGAGCTACGACGCATCGAGCGCTGGCTCCTTTGCGTTGCTGCTGGCCGCTCTGGCCCAGGAAGCCGATCGCGCCGTCGAAACACGCATGAGCGATATCGAGGCCATTCGAGCGCTCTTGCCAGACGATTCGGCGTTGCCGCTGCGGCCTGCGAGCTGGCATCTGGATGACGTCAACGCACTGCACGCTGACGCCCTGGAGCAGTTGATCGATGTGCACCGGTGGGCAGAAGAAAACGATGCCGCTCTCGATCGAGCGATCTGGCAGTTTCTGAACGAGCACGCGAGCCGGCACGCGCTCGAGCTGGGTTAAAACGTAGCCAGATTAGCCTCCGGAGGCAGCGGAGCGCCGTTTTAGCGCAGTCAGTGCCTCGGCGTCATGCAGCACGCCGTCTTTGACGACGGCCAACACCTGCGTGCTGTTGCGAATGTCTTCGAGCGGATTAGCAGCCAGCAAAACCAGATCAGCCCGATAACCCTCGGCAACCCTGCCAACTTCATCATCAATAGCAAAGAAGCGCGCCGGCTGTATCGTCGCCGCTGCCAGCGCCTGCCTGTTCGATAGTCCCGCACGCACGAGAAGCGCTAACTCCTCGTGCAGGCTGATGCCGGGTGTCAGCAGCGCAATGGGTGCATCTGTGCCTGCCATTACCGGTACGCCAGCCCGGGCGAGCTGCCCTACCATGGTAAAGGACCAGGCGGACAGCGCCGCCTGACGCTCGCTGGGCACACGCTCCGCAAGGCCCGCCACATCGGCAAACCAGCGCTCGCGCACGGCAACGGGCAGGTCCGAAAAGCCCCGCTGCCATCGCGGCATCTCAAAAAGTCGTTCTGTCATGAACGAGTTGATGCCAAGCGTTGGTGTTTGCGCCACTGCCTCCTCAGCCAGCACCGCAACCAGCGCCGCACAGCGCGCTTCATCCTGAGTAGCTAGCGCTTCCGGCGAGAGCGCGTTTTGCAACGCCGAGCGACGCCTTGAGCCACGCGGTTCCGTCGATATATCCAGCATGGCACGGCGCCGCATCAACAGATCATCAGCGGGCGCTGCGCAGTCAAAGTAGAGGTTGCGAAGATGCATCATGTCGGCAACACCGCTACGTGCAGCTTCGGTTGCTGACATGCGCAGGGGCACGTGCGCGGAGACCGGAAGGCCTCGGCTCGCAGCCTCGTCTACCACCGCCGCGAAGACGTCTTGTCGCAGCAATTCGTAGGCTTTGATCATATGAACACCGGCCGCATCAAGCTCCGCCACAAGCTGCCGCGCAGCCTCGGGCGAGCTAACTGACTGACCCAGCGCAGGCAGGAACCGGCTCGAACCATCATAGATAACCGGAGCGCCATCGATTAGCGGTCCGGAGACATAGAGCGACGGCGTCTGACCAGGCTGAACAGCGGCTAGTGCGGGCGCCAGCAATTCCAGTTGACCGCCGGTATCCCGCAACGATGTGATGCCATGCGCGAGGGACAGTGGAAAGAAGACGTCGTGCCCGATATCGGGCGCATAGCTCAGATGCACGTGGGCATCCCAAAGCCCGGGAATCAGATACTGGCCCGTGCCATCAAGGCTCGCACTCGCGGACGCGTTCACCGCGCCAGGAGTTGTGATCGCGACGATCTGCTCGCCATCGATCCAGACATCCTTCGGAGCGCTCGCGCCACCGACCGGATCGACAACGGTGACGTTGGCGATCAGCAGAGATCGCTCGGGGATTTGATCGCCAGCACAGGCGAGAAGCAGGAAGGTCGAAAGCCATAGAACAAGCAGGCGAGCGGACATTGAAGGCATCGGCATAGTCTCAGCAGGAGCAGAGAGCAAAGAGTGCCAGTTCGGTGTTGAGGTAACTACAGTGTCCTCGCGGGGGAGATCGCCGCACCATCTGATTTCTGCGAAATCAGCGGTTCGCGATGACGAGGTGAGGTGGTTGAACTGTGTCGTTGCGAGGAGACGCTCTGCCTGAACTGCGTCGTTGCGAGGAGGCGCAAAGCGCCGACGCGGCAATCTCTGACAGACAATAGACAACAACGAACTAGCAAAGGAAGGTCAGAGGCACGCTGCCTGATTTATGTCATTGCGAGGAGGCGCGCTGCCTGATCTATGTCATTGCGAGGAGGCGCAAGGCGCCGACGCGGCAATCTTCGACAGACAATAGACAACAACGAGCTAGCAAAGGAAGGTCAGAGGCACGCTGCCTGATTTATGTCATTGCGAGGAGGTGCAAAGCGCCGACGCGGCAATCTCTGACAGACAATAGACAACAACGAGCCAGCAAAGGAAGGTCAGAGGCACGCCTCTCGCCATTTCGAAGCCCGTTGCTGACGCAACGTGATGTCGAAAGGCTGCCGGCTTGTTCGGTCTGATACAGCTCCGTCTTTGGATCGGGCGTTGCGCAGCAACGCCCGATCCAAAGAGGAGTTGGTGGGTCGTCTGGGACTCGAACCCAGGACCTACAGGTTAAAAGCCCGGTGCTCTACCAACTGAGCTAACGACCCCTTGAGCGGGCGCGCATTGTATGCGCGCCGGATGGGACAGGCAAGCACGCGAATTCAACCGCTTTCAGCGAATCCGCATGAGCCGGCCCCAGCCCGCACCAACCCACACTTCGCGACTAATCCTAGTGGGCAGTGTTGCTCGATCCGGCATTCACAGCCTCGAACCAGTCCCGGGTTTGCGCATCGGCCGGATAGAAGCTCTCCAGAGCAAGCTCTTCGAGCGATACATTCTGCGGCGCGCCAAAGTGCGCAAGCATCGTGAACAGGCTAAGGGTCAAGCCATCCTTCTGCATTTTGAGCGTGATCGCCGGCGCTGGCGGGCTTCGCCACTGCGGCGCCTGCCAACGTTTGCTCGCTCTCGGGTGGCTCAGAATCTCCTCAATCAAGACCGGCAGTTCCTGATTGGCTGGGTTTGCCAGCAGGTCCCTCCTCGCCCGCTGCAGAAAGCTCGCAACCAGTTCCGTCCAGTTCGCGATGTAAGGCGCGAGGCCGTTGTCATGCAGCACCAAGCGAGCAACCTGAAACGACTCCGGGTTACCGATATCACTGAGCCATGCCACCGGATCCACAAACTCAGCAAAGAAGCGCAGCGCACCCGCGTTCGCCATCACCATGTTCCAACGACCGTCCAACACAATGGCTGGGAACGGATCATGGTGATTCAGCTGCGCTTCCAACGCCTGCTTGAACACGCTGATTTGCGCATCATCCAGCGATTCTGGATATACCGCAGCAAAACCAGCCGCCTGCAGGAGCCCGTTGCGCTCTCTTAGAGGTACATCCATACAGTCGGCCAGGGCGAGAATCGTAGGTCGACTCGGCTGCGCTCGGCCGTTTTCAAGGAAACTGATGTGCCGCTGGGAAATCCCGGACAGGCCCGACAACGCCAGCTGGCTCAAGCGTCTGTGCTGCCGCCATTCTTTGAGTACATATCCAAACCGCATGCCTGGGCGCCCCCGCTAACACTTCTCTCAAATACACATCAATCGAGTCTACCCCTGGCCTACGGGAAAACGATGATCTGCGAGGTTATTGCGCTCATTACGCGCCAGCGGCAGGGTAGCCAAGATTCTTGTTGGAGTAAGCCGATGCGAAATTTCTATCTTGCCGCAGCCATCCTGGGCGCTGTCGTCCCCTACGCCTTCTTCATCAGCTTCTTCCTGGAATCCGGAGTTGATGTGCAGCTTTTTGTCGCCGCTCTGTTTGCCAATGGCGCTGCCGGCGGCTTCACAGCCGACATACTCATCTCTTCGGCCGTTTTCTGGACGTACATGTTCTCGCGTCGCAACGGGCCCAAGCCCTGGCTCTTCATCGTGCTCAACCTCTCGATCGGCTTGTCCTGCGCTCTACCTGCGTATCTGTATTCCGCAGCCCGCCATAGCGGTTCATCGAGCACCGATCCCAGATAGTGCGCTGCAACAATTGCGCAATACTCTACGCATCACTTTGGGGCGAAACCCGCGCAACCGTGCGCCCGAGAACCGCGCCGGTCAGGACATTCGAGTATCCGGTAGCGCTCAATCGCCCGTCAGAGCGGCTCTGGCGAGACGCTGACTAGAAACAGGCACGCGCTCTCAAGAATTGGCCCGGCATTTGCTATAGGTATTGTGTCGGGCATCTTCACTCTCCTCTCCCCAAAAATTTTGAGGGTGCCCGACAACCCTTTCCCAGGAGCGCCGTCACAGGCGGGCTACTAAACCGGCTTCCCAGCGGTACTGCAAACGCTGGGGATTTCATTAACCAAGCAGCAAAGACTGAGGCGAAGTAGCAGTCCGCCACGAAAGTTCACTACTCGGCCAGATCTGGCAGGGGCAACGAGCACCGGCGCCCCATCCGGATCACGATACTCCCCTCGTATGGCCAATTCAGAACGCACCACCCTCCGGTGGTGCGTCTTTTTTCCGCCGCATTCGAGCAGATTCTTCCCGCCGACTGTTCACGATCTGGCCGTCAGTGCCGGAAATAGACCTGCGCACCAAATTTCCTCATTATTCATGGCTGAATTGCTAACGAACCCACAGCGCGTGGGACACACAGAGAGGAAACGCATGGTTGTTGAGTACGAAACAAAAGGCCGCATAGCGATCATCACCCTTAACCGGCCGGAGGCTCGCAACGCCGTGAACGGCGATGTCGCACAAGGCCTTGAAGACGCTCTCGACCGCTACGAAGCAGACAACGACCTGTGGGTCGCTATTCTCACCGCTAACGGCAAAGCCTTCTGCGCAGGCGCAGATCTAAAAGAGATCGCTGCAGGCAACGGGCATAAGCTGGGCACCAAGAAAGGCGGCTTCGCCGGTATCGTGAGTCGGCAGCGCAGTAAGCCTTTGATCGCTGCCATCGCAGGTAGCGCACTGGCCGGCGGTACCGAGATCGCCCTCTCCTGCGACATGATCGTCTGCTCTACAGAAACCAATTTCGGCTTGCCGGAAGTTAAGCGTTCCCTCGTCGCCGGCGCCGGCGGCCTGTTCCGATTGCCTCGCGCGATCGGTCTCGCGCCCGCACTGGAAGTCATCCTGACAGGAGATCCGCTGTCATCCGAGCGAGCCTACCAGCTCGGTATGGTGAACCAGGTCGTCGAGCCTGCAGAGGTGATGAACGCCGCGGAAGCACTTGCCGAGCGCATCAGTGCCAACGCGCCGCTCGCGGTCCAGGCGTCCCAGAGCGTTGCCGTACGCGCTTTCATGGATGATGACGAGGCGCTTTGGAAGGCCAGTGGCGAAGCATTCGCATCGATCATCGGCACCGAAGATTACAAAGAAGGCCCGCGCGCATTCATCGAAAAGCGTGCACCGAACTGGCAAGGCAAATAAGCAGCCGGGAACGCGCTGGCTAACAGGAGAAGAGCAATGGCTGAAGTGGCACCGTTTGATGACACCCAGGTGCAGGAAGTTGCGCACATGGAAGCCTTTGGCGCCGAACTCGAAGATATCGATATCGCTCACTGGGATATCCATCGAGACAACAAAGAACTGCCTTACCTGGAACGCCTCAGACGCGACGACCCCGTGCACTATCACGAGCGCGGCGTTGTCGGCCCGTACTGGTCGATAACGAGCTACGAGGACATCAAACGCGTGGACACCGACCACGCAACGTTCTCCTCGGATCGCTCCATATCGCTCTACGATCCGCCCGAGGAGTTCAACTTCCCGCAGTTCATCGCAATGGACCCGCCCAAGCACGATGTGCAGCGCAAGAGCGTCGCAGGCGTCGTAGCGCCCCGCAATCTGGCCGAAATGGAGGCGACCATTCGAGGTCGCACCCAGAACGTGCTGGACAGTCTGCCGGACGGAGAAGTCTTCGACTGGGTAGATACCGTCTCCATCGAACTCACGACCATGATGCTGGCAACCCTGTTCGACTTCCCGTTTGAGGAGCGACGACGGTTAACCCGCTGGTCGGACGTCGCCACAAGCGGCCCGGAGTCGGGTCTCGTTGCCACCAACGCCGAGCGCCGGGCTGAGCTTTACGAATGCCTCGAGGTGTTCACCGAGTTGAGGCACGAACGTAAAGGCCGTGCAGGCTTCGATCTGGTCACGATGCTGGCGAACGACCCGGCAACCCAGGACATGCCGCCACAGGAGTTCCTGGGCAACCTCATTCTGCTGATTGTCGGCGGCAACGACACCACTCGTAACTCGATGTCGGGCGGCATTCTCGCCACCAATCGATATCCGGAAGAGCTTGCGAAACTACACGCGGATCCGGGTTTGATTCCAAACGCCGTGGCGGAGATCGTGCGCTGGCAGACTCCGCTGGCTTTCATGCGCCGCACGGCGACACGCGATGTCGAACTCGGCGGCAAGACGATCGCCAAGGGTGACAAAGTCATCATGTGGTATCTATCAGGCAATCGAGACGAGAGCGTATTCAAGGATGCGAACCGGTTGCTCGTCGACCGTCAGAATGCGCGCCAGCACCTGTCGTTCGGCTTCGGAATCCATCGCTGCATGGGCAATCGCTTGGCTGAGATGCAACTGCGGATACTCTGGGAGGAGCTGCTACCACGCTTTGAGCGGATTGAGGTTGTCGGCACACCCAGCCGAATTCGATCTCCGTTCATACGCGGCTATGGCTCTATGCCCGTGATTGCGCATCGCAAATAAGCATCTGATTCGCCGGCGCTCGGTTTGCCAAGCCATCGCCAGCAACGTAAACAGCAACTGAAAACCTGCTCGCGGAGTGCTCTGTGTCGGAAGACGTTCTACTGCAAGAAACCCATGGCCACGTCGCCGTACTGACTCTCAACCGTCCTGAACGAAAAAACGCCTGCAACGATGAGCTCGGCTGGTCAATCGTCAACGCGGTACAAAAGGCTGCGCAGGATGACGATGTCCGCGTGATCGGTATCACCGGCTCCGGTGATGCGTTCTGCTCCGGCGTCGACCTGGCGCGTGAACCGAGTAGTGACGTATCCGGTATGTCTTCTCAGGATCGAGTTCTGGACGACCTGCACTGGGTATCTCGCTTTTACACCGGCATGCGAATGGAATGCGACAAACCCATTGTCGCCGGCATCAACGGCATTGCCGTGGGCGCCGGAATGGCCCTGGCGATGTGCGCAGACATGCGGATCGCTAAACGCAGTGCGCGCCTGCATCCAGGCTACATTCGCGCGGCCACATCACCTGATGGCGGTTTGTCCCTGACGCTGCCGCAGTTGATCGGACACGAAAAAGCGATGCGCTTTCTGCTCGATCCACGCATGTTTCCCGCGGACGAGGCGCTGGATCTGGGCATCGTGGGTGAAGTTGCTGATGACGAGGCGTTCGACGAACGATTCCTCGGCACGTTGGCACACCTTGCAAGTCAGTCACCAATCGGTGCCCGGCAAACCAAGCGCCTCGTCGTTCGAGCCCTTGCGGGCGTCGATGCCGAGGCTCACCTGCGCAATGAAATGAGTTACGTGGGACGCGGCCTCGGCAGCGAGGATGGCAAAGAAGCCGTCAAGGCGATCATGGAAAAGCGAAAGCCCGTATACAACGGCTCATAGTTTGTCAGGAGTCGCCGTTGGCTCTGACAATCCCCGCGCTTTTCAGCGCTTCAATCTGGTTGGGATCAAGTCCGGCACCCGCCAGCACGCCATCTGTGTCCGCGCCCGGCTTTGGCGACGGCCCTCGCGGCGCGACGCTGGCGTTGTGAAAACGCATGGGAATATTCACCGTTCGATAGTCACCCACATCCGGGCTGTTGATGGTTGGGAACATGCCAATGTCTTCCGCCTGCGGATCACTTGGCACTTCATGCAGTCCTAACACGGGGCCCCAGATGACGCCGTGGCGATCGAATATCTCACCCCACTCGTCACGGCTGCGCTGTGCCAGCGTCTCATCAACCTCTTGCACCATGGCTTCCATGTTGCGGTAGCGAATGGAGTTATCCGCAAAGCGAGGATCATCGAGCCAATCTTCCCGACCGAGCGCTTTTGCAAACGGCGCGAACGTATCGTGCCCGGGCATGTTGAATACCACCCATTTGCCATCACCGCAGGGATAGCGATTGAACTGCGGCCCCAACGCCTGGAATCGCGAGCGGTGCGTGACCGGCGCTTCGTCCACCGCTGTGGTGGCGTAGTCAGACGCCTGTGTCCAGATCGCCGTTTCGAACAGCGAGGTCTCTACGGCCTGGCCGTCGCCTGTTTTTTCCGCAAGGCGGAGTGCCGCCAGAATCGCACCAACCAGGGCAAGCCCGGCAGTGTGGTCTCCCTGCGCAGGCCGCGCCATAGGGACAACACCATCGGAACCGTCACGCATAGCGTCGTACAACCCAGAGCGGCCAAAGAAGGCCGTGACATCATAGCCGGGGCGTTGGGCTTCTCGTCCGTCGGTACCGTAGCCAGTCAGCGTGGCGTGCACGAGGTTCTTGCGCACTGCGAACAGGCTGTCTGGATCGAGCCGGAACTTTTCCTGCCGGCGCCGCAGCAGGTTGCACATGAAGATATCGGCAGACGCGACAAGCTTGTGTACCAACGCCTGGCCCTCTGGCTTGTCGAGCGCTACCAAGATGGACTGTTTGCCACGGTTGTCGACATCGAACTGCCAATCGTAGCTCTTGAGGGCATCCACGTTGTCAGGCGGCTCGGGAAACTTGGGCGGCCGTCCTTTCTGGCGCATCGGATCACCCGTCAGCGGCTCGACCTTGATCACCGTCGCTCCGAGATCGGCAAGAATTGCGCCCGCACTCGGTGCAGCCATCCAGTTATCGATCTCAACAACCGTAACTCCGTCCAGGGGCGCCATCTCACTGCTGTTCACGACTCATGCTCCTTAAAAATGTGGGCCATAGGACTGGCAAATCGAGCGCTCGAACAAGGCCTTGCGTTGCTCGGCCGCAACGCCGTTAAATTCTACCGATTCGGCGACCGCTCGGGCATCTTCAATACTGCTCCGCGGCATACACGACATATGCAACACGCGCGGGTCAGATGAGGGAATACGACAGAGACGATGTATGGCCCGCCCACGGCATCTTATGACCGAAGGTCGACGATGTAGCCACACCCTCGGCGGTGCGCTATTCGGTTGCGACTCCCCTATCCCAACATCGCATCCTGACGGTAACGCGTGGGATCAGCAACTCCAGCGGCCGCAAAGCCATCCCGACGCAGGCGACAGGCATCACACTGGCCGCAAGCTTCACCCGCATCGCTCGCCTGGTAACAGGAGACAGTCTGGCTGTAGTCAACGCCGAGCGACAAGCCCAGTGAAATGATCTCGCCTTTACTCAGATTGATCAGCGGCGTGCCGATACGAATTGAGTCGCCTTCGGTGCCCGCTTTAGTCGCGAGGTTCGCCATGGTTTCAAAGGCGGCCACAAAGTCCGGGCGACAATCCGGATACCCGGAGTAATCCACGGCATTTACACCGATGAAGATATCGCGAGCCCGCGTGACCTCAGCAAGACCCAGCGCGTAGCTCAAAAATATGGTGTTACGCGCGGGTACATAGGTAATCGGAATGCCTTCACTGGGCGCCTGGGGGACTGAAAGCGTGTCATCCGTTAGCGCCGAGCCACCAAAAACCGCGAGGTCAATGTCGACAACCCGGTGTTCAAGGACGTTCGCGTGATTTGCAATGCGTGCAGCCGCGTCCAGTTCGGCGCAGTGGCGCTGACCATAGTTGAACGCCATGGTTCGGCACTGGAAACCGTCAGCGCACGCTTTGGCCAATACCGTCGCAGAATCGAGACCGCCAGAAAGCAGGACAATCGCCTCGCGAGTTGTTGGTGCTGTTTGCTCGTTCACGCTCACTCTCTTGGCGCGGTTTTTTGGCTACCCGCCAGTATCGCTTGGTTCATTGATCGATGAACGCCAGACGCTAACGTCCAGGTTCGTCATTCCAGAGAATTTTGTGCAACTGCAGCTGAAATCTTACCGGCAGGCGATCTTCCAGTATCCATGCCGCCAGGGTCGACGGCTCCAGCTCAGTAAAACTTGGCGAAAAGAGCACTTCACCAGCCCGCCCGTATAAATCGTATTCATCACTCTTCAAGCGAGCCCAGTCGTAGTCTTGCCGGGAGCAGATTACGAACTTGATCTGATCACTCTCGCGAACGTCGGCAAGGTTCGACCACAGGTTGCGACCAACCTCGCCGGAGCCCGGTGTTTTCAGATCGATAATTCGCCGAATCCGGTGATCGACGCCGGTGACATCAAGAGCGCCGCTGGTTTCCAGCCCAACATCGAAGCCGGCGTCGGCGAGCTTGGCCAGAAGCACGTGGCAATCAGGCTGCGCCAGTGGCTCGCCACCGGTCACCGTGACATGGCGAGCGCCATAGCCGGTTACCTGCGTGAGAAGATCGTCGATGCTACGCATCTCTCCGCCACTGAAGGCATACGCGGTATCACAATACTGGCAGCGCAATGGGCAGCCGGTGAGGCGGACGAATACGGTTGGTAGCCCGGCAGTGCTGGTTTCACCCTGAAGTGAGTGGAAAACCTCGGTGATTCTCAGGGCGGGCTCGGACATGACTCAGGCGTGGGACAAACAGTCGCGCGAGGCGCTACTGCAGCTCGGCAGCGTAACTGTCAGCTAGGCCAGCAGCACTCGAACCTGGATAATCCGTCTGCACTCGTTTCAGCAATTCCAGCGAACGACGGCTGTCACCTAGCAGGCTGAACACCACGCCCAGCTTGTAGATCGCATCGGGCACTTTGCGGTGATCCGGATACAGGTTCATGACCTGGGTAAACGACTGTCTGGATTGCTCCAGCTCATTCTTGGCAAGGTACAACTCGCCCAACCAGTAAAACGCATTCGGTGTCAGTGCGCCGTTCGGATGATCAACCACCAACTGATTGAACGCATCAACGGATTCATCGAAGCGCTTGTCACGCATCAGTGCAATGGCTGCGTTGTATGACTGTTGCTCGGCGGCGGAGGCGGAACTGGACGCCGGCCGTGCAGCCGTAACCGGACGCGTGGTTGATTGGATCGGGTTGGCCGCGGGCTGGCTTTCACTGGCGCCGGGTTGTTCGTTATTAGCAGCCGCAGACTCTTTAGGAGAAGTCGCCGCAGGCGCTTGATTCGAAGCCGCAGGCGCTTGATTCACCGCCGCAGTGCTAACCGCATTACTCGCGAGAGAGGCAACTCGGCCATCGAGATCCAGGTACTGCTCTCGTTGGTCACGCCGCAGCCGATCAATCACAAATTGCTGCTCTTCCAGCTGCCCTCGCAGCTGACGCAGTTCTTCCTGCATGAGCTGAATCTGGTAGTAGAGCGTGGTCAGCCGGGAACCTTGGTCAGCCCCAACAGGTGCGCCTGCCGTCGAACTCGGCTGAGCGGACGGTGAAGGCACCGGATTGCCGGCAGCGATGCCGGGGGTTTCATCGCTTGAACGCGATTCGACCACCGGCACAGCGGCCAGTGAAAGCGAGGCCGACAGACCTGCAAACACAAACATCGCAACACGCCCGCAGCGTGCAAACGCTCCGTTGATGTTATGCGTGTCTGATGCGCTGTTGCGCCTGATGCAGCCTTTCATTCGTAAGCCTCGCTTGGTCGTTTGACGTCAGATCTGAACCGAACTAACGGTACTGAACGATCGCGCGACGATTTCGCTGATAAGCCGATTCCGAATGACCCGGATCTTCAGGCCGCTCTTCGCCATAGCTCACCGTCTCGATGCGGCTGGCGGGCACGCCGGCTGACACCAGGAAGCTGCGCACAGAGTTGCCGCGACGCTCACCGAGCGCGAGGTTGTATTCGCGCGTACCGCGCTCATCACAGTGCCCTTCAATGACAACGCTACGGCTTGGGTTCTCCCGCAACACCGTCGCGTGCACTTCGAGCATGGCCAGATCATCAGGCGAAAGCACTGAGGAGTCGTAAGCGAAGTAGAACGTACGGTTCAACAGCCGGGTGGTTCCCGGGACATAGGGGTCGCCGTTCGGGCTGAATGCCGGCGGCTCAGGCTCAGGTGCGCGCGGTGCGACCGGCGTTGTGTCAGCCACTTCAGGCTCGGTAGCAGGCGTTTGGGGCTCCGGGGCGTTACCGCCACAGGCCGCCAGCAGCAAGCTCGCAGTCAGGCCAAAAATCGCAGTGCGTATCCACTGGATAGTCATCAATATCTCCTTGTCTTGCGATTTTCAGGCTTACAACACGCCTATAGCGCGCGGCAGGCCTTGATCGCAGTACAGCTTGGGTTTGCTCCCTGCACCACCCTCGGGACATCGTGTCCTTGATGGGCAGTCTGGGTGTCGTATTTGAACTGCGGACCTGGGGTCAGCGCCCGCGGTTCAAGAATTCAAGCATTCGATCCAGCTATCACCGCGACGCTTTCGCGCCGAGTGGCGGCCGAGGCGAACACTCCTGGTACTCTGTTTTCCCTGAATTTCCGATTGTGAATTTCAGTATCGCTGTGCGTTACACCAGCTTAGTCGATAACCGCATCGAGGTATGGCGACCAGGCTGGCTCACGCACGTCACCGAACGACGATGGCAGGCGATAACGCGCCGATCCGTCGGTGGAGACGGCCGCGAGTATACCTCTACCCCGGTTTTGCGTCGCATATATCAACATCGCGCCGTTCGGAGCCAACGAGGGCGACTCATCCAGGGAAGTCTTCGTCAGGACTCGCAGATCATCGCGCGCCATATCCAGCCAGGCGATGTGGAAAACGCCGTTCTGACGATGCACAAAGACCATGGTTTCCTCATCCGGCAGCAAGCTCGCTTTGGCGTTGTAGTCACCCTCATAGGTCAATCTTTCGGTGAGCCCGCTCGCCAGCTCAACCCGGTAGATCTGGGGCTTGCCACTACGATCAGAGGTAAAAATCAGGGATTTGCCATCGCCCATCCAGCGCGGCTCGGTGTCGATGTTGTAGTTGCGTGTTATGCGCTGCAACGCTCGCGTCGCAAGGTCCATGACGTAAATCTCCGGGTTGCCATCTTTCGACAGCACTAGGGCGAGCTTGCGACCATCCGGAGAGAAGGCGGGCGCGCTATTGAGCCCGGGAATGCTCGACACCTGTTCGCGCGCGCCACTGGCGAGATCCTGGATGACGACAGAACTGCGGCCAGTCTCGAACGAGACATAAGCGATGCGTTTGCCATCGGGTGACCAGGACGGTGACAGCAGCGGCGCAGAGGAATCGAACAGGGTCCGCGCCCGGCGGCCGTCTGTGTCCGCAAGCTCCAGGCGATATCGAGCGGACTCGGTGCCCAGGTTTTGCGCCAGCACATAAACGATTTTCGTCGAGAATGCCCCAGGCAAACCCGTTACCTTCTCAAAAATCTCATCGGCAATGCGGTGGGCAAAATCCCGCCACTGATCGCGGCCGCCCGTAAAACTGCGCGCGAGTAGCTCACGCTCGCTATTCACGTCATACAGCGCATAGCTGACAACCGTCACACCCGAAGCATCGACAGCCGCAGTACCAGTCACCAGGTACTCGGCGTTGAGAATGCGCCAGTCGCGAAAGAAGATCTCACTACGAGCCGTGGGATAAGACAACATATTGTTGCTATCGACCGGCGCAAACTGGCCTGTGCGCGCAAGGTCAAAGCCAATGATGGAGCCGATATTGTCGACTCCCTCAATGCCGCTCTGACCGAAGGGCACAACCGCGATGCTCAACGGGTTGTCATTACCCGAGTCGATGACAATGGTGTCCAATGTCTGGGCCGAGCCAGCGCCAGCCAGCATGGCCAGCAGCAGCGCGATCGCAATGCGCGCGGTGAGTGGACGAAGGGCGTTGATGTTCAACGTAACAAATCCTCTGGTTTGAACAGCACTGTGAAGCGCCGGAAAAATTTCTCGAACGCCGCCGATTCCTTCGGCACGTCAAATTTGCGGGCCTTGCGCACAGCCGCCTCCGCAGATTGATCAAAAGCTGCGTTGCCGCTGCTCTCAACCACAGTTACACCCACCACATCACCGGTAGGCACCAGCTCCACGCGCAGCAATGCCTGCATCCCATTGCGCGCACTGGGTGGCCTGGACCAATTGCTGACGATGCGCTGATAAATCAGCTGACGAAAGCTCGCGGCGACCTGTTCGGCATTGGCCTCTTCGATGTTGCTGACTTCCTCAGCAAGCGCATCATCAAAACTTGCACTCGCCAATTCGGCGAGTCGTTGTTGCCGAGCGATCTCATCATTGACCTTCTGTTTCTCCGCCGCTTCCTGCTCGGCAAGCCTCCTGGCGCGCTCAGCTGCCTCTCGCGCCGCTTTCTGCTGCGCAGCCTTTGCAGCTGCCGCCTGCTGCGCTGAATTGTCAGGCACCGGTTGCGGTTTTGGTGTCACGGCGGGCGGCGCTGGTCGCGCAACCGATTTCGGTTCCAGCACGATGAGTTTGGAAGTCACGATCTGCGGTTTGATCAGCTTACGCTCACTCGCTTCGGGCTCGAAGCCAATCATCAGCGCGCCGACAGCCAGCACGTGCAGAGCAAGCGCTAACAGGAACGGGAAGATATAGCTGCGGAAGGTCACGCCAGACTGCCTGTGACCTAAGCGCCCAGCGCGCTCGGTGGTTCGGTGATCAGGCCGACGCTTTTTGCACCCGCTGCCTGCAGCACCGTCATGATTTTCACGACGCGGCCATAGTCCAGGCCATGGTCAGCCCGAACATAGACGGGCACATCCGGCCGCGCGCGCATGATCTTGCCGGCCTGCTCGGCCAGCGAAAACTCGGTGACGCGAGTGCCCGTATCCTCGCTATCAGAGATACCAAGGTTGACGAAAATGGCGCCATCAAGGCGCATGGATACGACCAGCGGATCATCCTCGGTATCCGTTATGGGTTCCGAGGGCGCATCCGGCAAGTCGACGGTCACCCCCTGGGTGAGCAGCGGCGCAGTTGCCATAAAGATCACGAGCAGCACCAGCATCACATCGATGTAGGGCACGACGTTGATCTCGGACATCGGTTTTCGGCGATTAGCCATCCGAATAGCTCCGTTACTTCTTGCTGTGCGCAGCGCGCTCGAGAATGCCCACCAGTTCATCGCTGAAGGCTTCGTAGCGCTTCATTATGGTCTCGACTCTGGCGGAGAAGCGGTTGTAACCAATGACGGCAGGAATCGCGGCAAACAGGCCAATCGCGGTCGCGATCAGCGCCTCCGAGATACCCGGGGCAACGGATGCCAGCGTTGCCTGGGACATGTTTGCCAGCGAGCGAAAGCTATTCATGATTCCCCACACGGTGCCGAACAGGCCCACATAAGGACTGGTGGAACCAACCGTGGCGAGAAACGGCAAGTGCGCCTCCAGGCGTTCCTCCTCCCGGTTGACTGCGATACGCATGGCTCGCTGCACACCGGCCATGATCGTTTCTCGATCTGTACCGCTCTGCTCGCTCATGCGCGTGAATTCTTTGAAGCCGGCAACGAACACCGTCTCGATTCCCTGCGCATCGCCAGCAGAACTCAACTCGGAATACAGTTTTCGCAGATCGATACCGGACCAGAAATGCTCTTCAAACTCCGTCACCGTGCGCAGGGCTCGGCGCAACGTGAACCAGCGCTGGAAAATCATGACCCACGACACGACCGAGGCGAGCAACAGCGAGGCCATGATGGCCTGCACAACAATCGACGCATTCGCGACGAGCTCAAAGACTGATAACTGTTCAGGCATGACTAAAGACTGTTCCTGTTCGTCCTGTACGAGGGCCGGCAGCGCGCCGAACCAGTGTTAGTCGGGATCCGGTGACTCCAGACCCGCAATTTCAGATTGCATCGGTTGCGCGCCTTTTGCGGCAGGCAGACCGAGATGCCGATAAGCTTTCTCGGTTACTACCCTCCCTCTTGGCGTACGCATCATGAACCCCTGCTGAATCAGGTATGGCTCGAGTACGTCCTCGATGTTGTCGCGCTCTTCATTGATGGCCGCTGCAAGCGAGTCCGCGCCGACCGGACCGCCATCAAATTTCTCGATAATGGTTGTCAACACGCGTCGATCCATCGCGTCAAAGCCTTCGCGATCGACATTCAGCATGACCAGCGCTTTGTCTGCCACCTCACGGGTAACAACGCCGTCGCCCTTCACCTCAGCGTAGTCGCGAACCCGTCGCAGCAGACGATTGGCGATCCGCGGCGTGCCACGCGAGCGGCAAGCAATCTCACGCGCACCATCAGCCTCAATGACAATCTCGAGCATCGCGGCAGAGCGAATGACGATTTTCGTCACTTGCTCGACATCGTAGAACTCGAGACGCTGAACGATGCCAAAGCGGTCTCGCAGCGGTGATGTGAGCAGCCCAGCCCGGGTAGTTGCGCCAACCAACGTAAAGCGAGGCAGTTCCAGCTTCAGGGAGCGAGCAGCTGGCCCCTCACCAATCAGAATATCGAGCTGATAATCCTCGAGGGCGGGGTACAGAATCTCTTCGACAACCGGCGACAGACGATGGATTTCATCGACGAACAAGACATCGCCCGCTTCCAGATTGGTCAGCATCGCCGCGAGATCGCCCGGGCGCTCAAGCACAGGCCCCGACGTCGACTTAAGCGCCACGTCCATCTCGTTAGCAATGATGTGCGCAAGCGTCGTCTTGCCGAGCCCGGGTGGTCCAAAGATCAGCGTATGGTCGAGCGCATCGCCACGACGACGAGCCGCTTCGATGGCAATTTCCATCTGCTCTTTCATCGCGTTCTGACCGACATAGTCGGCCAGGCGTAACGGCCGCAGCGCGTGGTCCGCGCGGCGCTCTACCGGACTGCTGTCGGGTGCAATCAATCGATCTGGCTCTACGCTCATAGTGCTTATCCTGCCTGCCGGCCAAGCGCACGCAGTGCGAGGCGCACCAGCTCAGCCGTGGACTGTCCAGCGGTTGCTACGTCGTCGAAGACCCGGCTGACTTCCTGGCGTCGATAGCCAAGCGCTTCCAGCGCCTCCTCCGCTTCACGCACCGCATCGGTTGTGCCAGGTTCGAGTGGGCCGGTGCTGGCAGACGGCATGATATCCAAACGGTCACGCAGTTCGATCACCAGCCGCTCCGCGGTTTTCTTGCCGACGCCTGGCACTTTCGTCAGCCTCGTTACATCGCTGTCTGCGACGCAGCGGGCAAACTCACCCAGCTCGAGGGAGGAGATTATGGCGATCGCGAGTTTCGGACCCACGCCATTGATCTTGATCAGCGCTCTGAACAGATCACGCTCTGCCTTACGGGCAAAGCCATAGAGCAACGATGCGTCCTCTCGAACCACATGATGGGCGAACAGCACCAGCTCATCACCAATAGCCGGCAGCGACGCCAACGTGCTGGACGACACTTCCAGCTCGTAGCCAACGCCGCCGACATCGACCACGATGAAGGTGTCGTCGAACTCCGCGAGAGCGCCTCGGATACGTGCAATCATCGTGCTCGATAGCTCATGGGACCGCAGGCAGTATTGATGTGGCACAGAGCGATCGCAAGCGCATCCGCTGCGTCTTCGCCGGGCACTCCCTGCAGCGACAGGATATTCGCAACCATGTGCTGAATCTGGCTCTTGTCTGCCTTGCCGGTGCCCACAATCGATTGCTTCACCAGTCTCGGTGCGTATTCGAAAACCGGCAGATCCTGAGTGACGATCGCGGCAATCGCAGCGCCGCGAGCCTGGCCCAACTTCAGGGCCGTTGCCGGGTTACGCGCGACGAATACCTGCTCAACCGCCACCTGGGACGGCGAGTGTCTTGCGATGATGTCGCTTACGCCGCGATAGATCTCGCCGAGACGGGCATGAAAGTCACCATCTCGGGTGCGAATGCAGCCGCTTTCGATGTAGCGAGGACGCGCTGGGCCTTGACCGAGATCCAGCACTCCGTAACCGGTGAGTCGGGAGCCCGGGTCGATGCCCAGAATGATCAAGGATCACACCGATAGCGGCGCACGTCAGGACGCCAGTGCCGCGTCGTCATATTCCGCGTTGCTGTAGACGTTCTGCACGTCATCCAACTCTTCCAGTACGTCAATCAGTTTGAGCACCGATTCAGAGGCGTCGAGGTCAAGCTCGGCGTAGGTTGAAGGCACCATGGAGACCTCGGCGTTGTCCGGCTCCAGCCCAGCTTCGCGCAACGCATCGACTACAGCGCCAAATGCCTCAACGCTGGTCGTGACCGATACCGCGCCATCGTCCTCGACGTCCAGGTCCTCGGCGCCAGCTTCCAACGCCAACTCCATAATGGCGTCCTCATCCGCACCAGGTGCAAAACTGACGACGCCCTGTTTGGCGAAGAGGTACGCCACCGAGCCGTCAGTGCCCAGGTTGCCGCCATGTTTGTTGAAAGCATGCCGTACTTCGGCAACCGTGCGGTTGCGATTGTCGGTCATGACTTCCACCAGAATCGCGACGCCACCCGGCCCGTAGCCTTCATACACCAGCTCATCCGGGTCGTTACCGTCGCCGCCGCCAGCGCCGCGCTCGACAGCACGAGCAATGGTGTCCTTCGGCATATTGGCCGACAGGCCTTTGTCGATCGCTGCTCGCAATCGCGGGTTATCAGCAGGGTCGCCACCGCCGAGTTTGGCCGCAACGACAATCTCTCTTATCAGCTTGGTCCACAACTTGCCCCGCTTGGCATCAACAGCTGCCTTGCGGTGCTTGATGTTGGCCCATTTGGAATGACCAGCGATGGCTCTATCCTCTTTCTCGTAGGCGAATATTCAGATCCCGAAGCTGTTGCTCATCCACCGGCGACGGTGCATTGGTCAACAGACAGGAAGCTGATTGGGTTTTCGGAAACGCTATCACATCACGAATGGAATCTGCGCCAGCCAGCAGCATGATCAAGCGATCAAGACCGAGTGCAATTCCGCCGTGAGGTGGGCAACCATATTTCAATGCATCCAACAGAAAGCCGAATTTCACATCGGCTTCCTGGCCGAGCTGCAGCACGTCGAACACCGCGCGCTGCACCTCCTGGCGATGGATACGAAGGCTGCCACCGCCAAGCTCGTAGCCGTTAACAACCACGTCGTATGCCTGAGCCAGTATGTTGCCCGGGTCGCGCGTGATCTCATCCGGCTCGCCGATGGGTTTGGTAAAGGGATGGTGCAGCGCATCCATCCGGCCGTCCTTGCCCTCCTCGAACATGGGCCAGTCGACTACCCAACAGGCAGCAAAGCCTGCCTTCGTCAGACCAAGATCACGTCCCAGTTCAACGCGTAACGCGCCGATCGAGTCATTGACCACCTTCGCTTTGCCAGCACCAAAGAAGACGACATCGCCAGTTTCAGCGCCGACCCGCTCGAGTACTGCGGCGACCGCATCCTCCGGCAGGAACTTCAGAATCGGTGACTGCAGTCCATCAGCGCCTGCAGCCAGGTCATTCACCTTGATGTAGGCAAGCCCTTTGGCGCCGTAGCGTGAAATGAACTTCTCGTAGTCATCAATCATCTTGCGAGACAGCTTCGCTCCGCCGGGCGCTCTCAGTGCAACCACCCTGCCCTTAGCATCGTTAGCCGGGCCGGCAAAAACCTTGAACTCCACATCTTTCAGCAGGTCAGCAATATCAACGAGCTCAAGCGGGTTGCGAAGGTCAGGCTTGTCGCTGCCATAGCGCTGCATCGCTTGCGCATAGGTCAAGCGGGGAAACTGGCCCAGCTCGACATTCAACAAGTCCCGCCAGATACCCTGCAGCATCGTCTCGATGAGACCCATGATGTCGTCCGGCTCGACAAACGACGCCTCGATGTCGATCTGAGTGAACTCGGGCTGACGATCTGCACGCAGGTCTTCGTCACGATAGCAGCGCGCCACCTGATAGTAGCGATCGAAGCCCGACATCATCAGAAGCTGCTTAAACACCTGGGGCGATTGCGGCAGGGCAAAGAACTCGCCGGGATGCGTGCGACTGGGCACAAGATAGTCCCGAGCACCTTCCGGGGTCGCGCGAGTCAGCGTCGGGGTCTCGATATCGAGATAGCCAGCAGCGTCGAGATACTTCCGCACGTAACTGGCAGTTTTTGCACGCAGCTGCAGTTTGTCCTGCATCTCAGGCCGGCGCAGATCCAGATATCGATAGCGCAAACGCACGTCTTCGCCTGCTTCGGAATGCTCATCAAGCTGGAAGGCCGGTGTTTCAGACTCGTTCAAGACCTCAAGCTCGAGGCCAAGAACTTCAATCTCACCAGTTGCCATGCCGGGATTGATGGTGCCCTCGGGCCGCGGTCGAACGCGCCCACGGCAGCGCAAAACAAACTCGTTTCGCACGCGATCCGCGGCTGCGAAGCTTTCCTTCGTATCCGGGTCGTAGACCACCTGCAGGATGCCGCTTCGATCTCGAATGTCGAGGAAGATCACCCCGCCATGATCCCGGCGGCGATGTACCCAGCCACAAACGGTGATTTCTTCTCCAACCGACTGGCTCGACAGCTCAGCGCAATAGTGCGTACGCATAGGTTTTAACGTCTTGGTAATAACAAAATACCCGGTTCGACGGCCGGGTGAGGCGCGCAGTCTAAGCGAAAACCGGGTCTAAGCTCAGCTATCCGAGGAAGATTTTGATGTCGAAGACGCATCACCGCTGGAGGATGACGATGAAGTCGACCCGCCAGCATCGGCTGCGACGTTCTTTTTCTTGCCACTCTTGAAGTCGGTTTCATACCAGCCGCCGCCTTTGAGCCGGAACCCCGCTGCAGATACCTGTTTGCTCAGCGATGGCTCACCGCACTGCGGGCAATCGGTCAGTGGAGCATCTGACAGTTTTTGCAGGGCCTCCAGTTGATGGCCGCAGTTAGAACATTGGTACTCGTAAATCGGCATGTCTTTCCCTCTGTTTCCACTCCAGTACGCATCTGCACTAATTCGGAGTTCAAAACGAGTTAATGGGTTGGGTCAAACGGTCGCAGTCTCAGTTCATCGCAGTGCAATCGGGCAAATGTTTCAGTGCCGGTTACGAGATGTTGCAGCATCTTGCCAGCATTGCTGGATGACTAAGGCGCTCCGCACCGCGCTCCATTTTGGGGCTGAAACCTTGGTTTTCAACACGCGAGCGCACAAAAGCCGGCGCACGTTAAGCGATGCGTCAGTAAAAATACAGGTTTTCCGGCAATTCGTATTGCTTCGAAACAGCGTATCCGCTATAAAGCGCGCCAATTGGACGTCTTGTCCAAGACTCCTGGGACGCATATCGATGACACGTTGCGTAGGAAACCGCGAAGTTTGTGACTGATTTTTCAGCCAGCCACGGCATAGCTGCCTCCGACAATTTCGACGCACCGGAACTTTTCGAGGTTACCGGCACGTCCTGCCCCCCTTCAGAAAACACCAATACCACCGACAAGGGCCCAGCCCGGCTCGGCGATATTCGTCGTTTGTCAGAAGCAAAGCAGGCAACACGTCAGCGCTTAGCACCCATACGAACCCCGATATCACCCAAAAGGTACAAGTGAATGGCACGTACAGCCAAGAAAGCACCGGCCAAGCGCAAAGCTCCAGCCAAGCGCAAGGCTCCGGCGAAGAAGGCAGCAGCTAAGAAAGCTCCAGCCAAGCGTAAAGCACCGGCCAAGCGCAAAGCTCCAGCCAAGAAAGCAGCAGCACCGGCGAAGAGCGCACCCGCTATTCGCGACAAGATGACCAAGACCCAGATCCTCAACGAGATTGCCGGTAACACGGAACTGTCTCGCAAGCAGGTTGAGTCGGTTCTCGACAATCTCGAAACACTCATCGAGCGACACATCAAGAAGCGCGGTGTTGGCGAGTTCACGCTGCCTGGTCTGATGAAGATCAAGTCAGTCAAGCGCCCTGCTACCAAGAAGCGCATGGGTCGCAACCCAGCGACGGGCGAAGAGATCGTTATCGGTCCGAAGCCTGCTTCTATCCGAGTCCGGGTAACCGCACTCAAGAAGCTGAAGGAAATGGTCGGCTAGACCATCCTGGATCGGTCGCGCCCGCATCGGGCGCGGCCTGCTTTTCGCTTCGCTCTTCTAGCGACGCCTTTCTACTCCACCGTTCTAGCCACCCCGGCCACTCCCCTCCCTCTACTCGGCCGTCCAGACGAGCCCGTTTTGACGACCCGCCCCGCAATTTTGGGGTCCACGCACGGCGCCAGCGCATTCGCTGTCGAGCTTTCTCTGGCTCGCGATGCCGGCAATGTTGCCTCAACGCTCTCAAGCGCCAACAAACACTGGCATGCAGGCAGCGTGTTGCTATCCTGCGAGCGCCCAGACACTCAAGAGAATCGATCGTGCGCGCGAGCCAAATCCTGATCCCAACAATGAAAGAAGATCCTGCAGACGCAGACGTCGCCAGTCATCGGCTGATGTTGCGAGCGGGGCTCATTCGACAGGTCGCTTCCGGCCTGTACACCTGGCTGCCGCTGGGCCTGCGAGTGCTGAGAAAAGTCGAGCAGATTGTCCGCGAGGAACTGACCCAGGCAGGTGCCCAGGAGGTGCTGATGCCGGTTGTGCAGCCGGCCGAGCTCTGGCAGGACAGCGGGCGCTGGGACAAGATGGGCGCGGAGATGCTGCGCATCAAGGATCGGCACGATCGCGATTTCTGCCTGGGGCCCACCCACGAAGAAATCATCACGGACCTGTTTCGCCGAGAAGTGCAGTCCTACAAATCTCTGCCGGTGAATTTCTTCCAGATTCAAACCAAGTTTCGCGATGAGCGCAGACCCCGGTTCGGCGTGATGCGGGCTCGTGAGTTCATCATGAAAGACGGCTATTCCTTCCACGCGGATGCAGCGTCGTTCGCCGAAACGTATCAGGCCATGTTTGATGCGTACACGCGCATCTGCAGCCGCATGCTTCTCAACTTCCGCGCCGTCGAAGCCGATACCGGCAACATTGGCGGTGCCAACTCGCACGAGTTTCACGTGCTCGCGGACTCAGGCGAAGACGTGATTGCCTACGCGGAGGGAGGCAGCTACGCCGCCAACCTCGAACGCGCTGAAGCGGTGACAACGCTCGACCAGCCACCGGCCCCAGCAGCCAAGCTCGAGAAAATCGCAACACCGGCTGTGCGCACCATCGCCGATCTTGTCGAGCTGCTCGGCAAACCCGCGGATGCATTGGTCAAAACCCTGATCGTGCACGGCGAAGAATCACCTATCGCACTCGTACTACGCGGTGATCACGAGCTCAATGAGGTTAAGGCCAGCAAACTGGACGGCGTCGCCTCACCGTTGCGCATGGCCACCGACGCGGAGATTACGGCCGCTATCGGCGCCGAGCCCGGATCGCTTGGCGTGGTGGGCCTGCAGCTGCCTTGCTTCGTTGATCGCAGCGCCGCCGTGCTGTCGGACTTCGTGTGCGGCGCTAACGAGACCGGCTACCACTACACCGGCGTTAACTGGCAGCGCGATGCCGCACTCGAAGAACATCAGATCAAAGATCTTCGCAATGTCATGCCGGGCGATCCTTCGCCCGACGGCGTCGGGGTCATGGCCTATGCTCGCGGCATTGAAGTTGGCCATATCTTTCAACTCGGAACGACCTATTCGGAGGCGATGTCCGCAACGGTGCTGGACGAGAACGGCCGGGATGTCGCACCGATCATGGGCTGCTATGGCATTGGCATCACACGTTTCGTCGCCGCGGTCATCGAGCAGAACTTTGATGACGCCGGCATCATCTGGCCGGAGCCGCTCGCCCCGTTTTCCGTTCATATTCTGGCCCTCGCCTACGAGAAGAGCGAAGCTGTGCGCGACTGCGCAGACGCGCTCTACGCTGCCTGCAAAGATGCTGGGCTGGATGTGCTCCTGGACGACCGAAAGGAACGCCCGGGCGTGAAGTTCAACGAAGCTGACCTTATCGGTCTGCCACATCGCATCACGGTGGGTGACCGAAATCTGAAAGAAGGCAAAGTCGAATACCGGAAGCGCAGCGAAACGGACTCTGAGCTGATTGATCAAAACGATGTCGTTCAACACGTACTCAACCAACGCAGCTAGCGAGCATACCGGCGCGGCAGGCAGCCGTTTTGCTCGCCTGAGCACCTCGCTCTTGCTTTGCCTTGTGGTGGCCGGCTTCTCCGGCCCGACGCTCTGCGCAGATGGCGCGAAAGCAGCAAGCGATCCGGCACTTATCGACAGCCTGGCGAAGGCGCTGGCAACCGAGGAAGTCCCGTTTGATCGGTTCGAGGCGGAGGTTTGGCTACAAACGTCGGATCAGAGGTTGGCGCGCTACGTCGATGATCCAGAAGAACGGCTGGTGATTCTTCAGAACATCTATCAGAAAGCGCACCAGCACGATCTCGATCCGGATCTGATTCTGGCGCTGATGCACGTAGAGAGTTTCTTTGACCGTTATGCGATTTCTCGCGTAGGCGCGCAAGGCTTGATGCAGGTAATGCCATTCTGGCGGCTGGAGATCGGTCGTCCCCAGGACAACCTGACCAGTATCGACACCAACATCCGCTATGGCACCGCGATCCTCGCCCACTACATCGACATCTCAAACGGCGATCTGGTTGAAGCACTTGGGCGCTACAACGGCAGCAAAGGCCGGCTCAAATACCCCGAACTGGTGGTCTCCAGATACCGAAAATACTGGCGCAGCAGCCCCATCGGAGAGCTGCCGCACATCGCGGAAAGCTGCCGCAACTACTCGTTGAAAGCCTGCAGATAACAGGCTCTCAGCATGCCGATGACTTTTCTCGCAATGGTGCAGCAGCCCCATTCAATGAATGTACGGCCACTGCTTTACCAGATGCGCACGCGCTCATCACTGGGCAGATACAACGCATCGTCACGCGCGACATCGAACGCCTCATACCAGGCATCGACGTTGCGGACGCTGCCATTGACGCGAAACTCTGCCGGCGAGTGCCGACCAGACTTCACCTGAGCCAATAGCGCTTCATCGCGAGTCTTTGAGCGCCAGATCTGACCAAAGGACAGGAAGAACCGCTGGCTGGGTGTGAAGCCGTCGAGTTCGATGCCGTCCTCACCCGCCATACTGCGCTTGAAGCCTGCATACGCCACCGACAGGCCGCCCAGATCGCCAATGTTCTCACCCAGTCCGACCCGGCCGTTTAGAAACACGCCCGGCAAGGGTTCATAGGCATTGTATTGCTCCACCAGGACATCAGAGAGTTCGACAAAGCGAGCCCGATCCGCCGGGGTCCACCAGTCACGTTTTATGCCGCGGGCATCCGCCTTGGAGCCCTGATCATCAAAGCCATGCCCCAGCTCATGCCCGATCACGACGCCGATACCGCCAAAGTTAACGGCACTGTCCGCGTTCGGATCAAAGAATGGTGGCTGCAAAATGGCGGCCGGAAAGACGATCTCGTTGAGCTGTGGCGCGTAGTACGCATTGACCACATGCGCCGGCATGAACCACTCGGCTTTGTCCGTTGCTTGATCAATTCGCGCCAGATCATCCAGCCGATGATATTCCCGCACGCGCTTGACGTTACCAGCCAGGTCATCGCGACGGATCTCGATCGAACTGTAGTCTCGCCACTGCTCGGGGTAGCCAATCTTCACCCCGAAACCGGCAAGCTTCGCACGCGCCTCAGCCTTGGTTTGCGCGCCCATCCAGTCGAGCTTTTCGATGCGTTCGGCAAACGCGCCTTGCACGGCCTCAATGAGGTCCAGCATCTGCACTTTCGAGGACTCCGGAAAGTGACGAGCAACATACGCGCGAGAAACGGCGTCCGCCAATCCAGCGCGGCCACCGACCTGCGACTGCGCTGTCCGCCAACGCGGTGACTGCTCCGGCTGGCCACGGAGCGTTCTTCCGAAGAAGTCGAATCGCTCCTCGGCAAACTCCTCCGGCAGAAACGCCGCTGAAGAGCGTAGCAATGCATAGGTAAGGTAGCTGCGCCAGTCGTCGAGGCTTACGCTGTTTACCAACCCAAACACCGGCGGCATGGCAGTATCGTGCGAAAAGTTGATCCGCTCGGGCTCAGCGCCAACCGCGTCAAAATAGGACGTCCAATCAAAGCCTGGAAAGCGCTCGCTCAGATCGCTGAAAGCAACGACATTGTAGGTCTTGTCTCGATCGCGACGATCCGCGCGCGTCCATTGATGTTCCGCAATCGCGGTCTCGAGCGACAGAACGGCCTGAGCTGCGGCCTTGGGATCCGCGACATCGGCAAGTGCCAGCATTCGTTCAACATGAGCAACGAAGCCAGCTCGAATGGCTGCCATGCTGTCTTCATCGCTGAGGTAGAAGTCACGATCCGGCAAGCTCATACCGCCGAGTGAGATGTACGCCAGGTAGACATCGGGGTTGAGGCTATCGATGCCCAGCGTAAAGCGTACGGGGGAACTCGTGCCGAGTTGCTCGGCCGAGCCTAAAACACGAACCAGCTCTGCACGGTTATCGATTGCCGCGATGCGGGCGAGCTCGCTGCGGATCGGCTCTAAACCCAGCGCGTTGACCGCCTCAACGTTCATCGCGCTAGCGTAAAAGTCACCGGCCTTCCGCTCGTCGTCAGACAGCACGCTCTCCGAATCAGCGGACAGTTCCGCCAGCTCTTCTAAGATCGCGCGCACCTGCTTCTCGGTGCGCTCGCCGAGCATGTCAAAACTGCCGTAGCGGGTGCGATCGGCCGGAATCTCGAAACTCTCGAGCCATTGACCATTCACGTAGCGAAAAAAGTCATCGCCAGGGTCGATCGTGCGATCCATCTGCGCAAGATCGACTCCCCATGCGCCCAGCTCGGGCTGCGCAGCTTCCACAACAGCCTCAGAAGAAGCACCAGCAGATGCGTCAGGAGCAGCCGGGGTTGAACAGCCGGTCAAGCCGAGGAGATAGCCCGCAAAGACTACAAACAAGGCAGCATTAGTTGAAAACGGACGCACTCGTCCGGATAAGCGGATCGTCATGAATTGCCTCCAGCCACCGGGTTCGCCGGTGGCGTGCGCATTGCGTTGTACACAAAATAGACGGGCCAACGACTCGTGATCGGAAGGCTCATCTTGCGAAAGCGGCGGCGCTCAAGCTGCCTCGGCGCGGAAGTCTACGCAAACTGGTAACCCAGGCCAAACTGGCGCGTCGCCCTCGTCAGACCGCCTACAGGTCAGTACTGGCCTGGGTGGCACGCAACAAGCTTTCTTCCGTTTGTGGCCCCACAAGCGTCGCCAGAAGATTGCGTTGCCCATCCAGTATGTAGGTCGTGGGTAGCACCTTAGGCACCGGGAAGCCCCAGCGCTCGCTGGGGTCCGTGGCGAGCACCGGGAACTTGACGTCCATGCGCGTCATGACATCGATGAGCGGCGCGCCAACCAGGCCATCGTAGTTAACGCCAAGCACAACCAGATCGTGGCTCACCCTGTCTGCGTGCAACGTATTCAGCTCGCTGATCTCCTCACGACAGGGCTTACACCACTCCGCCCAATAGTTAATGACGAGATAGCGATCCTGCCAGTGCTCCACCGGTGCAACCCGACCATCAGACAGCTTCAGGCGCTCCTCGATGGCCGATGGCTCGGAACACCCTGCAAGTAGTACGAGGCCGGCAAACAGCCACAGCACACCTCTCCCTGCGCGACGTCGCCTGCTCATGTGTCGTTACTCCCAGCCTTAGCACCAGAATTGGAATCAGTCGTCATGGCGGCGGAAAATAGCTCATCGAGTGTGAGCGATAAATCATGGGCGCCATGTTCGGCAAAACGATACAGCCGCGTCGTAATCTCATCTTCCCCGCCCACGCCAGCGAGCGCATCGGGGGCGATGCCCTGAGGCAGTTGTTCATATAGTTGCCAGAGCGTCACGGAGCGAAGGTTGCGCGCCAGCATCCAGCGCTCGTCGTCGGTTTGCACCAGCAGGTTCATGCGCTGCAACACCTCAAACACGCGGTCGCGCTGGCCGGAATCCAATCCGACCAGCCGGTTCAGTTCATCGTCCCGCACCGCTTCGCCCCGCATGTGCGCAGCATACAAATGCCTCAGCACACGAGTGCATTTCAGTAGCAAGGGCTCGCTATCCGGCCTGCGTGGCACCATCGGTAGGCCAATCGTGCGAACAATGATTCCGCCAATCAGAACGATCACCCACAGCAGATACAGCCAGATCAGGAAAAATGGCAGGGCTGCAAACGTTCCGTAGATCGGTTCGATACTCATGTGTTCGACCGCAAACCTGAAGCCGTTCTTGGCCACCTCCAGCAAACACGTGGTGACAACGCCACCGACAAACGCATGGCTCGCCGGTACGTAACAGTTCGGCACGGCAAAGTAGAGCACGGTGAATCCGACCACACTGAGCAGAGCCGGCAACATGCTGACGAGATAGTGGCCGAAACCGAGCACATCGAATTCCGCAACGAGGGGCAGCGAAACCAGGTAGGCGCTGATCAGAAACCCCGAAGCAATCAACAACGGGCTCAGCGACAGAACCCCCCAATACAGCAGGAACCGCTGCAGCCCGCGACGCGCGCGTTCCACGTGCCAGATTGAGTTCAGCGCCTTCTCTGTGGTTACGAGCATCAGAAATGCGGTAACGATCAACACACCGAAGCCGATCCAGGTGAGGCCGCGCGCACGCTCGGAGAACTCGACCAGTTTGTCCTGCACCACGGTTCCCGCAACGGGCACAAAATTCTCGAACACCCAATTCTGAAGACGCGCGCCAACGGACTCGAATTCCGGCAGCAAAGAGAACAAAGCAAAGGTAACGGTCATCATGGGGACAACCGCGAACAGCGTGGTGTAAGTGAGTGCGGCTGCGTTCGCCGTCAGGTCATTGTCGAAAAACTGCTGCACAACCTGCCGCGCAAACCAACGCGACCGACGCCACAGCCTTTCCAGCATCGTTGCCACCGGGGTAACCTCGTCTCTTTCCGGAGCAGTTAGCCACCCGCGTGGCGCCGTACTGCTCCGGGTTTTTGTAAAGCGTCGATTATAGGAGTGCCCACGTGTCCGACGTCACCCTCTACCACAACCCGAGATGTTCAAAATCCCGAGCCACTCTTGCGCTACTCGAGGAGCAGGGTATCAGTGCAGAGGTCGTGGAGTATCTGGAACAGCCATTATCTGCCGATGAGCTGCGCGAAGTCGCCAGAATGCTGGGCGGACGGCTCATTGATATGACGCGCACAAAGGAGACCATCTTCAAGGAACTGGGTCTGGCAGAGGCTGACGAAGACACACTGGCACAGGCCATGGCGGCGCATCCGATCCTCATGGAGCGGCCGATTGTCTGCCATCAGGATCAGGCCGAAATCGGCCGGCCGCCGGAGGCTGTGCTGGCGCTTTTCGACTAGACCACTGACTTTCTCTCATTCGGCCTTCTCTCATTCGACCTTCTCTCATTCAAAGCAAGGAGCTCACGCCATGGGTTACATTCTGGTGCTCTACTACTCCCGCGGCGGCGCAACCGCCCGCCTCGCGCGCGAGGTTGCTCGGGGCGTCACAAGCGAAGGCAGCTTCGAAGCCAAGTTGCGCACGGTCGCTCCCGTCTCCACCGACACCATGCAAACGGCGCCGGAAGTGCCGGAAACGGGCTCGGTGTATTGCACGAAAGACGATCTGATCAATTGCTCTGGCTTGCTGCTTGGAAGCCCGACGCGCTTTGGCAACATGGCCGCGCCGATCAAGTACTTCCTGGACACAACCGCCGACCTTTGGGCACAGAACACCCTGGAGGGCAGACCGGCAGGCGTCTTTACCAGCACCAGCTCGATGCATGGTGGTCAGGAAAGCACGCTACTGAGCATGATGCTGCCGCTGTTTCACCACGGCATGGTGCTTTCGGGCTTGCCATATAGCGAACCAAGTCTGGCCAGAACGACCAGCGGCGGCACGCCCTACGGCGCGTCCCACGTGGGCGGCCATCCACCAAGCCCGACCCTGACGGAGGATGAAACCAGCCTAGCCCGAGCACTCGGCCACCGGGTGGCCAGGCTTGCCAGCAAGCTGTCCGCCGCGTGAGCGAGCCTGATAACAACAGCGCCATCGGCAATCCCGCTGAGATTGCGATCCTGTGGCGCAAGCTGACGCTCGCCATCGCCACCCTTCTTGCAGTACTCATTGCCGTTCACCGGCTGGACAGCGATGCGCCGTTGACCGCCGCGCACTTTGTGCTGCTCGCAATCGAGCTGACGCCGTGCGTCATTGTCGCGCTTCTGGTCCGCGCTGGGGCGAGAAAACGAGTTGTCGTGGCAATGCTGTTCGCGATGACCTACGTGGCGCATGCGGCGTTGGTCGCAGCCAACCCGGATTCGCGCTGGCTAGGCACGTTTGAGTTACTGGTTGCTATGGCTCTGTTCGGCGCATTGTTTGTCGTCGGGCGGGAACTGCTGGCCGAGGAACGCCGGCTTAATCCTTAGCGGCCGGAGCGCGTTCGAGGCTTTTCTCCAGCAGCAGCCGATAGTCCGGCCTCGCAAATCCTTCGCGCCTCAGTTCGACCAGCTCATAGCCGTTGCGCGCGAGCAGGATGCGCATGCCGACAAACCGGTTGCGGGTCTTCACGCGGATACAGCTGTAGCCCCGGGAGCTGACCCAGCGTTCCTGTTCCTCGAGCAGCTGCTGCGCGACGCCCTGGCCCCGATGACTGGGCAGCACGGCGCCAAGCCAGCTGTACCAGCTGCCATCCGACCAACGCCGGTAACCGATCTTGTAAGCCATCGGACAGCCGTCCTCGCTCGCAATCAAGGCGAGCGAATCGTCCTGCGCAAGGCGTTCGGTGAGTTGCGCGCCGGTGGTCGCTTCGAACTCAGGAGTCTTGTCAATCAACGACAGGAGTAGCGCTACGTCCGAGCTGGCGGAGAGTTCGATCAAACCGGTGCTCCGAAGCTCACCCGGCTCGCCGCTAGTGCACGACGTTCGGCGGAGGCTCGTCCAAGGCATCACCATCAGACACCGGCTCAAGGTCGTCTTCGCCGTCGTCCACCGCCTGGACGGCATAGCGACGGGTTACGATCTCGCCGCTGACAATGTGTGGCAACTCGCGCATGAAAGCTTCGACATGTGGCGTGTTGAAGTGCCGCATCAAGGCTTCCAACGACTCCCATTCCTGCAGCAACATGAGCGTATTCGGATCGCGCAGGCCAACGTAGAAGTCATAGGAAAGACACCCTGGCTCCGACAACGAAGCCTGGGAGACTTCTCTGGCCAGACCGAGGGCTTTCTCCCGGGCGTCCGGCAATAGAGGGATGAGACCCTGAACGATAATCATGGTCGACATGTTAACGCACGCCTCTACTGTCCCGCGGCCATTGCGTCACGAATCTCATCAACGATCAGCGGATCATCGATGGTGGACGGCACCGTATACGGCTCGCCATCGATCATCTTGCGCAATATGCCTCGCAGAATCTTGCCGGAGCGGGTTTTCGGCAGGCGAGCCACCACATAGGCTCGCTTGAAGTTAGCGAACGGGCCGATCTGCGTGCGCACCAGCGTCACCAGTTCCCCGCGCAGCTGATCCTCGTCGGTGTTCACGCCATCTTTAAGCACGAGCAACGCTAACGGCACCTGTCCCTTCTCGGCGTCTGAAACGCCAATCACGGCGCACTCCGCGATGGCTGCATGCCCGGCCACCACCTCTTCCATCTGGCCCGTGGACAGCCGATGGCCGGCGACGTTAATCACATCGTCGATTCGACCCATGATGTAGACGTAGCCATCGTCATCGCGATAGCCGCCATCACCAGTGAGGTAGTAACCGGGATAACGCGAAAAATAGGTATCCCGGTAGCGCTCATGATCGCCCCATACCGTCGGCAGCGTGCCCGGCGGTAGCGGCTCCTTCAGCACAACCGCACCTTCTTCGCCCGGGCCGAGTTCGCACCCGTCGTCATCGAGGATGCGCAGATCAAAACCCGGAACGGGCAGTGTCGGCGATCCGGCCTTGATCGGCAGCGCCTCCAGCCCCGGCATGTTCGCGCAGATCGACCAGCCCGTTTCCGTCTGCCACCAATGATCGATCACCGGAACGCTGAGGATGTTCGATAACCAGTGAAACGTGGGTGGGTCGAGCCGCTCACCGGCCACAAAGAGGTTCTGCAGGCAGCTGATGTCATAACCAGCTAAGAGCTCAGCGTTCGGATCTTCCTTGCGAATGGCGCGGAACGCCGTCGGCGCGACAAAAAACGTCTTCACCTCGTGTTGCGCAATCACTCGCCAGAACGCACCGGCATCCGGCGTGCGCACAGGTTTGCCTTCATAGAGCACCGTTGCGCAGCCTGCGATAAGGGGGCCATAAACGATGTAAGAGTGGCCAACAACCCAGCCGACATCCGACGCGGCCCAGTAGACATCGCCCGCACCACAGTCATATATCGCGCTCATGGTGTAGGCCATGGCAACCGCGTGACCACCGTTATCGCGAACAACCCCTTTCGGTTTTCCGGTTGTGCCCGACGTGTACAAAATGTACAGCGGATCCCAGGCGTCAACGGGACACGCCGCAACCGGTGCGGACGCCGCTTCCCATTCAAGCCAATCGAGGTCGCGAGACGCCAACATTTCCGCCTCGCACTGCGGGCGCTGCAGCACGACGCTGTGCGCTACCTTGTGCCTGGCCTGGGCGATGGCGTCATCAAGCAGGGGCTTGTAGGCGATGACATTGGCAAACTCGATGCCGCAGGAGGCGCTGAGAATCACCTTCGGGGTCGCATCATCAATGCGCGCGGCCAGCTCGGGCGCCGCGAAGCCACCAAAAACAACGGAATGCACCGCGCCGATTCGAGCGCACGCCAGCATCGCGATGGCAGCTTCCGGGACCATCGGCAGATAGATGATCACCCGATCACCAGCCTCAACGCCGAGATCCGCAAGGCCGCCGGCCACCCGGGCTACCCGCTCCAGCAACTGTGAGTAGGTGAAGTGCTCGACGACACCCGTTGCGGGCGAGTCGTAGATCAAGGCTGTCGCGTCACCTCGGCCTGCCTGCACGTGCCGATCCAGCGCCAGCGCGCAGGTATTGAGCTTGCCGCCCGCAAACCAGCGCCAAGCGCCGTTGTCGTCCTGACTCAGAACCGCTTGCGGTTCTTCCATCCATTCGATCGCGGCAGCTTGTTCAGCCCAGAAGCCCTCCGGATCGCTCTGGGCACGACGGTAGTGATCGAGGTAACGCCCCATCAATCAGCCTCGGATGGCGTTTGTCGCTTTCAGTTCGGCAATGTCCGCATCAGACAGCCCAGCCTCAGAAAGAACAGAGACCGTATCTTCACCCGGTGCACGGGGAGCTCCCTGCACGCTCGGAACTGAACGCGAGAATCGGGGCGCTGGTGCCGGCTGTACCACGCCGTCTATCTCGAGGTAAGCATCGCGCGCCTTGGCATGAGCGTGCTCTGGAGCCTCCCAGATAGACAAGACCGGCGCAAAGCAAACGTCGGTGCCTTCCATTATCGCGCACCATTCGTCGCGGGTTTTCGTTTTGAACACCTCGGTGAGCTCAGCCTTGTAGTCATCCCATCGAGAGACATCGTGCTGAGCGCAGAAGCGATCCTTGTCGAGCCCCGCCAACTCAAGCAGCTGCGCATAGAACTGGGGCTCAATAGACCCTAAGGAGATGTACTCACCTCCTTTGGTTTCATAAACCTCATAGAAGTGCGCGCCAGTATCGAGGAGGTTGGTGCCGCGCTGGTCGCTGAAGCGTCCTGCTGCGGCCATGGTGTTAAACATCGACATGAGCGTCGCCGTGCCGTCGACCATCGCCGCATCCACTACCTGGCCTTTGCCGCTGGCCTTGGCCTCGAGCAGCGCGCAAACCAGGCCAAACGCCAGGAACATGCCGCCACCACCAAAGTCGCCGACCAGATTGAGTGGCGGCACAGGACGATCGCCCTTACGTCCGATCGCATGCAAGGCGCCGGCGAGTGAGATGTAGTTGATATCGTGGCCGGCTGCCTGAGCCATCGGGCCTTCCTGGCCCCAACCCGTCATGCGTCCGTAGACCAGCGCCGGATTGCGCGCCATGCAGGCATCCGGGCCGATACCCAGGCGTTCAGTAACGCCCGGACGGAAGCCTTCGAACAGCGCATCAGCGCCTTCACACAGTTTCAGGATCGCCTCAACCGCTGACGGTTGCTTCATATCGAGTGCGATGGATTTGCGGCCACGTTGATGGACATCTTTTGGCGCCGGCTGCTCTGGTCCAAGCCGCTCAACGCGAATGACTTCCGCACCCATATCAGACAACAGCATGCCGCAGAACGGACCCGGCCCTATGCCTGCCAGTTCGATTATTTTCAGCCCGTGTAGTGGTCCCATCGGAATCTCCCCAGTTATCGATTACTCCAGGGCCTAACGCTCAGCGCGACCGGCCATGGCTTGGACAGGCCGCAGTTTAGCAGGCTGACGAGGCGTAAACTCTCCGCGTGAGCCAGCGAAAAATAATTCACGCGGACTGCGATTCGTTCTATGCCTCTGTGGAGATGCGCGACGATCCGAGCCTGAAGGGAAAGCCCATTGCCGTCGGTGGCAGCCCCACCGGGCGCGGCGTGGTCGCCACCTGCAGCTATGAAGCCCGACGTTTTGGCGTGCACTCGGCCATGCCGATGGCCGAAGCGCTACGGCGCTGCCCCGATCTCATCGTCGTTCGCACCGACATGGCGAAATATCGAGCCGTGTCCAAAGACGTACACGAGATCTTCTCCGACTACACCGATCTCATTGAGCCGTTGTCTCTTGATGAGGCATTCCTGGACGTCAGCGGCGTTGAACAGTGCGGCGGCAGCGCAACCTTAATGGCCGAAGAGATCCGAACGAGAGTGCGCGATAACCTGGGCATAACCATTTCCGCCGGCATCGCACCCAACAAGTTCCTCGCGAAGGTCGCCTCAGACTGGCGCAAGCCAGACGGTCAGTTCACGGTCACACCGGACGATGTCCAGGGGTTTGTTCGCGAGTTGCCCGTAACGAAGCTGTTTGGCGTCGGCTCAGTTACCGCGGGGAAAATGGCTCGATCCGGCTTGAACACCTGTGCCGATCTCGAAGCGTTGGGCGCCGCGGAGCTATCGCTTCGCTTCGGCAAGTTTGGCGTTCGGCTGTGGGATCTGTGCCGAGGCGTCGACAATCGGCCAGTACGCCCAGACCGCGTTCGCAAGTCCGTGAGTGTCGAACGCACCTACGCCGAGGACAAACCGGGGCTTGCCAGTTGTCTGGATCAGCTTCCGTCGCTGTTTGAGGAGCTCAGTCAGCGGGTTGCCAAAGCCAATTGCGGCGGTCGGATCAAAGCGCTGACGGTGAAGATGCGTTTCGCCGGTTTTGAAACCACGACCGTTACCAGGCAAGGATCCGGTCTGAGCCAGAAGCTGTTCGGGGAACTCATGGAGGAGGCATGGGCTCGGGGTGAGCGGCCAGTACGGCTGCTTGGACTTGGCGTCAGCGTGAACACCGACGATGTTGCCAGGCAACTCGTGCTCTTTGACGAGCTGGTGCCTTAGCGTTTCGGCGAATACAAAACCTGCCTACGAAACCGCATTACGCCACGGCTCGGACTCACTTGCAGCGCTAAGCAAGCAGGTGCCTGTCAAAGCGAATCACCGAGAACCGATCAGTAAACAGTATTACGCCATTGCACGGACTCATTTTAAGCACTCTGCAAGCAGGTGCCTGTCAATGCGAAACACCGAGAACCGATCAGGAAACAGTAACAGGCCGCAGTTCGAACTTATTTTAAGCACTCTGCAAGCGGGCGCCTATTACCGCAGACTACCGAATACCTGTCAGGAAACTGCATTACGCCACTGCTCGGATTCGCTTGCAGCGCTGAGCTGGATCCGAGCAAAGCGCGCGTACAGCTCGCTGGAACCCAGCAGTTCCTCATGGCTGCCGATCGCCTGTAGCCGACCCGCCTCGAGAACGGCAATTCGATCCGCTTCCACAACGGTCGACAAACGATGCGCTATGACCAGTACGGTGCAAACGCCTTTCAGGGCCGAAACGGTATCTCGAATCGCCGCCTCGCTTTCGGCATCGAGCGCGCTGGTCGCCTCATCCAGCAGCAATAAACCGGGCTTGGTTACCAGCGCCCTGGCGATCGCCAGGCGTTGACGCTGCCCACCCGACAACCCGGAGCCGCCTTCGCCCAGCTTGATATCGAGCCCGCGCTTAAGTGCCTCGGCATCCGACAGCCCTGCTTTCTCGGCATGCCCTAACGCGCGCACGAACTCGTCAGCGCTGGCCGACTTGAGCGCTTCTGCGAGTTCCTCATCGCTTGCCTCAGTTCGGCCATAGCGCAAATTGTCGCGAATGGAGATGCCAAACAGGGAAGCATCCTGGGGAACCAGCGCAATCGCTCCGCGCAACGACTCAAGCGACAACTGACGAATGTCCACACCATCAATGCTGATGGCGCCGATGCGGGGGTCGTAAAAGCGTTGGAGCAGATCGAACAATGTGCTCTTGCCAGCCCCGGACGGGCCAACGATCGCCAGCATTTCTCCAGGCTCGACGCCGAAGGAGACATCATCAAGCACCAACGTATCCGGCCTTGAAGGATAGGCGTAGGTGACGTTGTCGGCCCGGAGCCGGCCCCGCAGCGGCGCTGCAAGCTCGATAGCATCCGGTGAATCACTGATCTCTGACGGCGAGTGCAGAAGCTCCATGAGCCGTTCGGTAGCGCCAGCAGCACGCTGGAGATCGGCCCACACCTCACTGATAGCACCTACAGAGCCCGCGACGATGAAGGCGTAGAAGATAAACGCCGCAAGCTCACCAGGGCTTGTTCGGCCAAGAAGAACATCCTGGCCGCCAATCCAGATCATGGTCGCGATGGCACCCAACACCAGAAGCATCACAACGGCGGTCAGGACCGAGCGCTGAAAGATCCGCTTCTTGGCGACAGAGAACGCCGCATCAACGCGCACGCGAAACGCCTCGCTATCCCGAGCTTCATGCGTGAAGCCCTGCACCACCTTGATCTGCCGAAGAGATTCACCGGCGTATGAGCCGACCTCAGCAAGCGTGTCCTGACTGCTGCGCGACAAAGCGCGAACACGGCGCCCAAAAACGATAATCGGCACCACCACCAACGGCACGCAGGCAAGCACCACAACCGTGAGCTTGACGTTGGTGATGAACAGCAACACGAGGCCACCAACAAACATCAGCGCATTGCGCAGCGCGATGGATACCGATGAGCCGATCACCGTTTGCAGAAGGGTGGTGTCCGTCGTGATGCGCGACTGAATCTCAGTAGGCTGATTGGTCTCGAAAAAGCCCGGGTGCAGGCGAATGAGATGGTCGAAAACCGCCTGTCGCAGGTCTGCGCTCACCCGCTCGCCAATCCAGGATACGTAGTAAAACCGAACAAATGTGCCCGCCGTCAGGATCAGGACGAGGCCGGCAAAAACCATAAGCGTCTGGGTCAGAATCTCGCTCGACTGCTGTGACAGGCCCTGGTCGATCACCAATCGCATGCCCTGGCCGATCGACAGGGTCGCCGTCGCGGTAAAGATGAGTGCGATCGTAGCGATGACAATCTGTCGGCCGTAGGGCTTCAGAAACGCCAGCGCCGGCTTCAGCTTGGTAACATCTCGGCTGGCGTCACGGTCATAGCCTGTTTCTTCACTGCTCATGGCGCCATTATGCTCAGGCAGAGCGACATTTGCCCGCGCGAATACCCACGCGAGGCCGGTAATCTCTGCGCATCTGTGCGCGATCTGAGCTGATCAGGGCTTCACACTATCCCTGACAGACAAAACCAATGCATAGCGAGGCAATGCACGATGGCTGACACGCTCGAATGTCTGGAAACCGAAACCGGTGACAATCCGCAGATGAGCGTCATCTGGTTACATGGCCTGGGTGCGGATGCCAACGACTTCGCACCGATCGTCCCGATGCTGACCTTAAACCGGGCAACGCGCTTCGTGTTTCCAAATGCCCCCATGCGGCCGGTCACGATCAATGGCGGCATGGAAATGCGCGCGTGGTATGACATTGATCTGTCGAACCCGCTAGTGGGCGCAGATGATATTCGCGAGTCATCCCAGGCACTGGCGTCTGTTGTTGAGCGAGAAGAAAGCCGTGGCATGAAACCCAGCCAGATCGTGGTGGCCGGATTTTCCCAGGGTGGGGTGATTGCCAGCCATCTCGGCCTGCGCCACACCGACGCACTCGCCGGCATTCTGGCACTGTCCACCTACGTGCACGATGTGGAGAACCTGACCAACGAAATCAGCTTCGCATCGATCGACGTACCCATTTTCATGGCTCACGGCCTGCAGGACCCGGTGCTGCCGATCGCTCGGGCCGTTGGCGCGCGCGAGGCGCTCCTCGAGCTTGGCTACAAGCTCGAATGGCATGAGTACGCGATGGGTCACGAGGTAAACGCCGCGGAGATCGCCGACATTTCCAACTGGTTCAATAGCCTGGGCGCGTAAGCCGCTGGCTCAATCTCACCGCTGTGACGCAAATCACGCCCCATCCGCACAAGGTTGGCTACCGTGGCCTCCACAGCGAATGAACCCGGATGGGTTCAGACAGGCATCGTGCGTCGATACAGGGCACAGATCGACATGCGGCGCCGAGATTGATTCGGAGCGAACATGGACTTACCACATAACCCCGACCTGGCCTGGGACCTAGACGACTTCGCCCAGCGCGACCGTGCCACCGATTTTGTTCTGCAGTTCGAGACCACCCTGTGTGTTTACTCACCGTCTGTTGGGCAGCTGTACACCACCTACAACATGTATTTTCCCCAGGAGTGGCAGCGCAAGCTGGTCATTCTGCCGGACCCCGGTGCCTTCCACGACACCTACAATAACGTCGATACGTCTGCCGTTGCTCGCACCGGCCTGCTGGTCATTCCGGGTGGCTTGATCGGCAAGCCGGGCCTCTACCTCACAAACGGGGGTGCGGATCGCAGCCTGAATTCCAAGGTTGTGCCGTTCGAGGCCGGCATGCGCGTGATCATGCGTAAACGCTCCGACGAAGATCCATTTCTGCCCGTGCTGATCAAGGGCGACCTCCGCGAGCTGGAACAATCCTGGCCCGTGCTGCACCTGCACCGCCTGCGGCTACCGAAGCTCGGCAACCTGTCAGAGCTGGATCGCAACAGCATTACAACCGTGGTTCACGAGAAGCTTGAATCACTGTTCGTCGATCTCGCCCGCGGCGACAGCCAGGCACTGGCGAGCTAGGCGAGTTCACACTCGCACAACGCCGCTGGCGTACTGCGCGCGTCGCAAAAGGTAAGCTTGCATCTTTGTGCACGGAGCTTCGCCATGGCAAAGGCCCTGCTGTCCCTCGCTCTCATCGCTTTTACGGCGCTCTCCTGGCATGGCGGTTTGGACCGTTTTGCGACTGAGCGATCCGACAATCTGCTCACCCAGGCGCTCTCTGCCTTCGCCATTGCGCGAACCCTAAACTCGGGCATTAGCGCGATGCAAGGCACCGAGGTTGCGCTGCAACCAGCAGGTGTGGGCGTCACGCTGACCCCAGGAGAAGCACTGGACCCGCTAAACGATCTCATCGAGCGCTTTTCCGGCTTGATGCTGGTTGCCGTAGGTTCCATCGGCACACAGATGCTGCTCGCGGAAGTGTTTTCCAGTCAAATCGTCAATATCGCACTCACCATCGCGGCCACACTCACGATCATCGAACTGTGGCGGCCCAGTTTGATTCCTGGGTCCAGTTGGATCATTCGGCTGTGCGGCGTCGTGCTGTTCGCACGCTTTCTATTCGCCATGGTCCTATTGGCAAACGTCGCCTTCTCAAGCGCGTTTCTGGACGAACGTCAGGAGCAGGCCTTCGCCGTGTTGCAGGCTACTTCCGAGGCCGTCGCTGAATACGACGTAGAACCCCCTGCAGAGACCTCTATGCTCGACCGACTCAGCGGCTTTGCTGATCAGTTCAATTTGAAAGCCAGCATCGAGAGTCTCGCGGCCAAGGCGGAAGCCGCGATCGGCGAACTGGTCAATCTGATGGTTCTGTTTGTCGTGCAGACTTTGCTCGTGCCGGCGGGCGCTCTGTGGTTGGCATGGCTGGCGCTACGCAGCTATCTCAAATGGGCCGCGCTACCGCCACCCGCCGCGCCCTGAGCCGGTTAGCGATCCGGCAGCAACCGATGTGCGCCGAGCGCGAGTGCTGCGGTCGCGACCTCGACCGCCAACAGAACGACGGCTTGCGAATTGAAACCATCCACTATGAGCCCCGTGACACGGCCTAGGGCAATGGTGAGCATGATGACCGCGAGAGCAGGCAACCACGCTGCTGAGGGCTTGCGCAAACCAAGGCCTGCGAACGCGCCAAAAGCGAGAAACAGGCCACCAAGGTCGCCGCGAATGGTGTTGAGACCAAGCGATCCGACCGGCTCAATCGCAAACAGCTCCTGCGCCGCCATTGGCGCGCTGACGAAATAGACTCCCATAAGCAGGAAGAAACCGGCGAGCAACACCAGCAGAACCCTAAGAATTGTCGCCATCACCCTCCCCTCGCTGTCGCTCGCTCGTTAACATTTATCTACGGGCATCCCCAGCAAGAAACCGTGGGCGCTACGCACTAACTCCCGCCGAGCGGCTCGGAGGTCGTCAGCGCAGCAATGACATCAGCGACAATCGCATCTGCCTTTTCACGCATCTCCGTATCCGTTGCATCCTGAATCGGATGATCGACAAACACTCGCTTCGCGTCACTCAATCCGAGCGAATCGGCTTGCGTGCTCGCGGCTTCGACAAACTCGCTGGAAGCAATGCTCACCGCGGGAATGCCCTGAACTTCAAACCATACCGTGTCATGCAAACTGCACGTGGTACAGGAGCCTCAGTCGGCTAAGGCTTCAACGACTAACTGGTTTTCCGCAGCAATCTGCTGACGCAGATCAATCGGCGCCGGCTTGGTAAAGGTTGGCTTTGTATAGCGGTTGATCGTGATGTTCGGCGCCAGCTGCCCAAGCCGCTCCGACAAGCGGTCAAGCAGCACGTTGCCTCGCGGCTTGGCGATATCGAGCAGGGCCACTGAGCCGGCCAGTTGCGCAGGGCGCGGGCTCAACTGCCGCGCGACGGGTACGCGTTCATCCGTCGGGTCCAAAATGGTGGTCATGGTCCAAATCCTCAACAATTGAATCGTTGTATGCCGCTTCAACCTAACCAGCAATGCGGCGTTGTTCAACTCGTGTTCGCGGCCAAGCGATCGCTCGGCGGGCTAACCGTCAGGCGTTGATCTTCTTTGACACGGGGATTGTGCCCATCGGACCGCGGACCCAGCCGTGAAAGGCACCCGAGAACTTACCGGCATCCGAGCCAGCCACCACAAGAGCGATATGCTCGGGTTCGGCAAACTTGGGCACAATCCGATCCAGTTTTTCCTCGGGAATCGCGGCCGCCTTGTCGCGTTTGAGCCCTACCCCGGACAGATCATCCTCCACGAGGTCCCCTAGCCGTGCGTCACTGACCTCTTTGATTCGCGCGCGAATGTCAGCCTTGCTGTAACCATCACGGATCAGCGTGTCCACGTGCTCTGGACACACCACAATCAGCGTATCGGTCGCGCTGTGGGCTCGGGGATGGAACGCTGTTTTAAGGCAAAGCCCGAAGCTGCCAGCCAGCTGACTGGCGCTGCGTGAGTCCTGATCCACCATATAGGTTGGGCCGCTACTCATGCCGAACACGGTGACCACCGAGTCATCCGGCTCGAAGCCGCGTTCCACGTGCAATGGCTCCCAGGGGCTGCGCTCCTCCCATTCGGCGAAGCACATCGTGAACTTGAGGGGCGAGCCAAGCGTTGATCGCTCCGTGCCGCCGGGCACTGCGCCACCGATGTTTCTGACCACCAGGCGCACGGCGCGGCCAATGGTGGCATTAGCGCGGTTGCCTTGCCCGAGCGCTCCCATGCCCATATTCATGCCGATTCGCTGGCGAATCGGTCCATTGACCACGAGCACAGGCGCTGCGCCCATCGTGGTCGCCATAACGCCGTGGATGTTGAAATCGTCCGTACATACCGCCTCTACCGCCGCGACCACGACGGGCAGGTACTCCGGTTTGCAGCCCGCCATCACCGCGTTAATCGCGATCTTCTCGAGCGTCACGTCCGCCAGATTAGGTGGCACGCAGGCGACAATGTCCTGAGGGTCCCGGTCTATGCCATCGAGCATCCGTAGCACCCGCTCGGGTGTCGGCGGCACCACCGGCAATCCATCGGTGAAGCCGGCATCAAACAGAAACTCCATCTCATCGTCGGACGCACCAATGTCGACTTTCCGGGCGCGAATCGGGCTGCCATCGGCTTCGGCGCGCAATCGATCATAGTGTTGCGGGTCAACGGACAACGAGCCACATCCAGGCCGCCAGGCAGGGAGTGTCGAGTAATCGTAGTCCGGCAAGCCTGCGTCGGCTGCTAACGCCTGCCACTCATCACGCACAAACCCCTCGAGCACGCGTGCCTGGCTGCCGGTGCGGACGAGCGTCGGCACCGTTTCAATGTCCCAGGCAAAGGAGATGGCGAGGCTGGAATCGTCCAGCAATGGTTGCTCGAGGTCATAGCGAGCTTGCAACGCGGCATTGCCGTCGCTGGTCTGGCCAATAACCAGCAATGGTATAGAGAGCTCGCAGCGGAGCCAGTGCGCCAGCAGTGGCATGACGTCATTGCACGTCGGGCAATCTTCCTTGACGAACACCACGAGCGCATCGCCAGCGGGATCAAACGTCACATCGCCGATGCTGAAGGCTTTTGCATTCGGCATGTCAATCAACTCGCTCGAACGGGGCGCGCCCGCTGGTTGTACAGCAGCGCCTTACGGCGTTCGATTTCCTCGGCTGACAGCTTGCTGTAGTCCTCGCCCATATCACTGCCCACCGCCATCCCGCGAACCACCGCATCCCGAGCACTGAGCGCTTCGAACCAGCGTTTGAAATGGGGGAACTCGTCGATGTCCTGGCCTTGCTGCTGCCACCCGACGGTCCACGGATAACAGATCATGTCGGCAATCGAGTAGTCGTCCGAGGCGACGTACTGTGAACGGGAAAGCGCGTAATTCAGCACGCCATAGCAGCGATTCACCTCGTCATCGAAGCGGCGACGGGCGTAGCTTTGGTCACCAGCCTCCTCGCCCAATCGGTGAAAGTGGCCGCGCTCTCCGGTTTTTGGCCCCTGGTTGGCCATCTGCCACATCACCCATTGCACCACCGAGTTACGTCCACGGGCATCACTGGCCGGCGCAATGAACCGGCGCTCTTTGTCGGCCAGATAGATCATGATCGCGCCGGATTCGAAGACGCCAAGGGGCGAACCGCCATCGAGCGGCTGCGTGTCCAGCAAAGCCGGCATGCGGTTGTTCGGAGAGAACGCCAGGAAATCGTCCTGGAACTGATCACCACGGCCAATGTTGCAGGGCACCACGTCGTACGGCACGCCAAGCTCCTCGAGCAGAATCGTGACCTTTTTGCCGTTTGGCGTCGGCCAGTAGTGCAACTCGTACATCGCATCCCTCGTTGTCAGTCCTTACCGAGCGACAAGGGTGCCCCACAAGGCCAACAGGCGTCTAGCAATCCAGACGTCATGCTGACACGGCGTCGGTGGCGCCGGCAGGATTTCGCTATACTTCCGCGCCATTTTCCGCCTTGCCGACGCGATCGACGCGAACCCGGGCGGCGGCATTTCGGAACGTTAACCAAGACAGCAACCAACAGAAGACAGCAGCGATGTCAGCGGCAAGCGATCAAGCACCAATAGCAACCGTCTTCATCGACGGCCAGGCCGGTACCACAGGCCTGGACATTCACGCCTTGCTCAAGGATCGCACGGATATTCGCCTGCTCGAGATTGAGACGGCTGAGCGCAAGGACCCGCAAGCTCGCGCTCGCCTTCTGAACGATGCTGACATCGCCATATTGTGCTTGCCCGACGACGCTGCACGGGAGTCCGCGCAGCTCGTGACAGAATCAGACACACGGCTACTCGATGCCAGCACGGCGCACCGAACGAACTCGAAATTCGCCTACGGCCTGCCGGAGTTAAACCCCGAGCAGCGCGCGTTGATTGCCAGCAACCGGCACGTCAGCAATCCGGGTTGCTACCCCCAGGGGTTCATCCTGACGGTCCGGGCGTTGCTGGACGACAATCTGCTCCAGCCAAGCGCCCGCCTCACCGTACACGCAATCTCCGGCTATTCCGGCGGCGGCCGGCAGATGATCGAACGCTACGAAGCGCGCGACGCGAGTGTGGATGATTCTCTGTCGGCTCAACCGTACGCGCTGACCCTGAGCCATAAACACGTGCCGGAAATGCAGCAGTACTCGGGTTTGCAACACGCACCGGTATTCGTGCCGACGGTTTGTGGCTACTACAAAGGCATGTTGGTGCACATTCCGCTGCCTGGCGTAGACGCCGCCAGAGCATTCGACTGCCTGGGCTCGCGCTATGACGACGAAGCGTTCATTCGCGTGAACCGACTCGACACCGAGAAGGAGCCATTCCTGGACCCCACGCTCAACAACGGCAGCAATGCCATGGATCTTCTGGTCTCCGGCGATGCCCGCAACACACTGGTCACCGCGCGCTACGACAACCTCGGTAAAGGCGCGGGCGGCGCCGCTGTGCAAAATTTGAATATCATGCTCGGGCTGGATGAGGCGATGGGCCTTGCGGGAAGTCAGTAGCCATGACCCCATCTGAGCAAACAAGCCAACAAGCTGAGCTTTCCTTTTTCATTCACTTTCGATGTGCAACGACATGACCATGAAATCCTTGAGCGCCGCTGAGCTTGCGCAACTGATCGAGGAACTCAGCACAGCCTACGAGCGGCTACAGGGGAACAACCTTAAGCTGGACCTCACTCGTGGCAAGCCGGATGCGCAACAACTGGCGCTCTCGGATGCACTGGACGGCGTGTTAGCGGGCGACTACATGGCCAGCGATGGAACAGACGTCCGCAATTACGGCGGCTTGCTCGGTTTGCCCGAGACTCGCGCACTCGGCGCGGAGCTGATGGACACGCCCGCCGACGCTATCATCGCCGGTGGCAATTCATCCCTGCAGCTTATGTTCATCACGCTGGAACTGGCCCTGCATCAGGGACTCGGCAATCTAATACCCTGGGCCGAGGCTGAGTCACCAACGATTTTGTGTCCGGTACCAGGCTATGACCGCCACTTCACCGTATGCGAAGAACTTGGTTTGGCCATGCGCTGCGTTGATATGACCGAGACAGGGCCGGACATGGCTCAAGTCGCTCGCGCCGTCGCCGACCCCAACGTCGTGGGTATCTGGAACGTGCCAAAGTACTCCAATCCCACCGGCGTGACCTACAGCGCCGAGACGGTCGAGCAGATGGCGCAGCTGCCAGCTTCGGCTGCCGCCGACAATTTCCTGGTGCTCTGGGACAACGCCTACGCGGTGCATGACTTTGCGGAACCGCATGACGAACTCGCGTCGATCCACAGCGCCGCTGCAGCGGCTGGAACGAGCGATCATATTGTCCAGTTCGCCTCGACTTCAAAAATCACGTTCGCCGGCGCCGGCGTCGCCTTCGTGGCCAGTGGCGAGCACGGCAACGCGGCCATCGTGAAACGACTGAGCACCATGACGGTCGGGCCAGACAAGGTGAATCAACTGCGCCACGCTCGCTTCCTGGGCGGTCGACTCCGTGAACATATGGCCAAACATGCTGAGCTCCTTGCGCCCAAATTTGCGTGCGTGGAGGAGAAGCTGAGTCAGGAACTGGCGGATCTAGGCATCGCCAGTTGGACCAAACCCAACGGCGGCTATTTTGTCTCGCTTGATGTCATGCCTGGCCTTGCGCGCAAGATAATTGCCATGGCGGCGGGCGCGGGTGTTACGCTGACGCCCGCCGGCGCAACGTTCCCCTATGGCGACGACCCGCGGGATCGAAACATACGTATAGCACCCACCTATGCGCCATTGGCTGATGTAGCCACCAGCCTCGACATACTGACGTTGTGTGTTCGACTGGCGAGCGCTCGCACCCTGCTGGAGCAGATGCAATGAATTCCCCATCCGAACCCGAAAAGCTGATCGAAGACGACGCCGTGGCTGATGACGCCGTGGCTGATAAGGCAGAACCGGGTCCCGATGACGCCTCTGACGCTAACGAGAAAGATGACGCCAACGACAAAGATGACGTCAACGGCAACACGCTAAGTGAAGCGGGCAACACTGCGAACGCCGGCAAAGCGTCTGAGCAGATCTGGGAGAAAGATTGGGACATCAGCAAGTTCGACGTTGCCGAGAGCGACGAACACGCGCGTTTCCACGACTTTTCGCTGCCACTGCCAATGATGCGCGCAATCGCCGATCTGGGCTTCGAATACTGCACGCCTATTCAAAGCGCATCCCTGCCAATTTCGCTGGCTGACTACGACATTACCGGCCAAGCCCAAACTGGCACCGGCAAGACAGCCGCGTTTCTGATCACGATCATGACGCGCTTGTGGGAGCAGCCACTCGATCGGCTGCAAGCCAGGGGGGAGCCGCGCGCACTCATCCTCGCGCCAACGCGAGAGCTGGCTTTGCAGATCGAAGCCGATGGCGAAAGCCTGGCCAAATACATGGATATATCCGTCCAGTGCCTGGTGGGTGGCATGGACTTTGATAAGCAGCAGCGGCGGCTGGAGAAACGTCCTGTCGACATACTCGTGGCGACACCGGGACGGCTGATCGACTTCTGCAATCGTCGGTGGGTCAATCTCAAACAGGTCGAAGTACTCGTCATCGACGAAGCTGACCGAATGCTGGACATGGGTTTCATTCCCGATGTTCGGCGCATCGTGTATCAGACGCCCCACAAACGCGTACGCCAAACGCTGTTCTTCAGTGCAACGTTCAACGACGAAGTCATGCGTCTGGCCAACTCCTGGACCATGAACCCGGAGCATGTCGTCATCGAACCTGACCAGGTGGCGACGGACAACGTTGAGCAGAAATTCTGGATGATTGAGGCCTCAACCAAAGTTCGCGTGCTGGCGAAAGTGTTGGAGACCGAGGCTGTCGAGCGAGCCCTGGTATTTACCAATCGCCGAGACAGTGCCCGTCGGGTAAAAGAAGCGCTCGCGAAGAAAAACGTTCGCGTCGAGATCCTCTCGGGTGAAGTGCCACAGAACAAGCGGCTGTCCACGCTGGAGAAGTTCCGCAGCGGCGAGGTTCCTGTAGTCGTCGCAACAGACGTTGCTGGCCGAGGCATTCATGTCGACGGCGTCTCGCACGTGTTCAACTTTGATTTGCCTGAAGACCCGGAAGACTACGTACATCGCATCGGCCGCACGGGGCGGGCCGGCGCCGAAGGCATCGCCATCAGCTTTGTTTCCGAAGATGACGGCTTTTGCCTGCCCGCGATCGAGGAGTACCTGGGCACCAAAGTGGAATGCAGTCAACCGGACTTCTCCGTCGACTAGCAATGAACTCCAAGGCAGCGCAAAGGCAAACTGAACGCAAAGCCTCTTCCGCCTGGAACCCGATCTTGACGGCGCATCGACAGAGCGCCGCATTCGCACAGCTGCTCGTTTTGCTGGCTCTGTCAGTGATCGCGCTGCCGACGCAAGCTAACCCCATTTCAGATATCGATTTCCTGGTCGCACCGTCAGAGGCGTTTGACCTCGACGATGCTCGCGCCAGTCGCGCGTGGCAGCCCATGCCCGAGTCACGCAGCCTGGGCTACATACCCGAGCCGGTATGGCTGAGGTTTGACGTACCACGCGGTACCGACGCCGTAACGCTAAACAATATGTGGTTGAAGGACTTGACGATCTACCTGCTGGCAGGTGAGGAAGTCGTTACACAATATAGAACCGGGGCGGAATTCCCGTTCGCCTCCAGACCGCTCGACAACGCGCTATTGTCGTTTCCCATTGACCAAAGCGCCGGCATCAACCACGTCGTTATTCGAGACGTATCGGATACTGGTCAGTTCTACCCCATCGCAGCCCAGACCTGGCCCGAGTATCACAGCTCAACCAGCCGGCACTACCTGTTTGCAGGTTTCTACATCGGCCTGATGCTCTTGGTCCTGGCGTACAACACAGCAATCTACGTCTCCACTCGCGAAAAGCTGAATCTGTATTTCGCCGGCTACATCTCCTCGCTCACCATTTTCCTGCTCACGAGTGATGGCCTCGGCCAGCAGTTTCTCTGGCCCGAATGGCCTTCCGCGAACAACATCCTGGTTAGCCTTTCGATCGCTGGAACTGCCGCTTTCCTGCTCGCCTTCGTGCGCGAATTCCTGTCGCTCAAACAAGCCGCCCCCATATTCCTGTTGCCGATTCGGATAATCATCGTGGTGGTGCTCGCCAACTCAGTGGTGGCGCTCTTAACCGATTGGCAGCTCCCGTCTTTACTCGAGCCAACGCTATCGCTGGCCACCGTGATCTTTGTTCTTGTGATCGGGCTGCATCGGCTGCGAGCCGGCGACCCGTATGCACCCATCCTGCTGATCGCCAACGGCACGCTCCTGCTCGGTGTCTGTGCGGTGTCGCTGCTCGTGCTCGGCTTCGCATCCGACAGCTGGCTTACCCGCAACGCCGTGCGACTCGGTTCGATCATCGAGGTCATCCTGCTATCCGCAGCGATCGCGACTCGTGTGCGCTCGATGGTGAGTAGTCAGAACCGTTTAGAGCACCGGGCGCGGCAACTGGGCAGACGAGTCCAGGAACTACGCGCCGCCAAGCAGCTCGCAGCAGAACACCAGGAAATCCAACGCTCGCTGCAGCAGTCTCAGAAGCTCAGAACCATCGGTGAAATGACCGCGGGACTGGCGCACGATTTCAACAACGTGTTCGCCTCCATCCTCGGTTTCAGCGAGCTGGGCAGAGAGCGTGCGAACAAAGCAGGTGATACGAAAGCGCGTGGCTATTTCGATGAAGTCTACAGAGCCGGCAGCCGCGGGGCGGATCTGATTCGACAGCTGTCGCTCTACAGCCAGGGCGGCCGCGAAACCGTGGCGGAAATCGATGTGGAAACCGCGGTCAACGATGCTGCCAACCTACTGCGAGGCACGTTGCCACCATCGGTAACCATCGAGGTATCCGGCCCGGAATCACCCCACAGCATTGTCATCAACGCCGCTCAGCTACAGCAGTTGCTGGTCAACGTCGCGCTCAACGCCTGCGAAGCCATGGCAAACAGAGGCACGCTCACAATCAGCTGTGATATCTACGATGTGCGCGAACAACAGTGCTCATCCTGCCTGTCGAGTTTCCATGGGCCAATGTTGAAGATTCAAATCGAAGATCAGGGGCCTGGCTTCAGCGGCAACCCGAGCGAGCTGTTCACTCCGTTCTTCACAACCAAGACCGTCGGTGAAGGCTCTGGACTTGGCCTGTCCGTTGTCCACGGCATCACGCACGAGTACGGGGGCCACGTCCATCTGAGTAATCGTGCCCAGGGCGGCGGCAGAGTCAGTGTGTTCCTGCCGGTCTCCGAAGAATACGTCACACACGCCGCCGACCCGGCCAGGCAACCGCACATCCTGCTGATTGAGGACGATGCGTCCGTTCGCCGATACCTCAACACATTGCTCGCAGCCGAGCAGTTTCAGGTTACCAGCCTTGCACTGGCTACCGAGGCGCTGGAGCGCTTCGCCCGTGAGCCGTCCGCATTCGACCTGGTCATCACAGATCAGCTGATGGCGGTAGGCTCCGGACTGGAACTTGCCCAGGACATGCTGGCGATCCGGCCGGACCTGCCCATCATCATCGCCACCGGTAACCCGGAAGGCCTGAGCGATGCCGATATCGTGCGCAGCGGCATAAAAGCAGTCTTCGCCAAGCCACTCGATCGAGAAAGGCTGATCACAAAAGTGCGAGCGCTACTGCCGCGACTGAGCGGTACCTCGTCATGACCATCCAGCGCGTCGCCGCGGTACAGCTCTGTGCAACCGATGACGTCGGTCGCAATCTTTCTGTGCTTGAGAATCTTATCCGCAGAGCAGCGGACGATGGTGCGTCGGCGATTTTTCTACCAGAGGCGTTTTCCTATATTGGCTCTGGCCGTGGCAAGCTCGCGATGGCGGAGTCTGCGCCTGGCACGGGTCCCGCGTACACGCTGCTTGCCTCATTGGCAGAGGAGCTCTGTGTCGATGTCATCGCCGGAGGCTTCCACGAAGCAAGCCCCCAGCCGGATCAGACCTACAACACGTGTTTACACATCACACGCGACGGTGAGCTGGCAGCGAGCTATCGCAAGATTCACTTGTTCGATGTCGCGCTGGACGATGGCACTGAGCTCAACGAATCGAGGGGCACTATCGCGGGCAACCAGATGGTGACCAGCGAACTCGAAGTCGGTCTCCTGGGCCTTACGATCTGCTACGACCTGCGCTTTCCGACGCTCTTTCAGGACCTCATGAATGCCGGTTGCAGCGTTATAACCGTTCCCTCAGCGTTCACCAAAAGCACCGGCGCTGCACACTGGCACACGCTACTGCGAGCGCGAGCGATCGAGTGCCAGAGCTATATCGTTGCACCGGCTCAGCATGGCGCACACAACAGTCGGCGTGTGTCCTTTGGTCATAGCCTGATTATCGATCCCTGGGGGGAAGTCATCGCCGAGTTACCCGCCGGGGATGGGGTGATAACAGCAGATCTGGACAGTGATCGTGTCATCAGCGTGAGACGGCAGCTACCCAGCAGCATTCACGCTCGCCCCTACGAAAGGCCCTGAGGCCCCGTACTCGCTAGGGAGCGGTCGCTAAAGAGCATTCGCGAGCCGAGGAGGTTCGGCTACACTGCGCACACCCGGCCCGGACTCACTGCAACGCGACGCAGCCGTTGGTCATCGTTACAGCATGATGCGAAGACAGCCATGACACCAACCACTCGGACTTTTGTCGTACTTGCGGCGATCATCGTGATCATTGCCGGGATCAAGTCGGCCGAGAGCGTCGTCATCCCGTTTCTGCTCGCTGTCTTCATCGCGACAATCGCCGCGACACCCGTTTTTTACCTGACATCGAAGCGGCTGCCACTGGCGTTATCGATTACTGCCGTGATGCTGATGATCGTTGCCGTGCTCTTCGGGCTTGGCGCGCTGGTTACCCAATCGGTTAACGCCTTTTTAGACAAGCTACCCTTTTACCAGGAGCGCATACAGCTGCTGACAACCGACTTGCTGCTCTTGCTGGAGCCACTCGGGTTCGAATTCTCATCAGATGTATTGCTCTCCTATTTCGATCCGGGCACGGCATTCGAGATGGTTGGCAGCACGCTACGCGGCCTATCCAATGCACTATCGAACGGATTTCTCATTCTTCTGACGGTGATCTTCATTCTGGCGGAAGCGTCGAGCTTTCCGAAAAAGCTCGAAGATGTGCTTGCAGACCCGGAGCGCAACCTCCCGTTCTTTGATCGATTTACCGAGAATGTGAATCGCTACATCGGCATCAAGACCACCGTGAGCGTCGCAACCGGCTTAATCATCACGATTTTTCTCGCCATTCTCGGGCTCGACTTTCCGATTCTATGGGGTTTGCTTGCGTTCCTACTGAACTACATCCCTACCATCGGCAGCATCATCGCAGCAGTGCCTGCCGTTCTGTTGGCACTGATCCAGCTTGGCGTCGGCGAGGCCGCGGTCACAATCATCGGTTTCGTTGCCGTCAACGTCATCATGGGTAACGCCGTTGAACCTCGCTTTCTCGGCAAGGGGCTTGGGTTGTCGACGCTGGTTGTGTTTCTGTCCCTGGTGTTCTGGGGCTGGATGCTTGGCCCGGTTGGAATGCTGTTGTCGGTGCCCCTGACGATGACTGCCAAAATCGCACTGGAGGCAAGCCCAGGCACGGCGTGGATCGCACATCTGCTGGGGCCCGAAGACGAACCGATGCCGGATTTTGCCCAGCTGGCTGGTGCCGAGGCTGATGAAGAAGTCCGAGGCGATGACGACGCACCAGCCAACCAGCTGGAGAGCTGAGGTGCCGGGTTACGAGCGCGAAAACATTGCCCGAATGTCCGGCTACACCTGGGGCGAGCAACCCCGGGATGGCGAGACTCTGAAGCTGAACACCAACGAAAATCCGTATCCAGCGAGCCCGGAGGTCCAGGCGGCGCTCGCATCGTTTTCGGTTGCCGAGTTACGCCGCTACCCGGATCCTCTCGCCAACAATCTGCGCGATCTTCTCGCCCGCAAACACGGCCTGACCCGAGACTCATTCGTCGTCACTAACGGTGGCGATGAAGCTCTGCGATTGGCTCTGACGACCTTCGTTGACCCGGGTGATGCATTCGGCATGGCGGAACCCAGCTATTCTCTGTATCCGGTATTGGCTGCCGTACAGGACGCAAGAGTTATCAAGATTCCGCTACGCGACGACTGGTCACTTCCCCGCGACTTCGCTGCGCAATTGAACGCGAGCGATGTTCGCCTGGCATGCCTGGTTAATCCGCACGCGCCGAGCGGCATCCTGCTTGCTGAGGATCAGATCGCCGAACTCGTCAGCGAGTTCAAAGGCGTGCTGCTGCTCGATGAAGCGTATGCCGATTTCATAGATCCGAGTTTTCGCTACGATGCCCACAGGCTCGTGCGCGCCTTCGACAACCTGCTGATCCTGCGCACTTTCAGCAAAGGTTACTCACTCGCCGGACTACGCTTGGGTTACCTCGCGGGCCAGGAAAGCGTTATCGACCCCATCGTCAGCAAAACTCGAGACAGCTACAACATCGACGGCATATCTCAGGCCTTGGGTGCCGCGGCGATCGAAGATGTCAGTTACGCTGAAGACACGTGGAGCGCTGTTCGCAACGACCGCAGAATGGTGCGGGACGAGCTAACCGACCTGGGTTTTGACGTACCCTCATCACAGGCGAATTTCCTGCTCGCAAGCGTTCCCATGGACTGCCGACACAGCGCGGCATCTATCTACGAAGAACTCAAACGCCAGGGCATCCTGGTTCGCTATTTCGCCCAGGACAGGCTCGACGACAAACTGCGCATCACCATCGGTACTCCTGAAGAAAACCGCGATCTGGTGGACGCACTGTCGGTGCTGGTCCGCTAGCGAGGCTCAACTCTCCAGCAAGGCATAGAGCTGCGCGAGTTCCTGTCGCCACAGTTCCTGCCGGTGTAGTTTCTGAAATTTGGGTTTGCGCGCCTCGTCATCCGCCAGAAGCTTCTCCAACTCAACGATGCGGCCCAACGCTCGGTCCTCCTCACTCGGCTGGGCGCTGGCCGGCCCGGTCTGATCGGTGCCGCTCCGCGTCGGCAGCCGCGACGGAGCATCACTCCTAATATGTCGTTGGGCGACATCGCCCTGGGAGGCGAGTCGTTGAGCGACATCGCCTTGGGAGGCGAGTCGTTGATAATACTTTTCCGGGTCGCTGATCTCGTGCAAGCCACCATCAACAATCCAAAGAAATCGATTGGCAACCGCGTCGATAAAATAGCGATCGTGCGACGTCACGAGTAGCGCATGCGCCCCATCACTCAGCTGGGTTTCCAGCTGTTCTTTACCGTCGATATCAATGTGGTTGGTTGGCTCATCGAGAATCAGAAAATTCACCTGCCTGAGCGCTAAGGACAGCAGCAGCAGGCGAGCGCGCTCACCACCACTGAGCGTGTTGACCGCCTGCTCATGCATTGCAAAGGCAAATCCTGCAGCCACCAGCGCCGAGCGAATCTGCTGGCTATCACGGTTACTGCGCGCAGTGACAAAATCGATCGCGCTTACGCTACCAGCCACTTCGGTCAGCTCTTGATCGTAATAGCCCAGTCGGGTCTGAGGGCTATAGCGTATCGACTCGCCTTCCGTTGCCATCGAGGCGGCAACAAGCTGGCTGATGAACGTGGATTTACCAACCCCATTCGCCCCCAGTAGCGCGATCCGATCGCCCGGTCTGATATACAGCTCATCGATTCGAAACAGCGTGTGACCCGGGTAACTAACGTCGAGATCTGTTACCCGCAGGATCTGGCGCGCAGCTGATCGAGCCAGCGACAAGTCCAGATCAAGCGTCGATTCTCCAGCGACTTCCGTACGCTGTGATTCCAACCGTGCAACCCGCCTCTGCATACTGCGGGCACGTCGCGCCAGCTTTTCGCTCTCATGCGCCCGGCTCCAAGCGGTTAGTTGAGCGGCGCTGCGACGCAGTCCGTCGATCTTCTTGTCTTCAACGCTGCGGGCATGGGCCCGAGCATCGTCATCGAGAGCTAGCTGATGCCGTGCGGCGCTGTAGCCAAGCTCATACCGACTGACCTGACCATCGCGCAGAAAAATGGTGGAACGGCCGACGCTGTCGAGAAACGCTCGATCGTGGGAAACAACCACTACTGCTCCCGGGTACTCGGCGAGCGCGGCTTCGAACGCCAGCAAAGACTCGAGATCGAGGTGGTTTGTCGGCTCATCCAGAAGCAGAAGATCGCCGTCTTCTGCCAGCGCGAGGGCAAAAAGCAATCGGTTGATCTGGCCGCCCGAAAGATCACCGACCAATGTTCCATGCAGCTCCGCCGAAATACCCAGACGATCGAGCTGAGCCATGCCCCGCCAGGCCTGCTCAGCCAGATTGCGTTCCAGCAGTTCCGTGATGCTCAGCGTTTCGAGAGCAGGATCGACGAACTGCTCAACGCGCGTCACCCGCAGACCACGCCTGCGCTTGACATCACCCGCATCGAGCGGCGTCTCACCTGCAAGCACTGACAGTAACGTCGATTTGCCACAGCCGTTGTGCCCGACCAAGGCAACGCGATCGCCGGCTCCGACCGTGAGACTGAGATTGCTGAACAGGCAGCGCTCGCCAAGCGTCAGTTCGGCACTTCGAAGTTCAATCAGCATCGGTGTGCTCCGGGCGGCCAGATCTGTTTTGCACACGCAAACGGCAGAGCCCCTGTTGTTCTACTGGGGCCACAGCGGCAAACTCCACCCACAGTTACGAACCCTCGTGCGCATCAACCTTCGCCTCGGCCTTCCGGGCCTTTAAGGGCATGCGTGGTACAGCGTACGGAGCCCTATTCAAATATATACAGCTAACAAAAAGACAGCTCACCTAAAAGCAGCTGATAGCAAAAAGAAGCAGCTGAAAGCAAAAGAAGGCCTCAACATGACCCAAACTCGTCCCGCCGTCAGCCTCGCCGCCGTTCCTGGCCGGCGCCACGCCATCATCGAATTTGCCAAGCAGTTCGAGCGCGAGGGCTTCAGTGGCATCTTCGCGCCCAGCCTTGGCGACAACCTGGCACTGTGCCAGGCAATCGCTTCAGTGACATCTGAGATAACTATCGGCACCGCTATCACGCCAATTTACACCCGTCAGCCTGCCGACTTCGCGACAACCGCCGGCTTCATGCACGAACTATCGAATGGCCGCTTCCGTTTCGGTGTCGGCGTGAGCCACGGACCCATGCACGAGCGCTGGGGCGTCAAAGTTGGCAAGCCGCTCGGCGACATGCGCAGGTTCGTTGAAGAGGTGCGTGCAACACCACGCGTTGGCGAGCTTCCACCGATTGTTCTGGCCGCGATGCGTAACAAGATGATCGCTCTTGCGGAAGAAATCGGTGAAGGCATGGTGTTCGCAAACGGCGCCCGCAGTCATATGGCCAGCTCCCTGGCTACACTCAGCGACAGCGCACGTGATAACGATGCGTTCTTTATCGGCAATATGGTTCCAACCTGTATCAGCGACGATATCGAAGCGGCAAAAGCCATCAATCGGCGAACGCTCACCAGCTATGCAGCGCTGCCGAACTATCGCAACTACTGGCGCGAAGCGGGTTACGCCGAAGAGATGGACGCCGTCGAAGTCGCTCTGGCCAGCAAAGACATGAAAGCGGTCAGCGCTGCGCTATCGGACAAGTGGCTTGCTGACACGACGCTCTTCGGCAGCGCCAGCGATGTCCGAGAGGGCATAGAGGCGTGGTTCGATGCTGGCATCAAAACGCCGATCATCGTGCCGTCATCGGCTGCCGGTAACCAGCTCGATGCGATCAACGAGTTTCTAGCGATCTGGTAGACAGCCGTGAGCCCGAAGCGACATCTTTGGCTGATTCGACACGCACAGTCTCCTGGTCATAGCCCTAGCGGCCTGGACGTTGATCGCGTGTTATCCGAGCGCGGTATTGCAGACTGCACAAGGCTCGCTCAGTGGCTCAGCGATGCACAACCAACTACCTGGCTCGTAACCAGTGCGGCTCGGCGCTGCGTCATGACCAGTGCTGAGATCGCGGGCGCGCTTGGCGTACCTGAAGATCATCGCATCGAAGAGCCGCGCCTTTATGAGGCCAGCGAGTCGATATTGACCGATGTATTGCAGTCGATCCCGACGGACATTCAGCGTGCGGCCATCGTCGCCCACAACCCAGCTATCAGCATGCTCGTGGGTCGTCTTCTCGGTCTGCAAAGAGGTATTGCGATGCCGCCGGGGAGCTGTGTCGGACTATTCGGGCTGGGCGAATGGTTCGATTGTCGACAAGGCGCCTGCGTCGTATCGGCTTCCTGGGCCCCGCAGCAGCGAGCCTTCGTCTCTGGCAGCCAGGAGCAAAGTGATGCCAGCAACCTGCCTCGCGACGGATAGCTGAACCGACCAATGAAAATTACCATCACTGTGCAGCGTAGCCAATGACAAACAGCCCCATGACTCTAGCCAAACCCGCAATTGATATCGGCATGTTCACGAACAACCTGCCCGACATGATTGCTTTCTATCGCGAAGAAGTTGGACTGCACTATGACGAGTTACTGAAGATCGGCGGCGGCCAGCATCAACACCGCTTTTCGGCTGGGGACTCCATCTTCAAGCTCAACAACACGCGAGATCCGCTCCCCTCCGGGGCTCCCGGTGCTATTCGAACACTGCTCATCCACAGCCCTGATGTGCAATCCACCTCGATCGCAACCGACCCCGATGGCAACCGAGTAGAAATTCGACCGGCAGAGGACAATGCTCTTGGCGCTATTCTGGCCGGGCCCGCTCCGGATGCCGCCGTCAACTTCTACTGTGACCACCTGGGGCTGGCTCGTGGGACACAGCAATCCTGCAGCGCAGGTAGCAGCAATCTGGAGTTCATCGAAAACACGGAAACCAACACCTCCCAAGCCAATAGCTCATCGATGGACGACATGCGCGCGACGGGACTGCGCTATCTAACCCTTCAGGTATCGAGCGTCGCGCTGGCCCACAAGTTGGCTCTGAATGCGGGGGCCATAGAAGGGCGAGCACCGAGCACGCTCGGCTCAGTCGCCAGCATTTCGTTTGTCCGCGACCCTATGGGTTGCTGGCTCGAACTATCTCAGCGGGCATCGATTACCGGTGATCTCACTATCGGCTGATGCCGTGCGGGGGCGTCACGGCAGGAGTGCTGGAACGACGCCGCTGGATTTGCATCCCCCGGCGCATTAACGTAGCCGGCAACGGAGTGGGCGCCACCGACAAGCCAACGATCGCCGCGGCCGGCGCAACACCCCAACCACACCAACCACAACCGCGCGCATTGCCTATTGCGTGCCTGACAGGATTAGCCATGAGCTTCATTATCTTTCTGCTGATCGCCGCCATCACTTACTTCGTCTGGCGCATATCGGATCAACTGCCCGATATCATCTTCCGAATCAGCGAGATACAGCGTGATGTCGCCGAGCTGAAACGACGATCCGATCGAGACAGCGACTAGGATAGCGCGGGCATTTCTCCGCCGACTGACCGCAGGCACACTACCCAGCTCGACTGGCGGGTCTGGCTCGGGCTGGGCCTGACTGCGTTGTGGCTGGTTCTCGGTTTCGCCTATGTGAGCGAGAATCTGGGCTGGCTGACATTTACGACGCTACCCGCCGACCAGATGGGGAGCTTCCTGGAAGGGGCCTTTGCACCGCTGGCTTTCCTTTGGCTGGTTATCGGCTACTTCCTGCAGCAGAAAGAGCTGCAACAGAATACGGAAGCGCTGCGCGCCCAATCGCTGCAAATTGAACGCACCGCCCATCAGGCCGCGATCCAGACTGACCGAATGGTGGCCGGCGAGATCTACACGCGTCAGGAACTGTTCATGCAGATGCTGGAGCACGTGCGCGCTCAGCTGGGCACGATCGCGGGCCTGCTGTTCATCTCCTCTCAAAGCAGTGTCGCCGGCGAAGGCTCCGTCACCCCGGAGCAGCAAGCGATGCTGTTCGCCGGCTCCAAGGATGACCCCCATCTGTTTCCACGAGAATTGCTTACCGTTCACGCCCAGATGGACGATGACGATAAAGCCTACGCACTGTTCTACGGCACCGCGATTCGCGCCCGCCACAGCAACAACTTCAGCGAAACGTTTGAAAAGCTTCTGCGTCAGGCCAGCGACGTCGATAATGAGGGCATGTTGCATGACTCTTTGACAACGAGCGCCCATGGCTTTTTGTACCTGCTTATTCAGCGCTATCGCGCTTTGGCGCCAAGCGAGCTCGCAGATGCCGATGCCACTGGCACGCATGTCGACTTCGCTGGCCAAACCAGCGAGTAACCACAAACGACCGTCTTACGACGAGAGGACTAGCCCATGCGCCTACAGACCCTGACCGCGACAATCAGCGCCCTGTTGCTGCTGTCGACGGCTGCTCACGCGAACGACAAGAGCGTACCCCTTCGCGCACAGCCGGTCGCAGATGGTATCGCTATGCTCATGGGAGCAGGCGGCAACATCGGCGTAAGCACGGGCGAGGATGGGACACTCATCATCGACGATCAGTACGACTACCAGGCCGAAGAAATTGCCGCTGCGCTCGAGCGTCTGGGGGCCGAGCCGCCGCGCTTCGTCATCAACACGCACTATCACGGTGATCACACCGGTAGTAATGCCGCTTTTTCAGCCGCGGCAACCGTGCTGGCACACGACAACGTGAGAATTCGAATGGCCTCTTTGGGCGCTGAGGCGGCAGCGTTACCGAATCTTACGTTCGATGATCGAGTAACCGTATACGTGAACGGCGAGACAATCTCCGTCGTTCATGCCGCGCGCGGCCATACCGATGGTGACAGCATCGTAATTTTCAACGACAGCAACGTCATGCACATGGGCGATCACCTATTTAACGGCTCATTTCCCTATATCGATCTCGATGCCGGAGGCACGGTTCAGGGCTACATCGAAAATTTGCTGTGGGCACTAGAGGAAACGGACGACGCTACCCGAATCATTCCTGGTCACGGGCCGCTCGCAAGCGCGGACGATATCGAACAGACCATTGAGGTTTTGTATGCAACCCGAGAAGTGGTGATTCGCGGCGTGGGAGACGGCAAGTCTGTTGAGCAACTCGTAGCCGAAGGGCTCGATGAAGAGTTCGCGAGTTGGGGCAAAGGCTTCATCAACGAGGAACGCTGGATTCAAACGCTGTACAAAGATCTGATGATGCAGTAACCGCTGAATTGGCTACCCGCTATGGATCTTTCTGACGCGCCGGCACCACTTGAGCAATTCGCACAGGAACGCGCAAATGCGTTTGCGGCGGGTGACGCTATGGCTGCTGTTTGTACAGCGGCCTCTCTCGGCGACCGCGCTCGTTTGGACATCCGCACACTCGTGCTCAGAGACTTAGCGCCCGGTCTGGGCCTGTTTGCGAATCGCACATCCGTCACAGCAGACAAATGGGCCTTCTGGCTGCGTGCGGTATTTGCCGTGCAAACTTACTGGCCAAGTCAGCATGTGCAGTATCGGATGCAATGCCGGGCTGAAGAGTTAGGGCAGGAGCTTGTGGCGCGGAGTTGGCTGCAAAGACCGGACGCGCCGAAACGGATGGACTGGCTGTATGAGCGGTATCCGCAATCCAGCGTGATTGCGTCACGAGAGGCGCTTGTTCGCGCGCTTGATGAGGTTGCAGACGACCAGACGGCCATTGCTCCTCAATCTGCGCGAGGTCTGCGCCTGACGCCAATCGAGATCGAGCGCCTCTTTCTCGGCACGGACAATGGCGTTCACGAGCGGACGCGTTACACCCTGCAGGAAGGCAAGTGGCAAACCGAGACGCTCATCCCCTAGGTGTCACATAGAGAGGCGGGCTGTTTCAACCAAGCTCCGCAGTTACGATCCCGTGCAGATTGTCGAAACAGGTAGTCATGCTGACGTCGACAAAAGCCCGCATAAACGCCGCTCCCGCTTCCTCCGATCGAACCGCGGCGTAGAGCGTGGGCCACACCCCTTCCTCGCCAAGTGAGCGAGTGACGATGTAGTCCTTTGTGAGATATTCGTGCAGCGCCCAATTCGGCAAACAGGCGACACCCCGACCGCTTGCCACCAGCTGCACAATCATCGCGGTCAATTCGGCCGTTCGAATGCGCTCGGGTGATACCCCTGCCGGCTCCAGGAAACTGGTAATGACATCCAGCTTCGAATTATCCACGGGGTAGGTAATCAGGACCTGATCCGCCAGATCCTGGGGCTCGACCCACTCAGCCTTCGCCAGCGGATGATCCTTCGCCAGCGCGAGCTGCGCTTCGTAGCTGAAGAGCGGCAGGTAAGCGAGATCGAGATCCTCCACCGGGTTAGCGGTGATCACCAGATCGAGGTCGCCACGCGCAAGCGCTGGCAAGGGCGCAAAGTGAAAGCCACTGGCGATATCCAGATCGACATCACTCCAGTGTTCACGGTATCGGTTGATGGCCGGCAGCAACCAGTCGAAACAGCTATGACACTCGATCGCGATGAACAGCCTGCCCGCCTCCCCACCCGCCATACGGGCGAGTTCAAGCTCGCAGCTGGCAACCTCAGGCAGCAGTTGATCCGCGAGCTCGACCAGTCGGCTTCCCGCCGGAGTGAAACGGACAGGCCGCGTTTTCCGATGAAACAGCGTCGTCCCGAGACGCGACTCGAGATCTTTGAGCTGGTGAGATAGCGCCGATTGCGTCAGAAATACTCTTTCCGCTGCCTCCACGAGCGAACCGGTATCGCGCAGTGCGACCAGCGTGCGTAGATGACGTAGCTCGAGCTGACTCATGACTGATTGCTCCTTCGACCCCTGATTGTGAGAAATATTCACCCAATCAGACCCATCATTGCAATGGATTCATGATTATGGGGACACACACTCCCTGATTATGGGGACACACGTTTCGACGCTAACGTGATTATGGGGACACACACTCCCCGATGAGGACACACACTCCCTAATGAGGACACACGTTTTAGTGCTGAGGTTGCTAACGACGCTACCGAGGACACGACGCTAACGAGGACAGACGCTAACGAGGACACACGTTTCGAGATCAGGACACACGTTCCTCGTGAGTCCCATCCAGAATAGAAACGAGCCCGCTTCCAAATGTGACCACCAAGCAAGACAAATTGTCGCGAGCAGGGCATAAACGCTCCCACAAGGCTGCCAGACAGCCCTGTCACTCTAAGGTCTTGACCTGAAACCGGAAAAACTGACGGAATCTCTCATTCCAGACGCGATTTCAGCCACACCCTTACTCGCTGCTTACAATCTCCCTCCGGGATTGCGGCATGGCGCACAAAGCCAGCAACGCAGGCTGAATACACTGCGGGCAGTCGGCTGCAACTGAGTTTGCGAGCCCGCAATCAATCAGGGAGATCGCTCCGCCAAGAGCGTCATTACGGAAGATGTTCAATCCGAGCACCACGGTGATCAACTCGTTCGTCGAGCGAGTAGTCGACCGCTACAAGACCGCCTTTCCAAAGGCCACCAACGGCCATTACGAGGAAGTGCTGAATCGAACCGCGCGGATGGCGCTGGAGTCGCTGGTGCAATGCGATTGCCCCTATCACGACATCAACCACACCATCCTCGTCACTGACGCAGGACAAACGATTCTATACGGGCGCTTGATCTCGAAAGGCGATGTCAGCCCACATGAGTGGGTTCACGCTGTGATCGCCATGCTGTTCCACGACATCGGCTTTCTGCGCGGATTGCTACGAGGTGACGATGCGGGCGCGCTCGTGATCAACGAAGAGGGAGACGCTATCGACCTAGCCGACACCCAAACAGATTCATCAATGAATCCGCACCACGTTACTCGCGGTCGCCTTTACATCCAGGAGCGCTTCATTGGCGACCCCGAAATTGATGTATCCACCATCTGCAACTACATCGAGATGACTCGATTTCCGGTTCCGGAAGATAGTCGCTACCAAAACACCGGCGACTTCGCGGGCCTTGTCCGGGCCGCGGATCTGATCGGCCAACTCGCTGACCCGCTCTACATCAAAAAGCTGCCTCGGTTATTCGCCGAATTCCAGGAAACCGGGGATCACGAACGCCTCGGTTACCGCGAACCGGACGATATTCGTCGAGCGTATCCGAAGTTCTTCGCCACCCAGGTCGAACCCTATATCGGCGACGCCCTGCACTATCTCGGCAAAACCCAGGAAGGCAATCAATGGATCGCCAATCTGTATCGCCACGTCTACCTGGCTGAACAGAGCCAAGTGGAGCTCATCGCAGCCGGCACCGGTGCTATCACAGGCAACGCGACCGCCCGGCGTGCGAACACCACCGTCGCCGAGTTCAGCAGCCGCCAGTAGTTTTTCGCTCCCTGGGCACCAACCTCGCGGTACACTGGCGTCTTTGCTCCGGAAACACGTTATGTCGGCCGTCGTCGCCGAGAAATCGAATCGAACTGACCCGCTACGCATCGCCCTCTTAGGCTATCGCAGCAACCCTTTCAGCGGTGGTCAAGGCATCTACATTAAATACTTGGCCGAGGCCTTGGCCGGTCTAGGCCATCGCGTGGACGTGATTTCCGGCCAGCCTTATCCGGATCTCGATTTGCAAGCACACAGCAACCTGCAATTGATAAAACTGCCTGGCCTAAACCTGTTTGAGCATAACAACCCACTGTCTGCTCTACGGCTTTCGCACCTCGGCTCTTTAGCCGACTTCAGTGAATGGCTATCGATGGTGACCGGCGGCTTTGGTGAACCGTTTGCGTTCGGCCGACGCGCGGCTAGCTGGCTCGCCGAACATCGAGACAGCTACGACATCGTGCACGATAATCAAAGCCTCGCCTGGGGTCTGCTGCGCATCCAAGACAGCGGGTTGCCACTGATCAGCACTATTCATCACCCCATCACCATGGATCGAGACATCGCGTTGGCAGATGAAAATCGGTGGCACTACCGACTGCTCATTCGACGCTGGCACTACTTTCTCAGAATGCAAACTCAGGTTGTGCGGAAACTGCAAAACCTGGTGACCGTCAGCGAAAACTCTCGCCAGGATATCGCGAATGCGTTCGGCATCACGACCAAGCACATTGACCTCGTCTACAACGGTATCGATATCGATACTTTCCGTAGGCAGCCCGACGGGGTCCGCGAGCGCGACACGCTGATAACCACAGCAAGCGCCGATCAGCCGCTAAAGGGCTCGCAGCACCTGCTTCGAGCGATGGCTGAACTGCTGCCGAAACACCCTAACCTTCGGCTGATCATGATCGGCAAACCGAAACCGGGCGGAAAAACAGATTCTCTGATCAAGAGTTTAGATCTCACACATCGCATCGAGTTGCACCACGGCATCAGCACCCAATCGCTCGTGTCTTTATACGGCCGGGCAAGCATTGCGGTTGTGCCATCCGAGTACGAAGGATTCGGATTACCTGCCGCTGAAGCTATGGCCTGCGGTGTCCCTGTGGTCAGCAGCGACGGTGGTGCGCTGCCGGAAGTGGTTGGCGATGCTGGGATAATCGTCGAAGCCGGTAACTACAAGCCGCTCGCACGCGAAATCTCCGCCCTCCTCGGCGATGATACGGCGCGCGCCCGGTTGGCCCACGCCGGAAGGCAGCGAATCGAAAAGGAGTTCACCTGGAACCTCGCCGCAACCCGAATGACTGACATCTACCGACGAGTCATCAACGAGCGTCAGCAGGAGCAAGTGTGAGCCTCACCACGATCGACATGACGAGGCTCAATCTCCTGCGCGGCATGCGTGTGCTGGACGTTGGCTGCGGTGAAGGGCGCCATACCATCAGTGCGGCGCTTGAGGAAGAAATAGATGCCTACGGGATCGACCTGCGGCTGGTCGACCTTGCGACCACAAACGTTCGCTGGGCTGATTTTGCGACTGATGCGCCAGGCGCATTACTCGTTACCAGGGCAAGCGGTTTCGCATTGCCATTTGCAGACGACTCGTTTGATCGAGTTATCTGCAGCGAAGTCCTTGAGCACATTCATGATTTTGAGAGCGTGCTCAAAGAGATAGATCGAGTATTGAAGCCCAACGGACTGTTTGCGGTTAGCGTTCCCAGGTACGGGCCTGAGCGCATCTGTTGGGCGCTAAGTCGCGCGTATCACGAGGTTGAAGGCGGGCATATCCGGATATTCAAAACGAAGGAGTTGGATACCGCCGTCCGCAAACGTTCCTATGAGCGATTGAGCAAACACTTCGCTCACGGCTTGCATTCACCCTATTGGTGGCTTCGCTGTCTGTTCTGGTCACGCGGAGAACAATTCTTCCTGTGCCAGTGGTATCACAAACTCCTGGTTTGGGATCTGATGCAGCAGCCAGCGCTTACTCGCTTTCTCGACAGAATTTTGAATCCGCTCATCGGTAAGAGCGTGGTGCTCTACTATCGACGGTTGGGCGATACTTCGAGTGTGCTCGACGAAACCCATGCGTCGGACCCGAAAACATGAGCCTTCCCACGCTGCCCGCTAGAACCAGTGGCTCGCCTCGCAGATCACCCGATCTCACCGCGACCGCTGACTACATCCTCTCAGTGCAGCAGTCAGATGGCTCGGTGCCGTGGTTTGATGGTGGAGTTGTCGACCCCTGGGATCATGTCGAATCTGCCATGGGCCTCACGCTCGCGGGGCACATCGACGCCGCCCGACGGGCATTCGACTGGCTACACGGTCAACAACGCAGTACGGGATACTGGTTGGCAGCATATCGCGGGGGGGCGATTGTCGACGGTAGCCGAGCGGAAACAAACTTTGTTGCTTACTGCGCGACAGGGTTGTGGCATCACTACCTGATCACCCAGGATTCGGGCTTTCTCAAGCGGCATTGGCCGATGCTCACGAGAGCAATGGATTTCATCGTTTCCATGCAGAGCCCCGAAGGCGAGATTTACTGGGCACTCGATACCCGGCGAGGGATATCTCGCGATGCTCTCGTCACTGGGTGCAGTTCGATTGCCTGTGCGCTCGAACATGCCGTTGCTATTGCCGATGTGCTGGGCGAACCGAGCGCGCGATGGCAGAGATGCAGAGTTCGTCTGCTAGATGCACTGCGCAACAAGCCACACCGTTTCGACCGAACCTGGCCGTCGAAACAACGATTCTCTATGGACTGGTTTTATCCAGTACTCACCGGAGTTGTCACGGGTAAAGAAGCGAGCACGTTAATCGATGCTAGATGGTCAACCTTCGTAGAACCCGGTTATGGCTGTCGCTGCGTTTCCGATCAGCCCTGGGTGACGGTTGCTGAAACCTGCGAACTCGTCATGGCGCTATGTCGAATCGGCCGCACGGACAAGGCGAATACGCTATTTCGCGATATCAGTCAGTTTCAGGCTGATGATGGTAGCTGGTGGACGGGCTATGCATTACACGACGAGGTGTTATGGCCCAACGAAAAGCCGACATGGACGGCAGCTGCGGTGCTATTGGCCGCCGATGCCTTGAACGGCCGTAGCGCTGGCGCGCAAATCTTTTCCGATGCACCGGATTCGAATCTAACGGCTTGATTCACTCATCCACGGCGGCACACTGCACTCCTGCATCTCCACAGCAAATTCGCCAAGGGCAACCACCATGATCGCCGTAATTCTAAGCCTGATAATCAGTGCGATTCTCGCCGGGGTAACCTGGCTTGTAGTCGGCAGCCGAATACGACTGAAAGACTCGGAGCAAGCGAATGACGCGGCCAACTTTGGCGCGTACTTCGCTGCATTTCTGCTGCCCGTGGTCGTTTTCGTCTTCTATGTGATCGAACTGCTTTGAGCCTGCCAATCGATCTAAGCGTTCCGGCGCCGCAGCCTGAACTCGGCATCGACATCGATACGGTAAAGGGGTTTCTTGCGCCGGACGAAGGCGCTCGTCTGCATCAGCTGGCTGACCTTGCTGCCCAATTGGGGCCAGTACTGGAGATTGGAAGCTACTGCGGCAAATCCACGGTGTACCTGGGTCGCGCTGTGCAAGAGCACAGAGGAACGTTGTATGCGCTCGACCACCATCGTGGCTCAGAGGAGCATCAGGTTGGCGAGGGTTATCACGATCCGGATTTGTTTGACGTCGCCCGCAATCGTTTCGACAGCTTCCCAGCGTTTCGAGACACCATCGAGCGAGCGGCGCTCGACGATACCGTTATCGCACTCGTGGCGCCCTCTTCTACCGTCGCTCGCGACTGGCAATCGCAGCTTGCGATGGTGTTTATCGACGGCGGCCACTCCATGGCCGCCGCGCAGGCTGATTTTGATGGCTGGGCCAGCAAGGTCATGCCCGGCGGCATCTTAGCGATTCATGATGTGTTTCCGAACCCGGCTGATGGTGGTCGGCCACCATTCGAGATCTACCAACAGGCGCTCGCCAGCAATCGTTTCGTGGATTTTGGATTGACTAGAAGCCTTGCTGTGTTGCAACGAAGAGGCTGAGCTCGCCAGATGTTTCTCCGCTAATCGCGAGTCCACTCAATGCACGCCGCTGGTCGCTCCGGTTTCTTTCCCTGCTACCAAGCTCGGCCTTTCGGCAAAGCATCGAAATAGCCGAACGCCCCGTTGAATGCCTCAATACCGCGATTAAATGCGCTGTATGTGTGGAAGACGTCGCCGTCATCGTCCCGATAGAAGATATTCACACCGTGATTTTCTCCCCTTTCGAACTCCACGGTCTCCGCGCCGAATGAATCCCGCGCTGCGTGCCCCAGATCATCAGACGATGCATGGAAGTCAATGTTGAAATCCGAGCCGTGGGCCGAATACCAGGGAAACGTCCAACCGCGTCGTTCTCGTTCGGCGGCAATCTGCGGGTAGGGCGCACGCGATACAGCAATCAAACGAGCATCCGCACGTTTGACGTCCTCGGTTGTTGAATTCATCGCGTTGGCCCACTGCATGCATCCAGAGCACACGGCTTCCCAGCCCTCGCCAAACATGATGTGGTAAACCGCTAGCTGCGATTGCTCCTCGAAAAGGCCCGCTAGCGTAGTTTCACCGTTTTCACCGACCAATGAGTATTGCTTGTCCACCGCCACCCAGGGCAGCTGACGTCGAGCTTCCGCCAACTCGCTGCGAGCGCGAGTGTGCTCCTTCTCTCTAACTAACAGCTCAGCGCGAGCCTGCAGCCAAACCTCTCTGCTTACCACGTCATTTCGCACGCCCATCTCCTTTGTTTTGCTGGGGGACACACATTCCCTAATTTGAGGACACACGCAACCCACGCACCGGCTCGCTTTCGTCTATACCGAGCCACACGTCTCACAGTCGTTTTCTGCTGGGGACACACGTTTTCCTATCTGAGGACACACAAAACGCACATCTCACTCAACGATAACTACTCCACAGTTATCTCGCACACGACGACAAGCCACCAGACTACATACGACTATTCGTATTGAGCTCATATTCAATGGATGACTACACCTCGAGCCCTACTAATCGACAGTGAAGCCCCTGGCTTTTATCACCTGATCTCAAGGTGCGTCCGAAAGTCGTGGTTGTGTGGTCGAGTTGGAACAAAAAACTACAATCACCGGAAAAAGTGGCTGATAGAGCGGCTCAACTTACTGGGTCGCGCGTTCGCGATCGACATTCACGCCTACACCATAATGAGCAATCACTTCCATCTCGTCGTTTTTAGTGATCCATTAGCACCTGAGTCTTGGTCAGACGAGGAGGTCGTTAGTCGATGGGTCTCAAGTTGCCCGCCTCGAGATTCGAAGGGACATATCGACGAGAAGCGTGGAGAGTCGCTGCGCCGTCGCATCCTTGCGGATGCAGACCGGATAGAGCAACTGAGAAACAATCTGGGCTCCGTATCAGTGTTTATGAAGCTCCTTAAGCAACCCATCGCGAGGCGTGCCAACCTGGAAGACGACTGCACAGGACATTTCTTTGAGCAGCGTTTCTATTCAGGCGCGCTGCTGGACGACGACGCCGTACTGGCCGCGATGAGTTACGTTGACTTGAACCCAATTCGCGCAAAGATCGCCAAATCACTGGAACAGAGTGATAGCACTTCGGTTCAGCATCGCTTAAACAACTCAAGGGCAGCTATCGAAGAATACCTAGCTCCTGTGATCAGTGGACTGAAGGATTCAACTTTGATCCCGATATCTGCAGGCGAGTATTTCCGAAGGCTCCGAGCAATCGCCAAACCTCAAAAAAGCGCGCTCGAAGGGTCAGCGGTTAGTCGATGGCAAAGACACTTGTCAGCACTTGCGACGCGTCAACGGGCCTATGGCAGCCTCAATGCACTTTCCCAATGGCTCGCGGTGCGCGGGTTTCAACACCGTGAGCAACCGCTCGCGTAGCGATCGTTGACCGAGCATTAGCGCCCTTACTTTCGCGCATCTCTACTTCGAAGCGACAACAGCATACTGACCCCGGGATTGCCGCGCTGGCACCATCTGAAAACCATCACTGGTTGAACTCTATTTAACGTCGCTGTTCTGTGGACGTCGCTGTCGCGGCTGTCCGTTGTTCACGGATCAGCACTGCGCGTGTGTCCTCAGCGCGTAGAACGTGTGTCCTGCAAGCTAATACGCAACGTAATCAGCCTGGAAACGTGTGTCCGGCGAAGATAGGAACGTAAACATGTGTCCCGCAAAGAAAGGAAACGTGTGTCCCGTAAAGAAAGGAGGAGAGCCGGCCAGGCACGCAGACCCGGCCAGCCTGAGCGCTCGCTCTACATGGAGCCCAGTTGCAGCATGTTGCGAGGCTTAGCGTCGGACAGATCAACGATCTGATCGATGTTCTGACCAATGTCTTCAACCGTCGCATCAAGACCAAGGTCAACACCGCGGTTTTCAACAATGCAGGCAATCGAGAAGCGCCCACCAGCGGCCTGCAGGATGACGCCGTTCGGTGCATCTTCGGTGCACAGGTAGACAACCCCCGGAGTGATGAGCTCAGGACCGAGCTTCTCGAGAGCTTCCTCGGTCATGAGGTTTTCGGTCATGCGCGTCGCCGCAACCGGCGCGATCGCGTTGGTATGAATGTTGTACTTCGCACCCTCGATCTTCAGCGTGTTCATGAAGCCGACGAGGCCAAGCTTCGCGGCGCCATAATTCGCTTGCCCGAAGTTGCCATACAAACCCGACGGTGATGTGGTCATCACAATACGGCCATAGCCTTGCTCGCGCATGATCGGCCACGCGGCATGGGTTACGTTCATCGATCCGATCAGGTGAACATCCATCACCATCTCAAAATCGTCCTGGCTCATCTTGTGGAAGCTCTTGTCCCGCAGAATGCCAGCGTTGTTGATGACGATGTCGAGACGACCGAACGCTGATATGGCGTCATCGACCATGCTCTTGGCGCCGGCGCGATCAGAAACACTGCCACCGTTGGCAATCGCTTCACCGCCCGCAGCTTTGATCTCTTCGACTACTGAATTAGCGGCGTCAGATGAGCCGCCGGTTCCGTCCATAGAGCCGCCCAGGTCGTTAACGACGACTTTCGCGCCGCGCTTGGCGAGTTCCAATGCATGACAACGGCCAAGACCGCCGCCGGCGCCGGTAACGACGGCAACCTTGCCCTCGAATGAATAGCTCATAGTGTTCTCCAACAGGCAAAAAATAGGCGGCGTATTCTACCCCAAGCTGGGCTTCGGTTCGCCTCGCACGATTTCGCCGATTGAACATCGATTCGAGGGTGAAATCGAAGTGCAGGCAACGTCTCCCATACGTACCTTTGAGCCAGAGAGCACGCAACTCACGCAACGTAAGGGCGAGCAATGGCCAAAACAATCCGCAGCCTCATTCTGACCAACGATCAGATGCTCCGGGCCATCCAGCAACGTGACCCAGGCGCTGACCGGAGCTTCGTCTACGGGGTAACCAGCACGGCTGTATATTGCCTGCCATCCTGTCCATCGCGCGCCGCTCGCGAACGTAACCTTCGGTTTTTTATGGATTTCTACAGTGCAGAAGCCGCGGGCTTTCGTGCCTGCAAACGCTGCCGGCCTCGCCAGACACTGGCTGAACGTGATCTCATCGAGTCCCTTGCGCGGCAGATCATCCGCGGCGAGAAAGTAGCTCCTGCGGTGTCTCATCTCGCTACCGCCATGGCAATTAGCGAAACCACGGCCCGCAAGCGCTTCACGCGTTGGCTCAACATCAGCCCGAGCGCGCTCGCGGACGCCGCCAAACATCAAACATTCAAAACAGCACTGCGGCGCGGAACGACCGTAACTGAAGCGATATTCGAGGCTGGATTCGGTTCAACTCGCGGCGCATTCGAGCGCTATCAGCGTCTGGGCATGACACCATCGAGCTATCGAGAAGGCGGCGCCGGCGAGAAGATCGTATTCGCCGTTCGGGATACGAGCTACGGCAAGATTCTCATGGCGGCGACGGAGCGCGGCGTCTGCTTTTGCCAGTTCGGTGATAGTGCCCAGGAGTTGCACCAAGCTCTCCAGCACGAATTTCCAAACGCCGCCCTCAGCGAGTCAATATATTCGAACAGCGAACAACTCGATCTTTGGCTTGCCGCGTTACAGAACCACCTGGATCACTCAGCGGCACGGCCTGATATGCCCCTGGACCTGCGGGGCAGCATCTTCCAGATCCGTGTTTGGCGCTTCCTGCTGAGCATTCCACAGGGCGCAACCGCCAGTTACTCGGAGGTTGCTAAAGCTATCGGTAAACCGCGAGCACATCGCGCCGTAGCGACGGCATGCGGCGCCAATCGCGTGGCCGTGTTGATACCGTGCCATCGTGTGTTACGAGGGGACGGCAGCCAGGGCGGCTACCGCTGGGGCGTCCCGCGCAAGCAGGCATTGCTTATCCGCGAACGTGTTGACGCGCAAGCACCAGCTGACGGCTAAGGCCGCATACCCCAAGATACAGGCTCATTGAGCCCGTCCAATTGTCCTTGAATACGCTCGATCCATTGACACAACACTGGCCGCGTTTCGCGAGGATCTATCATCTCGTGAACGGAAAATGACTCAGCCCTGCCGAACGGCGATCGGTTGGCTCTCAGCCGCTCTTCAATCTCCGCGCGCTTCTTGTCAGGGTCTGCCGCCGCCGCAATCTCACGGCGAAACGCAACGGCAACACCACCCTCAAGCGGCAGCGCGCCACTCTCAACCGAGGGCCAGGACAACACGTAGGCGTCGGTGCCGAAATGAGCCGCCGTCGCCACTCCAAAACCCTTGTGCACTTGAATCGATGCCCAGGGCACGGTTGCCTGGACCGCCGCCGATACCGCAGCCATGCCATAACGGATTGTGCCTGCTCGTTCAGATTCCGGGCCTATCATGAACCCAGGTTGATCGACAAAGTTGACGACGGGGATGTGGAAACTGTCAGCCATCTCCACGAAACGCCGGTATTTTTGCGCAGCCTCGGCCGTCATGGCCCCCGCGTAGTGTCGACAGTCGTTCGCGAGCACCAGAACCGATTGCCCGGACAAACGCGCCAGCCCACAAATCTGGCTGGGTCCGTAGTCAGGTGCGAGCTCAAAAAACGAGCCCACATCAACGATCATATTGACGATCGCATGCATGTCGAATGGCTTGTTGCTATCCCTGGGCACCGCCGTGAGCAACTCCGGCTCCATTCGCTCCACAGGATCATCGCAAGCGACTCGGGGCGATCTCTGCCAGACGCTTTGCGGAAGATAGCCGAGAAAACGCCGAATCTGCTCCAGCGCCGCGGGTTCATCCTCGGCAACGTTATCAACGATGCCACTGCGCGCATGTACGGCAGAGCCCCCGAGCTCTTCTTTACTAAGCTTCACTCCTAACGCCCGTTCCACCAGCGCAGGGCCACCGATCATCACCTGGGAACTGCCGCGCGCCATAACCGAAAAGTGCGAAGCAACCAGGCGGCCAGCAGGAAATCCCGCCACCGGTCCAAGCGCAGCACTCGCGATCGGCACCTGGTTCATGGCATCGGCAATCACCCGAAAGCGTGGCTCAGCGTAAACAGGGTCACCCACGGTACCGCCCTTTTTACCGCCGCCCTTGACCGACCCACCACCGCCTTCGAGTAAGCGCACCAGTGGCAATCGGTACTGGCAGGCCAGGTGTTCCGCATAAACGCTCTTCCGAAGCCCGGCTGCGTTCGGCGAGCCACCCTTTAGAGTGAAATCCTCGCCCCCTACGACAACGTCGCGTCTATTGATGCGACCGAAACCGAGGACATAGTTTGCAGGGACGTGACCCAGTAGCGTTCCATCATCATCGTAGTCAGCCAGGGCGGTTGCCTTGCCCTGCTCGTCAAAGGAACCCTCATCTAACAGCTTGTCGATCCGCTCTCGAATGGTCAGCCGACCAGCACCGTGTTGCCGGGCGATCCCTTCCGCCCCGCCCTGCTCACGTGCGACTCGCCGGCGCGCGGCCAGTTCGCTGACTTCCCGATCCCAAGACATATTCTCTCCGCTCCACACCGTTTTACGCTGCCCAGACGTCAGTCTGTCACAAGTTCTGTGCACACTGCAGACGCGGGCCTCGGATCAACGCCTTGCGCGCTGAGCAATCCGCGGACATACTAAAAGCGTTTTGTGCAGTGCAGCATTCGCATAACGAACGACTCTCAACCACGAGCGGCCTAGCCGGTGACCCCGGACAACCTGTCGCCAAGGAGTTCTCTATGAGCCAGAGCAGCAATCGAACACCACCTCTTCTCGCGCTAGGCAGTGAAATCGCCCGCGGCATGGTGACCCTTCACCTGCGCGGCGCCAGCCAGTTCGTCCAGACTCAAGTCGAGTTTCTGTCTGGGATGCAGTCGGCAAGCGCCCCGGAAGAAACCAGACGCGTGCAGCAACAATACGTCGAGGCTATGTGCGACGGCGCACAACAGCACGCCCAGGGCCTTATGGCAGTATTCGCCAATCTTGGCGCGCGCAGCGCGACTGAGTCTGAAGTAAAGCCGGACAGCCAAGCCGCCCCGCCCGCAGCAGACATTCCAGCTCGCGGCGAGTCTAAGCCCTCACCGGTTGAACCAATCCCACAGGATGCCAGCCACTCACGAGAAAGCGCGTCGACAGCGAGCGACGACCTGACGCAAGTCTCGGGAATTGGCCGTGTCTTCGCCACCAAGCTTGCGGCTCTCGGCATCACGCGCTTCGCAGACCTTGCGGATCTCGATCTTGCAAGCCTGGAAAATGAGGACCACCCGTTACACGACTACCGCGCACGGGTGGTGAGTGACGAATGGATCGAGCAGGCGAAGAAGCTAGCGCAATAGACGCCTAGCTTGGGTCGTTGAACTTAGGCGCTCGCTTTTCGAAGTTAGCTTTGATGGATTCGATCTGGTTCGGCTTCCCGATCAACGCGGTTTGCAGCGAGCTCTCCAGCTCCAGCCCGGTACGCTCGTCCGCATGCCAGGCACTGTCCAGCAACAGCTTGCCCGCCCGGATCGCATCAGGTGATTTCGACGCGATTTCGCGCGCAAGCGCCAGCGCAGCCTCCAGCGGATTATCATCGAGACGTGTGACCAGCCCGAGTTCCTGGGCCTCAACACCGGTGAGTACTCTGCCCGTGAACGTAAGCTCTTTGGCCACATCGAGCGGCACGATATCGCGCAAGGTCTGCGTCAGACTCATGTCCGGTACGAGGCCCCACTTGATCTCCATGATCGACATCTTGGCATCCGGCCGCGCAATTCGAATATCAGCGCCCAGAGCGACCTGACAACCACCGCCATAGGCGACCCCGTGCACCGCTGCGATCACCGGCACCGGTAGCTTGCGCCAGATGTAAGCCGGCCGCTGGGCGAAATTCTCAGGCCGATCATCACGGGTGAGCAGGCCACCCGCTGAGCCGGAGTCTCCCCCAGAAGAGGTATTGTCAGAATCACTCATGCCCTGAAAGCTGGCGAAATCGAGACCGGCGCAAAATCCAGGACCATTTCCCGACAACACAACAGCGCGAACGTCTCGACGGTCAGCGAGTGCTTCGCCCGCGGCGATGATCGCTTTGAACATATCGCCACTCAACGCATTGTATTTGTCGGCTCGGTTCAGACGCACATCAGCGACGCCGTCGATAATTTCTGTAGTGACAAGTTCCGTCATGGGTTCCCCTCGCAAACGGCTAAGCATAAGACCAGAGCCAAGCATCGCACAGCGACCGCAAGACGAGCAAAGCCGCGTCGCCGCTACCGCAATGCAGCGAGCTTGTTAGGATTTCTGTGCACGTATAGCCGGTGTACAAGGCCAGTGTCGTCGCAATCCACCGAAATGAGCGAGTGGTATTGGCCTCTCTCGACAACAAGCAATGCTGGCGCGGCATTCACATCGACCAATTGAACCTCGAAGTCACCATCAGCAATCGGTCTGTAACCAAGGTGGATGGCCACCGTTGCGATTCTCTGAGCCGTTTGCACCGGCGCGATCGCCGCGCTAACTACGCCGCCACCATCTGTATAGGCAATAGCGTCGCTCGCGAGCAGGCTGATAACCGCATCCGAATCGCCCGCACCAACGGCTTCGATCAAGCTCATGAGAGCATTCGTCTGGGTTTCAGCTGAAGCGCGGTACCGCGGTTCACCGCCCAGATTTTTGCGCGCCCGCGTCATTCGTTGGCGTGCGCTTGTGGGCGAAATCGCGAGCATCTCGGCCAACTCGGAAAAACTGAATCCGAAGCCTTCACGAAGCACGAACACAGCACGCTCGGGCGGGCTCAGCCTTTCCAACATCATGAGCATCGCCGTCGACAACTCCTCAGCAAGCGCCGCCGCTTCCTCCGGCTGTACCGATGCAGGCCCGGCGCCAAAGCGGTCACTGCGCAACGGCTCTGGCAACCATGGTCCGACATAGTCTGCGCGTTCTGCCTTGACGCGGCGTAGCCGATCGATGCACAAGTTCGTCACCACTCTGACTAGCCAGCCCACCGGGTTAGCTGGCTGGCTCTCGACAGCGAGCAGGCGAACCTGAGCATCCTGCACAACATCCTCTGCGTCCTGCACGCTGCCAAGCATGCGATACGCCAGGTGGTGCAGTCGGCGAAGGTCGCGGATGGCTATGCTCCTGCTCACCCACCGACTCCAAAAACCGATTGAAACAGTCGCGCCGCGTCGTTGTCATACGGATCCGGGATCTCATACAGCCAGCCTCCCAGCCCCGCGAGCGAGAGTACCGCAAGCACGGCAAAGCAGCCTGTCGCCAAGACCAGCTGCGACTGCGAAAGGCGCCAGCGCAACGCATTCAATCGCGGCAAGGCAACACTCACGCCTTGGAGCGCATGGTAGAAGCCAGCGCAGGCAAGCAGAAAATAATACGGATAGAAATACCCTGGATAAGCATTCAACGTAAACGCAAGGCCCTGCGCTCCGGGGTAAATATCAGCAAACCAGGAGGGCCCGCGCACCGCCGCGACGTGACCAACAATTACCAGCATCAGGAATACACCAGCGTAGCGATGCCAGCGGGCCCGGCCTCGCAGATTCCGCCGTGACTCTCGAGCCAGTCGAACACCGGCAATGATGAGGTGCACCACAATGGCTCCGAGCACCAGCACCTCCACGGCCGGGTATTGGTACGCGGGCCGGACGATACTCTGAAAGCTATCGTACGCCCCAGGCCCGACGATCGCCGCCAGGAAATTCACAAGGTGCAGCACCAGAAACAGCGCAATGATCAGGCCACAACCCGCCTGAATTCGCGCTTGGGTTCGCGCGTGGGTTCGCGCTCTTGAGGCTAAGTGCTGTGCACCAGTAGCTGAGATTTCGTCGGCAACAAGGGACATAACATCTCTCCGATTCGATGATCATGTCTCTATGACGAAGCTGGAAGCTATTTTGTGACATCTCGCGAAAGATTCGGTGAGATGAGATCTTCGATCAACTAGTCACTAAGTCGCGCGAGCACTTGATCTTCATCTACCGCCTCTTCAACGGCGACAAGAATCTCAGCGACCGTCCCGTCGGCGGGCGCCAGAACCGGGATCTCCATTTTCATGGATTCCAAAATCATAAGCACATCGTCTTCTGCGACCTGCTGACCAACCTCGCAATGGAGTTGCCACACCCGCCCGGTAACCTCGCTCTCAACATCAATCACGACTGCGTAGCCTTTAGCTGAGACTGAAACTGCTCCATGTCGAAGTAGTCACGCCAACACGTAATCAGCCCGTCAGTGACCTCGAAAATGCCCATGACCGGTAACGTTATCCAGCGGTTATTGATTTTGAACCTGTCCAGACGCTCTGTCATGACGTGACCCTCAGCGGTGATCGACACGTTCACCATCTCCCAGTTGATCTCACTGGCTGCGCTGGTGAAGGATTCTATGACGGCGCGAATCGATCGCTCACCAGAAACCGGATCAACCGGCATGTTGTGATACACGGCTTCCGGGTGGAGGCAGCGCATCACGCCATCCACATCGATCCGATTAAACGCGGATACCAGATCAAGTACCGCCTGTTGATTATCCGCTACCGCCACTTCGCTCATGTCCTCTCCCCCATACTGATAGAAAATCGCTGCTTATCTGCCTTCGTCTTCGGGCGCCGAGGCGTGGTGTTCAGCCAATTCACCCCATGCCGCACGGACGCCCGCGAGGCTTGTGAGCCCATACTCTGATCCGGCGCTATCGGGCAGTTTACCGACGATTGTCGCAATTGCGTGAGCCTCTACGACGTTGATGTCCACCGCGTACATATCGGCAGGTGACGGGCCGTGGTGATCCGCAGGCGTTGGCAGGGGCGTGCTGGTCAACTGAGCATGCAGCCGGCGCCGCAAAACAGGCTCGTCGGACAACATCGATGCAGTGATCTCCAGCAGGAAGCGGGAAAGCACATCGGGGCTATCGCAGAGCAGCTTATATTCGGACCAATCCATGCGCCTGGGCGACCATCACTGACAGGCGACAATGATAAAGGCATCCGGCTTCTCTGGAAGCCTTGACGCCGTGACCAAATCGCAATGGCTCAGTTGGCTCGGACGACCTGCATCGATCCAGGCAAAACAAGCGCGTCGAACTGGCTTGTGCGGTCTTGATCAGCAACTGGCTCGACCGTGTCGAGCCGGTACTCCAGCCAGCGCTTACCTCGTTGGGTGCGCAACCCGAGCCATTGGCCGGACCGGTCGTACCAAAGCTCGATACGGGCCCCGTTACTCATAAGCGCGAAGCGATTGATGTTCTGCTGCGCCCGTGAGTCGAGCCAGTCCAGCTGCACAACGCCCTCGGCTCGAAAATCCACATCATCCAATTCGCCGAGTTGAGCATTCAGGAGCGTTGACCGATCGAGGCGCGCTTTGTCCCAGTAAGCGTAACCAGCAAGGCACCCTGCTGACTCGTTCAGATCAACCTCATCGCGCTTGTTTGCAACCTGTGCTGACGAAGCCCCGGCCTCTGCCGATTGCCGCTCGACAACGAGCTGCTCGCTGACCACTTCGGCGTGAACTTTGGTCTTCTCACCATTTTGTAATGTGGTGCTGGAGAGCGCCTCTAGGCAACCGTCGCGCCAACGCTCAGAAGCACTGTGCTCGTAGTTGAACACCTCTACAAACAGCAGTTTCACCGACATGTCGACATCAGACTGAACGAGTAACGCATCCCCCTCACGCTCGAACTCGAAAACGTGTTGGCCGATGATCCTGTCATCGAGAAACACATCGAACGTCATGCGCGATGCGTCAATCGAAGCACTGGCCGCAAGCGCAGCAAGCGATGTCACACAACAAGCAAGAACATGGCCAATCACTTTTACTATCATTGTCGCAGCGTCTCCTTACTCGAACCGTTGTCCAATGGCCCGCAAAACGGAACCGAGAATCGGTATGTGTTGATAGAAGCCTTCGGTGGAATCCCAATAGTCCTGCTGGAACACAATCCGTCCTTCCGCATCGAAGCGCAGCAACGACACGCCGATGGTCCTACTCTCTTTCTCGCTACCCAGAATTGAAAAACGCGAAACCATGTGCCAACGCAGGTACGTGCCCGTCTCCGAGGTGACTACGTCCTGAACAAGCACTTCAAGCGCCTCTGAGTTGTCCGCCACACCCTGAAGATGGTCCAGGAGTTCATCGATGGTTGTTGCCGAACCCAGCGTGTCGCTGAAGTAAAGTTCGCTCGCGTAGACTGCTCGAGCCTTCTCACGCCAGTCGGGGTCATCAACGATGGTTCGCATGAGCTTTACAAACCCAAGAGCAGACGCGGGAACTCCCTCGAACAGCTCCTCCTCGCTCCGAGAAACCGCTCCTTCTCCGCCGGCCATTGTTGCCTGTGACTCATAGGGCTCGGACAGCGCGAGAAAGCGGTCGGGATAGCGCAGGCTGCTGGAGTCAGATCCCGTGCACCCAGCTATCCCGGCAAGCGTAAGCAGCCCAGCGCCGGCCACCACGACCGCTCGCCTGTACGAGCCGGCTTGCCCGCTGGAAGATTTGCCACGCCGCGGGCTTTTGATTAGCCGCGGGCTTTTACTTAGCCGCGGGCTTTTACTTAGCCGCGGGCGCTCCCACACTTCGTGGCCAGGTCTTCCTCTCGACCAACTCATAGACAACCCTGACAAACCGGGTCGGCGGTGGCTGCGTACAAGCCGCACAATTTTTACGAGCATTTCCGGCAACATTAACGAGCGCCCAATGGATAACCGGAACTACTTTAGAAGCGCAGCAGTGAACCGGTAGTGAATCGGTCGATTCAGCAGGATTTACTGCTTCTTCACGTCACAAACTCAACACTGTGCAAAGAGGCTCGACACTAAACCGAAACGGCAGATCAAGGGAACGGGCTACGAGCGCCAATACAACGATCGATCTTCCCTACAAACAACAGACCATCTGAGCAAGCCAATGGATAGTTCAAGCCAACGCTTCTACCGCGCTAACATCGCACGTACGCGCCTGTTAAACGCAACCGAGGAGAGCGTGCGACGCGACCATCTAACCGCCCACGTCTTGACAGACATGGACGGCGCTATCGTTTCGCAACTACAGCATGCGATCGCTGCCGCAGGAGACAGCTGGCCGGGGATCAACAACGCAATCGCTGTATCCAGTTACAACGACTCGAACACCAATCCTGGGTTCGACCCAGATCAGGCGTGGTTTTACCTGTGTTTTCGCAACAACGACTTATTTGCCCTGCTTGCCCCAGTAAGCGACAGCTCGCTCGATCAGCCACCACAGCCACGTTTCGAGTGTGCGTTACTCGAGCCAAGCCCTAAACGACGCAACAACAAACCGGGCGAATCCCGCTATCGTGGCACCTCGAGTGCGGGGGCAGGTGAAGCTAGTTGGCGGATCACCCTGTCCGAACAAGGGTTTACTCTGCGTCTCTCCCGGACCACAAGCGAGCGGAACGCAACCGTTGTGTTGATCGAGGCTACAACACTGGACAGCTATCAGCTGGCGAGGCCCAATCAGTCACTTGCACAGCGAGCGGGCGCACTGATCAAACGCCTATTCCGCAGGGCCCTCGGGTTTGGCAGCAAATCGACCCATCGACACACGGGCGTCGCGCGCATCACCCATCACGAAGAAGCAGCCGCATGACATACCCAAGATGGCTCAGCCCTTTCTGGATCAACGCCGCATGTTTCCAGATCCTGTGGCTCGGCTGCGTTGTTGGCGCTGGCCGTTACAACATGCACTGGCTCGCGCTGCTCAGCCTGTTGCCCGTCGTTGTATTCAGCCTTCGCAGCGAATGGCGATGGCACGATCTTCTACTCGCGTTTGGCTGTTTCGCCGCAGGCCTGGCTCTCGATACGCTATGGGTGCGAACCGGGATTCTGGACTACGGCACTGTCCAGCTCGCTCCCTACTGGATCGTACTGTTATGGGTTGGCGTTGGTCTTACGCTGAACCACTCTTTAGAGCCGCTAGCTAACCGGCCAGCTATTGGAGCTCTAATCGCAGGTGCGTTCGCGCCGTTCTCGTATCTTGGTGGCGAAAGAGTCGGTGCTGTCGTGGTGCCAGATGTTCTGGCATTGGGGTGGGTCGCCCTGGCCTGGTTCGCAACCTTCTACGGCATATTCGCGCTGTCGCGCTGGATACGGGTTCTCCACCCCGGTGTTCGCTTGGGAGACGAGCGGTGACCAGCGAGCATACAGACCACCAACGTGATGCCCGTTCGATCGGCCTCAGAGCCAAACTGCTCCGTGTCTATGGGCTGCAGGTCCTGCTGATCAGCGCAGCGGCCCTCGTAGGCGTGTTTATCACCTACCTGATCGTTCAGGACGTTCTGACTCGCCAGGCGCTGAACATCGAGGCTGAGTATTTCTGGGAACAGCGTACTGCCTCCTCTGATCAAGCGCTGCCCGACACGGCCAATCTGCGTGGCTATCTCAAAGTTGGAGATAATTTCGGCACGACACCCGCGCCATTGCACACCCTGACACCTGGCTACGACAGTCACCCCGACCTTCCAGGACGACCCTTGGTTCACGTTTCGGATCGTCTGATCGATGGCATACCTCACCGCTTGTATCTCGTGTTCGCTGAAGCACAAGTCTCCGACCTGGTTTTCTATTTTGGTCTGGCGCCCCTAGCTGCAGTCCTGCTCACCGTGTACGCCCTACTGTTCCTGACCTTTCGCCTGTCGCATCGCGCCATTTCACCGATGCTGTCTCTCGCGCAATACCTGACTCAGTTTGATTTCCGCTCTGATCACCGATTAGAAATCCCCGCCGCCAACGCCGAGCTGGATACAGACACCCGAACCATGATTACCGCGCTTCGCGGGTTCAGCGAGCGCCTGGATCAATTTGTCGATCGAGAACGCCAGTTCACGCGCGATGCGGGTCACGAGCTGCGTACACCGCTGGCTGTGCTACGCAGCAACCTGGACCTGCTCGAGGCAAGAAACGACAGAAGCGAAAGCGAAGTTGCGGTGCACGAGCGTATGCGCAGAGTCGTCGCCAGCATGGAAACGTTGTTGACCACTCTGCTGTTGCTGGCCCGCGAGCACGACATGAGCGATAGCGAGCCCGTAGATGTAAATCTGGTCGTCGCGGAGCAAGTCGATGCGCTGCTGATCCTGGCCGAGACCAACAACAACAGACTCCTCTTTGAAGAACATGGCGATTGCTCCGCACTCGCACCCGCTCAGGTGGTAGGCGTCGTAGTGGCGAACCTGCTGCGAAATGCCCTCACTTACACGCGTAACGGTGAGGTTAGAATCGATGTGCACGCTGATCGCTTAAAGGTTTCTGACACCGGCGTCGGCATGGATGCAAAGGAGGTCAACAATGCGTTTTCCACTTTCTTCAGGGGCGAGCGCGCCCGCGCCTCAGGCGAGGGCTACGGCGTTGGACTGGCCATCGTAAAACGCATAGCTGACCAATTTAACTGGGCAGTTACCGTGGACAGCACGCCCGGCGAAGGCACAACTTTCGAGATTTGTTTCCCAACGCGGTAAACACGGCGCGGCGCTACTGTGCGTCGTCAGAGATGCGGTAGCCCCGACCCGGTACCGTTTCAATCAAAGGCTGATCAAAGGGACGATCGATCAGTCGCCGCAGGTTATACATGTGACTACGCAGGGAGTCGGAATCAGGTGGCTCGTCGCCCCAGATTTCTTTCTCGAGATCGCGGCGCGCTACAACGTTAGGGCTGGCCCGCATCAGAATCTTCAGTATCTCGAACGATCGGGGTGATAGGTTAATCCGCTTGCCGGCTCGCGTGGCAAGCTGTTTCGCCGTATCGAGCTCTAGATCAGCCACAGCGAACACCATGTCCGAAACATCGCCTTTCTCGCGACGAATCAGGGCATCGACCCGCGCAGACAGTTCGCGCATATCGAAGGGTTTTACCAGGTAGTCGTCCGCGCCCAGCTCGAAACCCTGAATTTTGTCTTCTACCTGATCGCGCGCGGTCAGCATCAAGATGGGAGTAGCCATACGGGCGTCCTGACGCAACCGCCGACACACCTCCATGCCATCCACGCCAGGAAGGTTGATGTCGAGGATAATGACGTCGTAGCTCTCAGTGACAGCCAAATGCAGCGCCGACAGGCCATCCGCCGCGAAATCCACACCGTATAGTTCGTTTTCGAAAAACTCACCGACGGTCGCCGCGAGATCACGATTATCTTCCACCAGCAGCAGTCGCCGCTTACCGGTTGCATCGCTCATGGGGAAACTCTCTTCCTAGATTCGGGGGCAATCACTGAACAGCGGATCAAAACCGTCTCGTACAGTGTCAACATCGGATCAACACGACCCTGGGTATTGATGGTGGTGGTCCACGCTCAACGGCTGGGCCACAGCCACTTCTGCAATTTAACGTAGAGAATAGTGAATCGCACGTGCACGCGGCTAGCCGCGCACTTCACGACCAGTTCACCCGGAAGGGCGGTTATTGCTGCGAGAGCGATGATCCAGTCAGCCGCTCGAAGGCATCAACATAACGCGCCATCGTTTGCTCGACGATGGCTTCCGGCAGTTGGGGCCCAGGTGGCGTCTTGTCCCAGGAACCTGAAGCAACCAGCGTTTCAAGGTAGTTGCGGACGATCTGCTTATCGAAGCTAGGTTGCTCTTCACCGGGGCGCCACTGCTCAGCCGGCCAGAATCGCGAGCTATCCGGTGTAAAGATCTCATCGATCAACAGCAGCTCGCCCTCATACAATCCAAACTCAAACTTGGTATCGGCGAGCAGAATGCCCTTGTTCGCCGCATAAGCGCGGGCGTCTGAGTAGAGAGCCAGCGTCTTTTGACGCAAGGCCGACATGACCTCTTCACCTACAATTCGAACACCCTCTTCAAAACTGATGTTTTCATCGTGTCCGGAGGCGGCTTTCGTCGATGGCGTAAACAGGGGTTCATCCAGACGATCGCCGTTACGAAGCCCTTGCGGCAGATCGATGCCACATACCGCTCCTGTGCGCGAATAGTCGGCCCAACCGCTGCCTGCGAGGTATCCCCGCGCGATGCACTCGATAGGTACGACCTCAGCCTTGCGACCAAGCATGATGCGGCCTCTCAGCAACGCTCGCTGCTCGCCCGACAAGCCAGGCACGTCGTCAACATCGGTGCTGATGAGGTGATTGTTCATCACGCCTGCAAAGTGCTGAAACCAGAAGGCAGATATCTGCGTCAGCACGACGCCTTTGCCGGGTAGCCCGTTAGCCATGACGACATCAAAAGCGCTCGTGCGATCAGTCGCGACGATAAGCAACGCTTCTTCGCCACTATCCAGCGTCACGTCGTAGAGATCGCGGACCTTACCCTGGCGGCGATTGGGTAGTGGCAGGTCTGTAGAAAGAAGCGCTGTCATCTCAAATCAACCCGCTGTCATCCCACCATCTGCGGTAAATACTGAACCCGTGACAAAATCAGCATCATCGCTCGACAGGAACAACATCACCTTAGCGATATCATCAGCCTCCGCGTAGCGTCCCAACGGAATCCGGGTGCGCATCGCTTCCCTGACGCCTTCAGCGTTACTTGGGTCTAACCCGGCTTCGAGCCGACGCATCATCACGGTTTCCACGGGCGAAGGGTTGACGGTGTTCACCCGAACACCGGCTGCAGCAGCCTCCTGGGCGGCTGACTTCATCAGGCCAATTACTGCATGTTTGCTGGTGACGTAAGGCGCAACACCTGGACTGCCATTGATGCCCGCGACACTGGAGGTGATGACGATGCTGCCGCCACCGCGCTTTGCAATAGCCGGGATAGCATGTTTCAGGCCTAGGAAAACGCCTTTCACGTTAACGTTCATTACCTGATCGAATCGATCCTCATCGTAGTCAACGATGGGGGTGACGTCGCCTTCGATGCCCGCATTCGCGAGCAGGATATCCACACCGCCGTAGCGCTCACTGGCAATCTCCATCATGCGCGCGTTGTCAGCTGAGCTTGTGACATCCGCCGTGCAGAAGCTGACTCGATTGCTGCCAATCTCAGCGGCAGCCTCCGCCAGCGCGTCTTCATTCAGATCCACCAGCAGGACGTTTGCGCCTTCCGCAACAAAGCGCTTCGCCGCTGCTCTGCCGATGCCTCCAGCGCCGCCCGTGATAACGGCAACCTTGCCGTCCAGTCTTCCGTTTGAATCCGTCATACCCCTGACTCCTTTCGTTTATTCAATTCTCTCGCTGGCTCGATAGCGCGTAAACCAGCGCGGCCTCGATTGTCTTCACTTGGCCTCAAGCGATGAAAAAGCCCTTTCAAAATCAGCGATGAGATCCGTCGTATCTTCAATACCCACCGAGATTCGCACCAACGACTCAGAGATCCCCATACTGGCGCGACGCTGCGCACCCATCTCGAAATAGATTGTGTGCGCAACCGGAATGGCGAGGGTTCGGTTGTCTCCAAGATTGCTGGATTTGATCACCACATCGAGCGCATCCAGGAATGCAAAAACATCCAAAGCGTCATCAAGCTCAAAACTGAAAAGCGCGCCCGGCAACCGGAATAACCGCCCGGCACGCTCATGCTGCGGATGCTCCGCAAGGCCCGGATAGTGCACACGAGCAACCTTGGGATGAGCTTGCAGATAGTCCGTCAGTGCCGCGGCATTCGCGCACTGCTGCCGCATCCGCAGCGCTAGCGTTTCAGAGCCAATCGCAATGTGATGAGCCGCCTCCGGCCCAAGCGCGGCGCCGAAATCCCGCAGGCCCTTCTTTTTGATTTGGGTCAGGCCCCACAATGACGAATTCCCTGAGCGGTACTCCGGCGATATATTGTCATAGGTCTGCCAATCAAAGTTACCCAACTCGGTGACGGCGCCACCGAGCGCATTGCCATGCCCGCCGATGTACTTGGTCAGACTGTTAACGACCAAGCTGGCGCCGATATCGACACTGCGAAACAAATACGGCGACGTCATGGTGTTGTCGACCACAAAGACGATGCCGCGATCTGCGCAGAGGGCGCTGATAGCTTCCAGGTCGGCAACCTGAGTTCGCGGGTTCGCGATGGTCTCAACGAACACCAGCCGTGTGCGCTCGGTAAGGCATTGCGCCACGTTGTCCACACTTGTCGCGTCGACAAAATCAATCGCGACACCACGCTCATCGAAGCTGCGTAACAGGCTATTGGTATTGCCAAACAGAAATGCGCTCGAGACCACATGGTCACCCGCGCGCAACAACGCAAACATCATCGTGCCGATGGCGGCCATGCCTGTGCTGAAGCAGACAGTCTTCAGGCCACCTTCCATCTGGGTGATTTTCGCTTCCAGTGCACCCACGGTCGGGTTTATCTGCCGTCCGTAGGTGTATCCACCCGTTTGAAACGCATGGCAAAGCGCCGCCGTTTCACCGTACCCGTAAGCAACGTTCTGATGCACTGGTTTGTGTATCGCGCGATGCTCAACATCACCGCGACGATCGCTGTGCACAATCGACGTTGTAAAGCCTTCACCTTTCATAGCTATCTCATCCAGTGCACGCATGCACGAGCGAGAACAGAAGCTTCCCGCACGCAGTCTCCGTTTTTGGGGCCGGCTCGCCGGCAGCCTCAACCCGGCGCGCGTGATTCCTCAACCGCGATCAGTTCGGGAAAGGGGTTGGTCGCCAGCATGGCGATAAGCTCATCGCGGGGGACGGGCTTGGAAAAATAGAAGCCCTGCACTTCCCGGCAACCATGCTCCTGAAGATATCGGAGCTGCGTTGCCGTCTCGACGCCTTCGGCAATCAGATCCAGGTGTAAGCCGGTGGCCATAGCCACGATGGCGTTCACGATACTGGCATCGGATTCGTCGGCGCGAATATCGTGCACGAAACTGCGATCGATCTTCAGGGTATTGATCGGGAACTGCTGCAAATACGACAGCGATGAGTAACCGGTGCCAAAGTCATCGATCGCGATACTGACGCCATAGTCGCGCAGGCGCCGCAGCTTGGGCACGATAAGATCGAGATCTTTCATCATCGTGCCTTCGGTGATTTCCACCTTTACGGCATCACCTGAAAGACCGGCAAATTCCAGGCCCTCGACAAACTGATCAACAAAATTTTCTTGCTCAATCTGGCCCGAACTCAGGTTGACCGACATGCGCAGCCCGCTATGGCCTTGGGCATGCAGTCGAGCGAGATCACCGAAGGCAATGCTCTGGGTGTGACGGTCGATCTGTGTGAGCAGACCAACCTCTTCCGCAATCGGCAAAAACTCTTCCGGTGCAAGCAATCCGCGCTCGGGGTGCTGCCAGCGAACGAGGGCCTCAACGCCGGTGATCGACCCGTCACCGCTACGAACCATGGGCTGATAGTAAACTCGCAACTCCTCATGGCTCAGCGCATTGCGCAATTCACGCTCAACCGTCAGCCGTGTCGAGAATTTGTGGTTCATCTCTTCCGAGAAGAACTGGTAGCCGTTCTTGCCACGACCCTTGATGTGGTACATCGCAATGTCTGAGTTCTGAATCAGCGCTTCCACACTGTCGCCAGCTTCCGGGTACAGGGCGATGCCAATACTGGCACCAACAAAAAGCTCGTGGCCATCGACCACAAACGGGTTGGATAGCTTGTCCAGAATTTTGCGCGCAATGACCACAACGTCATCGCGCGTTCGAATCTCAGGCAGCAACAACGTGAATTCATCGCCGCCGAATCGCGACAACGTGTCGCCCTGACGCAGACAGCTCTGAAGCCGGTTGGCGACCGCCTTCAACAGCCGGTCACCCATCGTGTGGCCAAGCGTGTCATTGACCAGCTTGAAACGGTCGAGATCCAAAAACATAACCGCGAGCCGACGCTTGTTCCGCCGGGCATGGGTGATCGCGAGGTTCAAACGGTCTTTCAGCAGCGCTCTGTTGGGAAGGTGCGTCAGCAGATCGTGATACGCCTGGAAGTTAATGACCTGCTCCGCTTCCTTGCGCTCGGTAATGTCTCTTGCGGTGCCAAACGTTCCGACGAAGTTGTCGCGCGTGCGTTCACTGTTGTCCGAGTAGATGCCGCGGGCGGTTAGCTCCATCCATACGGCCTGAGATTGGAAAACCCTGGGGCCCGTTCGAGGCCGGCGGCTTTTCAGCCGGAGCTCAACGTTGCGAGCAGCCCGCTCCCCGGTGCGCCGTTCGTTCATCACATGGCAAGCGTTATCGAGGTGCTCTTCGTGCACGATTTCGCTGAAGTGTTTGCCCAGCAGGTCTTCCTTGCGATAACCGAGCAGCTTGTCCACGCGATCATTGAGGAAGGTGAAGCAGCCATTGCGATCCAGCATGTAGACCATATCGGGAGAGCTGTTCACGATGAATCGGTGTAGTTCTTCCGATTCGCGCAGCTGGCGCTCAACGACAACGTTACGAGACTCCAACTGACACTGGCGTAGCGCCCGCTCCATCGTCGCGATCAACTCGCCGCCTTCATAGGGCTTCTTGACGAAATCGAATGCGCCACAGTGCAAAGCGTGTTTGACGCCGCTGAAACTCGCATCGCCGCTCACCACGATGATCTTGCAATCCAGGTTGCGCGAGGCGGCAAACTCCAACACATCGTGGCCAGACACGCCCGGCATGATGAGATCCAGCAGAACTACGTCGTAGCTCGATGTTGCCAGGGCGTCCAGCGCGGCCTGGCCGCCGAGTGCTCGTTCCGGTTTGTACCCATGCAACGACACTAGCTCCACAAGCGAGCCCAGCAATTCTTTCTTGTCGTCTACCAGCAGCAGGCGCGCGTCATGTAAGGAGCGCAGCGACGTGCGGGAGCCGCTATCGTCCAGCAGCGCCGAGAAAGACTCCTGAGGGTTGTTAACCGCGCCCGCGCTGATTCCGGACGGCGACGCGACAGCATCTGCAGGCTCAGCGGCCCGCTCAACAGCGGCTTCAACAACCGGCTCGATCAGAGCATCAGGCTCTACATGGCTGGCCGAAAGCCGCTCGGAGTTGCGCGCTACAGAGGACGTTGACGGCGCAGCCGAGGCTCGGTCATCCACACGAGAAGAGGCGTCGCTCGTCGCCTCCGGGATGCCAAAGCTCTTGTTCATCGCGTTTCCCCCGGCTTACCGCCGCGCTCAGTCGCATACGGGCTACCACACCAGCCCCATTTACTCATTTGCTGCAAGCTACGTGCCGGCCTGTGGGCCAGTCCAAGCTTGAGCTCCCTGAAGCTCGCAAGCCCCTGAACTATCTAACTATTTCCCAACCAACCTGCAACTACTTTAAAGCTTCGCCGTGGCTCGAAAAACGCAAGATAGAAGGTTGACTAACCCACGATTGTTGCACGTTTAGGCACCAGCTTCGAGAACTACAATGTGAGGGGTTGCAAGCGGCCGGAGCTACGCGAGCCAGTCGACTCGAGGCCAGATCGGCAGCACGCGCGCCAGCACGGACAGCGCCAGAGCGTGTCGTATCTCGCCGCTATGCGCCGCCGCTATGACCTCGGAGACAGGCATCGCTTCGACCTCAATATGCTCGCCAGCGCCAAGAGTCAGCTCAGCTGCGCATTCCACGCCGAGCGCCAGAAAGTGATGACAAAGGTTGTCGTGAATGGCCGGATTCGGCTCCACAGCCCCCAAGTCATGCCATTGCCCGCCGGCATAGCCAGTTTCTTCGAGCAACTCCCGTTTGGCCGCCGCGAGCGCAGACTCGCCCTCGTCCACCATTCCGCCCGGAGTCTCCAGGGTGCTATAGCCGACACCGAAGCGGTACTGCCGAATCATGATGCAGCGCTGTTCGGTGTCGAGCGCCACCATATTCACCCAATCGACGCTGGACAAAACCAGGCGATCTAACTCCAACCCATTGCGCGGGTTGCGCAGACGATCGAATCGAGATTCAAATAAGGGCAGCGTCGGTCCGGGCTTGCTGGAAACATGTTGCCAATCCAGCGCTTCGTTGACGGGGGGCTTGTCATATCGATTCATAGCGTCCTACTCATTCTGTTTTGCCGCATCGCGCTCGTAGCCGGTCAGCTCAAGATAGCCGCGGCCAATCTCCGTTCCGTCGGCATCGCTCACTCGAACCAAGCCCTCCCAATAGCGAACCATCGTGCGCATGAGCTGATCATCGAGCATTGCATCGATATGAAAGACTTCATCTGCGATCTGAAGTCGCCAACCTACCGGCCACGATGCACCGCGCTCATCTCGCCATACGCGAGTCGGTTCGAGCGCAAAGTGCTCAGGCGTGTATCGACGCTGGTTGCGCGCATCAATGACGATCGCTTGATCGAATGGGTCGCGACTCGCATCTGCACGACGCAAACGGAAAGCCATGACATCCCGGCCGTCAGCAAGACTCAGCGCTAGCCAGTCCCAACCGCGCTGGCCGCCCGATAAGACACTCGTACTCCACTCACGATCCAGCCAGGCATGGCCGGTCACCTGATGCGACCGTTGAGAAACCGTAAGCGTCCCGGTTACCGGCAGACGCGTCATTGAGAAGTAGTGTGAGGCCTGATTGGGTCCCTTGGCGCTGTAGCCCCTGTCACCTTGTAATACGAGACGACCACCCGGATCCAGCGTCAGATCGATATCGACATCTGCTGAGCGGGCAAAAAGGCGAAGCGGCAGAAATTCCGCCCCAACAGACGTTGCCGAAAGACCGTCCACCCATACCGAAAAAGGCTTGGCGACCGCGCCAGCCAAGCCTGGGCTGCCCCGCGCGAGCCGCTCGAGATGCTCATGCCGCCCACCATTCACATCCGTAATCGCAACATGTCCCAGCCAGGCGTGATCTGCACACCAATCACACTCAGGCGGCGTTCCCTGGGGCGGTCGAAGGGCCTGCCGAAAGATGGTGAATTGAACGCCAAACGGTGAGCCTTCGGCGTCGCTCAGCACAGCGGTGAAATACCACCATTCGCTTCGAAACGCGTTATGGGCACCATGATCTGCGGGCAGTTCAATCGCCACGCCTTGCTCGGCAACTGCAAACCCGTCGGTGCCACCGGAGCCACCGAGCAATTGCGTAACGGGCATCGCATCAGCTGTGTCACTTTCCGGTTGGCAGGCTGAAAGCAAGCACAAAGGCACCAGCAGACAGAGCAATGATGCACTGCGGGGGCCACTCATGAATCACCACCAAAAGACTCCGAGCCGCGCGCGCCAGAGCCCGTCACCAGTGCGCTGGTATCCGCACCCGGATTGTGGCCAGCACGCCAATTCGAGATCAGCGTTGCTGCGAGCGCCGCGCCAAGGCCTATCGCTAGCGCGGGCAAGACCATGGCAGGCGTGGGCTGGAATGAGACCATCCAACCAAACGATCTTGGATTGATCACGGCGCATAATATCCAAGCCATCAGCAATCCAAGCGGCAACGCCAGCGCACAGGCAAAGCCACCCAAGGTCAGCCCCCGCACGACTTCCATGAGCCAAAGCTCACGACGGCTTACTCCGAGTGCGCGTAGCAGCGCGAGCTGCCGGGCCTGGGCGAGGCGCAGCGCAAGCATCGCTGCCAGCGTGCCGAAACCGGCAACCAGCAATGCGAGCACCGTCAGAGCGCGGGTGATGGCGAACGTTTGATCAAATTGTTCCTCCGCGGAACGACGCACACCGATTGCGTCGCGCACCCGCCAGCGTGAGTCTCCGACGAGCGCTGCTAGCAGCGCATCGGCTCGCTCGCTCGCAACGGCGAATCGCGACCACCGCGGTTCAATCTCAAGACGTTGAGCGTCGGCGACATTAACGAGAAGGGTCGGATGCACATCACCAAAACCTGGGAACGAACCCTCTATCTTCAATGCTTGCAGGCGATCGCCGCGCGTCACCTCCAGCGCGTCATCGACTACCAGATCAAAGGCTCGCAGCAATTGTTCGTTTGCAAGCACGGAGCCATCCGCAAGATCGCGATCATAGCCATAGCGTCGCGTGTGAGCCGAGTCGAACGGACCGTACATAATATCAATTCGACGACCTTCGACACGGGCTTGGGCCTCACCGGTCGCGGTAATTACGGCATCGGGATCGAGCGCTTGGATACGCTCGCGTAGCTCAGCGCTGGCTGCACGGCCAACCGATGATGGCCTGAGCACCGCCCCAGCTTCATCCTCAGCCTCTGCCGGAGAGGCCAGCGCTATGTAAACCGGGTCAATCAAGCGCTGGTCGAGAACGCGCAACAGATCTGTTCGGAAACTGTCCACCATGACCGCGATACTGATAGCGGTGGCAATCGCCAGCGCCAGAGCGGTCAGTGCCGCACCCATCTCTCGTCTGCCGGCAAGCAACTGGTTAACCCCAAGCTGGATAATCGTCGGCAGACGGGACACAGAAAAACGATCGGCAAACACAAAGCCCGGCCCTACCGTCAGCACTGCGAGCAGGCAACAGGCTAGCAAACCAGCGAATGCACCCAGCAGCCCCCAACTATCGAAAAAGAGCCCGGGCAGCATAGCGAGGGCAAGTGCAGCGGTAATCCAAGGCATCTTTCTGACTGAGGAATCCCGGCGACTCGCGAGCATACGTGCAGCTCCAGAGACTAAGAACGCAGTCCCCAGCGCCTTGGCCCAGACGACCCAGTCAATTGTGAGCTCGATCGCTGCATCCGGGCTGGTCAACGACAGCGCGACGCGAGCCAGCGCAATACCGAGAAGCAATCCCAGCGCTCCGGCTGCGATACCGTCGATCAGCGTTTGCAGAAGGAAGAGCGCTCGCAAGGTTCCGCGCTGAACACCCAGGGCAAGCAAGCGCTGGCGCAGCAGCGCCTCGCGCTGAAAGCTAACTACAGCCGCCTGATAGAGAAGAAAACCAGCGACAACTGCCGAGAGGCTTCCAAGCGCCGCAAGATTGAACATGATCGAGCCCGCGAACACGCGCAGCGTGTTATCTGAGCCCGCGCGCGCGACCGTCCAGCCCTCGGGCAGGCCCGCCAACTCAGGTTCACCCTGCCCTGCAGCCGCCGTAACACCCGGCAACATCCGCTCAGCAAGCCCCATCCAATTTTCCTGCCGCTGCCTCTGCGTTGCGAGTACATAGGACAAATCCGCGGATCCCTCAGACGTGCCGAGCCACCGGGATACTTGCCCGATATCGGCCACCAACCAGTTCTCTGGTAGCGCGCCCAGTGGCCAAGCCTGCGTGCGCACTTCGCCAAGAGCCGTCTGCAGAAGCAATGCATCGCCGGGAAGCTCTTCTGACGCAAGCACAGCCCCGGTCGCGAGCGTAGCGGCAACAGATTGATCATCTGCATTCAAAGTCGAATCGAACAAGCCGCCCACTCGCCAGCTGAACGCATCAATACCCAGGATGTGCAGCGCGCTGTTTGCGTTCTCGATTTCGCCTTCGAGAACTGGCGTCATCTCGGTAAGAGTCTCGGCAAGGTCGCCATTGCGCCAGGCCGTGCGCAGCGCTACATAGTCATCGAGCTTGGCAGCAGGCTTACGCAGCACAAGAACATCGTCACCAAGCCAGGGCGCTGTGAGCTTCGCCAGTGAGCGGTCGACTGACACCGCAATGAGATGAACAGCCACAACAGAACCAACTCCGAGCAGCACAATGCATAGAGCGCTTGCTGTAGCCCATCGCCGCCACCAGAGATGTCGTAGTTGGCTGAGCAGGAGCAACCTGATACCTGGGGGCACTTTGATCACCAGGTACACATCACTTGTTGGCTACCCGAAACGGCCATTGCAACGGGATCACTGCATATCAATCACGCGATCCGCGCGCTCAGCCACGCGTTCGCTATGTGTCGCGAGCAATAATGCGCTGCGCGTCGAGCGCGCCCGGGACATGAGCAGGTCGATCACGTTGTCGGCGTTTGTCTGATCTAAGTTACCGGTAGGCTCATCAGCCAAAACGACTGCCGGTTGATGCACCAGCGCTCGCAACACCGCTATCCGCTGCTGCTCTCCGCCTGAGAGCTGCGCAGGATAAGCCTGGCCTCGATCTGCCAGGCCCACATCGGTCAGAAGACTCAGGATAGTTTGATGGTCTTGCTCAAAGCCTGCACTGCGGCTCGACAACTGCAATGGCAGCCGCAGGTTTTCTTCAACGCTCAGCGTTGGCACCAGATTGAAAAACTGGAACACATAGCCAAGCCAGGATCGACGGTAGCTGGCGCAGCCGTCGTCATCCAGCTCATGAACACGAACAATGGCATCATCGCGGCGAATCTCGATCTCACCAGAATCAATCGTGACAAGACCGGCCACCGCAGCCAACAAGGTAGACTTGCCACTACCGCTCGGCCCCCACAACACCGCAACCTCGCCGGCAGCAACGGTTAGGTTGAAACCCTCGAGCACGGGCTGCCGGACGAGCCCGTCGTCGTAGGACTTCCACGCGTCGGTGACGGTCAGCTGGCCCAGGGCTGCATGCCTTGCTCGTTGACTTCCTCGTTGTAGACACTCAAGTGCCCACCTTTGCCCACATGCTCAACGAGGGCATCGATATCTGGGCAGTCCTTGATGCCCGTCAACGAGTAGATCGTTGGCGCAATCATCTGCCAGTCGCCGCGCTCAGCTTTCGCCAGCGCTTCAACCGGGGTCACCCATTCGCCCGTTCGTGTTTCTGTTGCGTGACGCAACGTCTCCTGTCGATCCGGCATTACCGCGAGAAAGAAACGCGTATTGAATCGCTTCGGCGCAACCTCTGGTGTGATCCAGTGACTGAAGTAGTGCAGATGATCGAGCGCCAGCGTCAATTGAAAGCGATCACACAGCTCCGCCAGGGATAACCGGCGTTCTATCATCGCCTCTCGTAGAGGCTTTGCATCCGCGGCTGGAAACGAGACCAACCGCTGCTTCGCGTCATAAGCCAGCAACACGCCAGCCTCCTCGAAACACTCCCGCACCACAGCGACCCAATACGCCAGCCCATCCGTGTCCAATCCCAACTGGCGCGAGGCTGATTGCTGCAGCGGCAGATCGCATCGCTCGCGTGCAAACTGCACGTCTTCCTCATCAAGTTTGCCACCCGGAAATACATGCAAATCCGGAAACGCCGCCATGCCTGGACGCTGTTGAAAATAGATTTCGACGCCTGTGGGTCCTGGGCGAGCCAACAAAACCGTTGCCGCCAACCTTGGTTCGCCGTTACGTGATATCAAAATGCTATCCCTTGTGATGCTGCGCTGCGCGCGTTTATCCTCGGTCAACGCAGCAATTGAGGCAATACTCTTGACCGAAAGCCATCGCTGAGCTACGCCATCGGTACACCATGGACAACCATAGCCGAGGCTTTTCGGGATGACAGCCTTGAGCGGCTAAGAAACAGCCTTGAGCTGCTAGAAAATAGCCCTGAGCGGCCAAAAGACCGCCGTGAATACTGACAGTTAAGCAGGGAGCACAATCGTCATGGCAGACAGCCGGTAAACGTATTGACTGATCAACCCTACAAGTTCGTCGTTCGGCTACCGGCCACGATGCGAGATCGTATCGCTGAGGCTGCAAGCGAGTATCACCGGAGTATGAACTCTGAAATCGTCAGTCGTCTGGAGCAGTCACTGCAGGGGCTTCCTGGCGTGCAGGAAAACGGAGCCGGGCCGCTTGCCAGCACTAGCGAAACTCAGCTGAAGGCAGAACTGTCATCCGATGAGGTACAGGTACTGAAAGCCTATCGCCGTCTGAGCGCGTCCAAACGGCGCTCGCTGCGAGACCTACTGGGCTGAGCATCAATGATCGCGCCGTACCACCACCCCACCACTGTCGTCTTCGCAGATGACAATCAACGCTACCTCAAATCGCTTCTGCTGCGCCTGCCAAACGATTTGAGCTATCACGCTTTCACGAGCGCTGAGCCGGCCGAGGAGTTTCTGCGCAGCCAGCAGAACCTGCCCAGCCTTCCGAGTCGCTGCGTGCGGCCGTCTTTGAACGCCGACAATCAACCGACGCTCACGTTTGATCTGAATCAGGTTGAACAGGAGATCAATGATCCTCGTCGATTTGCGAGGCTATCGGTCGCGGTCATCGACTACGCGATGCCGAATGTCGATGGCATCGAGTTATGTCGTCGCATCAAAGACCTGGACATCAAAAAGCTGCTACTGACTGGCGTCGCCGATGAGAAAACCGCGGTTGCTGCCTTCAACGAAGGCATCATCGACCGCTACGTGCGCAAAGGCCACGGCGATCCGTTGAATGACTGCTTGTCGCACATCTACGACCTTGCAGACGACTATTTCGATCAATATACGAAACAGCTGTCCGCGGCTATTCAGCGTCATCCGCCCAAGTTTCTCGAACAGGAAATCATCAACACGCACATCAGCGACATCCTCAATCAGCGGGCAGCCGTGGAACACTATCTCGTTGGTGACCCGCCAGGATTTTTGTCGCTGGATGCGCAGGGCCGATTCTCGCGAATCATCGTCGCCAGCAAACGCGAGCGCAATGAGCAACTGGTCTACGCGGAGAAACACGGCGCACCGCGCGCGCTACGGCGATTGCTGAAGGCTGGAAAGGCAGTTGGCTTTTTCGCGGAACCGGTAGAGACTTACTTTGGTGAAGCCTATCCCTGGGACGACAATATCGTTCCGGCTACAGCGCTCGACTCCGGCGAGTGGAGCGTCGCGGTTGTCGACAATCCACCAATGGACGTGGACTTTTCATCCGAGCGCTGCAGCTACGAGGCGTATCGACGTTCGACAGAGCTGACGCCACCCGACTCAAGATAGCCTGAGATGCCTTGGCAGTAGCCAACGCTCCAGCGCTTCAAAAAGCAATTCGGTAACAATGGCCAGCACAGCGGCAGGAATCGCGCCCGCGAGTATCAGATCGACGTTGTTGAGCGACAGGCCGGTAACGATCGGCACACCGAGACCGCCGGCACCGATAAACGCCGCAAGGGTTGCGGTACCGATGCTGATAACAGCCGATGTGCGCACGCCTGCGAGGATGCTTGGCAACGACAGCGGCAGATAGACGTGCCACAACCTTTGGCTCGTCGTCATGCCCAGAGCCCGCGAGACTTCAACCAAGGTCGGGTCCAGGGTGGTGAGAGCGGTCACGGTATTGCGCACGATGGGCAACAACGAATAGAGAAAGAGCGCGACCACAGCCGGCAGGAACCCAATACCGAACAACGGGATCATGAGCGCCAGCAGGGCAATCGAGGGGATGGTCTGCAGCAGGCCAGTCACATACAGAACCGTACGGGCAAGCCAGGTGCGACGGTAAACCAAGAGCGACACAAGCAGACCCACAACGATGGCCAATCCGAGGGCTGTGCCGGTCAGCTGCAGATGGCGTAGCACATTGTTGGTCAAGTCCGAAGCCGGTGACTCATTGACCTCAACTTCTGCAAAGCCCAACTCTGCACGAAATTGACCCGCAACCTCGCTGAAACTCGCGCCACCAAAAACAACCGCCGAGTTCATCGCCGCCATTTTCTCATCCGATATTCGACCGGCATAACTGGCGAGAGCTGCGCGAGCGGCCGGTGGCAGAGTCGAGTTGGCGAACGGCAAAGCGAGGTAGGTGGGAAAGTAGGCCCGATCGTCCGTCAGCACCCGAAGCTTATAGCGCTGCAGTTCGCCATCGGTGCTGTAAGCATCCGTTACGTCTATGCGCCCTTCCGCGATCGCCTGATAGGCCAGTCCATGCTCAATGCCGCCGGGGCTGTCATCGAGTCCATACGCCCGCGCAAGCCCCGGCCAACCATCACCGCGCTCGAGAAACTCATGGGATACGACAATATTCAGATCCGCATCGGCAAGGTCTGCGATGCTGGTGAGATTGCGTTGCTGCGCCAGGGTCTCCGGCACAACCATCGCGTAGGTGTTGTTGAAACCAAAAGGCTCCAGCAGCGATAGCTGCTTGTCGGCAACTTTCTCCCGCAACACATCGAGACCGGGTTTGCCAGGCAGCTCGAGGATCGCCTGACTGAGGGTGCCGGTGTACTCGGGATAGACATCGATCTCGCCAGCGATCAGCGCGTCGTAGCAGATCAACGTGCCGCCAAGGCCAAACGTTCGGCGCACCTCGAAACCCTCTGCCTCCAGCGCCTGGGACATGAGTTCGGCCAACAGGTAGGACTCATTGAAGTTTTTGCTGCCGACAACGATCGGCTCATCAGCAAAGGAGTTTAGGGCTGAGACCCACAACAACCACGCTAGCCCGAACATGGTGATTACGCTTTTCTGACCGCAGGTTTTCATAGCGACATCCCGGCAGCAGCAAAAAGCGTGCGTACGTAGTCACTGGCTGGCTCATCCGCTATCGCGTTCGCCGCGCCCGCCTGCTCGATCTGACCATCCTTCAGGACCACAATAAACTCGGCGAGCTTCAACGCCTCCGCCATATCGTGGGTGACCAACACCGCGGTTGGTCCGAGCTGCTTCTGCAGGCGCTGGAACTCATCGTGAATCGCCATCCGTGTGATGGGATCCACCGCGGAAAACGGCTCGTCCAGCAGCAATATCTCAGGCTCGAGCATGAACGCCCGGCACAAACCCAGACGCTGTTGCTGGCCGCCGGATAGCTCATGCGGATAGCGCTCTCCAACCCCAGCTTCCAGACCTACAAGCTCCGCGAGCTGCTCATAGCGTTCTTTTTGCCGCTGGGGTGGCCATCCTGCTAACGCCGACATGAGCACTACGTTGTCGAACCCACTGAGATGCGGAAACAATGCCGCGCCCTGCACCGCGTAGCCAAAACGCCGGCGAAAGACCGATAGATCGCCATCGGGAATCGCTGTGCCAAGAACGGTGACCTCGCCGGAATCCGCTCGATGTATGCCATTGGCGAGCTTCAGCATCGTCGACTTGCCGCTGCCGCTGGCGCCAACGATCGCGCTGGTGACACCAGCCGGTAGCGCTACCGACAGATCGCTTAAGACCTTCGTCGCGCCGAATCGTTTGCTAACCCGATCGAAGACGATGCCGTCGGCCCCGAAGTGCTGCTCGGGCTCGGTTACGGGCGACACACTCACAGGCCGAACGCCGAGCCAATGTCGTCGCCGTACGCGGCGAGTTGCTCGTAGAGCTCTGGATGTTTCACCTGGTCCATGGCAGCCAGGCGATCACGATAGTCAGAGAGCGTCAGCCACCCCTGGCCCGGCCCTTCCAGCTTGCTGCGAACAAAGCGTAACCACTCCTGGCGCTCGTCTTCATCGAGCAGATGCGGGAACGACCGGGCTTTCAGGCGTTGCTTGAGTTCATTGAAGCGTTCGTCTTGAAATCGGATCGATTCCGGCCATTGGCCTTCGGCCAATGTGCGTTGAAAGCTCGCACACAGATCTCGGTCCGAGTCCGTCATGAAACTGAGGTAGAGCGCCGCTTCCACATCAGCATCCTCTTCGCCCGGCGGCGGCTGATACACACGCGCCAACTTGCCGCCTAGATCCGCCTCCTGCAGGCGGGCAAGATTGTCCTCCACCAGTTGCATATCGATGCCCACGCGCTTTTGAGCCGACTTGGTCAACGTGTTCAGGGGTGCGATAAAGGGGCAACGGTTCAGTCGAATTTCCTTGAGCGGCGGGCGCTGCTCCACCCCTTTGGCAAACAAGGTTTCGCGAATCTTATCGGCGCTCCAGGACAACAGGGGCGAGATATCGCCGGAAAGATCGGCCACGACAATCGCATTGCCGTTAAACGGGTGAGCAATCATTGGCAATACAACCGCGGTGCCATATCGCTCACGTGGGTACATGCCGGTGATGTGCACAAGGGGCGTGGTCGCTAGCGGTTCGAGCATGCGCCGAATCGCTCTCTTGGAGCGAATGGAAAAGTAGTAGTCAAACAGGCGCGGCTGTTTCTCTTTGATGAGCTTCGCCATTCCCACCGTCGCGAGTACGTCTGACAAGGCATCGTGCGCATTGCCATGCTCAATGCCATTCGCCGCTGACAGAGCCTCAAGCTTGTAGACCGGCAAGCCATCGTCCATCGGCCACTCAATGCCCTCTGGACGCAGCGCACCCGTCGCGCGCACGAGATCCAACAGATCCCAGCGGCTGTTGCCATGCTGCCATTCCCGGGCGTAGGGATCGCGCAGAGTTCGGTAAAGGCTGTAGCGCATGAACTCATCGTCGAAGCGCAATGAGTTGTAACCCGCGACGCATGTACCGGGCTTACTGAATTGCGCGAGGATGTGGCCAAGCACCGACCACTCATCTTCGCCCTGAGCATCCAGAGTTGCCGGCGTAATGCCGGTGACCACCGCCGACTCCGGGTTTGGCAACACATCGATAGGCAGCGACACGTATTTCACGTACTCATCGCCAATCACATTCAGATCGGCATCAGTTCGTATGCCTGCGAACTGAGTGATGCGATCCCACTTGGGTGACAGCCCGGTCGTCTCCAGGTCATACCAGTAAAAGCTTGGCGCATTTTCCTGTCGGCCCTGGTTACGCTTACGGGTTGTCCCCATCGCTTCTGCATCACTCATCAGTCTGCTTGAATCCCTTGCGTAGCCTAGGCACTGTACTGGCGATGAAGACAATCGCCCTCGCCGCCGGCCCTATTCTCGCATTGTTGGCGGCATACCTCATGCTCATGGCCGGTTTCGAGACAGATGCGGCCATCACACTCGGCATCACGGTGGTTACAGTCGTGTGGTGGGTGTTCGAACCCATACCCATTCCGGCAACCTCTTTACTGCCTTTGGCGCTGCTGCCACTGACCGGTGTCATTACCTCGGGCGACGTCGCCGCGGCTTACGGCCATCCTCTAATCCTGCTATTACTGGGCGGCTTTCTGCTCTCGACCGCGCTGGCTGCGAGTGGCGCGCACCGGCGCATTGCGCTCGGTATGGTACGGCTCTTCGGAGGCGGCTCGTCACGCCGGCTGGTATACGGCTTCATGGCCGCCTCTGCGCTGCTCTCGATGTGGATCTCGAACACAGCCACCACGCTTATGCTGCTGCCGGTAGCGCTCGCCATCGTCGAGCGCAGCGGCGATCCGAAGCTGGCTGTCCCACTGCTGCTCGGCATCGCCTACGCGGCTTCGCTCGGCGGCATCGCAACGCCCATCGGCACGCCGCCCAACCTGATATTCATGGGCGTGTACAGCGAAACGACAGGCCTGGAAATCTCGTTTGGCCAGTGGATGGCCTGGGGCCTACCCGTTGTTCTGGTGTTCCTGCCGCTGATGGCTCTATGGCTCACCCGATCGCTACGCCATTCCGGGACGTTGGAACTGCCTTCCGTGGGCCAATGGAGCAGCGCGGAGAAACGTGTGATGGTTATCTTCGTGCTCACCGCCCTCGCCTGGATAACGCGCCGGGAGCCGTTCGGAGGCTGGAGCGAGTGGTTCAATGTGGCCTACAGCAATGACGCGATCGTTGCATTCCTGGCCGTGATCGCGCTGTTTATCGTGCCTGATGGCAAAGGCGGGAAACTGCTGGACTGGGATACCGCATCCGACATTCCCTGGGGCATGCTCATCCTGTTCGGAGCAGGCATCGCCATCGCCAGTGCGTTCGGCAGCTCAGGGTTATCGGCCATTATCGGCAATGCGCTGTCGAGTTTGTCAGATCTGGATCTGTGGCTGTTGATGCTCATCATCTGTCTGACCGTCACCTTTCTCACCGAGGCGACGTCCAACACAGCGACAACCACCTTGTTGATGCCAATCCTTGCAGCGGCTGCAATCGGGGCCAACATTGATCCGAAGCTATTTATGATTCCTGCAGCGATGAGCGCCAGCTGCGCATTCATGCTGCCGGTAGCGACGGCGCCCAACGTCATCATGTTTTCAACGGGTCGGTTCGATGTCGCCCGCATGGTTCGCGAGGGTTTCGCATTGAATATGATCGGCGCGTTCATCATCAGCACGCTGCTGTTTCTGCTGCTCGGCTAGGCGAGCCAACCACTCATCACGCTCGGGATCGCTGCCCAACTCCGTCGCAGCTTCGACAAAGGCTGGCCACTGACGGTCACTGAGTTCGAACATCCGCTCAAACGCGGGCAGCCAACGCCAGTAGGTGGCAACCGAGGCAATGCGGGCGTTATTGGCAGAGCCATCAAAGAGCGCCGAGTACGGCTCACCCGTCGCCCGGTAACAGTCACGCGCCGCTGCGAACAGCTCGCGCTTGCGCGCAAGCATCTCCTCTTCCTGCAAAGGCCTACTGTACAAGTCCGCCAGGGCATCCCGCAGCGCTTGCAGCAAACCTCGAGCGCGAGCCAGCAGCCTGGTCGAACGGGCAACCACTGTTGGATCTCTGCCCTGCTGCTGTAACCATTCGCGCCGTGCCTGCTGCTCCACAAAGCTCGCAAAAGCCTCGTTGTACGATGCTGCAGAAGGAACCCAAAGCTCAGCATGGGCCAACTCATGGGCAATCAGCCCGAGCAAAGAATCATCGCGCCGATTGATGAAGGTCGACAGAAGTGGGTCTGCAAACCAACCGAGCGTTGAGTACGCGGTAGTTCCCTGCACCAGGACGTCATAGCCGTCGGCGGCGAGCTTGTCCGCGAAGCGCTGTGCTCTGGGTTGATGGAAGTAACCCCTGTATGCGACACAACCGGCAACCGGATAGCACCAGCGCTTGGGCACAACAGAAGTCGCTGGCGCAGCGACAACATTCCACACAACGTAGGGCGCGTCGAGCTCTACGAAGGTGTCGTAGCGCCGGCCACCGTCAAAACCGAGCTCAGACTCAACCCAGGACTTCGCATCCCTTGCAAACTGTAACCGTGCCCGCAATTCAGGGGCTGTGGCGTCGTCCGCGATCAGCGTATCGACGCGCTCGCGCTGACTGAGAAGCTTGATCTGACCCGTTACCGCCTGCTGGTAGTAGCAGCCGGGCAGGAAAGTCACCAATCCAAGCAGGACAGCGGGCAGTGCAGCGAAGGGCAAGTTCATTCGCTTAGGCTAACAAACGTCGGGCGAAAGCTGCGAAAATGAGCGCCATGGCAAACCTTACTGGCATTGCGGCTTCGATCGGGATCGGCATCAACACCGTGTTCTGGGCAAGCTATGTGTTGATCGTGGCGGCCATTCGCTGGCTACTGAAACCGTTGCCTGCCAGCCAGAAGCCGCTCCTGAAAGCGATGGACCTGACCATCGATGGCTGGGTATCCGGCAACCGAGTGATGTTCCGCGCACTCGGCATCGGACAGGTAGAACTGGACTGGGTGGGCGCACAACCGAGCCGGGATCGCTGGTATCTGATTGTCAGCAACCATCAGTGCTGGGGTGACATACTGGTGCTGCAAAACACGTTGCGGCACAGGCTGCCGCCTTTGCGCTTTTTTACCAAGGCGCAGCTCATCTATTTGCCTTTTCTGGGTTTTGCCATGTATCTGCTTGGCTTTCCGTACGTGAAACGAGTATCCGCGGAGGCGATCGCGCAAAATCCAGCACTGAAGACTGCAGACCGGGACAACACGATGAAAGCCTGTGAGCGTTTTCAGGCACTACCCACCGGCGTTCTGAATTTTCTGGAAGGCACTCGCTTCACCGAAGCCAAGCATGCAAGCCAGGAAGCTCGATTCGAGAATCTGTTGAATCCAAAGATCGGCGGCCTATCGTTTGTGCTATCCGGCATGCCCGAGCATGTGCACGAGATGATCGATGTCACTATCACCTACCCCGGACCGGCTCCGTCCTTCTGGGAATTTCTCTGCGGCACGCCCGCGCGGGTCCGTATGCGGGTAGATGTAGTGGACATTCCAGGCGAGTTGCGCGTTCCTGACTACGGACCGCAGGAAAAAGCACGTCTCGCCGATTGGATAGAACAGCGTTGGCAGGCCAAGGATCGAAGACTCAGAGGAATTGCGCCGGCCGATGTATAACGATCACTTTCACTTCGACCGCAAGCCATTTTCCATCGCACCGGATCCGGCTTTCCTCTACATGAGTGATGGCCACCGGGAGGCGCTCGCGCATCTCACCTACGGCCTCACTGACGGCGGCTTCGTCCTTGTGACGGGTGAAGTGGGCACGGGCAAAACCACCTTGCTGCGCAACCTCATCGGCCAGGTGCCCGACGAAGTCGACGTTGCCTTCGTGCTCAACCCCCGCCTCACCGTGCGTGAGTTGCTGGCGACGATCTGCGAAGAGCTGGGCATCGTGATTGCCGATGATACCCAGAGCATCAAAGCCTACATCGACTCACTGAATCGCCACCTGCTAAAGACGCACGCCGCCGGTCGCAGTACCGTCGTGATTATCGACGAAGCTCAGAATCTCTCGCCTGCTGTATTGGAGCAGCTGCGACTGCTCACGAATCTCGAGACGAACGAGAAGAAGCTACTGCGGATCATTCTCATCGGTCAGCCGGAACTGGGTGAGCTGTTGGCCCGACAGGAGTTACGACAGCTCGCGCAGCGAGTCACCGCCCGCTACCACCTCAGTCAATTGAGCCGCGAAGATGCCGGCAACTATGTAAGACACCGCATCCTCACCGCACTCAAAGACTCGGGTGGGTCGGTTGACCTGTTCAGCGACAAAGCCATCTCGGCGTTACACAAACGCTCCGCGGGCATTCCTCGCGTAATGAATGTCATCGCGGACCGCGCGCTTCTCGGCGCCTACGTCGAGGGCAAACGGCAGGTTGACGAAACTATCGTTCACAAAGCCGCCAGCGAAACTCTCGGGGCAGTCCCGGCTCGCAAGCAACTGGTTCCAGCCATCGCCATCGCAGCGACAATCATTGCGTTTGCCCTGGCCGCCGTTGTGCTGCTGATGTGGCTACCTGAGACGGAAGAAGACGTGCCGCCGGCCGTATCTGCACAGCCGACAGCTGAGGCTGGTCCGCAGAACGACGTTGCAACCAGCACGCCGGACTCTGCACTAACAGCTTCCTCCACAAGCAACGCGGCGCGCGATCGACTGACGGAGCAGCCCGTTAATCGACCAACCAACATGACCGCGCTGGATACCCAGCAACGCGCCTTCTCGGAGGTCTTCCGCGCCTGGAGCACCGTCTACCCAGTACCTAACACCACCGCACCTTGCGATTTCGCCGTTGCGCTTCGACTGCAGTGCCTGAGCCGTAAGGGAACCTGGAGCGACGTCGAACAACTCGACCTACCCGTTGTTCTCGAGCTGTGGGACGAACGCTCAAAGCCATTCTATGCGGCTCTGCTTTCGTCTAATGATGGCCAGCTAACGCTCAGCGTGGCTGGCCAGACGATTGAAACAACGGCTCGTGTGTTGAGAGATATGTGGGTTGGTGCCTACGTCGCTCTGTGGCACAGGCCAACGGAATACCAGCGCAACCTCGCACCGGGCGACCGAGGCGCAGCCGTACGCTGGGTGCGCGAGGCACTCGTCTCCGCAGGATTCATCGAGGCAACCGGCAGCGGTGATCCGAACGCTTTCGACCTTGAGTTGCAGGCGAGTGTGCGAGCGTTTCAGCGTCGTGAGGGCATCGCAAGCGACGGCATCGTCGGCCCGGAAACCTGGGTGCAACTGCAGAACGTGCAGCGCCCGAACCGCCCCAGCCTCAGCCGCTAGAGGGCGCAGCTATGTCATACATACTCGATGCCCTGAACAAACAGGAAGGTGAAGTCCAAAACACCGCGAATCAGCCTGGCCAGTTCGCAGTTGAGCCTTCAAAGCGATCGTGGCTGCCGGTGCTTGCTCTGGCGCTAATTGCCAATGCCATCATCGTTGGTATCTGGCTGTGGCAAAAACCGGCACCGGAACAAGCAGCGCAGGACAACACGAGCCGTCCGGCAACGATGTCCGAGGACACATCCGCCGCGCCACAAACCGCCGCACAAATATCAGCAGCGCCCACATTAGCCGCGCCCACATTAGCCGCGCCGACATTAGCCGCGGGCGCTGACCCTGTGAGGCAGCCCGATCTGGCCCAGCGGGCCGAGGACAGCAAAGACGACGCCGTCACCACGTTTGCCGACATGCCCACACCCGACGTCGAGCCACTTACGGCTACACGACCCGCCTCTTCCGCCAGACCAACACCACAAGCCAAGCCCCCGGGCGCGGTGGCCAGCACGGCCAACGCGAGCGATCAACTCACCATCACAACTCAGCCGGGTGAGGTGGTTATCTCACCGCCCGGAGCTCGACCGATCATCATTGAAGAGGGCGTAACGTCAGCTACCGAAACGCCGACGACGGAAAACCAGGCACAGACACTTTCGCAGGCGCTGGCGCCGTCACTTTCGCAGCCGCCGGAGCAAATCGCCACACCAGCAGCAACGCCGCGGGAACCCGCAAACACACCCACATTCATTCAATTCGCAGAGCTGGATGGCGCGACGAAAGCTCGCTTTCCGCCGATCGACGTCTCCACCCATATCTATGCAGAAGACACGGACCTGCGCGCGGTGGTGTTTGAGAGCCGGCGGTTGCAGGAAGGCGACACCATCGCCGGTCTGCCGCTACTGCACATCACCGAAACCGGCCTTGTGGTTCGCTTTGAAGGCAAACTGATCGAGATATCGGTTTTAGATGACTGGGAAGGCTACTAGCAAGCGCAAATGAGCTGGCTGCGCAAACCCTTGTGAACGGATAGTGGATGTGTCGGGGGTACCTAGCGGATCAACGCTCGATCAGACCGCCTTGCTCACCGGTCGGTCCAGACAGCGCCAGACTTTCGCCTGCGAGAAGACATCCACAATATCGGCGTCCAGCAACCCGCGCTTTACGTCGCTATGCAGTATGTTCAAAGCGACCTCTTCGCTCATGGCAGGCTTATATGGCCGGTCCATTGCTGTCAGCGCATCAAAGATGTCACATACGGTCATGACGCGGCTGGCCAGTGGAATTTCATCCCCGACCATGCCGTAGGGATAGCCGGAACCATCCAGTTTCTCGTGATGAGCGCCGGCGATCAGGCTGACCTGACTCAATTCCGGCGGCCAGGGAAGCACGGACAGAAACTCAATGGTGTGGGCGACGTGCGCCTGGATTTCCTGCCGCTCTTCGGTTGTCAGTGAGCCTCGAGCAACGGACAGCGCGACGAGGTCAGCATCGGTAATCAATCCGCTCAATGTGCCATCAAGTTCTCGGAAGCCGTACTGTCGAATCGCCTGCAGATGATCGAACCGATCATCATCGCTGACATTAGGTTTGTTGGCGCTGGCGACCGCATCAAAGTAGTCATCGAGTAGAGAAATCTCGCGCTCAAGCTGGCGCAGCGAGCGCGCCCGCGCGACGTCATTTGACTCACTGCCGTGATGCAGGGCGTGCAGCTGTCGTTCTACCGCGCGTCGGCGCAGACGCTCTTTCTGCAGCTCTACCCGGTAGCGCACGATCTCAAGACGTTCATCGGTCAGCTTATTCGCCTTCAGCAAAACGTTCTCGCGAACGGCCACCTTGCCAAAGTCGTGCAGCAATGCCGCATAGCGCACTTCTTTCAGATGGTCTTCAGACAGAGTCAAACCGTGGAATCGAGAGACATCGGAACGGGGTAATGCTTGCAGCAACTCAACGGTGGTCTGCGCCACGCGTGACGAATGGCCACTCGTCGACGGGTCGCGTTGCTCAATCGCCTTGACGGACGCGTGGACAAAGCTCTCAAACAGCTGATTGATATTGTTGATCAGCGAGTTCTTCTGAATAGACACCGCCGCCTGGCTGGCAACGGCGCGCAGGATCTCCGCATCCTCATCCACAAACGGCGTAACCGTTTCGCCATCAGCAGAAAGCCTGTTGATGAACTGCAATACGCCAACAACATCACCACGATGATCACGCATCGCGATAACCAGCATGGAGCGAGTTCGATAGCTCATCTGCTCATCAAAGCTGGCATTGAATCGATACGGGGCACTCGGCGGAATGCGATAAACATCGGCCAGGTTCAGTTCGTTACCCGTTAGTGCAACAAAGCCGGCCACAGATTCCCGCGTGAGCGGCAGCCGCTGTTCGATGTAGGGCACCGAAATCGAATCATTCTGCGCGAGCTTAAACACCAGCTCGTCTTCCGCACGATCCTTCGCGACGAGATACAGAGAAGCACCGTCACTGGGCACGAGTCGGCGGGCTTCGGACAGGATCGTTTCGAGCAATGCTTCAACATCACCACGGCCAGAAAGCGAAAGGCCAATCTCCGACAGCTGTCGAGTTTGCGCCTTGCGCCGAGCGACATCCTTAGCCAGATCCATCATCCGACGATTCCGGTGCCAGTGATCCGCACCCAGGCTGAGCATCTGCACGGCAAAGCCTCGCGGCGTACCAGGCGGAAGGTTCAGATCTGCATGTTCCGTCGTAATTGCCTCACCATCGCTGGGCTCAGCGACGACCAGAGCAAGCGGGAATCGGCTCCGAAGGCTATCGACGGACTCCGTAGAGCCATCACATATCGCAATGGCAACGGACAGCTGGACGCTATCGCCATCGCTGCAATCGACCAGCCAACCCTGCGCACGCGCAACGAGCGCGAGCTGAGAATCCAGCCCATCGTTTACAAAGATTGTCGGCTTCATGCCGGCAGCAGCCATACCGCGGTGTCCAATCGCAACTGAACAGCGAGTATGCCGCGCGGCCTGCGGGCGAAACGCGATGTTCGTCACACAACCGCTTACATCGGTTTCTTACATCGGTTTAGGGAAGCTTGAGTCAGATGGCCAGCTGACTCGACCGCTCAAAAGTGAGCGTGCCTACAGACCAGGTGAGGCGGCCAGTTCATCGAGCCGACGTTCAAGATCGGACAAGCGACGATTCAACTGCAGCCGAAACGCATCAAAGGCAGCAAGGCCCTGCTCGCTCTCTGTGACTCGCGAGGTCAGCGAGTTGACTCCCTGCTTTGCGGCCGCCGAATTGTCGGCGATCTGCCGAATCTGTTTCTCCAGCGCAGTCAGCTGATCCAGAATTGCTTGCTGTTTGCTGGCAGCGTCGAGCGCTCGCTCAAGCCCTGGCCCTAGCTCAGCAACGTCAGACTTGATCGTCGCAATCGATGCGGTAACGGACTTGAGACCGCGCTGGTTCTCTTCGATCCAGGCTTTGTTGCGCTTGTTGGTCACGTCCCACAGCTTGCGGACTTCGGATTCCCAGTAGTCGATCTCTTTGGTCGTCTCCTGCCCCACTTCAGAGAACACTTCATCCGTGGCCTTCAAACGATCTTCCAGCAGCAAGAGCCGCTGATTGGCGTTCTCAAGTGCCGCGTCGCTTGCGCTCAGTTGCTCGTGCTGGTTGGCGATAAACCATCCCGCAACTGCAAGTGCGGCGATGATGAGCACCATGAAGATGTTCGACACGAAGGAGCGGCCACCACCGCCGCTACTACCGGTGGAGCCGCCACCGCCGCCGGAGCGCTTGCGATAGCCAGCAGCGTCATCAGGTTCCGCTGAGATCGTCAGCGATTCCAGGTGCCGGTGGTGTCGATCGTCGGTGGCAGTCATGTGGAGTATCTTCCAGGTTCAGCTCGGGCCTGCAGCCCGAGCCATGCTTCGCGTTACAGGTAGGCCAGCAACGCGTAAAGGACAACGGTCAGAACCAGGCCAGAAATGATTACGCCGCGAACGGTCGTCATCGGGCCCTGCTTGCCGACGATTGCGTTGATCTCAAGAGCAACTATCAAAGCCAGTGCGGCATACATACCGACCAGGCTTTCAGAGTTAAGAACGGAGCCGAAGCCAACGCCTTTCGTCGTCGCCAGGTGAGCACTCGCGCCCATCATGTACAGCATCGGGATTGAGAACAGCGTATTCGTTCGTGATGCAAGACCAGCCTTCGGCGCCGCTGCTGCCGCTGCCGGGTTTGCTTCACCGCCCGCCAGCACTGCCTGGTTGGACTCGACGATGATCTTCTGGTTCGGCCAGATGATCAGCCACACATTCAGGAACATGAAGATGCCGAGAACTGAGCCCACTGTGATCGCGATACTCGTTCCGGCGCCGAGCTTGGCCAGCAGAACCAGACCCGTGATGATCGTGCCCATTGCACCCCAGCGGAACCACCACAGCGCGCGCGGTGCCAGCTTAGAGAATGCGTCGGTTCGTGCCGCCGGATCCGCTTCTTTGAAGTACTCGGTCTGGACAAAGTTGAAGTAGTACAGCAAGCCAATCCAGGCTACGCCGAATAGGAAGTGTCCCCACCGAGCCAGGTAGTTGATATCAAAAAGTTCCATGTGTCCCCCCAGAACGTATTCATGGTTATCAGTCGCGCCACTATACCGATTTGGCCGGGTTTTTGAATAATTTGAATAGCTTGCGGGAGAGTCTTTAGGGCCGATTTCGCGAATTAGGCCGAAGGCTGCGCGGGGGTGGAGACGCCTTGATCATCGGGTTCCGGGGTTGGGCACTTGCTTTCTACCCGCGCTGCGCACGTCCTGGTGCTTGCGCTCTCTCACGACCGGCGGAGTCATCCGCCGGCGGGTGGGCACATCCTTGTGCCCACGGCTTGCCAGCGCTAGTTGGGGTGCCGGCATCCGTGCCGGCGTTCACTGAGCGGCTACCCGGTTGTTCCACCGTACCCCCAATAACCGTCTTCGCGAGATCACCGCGTCATTGGATGCTGCGCATCCAACTCCTCGTGATGACGGAGGTGTGGGAGGGCATGCCAGAACAACCGGGTAGCGCCCAAACGTCAGCGCGCACGGATGCGCGCACCCCAGGGAGCATTGCGAGTACGGCCGCACAGGGAAGTGCGGCCCCGCCGGCGGATGACTCCGCCGGACGTAGAAGAGCGTGAGCCCTGGACGGGCGAACAGCGAGTAAAAAGCCAGCGCGCTTTGGTAAATTTGTTCGACGTTAAAAAAAACCCCGGCAAAGGCCGGGGTTTTTAGAGCCACAAAGAGGCAGATTTACATCATGCCGCCCATGCCGCCCATACCACCCATGCCGCCCATATCAGGCATTGCAGGTGCTGGGCTGTCGTCAGGCAGTTCGCTGACCATGGCCTCAGTGGTGATCATCAGACCAGCAACAGACGCAGCGGCCTGCAGCGCGGTGCGCGTCACTTTGGCTGGGTCGAGGATGCCCATCTCGAGCATGTCGCCATACTCACCAGACGCAGCGTTGTAGCCTTCATTGCCTTTGAGAGCGCTCACTTTGTCGAGGACAACAGCGCCTTCATCACCAGCGTTCGCTGCGATCTGACGCAGCGGAGCTGACATGGAGCGCTTGGCAATGGCGATACCAACGTTCTGGTCTTCATTATCACCCGCCAGATCGTCGAGCAGGCTGAGCGCGCGCACGAGGGCAACGCCACCGCCAGGAACCACGCCTTCTTCAACCGCAGCGCGGGTTGAGTGCAGCGCGTCTTCTACGCGGGCTTTCTTCTCTTTCATTTCGACTTCGGTCGGCGCGCCAACCTTGATGACGGCAACACCGCCGGCCAGCTTGGCCAGACGCTCTTGCAGCTTTTCGCGGTCGTAGTCAGAAGACGTATCTTCGATTTCCGCGCGGATCTGCTTGATGCGAGCTTCGATGTCGGCTTTGGCGCCAGCGCCGTCGACAATGGTCGTGTTCTCTTTCGACGAAGACACGCGCTTAGCGGTGCCCAGATCGTCGAGGGTTGCGCCTTCCAGGGTCAGGCCAACTTCTTCAGAGATGACCGTGCCGCCGGTCAGGATCGCGATGTCCTGCAGCATGGCTTTGCGACGATCGCCGAAGCCTGGTGCCTTGGCAGCCGTCACTTTCACGATGCCGCGCATGTTGTTGACAACCAGGGTTGCCAGCGCTTCGCCTTCGACATCTTCGGCAATCACGAACAATGGCCGGCCGGCTTTCGCTACGGACTCGAGCACGGGGAGCAGATCGCGGATGTTGGAGATCTTCTTGTCGCACAACAGGATGTAGGGCTCTTCGAGATCAGCAGCCATCGATTCCTGATTGTTGATGAAGTAAGGCGACAGGTAACCGCGGTCGAACTGCATGCCTTCTACAACGTCGAGCTCGTTTTCGAGGCCAGAGCCTTCTTCAACGGTGATTACGCCTTCTTTACCAACCTTCTCCATCGCCTCGGCGATGATCGCGCCGACAGCGCTATCGCTGTTGGCAGAGATGGTGCCGACCTGCGCAATAGCTTTGGAATCGGCGCAAGGGGTAGCCATGCCTTTGATGGTCTCAACAGCAGCGGCAACCGCTTTGTCGATGCCACGCTTGAGGTCCATCGGGTTCATGCCAGCAGCGACTGACTTCAGGCCTTCCGTGAGGATTGCCTGAGCCAGTACCGTGGCTGTGGTGGTGCCGTCGCCGGCTTCATCAGAAGTCTGGCTGGCGACTTCTTTCACCATCTGCGCGCCCATGTTCTGAAACTTGTCTTTCAGCTCGATCTCTTTGGCTACCGATACACCGTCTTTGGTGACGGTCGGCGCGCCGAAGGACTTATCGAGAACTACGTTGCGGCCTTTCGGACCCAACGTCACTTTGACGGCGTTCGCGAGCGTGTTCACGCCCTCGAGCATGCGGCTACGCGCGTCATCACCAAACTGTACGTCTTTAGCGCTCATCGCTTTCTTCCTCTCATTCTTTTCTTAACGTGGCTTCAATGGCTCAAGTAGCTATCTGCGTCTTGCAGCTACTAGCCTTCCAGTACGCCGAATACTTCGGATTCGCTCATGATGAGAAGCTCTTCCCCATCAATCTTCACGGTGCTACCGCTGTACTGGCCGAAGACAACCTTGTCACCAACTTTCACGTCTACCGGACGCACATCGCCACTGTCGAGGATGCGACCAGAGCCGACTGCCAGTACTTCACCTTGAGACGGCTTCTCTGTCGCGGAGTCGGGCAGGACGATGCCACCAGCACTGACTGCATCTTCCTCCAAGCGACGCACCACAAGGCGGTCATGCAACGGACGAATATTCATTTGTCGAATTCTCCTAGTTCTCCCAATTGTCCTTACTCCGAAAGCCAGCGCTGCCGGCAGTCGAAATCGGCTGATTAGCACTCTCTGCTTGAGAGTGCTAATTCAAGGGTCGCAATGATATTCACGTCAGCCTGACTTGCAAGCCATATCCGCGATTCATACGCGAACAGTTGCCGGCTCGAGTGCGACTGACTCAACGTCGATATCAACGCCCTTCGGCGCTCCATGTGTGGGCGCCGCGAGGGAATTCAAGAGCGTTCTTCGTATTCGCCCTCGATTACGTCGCCATCCGCGCCCGGGCGACCGGATCCTGGGGGAACCGGCCCACGCTGGCCGGGCGCGATGGGCATGAGCCGCTGGGCGAGGGGCCGGACAATTCGTCGCCGCAGAGCCGGTAGCAACAGCAGAAAGCCGGCTGCGTCGGTGACAAATCCCGGCGTGAGTAGAAACGCACCCGCCAGGGCTAAGCCCACTCCTTCCATCATTTCTTCCGCCGGCACCGCACCTTCCTGCATCCGCTGTTGAGCGCGCGCAAAGGTCGCCAGGCCCTGACGCTTGAGCAGGAATACGCCGATCACCGCCGTCAGCATGACGAGCGCAACCGTCGGCAACGCGCCGATCCTGCCCCCGATGCTGATTAGCAGGTACATTTCAACAATTGGGACAACGAAGAATAGTAAGTAGGTCACTGGCATGACGCGACACTCTGGGAAGCAAGGCCGCCCAAGTCAATCAGGGGATGCCGTCAAAGACGAAGCCGGAGACCAGCCAGACGCCGCGCAGCGCATCTGGCAGGTCGTTGCCGGCATACCGAAGGGACGCGTCGCCACCTATGGCCAGATCGCTCAGCTGGCAGGCATGCCGAGACACGCACGACTGGTTGGCAGGACGCTGCGCATGCTGCCGGTCGATACCAAACTACCCTGGCACAGGGTAGTTAATGCGAGCGGGCGAATCGCAACCCGCGCGGGAGCCGGACCGGATACCCAGCGTGAGCGGCTGCTACTGGAGGGCGTTGAGTTCATCGGTGAACGTGTGCCGCTCCGGCAATTTCGCTGGCAGCCGGGTTAGCGCCGACGACGCCGGGTCTCACAAGCCCGTGGCAACCGCATCGCCCAAGCCAAACACTACAAAGTGCCTGGCCATGACTATCGGAGAAAAAGCACCTAGCGGTGGGCGCTCACGGGCGCCGGCCCTAGTTCCGCGCCCTCATCCACGGAACCGTCCGAATTCTTATGTGCATCGCTGCGATGTCGATTCACAATCATGCGATCGTGCAACAAGGCGATCTGAGCACTGGCCGTACACTTGAAAAGCCCTGGCAATAGCGCGTGTACCGCACAACAAAATGCCGCGGCAGCCAGGCGCCATGAGAAACCCAGCGCCGAGCGCAAGTGCTGGAAATAATTCTCACCCACAGAACGCGGATGCTCGACAAAATCCCGAATGAACTGCGACATGGATGGTCTCGCTCCTGCTACTAGCTTGATGCAGCGCGACACAAAGTGCGTGACCACGCAGTTGCATCGCTATAAGCAAGAATAGTCCGCCGAGACCGCAATATTATTCGATACTTAACCACCATAATGATTATTGTAGGGATTTATTACGTCATTTTCCGAATTACGCGCAGATTCCTTCCGTCATATAGTTGGAATTTTGCGACATTCACCCACCAGACGTGGAAGTTCGCTCGGGGCCCACTTCCGCGAGCACCGCAATCCGCTCAATGAAGAACTAAGCCGCTCTCGCGTTGCTTTCATCCGCGCGTGTTCGCCAGAGCCATATCGATAGCGCGATGGCTGGCACGCCCAGCGCTGCTGCAATAGCAAAGAAAGTGAAATAGCTAAACTGATCGACGAGCCAGCCTGACCCGCCACTGATGACCTTCGCGGGCAGCGTCATGAGAGAGCTGAACAGCGCATACTGAGTCGCTGTGTAGGAGCGTGACGTAAGGCTCGATAGCCAGGCAATGAACACGGCAGTCGCAATGCCACCACCCAGATTGTCAGCGCTCACCACCGTTGCCAGCAGAGCAAGGTTAGGCTCGACCAGCGCAAGCGTCGCAAACGCAAGGTTAGTCACCGCGACTAATATCGCACCGAGAATCAGAGGCCGACGAATGCCATAGCGCAGCACGAGAAGACCACCAATCGCGGTGCCGGCCAGCGTCATGAAGAAACCGAAAACCTTGGTGACATTGGCAATGTCCGCTTTGCTGAAGCCCAGGTCCAGATAGAACGGGTTGGCCATGATTCCCATGGTGACATCACTCAGCTTATACACGGCGACCAGAACCAGAAGGCCGAGCGCTGCGCCACTGTAGCGTCGAAAAAATTCGGTGATGGGCTCGACGACCGCGGCAGCAAACCAGCTGCCAAGACGAGAGCTAAAGGTCGGGCCCTGCCAATGATTCACCCTGGGTGCTTGCTCGGTGGCCGGCACCAGCAGAGTGGTGATGACACCCACGCTCACCAGCAGCGCCATGGCCTTGTAGGCAATAGCCCAGGAAAAATACTCCGCCAGATACAGGGCGCCTGCGCCAGCAGCGAGCACGGCAAGCCGGTACCCCGCCACGTACGTCGATGCCATCGCGCCTTGCAGATCGTCATCCGCGACCTCGATCCTGTAGGCATCTATACAGATATCCTGGGTAGCAGAAGAGAACGCTACCAGCAGAGCCAACAGCGCGATCTGCGTGATCTGTGTGCTTGGATCGGATACCGACATACCCAGCAGACCCAGCGCTATGCCCAGTTGCGCAACCAGCATCCAGCTACGCCGGCGGCCAAACACCCGATCCAGCAATGGCAGGGGCACCTGATCGATTACCGGCGCCCAGAACACTTTGATCGAATACGTGGTGCCAACCCAGGCAAAGAAGCCGATGACCGTGCGCTCGACACCAAAATCGCGCAGCCACGCCGATAGCGTCGAGAACACCAGCAGGTACGGTAGCCCAGCACTGAAGCCAAGAAAGAACAGGGCCAGAACTCGCAGCTGGAGGTAAGCAGCAGCCGACTCGCGCCAGCTACGCTTTGGACCCTCGTCGAGCGAGTCCGCTAGACGTCGGTGTTTAGTCCCGGAAATTGGTAAAGCTCATCGGCAATTCAAGGTCTGATTCACGCAACAGCGCCATCACAGCCTGCAGGTCATCGCGCTTCTTGCCGGTCACTCGAACCTGCTCACCCTGCACCTGGCTTTGCACCTTGAGCTTGGTCTCCTTGATCATCTTGGTGATCTTCTTCGCCGTATCGCGATCGATACCCTTCTTCAGAGTAATGGGCTGGCGTTTGGTCTTGCCGGCCGCTTCGATCTCGCCGGGGTCAAGTGCCCGAACATCCAACTTCCGCTTGGCAAACTTATCTCGAAGGATGCTCATCAACTGATCCAGCTGAAACTCTTCTTCAGCGTGCATGAGGATACTGCCGTCCTTCAGCTCGAAGCCGGCATCAACCCCATTGAAATCGAACCGGGTGCCAAGCTCTCGCACCGCCTGGTCCACGGCGTTGCTGACTTCATGCTCATCCACTTCACAGACCACATCCATTGCAGGCATGTTGCTTATGTTCCTCTCTCGTTTGATCTCGATTGTGGGCACAATAGCGCGCGGTGAACACGGCAGGGAAGCAAGCCGCCAAGTCGCCTGGAAGCGAGAGGAGGGCTCCAACCCGAGCAGCACCAGATGCGTGAAGCGCCCCACGATCTGAGCAGCTCAGTCTACGCTTCTATTGACATGCCCTTCGGGCTTCTCTATCACCAAGCGTCCTCCAGGGCGCCCAGGTACGGTCTAAGTTACATGTCGACAAACGACATTCCAATTCTAGTGGTTGATGACGCCAAGTTTTCCAGCGCCATCATCGCCAAAGCACTCCGCAACGGGGGATTCGGCAATGTCCGATTCACCAACAATCCGTTGCAGGCTTTGCGCAGCCTGGAGAAACGCCCGGCCAGCATAGTGATCGCCGACTGGCTCATGCCGTCACTGGACGGTACGGAGCTCGCACGCCGCATCCGCAAGCTCGACGAATCGCAAGATCGCTATACCTACATCATGCTGCTGACGGCTCGGGACGACTTCAGCGCGATGCAAAGCGCCTTCGATGACGGCGTCGATGACTTCATGAACAAGGCCAATCTGCGTGGACAGCTGCTGCCGCGAATCATCGCAGCCGCTCGTATCACGGCCCGACACAACGAGCTGATGCAAGCCAACCGCACCCTGGGCAGGAAGATTCGAGATCTGCAGACGACGGATCTTGTCGATTCGGTGACCGGGCTTGGCAACATGCGCTTCACGCTTGAGCAACTGGATGCGCTCGTTCGCGACGTCGACGCACGCGGCGGCGCTGCCTGCCTGCTTCTGGTTGGCATCAACAACCTGGATGTGATCAGCGAGCAATACGATGAGGTTGCCGTCAATGAACTCATATCGGGCATCGCCGCAAAAGTTCGACAGCTGGTACGCCCCCTGGATCTGGTGACCCGCCCGGAGCCCAACCTGTTTGCCGTGGTGATGCGCCAGGACAGTATCGACAACTGCACATCCACCAGTTTCCGGCGCATATTCGACAACTTGTACATGCACTCGTTTCGCACCAGCGAAGGGTTTATCCCGATTGTTGTAGGCGTCAGCATCTGCGCCGTCGATTCCAGCACCGGCTTCCCCGCCGGCAAGCTTTACTTCAGCGCCGCGTACGACGCACTAAGACAGAGCTTTGATACCGGGCTCATTACGGTTGAGCAGTACGCGCCGAAGTTGGGGTGAGGGAGACTAAAGGTTCGCGGCGATCTCCGTAGTTTGGGATCGCCTTGGTCAGCGGGTTAGGCCGCTCATGTCCGCGAGCCAGTCGTCATTGCAGTCATTGCGAGAAGTTTGTCTGCGAAGCGGACGAACGACGCGGCAATCTTGGGCGGGAGGCAGAGATCGCCGCGTTGTGGCTTCGCCACACCCTCCCTAACCTCCGTCATCACGAGGAGCCAGATGCGCAGCATCGTGCGACGTGGTGATCTCCCAAAAACGCGGAGATCGCCGCGTTGTGGCTTCGCCACGCCTCGCG
>JANSWO010000016.1 GCA_024743435.1 Pseudomonadaceae bacterium | reverse complement strand
TCGCGAAGAAACGAAGTGACTGACGCGATCTCATAGGTCAGGTATCACTTTCTACCTCGTCATCGCGAAGAAACGAAGTGACTGACGCGATCTCCCGAAGCCAACGAAAATGGCGGGCCTGTTGGTGTCTTTCAAGGTTGTTGGGTCGCTGATCGAGGTCGGGATTATTCGGATGACCATTGGGCCATCCTCACCCTTCGGGCTGCGCGCGGCCTGTCGGCCGTGCTCGTTCGCTTCGCACTCGTCGCATGCGACGAGATGCCACGCAGTCGAACCGAAGGCTCCGCCTCCGGCTCCCTCTCCGCCAATAAAAAAGGCGAGCCTGTTGGTGTCTTTCAAGGTTGTTGGGTCGCTGATCGAGGTCGGGATTATTCGGATGACCTTTGGGCCATCCTCACCCTTCGGGCTGCGCGCGGCTTGCAGCCGTGCTCGTTCGCTTCGCACTCGTCGCATGCGACGAGATGCTGCGCAGTCGAACCGAAGGCTCCGCCTCCGGCTCCCTCTCCGCCAATAAAAAAGGCGAGCCGCAGGCTCGCCTTTTTTATTGGCGGAGAGGGAGGAATAGCTTCCGCCGAACAACGCTTCTCAGTCGCTCTAATCACCCACTCTAAACCCTTGTAGTTACAGTCTATTTGTCGCTACCCTTCTAGAGCGTCGCAACTCTTCTACGCCCTAAGTATGGGTTGAAGTAGGGGTGAATTATTGCGGCGGACAGATTTACTGTATCTAGTTGGGCGGCGGAAATGGCACGGCAGATCAATCGGCTCTCAGACCAAACCATCAAAGCAAAGGGCCTCGCGCCAGGAATGTATGCGGACGGAGCATCCCTCTATCTCCAGGTCACTAAGCAAGGTGGCAAAAGCTGGATATTCAGGTACCGATCTAGAGCAAAGGGCGGGAAGCTCGCCGATATGGGCCTTGGCGCCTATCCGGAAGTAACGCTCGCTAACGCCCGCGACAAAGCCGCAGATCAACGCGAGCTGATCCGAGACGGACGAGACCCGCTGCTCGAGAGAAACGAACGCAAAGCGCTTCTCGCTCAACGTGCCAAGGAAGCCAAAATCGCGTCCCAGCGCCAGATCGCCTTTACGGATGCAGCAGAGCGATACATAACTGCGCACGAACCAAGTTGGAAGAACGCAAAGCACGCGGATCAGTGGCGAAACACCCTCGCTACCTATGCTTATGCGCGATTGGGTTCGAAGGAAGTGAGTAGCATCGAAACCGCAGACATCGTAAAGACCCTCGAACCGATTTGGTACACAAAGACTGAGACCGCTTCGCGGGTCAGAGGGCGGATAGAGGCCGTTCTCGATTGGGCTACGGCTCTCGGACACAGAACTGGCGATAACCCAGCTCGTTGGCGGAACCACCTATCAAACATCCTCCCGAAGCCGCAGAACGTTAGGCAGACCGAGCATCATCCTGCGGTGCCAACGGAGCGTATCTACGCTGTCGTGCAAGAGCTTCGCAGACAATCGACGCAAGGGGCGAAGGCGCTCGAATTCCTAATCCTGACAGCAACCAGGCTTGGAGAGACCCAGGGGGCACGATGGGCCGAGTTTGAGGGTGATACCTGGGTCATCCCCGCGGAGAGGATGAAGTCTCAGCGTGAGCACCGGGTCCCGCTAACTAGAAGGGCGCTGCGCATTTTGGAACTACAACCGCGCCTCGGTGACTTCGTTTTTCCGGGAACTAGATATGATCGGCCAATATCTGATGGCTCTATTCGGGCTGCTCTACGAAAAGCGGGTGAGCGCAACGCCACCGTGCACGGCTTTCGATCCTCATTTCGGGATTGGGTTAGTGAGAGAACGAACACGCCAAACGAAACCGCCGAGCTCGCTTTGGCGCACACCATCAGAGACAAAACGGAAGCGGCCTATAGGCGAGGCGATCAGCTCGAGAAGCGGCGCGTACTCATGCGCAAATGGGCCAAGTTTGTCGAGCAAGAACCGCTCGAGGGGGCCGTGCTCGACTTTCGGCAGGCTCGCTGATTGTGGCCAGAATCGAGCGGGATAGTGATGGGAAAATTATTCGGTATCGGAGAACCGTCGATACGCTTTACGGTGAGCTTCGTGGCTTGGCTGAAGAGCAAGACTGGCGGCCGATGGGCGACTCGAGTCGCGACAAAGAATGGCTGCAATCGATCGATACCCGCGTTCTTGACTGGCTCGGTTTGATGCACAACGAAACCCAACGGAACACTTATTGCTGGTTGGCGGTCTGGCTCGCGAATGATATTTCAGCTCCAATTCCAGATTGGACACGCCAATATCTCAGTCAGGTTGCGGATGTCGTTCTGAATTCTTCGCAGGAGATCAACAGTAAGACCCTGGGAGTTCGATCCCGAGGAACAAAAGGCAATCGCGCCCAACAACTTGCTCGCGATGCCCGCAATATCGCGATGGCGCGAACTAAGAGAATGTTGATGCGGAGCGAAGGTTGTAACCAATCACAGGCCAATCGCCTAATCGCTGATTGGATGGACTGCTCACAAGTCAATGTCGATGTCCAAGCATTTGAGATTTTTAAACTCTTAGAGGCCGGTAAGACTTGAAAACACGTTTGGTGTGACTCTTCACTAGAAAAAAGGCATAGAGTAGTTGTCGCTTCCAAGAAACGTAGGAGCGACACAAGTGTCGACACAACCAAATCAAAGGCGTCTCGTTCGAGAGCCTCAACGTAAACACATCACCGGCTGCCCTCAATCGACCTGGTACAAGGCGATGGCCGAGGGTACCGCGCCCAAGCCTGTAAAGATTGGTCCCCAAGCGGTTGCTTGGATCGAGGATGAACTTTTCGAGTGGGTAGAGCAGCAGATAGCTGTTCGGGACGGCGCAGCATGACCAGCACCAGCGCCCCTCACGCCCCGGCCAGGGCGCGAGAGACAAGCCTTTCGGCAGTCCTGGCGGACGCCAAAACGATAACCCAAGCGAGGGGTTGTCGCTATGACTAGAGCACGCGGATACATCACTGAATGGAAACCAACGGCGATCACGCTTGCTCGTATCGACGACGCTAAGTCGGTTCTGGCCGAGTACGAAGCGTACAAGCCGCTAACCGTGCGCCAAGTGTTCTACCGCTTAGTCGCACAACAGAAAACCGACAAATCGGAGCGGGCCTACAAGTCCTTATGCGACATCCTTACGAAGGCTCGACGAAGCGGACGAATCGCGTTCGAGGATTTACGTGACGATCGTCTATACACCTCGTCGGTGTCTTCGATCGAGCGAGAGCAAGATTTCTGGCGAGAGGTGGAAACGTACGCCGATAGGCTAGTGCTCGACCGATTGTCGACGCAATCGAAGCACTTGGTTGTGTGGTGTGAAGCACGAGGCATGGTTCCCCAGCTCGAAACCGTCGCGAGCGAATACAGCGTTCGCGTCCTTTGCTCTGGCGGTTTCGACAGTGTCTCGTCGAAGTATGCCGTAGCACAGTCGTTCGGCGACAAGGACGTCGTGGTCTTGCACATAGGTGACCGCGACCCGAGCGGGGAGCATATCTACAAGAGCCTAGCTGATGATCTCAGCGCGTTTGCGCGCGGGCATGTCTCGCTGACGAGGCTTGCCGTTACGACTGAGCAAATCGACGGGCTAGGGCTGCCTACGGCTCCGCCAAAGCGCACGGACAATCGTTCGTTTGACGGTGTTACGTGCCAGGCAGAGGCGATCGCGCCGGATGTTCTAGCCGACATTCTGAAGAACGCCATTCGGGAAACCATCGATCTCGACGAGTTTGACCGCTGCCTTCGTGAGGAGGTACGGGTTCGGAAGAGCGTAGGTATGAAGCTGGCTCGCGTCGGTGCTTTTCTATGAAGTGGTTCAAGCACGAGACGAACCTTCGCAACGTCGAAGAGGTCGCCATCTACCTCGACCAATGTAGAGACAGCATGGTCGGCTACGGCGTATTGATGGCTGTAATCGAAGTCATAGCCGCAAAGATGGAAGGCAAAAACAGCCGCCCGGCCGCTCAGTATCCAGAGCGAACCTGGCTTCGACTATGCGACGTACAGCGTAACCGTTGGCGCTCTCATCTCAAGTTGCTAGCGAGCAGCGGGCTGGTTGAGCACGAGTTGATCGACGGTCGATTGCGAGTCGAGTTTCCTAAGTTACTGATTTGGTTAGATGAGTACACGAAAAAGTCCAGACGCCGTCTGGACAAAGTCCCCGTAGAGGAGAAGGAGAATAGAGGAAGAAAAGATAAGAAAAGAAAAGAGGAAGAGGAAGAGGAAAACGATTCGCCTTCGGCGATCGCTCCACCAATTCCGCCTGCGGCGGACCTTCCGCGAGAAAGTCAGCCTCCGGCCGACTTACCCGCAAAGGTCGTTGCTCTTGTGGATTTCCAATGGGATTTAGTTTCAACGGACAACAGGTCCGATACGACAAAGGCTTGCCGATTGATTAACCAAAGAGACGGGAACAAGAGACGTGAACCAACGCAGAAAATGTTCGAAGTCGTCCGAGACATCGGATGCAAACACGCGATCAAAAAAGGATTACACAATGACTGAGAAAACAATGGGACCGCGCTTCGCGGCAAACCGCATCTGCAATATGGCTGCGAGGCATCAGAGCGAGTCAACGCAGGGCCAGGCGAAGTTTCTCGCATCGGTCGCCAAACTCGTCGAGGCGCAGGCTAAGCGTCTTCAACTCGCAGAACTCGAACAACAAGGAGCTAACCGTGAGTGAAGAAGCGATAAACCTGCCGATGCCAGGCGTGATTTCGAAAGCGGCGATTGAGGCTAACCACAAGTGGATGCCTGAACTTCAGATCGCCCATGTGTGGGACCCGGAGTCCCGCTACGGCGGATGGTACTCGGGCGCAACCGGGCGCTGGACGACAACGGGTCCATGGCTCGATTTCGAGTCCTTCACGAGATACGTGGGGAGCATCTTCGACAACGACACGAGAACGATCCAGTAGCCAGGTCGAGGCTTGTCGTCGCTATTGAGGATATGTAAAGTAACGGCGTTCGATCAATTCGACGAATCAGAGACACCCCCCAGTTTTGGTCTGGCTCGGTGTAGGAAATTCTCTGATCGTTGCCAAGGGTGCCCTGGAATTACGAGCGTTTGGTGCAGTTTTCGACCAGTTCGAATGCTGTGTTTAGCGAGCGTTGCCGGGGCTCTTCTCATTAGGGCTTCCGGTCACTAAAGGTGACGACGTGAAGCCCGAGACCCATTTCCGAACTGCAAGCTTCGAGCGCGGCGCTATCGATGAGAAAGCGCGGACTGTTGCGCTCAGCTTCTCCAGCGACGCACCCGTACTGAGATCGTTTGGCGAAGAAGTCCTCGATCACAACCCTAGCTCAGTTCGCCTTGAGCGTCTGCGCGATGCTGCGCCTTTGCTCCTTGACCATGACCCAACTCGCCAGATCGGTGTTGTCGATCGCGTCACGCTGTCAGAGGGCAAAGGTCGAGCTCTGGTTCGCTTCTCTCGATCGACTGACGGCCAGGACGCATTTAACGACGTTATCGACGGCATTCGCCGCAACGTAAGCGTCGGCTATCAAATCCACAGCATGCGCGAGCACGAGTCCATACCGGACCGCTTTGTCGCGGATGACTGGGAACCGCTGGAAGTCTCTATCGTATCGATCGCTGCCGACCCGTCCGTCGGAGTTGGCCGCGCAAAGGAAATAAAAATCATGACCCCAGATGAAGTTGAAGAAAACAACCGCCGCCGATCTGCTGGCCGCGAACAACGTAACGCAGGCAAGGACGCCGCCGAAATCCTCGAGCTTGCCGACAAGATGGAGAAGCCGGAGCTTGGACGCCAGGTCGTAAGCATGGGCGGCAGCCTGAGCGATTTTCTGCACATCATGCGAGCGACGAAACCCGAAGCCGTACCCGATCGACCGGCCTCGCAGTCGACCCGCACACACGAGGTTGGGTTGACGACAAGCGAAGCCGAGCGGTTCTCTTTTTGTCGTCTCCTGCTCGCGATGGGCGAGCCCTCCAACCAACGCGCTCAAGAGCAGGCCGCGTTCGAGCTAGAGGTCTGCGCAGCGGCTCCAGGAGCAGGCGAACGCAAAGGCTATCGTGTACCGGTCGACGTTCTACGATCGACGCCCTACGGCGCTCCTCGGTACGCACAACGCGACCTCGTTGTCGGGACGGCATCCGCAGGCGGCAACCTCGTCGCGACTGATCTACTTGGGTCCAGCTTCGTCGACATCCTTCGGAACGCGACGATGACGATCCAGGCGGGTGCGACCGTCCTAACCGGTTTGCAAGGTGACATTGCTATACCTCGAAAGACCGGAGCCGCGACCGCCGCCTGGCTTAGTGCGGAACAGAACGCAGCAACCGAGCAGAATCAGACCTTCGATCAGATGACGCTATCTCCGAAAGAAGTCGGCATGTTTACCGAGTTCTCTCGAAAACTGATGATTCAAAGCTCGCTCGATGTCGAGCAAATGGTCCGGGCTGACCTCGCCTCCGGTATCGCACGGACTGTTGATGCAGCCGCGCTTTATGGACCAGGCACCGGCGGCGCGCCCCTCGGAGTCGCGGCAACGAGTGGCATCGGCAGTGTCGAAATCGATACGGACGGCGGCGCACCCACTTGGGCAACCGTTGTCGGTCTCGAGTCCGCTGTAAGCACCAGCAACGCGCTAAACGGACGCCTGGGCTACCTACTCAATGCGGCAACAGCAGGCACGCTTAAAACGACGGAGAAAGCGTCAGGGACGGCGCAGTTCATCATGGACAACTTCGATCGCCTGAATGGTCACGCCGCCTACGTAACGAACCAACTGCGCGCCGATCGAACCAAAGGCTCAGGTACAGCGTTGTCCGAGATGATCTTCGGCAACTGGGCTGACCTGTTCATCGGGCTATGGTCTGGAGTAGACCTCATCGTTAACCCGTTCTCCGGCGATACGACGCGCACCATCCGGGTAACGGCCTACCAGGACGTCGACGTATCTGTCCGGCATCCGGAATCGTTCGCGATCTGCGACGACATCATCACGAGCTAACAGGGTGAATCTGTCGACGCGCCTACCGGGGCTTTGTAATTCGACCGGTAGTCGACAGCTAAGGCTCGCCAGGCTGACTCGACCAACCTGGTGAGGGAGCCCCTCCAAGCGTTGTTTTCATCTTCCTGGCGCTTACGGGGCAACTATATCCGGCTGATGCTCGGGTCCTCTCTGGACCTTCCAGGAAGCGGGTCCAGAACGTCGCGAAAATTCGCGGTTTTTGGGCTCGCAAAAACGAGGCATTACCTACCGATGGCAACAGCAAAGCAGGCAGCAGCGCACATCGACATAAGCGAGCGTCGGTTCAGACAGCTAAGGCAACAGGGCGCTGTTACAGGGCCAAAGGGAGGCAAAGGCGGTTACGACCTGGACGAGGTCCGCCTCCAGTACATTCGCGCGCTACGCGCCTCTAAGGGCGATCTAGCCGGTGTTACGCAATCAGGGGTAGCGGATGACATCGCGGCCGAGAAGCTCAAGAAGCTACGCATAGAGAATGCACGGTTAACGCGGGAGCTCGTGCCTGTCGACGTCCTCGAGCTCTACGCGAGGAAGCTGGGCTCAACAGTGAAGGACGGCCTCGACGCTCTTGTAGGCAACGTCAAGAAGCGTTTGCCGCACCTTCGCTCGTCCGAGCTACAGATGATCCGACAAGAGATCGCCAAGACGTCGAATGCGATTGCGGACTTCAACCCCGATCACGAGCGGGCAATATGAAGTTCGAACATCAAGATAGGTAAAGTTTTTGATTTAGGCGAGGATAGAAAAGGCGAGCAGACCTGCAATTCCAGCAAGCAGCGCGGTTGTTATCCGGGCGTATATGAGCAGCGCGTGTGTGTTATGCATCGACCACCGAAGGCTCATCGCATTGACGGTGAGTTGTCCCGTAATCTTGGCAATGGCCATTCGATCGGCTTCTTCTGTCTCTAGATTCTCATTCTCCTCTTCGTACCAAAATGCGAGTGTGTCGCGCATTTCGCGCTCAAATTCCTCGAGCAGTGCCTGACGCGAAATGTCCAAGCCAGATAAGGAGTGATGACTATTTTTGGGTTTCGGTAGCACGGCGGCCTCCTGAATGGTTCAAATCGTCGCTTAGCGGCAAGTCGGCCAGACGTTTTGGGTGTCTATTCGGGTTCCTTTTGCTCAGAAGGGACGAAACTCTTCCGAGCGACGTCCGTTCTAAGCGATCGCTTTTCGTCTTCCGCAAGATCGTCAATGAAAGGGTTAAATGCAGCCAACTCAAGTTCGCGATCCCTGTAGTACCTCTCTCTCTTCCCAGCATTCGACGACTGTCGAGCGCAGTAACCACCAACGATGCTAAGGGAAACTATTGCGAGCGTTCGTTTGGCGATACTTAACCATTCGTTGGAGGCCGTAGAGTCTCCGACCGGGAACTCTGAGGCCAAATCTAGGCTGTTAACTAACCAGCGAGTTAAGACATCGAGGGGGCCTGAGCCCGAGAAATCGACGAGCAAAACGCAGATAGCCATCGCGACGAACGATCCAACAGCCGCATATGACCAATTTCGGCGCTCTCGCTGCAGGTCTTTGGCGTTGTTCTGGTACCCGCCGACTACAGCAGTATTTGAGATCAACCCGAGTAGCTCGCGTGCTTTTTCTTCCATTCTGGCTAATTCTTTTTTGGTCGATTCAGATTTCTCGGTCACCGCCCCCTTCTTTTGATCCAGCAACGTGATGAATGCATTCCGACTGGGTTCGACCTCCTTGTCCCACCGCTCTTCAATAGTTTTGATCGACGTGTCCACTCTCGAACGAAGGGCGCTCGTCTCGTCTTTATTCGTCTTTACTTGATCGTTAAAAATATTCGTTCGATGGGTCTGTTCGTTATTGAACTCGGTTCGAAATTCGGACTCTAGTCGCGCTTGCTCCGTCCGTTGTGCTTCGAGCTTTGCTTCGTGCTCGTCGAGCGCCTCGCCGAGCGTAGTGACTTTCTCGGACACTTCCTCTACCAACTCAGATACTGCTTCCGTGCCTCGCCGCGCTACTGATCGAACTTTGTTAATTTCCTCTTCCGTTTCTTGAGCATTTTGGCTCAGCGCTTGGGGTACTTGCGAAACGGTGATTAAGAGTTGATCAACGTGATTGTCGTTGCGTTGGAGCGATGACTCGTCTCCGCCAATGAGTCCGTTGTATGCGTTCAGCAGATTTGTGCAATTTCCCTGGAGAGTATCGAGGACGGCGAATGGAAAGAGATCGGTGTTGCAGGAGTTTATTCGAACAATTGAATACCGAATGCTTTCTTCCCAGCGTTGCAGGTAAAAGATGGCTTTGGGGTCTGTTGGTTCTATTTCGGGTGCGCGGATTCGAGTTAAGAGCTCGTTAAGTCCTTTGTAGGCTGCGGAATTTCGAATGCGCTGGGTCCGTTCGTCGTCTAGCGATTTTTGTTCACTCAAGTTGCTCTCCTCCCTGGATTAGAGCCCGTCTCTCCGGGCTGTCACACCACTTAACGTCCGGTCATTGAAGCCCACAGCAGCAGGTGTCGCCGCTATAGGCTCTCAGATCAGCGCGAGGGTGTCTGTAAGCGGTTTGCCGCTGCATTTTTTTGAGCTATTTCAGCAAAGAATTGCGTAGGGGTAGAAGTATGGGTGGCGGGGCATCTGCCTCGAGAGCAGAGGCAGTAAACCAATAAAAACAACAAGATGGGATATTTGTTGGCGGAGAGGGAGGGATTCGAACCCTCGATGAGCGTTAACCCATACTCCCTTAGCAGGGGAGCGCCTTCGACCACTCGGCCACCTCTCCGACGGCGCGCATTCTAGCACCAGTTGCCTCGACATGGAGAAGTACATTGGTCGCTGCCGGCTAAAACTCGGTCGGCCATCGAGCGACGTTCAGCTAGTCGTCCGCAGAACCGATCAGTTCGTACTTTTTAAGGTAGCCGCGTAGCTGGTGGTAGGTAAGGCCGAGCAGGTCAGCTGCCTTTCGCTGATTGTGCTTTGCCTGCTCCATCGCCTGCTTGAGAAACCGAATCTCCTGATCTTTGATGACCGTTTTCAGATCCAATGGAAGCGACTGCGAAGACTCTCGCCGTGTATCGCTGGCGGGGGTGCTGTCAGCAATGTTCGGATCATCAATTGGGCTATCTTCTTCAGCCCTTTGGTCGCCAGTGCGTGCGGCAGCTCCTGAAGCGTCTGAGCGAGAGTGTGGGGTAGGGCGTGGTCGGTACGGGCTGGCAAACGGATCGAGGATAAGTTCGTCGATTAACTCCCCGACTTCGGCTCGATACACGGCACGTTCCACCGTATTTTTTAGCTCTCGGACATTGCCAGGCCAATCGTGCTCCAGGAGCACATCGATCGCGTGATCGCTGAAGCCAGTAAAGAACTCCCGGTCGAGCTCGCTCACCATGTTCATCGCGAATTGTGTGGCCAGCAAAACGATGTCCTCGCGGCGATGTCGAAGCGGCGGCAGGGTGATGACATCGAAAGCCAGGCGGTCCAACAGATCGCTGCGAAATTTGCCTGCCTCGGCCAACGATGGGAGATCCACATTCGTTGCAGCGACCAAGCGCACGTTCGTGGTTAACGTCCTGGTGCCGCCAATGCGTTCGAACTCGCCGTATTCAATGAGACGCAGAATCTTCTCCTGAACAAGCGGTGACGTCGTGGCGAGTTCATCCATGAATAGCGTACCGCCGTCGGCACGCTCGAATCGGCCCGGCCGGGCTTTAATAGCTCCAGTGAAACTACCTGCCTCGTGGCCGAACAGTTCAGACTCGAGTAGAGAGTCGCTTATGGCGGCGCAATTCATCTTTAGGTACGTCGCATCCCACCGTTCAGACAGATAATGCAGGCGTGCAGCGATCAACTCTTTGCCCGTTCCGCGCTCTCCAACGATCAATACTGGCTTGTCCAGCGGCGCTACCTGCGAGACGGATTCCAGCACCTGCAGAAACGCGGGCGCTTCGCCAATCATTCGATCATGGATGGGTTTAGACATGAGGGGAGTTTGCCAACTGTTGGCGAGATTAGCCACATACTTCGACGATCCTGCCTCAATGCAAAATCCAAAATAGTCCATATATTTCAATCAGATAGGAAGTTTCTTCGGCTTGGCATGGTCTGTGCAACCTTCATTGCACACAGTGCCGATAAGGCGCCAACGAGAGTTTCCCAGGAGCGTAATAATGAGCATTTTCTCTCGCATGACCGACATCATTCAGTCCAACCTGAACTCCTTGCTGGATAAGGCAGAGGATCCGGAAAAGATGGTTCGCCTGATCATCCAGGAAATGGAAGAAACATTGGTTGAGGTGCGAACCACCTCGGCGCGGGCCATCGCCGATAAGAAAGAGCTGGGCCGGCGTTATGAAATGCTGACCGCAGACAGCCAGGAATGGCAGCGCAAGGCCGAATTGGCCATCTCTAAATCACGAGATGATCTCGCAAAATCTGCGCTCAATGAGCGGAACAAGGCGCAAGAGAGCGCTGACGCCGTTGCGAGCGAACTCACCGTCCTGGACGAGACGCTGGCAAAACTGAGCGAGGACATCGCCGCGCTTCAGGCAAAAATCAAGGACGCCAAGGCACGTCAGAACGCCATCATCGTTCGAGGCCAGGCAGCTCAGACGAGGTTGGGTGTACGCCGACAGCTGAGCGACCACAATATTGACGACGCCATCAACCGGTTCGAGCACTACGAGCGCAAGATGGATGATCTGGAAGGCCAGATCGAATCTTACGATATGGGTCAAAAGACTCTGGCAGATGAGATCCGCGAGCTGGAAGGCGATGATGCCCTGGAGGCGGAACTGGAAGCTTTGAAAGCATCGGTCGCCAAGACGAAGTCTGGCGACGACGCAACTGCTCAACACTAATCATCAGTAAAGCGAGGCAACACTATGGAAGGCTGGGTGGTCGCGATTTTCGTCCCGACGGTGCTGTTTGTTCTCATCGTAGCGCCGACCTGGATCTACCTGCACTACCGCAGCAAGCAGCATTCCCTGAATGCGCTTAGCGAAGCCGAGCGAGCCAATTTGGAAACGCTGACGGCACAAGCCGAGAGGATGTTAGATCGCATTGACGCGCTTGAAGCCATCCTCGATGACGAAACCCCTGAGTGGCGCCGGCGGGCGGGAGAGTAGCCCTCAAATTAGCGCTGCCGCTGACGCCGTCAGCAATCGTAGCGCCGGGCGATGTGAACTGAGCGAAACGACCAGGAGCAATACAGTGAGCGATCGACGCAAGCGTAGAAACAGTCAGGACGCGTCGGATTTCCAGGCTGCAGCCAACCGACTCGAAGAGGCTGTTAGCGAGCTAATGACCAGCGCAACAGGCCGGGTAACCGATGGCGCTACACGCCTCTTGGATGACGCCGCAAGCGCCATTCGGAGCGAGGTAAACAACGAGCGTCAGGGCGCTACGGGATCTGGCCGGAGCAGCCAAGCCGAGTTCGATGGCATATCGCCAAAGGGCGATCGCCTTCAGCGCGACAGCGTCAATGGCAAGCTCGCTGGCGTATGCGCGGGTATCGCGCGCTACTATGGCGTCGAAGCCTGGATGGTTCGCTGCCTGACGATCACTCTGTTTCTGTTCATGCCGACCATTGTCTTTCCTGCCTACTGGATTGCCTATTTCGTACTCGGCAGCGATGCAACTGGCGGCTCAAGCAGCCGACGGCGCAGGCATCGGCCTTCGCGCCGAGGTAGGCGACGACGCAACCGGGCTGACAGAGCCGAATCGAGCGAGGAGGTGAGGCGAACTCCTGCCGAGGAATTGCGTTCAGCGCGATCGGTATTCGAGCAACTTGAGATGCGGCTGCGACGGATGGAAAGCCATGTGACCTCGGGGCGCTATGATCTACAACGAGAGCTGAGAAAAATTGAACCGCAGCCAGGAGCCAGCTCGTGATCACCGCTCAATGGCAATCTGAGCCAGGAAACCGGCGCCACCACGGCCGTTGGCTGCTACTGCTCCTCGGACTGGCTGGCGCGTCGATGGCAAGCGCCGACGATTTTCCGGGCAATCAGTTCGACATGGATCTAGCACCCTTCGAGGTCGTCGAGCTACTTGGCGAGGCTACCGTCAGATTGGTTCAAGGGGAGGAGAACTCTGTTCAAGCCACCGGAGATACTGGGCGTTTGGAAGTTTCTGTCGATGGCGGCGTGTTGACCATCGATACGACCAAAGCGCGAGCGCGTCACGACCAACGGCTCATGATCGTTCTTAACTACGACGATTTGCAGGCCATACGTAGCCATGGAGATATGCGTGTCCTCGCAACGGACATGGCTTTGTCGGAGCTAACCCTCAGCGGCAGCGGCTCTTCCAAGTTTGATTTACAGAACGTTGAGCTTGGCCGTCTGGACGTTCACGGAGCCGGTGCACAGCATTTCCAACTCAGCGGAGCCGTTGCTACTCAGGCAATCCGAATGATCGGCGCGAGCGAGTTCAACGGAATGGATCTGGATGCGGTCTCCGCCACCGTCGTCATCAATGGGGCTGGTCGCGCATCGGTTGCCTCGCGCAACACTCTGGACATCGAGATATTGGGTGTTGGCAATGTCGCCTATCGCGGCGATCCGGAAATCACGGCACGAATACTGGGGCCTGGTACGGTCGCGGGCCTCGAGGGCTAGCGACATCACCGGCGCCAATTGTGGCTGCCAGATTGCCCTAAGGGCTCGTTTCGAATTCACATACAATCAATCGCAAAAGCACGGGAGCACGCGAGATGGATGTTTTCACAATGGTGGTGGTCATTGTCCTTGCTGGCATCGGCTACAGCTGTTTCGAGGTCTATATGAAGAGCAAGACCAAGCAAGCTGAAGCCCAGACAACGGACGAGGGACTGCTCGCGGAATTGGATGCAATGCGAGCGAGAATTGAAGTTCTGGAGAAGATCCTCACTGACGAAAAGCACAGCCTCAAGCAGCAAATCGACGCACTTGAGCGACAGCCCTGAGCTGCTAGTAAACAGCCTTGAGCTAATAAACAGCCCTGAGCGGGTAAACAGCCTTGAGCTGCTAGTAAACAGCCTTGAGCGGGTAAACAGCCCTGAGCTGCTAGTCAACAGCCCTGAGCGGGCAAACACCCTTGCCTTGATATCCTCAGGTCTCTAAGTGAAGCAGTGCATCGGGCACATCACTGAACACCGCTCGCACGCCCCAGTCCCTCAACTGGGCTGCCCGTTCTGCATCATTCACTGTGTACACACAGACCTTCCAGCCGGCCTCAGTCAATTGCGCAACATGACGCTCCGTCGCGATCGCGTTGCCAATGTTGATGCTGACCCCGCGCGCGCGAAAGCGCTCAGCTCTCTTGAGCACCATGCGCCAGTAGTGAAAAAGAGGGGCGAGGGCCGTCGGCTGACGAGAACGTGCCTGGAGATCATCAAAACGTGCCAGCTCGCGAAGATTGAACGAAGAAACCATGAACACAAGTTGCGGCCAGCGCGTCACCTCAGCGGCAACGAGCGCCGCTGTATCTCTGCCTTTCAGCTCGATATTGACTAACGTGGATTCGGGCGCTGCAGCGAGCACTTCACCAAGCAGCGGTATGGGCTCGGAGTTGCCTGCATCAAAGCTGCGCAGTTCGGCAAGGCTGAAATCCGAGATATCACCCCTGCCAGTTGTCGTCCGGTCGAGTGAATCGTCGTGCAGGACAATCAACTCTTCCTCAACGTTCTGAACGTCCAGTTCGATCGCTCTAACGCCGGATCTCCACGCATGACGAAAGCTGGACATCGTATTCTCTGGCGCGCGGCCGGCTGCGCCACGATGCCCGATGATGACAAAACCCTCGGTTAGAAGCGGACTCGACTTGGTCATAGAACCTCGCGTTGGTTGCTGCGCGATCGCTGCCTCAAAAGGGGAGCGTGACTTCTACCTGCCATCAGCGCAATAGCGGGTTTGGTGCAGCTGTTACCGAGCGCCTGGTTTGCGCGTATTCGAAAGGATTTGACGTTACTTCGAGGCCATGGAGGCTCTACAATGAGCGAGGCTGGATCGTTCGCTGGGTGATTCGCTGATTGCTGGCAAACGGCCCCAAAACCCAGCGGTACGGACCAGGCGTTCAGAACCGCAGACCTTACTCAGAGCAAGATTTCATTGAGTTACCAGGTACTCGCCAGAAAGCTGAGGCCGAGCGAATTTTCCGCGTTGGTTGGCCAGCAACATATCGTCAAAGCGCTCACGCACGCGCTCGACAACGACCGGGTCCATCAGGCTTTCCTCTTCACGGGCACGCGCGGCGTTGGCAAAACGACAATCGCCCGGATTCTCGCGAAGTGCCTCAACTGTGAGCAGGGGGTGTCGTCAGCGCCATGCGGCGAGTGCGTTAGCTGCCAGGAGATCTCTGAAGGCCGCTTCGTTGATCTGATCGAAGTCGATGCAGCCTCCCGTACAGGCGTGGATGCCACCCGCGAGCTGTTAGAGGGTGCGCAATACCCGCCGGTCGCCGGTCGCTACAAGGTGTTGCTGATCGACGAGGTGCACCAGCTCAGCACCCACGCATTCAACGCCATGCTGAAAACGCTCGAGGAGCCCCCGCCACACGCGAAATTTGTACTGGCAACGACGGATCCGAAGAAGGTGCCGGCGACCATCCTTTCCCGCTGCCTGCAATTTCAACTGAAGAACCTCAGTGCGGAAGCGATAAGCGACTATCTTGCTAGCGTTCTGGCCAGTGAAGCCATTGAATTTGAGCCCGGCGCGCTGACTGTGATCGGAAGAGCGGCTCGCGGCAGCATGCGTGATGCGTTGAGCATTACCGACCAGGTCATCAGCTTCGGCGCCGGCAAGGTTGAAGAGAGTGCCGTCAACGACATGCTCGGCGTGGTTGGTCGCGACCAACTCGGCGCGATCATGGCCGCGATCAAAAGCGGCAGTGCGGATCGCTTGCTTGCAGTCAGCGCGGAACTGGCCGAGAACTCCGCAGACTTTCGGCAGATTCTGCGCGATATCATGGCGGTCCTGCATGAACAGGCGGTTGAGGTATCGCTATCCCGGCAAACCGAGTTACAGCCAGAGCAGATTCAGCTGTATTACCAGACGGCGCTGTTAGGCAATCGGGACATGCCGTTCGCGCCCGATGAGCGCACCGGTTTCGAAATGACGTTGCTGCGGATGCTCCAGTTCGCACCGACTCCGGAAGGCCAGAGCGTCCCACCGTCGCTTACCGACAACCCTGATACCCCGATAGGTGAGGCGCCTGCGGCGGCTATAGAGGAGCCCGCGGCGGATAAGAATAAGCCCGCGGCGGATAACAACAAGCCCGCGGCGGATAAGAATAAGCCTGCGGCCGAAAACTCAACGACGAATGAGTTATCGACAGCAAACCCCAGCGCGCAATCAACTCACTCATCTGCCGGCGAGGTTGCCTCAGAACCCGCTCGGGAAACTGCTCCCAGTTCAGCGCGTGAATCGTCGCCAGCGCCTGCACAGGCTCATGCGGACAATACGGACGCGAGGGCTGCGAGCGACGACGAGGCCGCAAACGATGTAGCCGTTGAAGTGGATGTGCAGCCCATTGCCGATGAGCCAGAGTTAGCTCAATGGTATTCACTGGTCGATAACTGCCCGCTTAAAGGCGTCGCCCTCATGCTCGCCCAGAATAGCGTTCCACAACCGGGGGTAGACAACGACATGACCCTGCTATTGGATGCCAGTCACGAGATGCTTGCCAGCGAACGTCATATGGTTGGCTTGTCACAGTGGCTAAGTGAGTCTCTCGGCAAAACAGTGCACGTCACCGCCCAGCTTGAGACGCCTGCGCATGAAACCTGGCTGCAACGGCAGCAGCGACAAGCCGCTGAGCGACTGGCGAGCGCTCGCGCGTCGTTAGAGGCCGATTCAACCGTACAGATTCTGATAAACGAGTTCGGCGGCGAGCTGACCGAGGTGACTCCTTTGGATGCACCGCCTGAGATGTCTGAAGCGAGGCTTGGCAATGAAAGGAATTAACGATCTGTTCCAGCAGGCTCAGGGCTTGCAGGAAAAAATGGCGAACATGCAGGAAGAGCTGCAGCGCAAAGAAGTTACTGGCGAGTCCGGAGCAGGGCTGGTCAAGGTCACGCTCAACGGCCAGCACGAGGCGAAGTCAGTCAGCATCGATGAGGATGTATTCACTGAAGATCGCCAGGTACTTGAAGACCTTATCGCTGCCGCGATTACCGATGCCTCTCGGCGCCTCGCCGCGAGCCAGGCTGAAGCGATGAAGAACCTGACCGGCGGCATGAGCTTACCGCCCGGATTCAAATTCCCGTTTCAATGAAAGCGCCGCCAACAGAGCAAACACAATCTGTGGACGCCAGCGGGCATCGCACGCGTGGCTGATTTGATCAACGAACTCATCGAACGCCTTCAGGTATTGCCAGGGGTGGGGCCGAAGAGCGCCCAACGCATGGCTTTCAACCTGTTGCAGCGAAACCGTCATGGCGGAGAGCTTCTTGCGCAAGCGTTGAGCGCCGCAATGGCGGGCGTACGGCAGTGCACGCGCTGCCGCAACTACACTCAAACTGAACTCTGCCGTTTGTGCGAGCACCCTCGTCGCGACGATGAACTGCTGTGTGTGGTGGAGTCTCCAGCGGATATCATTGCCTTCGAGGCAGCCGGTGGCTTTCGAGGTCGTTATTTCGTCTTGCATGGCCGTCTGTCACCGATCGACGGCATTGGCCCCGATGACCTTGGTCTGGATTTGCTTGCAGCTCGAGCAGGGGACGAAAAATGGCGCGAGGTCATTCTTGCGACCAACCCAACCGTAGAAGGCGAAGCAACCGCGCACTACATCGCCACCATGCTCAAAAACGATGTCGCTCTCACGTCCCGAATTGCTCACGGTGTCCCGCTTGGCGGTGAGCTGGAATACATCGATGGCGGCACCCTGGCGCATGCATTGGAGGGCCGACGCCATCTCAGCTGAATGGATCAACAGCGACCACCGATTGGCCGAGTATTGTTCAGCCTGGTCCTCTCTGGTGGCGTTCGACAGCGAGTTCATGCGGTCGAAAACGTTTTACCCGGCTGCCGGTCTCTATCAGGTGAACTGTGGCGATGAGATCGTGCTCATCGATCCGCTGGCGATCGAAGATTTTCAGCCATTGCGCCGGGGTTTGTTGGATCCCGGCATAACCGTGGTAATGCACAGTGCATCGGAAGATCTGGAGCTGCTTCATCACGAGTTCGACGTGCATCCGACACCGTTGTTCGACACCCAGGTTGCGCACGCTTTCACCTCAGATCGGTTCAGCATCAGCTATGCGGGTTTGGTTGAGCTGTATCTCAACATCGCTCTGGACAAGGGCGAAACGCGCAGCAACTGGTTGCAGCGTCCGCTGACGGATTCTCAACAACACTACGCAGCGCTAGACGTGGACTACCTTCTCCCGTTGCACGAGATACTGTCCGAGAAGCTGGAAATGCTGGGCCGGATGCCCTGGTTTGTGGAAGACATGAATAGCGTTCGGTTCCGGGAGCAGGACCCGGATCTCATGTTTCTGTCCGCAAAGAAAGTCAATCGACTACCCCCAGAGGTGCTGGCTCGCCTGAGAATTCTCTACTCCTGGCGAGAAGTTCGAGCACGCGCTGAAAACCTGCCCAGAACCCATGTGCTCTGGGAGGAGCACTTGATGACACTGGCCTGGATAGAGCAGCTCAGCGAAGCCGATCTACAGGAGCATCTACCGCGCTCCGTTGTGCGCCGTTACGGCGAGGACTTGCTTGCGGAGCTCGACGCTCGCAGCGGCGAGCCCGTGGGCGAGATACCACAGCCACTGAGTAGTGGCGACAATGCGCTGGTTCGAGAGCTACGAGCAATTGCGACACAACGCGCCCAGGAACTTGATCTAGCTCCGGAACTTCTGGCACGAAAGCGCGCGGTAGAAGAGTGTGTGCGCACGTTCAAACAGAGCGGTCAGCCTAGCGATGCATACGCCGGCTGGCGCCGTGAAGTGCTTGGACAGGCGTTTTATTCGGCGCTGGGCGGATGAGCCGGCCAGTAACCATATACAAATCGAAGAAAGTCGCGGAGCTCTACGTTTTTGTGGACACAGGCTATGACATCGAGCAATTGCCGACTGAATTACGTTCGCGCCTTGGGGTGCTGAGCGTCGCCTTGGAGCTTGAGATGAAGCCATCAACCACGTTTCAACGAACGTCGGCTGATGAAGTCACGAGAAATCTCGATAGCCAGGGGTTTCACGTGCAGCTACCACCGTCGACGTACACAAGCGATTCCTGATCATGGCATTTTGGGATGACAAAGCGCTGGCTGAATTTGATCAAGCAGAGTGGGAGGCTGTCTGTGACGGCTGTGCTCGTTGCTGCCTGAAGAAGCTCCAGGACGAGGACACTGAAGAGGTGTACTACACGGCAGTGGTATGCCGGTATCTCGATATCGATCGCTGTCGATGCACCGTGTATCCCGATCGACATCGATTAGTAAGCGATTGTATTCGCTTCAATGCAGGTGATGTCGACGCCATGACCTGGCTTCCAAAGAGCTGTGCCTACCGACGGCTGGCAGAAGGACGAGGTCTGGCACAATGGCACCCACTGATCGGTGGCCCGAACGCCATCTTCGAGGCCGGTATCTCAGTTCAGGGCCGGGTGATCAGCGAAGAGCATGTGGCCGAAGAAGAACTTGAAGACAGCCTGATCTCCTGGGTCGAGATCTGATCTTTCACCTGTACTCAATTCTGCGAGGTGCGCCTGGCGCACTCGGCAGACGAAACGGAGCCTAGTTAGCAAGAGATGGAATATCTGACCGCTTGGATTGTTGTGGGCGTCGCGGGTCTTGCTGCGCTCGCGGGCGTTTTCGTATTGAGCCGGAAAATTCCCTGGCCACTGCCGCGGACGATCGTTCGCTGTCTGGCCGCCGTGTTTTTGCTCGTGCCAGCCCCGATAGGTGTGCTCGACGGTTTCTATGCTCCAGCCTTCGTCGTGGCTGTCTTTGAAGGCTTGTTCCGTGATGGTGGCAGCGCCCAGCCTGCGCTGACGATGCTCGGGCTTGCCGCCGGGGCAGCATTGGTGCTGGTTATAGCGGGCTATCTGATCAGCCGGCGTCGGCAGCCAGCATCGGACTCTGAATAACCTGCCATAGCTGTCCGACCCTGCCTGACGCAACGTCGACGAGAAGGCACGACCAACGGGTGCCCAACCCGTGCGCCAGCCGCACGTAGGCCGTGTCCAAAGCTGACGCCTGCCCACTCAGGCAGAGCGCCAGAGACTGACTAGACTTAACCAGTTGGATCAGTTCTGGAAACCGTGGCAATGGGCAAAACCCGCGCCTGCAATCCCAAGAAACTAAATCTACTGCGTTGCCTGCCTCGATTGGGCTGGGTTGTTGTCGGCCTGCTGTCGCTGCTGTCAGTGCCACTGCACGCCGAGAACACGGACGTGCGAATCGTGATCGACGTTTCAGGTTCCATGAAGCAGAACGATCCGAACAACCTGCGGGTGCCGGCGCTGAAGGTGCTGTCTGCGCTCATGCCCGAGGATACGCAGGCCGGTGTTTGGACGTTCGGTCAGTACGTCAACATGCTGGTCAAGCATGGGCCGGCGAACGGCGCCTGGAAGCGCCAGGCGAATATCTCAGCCGACGCGATTGGTTCGGTAGCGCTGCGAACCAATATCGGCGAAGCCCTGGAGCAGGTTACGTGGGACCTGGACAGCGACTCGCGACGGGATCGCCACATTCTGCTGCTGACCGATGGGCAGGTGGATATCTCGGACGACGACGCTGTGAACCGAGCGGAGGCGAGACGCATTATCAGCGAGCTACTGCCACGCCTGGTGGATCAGGGCGTGCAGCTTCATACGCTGGCGCTTTCAGCCCAAGCGGATGTCAATTTCCTTAAGCAACTGAGCATCGCGACGGGCGGCTATCACGCGGCGCTTAGAAATCCAGAGGAGTTGTCCGGCTATTTCCTCAAGACGTTGTCAGCTGCCGCACCACCGAACGAGGTTAGTCTCGGTAGCGATGCCACCTTCACTATCGATGAATCGGTCCGGCAGTTTACAGCGCTCCTATATCGCAGCCCAAGCCAGGCAACGGCGCTCATCACGCCAACTGGTGATCGACTGACGCGAAGCAATCCCGGCAAAGACGTGCGCTGGTATCAGGATACCGACTTCGACATCGTCACCATCAACAGTCCGCGAACCGGCCTGTGGCAAGCGGAGACCGGCGCCGATGGTCGCGTGAGCATTGTCAGCGACATGAGTCTTGCGGTAGGCGACATACCATCGGCCATATATCCCGGTTACGAGGGCTTGATTGGCGTTCAGTTGCGAGATCAGGGACAGACGATCAATGACGAAGCGCTGTTGTCTGTTTTGCAGGTTGAGGCAAGCTATCACTTAGCGGACGCATCACCGGAACCAATTCTCGTTGAAGCGCCCGTGTCGGCCGATGGCGAATTCCTGCTCAGGCTCGGACCACTAACCGAGCCCGGCGACTACGCGATTCACGTGCGCGCTATCGCGCCCACCTTCACCCGCCAGCGCAGCCTGATCAGCAGCCTGCGAGATCCGGTAAGTGTCTCCGTGGAACGGCTGTCCAGTAACGACGCGGCCGTTGTCGTTACCTTCGCCGATGCCAATATCGACTTTTCAACGCTTACCCTGACCGGTCGGGTCGTTGAGGCTGATGGGGGTACGCAGCTCACGCCCCTCGACGATTCGCAGTCAGGCCAGTGGCGTCTGAAGCTATCGACCGATGGCGCACCACGTAGCTTCGACGTCGAGGTAGATATACGCGGTAACTATCTGAATGGAGAGGAATTTAACCTTCGTACAGGCACGGTAGAGGTTGCGTTACCCGATTCAGAGCCACAGACCCTCGCCATCGCGATGGACGGCCAGGTGCTGCGCGACAATGGCGATGACTCCTCCGACCCTGAGAGCGCGTATGCAGACCAGACCGCAGATGCGTCGCCGCAAACCGCAGCAGCTGCAGATACACAGCAAACGCCGGAAGAAGGTGACGCGGCCTCCGAGCCAATCCCATGGCTGATGATAGGGCTAGCAGCTTTGGCCACTGTCGTCCTGGCGGCGCTGGGTGGCCTGGTTACCTGGCTGCTGAAACGCAGGAAATCCGCAGCACAGAGCGCGCCGGATGGTGATGCTGAGGCGGCAAAAGACGGCGATCCGGCCGCCGTGGAAGCGGAGGACTTTGACACGCTTCTCGCTGATTTGAATGATGCGTGCAGCGAAGTTGGCGAGGCCACCGACGCTGCCAAACGCCGGACCGAGGAGGCAACGCTCGCCGATTCTGCCGCCGATGAAGAGCCTTCAGCGGATGAAGAGCCTTCAGCGGATCAAGAGCCTTCAGCGGATCAAGAGCCCTCAGCGGATGAGGAGCCTTCAGCTAATAAAGAGCCCTCAGCGAATGAAGAGCCCTCAGCGAATGAAGAGCCCTCAGCGAATGAAGAGCCCTCAGCGAATGAAGAGCCCTCAGCGAATGAAGAGCCCTCAGCGGATAAAGAGCCCTCAGCGGATAAAGAGCCCTCAGCGGATAAAGAGCCCTCAGCGGATAAAGAGCCCTCAGCGGAAAAAGAACCCTCAGCGGAAAAAGAGCCTTCAGCTGATAAAGAACCCTCAGCGGATGAGGAGCCTTCAGCTAATAAAGAGCCCTCAGCGGAAAAAGAACCCTCAGCGGATGAAGACCCCTCAGCGGATGAAGAGCCCGAAGACAATCCCGCTCGCGCCGCCCATTCGTCGTAACCGCGCTGCCGCATGACAGCCGCTGCGTCTCGAATCGGGGTTCGATAGGCCAGCTTGCGCCGTCCATGTGCCGTCTTTAAAGTAGCTGGCTTAATTCCTATAGAGCGGGCTGCAAGCGGCTGGAAGGATTTCCAGCCACGGGCATCCTTGGGCCAAGAACGTCGCACAGCCAACCCGAGCTGCCAAGACAGGCAGTCGCGCATCGGCAGGCAGCTGTCAGTGCTGCCCGACGCCACCCGATAACCTTTGTAATTGCCAGCAGAAAAGAGAGAACGGCTACATGATCTTCGACAGTACAGACTCCTATATCTCAACCGACGAGTTGAGCATGGCCGTTGACGCCGCGGTAAAACTACAGCGGCCACTCCTTGTTAAAGGCGAACCGGGTACCGGCAAGACCATGCTCGCTGAGGAGATCGCGCGATCACTTGATGCACCACTCATTCAGTGGCACATCAAATCGACCACCAAAGCCCAACAGGGCCTCTACGAATACGACGCTGTGTCCCGTCTGCGTGACTCGCAGCTCGGCGATGAGCGCGTCAAAGATATCCGCAACTACATCAAGAAGGGCAAGCTGTGGGAGGCGTTCGGCGCTGAAGAGCGTGTCGTTCTGCTGATCGACGAAATCGACAAAGCTGACATCGAATTCCCGAACGATTTGCTTCAAGAACTCGATCGAATGGAGTTCTTTGTCTACGAAACCGGTGAAACAGTGAAGGCGACGAACCGGCCTGTCGTGATCATCACCTCGAATAACGAAAAAGAGCTGCCAGATGCGTTCCTGCGCCGCTGCTTCTTCCACTACATCAATTTCCCAGATCGGGAAACGATGCAGCAGATTGTCGAAGTTCACCATCCAGATGTGAAACAGACGCTGGTGAAAGAGGCGATGGAAATATTTTTCGACCTTCGCAAGGTGCCTGGCCTGAAGAAGAAGCCTTCAACTTCCGAACTCATCGATTGGTTGAAGCTGCTCATGGCGGACGATATCCCTGATGAGATCCTTACCAACAGAGACACAACCAAAGCAATTCCGCCGCTGTATGGCGCGCTCGTGAAGAACGAGCAAGACGTGCATCTGCTGGAACGGCTTGCGTTCATGAACCGTCGGGACTCACGAGGCTGAGGCCGAGCGTAACAATCTGAACTGGGCCCGCATGGGCCCTCGCAGTCTTCTAACCACACATAGGTGTTGGCGTGCTGATCAACTTCTTCTTAACGCTTCGTCGCTACAAAGTGCCGGTCACCATCCGGGAGCTGCTCGACTTGCTCGAGGCGCTCAAGCAAAACGTGGTTTACGCCAATGTGGATGATTTCTATCTCATCTCACGAACGTGCATGGTGAAAGACGAAAAGCACTACGACAAGTTTGACCGCGCTTTCGCGGCCTACTTCAAAGGTCTGGATGACCTGCACGGCATGCTGGAATCCATGATTCCCGATGAATGGCTTCGTCGCGAGTTTGAGCAGTCGCTCTCCGCAGAGGAGTTGTCAAAAATTGACTCCCTCGGCGGGCTCGAAAAGCTGATCGAAGCCTTCAAGGATGCAAAGGAAGCTGCCGAGAAGCAGGCTGCCAAAGAAGGCAAGAATGGTGAGGAAGGCGACGAGGGCGACGATCCGAACCAACAAGGCAAGAAAGGCCCGGGCGGACAGGGGCAAGGAAAGAAGAAGAAAGCCAAGAAAGTCTGGAACGACCGGCAATACAAAAACCTGGACGACTCAGTAGAGCTTGGCACGCGCAACATCAAAATGGCGCTGCGACGGCTGCGCAAGTTTGCTCGCACGGGCAAGGATGAAGAGCTGGATATCGACACCACCATTCGATCGACAGCACACAATGGCGGAATGCTCGACATCCAGATGCGAGCGGAGCGCAAGAACACGGTCAAAGTTCTGTTGTTCCTGGATATCGGTGGCTCTATGGATGCACACGTAAAGACGTGTGAAGAGCTATTCAGCGCATCGCGGACCGAATTCAAGCATCTCGAGAGCTTCTACTTTCACAACTTCATCTACGAATCCGTCTGGAAAGATAACCGCCGGCGGATGAACGAGCGATTGCCGACACTCGAGATTCTCAACAAGTATTCCAGCGACTACAAAGTGGTATTCGTCGGCGACGCGACCATGGCGCCGTATGAGATCACCCACGCTGGCGGCAGCGTTGAGCACTGGAATGAAGAGCCCGGCGCCGCCTGGATGGAGCGGTTCTCTCAGATCTACGATCGCATGATCTGGGTAAACCCGACACCCCAGGAAACCTGGGAATACTCAGCCTCGGTCTCGATGGCGCGTGATCTGGTGGGTGGGCACATGTACCCGTTGACCATTCGCGGCCTCGAAGACGGAATGTCCTTCCTCTCCAAGTAACGAAAACCGCAGACCAGCGGTTCTCCGTGACGAAGCGGTGACTGAACCGTCTCGCGAGCGGGTAGGTTGTTGAGATGCGTGACCCGGACGACGGCACAGCTGTCCGGGCCACGCAGTGAGCCAACACATCTTGTGCCAGCTCCAGCGCAGTGTAGAGAGGCCAACGCAACGATTGGCGGCAACAACGTAATGACTCTGCAAAATCCGCGACGCTTGCAGCAATACACAGGCAACCAGTCCGAGGCCAATCGTGCCTGACCATCCCGAATCGAAACGCCAAGCGCACTCGACCGATAGCCCGGTACAAGTGCCTTCGCGTGCACAGGACGTTATGTGTCGCGATGTCCGCTGGCTTGGGAAAGCGGGCCGGGAGGACAAGCTCATCGCCAGCGCAGCGAAGGTTGTCGAACGCGAGCGAAGCGTCCCGCACCTGTCCATCGATGATGTGTTACCGATCGCAAAACATGCTGCGGACATCGAAGCCGCGCTGGCCCAGCACCAGGTTGTTGTGGTCGCCGGTGAGACTGGCTCCGGCAAAACCACGCAGCTACCCAAGATTTGTCTCAAGGCTGGTCTGGGTCGCCGGGGAACAATCGCTCACACCCAACCGAGACGGCTGGCTGCTCGCGCCGTATCTGCGCGTATTGCTGACGAGCTGCAGGTGCCACTTGGCGAGCAAGTCGGCTTTGCAACCCGCTTTTCGGACCAATCCAGCGAGCGGACGCTGGTCAAGCTGATGACCGATGGCCTACTTCTTGCCGAGCTCCAGAATGATAGGAACCTTCTCGCCTACGACACGATCATCGTTGACGAAGCTCACGAACGCAGTCTCAACATCGACTTCCTGTTGGGCTATCTGAAAGGGCTTATCAAACGGCGACGCGATCTCAGGGTAATCATTACCAGCGCGACCATCGATGTCGATGCCTACGCTGCCCATTTCGGCGGCGCGCCGATCATCGATATTCCTGGTCGCGGTTACCCGGTCACGATCCGTTACGAGCCCCCCGAGTCCAGCAACATCGACGAAGCCGTTGCCGGTGCGCTGGCGAGTTTGCCGCGCGGGCGCGATGTTCTCGTATTTCTTCCCGGCGAGCGTGAAATCGCCGACTGCTCGCGCCTGCTAAGGCGAGAACTCGATGCCCACTGGGAAGTGATCCCGCTGTATGCGCGCCTGTCGGCTGCCGAACAACAAAAGGTGTTTGCAGCAACCTCCAGACGGCGAGTTGTGCTGGCCACGAACGTTGCCGAGACCTCGCTGACCGTGCCAAACATCGAGTTTGTGATTGATCCGGGCGTTGCTCGGGTTTCTCGCTACAGCTTCCGCTCCAAGCTGCAGCGATTGCCTGTCGAGCCTGTATCTCAGGCCAGCGCCAACCAGAGGGCCGGCCGCTGTGGCCGCATCGCACCGGGAACCTGTGTCCGGCTTTATGACGAAGCCGACTTCCTTAGTCGCCCCGAGTTTACTGAGCCGGAGATCCGGCGTACCAATCTAGCCGGCGTTGCGCTAACGATGCGCGCGCGGCAGCTTGGCGTGCTTTCGGATTTTCCTTTTCTCGATCGGCCTGAAGGCAAAGCCATCAGCGACGCCGAGCGGCTGCTCGAAGAGTTGGGGGCGCTGGAAGCCGGCAAGCTCACCCGAACCGGGAAACTCATGGCTCGTCTGCCAATCGACCCCAGGCTCGGCCGGATGCTGGTGGAGGCAGCGAATCAGGGCGCGCTGACGGAGGTTCTGATCATCGTTGCCGGCCTTGCGGTCCCGGATATTCGAGAGAGGCCCATGGCGCAGCGCGGCGCGGCGGACGCAGCCCATGACAAGTTTGTTGTAGAGCGTAGCGACCTTTTGTCGCTGCTCGCTATCTGGGAGTGGGCGGCGAAACAGAAGGAGAAGCTGACTAACCGGCGCTTTCGCCGCGCGATGGCAGACAATTTCCTGAATTTCGTGCGATTCCGTGAATGGCGAGATCTGCACCGACAGCTGAAACGCGCGTGCCAGGATTGCGGTTTCAGATTCAACGACGTCGAGGCTGATTACGCTTCGATACACAAAGCGCTGTTGGCGGGCTCACTCAGCATGATTGGCCAGCATGACGAAAAGGGCACCTACATCGGCGCACGAAACCTCAAGTTTCGAATATTTCCTGGCTCCTCACTGAGCGACAAACGACCGCGTTGGTTAATGGCTATCTCCATCGTCGAGACTAGCGCCGTGTACGCGCGCAGCGTCGCCGCCATCGAGCCAAGGTGGCTCGAGCACCTCGCCGTCCACTTACTCAAACGCAGCCACACAGATCCTCACTACAGTGACAAACGCGGCGAAGTGATGGCCTACGAGCGAGCGACGCTGTATGGCTTGCCTGTTGTCGATAGAAAACTCGTCCGCTTTGGACCGATCGATCAGGCCCAGGCGCGGCGTCTGTTCATGGCCGATGGTCTGTTACCAGGAGCCGTACGGAGCAAGCTTGCCTTCCTCGAAGACAACCTGGAGCTGGTTAGCCAGCTTCGCGAGTTCGAAGACAAAGGGCGCCGGCGTGACCTCATAGCCAGCGACGAGCTCTTGATGGATTTCTACGACGCCCGCTTACCCGCGGACGTTGTCGGCGTTGCCTCACTCAAACGCGCACTTAAGCGCGAACCGGCGCTGCATGAGACGTTGCGCATGACGCGTGCTAGCCTCGTTCTGGCCCCCGATCAGCTACCCGGTGAGCAGGATTTTCCCAGCGAGATGTCGTTAGGCGATCTGCGTCTCGCGCTCAGCTATGCCTTCGCGCCGGGCAGCGCCGAAGATGGAGTCAGTCTGCTTGTGCCCGTGGGAGTGCTTCCGGCGCTTACGCTGCGGCACACCGAATGGTTAGTACCCGGGCTGCTCGAGCCGCTGACGCAAGCCTGGCTGCGAACACTGCCAAAACGCCTGCGACGGCAGATGACCCCACTGCCTGACTATCTGCCAGGCATTGTCAGCCGTCTGCAAAAACGCTACGGCGAGGGCCGGCTTCCGAGTGCGCTCAGCGAGGTGCTGCGGGATGAAGTCGGCGCGACAGTTACCGCATCGGACTGGGATATCGATCGAATCCCGCCGGAACTGTGCATGCGAGTGTGCGTCATCAATTCAGACGGCAAGATTGAAAGCGCCTCCCGGTCACTGGAATCACTGCAACAGCAGTACAGCGACCAGACGGCCCAGGCGACAGGCCAAGCTAAGGCAACCCTCGAGATTGAGAACCTTGCCCACTACCCAAAGGATGGGTTGCCCGAAGAGCAGCTGATTGCGAGCAACAGTGGAACGGCGAGCGGTGGAGAATCCATCGTCTACCCAGCCATCGACTCAGCGAACGGTCAACTCAGCTATCGCCTGCTGCGTACCGCAGATGAGGCGGCCGCGGCGAACAGGCGAGGCTTTCCCGCCCTGGCGTTAACTCGGCTGGCAAAGGCGCACCGGCAAATGCGACGCCAGATAGCCTCTGAGAAAACACTGGGGCTGCACTACGCCGGGCTCGGCGATTCCAGTACGTTGACCGAACAGATCTGCCGAGCGGCAACCTGGGCTTGCCTGTTTGAGAATCATGATCTGCCCCGCACTGAGTCGGCGTTCGATTCTGCCTGTAAGCAACGCGCCGGGCAGTTGATGACGGTTTTTGCCGAGATGCTAGGGGAGGTTGCCGGGGTATTGTCGGACCGTTTCGAATTGGTGCGCAGCTTGGCAGACAACAATTCGCCAGCTTTTGCACCGGCGTGTGCGGATATCGAGAAGCAACTCAAACTACTGGTTCCCGGCGATTTCATGGAACAGACCCCGCTCAGCCGTTTGCGTGACCTTCGCAGATACATGGCAGGGCACCGTTATCGCCTTGAGCATCTCCAAGGCAAGGTGGACCGAGATCAGCAAAATCAAATAGTTATAGCGAAACTCGACAGTAGAGTGTTTGAACTATCCCGTGTGCTGAGTGACGATGAAGCGCTCGATATTCGGTTTGGATTGCAGGAAGTGAGGTTGGGGCTGTTTGCCGAGCCGCTGCAATCCCGCAAAGGTTTTTCGGTAAAGCGTTTTGACAAGCAACTCGCCGCTGCCGAGAGAGAACACGCACTTCGATAGACCCGGCACACAGCTCGGCGGAACCTTCGATCCCAGCGTGGGTCACAGTCATCAGTGCCGGATAATGATCGCCGGTGCTGTGGAATGACATCTGACGCGTTAGAAGTGACGAGTCAGAAGTAAAGAGTGAAACAACAGTTCTGCTCAAACGTTGAGACAACTGTTAGCAAGCAGACAGGAAGAGAAGGATCGTTTCGAGTCAACCTATACGCTCGATCGCCAGATCGAACGAATGAAATCGCGGCATATACGTTGTCCGCAAATACGTCTGAGGAGACTAACCCCCATGAGAAATCGAAAATTCAACCCGGTAGCAGCTGCCGTTGGAACCGCGTTCGTTGCATCTATGGCCGTCGCGAGCGTCGCCCAGGCGGATGCGTCCACGAACCCATTTGAGACTACTCAAATGGAAGCTGGCTACGATCTGCTCGCCAAGCACCATGAAGAGGGCAAATGCGGCGAAGGCAAGTGTGGTGAAGGTTCTTGCGGTGAAGGCTCCGGCGACAAGGATGGCGAAGGCAAGTGCGGTGAGGGTAAATGCGGCGAAGGTAAATGCGGCGAAGGCTCCAGCGACAAGGACGGCGAAGGAAAGTGTGGTGAGGGTAAGTGCGGCAGCGCGTAACCTGAATCTGCAGGCCTGAGACACGACACAGCCCGCGTCGCGCGGGCTGATTCGCTCTAGCGGCGCAACCTGTTGCGCCGGCGACCACTGATGTTGGAAGCCACTCTCGACCAGCCAGCACCGCTATCCCAACCACCGGAACCCCATGAAGTCTATGCACGCGTCAACCAAGGTATCTGACCAGGCCGTCGGTATTGGGCTGCGTCGGGGCATGATGGACACGCTGGATGATCTGCTGCCGGAAGACGCGGACTTCATGGAGCTCGCGCCGGAGAACTGGTTTGGTGTGGGCGGACGACTGGGCAAGCGTCTGCGGAGTTTTACCGAACGCTATCCATTCTTTGCCCACGGCCTGTCACTATCGTTGGGCGGGCCAGCGCCGCTCGATGTCGAGTTCCTGCAACAAGTTCGCGAATTTCTCGACGAGCACAACATTGCGGTCTATTCCGAACACTTGAGCTTCTGCTCGGACGAAAAAGGTCACCTGTACGATCTGATGCCGATACCGTTCACACAGGAAGCGGTCGATCATGTCGTGCGCCGGATTGATCAGGTACAGGAGGCAACCCAGCGGCGCCTCGTGATCGAGCACGTTTCCTACTACGCAGCGCCCGGGCAGGAAATGCTTGAGGTGGAGTTCATCAATTCAGTTCTGGCAAATGCAGATTGCGAGCTTCTGCTCGATGTAAACAACATCATTGTGAACAGCATTAATCATGGCTATGACGCGGAAGCCTTCCTGCGGGCGCTGGATGGTGAGCGAACTCGCTACATCCACTTAGCGGGCCACTTTGAGGAAGCAGACGATCTGCGGATCGATACCCACGGCTCAGCAGTAGCGGACTCTGTCTGGCAACTGCTGGATCAGGCATATGCGCTATACGGCAGCAAAGCCACCTTGCTGGAGCGGGATTTCAACTTCCCGCCGCTGCCTGAGCTTCAGCGCGAGTTATCGATGATCCGGAAGGCTCAAAGCAGAGCGGGATCACAGGCGTGAGCTTGGGTGGGGGCAGAAACATCCCGGGGTTCCGGGAAACCCAGCTCGCGTTCTCTGCCTACATTCGTGATCCGGACAACAACCCCAAACCCTCCGGCATCGAAGACAGACGCCTTAAGATCTATCGAGATCTGTTCTACAACAATATCGAGAGCCTGCTCGCGAGTGCGTTCCCCGTCAGCAAAGCGGTGCTTGGACCGCAGCGGTGGGAGCAGCTGATGCGGTCTTACCTCGCTGAACATGGCGCCCAGTCGCCGTACTTTCTGGAAGTCTCCCAGGAACTCCTCGAGTATCTTGCGGAAAGCGACCATGGCCCGGAATTTCTGCTTGAGCTGGCACACTACGAGTGGATAGAACTCGCTTTGGATGTCGCCGAGACCAGCAATACTCAAGTCGATCCGCACGGCGATCTGATGTCTGATAAACCTGTGCTCACCGAAGCGATGGCTGCGCTGACTTATCGGTGGCCCGTGAACGAGATCGGCCCGAATCATCAGCCAGCTGAGCCTCCGGCCGAACCGACACTACTCATCGTCTATCGGAACGAGAGCGATCAGGTTAAATTTCTGAAATCGAGCCCAGGGATGCATCGACTGCTCGCGTTGCTTCCCGATGCCAGCAGCGGCGACTCGCTTGCCCAGTCATTGTCTGCGGAGTTGACTACAATGCCCGCGGCTGCGGTTACCGAGCATGTTGTTCAGACGTTGCAGCAATTACGCGATGACTCAATCATCATTGGCACGGCTATAACC
>JANSWO010000013.1 GCA_024743435.1 Pseudomonadaceae bacterium | reverse complement strand
GCTCACAGAGCCGAGTCCGAGACGGAGCACTGCTCCGTCAGGCGATAACGGGTCAACCTTTAGGTTGACCCCGGAACGCCTTTCAGCCCTGAAGTGGTTGATAGCTCGATAGTGGAAGTATTAGGCGCGTAGCTCAGTTGGTTAGAGCGCTGTCTTGACATGGCAGAGGTCGGCGGTTCGAATCCGCCCGCGCCTACCACCACCTATAATCTGCACTCCGAGCTTTCACGGGATCGTCGGCTGGCAAGCAGCCGACCCTGGCTGCGCGTCAACGCGCACCCGTCCTCAGTTGACCGAGCAATGCTCGGTCTCAGCCGATGGCTGACCTCTTCGGACCCGCGCCTACCACCACTTCGACACTGCACTCCGAGCTTTCACAGGATCGTCGGCTGGCAAGCAGCCGACCCTGGCTGCGCGTCAACGCGCAGGCGGCCATGACGCCTTGGCTAGGCCTCAAAAGCCCGCAGATCCACAACTTCTCGGTACTCATTGCTCTGGCCACAGCCTTCCAACCCGATCATCTCGCCATAAGCGCTTCGATGAATAAACGTCACCTCGTCAACGCCCACCTCACGCAGCGCCGCGTAAGCTGCATAACGTGAGGGAAAGCGCGAGCCGAATCGGCCGGCATCCGTGATACTCAGGCGGCGCCCTTCGAAGCAACAATAGGCGACGTAAACCATCGGGTCAGAAGAGTGCAGCTCAAAGCTCGCCACAAGCCCACCGCGTATCTGGCGCGCGAGCGTTTTGAAGGTGATGGACGCTGACCTCATAAGCGGACGATACAGAACTCAGCGTGACAGCTCGGCAAACGCTGCAAGCCAAAAATTACCGCTCGTCCACCTGCAACTCAAACGCCCCCACATCAGCCGCCTCACCTACGACTCTCGGCAGTCCACGGAAGTCATGCCGTATGGACAGTCCATAACGCGCCTCGAACTCCGCGTACACATCAACTCGATCCGTCGCGGGGTTAGCATCTACCAGCTCGGAGCCCGCCACTGGACGATAGTCGCCAGCACCGGCATCGCGAACCGAGACATCAGCCTTCCGGTTACCGGCGGCTCGCCCTGAGATGTTCATTGCAAAACTGCCCATCGGACCAGGGAATTCCCAGGCGTTGACGTTACACAGATTATTGTACGCACGACCTTTACCCTGCTGCGTGTAGGCACTCGGGACTGCGATGCAACTCCCGGGATTAGCTGCGTCCAATGGATCATTCAGCAGATGAATGAGATTGCCTTGCGCATGCACGTCACCAAAGCCTCCGGCAAATGCCCGAATACCGGCACTGTTCGCGTAACACGTGTTGTCGACAACAAACGCAAAGGCATTGCCCCGCCACAGATCAATGCAGCCACCTTTCTTAAAGCGACGCTGAAAAGATTCGTTGTCTGCATCAATGTTGTGATGAATCAGGTTGCCCACCCAGTACTGCCTGCCAGCATGGTCATCAGAGTCTCTCGCGTCCCGTCCGTTAGTGCTTGAGCGTTTCGAGCCGTGTGAGTTGTCATAGATTTCGTTGAAAATCACCCAGAAGTGATCCGGTCCATACTGATTGCCAATGCCATTGTTGTTACCGCCGGCGTAGGCAATATTGGCGCCAAAGCTACGATTCGCGCTGATCACGACATCACTGCACCGCTTCGCCCAGATGCCAGCCTGCTGGTTGTGGTGCATGTCGTTGCCGGCAAGCCAGATGTGATGAGCACTACGCCGCGTTTCGCCGCGCTGGCTTTGTCGGGTGATGCACTGAAAGCCATTACCTGCCGCGTACGACACATCGTTGTCGATCAGCCAGACCAACGACGTGCTGGTCAACTCATGGTTATCTGGCGTTCCTGCAACCGAGATGCCGTGTGCATCGGGGTTACTCGTGCGCCAGTTGAAGTTCTGCTCGCCGCGCTGCCAGCCAACCCCCCTAATAGTAGTGCGGTACACGATGAGATTGTGGTTGTGCCCGCCCGCAGCTCCGGGCGACAACGCGATCGCTGCGCCTCCGAGATTTGCCGGAGCTGCCCGATCTTTGATCGTCAGGTTACGAAACACACCGTGATGACTATCGGCGCCTCTCGGGCTCTTCAACGCCAGCGCCCGGAAGCTCCGTTTTTTCGTTGCCTCACTCGAATCAGCAAATGTGAGACCGTCCACAATAAACCAGGCTGAACCACCGAGATTAACGCGCGTACTATGTAAGGTTCCGCTCCCGTGCAACCAGCACGGCTGTGTAGCCGAGCAATCAAACTGCCAACTCAAATCTTCGCGATAATTTTCTGCCGAATCCTTGTAGCTGCCTTCGAGCGCAATAATGGTTCCCGGTCCAAATCGACCGTCCGGAGGCGGCGAGCGCCGCGGTCGATCCGGATAACCAAAGCGGTTACCCGCATCGATCGCATCGGGGTGCTGAGGGTTCACGTAGTAGGCATTTTCCTGCTCCGCTGACGGCCAGGCGGAAGGAGTCGGCGCGACAAGGCTGAACGGATCGAACGGCCAGGGCGAATAGCCTGCGCGTTCGCTGAGACGGGCGTTTGCTTCTGTGGGGTATGGAACGCCGGGATAACGCCAGACCTGGCCCGGCTTGCTCACCAGTGCGGAACCAGGCGCCACGACGGATGTGGCGAGGTTGGGGGCTTGCAGCGTTCCGGCGGAACAGCCCGCGAGCAGCGCTACAACAATCGGGATCAACAGCGAGGTAACGCGCGTATTCGGCTGCATTTCACCCTATCCGGTTACTCATAAACGGAGGCCATCATCGCATGGGGTAGCCTTCTAGTTCGAGGCAGCCGCGAATCAGTTTTGCCGCCATTGCCTCCAGGCATCCAGAGTCAGCAGATAGGCTCCGTAACACGCATACAAAACACACTTGAAACGGATAGCGTCAGACAGTCTTTGCGGTGCCATGGACTTCCTCCAAGCAAAGCCAAAATTACTGGCGTTGCTGCTGGTTGTGTCCAAATCACACTAGCGCGAGTAACTGTTGTTCGTGTCTGGGCCTCGTGAGCAATTTGTAAGTGGTTGCTACCTCATCCACCTGTCGCGGCGCTTTCCGGCAGCACTAGAGATCGAAACTCACCTGCGCGAAGTGGCTTGTAGAAACGGTAGCCCTGCAGCAACTCGCAACCTAGCTCACGGCAGATACGCTGCTGCCCTTCCGTCTCAACGCCTTCTGCAACCGTCGAAAGCCCCAGATCTCGCGCTAACGCCACCATGTGACGCAAAAGAATCCGGCTCGGCTCATCGGTCTCCAGATCGCAAACGAACGTCCGATCAAACTTGACCACATCAAATGGCAGCTGATGCAGCTGGGACAACGACGAGTGACCCGTTCCGAAATCATCCAGGGCTATCCGAACACCAACCGCCTTCAGATCGTTCAACAGCCCGCGTGCGTGATCGAGATCTTTCACCACGCAACTTTCGGTCACCTCGAGTTCAAGTTGGCTTCGATCAAAAGGCACGCCATCCAGCAGGCGGGCGATATCAGCAGCGAGGCTGCCTTCGGAGAACTGTCTGGGCGAAACGTTAACCGCCATATGCGCATGGATACCGGCGGCATGCAGCTCACTCAGCTCCCGTATGCCCTGCTCCAGAATCCAGAAGCCAATACCGCGAATGAGCCCGGTGCGTTCGGCAAGGTCAATGAAGTCCAGCGGCGATACGAGCCCGTGCAGTCGATGCTCCCAGCGAATCAACATCTCTGCGCCGCGTACACTACTGTCAACAGCATCGACCTTGGGCTGAAGCAGATAGAAAAACTCACGGCGTCTCAGCGCGGCATACAGATCCTGTTCTAACGAGAACCGATAGTGCAGATTTGCTCTGAGCCCCTGGGAGAACTCGAACGTCGCGTCCTCCTCCGTTTCTATCGCCGACAAGGCAATCATCGCTTGCTGAATAAGCTCGGCCCCGTCCTGAGGTGAAGTGCTTGTGCTGTCAGCCCACCCAAAGCGCAGTTTGACGTGTGTAGCCCCAGCGCCTATCGACACGGGCTGAGCCAGGCTGTCCGCCAGGTCAGCAACGGCTTGTGACGGAACCGAGGCTTTGAAGACGGCGGCGAATAGACCACGATCGAGAATGGCGAGGTCCACCACCAGATTCAAAACCGTGTGACTTCGTCGCGACATCTCAAGAGCTAGTGCCTGCTGCTCAGCTGGTCTGAGCAACCCCAGAACCGACGTGGCATTGATCACTTCCGCCACTACTAGAACCGGTGTATCACCCGCTTGCAGCAACTCATCCAACTTGCCAACGCAGGCGGCTCGCGACAGCCAACCAGTGTCGGGATCTCGCATCGACCGGTTGCTTTTGACGCTATCACAGGCATCACGGACAAGCGTCCGGATGGCTTCGCTGCTGTAGGGTTTGTAGAGAAATTGAAAGAGCCTGCCATCGTGCAGGTCAGCGACCGCCATCGGAACGTGTTCTCGCTCGCACAGCGACAGGCAGACCGAGGTGGAATCGTGGCTGGCTAAACGCGCTGGCAAGTCAGCCTGAGTTAGAGCCAACTGATCAGCAATCAGAACGTCCGTCGCTTCCAGCAAAGCGTCCATCTGCGCCTCGGGCGAACAGACCGACACCTCGAATCCGTCCGCACGCAGAATGCGGGCGAGCTCCAATCGATCCTGATTGTCCTCTTCTACAACGAGTACTCGCCCGGGCATGCCGCGTCAATTCCTACAAGGGCCACAAAACCAGCACCACGTTCTGTGATTGTCGTCGGCATAAACCGAGCACAGGCGCAGACGAGGTTCTGACTTTTTCAGTGTAGGACGAATTTTCTGGCGCGTGAGATCGGGCTTTACGCCCCGCCCGCCAGCAAACGCTCCTGCTTGATGCGATCAATCTCATCACGCAGCGCAGCAGCCTCCTCGAACTCCAGATCGCTGGCATGCTTCAGCATCTGCTTTTCAAGTTCTGCCAGCAGCTTGCCAAAGCCGGCCGGATCCTTGGGTATCTCACGATTGCCAGCGATCTCGTTGGTCGAATTCACTCGCCGCGCCTGACCGGGCATGGGCGCACGAGCACCTTCCATCACGTCAGCAACAGATTTACGCACGGTTGTCGGCGTTATGTTGTTGGCCTCATTATGAGCTACCTGCTTGGCGCGTCGGCGATCCGTCTCATCGATCGCTCGCTGCATGGAGCCCGTCATCTTGTCGGCATACAGAATGGCGCGTCCATTAACGTTCCGAGCTGCCCGGCCAATCGTCTGAATCAGCGATCTCTCAGCGCGCAGAAAGCCTTCCTTGTCCGCGTCAAGAATCGCCACCAGCGAGACCTCGGGCATGTCCAGCCCCTCTCGGAGCAGGTTGATGCCGATCAACACATCAAACTTGCCAAGCCTTAGGTCGCGGATGATCTCCATACGCTCGACGGTATCGATGTCAGAGTGCAGATAGCGCACCCGAACACCGTGTTCATCCAGGTAGTCGGTCAAATCCTCCGCCATGCGTTTGGTCAGCGTCGTGACCAGCACACGCTCCTCTTTGGCAACCGTGGCCTTGATCTCCTCGAATAGGTCGTCCACCTGGGTTGATGCGGGCCGAATGATGACCGCTGGATCGATGAGCCCGGTGGGACGAACAACCTGCTCGACGATGGCGCCCGCCTTCTCAGCCTCATAGGGACCCGGGGTCGCTGACACGAACACCGCCTGGGGACATAGCTGCTCCCATTCGTCAAAGCGCAGCGGACGATTGTCGAGCGCTGACGGCAATCGAAAGCCATAGTCGACCAGAGTTTCCTTGCGCGACCGATCGCCTTTGTACATGGCGCCAACCTGCGGCACGCTGACGTGGCTTTCGTCGATAACCAGCAAGGCATCTTTGGGCAGATAGTCAAAAAGCGTTGGTGGCGCCTCCCCCTCACCCCGGGCGGACAGATAGCGTGAGTAGTTCTCAATGCCATTGCAGTAACCCAGCTCTTTGATCATCTCAAGATCAAAGCGGGTCCTTTGCTCCAGCCGCTGGGCTTCAACCAGGCGATTGTTTTCTTTCAGGTAGTCGAGCCGATCTTTCAATTCGTCCCGAATATCATCGAGTATTGACAGAATCCGTTCTCGCGGCGTCACGTAGTGGGTTTTTGGAAACACCGTGTAGCGCGGCAGACGCTGTTTGATTTCGCCGGTCAGCGGATCAAACAGGCGCAACTCTTCGATCTCATCGTCAAAGAGCTCAACGCGCAGCGCTTCCTTCTCACTCTCCGCTGGATAGATATCGATGACATCGCCGCGCACTCGGTAGGTGCCCCGAGAAAACACCATGTCGTTGCGTGTGTATTGCAGCTCCGCAAGTCGGCGGAGAATGAAGCGTTGATCAACTTTATCGCCACGATCCAAGTGCAACACCATCTGCAGATACGACTGCGGATCACCCAATCCATAGATCGCAGAGACCGATGCAACGATGATCGTGTCTCTTCGCTCCAGCAGAGCTTTAGTTGCTGACAGTCGCATCTGCTCGATATGCGCATTTACTGAGGAATCTTTCTCGATATAGGTATCTGACGACGGTACGTAGGCTTCTGGCTGATAGTAGTCGTAGTACGAGACGAAATACTCAACCGAGTTGTGCGGAAAAAACTCACGAAACTCCCCGTACAACTGTGCTGCCAACGTTTTATTGGGCGCCATGATGAGTGTGGGGCGCTGCAGCGCTTCAATTACTTTGGCGACGGTGAAGGTTTTGCCTGAACCGGTCACCCCCAACAGAGTCTGATGGGCAAGTCCGGATTCGATACCGTCTATGAGCGCTTCAATCGCGGCGGGCTGGTCGCCTGCTGGCTCAAAGTCAGATACGACCTGAAAGTCGGCGTGAGAAAACATGTGGGCTGGGCCGTGTGCTGTTCAGCGGACCGGCCAGTATAGCTGGGTTGCCAGTGAGGCGGCTCCCCGGAATGCTGCGCGGTGCTATTAATAGCCCGCGCTTGAGATCAGTAGAGAAATCACCGCGAGCCTTCAACTCGCCAGATTGCTGGCGAATTGGGGCTCGCAGTATCAGCTACCGGAGGGACCTAAGCGTCTTTCTCGTCGCCGCTATCTTCCGCGGCAGCCTCTTCGGCTGGCGCTTCTGACTCAGGAGCCTCGGCCACCTGCTCTTCTTCCGCTGCCGGTTCCGGCTCTGGCGCCTTGACTGGCGGCGCTTTGATCAGGCCTTGCGCTGACAAAATCGCGGTCTTCTCATCACCATTCACCCACTGGCGCTGGGCGTTACGAACCGCATGGCGGCCATCGCGGCGCTCAAAAATAGTGTACTCATCGCTACGTTTTACGACTTTCACATTGATCTCCTGTTACTTGCGCAAGCCCGGATGGGCGAGCGGCGCGCACTGTAGCTGGATCAGCTGTCGCAGGCAACGCGGCGGGCTGCGGGTATCATTCGGCCATGGCCCATATCTCGACAACTGCTACGCCTCAGCAGGGTAACGCCTCGTGACCGCTGCGCTCATTCTGTGTGGCGGCGCAGGCACGCGCATGGGCGGCCTCAACAAGCCCCTCATCGAGCTGGAAGGTACCGCCCTGCTTGAACGGGTCATTGATCGTCTGGCCCCCCAGGTTGATGAAATCGTGATAAGCGCCAATCAGGACATCGACGCGTACGAAAGACTGGGCTTCCCCGTAGTTCGCGATGCAACGAGCAGCCTGGGCGGGCCGCTGGCTGGGGTCTGGGCGGGTATGCACTACCTGGTTCAGGCCGGCCGGGAAAAGGACTATCGAGTGCAACTGGCGCCAGGCGATACGCCCTTTCTGCCCACGGACCTGATTGCCCGGCTCCGCGGCCCCGAAACGCTGGTACCGTTCGATGGCGATCGTGCTCACCACCTGCATAGCCAGATGACCATTGAGGCGGCACTGGCGGCGTTTGACGACGCCGCAAAGAGTTCAGCAGTGCACCGCTGGCTCGACCGTCAACGTGCTCGCCGGGTGGATTTCAGCGACCGTGCAGAGGCGTTTCTCAATATCAACACGGCCGAACAGCTGAAGGCTGCCAAGCAACGGCTAGACGAGCCAAACACCTAGAGACCGAGCACTACCTTCGCGAGGATGTTTTTCTGCACTTCCTTGGAACCGCCAAAGACAGACGCCGCTCGGCCATTCAGGAAGCGACCAGAGGCCGTTTCCGCATAGTCCGGGCCAACCCAGGGCTCGTTAGACCCGCCTAACGAAATGCGCTCGGCATCTGGCAGTGCGTAATGCTGAACAGCTTCCAAGCGCAGCCGCTCCATGTCCTGGCCGATCTCAACGGACGAGTTCTTCATGACTGAAGCGCTTGGGCCCGGTGAGCCGCCGGCCGCCACCGTCGCCAGGTTCGTCAACTCCTGATGCTCGAGACCTCGCAGCCGAATTTCGAGTTCATCAATCTTGCTCAAAAACTCTTCCGATGCACCCAGGCCTTCTTCGCCTGCAACCCGGCGCAGCTCGTCGATGCCGACCTGAAGCCGAACGGACGCACCGCCGCCACCTCGTTCGAACTCGAGCAGGTACTTCGCTGCCTCCCAGCCCTGGCCTTCCTCGCCCACCCGAAACGACTGCGGCACTCTGACATCGTCGAAAAACACCTGATTGACCTCGTGGTCGCCAGCCATCGTGATGATGGGCTCGACTTTGATACCGGGCAGATCCATCGGGATGAGAAGGAACGTAATACCAGCCTGGGGGCGCACGGTGGGGTCTGTACGCACGAGACAGAATATGTGGTCTGCAAAGTGCGCATGCGTTGTCCAGATCTTGCTGCCATTGACGATGTAGTCATCTCCGTCGGCAACTGCCGCCGTTTTGAGAGAGGACAGATCTGATCCGGAACCTGGCTCGGAGTAACCCTGGCACCAGTAGTGCTCACCGGACAGCATTTTGGGTAGGAACTCAGCTTTCTGTTCTTCCGTGCCGTACTTGAGGAGCACAGGCGCAAGCATACGCAGGCCAAGCGGAATGAGACCGGGAGCCCGAGCACGGGCGCATTCTTCGTTAAAGATGAACTTCTGAACATCAGTCCACTCTGTGCCGCCCCACTCGACCGGCCAGGATGGAACCGCCCAACCCTTGTCCACGAGTATTTTCTGCCAGCGCATGGCGACGTCTTTGTCTGCAAACACGGTGGTCGTTTTGCGGGCAGCTTGCCGTAAATCCTCTGGCAGGTTCTCCGCGAGGAACGTGCGGACTTCAGATCGAAAGGCTTCGTCTTCCGGGGTGAATTTGAACATCTCTACACTCTCCTGGTTCGATGGTTGCCGGCACGGCGGCCGACACTCGCGTCCAACATAACGATGCCCGGTTTAACCGAACAAGCCTTCCGCCGCGACATCCGCAAGGGAGTCGGTGAAGACATCTATCAATTTATCAACGTCCTGCGTGCTGTGCGCTGCACTGAGAAACGCGCGCTGCGTTCCAGGTACCAACACGCCGCTGTTGAGCGTGTGCAGGTAAAAGGCAGACTCAGCTTCTGCGTTCTTGCCTTGCACGTCGCGCATACTGTTAATCGGCTGACGCTGAAAAAACATGTGAAACATGCTGCCAACGTTCAGCACCTGCACCGGAATCTGCCTGTCGCTACAAAACTCGTTAACCGACCGCGCCAGTCGATCGCCTTCGCTATTACAGCGGTTATAGATCTCCGGATTGTCCTTCAAGTGCCCGACCGCCGCCTGACCTGCGGCCATCGTCAATGGGTTCCCTGAAAACGTTCCACCGGAAAAGACACCGCGTTCTGCCGCCAGCCCTGTAAATACGTTCATCAGATCTGCGCGTCCGGTAACCGCACCAATCGGCAGACCGCCGCCCAGCACTTTACCGTAGGTGGCGATGTCAGGCGTCACGGAGAACAGCTCCTGAGCGCCGCCTAACGCTAGTCGAAAACCGGTGATCACCTCGTCAAGACCAAACAGCACACCGCAGCTCTTGCAGACCTCGGCCAACTCCGCCAGAAACTCTCCGCAATGCTGGGGATTAGAACTTTGCACGCCCTCGACAAAGACCATGGCCAATTCATCAGCGTGCTTACGAACAAGATCGAAGGCTGATGCGTCCTGATAGGGCAACAGCAGCATCAGGTCATCGATTGCGCTTGGAATACCATGTCCCATGGGCAGCTTGGTGGGCGCAGATCGAGGACTCGACGGATCGGTCATCCACATACCGTAGTCGTGCGCGCCATGATAGAAGCCATCAAACAGCGCAATTTTCTCGCGGCCGGTGAAGCCTCTTGCCGCCCTAAAGGCGTACATCGTCGCTTCACTACCCGTATTGCAAAAGACTACTCGTTCCGCGCATGGGCTTGCTTCATGTAGCAATGTTGCCAGGCCAAGCTGCGCCGTTGTGTGAATGCCGAACATCCAACCTTTATCGGTTCGCGTCTTGATCGCCTCGTTAATGAGCGGGTGGTTGTGGCCAAGCATGTGCAGGCCGAACCCCACCGACGTATCGATGTACTCGTTGTCATCCGCGTCAAAAACGCGACTGCCGTCACCGCGCTCAATGAAAATCGCGTGCGGCATTTCCAGGTTAGCAGCCAAGCCGCTGTTCAGGATTTCCGAGCGGTCACCTGCGATCTCACGCGACTTCGGCGTCTTGGCTTCCAGTTCGGCTCGAGCTTGCGCCGCGGTGGCGGTCATTTGCCGTTGAGCCGGGCCACGACCGGCGCAAAGGCATCAACGTTCTCGCCCGACACCGTGATGTAGGAAATGCCATGCAACTCGCGACGACGTTCAAGCTCTTCGCAGATTTCATCAACGCTGCCAAATAGCGCATGTGGATGTCGGCGCATCTCATCCTCCGGCAGACCGAACATGGCCGCAAAGCCGGCAACCGCTTCAGCCGCTTTATCGGTTACCACCGTGAAATAGGCGCCAATTTCCAATTCAATCGAACCGAATCGATCACCGGCTCCTGCCTTAACCCAGCCCACTTTCTTCTGGGTCTCTTCTTCTGAGGACGTTTGCACTCCGTCAGGACCAATGACGCCCGCACGGTTGTTGAAATTCAAGCTGACGATGTCCGCCTCTCGGCCGGCAAGCCTCAGAATGCGGGGACTACCCCCGCCGACCATAAGCGGCGCTGGCCCGACAGGCTTGGGCAGCCCCTCGAACTCGGCCCAGTTGACCGCATTGTTGGAGAGGTTCATTTCGCCGTCGCTGCGAAACGCTTTCAGCGCGGCGATTACATCGTCGAGCCGATCAATTCGTCGGCCAGGCGGATCAAACTCCAGACCGACGGCTGCATATTCGTCCTGCAGCCAGCCCGCACCCAGGCCCAGCTCCAGCCTGCCATCCGACAACAGATCAATGGTCATCGCTTCTTTGATGAGCACGACCGGCTGACGATAGTCGATGCAGAAAACCCGACAACCCACCTTCAATTCAGTTGTGACCGCTGCGGCGTGCGCCATTGCCGGCACAGGCGCAAGGTTCTGAGGAGGATGGTTGGTTCGAGCGAGCGCGGGACCCGGCCCAAGAAGATGATCTGCGAGATGCAGCGTCGAATAGCCGAGCGACTCAGCCTTCCGGGCCATCTCGGTCCAGGCTTTGCCGGAATCGGCGTTGAATGACTGAACGGCGAAACGAAATGGCTGCATGCTCTCCCCTATTCCGCCGTCTCACGACCAGGGCCGAGGAGATGCGGGCGTCGTGACAAGTATGTGATCTGCGATGCAAAGCTACGCACCCGAAGCCGCGCAGTCCGGCTCCCGTCGGACGAGCTCTGGCGTTCAGGGCAATCCCTTCTGCCAGAGCCCGTTCGCGCTGACTACGTTCTAGTACTGGATGCGCTTGGTGAACGCTCCATCGATGACGAAGTTAGCACCGGAGGTGAACGCACCAAGCGGTGAAGCCAACAATGCTATCTGGGCAGCGATCTCCTCCGGCTTGCCGAGGCGGCCAGCGGGCACATCAGCAACGGTTGCGTTGTAGAAATCCGCCATGTTGTTCTTGATGAAGTCCCATGAGCCGCCTTCTATAAACACCGGGCCGGGGGTCACGGAGTTGACCCGTATGCCCTGCGGCGCGAGATCGTGAGCAAGGCCACCGGCATAGCAGATAAGCGCCGCCTTCATAGCGTTGTAGGAGCGAGCGGCAATGAATTTCTCCAGCGCTGCCGTGGAAGAAATCATGACGATGCTGGCGTTGTCAGACTTGGCAAGGTGAGGCGTGCCGGACTCAACCAGGCGCACTGTGCCCAGAACGTCGTAGTTAAAGTTGCCTTTCCACGCATCTTCACCTTGCGCTGAAGGACCGGTGACGTTCGACACGATGCAGTCGATGCCGCCGAGCGCTTCAGCAGACGCATCTACCCAGCCTTTCAGAGCATCGCCATCACCAACATCGAATGCCTGGCCGAAGGCCTTGACGCCTTTTGCCTGTAACGCCTCAACAGCAGCCGTGACGTCGCTCTCTGTACGTGCGCAAATGCTGACATTGCAACCCTCATCGGCAAGACGATCCGCTACCGCTCGACCAATGCCTTTGGTGCCGCCCGTGATCAGCGCTTTGCCGCCAGAAATCTGTAAGTCCATTGTGTGTCCCCTGCCACCGTGAAGTGGTGTTTGATGCGATTAAAAGTTCAGTTTTATAAGTCGTGAGCTATCTCAAGGCGCCTCATGCTGCAGGGTTAAAGCTGAGCTCAACAACCCCGCCCCCCTACGCAGGTCTCAGCTGCCATCAGCTGCCCCCACCCATCTCGATATGCACCTTGCCCGCTTCCACGTAAGTGGTAAAGGTCTGCAGAGAAGGCAAGCCCTGGGGCGTCAAACAACGCCCGCTAGCCAGATCAATGCGCGCGCCGTGCCTGGGGCACGTAAGTACGCCATCCGTCACTTGCCCTGCTTGCAGCGCAGCACCAGCGTGGGGGCAACGATTCGCAACTGCCAACAGCCGGCCTGCGTCAAGACGCAATAGGATATCGACCCCCGCGACATTTATTGCCACCTGCTGACCTTCGGACAACGCCGCCAGAGGCATTACTGCAGGCAAGTTGTCCTCCCCTCTATACACCGACGTGATGCGCCGACGGTTGTGCCAGCTCCTGCTCGCAATTGGCGCAACCCAATTGCAGACGAGCCAGCTTAGGAGCGGCAAAATAAACAGTCAAGACAGATTTTTTTCTTGATCGCGGGCCCGTAAACTCGGCTCGACTGAGATCAATCAACGCCCTCGGTGATCGAGCGGCCCAGGCCTCAGCGGGATTCCCAGCAACCACTACACAAGGCGCGATGCGTGACCACAACCAACCGACAATTCCGGCTTGCAGCACGGCCACAGGGGCTCGTCAAAGAATCAGATTTCCGCTACGAGGAAGCCGAAAAGCCTGTCGCGGCAGACGGCGAGTTCGTGGTCAAAACCGAGTACATATCCCTCGATCCATCCATGCGTGGACAGATGGAGAATCGCGCCGACTACGTAGCGCCGCTGGAAATTGGTGATGTGATGCGCGCTGGCGGTGTCGGTCACGTGATCGAATCACGAAACCCAGATTATCCCGAAGGCACATTAGTAGCCGGAACGTTCGGCATGCAGGACTATGCTGTCGTCACCGCGGACATGCCCCGAGTCAGGCGCCTGCCCGATGGCACCGATCCGGTCTTGGCACTGGGCGTTTTGGGAACAACCGGCATGACTGCGTACTTTGGCCTACTGGACATAGGCGAGCCGACACCCGGCGACGTCGTTCTCGTCAGCGGCGCAGCCGGCGCGACCGGCAGCATTGCCGGGCAGATCGCAAAGCTCAAAGGCTGCCGGGTTGTTGGTATCGCAGGCAGCGATGACAAGTGCAATTGGCTACTCGACGAGCTCGGCTTCGACGGCGCGATCAACTACAAGACAGCCGACATTGGCGCGGAGATTGATCGTCTCTGCCCAACGGGGATCGACATCTACTTCGACAACGTCGGCGGCGAGATACTCGACCTGGCGCTAGATCGAATCCGAGACAATGCACGCGTTGTGCTGTGCGGCGGCATTTCCCGATACAACGCTACCGGGCCGGTGCCCGGCCCTGTTAACTACTTCAATCTGGTTTTTCGTCGAGCGCGCATGGAAGGCTTCATCGTTCTCGACTACGCAGACAAGTTTGAGGCGGCCGGTAGGGAAATGAGCCAATGGATAGCTGATGGCGCGTTAAAGCAGCAAGCGACCGTGAAGGACGGCTTCAAGTTGCTACCTAGCGCGTTGATAGACCTGTTTACCGGCGCCAACACGGGCAAGATGATGGTGAAGACCAGCTAGCACTCTCGCCTTCAACGCGCGAGGACAAGATTCGGCACGGACGGCATATAGACAAGTACGGGGCACAGGGCCACCGACACCGATTTTTCAGGAGATACGACATGGCTGAAGCAGACTTTCTGACCAAACCGCTCGCGGAAACCACGCCTATGAGTCCAGATGTGCTCGCATGCCCGCACGCGTACAACGCGCGACTCCGCAGCGAAGCACCGGTTATGCGATGCCCACAAACCAACATCGTGTTTGTGTCCGACTACGACACGATTTGCAGGATCGCCAAGGATCACGAAACGTTCTCCAATAAGTTCGCCGGCGCTATGCGTACGGGCGGGGAGATCGATCCGCGCCTCGCAGAGATCCAATCTGAGGGCTACCCGGCGGTAGACACGATGCTGACCCAGGATCCACCGCTACATCGCCGCTATCGAGGCATGGTTAACCAGGCGTTCACCGCTCGCCGGGTGGCCACTATGGAACCGGCGATAGAGACGCTATGTCATCAGCTGATCGATAGCTTCGTTGCAGCCGGTGAATGTGAACTCATCGTGGACTTCGCAGAGCGCGTTCCGATGACGATCATTGCCGAGCAGCTCGGTGTGCCGCTCAGCGACTACGAGCTGTTTAAGTCATGGTCCGATGCTTTTGTGGCGCAGCTGTCTCGCATGGCAACGCCTGATGAGGAGCTGGAGGCCACACGGCTGATCGTGGAGTATCAGAAGTACTTCGCGAAGAAACTCGAAGAGCGCCGTGCAGCACCAGAAGACGACATCATTTCCGATATCGTGCACGCGAAGCTGGACGATGAAGTCCCGCTCGACATTCCCGAGATGCTATCCGTCATTCAACAGCTCTTGGTGGCTGGCAACGAAACCACGACCAATTCAATCGCCGAAGGAATCCTGCTGCTGATCGAGCACCCGGATCAGCACGCCAAGCTGAAAGCCGATCCGTCACTCATCCCCAACTTCTCCGAAGAAGTCCTGCGCCTGTCGACGCCTACCGCAAACATGTGGCGGGTTGTGACCAAAGATACCGATATCAACGGAGAGCCGGTCAAAGCCGGCGACATGGTCCAGATTCGATTCTCATCGGCTAACCGGGATGAATCCATGTTCCCGGCGCCTGATGCACTGGATGTGACGCGAGACAACGCAAACAGAAACATCGCGTTCGGTCACGGGGTTCACATGTGTGTCGGGGCAAGCCTCGCGCGCAAGGAACTCAACGTTGCGTTTCGCGTGCTGCTTGAGCGCTTGGATAACTTTGAGCTGGCGTGTGACCGAGATGACCTGGTCTATCCCCCGAACGTATTGTTGCGCGGCGTCGCGAAGCTACCGATTCGCTTTACGCAGCGCAGCGACTGAGTACTCGGCGGGCATCCTGCGATGCCGTGATGATGCGAAGACCGTCATTGTGACCGAACAACGTCATTGCGAACGAACAACGTCATTGCAATTAAAGAGCGTCATTGCGAACGGCGACCGCAGGTCGACGTGTGGCAATCTCCCACTCATCGGCGAGACGACGTGATATCGGAGATCGCCACGTTGCCTGTCCTGATTGCAAAGCAATCACTGCAGCCTCGCGACGACGGAAGTTAGGTAGGCGATCGACTACCTGTGGCTCACCCAATCGATGGCATTGCTGAGCAACTTCTGAAAATTTTCATTCGCATAGGCGATCGGATCGTCACCGCACTGAAGGTACACAATCCGGCTTTTTCCGTACGTCTTGCACCAGCCAATCAGGTTACTGCCTGGCTCATGCTCCCAACCCTCGTTGTCGAACATCTTGCCATCCCTGACAACACGCGCAGCCGAGTAGAAGTTCTCCTTCGCGAACCCATAGTTGCTTGCAAGCAGTGGAGTGACGTCCTCTTCAAACACTTCATAGAGGTAAAGTTCGTCCGTGATATCGAACTGTTTCGGCAAACCTGCGGTGATCGGATGATCCGCCACCACGCTGACCGTGTGATCAACTCCATGCCGGTAGCCGGAATCCTGGCGGGCAACGCCGCGCAACTCCCCGGGCAAGTACAAGAACCGACCGCCAACTATCTCCGCGTACTCTGGCCAGGCCGGCCATCCAGCGATGGCGTGATGGAGAAAAACGAAGCCGTAGCCAGCATCCAACAACTCGAGAAAGCGCCGTTTGAAACGATCAGAAGGCTCGGCAAACGCCGGTCCACTATCCCCATGAAACGAGATGCCTGGCATGTCGTAGAGGACAAACGCATCAAAGCGCGCAGCCTCCTCAACCGAGAATAGTGCCTGCGCAGCTGGCTGCTCGACATGGGTATAACCAACGCCTTGCATCTCATCGAATACATCGAAGAACGGCTGTTTCTCGAAAGGATGACCCTTCGTCACCAACAAAATCTCTTTGTCCAACGTAGAAATCCTCCTCTAATCGCCCATACGTTTTGCCGCTGTTGCCACGGAAAGAACCAATCACCGCAAGGAGCAGAAGGCTTGCAGCTTGCAGCCGGCGAACCCTACCATGCCAGCACATTGCCCAATGAGCCCGCCAGCGAGCAATCTATGACTCATGATTCCGGCGAACCAGCCGACCCAAATCAACACGTTTCAAGCCGTGGAGATCGCAGCTGGCAAAAGACGAAGAGCAAGAACACTCAGGTGGCCATTCTCGATGCCGCGCTCGCGTGCTTTCACGATCTGGGTTACGCCAACACGAGCACCGAGAACATAGCCAAGCGCGCTGGTGTATCACGGGGGGCAATGTTGCATCACTTCCCCACTAGAAACGATCTCATCGGCGCGGCCGTCCGCCATCTGCACGAACTGCGCCTGGCAAACTTCAAGGAAGAGGAATCCAACGTTCAGGCCGGTACAGGCCGCAGCAAGGTCGGCGCCGGCATCGACGCGTACTGGCAGATGCTCAACTCACCGTTGTTCGTTGTGTTGCAGGAACTGAGAATGGCCGCTCGCACAGACAGCGACCTGGCCAGCGCACTCAAGCCAGTGTTGGCAGAGTATGCAGAGGAACAATTTGAAGCGACTAAGCAGATTTTCCCAGATCTTGCTCTTTCCGAGGCGTTCATTCGCACCAACTATCTGACGTTATATCTGTTGGAAGGAATGGCGAGCGCCAAGATGATCGGCGGCGCTCCGGTTCCCGAAGAGCGCATGCTGAGTTGGCTCAAACGCGAGCTGAAGCGCAGCTACCAGGACGTCCTTAAGGATCGAGGCGAAGACAGCTCCTAGGGAATCTCTGATTAACGCCTGCATGCTCAGAGCGTCTGGCTTCTTTCCTGTCTAGAAGCGGGCTGCAGGTAATGTAGATCACCTTAGCAAGGCACGCGACAACGACAGGGAAGACGCCAGACGCTCCCAAAGGGCGCATTTTACGGGGTCTTGCTCGGCGTTACGCTTCTTGGCAAGGTGGCCTACATTGCCGGCGAAGCGCGCCTTGTCCAAGACCCCGTAAACTTGCGCTGAGCACGCAGGCGTTAATCAGAGGTTCCCTAGGCCCGCAGCCCGTCGCATCGCCGAGTGAAGCGCTGTCGCACAAAAAAAAGGCCGCCCGAAGGCGGCCTTGTGTCCGTTGCTGTTTTCCGGAGGTGTCAGTGTTCGTATTGGAACTCTATGGAGTACGTCGCGGGCGCGCCCCAACCCTGGAAACCGGTCGTCGGCCCACCCAGGAAGAGCGCCTGCTCCTTCCACTCTTCATCTGACAGGTTCTTGCCGATGAGCGATACGCTCCAGGCGTCACCGTTTTCCCTCTCGACGGAGTAGGCAATACGCCCGCTGATATCTTGATAGCCACCCTCAAACAAGCGCTGATCAGCCCCACCGCCCGTATTGACTAGCAAGAAGGTACCAACCTTTTTCCATTGCACGTTTGCTGAGAACTGGCCGGCTCCCACCTGCTTGTCGTAGGCCAGGTTCGTTGACAGGTTCCAGTCGGGCTGACGGGAATCGTCATTACCACCGCGCTCTCGCGGCGTACCCGATGGATCCAGAACTCCCGGCACCCCGGTTGCACAACCATCCAATACATCACAGGCAATGGTGTATCGCTTGTTGTTCACATCGATGAGCCCTGCATTGAAACTGAAGGTCCAGTTTTCATTCAGCAGGAAAGCGGTTTCCAGCTCAACGCCATCGATCTCAACTTCACCGCCATTGTTAATGATGGTGGTCGTGCCGGGAATCGAGCCAGGAGGCAGCGTAATAATGGAACTGAATTGAGTGTTGTCCCGCACGAGCCGGAAAATAGACAGGTTCGCGCGCAGACGGCGATCCAGGAACTCGTTCTTGAAGCCGACCTCAACCTGGTAGGCATCTTCTGGATCAAAGGCCGCCTCCGAGGGGTCTCGAGCCGAACGAATTGAGAAACCGCCGCTACGGAAGCCTTCTGAATAACTTACGTAGGCGCTGTTGTTTTCCGCGTATGCCCAGTTGGCGCTCGCCTGGATGATGATGTCATCCCAGGAATCAGAAACGGAGTAAGCGGTGCCAACGTTCGACGGCAGGCCGCTGAAGTCGAACTCATCCGGACGACCCGTCTCATCGTCGTAGGTACCATCGGTAAAGTCGAAATACGAATTGGTAGCGTCTTTCTCTTCGTCAATCCAGCGAGCACCCAGGCTGAACTCGAGTTCATCTGTAGGTCGCCAGTTGATCGATCCGAAGAAAGACAGCGACTGCACGTCTTCACTGGCAATCTGTTGGCTACGCGCGTTCGGGAACTGACAAAGGAAATCCAGACCCGGGCCTTGGTTAGGCCGGAGCCCAAACGCAGAGCCTGGGCACGCGGCAAGCCCGCCCAACGCAACCGTCGGTAGCTGCAACACGTTATTTGTCGTCTGGCGGAACTTCAGCTCCGAATCCAGGTAGTAAAACCCGACGTTCACATCGATCGAATTGTTGACGTCAAAGCTGGCTCGGATCTCCTGAGTAAAGACCTCATACTCCTGGTCTCGCAGAGTGTGCAGCTGAGCAAACGGAATCGCGGCTCCAGTTATGGAACCACCGTCGAAATCCTGATTGACCAGATCGTCGCCCTGATGCCAACCGGTGATGTTGTGCAGCGTGATCGTGTCCGAGATATCCCAGTCGAAGCGGATGCCTAACTGGTTGACGTCATACTCGGACGGTTCGCGCTTGTCGGCCAGGTTAACGAAGGGATCATCGCCGTCGAAACGCGGGTCCTGAGGAAGTGTTTGCGAGCGATCCCGAATGAAATCGTACGTAATGGTGCCGTCAAAAGCGTCATTGGGCGCCCACCGCAGAGCGATAGTACCCGCCGAGAATTCAACATCCCCAGCTGTGCCGCCGAGCGTCTTGTTGTCGTAGTAGCCTTCTCGCTCCCGATAGGTGCCACCGATCTTAAGCGCGAGGGAATCGGCAACCAGCGGAATGTTCACGCGGCCCTTAACGGTGCGCGAATCGTAGTTGCCGAGCTCCACACTCGCTTTGTAGCCAAAATCCTCAAGCTGTGGCCGCACCCGGTTCACGACGATGTTGCCGCCAATGGTGTTCTTACCGAACAGCACGCCCTGCGGGCCCCGGTTAATCTCGATGGATTCGACATCAAACACATCGATCAACTGTCCCGTGCTGGACCCCAGCTGCAGCCCGTCGACAATGACACCAACCTGCGGGCTCTGAGTCTTCTCGATATCAGCATATCCAACACCTCGAATGAACAGGGCGCTAGCACCCGGCCCTGCGGTGTTCATTCCGATGTACAGATTTGGTGCGAGGCCATCAAAGTCTCGCAAGGTGGTTGGCTTTAGCCGCTCGATCTGTTCGGTGCCGAACGCAGTGACCGACAGCGGCACGTCCTGTGCAGATTCTTCGGTGCGCCGCGAAGTAACGATAACCTCTTCAATGGCACCTTGATCCGCGTAAGCAACCGCTCCAAACAACGTAGATACCGCGATACCCGGCAAGGACCAGGCAAAGAGCCCGGCGCCGGTACCCGCGAGTGCGCCGAAAAGGCGCCCTTTCACTCGTGACATGGTTTCTCTCCCCAAAATTGCATCCGGCCAGAGGCCACATGCTGTTTCGCTGTGCACCCGGCACTCGCAAGTACAAAAGGCACAACCCGAAGGCTATGGACGTTCGACGCGTGCACGCTACGCGGCTTCGCGCCTCGTCATCTTCCGAGCTCGCCGTCCTATGCTCCTCAACACAGGACCACCAGCCTTGCCGAAGCCTTGCGGCATCGGCAGTTTCAACAGCACCGCGGCAATCGTTAGAAACGACATGCTGACGATGATGAAGAAGCCACCTCATGGTTTTATTGCACCGCCGCGTCCGAGTCAATCACTCGATACTTGCGTAAAGTAGGCGGAATCGGAGCCAAAGCCTTGAGACAACCGAAGGCTGGTGACCCTTCACGCCAGCCAAAGTCAGGAGATTGCAGCATGACGCGCCTGAAAACCGAATCGCTTATCCAACCCGACGTTCAGCAATCCCCAAACGATTACCATCACGCGCTGCTGGCCGAAGGATTGCATTTCGACCCACAGCTCGGGATGTACATCTGCGCGAGCTACCCTCTGATGCGAGATATTCTGCGCGATACCGCAACGTTTTCGAACATCGATAGCCAGAGCACTGCTGGCATGCGCAAGCCTCCTGAGGAGGCAGAACGCATTCGTCGATCGGGCTATCAACCTGCCAACACCCTGGTGACCAATGATCCGCCAGATCACACTCGCATTCGTAAGATGATTGATGATCCGTTTCGCCCCCGCAGCATCCAGAAGCTGACCGGCGACATCCAACAGATCGTCGACGACGTGATTGAAGGCTGTTTACGCAAAGGCGACTTCGATGCCGTCGCTGATATGGCTATCCCCGTTCCAATCCTGGTAATCGCCGACATGCTCGGACTCGATCGGGCTTTAGCAGGTGACATTAAACGCTGGTCCGATGCATCTGTTGAGCCGCTGGGGATGATGGTGTCCGACGAGCGCCTCATCGAGTGTGCTCAGATCATCAAGGACTTCCAGGATATTGTCGCCGGCGAACTTAAAATGCGTATGCGCGAGCCGAGAGATGACCTGCTCACGGCCCTCGTTCAGGCGCGAGATGAGGGCGGTGAGCCCTACTCCCTGGAGGAGATGATCTCTCTGACGCAACAATTCCTGGTTGCCGGTAACGAGACGACAACAAACGGTATCGCTGCAGGCGTTCGAATGCTGATTGAGCGGCCGAAGGATGCACAAACACTTCGCGCCGCGGATGATCCCAATCTGACGCGAATTTTTGTTAACGAAGTGCTGCGCCTTGAATCGCCGGTACAGGGGTTGTTCCGCGTAGTGACTGAGGACGTCGAGATAAACGGGGTCAAATTAGCCGCTGGGAGCAGAATCATGCTCAGATTTGCCGCCGCCAACCGCGACCCGGAGAAATACGATGCCCCCGACCAACTCGATCTTGGGCGCAAAAACGCGGGCACTCACCTCGCGTTCGGGGCGGGCATTCATCACTGCATCGGCGCCAATCTTGCGCGTGAAGAAATGACATTGACTTTTCACAGCCTGCTCAAGCGTTCGACCCGGCTGGCATTCACGCCTCAACGCAACGACTTTCAACACCACCCATCCCTCATTCTGCGTGGTTTGAAAGCCCTGTACGTGACCATTTCCTAAGCGTTCGACGGCGCGCCCAATAGCCAACACTTGCCGCGGCGGGAAAACCGTCGAGGATGCTTGTTTTTGCCCGGGCAACCGGCACAATGACTCGCTGCACAACCATTGGGGAGCCCACGTGAGCGACGCTATCAGTAAAGAGACCCTGCTCGACATCCACCGACGCATGGTGCGTATCCGCCATTTTGAAAGCACCGCCGGCAAGCTGATGGAAGACGGCAAAATTCCCGGCGCTTTGCATCTGTACGTGGGTCAGGAGGCCGTCGCGGCGGGCGTCATGGCCAACCTCACGGACGAAGACCAGATCACGAGTACACACCGTGGCCATGGTCACTGCATCGCCAAGGGCGGCGCATTCAACGAGATGTTCGCGGAGCTCTACGGCAAGGTCACCGGTTACTGCAAAGGCAAAGGTGGCAGCATGCACATCAGTAATCAGGCCCTGGGTATTCTGGGTGCTAACGGCATTGTTGGCGGCGGTCCGCCGATTGCCATGGGCGCCGCCTTCGCAAACAAATTTCACAAAAATGGCAAGGTTGCGGTGCCATTCTTTGGCGATGGCGCCAGCAACGAAGGCTCGGTGCACGAAGCAGCCAACATGGCTGGCCTGTACAAGTTACCTATCGTTTTCGTTTGCGAAAACAATGGCTACGGCGAATACACGCCGCAGGCAAAACACCAGGCAATTGTCGATGTTGCAGATCGAGCAGCCGGCTACGGCATGCCCGGCGTGGTTGTTGACGGCATGGACGCAGTCGCTGTGTATGAAGCGGCTCGTGAGGCGATCAATCGCGCGCGCGCAGGCGACGGCCCGACGCTGCTCGAATGCAAAACATACCGCTATTACGACCACGTTGGCATACGCGGAATGGGTTTGAACTATCGAACCGACGAAGAAGTGGAAGAGTGGAAAAAGAAGGACGCCATTGATGCGTTGGAGCGTCTGCTGGCAGACCAACAGATGTTGAGCGCGGACGAAGCGAAGGCCGTGCACGATGAGGTGCTTGCCGAGGTCGCTACAGCAATCAAGTTTGCGGAAGACAGCCCACTACCTGACCCGTCAACGCTACTCGATGACGTGTACGCGTAAGCGCACCGATTAACGCGCAACCATACAAACTCGAATTTCGGAGATAGATCATGGCTGAAGCCGCCACCAAGCCTCGCACCCTGCCCTACGTCGCCGCCATCACAGACGGCGTTCGAGCCGTTCTGAACGAGCAACCCACCGCCTTTGTCGCCGGCGAAGACGTCGCCGAGGCTGGCTCTGTATACGGCTACTACAACGGCCTGTTGAAAGAGTTCGGACCGGAGCGCGTGATCGACACGCCTATCTCAGAAGCCGGAATCGTTGGACTCGGTGTGGGTGCGGCCGCCGCCGGTTGCCGCCCCATTATCGACATCATGTTCATGGACTTCCTCGGCGAATGCATGGACGAAGTCGCCAACCAGATGGCCAAGATTCGCTTCATGTTCGGCGGCAACACAAGCCTTCCCGTCACGATGCTGACCATGGCTGGTGCAGGCGCAAGCCTGGCCGCACAGCACTCCCAGTCATTGGAAGCATGGATCTGCCACTTGCCTGGCCTCAAGGTTGTGATGCCAACCACGCCTTACGACGCCAAAGGCCTGATCATCGCCGCCGCGCGCGATGACAATCCGGTCATCGTTGTCCTCAATAAGATGTCGCTCGCCATGCAAGGCGAGGTGCCGGAGGAGGATTACGAGATTCCAATTGGCAAGGCGAACATCGTGCGCCAGGGCAGCAACCTGACCATCGTCGCGTTGGGTCGCATGATGCACGAGGCGCTGAAAGCAGCGGATCAACTCAAAGAGTTCGGCATCGATGCTGAAGTGATCGACCCGCGAAGCCTGCAGCCATTCGATACGGATACGGTCACCGCGTCCGTCCGCAAGACACACCGCGCCATTGTCGTGCACGAGGCGGTTCGCTTCGGCGGCTTCGGCGGTGAGATCGCAGCCCAGATCCAGGAACAAGCATTCGACTATCTCGATGCACCAGTCGGGAGAGTTGGTGCGCCGTTCTCGCCAGTGCCCTTCAGCCCGGCATTGGAAGCACACTATGTGCCGAACGCAGAGCGAATCGTGGCAGAAACCAAGCGCTTGCTCGGCCTCTAGACAGTTGGCCGCCGAGCGCGGCAGGTGGAATCAGCAACGCCTGGTCCCTATAGCGCTCGCGTCTGTTGATGACTAGCAATACCAACCAAGCCACCGACGCCGGTAACAATCAGACATTCGGCGTCATTGCGAATCCGGCATCAGGCAAAGACCTGCGCCGGCTCGTCGCGCGTGCGTCTGTGTTCGACAATCAAGAAAAACAGGCCATCGTGCAGCGGGCGCTAGCGGGGGCTATTGCCGGTGGTGTCACCGACATTCGCTATATGCCCGATACCCACGGCATCACCGAGTGTGCGCTGAAGGATGTTGGTCGCGACGCACCATTCTCCGCAATCGCCGTAGACTCAACCGATACCGCAACCGCACTGGATACGATCTCCGCCGCTCGCGCGATGGCTGCACTGCCCTGCGCGCTGGTGATGACGTTGGGTGGCGATGGCACGAACAGGGCGGTATGCCTGGGCTGGCCCGATGCTCCGCTACTGCCCATCAGCACCGGAACAAACAACGTGTTTCCAACCCTGATTGAGGCCACCGTTGCTGGCGCCGCAGCGGCGGCGGTTGCCACTGGCCGAGTTGCTCTGGCGGATGTAGCTCATCAGAACAAAGTGGTGCTCATTGAAATTGATGACGAACGCGACGACATTGCTTTGATTGACGCCGTCGTGACCAGCGACCGTTTCGTCGGCAGTCGCGCCTTGCTTGAACCAGATCGCCTGCGCTTGCTGTTGCTAACGCGGGCGGAACCAGCGGCTGTCGGCATGACCGCCATTGGTGGCTTGATGCGACCAATGCCAGACAGCGAAGATGCTGGCTTACTTGTTGAGTGTGACCCGGCGAGTGAGCGGAAGGTAAATGCGCCTATCGCACCTGGCCACTACCGCCCTATCGGCATCAGCAACTTGCGCGCTGTCGCTCTGGGAGAAACCATTGTAATCGAGGGGCCCGCAGCCCTCGCCTTCGATGGTGAGCGTGAGCGAACGCTGAAGCCGGGCCAGAAAGCTCGCATGAAAATCATGCGCTGCGGCCCGAGGGTCATTGATCCAGTTAAAACCATGCGCCTGCTAGCCGCAGCCTAGGCGCACAAAAACAACGACTGCAGAAGATACAGAGAGCTGACATGCCTACCGAGATTTACCTGGTCAAAGTCGGAATGAACATGACCGAGGGTGTGGTCGAAGAATGGTACATCCCTGACGGCGGTACCGTTTCCGCTGGGGAACTGCTGTACCGGCTGGAAACTGAAAAGGTCAACCTGGATGTCGACGCCGAGCGCGATGGCATTGTCAGGCACGTCGTACCGGAAGGGGAAACCAAAGAACCCGGCGACATCGTTGGTTACATTTTTGACGCCGGTGAGGACATTCCGGCTAATCTGGGTGCGGCGACTCCTTCGCCGGTGGCCAGCGCAGACGCCGCGCCGGCCGAAAGCCCCTCAGCGTCGACAGCGGCCAGCGCGTCCACCGAAGCCAGTCGTGATGGTGACCGCATCAAAGCCTCGCCCGCCGCACGTCGGTTGGCAGGCGAGCTCGGCGTGGACTACACCCAACTGGCCGGCACTGGGCCGGGTGGACGCATCGTAGAAGCAGATGTGCAGACCGCAGCCGACGCCAGCCGAGCCGTAAAGGCCTCGCCACAGGCGCGCAAAGTTGCCAGGGAGCTGGCGGTCGACATCACCACCGTCACCGGCACCGGTCCTGGTGGGCGGATAACGAAGGACGATGTTGAAGCCGCATCAAAAGCACCCTCACAGAACGCGTTACCCGCGCTGCCAGCCGCACCCGCTGCCGGGGCAGGCGAGAGCATTCCTGTGCGCGGCATGCGCAAGACGATTGCAGAGCGCATGCACTCCTCCCTCATGGAGAGCGCACAACTGACCATGGACATGGACGTGGTCATGGACGACGCCATCAAACTGCGTGCTCAGCTCATCGATGAGTGGTCAGACGAAGGCATTCGGCCGAGTTATAACGACTTGGTCATTCGTGCCGTCAGTAAATCTCTGCGTGACCATCCAATGATGAACGCAAGCTTCATGGGCACGGAGATTGTGACCCATGCAGAGGTGGCCGTGGGCATGGCGGTTGCACTGGACGAAGGCTTGATCGTACCGGTGGTCCGGAACTCCGATCGATTGGGCATGCGGGATCTGGCGGTCGAAAGCGCTCGCCTCGCCGTTGCTGCTCGCGATGGCAAACTCGGTCTGGACGATCTGCAAGGCGGGACGTTTACCGTGTCTGCGCTCGGTATGTTCGGTGTGGATTCGTTCACCCCGATCATCAACGCGCCCCAGAGCGGCATACTCGGCGTCAACCGAATCCGTGACGATGTGGCCTGGGACGGTGACCGTCCGGTTCGCAGACAAGTGATGCGGCTGTCACTGACCTGGGATCATCGAACCCTCGACGGCGCGCCGGCCGCCCAGTTCCTCGCCAGCGTTCGCGACTACCTGGAATCACCCTTCCGGTTACTCATCTGACCCGCGTATGCCTTGAGGTGCGAGCAAAACCGCGCCTTGGGTGACGTTAGTGTCGATAGCGAGTGAGTTTAGGGAGTTGATGCTGGCCGGTTCGCGACACGCGAGTGGTCATTGCGGCGGCCAATGTAGGGTTTTGTGGTGCGCCGGGTGCAGCAGCTGGTGGAACGCCTTGTGGAGCATTCTTAGGGGTGCTCTGTCGAGCGCCCTTTAAAAACCCACGGACTTAGCCAGCGGCGTAGTACAGCGGCTGAGACGCGTTGTTGCCCATGCACCCCGCATGCTCGAGATGCTGTTCAACAAAGCTCTGGCAACAGCCACAGCCCGTGGCAACACCCAAACTGTTTTGCAGTGCTTCGAGCGAGTCGTCACCGCGCTCGATGGCTTCATCGAGCTGGCGGTCCGTCACGGCTTTGCATAGGCATACGTACATAGTGAGCAAATACTAATGCGAATTATTATCACTTGCAACACGAAAAGACGATTCATGTGCGACAGGTCCCGAATCCTTCGGCAATCAGGCAGCGCTCGCACAGCCAAACATAAATGATAACAATTACCATTTAAATTCAATCACTTAAGACGGATTTTCCACCAAAATCCTTTGCTAAATGCAGCTCGAATCGGCAGACTCACGGGCATCACTAAACAAGCAACGGCATACCGCCAGGGAGCTAAACCGCGCCATGAAGCCCACTGATCCAGGCATCATCGAACACCTGAACAAGGCACTCAAAGCCGAGCTGACCGCCATCAACCAGTATTTCCTGCACGCAAAAATGTATGCGGACTGGGGGCTGAAGGAACTGGCCGACTACGAGCAGCACGAGTCTATCGACGAGATGAAGCATGCAGATACGCTGATTGAGCGAATTCTGTTCCTCGAAGGACTGCCAAACCTACAGGACCTGGGCAAGTTGATGATTGGCCAGGATGTGCAGGAGATGCTCGAGTGTGATCTCAAGCTCGAAATGCTCGCACTGCCCATGTACCGCGAAGCCGTTGCCTATGCAGAGTCCATCAACGACTACGTCAGCCGGGAGATCTTCGAGCGCATTCTCGAATCCGAGGAAGAGCACGTAGACTGGCTGGAAACACAGCTCAGCCTCATCGAGCGAATGGGTATCAAAAACTACGTGCAGTCTAAAACCAGCACATAGCGCCCCGCCCTATCGATCGGCCTCTCGCTGCCTCTAGCGATAGACCCACAGCTAGCGATAGACCCACAGCTAGCGATAGACCCACAGTGCGCGGTTCACTTCATCACTGACGTAAACCGCGCCGTCGTCCGCCACTGCAACCGCATTAAAGATAAACGACGGCGGCTGCTCGACCGATCCGCGCTCCGCCCCAACCGGCAGCCTTCCCAGTTCCTCCCAGGACTCGGGAGAGTCGCCCTCAGCTTGTGAGGACAGATCCCGGCGCAGCAGCCGTCCGGTTCCTGCTTCCATCACCACCAGTACGCCATCACGAACCGCAATCCCTTCAGGACGGTCGAGCCCGCTGGCAATGACCTCAGGGAGCGCAAGCCGCTCACCGGCACGAGCAATCTCCAACACCTGACCAAGCTCGCGATCGCTTACATAGAGGCTGCCATCAAATACAGCAAGACCGGTGGGCGCGGGCAAATCGCCTATCCAGACCTGACCCTCTCCGGCCTCTTCAACCTCTTCAACCTCTTCCGCCTCGTCAGTAGCTGAGCGCTCGAGAGAACGCACGCTTCCTTCCCCGTGGAGTGCCGCCACCGGGCTGCCACCGTAGAGGACCGCCGCAACCGGAACCGGCAAGTTCGAGTAAGCCGCAACTTCCGTCTTGGCGTCGACATCCCACAGCCGTACCGTATTGTCGATCCAGGACGTCAGTAACACGCGCGTGCGGCCGGGTTCCGCCACTGAACTCAAGTTCGTCATAGAGCCGATAGCTGATACCCCGAGCATATTGCGTTGGCTGAACAACGCTTCGCCATCCTCGCGCGCAAAGCCGCGCAGCGCGTGCACATCCGCAACCAACAGATCACCGGCGCTATCGATGGCAATCCCGCCGGGGTGTGACAACCCGCCCGGCAACAGCTCTTTCAGGACGCCTGAAGGCGATACTCGAATTACAAAGCCGTCCGTGAAGCTCGATACGAAAAGATCGCCATTGTCGGCGATGACAAAGTTGTCCAGCCCCATGGCGAGCGTCACGATGACCTCCAACGAACCATCTTCGCCGCGCCGCAGCACCTGACCGCGTTGGGTATCGAGAACGTGCAGCACGCCGTTCGAATCGAACTTCACCGCCGCCGGAACGCCGAGGCCCTGTGCCTCGACACGAAGCTCTCCGGTTTCCACATCCACGCTGACCACTTCGCCGCGAAACCATCGAGGTCCATACAGCCGCCCGTCTGGCCCCCAGTCCATGCCGTTTAAACCACATCCAGGGCCCAGGTCATCGCGAATGACCCGTGCGCTCTCCACACCGAGCGGATCAACTTCATACAGGTTCGTACCAAAGAAACACTGGGATACAAAAAGACGGCCATCGTCTGAGAACGTGAGTGGGTTAACTCCGGGCCCCAGATTGCCAGCGCTCACCCGATTGCCGTCGCTGTCGATGCCGGCGACTTCACCCGTGAGTATGGATGTCCAATAGAGCGCTCCGCTCGGTGAGTATGCGACGTCATCGGGCCCATCAACCACCTCGGAGCGCAGAGTCCGGCCTGTGCGAGTGCTGATCCAACGAATCTCATTGCCGATGACTGAGGCGACGACCAGATCACCGTCCGGTGACAACGCCAATCCGTTGGCACCGGAGATTTGGGCACCACTCACAAGCTTACGGAAATCCGGTTGCGGCGATTGCGCAGGAGGAGAACAAGCGGTGATAGCCCAGACCATGAGCATCAAAGCGACATTCAAGCGTGACGACATCGGTTGACCTATTCCCGGGCCCTGCTCATCCTGTTCCAGGCGAGACAGAACCACTCGATTGAGACAGATCGGAGAGCATAACAGTGTCCATGCGCGTCCTTGCGATCATCGTTGCGTGCCTTGCGATCGGCTTCATTGCCGGCACGCTCTACGGCCAAAGCAGCCCCACTCCCGATGCGGCAACAAGCGGTATCGACTTGAGCGCGGACGTCAATGCGCTGAAGGCCAGCGACGCAATCGGCGACGGCCTGGCATCGGTACTCCAGGGCCTGATTGATGGCCAGGCGGAGAGCGCCAGTGAACTGGCTGAAGTGTCTGCGAGTGTCGAAGAGATTCGTGAAGCTCTGGCCAACATGGCGGTTGAGCAACGCGAGCAGGATGTTCAGCTCGAAGGCGAAGTCAGTGCCGGCACAACCGCGAGACCACGAGGCGTTGATCCGCAGGCACTGATTGAAGCGGGTTTCACCGCCAGCCAGGCGGATGACATTGTCCGACTCGCAGACGAGGCCACCTACGCTCGTCTTCAGCTTCGCTACGAGGCACTACGCGAGGGCTGGAACCCTGGACAATTACGCGAGGCTGCTGCGTCACTGCCTAGCATTCGCGATTCGCTTACCCAGGACTACGGCGAAGACGCCTTCGACCGCTACCTGTACGCGACCGGACAGCCAAACCGAGTGGTCGTACGCAGCACGCTGCAGGGTTCCCCTGCCGAGATTGCAGGCATCCGTAATGGTGACACGCTGTACGCCGTTGACGACACCCGGGTCTACGCCAACTCGGACCTGCTGCGAATTGCCGCCTCCGGTGACGCCGGCGAGCAGATTCCTGTGACCGTCCTACGCGACGGGGAACGGCTGAATCTGTACGTTCCCCGCGGCCCTCTCGGCCTGACTTCCCGGCGAGGCTTCTCTGATCCAGACCAGGAATAAGCCAAACGGGCGGGTGAGGTGAGCAAGTCGCCGACTACTGAGTCGACGGCTGCGTTGCAAACAAACAGCGAACCATTGCGCCATCGCAAGGTTTGGGCGCTGTCCTGGCCAATCATCATCGCTAACCTGAGCGCGCCGCTCGTTGGCCTCGTTGATACGGCTGTCATGGGGCACATGAGCGATCCCAGCTACCTCGCGGCAGTCGCCGTGGGCAGCGCCATCTTCACAGCGCTGTATTGGAGCTACGGTTTTCTGCGCATGGGCACCACAGCGCTGGTCGCTCAGGCATTCGGCAGCAAACAATCGGTAGAACTAAGCGCGGTCGCGCTGCGCGCACTCATGATCGCCGGCGCCTTTGCAGCGCTCATGTTGTCTGTATCCGGGTTGTTGAAAACCGGCGGGCTGCTCGTGTTCGAGGCCAGTACGCTCGTCGAAGACAAAGCTGCTGTGTATTTCGATATACGCCTGTTTGGCCTGCCAGCGGTGCTTCTGCAATATGTGGTGTTCGGCGTTCTCTTCGGCACGCAGCGAATGGGGCTGTCGCTCGTTGTGTCAGCCGTGACCAACATAACCAACATCGGGCTAGACTTTCTGTTTGTGGTCGGCTTCGGCTGGGGTGTCGAGGGAGTCGCAACCGGCACCGCAATAGCCGAGTGGTGCGGCGCTCTCGTCGGCTTGTTACTAGCCTGGCGCGCACTGCGGGCAGCGGGTGCTAAACAACCTCAGCGACAGGAGATCTTTAATCGAGCCAGGCTGATGTCACTGTTCCAGGTTAGCGGCAACCTGATCGTTCGCTCTCTGTTCGTGCAACTGCCTTTTCTTCTCTTCGCGGTTTTTGGTGCGCGCTTCGGTTCTGTCGTGTTGGCAGCGAACGCAATTCTCATGCAACTCATGATGACAATGGCTTTTGCGCTTGACGCCTTTGCCCACTCCGCCGAAACACTCGCCGGCGAAGCCTATGGTGGCAAAGATGCCCGGCGCCTGCGCGACGTCAGCATCAAAACCGGGGTTTGGGCAGTCGGCACGTCCATCGCGATCGCAATGTTGTATGCCGGGGCTGGGCCGCTACTCATCAGCTTGATGACAGACCAGCGCGAACTCATCGACAGCGCACTGACCTATCTGCCCTGGGTGGTTGCCGCGCCGCTGCTCAGCGTCATCGCATTCCAGCTCGATGGCGTCTTCATCGGGACAACCCAAACGGCAACACTGCGAAACGCGATGGCCATATCGTTCGCCGCGTACGCTCTCTGCACTTGGCTCGCGATACCGGTGCTCGGCAACCACGGCATCTGGCTCGGCATGTCTGTGTTCTTTATCGTTCGCAGCGTAATCTTACTGTGGCGCTACCCAGGCATCGAAGCCCAGTTGTCGACCGCCACCAGATAGCGATTCTTTGGAGCCCAACATGAGCGCGACAATCGAGCACACAAATACACCGCTTCCCAGCCAACCCACGGATACGCCCTGGCCTACCCGACAATGGCCGCGAGCGAGCCTCCCGACAGCGACGCAGAAACGCATAGATGCCATCGTCGAGCCTCTGTTTGACGCCAGTACGGCGGTCGGCAGAACCTACGGGCTGTTGATCATCCAGCGTGGCCGAATTCTCGTCGAGCGTTACGGTATGGGATCGAACGCCTTTTATCTGCAGTACTCCTGGTCCATGGCCAAGAGCATTACCCACGCGCTGGTGGGCATCGCCGTCGGCAAAGACATGCTCGACATCCATGCTCCGGCCGCAGTACCCGAATGGCAAAGCGGTGATGATCCAAGGCGCCACATCACCCTGGATCAACTACTACGCATGTCGTCTGGCCTGGAGTTTCGTGAGGACTATGTGGACGATTCCATATCCGACGTGATCACGATGCTCAGCATGGATGGTCGTATCGACATGGGCGGTTATGCCGCGAACAAACCGCTTGCGCAGCCACCGGGAAGCTTCTGGTCTTACAGCAGTGGCACGACAAACATCATCTGCCGAGTCCTGCGAGATGCCATCGGCGGAGGCGCAACCGGTATGCTCGATTTCATGCGCGATGAATTGTTCGAGCCGATTGGCATGCGTACGCCAACGCCGCGCTTCGACAACACCAACACGTTCATCGGTTCTTCTTTCCTACTCGCCACGCCCCAGGATTTCGCACGCTTCGGATTGTTGTACCTGCGCGACGGCATCTGGGATGGCCAGCGCATACTGCCCGAAGGCTGGGTGGACTATGCACGGCGCGCAACCTACAACGACGGCGTGGACGCCTATGGCGCGCATTGGTGGCTGCACCCGAGCAAACCGATGTTTTATGCGTCAGGCTACGACGGCCAGCGCGTTCTGCTTGCGCCGGAAAACGACGCCATGGTCGTTCGCTGCGGTCGCACCGGCGAAGACGATGCACCGCCACTCTGGCTAGCTCTCGAAGAGATCGTCGGTAGCCTCGAAGGCTAGCCGAATAGCAATGAGCACGACAACACAGCCCATCAGCGGCTGGGAAGCCAGAATTACGCGGCGCGGCGATCAGCTCATCGGACAGCGGCTCGTCCGGCAGTTGACTCAGCAACAGCTGGTTCGAGTGCGCATCGCCACGGTGACGAGCTTGCTGGCGATCGCCGCGGCCGTCACAACGCTAGTCGTCGCCTGGGAGATATTTGATAACGCGCTTCGCACGATCACATTTTCCTCTCTCACACTGTTCGTCGCGGTCGTTCCTATACTGCGCCTACTTGCAGGCCACCCAACGACTGCGATTGCCATCGCAAACAACTGTGTGCCCGCTGGCCTTGTGCTTTCCTGTGGTTTTGCGAGCATCTACGCAACGGGCCAGTTGCCGTTTGCCGCCCTGTTCGCACCGGCAATCCCACTGCTTACCATGATGATTTGCAGCATCCGAGCATCGTTCATCTGGTCCTGCCTGATGCTGCTGGCACTAGTGATTGGCATGATCGCGCCTGTCTCCTTTGTTGCCGACCCTTACCCCACCTGGTTACCACTCGCGGGCAGCATCACGGTGCTCATTCCTACATTCGCGAGCATGCTGGTGCATCGGCGAATCTGGGAGGACGCTCTAGCTAGCGAACGGGAAGCGCATTGGCAATTGGACAAGCGCCACAAGGCCCAGCGCCTGCTCGACCTGAAACTAAGCGAACACGATCGGACCGAGAGCCTGAACCTGATGGCTGGGCGTCTGGCACACGATCTGAATGGCTTTCTTACGTCGATCATCGGCCACAGCGACCTTGCGAAGTCTGCGATGCAAAGCCGTGACAACGACGCATTAGATCACCTGCAGGCCGTAGATCTAGCGAGTGAGCGAGCTCGCGAGCTTGCTGCTCAGCTGCTCGACTATACCGGTCGCGGTCATCAGACGTTGATCACCGTAGACATGAAAGCGCGCCTGTCCACAGCGGTTGTTCTGGCGCAATCCACAATCCCGAAAGGCAGCCGGATTCGTCTAAACGCAGACCAGCAAGTGTTTGTGCAGGGTGATCCAACGCAGCTCGACCAGGTCGTGGTGAATCTGATCCGAAACGCCGCCGAAAGTTACGGCGACGGATTGGGAGAAGTCGAACTGACGTTGACCTGCGTCGAAGTCGGTGTGCCACTCACTAGCGTCTCAGATGGCTCAACGCTGGCGGTTGGTCAGTACGCACGCATCACCGTTAGTGATGAAGGTTGCGGCATACCGGTCGAAGTTGCTGACAAACTCTTCGATCCTTTTACGACGACCAAGCCTCAGGGACGAGGGCTCGGTCTTGCCTCGGTCGCCGGGATCATTCATTCCATGGGCGGTGGTGTAACGCTTGAGCACGAGCGTGAGCAAGGAACGGCGATCACGGTTTGGTTACCTGGAACGACGCAGCGTGAAAGCGATAGCAGTGCATCGATCCCTGTATCAAAGATATCTGCAACCGAATCATCGGCAACCTGCGTCCTCGTCGCCGACGATGAGCCCTCGGTACGAGAGGTCCTCGCCGCCCTACTCTCCCGCAAGAAGGTTGACGTCGAATTCGCATGCGACGGCTTGGAAGTGCTCGAGAGGTTGAAGCTCAAACAGCCAAGCGTCTCAGCACTGATCATGGATGTCAGCATGCCCAACCTCGACGGGCTGGCAGCTCTGTCTCAGTTGCGAGACACGCAACCATCCCTGCCGGTAATCCTCGTCACGGGCTACGCGTCTTCAGCAACATCAGCGCTACAGCGGCAAGACCCAAACCTGCAAATATTGCAGAAGCCGTTCGCCGCAGAGGCACTCTACAACGCGCTCAATCGGCTGGGTGTTTCCGTGCAGGCGGCTCGCAGCTAGGCCCTTTTTGACGCTCGCGCTGCTATGCGACAATCCAGAGATGAACCGTTGTCACGCGGCGCCAACCCAGTGCCTCCCGAAGCGCGTAACTTTCGATGAACAAGGCTCCACTCATGTCAGGCATTTCATCTCCCACGATAGTTGTCGCCAGTGCGCTCCTCGCTGCAGGTATCGCAACGGCGGGCTACTTCGCCAGCGAAACGCTGAGTAAGTCTCACACAGCGATCAACACAGCCGAGGCGAAAGGCTTGGCGGAACGACGGGTGCGCTCGGACCTCGCCAACTGGACAGTCTCCTATCGAGTGGCCGGAGCCTCTCGCGCCGAAGTTCCCGCGCTGTACGCACTCAGCGAGTCTCATCGTGATCAGATTATCGCGCTTCTCATGGAAGCCGGTCTGACCGACGACGAGATCACCGAGGGTGTCGTTGACTATCGCTACCAGGAATATCGCGACGACGATCAAAACCTCGTCGATGAGCGCCACATACTGGCCGGCAGCATCTCGGTTGAGACGTCCAACGTGGGATTGATCCCGGAAGTTCGTGGCAAGGTAAATCGTCTGATTGCAGACGGAATTGACATCTCGAATAACTCACCCGCCTATCGATTCACCGGCTTGAACGACATCAAACCGGACATGCTCAAGGAAGCAACCACCAACGCGCGTATCGCCGCAAACGAATTTGCCAGCAACGCTGGTATCGAGGTGGGCGGCATTCGTAGCGCCCGTCAGGGCAGCTTCTTCGTTCGCGATGCTGGCGAGGAATACAGCGACACGCAAAAAATTGAGAAAGACGTGCGCGTAGTGACGACCATAACCTTCTACTTGACGGAATAAACCGCTTGTCGGCTTCTTCACCGACGCGCGCGGCGCCCGTATGGCTGCTGCTCACTCTGGTCGTGCTCAGCACAACGGTAGGGCTAGCCGGCACCGACCTTGTCTTGCCTGCTGTGCCAAGCCTACCGGATTTCCTCGGCGGTACCGTTGAGCGCTCACAACTCGTGCTCGCAACGTTTTCCTTCGGCAGTGCAATCGGATTCATCTGCTTTGGCGAGCTTGGCGCTCGCATGGATTCCCGCTGGCTTTTGGTTGCCTCATTGCTTGGATTTGCCATCCTGTCTGCGACCGCTGCGTCAACTACATCGCTCGACAGCCTGATCGGACAGCGCTTCTTTCAGGGCCTCTTTGCTGCGGCTCCAGCCGTTTTTGGGCCAGGCATCATTCGATCGCTTCTCGATGAGCGAGGCGCACTACGTGCCATGGGACTGCTTGGCAGCATCGAGTCGATTGTGCCTGCTTTGGCGCCCATTCTCGGCTACTGGCTACTCATCACCTACAACTGGCAGGCGTCGTTTCAGCTTACCGCTGTGCTCGCCGGGCTACTGAGCGTATGTTGGCTTGCGGTATTGAAATCCGTCCCAAGCCGGCGAGCGCGAGGCGCCGAGCATGGCTATCGACGGCTTGTACGAAACACCGAGTTTCTGCGCTTTGCCGGCAGTCAGGCGTTCACACTGGGCGGCCTGCTGATATTCGTCTTCGGCGCACCCGCAGTGATCACAACGGCCATGGACGGCAGTCTCTCCGACTTTGTCACCATGCAGGTGTTGGGCATCTCGTTCTTTATTGTCGCCGCTAACCTTGCCGATCGCCTGGTCGCCCGCTTCGGCAGCGAGGAAACCATCAAAGCTGGCTCGCTCATGTCGGCCGTTGGCCTGTTGCTGATCGTTGGCTACGCCGTCGTAGACGGCGCTAACCCGAAGGTACTGTGGCCCTTGTTTCTCATCGTCAACCTGGGTTTGGGTGTACGGGGGCCGCCCGGTTTCTACCGAGCGATTGTTGCATCGGGCGATGACGATGCGCGTGGCGCTGCCTTGGTGATGCTGTTTATTCTATTCATCGCAGCAGCTGGCACGGCCATCGCCGCTCCCTTCATTAGCATTGGCCTTGCCCCTCTAGCTATCGTCGCCTGCGTCACGAGCTGGTTGTCAGTTGCGCTGCTGTATGCAACCAACTCCACTGAGAAGACGACTAAGACAAGCAACTGAAGCGTTAACCGTCCCGCAACAGATCTGATGCCGCGAGCCGAATCGGATGTCGACTCACGCCATAGAAAATTTTTACAGCTCGGACACTTCCCGTGCATAACGTTCTCCCGAGACTGCTTCCAGGGCGGAGGCCGCTGCAGCCAGATCGTCAAAACGATTTTCCGCATGCGCGAGTCTGACCTTTGCCAACAGCACTTCAGGCTCACTGGGTTCGGCTTCCAGCGCGACACCCAGCCAGATTCGAGCGTCGTCAAGATTGTCCGTCGCAACGAATAGTTCAGAAAGGTCCGATGCCAACCGAGCGAGATGAACGTCGCTCGCACGCTGCCGGGCAACATCGATTGCCTGTCGGAGCGTATCCCCGGCGGCTTCCAGGTTGCCTTCGGCACGCAGTATTCGCGCTTCCTGACGATCTGCCCTCAGCGCGAACACCGGCAAGTGCGCATCGACCGAGTTGTCGGCTCGCATTTGAGCCAAAGCCGCTCGCGCCGCCGACACTTCATCGGCCGCTAGCTTCGCACGGCTCAAACCAAGTCCAGCACGCAATAGGCCATATCGTGTACCGCCTTCGCGCTCTATCACCAGTGAGCGTTCAAACCACCTCGCGGCATCAAACGCATCGCCACGAGCCAGGGCAACCTCTGCTCGAATCGCTTGGGCGGTTGATTGCAGATCCGGCTCCGACAGCGCGTAACTGTCTTGCAGTACAGCCTCTGCAATCGCATCCGCATCGCTTAGCCGGCCGCGATAAAACAGCAGGTTCGCTCTGCGAATCTGGCTTCGAATCAAGCCGACTTTGTCGCCTATCCTGCGCCGCAAGGTTTCCGATTCAATGAGATAACTTTCGGCCGCTTCATAGTCCGAGAGTCGCTCAGCTGCCCAGGACAGGTTAGATAGCGCGGTTCCCTCAACACTCGGCGTGTCCCGGAGACGAGCATTGTCCAGTGCCTGACGGTATGCAGATTGGGCACCGGTAACATCACCTGAGTCGGCCCGGGTGTTGCCAAGGGCGATATAGAAATCCGCACTGATGACCTCGATGCCGGCTGCAGCATAGGCAGCGCGAGCACGACCGAGGCTTTCCGCGGCAGCATCCGGCCGACCGAGTGCGCGTTCCGCAACTGCATGGTTAATCCAGAGTTTTGCGCGAACCTCGTGCAGTTGATGGCTCCTGGCGATATCAATACCGGCGATGTAGTGGGCGAGCGCCGACGGGAGTTCACCAGAGAGGTCAGCGATGATCCCGAGCGCATTGTGCAATCGAGCCTGCTGAGCGGGCACTGGGCTGGCGTCATGGCTTTCCAGCAGTCGGGTCAGATCATTTTTCGCACCTTCAAGATCGCCTCTCTGCTGACGTACCACGGCCAGTTCGTAAGCCGGCCAGAACGCCTCGGGCGCACCGGCACGAGCAACCTCGAGCAAATCCTGCGCGTTTGCGAGGTTTCCGGAGATCAAAGCGTGCAGGCCTCGAGCGAAGGCCTGGTTAACAAACGGATCTACGGTACGAAACTCGCTCTCAACAGCAACAGGCCCAGGCAAAAGCGTTTCGATGACATGTTGCGCAAAGTTGGCGGCAGCTTGGGCCGGTGTTTCAGCCGTGAAGCCAGGCAGTGCCGTATGGGTGTCCATGCTCACTAAGGATCCAGTCACGACGAACTCTTCGCCCACTTTTTGCAAACTCGAGATCAGAACTTGTCCCGCACCGCTATCGGTCGCGAAGCGTTGCAACGGTAATGGCTGGCTGGCATCTCGATCGACTGGGCTAAGGTGCAGCACCTCAGCGCTCGCGACGGTCGACAGTCCGCCGCTGAGCAACGCCGAGTTTACAAGCCCCATCAAACCAAGCTCGATCCAATCAAGGCTCCCCTCGCCGGATTCGTTGGCGACCGGTAGCACGGCGATGCGTAGATAGTCGGCAGGTGTTGGCGCTGGCTTGAAGTTCCAAGCGAGCGACAGAACCAGCGCCAGAGCAAGGGCGCCAATCGTCCAGCGATAGCGCTGATGCGCACCCTGCCCTTCATTCGAGCTGAGCTCGCTCCTTCGCCGCAGACCGGTGCTGGTTGATCGGTAGAACCAGACCAAACCCAACAGCACCGGTGCGCCAATGATCGACACAGCCAGGAGGATCTGCAGTGGCAGTTTGTCCCACTCGAAAGCCTCCCAGACCATTGCAGCGGCCTGATTCACCAGCCATGCGATCGCGCCGTAGGTCGTGGCGGCCCGGAACAGATCGCTGCGTCGGAGCGATGCATCAACCGCAGGTTCAGTTGAACGCGCCGGAACATCGTCAGAAACAGCCACCGGCGCGAGAAATCGATAACCCTCACCATGCACCGTTTGCACAAACGTCGGTGCAGATGCGGAATCCCCCAATGCCTTGCGCGCCTTCATCACCGCGCGGGTGAGAGCAGCTTCGGTCACGATGGTGCCGGGCCATACCGCATCCTGCAGCTCGTCTTTGGTAACCGTTCGATCTCGGTTACGCACCAGGAAAATCAGCAGATCCAGTACCCGACGCTGTACTTCGACCCGTTCTTCAGCCTGCCAGAGCTCTCTGGCGGGCACATCAAGAGCAAACCCGGAAAACTCATATACCTCTGTTTTTATTGAATTTTCTTCCGAGGTCATAGCCTTTTTCGTACAGGTCAGGAAATGGTCACGAATAAATCATGGTGGGGTCAGGACGTTACGCGAGTCTAGACGCAAGTTGGTCGCCAGGTCACGCCAAACGGGCGTCGGCCACAACCGGAGACAATGCGATGAACAACATGCATTTGGGGCTCGAGAGCGCACAGCTCAGTCGCATAAGCGATTCTCTCTACGCGAGAGTACTGGCAGATGACGAGCTGAGCCCATTCTTTGAAGGACGGGACGTGGCGGATCTCGTCCGCCGACAAAGCCTGTTCCTGGCCCACCTGATCGATGACTCATCGGAAATCGATCTGCACAAAGCCCATGCGCCGTTGCTGCGTATGGGCCTGGGTCACGATCACTTCGATCGAATGCTAGACCACGTGCAGGACGCACTCATCGAACATGGCGTGCCCATTCAGGACGCCACGATTTTGATGGGTCGCCTGGAGGCCAAGCGTCGCGATGTGCTCGGAGAAACGCATTGTCAATTCAATCCCCCACCACAACGAAGAGAGAAATCTATGTTTAGCCGAATCGCAGCCGTGCTGTATTCAGTAACTAGCTACAGCCTGGCCATGGCGAGCCTTGTTTACATGGCGCTATGGCTAGTCACCGACCTGGTGCCGAATCCACTCGATGGTGCGGCTACTGGCTCAATGACCAACGGCCTCCTCATCAATGCGCTGCTGATCATTGGCTTTGCTGTGCAACACAGCGTCATGGCCAGGCCATGGTTCAAGGAGAAGCTGGTTCGCTTCATCCCACCGGCAATCGAACGCTCAACCTTTGTGGCGGCGAGCACCATCACGTTGATGGCAGTCATGCTGCTCTGGCAACCGCTGGGCATCACCATTTGGAAGCTAGAGGGTACCGGTGCGAGCCTTATGTTGGGTTTGCATGCCGTTGGCTGGATGGTGTTGGTCAGCTCAACGTTCCTGATCAATCATTTCGATCTGTTTGGACTACGCCAGACCTGGATGAACTTGCGTGGACACGACTATCGGCAGCTCCCGTTCACCGTACGCGGCTACTATCACTTCGTGCGGCACCCGCTCTATCTTGGTTTTCTGGTTCTCCTGTGGGCCGCTCCACACATGACGATCTCCCACCTCGTGTTTGCCCTGGCGATGACCGCCTATGTCGTAATCGCGGTGCGCTGGGAGGAGCGAGACCTCAGCAGGATGTTGCCGGAGTACGACTCATATCGCACCCAGGTACCCGTGTTGATACCCACCGGGCGAAGTTTCAAAGGCTAGCGTGATCGGCGGCGACGTTGCGCATCTGCGTGCGTCGCCAGCCGTTATTCCGTGTTGCGTATCTTCGGCAACGACCAACCACGACCGATGCCGAGACCACGCCCGACGAGCGCAACGCCAACCGCGAGCCAGATCGACGCCTCTGTTCCAAATACCGGCAGCGCGAATACATAGGCAAGCGCGCCAGCGAACGCAGCGGTAGCGTAGACCTCCTTGTGCAACACAAGGGGAATATCGTTGGCAATGACATCACGCGCGATGCCTCCGGCAACGGCCGTCACAACACCCATCATCACGGATACAACCGGTTTGCCTGTGACCTCCAGGGCCTTGGCCGTGCCAAGGGCGCAGAATACGGAAAGCCCAATCGCATCACACCAGAGAATCAGCCGACCGACCCGAAGCACAAATCGATACGCCACGAAGGTCAGAAGTGCGGCGGCAAGCGTAATAAAGAGATAGCGATTGTCGACGACCCAAAACACCGGAACATCGAGGATGAGATCGCGCACCGTGCCACCACCAACCGCGGGCATGAGCGCCAGTACGACACAACCGAAGATATCCATATCCTTACGGATAGCCACCAGCGCGCCGGTGATGGCGAAGACAAAGACGCCTAGATAATCGAGAAAGTGCAAAGCCATCGAATTCGCCAGGGTCCATGAGAAAGCGCTTGTGTGCGACGATACGCACATTCTCCCGCAAGACACACTACTGCCAACCCGTTGCGAGTTCCCAATGAAGTTAACCCGCTATCAAACCGGCGATGCGGCCGCGCTTCGTGCCGTTTTTCACACAGCGGTTCAACAGACCGCCGCGCCCTACTACAGCGCGGCAGAACGCCGGCAGTGGTCACCTGAAGCCTTCGACGAAGCCGCCTGGGCAGCCAACCTGGCGAAAATCAAACCCTGGGTTCTATGGGACAAGCTGACAGCAATTGCGTACGCCGATCTACAACCGACAGGCTACATCGATCATTTCTACGTGCACGGTGACTACGCGCGCCAAGGCATCGGACAGACGCTGTTCAACCACTTGGCCGCACAAGCTCAGGAGATGGGGGTAACTGAACTCTCCGCCGATGTGAGCTTGAGCGCAGAAGCATTTTTCAAACGTCAGGGCTTCACGGTCAGCTGGCGACGGCGCCAGCATCGAGGCGGCGTTGTGTTGCGCAACGCCCGCATGCTCAAACCACTATAACCACCGGAATACAGCCACCAATGCAAACACAGAGGATCTTCCCCAGCCATTGGCGACAAGGGCTCACCACTACCCTCCTCGTTCTGGTGGCGAGCTGCACGACACTGGATAGAGAAAATACTAAAACCATCACGCTACTGTTCACCAACGACGTCGAGAGTGCTTACGAGCCCGTTGACGCGTATTGGCGAGACGACATCAACAGAATCGGTGGCCTGCCCCAACTCGCCACGCTGATTAACAGAGAGCGAGCCAATCAGCCAAACACATTCCTGTTCGACGCCGGTGATATCTTCACGGGCACACTGGCACGACTTACCCAGGGCGAACTGTCGTTCGAGTTGATGCTGACGATGGGGTACGACGCCATGGTCATTGGCAATCACGAGTTCGAGTATGGATGGGAAGTGCTATCCAGGCAGATGGCACGCGCACCGTTTCCCGTACTGGGCGCAAATCTTCTTTACCGAGATAGCAACATCGGCTTCGCCCAACCGTACGCGATCGTTGAGCGGGACGGTGTGCGGATCGGCGTCATCGGCATCCTCGGGCAGGATGCGGCAACCGCGCTCATTCCCTCGAACATTGCAGGGCTCGAGGTTCTTAACCCCATCGCAACGGTTTCAGGCTACGTCGAGCAGCTACGCGACGAGGTTGATCTGATTGTGGTGCTGACCCATCAGGGCGCAACCGCACCGATGCAAACGGACGACGAGGCAGATGTGAGCGTTCATCGTGGCAACGCCGAGAACATTGCGTTGGCCGGCGCTGTCCCGGGCATCGACGTCATCCTGGCAGGCCACACCGACGCTGGGACACGGGAGCCCATCGTGCACGGCGAAACTGGCACTCTCATCATGCAAACCTTTGGCCAGGGACAGCACCTGGGTTTCCTGCAGATAACGCTGGATGGCAGCACGGGCGAGCGTCTCGCGTTCGAGGGCAAACTCATCGAAGTGGAGAGCGACGCGCTCACGCCACATCCGCGGGTACAGGCCAAGTTGAGCGACTACAAATCGCGCTTCCCCGCAATATTCGATGTGCTGACAACATCGTCAGCGACAATTGGCCGTCGCTACTACGCCGAGTCTGATTTGGGCAATCTGTTCGCGGATATCTTGCGTGAGCACACCCAGACCGAAGTGGCCTTGATGCCATCCGGTGCATTGAGAGCGGATCTGCCAGCAGGCGAGGTGCGGCGCGTCGATGTGCTGGATGCGTTTCCTTTTGAAGATCGGATGGCCGTGATGACGATGACCGGTAAAGTATTGCGAGCCATCCTCGAGCAGGGCCTTTCGTTAGAGCGCGGCATGCTTCAGCTCTCGGGTATGTCTGTCACATACGATTTGTCGCGTCCGATTGGACAACGACTCATCGACGCATCCGTGAACAATGAAGCGCTTGATCCGTCGCGAGAGTATCGCGTCAGCACATTGGAAATACTGGCCGCCGGGGGCGATGCATATCAGCAATTCGCAGGCGCTAATCTGGAGTCGATGAGCGACGGGCGCTTCGCAGACCTGCTCGAGGCCGAGATTGCATCCAAGCAAACCCTTGAGACTCCAAGTCGAGGCAGGCAACTGCCTGCAGCCAGCCTTATTGACTAGTCAGCAGTCGCTAATGGCACATCCAGTTCCTTGAGCGCGACGAGCAGATCCGCGCCTGCGCTGCGCGGGTTAACGCCCTTGTCTACGCGAACCACCACTCCTGTCGGATCAATGTACACATTCACCCGAGCTGCGTAGCCGCTGGGACTCAGTACGCCATAGTCTGCGGCCAGGGTTTTCTCGACGTCCGCAAGAATCGGGAAACTTGCCTCGTTCTTACGCGCGAAGGCCGTGTTGTCTGCAAGCGAATCGGTGCTCGCCATAAAGTAACGAACATTGAAGCTGGAAATCTGCTGGTCACTGTCACGCAGCGCCTTGCATTGCAGCGTTCAACCGCCAGTGAATGCTTTCGGAAAGAAAGCGATGACCACATGCTGGCCGGCGTAATCTGAAAGCCTGTGCACCTTGCCGTCGGAACCCGCAATCTCGAAGTCAGGCGCGTGCGAGCCCACCTCGATCGGTTCGGCCAACGCCGCGGTTCCTATCAGCACAAACAGAAGGCCAAGGAGCAATCGCATCGCTTTCTCCAATCGTTTTCACCAGCCTCTAAACCTACCACGCTCGCACCGATACTGCGCCGAGCCGGCCAACATTCATCTCTGCGGCGCTTCGGATTCAGGAGCAATCCAAGGTGCAACAGGAGTAACCCTCTGCTGCGGCCAGCGCTCATCGAGCGTCTCGCCGTCGTACATAACTCCGTGTTTAACGACAGCGTCAATGTCAGCGCTGGCGCGAATATCCTCCAGTGGGTCGCGGTTGAGAATAACCAGATCAGCGAGCTTGCCTGGCTCTATCGAACCAGCATCCTGGCCGATGCCGATCATCTCCGCGCCGTGCCGCGTCGCTGCACGCAGGGCTTCAAAAGGGGTAAAACCGCCCATCGACAGTGCCCACAACTCCCAGTGATAACCCAGGCCCTGCAGTTGACCATGGGCTCCAACGCCGATCCTACCGCCGGCCCGCATGATTCGATGTGCCTGCGCCGCCATTTCGTCGAACACGTACTCTTCCTCTGCAAACCACGGCCGACGTAGAGTTTTCGCGGCAAGCACCTGGGGCGGCGTAAAGCGGGCAAGCTTCTTATCGAACCGAGGGCTCTCACGCGTGTAGAAGTAGTTTTCAGCCCAAGGGCCACCGTAACCAACCAGCAAGGTCGGCGTGTAGGCAATGCCGGACTGGGCGATATACGAGATGGAATCTTCATACAGCTCAACCAACGGATAAGGGTGTTCCTGGCCGGTGAAGCCGTCTGCAATGTGTGTGAGGTTCAGCTTCATATCGAGCGCACCCTCGGTGGTCGCCATGAGCTTCAGATCTTTCGCCGCTGCCACCAGGTACTGTCGCTGCTGACGCGAACCAGAGATGTATGCTTTCAGGTTGTGCACTCGATACGCTTCTTTGTACCGGCGGAGAACGGAACGCGCGTGCTCCTCGGAACGAAAAGAGTTATTGCTGAACAGACCAGGCCCGGTAGAGAGCGTTCTTGGGCCGACAACCAAGCCGGCATCCACAAGGTCTTCGTAGGCAAGTATGTCGATCGTACCGGGTTGCACATCGATGGCTGTGGTCACACCGTAGGCAAGATTCGCGCGTAAGCCCCAATCATCTCGATCCAGCACGCGCCGGGTCGGCCTTAGATGCGCGTGGGTATCGACGTAGCCGGGAACCACGGTTTTGCCAGCCAGGCTAACGATGTCTGCGCCTGCGGGCACCGCAACGGAGCCACGAGTGCCGACCGCCGTAATTCGACCGCGCTCAAGAACGATGACGCCATCTTCGATCACCTCTGAGGCATCGTCTCCCGCCATCGGAATGACGCGTGCATCCACCAGCGCAAGAACGCCTTCTGGCTCAGCACGCGGCAAGTAGAGGTCGATTGTCGCTGCGCTGACGCTCTCATGCGTCTCTCGCATCTCTTCATCGCTCGCTGTGGGTCGGTCTGCGCTCTCCTCTACCGAGGCGAGGTCAACGGTTTCCCCAGCCTCGACGTCAACCGGTTCATCTTCGCCACTCTGCGCTGGCGACGGCGAAAACTCGACGTCCGCCAACGCTCGCCGATACAGCTTATTACCAGTCGCCCACAAAATGGTCTGACCATCGGCCGACCAGCGAGCGTAGTCCGCGCCGACATCCGTCAGACGCGCGATGGGCAAGACCGGCTTTGCCAGCTTCACCGACACCCCACGCATGTGTGTGTTCAGCAATCGCAGGACGTGTAACTGGTTGGCGTGCAACGCCAGAGCGTGACGACCATCGGGCGAAATCTGCATATCGGTGGCGGGCACATCACCCTCCGAAAAGTAGATTCCCTGACCCGTAAGGCGAACATGTCTGCGTTGGTCGCTGCCATCAAAACGCATGGATACGAGGCCGGATGTCCCGCTGCCATAGAGCCCCTGGGCGTGGTAGGCATAAATGCGATCCGGCTCTGGTCCGAAATGCGGAGCGGTCAGCTTGCGAGCAGGCAATACGACCGACGACTCTCCGCCTCCGGACGGCAGCACAACCAACTGAGTGCCAACTGGCGAGCCAAGCGCGCCGGGGTTGTACAGCCGGTTGTGAGCGCTGCCTCGCAGCGCCACAACCTGCTGACCATCTGGCGAAAACGCCGGGTCCGAATAAAAACCAGGCTCCCTGGTCAATTGTTTCGGCTTGCCTCTGCCGCTTGCCCGCATGCGATAAAGATGTCCCTCACCGCTATCCCAGGAGGCGAACACTATGTCGCGACCGTCCGGTGAAAAGGACGCTTGAAAGGCCGGCATATCAACGGGCGTGACTGGCCGGGTTTCGCCCGTTTTGAAGTCATGCCGATAAACCCGCAGAAAGGCGGTAAAGACGGCCGACTCACCATCCGGCGAGAGCGCAGGGCTCATCAACAGACGCGCTTTTACCGGACCGACACCAATGCGGTATGGGAAAACCAACTCCGGACCGAGCTGTTGCTCGATCGCTATGGTCATCGGTATCTCAGTGATCTCTCCCGAAGCTATCGCAAGCCGCTGCAGACGACCGTCTCTGGTAAAAATGAGCTCGCGCCCATCCGGCGTGAAGTCGTAGCGCGGCAACGTATCTCTGGTAAACCGCGCTTCCTGATCATCACGCACGATGGGGAACACGAGGCTGCGATCGTGGCCGGAGGATAGGTCGCGCAGGCGTAGCTCGGTTTGCTGTTGCCGCCGCGTCCCGTACACCAGCTGCTTGCCGTCCGGCGACAATACGGGCCTTAAGCCACTACCAACCGCTTGGGTCAGTACGTCTTCAGTGCCATTGGCCAGATCTCGTCTGGCAATTTGCCACATGGGGAACGAGGCATTGTAGGCAAAGCCGCCAACACGCCGGCCGTAGTAGAGATATCGCCCGTCGGGGCTGTACACCGCGCCCAGCGCATTGTGCCGGCGACTACGCGGCGTGTCCGATTTGGCCTTGGCTTGCGTCAACCTGACGCCCCGACCGCCATCGATGTGGTAGGCCCAGAGCTCGTTGGCGCTCAACTTCCATGAGGATTTTGAGACGACAACGTGTTGGCCATCCGGCGAGAACGTCGGCGAGGCAAACTCGTCCAGCGCGCCACCCTTCGTGAGCTCTCGCGGGTTGCCACCATCAGCATCGAATAGCCAGATGCCCTCCGTACCGGAGCGGTCGCTGACCGCAGCAATCGTGCTTCCATCCGGCGAAATCACGGGCTGGCTGTCAAAAGCCATACCCTGTGTCAGCCGGACGGCCTCACCACCATCAATTGGCAGCCGATAGAGATCGCCTAGGACATCGAGCACGATCCAACTGCCATCTGGGGAGACATCGATCGACATCCAGGTGGCTTGTGTCACCGTAAAGGCTACGGACCGCGTTGGTTGCAATGGCAGGGCATCATCAGCGCCGACTTGCACTGCTGGTACCAGCAAAAACAGGGCGAGCAAGCCCAGGATAGCGGCGCGAACAGCTGTGAAGTGATTCAAAAGATTGCTCGACAGAAACGAGCTGCCAAGTTTACGTCAGCGGCCAGACACCTCGCGAGTATCGGCGCATATAGCGCGTGGGCTGATCAGACAAGGTTCAACAGAAATGCCAGAACGGCGATTTGCGGCACGGTTACCAGCGGCAGGAACAGCGCGACCTTCCAGGAGCGAGTGACGTCCCGAAGTACCATCACCTCAGTGTAATCCGTTGCGGCTCCGGCCATCAGAAAGGCGAAAGCGTTACCGGGCGCTCCCGCTCGCGTGAACAGATCGCCGGCTAACGGTACGGAGCCTTCGCTACACACTTCGATGATTGTCGCCGCAACCATCGTAGCTCCCAGACCAAGGAGCGTTGGTCCAAACCAGTCAGCGAACGCATCTGGCGATATCAACGCGCGGATGATGACGGCCAGGACAATCCCGAATAGCAGCCAGCGCAACACCATGCGCGAGTCACGCAGCCCATCAAGCAGCAGGCTACCAACGAACGTCACATCGAAGCTGGTCGCAGCCAGGCCCTGGCGAGCTTCCGGCACAAACTCAAAGTCTTCAGGCAATTCGACTCGATTGGTATTCGCAGGTAGAACACCACGACGCTCGAGCAGCAGGAAAATGCAGCCGGTTGCTAATGCCACCAGCATCGACAGGACCACGAAGCCGACTGTCCAGCCGAAGCCGATCAACGCAACCAGAATGATAGTGAGCGACAACGAGTTCCATGGGCTCGCGACCAGAAAGGCCATCACTTGAGCCGTGCTGGCGCCGCGCTCATAGAGTTTGGCTGCCACCATTAGAATGCCGTGGTTACACAGATCCAGAAGCAGGCCCGCCAGCGTTGCACGAACTACGCCAGACACTCGATCACCAGGGCCGAGAATAGACAACACGAACTCGCGCGGCACCTTAGACAGGGCTCCAACCATGACAATGCCCAACAACACGCCCCACCACATGGTGTTGACCATCTCGGCAGCACCATGGGCCATCACAGAGAGGGCGCCGGCAGATAAATCCAGAAGGTGAACCACGTAGAGTACGGCTACAACAAAGCCACTCCCCCACAACAGCCAATCGAACGAGCGAGGGGCTGCCTCGGCAGCAGACGATGGCGGGCAACAGGAGCCTGCCGTCGATGCAGATTCGGCTGCTGGTTCGTCACGGGTTGAGCAGTTGGACATCGGTTAGCGGTTTACTTGGGCTGATGGGGACGAATATACCCCATGGGGGTATATTGTCAAGACGCACAGTGGCCACCTTTGCAGGGGCTCGGCCTCTCCGCCATGATCCCTCTGTTGTAAGTCCCCATTCCACTATGTACGCAAGCCATGTCATCCATCTGGCGCAATCCACCGTTTACAAAGCGAGACGGAAAGCCGAAAGCCACGTTTGAGATGGGCTTGTCGCCAGTCGAGCTCAACAGCTGGCTGTCGCCAGCCAGCGATCACCCTCGTATGGCTGAGAAGCTCGCCAACCTTTCTGACATTAGCAAAGTGACGTATCACGCCGCTCGCCAGCACTTGGGTGATGTTCAGCACGCAGAGGTCGTTGTGAGCCGGGCGGTAATGGATTTCGCAGGAGAGGTTGGGCACAAATCGGATTCACCGCTGGTAGCGGCAAGCCACAGAGTCTTCGATGATCTCTGCATCCTTGACCGAGACGCGTCTTCGCCGGTTCTCATCAGCGGCTGCGTCGCGTCGCCCTCTTACTGGCGGCTGGAGGACAAAATTGGCCGGCCTATCCGCGACGTACACGCTCCAGCTGTGGGGCTAAACGAGAAGCTTGGTAGACGCATCGACGAGTTCATCAGACGGCTACCCGATGATCGTCTGTTCGAACGGCGCAATTGGTTTGTGCATACGAGCGATGCGCTGTATCAGCACGATCCACAGCCTCAGGAAGACTTCCGTAGCGATCCGCTTTTTCTGCGCAGTGAGCGCCAGACGCTACGAGGCTTCGGGCGCTGGGTGTGTTTCAGCATCGCGGTGAGCACCCACCCGCTGGCCGAGCTCGATGACAATCCTGTCGCCGCAGTGGCACTAAGGCAGGCGCTGTCGCATTTGTCTGAGGCGGAGCTTGAGCACTTTGGCGGATTCGAAAAACGGCGCGCTATCCTTGCGCGGCTGCCTCAAGCCTGAGACAGACGGGCAATCAATTTTTCGAGAAACACAGTGCCAGCCTCAACTTGATCCAGGCTGATGTACTCATCTGGCTGATGTGCCTGATCGATACTGCCCGGTCCGCAGATGACGGTGGAGAAACCGGCCTGCTGAAACTGTCCTGCCTCCGCGGCATAGGCGACTTCCTGGCAGCTGTTGGCACCGGTCAGCTCGCGCACGAGCGCTACCGCCGGTTCATTCTCATCAACGCGAAAGCCCGGTACGTGAGCGTGCTGCTCGAATGATATGCCTGCGCTTGGCGCAATGGCTTTAAGCCGCGGTTCCACGACCTCCCGGCAATGTTCGGCAAATTCCTCGAAGGCTTCGAGTGGGCACTCCTCGGGTAGCGAGCGAATGTCCGTGACGAACTGGCAATCCCGAGCCGTGATGTTGTGCGCAGTACCACCGGCAACGGTTCCGCAGTGCAGCGTCGTAAACGGTGGCTCCATCAGGCAATCAGGGTTCGCCGCTTCCGCATTGCGGCGCTGGCGATCCGCCAACCAGTTGATCAACTCCGCTGCCACCATCACCGCCGACACGCCTCGATGCTGCTGTGATGAATGAACCTCAAAGCCGCGCACGAACGTATCGAAGTGGAAAATGCCTTTGTGCGACGTCACGGCCTGCATGCTTGTCGGTTCGCCGACAATTACCGCAGCGGGCTCAGGAAGCTCTGCCTTCAGACGCTCGATCATGCTCGGCGCGCCAACGCAGCCAACCTCTTCGTCGTAGGAGAAGGCGAGATGAATCGGCCGAGTCAGGCGCGTCATCTGTGGTACCAGCGACAGGGCAATGGCGCAGAAGCCTTTCATATCACACGTACCGCGACCGAACAGCTTGCCATCACGCTCGGTGACGACAAACGGATCACTCGACCAGGGCTGGCCATCGACTGGCACAACGTCCGTATGGCCGGAAAGTACGACTCCTCCTTCCACCTCGGGCCCGATGCTCGCGTAGAGATTGGCTTTCGCGCCGCAGTCGCTAGCGACTAACCGGGACGCAATGCCATGTCCTTCCAGATAGTCCTGAACGAAGTGGATCAGCTCTAGGTTCGAATCGCGCGATACCGTCGGCAGCGCCACAAGCGCATCGATCATCTCTCGAGGTGAGTAGGTTCTGGCCATAGCGCTAGCATAGGGTCTTGCGGCTCGGTTTGCAGCGGCAAATGAACGGCTGCAACAAACGGCGTTGGTGGACAGATGCACAAGCAGCACCGACACTGCGGCGATCCATAAGAATCAGGAGCATCCCGTGGCTCGAACCGCTCTCATAACAGGCGCATCAGCCGGTCTCGGCGTCGAATTTTCCCGACAGTTGGCGGCTGAAGGCTACGATCTGATCCTGGTCGCCCGGCGCGCAGAAAAACTGGCTGAAGTTGCCAGCCAGCTACAAGCTGAGCACGACTGCCAGGTGCAGACCATAAGCGCCGATCTGAGCCTTGCAGGAGCGCCGGCAGAGATTGAGGCGCAGGTTACAACGGACATCGACTTCCTGGTCAACAACGCCGGTTCCGCGGGACCACACCTGCTGGAAGACCGCGACTGGCAGGAGCAGGACGCGTTTCTACGCCTGATGATGACGTCGGTCGCTGAGATGTGTCACCGGTTCATTCCCGGCATGTGCGAGCGAGGCTTTGGCCGAGTCATTAACGTTTCATCGTTCGCAGGCCGCATCACCCGGGCCGCTGGCGGAAACTATGGCCCAAGCAAGGCGTATCTGATCTCCCTTTCTCAGGAGCTCGCACTCATGACGAAGGGCTCTGGAGTCGCCGTGAGTGCCCTCTGCCCTGGCTTCACCCACACCGATTTTCACAGCTCGGGCGATCTGTCGGAAATGAAAGCTGGCCTGCCTGAGTTCCTGTGGTACGACGCTGACGTTGTCGTCCGCGAGGGTATTGCCGCGGTTGAGAAAAACAAAGCCGTTGCCATCTCGGGGCGACTCTATCGATGGCTCGACCCGATCGCTCGCTCACGCCTCGCTGCGGGGCTGATCAAGATCGCGAATCGCTAGGAATCGGGCGCAGCTCCTTCCCAGCTAATCGCCGTCACCGTTCCGGTATAGGGTTCAGATGCGTTGATGCTGCTCGAGGTGATGACTAACTCATCACCCAGGACGACGGCATTGGTGACAAAAGCCGCGGGGGCTTCGACCTCCCTGACAAACTCACCGTCGGCGCCTAACTCGATAAGCCGCGAAGCGCCGTACTCCGCGACGAGGTAGTGGCCATCCGATAATACCGCAATGCCATCTGGCCCCGCCAAGCGGTATCCGGGGCGCGAGAGGGGCATCGCGTCAAAATCAGCGAAGCGTTGTTTTGAGAGTAGCGAGAAGTCTTTGGATAGCTGCAAGCGCCAAACTTTGCGCGCGAGGTGTTCGCTGATCAGTAGCTGCCTGCTTGTCGCATCAAATGAGACGCCATTGGCATAGCGAAACCGGGCCGCCACCGTGCGGATGCTGCCATCACGGCCAATGTGGACGACACGACCGCTTGATCTTGCTCGCGCCGCGAACCGGCCAGACAAGGACACAAACAGCCCGCCTTGCCCGTCTGGCGCCGCATCGTTGGGGTTACGCAATCGCCCACCAGATCCATCGTGAGACAACCGCAACAGGACCTCGCCGTTGGCATTGATTCGAAGGACTTCATCGGACAGGTGGCATAACACCCAGAGCTCGCCGCGATCCGCGGGCTTCACCGAAGTAGGACCACAGCCTGGTTCGCTGAAAACGATTGAGATAACGCCATCGACGCGTCGGCGAACGCTATCCGAACGCATCTCTGCCCAGTAAAGAACGCCGTCGCGGACCATCGGTCCTTCGGGATATCGAGCGGGCTCAGACCACACCACTCGGCCGGGAGCAGCCGCTTCCGCGGTGACTGCGACGAGCGCAAATATCAGCAGTATCCAGCACTTCGACACCGTTACAGCTCCCTTGTAGACCGTGCGGTTATTACGGCCGGACTTGCCGGGCTGGCAACACCTCGGCAAACTTCCGCGCTTCGCAACGTCGCAGCCCCGCGACATCACGTGAGTGTTTCAGGTATGAGCGGCTACGACCACAAAACCATTGAGCCTCGCTGGCAGGACCGCTGGCAGCAGCAAGACGCGTATCGCGTTGGCATCGACAAGAGCAAGCCGAAGTACTACGTGCTCGACATGTTCCCCTACCCCAGCGGCGTCGGCCTGCACGTCGGACACCCGAAAGGCTATGTGGCCACCGATATCGTTGCCCGCGCCCGCCGCATGATGGGCCACAACGTGCTTCGGGTCATGGGTTGGGATTCTTTCGGCCTGCCGAGCGAGCGACAGGCTGAGCGCGAAGGCACGCACCCGCGGGATGTTACCGACCGCAACGTCGCTACGTTCAAGGGACAGTTGCAGCGGCTGGGGCTGTCCTACGACTGGTCTCGCGAGATCGCCACCTCAGACGTCGGCTACTACAAATGGACTCAGTGGATCTTTCTCAAGTTATTCGAGAAGGGCCTCGCCTATGAAGCGGATGTGCCCGTGAACTGGTGCCCGGCGCTCGGCACGGTACTCGCCAACGAAGAAGTAAAAGACGGCGTTTATATCGAGACCGGTGATCCGGTTGAGCGTCGCTCCATGCGACAGTGGATGCTGAAAATCACGGACTACGCTGAGAGCCTGCTCGCGGGCCTCGATGATCTCGACTGGCCGGAAGGCGTCAAGGAGATGCAGCGGCACTGGATCGGGCGCTCCGAAGGCGCGTCCGTCAAGTTCAGTGTTCAGGACAGCACTGACTCGGTCGAGGTGTTCACCACCCGGCCAGATACGCTGTTTGGCGGCACCTACCTGGTACTCGCACCCGAACACCCGCTCGTCACTAGCGTAACCACGGCAAAACAGGCGGACGCGGTTCAAGCGTACTGCGTGGAAGCTGCCAATCGCAGTGACCGGGACCGGCAGTCTGACGCCCCTGACCATACGAAAACCGGCGTCTTCACCGGCAGCTACGCCATCAACCCGGTCAACGACGAGCCGATACCAATATGGGTCGCGGACTATGTACTGATGGGTTATGGCACCGGCGCCATCTTTGCCTGCCCGGCTCATGACGACCGGGATTTCGAATTCGCCCGCCAATTCGGCTTGCCGATCATCGAAGTAGTCGCCGGCGGCAATGTTGATGAGGCTGCCTACACAGGCCCAGGACCCCATGTGAACTCCGGTTTCCTGGATGGTCTTGACGAGGCTGATGCCAAACGCAAGATCATCGACTTTCTGGAAGCCAACGATGCTGGTACTGGCACAGTCAACTACCGACTTCGCGATTGGCTATTCAGTCGTCAACGCTATTGGGGCGAACCGATGCCGATTGTGCATCCGGAGCTTGCCGACGGATCTCGCGGCGCTCCGCGCGCCGTCACCGAGTCCGAACTGCCCGTGACCCTGCCTGACCTCACTGACTACCGGCCAACCGAAGACGGAGCGCCGCCGCTAGCCAGGGCAGCTCAATGGATGCACACCATTGATCCCGAAACTGGCGAGGCGCTACTGCGCGAGACCAACACCATGCCCCAGTGGGCAGGCTCCTGCTGGTACTACCTGCGTTTCATCAGCCCCAACCGGGACGATGTTGCCTGGGACCCAGAGGACGAAGCGTACTGGATGCCAGTCGATCTGTACGTGGGCGGCGCTGAGCATGCAACCCTGCACCTGCTCTACTCGCGTTTCTGGCAACACGTACTGCACGACCTCGGCCTGGTGTCGACTCGAGAGCCATTTCAACGCCTGTTCAATCAGGGCATGGTGCACGCAACATCTTTCAAGGATGAACGCGGCAAGTACTACTACCGGGAAGAAGTGAAGGAAGCTGGCGACGGTTTCGTCAACGACGCCGGCGAGCCATTGGTGACTCGCCGCGAGAAGATGTCGAAGTCGCGTTACAACGTGGTCAATCCCGATGACATGTGTGATCAGTTCGGCGCCGACTCTCTGCGCCTTTATGAACTGTTCATGAGCCCACTCGAAGACGGCGGCGATTGGGACAACGCCGGCGTTCTTGGTATGCGCCGATTTCTCGATCGCGTGTGGCGATTGATCATGGGTGACGGCACCGAGCGTGACTCCGGCGCGCTCACCGAGGCGGCGAGTTCCGCCGACGTGCAACGCGCCCTGCACAATGCGATTCGCAATGTGACCGAGGCGGTCGACACGCTGAAGTTCAATACCGCAATCGCGGACATGATTGTCTTCGTCAACGAGGCGACCAAGGCGAAAGCCGTCAGCCGAAATGACATGAATCGTTTTCTACGAATTCTCGCGCCGTTCGCACCCCACCTTGCCGAAGAGCTGTGGCAGGCACTCGGCGAAACCAACAGCATCGTTGCAGCGGACTGGCCCGAATTCGATGAGGCGAAGCTCAAGAGCGACACGATCACCATCGCGGTTCAAGTCATGGGCAAGCTACGCGGCAAGATCGAAGTCGATGCGGATGCCGACAAAGACACCGTGCTCGCCGCCGCAAAGGCTGAGGAAAACGTATCCCGGTTTCTGGAAGGCAAGACGATCCGCAAGGAAGTGTTTGTGCCTGGACGGTTGGTTAACTTTGTAGCGAATTGATAACGACGAACGCTTCAAATACCCAGAGTCGTCCCAGTCATCGCGAGATGATACGCGCGCAGCGCGTTGGCAGCGTGGCGATCTCCGGACGGTTCACTAGCCGGGCGCTCTCGAGCATTCCTTACGCGAGCACAGCTCGCGCAAGCATTGCACTGCCGCTCTCCCGAGGTTCGAGTCTCGTTGATCGCGTCGCGATCAACGCTGATCAACGTTATTCGTCGCGCCCTTCCCGCTCGCAATAACGGGAGGGGAGCACATACCAGAACAACCGGGTAACGCCCAAAACTCCGCGCGAAGGGATTCGCGCACCACAATGAGCGCCGGTTTGCATGTCGGCACAAGGACGTGCCGACCCGCCGCCGAACGGATTCGGCGGTCGCCAGAGAGCGCAAGCACCGGGACGTGCGCAGCGCGGGTAGAGAGCAAGCGCATAACCTCGGAGCCTCGCTCAGCGAAGGCATACAAACGTTGCTTAGCGCCTAAACAACTCGGCCTCAATATTGGCAAAAGCCTTAAACTCTAACGCGTTACCCGACGGATCCGTGAAAAACATCGTGCGCTGCTCGCCAGGCTCACCGGCAAACCGGGTGTACGGGGCGATCACAAACTCATCAACCACCGCCTCAACCCTTAGCCGCAACGCATCCCACGCATCGATCGTGAGCACAACGCCACAGTGAGGTACGGGAACCCCGTGTCCGTCGACCGCATTGGCGATGCTCGACACCTGACCATCACGACCGATGGCAGGGTTGTGATGCACCACAAACTGATGACCGAAAAGGTTGAAATCTACCCAGGCGTCGCTGCTCCGGCCTTCGGGCAAGCCGAGCGCGTCGCCATAGAAGCGGCGAGCCTCCGGAATATCCCGAACCTGCAATGCCACATGAAATGGAGTTAGAGACATGCGTTCACATCCGTTGCGACCTTTCGCGCTACCATAGCGCACACGCGACACTGTTCGGAGCTCTCCTGTGAAGCCTGACTCACCAACTTCCGCATCACCCTGGCAAACCTTCGACATGAAGGCGCTGACAGCAGCGTTGTCAGACGCTCCCGTTGAGTACAAAGAATTTCTGAACGTGCCAGCGCTTTCGTGCGGCATCTACCGCCTGGCAGCGGGTGCGAAAGATATGCAGTCGCCGCACGATGACGACGAGGTTTATTTTGTCCTCGAGGGCAAGGCGAAGTTCCGGGTCGGTGACGAAGACAAGACAATCGGCCCAGGAGAGCTGCTCTATATCAGTGCAACCGAAGAGCACTCCTTCTTCGAAATCGAAGAAGACATGGTGCTCCTCGTTTTCTTCGCCCGACTGAGCTAACCGAGCTTCAAGCCAACGCGAGCGCGGCTGCCGCTACTCCAAGTGGCTACGCAGCATCCAGGCGTGCTTTTCGTGAACGTCTATTCGGCGAGTTGCTAGATCAGCGCTCGCATCATCGCCAACCTCGCTGGCAAGCTCGATCACCCGACGAGCAGATTCCGTAATGATCTCCTGATCATCGATCAGCTTGCGGACCATCGCTTCCGCCTTCGGAGAGCCCGTTTCTTCCTCAACACTCGCCAGCGCGGCGAACGCGCTATAACTGCCTGGCGCCGGCGCATCGAGGGTGCGAATTCGCTCAGCAATCTCATCCACCGCCAGAGCCATCTCAGCGTACTGAGTCTCGAATAGCGTATGCAGGGTTGTGAACATCGGGCCGGTGACGTTCCAGTGGTAGTTGTGCGTTTTTAGATACAGTGTGTACGTGTCGGCAAGCAGTGTGCTGAGTGCTTCAGCAACGCGAGCTCGTTGGGTATTACGATCTGACATCTGGATACTCCGTTAAGTGGCTGGGGCGCGGTCTGGGCAAGCCCAGCCGCGATATAGCCACTTTGCGTCGCCACTGAACTAAACTCCAATGAATTGTTTCATTGAAATCAATAGACAACGACTATCGCTATCGGATCGTTGGCACCAGCACCTCGTGACTCAGCCATTCACCCAACGACGTCTGGTAGGGCACCGTCAACCGGCACTCAGGCAGCGCTTCACTCGGCAGCGCCTCTACCACCTCCAGTTCCACCACACCGCTTGCACCGGGGGCTAGCGTTAGCTTGGGTAACCGAGCAGGCTCGAAGCGCCAGCGTGCATCTGCGCTCGAGCAGTCTGAATAAACGTCAATGACCCGCTTGGAGCGGTTGCTCAGCGGGATACGGACACGATAACGAGACTCGCGCTCGTCCACCTCTTTTAGCTCTACCTGTTTGGGCGCAAGGTAGCGAGTCAGCTCGAACAAATCGTAGTTGTCGATGGGATCAATACGCTCAAGGCGCATCATCGAGTCTGCCCGGATCGCAGCGAGGCTCGCCAGATCGTCTCGTATGGACACAAACAACAGATGGTCTTCACTGCCTACCTGGGCAGGCGCGGTCGCCGAGTCTGCTGCTGCATTCGTCATGACGTAGCGCACACCATCACGCACCTGCAGGTGTCCGTGGTGATGGTGCCCATAGAAAACGGTATTCACTGCGTGTTTGCGCATTAGCTCATGGAACTGGCGCGCATCTTTAAGCGCGTCGGGCGGACGATGCAGGAACACAAACGCCATGTCCGCACCGTCCTCGGCGAGCGTGGTATCCAACCAGTCACGCTGCTCCTCTCCGATCTGGTTGGGCGCGCCAACCGAATCGCTATTCAAGACGACGAAACGAATGCCCTGGTAGTCGAAGCTTCTGGGAATCTCGCCCCACTGCTCGACAAACAATCGGGTGACGCCTTTATCGGGACGCTTGAGCGCGCTGTAAACATCGTGATTCCCGGGCACGGCGACAAACGGGATACCGTCGAGTGGCGCAAGCTGGCGCCGAAACCGCGCCCATTCTTTTCTGACCACCGCCAGGGAGACGTTGTATCCCCGAATCATGTCACCAACCTGCACGACAAAGGCTGGGTTAAGTCGGGCCGCATCGGACACCACTCGATTGAAGCCAATCGGATCATGAAACTGGCTGTCACCGAGTACGACAAAATGAAACTCGCGATCCGCGGCTTGAGGAACAACAGCGGATGTATCCGCAGCCACGATGGACGGCAGCAGCAGCGAAGCCGCCAGCATCGCCTTGGCAATTAGACGTGCGATGTGCACAACTCGATACCTATCGAACCGCACATTGAACAGGTTGCCCGGCTGCCGCGGCATAAGCCTCGTTGGCTCGCCAGACGCGCATGACGTTGGCGCCGAGTATCTTCACGATGTCCGCATCGGCGTAACCACGCTCACGCAAGCCAGCCACGAGATTCGGGTAGCTCGCAACGTCCTTTAATCCAGTGGGCAGAGTATCCGCGACACCGTCATAGTCCGAGCCAAGCCCAACGTGGTCGATACCGGCCAGATCGACGGCACGATCGATGTGATCGAGCACGTCGCTGATATCTGCAAACGGATAGGGATTCGCCGCCCGGTGCTCGCGCCAGAAATCCTGCATTCTCGGATCCGAGGACTCTGTGATGCCGAGACGTGTCTGATAAAGCAAAGCCTGAGCGCTCGCTTTGTTACCCCACGCTCGCGCCGCGCTGGTGAGGAACGACGAGCCGTAGTTGATTTGTATCACACCGCCGTTGGCAGTCAGAGCCTGAACCATCTCATCCGACATGTTGCGCTGCCAATCCGGCGTGAAGTGCCTGAGGCTGGAATGCGAGGCAATAACCGGCACCTCAGAAAACTCTAAAACCTGCCAGGCCGCTTTATCGGACAGATGAGATATGTCGACCATCACCCCAAGCCGGTTCATATGGCCGATCAGCTCTTTGCCGAAAGGCGACAAGCCTTGCCACCGCTCGTTCACGTCATAGGAGGAATCTGAAATGTGGTTGGATTTAGAGTGCGCCAGCGTGATGTAGCGAATGCCGCGATCGAAGTAACGTTTCAGCTCGTCGATGCTGCCGGCAACTGGCCCGCCGTTCTCCATGCCCAGCGGAAACGCGATTCGCCCCTGCGCTTTCAGGGCATCAACGTCATCCGCGCACCACGCCAGACCAAACTTGTCCGGAGAGGCCTCAACCAGGCCTTCAACGAGGTCAATCAGCTCATCCGCCATATCCCCTGCTTCTCCGGCGGCATCGCGACCGGCAGGGATGTATATGGACATGAAGAGCGCGTCGAGCCCGCCAGTCTCAGCCCTTGGATAGTCGAAGTCGCCTGATTCTGTCGCGACGCTTACGTCTTCATAGTTGCGATACAGCCGGTACGGCACATCGATGTGCGTGTCGACTATGAGTGCGCTGCGCGCCAGCGATTCCGCAGAACTCGTTGGAACCGTGTTGCAGGCTGCTATCCCGAGCGCCAATGACAGCAGCAATAGTGGCCGCGCTATACCCTGAATTGATTGTGAGGCATTCATCATCGTGCACCCGCCAGGGCCTGTGCCTGCTCCGCCGACAGGCAGTTAATCAACAGTTGGTGTTCAAGACCGGCATCCCGATGCACATGAATCTCCTGATACGCATCACTAGCGGTCATGCCCGCAAACGCCGCCATTGACGGGTATTCGACAATGGCAACCTGATCCCACTGCAGATCTCCATCACCAATCACAAGCACGTTTGCCGCACCGCCCCAGACGATCCGGCCGCCCAGCTCATGAATGATCTTGCCGACGGCCGCGCCATATAACGCGTACGCCTGCGCGCCAGTGAGATCCGTTTTGCGACCATCCGCGTAGCGCGCCTGGTCGCGAAACTTCAGCAGGTTCAACATGAAGATTGAGCCGTCGGGTGCGCGCTCTGCAAACATCTGCTGCTGGCTAGGGGTGGGCGTGGTCGCCATAGTCAGTCCTTGTTGTCTCTATCGTTACGTCAAACGGCCAGGCTTGCGAGATATTCAGTTCGTTACCGGCTTCGTCTTCATCAGTTTGAACATCAAGCCACCAATCGCACCAGCTGCTCCCTGCGCGAGCAGACCTCCCACGGAGCGAGTGCTGGGAATGGCCGCGATCTCAAACACCGTGTTGAGAATCAACATCAGCACGATCATGGCTGCAAACCCAGCCAGCGCATAACCCAGCGTCGTAAGGCTCGGCACACGGACAACAATGAAGCTCGCGACTGCAAAGCCGATGAGCAGCGCTATGCCTGCAAGCGGTAGATAGGCGAGCAACATACCGGTAATCGCCTGCAAGTAAGCATCAAGGCGTACCGAGGTCGTGATATCCATGCCCTGGCTGGCCAGCCAACTCAGGTGCGGGGCAGCGCTTGCGATAGTGCCAATGATGTGTGTCGCGAGCAGCGCGCATATGAATGCCCAAAGCGTTCTCATGGTCTTTCCTTTTTGCCCACTGGTACGCAGGCCAAGGCTCAATAATGCCACTCATCGAGCCGAAGGGGCCACGTTCATCAGAAGGGTTTTCCGTAAATGACATCTGCGTGTGTATACGCAAGCACCCAGACACTCCCGCAGTGCATAATCCCCGCTCACACCCATCAAACAGCCCAGCGAGAAGTGTCATGCCCACCGTCTCCAACCGCTCCACTAGACGCATGCAGAGCGTGCGCCTGCGCAAGCTGCTGCGCCGCACTCTCGTCGCGCAAGCATTGGCACTCGGACTACTTGCCACTCCTGCCGCCTGGGCGGCAGCGTTCGAGGTAGCGACGGTTGCCGATGATCTGAACATGCCGTGGAGCGTTGCTTTCCTGCCCGATGGGGAGCTGCTTGTCACCGAACTGGGCGGCAATCTGCGCTCGATTCGAGACGGCGAAGTTAGCGAACCGGTCGCTGGTGTTCCGCCGGTCTACCGCAAGAGTCAGGGCGGCCTGTTCGACGTGCTCCCACACCCGGATTTCGCGAGCAACCAACTTGTCTACCTGTCCTTCGCCCACGGTACGCCAGATGCGAATACCACTCGCATCATTAGAGGTCGCTACGCAGACGGCGCGCTGAACGATGTCGAGGTGATCTACACAATCGACAGGACTAAGGATACTCCCGTCCACTACGGCGGCCGCATGGTCTGGCTCGCCGACGGTACCTTGCTGATGACAACCGGCGACGGATTCGACTATCGCGAGGAAGCGCAAAATACAGCGAATGCACTGGGTAGCATCGTTCGCATTAACGCGGATGGCTCGATCCCGAGCGACAATCCGCTACTCACAGACAGCAAGGCAGCGCCCGAAATCTACAGCTACGGACATCGCAATGCCCAGGGCATCGCCGTGCATCCGGACGGCACAATCTACATGCACGAACACGGCCCGCAGGGCGGCGACGAACTGAACCGGGTAATACCCGGCAAGAACTATGGCTGGCCGCTCACCACCCATGGCCTCGACTACAACGGTGGTTACGTCTCACCGTTCGAGACAGCTCCGGGTGTGGTCGCGCCACTTTGGACCTGGGTGCCATCTATTGCCCCTGCTGGCCTGGCAATCGTCACAGGAGATGCATTCCCCAACTGGCAAGGCAACCTGCTGGTAGCGGCACTGGTCGACGGCGACGTAAAGCGTCTGGAGATGGATGGCGATGAGGTCATCGGTGAGCACTCGATATTTGCTGATATCGGTGAGCGCATTCGCGATGTTCGAGTCGCGCCTGATGGCAGCATCTACCTGCTGACGGATAGCGAATCCGGCAGCGTCGTGCGTATCACGCCCGGCGCCGATTAGGCGCGGCTAACTCTCGAGCGGAAAACCGAAGCGCTTGAGAAAGCGCGCCTCAAGATCGGAGATATCGGTACTGGCGCTTTGCCGTAGGCACTTCGCCTGACGCAGCATGTTCGCGTTGATGCCGTCACCTGCAGAGCTTCCATCGGGACGAACGTTGCCACTGGCCTGAATACAGAAATTTTGCGGCCGTTGGGCACGGCCAATGAAGCGCCGCGATGCGATCACGTTATTGCGGATGTCGAGCGGCTCGCCATGTTTCTGCAGCGCGATCGCAACGGGTCCATTGAATCGGTTACCCAGAACGACAGCGCCGTTACCGTCTTCGACCCGGATGCCGATAGGGTCATCGGTGACTGAATCGATCAGCCACGCGTTGAGAGAGTCACCATCGGAGCCGAAGATGACGGCGCTGCCGTCACTCCCGGACTCGAATCCCGCCCCGCTCGGCCCGTGCCCGCTGGAACGCATGCCAGTTAAGACAGCACCGTCCACATATTTCAGATCCAGACAGTTTTCGCGGTTACCTTCGCAAGTCATCCCGCCAACGAAAACGTCCCGTACTCGCGGCTTCTGTGGAGTTCGACAGCCGTGGGCTGCCTGGAAACCGTCACCGCTGTTGCCACTCGTCTCGACATCGCGAATAACAACCGTCTCCGAGCCGCACGTAACGAAGAAGCCGTGCCGGTCTTGTTGGTTGTGCCAGTGATCGCGCGCGGAGGAGTTACTGATGTGTACGTCTTTGCCACGAATGACAAAGCCGTTCTTGTTGATACCAGAGGTATGCACGTTGTCGAGCGCGATGTGTTCGCCATCGATACGAACCCGACCATTCGGAAACTGACAGTCAACGAGCACCACGTAACGTCCTGACAATCGGAGCGTGCCATCACCTTGCAGACGCACATCGCTACCAGCACAACTCACAACATACGGATCTGCTTCACTGCCTCGCCCGTCGATCGTCGGCTGCCCGGTGTAAACAAGGTCGATCTCTCGATTGAGAGTCCAGTGCGGTGCATCGGGCATGCCGCGATAGGAGCCCGAGTATCTGGTGCTGGCACCATTCGTTGCTTGAGCGTCGGATGCAGGAGCAGGCGTACGCTCAGCTGGTCTGCTTTGCGGTTCAGCTGAGCGAGGCGGTACGCCTGCGGCCACCGGCTCTGGTAGCGCACAGGCTACCGTCAGGAGCACCAGCACCAGAATGGATGACTTCTTGATCACTATTTGTGTCTCTTCATTGTTCGATGCCACTCACCGTCGCGGCAAGCAAGCGTGTGCGCCGCACTAACTCCCGGGATCTTGAGCCGGTGCGACGAGAATACCGTCAGCCAGCAACGCATCAATGGCATCAGCCGCAAAACCAAACTCCGTCAACACCTCCCTCGACTGCGCACCGATATCCGGAGCTCGCTTCGGCGGCCGTTTCGCTTCTCCTTCGATTTGAATCGGGCTACCGACGGTCAGATCGTAATCTCCGACATCGTCACCGGTTGCGACAATCACATCGTTGGCGAGCATTTGCGGGTCGGTCAGCACTTCCGCCATCGGCTGCACATAGCTGAACGTCACGCCGTGTTCGTCCATCGCCGCCATGGTGACATCGAGAGGTTGCGAGCCAATCGCCTGGGCAAAGCCATCTCGCACGGCGTCCCGATTCCGTAGTATCGAGCGAACATCGACAAAGCGCTCATCCTGCGCCCACTCCTCAAGCCGAAGCGCTCGCAATAGCCCCGGCCATTCTTTGCTTATGTTGATAACCGCAAGCACAACAAAACGATTATCGGAGGACTCATAGGTATAGGTGAACGGATTGCCCCAGCCATGCTCCTGCCGGTATTCCCCGGCATTCGTTCCGGCGACAACGCCCTGCAGGGCCATGCCATTCGCCCAGACGCCGTTCGCAACTAACGATGTGGACACGCGACAGCCATCGCCCGTTTTCTCACGCCGGTACAGCCCAGCCATAATCGCGCCAAACACGCTCATCGCGCTGGCGTGGTCACCCTGGCCGGGCGCCATAGCGATCGGTGTTTGTCCCGGATCGCGAACAAACTCCATCAGACCCGTACGCGCCCACCAGCCGGTGACATCAAATGCCTTACGATGCGCATCCGGCCCTTCACTGCCATAACCGGTCATCTGAGCAAAGACAATTCGCGGGTTGATGGCGCGAACCGTTTCATAGTCAAGCCCGAAGCCCTTGAGTTGATCATCGAGGAAATTCACAACGAGAACGTCGGCGGACTCGAGCAGTTTGTGGACCACTTTCTGCCCGGCATCGCTGCGCAAATCCAGGCCAACACTGCGTTTGTTTCGCGACGTCAGCAGCCAGTGGTAAGGCACGGGATAACGCCCTACCAGCGTGCGGTAGCCGTCGCCCTGCGGCGGCTCGATCTTGATGACATTGGCTCCGTAGTCCGCCATGACAGTTGCCGCACCCGGCCCCGCCAGAAAGGATGCTGCATCAATGACCGTTAGATGTTCCAGCATGTACGCCATAACCGTCCCCTCGACGTCTTTGCAAACAGCCCTCATCCTACGAGATCAACACCCCACCAGGCCATTACATGTTTCGCGCCTTGCTGATCCATTCCGCCGAGAGCCAGCGTCTGGCTTTTGCCGATGAAATCGAGCCGTATCTCGGGGAGCTGACGTGTGAGCATCACGTTGAGCCGCTGTGGCTCGCTCGCGCACGCGATGCAGGGAGCGAAGACCCAGGGCTGCGCTCAGACGTTGCGCGTTGGCTGTCACAGCAGGCCGGTAAGGTGGACATGATCATGTGCACCTGTTCGACACTGGGCCCACTCTTCGACGAGCTGGGTGAGTCGCACAGCGATGTCGCAACGGCTCGAGCGGACCGCGCAATGATGCAACGCGCAGCGCAGCAACACCGGGATATCGCTCTGGCCTACTGCCTGGACAGCACCGCACAGCCAAGCGCCAGCTTACTCCGGGCGAGTATGGCGGCCGTCGGACACCCTGGCGCCATCATCGAGATTCAGTGTGAGCGCGCCTGGCCTCTCTTCGAAGCAGGCGATCAGGAGGCTTACGCGGGCTCGATTACTCAAAGCATCGTGGCTGCCCTCGAACCCTCCCCAGATATCGGCTGCATCGTGCTGGCCCAGGGTTCCATGTCCGTCGCCAGTGCGCCGCTCAGCGCGCGGCTGGACACACCGGTGCTGTCCGCACCTGGCATCGCAGTTGAATGGCTCGCGCAGGTCGCGCGCGCTCAGTCAGATTAACAATGCTTCACCTGGCCACCGCGTCCTATCCTGCAAGCGATCGATGATTTCTTTCATCGGCGGCATCTCGCCCGCGAGCGATGCGCAGAGGTTGAAGCCAGCGAGACGCTCCGGATGGCGTCTTCTGAAAGCGTCGATCACAGCAAACTCGTCCGCCAGAAGCGCATAGGCCAGGCGCGGGCTCAGCATGCCGACAGACTCGATAACCGGAAAGGCGATAGCGTTGTGAAGCAGCGTCAGAAACTTCGGACCGGCCAGCTGAGGCACCATATCGCCGTCGTGACGGACAAGTAGTGCTTCTGCCGCGTGTTGGTAGAAAGGCAGCAACGGGTTGCCCTGCGTAAAGAAAAGCGCGGCGTTGTGTACAGCTCGGCTGCAGCGCACTCGGCCAGGCTCAGTCTCCGTCAGCCAACATTCACGGCCAACGGCAAATGGCTCATCAGGCAGGCTCAGCCGCTGTGGAGCAAACAATAAGATGTCCGCGTCCAGCCAGAGTACTCGGTCATAGCCGGCATCCAGCCGCGCCTGCATGAGCCGCAGCCTGGCAAGATCCGAGCGGGCCGACAGACGCCTGGATGTGTTGTCCAGCACCGCCTGGGGCAGGCCTTCAAAAAGCGCATCGTCAACAAACTCGTAGGTGAATTGGTTGTCGGCTGCGTAGCGGCGAACGGATGCTATGCAGTCGCCCAGCCAGGCTTCCGGCAGCGGTTGCCTGTGCGACTGCACAATCAGTGTCGATATGGGCATGTCCACAGGGCCAGTCAGTAATGCGGTTCAGCTATCGGTTAGCCAGAGCCTCAAGCTGAGTGCCAGAGAAACCAGCGCTGAGACGAAGGCCAGGCCGATGAGAAACGTGAGAAAACCCACGTCAAATGAGCTGTTGTGATCAGCGCTGGGCTCCAGCAACTTGCCGAAGAAGCTGCCGTACAACATGCCTGCTGACGCCGCGAACGCAGCGGAAAACGCAGCACGCCGCATTGGTGTTGGCGCACCCATGAGCCAGGCCGTCAGCAACAATGGGATACCGATGAAGAAATCGTCGAGCACGAACAGTGGATGCCTGCCTTGCCCCCAACTTCGTATCGATTCACCAATGATGAGCCCTGCGCCTTGCAGCACTGCCCACCAGCGTAGGAATGTCAGCATGTCTCCCCCTCACAAAGCACAACGCCAAACCAGACGCTGGAACAACGGCCGCTAGGGTTTCATGGTCTCGCTGTAGTTTTCGGCGCCGCTTGCGCGAATATCGCTCAACCAATCACCCTCGTAGGGCCAGTCATCGGGATTTTCGGGATTGGGACCCTGCCAGAACCGCGCCAGTGGGCCATCGCCAACAGGCTCCAAGCTCCAGGCCTGACGTCTGAATGTCCATGAGTCCGGCACCAGCTTGTGGGCCTGCTGGAAATGGGGGATCGCCTCGTCATGCCGACCATCCATCTCCAGCGCTGTCGCCATTTCAAAATGCGCATGGCCTTTTGAGATGTTCGCATCACGCGGTCGCGACCGCTCCACCACCTCATCCGGACTGAGCGCAAACTGGCTGTCAGCCCCATTTGCCACCCAATCTCTCAGCGCTGCGTGATAGTCCTGGGAGTTATTCGGAATCTTCACGGCTTCAGCCATCATGGCCTGCATACGCTCGGGCAACTCCGGCGGTAAATCCATCGATATACCCGGATCGTCCTTCGGCGGCGCCGGCGCAGCTTCCGGCGGGCGAACAATCATGCCCTGCTCGTCAATCCAGATCGCCTGGGGAATATTCACAACGCCGAAGGCGTTGGCCAGCACGTGGTGTTGATCGATGAGCGCCGGATGCGTTGGCTCGGCAGCTTCGATAAAGCCGCGACAACCATCCGCGCCCAGGGCATCCAGACCAACGGTTACCAGTTCCAACCCTTGCGGGTGCAATTCGTCTCGCAGTGCCTGCCACACGGGCAGATCGCCTGAGCAGCCTCAGTAAGGCGCCCAGGCATAGACGATGATTTTCTGTCCGCGCAGACTCGACAGTTCAAATGGCTTGCCGTCGACATCCGGCAGACGAATATTGGCAGCTTCTGCGGTCACCAGGGCCTTCGAGCCCAGGCTTTCCGGGCCAATTGCATAGCGCCCATCATGCTCGACGGTGGCCATACCGAGTTTCGGAGCCAATTCACTCAGATCAACGGTGGTACCGGCCTTTGAATCGAGCGGCACGCACATCTGGCCTTTACAGGCACCCTCTGGCTTGATCTGCCAGCCGGTTTCACGGAAGAAATCGTCGGCCGACACCTGCAATGAACGAGTAAGCATGGCTTGCCTGTCTTGGGAAGAATGCGGTTACTCTACTGCAGCGATCGGCCGGACGCGACTGCTCCCGGTGCAGCAGCGGATCACCCAGGGGACTTAAGTGATGGCGAAGACAACACGAACTATCTCGGATGCTGTCCGGGACACCTGTCTGTCATTACCTGGCGCTACCGAGTCTTACTCCCACGGTAGCCCGGTTTTTAGAATCAACGACCGCCAGTTTGCTACTTATTCGGTGAACCACCATGGCGACGGCCGGGTCGCGCTGATTCTGGCGATGCCTGACGGTAGCCAGCGCTACTTCGTGGAATCAGACCCGGAGATCTACTTCGTGCCGGCTTACACCGGCAGCAAAGGTTGGCTTGGTCTTGAGCTGAGCGTTGATCTCGATTGGGAGATCGTTGTCGCTCGCGTCACCAGCGCAGCGCGCCACGCCGCCAAAGATGACTCACTACTACCGCCCACTGCCACTACCCCGCCGAATGCACCCGTACCAATGGAAGAATTCGATGCCCTGCAAACAAAGCAGGGCAAGGCCGTACTCGACGTTGTCAGGCCACTTTGTCTGGCGCTACCGGAAACCAGTGAGACAAGCCAGTGGGGCAACCCGGCCTGGAAGGCTGGCAAGAAGACGTTCTGCACCGCCAACGCCTGGAACGGCAAGATCGCTCTACAGTTCTGGGTAGGAGGGGATCATCAAATCGGTCTGACCGCCGACCCTCGTTTCAGCGTGCCGGCGTATACGGGTCACAATGGTTGGATCGAACTGCGGGCCAACGACGGCGTAACCGAGTCAGAGATTTCGCCGCTCGTGGAGATGAGCTATCGCCATTTTGCCCTGAAACGAATGCTGAAGGCGCTGGACGCTGAAGCCTAAAAACTGCGCCAGGAGCAGGCACGTCACTGTACTGCGTCCTGTGAGGAGAGACGATGACGGCGGTAAGGTTTCTAGTTCGCACGATTGTCGCAATCATTGCTGGCTGCGCACTCCTCGCAATGGTGATTGCCGGCGGTTTTCTCTACACCCACTTAACCGACCCGGATTTTGATGGCGCCATCGCGGCGCCGGGAACCCCTGGGCAACCGCGCGCAACCACCGCCTGGGCAAGCTATGGAGGTGACGGCGCGGCGAAATTTGCGGACCTTGCACGGCTGACCAAAGACAACGTCGGTGACCTCGAGATAGCCTGGGCGTATCGCACAGGCGATACGTCGGATGTCTTCCAGGTCACGCCGATACTGGCCGACGGCCGTTTGGTTCTGTGTACACCGCGCAACAACGTCATTGCACTGGATCCCTTAACCGGCGTGGAGCTGTGGCGATTCGATGCGCAGATTGGTGATCAGGAATTCGATAACCAGACCAACTGCCGCGGCGTTTCACAGTGGCAAGGCGCGGCGACGCTCGACTGTCCGGCGCGGATATTCACCGCCACCAACGATGCTCGGTTGATTGCGCTCGATGCAACCACCGGCAAACGTTGCGCAAGCTTCGGCCACAACGGCGAGATAAATCTGCAAACTGGTGTCGGTGATCTGCGCAACCCCGGCGAGTATCAGGTGGCCATGCCACCCGCAGTGGTTTCGAATGTCGTTGTCGTCGGCGCGTCTATCGGCGACAACAAGCGCACAGACGCGCCGAGCGGCGTCGTACGCGGGTTCGATGCCATAAGTGGCGCGCTCGAATGGGCGTTCGACTTTGCGCCACCTGATTTCGACTACCAACGCGATCCCGTGAGTAGCGCAGGCTATGCCCTATCGACCCCCAACGTCTGGGCGGCGATATCCGTCGACGAGGCGCGAGACATGGTGTTCCTGCCAACCGGCAACCCGGGGCCTGACTACTTCCGCACCGGCAAACCCGATCTGGATTTCTACGGATCTTCGGTCGTCGCCCTGCGCGCATCGACCGGTGAATACCTGTGGCACTTCCAAACCGTTATCAACGATTTCTGGGACTTTGATGTTCCGTCAGCGCCGTCGCTCGTAGAACTCACGATTAATGGAGAAGCCGTACCAGCCCTCATCCAAAGCACAAAGATGGGCTTTGTCTTCATTCTCAACCGAGTGACCGGCGAACCGCTGGTCGATATCGACTATCGGCAGGTTCCGGTGCACGGCCCACTTGCTGCCGAGCTGTCACCGGTGCAGCCGTTCCCACCAGAGGCCTTCCAGCTCTCCAGGGCAAATGAGCCTGCTAACTGGCTACTGAAACTAGCTGGGTTATGTGCGGCGGACGACATCATCGGTCCCGTCTATACGCCGATCACGGAAGACTGGACGCTTGGCTTGCCCAGCAACATGGGCACAACCAACTGGGGCGGCGCTGCGGTGGATGGCGATCGAGGCCTCATCGCCGTTCGCAGCAGCAACATGGCGTTTCGCACGAAACTGCTTGCCCGGGCAGACGCTGAGGCGTTCATGGTCAATAACAGAATCGACGATTGGGACGGCTTTCGCGCGCGCTTCGATCTGCCCAGCGGCGTCGAGATCGGTCTGCAAGAGGGCGCGGACTACCTGATGGCACGGCACATGTCGCCGTGCTCGGGCTTGCCGGCTGGTGAGCTTACGGTGGTAGATATCAATGCCCGGCAACAGCTTTGGCGCCAACCACACGGATCAGTACGTGATGTGATCGGCTTGGGAATCGATGTTGGCATGCCGGGTTTGAGCGGTCCGCTTCTGACCTCAACCGGGTTGATCTTCGTCTCCGGCGGCATGACCGAGCGGGCGATTCGCGCGTTCGACGTTCATACTGGGGAGGAGCTATGGCATCACCGGCTGCCACTGCCAGGCAATGCAACTCCCATGGCTTATACCGTCGAAGATGCCGACGGTGTAGAGAGGCCAATGGTGGTCATCGCGGCTGGCGGCGACGGCCGCAGCCCGATCGGCTCCGTTGGTGATTACATTGTTGGGTTTACGCTGACGCCGTAAAGCGTTAGCCCGCGGTTCGGTTCTTCAGCGACTCTGCCTCGGCTAGCGCGGCCTCGTCTATCTCTCGCGCAAGCTCGGCGTTTGCATCAGCTTCGAGCTCGACATCCACAATCTGCGCTTCGCTGGAGCTTGAGCCCTGGTCGTTGATTGTCTCGTCAATAGGGCTCGTGACGGCGGTCTCTGCAGCGGCATCGGCTACCGGTTCATCGGCCGCTTCAATGACGTCACCGGCATCAACTGGAGCGGCAGCTTCACCGGACGCATCGGGTAACGCCAAAAGAATGTCATCCGCTCGATCCGCACAGAGCACTGCCGCGCTTGTAGCAAGCTGCTTGTGCAGATCGCCGTAGGATTCATTCAGCCGACGGAACTTACCTGCGGTATCGGCAAACTGCTGCACGACTTCACCGCGGTAAGTGTCGAATTCTTCTTTGGTTTTCTCTAGCTCGTCGGCCAAGTCGGAGGCTTTTCGAGCCTTGCCGGTAGTACGGCCGATCATCAGGCCAATCAACAGCGCGACGACAGCAATGACGACGCCGCCAATAATTTGAACGGTTACGGGATCCACGTGGGCTTCCTGCAGGTTGGAAATTTAAGCGCATGATACGCCGCTTGCCCTGAAGAGCCAGCCAGGCACAGACGGCGCGGCGAAAATTTCAAAAGGTTTTACGCCCAGCGGCTAAGCGTCACTCGATCGCCGATCTCGGCGGCCTTCGCTTCGCCGGTCCTTTGGTTCGTAAAACCGTTCCGGCAAGCCGTGATCAACATCACGACGGGCCGCCGCTCTGCGATCTGGTCGATGCCGATAGCGGCATCGGCAAGCTGTGACATTGGTGCAGTCAGGCAGCGGCAGTACAGGTGCGTCGCTGGACAGGAACGGCGTCTCACCTCGCTCGCGGACGCTATCGCAGGATTGCCTGCCTGGAACGATCACCACGGCATGGTAGTTGTTGCCGCTTGTTGCCAGTGAGCTGCGAGCGCGTCTGGCGAGAGTTCGTGGCGCAGGCGGCGTGCTTTTTCGACCAAAGAGTTTGTCCCGAATACCCATAACTGAACAATGCTCTGAAGACAGATTAAAACGACAATGCGAAATTGCAGAGGAAGCTACGAAGGCAACCGCGGTTGCACCTTCGAGCGAGCAGATACCATCGCATCAAGGTCGCTCAACTGTCTATGCTGCAGTTGCACTACGCCCCAGAATTTACAGTTCCGCTAGCCCGTCTGGTTGAGCGAGCCGGCAAGTTCGGCGTACTTGTCCAGAAGCGGCAGCACCGTGTCGGCGTCAGCCGAGGGCAAGCCAAATATCAGCCGGTTAAAGCCCATATCTACTAACGATTCGAGCTTGTTTCGCTTTGGCGGGCAGCCAAAAATCGAGAAGTCTGGTTGTCCGGCTCTACCCCGCTCCGCCCACAATTGCTTAATTGTGTCGATGCCTTGCGCGTAGTTCGGCGCGCCCGATGCAGCAGAGCGATCATGGTCCGCAAATATAGGCATCCAACCATCACAGTACTCAGCCACACGGGCAAACGAGAACTTACTCGAGGCGCCGAGGAGTATGGGCGGCCCCCCTGGCGATGCGGGCTTTGGCTCTGACCAGATCGGATCGAAGTTCACATGCTCGCCATGAAACTCCGGCTCTGACTCTGACCAGATGGCGCGCATGGCCAGCACCCGCTCCCGAGTGATGGGCCAGCGCTTACTGGCATCGACACCGTGGTTTGCCATCTCTTCGACATTCCATCCCGCACCGATGCCAAGCACCACCCGACCACCAGATAGCTTATCGAGGCTGGCAATCGTTTTAGCCAGGCTAATCGGGTTGTGTTCAGTGACTAGAGTGATGCCGGTGCCGACGCGCAGGGTCGTGGTTCTCGCGGCCGCTGTTGCCAACGCGATGTAGGGGTCGTAGGTAGACCAATACTCACGCGGCAACTCCCGCCCACCTGGCCACGGTGTCACCCGAGATGCCGGGATGTGCGTGTGCTCTGTGACAAAGAAGCTCTCAAAACCGCGCGCTTCCACTTCAACCGCAAGATCGCCCGGATCGATGGAATAGTCAGTGGGGAAAATCAGAACACCAAAATCAGCCATGGCCGCGCTTCCTGAAGGACGGGACAAGCAGCTTACTGTGTTAGATCCGTCTGGGGATAGGTGTTGCAGTCACGATGCCTCGCATGGACACCTGACTGAGATGGCTGGGTGAGATGACTGGCTGCGAGGTATTGGCGGGGCCACCGCTAAAGGCGGTGAGTCTGAGGCTCGAATCCTGCCCGATCAGAGCCGGGTGTTGCCGAGCTGTTCGGTGAGCCTCGAGATCTTGGCGACGTAGCGCGCACCGGCCAGCTCGCGATAATGATCGCGGTTGTACTGGCCCACGTTGTAGGCGTGCAGCGCACAATCCATAGCGCCACAACGGTCTGCGAAGTAGGACAGGATCTGGGCGCCGCAGTAGATATTCTCAGCGGGATTTACGTGCAATTCGTTTGTGCCACAGAAGCTGGACCAGAACTCAGCTCTGACCTGGGCCGGACCGACAGCACCTACGGAGCTGCGTACATTCTTGCGGAACGAGCTTTCTGTCAGAACGAGGCTCGCGAGCACATCCGCGTCAAGATCCTGACGCGTCGATGCTTCGAGGATCCAACCGGCGAATTCATCGGCTTTGCGTTCGCTGATGCCAAAGGCTGAGGCCACGCGATCGGCATAGCCATCCACTTCCGAAGCCCAGGGGGCTTTCGAATCCAGTGCCGGCGTAGCAAATGCTATGGTGCGCATCGGCACCGACGTACCCGCAAAGTCGACGATTACCGCGGCCAACGCTGCGGTGAACAAGACGACGCCCTGCAGTAGAAACAAGGTTGGAATACGTTTTAGCACAGCTGCGGCAATATCCTTGTAGGCGTGCTTCAGCATGTGTCCTTCTCCCAACAGCAATCTATTTGCTGCCTGTCACATCAGAAACCAAAGCGTAGTCGCATTCTCTATGGAACGCTGTCACCGGGATGTAAACCCGATGCGACTACCGGCGAGTCCGCGCCGGTTGCTTGTGTGAATGGATTCCAGTGTTTGTGCGCCGCACAATAGCACAAATCGAGCACTATTGCGACGGTGCAAATAGCCCAGTTAAACCCGGTATGAGGGGCCTAGCCAGCCCGTAATTGTTCGATGATCTGCCGTCTCTGATCCGAATCAGACACCGGGAAGCTGGCAGAGGTTCGATCACAGAAGCTGCCGTAGCGGCTCAGCATCTCACCGGCCACATCGCCAGGCTCGCCAACAACGGCGAACGCTGAGAGGATGCCATCGTCGATCAATTTGCCCATGTCATCCCAACGCCCCTGCTTCGACAGCGTATTCAGCTCCGGCTGCAGATCGCCCGCACCAATCGCATCGAGCACACCTTTGTACGCTGGCGTTGAGCCGTAGAAAGCGATTCGGTTCTGAGCCTCGAGTTTGCTGGCCGCAAACTCCTGTTCATCGCGGCCTGTGACCACGAAGTTGGAGTACGTGATTTCGAAGTCGGAACGGGAGCGACCCGCTTTCGCGAGGCCGCGCTCGATAGCAGGCAATGTCACAGATTCGATATAGGGGACGGTGGAGAACGGATGAATGATCACCCCATCCGCTACCTCGCCAGCGACCTCCGTCATCTTGGGCCCAACGGCCGCCAGGATAATTCGCGCTGGCCCGTACTCCGTATCTTCCGGCGTGAATGCCGGCGTCATCAGGGTGTGCCGATAGTGCGGGCTGACAAATTCTAAAGGCTCACCTTCGTACCAGTTCGCCCAGATCGCCCGGATCGCCAAGACCAACTCGCGCATCTGCGCCGCCGGTGCGCCCCAGGGCATGGAAAAGCGCTTCGTGATGTGTGGCTTGATTTGGCTGCCCAGGCCCAGAGTGAAGCGCCCTTTCGAATACGCATTCAAATCGTGGGCGAGGTTGGCGAGGATCATGGGGTTCCGGGCAAAGGCGACCGCGATGCCCGTGGTCAGCTCGACTCGCTCGCTGTGCTCGGCCGCCAGGAGCAGCGGCAGGAACGGATCGTGATTCATCTCGGCGGTACGAACGCCGTCGTAACCAGCCGCCTCCGCTTTGCGCACGCCATCTGGAATGCTCGTGAGTTTGTTACCCAGGCCGCAATCGACTTTCATTCTCTTCTCCCCAGTGAATCGATCTAGATGGCAGTAAGATCCGCGATCAGTTTTTCCTGCTGCGACTTTGGCACCGTGCCATAGGCTGCGGCGGTTCGATCAACCAAACCGCCGTAACGAGCATTGAACTTCTCCGCGACCTGATCGATGTCCGCGACAATGGCGAACTCGTTGAGCAGGCTATCGTCGATCAACGTACCCATCTCTTCCCAACGCCCCTGCTTGGACATGGTGTTGAGCTCACCCTGCAGCTCGCCAGCACCGACAGCCTCGAGCACCGGTTTGTAGGCGGGGGTTGAGCCGTAAAAAGCGATCTGACGCCGGGTAAGGGTATCGGCCTTCTTGACCTCTTCTTCTGTCGAGCCAGTGACAACAAACGCCGGATAGGAAATCTGGAAATCCGAGCGACTCTTGCCGGCCTTCTCGAATCCTCGCTCCAACGCCGGCAAGGTCGTTTCGCGCAGGTACTTCTCGTTGGTGAACGCGTGCACGATGACGCCATCAGCCACTTCGCCAGCCACCTCAGTCATCCGCGGTCCAACTGCCGCCAGGAACACTTTCGGCGCGCCGAACTCGGTATTTGTGGGGGTAAACATCGGCGTCATCAGCGTGTGCGTGTAGAACTTGCCGGTGAATTCCAACGGCACACCCTCATGCCAGTTAGCCCAGATCGCCCGCATCGCGAGGATGAATTCACGCATGCGATCTGCCGGCGAAGACCAGGGCATGGAGAAGCGCTTGGTGATGTGGGCGCGAATCTGCGAACCAAGGCCCAGGATGAACCGGCCTTCACTGGCAGCGTTCAGATCGTGGCCGATATTCGCGAGGGTCATCGGGGTCCGGGCAAACGCCACGGCAATGGATGTTGCCAGTTCAACCTTCTTGGTGTGCTGAGCCGCAACAAGCAATGGGAAAAACGGATCATTACCGGTTTCCGCGGTCATGAGACCCGAGTAGCCCATCGCTTCCAGTTCGCTCGCCTGCTCTGGCACTTTGCTCAGGTCGAACCCAATTCCACCATCAACTTTCATATCTGCTCCCCACAAAACCACTAAGAAACTCAGGCGGCACTGGCGAGAGCGCCACGAACCGCTGCGTTAAGCCGTCTAGATTAACCGCAAACGGGGTGAATGGGGTGAACAGCGCGTGATAAGCAAAGCGCAAGCCAGGCATTGATTCAGGCTTGACCTTGGGATGGGGCCGGCGGTGGGGCTCGGCGCAAGCCTGGGACGACAATCTCACCATCGACAACGTGATCGACCGACACTGAGTCCGCGCCGAACGTCAGCCGATAGAAGATCTCGTTGGGGTGGCGCACGGCCATAGCCTGCTCGGGCAGCAATCCCAGGAAATACATCAGAACGACACGGGAGACGATGGCATGGGACATCAATACCACATGTTCACCGGCGAGCTCGAACAGTGATTCCAATAGCGGCGACGTACGATCCAGCAGATCCTGGTGATTCTCGCCACCGGGTGGCCGATGCAGATAAGGCTCGTTGAGACGATCCTGCCAGGCGCGCGGAAAGTGCTTCTCAATATCGCGCACCAGTAGCCCACCCCAACTGCCGCAATCCCTCTCAGCCAGTCGTTCATCCTGCCGCATGGGCACCTGTAGATGAGAATTCAGCAGGTTGGCGGACTCGATGGCCCGGCCAAGTGGCGACAGGATGAGCTGGCTCACCGGCTGGTCGGCAAGAAACTGACCGTGCCGCTGAACCTGCAGCCGGCCTTCGTCCGTCAGCGGCGAATCAAGATGCCCCTGCATCCGACCTTCCACATTCCACTGTGTCTGGCCGTGCCGAAGCACGTACAACATTTTCAAATCTTCAAACCTCTTGTCACCATTCCATGGCAATCACGGTGGGCTGAATTGTATATCGAGTCACTTGTCCGCTGAACAGACACATCACGACAAATTGCCATAATAACGGTCGGTGACAGTGGCACCATCGCTCAGTCGGATTCTCGATAGTCGCCAAACTCAGCATCCCGTTTTGAGAGGGCTTGCGTCAGACCCTCACGCATATCGGCGAAGTGATTCTGCGCAGTCTTGGTAAACGTTGCCAGTGTCTGCATCTCAGTCCCTGCACGCAGTGCAGAACGAACACCCATGGCGTCCATCTGCCGATGTACCGCGCGCTTGTTGATCTGCTGAAGATCCGTCGGTACGCGCGCGACCTTCTGCGCAACCGCCAGAACTTCATCATCAAGAGACTCGGCTGCAAACGCCCGGTTCGCGAAACCACACTCAGCCGCTTCCTCGCCACTCATGTGATCACCCGTCAGCATCAGCTCCATAGCCCGGCGCATGCCCACGATCCAGGGGTAGAATTGGTTATCGGGCGGCGAGATGACACGCACAACCGGGTAGCCGATCTTTGCGTCACTGGCGACGTAAACCAAATCACAGGCCGTCGCCAGCTCCGTGCCACCCGCCAGACAATAACCGTGAACCTGAGCGATCACGGGCTTGGCCAGATCCCACATGCGAAAGAAGCCATCCACCACGTGTCGGGGCCAGTTACCCAATCCTCCAGGCGTGTAATACGGCTGATCAACGCTGACATTCGACTTCAGATCGTAGCCCGCCGAGAAGCACTCCCCTGCCCCGCGCAGAATCGAAACGCGAATCTCATCGTCGCGATCACCTCGATCCAACGCATCAAACAGTTCACTACGAAGCGCGTTCGACAGTGGGTTGCGCTTGTCCGGTCGATTCAACGTGATTCGCTGAACAAGCGGTGCCGGTCGATCGACAATAATGAATTCGTAATCCACGTGTTTCTCCTTAACGCTCCAAACCGGTTTCCGGGAAACAGGCGAGCAAACCGGCAATTCCCTCAACGCACCTCATCATCCCCGCGGCGCACGCGTGATCTAGAAAGAGAAGTTGTCCGGCTTGAACGCATCAAACGTCCTATCCAGATCATCTGCGCTCATCGCGAGCGGCGCGATGATCGATGTGTGCACGCCCCCATCGGCATCTTCACGAATACGATCACGCACTTCGTCAGCACTGCCAATGATGGCAATCTCGTCGATCATGGCATCGGTGAGCGCGCCACCCGTGCGAGCACGATCCTTCGCAGCCCAGCCTTCTCTGATGGTTGCAGCCGCATCTTCATAGCCGGCCCAGGCCAGGAATTTGTTGTAGACAGGCGTTGCGTAGTACGGCGCGAAATTCGCCCTGAACCGATTGCGACCGTCTTCCTTGTCGTCTGTCACAAGCACCATCGCGCGGTTAACGATCTCGATGTCCTGCCAATCCTTGCCTGCTTTCTCGGCACCAATCTTGACGTGCTCCATCATTTTGCTGAGAGCACCCTTGGGCCAAAGATTGAAGATAACGCCATCGCCAACTTCGGCTGCCGCTTCAATCATCTTCGAACGGAGCGCCGCCAGATACAGGGGCGGTGGGTTCTCTAGCGGCGCTTGTCGATAGCCGCGGCTGGACATAGTCTCAAGCTGAAAATCCGATTTCTCGCCCTTCAGCATGGAGCGCACCATGATCGCGGTTTCCTTGACGCGGGTTACGGGCTTGTCGAGCGCTATGCCGTTCCAGTTCCCCATGATGGTCTGGCTGGACGAACCCATTCCCATCACGAAGCGGCCCGGCAGCAATTGCCCGATTACATTCAGAGAGGCAGCGATAACGGCGGGCGTGCGCGTGTAGACCGGTGTTACTGCAACGCCAAACCGGATGCTCGAGGTGTGGTGTGCAACGGCTGCGATTTGGGTCAGCGTATCCGGAGCCCCTGCGTCACTAAACCAGGCGTCGGTATAGCCAACCTCTTCCGCCCACTGCAAACGGCTGATCGTGTCAGTCAGCCGCGGTCCTGCCGGCAGCGTGATCGCTACTCGCTTGTCCAAAGCCATGATTGTCTCCCTCATATCGGTTCATGATCGCCACAGCCGATCGGCACAGAAAGGCTGGGCCGGGAGCCGGAAATGACGGAAAAAGTTCAGTGGCAAGCGTGGCACGGCAGATGCGCAGCACGCAAGCGCGCAGCCGCCGCAATCCCCGCAGTTCAGCAGGAAACCGTTGCAGGCCCGCACAACAATTGCATAGTCTGCACGAGCAATTTTCCACAACGTGCCCCAACTCATTTCGAGGCCGCCATTCTGTGCGGAGCATCGGGCGCACTTAACTATTGAACACAGACTATTGAACACAGGATGAGCATGAGCAGCGACGTAGAACTGACAGACATTCGTTCGGGACATGAATTCGACAAGGCAGCACTGTCAGCTTTCATGAACGACAACGTTCGCGGATTCACGGGGAACCTCGACGTACGCCAGTTCGAGGGCGGCCAGAGCAACCCGACATTTCTTCTCGACGATGGCGAGCGCAAGTACGTGTTGCGCAAGCAGCCGCCTGGCGAACTGCTGCCCTCCGCGCATCAGGTCGATCGCGAGTATCGCGTTATGCACGCACTCGCCAGTACCGATGTGCCCGTGCCGACGATGTATGCGCTGTGCGAAGACACAAGCGTAATCGGCACCAAGTTCTACATCATGGAATGGATCGATGGCCGGCTGCTGACCGAACCCAGGCTCCCCAGTTTGAGCCCATCAGAACGCAAGGCGATCTATCTGGATCTGGCTCGGGTGCTCGCGACACTGCACAACGTCAATCCAACCGAGGTTGGGCTAAAAGAATTTGGCCGGCCAGGCAATTATTTTGGTCGCCAGGTAAATCGTTGGAGCAAACAGTACGTCGCGTCAAAAACCGAACAGATCGATGCGATGGATGAACTCATGGCCTGGTTGCCCGAGAACCTGCCGGCAGACAGTGAGCCCGTCATTGTCCATGGTGACTATCGCTTGGGTAACACCCTGATTCACCCAACTGAGCCACGCATCGTTGCGGTCCTGGATTGGGAGCTCTCTACCCTTGGCGATGGCCTTGCTGACCTGGGCTACATTGCCCAGGACTATCACGGCGACTCCTACGATGAGGTCGGGCTTGCGGGTGCAGACCTTGATGAGTTGGGTATCCCATCGGAGGAAGCGTTCGTCGAGGAGTACTGTCTACACGCTGGCCTGAACGGTATCGATAACTGGAAATTCTATCTCATCTACAACATGTTCCGGTCCGCAGCGATTATTCAGGGTGTCTATAAACGCGGGCTCGATGGCAACGCAAGTTCAGCGAAAGCACTCGAATACAAAGAGGCGGCACGGCTACGCTCCGAGCGAGCAATCGAATTGCTCCGGAGCCTATAACGGCGAGCACGTCGTTATTGGAGGTAGAACCCATGGAACGAAGCAAGATCAAGATGGGCGCAGCATTGCTGTCGGTCAGCCTGCTGACGGTATTGTTAGCGGCGTGCAGCAGCAGTACCGAGGCATCTGGCAGCGATCAGCCCGCCACCGGGAGCCATGCGGCAACGACGGCGAGCGCGACCGCCATCGACAACACCGAAGCCGCTATGATTGCCGCCGCACGCCGCCAGCTCGAGGCTCGTCTGGGCGACGATGCGGCTGCAATCTCCAAGAAAGCGTTTGCTCGCGTGGTCTGGCCAAACGGCGCCATCGGCTGCCCCAGGCCTGGTCGTAGTTACACGATGGCGCTCGTACCCGGCTACCAGGTTGTGCTCGAAGTCGACGGGCGTCTCTATCATTACCATGGCCGAGAAGGTCAAGCGCCGTTCTACTGCGCTCGCCCGCAAGGACAGGGTGGCTGGGAGATGGATAGGTAAGCGAGCTCCTCTGATGACGAAGGTAAAGCAGGTATTGTTCGAATAGCCGTGCAGTCCTTCCCTACCGTCGTCGCGAGTGAGGCCGGAGGCCGAGCGCGGCGATCTCTATGGGTCAGAGGATCACCACGTCGCACGATGCTGCGCATCAGGCTTCTCGTGATGACGAAGGTAAAGCAGGGATTGTTCGAATAGCCGTGCAGTCCTTCCCTACCGTCGTCGCGAGTGAGGCCGGAGGCCGAGCGCGGCGATCTCAATGGGTCAGCAGATCACCGCGTCGCACGATGCTGCGCATCGGGCTTCTCGTGATGACGGAGGTAAGACACCGCGCTTTTCCAGGATTCTTAGCACGTGATGACGAATGTAAGGCACTGCGCTTTTCCGGGGTTTCTGGGTCGTCGAAAAAAGGCCGCAGATGCGGCCTTTTTTTGAGCTGAGTGGCCGGCGCGAGCGCCGGCCGAATCAGCGCTCAGTCTGCGGTATCGACCGCAAGCGATGTGATGTCGATCTCTTCGGAATCCGAGGAGAAGACAACGGCACCGCGATATCGCGTGCCCGCTTCCAGAGCAGACCAGTCGACAGACACCGACTCCGTCGTGCCTGTACTAACCGAGTTAGCGACTGTGACCGTTGCGTTGCCATCGTCAGCAACCACGGACCAGGCATTGAGCTCGTAGTTGGTTACGTCCGCAGCCGTTGCGAAGTGCAGGATGAACGCCGCGTAGAAGCCCGGCTCAGGGTCTACAAGCGTCACGGTCTCGTTGGACGCTGCGTTGCCTGAGATCGCAACAAACGGGAAGCCCGCCGTATCCGGGCCCTGAATCTGAAGATCCAGGTCATCGAACCCGCTACCGTCACCGACGCTTTCGTCGAAGAGCGAAAACTCCGCAATGCGCGTGCCCGGTGGGACAAAGACGAACTGAAGGCTATTGCCGCCAGTTGCGACCGCGCCAGGGATCACCTCGGCCGGTGTCAGGCCCAGAACTTCCGCACTCAATTCACCGTTGTAGCCAACGAACACATCGAAGGCTGTACTGCCATCGGTGGCTGCGTCCGCAACGCTGATGCCATCGGGTGCAGACAGCCGGGAAGGCTTGGCCGCAATCGGGCTACGAACCCGAATCAGAGCACCGGTTTGTGGTGAGCGAGTACGCCATTCCAGGTTACCGAAAGACCACTCATCGTAGGTTGCGTTGTTGCGAACCGTCATCGTCACGGTGTAGCTGGCAGATTCACCTGCAGCAAGCGCCAGACGAGTTGGTGAGACGTCAACCTTCACCCCTGCCGGAGGCGTAACTCGAACACTGAACGGCCAGGTGCCATCACCCAGGCCTTCCGGCGCAGTCAGCACACTGGTTACCGTTCGTACGATGGTTTCGCTACCCACCAGTTCGGCGATGCCGATGCTGGGCAGGTTCAGGTTGCTGGCGTCGATCCCGCCAAAGAACGCACAGGTTCCAGGGCTGAAGACCGGAGCCTGATTCTGGCTGCCACAGGTGTAGCGCACGTAGTCGAAGAGATCGGCGTCGTAAACCAGGCCAGGTTCGAACGCTCGGTCGGCGCGCACAACGCCTGCACCAACGTCGAACGGATCAGCCAACTCATCGCCAAAGCTCTCTTTCAGGCCGCCATTTGCAGCACTGGTCATGATGGCTGAACGGATCATTGCAGGGCTCCAATCAGGATAGGCCTGAGCAAGAATCGCGCCTACACCAGCGATGTGAGGGCTGGCCATCGACGTACCGCTGATGTTCTGGAACAGCTGGCCAGGAAGCTGGCCATCGTTCGGGAACGGCGTTGTCGCTGCAAGGATGGCAACACCAGGCGCCGAAACGTCCGGCTTGATGATGTCAGGCTCACCGAGGTTCGCGCCGCGCGAGGAAAACACAGCGACCGTGTTGTCTTTAGAGAACTGCAGATCTTCGCTGAGCGTTGCAGACGTGTCTGCGCCTGAGTCCAGCGCCGCCACGATCGCACCACCGTCGGCCTGGGATATCATGAGGCCGGGAATCTCGATGCCCGTACCATCACCACCCATCGTGAACGGTGAGCCGGCATTGTTGTAAACCACAACCGCGCTCGCACCCGCTGCCTGAGCGTTTAGGAACTTGTCCGTAAAGGCGCAACCACCGCGCTGAATCAGTGCGACATTGCCGGCGATCTCGTCTGCATTCGCCAACGCTTCACAGGCATCGGTACCGTCACCAACACCATCATCGGCAGCGATGAGATCAGCAGTCACCGCGCCCGACTCCGTCAGAGGCAGCGAGATGGCGGCTTCAACACCTTCGTACAGGCCGGTTGCAGACGCATCGGAGGACACGACATCCAGACCATTGTTGAATACCTGATTGTCAGCCGTTGCGCCAACAGAGGTGAGCCAAGGGACACCGGCTGGTGTGCCTGTGGTGTCAGCGTCTGGCCCCGAGTTGCCCTGGGCAGCCGCGACAAACACGCCAGCGTCCGCAGCAAACAGGAAGGCTATGTCGTCGGCGCCACCAAAGGTCGTTGACGGGCCACCGATGGAATAGTTGATCACATCAACGCCGTCCGCGACCGCCTGATCAATCGCGGCCATCGCATCTGAAGATGCACAACCGCCGCTGAAGCCTTCGGGAGGGAAACTGCCGTTCCAGCAGATTTTGTAAGCCGCAACTCGAGCACGCGGCGCTATGCCACTGACGCGGCCAAGATCTTCGCCTTCGATGCTGGCATCGACGCCCCAGTTACCCGCGGCAGTTGCACCGACGTGGCTACCATGGCCGTCCTGATCCCGTGCAGACAAAAACTCTTCCGGCAACAGGCCCGCCTCACCAAATCCGGCAAAGTAGAAGCGCGCGCCAAGCAATTTGTTGTTACACGCAAATTCAGCATCGTTCGCGTTGTAGTTGCTGTTACCGAACTCACAGGCATCACCGCTCCAGCCGGCTGGCGGCGGACCGTATTCGGTGAGAGGGCCTTTATCGCCATACATCGGCGTAGGCACATCCGCAAAGCTCGGATGCTCAGGCCAGATTCCAGAGTCGATGATGCCGACGATCACGTCCTCACCGGTAGCGCCATAGGACCAGGCACCATTGCCGCCACGAAGGCGCAGATACTTCGGCGTATTGTCGGTCTGCATCTGCCGAATCTCATCGGGAAAGACTCGACGCACACCATCCATGGCACTGAGCTGGTTCGCTTGCGCCTCGGTCATCCGAGCCGCGAAACCATTGAATGCGTTCGTGTAGTTGTAGAGCTTTTTACCACCGCCAACGGAGGCCAGCATGCTGTCTTGTTCTTCAAGCAGAAAGCTCTGGTACGCCTGCACGTCAGCGCTGGCCATATCCAGCTTCGCTCCGGTCGCCGGCTTGGTCGCCGCGAGTCCGGAGATACCGCCGTCATAGGCAACCAGGGGATCAGCCCCAAGCTGGACGATGTAGACGCGAGAGTTGTGTTTGGCTGCAAGAGCCGCTGAATGAGCCAGTTCGGGCGCGACCGTAGGCGCTGCCGGCTGGGCTGTGACGGTTTGCGCAGCGAATGCCGCCAAACCAATGGATGCGCACGCCACTAACGGCGCGAAACGATGGAACATACAATCCCCCTTTTCGTGTGTATGTCCGATTAACCGAGGGTTGCTCGGCTTTGATTCGCTCCTGGTATTGCTTCCACGTTAGACCGGGATCACCAGACACTAACGTCGACCGCGCTGCTGATTAGCAGCACCTAAATCCAGAACCAAACCCCCGCGCAGACAATAAACCCGCCCCCGCACAAACGCGAGCCCGCCCAGAGTCTCCGTCAACAAACCTTACAACTCACGAGAGAGTGATGCCAGTGTGGGCTACGTAAAATCGTTCGAGGCTGGTGCCCAGTACTCGTAGCGAAAATGACGTTACCGCGCTGCCTTAACTGCACTAGTCAAAGCAGTCCACGCGAAGCGAAGCCTGAAAACTGCCAGCCAAAGAGCCTTCAGCGGAGACAAGAGCCCTCAGCGGAGACAAGAGCCCTCAGCTTAGGCGCGACACACCTGAGTGACGAACATCCTTGCCCCGCACCGCATACACGATGTACTCGCAGATATTCTTGGCGTGATCGCCAATCCGTTCTAGACCGCGGGCCGCCCACAGGACTGCGAGCACGATGTCCACGTTGTCTACCCCTTCGGCGAGCGAGCGAGCGCGCTCTTCGTGAATGGCGCGGTACAACTCATCGACAGCTGCGTCCATGGCAATGACTCGCAGCGCCTTGTCCGCGTCGCCCCGCCCAACCGCATCCAGCGCTTCAAAGAGCAAGGCTTCAACGGCTGCGTGCAACTTACGCAAATCGGAATACTGATCACCCGGGACCGGGTGCCGAGCCAGTTTGCGGGCAAGCTTTGCAATCTTTTCCGCTTCGTCACCGATTCGCTCAAGATCGGTGCTCGATCGCATAACCGAAATCATCGTACGCAGATCGGTCGCCGTCGGTTGACGCAGAGCGATAATCTGAACGCAGGCATCGTCCAGACGTTTCTCCATCGTATTGACCTGATCTTCGACTTCGCTGATACGCGAAGCGGATTCGTCGCTGTGCCGGAAAAACGCCTCCCCAGCGTCGGCCAACTGCTGCTCAACCAGCGCACCCATCTCGATGAGCAGACGCTTGGCGCTGTCCATCTCAGAGTCAAATTGTCCAGAGATATGGCGATTCATGATTCACATCCGGTGGCATCAACAGCCAAACACCAAAGGTCTAGCGAACAGGTGGACGGCCAAAAACGTGGGCTGTCCCGCGCGCGCGCAAACTAAAAATAGAAACTAGCCGTAGCGCCCAGTGATGTAGTCTTCTGTGCGCTGCTTCTGCGGGTTAGTAAATACCGCTTCCGTCAAACCAAACTCAACCAGTTCCCCAAGATACAGGAACGCCGTGAAGTCGGATACGCGGGCGGCCTGCTGCATGTTGTGGGTGACGATCACGATGGTGTAGTCGAGCTTGAGCTGACTGATGAGTTCCTCGATCTTGAGGGTCGAGATGGGATCAAGGGCCGACGCTGGCTCATCGAGCAGCAGCACCTGCGGCTCGACGGCAATCGCCCGTGCGATGACCAACCGTTGCTGCTGACCACCCGAGAGGCCGAGGGCCGAATCTGACAGCCGATCTTTCACCTCATCCCACAGCGCGGCTCGACGCAGCGCGGATTCGACTCGATCCTCCAGTTCCGATTGCGGCAATTTGCCATGCAGTCTCAAGCCAAAGGCAACGTTCTCAAACACGGATTTGGGGAACGGATTTGGTCGCTGAAACACCATTCCTACACGCTGGCGCAGCTGCGAGACATCCAATGATGGCGATAGAATATCCTGTCCATCCAGACTGATCGTACCGGCGGTAGTGACATCGGGAATCAGATCGTTCATGCGGTTAAAGCAGCGCAGCAGCGTGCTCTTGCCGCAACCAGACGGCCCGATAAACGCCGTCACCTGTTGCCCTGGCACCACCATGTTGACGTTGCGCAGCGCGGTATCCTGGCCATACCAAAGCGAAAAATCACGCACGCGCAGACGCGGATCCGTAATCGGCACTTCCGATGTGTCGACAACCTCCTCGCTAGTGAGATCACTGTGCTGCTCGGTCACGATTGCTGCACTCCACGGTAACGACGCTCAAGCCTCGCCCGTAGCGCGTAGGCTGAAAGGTTCAGTATCAGTACGATGCTAACGAGCAGCAGCGCGGTGGCGAACAACACCGGCTTAGCCGCCTCGATATTCGGGCTCTGAAACCCGACATCATATATGTGGAAGCCCAGGTGCATAAATTTCCGCTCTAGATGAACGAACGGAAACTCGCCGTCGACCGGAAGCGCTGGGGCCAGTTTTACGACGCCGACAAGCATGAGTGGCGCAACCTCACCGGCCGCACGCGCAACCGCGAGAATGATGCCGGTGAGTATTGACGGACTGGCAACCGGCAGCACCACTCGCCAAAGCGTTTCCGCCTTGGTTGCCCCCAACGCAAGCGAGCCTTCGCGCAGGGCGCGCGGCGCGCGCGACAAACCCTCCTCTGTGGACACCACCACAACCGGCAGCGTCAGCAAGGCGAGCGTGAGCGACGCCCACAAGAGCCCAGGCGTGCCGAATGTCGGAGCCGGCAGACGATCATCAAAAAACAGCTGATCGATCGAGCCACCGATGACGTAAACGAAAAAGCCCAAGCCAAAGACGCCATAAACAATCGACGGCACGCCGGCGAGATTGTTTACTGCTATCCGCGTAAAGCGCACGATCGGCCCTGGCTTTGCGTATTCGTGCAAGTACAGAGCAGCCAGTACGCCGAACGGCGTGACCAGCACCGACATGATCATCACCATCAGAACGGTGCCAAAAATTGCCGGATAGACGCCACCTTCCGTATTGGCTTCGCGTGGGTACTCCGTCAGAAATCGCGCGATGCCGCCAAAATAGTGCGTCAGCTTGTCTGTGAGTGTCATTGCATTGGGCTGCCAGAACCGGACCACATCTGTTGCGGCCACTGGTAGCTGGCCACCGGCGGGCAACCACAGTACCAACCCGTCGAGCGATGATCCGTTTTGAGGCGTGGAGTCACTCAGCCCATAGGCATTACCCCATTCGCGACGCTCAACCACCACGGCATCTACTGGCCTGGTCAGCGCACTGATATTGCGCTCATACAGCCAGATAAAGTCAGCACCGGCAATGCGTCGATTGCCGGTCTTGAGTAACAGACGATCGAAGGTCGCAGCGTCCCCGACATCGGCGACAGTCAGCCCAGTGGCTTCCATGTACTGGCTGCGAGCAATTGTCTCTCGTTCTACTACTTCACCAAGATACACCGTTGCGCTGCGTTGCGACGGATCGGTGTAAGTGATCTGAACCACATCAGAAGGCCAGAAGTTAGCTAACGCCCGAACACCAATCAGCGCCATCAAACCCAACATCGCGAGGAGCGCAATAGCAACAGCCGAGGCGGTCAGCCAGATCCAAGGATCCCCCGAACGAAACCAGCTGCCGACCGAACTCGCCGATGTTTGGATTGCACGGCCCGACATCAGAGATTGCCGTACTTCGTGCGCAGCCGTGCACGGACGAGCTCAGCGATGGTGTTGAACGCAAAGGTAATCACAAACAGTACCGCGGCTGTTAAGAACAACAGCCGGAAATGGCTGCTGTTGATTTCGGATTCAGGCAGTTCCACCGCAATGTTCGCTGCAAACGTACGCATGCCCTCAAAGATATTCAGCTCCATGATCGGAGTATTGCCGGTGGCCATGAGCACGATCATGGTTTCGCCAACCGCCCGGCCCATACCAACCATGATCGCCGAGAAAATACCGGGGCTGGCGGTCAAAATGACCACACGCGTCAGCGTTTGCCAGTGGTTCGCACCGAGCGCCAGGGCGCCGCTGCGCAGGTGATCCGGTACCTGATACACCGCATCTTCAGCAATCGTGAAGATCGTCGGAATCACGGCTAGCCCCATCGCCAAACCGACAACGAGCGCATTGCGCTGATCATAATCAAGGCCGGCAACCTCACGCAGCCACACCTTGGAATTGCCGCCGAAGAACTGAATCTCAAGAACCGGACCAACCGCGAAGGCAACCACCACGAGGAGAACGATAGGCAGCATTAGAATCAGCACGTGCCAACCGCGAGCGAGGCGATACAAGCGCGTCGGCAGCAACCGCCACAAGGCGCCGAGCAATAGAACGCCGGGTGGTAACACCACCGCGATGCTAAGCACCGCGGATAGGTTGCGCTCGATGAGGGGCGCAAGCCACAGGCCCGCCAGAAAACCCAGGATCACTGTCGGCAATGCCGCGAGCAGTTCGATACCAGGCTTCACAACCGAGCGTAACGCGGGCGCCATGAAGAATGCCGTGTATATGGCCGCCATTACCGCGATGGGCACCGCAAACAACAGCGCATAGGCAGCCGCCTTCAAGGTGCCAAACAGCAACGGAGTGAGCGAAAACTTAGGCTCAATGTCGTTGTCGGCGGAGGATGACTGCCAGGTAAATACTGGCTCGTCATAACCTTCGTACCAGACGCGCTGCCACAAGGTTCGAAGCGAAACCTCGGGATGCGGGTTTGCGACGTCGAGCAGGCGCAGTTGTGAATTCGCCAGTAATACGAGCCGGTCTGCTCGCGGCGAGAACGCCGCAAACTGCCACACACCGGCCGGAATCTGCAGCTGCTCGAGGCGCTGGCCGGAGGTCGCGTGGTAAAGGCTCAGCTCACCACTTGCTGACAGCGTGGCAAAACTCTTGCGCCGGGATTCGGCAATGACAATATTGGTTTCAGGTGCGGGAGCGAACTCGCGAATCTTGCGCATCTGAAACCGGCTGCCACTGCGCAACAGGGAGTACTGCGCAAGTTCGCCACCAGGGCTTGCCACGATCACCGACTGACGACCAGCCAGTGGCGTAATTGAGGTGAGCGTCGAGACACTCACGGCAAGCCGGCTTTGCTCTGTCAGACCCGTCCGTGAGACAGACCAGACAACAAGCTCTGCTGCATCAGAACGCTCGCCGACCAATCCGTACAACCAGCGACCCTGGGGTCCAAACAGCAGGCGCAGCAGAGGCTTGTCTAGCGCGATCGACGACTGCGTTGGTTGCTCCAGGGAGAAGTCCGGGTCTGCATCCGAGTACCGTCGCAGAGATATCTCACGCCCGCTATCCGTCGCGACGGAATTGGCGATAAGCAGGCGATCGCCGTCGAAGTACGCATCAAAGACGAAACCGCCTACATCAAGACCTGGGCTAAGCAACGCATCGCCTTCAAACAAGGGCGCCAGCCGCGCATCGATCCTACGGTCCCCATCGACGAACGAAACCGGATAACGGGCCTGATAGAACCGCAGGGCGCCTTGTGAATCGAGTATCGCGTAACGCTGAAGGGAGCCCGACAGTGGCTGCGCAGCCACCATTTGCTCGTTCGGGTTATCAGCGATCCCCGCTGACCAGCTTGTTCCCGTCGCCAGATCGACAAACATTGCGCGCCGCTTTGCATCCAAGACCAAGAGCCACTCAGCCGTGTCATTCACATCAGCGAACAGCACGTCTTGCGCCGCCATTGGCAGCGTCTTACCTGGTGTTATGGATGCCGGCAGGAACAGTGGAATCGTGACCCACACCAGATAGGCGAAGAGCAGGAGAATCGCGGAGATAACACCAAACCCGCCGATAGTGACGGCCACAGACGCGCCCCGGTCGACGAGTCCACGCCGAACAGAAATTGCACCCGCTGTCTGCAAGCCGGCCACTAAGGCCGCCCAGCTTTGCACCGCACGCTAGTGCGGTGATCGCCAGCAGTATCGGGTCTGCGCATTGGATGAGGCTTAGTTGAGACGGCGCTGCTCCCGTCTTGCGATGCGGGCCGCCAGCGGAATGTAGCCATCCTTCAACACAATTTCCTGGCCCTGGCGAGACAATACAAATTTCAGAAACGCGGCCGTGACGGGATCGATCGGTTCGGCAGGATGCCGGTTGATGTAGATATATAAGTATCGCGACAACGGATAGCTGCCATCTTTCGCGGTGCTCGCACTGGGCAGCACCGCAGCTGAGGAATCCTCGCGCAGAGCGAGTGCTTTCACGCTGGCTGTTTTGTAGCCAATGCCTGAGTAACCAATCCCACCCAGGCTGCTGCCAACCGACTGCACAACGCTGGCCGATCCCGGCTGCTCGTTGACCGAGTTGAGAAAGTCGCCTGAACACAACGCAACACGCTTGAAGTAGCCGTAGGTGCCGGATACCGAATTCCGCCCATACAACTCAATCGGCCGGCTCTGCCACGTGCCCGTGAGCGCCAGCTGACCCCAACGCCGAAGGGGCCGCTCATAACCGCAACGCCGATTGACCGAAAACAGCGCGTCGACTTGCTCGAGCTGGAGCTCTGTGAGCGGATTGTCCTTGTGCACGTAGATGGCAAGCGCGTCCATCGCCACGCGCACCGACATGGGCTTGTAGCCGTGGCGCTCCTCGAACGCCATGAGCTCATTGCTTTTCATTCGACGACTCATGGGACCGAGGTTGGCGGTGCCTTCAGCAAGCGCCGGTGGCGCGGTCGAGGATCCCGGTGCCTGCACCTGAATGTGTACCTTTGGATGCAGGCGCTGGAAGCTTTCGGACCACAAGGTCATGAGGTTGGACAGCGTATCTGAGCCGGTAGATGTCAGCGCCCCTGTCAGCTCTGGATCGCCCTGATAATCATCAAGACCGGCGAGCAGGCTCGGCGGCGCAGTCGACGGACTCTCGCCCGACTGCGCGCCGGCAGCGATCGCTGACATAACCGCCACAACGGCAGCCAGCAGCCGGAACAGGTCATAGCGGCGCCTAGTAGCCATCGATTTCCGGCGAGGCTTCCAACAACGAGACATCGTTCGCCGGCAGGGTTTGAGTGGACGGGAAATCGCAGCAGAACCGGCTGCCCTGGCCCAGCTCTGATTGTATCGATAACGTCGAGTGATGGCGCTTGAGAACGTGTTTGACGATCGCCAGTCCCAGCCCTGTACCGCCACGAACTCGCGCTGCCGCCAGATCGACCCGATAGAAACGTTCGGTGAGACGAGAAATGTGCTCCGGCGCAATGCCCATGCCATCGTCACTCACGGCAAGATGCGCGCCGGACTCGGATTGTTCGAACGACACCGTAATCACCCCCCCTTTGGGACTGTAGCGGACGGCATTGGAAACCAGGTTCATGAGGGCGCTATGCAATTCTTTGCTGACGCCACGAATCCTGACATCGCTGTGCAGCTCAAGTCGAAACTCGTGTCGCCCATCGCTCAAGCCCTCCGCTTCCCGGACCACGGCCTGCGCAAGGGAGGCAACATCTATGGCCTCTAATTCACTGTCCGATGGCGGGCTGCTCGCCTCTAGTCGTGTGAGTAGCAACAGATCCCCAACGAGCGCTTCCATACGATGAACGGGGGACACCAGCTTGCTCGCGAGTAGTTGTACATCGATATCACTGACATCTTCGTCTGTCATGGTTTCAAGGTACCCCGCAACAACGGTCAGCGGGGTACGCAGCTCGTGGGAAACGTTAGCAATGAAGTCCTGGCGCATTGTCAGCAAACGGTATAACTGAGATACGTCACGCACCAGTACGAGCCGAGTCCGTGTACTAACGTCGATAACCCGGACTTCAAGACGCACGCCAGCATCAAACGGCGACATAATCTCAAGCACGTGATCATCAATCCCACCATCCAACAGCCGCGCCAGCTGCGGATCTCTGACCAACATCAGGAGATCCCGGCCGACATCCTTTCCGTTCAAGCGCAATAAGCGTCCGGCCGCCGGGTTATAGCGCGTGATGAGGCCGCGCGAATCAATCACCACGGCAGCATCCGGCAACGCTTCGGTCACGATTTGCAGCTCGGCCATGCGGCGAAGGATATTGCGCGTTCTACCGCGCGCCGTGTGAACGCTACGGTGCACCGATCCAGCCGTCTCTGCCCAATTGGGAGCCAGTCCCCTCGCTCGCCTCAGAGGATGTCGTGCCCAACGGGCAAAACGGCGGTGTTGTTCCGACTGGTAAGCAATCCACGCCAGAGCAATGGCGAGCAACAGCCATGGGGTCAGCCCAAGCGCCGGCCCCACCAGCAGCGCCAATACAATCGACGCACCGAGGGCAGCGATTTCACTCATCGACAGCTTCGGCAACGCCTCGCTCCACAACAAAGCTCATCAGGGAATGCGATGATAGCGTGCTGAACCGCCGGACGCGCACCTGAATCCGGTAACTCAACGAGCAGGCGCCAAGGCAAACATGGCTGAATCAACAACCACCGACGTGCTCTCCATGTTTGCACTGCCAGTCTATCTGTCGGCATTGCTCATCGAAGCGCTCATCAGCCGAGGTTCGACTGCCTACGCTATGCGCGACAGCCTGAACTCGCTCGCAATGCTCATCGCAGCGGCAGTGGTTGAGATCCTGCCGCGCCTTGCGTTCGTGGGCCTGATGCTCGTGCTGGCGGAACTCAGCCCATTAAAAGATATCGTGCAGCGGCAATGGTGGGCGTGGTTGCTGCTGTTCCTGCTGGACGATTTCACTTACTACTGGTTTCACCGCGCCAATCACAGCGTTCGGCTACTCTGGGCGGGCCACGTCAATCACCACTCCTCCAAGCACTTCAACCTGGCAACCGCCCTGCGTCAGGGTGTCGGCGAGCGAGTGCCGAAGCTCGCATTCTGGCTGTGGTTACCTTTGCTCGGCTTCGATGTGGCCATGATCATATTGATGATCGGCCTGAACCTCTTCTACCAGTTCTGGATTCACAGTGCCCTGGTTGAACGCGGTCCGGCCTGGTATGAAGCGGTCTTCAACACACCATCCCACCATCGAGTTCACCACGCCAGCAACGTGCGCTATCTCGATCGAAACCACGGCGGAGTGCTCATTATCTGGGATCGGCTGTTCGGCACGTTTGCGCAGGAAAGTGACGATGAGAAACCGAGGTTCGGGCTCACCAAGAACCTGGTCAACCCAACCGTTTGGCAGACGCTAACGCACGAATATCGCTCTATCGCTCTCGATTGCAGACGAGCGACCAACTGGCAGGACAGAATGCGAACCCTTCTATGGGCACCCGGCTGGCAGTTCGACGGGCCCGATCGACGCGCCGACACACTGCGCGCCAACGCCGGCCAGCGCTAGCGCACCAGTCGGTGAGCTAGCCGTCGGAACCGATCCCGGAGTTCACGCCCCTGGATTGCTGATAGCGATCCAGGTTATCCCGGCTCTCTTCGCTCATTCGATCCCAGGTCTTGCGCTTGTAGCAGACCCGCTCCTTGATCCGACGCCCGGTCACCGCAACCCGCTTACATACCCGCTCTTCTCCGTCCTGTCCCGAGCGTGCAGATGAGCCTTTCGAATCATCTTTTGCCACGGCCAGGGGGCCGGATAATGACAAAGCAAGACCGAGGGCAAGGCCTTTAATCCAGCTTGTGGAGGTTGATGAGGACATGGGAGTGTCTCCGAGTGAGTCGTTAAAAATTGGGGTGTCGCTAGCCGAGCTTCATTTCGTAGAAGCACAATTTGTTGCCATCCAGGTCGCGAACATACGCGCCATAGAACACCGGCATTCGCTCGCCCGGCTCGCCGTCATCGGTCGCACCCAGCTCAATGGCTTTGGCATACAGCTTGTCCACGGTGGCTCGATCCCCGGGGATCGCAACCATATTGCCATTGCCTGGCACTTGGGCTTTCTCATCGTACGGAGTGCAGATCGCCAGCATGGGCGCGTCCATACCGGTGCCGAAGAAGCGGATCCGACCCGCATCCATCAGCTGGCTGCCACCTATCTCACCGAGCAGGGCGCTATAGAAAGCGCAGGCTTTATCAAGATCTTTCGCACCGAGAGTCGCGTATCCCAGCATTGTTAACTCCTGTTTGTTGTCAATCTGGCGCCGCAGGCATTGCAGCGCGTCTTAATGACGAGGAGTGTGGAGCCTCACCACTCGGTGAGCAACTACTCTCGACGTAATCCCCGTCGCCCGCAGGGCAAACCTGTCGATCCCGCGAGCGCTAGCGTGGATCGAACTGAACCTGCAAACCGGGCAGGTTACGCAAAATGAAGCTCGGTTCTGGCTCCGGCCGCGGCGCACCTTCTGCCAGCCGCCAGTTGGCACCCATATCCATCAACGTGCGAAAACCAAGCGTGAGTTCCTGGCGAGCCAGCGGCGCACCGATGCAGAAATGAACTCCGGCACCAAACGCCAGCTGCTGGCCGGCTTTGGCACGATCGACATCCACATCGTCCGGGCTGGGGAATTGATCGCCATCTCGATTAGCGGCGCCATAACGCAGCATGACCATGTCGCCAGCTGACAATTTATAGCCGCCGAGCTCAGTGTCTTTGGTAACCAGCCTGGGTAGGCCTTGCACCGGCGCCTCCATGCGCAGCGTCTCCTCCACAAACGTCTTGATGCGCTTGTCGTCGCCGCGAATTTTCTCCTGTAGTTCCGGGTTCTCACATAGGAGCAGCATGCCCCATGAGAACGCACTCGCGGTGGTTTCGTGGCCCGCGACCAGAAACTGGTTGAGCACAGAGATGCACTCGCCGTGAGTGAGCGCCCGGTCACCAATCTCCAGCTTGTTATTGGCAAGAATCGAAATCATGTCGGCGCGTGGTTCGGCCCGTCTGGCGTCCACCAAACGAATGAGAAGCTTCTGCAAATCGAGCGCCAATTGCGCGCGGCGGACCATCTCCTCCCCCGGCAGCGGTGTTAGCCGAAGTGCCGAGGCGGCAGCGGTCGCCGCGTCGTCGAAAAAGTCCCGATCTTCCTCCGGAATACCTAGCCGGTCTGCGATGATTCGCAGCGGTACCGGTCCGGCAAAGGTCTCAACAAAATCAACCGGGCCGGATCCTGCCGCGAGCAAATTCGCCGCGCATTCGTCGATGACACCCTGGACCGCATCCTGCGCCTCCCGGATTCGAGCGGCGACGAACAGCTTGTTCACAAGTGAGCGATAGTTGGTGTGGTCCGGCTCATCGAGGGTCAGCATCGTGGGCGGCACATCGACCATCTCTGCGGTCAGCTTGATGAGCTGCTGCTGCACATCCTCGCTGGCAGCCTCGAATGCAATCCTCTGGCTCTCTTGCAGAAAACCGTCATAACGACTTGAAAATACTTCAGTTTCCTTAATCGCCTGTCGCACCAAATCGTACCGGGTGATGACATGGACGTTCATCTCGGGGACATGGAAAACCGGCGCCTCCGCGCGTAGCCGTTGGTACGCAGGATACGGATCGCGCAGGGTTTCCAGTGAAAAAAGCTCTACGTCAGCTGCGCTACTCATCGCCCACCTCCCAAAATTTATCTGACTCGCGTGCCCGGCCCTTGACTCGCACCCGCGCGGAACTCGCTGGATTGTAGCGACAATCCATGCAGAGAACGCCTGTGCCTAGCGCTTGAGCTTACCGAACAGATCCACCAGTTCTTCAAACTTTGCTCGTTGCTCGCTCTCATCGCCTGATGCGATTGCCGTCTCGACGCAAACCTGGGCGTGCTCTTTCAAAACCGCATCCTCCACCCGCGACAAAGCCGCTTTAACCGCCTGGAGCTGGGTCAATACATCCATGCAGTAGCGCTCATCTTCGATCATTCGGGCGATGCCACGCACTTGGCCTTCCACCCTGTTCAGACGTTTCAAAATATTGCTTCGGTCCACGAGCGCCTCCGGTTCGCATGCCGGCATTGTCCCGCATGTACATCCGCCTGTCGCGACAAACAGCGAGCGAGCGTTCTCAAGGAGCCGACACAAGCCTCAAATGAAAACGGCGCCCGAAGGCGCCGAGACAGGCAGTGAGCCAGGCGCAGGCTACCAGTTGTCGTCAGGCTCAACCGCGGGCAGTTCAAAGCTCATTCGAAACGATCGCCCCGCGTACTCGACCAGCACGGAGGTCTCACCGGTCTCTCGGCCTCGGATCGGCGCACGACCTGAGCCGGTCTTAACCTCACCAACAACAATCTCGTTTCCGGATTCATCCGTTTGGAACTGCACTCGGAATGGCATCTTCGGGCCCCCATCCACGGACACTACTCCATACATATAAGGCATTTGCTCGCGCTCGATGGTCAACACCATTCCGTCGCCCTGCATCGTCAGCGGGTAACCGTCATCGAACTCCGGCCCATAGTCGCCTGGGCCATTCGGACCTGGATACGGCTGCTGTTGTGGATATGGCTGCTGCTGGGGATACGGCTGCTGTTGCGGATATGGCTGCTGCTGCGGATATGGCTGCTGTTGTGGATACGGCTGCTGTTGCGGATACGGCTGCTGTTGCGGATACGGCTGCCGTTCGGCGCCACTCGCATCCGTAGCCACGATGACGGGCATCAGCGTCAAGGCAAGGACAGCGGCAATTGCATTAAGGCGAGTAGTTCGGACTGACATGTTCGGCTCTGGCGTTAGGGGTGTGCTTCTTTAGGCGCGGAATCGACGTTGATCGGGTCAACCATCGGTCAGCGGACACCACCGCGCCACGTGCAGAGCAACGAGATTTTCGTTAGCCTTGCCAGAGCAATTAATTCATGCGGCTTAAACCCTGTTTTGCCAGGTGCAGCCAACTCTCAAACGGAGCCTTCTATGGCCGAAGCAAACGTTGATCTCGGTTTCGATCCAGATGCCCTGCGCCAGAAATACATCGAGGAACGGGACAAGCGCCTGCGCGCAGACGGCAACGATCAGTACCTGAATATCACGGGGGACTTCGCCCACTACATTGACGACCCCTACGTCGAGCCAGGCTTCACACGTGACGCCATCGAAGAAGACGCGGACGTTGTCGTCGTCGGCGGAGGCTTCGGCGGCTTGCTCGCCGCGGCGCGGCTCAAAGAGGCTGGCATATCCGATGTGCGGCTAATCGAAAAAGGCGGCGATGTGGGCGGCACGTGGTATTGGAATCGGTATCCCGGTGCAGCCTGCGACGTCGAGTCCTATGTCTACTTGCCACTACTAGAGGAAATCGGCTACCTGCCGAAGCAGAAATACTCGCCCGCCCCCGAGATTCTGGAACATTCACGGGCGATCGCCCGATATTTCAACCTCTACGACGGCGCCCTGCTGCAAACAGAAGTCACCGACATGGTGTGGGACGAGACGATCAATCGATGGCAGGTGACCACGAACCGAGGAGACCGAATTCAGGCTCGCTTTGTCGTTCAATCGAACGGCCCACTGAACCGGCCAAAACTACCCGGCATCCAGGGCATTGATACCTACAAAGGCCATAGTTTTCACACTTCGCGATGGGACTACGACTACACCGGCGGCACCAGTGAGGGCGGCCTCAGCAAGCTGGCAGACAAACGCGTCGCCGTCATCGGCACGGGAGCCACCGCCGTCCAATGTGTCCCCCATATTGGAGCTTCGGCAAAACAGCTGCTGGTTTTTCAGCGAACGCCATCCTCCATCGACGTACGGGCGAACCGGCCAACCGAACCAGACTGGGCTGAGTCGTTGGAGCCCGGTTGGCAGCAAGCGCGAATGGACAACTTCAACACGCTTGTCTCCGGTGGCTTCGCCGAGAAAGATCTGGTGAATGACGGCTGGACTGAGATCATTCGCAACCTCTTGATCATGATCCAGAAAGAAGACGAGCCCGATCTATCGCCGGAAGCGATGGCCCAATCAATGGAGCTCGCGGACTTCCAGAAGATGGAGCAGATCCGCAAACGCTGCGAAAGCGTTGTCGCTGACGCGACCACAGCCGAAGCATTGAAGCCGTACTATCGACAGTTCTGTAAGCGCCCGTGTTTCAACGATGAGTATCTGGATGCGTTCAACCGGGACAACGTAGAGCTCATCGATACCAACGGCAAAGGCGTTGAGCGCATCACCGAAAACGGCGTGGTTGCCAACGGTGTCGAGTACCCAGTGGACTGCATCATCTTTGCAACCGGTTTCGAAGTAGGCACGGAGTACAGCCGCCGTTGTGGCTACGAGGTTACGGGCAAAAACGGCGTTACGCTGACTCAGAAATGGGCAGACGGCGTTCGAACCATGCACGGCATGCACGCAAACGGCTTTCCCAACTGCATGATCATGGGGCCAGGGCAAAGTGCATTCACGGTTAACTACCCGCATTCGCTGAACGAGCAAAGCAAACACCTCGCGCACATCATTCGTCACGCAGTGGATCATCAGATCAACGTTGTGGAGGCAACACCCGAGGCTGAGCAGGACTGGGTGAACACCATCATCGAAATGGCGCGTCTGCGCGAAGGCTTTCTGGCGGAGTGCACGCCCGGCTATTACAACAATGAAGGCAAGAGCAATGAGCTTGCTCGGCAGAATAGCTCCTATGGCGGTGGTCCTATCGCGTTCTTCGAGTTGATGGAGAAGTGGCGCGCCGACGGCACATTCGACGGCTTGGCCATGAGCTGATCGCAGTTAGCTGGATCCGTTACGTTACTCACATTCAAGAGAAGGGCCTGCGCTCATGAAAGTCTTTGCACTGATCGCATACCTTCTCCTGCAGATCGCATTTATCCCGCTAGCTGTCATCGGCATCGCACTAACCGGCTACAAGCAAATCGCCGTCAGCAAGCGCCTCGGCGTCTCCCAAACCGCGATAGAAATCGTAAACGGTCGGTGGACCATGCACATTTTCGGAATACGTCATGATCCGGCGACGGCCGCGCTCATCTCCGTGTTACCGAATACTTCCGTAACTGGGTTGTGGCTGGCGTTGTTCCCCCTGTGGTTGCAAACCAGGATTTCAGGCCAACTCTCCTTCTACCCTCGAACGCCGGCGAGTGGCGATGAGGGAATCGCCGATCTGGTACCGGCAAGAACGCTCTTGTTCGATCAGATTATCAGTCGAGCGTTGCAAGACGTTGACCAGATGGTGCTCATGGGGGCCGGTTACGACACACGCGCCTACGGCGTTTTTGCTGATGCCGACGTGAAGTTCTACGAGTTGGACCAGCCAGTCGTTCAAGCGCACAAACGCGCGATGTTAGGCAAAACCAATCTCCAGACTGAACACACTACGTTCGTCAGCATAGATTTCGCTGAAGACGATTTGTTCGAGACACTGTCAGCCGCGGGGTTCGATGCTTCGAAAAAGACGCTGTTTCTTTGGGAAGGGGTGACCCTGTATCTGTCCTCAGATCAGGTTCAGCAAACCATGAAGCTGATCCATGACAAGTCGGCACCAGGCAGCATCCTGTTGGCAGACATCTATGGAGAACGAATGATTAAAGTACTTGGAGGGTCTAAAACCGCCGGAAAAGTGCTGGAGCTTACGGATGAAGGGTTAGTTTTCGGGCTGTCGTTCGCTGACAACTGGGAACAGGAGCTCAAAAATTTCGTCGCCGCGCAAAACATGAGCGTTGGAGAGGCTCACTTTCTGGGTAGTAACGACAAAAATGGCCCTTACGCCGCGGTGGTAGAAATCCTAAGCTGATCGCGATCACCTCGGTGCTTCGCTAAGAGCGGGTTCTGCCTCCCCAGCGAGAGCATCCCTTAGCGATCACAGCGTCACGACCACTCTATTCGAACCAAGCCAATCGCGTATGCTGGCAGGCTTTGCCGGTTCGCGACCCTGTTATGGCTCCTCTTTACGCCCTCAGCGCTATCTTGATGATCGCCTACGCAGCGATCTTCACGCTGCTGGCTGAAATCCGGGATACCTTTGGGTTCTCGGAGACCGCGGTTGGCGTCATCGCCGGCTCGGCGTTCATTGCGGGGTTCATCGCTCAGCTGACGCTATCCCGATTCGCCGACAGTGGCCACGGCAATACATTGATGCGAGCGGGCATCGCCCTTTCGCTCATCGGCGCGGTGTGGATGTGCTTTGCGGATTCCCTGCCCGCATGGTTGGCGTCCCGCTTCCTCCTCGGCTTTGGCGCTGGCTGTGTTCGCCCGGGCATTCGCCGGCTTGCTTTTGTTGCCAACCCAAACAACGCCGGCGCCGCGCTCGGAAAACTCGCCGCTTGGGAAATGGTGGGGTTTCTCATCGGCCCAGCGCTAGCTTCCGTTCTCTTCGAGCTGGCAGGCCTGACGCTGACGTTTGCCGTGGTCGCAGCGCTAATCGTCGCATGCACGCCCTGGGTGTTCGCCGTGCAAATCCCAGGCTCCGACAAGCCCCTGCAACGAGCCATGCTGACGCTTGTGAAACGGCCGGATATGCAGGCGTGCCTGGCACTGGGCATCGCCTTCTACACGGCAATCGGGGTGTGGGATGCAATCTGGGCAGTGTTTATCGCAGATCAGGGCGGCTCACAGCTGTTCATCGGCATCACGATGTCGCTGTTTACATTGCCAATGATCCTGATCGCACCCTGGGCTGGAGGGCTGGCAAGCCGCACCAATGTCCTGCACCTGGTCTCAGCGACAATGTTCGTCGCGCTTATCTGCATGCTCGCCTACGGCGTTATCGACTCAATCTGGTGGATGCTGCTTCCGATGATCGTGCACGCGGTTGTCGACGCGGTCAGCATGCCAGCCACCCAACTGGCCGTGGGCTATGCCAGCGGCGAAAATGCGATTGCCGCTGGACAGGGGCTATACGGCGCAGCTGGCCTGATCGTTGCCGCCGTCGCGAGCATCGGCGGTGGCTCTGTCTATCAGCACTACGGCGCTAAGGAGCTATGGATCGGCTCGGCCGCCTTTATGCTGGTGTGCCTCGTTTTTGCGCACTGGCGTGGCCGAGCGGGCAACTGGCAGCCTCACGACGCTGTCACCGACTAACGTCGGTAAGACGATTGTCCAGAACGACGCAGATCAATCAGCAACAACACAATCACCAGCAACAGAGCCAGCAAGATGCGCGGGTCACCCGGATTCAGACTGGGGCGTAGCGGAAAGGCGAGCGTGCGGTCAACCGACGCCAGCTTCCAAACGTGGCGCGCTTGGGTTTCTGGCATCACGATGATGTCCATGATGTCCCGGCGAGACCGATAGCGAACCAGCGCGCCATCGCTCCAACCGTCGATATCCGCCATGCCTTGATAGTCCATTGGACCCGCCACGGCCGAACCGAAAAACACAGGATGGCTCGCGCGCATCAGCATCGCTGGCAGCATGTGCTGCATGTAGTGCCCCATCAGCTCATCGCCGCTGGCAACCACCTCGCCGGTGGCGGGCGAGATGGGCTCGTCTGCGCTGTCCATGATGTTGATCATGATAAATGCCTGGCCATCATCGGCTGCCATGAACTCACGGAGGCGCGCAGCACGCTCTGGCTCAGCGGCATCCATTGTCGCCATGTACGCATCGATCTCGGCGTCAGTCAGGCGCCCGTCCGTGTTGCTGTACCACCAAAGGAATAATGCATAGACACACAGACCAAGCACCCACAACAGCAGCCGGCTGGACATTACGCATCTCCAGCAATCGGGTTTGCGCGAATGAACTCATCAATCACCGCGCTCAGAGGCGCGGCAACCTGTTCCTGTAGAAAGTGACCACCGCCCTTCAGTGTTGTGTGGGCCTGTCCTTTGGCACCAGGAATCGAGTCCTGGAAACGAATATCGTTCCCGGCAGTAATCGGGTCTGAATCACCAAACGCCGTTAGAAAAGGCTTCTGCCACTGTTGCAGCGCCGCCCAGGCGGCACGATTGTCGACGACCGCTGGATTATCCGGAACGATGGGGACGAGGCTTGGAAACTGTCGTGGCCCAGCTTTGTACGCATCATCCGGATAGGGCGCATCGTAGGCGGCAAGCTCTTCTGCAGAAAGAATGCCACCGGTCGAAAAATTGAGGACATCACTCACCGTCAGCTCGGTGGCCTGATCGCAGAACTTCACCCAATGCAGGAAGCCGAATCCGGAGTCATCGCCGGCCATGGCGAGCCCCATTGACATAACATCCTGATGCTCGGGAATCTGCTCGTAGTGCGCGCGCGCTACTTCGGACACTGCTGAGATCTGATCGTCGGGTACATTGGAGGCGTCCGGTAGCGCTGTGTTGGCGGTAACAACCCGGGCAAAACGGTCCGGGAGTGCGGCAACCGCACGCAGCCCAAGCAACCCGCCCCAGTCCTGACAGACAAGTGTGATGTTGTTGAGGTCCACCGCCTCAATGAATGCGGTGAGCCAACCTACATGCGCGGCGTAGGTGTAATCAGAACGCTTCAGAGGTTTATCAGAGCGTCCGAAGCCGATCAGATCCGGCGCGATCACCCGATAGCCTGCCTGGGTGAGCAGAGGAATCATTTTGCGGTAAAGATACGACCAGGACGGCTGACCATGCAGACAAAGCACCGTTTCGCCCTCGCCTTCATCCACATAGTGCATCCGCAGATCTGAGCCGTCGCCACTCGGTATGGCGACATAGTTGGGCTCGAATGGATAGCCTGGCAATTCAGCAAACGCCGAATCCGGGGTACGAAGAAATTCCATGGTCGTTCCTTACGCGTTGTTAGTACCGCACGCTATCAATCCATGTAGTGCTTGCCCAGCATCCGAGCACCACCGCAGCGCACGGTATCAACCTTTGCTTTCGCTCTTCTTCTTGCCGCCGCCCTTGCCACCTTTCTTGGAGGGCTTTCGAGCCTTTGCTTTGTACCCGGCCGCCGCGCACAACTCGTCGAACGACTCTTCCAGGCACAGGGCAAAAAATTCCGGGTCCGGCAGCATTTCCCGGCAGGACGTAAACGCTATGGTCAGCTGACCGCAATAACTGGTCACCGGCATGATGAGGCCCATGCCGTTGACGATGCCACCGTAGCCAATGCTGTTAATCATGCGAGCACCCACCGCGTATAGGGGCACCTGTGGCCCCGGCACATTGCTGATGCTGACGTTGAACGGTGGCGATGGCATTTGCGCGGCGAGTGAGCTTTGCAACCGGGACGCAAGTGCGGCCGTAAACGCGGGAACGAATTGTGCGTAGTCGGTCATTGCGCGAGCGGCAACCCCGGTGCTGCCGGCTTTTTGCCCGGATGTGCTTTCTCTGATGGCCAGCAATCGCGCAACCGGATCAGAGATATCCGTGCCTACCGGCACGAACATGGCCGAAACCTGATTACCAGAGGTTGCGTCATCACCCTTGCTGCGCGTGCTTACCGGTGCCATCGCGACCAATGAGCTGCCTGGCAACTCTTTCTTGCTCTCGAGATAACGCCTGAGACCGCCACCACAAATGGCGAGCACGGCGTCATTAACGGTTGCTCCATCGACAACGCCGCGCACCGTGCGCAGATCATCGAGATCAAACGTCGTCGAGCCGATGCTCCGTTGGGCGGAGAGATCGCGATTGAAACGCGTCTTGGGTGCTGGTTGCAGTTTTGGCAATTCAACTCCACGCAGGCCTTGCGCGCCGACCAGCGATGAAGGCTTGCGAATGGCGGAGTGTGCCTGACCAGCCCAGACCTCGGCGAATCTGAACGGCTGCTGCAGATTGCGTATCGCCGTGCGCACCATCAATTCCATGTCACTGGGCTGGCGATCCGGATGCCACGGTTCTGCCGGACGGGTCGCGGCCGCAGGCTTCGGCGTTAGATCGTGCATCAATTCAACCAGGTGCATGCCGGACGTTCCATCGACCGCCGCGTGATGTGTCTTCGTCAGAATCGCGATCGAACCCTTCGGGACGCCCTCCACATGATCCAGGCCCTCAATGAGGTAGACCTCCCAGAGCGGTTTGGTCATGTCCAGGGGCCGCGCAAACAAGCGCGCGGCAACCTTATAGAGCTGCTCGGTATCAGCGGGCTTCGGCAATGCCCAACGGCGGATGTGATATTCGATATCGAAGTTGGCGTCTTCAATCCAATAGGGATAGTCGGCGTCGAGTGGAACCCGCACGAGTTTTTGACGCCCAAACGGGTTCTGATGCATGCGTTCTTCGAACAGCCGCGTGAAGCTCTCTTCAGTCAGTTCACCGCCATCAGCGGTGCTCGGATCGTAAATCGCCAGTGAGCCGATGTGCATGGGTGTCGTCGGCGATTCGAGAAAAACAAACGAGGCATCCTGCGGACTGAGCTGGGTGAGCAATGGCATTCTCCGATGATGATCAGGGTCTTGTCGGCAGCCGCAAGTTGAACACTCACGCGTCAGCCACGACAAGGCCGAAGTTGTTCAGGCGAGCGTTGTCACACCGGGATACAACCAGCCTGCGAGGCTCGCTGGAGGTTGAAAAGACCTCCAGTTATCCGTCGGCTGGGCGAGACGGTCTGCAACAGCGTAAAACGTGGGTGCGTGCAGCAACAAAGCCATGTGGCCGGCAATCACTTCTATGCTCTCGCTCTGCGGTGCATCGACTTCCTGCGCACGATGCCAGTGCACGATGGCGTCAGAGCGGGAGAAAATGGCGGACGCCGGCACCGGTGGTGGCACCGCTCGCATGGTTTGCACCCGCGCGATGGCAGCGGGCGTCGCCATCTCGGGGTTTAGCTGACGGTAAGCCGTCCACAGTGGCGACTGGGTCGGATTGCCGCTGATGGGCGAGCCGAGGGATACCACGCGGCTGACGAGTTGTGGCGAATGTGTTGCCATCCGGCGCGCAAAAACGCCGCCCAGGCTGTGCCCGACCAGGGCAACTTTGTCGACTGATCGAGCCGCGTTCGCCACCGTGCTGAGGCGATCGACAAGGGGCTCTATTCCACCCACGCGGGCAAAACCGAGATTGCGTCCGAGGCCCCAACCACTGACGCGATAACCGAGAAAACTCAGATAGCCGCGCAGCAGGGCTGTCGAGAGATCATTAGTACCGAAACCCGGGAGCACCATGACCGGACTGCCGTCACCACGAGGTGCCGTCGCCAGCCAGGGACTCGCCGCAAACAGCGCCGGCAGCTGGGCCGCGAAGCGCGGCCCTTCGAGGAAAGAAAGCGCACGGCGCTCCAGCTCGTTTGGGAAAGATTTCATGAGCGCCGGTTCCAATGTGATGACAACGCCGTCGGGAAACGCGCCCCGAGCCAGCGGAGTATCTCATCGAAATTTGTGCGCTGCAACATTGGCTGCTGGATGCCACCAGCAGCCAATCATCACGCGGTCAGGCGATCCCAGTTCCGCGGTCAGGCCGCCTCGGCAGGCGCGCCGCCGTTATCCTCATCATTCCCTGCCTTGCCGGGCTGATTTGAGGCATCGAGAGCAGGCCCGGACTGCGGGCTGATACCCAGCTCGTCCACGCTCACGCTGGATGCTTCGGTATGTGCGATCAGCCGTTGTAGCGATGCCAGCATATCGTCGCGTAGTCGGTCTGCATCCGGTAGCGCACGAGCGCAACCGGTGATCGCGAAGAACAACGTGCCGTCGTAGCTCTGAACCGTGATGTTCACGGCCTGCGAGTGGGCTGGGATAGACACGGGGTAATGCGTGAGTACCTTCGCGCCGCACATGTAGTGAGTCTGTTTCGGCCCAGGAACGTTTGAGATGACGATGTTGAACGGAACCCGCTGCATCGGCAGACCAACAAGACCCGTACGCTCAGCCAGCTTAACCGCGCCACTCATCAAGCCCGGCAGCCCAGGGGCAACGGGATTAAATTCAAACATCTCAGCGGCGTCCGCAATGAGCGATTTGGCCGCATTGCCACCGCGTGCGATTGCACTCACTCGCTCAGTCGGAGAAGCGATGTCCGTAGCCAAAGGCACTGCCATCATTGTCACCTGGTTATTGAGCGAGTTGTCACCCGGTTTGCGCAGAGACACCGGACAGCCGGCAAGCAACGTTTCTTCCGGCAGCTCACCATGTCGATTCAGATAGCGCCGCAGTCCACCTCCGCAGATCGCCAGAAAAACATCATTGACCGTACCACCGGTGCGAGACGCGACGTCCTTCACCATTTGCAGCGAGACTTCGCCAGTTGCGTACGTTCGCTCGGCAGATACCGCGCAATTGAATCGTGTTGCTGGCGCGCCGCGCCACGCCACACCCAGACCGCGCGCTGGATCCAGCAGACGCTGCCCCATTCTGAGTGCGGATTCGGTTCTGCCAATGCTGGCAACTCCCTGGGCAATCATCGACGTAAACAGGTTCTCGACAGCGCCAACCAGAGCATTGCCTGCTGTCACTGGCTTGCGCGGCCGATCAAATGATTCCGGCAGTTTGGCCCCGTCCTGGGTAACGGCCTGTGTGTCCATCATGCCGAATACGGCGAGCTGGCCAGAAACACCATCGATGCAGGCGTGGTGAGAGCGATTGTAGAGAGCCGCTTGGCCATTCGCCAAATCAGTGAAAATCCACAGATCCCACAGCGGCTTGCTGCGATCCAGCGGCTGCGCGTGCACCTGCGCCACAGCGGCCTCCAGCTCAGCCCTGCCTCCGGGCGCCGCTACGGAGCAAGTATGGATGTGATCATTGATATCAAAGTGCTCAACCGGCTCCCATTCAGGGTGATCCAGCTGCATCGGCACTTCACGCAGACGGCGCGTGAAGTAGGGTACGAGATCCAGGCGATGCAGAAACTGCTGCTTCACGCGGCTCACGAAATCGTCAGTGTCCTGACCGCTCAAGTCCAGCATCTGCACAGAGGCGATGTGAGTAGGGCTTCGAGGGGTCTCCATGTAAAGAAAACCGGCATCCAGACCAGCTAACTTGTTCACGCTATCTCCTTGCCTTTCGGCGATATCCGGCGATCCGCCGGCGGGTTACCCACTACTGGGCGAGGTTCGTCATCTACAACTGTCGTCCGCATCGGAATCCAGCAATCCTTGTGCCAGCTTGCTCCGAGACTGAACGCATATGCCATTGAGAGAGTCTGTGCAGACGGGAAAGAACGACTACGCGGGGCCAGTCGCGACTGCGCCGCGATTATCGGCACGAACTGAGCGAGTCACCATCTGCTTGCGGTGCGCACTGTATTCGGAATTTCTTTCAAAGTGATGACGGATTGCCACGAAACGCACTGTTTTGGCACGCGTTGCACCGCGCTGGGCCAACCAGCGACGAAACGATCGTCTATCTGGCGCTGGCGTAGGCATGGGCAAGGGCAAGGGCAAGGGCAAGGGCAAGGGCAAGGGCAAGGGCAAGGGCAAGGGCAAGGGTGTACTTAGTCGTGGCCGCCGGGCATTGTTCACCGGTGAACAGCGTCAAACCATTCGCAACCAGCGCTGCCTTCAGCGTTGTCGTTGCCAACATGATCGGCACCGGGGTTTTTACCAGCCTTGGCTTCCAGCTCATGGATATTCAATCGCCCACAGTGATCATCAGCCTGTGGGTGCTCGGTGGCGTTATCGCATTGAGCGGCGCGCTTTGTTATGCCGAGCTTGGTGCGGCCATGCCTCGCTCCGGTGGTGAATATCATTTCGTGCGCGAGGTCTACGGCCCACTACCCGGCTTCGTCTCCGGCTGGGTTTCCGCAAGCGTGGGATTTGCCGCACCGGTCGCACTGGCGGCGATCACGTTTGCGACTTATCTCGCGGCCGCCTTCCCGGAGCTCGGGGTGCAATGGACAGCAGCGGCGCTGATCATCGTTGCCACCATCGCCCACACTCGCAGTCGCTCGACCAGCGGCGGTGTGCAAACCGGCTTCACCATGTTAAAGCTGCTGCTGATTGTCGGCTTCTGCATCGCAGCCACCTGGAACCTCGACGAGCCAGTACCGCTCGACTGGAGCCTCAGCGACAGCGCCATCGATAGCGTCTTCTCACCCGCGTTCGCGGTTGCGCTGATCTATGTGAACTATGCCTACACTGGCTGGAATTCAGCCACCTACCTGACAGGCGAACTAAGAGACCCGCAACGTCAGCTACCGTGGGTTCTCACCGCCGGAACGGGCACCGTGCTGATTCTCTACGTTGCGCTACATGTTGTCTTTCTGCGGTCTGCACCGGCTGAGGCCATGGCTGGCGAACTGGAGATTGGCTACATCGTCGCCCAGCATGTCTTCGGACCAACGGGCGCAACCGCCATGGCGATCATCCTGGCGTCGCTACTGATCTCAACCGTCAGCTCTATGGTGCTGGCCGGCCCGCGAGTGCTACAGGTCGCTGGCGAAGATTACGCGTCACTACGCTGGTTGGCGGAAATCGGCCCAGGCGGGGTGCCTCAGCGCGCCATCTGGATGCAGGCGATCATTTCTCTAACGCTGGTAGTGACCGCAACGTTCGATCAGGTATTGCTGTTCGCGGGCTTCATTCTGGCGCTCAATTCGGCCATCACCATCGGCGGCGTGTTCCTGCTGCGCATGCGCAATCCGGACCTGCCACGACCATTCAAGGTGCCGTTCTACCCGCTACCACCGCTTGTCTTCCTGCTGTGCATCGGCGCGACCCTGACCTTCCTCGCAACCGAACATCTGGCAGAGGTGTTGTTTGCTCTGGCGATGATCGTGATCGGTGTCATTATCTACCTGCTTGTCGAGCGCCGAGCCGCAAGCAATCGGGCCAGCGCCGGCTGATTCGCCAGCGCCCGCCGGCCGCGCTTCAGCGACCGAAGATTCCGCGAATGCCCTTTCGCACCTGATCGCGCACGCCGTCTTCTACGCCGGCTTGCGCCTCATCCGTCGCGGCATCGCCAAGCTCTTCTGCAAAACCGGATTCGTCCGGTCGGTTCTGTTGCGTTGGTTGCTGCTAGGGCCTTGAACTGCCGCCAGCGCCGCGCCCCATCATTGACCCCATATTAGTCATGTTCATCGGCCGATAATTCTCTGGCACTTCAAACAACTCGTCCGGCTGTCGAGCGATGTTCACATCCTTGAGCAACATTTCGATTCTCTGGCCGCTGGCGCCACTCGAGGTGTAAGTCATCTCCATCTTTATGGCGATACCGTCGTCCGACACCCACATGAAGCCGTCGCCCCGGCCATTGCCATCACTGAATGAGACCGCGTACTTGGTGGTCATCGAGCCATCAAGTTTCTCGCGACCCACCTTGTCGACGCTGGAAAGGTCAAGATTGTTACCCGTTTGGGATTGGGCTTCTGAGAGTGAGGTTTCTCGATACATACCGAAATCGGGCATGAGCGTGTAAGCCGCCTTTCGGTCTTCGCGAATGATCATGACCGCGTTCATACCGCCCATCGACATTTCCATTCGCTGCTTACCCGGCGCCCGCCGCTCAAGCATGGAGATGTTGCCTTGCTGAGTTTGCATGACCCGAGTGCCGGAGTAAGACACATCCATATCCAGACCGAGCGCGTCGGCCCATTGCGCAAGGTCGCTTGACCCGGCAGCACTCGCCGGCAGGACAAAGGCGAATGCAAGGGTACAGGCCAGAACAAGTCGGCATGCGGAGAAATGGCTGAACATAAAAGACCCTCATGGTCGATTCTTGAAACAAACCCACGTGCTGTTATCAAGTGGGTAACGTTTGTTGGCAGACGCTGGTCTGCGACAGCGCTAGGATACGCTCATGACAAGCGTTTCCGCAGGGCCAAATACACTATCCGACGAATCTACTCGCCGGCTCGAAACGTTCGTTGATGCGGCGTTTGCTTTCGCCGTAACCATGCTCGTGATATCGATCGACGAGATACCAGGGAGCTTGAGCGAATTACTGGACGCGCTGAAAGGCGTGCCCGCCTTTGCCGTCAGCTTTGCGCAGATCATGTTGTTCTGGATCGGCCACCGTCGCTGGAGCGAGGTAACGGACACGAATTCCACAGCAAGCACGTTGTGGACCCTCGCTCTCGTCTTTGTGGTGATGATCTATATCTATCCGCTCAAACTGATGTTCGGCCAGTTTTTCCACTGGGCAAGCAGCGGCTATTTCCCAAGCGCCTGGGGAGCACAACCAAGCGCATCCGACCTGAGCGCACTCTTCGCCATATTCGGCTTCGGAATGAGCGCTATGGCACTGTGCTTGTGCATGCTCTACCACTGCTCTGCCCGGGAGGCCGCGAGTAGCTCGGATTTTCGGGACATCGTTCGCGCAGGACGCGCCGCCTGGGCCATCGTGGCAGGCGTTGCCCTGCTGGCAGCGATTTGCTCGCTGGCCCTGCCGTTTCCAGTTAACCTGATGTCACCCTGGCTGTATCTGATACTGGCCGCGACCGGCTGGCTCGCCAGGTGGTTGACCGTTGGCAAACGCGCTGGAGAACGAGCATGAATGTCCACATCAAACCGGCGAGCGTCGATGACGCCTTTGCCTCGCTAGGCATGCGAGCGGAGCTGCTCGAGCGCTATCAGTCGTTCATGGATCAGGTGTTCAACGGCGACGTCGCCAACCCGCGTCACATGGAGCTTTGTCGGCTGCGGATCGCCTATATTCACGGATGTCTCGCGGAAATCGACGCAGAGAGTCCAGCGCCGCTCAATAGTGCTGAGAAACAGGCGCTATCCATCGGTGACTTTACGACGCTGAGCGAGGAGGATCGCGTGGTGCTGGCGATAGCTGAGCAGTGGCCTTACAACCAACATGGCGTTACCGACGCCGACGTTGACGCGTTAAAAGCTGCGGTGGGTGATGCCGCCAGTGTCGCGCTGATGACGGCCATCGCATTCTTCGATGTGCGCTGCCGCTGGGCCATCGCGTTTTCAGTGACACCAACAAGCGACAACTGATGCGCGGGATTCACTTCCTGCTTATCAACACAGCAAACGAATACGGAACCATTCCGAACAAGTCGGAACAATTCAGAACCACGGAGACAACCCATGTCGAGTAGAGCAAGAGTCGACTCCGCCATTGACGGTCAGGAGAGCGACTTCGGGACAATCCTGTCGCACACACCCGCAACACTGGCCGCTTTCGGCGAGCTGTACGCAGAGTTTTGGCAGAACGGTTCACCCGGGCCCGTCATGAAAGAGCTGACGCGGTTGCGCAATGCCCGCGTGACCGACTGCGGCTTCTGACGCAACGTTCGTTTTGACTCCGCTCGTGCAGCGGGGCTGGATGAAGACAAAGCCGCCAGCGTCGACGATGGCTACGAGAAACGACTGGCGAGCGATGAAGTCGCAGCGCTGAAACTCACCGACCTGCTGATCGGCATGCCGGGGGAGCTGACCGAAGCCCAGCAACTTGAGCTCGCTCAGCATTTCAGCGACGCCGAGATCGCCGAGCTGACACTCGGCATCGGCTTGTTCCTGGGCATGTCGAAAGTGCTGATCAACCTTGGCCTGGAACCCGAGGACATGCCGACGCTGGTGATGCCGACACCTGGCAGTGCGTAGTGCTATTGAGCTGGCGGCAGCTCATCGCCAAACAGCGACAACGCGCTGATCACCATGGCCTCTGCACCAGCAGTGACACTGGGTTCAGGCAATACCTTGAAGTAGGCTGAGTGATGCGGCGCAGCTTGCGCCGCTGTCTCCGGATCGCTGCCTCCTATGCCCATGTAGACACCGCGCACGCCGTGTTCGGGGGCAACAAAGTAGGCGAAGTCTTCCGCACCCATTCCCGTGCGCGGCGGCACAAACACGCGCGCCTCCCCCATGCCCTCGCTCAATACCGCACGCAGGTGATCGGCCAGTGGAATGTCGTTGATGACCGGCGGCGTCGTCTCAACCGCTGAACGGGTCACTTGCGGCAACAGCTCATCAGTAGCGCCCAGGGAGCGTGCGACCCCGTGGGCGACTCGATCGATCGAATCGAGAAGCGTCGCCCGGGTATCGTGGTCATCCGCGCGAACCGTCAGTTGGAGATCAACCCGGTTGCCAATGATGTTGTGCTTGCTACCACCATGGAACGAACCCACCGTAATCACACCAGGGTCGAGCGGCGACAGCGTGCGACTCACTACCGATTGCAGCGTCACGACTATCTGGCTGGCGATCAACACGGGATCAAGCCCGGAATGCGGATACGCGCCATGGGTGCCGATGCCCGGAACCATGATATCCACCGAGTCTGAGCTGCTCATGACGGTGCCGCCGGCGACAGCCACCAGGCCGGCTGGCATGCCGGCTTGCACATGAAACGCAATCGCATAATCCGGTTTCGGAAAGCGCTCATAGAGCCCGTCTTCCAGCATTTCACGCGCGCCCGATATGCGCTCCTCCGCATGCTGACCGACAAGTACCAACGTACCGGACCATTCGTCAGACCGTCGCTTCAGCGCGCGGGCAGTCGCGACAAGTGCCGTGATGTGGACATCGTGACCACACGCATGCATCACGGGTTTCTCAACACCGTCCGAGTCGATCTGGCGAGCTACAGAGGCGTAGTCGAGTCCCGACTGCTCTTCTATCGGCAGACCATCCATATCCGCACGAATTAAAACGGTTGGCCCGTCTCCGTTCTCAAGCACGGCGACGATACCGGTGCCACCAACCCCCTCGGTGACGTCGTAGCCAAACGCTCGAATCTCCCTCGCCAATCGCTTCGAGGTTTTGAACTCGCGATTAGAGAGTTCCGGATTGCGATGAAAATGTTCGAACAAATCCGCGAGCTCACGCTCGTAGTGGCTCGCAATCTCAAGACGCAGCTGATTGTCCGCGGCTAGTGCCGGCGCTGGAACGAGCAATATAAGCGCTGAAAGAAATATCCGACTAACAGGCAGGCTCTGCCGTTTGATCATCGTAAAGGGCCTTGTATTCGTGTGTTCAGGCCTACGTTTTACCTCGAAATCACACCGGGGCGCCATTTTGACAATGCCCAACGATCCCGCTCTGGTAAGTTATGCCCCAGCTACGCATCGCGATAAGAGGCGCGTAGGGCACAAACAAGTAGTTCAAGGAGTATTTATGGCAGTCGCAAAAGTTACCGAGATAATCAGCAGCTCAAAGAAAAGTTTCGAGCACGCCATCGAGAAGGGCACCCGGCGCGCGAACAAAACCATCAAGAACGTTCGCTCAGCCTGGGTCAAAGATCAGCAAGTGATGATCGAAGACGGGGAAGTAGTGGAGTATCGAGTAACGCTGAAGCTGACATTTGTGTTGGATCGCTAGAGGCTCGCGAGCGGCTCCGCGCATCAGGCTCAACTGTGCGCGGCGAACAACGTCAGCAGAGTCGATCGGATCACCCGCTCCGGATCCTGTGCAACGGAGCTGATCGCCATACCGGCAGCGCTCTCTACTCGCTGTGCATCCTTCTTCTCGCGCGCACGACCATTGATGGTCAGGCTGGCAATACCGTGCACGCCTGACCAGACAGTGCCGGCCAACTCAATGTCACTCAGATCAAGATCTGCCCTGGGCTCTGCGTTTTTCAACTGCGCAAGCAGCACACCGAAACTCTCCTCGGACGCCCGTTGCAGGTCCGGGTACGCGGAAAAGTCCACCATGGCCCCAAACATCAGTTGATAGGTGACAGGATCGTTGACGGCGTTGTCGATGTAAGCCAGGCCCATACTGACAAACTGATCCTCGAAGCCCTCGCTGTTGGTCAGAGCAACTTCTATACGCGATTTCAGGCGCCTGAAACCGCGTATCGCGATGCCGGCGAGCAGACATTGGCGCGAGGGGAAATGGCGGTAGGGAGCCGTTGCGGATACACCGGCTTCGCGAGCCAGAGCGCGAAGACTGAGCTTCTCCATGCCCACCTTTTCAATGTGGGCGATCGCCAGGTCCATTAGCGTCATCCGCAGATCACCGTGGTGATAGCGATCACCGTCTTTCGCGGCCGTATCGGTGCTTGTCGTACTGGCGCTGATGAATCCGCTCTCCTGTGTTGTGAGCACAACCCTACCCCAGAAGTGACCAGGTGCGAATCGCTTGGAGCCCACCTGCTGTTATCCGGGCTTCACCTTGACGTCACTGGGATTGCTGTTAGCATTGCAAACATTGTTATCAATGTAAACATTCACGCGGCCTTCACGCGGCTAACGTCGCCAGCAAGCCGATCAGGATACCCAACATGCGCGTACTCACGGCCGCGAAGCCGCTTCGGCAGATACCGGCAGCCATTGTCATTGCAGTCATCCTGATCTCGCTGTTGCTCGCCGCTTCCGCTGGCGCGGACGACCTGCCAGTGACCTGGCAGCTACTGAAGGCAGAGCCGGGATACGAAGCCGCGCGTGTATACGGGGGCACAACGGCGCCCGCCAGAGCTTCCGAACTCGGTTTCAAGCAGGGTGGCGAAATCGCCAACATCGCCGTCGACATCGGCGATGAGGTGAAGCGCGGCGATCTGCTGGCAAGCCTGGACAGCGCCAGCCTGCGCGCCAACCTCGCCAACGCCGACGCTGCCCTCGCCGTCGCCAGGGCTAACCTGCAGGCCGCGGATGCCGACCTGGATCTAGCCGCGCGCACAGATAAACGGTTTCGCGATCTGCGCGTAGACGGGCATGTATCGGAGCAGTTATTCGACGAAACCCGGCTTAAGCTCAGCGCCAGCCAAGCGCGACGTAGCGTGGCTGCAGCCAGCCTGGCCCAGGCCAGAGCGAGCAAGCTGAGCGCCGAAGTCGCGCTCAGTGAGGCCAGCATCCGCGCACCGTTCGATGGCACCGTGCAGTCTCGTTACGTCGATGAGGGCACCCAGGTAACGCCGGGGCGAAGCGTCCTCCGGCTAGTCGACACAACAACGATAGAAGCCCACGTGGGCATCCCCGAAGTGGTGGCCCGCAACATTGATCAAGCGGCCACGTACCCGGTGCGCTGGGGAGAACAGCGCTGGCTCGCCACATTCAAGGCCCTGTTGCCAGAGATCGATCCGACAACCCGCACCGTCACCGGCGTTTTTACCATCGAGCCCGTGAACTCTGCTCACCGGTACGCCATCGCGTATGGGGCTGTGGTCGAACTGGAACTGACGAGCAGCATCGACGAACCAGGTTATTGGACACCCCTGGCGGCGCTGACAGAAGCGGATCGCGGCCTATGGGCAGTCTACGTCCTGGGCGATGAGAATCTTGTCGAGCGTCGATTGGTCGAAGTGATCCACACCGAAGCGACCAGAGCATTCGTGCGCGGCACGCTGCAGGACGGCGAACGTATGGTGACCTCGGACGCATCGCGAATCGTGCCAGGACAGCGAGTGACTAGCGCCGAGCAAACGCTCGCGAGGTCACAGCCGTGAGCACGGATCCCCGCCAGGAAAAGGCTAGTAAAGGCTATTCCCTGTTCTACTCGAACCCTCGGGTCACCACCCTTATGATTGCGATTGTCATCGCAACCGGCCTGTCCGCGTTCTTCAGTTTGCCGCGCCAGGAAGACCCAACAATGACAGAGCGCTGGGCCAGCATCCGCACCTATGTGCCTGGAGCGGCGGCCGAGCGAATGGAGAGTCAGGTCAGTGAACCCATTGAGGCGAAGCTGCGCGAAGTTCCGGAGATCAAAGAACTCACCTCCACCTCTCGCGCTGGGTTTTCGCTGGTAGGGGTCGAGCTCTACGACAGCACAGACGCCGACGAAGTGGACACGATTTGGTCCGAGGTGCGTGACAAGCTGTCAGAAATCGAACCCGACTTACCGGTGGGCTCGAGCGTACCCGAGTTGCTCATGAACAAGCCGCTGGCCGCGACGTTCGTTGTCGAGCTTGCCTGGGATGCACCAACGAAACCGCAAATGGCGGTACTGAGTCGTCTCGCTCGCGCTCTGGAGATTCGCCTGGCGAACTTGGGCGGAACCGAAGAAACCGAAGTGTTCGGCGAGATCGAGGAGGAAGTACTTATCTCCCTCGATCCTTATGCCGTAAGCCGAGCCGGTTTGTCGCCGGCAATGATCGCCACACAGATCGCCAACGCCGACACCAAAAATGCCTCCGGCCGCCTGCGTTCCGCGCAAACTGATCTACTCGTGGAGGTGGACGCCGAACTCAGTTCCAGCGAACGGATTGCCGCGATTCCTCTCGTCAACACGGCAACGGGTTCGGTCCTGCGAGTCTCTGACATCGCTGACGTGCGCAGATACCAGGTAGACCCACCTGCGACACTGGCGTTTCATGGCACCGAGCAGGTACTCATGGTTACGGCCATCATGCAGCCCGGGGCGAGCATCGGCTCCTGGATACAGCACGCTCACCGCGTAGCAGATGAATTTCGCCAAATGCTACCCAACGGTGTCTCCGCCAACGTCATCTTCGATCAGAACGTCTACACCAGCGCGCGCATGAGCGACCTGGCCGGCAACCTGCTGTTCGCGTTGGCGATCGTACTCAGCGTACTCGTGTGGTTTATGGGCGTACGCTCTGCAATAACCGTCGGCATCGCCCTGCCGCTATCCGGCGCGATGGTGTTGTTCGGCATGCAGGCGCTCTCAATTCCGATGCATCAGATGAGCATCACCGGCCTGATCATCTCGCTCGGCCTGCTGATTGATAACGCAATCGTCGTCGTCGAAGACTACAAACTGAGGCGACGTCGAGGGTTTTCGATAAACGACGCTATCGGCAAGTCGATTTCGCATCTGCTTGTTCCGCTGGGCGCATCGACTGCAACAACCGTGTTTGCCTTCATGCCCATCGCGCTGGCCCCAGGCGGTGTCGGCGATTTTACCGGCACGCTTGGCGTCTCGGTTGCACTGGCTGTCAGCAGTTCGTTCATTCTGGCCATGACCGTGGTGCCGGCTATCGCGGGCCTGATCGATGCCAAATGGCCACCCGGCGAAGGTGCACGCTGGTGGCACAGCGGTTTTCACTCGCCAGCGCTCACCAAGCGCTATCGCGCTACCGTAATGACAACACTTAAGCGTCCCGCCGTCGGCATTGGCCTCGCTTGCCTGCTGCCGGTCATCGGCTTCGCGTCGATGCCAACCCTGACCAAGCAGTTCTTCCCGGCGGTCGATCGCAATCAGTTTCAAGTAAAGATTCAGCTGCCCGCACAGGCATCGATTTTCGAAACTCGCGCCGCCATTGAGCGCGCGGATGCTCTGCTGCGCGAGCACGAGGATGTGGTGGATACGTTCTGGACCGCGGGTGAGGGCTCGCCGCGGGTTTACTACAACGCGATCGCAACCAGCGATGGCATCAGCAGTTTTGCACAGGGCTGGGTAACTACTCGGTCAGCGGCTGCGACGAGGGCCATGCTGCCGGATCTGCAGCAGGCGCTCATCGAGGCACTACCCGAAGCAGAAGTGCTCGCCCTGCCCTTCGAACAAGGCCCGCCGATTGCAGCACCGGTTGAGCTGCGCGTTGTCGGGCCAGACCTGAACGTACTACGCGACAAAGCAGAACAGCTGCGTTTGCTGCTCGCGCAAATCGATGAGGTGACGTACACACGAGCGACGCTGACAGCGAGCGAACCTAAACTCGTGTTCGTGCCGTCCGAGCTGGCCGCCGCCCAGGCGGGTTTCCAAACCGGCGATCTGCCCGCCACGTTGAACAGCGCCCTGCTCGGCCTTCCCGCCGGTTCGATTCAAGAGGGCAATACCGAGATTGGGGTGCGAGTGCGCGTGGCCAATGAGCGCAGAAACGACGTTGCCGACCTCGCCACGCTGCCAATCAGTAGCGGCAATGGCCGCAGCGTTCCGCTGGATCAGCTCGGCAGTTGGGAACTGAGGCCCGCCGCCACCGCCATTGATCGCCATGACGGTGAGCGCATATCCACGGTGCAGGCTTACCTCACGCCATTCACCCTGCCCGCCGGCGTGCTGTCCCAACTGCAGGACAAGATGGCCGCCGCAAACATCGAGCTGCCTCCGGGCTATCGAATTGATATCGGTGGCGAGGCCGAGGATTCAGCAGGCGCATCCGGCTCTCTGGCGTCGATGTTTATGGTCTTCGCGCTCGCCATGGCTGCCGTGGTGACGTTATCTCTGAACTCCTTTCGCTACGCTGCGCTCATTTTTGTCGTTGCAGGATTGAGTTTTGGCCTGGCAATTTTCGGCGTCCGGCTATTCAGCTACCCCTTCGGCTACATGGCGCTTGTGGGTGGGCTGGGCATGATCGGTATTGCGATCAACGGTGCGATCATCGTTCTGTCCGCACTGAAGGCAAACCCGGCCGCCGTCGCGGGTGACATCGAAGCCACCGCCGATACGGTGGTCGATGCAACCCGTCACATCGTGTCCACCACAGTAACCACAATCGGCGGCTTCGTACCGCTGATCATCGATGGCGGTAGGTTCTGGCCACCGTTGGCTACTGCCATCGCGGGCGGCGTTGTGGGCTCTGCGATCATCGCGCTGTATATGGTTCCTGCCGTGTTTCGCTTAACCACCCGCAACTCGCGCGAGGCAACCAACCCTGAAGAGGCTCACGCTACGGACAATGAGCAGGAACGCCCCCTGCTCGTGCTCGAGGCTAGGGAAGCCCGCTCCGCGTAAACAGCGCTTGCGTCTCCTGCATTGATCACTGGCCCACCACTGGGCTTGCTTGTAGAGTTGCCCGCAACACTTGAGGAGATTTCCAATGCAGGACAATGACGTAGTCATTATCGACGCCGCGCGCACCGCTGTCGGCCGTAAGAAAGGCGCTCTCGGCTGGGTGCACCCCACCGACACACTCGGCCAGATCATGATGAAAATGCTTGAGCGAAATGGCGTGGAATCCGCTGCTGTTGACCAGATCATCGGTGGTTGCATCAACAAGCTCGCAGCTCAGGGCATGAACGTCACGCGAACCGCCTGGCTCGCCCAGGGCGGCGCAGAGGCTACTCCCTGCATCACCATTGATTCTCAATGTGGCTCCTCTCAGGAAGCGACCACCCTGGCCACTGGCATGCTCAAGTCTGGCCTGTCCGACGTGATCATCGCCTGTGGTGTGGAGAACATGACGCGCTTGCCTATCGGTTCGGATTCCGTCGGCCTGCCCAAAAGCTACGGTAAGCCAGTCGCACGCAGCTACTTTGAGCAGTACGAGTTCACCAGCCAGTTTGAAGGCGCGGAGCGCATGGCTGAAAAATACCAGCTCACTCGTGCCGATACAGACGCCTTTGGTGTGCGCTCCCAGGAGCGCGCAAAAGCGGCTCAGGATGCCGGCCATTTCGACAGCCAGATCATTCCTCTTGAAGTGCCGGTCTTCGACGACAATGGCGAACGCACCGATGCAACCCAGATATTCGAGCGTGATGAAGTGCTGCGTGAAACGTCACTCGAAGCGCTGGCCGGTCTGAAGCCGGTGGCTCGCGAAGACGGTATTCACACGGCTGGCACCTCGTCCCAGATTGCAGATGGCGCAGCCGCGGTACTGATGATGACCGCAAAGAAAGCCCAGGAGCTCGGTCTCAAGCCCATGGCTCGCATCGTCAGCACAGCGCTCGTTGGCTGCGATCCGGTCCTGATGCTGGAAGGCCCCATTCCCGCCACAGAGAAAGTTCTCAAAGACGCTGGCGTTTCTGTTGCGGACATCGATGTCTTCGAAATCAATGAAGCTTTTGCGTCTGTTGTGTTGTCCTGGGCCAAGACGCTTGGTGTGGATATGGACAAGGTGAACCCAAACGGCGGCGCCATCGCGCTGGGTCACCCACTCGGTGCTACCGGCTGCTTCCTCATCGCGAAAGCGGTGCACGAGCTGAACCGAACCGAAGGCCAGTACGGTGTGATCACCATGTGTTGCGGCGGCGGCTTGGGTACCGGCACGTTAATCGAGCGCGTTTCCGCCTGAGGAATCGCGGCTGCCCTTCGCAGAGCACAGGCTTTGCGAAGGGACGCGAACGCCCAACCGTTATCCGGAGGTGAGCATGGTGAACCTGGACATTGCCGAAACCGACAATGAGCGCCGGGCGCTCGAGTTGTTCAAAGCAATGGAAGATGGCGACTTGCCAGACAAGATCCGGGCGCTATGCACCGATGACTTCGTCTGGGCTAACAGCGGCCTGAAGACCCTTGCGGGACAACAGGCAATCTTCGATCAGATGGCCGTGGGCGGTTTTTCAAGCCAGATTCCCATACTCAAAACCATGACGCACTTCAGCGCCGACATTCTCTACCTCGCGAGCCGAGGCGAGATTGTGTTCAGCGAACGAATCGATCACCACTGGGACGCTGACGGCCGAGATCTGATGACGCCACACATCGCCGGTGTCATGGAATTTCGCAACGGCAAAATTTGCGCGCTGCGAGACTTCTACGACACCGCCTGCTACGAGCAAGAACCAACCCAGTCCCAACCCGGTTTCTCGCTCGCGGAGTGGACCGCCCGATAGCGAACGATTTACTACCCATCAGACGCTCGCGTCGGTTGGCTAACGCATTTTACTCACCTGCCATTTCGGCGCTGATCTGGAAAACCTGATGAACCCTTCAATCGATGCTAGCCAACGCGCACTGTTTCTCCTCGGACGAGGGCTCCTCGGCCTGTATTTCGTACTGCCAGGCATCACAAAGATTCTGGGTTGGGACGACACGGTTACGTATATGGCAGCTCACGACGTACCGATGATCTCAGTGCTTCTGCCGCTCACCATCGTCATTCAGATTGGCGGTGGACTCGCGCTCATGGTCGGCTTTCGAGCTTCAGCGGTTGCCTTCGTGCTCGCGGGCCTCACCCTGGTCATCAATATCTACATGCACAACTTCTGGGGCATGGATGAGGGTCTTGCCCGAGACCACGAGACTCAGAACTTTGTGAAGAATCTGGGAATCATGGCTGGACTGCTGGTTGTGGCAGGACTGCCCGCGCAGGCAAAACCGTCAACCTAGAGGAACGTTGCCCAGTCTGACAGCGGCGCGCGCTCGGACACCAGTTCGTTAACCTTCGCTGACGGGTCCGGGTGGCCAATGGCCATGCCGCAAAACAGCATCTGATCTTCTGGTGCGCCGACAAAACTTGCGACCGATTGGGCTCGCATCGCCCAGGCTTCCTGGGCACACGTCGCAAGGCCAGCTTCCACCGCCAGTAGCATGAACGTCTGCAGAAACATACCCAGATCAGACCATTGCGGCGGTCCCATCTGGCGATCAACAAAACAGAAGAACGCTGCCGGCGCATCGAAAAACTCGTAGTTGCGTGCCAGGTGAGCGAACCGGGCCTGCTTGTCTTCGCGAGGAATTCCGAGCAAGGCATACATATCCTCGCCAACCTTGAATCGAGAGTCCCGATACGGCGCTTTTAGCTCGGGCGGATAGATCGCGTACTCGGGACGGTCCTTGATTGAGCCCTCGGCCAGAAACGTTTTCAGATCGCCAATTCGGTCGCCATTCAATACGTACACACGCCATGGTTGAAGGTTGCCACCGGAAGGCGCGCGAGCGGCCTTGCTGAGCAGCTCTTCAAGCTGTTCGTTCGCAACCGGTTTGTCGAGAAAAGCCCGGATCGATTTTCGGCTTGCAACGGCGTCGGATACATTCATTGGTGTGGTCCTGAGATCTAGAGATGGGATAAAGAAAAAACAAACAAAACCGGTTAACGCTGGAGAGGCGGCACCTCGAAGCGTTCCATCAGATAGCACAGACAGTCCTGTCGAATCACCGAACGATCCACCGTATACATGGCTGGCACAACATCGCGGGCAAACGTGATTCGACCATCGATCGCGCGAAAGTACTTATCGGTGACTACCTGGTGAGCTGGGTCCAGAACGGTCAGCACCTGCGTCAATTCACAAGCCGTGCTCGCGAACTCTGTGCCCTCGGGCACGACGTGAAAATTTACCGCCTCCATACCGGAGGTCAGCGTGATATCCGCATCACCGCCACTGGCATCGGCAAAGTCGAACGATGCGCCGACTGGGATGTGTACTCTGCCCAGGCTTCGGTGCAGCTCAAGTTCCGGCACATCGCCGTCCAGGCTCTCAAGCTCACAATAGCGATGCAACGCGGTCAGGGTTCGATCATCGCTGGCTGCATCACCGACTGGCCCAACCTCCAGGGCAACCGTCGGGCAGAACTGTTGCAGTAAGCGCGTTAGCACGGTTGCGGGCTCTTCGATGTAAACCGCTTTCTCCGAGAACTCACGAGCGAGCACAAGTGCCTGTGGCGCGAAATTCGTCAAGACGCTGTAGTGCGGATTGCGTCCGGTGTTGTTGTGCAGATCGATGGCAGCAAACAGCGGCTGTTTGACCAGCTCTGCTTCGAGCGCTAACGCGAGCTCTTGCTCAACGCCCCCTGCCGCGGCACCACACCAGATACGGTTGTAGTCCGGCTGACCAGCCAAAGCACGCTGGCCATGCGCCGCCGCAAGGACATTGCCAATGAATACGACAAGACTGCGCCCTGGCCTTTCAACCGCCAGGAGATAGCGCCGCAAAGCCTCCCACCCACTGGTTTCATTGCCATGCAGTAGCACCGACACAAACAAAGCAGGCGAGCGATCACCGGCGATGCGTATGAGCGTGGAGCCACCTAGCTGCGCGGCTAACTCACGGGCATCACAAGCAAGCAATCCATCGGGGATCGCATCGAGAGTGCGCAGAACGGTCGCGTGCTCATTCGTCACTAGAGCGACCACTCGTGGACGGGTTGATAGGTTTCCTGTTGGTCGCAGTACGCAAGCGTGAGCTCTGACATCGAGCCCCCGGTTTGCTTCAGCCACGCGCGCTGCCATGCGGCACCGTTCTGGCCGGTGTCAGCGCGCGCAGCGATGATGCCAAGATACTCATCGAGATCGACATCAGGCACGCCAGCGGCAGCAAGTCCCTCGCGAGCAAGCGGCACCAGCTCATCAACGATGAGCGAGCGCATATTGACTTGCTTGAGGCTCCCATTTTCAGGCCAGAGAACCTCAGCGTTCAGTCCATGCTTGGCGGCCATGTAAAAGTTTTGCCTGCAGTCGGGGAAGCTCAGAGTCTTCTCTGGCGCTTCATCCGAAAGGCCTAAACCGCGCACCAGACCAAAATAGAAGGCCGCATTAGCGATTGAATCCTTCAAGGTTGGTCCCGCGCTCGCCACCCGTTGCTCGATACGCAAGTGCACCTGACCGTCAAAATCGAAACCAATCAACGGCCGCACCCAGCGCCACAGCGTGCCGTTCTGAAAACGCAGGTGAGCGAACTGGTTGCTTGGCGTATCGCGAACCCAGGGGATGAGAATCAAATGGTCTAACTGATTCTCACGAAAGATCTCGAACAGTGATTCCTGCACGTAACCGCCGCCGAAGCTCACGCGCGGCGGATACAAGCGGCCAACATCAACCGCCTGTTCGAACAACGGAATTCTGGATTCGTCCCACAGCGAGCGGCCAAACAGGAACGGTGAGTTAGCTGCGGCCGCAACCAGGGGCGCCGCGGCGATGAGCGAGGCGTTGAAATCGCGGACGGCCCGCCGGCGCCTGCACTGCAGGTGAATCTGAAACGACGTTGCGGCTGCCTCCAGCATGACATCGTCGTGGTAGAGATCGAGAGACTCATCGCCGTCGATCTGGATGTGCAGGTCACGGCCATCGCGCAGGGCCATGATCCGATCGTTGACCGATTGATAGCGAACCATGCCGGACATGTTGTGCGCGACAAAGATTTCACTCGGCGCACTCGGCAACGTTCCAATGGTGACGAGACGATCTCCAAGAGAGCGCGCGACGCCAATACAGCGATCCCAGGTCGCGGCAAGCTCATCGTGCATGCGGGCGAACACCCGACCGGTCAGCGCGGTTGGGCTGCTGTTCAACTCAACATTGAACTTGGCGAGTTCCGGCACCACCAGCGGGCTGTGCAATCGTTCGAGAAAACGCTCGTTGTCACCGCTCGGAATGCCGTTCTCATCGATGAGCCACGCCTCCAGTTCGAAACCGGCGATGTCACCACGGCTTGAGAAGGCGTTGCGTTTGAACAGTTCTTCTAAAAGCGCTGTTTCTTCATCCAACCGGTCTCGGAAACGGGAGAAGTCTTCCGCATCGAAGAACCGCCGTGATACTTCGTCACCCAAAACAGAGCCCTTGTCGCCGTGCTTGTCGCCAGTTCATTGCAACGATTATCCGCCTATTTGCAAACAAGAAAAGCTAGCTTGATCATTGCCGCAGATATGCTGGCCACGACGTCTCTGTCTGCAGAAGTCTTGGCACTCTATGACTGGCACGAAAATGGCGGCCGAGGCCGCCATTTCGGATCAGCATGAGCCAGCGAGACTCAGACCGAGAGTATCGTCACGCCCGACAGACCGGGCGCACCGTACACGTGGGTGTAACCTGTCTTCGGCTGATTCGGCACCTGGCGTTTGCCAGCATCGCCACGCAACTGCAGCGCAACTTCATGCACCTGACGCAGGCCGGATGCACCAATCGGCTCACCATTTGCCAAGCAACCACCATCGGTGTTCACCGGCAGTTTGCCATTGATTTCCGTATGCCCTTCCGCGAACCACTTCTCCTGGTCACCGTCAGCACAAAAGCCGTTTTCCGACATGTGCATGATTTCAGCGCCGGATTCAGTGTCTTGCAACTGGGCTACATCGATGTCTTCCGGACCGATGCCCGCCAGCTCAAAGGCAGCCTTTGACGCTTTCACCGTCGGTGAGTCAGCGCGGTCCAGAGCCTGTGCCTGGGTAAAGACTTCGAAAGAACCGAAGTTGCGCGTCTTAACGCTCACAGCCTTCAGATAGATCGGCTTGGACGTGAACTGTTTGGCCTTGTCCGCGCGACACAAAATCATGGCGCAGCCGCCTTCTGCCGGTGAGCAGAACATGTATTTGCGCAGCGGGTCACACACCATGGGAGAGGCTTTGATCTCGTCATAGCTGATCGCTTTCTGGCGCCAGGCGTTGGGGTTCAACGTGCCGTTTCTGAAGTTCTTCTCAGCTACCTTAATGAGCGTGTCTTCGGAAATGCCAAACTCGTGCATATAGCGCTGAATTTTCATGCCGAAGAACTGAGGCGTGAGCGCCATGCCGACATCGCCGTACCACTTTCCAAGACCGGACTTTTCGGGATCAACGGTAAATGCGCCTCGAGGATGTTTATCGAAGCCAACCGCCATACCCATGTCGAACATGCCGGACTTGATCGCCATGTACGCAGATTGCAGAGCACTGCCGCCCGTCGCGCAGCCGTTGGCGACGTTAATGAACTGCAGACCGGTCAGGCCAAGCTTGTTCACCAGCGCATCAGCATTGCCGGCCGCTGCGCTGCCGCCATAGGCAAAGTCCATATCGTCCCAGGAAGCCCCTGCGTCTTCGAGAGCTTTGCGAGCCGCAAACGCGCCCTGGTCCAGGCCGGTCATATCATCTGTGCGGCCGAATGGATGAATGCCAAGGCCAATAATTGCTACGTCCATCGTTACACCTCGTCTACGGGTTTGAAGAAGAAAGAGATGATGTCTTTGCCATCACGCTCGATGTACTTTTCGACCACCAGCTCAACATCCTGACCGATGTGGAGCTTGCTGACGTCGTCGGTTTGAATGCGGGCTTCAACGCGAGTCTGATCAGCCAGCTCAACGTAGCCAACACCGTATGGTTTGAAGGTTTCTGGCGTTTCCGGGCCTTCGTACGGAGGCCGGTTGGGCAGGAAATTCTGAATCGTGAAGGTCCAGATCTTGCCGCGCCGCTCGAGCTCGATGACATCGCTGTCCTCGGTGCAGCACGCCGGGCAACTGGATTGGGCGGGAAACAATACGACCCCGCAGTTCTTGCACTTGCTGCCAAGCAGCCGCGGATCATTGGAAGGCCAGGTGAACAGGCCTTCTGCAATAGGCACCTGATTGGCCACGCTCGTCGCCACGTTAGCTCTCTCCTCGCTTGTGGTTGATCGTCCCTAGCCGAACTCCGCCAGGGGCACGGCACGCGCCGGCTTCAAAAGCCGTCAGCACTGATTGTTTTTACCCGATTCGGGCTCGGCTGGCCAGTGTTCAGCCGGCAACCGAGCCCTGCGCGGTTCAACCGGCCCGAAAAGCGGCCATCAACTCTTCTCGTTGATCGTATCCAGGTGGACGCTTGCCATGCTCGTCGACAACGTCGAATCGCTCAGCCAGATCTTCGACCCAGGCGATCTGGCCTGTTTGCGCCATCGCCTCACCCGACATCAGCAGCGCAACGATCGATCTGCCAACAAAAAGGGTGGTCTGCATCGTGCTCATATCCATACCCTGGGCTTCTGCGTGCTCCTGTATGAACTCCGTTGCGACCGAACCCGGGTACAGCGCGACGGTTGCGATGCCTTTGGGCTCCAACTCAACGGCCATGTCCTTGGTCAGACGATCAAGACCTGCTTTGCCTGCGCCATAGGAACTTGAGAAGTGGTACGACAGACCACCTGGTGACGATACGTTGACAATCGCGCCACCCTCTCCGGCGGCGAACAGCCACTGAGCCGCGTGCCAGCTCGCCACGTAATGGGCTCGCAAACCGATACCAACCTGGTCGTCCCACACCTGAATCGGATGATCCCAGAAGCCACCACCCCAGGCCGGCGGGTTCGGAATCTTGTAGACGTTGTTGACGAGGAAATCGATCTTGCCGTAGCGCTTTCCCACTTCCGCAAAGAGCGCGGCAATCTGCTCATCGTCACCATGATCGCACTGGATTGCGTAGCCTTTGCCGCCCATCTCATTGATCTGTTTGACGGTCGTATCAATCGTATTCGGGCCGTCGCCGGTGGTGCGACCCGTCACAACGACGTCTGCCCCCTGCTCGGCGAGTGCCAGCGCAATGCCTTTACCAATACCTCGGCTCGAACCCGTAACTACGGCAACTTTGCCGGTTAGTGCAGCCATTTGATCCCCCTGATGAGCGTGCAATTCAATCGAATTAACGCACGCAGGATACCCGTGCATCGCGCGCGCCAGCAACTTACTCTAGAGGCCATCAAGTTCTGACACCGCCTACACAGGAGCTTTGCTGTGGCCGACTACCCGACACACCCCGATGAGGTGACCATCGATTTTCTACGCCAGGCAACTGGTTGGTCACTCAACGATTTTCGCGTTGAGTTGTTCGGCGCAGGTGCGGGCGTGATCGGTATGGTTTGCCGGGTCCACCTGACGGGTGATGACTGTCCAGATTCGATCATCGCAAAGTTTCCATCACCCGCCGAAGAGAATCGCGCCGTCGCCGCCTCCTATGACATGTATGGCCGTGAATACCGCTTCTACCGCGACATCGCTGGAGATCTGCCGCTTCGGGTTCCGGCGACTTACTACTCCGCCTATAACGAAGACACCATGGATTTCATCATCCTGATGGAAGATCTTCAGGGCTATCGCATCGGAGATCAGGTCGCGGGTTGCAGCCTGGACGAGGCGCACGCGGTATTGGACTGGCTGGCGGGTTTTCACGCCAACACCTGGGAAGACCCAGCGTTTGCTCACCTGATGAGCCATGACAATCCGTCGCAGCGCGATGGCATGGTTGGTGGCTTCGGCTTCGGGTGGCCGGTTGTCAAAGAAACGTTCGGTGACCTGATTCCCGCCTCAATTGAAGCCATCGGCGATACATTCGCAGATCACATTCCCGCATTGCTGAGCGGGATGTGTGAAGGCCCGCTCGCTGTTGCCCATGCCGATGTGCGGCTGGACAACATCTTCTTCGGCGCCGGCGATAACGAAGGCGAGGTCGCTTTGGTCGACTGGCAATCCATATGCCGCAGCGCGCCCGAGATGGATGTCGCCTATTTCATCACTCAGAGCGTGCCGCAGAATCTGCGCGACCAGGATGCGCTGCTACGCCACTACCATGCCGCCCTATCCAGCCATGGAATCGACTATTCCCTGGCGGCGCTGCAGGAGCGATACAAAGTCGCGGCCCTGTACCTCTTGGCCTACGCCGTTGTGATTGCCGGAACGCTCGATCTGGCGAACGAGCGCGGTAAGGCGCTTGGTAGAACGCTGGTGGGAAATGCGATGACGGCGTTGGATGAGATGAATGCAGCGGAGTTGCTCAAGAGCTGATGGAGATTGCCGCGTCGCTCTGCGGCTTCGCCGCGGAGCTTCTCGCAAAGACGGGAGTGCGGTCATCGCGAGTGAGTCAATTGCGCAGCAATTGATGACGCGCGGCGATCTCCGTAGGAACGCGCAGTGTCGAATCGGAGAGGAGTGTCGTAGATGGGCGCTCTCACCCATTGGCTTGCCTCGCTGCGCGAGGTGCGCCAATAGGCTGCCGCTCTCTCAAGACTGAAGCGCGCGTTGTTC
>JANSWO010000006.1 GCA_024743435.1 Pseudomonadaceae bacterium | reverse complement strand
GCGTCGTTGTTGCGCTGCTGCGCAGCCCAACGCCTCGCGACGACGGCTAAAACCAACCAGCGGTGCAGCCCAGCCGCTCGCGTTGACGCGAGCCTTACCCGTCACTGCGAGCGAGCGGACTGCAACGCAGTCCGCGCTGCGCGGCAGTCTCCTGACGATTGGAAGACATTTGCGGGCGTTGGGAGATCGCGTCGTTGTTGCGCTGCTGCGCAGCGCAACGCCTCGCGATGACGCCAGTCAATGGCGCAGCGCAACGCCTCGCGACGACGGCTAAAACCAACCAGCGGTGCAGCCCAGCCACTCGCGTTGACGCGAGCCTTACCCGTCACTGCGAGCGAGCGGACTGCAATGCGGTCCGCACTGCGCGGCAGTCTCCTGACGATTGGAAGATGTTTGCTGGCATTGGGAGATCGCGTCGTTGTTGCGCCGCTGCGCAGCCCAACGCCTCGCGACGACGGCTAAAACCCAGCCAGTGGCGCAGCCCAACGCCTCGCGATGACCCTGAAACTCAACGCACAGTGCAGTCCTACGCCTTACGCACTCCGCAAGGCGTACTTCAGAGCTCGACCTAGCCAGCCACAGGACTCACTCGTTTCAATTGCAGCACCAGCACCGCCGCCAGAATCAGACCGGCGCCCAACCAGCCGAGTAGCACGAGCCTTTCGCCGAGTAAGAGATAACCAGCTGCCGCGGAAAACAGGGTTTCGGATGACACCAGAATGGCTGCCCTTGGCGCAGGCACATCTTTCAGCGCAATCGCCATGATCGCGAACGTAAATGCACTCGACACCACTCCAACAAAGATAATCTCGAGGGCGGAGGCACGAATCGCGTCCCAGCTGATCGGCTCAAGACTGAGCGCGAATAGCATTGAGATCACCGACACCACGGCGAAAGTCGCGCAGGTGTAGGCAAGGGGGCTCGCGAGCCTGGCTGTCGCCTCTGACATGTTGACGATGTGGACTGACCAGAACACTGCAGAGGCAATCACCAGCCAATCACCGGTGGAGAGGGTGCTCAGCTCTCCGCCGCTAAGGCCCCAGGTACCCGCCATGGAAAGGGCGACGGCAATCCAGACAACGTTCTCCGGGCGCTGCCGTTTCATCGCCCAGATGATCAACGGGGTCAGCACGACATAGATCGCCGTCAGAAATCCGGTGTTGGTGACCGTCGCGGTTACCAGACCGAGTTGTTGAAGGTACGCCGCGAGAAAGAATGCCGTGCCACCGAAGAGCGCGAAGCCAAGCAATCCGGAGCGCTTATGCTTAGCTCGAGCGCGCTCGATAAAGGCGAAGGGTGCGAGCGCTATCGCGGCGATCGCGCTGCGTAGCGCGACGAACAACATCGGGCCGATGTGGTCCATCGCGGTCTTCTGGAAATATAGCGCCACACCCCAGATGAACGCGGCAAAGAGAATCAGCAGATCGCCTCGGAGCTCCCGGCTTAACGTGGACATGGCTGGATATTCTTGTATTGGACGGGCCGGAAGGGCGGCCTAGTGTATGACCCGTCGTGCGCCGCGAAGCTGGCCCTGCAGGCTTGCAACCCGCTCCAGCACCAGCTCGATGAGCGGCTCGTGGCTCGCCAGACGGCCGTGTAGTGCACAGTAACTGGTGAGCCGCAGCAGAGGCTCGGCTAGGGTTTGAGCGTCCTGTGCGCCATCAAGTTGGCGTTTGATACGGGCGAACACCGCGCAGCGAGTATCTCGACCTTCCGCGCGTAACTCGCGCTGTAGATGCTCAAGTAGGGGACAAAGCTGATTTCGAGCTTCGGTTGCCAGCATTGAATATCGTCCCTGGTTACTGCATCTGCCGTATTCATAACCCGAGTCAGCGATCAATGCCAGCAATCGGCCGCTAGTCAGCGCAATTGTGCATAGCGTTCGACGGCCTGTGCTTCGAATCCCGCATGCAGTTTCTGTAGTTCAGACAACTCGACGATCTCAGGAAGCGTGAGCCATGCCAGGTCGGCGATCTCATTTCGATCGATCCGACCCACTGCGCCCGTGAGTTCGGCGCCGTAAATCTGGTGCCTGGCGCCCTTGTAGCGGTAGTCACCAAGCAGTACAGGGTCCGCCACGCGTACGGCCAGCTCTTCGTCAAGCTCTCGATGCAGCGCATCGATACCGGCTTCGCCATACTCGATGCGGCCTCCCGGCAGCCCCCATAAGCCGCGTGGGCGGCCGCGCCAGGACATATGCATGACCATGAGGAACGTGTCGGCCTGAGCCAATACGCATCGCGCCGTTTTGAAGTTCGTCTGCATTGGTTGCGTCCTTGGCTGTGATCGTTCGCTTGAGTATTAGTTAGCTGTTTGTCGTTAGCTGCCCAGGTGCTCCTCATCGATTGGCTTGGCAAGGTTGCTTGTGCGCAGATCCTGGCTGCCAACTCGGTCGTCGTGTTCCGCCCAACGGATAACCTCGCCTGGCTCGTCGGCGGCTCGCTCAACGTAGTGGCTCAGTTGTGATAGTGATCCTTCGGACAGTAGGACGACCGCGCGCAGCAATTGGTCACTCGGCTCCACGAGCGATGCGAAGCGTTGGTAAACCGAGACCAGTTCCCGGCGAGGAAAGTGTTTGTGGATGTAGCGTCGCACATCATCCGGCCAATCTGCGGGGCCTCGATTTGTCATATGGCGCCTATTTCGTTTTCAGCTCGATGGATACTTCGCCGCCATCCACTCTATCGCGCAGTCCCACTGCTTCCTCGTTAGTAATCACCCCTGGGCTCACGCGCAGACGTTTCTCCGCGGCTGGACCGACGAGGGACGGTAAGTCGGCGCGCTGGCTGGTATCTATCTCGTCGTTATTGGCATCGAGTTCAAACAAAGTGTCCTGATCCATGCTCAGGTCGAGGGGCTTGCTGTGGGGCGATGGCGTACTTGTTTGTGGCGGTGGTTCTTCGGGGCCGGATGTTTGCTCTGGATTTTCCGGAGCTGGAGCCGGGCCGCAACCGGTCAGCATCATCATTGCGGTCAGTGCGATCGTTGGGTAACGACTGGCTAATGTCATGCCTGAATGCCATTGCGCACGGTTCGGTAGAACGAAATGCAGGTCGCCAACAGTAGCGACGCAAGGCCAAGAACGTAGGCTTCAGCGGGGTTGTCGGGGCTCACGGAGGAAAGCAATTGACTCACGATTGTGACGATGAGCAATGCGACGGTGAGCAGAAACGTTCCGAGATCGAGAATCTTGTCTCGATTGAGCCGGTAGGACGGCAAAAAACGCACCGCGATCATCGCCGCCGTTACGCCCGCCATGATGAGCTGCGATATCCGAACGGCTGTGCCGTCGGGTTGCCCGATGGCTGCAATGATGATGGGTAGCAATGAAAGCAGTGTGGTTACCAGCCCCAGAGCGAGCAGGTTCTCTATGCGGATCAGGTGAGACGAGTTGACGATTACCTTCACCCGTCTGGAAATCTGCAGAGCAACGATACTGGAGACAGCCAGCAGCGCCATGCTGATCTGTGCTATCAATACCAGGGTTTCGGTCGTGGTCATGAAGTGTCTCCAACGCCAGTGTAAACCGCTGGGTGGCAGATGAGCCAGCAGGCCGGGTTAGAGAGGCCGAGTTTTGGAGGTTTTGGACCATGCGTGATGCAAAGCAAACCATTGAGTTGTTCTGGCAAACCCAGGACAGCGGCGATTATACGGCGCTGGTGCCTCTGTTCAGTGAAGATGCGGTACTCGTAGATCCGATTTTCGGCACGTTCACCGGCCGCGATGCCATTGCTGGGTTCATGGCAAAGATGGTGCAGGAAATGGGTGACCGAAAGACTCATTTCACTGTGATAGAGATTAGCGGTGCTGGTGAAACCGCCTGGGCTCAGTGGGTAGCTCATACACCGGCCGGTGATGTTCAGGGTTGCGGTCTGTACAAGGTTCGCGACGGCATGCTCACATATTACCGTGACTATATGAATGCGGCATCGAGTTGAGCCGGGAGCGTCAGGCGCGCACGTGATTAATCGAGGTTGGGTGGTGATATGAAATTCGGTGTCAGTATGTTTGCGACGGATCGCAGTGCGACGCCAGCTGAGGTGGCATTGCTGGCGGAGCAGATAGGCTTCGATGCCTTCTGGGTATCCGAACATTCTCACATGCCGCTTACTACAGACTTCCCGCTCGCAGACGAGGTGCCGCGTGAGTACGCCGCTATGCTGGATCCGTTTGTCGCGCTCGCCGCGGCCGCGACTGTCACATCAAGCATCAGGATCGGCACGGCGATCTGCATCCTGCCGCAGCATGATCCAATCAACTGTGCCAAAGCTGTTGCAAGCCTGGATCATCTCTCCGGTGGCCGCATGGTGTTTGGAGTTGGGGCGGGTTGGAACGCACCGGAAATGCAAAATCATGGCTCACGGCTCGCGGACCGTTTCAAAATTATGCGCGAGCGGGTGGAGGCGATGAGGGTGTTGTGGGACAACGAGGTCGCGGAGTATCACGGTGAGTTCGTTGACTTCGATCCGGCGTGGCAGTGGCCCAAGCCCATTCAGCCCGGCGGTCCGCCGGTGCTGATTGCCGGTGCGCACCCGAATGTGCTGAAACGGGTCGCTCGCTATGGTGACGGTTGGTTACCGGTAGTCATTCCTGAGGCGAACAGCATGTCGGAAAATCGCATGACGCCGATTGACGACTTCGAACGTCAGGTCGTTGAGCTGCGCTCATTGTGCGCGGATACCGGGCGTGCACCGCCCGTCATCGTCGCTTCCTCGGCCGATATGTCGGAGCCCACGCTGGATCGGCTGCGTACGCTGGAGATCGATAGCGTGACGTGCAGGCTGTCGTCCGCGGACTTCGCAACGGTTCAGCGTGAGCTTGAAGGCTTCGCGCCACTGGTGTCGTAATCGGCCTGGTGTCGACGGTATCCCGAAACGCGCCCGGTGTCGGACGTCAGACGATCTTGGAGCCGGTCTTACCCCAATAGTTGTCCTTCAGGATGCGCTTATAGAGCTTTCCTGTTGGCAGCCTCGGTAGTTCCTCCATGAAGTCGATGCTCTTCGGGCACTTGTAGTGGGCGATGTGTTCGCGGGCGTACGCCACGAGCTCTGCTTCGAGGTCGTCGCTGGCCTCTAAGCCATCGGCGAGTTGAACCACCGCTTTCACAGCTTCACCCATCTCGGGATCCGGAACGCCAACCACAGCGACGTCAGCGATCTTCGGATGCATGACCATGGCGTCCTCGATCTCCTGCGGGTAAATGTTTACGCCGCCGGAGATGATCATGAATGTGGCGCGATCCGTCAGGAACAGATAGCCGTCTTCGTCGACGTATCCAACATCGCCAAGCGCCGTCCAGTTAGCGTGCTTCGGATGTTGCGTGTCCTTCGTTTTGCCCTCGTCCTTGTGATAGACGAAAGGCATCTCCGGCAGTTCGAAGTAAACAATACCGTCCTGGCCTGCTGGCAACTCGTTACCGTCGTCATCGCAAATGTGGATCACGCCCAGGATTGGCTGGCCGACCGTACCCGGTTTAGCCAGCCACGCCTCGGGAGTGACGTGGGTAAAGCCGTTGAGTTCGGTGCCGGCGTAGTATTCGTAGATGACCGGCCCCCACCAGTCCAGCATCTGTTGCTTTACCTCTCGCGGGCAGGGCGCTGCGGCGTGAATAGCAACCTTGAGACTGCTCAGGTCGAAGCCGCTGCGTTCGGCTTCCGGCAGCTTCAACATGCGCGTAAACATGGTTGGTACCCACTGGCTGTGAGTGACCTTGTACTTCTCGATGGCCTGTAGAGATTCCACTGGATCGAATCGAGGCATCATCACGATCGTGCCGCCAAGCGCGAGAGCTGCTGTGCAGAACCCGATGGGCGCTGAGTGATAAAGCGGTGCGGGTGACAGATAAACGGTATTACTGTCGAACCCCCACAGCGCTTGCTGCAGTCCTCCGACAGCACCGGTATCCGCGCTGATCTCGGTGTCCGGCAACGGTCGACTGATACCCTTTGGTCGTCCGGTCGTGCCCGAGCTATAGAGCATGAAGGCACCTGTCGGCTCTTGCGCGAGGTTGCTCTCGGGCATGCTGGCAATAGCCGATTCGTAAGCGTCGTACCCTTCAGCGGTGCCATCAAGCATCAGCCAGCGTTGGCAGTTAGGCGCGAACTCAGGAAGGCTTACCGCAATCTCTTCCAGGCGTTTGGATGTGATGAGCGCTTTTGCCTCACAGTTGTCGATGATGTAGCCGGCCTCCTCGTTTGTGAGGTAGCGATTGACGGTTGTGATGTAGAGGCCGCTGCGCAATGCCGCCCAGCAAATCTCGAAGTAGCGCAGATGGTTTTCCATGAATATGGCGATGTGGTCGCCCCGGCGCAGTCCGTCGGCGTGCAGCAAATGCGCGAGCTGATTGGAACGGCTATTGAGTTCGCCAAAGCTGACCGACTCGCCGGTCTGCGAATGAATGATGGCGGGTTTGTCCGGGAATTTGCTGGCCCACTTGCCTGGATACATACTGGAATTTGTCCTTGTGCTGAATGTTGAGTCGGGTTCTTCTACTGGAGCCCTGGTATCTCGCAGAATTGATCGACGTCAACCTGAACGGTTACGGCGCGGTTCTTGTGCTTTCCTGCGCACCAGGTTGGCATGACCATGGAATACAGCCCGCTACCGCCAGCCATGATGACGATGATGTCGGTCGCCTCATCGAAGGCATAGAAACGTTTGTCGGCGTCTTTTCCAGACGGCGAGAAGCTACCGGCAACTTCGCTGATTTCGGCGACGGTGTGGCTACACAGCTCACGCAATTGCGCTTGTATGTCTGCGCGCGTAAGCCCTGCGTTGTGCAGGATCGCCGCGTGATCGGGGTTCAGCACGACAACCGCCTGTCCGGCGCGAAGAATGGCATTGTTGCTCGCCAGCCCAGTAAGCCCGACCGCAAGCACCTTCAACAGGCGTTGATGATCAAGCGGATCGTCGGCGTTGCCTGAATAGATGACGGATTGCGGTGCTTCCGCGCCGATAATTGTGACGGTGCTGTCGTCGGCATCAAAACCCAGTGACATGTGCAGGGGTTCGAAGGGTGAATTTTCTTCATCCTCGGCGAGGCAGTACGTGAACTTGCCTGGATGGCCGAGCAGCGCCATGTCTGATTCGCCTGGTCGCGCGCCACCAACATTGATCATGGCCAGCCTCAATGCACGGCCTATCGTGGCGTTTGCCCGGTGCCCTGGACCCAGCGCACCGTAGCGGGCTGCGATAGGGCCGCAGGAATGCCGCGCCGGGCCGTTGACGATGACGAGCGGCGCGGTGCAATGCGTCGTGCCTTGCATTTCGGTGAGATCGAAACGCTCGTCGATTACCGCTTTGACCGCCGCTAGCACGACCGGGAAATAGTCCGGTAAACACCCGGCCATAACGGCTGCTGTTGCGATCTTCTCAATGCTCGCGACGCCGTTTCCGGGGCCCATCGTGCCGAGTACAAGGTCTGCATCCTGGCCGCTCGCAAGGACCATGCGTTCAACGCGCTCAGCCGTCGGCACGATGACTGGCAGACCATCCGTACAGCCGAGTGCATGCAGCGCCTCTACGGCGTCCGCCTCTGTTGGGGCGCTCAGTTGTTCAGTCACCGGCGAGCATCCTGATTAGCCTGGGGGCAATTTCTTCAGCCAGTTGCTGGTGCCGCGCCGCGCCGGTTCCCGCTACAGGATGTGGTAGCTGCAAGCGAGGTGCATCGCTCATACCCAGCGAGTTGGCGACGAAGTCACCTTGAGGCCAGAACTCTTCGGTGACTAACGCAACCGATGGAGTTCCCCGTTTTGCCATTGCAATGCCGTCACGCACGGTGCCGGTTGTGCAACTGCCTCAGTGTCCGTAGGCGGCAATCACGGCGACAGAAGATGCCTCGATCTCGGCTAGCATCTCCTCCGGCGCAGGAATAGACGCGTTGCCCTTGTTCCAATGCCGCATGGACAGGTTCGGTAGCTTCGCCTTGAGCGCATCACTCACTGCATTCAGAAACGCGACGGAATCTGGAAAGCCGTTGGCCAGGAAGGCCACCGTACCGCTTGCCTGGGCAGGCAAATCAATTGCCAATTCGTACGGCTCGTTCTGCGCCGAAGACGGCGCTCTAGGGTCGAGAAAACGGATCATGGTTCAAACTCCACTGGTCTGTTGATCGTTAGCCAGCTTGGCGGCCAATGCCTGCTGGTCTCGTCGATAGCGTAGCCCGGCTGCAAGGAAGCAGGGAAGGGCGAGCGCGGAAATGATGGTGAAGGTCAGTAGCGTCCAGGTGTAGGGCTCGGCCACGCCGGCGTCGCGCATGAGGTCTATGCAGATGCCACCGGCGGTTATGCCGATGCCTAACCCGAACAGGTTTAGTGACAGCAGGTAAAACGCCACCATGGTGCCGCGTATCTGGGGTGGAACCAGATCCTGAACGGTTGCAAAGGTTGGGCCGTAGAAGCAGCCAAGCTGGAAGTAGCCGACAAAGATTCCGATGAAGAACCAGATGCTGTCGCCAGGTACCAGGCGGTAGATGATGTTCAGGGGCAGCAACGCAAGCATGATCCAGAATAGAAACATCGGACGGCCTTGACCCGTTCGGCGCATGAACGCGTCGCTACCGATGCCGCCGAACAGATTGCCGAGAACGCCCGCAATCATCGCGATCCAACCGGAGATCTGTGCGACCTCGGCAGCGTCGAAGCCGCGTTCGCGGACATACCAAAGCTGATCGAAGGCCGCTGCGCCAAGAATGAAATGTAGCGACACGCCGCCTGCCATGGTCAGCATTAGAGCTGGTGAAGAGAGGAGTGAGGACCAAACGGTTCGTGCGATCTCCGACAGTTTTGGCTTAGCGGCGTTGGGGTCTACCTCAAACTCGCCATGCCGACGCGGCGTCTCTTTGACGAACAACATGACGATGGCGAGCAGAATGCCGATGCCGCCGAGTAGATAGAAGCAGTTGCGCCAGCCTATTGCTGGACCGAGATAGCCGACCACGAGTAGTGATGCGCCAACGCCGATCGGAACACCCATGTAGTAAAAACCGGATGCAAATCCCAGCTTCGATGCTGGAAAGCGATCGGCCAGCATGGACATGGCTGTCGGCGTGAGAATGGACTCGCCTACGCCTATCAACATGCGAGGCACGGCGAGACTCGCGAAGCCTTTTGCCATTCCTGACACCGCAGTCAGGATGCTCCACATGGCAAGCCCGAATGCGATCAACCGCGGCCGATGCAGCCGATCGGCGAGCGTGCCCATGAACAGGCCCATGATCGCGTAGAAGAAGATGAAGTAGATGCCGGTCAACAGGCCAAACTCGGTGTCCGTTAAGCCGAGGTCTGGAACGATGAAGTTGGCGAAACTTGCCAGCAGCTGTCGATCGACGAAGTTCATGACGTTTAACAACGTCAAAAACGTTAGAAAGGCGTATTGGCGTGCGGGCACACCGTTGTTGTCGCTCAAGATTTTCTCCCCAGAAATCTCTGTTCGCGCGAGCGAGTCTACGTTGCCGTGCTGCCTGCCGTCTAACTCCCTGGTGGCCGGACAGGCTGGGTTATGGTGCTCACGGCTTCATCGGTGGAGAAGAACAACTGGCCCGACAGCTTGTCGGCGAAACCCACGCGTTCCAGCTGGCTGAGAACGGCGTGTTTCACCTCAGCAAAATGCAGGCGCACGTTGACGGCGCGCAGGTTGGAGTTTATTCGTTCCAGCATCTCCAGGCCGCTCGCATCGATTAGCGAGACTGAGCTGAACACAACCACCAGGTGTCGTGCGGCGGGTCGACGCTGGATGATCTTTAGCAGCTTGTTCTCAATCTGATTGGCATTGGCGAAGTAGATGTTCTCATCGATTCTGACGATCACGAGCGAATCAGTTTCAGTGATTCCACTGCGCTTGATGCTTCGGAAATAGACGCTCTGCCCCTGCCGTCCGAGGATCGGCATGTTGGGTTTGCTCGATTTGCGTACAAACAATGCGATGGCAAGGCCGATGCCGGCAAGCAGACCGGTTTCAACACCGAAAAACAAAACAGCCAGAAACGTTACGACATGAGTAACGCAATCGAGAGGGTAAAAGCGCCAGCTCTCACGAACGGCGTGCCAGTCGAATAGCGACGTGACGGACACAATTACGATGGCGGCCAGCGCTGGCAGTGGCAGCTTGTCGAAGAGCGAGGTGAAAACGAGAAGCGTAATCGCAACGATCGTCGCGCAAACCAACGATGCGACAGGCGTTCGGCCACCCGCGGAATAGTTGACGCTTGATCGGGAAAAGCTACCGGCGGCGGCGTAGGCGCCGGTAAATGCGGCACCGATGTTGGCTGCACCCAATGCGATCAGTTCCTGGTTGGCATTCAGCCGGGTGCGCTCTCTGGTGGCGAGAGTGGCACCCACGGAATAGCTTTCGACGTAGGCGACCAAGGCGATCATGAAAGAGGCGGGTAGCAGGTCGAGCCATAGCGCCACCTCAAACGGTGGCAGCGTGAACGAAGGCAACCCGGCCGGGAGGGCGCCAACGACGGATACGCCATCGGTTTGATCCAGCGCGAAGGTGGCCACCAGCGCCGTTGACAGGATAGCGATCAGCATTGGCCCTATGCGAGCCAAAGGATTATTGCTGCTGATGCGAAGCAGCGCCGCCAGGGTTTTACGCGATAGCAGCAATGCGACCAGGCTGACCGAGGCGATGATGAGGCTGGTCGGGTTGATTTCCCGGAGTCGAACCGCGAGTTCGATCAGGCTGCCGGCGGGCGTATCCGCACTCAGCGCCAAACCTGTGAATGCGGACAGCTGAGAAATGACAATCAGAATGACCGCCGCGTTGACGAAGCCGCTGACCACGGGGTGGCCAAGCAGGTTGACGATGCCGCCCATGTTGGTCGCGCGCAGCGCGAGCAGAATCAACCCAACCTGCAGTGATACGGCGGTAGCGATGGCATAGAAGTCTGCGCCGAATGGTTCAGCGTGCTGTTGGACAGCAGCGGCGACCATTAGCGCGGCAACCGCAACCGGGCCAACGACCAGGTGTCTGGACGAGCCCAGGATTGCGTAGATGATCATGGGCAGCAGGCAGGCATACAAGCCGGCCTGCGGTGGCAGACCGGCGATGAACGCGTAGGCGACTGCCTGCGGCACGGTGATGATTCCAACGACAATGCCCGCGATCACATCGTGCGGTAAATCCACACGCCGGTAGCCGCGCAGCACGCCGAGAAGTGGCAGATAGGACTGCCAATTGTTGATTCTGGGCTCGAAGCGAAAGAGGCGCACCGCCGTATTATGCCTGCTGCGCGATGACGCGTGATTGCGCCAAGTCGCGTAGGTGAAAATCTAGCCCGCCTTGAGTTACCGTGGAGGCTTTCCAGGGCATTTTAAGGGCTCCATCATCATGCAAACACGCGCCGCCGTCGCACTCGCCGCAGGCAAACCGCTCTCTATCGAAACCGTAGATCTGGCGCCGCCGAATGCTGGTGAGGTCCTGGTCGAAGTTAAGGCGACGGGCATTTGCCACACCGATGCGTTCACGCTATCCGGCGCAGATCCGGAAGGGCTGTTTCCTAGCATTCTTGGCCATGAGGGAGCGGGCGTTGTACTCGAGGTTGGTCAGGGCGTCACCTCGCTCAAGCCGGGTGATCATGTCATTCCGCTCTACACCCCGGAATGTCGGCAGTGCAAATTCTGCCTGTCGGGCAAAACGAATCTGTGCGGAGCGATTCGAGAAACCCAGGGCCAGGGACTGATGCCAGATGGCAGCTCGAGGTTTTCATTGAACGGCGAACCGTTGTTCCACTACATGGGCACTTCCACCTTTGCCAATCACACGGTGGTGCCTGAGATCGCGCTGGCGAAAATCCGTCCTGACGCACCGTTCGACAAGGTGTGCTACATCGGCTGCGGCGTGACAACAGGCCTTGGCGCCGTGATGAATACGGCCAAAGTAGAGGCGGGTAGCACCGTCGCGGTCTTCGGCCTGGGCGGCATTGGGCTGAATGTTATTCAAGGCGCGCGATTAGTCGGTGCGGACAGGATCATTGGAGTTGATCTGAACAATGACAAGAAGGCTCTGGCTGAGCGTTTTGGCATGACGGATTTCGTCAATCCCTCGGAAGTCGATGATGTGGTTGGCGCGATTGTTGATCTGACCGATGGCGGCGTCGATTACTCATTCGAGTGCATTGGCAGTGTTCAGGTCATGCGTCAGGCACTTGAGTGCTGCCACAAAGGCTGGGGTGAGAGCATCATCATCGGTGTGGCGCCTGCGGGCGCTGAAATCAGCACACGGCCTTTTCAGCTGGTGACGGGCCGATCCTGGCGCGGCACCGCTTTTGGTGGCGCGAAGGGCCGCACTCAGGTACCGAAAATCGTTGACTGGTACATGGATGGCAAGATCAACATTGATGACTTAATCACCCATACGCTGTCGCTAGACGACATTAACTCCGGGTTCGACCTCATGCACTCCGGTGAATCCATCCGTAGCGTCGTGGTGTACTGATCATGGTGGACGAGCAAGCGCAGTGGCTGTCACTGGTCACGGAAGACATTATCGATCCAGACCGGCCTATCGTTGATCCGCATCATCATCTGTGGGACCACGAGCGCAGCCGATATCTGCTGGATGAGTTGCTGTTGGATCTCAACAGCGGTCACAACATCATCGCAACAGTTTTTGTCGAGTGTTCAGCTATGTACCGGGCGGAAGGTCCGAGCCTGGAAGCCCCCGTTGGGGAAACCGAGTTCGTGAACGGCGTAGCGGCGATGTCCACCAGCGGCACCTACGGTAAGTTGCGCGCCTGCGCGGGCATCGTAGGTATGGCCGATCTGACAGCCGGCGCAGCCATTGGTCCGGTGCTCGATTTGCACGTGCGTTTATCTGAACGCTTTCGAGGCATTCGACATGCGGCGGGTTGGGATTCGGATGAGAGCGTTCGCAATTCGCACACGAACCCACCGCAGAGTTTGTTTTTGCGGGATGATTTTCGAGAGGGGTTTGCCGAACTCGGTAAGAGAGGCCTGTCTTTTGACGCCTGGTGTTATCACCATCAGTTGCCAGAGCTGACCAGCCTGGCTCAGGCTTTCCCGGATACAACGATCATTCTGGATCACTTTGGCGGGCCGCTCGGTATTGGGCCTTATGCTGGCAAGGGCGATGCAATTTTCGAGCAGTGGTGTCTTGATGCGGCCGAGCTTGCTAAGTGTGACAACGTGGTCGCGAAGATTGGTGGTGTGTTGATGCCGGTGAACGGGTTCAACCTGCACACGCGCGATCGGCCTGCGACTTCCGATGAGATCGTCGCGCTATCCGGACGCTATCACCGCAGTGCAATTGATCTGTTCGGTCCGGAACGCTGCATGTTTGAAAGCAATTTTCCCGTGGACAAGGCCAGCTGTTCCTACCCGGTTTTGTGGAACGCGTTCAAGAAGCTCGCCAGCGATTTTTCAGCCGAGGATCAGGATCGCCTGTTCAGGACAACTGCGCAGCGGGTCTATCGGCTGTAGGCAGCTGCGCTGTTGGCAGGAGATCGCCACGCTGCATCACTGGCTACGCCAGTGTTTTGCTCGCGATGACGTCGAATCTGAGCGTCACTGCGAGGAAGCGCTAGCGACCGCGGCAGTCATTGTCGTGCGCGATGAACGTCGAATCTGATCGTCACTGCGAGAGGGCGTTAGCGACCGCAGCAGTCTCTGTCGCCCGCGATGATGATCAATCCAACCGTCACTGCGAGGAAGCGTTAGCGACCGCGGCAGTCACTGTCGTGCGCGATGGCGTCGAATCCGATCGTCACTGCGAGGAAGCGCTAGCGACCGCGGCAGTCTCCAGAAGTTTGGTATCAGTCCGGTTTTGACAACTCGATGCGCCACGAGGGCCCGGAGAATACGTTGTAGCGCGCTGAGAAGTTACCCTGATTCACGGCCAGCGACACTTTGTTCAAGCTATTGAGATACAACAGCGGCTCACCCTCGGCCACTCGACCGAAGCTGCGGTGATAGGGCATCACCGCAGCGTAGATAACTTCATCGTCGTTAGATATCGCAACTCGGATTGCATCGCCCGGCGTGGCTTGCAGCTCTGCGAATACTGAGCGATCTATGTTGGTCCATATGTTGCCAAACTGCGGGTCGAGTACTTCGATGTTGCCGACAACCTGACCCTCGGAATACGCTGCTCGCTGATAGGGTATGCGCACAATCTCGTTTGGTAGCTTGCGACCGACTTCATTGAATGAGATTTCCCCAGCCGCCAATCGCGCGCCGGTGTAGGCGTATACATCTCGGCCATGAAAGGTGTAGGACTTTTCTGAATCAGCGAGACGATTCACCGCTTCGTCAATCTCTCGGATCCCCGCTATGCCGTACTTTTCAGCAACGGCTGTCAGGCTGCCGTTGTCCGGTGTGACGTAGTAGTGTCCTTGTTCGGTTTGCAGCACGACAGACTTTCGCTCAGTGCCAACGCCGGGATCAACGACGGACACGAACACCGTGCCCACTGGCCAATAGTCAGCGACTTCGGCCAGGCGTAGTGATGCCTCCCAGATGTTGAACGCTGGAATCTCGTGGGTGAGGTCAAAGATATCGAGGTCGCGCGATACGCCAACTGCAACACCCTTCATGCTGGCGACCGCCACGTCTTTGTTGCCAAAGTCTGATTGCAATACCAACGGCGCTGCAGCGTTTGCACTCACGCCAGGAGTCGCGAGTAGTGCAGCCACTGCGAACGCGACAACCAATTTTCTAGAATCCAAGTTCTTCATGTGGTTTTCCAATTACGCTGTTTGCGCGCCCGTTGTGGACTCGCGTGTCATAAGATCGCCACGCTACTTTTCCTGCTTTTCCTGCTTTTCCTGCTTTGCAGCCAAAGCGCTCGCGATGACTGGGTATCTTTGTGTTCTGCTGGGTAGTCAAATTGCTCGCGATGATCGGGGCTGGAATGTCCTGCTGATCAGTGCGTTTGCTCGCATTGATGGATGGTCAGCTGAACACGGCATAAAGGCTCATCTGAAGGCCAATGAGCACTGTCGCCCAGATGCGAAGATCCCCGCGCCAGCTTTTCGCCTGATGATGTCTCGGCATGGACCATACCAGTACAAGCAACGCCAGCATCAATGCTGCACTGAACCAAACGGCCCAACCTCTGGGAAGCGTATCCAGCACGCGTTACGAGCGCTTGAAGATGTTTGGAAACTCTTCGCGGGTATTCACTCGCGGATAGTCTTCATCTGGTACAGGCACGTTCAGAAAGCTACAGATCGGCTCCCATCCTTGACCGGGCTCATAGACGAGTAGTTTCTCAGGTGGAACCTCGTCGATAACGGCCTGGTTGTGTGCTTCGAAACATGCGGTGACGTGTGCGCGATCATTCATCCGACCATCAAAAACCCGGTTCCAGATGATCTCGTTGATCCAGTCGACGTGGGCACGCCTAGCCGGGTCATCAGACTCCATCCCGTCCAGGGTGGATTGGTAGATGGTGGCCATGACGCTGTCGTACCAGCGGTCCGGATCTCGACGGGATAAAAGGATCTTAGCGTCGGGATATTTTGTCCATTGCTCGCGCCAGAGGTTGCAGGACGGCCAATCCACGCTGGCCTGATAACCGTCCAGCAGACTGTCCCAATCGATATCCTCGCCACGATGGGCAGCAGCCCATTCAGTCGCATGCTCTGGATGCAACATGACTTCCATCATGTGATAGCACTTGTCGAAGCCGAGCTTTTCAAGTGCGAATTTAAGTGACAGCGTGCCCGTGCGACCGAAACCGGCGCCGATGACTTTCATGCTCACGTCAGTGTTCCGTGTGTGATGCGGAATGTACAGACTATCAAAGACGCCTAATCGATACGCCCTTCGAAGATCAGCTCGAACGATGGTGGGCCACTTCCGCTGTCGCCGTTGAACGTTCCCGTTGGCGTCACTTCGATAAAGTTGATTGGTGGCACGGTGGCATCGAAGCCATTGCCATCAACCAAAGGCGTTATGAAAGTTGCGCCGCCATCGTTGGAAAAACTGACGTCATCGGTTGTGCTCGCCAGTGATGTGAAGTTGAGGGTAAGACCACTTGGCTGGGCACCATCGACGAGCGCGATAGGATTCGGCGGCGCGCCGAGAAACAAACGTATCTGTGCGGGCAGGGTGTCACGAATGATTACCGAGCCGGTATCCAGATCAAGGCTGCCGAGATTGCTGGCGGTAATCACGTATTCGATCTGCGCGCCTGGAATGCCTTTAGGGTTTGTAGTGTTTGTGACATTGTCGGAGAGCACACGCACGGCTTTCGCCAGGGCAACGTTGGCATCGAAGACACCGAAGCTGGCGCCGATTGAATGACTGACCGTCCCCTCCGTCCCCTCGTTGGCAGTAACCTCAATGTTCCAAAGCCCCTGCGGACCCACAGCCGGAACTGTGTAACTCGCCTCAAATGTGGCGATGGCCGCGCCGCTGTCCTGTACGAGTGCCAGGTTGCCACTGTCTGCCAGAGTGCCGTTGGGATCTAGAATCCGGTAAGTCACACTGCTGATGTCGAACGTGCCGAACGGATCTGAAACGACCGCGCGCAGGAAAACGGATTCCCCCGTTCCGAAGTTACTGGGCGTGGTGACTGCGGGAAATGCCGCGTCAAACGTCGCAAGAGAATCGACATTGATGACCGTTGTTGCGGGTAGCTCGACGCGAGACGTTCGCGACGTTGCAACGTCGAATGGGTAGACGAAGATCGCCTGGCCGTTGAAGCCAGCATTCGGCTCGTTGTCTACTGCGACAATGAGCTCTGCACCCAGGGGAATGGTGAGCGGCGCCTGGATTCCGGGGTTGCACGCAGAATCACCCGGAGCCACCGCGACCACGAACTGTCGTGTTTGGGCGTTGCTGAGGCCAGTGCTACCTGTGCCCGCAATGCTCACGTCCTGACAACCGATGAACGTCGTCGTCGCTCCTTGCTGGTAGCTGAGAGTGACTCGTATGTTTCGGGTTGCGTTGTTACCGCTCCTTCGCATCTGTAGCACGACGGGCATAGCGCTGCCATCCAAAGTCAGCTCGCTTTGCAATGCTGGTGATAGCGCCCATCTGCGATTGTTGTTCTGACGCAGAATTCTCACTCGCGCTGGTGCGGAAGCAACCGTCAGAGGCGTTCGTGACATGAGCATCGGCAGCGTTGGGTTGTTCTGGCTGCCGCCAATGTCGCCGAAGTAGAGGTGCTTGATGCCCGAGGCTGGGACGTTGCCGATCACAACGTTTGGCGCAACGGCATTTACTGTCGCACCAGTGGCCGGATTGGTGATCGTCGCCGTGTTGGCAATGACATCGCCGTCGCTGGTCCCGGCGTCGACGGTTACCTCGAAGTCGATACTCGTACTTGAGTTGGCCGCGACTGACAGGCTGTTTATCAGTACCTGCGTTGGGGTTGTATTGTCGGTGCCGCCTGCGGCGTTGGTTACGACCGGACCGACGAGGCGTGGGTCCAGTGGATCGGAGATCTGAGCGCCATTGATCGCGGCGCCGTTCGTTTCTGTCAGCGTTACCGTGTAGCGGAGTACATCGCCAGGATTGGTGGGTAGCCCGTTGAGGTCCACAACACTCTTAGTCGAAGCTGTCAGGCTCGGCGTCACGATGAGCACGCTGTCGGTGGAACTGTTGTTCGCGCTGATCGGGTCAAAGGTCGTGCTGCTGACGGTTGCGGTGTTGTTGATAGTTGCGCCATCCGCTGCCAGCGCGCTGTTGACCAGAATCTCAACGGGTGCGAGTGATGCGCCGGATAGAATCGGCCCGGGGTGGTTACAGGTAACCAGCGCTCCGGTATTGCTGCATGCCCAGTTCGGATCGGTGCTCATGAAACCCGCGTAGCTGAAGTTGGCGTCCAGTGTGTCCGCGATACTTGCGTCAGCCGCAGTGCTAGGCCCAGCGTTGCTAACGACGAGCGAAAAGGCGCCTGGCGCGCCGGTGCTGAAATTGCCGGTATGGCTTTTGTCTATCGATAAGTCAGCCGCTGCCGTGTTCGTTACCGAGATGATCTGCAGGCTGAGGAGCACCAGATCACCGCCGGAGGAATAGGTTGTGGTGGCTGAGCTGTCGCCTGCACGCAGTAGGCTGCTGAGATCGTAGACGTCGAAGTCTGCGCCGTACTCGTTGGTATCCGCGTTGACGTTGACCGTACTGTTGAACTGGTTGTTCAGCGGGTTAAAACCATCGGTTAGTGGCGACACTGCGGTGGACTCTCCGTCGAACACGAGGTTCTCGGTAACGCCCCCGAATGCTGCCGAATTCTCGACATCACCTTCCCAACTCAAGATGCCAATCTTTCCGTCAATCGGGCTGGCGGGGACGACAAAGTTGCTTGGCGTGAGCTGAATCTGACTGCCACGGAAGGGTTGGAATCCGTCGAACAGGTTTATCACGCGCAGAGGCTTGGAAGCGTTCTCGTAAATGATCGCCAGACCCCAGCCGGCAAGCACGGCAGCGTTAGCGCAATAGGTGCCGCCTCCAGGCAAATTGGTGTTGGTCACCGTCAGGCCGGAAAACGTGTAACTGCCGTTGCCGGATACGATGCCGGTCACGTCTGCGAAGCCCGAGAAGAAATCCAGATCGATCGTGCCGATTGAGTAGTTGTCCGTGAACGTTCGATCGGCGTTTACGGTTGAGCCGTTGAACGTGACGGTGCTGTCGATAGTAGGGCCGGAGCCTGCCCAGTACAGATAGGCCGCGACGATTGTCGAGCCGGCTGGTATTCCGCTCAGATTCTGTGTGTCCGTGCTGCCCACGGCGCACGAGTTACCGGCATTCGATTGGGTGCGTAGCGACCCGGCAGTGACGGTGAAATCGACGTTGCCAGCGAAGGTTAGGTTGGGCGTGAGGCTAACCGGGTCTGCAGCGATGTTCCCGGCTGCGCCAACCATGAGCCATAGCGAAGCTGCTCGCAGTAGCGGCATGCCACACGTGCGAAAAAAGGCCAGGCAAGCAGCAAGCCTTGATGTGATAGAACCGAGCAGCATGTCCATGTCTTGTCGGCAGGTGATTTGATTCAACGTTTGGGCACGTTATCCACCCGCCAGGGAGATCGCTGTGAATCCGTTCACAGTTGCGATGTGCGCTGCTCGACGCAGCGTCAGTATTTTTACGTTTTCCCGCTCCCCGGGTATCGATGTTGCGGCGGTGTGCTGGCGCCAGGCTCTAGCGCGGCCTATCCCGCGCTCGCTTGTGACCACTCCGGTGGTGGCTGCTGGCCGCGCACGACCTTGCCCGGCAACTCGCCAGTGGCTTGACCGTCCTCGAAAATTACTTTGCCTGACACAACCGTAGCCCGAAGCCCATCTACGCTTTGTTGCAGGCGTTTGCCGCCCGCCGGCAGATCCGCAACGATGTGCGGACGACGCAGCTGCAGGGCGTCGAGGTTGAGTACGTTGATGTCTGCTTTTAGCCCTTCCTTCAGCCGGCCTCGATCCGCCAGCGAGTAGAGCTCGGCCGGTCGCTCGGTCAGCAGGTGAATGCCGTGTTCGATATCAAACAGGCCTTCATCCCGCACCCATTTGGTGAGCAGGTAGATGCTGGATGAGGAATCACAAATGGAACCGACGTGGGCGCCGCCATCACCTAATGCCGGCACGGTGTGATCATGCTTGAGAAGCTCCGGGATCAGCTCTTCTTCAAAATTTACGCTCGGCAGATAGATAAGGCTGTGGCCGCCGTCCTGCAGTAGATAGTCGTACAGCCACTCCTTCGGATGCCGGCCATCACGTTTGGCGATGCTGGCGACGCTATCGTCTTCGTTCGGCAGATATTCCACCGGGTCTTCCATGGGGAACATCGCCTGAAATTTGTCCGCGAAAAACTGCATGAATACATGGGGCGTATCGGGGTCTTCGTTCAGTATTTGCTCGCGCACCAGAGGCTTGGAAAGCTCTGCAACCTTCTCCTCCAGGCTGAGATGTTCCATGGCCCGCATGGTGGGGGTGGCTGAGAACGGCGTCATGGAGGTATTCAAACCAAACATCATGCCGAGCGGGCGCGACAGGACCTGCCCGCGAATATCGAGGCCTTCCGCTTGGGAGCGATCGATGCGCTCCAGATGCTCACGCCATAGCGTTGGCAAGCCATCAATGATCAGCAGCGTAAAGGTGGCTTTGGCGCCGGTGGTTCTGGCGGTATCAGACAGGATGCTGAATTCATCTTCTGCGTCGCGCCAGTCTGCAATCATCTGAAAAACGTGGCCGCGATCGCCCGATAGCTCTTCGCCGAGTGCCTTAAGTTCTTCGTTGGCAGCTTTGAAAGTCGGTACGGGTGTGCCTCCCAGCGTTCGATGCACTAGCGTGCGGGACGTTGAAAAGCCGACGGCGCCTTCATCCAGCCCCTTGGCTAGCAGGCGTTTCATCTCCGCGATGTCCTGCTCGGTAGCGGGTTCCCTATCCAGGCCACGCTGGCCCATCACATACACGCGCAGCGGCCCGTGTGGGTAGAGCACGGCGATATCAACGTCGCGAGACCGCTCATCCAGCGCATCCAGAAAATCGCCGAAGCTCTCCCAGTTCCACGGCAATCCTTCCGCCATGACAACGTCCGGAATCTCTTCTACACCTTCCATCAACTCAATGAGAGCATCTCGGTCGGTCTCTCGACAGGGGGCAAAGCCGACGCCGCAGTTGCCCATCACCACGGTTGTCGCGCCCAGGTTGGACGACGGCGTCATGTGGGTGTCCCACGTGGCCTGGCCATCGTAGTGAGTATGTACATCGACGAAGCCCGGGGTGACCAGTTGGCCAGTGGCATCGATGGTGCGAGCGGCGCTGTCTTCGATAGATTCGGCGATGCGCGCAATTTTGCCGTCACGAACACCGACATCTGCTTTGAAGGCTGGTGCGCCTGTGCCGTCAACGACTGTGCCGCCACGGATCAGAAGGTCATAGCTCATTGGTGCTCTCCCGTTGTCCCCAGAATTCATGTGCCGGTGGTCATCACAGCCCCGACATCAGACTCCCAAGTGTACACCGACGCTAACCACAGCTTTCAAGCCTGGCCCGGCTCTCCTGAGCGCTTGCCGCGGAAGCTGAACACCAGCCGGTCGAGATCCTTCGCGGGTTCTGTTCTGCTCGATACAACGGTGATTACCAGCAGAGAAGTGAGGAAGCTCGTAAACGCCACGTACAGCAGGTTCCAGCCGAGATAGAGAAGGGCCGCAGAGAGCGTAACCCCGCAAGCGATGGTGATCAGGCCCGATGCAGGCGTCGCGAAGCGGGTGAAAGCCCCCAGTACCAACAGCGCGAGCATTGGCCCCTGGAACAGCGACAGCATGCCTTGGATGAACAGATAAATGCCGCCCATGTGCTCCACCAACGGGGCACAGATCATGCCGAAAATGAGAATCATAAGTGCTGCGAAGCGACCGATCTTCAGGTCTCTCTCCGGGTTCGATTTCTTGCTCAGAACGCCGGTGATATCGCGGGTGATCAACAGAGCGGTTGAATTGACACCCGAGTCGATGGAGGACTGCAGCGCCGCGATCAACGCCACAAACATGAGGCCGGATAACCCCGGTGGCAGCACGTTCTTTATCACCCAGGGCAGAGCCTGATCCGAGTCCGTGATGTCTGCGTTCATCACCAGTGCCAGCAAACCCGGAAAGACAACCAGCAGCGGGATACAGGTTTTGCCGAAGGCCGCCATCATCATCGACGCGCTGGCATCCCACTCGCTGCGAGCCGCGAGGGTTCTCTGCAGAATTGCCTGGCTGCCACACCAGTACGCGGGAGACAACACGATGGCCAGGCCGAGTAGCACGCCAGGCCACGGAAAGTTGGAATGGTCTGCAGGAAGGAAGGTTTGCAGATGCTCCGGATGGGCGGAGGTGAGCGTCTCGGCGAAAGCGACGATGCCACCGCTGTTGGTCACGCCCAGGTAGGCAATGGATATGCCACCAACAAACATGATGGTCACCTGCAGCATGTCGGTAAAGGCAACCGCGCGCAGACCTCCCGTGATCGAGTAGAGGGCCACCACTGTCCCCGTCACCATGATGCCTATCCACGTCTCCCAGCCAAGATAGGTCTTGAGGGTGAGGGCGATAGCCCAAAGCGCCACCGCGATCGCAACCACAGCGAATACGCTGGACATCGAAGCCGCGAGGACACGCACCGATTGGCTGTAACGTTTGCCCAGATACTCCGGAATGGAGTAGACACCGGCGCGCCAGTAAACCGGAATGAAGATAACCGAGGCCAGGATCATCGCTGGAATTGCCCCGATCCACTCGAAATTCGCCTGCGCGATTCCCCAACGATGCGCGCCACCGGATGCGCCAACATAGCTGTCGGCACCGATGTTGGTTCCGATGATGGAGAGCCCGATGACCCAGAAGGCGAGCGAACGCCCGGCCAGGAAATAGTCGGCAGCGTCGGTCACTTTTCTGGATAGCCCGAGGCCGACACCGACAATGGTAACCATGTAGAGCGCGATCACGATCAGATCAAAAGTGTGCATCAACGATCCTGATCAGTGGTCATTGGTGGGAACGAGCGGCAGTGATGGGTGCACCGGTGAATTGATCAAGCGGCGCTGTTGGTGCCGTTGGCGCTGACGGGCTGAAGATGCAGTTCTCCATCGACGATATCCACTACGGTCGCCGTGTCTCCCGGGCAGGGTTTCCAGGACGCAGCCGATGAGTCTGCGAGCGTCCAGAACTGATCTTCGATCTGCACTCTTGGCGATGTCCCCTCAACCACGCCGACTATCGTCACCGCCTGGCTACGTAGAGCCTCTGCTCGCTTTTCCCGGGTGAGGAGCACCTCGCTGGCGCGCGCATCCCGCGCAACCAGGGTGTAAAGCCACAGACCGATCGCTGTCATCAAACTGAAGAACGCCAGTTGGGCCTGCCACGTCAACTCGGGAAAGAAGGCTACAGCGGTGGCGATCAGAAGGGCTGCGCCTGCCGCGGAAATACAGGCGCCCTGCCAGCGACTGCGTGCAATCAGAAGCAGAACCAGTGCGCCGACGCACCAGGCAATGATGGTAGTGGTGTTGATCACGGGAGCATGATCCTACAGTGACAGGCATACGCATAGGGTTGCGTAGTTGGCGTCATTTAGGCCAATAGATGGGCGACCTCGCCATCTAGCCGCGATCTCGGTCCGGAGTCGGTATCAGATCCTTGCGCGAGCAACTTGTAAGTTGTTGAAAGTTGAGCTTAAAGCGCATCTTAGGAACATACTGGCTTGATCTTTGCTGCGCTTTGACAAGATTGCGCAAAAGCCTGCGACGAAAACCAACGCTGGCGCATCTTTATAGGTTCGTTGTTCCTGGGGGAAAGTTTGATGCTGGAAATTCGAGGGTTGTCCAAGACCTATCCAAACGGTGTACGCGCGCTCGACGGCGTGGAGCTGGATATCCCAACCGGGATGTTTGGCCTGCTTGGACCTAACGGTGCCGGTAAGTCATCGCTCATGCGCACGCTCGCGACGCTGCAGGAGCCGGATTCGGGCCATGCGACTTTCGATGGTGTGGACATCGCCGATAACAAAGACGTGATTCGGCGCCAGCTCGGCTATCTGCCGCAGGAGTTTGGTGCCTACCCACGGACCAGCCCGCTGGTGATGCTGGATCACCTCGCCACCATGAAAGGCTTTACTGCGAAGGGTGAGCGCCGGGACATGGTTGAGCGATTACTGCAGCAAACCAATCTGTATGACGTGCGCAAGAAGAGCATCGACACGTTCTCTGGTGGCATGCGCCAGCGCTTCGGTATCGCCCAGGCACTCATTGGTCAGCCGAAGCTCGTGATCGTCGATGAGCCCACTGCCGGGCTGGACCCCGCTGAGCGGCGACGCTTCCACAACCTGCTGGCATCCATTGGTGAGGACGTTGTCGTAATCCTGTCGACGCACATCGTGGATGACGTCGCGGACCTGTGCCCTCGCATGGCCATTCTTGGGCAAGGCAAGATTCTTGAGAAAGGCAGGCCGAGAGACCTGGTCACACAACTCGATGGCCGCATCTACAGCGCTACCGTAGCGCGCGAGGATCTGGCGCGGTTCAAGCTGGACAACAAGGTGATATCGACCCGGATGGTCGAAGGTCAGATTCAAGCGCGAGTTCTGGCAGAAGCTGGTGACGGGCTTGAGCCCACGAGACCGGAGCTTGAGGACGTCTATTTCGCGACGCTACTCAAGCACAATATCGACATTGCGTTGGATTGATCCATGATCTCCCAAACACTCGATATTCTCCGCTTCGAACTTCGTTATCAGTGGCGCTCGCCGCTTTTTCTTATCGTCGCACTGGCCTTCGGATTACTCGCCTTTCTCGGCATGGCGAGCGAAGACGTCACCGTTGGGGGCGGCACCGATAACCTCAACCTGAACGCCAGTTTCGCGATCATCCAGACTCAGTACATTTTCTCCATCATCCTCATGTTCGCCGCTGCGGCCTTTGCAGCTCAGCCGATTATTCGAGATTTCGATTCCCGAACGGCGGAGATGGTTTTCGTAACCGGGATCTCTCCGCTCAGCTATCTCGTCGGGCGCTTTCTTGGTGGTTGGTTTTTCACGTTCATGGTGGGCGTGTCCGTCGTGCTCTTCACGATGCTCGCGACGACCATGCCGTGGCTGGATCCGGAAAGGATCGGCACGTTTTCGTTTGCGCCATACAGCTTTTCGCTGTGGGCTATCTACCTGCCAACAAGCTTTGTGCTGTGCGCGCTGTTTTTCAGCGTGTCGGCGCTAACGCGATCCATGCTCGCGGCCTATCTCGCAGCCATGGTGTTGCTGGTTGCCTACGTCGTGCTGGCGGTTAACACGGATGCCGAAACCATAGAGTTTACTGCTGGTCTTGATCCGTTTGGCGTTATTCCCTTTGGTGAAGTGACTCGTTACTGGACGGTGTTCGAAAGAAACGAGGCTATACCTGAGCTTACTGGCAGCCTACTGGTGAGCCGCGCGCTATGGGTCGCTATTGGATTTGCATTGCTGGTGGTGACTGCACTCACCTACCGTTTCCGCCTACCCGGTAAAGGTAAGGACAAACGCGGCAACGAAGAACCCACAGCTGCTGTAGCAGTTACTTCGGCAACAACTGGCTTCGAGAGCGTTTCTCTCGCCAACGTCAAGACGAGTTCGCTAAGCCAATTCGGCTCTCAGCTTCGCATGGAGTTGCGCGGTGTTTTCCGGAGCTATCCCTTCTACGTCATTCTGGCCTTTGGAATCTTCAACGTGCTTGGCTCGTTGGCTGCGGGTGGCGGTCAGATCTATGGCACGGACCTGTTGCCCGTGACCGGAGTCATGATGCGGGCGATCGCGGGATCATTCCTGTTCATCCTGTTTATCATTCTGGCGTTCTACAGCGGTGATCTCGTGCATCGTGAACGTGATGTTCGGGTAAGCGAGCTGTTGGATTCCTCACCGTTTGCGAGCGGAATCGTGATTACCGCTAAGTGGCTGGCGCTTGTGCTGGTTGTCATCTCGCTTTTGGCTATCGCCACAGCGACGGCGGTGTTGATCCAGATCGTGAGTGGTTACAGCGCCATCGAGCCGATGGTTTACCTCGTTGGTGTGTTTGGCAATCTCGGCTGGGACATGTACGTGTTGGCGGCGGTAGCGGTGTTCCTACAGGTGCTGTCGCCGAACAAGTTTATCGGCATGTTGCTCTTCATCGTGCTGTTCCTGGCCTTACAGGTTCTGTCTGGGTTTGGCTTTGAGCATCCTCTGTACTCCTTAGGCACACCGAACGCGCGGCATACGGATATGAACCAGTTCGGTCACTTCCTGGAGCCGCTAGTCACGATCGGCGCGTACTGGGGACTGTTCGCGATTCTGCTTCTTATCGGAGCACATCTGTTTATGCAGCGTGGCATTAAGGCGAGCTGGTCTGAGCGACTGAAGATTGCTCGCGAGCGCTTTACTCCGGTCGTTGGTGGCATGGCCGCGTTGACCCTGGGTGCGTTCATCGCGCTGGGTGGTTGGATTTACTACAACACCAACGTACTCAATGAGTACGTGACCTCGGATCAACGTGAAGAGCGGCAGGCGGATTACGAGAAGGCCTACAAGAAGTATGAGGACATGCTGCAGCCGCAGGTTGTCTCCGTCGACGCCGTGGTTGAGCTATATCCTGGTGAGCGTCGTATCGAATCTCGTGCAAATGCCGTCATGGAGAACTCCTGGGCGGAACCCATCAGCGAAGTGATCGTATCGGTGGTTCCTGAGTTGACGGTCAACTCTATGAATATCGAAGGTGGCCAGCTGATTGAAGGCGTCGAGCGCGATGGCTTCTATCGCTACGAGCTATCGCCACCGATGGCGCCAGGCGAGTTTCGTGACATGAGCTGGGATCTTTCCTGGACAAACCCTGGCTTTGTCGCCTCGGGTTCGAGCACGCGAATCGTCCACAACGGTACGTTTGTAAACAATACCGAAATCATGCCAATAGCCGGTTACGACGCCGGCCGTGAGCTGCAGGATAACAATACGCGGCGGCAGTATGACCTGGGTCCATTGAAGCGCGCGCTGAAGTTCGATGATCCGAAGGGTTTGCGGGCAACCAATTTCGGTGTTAACCGCAGGACAGACTTCCGCGTCATTCTCAGTACGGTTGCCGGCCAAACAGCGATATCGCCGGGTTATCTGAAGCGCGATTGGCAGGAAGACGGCAGGCACTACTTCGAATACGAGATGGACGCTCCGATTCTGCCGTTCTTCTCTTTCCAGTCTGCGCGTTACGAAGTGGCGCGCGATAGCTGGAACGATGTGGCGATCGAGGTGTACTACCATCCTTCACACGACACCAACGTTGACCGAATGATCGACGGCACAAAACGCTCGCTGGACTATTTCACGAAAGCGTTCTCGCCCTATCAGTATCGGCAATTCCGAATTCAGGAGTTTCCTCGATACGAATCGTTCGCACAGTCTTTCCCGAACACGATTCCGTTCTCTGAGGCAATTGGCTTTACGGCGGATTTGTCGGATGAAGACGATATCGACTACGTCTTCTACGTAACGGCACATGAACTAGCACACCAGTGGTGGGCACATCAGGTGATTGGTGCCAACGTTCAGGGCGGCACCATGATCGTTGAGACGCTGGCGCAGTACTCCGCATTGATGGTGATGCAGGAGCGGTACGGGCCACAGAAGATGCGCAGGTTCCTGCGCTATGAGCTTGATAACTACCTGTCTGCGCGAGGTGGCGAGCTAATTGAAGAAATGCCGCTCGCGTTAGTTGAGAACCAACCCTACGTTCACTACCGAAAGGGCAGCGTAGCAATGTTCGCCCTCGCGGATGCTATCGGTGAAGACAACGTTAACCAGGCGCTTGCTACCTTCATCGACAAGCACGCCTTCAAAGATGGTGGCATCTATCCCACCGCGCTCGATCTTGTGGCGGAGTTTCGTGAGGTGGCAGGTCCTGAACACGACCGGCTCATTACGGACCTCTTTGAGAAGATCACCTTGTTTGATCTGAAGGTGACAGAAGCGTCGTTTGAGGCGCGCAAAGACGGGAAGTTCGACGTGGAAATGACCGTGGCCGTTGCTCAGGTGGAATCCGATGGCGAAGGTCAGGAGACGCCCATGGAAGCTGATATCACACTTGATATTGCTGTCTTTGGTGAGCTCGACAGCGACTACGGCACGGACGATCTACCGCTACCGTTGGTGTTGGAAAAACACCGGCTGACGAGTGGCGAGCATACGTTCAACTTCGTGGTCGAGGAAGAGCCAGATCGGGTCGCTATTGATCCTTACGTGAAGATGATCGACCGTCGTTCGGACGACAATCTGAAAACGCTGTAACGGATGGGGTAGCCAGCGGAAGCAGTCTACAATGGGTCTTCGCTGGTGGAGGTGAGCAGGTGAACAAGATTGATTCGATCGCTGAACTCGAATCGCTGTATGGCGAGGTGTCACCTCGCTCGCTTACTAAGGTTCGCTCTCAACTTTCTCCCGCCTATGAGCGGTGGATAAACGCATCTAGGTTTCTCGTGCTCACAACCGTAGGCTCTGGAGCGACGGATGCCAGCCCGCGAGGCGACGCTGGCGCCGTGGTGCGCGTGCGGGATGAGAATACTCTTCTGCTTCCCGATTGGCGTGGTAATAACCGTCTGGACTCTTTGCGTAACATCGTGGAAGACGGGCGAGTCAGTCTGATGTTCATGGTGCCTGGCAGCACGAATGTTGTCCGAGTGAATGGTAGTGCAGTGGTCACCGCAGACGATGAGGTGACCAAGCAATTCGCCCAACAAGGCAAACACCCGCGAACGGTCATTGTCCTCACGATCGCTGAAGTCTATTTCCAATGTGCAAAGGCTTTGATGCGATCTCGGCTGTGGCAGGCGGGGGATGAAAGCGAGCAAGTCCCAAGTGCCGGTGACTTCCTGAAAGAAGTGCAAGCCGAATTCGACGCCGAGGCTTATGATTCCAGCTATGAGGAATACGCAAAAGATCGTATGTGGTAGCTGCACGCGCCACTTCGCAACCTCATTTTGAGGTAGCCGTCGTACCCGAGCTGCCCAGTTTGGATGGGACGCCTTGCCAACTCGACCAACACGGCCGACAAGGAAATGAGACCTACATGAAGGCGATCGAAATCCCCAGATTTGGTGAGTTACTCGCAGAGCATCTAAGTGGGGTGCCTGCTGAGGCCTACCCGTATCTGCTGTCGCAGCTCGAACGCACGGCCGCCGAGCGCTATCGAGGTTGGGCGGAAGAGGTAGCGAGTCATCGTGATGGACTTCTGCAGTGCGCTGCCCGGGAAGACGAGATCGCAGCTCGTGTGGAGGCGATGTTTCCACCGACGGCTGAGCATCGGGCATTGGTTGCCGAGGTGATTCCAAAGGCGAAGGCAACCTACTACTCGGCGTTTGAGCCGTATACGCCTGTTGAGCAGATGACGATTCAGGCGAATGCCGAACGGCAGGGCGCCAATGCCTGGCAGACGCTTAAGGCCGCCTATCCAGAGCAAGCAGACGCGCTGGATCAGCTGTCGGCGATCGAGCTGGCCAGCGCGGATTATCTTGACGCCACATTGCCCGAAATGTCGTGATGCGGCGGTCTTCGATCGTTGGTCTGTGATCTCAATCGAACTAGTGAGATTAGGCGGTGTTCAGGTTCAGGTACTGAGCTGAACCAGCAGCTGATATCCCTCGCCTAGAACGCCTACGCTCGCGATTATTATTCCGAGTGTTCCCACAGCCCGATTGGCGACAAACTTCACGGCGATGAAAGTGACACCCAATGCGATTATTGCAACACAGCTGATGGGTAGATACACCCAGAAAAAGAAGGCGTCGTAGAGGCTGCTGACCGTATCGAGATCGATGGCGTCGATTAGATCAAAGTGATGCAGCGCACGGGCAGATAGAAACAGAATGGCCGCAACCGCTATCACGGCAACCAGAGCGGTTAGCGTGTGGTAGACCAACGCTGGCATTGGAATATGCCAGCGTGAATCTCCCCCGTGAAGTTTGTAGACGAAAGGGTGTTTCTGTTTGATCTGGGTTTTTGCAACGCCCCACAGATGAACCTGGCTTTCCAGGTATGCGTTGATGCGCGAAGTCAGAATCGGGAAGCGAACTTCGATCGTCGCGAGCGTCAGTCCAATCAGCTCCAAAGGCAGAGAAACGAACTGGAGAGAGGATGCGAAATTGCTGTTGAGAAGTTGCATCGCTCTTAGCCCCCAATCTGATCCAGCGACCATACGTTCACATCCACGGGTTTGCTAAGAAGCAATCCTCCCCCGAGCGACGCGAAGTGTTTGTGCAGCCGCTGTCGATACCACTTTGAGCTTCTGAGAATCTGTTCGGCGTCCGTTCTGTCAGGGTCGCACTGATCCCAGTCTTCGAGAGTGGGCGCCGCGATGAAAGCCGCGCCGCGGCAGATGCTGGCGATGTTCGTTATCGCCGAGTCGCAGTCTTTGTTAGATAGATAGCTCAGTACGTCGTTGCACACCACGAGATCAAACTCTGCGGACGGCCGAAACTCAGCGACACCGCTGTTGACCCAACCGTGTTTCTTGCAGAGATACTCGCTGACCTCAACGCCGGTGCACGAGGCGCGTGGAAATTCAGTTTGGAGCGCATCGAGCAAACGGCCCAACCCGCAGCCGATATCGACGATGCGTTTCACCGGAATCTCCAGGTAGCGCAGGTAGCTGGCGATGAATGCCGCCTGACGTTTCACTTGGGCACTCGTGACCGCTCGGGTGGCTGGGTTTCGATAGAAGCGGTCGTAGTAGGCTTTGTCGAATCGCCTGGGGTCGCTACTGGTTTTCGGTCTAGCCGGAGTCACGTCGAGACATTGCCTTGTTGGTTGTGAACGTTGTTCTGGGTGGATGCTTGGCGAGTTTACAAGCCTTCCGGCCATATCGCCTTCATCGTATGCTGTGAATCGATTTCCGCAGGAGTTCTCGCTATGTCCGAAGCATCTCGTTCTGATATCGATGTAGTTGCCGCGCTGCAGGCAGCGTTTTCTGCAAAAGACGTTCTCACCGGTGAAGATGTGACGGCGCGTGCGTCTGGCATCTGGCGCAAAGCGCCCATCGAAGCCAAAGCGATTGTGCGCCCGCAGGACACCGAAGGCGTTGCGAGAGCGATGCAGATCTGTCACGAGTTCAACCAGGGTGTGGTTGCGCATGGTGGCCTGACCGGCCTGGTTGAGAGTGCCGTGGCAAGCCCGGATGATGTCGTCATCTCGCTGGAGCGGCTCAATCAGATTGAAGAAGTAAACACGCTCGATCGAACGATGGTGGTTGGAAGCGGCACGATTCTTCAGGTTGTCCAGGAGGCAGCAGAGGAGCATGGCCTGGTTTTTCCTCTCGATCTGGGCGGGCGCGGCAGTTGCACGATCGGTGGCAATATCGCGACAAATGCGGGAGGCAACCGAGTCATTCGCTACGGAATGGCGCGCGATATGATTCTGGGTCTCGAGGCGGTACTTGCTGACGGCACTGTGGTGTCCTCGATGAATCGCATGATCAAGAACAACGCCGGCTATGATCTCAAGCAGCTATTCATCGGTACAGAAGGCACGTTGGGCATCGTGACAAAAGCGGTGCTGCGGCTGCGCGAGCAGCCCAAAACGATCCCAACCTTCTTCGTGGCTGTGGACGAATTTGATAAGTTGCCGTTGCTCCTCAAACACATGGACGGCGCATTGGGTGGCACGTTGTCTGCGTTCGAAGTCATGTGGAACAACTTCTACAGGATTGTCACGACCGAGCCTGCCAGGCAACAGCCTCCGCTTGCTCAGGACTCGCCTTACTACGTGCTCATTGAAGCGATGGGATCAAGTGACGCGATAGTGGAGGTGGCGCTGGGTGAGGCATATGAGGCCGGGCTGGTCGCCGATGCCGTTATTGCGCAATCGGAGGCTCAACGATTGGAGTTGTGGGCGATGCGTGACGATGTTGCGCAGTGTATGACGCTTGGTCCAACCGTCACGTTTGATGTGAGTCTGCCGATCTCCAACATGAAAGCCTATGTCGATGAGGTAAACCAAAACCTGGCTGTGGAGTTTGAAGACGCAGCCACTAACTTCACCTTTGGTCACATGGGTGATGGGAACTTGCACTTTGTTGTCTCCCCGGGCCGCTATGACCAGTCGATCCGGGAGCGTGTTGAGCGCTGTATCTACGAGCCCTTGGCTGCAATCGGCGGTTCGGTTTCCGCCGAGCATGGCGTTGGGCTTGAGAAGAAGCCGTACCTGTCGATTTCACGTAGCGACACCGAGATCGCGCTGATGCGTTCGCTGAAAGCTGCGCTCGATCCCAAAGGATTGCTGAACCCAGGCAAGGTCTTCGATCTCTCCTGATGCACAATCGACCGCCCGTGGTCCTTCATCATGAGTGAGCATCATGTGTTGACGCTTACGCAGGCGGCAGCGGCGATCCAAGCTGGTGACGTCAGCAGTGAACGGTTGACGCTCGACTGCCTTGCTCGAATAGAGCAATTCGAGCCTGAATTGCATGCCTTCGCGCAGCTTCTCGCGGAACCGGCACTGGCCGCCGCCTGCCGGCTCGATGAGGAGCGAGGGCGGGGTTTGCTTCGAGGCCCGCTGCACGGCGTACCCATCGGCGTTAAGGATCTCATCGACCTGGCCGGCACTGTCACAGCAGCAGGAACAACTGTCCTTGCGGGCAACATGGCATCAACGTCGGCAACCGTTGCGCAGAAACTCATGACCGCGGGCGCTGTGATTGTCGGAAAGACGCAGCTCACGGAAGGCGCCTACGGCCGGCATCACCCGCAGATTCCGGCACCACTGAACCCCTGGCAGCAAGACTATTGGTCTGGAGTTTCTTCCTCCGGCTCTGGCGTGGCGGTCTCTGCCGGGCTCGTCTATGGCGCTCTTGGGTCAGATACGGGCGGTAGCATTCGCTTCCCGAGCGCTGCCTGTGGTCTGGTTGGCCTGAAGCCCACCTATGGCCGGGTGTCTCGGGCTGGTGTTTTTCCGCTAGCCGAAACCCTGGATCACATCGGTCCCATGGCCCGCTGTGTGTCCGACGTTGCGGCGCTTTTCGAGGTGATTGCTGGTGCTGATGCTCGCGATCCCACCTCGCTAAGTGAGCCCGTGACTGCCTTCGAACCTCGCACCGATCTGCACGGCATTCGTATCGGGCTGGACAGGAGCTATGCGGAAACTGGTGTTGATACTGAGGTTGTCGCCGCGTTGGCGGAAGCCATTGATGCCATGCGAGGCCTTGGTGCCGACCTCGTTGAGGTGCGGGTACCAGATGCAGCGCGCCTGCTTGCGGATAGCTGGTGGTTGTCCTGCGGTGTTGAAGTGGCGCGGGCGCACGCATCGACGTATCCGAGCCAGAAAGAGGAATACGGCCCTGCGCTCGCCTCTCTGATCGAGCAGGGGTTGCACGCATCCCAGACCGACTACGAGTACCTTCAGAGCATTCGAGGGGTTTTCCGACGGGACTTTGAACACCTCTACCGCCAATGTGATCTGATTGTGATGCCGACGATGAATTCGTCCACACAAACCGCTGCCGCCATGGAAAAGTCAGAGCCAAACGCTGATCTGGTGAACGGTTTGACCTTTACCGCCCCCTTTGACTACTCCGGACATCCAACGCTTACGCTACCCATGAGCCCAAATCGTGAGGGATTGCCGAGGTCGTTTCAGCTGGTTGCGCCCCTGCTTGGCGAGGCGAGGCTGTTCTCTGCTGGGGCCGCCGTGGAATCCGCACTCGGCCTGTTAGGAGTTGCCCCTAACTTTCGCTAGCGCTCCACTCATGTTGCTAACTACGAGAGCTCTCACTTGAATTGACGGACATTGGCCGATCTGGTCGAAGCGCCGCTTCAAAGCGGACGTTGAAACCGCCGCCAATTCTGCGTTCTGGGTGGCTGCTATCGGCCATGACCGGTCAGTCGCCGTAGGCGAACCCGTGGCCTCCTTCGATATAGTTTTCAACCCGAGCGCTGGTCGTTCGGCCTCGAGTAGCCGCGGCATTCAAAATCTCGTTGCAGGGCTGCAGTAGTTCGATGAAGTTGCCGTCAGGGTCGTGGATTGCCGTCATTATCGACCACGCGTTTTTTACTGGCTCGTAGAGCAATGGGATTCCTTCGGCCCTCAGGTGGTCTGCCAAAGCATCGAAATCCAGAGTGTCGAATGCGATCTTGAGCCCACCTTTGCCTGTTTCAGATGCTTCGGGAAAGTTTGATGGCGGATGGATGCCGATGTGTACTGACCCGAAAAACGCACCGTAATGTACATCCATGTCATCGTGATCCTCGGTTTTAAACGTCAAGTCAAACGCTCTTGTATAAAACTCTGCGAGCTGCGCTGGATCGTTCGAGACGAGCAGTACAGCGCTTACTTGATTGATCATTCCATACCTCATTTAGCTGACTTGCTAATTAAATAGTCTCGCTCGATAATTAGCAAGTACGCTAATTACTAGGAATAGTCATGCCAAACAAAGTGATATGCCAATATCGAGTAAAACGCGGAAAAGAACAGGATTTCGAAAAACTCCTGATGGACCACTGGCCGACATTGCACCGTCTCGGACTGGTCACCGACGTTCCGTCTCAACACTTTAAGGGCGAGGAGCAGGACAATGGCGAACCCATTTACTTCGAGATTTTTGATTGGCTAGACGATGCAGTTGGACGGGCTCACGAACACCCTGAAGTAATGGCTATCTGGGAGCCAATGGATCAGCTATGCGAATCTCGTGGGGGCAAGCCAAACATGGAGTTCCCTCACGTGGATGTGGTTGATGCCTAAACCAGAAGGTATCTCGGACGTAGAAATGGCTGACGACGTTTTCTCAGCACTTGCTCACCCTGCGCGGCGCCAAATACTGCTCTCTGTTCACTATCGCGGTACGTGCAAAGCCGGTGATATTGCTCATCGCTTCGAATGTAGTTGGCCAACAACCAGCAGGCATCTGGCAAAACTAGTTGAGACTGGACTCCTAAGCGTAAGCAAGATCGGACGTGAGCGAGTGTACAGCGCGAATTCCGAACTCCTGAGTGACGTTCTGAGAAAGTGGGCTGGATACTTTGACTAAACCGTCCGGTTAGGGTCGTTAACCGACCTCCATCCTGGATAATCTATAGGGCAGGTATCGGCCAGATGCGGTCACTCGTTTCCACGTAGGTAAGGTGTTGTTAGCTCGGCAACGGTCTGAATAAAGCGTTCCGGTTCGTCCTCATTCGGATAGTGTCCGCAGTTCTCGAACACTACATGTTTCTTCGCCGGCGCCTCAATCGTTTTAAGATACTCATCGGTAAGATCGGCTGGTGTGAAATGGTCGCGGCGACCACTGAGAAGGAAGATGGGTGTCTCGAATTCTAGAGGTAACTCGGTCGGTTGTATCTCGACAGAGGTAAACATCGCCCGGCCTAAAGTCGCGGAAGAAACTAGTGTGCCTTTTAGGAATCGGTAGATGTCCATCAGCTTGTACTCCGGCGTTTCCATTAACCGATTATAGGTGCGAGCTATGTCTGCGGTGTTGCTTCCCAAGAATCCGTAAAAGCTCGCCATCTGGCGCACAAAGGCCACTTTGCGATGCGAGTTGTTTTTCAACGGATAGCCTTGCAACTTCTTGAGCATGGAAGCATTGGCCTCATCTCCCGTGGACATCGCCCGTTCGAGTGCGAATTCATACATCCGCCGCTCTGAGTGAACCTGATTAGCGATTTGGCCAACTCCAATATATGAGGAGACCGCAGAAGGCTTTGTTTGGAGCACATGGATTCCGAGAAATGTCCCCCAAGAATGTCCCAGCAGCACGATATCCTGCCTTCCGAAGCGCTTGCTCAGATAATCGATGACTGAAAGCGCATCCTCAACCAATTGGGATACTGTCAGAGTTTCCGTTTTCAGTCTGTTGGTGTAGCTCTTACCTGCGCCTCGTTGCTCCCAGTGAACCACCGTATGCGACAGCTCCCAATTGAGCTGAAAGTATCGATACGAGGGAACCTGAGAACCTCCTGGCCCACCATGCAGGTAAAGAATGATTGGGTTTTCGGGGTTTTCGCCTCGGATGCGAAGCCACTGATGGTGACCGTTGATGTCTATCGAGAAGTATTCGTCGATCCCCGTGCAAGTAGTCGTCCGCTGAATTTTTCTGTTTGCCAGAGGACGTTGAAGTGACAATGTGCGGGCCACGTATGGAGCAAGCCCCTTACTCCACCCAATAGATTTTTGGATGGCCGGGCGTATTTTGGTAAGTATTCGATTGTTCATGTGGAGTCTCCTAGGGTTGAAGACTGCCACGCGTAACAGGCGCACCTAATGGAGACGAGAATTTGCCCAGAACGGGCTAGAAGTGAATGGTTAGAACATCTGTCGGACGACAAATATGGGTACTATTATATCGGAAAGCGACATTTTTTTCACTAGAGCCGGCTAGTGAACGTCTGCAACGGGTCGAGAACGGTCAGATCGCATGTGCCGCGGCGATGGCTGTCGTTAGCTACCTAACACGGTCTGTCAGAGTAGATGCGAGCTGTCGCAACTACCCCCCAAGCAAGGCGCGATCTCTCGCGATGTACTCCAACTGCTGCTCATTCGGCACAGGAAAGGCTGGATCCATTTCTGTCATCTGGTGGCGAACGATGTTTGCGACGATGGCGCGCATCGTCCATTTGTGATCCGCCGGGATGACAAACCAGGGTGCGTCCGTTTGATGAGTAGCCTTGAGCGCGTCTTCGAAGGCGTCCTGGTAGTCATCCCAGAACTTGCGCTCTTCCAGATCAGCTGAGTTCCACTTCCAGAATTTCTCCGGCTCGTTGAGGCGGCTCAGAAAGCGTTGGCGTTGCTCTTCTTTGCTCACGTTGAGAAAGAACTTCACAACGCGGGTGCCGCTGCGCACGAGGTGATCTTCCATTGCCTTGATGTCGTCGTAACGCTTCTCCCAGAATGATTTGTCGACATCGAGGTTGGGAATGGAGCGGCTGTCGAGAAACTCCGGGTGCACTTTCAGAATCAGCACTTCCTCGTAGTGCGAGCGGTTGTGGATGCCGATACGGCCGCGCTCCGGCATCGCCCGCCAGTGTCGCCACAGCCAGTTGTGGGCAAGCTCATTGGATGTGGGTTTGCCGAAACTGTGCACCTGAAAACCAGCTGGGTTGATGCCGCTCATTACGTGCTTGATGGTGCTGTCTTTGCCTGCGGAATCCATGCCCTGAAAGATCAGCAGCAACGAGTGAGCATCGTTGGCATACATTTTTTCCTGCAGTTCGATCAGCGTCTCACGCTCCACCGCCAGTAGTGACTTGAGCTCACTCTTGTCCAGGTCATGATCGATGTGCGTGGAGTGATCTTTCAGCGAATCGCCTTTTCGGAATCGGTATCGGTCTGGATCTAAGAAATTGGGCTTGGCCATTGAGGGCATACATCCTTTGCTGAGCGTGGGTTCATCATATCGCGCGGCCGCTGTCCTGGCCGCTCCTGAGTAGCCGGGCGACTGGTCTGAATATTCGTTAGAATCAGGCCATGTCCGACGCCTATCGCCTCGTTTTTGCCGGTGAGATACTGGATGGCCAGCATCCGGCGGTCGTTCGCAAGCGGCTGAGTGAAGCCCTTAAGTTGTCAGACTCGGCCGCCGACAAGCTGTTCAGTGGCCAAAGCGTGGTTGTCAAGCGGTCGGTAGACCGCGCAGCTGCTGCAAAGCTGCAGCAGCAGTTCAAGCAGTGTGGCGCACGATTGCGCGTCAAGGCCATACCGCAGGAGAACGCTGCCGACACAAGCGACGTCGCCCCCGCGTCATCTCAAACCCAGACTCCGGCACCTGCAACTGGTAAAGCAGAAGTTGCCCCGGCAGCTGCGCAGCCCGAACCCACGCAGGCAGGCTCTAGCCAGTTTGATTTGGCGGCGGTGGGCGCAGATTTGTCTGACGCGGCCGGGCAAACCCGTCCTCAGGCTGACATCGATACGTCGCATCTTTCGGTAGTCGCTCCGAGTGAGGTGAGTTCGCAGGTTGAATCGGCTCCTACCCAGGAGACATCTAGCCCTGATGTTTCGCACATCGATGTGGCTCCGGTGGGAGAGAGACTCCTGCCTGCAGATCATGCCCGGGACGTTCAAGCAGAGTTGGATATCACGATGCTCGACGTCGAAGTGCTGGAGCTGGGCGCCATGCTGTCGGATGGCACACGAGTTAGCGTTGAGCCCTTGTCGATCGATGCCGACTTCGACCTTGCCGATGTAGGCGAAGTGTTGTCGACAGCTGCGCCGAAACCCGAACCGACAGCGCCCGACACTTCACATATTCAACTCCAGTAGTCCGCGTCTGCTGCGCTGGCCAGGATCAGGTAGACCGGCTCAGGCAGAAAGATTCAACGCCTCAAAACCAGCATTTCGCATCGCCGACGCTACTCGCTCCGGATCGTCGGGGCACAGCGCAACCATTGAGCCACCACCGCCGCCGCCCGTGAGTTTCGCACCGACGGCGCCATTGCTGCGGGCAACCGAGATCAGGCTTTCCAGTCGTGGTGTCGACAGTTGCAGCGCGTTCAGATATCCGTGGCAGTGATTCATCAGCTCACCGAGATCTTCCAGGTTGTTGCCGGCAATGGCGTCGATGGCTGACTGAGTGAGCTTTTCGATGCCGTCAAACATTGCCTCGAAACGCTCCGGCCTGCGCTGCCAACCGCGCCGCACCTGTGCCACCGTTTCTGCCGTGAGGCTTGCATCCCCGGTTATTCCAACCACCAGGGGTAGCGGTTGCGGACAGACCAGACTGCTGAACTCGCCAGCGCGGTAGCGCAGCGCAGTGCCGAACGTCGCCACCGTATTATCGATCCCCGAAGCTCGGCCGTGAGCGGCTTGTTCACAAATGAACGCGAGTTCGTTAACTCGCTCGTCATTCAGACCAAGGCTGAAGTGAGCGCTGAGCGCGCGTATCACTGCCACCGCGAGCGCAGCCGATCCGCCCAGGCCCATTGCCCGCGGAATGTTCGCGGTGACGTCGATACTGAACGCCTCACGCTCGATGCCCAATGTGCGAAACACATCGGCAAACATCCCGCCGATGCCAGCCGTTTGATCAGCGCGCACTTTCTGTTCCACACCCCAGCGAGGTACCAGTACGGATATGCCTTCGCCCCCGCTACGCACAGATGCCTCAACGGCTAACGGCACAGGCACCGCGAGAGCGGTGCGCTCGTAAACAACCGCGTGCTCACCCAGGAGAATGACCTTGCCGCACGCGCTTGCCCGGCTGGCTTTGTCCGCAGATCTGGTGGGCTGAGAAAGGGACTTGATGATTTCTTTTGCCTTCCAGACTTTTATGTCGCCAGACTCGATGAGGCCTTCAACCACCGCCTCGAAAATGCCGTCCGGCGCACCTGCGGTGCTGGCGACGCTGCGGGCATGCAATGTCATATGATTTTGCTGGATGCCATCGGTGGACAGCGAGCGTAGAGCCGCGAAGTTCTGGGCAAGACCGATAGTGCCCATGATCTCGGCAAGCTCAGTTGCTCCCGGCGATCCCATCAACCGGTGATTGATCAATACCGAGCGGTTGCTCTCGAGCGAGCCCCCCACCGTACCGACCTTCATAGGAACTTCGATCTCGCCCACCAGGTTCCCGTTGTCACCAACTCGCCAGCTGGTCAGGCCCTTGTAACGGCCTGTGCGCGCTGCATAAGCATGCGCTGCAGCCTCAATTGCACGCCAATCGTTACCTGTTGCGAGCGCGACAGCGTCGACACCATTCATGATGCCTTTGTTGTGAGTTGCCGCGCGGTATGGGTCCACCAGCGCAAGATCGTTCGCCAGCACGATGCCATCACGCACGGCTTCGCCTGAGTAGCCTTTGCCGGCGAGGTTCTGCACGGGAATGCTGACGCTTGCTCGCACCATCGCCCGGTCCGTCAGGTTTGACAGGATGCGCAGAAAAACTTTGCCGCCGGTAATCGTCTCAACCAAGGTCGCCACGCCTTCGCACATGGTGTTGACCAGATTGGCACCCATCGCATCCCTTGTGTCCACAAGAAGGTGCAGCACGACCATGTTGCGGCCGTCCTCCGGCGCAACGTACGAAAAGGCTTCAACGTCCAGGGCGCCGCCGCCTCGGGCAACCATCTTTGGGTGCAGGCTATTGGCGAGATCGATGATCTCCTGTTTGCGGGTGAGCAAACGCTCGATTGCCGCGTCGGGATCAACGATGCCCACAGCCTGCACCTGACCAATCAGTATCGGTTCGGTTGACGTGGCGGTGTAACCGCCGGACAGCCGCGCCATTCTGGCGGCGCCCGAAAGGCCCGCGACGATCGATGGCTCTTCAACGACGAGTGGCACGATGTAGTCGCGGCCGTTGATCAGAAAGTTAAGCCCCAGGCCCAGTGGCAGGCCAAAAATACCGACCACGTTTTCAATCATTTTGTCGGCAACGGGAAGCCGCAGCGTATGGTCGCCGTTGCGCAACAGGGCGATGTCATCATCGGACAACAGCTCGCGCTCGTGAAGCGCGCGAATACGCTCATCCACACTCAGGCGAAAAAAGTTGGGTATTCGGGAGCCGCTGTCCGATGTGCTGTCAGAGTTGGACGTCGATGCCATGACTTGTGGGTTCCAGATCAATGCTTAGGTAGCCGGCGGACGCGAGCGCCTGGCGCAGTACCTCCAGAGCGTCGCGGTCACGGCTCCAGGCAATGCCCAGATCGCCACCACCCGCGCCGCAGGGTTTGTAGGGTATTGATCGCGAGTTCGCAAGCTCTGCGATGCGTCGGTGCGCCGGGCTGAATATGCCAATCTCGTGAGCGTGATCGAATTGCTCAAGGGCTGTGGCGAAGCGCGCCAGTGCCGCAGGCTTATCGGTGCTCTCGAGCAGCGCGAACGAGGCTGATCTCAGCGCATCTCGTTGGCGCTGGTTGACGGCGGTCTGAGCTGCGCGATAGCGCGCTACGAGCTGTGTTGTGCTCGCGGACTCACCGCTCCAGACAAAGAGCGGATGAAACTGTGCGGGTGCTTCGAACGGCGTCGCCCGGCCGGCGGAGAACCACAGGTTGCCGCCGAAAAACGCGGCAGCCACATCCGCGCCAGAGCCGCTGCCATGCTGAGCGAGGCGATGCGCCTTTTGAGCGTGATCGTGATCCGGCGGTTCGTTCATGAGAGTGGCAACCGCTGCCTGCAAAGCGACCGTGACGGCGGCGCTCGAGCCAATACCGAGCTTTAACCGATCTTTGCTGAAGTCGCTGGAGTCGATGATCAATGTTGCCCCGGACAGGCGCTTGAGGTGCTCGGTGTCCGCGCTTCTGATCACGGCGCTCAATAGATATGCAGGGCTCGTACTATTGATCTCGTCGGCGCACAGCTCAGTGAGGGAGTGATCGACAACTCCCTCTACTCCCCCGGTGCTCATAACTCGCCACACATCAGATGAATCCGGAGTCGCTTGTACCCTCGCTCGCCGGTTTACCGCTGTCATCCACGCTGGAGCGCCATCCAGTACCGCATATTCTCCGGCAATCATCACCTTGCCGGGCGCGCTGCACTGGATACTCCGTTGTCCCACGTTTAGGCGACTACCCGTGCGCCCGGCCCCAGACCCAGAACGTGGACGTCCAACACGCCATCGATCGATTCGAGGCGTGCAGCAACCGCACCGGCTACGTCTTCAGTGCAGATGGCTTTGAGCTGAGGGCCCGCGTCGACGGTGCAAAACACCCGTAAACCGTCCTGTTGCATTTCCGACGCCGCGTCGAGGCAGGCCAGGGTGGTTGGGTTCCAGTAGCGCAGCGACGGCCTCGTCGACAGCATCAGTGCATGCATCTTCATGCAGCTATGTTCGGCAACCGTTGCCAGTGCATCAAAGTTGCCTGCAGCGATCGCTTGGCGAGCTGCATTCATGTCAGCCTCAGCCGTCGCCACCCAGGGCTCAAAATAGGGTGAGGTGCTTTTTGAGGCAGCCATACCAGCCGAGGAGCTCGTTGTTTTTCGGGTTTTTGAGGTGATGGCGACCACGACCGCCAGCTCTGGCATTGCCGTGGCGTCGACAGGTTTGGCAATCCAATCCGGCCCGTTGATCTGGGCCATAGGCCCGAACAGCGATCGCGGCGCTGAGCCCGATCCGATACGTGCCCAATCGGCGATCGCGACGTCGTCCCAGCCCAAGTCAAATTCAGCGTTTAGTGCCAGCACCAGCGCAGCAAAGCCAGAGGCGGATGATGCGAGCCCAGCTGCCGTGGGAAAGTTATTGCGGCTGTCGATGCGCAGTGGCGGCAACTCGTGTTTCGCGCGCACGGTGGCCAGAAAGTCTGTGATCTTCGAATCCGTTGCCACCCTGCCATCGAGTACGACACTGTCAGTCTTGGCGGCAGTGACTTCCGTTTCGGAGATGAAGGTATCCAGCGTGACGGACAGCGATGGCACAGCCGGGATGTTCGATGCGGTTTCTGCTTTGCCCCAGTACTTCACCAGCGCGATATTCGGGTGGGCAATCGCGCGGCTCACTGTCCTTGTACTCCAATCGGTTTATACATAAGCCGGAGGTGGAGTGAATACGAAGCCCTCTTGTTCCAGCAAGCGGGCAGCGCCAATGGTCTGTAGATCACCGAATTCAGGGCCTACGATCTGAATGCCGATGGGCAGACCCTGGCCGTTTAGACCCGTGGGTATGACGGTGGATGGCAGGTAACTCACGCCGGTTAGACCCGCCCAGAAGGTCTGCTCAAAATAGGGCCGCTGCTCGTTGTTTACCGTGATGGTGCGTTCACCAAACGCCGAATGATCGTGAGGCCAGGCGGCAGCTGGCATGATGGGCGTCAGCAGAAGATCTACGTTCTTGAAGAACTCATGCCAGTGCCAGCGCAAGTGTGTGCGCGCTTCGTTGCTGTTGGCCCAGTCTTTGTAGTTGGACACCTGAGCCCGCAATACTCGGGCGCCATCGCTGTCGTCGTTCGGATCGAGTTGCTGTACCCGCTCCACCATCTTCTGGTACTGCTCATCTGGCGTACGGGATGCCATCACCGGGTGCAGAAGGTTGTTGTAGATCAGGTGGGTGTGATCGGACTCAAACTCAGGACGAGCGTCGATAACGCTCGCGCCGGCGTCGCGAAATGCCTGTCCTACCAGCTCCACCCTCGCTTTGACTTCGGCATCAACCGGCGCTCGCTCGTCATCGCTCCACAGCGCGACACGCAAACCGGCGAGGCTACTGCTCTCGAATTCAGGAAGCGCCAGTTGGTAACCCCGCCCCATGATCTCATCCGGCCCGGCCATTGCTCGCAGGGCAATATCGAGATCCTGGGCGGAACGGGCGAGGGGCCCCAGTACTGAGATGTCGGATGGCGTCAGAACGCCAGGCATCGCATGCCCTCGCATCGGGATCACGTTCCAGGTGGGTTTGTGTCCGAATACGCCGCAAAAGTGAGCGGGGTTGCGGATACTGCCACCGATATCAGAGCCCGTTTCCAGCCCGGTCAGGCCAGCCGCCAGTGCCGCTGCGCTGCCGCCGGAAGAGCCGCCCGGTGTTCGCGAGTGATCGTATGGGTTTTTGGTGGTGCCGTAGACGTCGTTGTAACTCTGAAAGTCGGCGAGCATGAGCGGGACGTTGGTTTTGCCAAATATCACCGCGCCTTGATCGCGTAGCCGGGTGATGGACAACGCATCTTCAGAAGCGATGTTGTCGCGCAGATCGGTTGCACCCCACGTACTGGGCATACCGGTAACGTCGTAGGATTCTTTTACCGTCATTGGCAGGCCGTGTAGAGAGCCTAGCTTCTTGCCAGCCCGACGAGCTTCATCTGCCTCGGCTGCCTGCGCTCTCGCGCCATCGCGGTCTTCAAAGATGATGGCGTTGATGTCTGCGTTGAACTCATCGACTCTCTCTAGATAGAGATCCAGCAGCTCGACGCTGGACACTGAACCATTGTCCATGGCCGCCGTGAGTTCGCTGGCCGAGGCCATCGCCAGATCAGAATTAGCCGCCATTTTTCTCTCCCCAACAGTTGCTCGGGGACTGTGCCGACAATGGGTGTTTTAATCAAGAAATCGTCCGACGACGACGCGTTCACAGCGAGCGAGTAGGATCGGTGGCTAGATCAGCGTTTCCAATCAGGCAGGAATGAATATGACAAATATCAATCGCCAATGGGTTTTGTCCAAGCGGCCGCATGGCATGGTCGGTGTGGATAACTTTGAATACAAAGAAACCCCGATTCCCACGCCCGGCGAAGGAGAAGTGCTGGTTCGAAACACACACCTCTCGTTTGACCCAACCCAGCGAGGCTGGATGGAGGACGCCGAAAGCTATCTGCCGCCTGTTGGGATTGGTGAGGTTATGCGCGCAGGCTCGGTCGGCGAGGTGGTTGAGTCGAATGACGAGCGATTCAAGCCTGGCGATGCCGTACAGACGTTGGGCGGCTGGCAGGACTACGTTGTCGCGAGTCCAGCTGGTGGCGCGCTTGGCCTCACCAAGATTCCGGATGGGATAGAGCCAACCATGCTGCTATCGGTGCTGGGTGTGACTGGCCAGACTGGCTATTGGGGCATGCTGGATCTGGGCCAACCGAAAGCGGGTGAAACGGTTTTGGTATCAGGGGCAGCTGGTGCAACCGGTTCCATCGCCGGCCAGATCGCTCGCATCAAAGGATGCCGGGTGGTTGGAATTGCCGGCGGCCCGCAGAAATGCGCATGGCTCACCGAGCAAGCGCGTTTTGATGCCGTCATCGACTACAAAAGTGATGACGTCGATGCGCGCATCAAAGAGCTATGCCCCAACAAAGTGGACATTTTCTTCGACAACGTGGGCGGTGACATCCTCCAGGCGGCCTTGAACCACATCAACATGAATGCTCGCGTTGTACTTTGCGGCGGTATCTCCGGCTACAACGCAACCGAACCCGTGCCTGGCCCGACCAACCTGATGAACCTCGTCATCAACCGTGCGCGCATGGAAGGCTTCATCGTGATTGACTATATGGATCGCGCCGCGCAAGCCGTTGGCGAGCTGATTGGCTGGGTGAAGAGCGGAGATATCGTGTACCAGGAGGATATCCAGGAAGGTTTTGAGAACATCCCGGATACGCTCAACAGACTGTTTACCGGCCGTAATGTTGGAAAGCAGTTGTTGAAGTTGTAGAGCGTCGACTCAGCTAGAGAGCGGTTTTCTGCAAACCGCGAGGTCGCATTTATCCCGGTAGCAGGTTTCCAGTCGCTCAATGACGAAGCCTGCCCATTCCATGGTTGTAGCGAACTCGGTGGTGGTGTGCGCCCAATAGGCGCCATCATCCTGAGACTGATCAATCTTTCTGTTTTGCTTGATTGCGTGTCGCAGTCGATACGTCAGTTTCAGTGTCTCAGTAAAGCCGCGAGTCTTGATGTTGTATGCAATCAAATCGCGAGCCCAGCTCCCGGTGTCCAATTCTCTGCCGAGATCGATCGTAAAGAAGAGACCGCCAGGTTTGATCGCGTCGAAGATTCGGCGAACCACAGCTTTCGAGTTCGGGAAGGTGTAGAGCGAATTTACAGCGATTGCGAGGTCGACTGGCGGGATGTCTCCCGGGAAGTCGCTGATGTTCTGGCTTGCAAAAGTAGCCTTAAAACCCGCCTCGGCGTATTTGGCGGCCGCCAGGTCGTTCATTACTGAATTCCAATCCCAGTGGTAGAACTGAGAATCTGGCTTGGCGCGTGCGGCTTCTAAAAGATAGTTACCCGTTCCTGCGCCGATGTCACAGATAACAGGGTTTGGTGGCAGCTCGGCATCGCCACACCACTCGCGGAATCGGCTGACGTTGTCTGCGTAGTGAGGGTTGACTGAGCAAAGCTCGTCATAGGCGGCTCCGTACTCCCACCAGGACACTCGATCTTTCTGGTCGACCGGGCCGCCAGCCGATGGCGGTTCGGCAATCGTCGTTGGCTCGCTAATGCTCTGATGCGAGGTCATTTGTGTCTCCGGAATACCTGTCAATCTAATCTGTCGTTGCTTGGTCGCCCCTCCCTGGACTCTCGCACGTGTTTGCTCGCCAACTCGTGATCATGCCTTAGTAGCCACTACGGCAGCAACACCGTGCTCCCAGTGGTTTTCCGAGCCTCGATGTCCTTGTGTGCCTGAGGTAGCTCGGCGAGCGGATACCTCTGGTTAACAGAAATGGTGAGCCGTTCCATCTCAATGAGGGCAAAAAGCTCGCCGGACAACTCTTTGAGTTCCTCCGGATCTGAGATGTAGTCGACGAGGCTAGGTCTCGTCATATAGAGGCTGCCTTTTGCCATCAGCATCTGTAGATCAACGGGAGGTACGAGTCCCGATGAGTTGCCGAAGGAGATGAAGGTGCCGCGTTTACGCAAGCAGTCGATGCTGTCTCGGAAAGTATCAGCACCTACCGAGTCGTATACCGCGTGCACTCCAGCTCGCTCGGTGAATTTCATTACATTGGCGACCAGATCTTCCTGGCCGTACACCACAACGTGCTCGGCACCAGCGTCATACGCTAATCGGGTTTTGGCTATGGTGCTGACGGTTGAGACGACACGAACACCCAGATATTTGGCCCATTGTGTGAGGATGAGGCCAACGCCTCCGGCACCCGCGTGGATGAGCGCTGTATCGCCATCCTTGATCTCGAAGGTGCGCAGCATCAGGTAAGCGGCGGTGAGCCCTTTCAAGAGTGATGCGGCTGCGACCTCATCGGTGATTGCGTCAGGTATCGCTACTAGTCGTGAAGCGAGCACGCGGTTGTACTCTGCATAGGCGCCACCGATACCCGCGTAGGCGACTCTGTCGCCTACGCTGAACTCGGTTACAGCATCTCCAATTTTCTCTACGACGCCGGCTGCCTCAACACCAAGGCGGGTGGGTAGCTCGACTGGGTAGGTGCCGCTGCGCTGATAGATGTCGAGGTAGTTGAGGCCGATCGCGGTGTGGCGAACAAGAACGTGCCGTGCGCCAACTCTGCCTTTGGGTTCATTCTCCCAAACCAGATTTTCTGGCCCGCCTTGTTCGTAGATTTTCCAAACCCCGGGCATGAACTCCCCTTTTAGATATAGATCTTTAGGTGCTGAGTTTACGCACCATCGCCTGCATGGCGTCCCATTGGCCATTTACAAATGTCTTTCCGTTCTCAGCGTTCTGCCACTGAGTGAACGGTATGCGCCAGAAAGCGACTTTTACCTTCGCGTGCGTCCAGGCGCCGCTCACGAGATCGCTAAACCCAGCGGCACCTTCGAAGCCGACATGGCAGCAGAATAGGAGGTCGTGTCCCGGATTGGAATCCAGCACTGTCAGCGTTCCGCCGCGCCTGGGAGGCAACAAATCTGGCCAACTTGCCAGTAGATCGGCGTCCGGAGTGCCGTGACGTCGCGCAAGTATTCGTTCGCGCTTGTCTGCGCTAAAGCGAGTGCCTTCGGGGTAGAAGACCAGGCCTTCGTCTTCCGGCAGTTGGGAAACAAATTTCCCAAGCTCGGAAAGCTCCGTCTCCGTATCCACACCTGATCGATCGATAAAGAAATTTGGTAGCCGATGCCCAACGATATCCAGGCAGGGATCCCAAAGTAACTCCTGTTTCATGACGTAGCGAAGAGGTACGTTTTTGACGTGGCTGTATAGCGTCATCGGCAAAACCGTGTCCGCGATGCTCGTGTGTCTGGGGATGACGACGGCTGGGGGGCCATCAAGAGCAGCCGGATTTTCGATCTGAAAACTCACATTGAATATTGCAGCGCCACCGTTGTGCAGGGTCGCAGCCCACCATTTTTGGAGGCGTCGATTTGCCTGTTGATAGTCGCTCAACACAGGTTGTGCCAGCCAAAGGACTGCCGCCACCAATACGCCAATCGACTCGGACCACAGATACAGCAAACCAAACAGCGTTGTTCGAAAGGCGCCCTGTGTCTTCTTGCGTAGGGATGCGAGCAGTGCAATCAGTAACAATCCCGGGCTGAGGGCCGTGACGATGGCTGTAGTAGCAAGTAAAGCTGGGACGGTTATCAGCTTCCTAGTGAGCATGGCTGTTGAACCACCTGGAGAACCACAACCAACCAAGCGCGCCCAGCAGCAGGTTGGTTGCCAGGGCAGCAGTAAACACGCCGGCGTAGCCTAGGAATGAGGTCAGGAAGAACGCGAGAGGGATATAGAAAAGGAACATTCGGGTGAACGCGAGCATTGTTGACGGCAATGGTTTGCCCAGAGCGTTGAACGATGCAGATGCCATCATGAGGATCCCCCAAGCACCGTAGCTCCAAGGCGCGATTCTCAAGTATGTGATGGCCGTTGCCTGGGCCTTTGGATCAGACTCGATCAATGGGACGAACCAAGGTGAGAGGAAAAACAGAGCGACAGCAACTAAAAATCCCCAGCCCAGCGAGAACTTGTAGGTGGCGTAGAGACCCTGGGTAACTCGGTCATTTTTCTTCGCTCCATAGTTCTGGCCTACAAATGGTCCGATGCTCCCGGATAGCGCGAACAAGAACATTACCGATACGGCTTCTACTCTGGCAGCTACGCCAAAACCCGCGACGGTGGATTCGCCATAGGTCGCCAGGAGCGCCGTGATAACGCCTATCGATACGGGACCAATCAACTGTGTCGCCATCGCTGGCAGGCCAATGTGAAGAATCTGACGTGAAGAGTTTATGAAGCCGGTCATGCCTGCTTCGAAATCGACGAAGTTAAACTTCACCACGTAGTAGAGCAGTACAGCTGCGGTGACGGCGCGGGAGACGGCCATCGCGACAGCAGCTCCCTGTAGTCCAAGTTCCGGGAAGCCCCAAAGGCCAAAAATAAAGAAGGGATCGAGTAGCAGATTGAGCCCTGCACCGAGGGTCATCACTAACCCTGGAATTCCGGCTAGGCCGTTCGCCCGCATCACGTTGCCGGCGACCATTGTTATGGTGAAGAGAACCGTGCCGGGCAAATAGATGCTCATATAGGCATCTATCTCTCGCAGCGTGTCACCTTCCGCGCCCAACCATTCGAAGATCGTATGGGTCATGCTCATCAGCACAACCGCCAGCGCGACGGTTACTACTGAGACGAGCACGATGGCGTGTTGGCCCAGTATTCGGCTGGCATCTTCTTCGCCACCACCAACCTTGCGCGCCACGACGGAGGATGTGCCGATCCCGATTCCGAGAGCGATACTGGTGAGCGCCATCGTGACCGGGAAAGTAAACGTTACTGCCGCGACCTGCATCGTTCCCAGCTGCGCGATGAAAACCAGTTCGATCATCTGGACCAGGATTGATGACGATACGCCTAGAAGCATGGGCGCCGTGAGGCCAGCCAACTTCCTCGACACTGATCCGGTGGTAAGATTGCGTGAACTGCTCAAGCTGAGCTGTCCCATCCAATTTTCGCGTTTAAGTCGGCAGGAAAGCTCGCTCGAAACTCGCACCCAGATGTTCCGATGTTTTGATGACTTAGCCTTCCGCCCATGTCCTCAAATGCCCGTCGTGAGAACCATAGACCCAAGCCAGCGCCCGTCTGCGCTTCTCGTGTGGTGAAGAACGGTTCATAGATCAATCGACGGTTCTTTTCAGGAATCCCCGGTCCGTTGTCGCGAAAGAGCATTGCTCGCGAATCAGAATTCAATGATATGACTACCCGCCCTGATCCGCCTACCTGAGCGAAGAAGACGGCATTTTTTAGAAGATTGAAAACAGCATGCGTAAGGATTTGATGATTGGCGTAAACGGAGAAGTCATCATCGAGCTGAGTCTCGACCATTTCCTCCTCGTGTGAATTGTTGAAAGGAAATCGATGGATTGCTTCGCGTATCGTTTTTGCAAGGGAGATGGATTCGCGCCCGGTAAGCTCGTCAGCGCTGCGAGTGGCAGTCAATGCCATATCGATAAAAAGAGATGAGTACTCGGTTTCCTTCTGAATAGCCTTAGCTGCATCTGACAACTGGTGGATCTTCCTATCTCGTTCTGAATCTCCGTTCGTTTCAACATCACGAAGAGTTTCAAGATGAACTTCGATACCCTTGGCGTAGGAGTGGATGGATGTCAATGGAGTACGTATCTCGTGCGCCAAAGATCCCGTCAGTGCTCTCGCGGTCTGAGCTGATTTTTTGGTTTCTTCAGCTTTCCGGTGCGCTAGGTGAGCCAATAGAACCATGCCCATGATCCACGCTGCGCTACTTGGATAGTTTGAGAGAGGATTGACGATGTTGCTCGGATTCTCGAGCATAAGAAAAGTTACGGTGCCACATATGCAGCTGACGAAAATGAGTGCGATTGAGACGACAGAGGAAGGGAGTAAGAAAATTGAAATTCCGGTAGCTACCAGAAGTTCTAGTTGGCGTACGATCTGATCCCCCGCGCTGGACGCAACAACATTCGCCTCATAGAAGACGATATAGGTAAAAAAGGTTGGGCAGGTTGCCAATAGCGCGATTAGCGAAGCCAATCCCACATATGATCGATCGAGAATCCGTCGATACACCGGGAAGATTGCTGCAGTTAACAATGCTGCCAAGACCGGGATCCGAACGTAGATAGGGTCCGGGTAGCCGCTAGCGGTGTTCAGAAAGTAGTAGATGACATGCAGAGCTGCTGCCACCAACGCTAAGAGAGTAGTCGAATTGCCTAGGTTGTCATCGACAGCGAGGAGGTAATTCCTGACGTAGTATTGCATCCACTTTCCGTCGTATGAGATTTAGCTGCGTCTTTCACCCCGCGGATATGCATATTTGGTCACGACTCTTGGCTTCTTCATCCAACGTGTGGTTAGCCACGAAAGTGGTCGAAATAGCCGATAAAAGCGCACCCTGAGGATGTCTAGCCGGTTTAGTTTGAGGTGTCCGGATCGTAGCATATGCTCGGTGAGATCCCCCCAGACTGCATTCCAGAATATTGGGTTTAGAGTTTTTCCGCTTAGTACTGTAGGAATATCACCTAATACGATTTGGTGCTTTGCCCGATTCAACGTTTTGTGTTCGTAGGAGATCTCTGTGGCTGTCATCCCAATGTTTTCGTAGATTGGGAGAAGAGTCGGAGTTGTACCGAAAACGATGTATCTACGCCCGGCCTGCGCAACCGTTAGTGCAATGTGGTGAAATAGCCCCAGAAGTAGATCGGTGCCTCGAAAGCTAGGATCGGTGCAAGTCCGGATTACTTCTACACAATTTTCTTTACGGGGAAATGTCGATGGCCAGTCGATTGATTCTTCGATCTCCATCTGGTCGTGATACTCGTGGAACACTAGTGCTGCTGTAGCGACGATATTGTTACCGTAAGTGCCAATTAGAATGCGCGAGCGTGTGTCGTAATTTGTCCCCATTTCGCTAGCTGAGATCTCGAGCGGCACCTTGCCGGCTGCGCTATAGGTTTTGTGGCGAAGCTCGAGAACTTCCCGATATTCTTCCTCAGTTCTAACGAAGCTAAACGAAACAGCATCCTTTGCGCTGTCTGGTGCAAACCCGTAGCGTGCCAAATCCCTCGGAGTGACGTCGCGCGCAAACTGACTTAAATACTGGCCGAATTGGGTGCGATTTTCTTTGCTTAGATCTTCGAACGAAACCCCAAGGGAGAGATAGTCTCGCCCGTTTTCTGTTTGGATGGATATGTTCTCAACCCTAAATCGGGTGCCGATTTGTCCGACTAGTGGAAGGTTTAGAATTGAATCGAATAGAGCGCCTTTAACGATAAACTTGTTGCGTAGTGATGTCGAAAGACGGAGCCCTTCGGGGGAAATGTCCTTCACTCTTGCGTAAACAAACTCGTTGAATCGGGCTGGATGACTCCACACGCAAGTCGGATGAAAGTGCTCGGAGCATATCCATCTGGGTTTGCTACGCCTATCTTCACCGTCATAGCTAGTTGATGGAGAATTGTCTACGAAGCGAATACTGACGATGTCTCCTTTGCCGTTCTGTCTGACGCTCGCTACCACTCCCCACATTATGGATGTGATATCGCCCAGTGACAGGGTTAGGGACACGGAGGTGGAAAGTTCCAGTGTGTCGATCTCGTCTTGAAGTACTTCTATTCCAAGGGGACTAATTCGCCAGACCCTGCATTCCTTCCATGTATCTTTGGCTTTGTCGCGCCTGATTTGAGCAGTTACGCGGTCACCTGGGTAAACGTCTACGGGGAAGAAACTTCCGTGAAGTAGCGGATCGGGTGAGTCGGTTTTCACTGCTTACGCCGAGGCCGCAACGTCAATAAAAGTCTCATTTGCTGCCGTTTTTTCTACGCCACGCAAGATTATGTCGCGATTGCTTGCTGAAGCTTCCAGCGTGTAGATGACCTCAACTTCTTCAAAGTCTCGAATCTGTGAGTCGAGTTGTTTTAAATCTACCTTCGTTATCATGAGCTGGGGGTAGATATTTTCCAGAATCATTGCAGTGGTGTTGTCAAGAACGAGATGATCTTCTCTGAAAATATTCGACAGTTTAGGAGATTTAGTTAGATCATCGAGTCGTGCTAAGAAATTTACGGGGTTACCGAGCGCCGTTATTTCGACCGATGAATCGAATCCTCCCAGGTTGCCCACAACAGCCTCACCGGATGCTACGAGAACATAGCGCCGGATCTTGTTCGCTGAGAGGGTTTGGTTTGTTAGTGCATTTTGATTTATCACACCAATGCCCGCGAGAGTACTGTTGATCACGTTCTCGGTAATTTCCATGGAATCGAAATAGGCGAACACTAGATCGCCAATTTTCCTTGGGATACCTCGATTGTCTTCAATTTCACGGGTGCATTCTTTGACGTTTGGAATCACGCCTTCTTCTACGAAGTCACGATTCGTTCTTGTTGATTCTGTAAAGCCTCGAATATCACTGAACAAGCATGAGATTGTTCTTGTTCTTGGTTTCAGTACTTCTTCGGCTGCCTGAAGGATTGTCATCTGACGTTGTGAGACATAGTTTTCGAGACGGCGTGATATCTCTTTTGGCAGGAAGCTCCTCAGGCGTTCAGCGAACTCGATGTTTAGCTCGATTATTTCGCGCTGAGACGAAAGGTTTGACTGCTCTGCTAGGAAATACCTTACTTCAGCGCTGTAGTTTGACCTTATGAATACGATGGCTACGAGGCTAAAGATGGCGGCACTCACTAGTAGCGATGGTTGTAGCCCAGCTTCGATAAAGGATGGCCACATAAGAGTGATAGTTACTCCTCCAAACAGAACGCTCATTAGCATAGTGGTTCGGATAATCAGTGTGGCCGCGATGACAAATGCGAATGCGTAGAAATAGACATCAGATACATACCAAACTAGAACTCTGGCTTGGAAGTAGCAAAAGATACCGCATGCCAGAACTGCCGGTAGCTTATAAAGTGCGTTGTCGTGGAGCCTTGGGATGCAGTAGAAGAGAAAGCAGCCGGCTGCAATTGCGGCCATCGACAAGCGAAAAGTTAGCCAAAAGCTCAGTGGCTCTAAGGGAACCGCCCGATCGAAGAAGAAATAGTGGGCAATGTATGCCACCGCGGCGACGGGAAAGACGATTTGGGCCACTTTGAGGAAGTGACGCTTCTCTTTTTCTTTCCACACAGATAACCACGGCGTTCCTTCGAGAGCCATGGTCGGGAAAAGCGAAAGTACTGTTCGCTCGAAAAATCGCATGCTTTCGTCGCAATCCTGTCGTGGTAGCCTTGCAACCCGCAGTCCAGGCGAGGGAGCTCGTCGGCTTTGGGTATTCTCGCGTACTACTGCACTAGAGTTGTATGATCGTCGTCACGAAAAACATACCGTTTATCGATTGACGCTCCTAGCAATAACCCTCACTTCCACCCTCGCACCCGGCACCGCCAGCTCACTCACCCCAATCGCCGACCAAGCCGGCCATGGTTCTGACAGCACCTCGTCTTTCGCTTCTATGAAGCTGGCCAGGTGCTCATTGAGTCCCACGTGATAGGTGGTTAGCTCGACTATATCCTTGTAGTCGAGCCCAGCCGCGGCAAGCACAGTGCCAACGGCTTTCCAGGCGAGTCTGAACTCGTCCAGGGGCGCATCCGGGACGCCGCCGCTTCCATCGCTGCCAATCTGCCCGGAACAGAACAGGAACTCGCCGCTTCGAACGGCCTGAGCGAAGTGGAATTGGTTGTACAGCGCCTCCTGGCCCTCGGGTACGATGCTTTCGATAGACATAACGGTTCTCACCGGAAGTAGATAATGAAGCGATGTTACACCCAGTTGGTGTTGGCCGAGCGCCTTGATCGGCTGCAGTTCGGCGATGTCCGCGGTTCGCGAGCGAGCGTGCATGCTTGAGTTTGGTGCCAAACGCCGGTTGAGCGCGGCTCAGCGCACGGAGCGTCGTGAGTTTGCTGCCAACGCAAGTAGAGCTGCGGGGCGGTTGTCTCTGCCGTGGTTTCGGCAACCTATTAAGGTGAGTAACAAGGCCAGTGCGGGCTCTTTCGATCCTGTGACGGAAGCGGACAAGGCTGTTGAGGCTGCTTTGCGGCAGGACATTGGTGCGGCGTATCCAGAGGATGGTCTGTTCGGCGAGGAGTATGGGTTCGAAGAGGGCTCTTCGGGTCTCACGTGGGTGATCGATCCTATCGATGGCACGCGCTCTTTTATGAGCGGTTTTCTCCACTGGGGCGTGTTGCTGGCCTTGTTTGACGGGCAAGATCCGGTGGTTGGTGTGTTGTATCAGCCCTATACGGACGAGCTCTTTGTTGGCGATGGCGAGATGGCGGAGCTGCGCCGGGCGGACGAGCGCAGGCTATTGCAGGTGTCGGAAGTGACGTCGGTCTACGACTGCACTCTGGCATCAACAGGCCCTCAGTTTTTCTCAGGCGAGGAACGCCAGGCGGCGTTCGCACGGGCTGTGGATGCCGCCAAGCAAACCCGCTTCGGAGGTGATTGCTACCTCTACGCGATGCTTGCGATGGGTTATGTAGATCTGTCGGTTGAGTCGGGCCTTAACGCCTATGACATTCAGGCGCTCATACCCATCATTCGCGGTGCCGGTGGGGTTATCGAGACGTGGTCTGGCGAGAACCCAGCGCTGGGAGGTGATGTGGTCGCGGCAGGTACTCGAGATGCGTTAGTTGAAGCGCAGGAGCTGCTGTCGAAGGCTTAGGTTGGCTGGCTCGGTGGTTAGCGCGAAGCGCTGACGTCGAGAATCATGTGGAACTCGTCATAGCTCGTCGAGCCGACGCGAAGCGCATTCGGCTTGCGGCCCCACGGTGCAAACCCTGCGGCCTCGTAGATGTGCAGCGCGGCGGTGTTTTCAACGTTGACGGCGAGTTCGAGCTGGCTGACGCCGGGCATAGTCTGGGCTTTGGCGATTGCCCGCTGGAGCAGCGTTTGCGCGATGTCTCGGCCTCGGTATGCCGGATCGATGAATAGCCCGAATAGTGATGCACTGTGCTGAGTTTTGGCCATGGCGCTGCGCAGAAAACCGAGGCTACCGATCAGTCTGCGAGCGTCGAATGCGCCAAAGGTGGTTTGCTGGGGGCTCGGCTCTATTCGTTTTGCGAATTGCTCAATGGGCCAGGCGCCTTCTCGCTCGGCATCAGAGCTGAAGGCCTGGGGATCGTTCGCCAGTGCTTTCAACCTGAGTTTTCGGTACGCGGCTGCATCCGTTGCTACGAGCGTTCGGTAGCTGAGCTCGGTCACGCTTGATTCGCCTGGGCATCATCGGATGCGTCGCGCAACTCCTGCGCGAGCGCGTTGAGAGTCTCGATGAGCAGCGGGCGCTCTACCGCGCGCACCTTTGCCTCGATATCGTCGGCCGTATCACCGGGGAGCACGTCGACTGTGCGCTGGGCCAGCAATGGTCCCGTGTCGTAATCGCCGGTGACGAAGTGCACGCTCGCTCCCGTCTCGGTGTCACCTGCCGCCAGCACGGCTTCATGGACACGGCGACCGAACATGCCCTGGCCTCCATGCCGAGGGAGCAGAGACGGGTGAGTATTGATGATTCGCTCATTGAATCGCTCGAGTGTCTGAGGACCAAGCCGCTTCATATAGCCGGCCAGCACAACGTAGTCGCAACCGCTGTCCTGTAACCGCTGAGCGATATCGGCATCCAGGGTGTCACCGCACCTCGCCTGACTTAGGTGGGCTGTCTCGATACCGGCGTTGCGTGCGCGCGCGAGCGCTCCGGAGTTACTGTTGTTGCTGATGACGAGGTTAACCTCTGCGGCGAGCTGGCGAGCTTCGATGGCGTCCAGAATGGCCTGTAGCGTGGTTCCAGCGTGGGATGCGAGCACCGCCAGCCGCATCATGTGCCTGCAATGCGGTAGATGGCGACATGGTCTATTTCCATCGCCGTCTTGCCGTCTACCTGATAGCGAATGGCGGCCTCGATGAACTCATGGCCCTTGTTGCGCCATTTGCGTACGGGCCGCGTTTGAATGATGACCTCGTCATCTGTGCTGATGGCGTGCATGGCTCGAATCGTTGATCCCACATGAATCCAGGCAGGCATCAGGAATCTGGTGGTCAGGCAGGTGTTGGCCTGGGACAGCAGCAAGTGCGGGTGAACTACTCCCCTCCTGAAGATCGGAAGCGTCTCGCACACCTCGGCGCAGTAACGCGTGTTTTCCTCGGCGCTTGGTTGCCATAGGCGCTCCGCAAAGGCGCTGTCGGTGTCGATAGCCTCCCAGCTGATCTCAACTCGCTCCTCAGCATCGCGCGGGTCCGCGAATAGCGAATCCTTGTATGTTGGCGCAGCAGGCTCGTGAAGGCGGCTGCTGAGAGCGGCGAGCAACTCCCCGGCGCGATTTCGGCACTCGACAGTTAAGTTGCCATCAGCCTCCGCGCTTGAGAGCACCAGGCGGTCGTTGTCGTAGGCAGGCTTGAGAAAGCGAACACTGCTCGACGCCTCGCGCAGCCAGCGCTGGCCGAAGCGCATGACGAGAGGGTGCACGAGGTGGCCATATACCGCCACGCCAGGCACCAGGGCGCCCTGAAACCCCAGTCGCGCTGCGATTTCGTCACTGTGGATGCGGTTTTCGTGATCGTCCGAGTAGTTTTTCGCGGTAACGTGATAAGTGCTCATCGCAGTAGTGTACCGCTGGGGGGCATCGAGTTGGCTGTCTTGATTGGCTCACACCTCGCTTACGATTCAGGCCGTGTTTGGCGTTGTGTCGCGCTGCAGCATTCATTACTCTGGCGAGCTTTCCGGCTCTCTGTGGGCTGGTGTTTGACGCTTATTTGGGGAGTCACACAGATGCTGATTGGGGTGCCTAAGGAAACCTGGGAGGGCGAACTGCGCGTTGCTCTTGTCCCGGGGGATGTAAAGAAACTCAGTAAGGCTGGCTTCAGCGTTGCGATTGAAAGCGGTGCTGGTTTTGCGTCTGGCTTTACCGACGATGCTTATCGGGACGCAGGCGCGGCAGTGCAAGCAACGCGTGCGGACGTTTTAGGTTCAGCAGATATCATCGTTCGCGTGCGTAAGCCCGCGGCCGATGAGGTTGGCCAATTCAAGTCTGGCGCTATCCACGTCAGTTTCTTAGACCCCTTCAACGAACGCGAGCTTGTTGCATCGATGGCCTCGTCTGGCCTTACCGCCATCTCCATGGAGATGATTCCGCGTAGCACTCGAGCCCAGAAGATGGATGCGTTGTCGTCCCAGGCCAACCTTGCTGGCTACGTTACCGTTGCACTCGCATGCCATCACAGCCGGCGCATCCTGCCGATGATGATGACGCCTGCCGGTACGATTCGTCCGGCCCGAGTGTTTGTGATTGGTGCGGGCGTTGCTGGCCTTCAAGCCATTGCCACCGCGAAGCGCCTTGGCGCTCGTGTTGAAGCGTTTGATACGCGTCCTGTCGTTGCGGAGCAGGTGCAGAGCCTTGGCGCCAAGTTTGTCGATATCGATCTCGGCGAAACCGGCCAAACCGACCAGGGTTACGCGAAAGCACTGACGCCGGAGCAGGTGGAGCTGCAGAAGCAGGGCCAGGCGAAAGTAATTGAGCAATCAGATGTGGTGATCACAACGGCCCAGCTGTTCGGTCGTCCCGCGCCAACGATTATTACGCGCGATACCGTTGAGGCGATGAAGCCCGGCAGTGTGGTTATCGATATGGCGGTTGAAACCGGAGGCAACGTCGAAGGCTCCAAACTCAACGAAGTAGTCGACATCGCCGGCGTCAAAGTGGTTGGCATGGGTAATCTGCCATCCGAAGTCAGCACGAACGCCAGCGAGATGTATTCCAGCAACCTGGTCAACCTGATGATGGAATTCTGGGACGAAGAGGCCAAAAGCCTGAACCTGGATCCAGAAGACGACATCGTGCAGGCCTGCGTTATCACGCGCGGCGGTGAGATCGTCAACGAAACAATTAAGAACCTGTAGGGGAGTCTCGATGGAAGCTGTCTTTCTCGCGTTTATTCTGCTGCTGTCGATCTTTCTCGGCTTTGAGCTGATCTCGAAAGTTCCGGCAACGCTACACACACCGCTGATGTCGGGTGCTAACGCCATCTCCGGTATCACGATTGTTGGAGCAATCATGTCCGCTGGTGGCGATCACGGCACGATGGCCACCTGGCTCGGCGCATTCGCTGTCTTCACCGCAACGATCAACGTGGTTGGTGGTTACATGGTGACTAACCGAATGTTGTCCATGTTCAAGAAGAAAGAGTCACCAGCCACAGGTGGAGGTTCAGCATGAGCCCGGAACTGATTGGCCTGGGGTACATCGTATCCGCGGCGCTCTTTATCTTTGGCTTGAAGCAACTCGGCTCGCCGGATACGGCGGTTCGAGGCAATCAGCTGTCATCTATCGGCATGCTCATCGCGATTGTGGTGACGCTGCTGGGCCAGGGCATCGTTGACTTCAAGTGGATCGCTGGCGCGGCGATTCTCGGTGCATTGGTTGGCGGAATCGCGGCACAGAAGGTTGAGATGACCTCAATGCCGGAGATGGTTGCACTATTCAACGGCACGGGTGGCATTGCCTCCCTCGCGGTTGGTTGGGCGGCTCTCTATCCCTTTCCTGAGGCCAACTCAGCATTCACGCTGGTAACCATCGTATTGTCCATCCTGATCGGTGGTATCACGTTCTCAGGCAGCTTGATCGCCTACGGCAAGTTGTCAGAAGTGATGACGAGTAGCGCGATAGTCTTTGGCGGCCAGCGCATCGTGAACAGCCTGATTCTGGTCGGCATCGTGGTTTGCGCGGTTATGTTCGTGATGAACCCGGACCCAACATCGCCCGTGTTCTGGACGCTGCTGGCGCTGTCGTTACTGCTCGGCATCATGGCCGTCATCCCGATTGGTGGCGCTGATATGCCGGTGGTGATATCGCTGCTTAACAGCTACTCCGGTCTCGCCGCCTGCGCCGCGGGTTTTGCCATCAACAACAACATTCTGATTGTTGCCGGCTCATTGGTTGGCGCTGCCGGTCTGATCCTGACCAACATCATGTGTAAAGCGATGAACCGTTCGCTGGCGAACGTATTGTTCTCCGGCTTTGGTGCGGTCAAGCAAGCCACTAAGGTGGAAGGTGAGGTCAAACCAATCGTGTCGGAAGATGCCTTCCTGATTCTGGAAGCGGCGTCGAATGTGACGTTTGTACCGGGCTACGGCATGGCGGTAGCGCAGGCGCAGCACGTTGTCCGTGAACTGGGCGATTTGCTCGAGGCCAACGGTTGTGAAGTCACGTTTGCGATTCACCCGGTTGCTGGCCGTATGCCGGGTCACATGAACGTGCTCCTTGCCGAGGCTAACGTGCCGTACGACCAGCTCGTGGAGATGGACGACATCAACCCTCGCATTGAGAACGTGGATGTCGCCGTCGTCATCGGCGCGAACGATGTGGTGAACCCGGCCGCTCGTGAGGACGAAAATTCTCCGATCTACGGCATGCCCATCATCAATGTTGACAAGGCTCGAACCGTGTTTGTGCTCAAGCGCTCCATGGCTTCTGGTTTCTCAGGTGTCGACAACCCTCTGTTTTTCGGGGAAAACACCCGAATGCTGTTTGGTGATGCCAAGGAGTCTATCTCCAAGGTGATTGCCGAGTTCAAAGGCTAGGAGTAATGGGGTCAGGACCAAGTGCCAGGTCCGATTGGTCCTGGCAATTGGTACTGAACCATAGCCTTTCAATCGGACCTGGCACTTGGTCCTGACCCCGGGCTTACTGGCCCATAACCGCTCGACCGCTGCCGCCCGGCTTTGTTAGCGTGCGGCTATGAAATATCCCCTAGAGATTGTCGATGTCTTCGCTGAGCAGCCCCTCGCTGGTAACCAACTGGCTGTGGTGCGCGATGCCGGCACGCTGACCACTGCGCAAATGCAGGATATCGCGCGCGAGATGAACTTCTCGGAGACCACGTTTGTCATCGCCGAAGACGAGGCGGGCGCAGACGTGCGCATCTTTACGCCGGAGTGGGAATTGCCGTTTGCTGGCCACCCGACCATTGGCACGTCATGGGTGCTTAGAGATGGGCGAGATGATCTGACGCTGAGACTTCCTATCGGTGATGTCCCAGTTAGCTTTTCCGAAGACGCTGCCTGGATGGTGCCGCCCGAGGTAAGCCTGGGTTCGACTCTAGCTCCGGAACATGCCGCCGGAGTTTTGGGTCTCAAGGAAGCTGACCTAGCGACCGCGTACCCAATCCAGTTCGCCGAAGTTGGGCCTCAGTTTGTACTAATCGGGGTTCGTGATCGCGGTGCTCTTGGTCGTTGTGAATTCAACTACCCCCTCTACAAGCAACTGCTCGAGCAGGGTAATCCCATGAAGTGCGTGTTCGCCTTTACCGACGATGCGCACAACGATGGTTCGGACTTTGCGGCTCGTATGTTCTTCGACTCCGGCGGTCCGCGAGAAGATGCGGCCACCGGCTCAGCAAATACGGCGTTTGCTGCGTATCTGCGAGCACTCAAAGGGCTATCCGGTACTGGCGAGTCTTATGTGGTGGAGCAGGGCGTTGAGATGAAGCGCCCCTCCCGGTTGTATCTGGATGTCGGAGACGTTATCCGGGTGGGCGGTGCTGTGCAGAGTGTGGTGCGGGGCGAATTGACGATCTGAACAATGGGGACAGGCCCAAGTGCCAGGTCCGATTGGTTCCGGCACTTGGTAGTGAACCGTAGATCGCCTATCGGACCTGGCACTTGGACCTGTCCCCTGGACCTGTCCCCTGGACCTGTCCCCTGGACCTGTCCCCTGGACCTGTCCCTTGGACCTGTCCCCTGGACCTGTCCTAAGGCTTACTGGCTTACTTCGCGCACAATGCGAAGCAACTTGAAATGGCATTGCTGTAACGGCAACTAGTTAGGAGATGATCGATGGATCGGCGCATTCGACGAACTTGGGCTGTACTGGCGACGATTGGGTCGCTTCTGCTGGCAGGCATCGCTTACGCACACAGCGGCGAAGATCATGCTCCTGTCATTAGCGCGCCGGAAACCGATGGCGCGACGCCTTGGACATCCCTGGCGGCTGATGACGCCGACAGCGACTTTCACTTTGTGGTGGTGACCGATCGCACGGGGGGTGCTCGGCCGAATGTGTTCCGCAAGGCAATGCCGAAGGTGAACCTGCTTGAGCCGGCCTTCGTTGTGAGCGTTGGCGATCTGATTGAGGGGTACACGGATGATCAGGAGCAGCTCGACACCGAATGGAACGAGATGGCCGATATGATCGACCAGCTAAACGCACCGTTTTTCTATACGGCGGGCAACCACGACATGTCGAATGAGGTGATGGCGGAGACCTGGCAGTCGCGCTTCGGACCAAGTTATTACCACTTCAGCTACAAAGACGTTTTCTTCCTGGTGCTGAATTCCGAACTGTTTGGCATGGTCGGCAACGAAGAAACACCGGTGCCTGGGCCGTACAAGCAGGCGGACCAGATGGCTTTTGTGGAGCAGGCACTGGCAGACAATGCTGAAGCCCGCTGGACGGTTGTCCTCGTTCACCAGCCGCTGTGGGATATGGCCAACGTTGATCCGGACTGGATGAAGGTGGAAGAGCTTCTGGGCGATCGCGACTACACCGTCTTCGCCGGCCACTATCACGCGTACAAGAAGAGTGTTCGCAATAACCGCAACTTCATTACCCTCGCCACAACAGGGGGCGGCAGTGCGCTGCGCGGCCCGCTCTACGGTGAGTTTGATCACGTCGCCTGGGTAACCATGCGCGAGGATGGCCCGACGATCGCCAACGTGCTGCTGGACGGTGTTGAGGCTGACGATGTTGCGACCACTGAAAGCCGCGAGATGATCTCTCAGCTAAGTGCGGCCATCACCAGCGAGCCTCGCTACGAAACCGGTCGTCGGCCGCAGGGTGGTCAGTTTGTGTTCAATGTGAATAACCCCGGTGCTGTTCCGATGACAGTGTCTGCCGCTGGCGAAGACAGTGACGATATGCGCGTTACCTCGGTGAGTGAGGCGGTGACGTTGCAAGCTGGTGAAAGCGCCTTGCTGGTTGTGCAGGCGAAGCCCAAAGGCCGGCAGGCGTTTGGTGACATGATTCCTGCGTCGGTAACGTTTGATATCGCCACGAGTCTGGATGGCCGGCCATTTGAATTCAGCAGCCGGCAAGCGATCTACCCCCAACGAGAGGAAGTGCTCGTTCGAACCCGCCAACCGATAACGGTGGATGGCGACCTGTCGGAATGGCGCAAGTTGCGCTTCAGTGCTTCGAAGCAAGGCGACTTTGATCCGGAAGCGGCAGGCCTGACCGCGAGCGATATCTCTTTCGACTTTGACCTGCGTTATGACGACGACAACGTCTACCTGGGTGTTGAAGTGACGGATGATCAGGTGGTGGCCAGCGATCAGCGCCCGGCCCTTGGCCAGGATGCGATTATCGTGACGCTCGATTCACAGCCGTTGCCGGGTCGGTTAGTCAATAAAGGCCTGGTGGACGCCGCGACGGATGGCACGCTGTTCAAGATGGCCTTCGACATCCTGACGGTTGAAGGCGAAGCGCCGATGCCCGCGATCGAGTTCTTGAAAGCGTCGCGAGATGAGCTGACATCGAGCGGCCGCCGAACGGAGAACGGTTACACCGTTGAGTGGGCAGTACCTCGGGAAGTACTAAAGGCTCGAGGCGCGGATATCGGAGATGGTGTTCGTCTGTCGATCCACGCTCAGGACTTTGATGAGGGTGATCGGGCGCCGAAGAACTGGTACTGGGGCCCTAGCCGGTTCGGCGATTCACCGGTATCTGGGTCTGGCATGTTTGTAGTAGAGGAGTAGAGCGTAATGGCAGTGCCTAAAATCGCGATCAATGGTTTCGGCCGTATCGGCCGAACGATTACGCGTATCGCGAAACTCCGACGTCATTTCGACGTCGTCGCAGTGAACGACCTGGTAGACGCGGACAACCTTGCGTATGCGTTTCGCTACGACAGCATTCACGGTACGTATCCTGGCGAGGTTAGCCAGCACGACGATGTGATCGAGATTGATGGCGACCCGTTTAAGGTGCTGGCAGAGCCCGACCCCGCCAAACTGCCCTGGAAAGAATTGGGCGTGGAATATGTGGTTGAGGCGACCGGTCGATTTCGGCGGCTCGACGAATTACAGAAGCACCTGGATGCCGGCGCGCGTCGTGTGATCCTGACGGTACCCTGTAAAGACCCGCTCGATGCGACGGTTGTAGCGGGCGTGAACGATCACGTTGTCACCAAAGATAGCCGAATCATCAGCAACGCCAGTTGCACCACAAACTGCGCTGCACCGCTTGCTAAAGTGCTGAACGACAGCTTCGGAATTAAGCGAGGGCTGCTCACTACGGTGCATGCCTACACGTCGGATCAGCGCTTGATCGACGCCCCGCACAAAGACAAGCGCCGCTCGCGTAGCGCAGCCACGAATATCGTGCCGACGTCGACTGGTGCGGCAAAAGCGATTGGCCAGGTGTTGCCTGAGCTCGCGGGCAAACTGGATGGGTTGGCAATGCGTGTGCCGGTGCCGGATGGCTCACTAGTCGATATGACGGTTGAAGTGGACCGTGACGCCGATGTCGAGTCTGTGAATGCCGCCATGAAAGCGGCATCGGAAGGACCGATGAAAGGCATTCTTGCCTACAACACGGATCCGATTGTCTCCGGTGACATCATCGGCAATGGTCACTCCAGTATCTTCGATGCCGCGCTCACGCAGGTGATGGATAATCGGATGATCAAGGTGGTCAGCTGGTACGACAACGAGTGGGGTTACTCGACACGAGTCGAAGAGCTGATCGACCGCGTTGCAGCTATGGATGCTTGACGGCGACAAGAGTGCGACGTGGCCGTGGCTCCTGCTTGCAACCGCCATTGTCATCGCCGCGCTGTTCAAGGGCTACCCGCTGCAGCCACCTGCACTGCGTGCCGACGATCCTGCGGCTGCATTTGATGCCCAACGCGCCTTTGATCGGCTCGCCGACATTCTCGGTGACGAAGCACCTCACCCCATCGACTCGCCCGCCAACGACTTAGTCCGAGAGCGCTTGCTTGCCCAGATCGACTCGCTCGGTTTTGAAGCCGAGGTTCGCGACGACACGTCGTGCCTGTCGTTAAATCGCGACGCCCACCTTGCCTGTGGGCGGGTTCGTAACGTGCTGTTTGTGGCTGCCCCGGATGGCATGCCTATCGATAATGCGGTGATGCTTGCTGCGCACTACGACTCGGTGCCGGCGGCAGCTGGCGCCAACGATGATGGTGTCGGCGTTGCGGTGTTACTGGAGATTGCCGCTCTCGTTGATGTTGAACAACTGACCCGGCCTCTAGTGTTTCTCTTCACCGATGGTGAGGAGGTTGGTCTGTTAGGCGCAGCGTCGTTTGTTCGGCGCGACCCGCTGGCTGATGCGATTTCGGACGTTCTGAACGTCGAGGCGCGAGGTGCGCGCGGGCCGGCGGTTATGTTCGAAACGGCTTCGCCAAACGCCCACGATGTCCAAGCCTACGCTGCGTACACCACGCGTCCTCTCGCGAGTTCGATGATGACCAGCGTTTACAGGACGCTGCCCAATGACACGGACCTGTCTGAGTTTCTCCGTCGTGGTTACAACGGCCTGAATTTTGCGATCGCAGATCGCATCGATGTCTATCACAGCAAGCGAGACGATCTCGCCAGTATTCACATGCCTAGCCTGCAGGATATTGGCGACAAGGTTTGGGCTAGCTTGCGCGGCAAACTCGCGCTAGAGCAGGTCGCTCAAGAGAATCTGCTCTTCAACGATATTCTCGGACTGACGCTTGTGGTGTTTCCAGCCTGGCTCGGCTGGCTTGGGTTAGGGCTTGGGATCATTGCGGCGCTGTGGCAACTCTCGCGCACTCGAATCGAGATAAGTGGTCCTGCTCTGGGCGTTGCTCTCATCGCGCCGCCTGTCCTGCTGGTTGCAGCGGGCGGGTTAGCATTCTGCTTGCAAGCGTTGCTCGGCCTACTTCGCGATGAAGCCTTCTACTGGTTTGCGCATCCCGCACCGCTGCAGGTGGTGGCCTATCTCTGCGCCCTGTTACCCATGTTGGCCCTTTTGTCATTCTGGCGCTCGGATGAGGCTTCGTATCGGGCGGCCTACCACAGCAGTTGGTTGTGGTTTGGTGTTTCGGGCTTGGTGGCTGGATTGATGATCGACGGCATGGCAGTTGTCTTTGTTCTGCCGCTCGCGGCCTACCTTCTGGCCGCTATCGCCGCCCAACTAGTGTCTCGGATCGCCGTGATGGGACACCTGCTTGCAAGTCTGCTGCTGGCTGTCTTCTTTCTTGAACTGCTGTTTTTAGTCGAGCTGATGCTCACTTTGCAGATGATCGCACTGGTCTCCTTCCTGGCCGCGGTTGCGTTTCTGCCGGCGGTTTTAGCTTGCGCTCAGATGTTCGGCCGGCCTTCAGGCCTCGGGGCCTGCGTTTTAGGGCTTGCGTTGCTTGCTGCGTTCGTTGGTTCGGCGTTTGTGCCCGCGTACAGCGAAGAGCGCCCCGGCCTCATGAGCTTTCGTCACGTAGCAGAGGTCCGGGAAGATGGCGAGATACAAAGTTACTGGGCTGTACTCACGCGGGACAGAGAGCCACCCGCGCGCGTTCGACAAGCGACAGATCTTGATCGAGTGCCGCTTCGACAATATGAGTCCGAATACGGCCTGCCGGCACCCATGCTTTCGTATCAAGAACCGACAGTCGAACTGGGTAGCGATGCAGGAAACGTAGAAGGATCATTGCATGCACGCTTCGATGCGCCTGGATTCCAGTCACTGAGGCTCGAGTTTCCCCAGGCCCAAGACCTTGAATCCGTAGTCGTCGCTGGGGTGGCGTATCCCGTACAGACAGAAAAAGCGTTCACGCTGGCGTGTCATGGGCGCGCGTGTTCCGGCATGCCAATCGAGTTTCGCTTTGCGCAGCCTCCGAAGGAATGCCGGTTTGAGGCCTTTCGACCGGGATTGCCGGAAGCTCCCAAGTCGCTGATTGCGCTGAAAGGCAAAGACTATGATCCAGTACAGCGGGGAGATGGTGCGGTCTTTCGACGTGATTGCACGCCTTGATCCTGTCAGGCGCGCGCGTTGGCGAGCAGTGGCCAAACTGAGCTCACCGTTTGACTGGCGCGAGCGGTTGCAGTGGCTCGTAGACCCAATATGATCAAAACTCGCTCTGTTCCGAGAATACGGGGACACCAAAGCCCTTCGCTTCGATAAAGGAAAAGACTCATGCCTAAGCTAACGACCCTTCCGGCGACGGCAAGTACTGAAGAGATACTGGATGTCATCAAGCGAGACGGCGCTCTGATCGTCTCGGGATTGTTGAGCGCCGAAGAGATAGAGCGCTTCCATGATGAACTGGACCCGTACATGGAGGCGACTGAGAACGGCCAGGATGATTTCACTGGCCGGTCTACCACTCGGACCGGCGCGCTGGTGGCGCGCTCAGGTCAGGCGCGGGAGATGGTGATGCATGCAGGCGTCGTTGCCGCAGCCAATAAGTTTCTCGAGCCCTACTGCAAACGCATTCAGCTGCACCTAACGCAGATCATTCGGCTCAAGCCGGGGCAGGGCAAGCAGATGATCCATCGTGATCGATGGGCCTGGGGACAGTACCTGCAAAACGTTGAGCCGCAGTTCAACACGATTTGGGCGCTTAGCGACTTCACCGAAGACAACGGCGCTACTCAGGTTGTGCCAGGCAGCACCGACTGGCCGGATGACCGCAAGGCTGAGCCGGAAGAGATCTGCCAGGCGGTAATGTCGGCGGGCTCCGTACTTCTTTATACCGGCAGCGTATTCCATTCAGGCGGCGAAAATCGAAGCGATGGCGATCGCATCGGCGTGAACATCACCTACACCCTGGGGTGGCTGCGTCAGGAAGAGAACCAGTATCTGTCATGCCCACCAGAGATCGCCCGGCAATACTCGCCCGAGCTGCAAGACATGCTTGGCTATGAAATGGGCCAGTACGCTCTGGGTTACTACACTCCACCCGGCGCCCCCGGCGAGGCGCCGGAGTGCATCACCACCGCCCACGCAGTGCGCGATGTGAAGGCCGGAGCCTTGGGTGGCGAGGCATTGCTGGAATCATCTAGAGAAAACTAGATATTCACCTCTCTCGATGACTGCGCGGTCTCGGCACAACAACGGCCGATATGCCTAAGTCTAGCGAAGCTTGGTCTGCACTGATTGTCATCAGAATCGGTCCAGTGAAACGAGGAAGGATCTGCGACTGTTGAAACGTCAGCGCAACTCAAACCCTGTGTATCCGTTGTCGGCGCTGTTGTTGCAGTGTTCCATATAGCTCTTGCTGCCCATGTAAAACAGCATCTGCCGCCGTTTGCCTGGAATGTTTGCGCCCATGTACCAGGAGTCTGCCAGCGGCATTAATGTTCGAGCTCCCATCTCTTCCATGTGTTTGGTCCAGGCCTTAGCGGCATCACGCTTTGCTTCGATTCTGCGAAATGTGTTGTCGCGCAGATGTCGCAAACAGTTGACTACCCAGTCCCCCTGGACCTCGGCGCTGGCTGGTCCATTCCAGAACGCGGTCGGGCTTTGTGGCCCGTACAGCATTAGAAGGTTAGGGAACTCCGGTATGCCCAGGCCGAGGTGGGTATCGACACCGTCTTGCCAGATTTCTTTCAGCGTTCGTCCGGATGTCCCGCGCAGATCGATCTGTGTAAATCCACCCGTACCGGCATCGAACCCAGTGGCCAGGACCAACACATCAAGATCGAATGCTTTCTCTGATGTGTAAACACCCTGGGGCTCGATTGCGGTTATCGGAGTTTTCTTTAAATCCACGAGCGTCACGTTGCCGTGGTTGAACGCCTCATAATAATCCTGCTCGAGCGATGGTCGTTTCGCTCCAAAGGGATGAGGTGGTTCCGTGGGGGCCAACATTTCCGCGGTAGCCGGATCGTTGACCCGGGCATGCACTTTGGCGCGCCAGAAATCGTAGGCCAAGCGGTTGGAGCGGCTGTCGGTGATGATGTCACTGAAAGAGCCGGTCCAAAAATGAAAGCCACCTTTGGCCCAGGCCTCCTCAAACACGCGATCGCGCTCCACCTTCGACACTTCATGCGCACGTCGTTCGTCCATTTGCAGGTCATGAAAGCCACCGCTCGATGCGTTGCGAATGTGGAAGGTTTCTTTCAGAGACGATTTCTTTGCTAGCTCGGATTCGCGGCTCAACTGGCGCTGCTGCATGGCGAGGGCGATCATCGGCGTGCGTTGAAAAACGGTCAGCTCCTTCGCGACCTTGTACGCCTCCTGGATCACCTGGACACCGCTGGCGCCAGTACCAATCACCCCAACACGCTTGCCGGAGAGATCGATTCCCGCCTCGGGCCAGTGTGCGGTATGGATCGCGTGTCCCTCGAAACGATCGAGGCCGGGTAACGCCGGGATATGTGCTTTCGCAGCAAAACCCATACAGGTGAGCACAAACTGTGTTTCGACGATTTCTCCGTCTGCACAGGTAAGGTGCCAGCGACATTCCTCCTCGTCGAACGCTGCCGCGGTTACCCGTTTGTTGAACTCGATGTCGCTTTTCAGTTTGAGTTTGCTGTCAACATGAGCGAAATAGCGCTGCAGCTCTTGCCAGCCGGGGAAGCGCTCACTCCAGCACCAGTCCTGCCAAACTTCATCGATGGAGAATTCATAGTTGGGGACGTGCGAATCAACGCGTGCTCCCGGGTAACGATTCCAATGCCAGACGCCGCCGAGATCGCGGCCCGCATCGAAGAGTTTCACGCGAAAGCCCAGTCTGCGCAGGCGGTAGAGTTGATACAGGCCGCTGAAACCAGCGCCGATTATCAGAATGTCGAAGCGTCGGGCGCCCTGGTTCTCTCTGGTCATTTCGGCGTTTCCCAATGTACTCCCTCACTGGAGTAGTTCTTCTCACAACGAACGCACATTACAGTAGACGGCCGCGCGGACGGAAATCAGCGGTTGTTGCGCCTGGTGGCCATCGAGTAGAGGTAGCTTGCGGCGGATTGGAGCACTAGACTGGGCGACGTTACCCTCCGTCGTGGTCGCCCCTTTGAATGCCCGCTCCAGAAAACCGCTAGCCCTGACGATCCTGCTGCTAGTCGGTGGGCTTGCGATGGCTGATGCCGAGACGGGCGGCAACCCGGATTGGGACACGTTGCGAGATCTGGAACTTGAGGAGATTCGCGACGCCGCAATTCGAACAGAATCACCTCGTTACCTGCTGATGCTGGCGCTGCTCGAGATAGAGCAGGACGTGGTTGTGGCGAGCAGCCATTTGGATAAAGCACTGGCCCTGTCCGAATCTCCCAGTGACGAGGCCTACCTGGCCGCGATGCTGAAATGCTCGTTTTCGGAGCTTTTGGGTAGCCCCTTTACCCGATCTGAATGCTTCGAACGCGGTGATTTAATTGAGAACATCGCCCACCCCTGGCCAGCAGCTATTGGTCAGCTGCATTTCGGGATATGGCTGGCGATCAACGGCCAGCCCGAGGCCGCGCTTCGCGCGAACCGCTTGGCTGAAAAGTTTGCGCTGGCCGCCGGCGACATCAGCCTTGCCGCCACCACTCAGAACAATCAGGGAGTTGACTATCTCACCCGAGGGTTGCCGACTCAGGCGATGAAGAAATTTCTAGCTGCCCTGGAGCTTCTTCAGGACCCTAGCGTTTCTGATCAGGAATCGTTCCTCAGTCTTCTGGGTTCAAACATTGCGTCGACACATATGGAGCTTGGTGATTATGAAACCGCGAACACGCTGTTGCAGTCGACGATCCATAGCGAGTACTACGACCGCTATAGCCCTGCGAACCTGATTGATGAGGTCATTCTGGCTCGGGCAGCGTTGGCGCTCGGCCGGCCGCAGGAGGGCTATGATCGGCTGAGCGATGTGTTGCAGGCCATAGGGCCACACGGGGTGACTGGCAATCAAGCATACGCGCACTCCGTTATCGGTGAGCTGCGCATGGCCCTTGGCAGCGCCAACGCAGGGATTCAGAGCTTTGAGCTTGCCCAGGACTACGCCAAACGCAGCGGTGACCCACTGCAGGTGAACAAAGTAGATGTCCGTTTCGCCGACGCGCTTATCGGGTTGGGCCGTTACGCTCAGGCCGAAACAATTCTTGATGCCAATATTGAAGTGCTGGAGGCGCACGGCCCGAGCATGATTCTTGCGCAGGCGCTCGACTTGCGCGGTGACCTGTTTAGAGCCACAGATCGGCGACTGGCAGCAAACTTGGTGAAGCGGCAAGCGCGTCAGATGCAGACGAGCGTTGCCGGAGCGGAAGCGGAGCTGGACCTGGCTGTACTCGAAAAATCGTTAGCGCTGGCTCGCAAAGACAACGAGCTGGCCACCGCTCAACGAGAAGCACAGGAAAAGGAAATTCGCGCGAACAACGACATCATGCTGCGCAACTTGCTTATCGCGATGGCTGTTCTGCTGGCTTTCATCGCCTATCTTGGATTGTCCCGTCGCTACGCGCGCAAGGTGGCGAAGACGATTCGAACGGCCAATGCGGAACTGGAAGCCAAGGTGCGCGAGCGTACCGCGTCACTGGAACAGGAGATGGCTCAGCGCATGGAGGCGGAGAGCGAGCGACAGGCACTCGCGCAGAGCCTGGCGGAGAGCGAAAAACTCCAGGCAATTGGCCAGCTCACCAGCGGTGTCGCGCACGACTTCAACAACCTGATGACGGTGGTGACCATCTCGGCCGGTATGCTGCGGGATGCCGACAACGCGGGCGATGTTTCCTCGGCTCGCCATCTCGACAACATTCTGGCTGCTGCAGAATCCGCATCGGATATCACAGCGAGCCTTTTAGCTTATGCCCGTAAGCAGCCTCTTGCTCCTCAACCCACTAATCTGAAGTCCTTTGTTGCAGATTCGCAGAATCTGTTTGAGAGCACGCTCAGCGAAGGCATGACCCTGGAAACCAACGTGGCTTCCTGCTCGATATTGGTAGACCGGGGGCAACTGACAACGGCGATCATCAACCTGCTCTTGAATGCCAAAGAAGCTCTGGGCAGCCAGGGGACAGTGGTGTTAGAGGCAGCTCAGTATGAGCAGACAGGCGAGCAGGGTGAGATCGAGCCATGGGTGAAAATCTCGGTTTCCGACGACGGTCAGGGCATGACCGCAGATGAAATGAAGCGGGCGACGGAACCCTTCTATTCCACAAAGTCCGAGCGGCATGGCACCGGTCTGGGTCTGAGCATGGTGGACGGCTTCAGCAAGCAATCGGGTGGGTCGTTGGAGATTGAGAGCGCTAAAGGTGTGGGTACTGTCGTTACGTTGCTGATACCCAGCTTTGAGAGCACTGCACTGCAGGAGATGACGGGCGAAGACGAAACCCGAGACCCATTGAACGAAGGCCTCGTCATGGTAGTGGATGATCAAGAGGCCATCCGGGAGGTCATTTGCCTGCTGCTGGAGAAGATGGGCCAGAAAACGATCAGCGTTGATAGCGGGGCCGAGGCACTGCAGGTGCTGGAAGGGCCCCAGCGCCCGAGCCTGGTGATTACTGATCTGATGATGCCCGGAGAGCTAAGTGGGCAAGGTCTGGCGGCTGAAATTCGCAGGCGCTACGAAGATCTGCCGGTCCTGATGATGTCCGGTTATACGGATGCAGCTGGGCTCGATGTTGAGTTTTTGTCTAAACCGTTCTCCGTGGACAAGCTTCGTGAAGCCATCAACCGGGTTATGGGCCAGAAGCAGGTTGCCTGAAGTCTGGGTGATAGGGCTCCCGGGCGTTGCGAGGCCGATAGCAGGTTGGCCGACATCGGAGGTAGCTAGAATCTGGCTTCACCGCCGGGTCCCGGGGTGAGGTGAATCAGTACCGATTCCTCAAGGCAATCCACCTGGTGCCAGACACCCTTGGGCACGATGTGCGACTGGCCAGCGGTCAGGGTTATCAAAGCATCCTCTGATTCTGATGCGATGGTCGCCGTGCCGGAAACCACATAGAGAATCTCATCGCCGTCGGGATGCATCTCGCCGTTGTGCGGGCTTTCGCCCGGTTGCAGCGTGACGACCCCAAATGTCATTCCGTCGATTCGCTGCGGCGGGCCGGGCTGTCGTTTTCGCGCGCTCACAGACCAATCTGCGGTTATATCCAGCACATCGGTGGCCATATCGATTCGTCTAGGTGGCGTCATCAGTGTCTTCCTTTCGACTGTGGGATATGGATTCCCGCTGGCTGAAAATCGTCAGAAATTGTGCGGTCTCGTCTCGAGAATTGAACACATGGACTTTCAAGTGATTCCGTAACAAGGATGCTCGCGCAAGCTCCCGTTGCTGTATTGAGTGACGGTTTCGCAGATTGCGCCAGGCGATTTGCCATTCGTCGCTAATTCGTTGCGTAAATGACTCCTCACACCCGTTGGGTAGTTGGGTTTGTCTCGGCCGTCGAATCCCGCGTTTGAGTGCCCTCAGAGAGCAGAGCCACCAGGGCGTGTTCAGCACGATCAGCGTGTCCGCTCGCTCTACAATGAGATCCTCATCAACGTCGTTGCTGTCGGCGATCCAGCGTTCAGCCTGCAACAACGCCCGCTGTGTGACGAGAAAACTCTGCAGCCGATACGCGCTGCCAACCGGGCTTCCAGAGGTAGCGATCCAGATGCAGAACCACAAGGCCAGTCTTCTCGGACAGCGCTTTTGAAAATGTGCTCTTGCCAGCACCCGCCATCCCGCTCACGACGATGCGGGTTCCGATCTTGTCGGTCAGACGGGAATCGTTCACTTTAGACAGCCAGAAGAGTCACTCGGCAAACGATGAGGGACAACAAACGACAAGTCGAGAGGACGGCTCGTGGCTGGATCGACCGGCGTTTCAGTTCGACCGACCAGCTCCGCGCGGCTATCGTGGCCGGCGGAGACGGGCTCGATCAGCAACTCTCGATTCAGGCGGCGCTAGCAGACCAATCTTCCAGTTGCATTTTCACTTCCGGCCGAGACATCGGTAGCCGCCGCACGCGCACACCAGATGCGTCAAACACTGCGTTGGCGAGAGCGGGTGCGATGCCAGGCGTGCCGGGCTCTCCCGCGCCGCCAATCGGTGCATCGCTGTTGATGATGTGCGTTTCGATAATCGGCGCTTTGGGCATCCGCAGCGCCTGGTAATCGTGGAAGTTACTCTCGGCAACGGCGCCGTCTTCGATAGTTATCTCACCGTAGAGCGCGGCTGTCAGGCCATAAATGATGCCGGACTCAATCTGCGCGGTGAGGCCATCGGGCGACACCGCAACGCCTGCGTCTATGGCGGCGACCACCCGGTCGACCTGTGTCTCGCCGTTCACAAGGCTTACCTCAACCACCTGAGCGACAAGCGAGCCGAAAGACTCTTGTAGTGAGATGCCGCGTCCACGTCCGCTGCCTAGCGGGGTGCCCCAGTCAGCGGCTTCCGCAGCTTTCTTGAGCACCGCCCGGTGGCGTGGTTTGTCTTTCAGGCGGTCCATGCGGTATTGGTAGGGATCTTGACCGGCTGCGATCGCGACTTCGTCGATGAACGATTCGGTGAAGAAGCCATGTTGCGAGTGGTCGACACTGCGCCAGGCACCAAATGGCACGTGGGTTGGGCTTTCTACGTGTCCGATGTCGAGTGAGTCTACTGAGTAGGGAATCAGTGGGGCTTCAGCTGGCTCGTGCTTGTTCACGTAGGTGTTCTCCCACGCCAGCAGGTTGCCGTTTTCGTCCAGCGCGCCACTGAAGCGGCTCTGGATGGCAGGTCGATAGTAGTCCTGGCGCACGTCCTCTTCTCGGCTCCACACAACCTGCACTGGCTTGCGCATCTTCTGCGACAGTAGGGCAGCCTGTACCGCGCAGTCTGCGATAGCGCGTCGTCCGAAACCGCCGCCCATGAAGTGATTGTTCACAACAACAGCGTCGCTATCCATTCCCAGGGCGTCTGCAATCGCGCTGCGAAAACCGAGCGGGTTCTGGCAGCCCACCCAGACCTCACAGCCGGAATCGGTCACTGAAACGGTCGCGTTTTGTGGCTCCATACAGGTGTGGGCGAGAAACGGAACCTGGTAATCCGCCTTTACAACCGCTGCCGCGCCCGAAATTGCGCCGGCGACATCACCGCTTCGAATGTCTGCTTGCCGGTTTGCTGCTTGGCTGATGTCGCGATCGAATTGCGCAAACATGTCATCGCTTGAGCGCTTAACGTCATCGGGGCTGGACCACTCAAGCTCCAGCTTGTCCAAACCTTGCTTGGCGGACCAATAGCTGTCCGCGACAACCGCAACCGTTGCAGGCGCCGCGAAGCTGCTCATCGTTCCGCCGATCTCGTCAGCCGGGAGAGAAATTACGTCTTTGACACCGCGCACGCCTCGCGCTGCTTTGTCGTCGAGTTTGGCGAGGTTGCCACCAAAAGTCGGAGCGCGACGGACCGTGGCGTAGAGCATTCCGGGTACTTGAACATCCATCGCAAACAGTGCGCTGCCGTCTACTTTTGCGGGGATATCGTGGCGCTCAACGTGAGTTCCCATCACGGTGAACTGATCTGGCGTCTTGAGCCGTGGTGCAAGCGATGGTGTTTTCTCAGCGGCTGCGCTTGCGAATTCCGAATACGGCGCGCGCCGGCCGCTGGCTTCGTGGGCCAGATAGCTCTTACTGGCGCTAACCTCGCTCACCGGCACGTTCCATGCTTCGGCTGCGGACTCGACAAGCAGTTCTCTAACTGCCGCTCCCGCGACGCGCATGCCGTATTGGCCGGTAGCGCGAATGCTCATGCTGCCGCCGGTAATCTGAAGATCCAGCGCCTGGGCCGTCTTGATCAGTACTCCCTCAACGGATGGCGCGATCATTGCCGGCAGTTCGACGCCTGGCAACAGGAAACCTTGACCCAAAGAATGATTGGCGAACTCTTCGATGGCCGGGGCCTCCTCGAAACTCACAAGGTTCCAGTCAGCATCGAGCTCGTCGGCAAGCATCTGCGACAACGCAGTGCCCACCCCCTGGCCCATCTCGGAATGCGGAACGATAACAGTGATGCGATTGTCGGTATCGAGCTTGACCCATGTGTGTACAAGGGTTTCGCCGTCGTCAGTGACGAGGGGAGCAAGGCCTGGTGTGCGATTGCCTGGTCGAATTGCGATGCCCAGTACGAGTCCACCACCGAAGATGACGCCCGTGGTGAGCAGTCCACGTCGAGTCCACTTGTTCATGCTTTGCTCCCATCTGCTGTTGCTGCAGCGTCGTAGTAGCTTGCCGATGCGACGGTCTTGATGGCGGCTTTCATTCGGCCGTACATCCCACAGCGACAGATGTTGCCGGCCATCGCTTTGTCGATCTCATCATCCGAGGGGTTTGGGTTTGCCTCCAGGAGAGCTGCGGCAGACATCAGCTGCCCTGACTGGCAATAACCGCATTGGGGTACCTGATGAGCTATCCAAGCCTGTTGCAGTGGGTGCAGCTCAGAATCAGATGGCGCCAGTCCTTCGATTGTCGTGACCTGTTGTCCGACTGCTGCGGACACCGGTGTCACGCAGGAGCGAATCGGCCTGCCGTTCAACTGCACGGTGCAAGACCCACACTGCGCCATGCCGCAGCCGAACTTGGTGCCGGTCAACGATAATTGTTCGCGGATGACCCACAGAAGCGGGGTGGATGGATCGACATCCACTTCCCGAGTTGTTCCGTTGACGTTGATTGCGACCATTACGTGGCTCCGTGATAGGTTTTCGACAAATTGACGTTTTAGATCGTTTTTGTCAACCTGTCGGCATGACAGACGTTGAACTCAAAGAGCCAGACTCCGGCAAGCGCGCGGCGATACTTGCTGGTGCGGAGACTCAGTTCAGCCAATACGGCTTCCGGCGCACATCGATGGAAGACATCGCTCGCCAGGTTGGCATCTCGCGCGCATCGCTCTATTCGTACTTCGACAACAAAGAAGCGATTTTCCGTGGGTTGACGGTAGCGTTGTATGAAGAGTCCATTGCGAGCGCCGCCGGCGAACTCTCCCACGACCGAGGTGAAGAGTCGCTGGATGTTCGCCTGCTGAAAGGGTTGTGCGGCTTCTATCGCCGCCTGTTCGGTGTCCTGGAGTCGTCGCCGCATGGCGCCGACATCATCGAAGCAAGCAGCCGATTGAGCGCTGACATTGTGCAGACGTATTACGAACGAATAGAGAAGTTGCTCGCAGCGGAGCTGACCTTCGCCGCGGATAGCGGTGAGGTCGATCTCAAGGCAATGGGCTTGTCGGCGAAGTCGGGTGCGGAGATGCTTCGCTTGTCCTCGGCTGGTCTGAAGCAAGGGTCGCAGTCGTTTGCAGAGTACGAGAAGAAGCTCGCGGTCTTTCTACCGCTGCTATTTGCAGGCTTTACGCACCGCTAGCTGAGCGCGATTGCAAAGCGGTACTCACGCTTCTCTGATCCTCGATCGGCCGGTTCTGGCTACGTTTAAATTTGCCAATGATCGAATCGATATCGACTTCAAGGCCAGTGAGCGTGCGGATCAGCCTGTCAGTGAAATCGGTGGGAGCGTCCGAGACTTTCCAATCGCCACCGATTGCTGTCTCGTGAGTATCGGTTGCAGCAGTCAGGTGCGCTGTGAGCCAACCCGGATCGTCGATCAAGCGCAGGGTGCCTGTGACGTGCACAACCGAGTAGTTCCAGGTGGGAACGACCCTTGGGTCGCTGGCCTTGGTCGCGTACCAACCCGGCGATACGTAGTGGTTCTCGGCGTGAAAAACCAGCGTGACCGGGACACTGGTTTCGGCGGCGAGGGGATTCGCTCGTGGCATGTGCGCCTCCAACACATGGCGTTCTCGGTTCAGCCGAAAGGGCAGATGACTGATCTCGATATCGTGATGCCGGATCAGGGTTGCCAGCGGATGCTGATCGATGAGATCGAATAGCTGCGCCTGGTCTGACTCTTCAAAATGGGATGGCAGATACACGATTTACAGCGCGTTTATCAGATCAGTTCGAACGTAACACCAGCGTTTGCTGGCAGTCGCTTGAGCAGCTCATCGCCCATGGCTGATGCGGGTGTCCAGAAACCACCGCCCGTCGCCAAGTCGTCGTGAGCCAGGCACAGAGCGGACTCAACCAGCATCTTGGCAGTAGAGCCGTAACCCGGGTCTTTGTCGCCTTTTACCCGGGCCTTGAGGTTCTTGCCGGGGTCGCTTGGGTGTTTGGCCAGGATCTCTATTTCGAAAAAGCCCGCTTCCTGTGCTTCGCGCGAGGGGCCTTCGCCGGGTTTTGGCATGAAGCGTTGCATGAGCTTGCGGGTTGGTTCGAGCCCGGCCATGGCATTCATGGCGTTACTACCTAGGCTCATGCCGGCTGCGGCAGCAAAGCCGAGTGGACCGCGCGGCATGATGGTCGCCTCGTCGTAGCGAAAATCGTGGCCGTACTGATAGCCGAGTAGGGCGTTTGACCGTCGCACGACCCGCGTGTTGATCCCAGCCATCACAAACGGACCGACCCAGGTATCGAAGTCCGCGTCGTAGTCTGGGAGCGTACGGTCGGGCCCGTCCAAGCCTCGTTCAGCGCCTTTAGGATTCAGAGCGTACGGATCCGCCAGAGTGCGCGCGATGCTCGGATCGTCCTTGCTCTGCTCCATCATGGCCATCAGCGAATCTACCGTGCCGCCGCTGAAGCCTCCGGAGAATTTCTTTGCTCGGTATTTAACGACGTTTGCCGGTACACCGTGCTTCTCGATCATGGCTTTCTGTACAAAATAGGTGCCCAGATCCGATGGAATACTGTCGAACCCGCAGGTGTGGACGATTCGTGCACCTGACTGCTCGGCCGTTTCCTGGTGCGTGTCGATCATCTTGCGCATCCACTGCACCTCGCCCGTGAGATCGCAGTAGTGTGTTCCTTCCTCAGCGCAGACCTGGACGAGTTCCGAGCCGTAGCGTGCATACGGTCCAACGGTAGTCAGCACGACTCGCGCGCGTTTAACCAGCGCTCGCAGAGAGTCCATATCGTGACTATCGGCAACCAGGTGCTCTATTGAGTCATCGAGATCGAGTTCCCGGCTGACTTGAGCCAGCTTGTCTTTGCTGCGCCCGGCAATAGCCCACTTCACATTGGAGTTGGCGTAGTTCTCATCGAGAAACTCGGTGCAAATCTGCCCGGTAAAGCCGGTGGCGCCCCAGACGAGAACATCGATATCGCGTTGCATTGGCTGTTGCTCACTTTGTGCTGTGTGACGATGGCGGGCTGGTGATGCAGGTCCGCGCAGTTCGTGCTTTATACCAGAACGCACCCATCATACGAGTCATGATCGGAGTGCTTGTCGACGCGAGCTGATCAGTAAGACGCCAGCGTTAGCTTTGCGTGCACGCCAGAATCGCACCAGTCGGTATAAAAGCATTGGCGTCGCTCAAGGTTTGTATCTGAATATCGAATCTCCAGGTCCAGCTTGCGCCATTCGAACGTTATACCGGCACTCCAGTACGTGCGATTGAAACCGTTCTCCGCCCACCGTCGGCCAACATTCGCATTCAGTTCCACGGCCTCGGAAATTGTGTAGGCCGCCCGCGGTTTCAGCTGCCATACCGTTCCTGCACCCGCAGACCCAGCCGGCGACCAATGCAAAGCCAAACCCAGAGAAAGTCTGTCGAAGCGACGCTCACCACCCGCCTTGAGCTGTAGAAAATCATAGGTTGGGCCGCGAGCTTCGTCGTCGTTGAAAGCGGTGTACATGAGTTCGACGTTCCAAGTGTATTTGCCCTGATAGAAGTTCTTTCCTGCATAGGAATCAACTTCTATGTCTGTGCCAGCGGCATCGAGAAAATCAACCTGGCTCGCCCAGATTCCCGCATAGAAGTTGTCTGGTCGCCACCAGTGTAGCGATAGCTGAAGCGCTGGATCTCGATTGGAAAGGCTCATTCCGTCGAAGCGGTAGTCTGATGACAAGCTGATCGCTGGCAACAGCAGCCCATTCTTTGGTGGCTCGACTGCCTCCTCCGAAGCTAGCGCAGAGTCCAGGCTATTGCCGGTTACGCACAGTAGTAGAAAAGCTAGTTTGTAGCGCTTCATGTTTCAGCCTCAAACGATGAGAGAGGCTGGAACACTAGCGCCGACAAGATAGCTATGATAATGATATCGAATGGTATCTGATATCGATAAAACTAAAATCAGGCGATTGGATGGCGGTTTGCTTCTGGTGCTCAAAGAGTTGCTTGAGCACGGCAGCGTGACGCGTACGGCTGAATCTTTGAGTCTTGGCCAGTCTACGATCAGTCATTCGTTGTCCCGGTTGCGGGATCTTTTTGAAGACCCGCTATTTGTCAGACGCCCTCATGGGCTGGAGCCAACGGCTCGTGCTCTCGAGCTGAAGCCCCAGATCGAGACGCTATTGGACCTCGCTGGTCACGCGCTTGGTATCGGCCAATCATTCGACCCTACGCAATCGTCTCGTTTGTTTTCGATATCGGCGCCGGAATTCGTTTCGGTTGTGGCGGCGACGTCGTTGCTCAATCGCATCGCTCGGACGGCACCTACGGTTGGTTTGGTTTTTCAACACCTGTCTCAGGCGGAGGCGTTCGAGCAGTTGCGGCGAGGTCAGCTGGATGTGGCGATTGCGCGTTTCGATGAGGCACCGGCTGATGTGTGTTTGGAGCTGCTTTTCCGAGATGAGTACTGCGTTGCAATGCGGCGTGAACACCCTGCCAATCGGGGCCGATTGACTGTGGCGAAGTACGCAACGCTAGACCACATCTGGGCCTATTCCGATAGCGAAACGACGCCGAAAGATGCGCGCTTTGACTATACGGGTTACCGCGGCAGCATCGTGCCGAAGTGGCTGTCGGCGCTCAGCATTGCGGCTCAGTCAGATTATGTCGTCACCTGTCCAAGAGCGCTGGCCGAGCATCAGAAGACGTTGCTCAATCTGTCTTTGAGAAAGATGCCCTTTGCCGCGGACCCCATTGAAGTGTCGCTAGCCTATCGCGCTGATCAACGTGACAAAGGAACTCAGTGGTTGCTGGAGCAGATCCGGCAAACGTTCTAGTGCCGGCTTCTACATCTGCTTGAATACGTGGCCGTAGCTGGTGCTGGAGCGAAGCTTCTCTTTGCGATCACGCAGGGTCACCACGTAGCGGCCACGCAGGTCTTTTCTGGCCTGTGCAATCTGATCGATGCGGACAATGATGCTGCGGTGGATTCGCCAGAAGCGATTCGGATCCAACTCTCCTTCGAGTGCGCTGATCCCCTGGCGCAGCAGATATTCACGATCGTTGGTAAACGCGCTGGTGTACTTCTGATCAGCCTGAAAGTAGACGACGTCATCAACGCTGACGAGCTCGATCGTGTCGTCTTTGCCGGCGCGCAGCCATTCGAGATGGCCAGACTTATCTGTCTTGAGTGCATCGAGCACAGCCGACAGATCGATGTTCGCAGGTTCAGCCGACGCAAACCGCTCTCGCGTTTGCTCCAGGCGTGAAACGCTTACCGGCTTCAGCAGGTAGTCCACGGCCGCAGCGTCAAACGCATCTAACGCGTGCTGATCGAAGGCGGTGACGAATACCACCCGCGTGTCGTTACTGATCTGTTTGGCGACATCCAGCCCCGAGATCCCTGGCATATGGATGTCCAGAAAGACGATCTCCGGATTGAGCTGCCCGATCATGTCTAGCGCCTGGCGGCCGTTGCTCGCCGTTCCCAAGACTGACAATTCCGGCCAGGCTTTGCTTAGTTGCTGGCGCAGGTGCGAAAGCACGTTGGCTTCGTCGTCAACAAGAATGGCCGTTGTCATGCTGCTGAGCTCACCGTGTCCGAATTCTCATCCAGCGGAATGACGAGGCGCGCTATCGTGCCGCCGTCGCCGGGAGATTCGAGCCGAAGGCTGGCGCGTTCTCCGTAGAGCGCCTTGAGCCGATCTCTAACGTTGCTCAAACCAACGCCTCCAGCCGTCTTCTTCGTGGGCGCACTGCTGATGCCTTGACCATTGTCCGAGATCTCGATGCGTAGTTCGTCATCGGTGACGGACGCCTGGATAGCAACCCTGCCGCCTTCCTCGAGCGGATCGATACCGTGGAGCACGGCGTTCTCTACGATCGGCTGAAGTAGCAGTGGCGCTAACTCGATTGATCGTGCGTTGGTTGGCATCTCGATGTCGAACTGTAAGCGCGTGCCCATGCGCATGCTTTGTATCGCGAGGTAAGAGGACAAGATCTCGGCCTCGTCAGCCAGTGTGGTTTGCTGCTCACGCGTGCGCTTCAGCGTTGCGCGAAGCAGCGTAGTCAGGTGTTCCAGGGTCGATTCCGCGCCTTCGGGGTTGGTTCGAATCATGCCTGAGATGTTGGACAGCGTATTGAATAGAAAATGAGGCTCAATCTGAGCCTGCAGCGCCTGCAATTGAGTTGCGAGCATTGTTCGCTGCTGCGCCTCGTTTCGAGCTTGCGCATCCGCCAACTCAGCTTTTGCCTCGGCAAGCCGGCTCATGTTGGCGAATATGGCCATTCCGATGAAACCGAAGAACGCACCGACGAACAGGGTGCCTCTGTCACTACCGAAGAAATACAGCGGATCTCCCGAGACGAAAAAGCCGGATACTCCCAGGCCGAAGATCAGACCGATCGCGGTTGCCGAGATCGAGGTCAGCCAACCGTTACTGTTTTGGCCAAAAACGTGAAACAGGATCTCGTGCGTGCCGTGGACGCTGTAGCCGATGCAGAATGAAACAACGAACGTTGCCCACAACGGGCTGGTTAAGCCGATTCCCCACAGGGCGAGCGCGATTGCGATGCACAACACCGTTGTCATCGCAAAGTAGCGCCAGCTGCCGTCGCCGCGCTGACTCAAGCGACGAACTTCCCATGCAGGCCCAGCGGCAACGCATAGGGCAGCCTTGCCTGAGCGATGGGGCCGTCAGCGATAGCTTGTGCGTTAAACACGTTCAATCCCGTTTGTTTGCTGCGCACATCCAGAAAGGACCCGATCACCCAGCCTTTGCTGTCCGGCTCGCTACCTGGCGCGGCGACGAAGAGATGTTCTTCTGGCAGCTCGTGATCCGGGTAACGGTACCGCTGCCAGTCGCCGGAGTCGATGTTCAATCGTGCAACGGAATTTAGATGGCCATTGCTCGAACGGTCACCGCCGGCGTAGGCTAGGCAGGTAACCTGTGAGTGTTTAAGGCCACTAAGCCTTGGATCAATGGTTGGAAACTCAGTACTCGATCCGGCTGGTAGCAGATAGGTTTCGGTTGCTTTGCCGGTATTTAGATTGAGCTCATAGCGGCAGTGTCGAGCCGGAATGTCAGGAATGACGTTGCCCACCATGATTTCTCTGAACTGATCGAACATGACGCTCGGGTCATCCGCTCTGGCGGCGTCAAACGTGATGACGCCTTTGCCGTTGTCATAGCCGTTACCGTAGTGGAATACCCATTGCGCTGGCAGTTCCAGAGTTTTCACGCTCGAAAAATCGTTCTTGTCGATGACCAATGCCCGAGTCGCCTGCTCCGGGTGCCAGACGTGTTGGGCAAGGAACGGTTTCGGTTCACTGGAAGACTCGTGATTGAGTGGCGGTATCAGGATGACGATGTGGTTTTGCGTGACGACAAAGTCGTGCGGCATCGACATCGGCGCAACCTTCACAGTGCCCGCTTTCTTCAGGCTGCCATCTGGGCCTATGTGCCACAGGATCAGCAGGTTTGCGGAGCTGAAGTAGCCGAAGTTCCAAAGATTGCCATCTGGATCGACGCGAGGATGGGCCGAAAATGGAACGCCCTGGGTTTCCTCAGAAAAACTGTGGATGCCTCGGGTCTCCAGCGTATCCGGATCGATCTCGTAGGGGGAGCCGGCTTCCCACAACGCAAAGAGTTTGCCGTGGTGATTCAACACGGAGATGTTTGCTGGGTTCACGTCATCCGGCGATGTCATCCCAGCCGGGTCCGGCGGAATGGAATCGAACCCCGGATAGAGTGCTCGGCCTGCGGCTTGTTCTTTTGTTCGTTTGCGCGTGGCGACAAAGCGGCCCCGATGCTGCAATTTGCCCTCGCCGATAGAGTAGCGTTGCAACATTCCATCGCCATCGAACCAGTGCTCGTAGCGGTAGTCTCCGATTTCGTGCCCGCCGGCGCCGTTGCGGAACAAGACGCCGGATAGCTCCTTGGGGAACTTGCCGGTAAAGGCAACGGTGGTGGGTCCGAACACTTCCTGATCGGCGCTGGCGTAGCCGAGCAGGTATGGGTTGTCGGCCAGGGCCTTGGCGAAGCGAGCCTTGCGGCTCACATCCACGCTCGACGGTGGCGCCAGTTGTGTTGCGGCCGACGCGAGTGCTGGTCCGCCAGCCAGGCCGGCCATGGTCGCTATACCGCCTTTCAACAGATCACGCCTGGCCAGTCTTGCCTCGCCGTGACTGGGCTGCGTGGCTGGTTGGGTTTTGCTGGTTACTGACATTGCAGTTGCCTCCGCTCGGGTGTCTGTTGGGTTGCTGTGAGTGGTTACTGCATGTTGATGATGATGGAGGTATCACCGTCGATGCTGAATTTGGCGTCATCCCAGGACGGCGGGCCGAAGCTGCCTTTGGCATCGTTTGACGTGCCCCAGGGCTCGCGTGGAATGCCGATCATGTTGCTATCGAGTTCGCCATTGTCGTTCTCGTCGTGCATTACTCGCACGGCGTAATCACCAGCGGGGAGTGAATTGGTTGAGATACTGACTGAGCCGGCGGCCGCAGGCACAACGAACTGAGCAACGGCTCGCGCCTTGCCGTCGAAGGCTTCTGAAGAGTTGGATACCTGGGCCATAAGCTGGCCCTCAGCGCTTTCGACGCCTTCGAAAGTCATGGTGAGCGTTGCTGCCGGAACGGTCTGCGCCAGAGCGATGCCGATGAAGGCGAGAAGGGTAAATTCGGTGCGACTACGCATGATGTCTTTCCTTGTTTCGGTTGCCGAAGCGCAGTTGGCTTCGGATTGGATGTCACTATAGAGAATCGGCTGCGCGGGTCAGCTCAAGGCGCCGAAACCGGCTCGCACGGAACGAATCTGCTGTCAGCGGTCTGAAACTGTCACGGGCGCTCGTGATCGCGGATACTTCCGCAACCGCTCGAGTGAGTTTTCGGTCCGTTTCACAAATGGGGGTGTGGAGTGTCTACGTTCAGTCTGGTCGAGTTTCTGGCTCAGACCTTTATCGTGTTGATCGGTATTGGATTGCTGGTGGTGGTGGTCCTGTACATCATCGATATCAATCAGACCAGTCATGCGGTGCGCCGGAACTTTCCGGTCATAGGACGCTTTCGCTATCTCTTTGAGCACCTGGGTGAGTTTTTCCGCCAGTACTTCTTTGCGATGGATCGGGAAGAAATGCCGTTCAATCGCGCCGAGCGCACGTGGGTGTACAAAGCGGCGAAGGGAGACAATCTGAATACCGCATTTGGATCGACTCGAGATCTGAAACCAACCGGTACAGTGCTGTTCGTTAACTGCCCGTACCCGACGCTGGACGAAGATTTTGAGGATTGCAGCACCGTCACCGTTGGCCCCTATTGCGAAAAGCCCTACCAGACAGACAAGTTTTTCCACGTCTCCGCCATGAGCTTTGGCTCGATCTCGAAACCGGCCATTCAGGCGCTGTCTCACGGTGCTGCCAGAGCTGGATGCTGGATAAACACCGGCGAAGGTGGCCTGTCTCCGTATCACCTGGAAGGCGGTGCGGACATCGTTTTCCAACTCGGCACGGCCAAATATGGCGTTCAGAACCCTGATGGCAGTCTCAACGATGACCGGCTGCGGGGCGTGGCCCAATACGACCAGGTAAAGATGTTTGAAATCAAACTCAGCCAGGGTGCGAAGCCTGGCAAGGGCGGTATTCTGCCTGGTATCAAGGTGACCCAGGAGGTGAGCAACATTCGCCTCATCCCGGTCGGGGAATCGTCGATCAGCCCCAACCGGCACCCGGAGATCGATTCGATAGACGACCTGCTCGACATGATTGAGCGGGTGCGCGCAGTGACCGGCAAGCCGACGGGCTTCAAAGCGGTCATTGGCGCTTATGGATGGGTGGAAGAGCTGTGCACGGAGATCAACAAGCGTGGCATCGAGAGCGCGCCCGATTTCATCACTATTGACAGTGCCGATGGCGGTACAGGGGCCGCGCCGATGAGTCTGATCGACTACGTTGGTTTGCCGCTGAAAGAGAGCCTTCCGCTGGTGATCAACATCCTGCGCGAGGCCGGTCTGCGTGATCGCATCAAAGTCGTTGCGAGTGGCAAGTTGACTACGCCAGGTGAGGTAGCGTGGGCACTGTGCTGTGGCGCAGACTTCGTGAACTCTGCGCGTGGATTCATGTTTTCGCTGGGTTGTATCCAGGCACTGCAGTGCAACAAAAACACCTGTCCTACCGGCATCACCACGCACGATGAGGATCTGCAGGAAGGGCTGGTTGTCGAGGACAAAAAAGAGCGGGTTTATCGTTACGCCAAGGCCATGGAGAAAGAGGTGGGCGTGATTGCACATTCGTGCGGGGTGCCAGAACCGCGTCGTCTCAGACGATTCCACGCGCGGATGGTGCAGCCGAACGGGTTGTCGACCCCACTCGATGAGCTCTATGGCCGGTTGGATGACGTGCATTAGTCGATATCCGATCTGACGGACAATGTCAGTAGAGCGGAAAGCGGACGATCAGCAAAAACTCAGTTCGTCTCAGAACGCACGCTCGCTTATCTGCGCCTGCAGCCAATTCCGGAAATTCGTCATGCTCGTTGGCTGGAGGATGAGATGGCTATTGCTTTGGAATCGATAGGACGACTGTTCTGTCAGATTAACTCGATACCGAACCGTCGAAGTACAAGGCTCAGTAAGCCGAATAATGCCATCGTCATGATGACTCCAGCTCCTAAAGACGGCCAAAAACCAATACGCGGCATCAAAAGTGGGAACAGCAGAAACATGGGAAGCGTAGGGATGACGTACCAGAAAGTGTACTGGGCATGATTGCTGATCTTCTCCGCAGATTGGTTCTCCGCGTACAGCCATATCAGCACCAAAACGGTAACCGTGGGCATAGCAGCCACGAATGCTCCAAGCTTGTCACTCCGCTTGGCGAGTTCCGATACGAAAACAACGATGCCTGCTGTGACTAGGTACTTGGTGATAAGAAAGGTCATAGGGGTAACTCCTGCGCTTGCGGCGCTGAGTGCAATGGGATCGGTTTCCTGCCGTGAACCAGCCGATATGGGGCTGGTAATACTAATGGCGTAAGAAGTGTTGAAGATAGAATCCCGCCGATTGCGACGGTAGCGGGAGGGCGCTTTGGCTCCGCACCAACCCCGGTATTACCGGCCGTCGGCACAAATCCACGTGACGCGAATAAGGTGCTCATCAAGGCAGGGCGCAAGCGTGTCGCTGCGCCTTCGAAGCTAGCCTCGTCCAAGGTCTTAGCAACAGCTTGAAGATCACTCGGCTGAGTTAGGTGCTCGCTTTCTGCCCGGTGCGCGCTTCTGACCAAGACGCGGGCCCCAGTCTGTCATCAGTGCACTGCGCATGGCTTCAACGGCGTCGGGCCCTATTCGGCGCGCCAGCTCAGATTCCGCATCACGCAGAGCCGCGAGGGCATTGCTGATGATATTGGCACCGTCGGCGCTGAAGATAATGCGGTTTGCGCGCTTGTCTTCGAGGTCTGGGAGCTGTTGCAGCAAACCCTCGTTTTCCAGATCGTTGATATGTTGCTGTACGGCCTGGCGGCTGATGCCGAGCACCCGTGCAAGCTCCGCGGCGCGCGTTATGCCGCTTGAGATGTTCACCAATATCATGGTTTGCGTGCGAGTCCGGAGCGGCAATCCGCGCTCGGCCATAGCGTTCTGGAGACTCTCGTCCATCCAGTAGTACGCCCGCAGCAAGCCTCGAATTAGAACCTCTTGAGGGTTCCAGGGCTGATTATCCATGATCACGCCTGTTGAATGCCCCTATCTCGGGGTGTTCGGGTATTGTTTCGCATTGGCTGAGATCAGGCAATACGCCATTTTGGCTCCGCGGGCCGAGATAGCAGGGGACATTCGCGGCATTCGATCGCGATTACCAAAGGCTTTTGGGGGAGAAACATGCCAAATTTCGGCAAAGTCTCGGTATGTCGTGAGCTGAAGCGACTAACGATTTTACCTTTCGAGGCCACGGCGGTTGGCGCGTTTTGGCCAGAAATGCGCAAGTTGCTCAAGCGATGAGTGAGTCAGTCAATCCAGATTCGTCGAGCGACAATACGCCACAGGTAGGAAGCCAGGAGCCGCACGAGATCGGCGGCCCCTACTCGCGTTATGTGCTGACGGTTCTCGTCATCGTCTATGTCTTCAATTTCATCGATCGGCAAATCCTGTCGATTCTGAATGAGGAGATAAAACTCGATCTGGGCTTGTCTGATGCCGATATGGGTTTTCTCTACGGCACAGCGTTTGCGGTCTTCTATGCGGTGTTCGGAATCCCGTTGGGGCGACTTGCGGACAACTGGTCGCGCAAAAGCCTGATCAGCATAGGCCTTGCGTTCTGGAGCCTCATGACGGCGCTCTCCGGTACGGCCAAGAGCTTCTTTTCCCTTGCGGGTTATCGGATTGGCGTCGGCATCGGTGAGGCGAGCGCCTCCCCGGCCGCCAACTCGATGTTGTGTGACTATTTTCCGCCAAGGCTGCGAACGACGGCTCTGGCGATCTACTCGAGCGGGGTCTATATCGGCGCCGGGATTGGCGTGTTCCTCGGCGGAACCATCGTCGATACCTGGAACGGCTGGTATCCGGACATCACCCAAGCACCCTATGGCCTCAAAGGTTGGCAGGTGGCATTTTTCGCCGTGGGACTGCCCGGAGTGCTCATGGCGCTTTGGGTATGGACGCTTCGTGAGCCAGTTCGCGGTCTGTCCGAAGGCATCGTCATGGATGAGCACCCGCATCCATTTCGCGAGTTTTTCGCATCGCTCGGATCCGTTCTACCGCCATTCACGCTGTTCAGTCTCGGCCGCATTGGCGGCTTCAAGGCAGTGCGCGCGAATCTGATTGCGCTCGTGCTGGTCGGGCTTGCGGCAGCTGGCTTGATTGCCCTGACCGGCGATGAGGTGCAATGGATCGCTTTGGCCATTGGGGTCTATGCCGCGTTGTCCTGGGCCCATAGCCTGAAACTTACCGATCCGGCGTCGCACAGCATGATTTTCCAATCGCGCACGTTACGCTTCGTCGCCCTTGGTTTCCCGGCAGCCTCCTTTGTTACCTATGGCGTGGGGTATTGGACCCCGCCGTTCATGCTGCGTGTGCATGGCGTGGGGCTATCCGAAGCATCGCTTTACATCGGTCTGGGGTCTGCCCTCGGCGGCTGGATCGGCGTCACGATGGGCGGTGTACTCGCAGACCGGTTTCGCGATGCGAGTGTGAATTCCCGGCTCTACGTCGGCATGGCCGGACCGGGGTTGGCTATTCCGGTTGGGTTACTGTTTCTCACCACCGAAACCGTTTGGGTTGCGTACCTGGCGGCCTTCGGCTTCAGCCTGTTGTCGCCCATGTGGGTGGGTTGCGCCGCCACGGCGGTGAGTGAAATGGTGTTGCCGCGTATGCGTGGTGTGGCTACTGCGTTCTATGTGCTTATGCTTACCTTCATCGGGCTTGCGCTCGGACCCTATGTCATCGGTCGTCTGAGCGATGGTTTTGTGCAGGCGGGAACCGAGCCGGGCGCGGCATTGCAGCAAGGCATGTTGATTGGCCTGTCGATGCTCGTGGTGTCGGTGGTTTTAGTGTTTGTGGCAACGCGCTTTCAACCGCCTGAACTGGCCTCGCGTCTGGATCGCGGGCGAGCGTTGGGTGAAGCCGTATAGCTGGACATCGGTTTTGCGCAGATCATTTGAATTGACGTTCCAGGGAGAGCGATGTGACTGAGAAGAAGCAGGGTGTGGATGAGGCGAGTGAAGAAGAACTGCCGGCGCACCAGCCGGATCAATGGAAGATCTGGTTAATTGCGTTTGTTGTGCTTGGCACGACCCTCGCGCTTGCGCTCCTGATCTGACAGACCCTGGCTAGCCGGCAGTATCGTTAAACTGCGCAAAGGCGTAACCCACCGCGATCCCATCCGCGAGGCTCGTGAGCAGCATATCGAAGATGATTACAGCGAACCCCATCAGCAGCGCCTGCCACCATTTGTCGGCGTAGGCGCGCCGCGCCGCGAGCACCGCGTACAGCCAGAGGCCGCCGAAAATCGGTATCCACCAGCTCACCAGCGAGAAATCCGGGAGCAGCTTCAGCTGCGTGGCGGAGGCGATCGCCATCAACCCGGCCCACGCATAATCGAAGCAGTAGTAGTGAACCGCGAATACCAGATGGTGGCCGAATGGTTCGCGTGTGCGGATGCGAATCAGTGCCACCAGCCAGCACAGCAATAGCGGGCCGAGTAATCTGGACACCGATTGGTAGTCGACGATCGCGTCTTTATAGAGTTCAAAGGCAAGAGGATCGTCAACAAAGGCCGGGTTTGAGTCACCAGGCGTCAGCTGCGCTCCACTGTGAGTTACGTTGTAGTCCAGCCAATACGGCCCAGCGACGAGAAAATAAACGGCTACCATCGCCAGAAGCAGCCGGATGGGGCTCACGAACAGGCCGGTCGCGCCGCTGACGTAGGCGCGGGTCAGTTCGCCGGGCTTAACCAGCAATACCAGCAGGGTTCGACCGATCTTGCCGGGGATGTCCGCTTCTCGAAGTACGTAACGAAACGATGCGGCGATACCCAGATCCGTGTGCGCAAGCTGGCGAGCACCGCAGCGGCTGCAGAACGTTGCATCCTCACTCGTTGTCGTCTCGCAGCTTTTGCAGACACGCATCACTAGTTGGTGGCCGGCTCAGGCCGACGAGTGGCGAGATGCCGAGTCTCGCCCACGGCATAGACATCGAAACGCTCGGCGGGCAGGTTGGATTGCGCCATCGCTTCGGCCAGCGCGCGAGGCGGCTCGTCCGCTTCTTCAGCAGACAGTATGAATGCGCCCCAATGAATTCCCATGGACTGCGCTGCCCCGATATCCTGGTGAATGAGGACAGCTTCGGCCGGGTCCACATGTACAACTTTCATAAACCATCTTGGGCGATAGGCCCCAATCGGTATCACAGCAAAATCAATGGGCCCGAGTCGCTCACCTATCTCGACGAACTGACTATCGTTGTAACCGGTGTCGCCACCAAACCAGGCTGTGAAATCCGACCAGGCCAAACCCCAGGACGCCCATAGCCTTGAATTGCCGTCGCTCAACCCGCGACCTGAAAAGTGCTGGGCCGGTGTTGCTGTGAACTCAACGCTTCGGCCGTCGATTGTCAGCGTCGAACTTTGCCACCAATCGCGTTCCACGATTCGGCTCGAGTCTATGCCCCGGTCAATCAGCCAGGGGCCGATGCCGAGGGGGACGTAGTACATCGGTTCGTTGCCGAGCGCTTTGATGGAGGCGACGTCCAGATGGTCGTAGTGATCGTGAGAAATGACGACGGCATGTATTGGCGGTAGCTCGTTGAGGCTCAGAGCGGGTTTGGTCACCCGCTTGGGTCCGGCCCATTGAACCGGGGATGCATAGTCGCTGAACACGGGGTCTGTCAGCACGTTGATACCCTGATGCTGGATCAGGACGGTGGCGTGACCAACCCAGGTGACGGTTGCGTTGTCCTGGCTCGTGGCGTCTGCAAGAGCAGGACTCGCCGTGGGTATCGAGTGTTTGTCTGCATCAAAGCTGGCCCAGGGCTCATCGAAGAAACGAGCTTTCAGAAAGCTGCCAAGCCCATTGCTGCTGCGTTGTCCGAGCGGGTTTCGAAAGCCACCGTCGGATCGGTGGTGGCTGGGCTTATCGGCAGAACTTGCCATAGGCTCATCCTCGACGGTGGTGGAGCAGGCCGACATGAGCAACAGGGTCGTCGCCAGAAGTATTCTTGTCATTGCGCGACCCTGTCACTGATCGAGTGAAGGTTTGGTCAGTCGATCAGGTAACGCTCTTGCAGGCGACGCATGCCCGTAAGCCATCGATCCCGGTCTGTGCCCTTGCGTTCCACATAGGCAGCAACTTCAGGGTGCGGCAGGATCAGGAATCGCTCATCCCGCAGGCCTTCAACCACAACGTTTGCCACTTCGTCTGCTTCCATCATGCCGTCGACGCCGGCAACACCGGGACCGCCTGCCGTCATAGCGGTGCGAACGGCTTGTGGGCACAAGACCGACACTTTGATGCCGTCGTTGCCGTGGGTTATCGATATCCATTCAGCCATCGCGACAGCGGCCGCCTTCGTCACCGAATAGGTTATGGAGCCGATCTGCGCGAGAAGGCCCGCGGCAGATGCCGTATTGAGCAGGTAGCCGCCGCCGCGCGCGATCATCTTAGGCACGAGATGCCGGGCGGCATACATGTGCGACATGGTGTTGACCTGCCAGATGGTTTCCCAGACATCGTTTGGAGTCTCCAGACCCTCACCAACACCAATGCCTGCGTTTGAGCAGAACAGGTCAATCGGACCGATCTCTGCTTCCACCTTGTCAATGTACGCCTTGATGGCCGCCTCGTCGCTTACGTCGAGTTGGGCGCTGCTGCCGCCAATCATGGCTGCCGTTTCTGCTGCGCCGGCTTCGTTCATATCAGCGACGGCGACATGGCGAGCACCCTCGTTGGCGAATGCCTGAGCCATTGCGCGGCCGATGCCACCGGCGCCACCGGTTACGACGACGATCTTGTCTTTCAAATCCATTGCTTTCGCTCTTGTGTGTCAGTTGTTCGGTTTACTTGTCGACGCCGCTGGTCCCGGCATGTCGAATCATGGGTTGGTATTCGGCGAACGGTGGCGGGGTGTCGGATGCGCCGGTGGTATGTCCGGCGTCGGTGGTGAGGGTGTGGCCAGTGGTGTAGCCGGCTTCGTCGCTCGCCAGGAACAGGGCAGCGTTTGCCACATCCTCTGCGGTCCCTGCTCGCCCTTTAAGCGGCGATGTCTGGGCAAGAATAGCCTTGGTCTTTTCGATGTCTGTGTGGTCGCCGGTCGAGATGTTCGCAACCATGGCAGTTGCCATACCGGTTGGCGCTATCGCGTTGACGCGAATGCCGTTGTGGCAAAGCTCCGCGGCGGTGTTTTTTGTCAGCCCGATTACGGCATGTTTTGCTGCGGCGTAGGCATGCGGACCCAGGCCGCCCGAGATGCCGGCTGTGCTGGCGGTGTTTATGATGCTGCCCGAGCCTTGCGGAACCATCACGCGCGCAGCGTGTTTGATGCCGTAGAACACGCCATTCAGCAGGATGTCGATAGACAACTTCCACTCGTCCGCCGGTGTGGTTGCAATCGGTCCTACCGCACCGACGACGCCAGCGTTGTTGAACATGATGTCCAGGCGGCCAAAGTGACTGACAGCCTTGTCGATGAGCGCGGCAACGTCGTCTTCAGATGTCACGTTGCAGCGCTGGAATACGGCGCTATTGCTGAGTTCGGCTGCCATTGCCGCGCCGGCTTCTTCCTGCAGGTCTCCCAGCACAACTTTTGCGCCTTCAGCGACAAATCGCCGCGCAGTTGCCGCCCCAAACCCGCTTGCACCGCCGGTGATAACGGCAACCTTGCCCTCTAACCGTCCGCTCATGATCGTCTCCCCAATGAATGATCGTGTGTCAGATTGATCGTCTGCGTGGCCGGGGCTTTCCTGTCGCCCCGTACGCAGTAGACTTGGCGATCATTTAGGCAATTGCGGCGGATAAGCGCAAGCGCTCACAGCCCGAGGCGCATCTGATCGTCGGGGCTCGCCCACGGAGTTTCGTCTGATCATGATTCAGCTATCTCGCAAAATTCTACTGGTTACGATGTTGTTCCTGCCCCTGGGCGCTGGCGCAGCCCTACCGGTCGCCGTTGAAGGCGATGCTCTGCCGTCGCTTGCACCCATGATTGAAAGGGCCTCGCCCAGCGTCGTTAACATCGCGACCTATACCACTGTGCAAGTGAGAAACCCTCTGTTGGAAGACCCGTTCTTTCGGCGCTTCTTCAATGTCCCCAGGCAGCGCCGGCAGGTGCGACGCACGCAAAGTGCCGGCTCAGGGGTAGTGGTGGATGCGGCTCGCGGCTATATCGTCACCAATCATCATGTCGTAGACCGTGCTGATGAGATAACGGTGGTTCTGTCTGATGGCCGAAGCCTCACTGCCAGCCTCGTTGGCAGCGACGCTCAGGTCGATCTGGCCGTGTTGCAAGTGGAGGCGGAAGACCTGTCGGCCATCACGTTTGCCGATTCATCCAGGCTTCGCGTCGGCGATTTCTCGGTCGCAATCGGTAACCCGTTTGGCCTGAACCAGACCGTAACCAGCGGCATTATCAGCGCGCTTCAGCGTAGCGGTCTGGGCATTGAGGGCTTCGAGGACTTTATTCAAACCGATGCATCGATCAATCCTGGCAACTCCGGCGGTGCGCTGGTTAATCTGCGGGGCGAACTTATCGGTATCAACACCGCGATATTTGCGCCTTCTGGCGGCAATGTCGGTATCGGCTTCGCGATTCCGTCCAACATGGTGCGCGAGGTCATGCTGGAACTCATCGAGAACAAGCAGGTTCGACGCGCTTATCTAGGCATCGATGTTCAGAACCTCAATCCCCAGCTGGCGGAAGCATTTTCTGTCGCGGCAAGCGCGGGCGTCGTCGTTGTCAACGTTGAGCCTGGATCGCTTGCGGACAAGGCGGGCATTGAGCCCGGCGATATCCTAAGACGTATCGATGATCGTCTGATCGAAACTCGAGCTGATTACTCAAGCAAAGCAGCGGTGATCTTCGTTGGCGACGAGCTCGAGATCGAGACGACGCGAAACGGGCGGCGCAAGGTGTTCAGGATTGATGTTGATGCGCAGGCAAGCGACAACGTCACCGGCGAGCGAATCGATGCGCGGCTCGACGGAGTGCGATTGCAGAATTTTCGCGGCGAAATTGATCCTGAAGCGGCTGCCGGAGTGCTGGTCACTGAGGTCAGCGAAATCTCGACAGCCTGGCGGTTCGGTTTGCGGGCGGGCGATGTGATCGTCGCGGCGAATCGGCGGGCAGTGCAGAACGTTGCGGATCTTGCGGAAGGCGCTCGGCGCAGCAAGAGCCAGTTGCTGCTGCGGGTCTACCGTAACGGCCAATATGGCTATATCGCCATTCGCTAGGGCTTGCTGGCTGCAAACCAGTGCTGGGTTCTGTTAGCGAAGGCCACGAGCGATAGCATGACGGGTACCTCCACGAGCACACCCACGACGGTTGCTAATGCTGCGCCTGAATTCAGGCCGAAAAGGGAGATCGCAACCGCAACCGCCAGCTCGAAGAAGTTCGACGTACCAATCAGGCAAGCTGGCGCGGCGATGTTGTGCGGCAGGCGCATGGCCTTCGCAGCGCCGTAGGCGAGTGCGAATATCCCATAGGTCTGAACGAGCAGCGGCACGGCGATAAGCACGATGACCAGCGGTTGATTGAGAATTTTGTCAGCCTGAAAACCGAAGAGCAGAACAACGGTGGCGAGCAGCCCGATAATGGATACGGGTTTCAGTTTGCTGACTAATGCATTGACGTTGCCGCCCAATCGCGCACGTGTGAGCACGCCAGCAATCAGCGGCAATGCAACGTACAGGACTACGCTCAGCACCAGCGTCTGCCAAGGCACCGTGACGTCACTTATGCCCAGCAGCAATGCCGCAATCGGTGCGAACGCGAAAATCATGATGATGTCGTTGATCGAGACCTGCACGAGGGTATAGGCGGGATCACCTTTCGTGAGCTGGCTCCACACGAATACCATCGCGGTGCAGGGCGCGACTCCGAGCAGAATCATTCCAGCGATGTATTGGGTAGCGGTCGCTGGATCGACCAGATCCGCAAACAGCACGCGAAAGAACAGCCAACCGAGTGCGGCCATAGTGAATGGCTTGATTAGCCAGTTCACAACGATGGTCAGAATGAGGCCCTTGGGGCGGCTGCCGACGTTGCGAACCGACGAGAAATCGATCTGCACCATCATTGGGTAGATCATTACCCAGATGAGCACAGCGACGACGAGATTGACGTGTGCGATCTCAAGGCTTGCGACGGTCTGAAAGATCGTTGGTGAAATTGATCCGAGCGTTACACCGGTGATGATCGCTGCGGTAACCCAAACGGAGAGATAGCGCTCAAATACTCCCAATGTTCGCCCTTCCCAGAACCTGCATGAGATCGACTATGTCGGCTTTGCTGACGCCAAGCCGATGTGCGGTGACGACACTTCTCAGCCGAAACTTTAAAACATCGAAGAGATCCGCAAAGGCAGCTTCGCTTTCTGCGCTGGATAGCGCTGGATCTGTCGGGTCCGATAAGCCCCAGTGTACGGTTGGCGCGTCGCCAAGCCATAGCGGGCAGCTGTCGGATGCTCGATCGCAAACGGTAATAACTATCGTTGGCCGTGCGTGTTTGTGCGCTTCGACGCTTTGGCTGCGCAGGCAGGTGGTATCGAAGTTGCGCTTGTGCAGTTCGTCTAGTGTCTTGGGGTGTATTGATCCCGCGGGCTCGCTACCAGCGGATATCACCTCCAACCCGCTATCACTGTTTGCGAGCGATCGAGTAACCGCTTCCGCGACGATGCTACGGCACGCGTTGTGGGTACACAGAAACAGCAGTTTCATCGTGAGTTCGCCCACGCTCTGATAGTGACCAGCGGACGCTAGCGAGTGGTTGTGTCAATTACGTGACGTCGCACGGGCTTTGCTGTGTTGCATGCACCCGTGTGCCACGTCGCTCCCGGTTTCACATCGATCCCTGGCTGCCCAGGGATCGCTGGAAGGTGCAAATGGCAGACAATCCTCGCGACTAGACGCTGCGCGATTGGAGCGGGATAACGCTACTGATCAAACATGATCACGCTGCGCGCGACTTCGCCAGACTTCAGTGCCTCCATGCCCTCGTTGACGTCCTCAAGTTTGATACGACGCGAGATCATGTCGTCCAGGTGCAGTTTGCCCTGAAGGTAGAAATCGACAAACCGAGGCATATCCACACGGAACCGGTTCGAGCCCATGTTGGAGCCCTGGATCTTGCGTTCCATCAGGAATTCCGGACCGTGCAACTCGACCATGGTGCCCACGGGGATCATGCCGATGATGGTTGCGGTGCCGCCTCGAGCGAGCATCTTGAATGACTGCTCGGCGGTAGCCTTCAGCCCGATTGCTTCGAAGGAGTAGTGCACGCCGCCGCCCGTCATTTCCATGACCTGGCCGACCGGATCTCCATCACCCGCGTTTACGATGTCGGTTGCGCCGAATTTGCGCGCAAGCTCGAGCTTCGAAGGCACCATGTCGACAGCAATGATGCGGCCAGCACCGGCGATCGCGGCGCCATTAATGGCCGATAGACCAATGCCGCCACAGCCAATCACCGCCACTGTGGAGCCTGGCTCAACCTTGGCCGTATGAATGACGGCGCCGACACCCGTGGTGACGCCGCAGCCGATCAATGCAGCGCGGTCGAGCGGCATCTCTTTGTTGACCTTCACCAGCGCGTGTTCGTGGATGAGCATGTACTCGGCGAACGAAGACAGGTTGAGGAACTGATGAACCGCCGTGTCACCCTTGGAGAGCCGTGGCGGCTTGTCTGGGCTGCGCTGTAGCTCAGGCTCCTGGCACAGCGACATATGGCCGGTGAGGCAGTATTCACAATGACCGCAGAATGCTGACAGACAGGTGATAACGTGATCGCCTGGCTGGACGTAGGTGACGTCGCTGCCTACAGCTTCAACGATGCCGGCAGATTCGTGTCCGAGCACTGCGGGCGCCGGGTGTGGGTAGGAGCCGTTCTGGAAATGGAGGTCCGAGTGACAAACGCCCGCGCAGACAGTGCGAACCAGCACCTCGCGCGGTGCTGGATCACCGTGTGAAATCTCTTCAATTTCCAGTGGCTTGTTGGCCTCGTAGAATACGGCTGCTTTCATGACTTCCCTCGGTTGCAAAGCCTGGCGCACGCGCCAGGAATAATTCGATCTCAGCCTGGACTGAAATAGTGGTTTATCGTTTCCCCAAGTGTGCACCAATGGCTCACCGGCGCTCAACTGATGCGGCAATCGGTTTGCCAGGCGCGTTATCTGTGCCTGGGTGGGCCGTCTGATGACAGGTGATGTCTCTCCGCCGCAGGTGCTGATTGGTCTGGGCTCCAATCTCGGTGAGTCGACGCGTGTCATTGGCGAGGCGTTCGCTTTTCTCGATGCGTTGGCCGGACAGCCTGTTAAACGCTCCTCGCTCTGGCGAACGAGCCCGGTGGATTGTCCGCCCGGCGTCAATGACTACGTCAACGCAGCAGCCAGTTTCCCGGCCAATGCACTACCACCGCTTGCACTTCTGGATGCGCTCAAAGCCTGTGAGTTTGAGCGAGGCCGAGATCCAGATGCCGGCCGTAACGCGCCCAGGCTGCTGGACCTGGATCTGCTGCTGTACGGAAGCCTGCGGATGGCAACCAAACGGCTTATCCTGCCGCACCCTCGAGCGCTCGGTCGACGATTTGTACTCGTGCCAGCCGCGGAGATCGCAGCTGATCAGGTATGGCCTGGTACTGACAAGACAATTGCCGAGCTTTCGGCGGAAGTGGAAAGCGATGAAGTGATCTCCCGTTTGCCCGGGTAGTTGACGCGATTGTCTGTTTTTTCGGGACCTTACGGCGGCTGCGAGCAGGTATGATCTGGGCTATGAAGGGGAAGTTGACGTCAAATGTGGGCTATGCGGCGGGCACCGCCGTTGCCCGGCTTCTGCTTGCCTTGCTGGCGGCCGGCTCGGCGGGTGTGTGCTCTGCCTACGAAGACGACGTGCACCAGCAGCTTACTTTCCTCGCTGCCAAACATTTCACTCGCTGTGTCGCGGATAGCGAAGAGCAGGCGCTGTCGCCGCTGCAGGTGCGCTATGTGGTTCGAGCGAACGTTGGCATAGCTCAAGGTGGCGTATTCAAACGCGGCTTTCGCTGGAGTTACTACGACGGTGGCGATAGTGATGGAAGAGCGCTGTTTGGCCTGATTGAAACTCGCTTTGGCGAGCAGTTCGAACGGGCTGTTCGTGGCTTCGAGGCCGCAAGCACCGATGGCGATATGTTGACCCGACTCGGGCGCATCGTGCACTTCGTTCAGGAAGTGACTTCGCCCGCCCATGTGGTTCCGGTCTATACCTCCCGTTGGTGGCGTTTCAATGTTGGTGATCGCTTCGATGGCTACCGGGTTGATGAGGACCGCGTTGAGGAACTTCTGGAAGGCGCGTGCACGGATCCGCTGCGCGATTTGGATTTTGCTGGGCTTCTGGTGGAGAGTGCTGAGCGCACCTTAGGTGCGGTTGACTCGAACATCCCAGGATTGCCGGTTACCTGGCAGGCGTTCTGGCAACTTCCCCAGCGCAGCGGTGAGTTTGGCGAGTATGGCCCGGCTGGTAATCGCTTTGGCCAGCGTGCCGAGTTTGATTGTGGCGATCAGCGCTGTGTCCTGTTGCGCAGGGATCCGCTGTACGAGGAGTTTGCTGCTGCCCAGCATGCTCTCGCGGTTCGTGCGACGGCGCACGCCATGCTTATTGCCCGCATCTCGCACGATCAGCTACCGCGGATCGATAGCCCGATGATGGTGGCGCCAGCGCCGGTTCCCGAAAATTCAGGCAGTGATGTCGGGCCAGAGGCTCTAGGTGATGCGGACAGCTCTGAGGCGAACCAGCTGGCCGTACCCAACGCCGGGGGCTAACGCTGGCCACTCCACAGGCGCTGACTGGTTGCCAGGCAGGCATCAGGTAGGAACTGGCGAAAACCCCGATATCAGCTAGCTTTTGCCAATGGCAGAGCTGGATCTGTTTTACAGCGATGAAGATCGACATCGAGTAATCCTGCTGGAGCAGGCACTCGCATCGGCAGGTGTTGCTGTGGCGTTGCACACGCAGGCCTTTGAACCTGTCAGCGATCCCGTGCTCGGTGTTCTCAGCGAGCATGCTGAGCCGTGGATGATCACCCAGGCCAAGAGTTGTGCCAGTAGGTTAATTTGGCTTCGGCTCGATCATAGCGAGATGCCCTGTGCTGCCAGGAAGTCTCTCGCCCTGCAGAATTGGCCTGGCCGGTCTGCGGATTTGGCGATATCCGAGCTGGCCAGATCGCTGACAGCGAATTCGGCGGAGACAACTGGCGATTCGCCGAGCTCAATGCAGTCCGAACGCAGCTCGTCGCGCCGCACTCGAACCTTCCAGGAATCTGATACCCCGGGACGAGTGGCGCCCGGTGTCGGAGCGGCCAGCCCGGACAGCGGTCCGCGTCCGCTAGTGGTTTTAGCGTGGATTGTCGGCTTGATCATCGCGTTTGCGCTGTTGCTTAGCGTGCTTCCAGAGCCATCTGAGCGGCGTTTGGTCGACGAGGCCGCGGAGGCGCAAGCTGCGGATGCCGTGGACCATGGCCGCGCCTCAGCGGCCGTAGCTCCGCAAACAGCCGAGACTGCCCGGCCTCCTGTGCGACCGGGCACGCAGCCCAATCAGCTTGATTCGGTGTCGATCACAGTCTACGAATCAGATGCGGACGTGGAATCACATGCGGACGTAGAATCAGATGCGGAGACAGGCAATGAGGCTAAGAGCGGTGTGCTTCGCCCCACACCACTTGTTACACAACCGTCGACGCCGCCTGTCACGCGACCTCTCACGGGACCGACGGCAGGAGTGGTGCCAGATAGCCCAAACATCGTGGCTCACGAGTCGCCACTGGCCGAAACTGACGCCAATGAGGCAGCCCTATTCGATGCGGGTGTGTGCATGGCGCTGGCGGAAACTGATACCGAGGCTGCGATGGATGTTCTGCTCACGCTGTCAGGTTGGGATCGGTTGCTGTGCCGCGCCGCGATTGAACAGGCCGCCGGGCAGCCAGATGTTGCTGGAAGCCTTGTGAGGCTATGCCTGGCGCCAACGCAATCAGCGCTCACAGCCTGGCTTGCGCAGCGCTACGGTGGCGAGGCTCCAACCGCTGCCTGCCTACCGGGCGCGCTCGATTAGAAACGTCAGCCGCGGTGTCTTCACGTCGGGCAAACCTTGCTCAGGCATAATCGGCGCTCGAATCGGGAGGGCGTGTGCACATAGGGATAACTCCGTGGGAGATGCGTGATCTGAGCGCTGCCTCGCTCAGCAGTCAGGCGCATCGCGCCGAGCAACTGGGCTTTGAATCGTTCTTTCTGCCTGAGAATCACTTCTCTGCCGGTGCTTTGCCTGAGCCTTTGATGTTGCTGGCGGCGGTTGCATCGGCAACGTCTACCATTCGCCTGGGCACGACTTCCTACCTGCTGCCGGTGCGGCATCCTATCGCCGCGGCAGAACAGGTTGCTGTGCTGGATCAGCTCTGCAACGGCCGCGTGATTCTTGGTTTGGGTCGAGGCTTCGCAGCTAACATGTTCACAGCTTTCGGAGTCGACAGTCGTCAGAAGCGGCAGATCTTCACCGACAATCTGAACCTCATGCTGCGTGCCTGGGCCGGTGAGGCGATCGAGGTAGACGCTGACAAAGATGCGATAGAGATTCACCCGTTACCGGTGCAGCGACCTCATCCAGAATTGTGGGTTGCCGCCTTTGGTCCTAAAGCGCTTGCGCAGGTGGCGGCTCTCAACCTTCCGTATCTGGCGTCACCAATGGAGCCGCTGTCGGTGCTTGCGGCCAATTACCAATCCATTCGGGATTCTGGCACGTCAGCCGGAGAGCTGGTGGGTGTGCCTGTGATGCGATCCGTGTTCGTGAGCACGAACCGCAATGAGGTTGAGGCGGTTCGACGTGGGTTGGTCGACGCAAAGTTCCCACGCCAGGAAGAAACCATAGAGGTCGATGACTGGGCACTGGTCGGGGATCCGGCATTCGTATCGGACCAGGTCGCGCGCTACCGAGAAACGTTGGGCATGACCCATTTGATTGTCACACGACCGAGAGTTCAGGGTTTGCCCCTCGAGCAGATCGAACGCTCCGTCGCGCTGATCGCCGATACCCTGATCGCGGCCTGATTCTGGCTGGCGAACAGCTCGTCAGGCCGCTTCCTTGCCATTGTCATCGGGCATGTGCGGGACGGGCATCATCGCTTCGTCCAGTTCCTCATGGTCTTTTATGCCGAGGTATCGCCGCAACCGGTGAACCAGGAAATACAGAGGCCCGGTGTCCAGCAAGGCAACGATGAGTTTGAACGCGTAGCCGGAAGCGATGAACGTAAACAGCTGTGGCCATAAGTCAGCATCTGGATTGATCGGTAGCGCCTTCGCCCAGAAGTGTGTGATCAGAATTACGGCGGTTGTGTCGACAATCTGACTCACCATCGTCGATGCATTGTTGCGTAACCACAGGTGTTTGCCCCGCGTCAGCCGCTTCCAGAAGTGAAACAGATGAACGTCGCAGAACTGGGCGGTCATGTAAGCCAGCATTGATGCGGTAACCGCGCCGAAGGCGAGCGCCCGTATCTCGAAGAAAACCGGCTCACGCCCGGCGGCATCCGTGAGCAAGACCCCGGTTGCGGGATCGACGCCTTCAAAACCGGGCAATGCGCCGCCGATCCAGAGCAGAAAGACAATCCACAGATTAAGGATAAGCCCGACCCAGACAATGTCGTTTGCGCGCTTGCGCCCATACAACTCGCTGAGTAGGTCCGTACACAGAAACGTGATCGGGTAGGGCAGCACACCGACAGCCACAACCATGGGTATGGACAAGCCGAAGACGTCGAACGATAAGTCCACGAACCGGCTGATGCCCAGGATATTCAGTACTCCGAGCGTCCCCAGGAAGATGCCCGAGAGCAGCAAGAGGACGCGAACGCGTCGGCGTTCGAACAGGCGCGGATCAACAGGTGGGTTCATGGCTGGCCGTGAGATTGGTCGTTAGGGTCGCAAGGCGTGGCGCCTCGACGGATCAAGGTGGTATCAGTCAGGCTTCCACCTGGCCGAGGTTGGCGTGTATGACGGAGCCGTTAAGCACCGGCGATCTGGCCGCAAAATGCAGGGTGCTAGCAATCTCGTCCGGCTCGATCAAACGTTTGAACGCAGACAGGTTGGCGACGAATTCCAGATTCTCCGGGCCTACATGCTTGCGCAGCATTTCTGTATCGGTGAAGCCCGGGCAAATACAGGCGGTGTGTATGCCTCGCCCCACCAGATCCTGAGTCAGGGAACGCATCATGCCGACTTGCGCGTGTTTCGTTGTGACGTAGGTAAAGCTGCCGGGCACTGCCTTTTCTGCCAGCGTCGAGCCGACAAACAATATGCTTGAGCCGGGTTTCATATAGGGAATGACGAGGTAGTTGAGGCTGTTTGGCGCGACGAGGTTTACCTCGAGAATTTCTCGAAGCGTATTGCTGGGTGTCTCAACGGAGGAGTCGTTATCCAGACGCGATGCGTTGTGCAGCAAAACGATCTCATCAGCTTCCTGCATCGCAGGAACGAGTTGAGCGGAAATTTGATCGGTGAAGCCAGGTGCCGACAGGTCACAGTTGATTTGCGCAACGGCGTCGATCGGGCATCGTCGCCGGGACAGGTTGGTGACGGAGTAACCGGCATCGAGAAATGTCTCGGCACAATGCAGGCCGATGCCCGAACTGGCACCGGTGACGATCAGTAGCTTCACTTTGCCTCCCAATTGGCTTGTGCCCACTGGCCCGGGCCACTCGATGCTCGCATGCGCAAGGCAGTGACGCCAGCCGCTGTCGCGTCAAACTCGGCCAGTGTTTGCGCGAGGAACCAGCGAGCGAGTTCTTCGACAGTAACGTTGCGAATAGGCAGCAGCAAGACATCCCGCGGCAGGAACGGTATCTGCTCGTCGGCGAAGCCAACCCAGACATAGCCATCGCGCTCGTCGAACGAAAGGTATGGCGATTCCGACGCCATCAAAACTTTTTCGTCGAGTTTCTCGCACAACTGGGCGAGCACCTTTTTTATGTCGTTGTAGTCGAAGGCCAGGCCATCCTCGAAGATTCTGGCGTCCACCTCGCAGGCGATATAGAAGTTGTGGCCGTGCAGGTCTTCTCGATTGTCACGGCTGAAGACGGTGAAATGGGCGGCGCCAAAATGCAGGTATTCCTTCTCGATGATGATCGTCGTGAAGTTCGCTGCGCTATCGGTGGCCGGCTGCTTTGGTTCGCTCATCGAGCGATGCTAGCACAGGCAATTGATTGCTCCGTGAAGGTCAGCAGCCTGCCCGGCAGGCGCTATTGACGCGGTTTCAGGACTCTTCGATTCGATCCAGGATGAGCCCGTAGAAATGCTCGTCCGGGCGCTCGAACAGCCAACCGAGATGAGTTGTGCAATTGCTGCAGCTGGCCAGCTGCCACATGAATCCCGGGAACCAACTGTCTGCGTGAGTGGGCTCGCCACTGATAGCGCAGCCAGGCGCCCTGCGGTAGCAGCCGATATGAAAATCAAACCCGTGCGGGTTTGTGCAGTAGTGCTCGAAGCTGCCGTTTGTCAGCGTGGCGTAGTCTGTATGGCTGATGCTGGTTTTGCAGTGCGCACAAACCAGATACTCGTCAGGCTTCGGGCGAGCCGGGTCAATCAGATCTGCCAGAGCGGGGTCGAGCGCTTGACCGGGGCGAGTATCTGTCCCAGTCTCGCCGGCCATGCCGCACACGTGTGCTGGCTTTCGGATTGCTATCGGTGTCTTCATGTCGTTACCTGCCTTTGAGACTATTATCGAGCAAGCGGCTCTGCGCAAGGGTGGCCTCGCAGCAATAGAAGAGCTGATCTCTCGCCCTGTCTCGACAGCAAAGCTTAAGGCACGCACCGACGATCGATATCTGGCGGAGATGGCTGCCTGTGTATTTCGCTCAGGCTTCGTTTGGCGAATCATTGAGCAGAAGTGGCCAGGATTTGAGGCCGCGTTTGCAGGTTTTGACGTTTCCGAATGTGCCTATATGTCCGATGAGCGTCTGGAAGAATTATGCCAGGACGCAAGCATTGTCCGGCACGCCAGAAAGATTGAGTCTGTCCGTCGAAACGCGCAGTTCATTTTGTCCATCCGCGACGAACACAAAAACTTCGGCTCGTTTCTGGCCTCCTGGCCGGCGGATGATTTCGTTGGGCTTTGGACGCTGCTGAAGAAGCGGGGCGATCGATTGGGTGGCCAAACCGGACGCTATTTTCTGCGTTTCATGGGTTGGGATTCACCAATTCTGTCAAGAGATGTGGTCGCCGCGCTCGTCAGCGCCGGCGTGGTGGACAAGGAGCCAACAGCACAACGCGATCTGGCCAAGCTGAGGGCAGCCTTTGCCCAATGGCGCGAGGAGAGCGGCCGTAGCAACACCGAGATCTCGCGTGTTCTCGCGATGAGCGTCGACTCATGATTGTGGCGAATGACGCAGAGCTCGATGGTCTGAGCGCCGCGGGGCGTGCTGTGCGAGCGGCATTCGATGCCATGAAAGAGGAAGCGCGACCGGGTATCAGTACGGCTGAGCTCGATCGAATCGGAGCAGCGGTACTCGCCAAGCGAGGCGCGCTGTCTGCGCCGCAACTGTTCTATGACTTTCCAGGCGCCACCTGCATTAGCGTCAACGAAGAGGCGGCCCACGGAATTCCAGGTGAACGGGTGCTCGCATCTGGCGATATGGTCAACATTGACGTATCCGCATCATTGGACGGATTTGTCGCGGACATGGGCGAGAGCTTCATGGTCGGCGAGGGCGGCGACGAGCAGAATCGCCTCATTGCTGCGGTACAGCGCGCTGTCTATTCGGCGGCCGATGGCATGCGCGCAGGAAGCTCGCTAAACGACATTGGCCGGACGGTGAGCCAGGTAGCTCGGGGCGAGGGCTTCAGTATCGTCGAGAACCTCGGCAGCCACGGCCTGGGGCGCACTCTGCATGAAGCGCCGTCCTACGTGCCCATCGATAACCCGAAGGAGCGACGTCGACTGCAGGCGGGTCTGGTGATGACGCTGGAGCCTTTCTTTGCGACCGGCGCGCGCTGGGTGAACGAGGAGGACGACGGCTGGACGCTCACCGTACCCCACGGCACCCTGGTAGCCCAGTTTGAGCACACGTTTGTTATTCGCGACGGGCAGCCGCCGCTGATTCTTACGGCGGCGGGTGCCTGAGCGGCGCGGTCGCTGCGGGTACGCTTTCTATTTCGGTTTCAGGAAGGGCGCAAGGACCGCAGAACCGATGACGAAGAGCAGCAACGTGTAAACCGATAAATGCAGTTGCCAGGAAAATGGCACCTGCCACCACACCATGTTCGTCAGATCGACCGTTACCACTGCCAGCAGGCCGAGGAGCAAACCTCGCAGCATGCTGCGGCCTACGCTGGCACCCGGTTCAAGCACCATCACCAACAGCGCGGCAGTGGCCAGGTTCACCAGGAAACCCCACGCGAAGATAGCCGGGTCGCTCGGAGCGACCGGCGTGTGGTCAACGTAAACCTGGAAGAGCGCGCCGTCTTCCAGTAGCGCCGCGCCCGATTCCTCGCGGAAGCCGGGAACGAAGTAGACGCCGTCATTGGGCATCATTTGCGACAGCTGTTGCTGGGCGAGTTTGTCGTCCGCCACAGCGTTCCAGCTTTCATAGGGGGCCGGGTTTACGCCCCAATACAGGGCTCCGACCAAAAACATGGCGAGTGCCGCGACCAGCACGCCGATAACCTTTCTACCTGACATGAACGCTCCCCTCTTACCTAGTGCGTCATGTGGTTATCCCTGTCATTGGCCCGCGCTGCAAGTGGGCGCTGCCCGCTATCGGGTCATGAGGGACTTCAGCTCAACAGCAGGATCCGCAAGCGCAGCTGCGTCTATTGCTTTGCCAACCAGGTTTTTCGCGGCCATGAAAGACTTCGGATCATTGATGGCATCGGCTGCGACGACCTTTCCGTCCTTCATATAGAACGTGATGAACTGGTTGTCTGCGGGATTCCCGCGGGTGATCTGCTCCTCGCCGTCCGAAGAGAAGCCCACCATCTGAAGCTTGAGCTCGTATTGATCTGACCAGAACCATGGGATGGCGGCATAGACCTTGTCTTTGCCCACGATGTTGCTGGCGACCACCCGCGCCTGTTCCATCGCGTTTGGCACGGATTCCAGGCGTAGCCGGCGGTTGAGTAGCGGGTTTGGGTGATTCGAGACGTCGCCGATCGCGTAGATATGTGGATCTTCGGTTCGGCAATGATCATCCACCACAATGCCGTTATCGCATTCAAGGCCAGCCGCTTCAGCCAATTCGCTGTTCGGAATGATGCCAATCCCCACGACCACGAGGTCTGCATCGAGCTCGGTGCCGTCGGCCGTGACAACATGACTCACCTTGCCGTCGCCCATGAATGCGCTGGCTCGAGTGTCCGTGTGAACTTGGACGCCACGACCGCTGTGCAACTGATCGTAAAACTCGCTCATCTGAGGTGTCGTGACGCGTTGCAGAATGCGCGATTCCATCTCCAATACGTGAACGGTTGCGCCGGTCTTGATGCCGATGGAGGCGACCTCAAGGCCGATATAGCCGCCGCCGACGATCACCAGGTTGCGTCCGGGAGCGAGTTCAGCGCGAATCCCGTCGACATCCGAGATGCTGCGCAGGTAGTGAATTCCCCCCAGGTCGGCTCCCTCAATTGGTAGCTTTCTGGGTCGGCCGCCGGTGGCGAGCACAAGATCGTCGTACTGCAGCGTGCTGCCTTCGTCGCTGGTAATCGTTTTGGTCGCCGGATCGATCGCAGTGACGGTTTCACCGATACGTAGCGTGATGTTTTTGTCTTCGTAGAATTTGGCCGGCCGCAGATAGACCTTCTCTAACCCCAGCTCGCCGGCGAGATAGGCTTTGGATAGCGGCGGGCGTTGGTAGGGGATGTGCAGCTCATCGCCATAGATGACGATGTCGCCCTCGTAGCCTTCTTGACGCAGGCTGGCAGCCAGTTGGCCGGCAGCGTGGCCAGCACCGATGATTGCTGTGGTCGGCATAGCGCCCTCCAGAATGGGAAAAGGCGCAGTTTACACGAGGCTCCGCATAGCGCAGAGAGAGGCTGCTTCCGACGTTAGCCGGGCGGGGTCGCCTTCGGCATAGGCATTGGGAACGCGGTGACATTGCTGCCGTCCGCCGCTGAGATTTTCGGCACGCCCTGCTTGTCGACCTCGTCGATTCGCACAATCGAGTGCATGGGAACAAAGGAGCGTTTGACGCCCTCGAACTCGCCGCGCAGCTTTTCCTCGGACGGATCAATGACCACTTGGGTTCGATTGCCGAACTGATAGTCCTCAATCTCAACGAACCCATGTAGCTCCGAACTGTAGATGCTGCTCGCGTACACCTCGTATACCTGGCCCTGGTTCACGAACAGGACTCGATAGATGGGATCTTTTTCCTGGCTCATGTCGTTTCTCTTCTAATGCGAGTATTGCAAGTAATGCGAATCGCTTTGGCTGCGTAGGCCGATGCGGGGGATGTAGGGATGCCTGGCGGGATTTCAAGGTGGCGACTTCACCGTGACCAAACGGCTCTTCTCCACAAGCTGCGGTGGAGTATACTCCCGCGCCCGTTTCGAGCCGCCATCTTTCTGTCCAACCTGTCTAATAGAGTAGTGTGCCTAATGGCCAAGGTATTCATAAAAACTCACGGCTGCCAGATGAATGAGTACGACTCCTCCAGGATGCTCGATGCGCTGAGGGAGGAGGCTGATATTCATCCAACGCAGGAGGCTTCGGAGGCCGACGTACTGCTTCTTAATACCTGCTCCATTCGCGAGAAAGCGCAGGAGAAAGTATTTGACCAGCTGGGTCGCTGGCGCAAGCTGAAAACGGCCAATCCGAACCTGCTCATCGGCGTTGGTGGCTGCGTCGCCAGCCAGGAGGGGGCCGCTATCGCCAAGCGCGCGCCTTACGTGGATGTCGTGTTCGGGCCTCAAACCCTGCATCGTCTGCCGGCGCTGCTGACTCAGGCGCGCCAGCAGCGCGCCCCGGTGGTTGACATCTCGTTCCCTGAGATAGAGAAGTTTGATCACCTGCCGAAAGCCAATGCAGAAGGGCCAACGGCCTTTGTCTCCATCATGGAAGGCTGTAGCAAGTACTGCAGCTTCTGCGTGGTGCCTTACACCCGTGGCGAGGAGATTTCGCGGCCGGTTGAAGATGTGCTGACCGAAATTCGCGGGCTGGCCGACCAGGGCGTGCGAGAGGTGAATCTGCTGGGCCAGAACGTCAATGCCTATCAGGGCGATATTGACGGTGATACGGCGGACCTTGCTGAGCTTCTGTACTACGTGGCGGAGATCGATGGCATCGATCGGATTCGCTTCACGACGTCTCATCCGGTGGAGTTCACGGACAATCTGATTCAGGCTTTTGCCGACATTCCCGAGCTGGCAGACCATCTGCATCTGCCCGTGCAATCGGGCTCAGATCGGGTGCTCGCCATGATGAAGCGTGGGCACACGATTCTCGAATACAAATCCAAGATTCGCCGGCTACGCGAAGTGCGGCCGAACATCGCGCTCAGCTCCGATTTCATCATCGGCTTCCCGGGTGAGTCGGACGCGGACTTTGAGCAGACGATGTCACTGATTCGCGAACTCAACTTCGATATCTCCTTCAGCTTCATTTACAGCGCTCGTCCAGGAACGCCGGCCGCGTCGCTGCCAGATGATGCAGACAGTCAAATCAAGAAACACCGTCTGGCGATTCTGCAGGATCAGATTCGCGCCCAGGCCACAGCCATTGCCCAGGCAATGGTCGGCACCGAGCAGCGTCTTCTCGTGACCGGCTATTCGAAGAAAGACCCCGGTGTGCTCGCGGGCCGCACGGAGAACAATCGCGTGGTTAACTTCCGCGGCGACCCGTCACTTATCGGTGGATTTGCAGATGTTGTGATCAGCGAAGCGCTGCCGAACTCGCTGCGCGGGGAACTGGCGGCCGCTTCGTCACAAAAGGTTGTTTGACAGGGTCTGTGGCAGGGATATCCTTGCGACTATCCCATGACGTGGACACGTCTTGAACGAACAACCCCAGGTGGTGCCTTTCACCACCTCCATCAGCCTCGAACCTAATGACAGCCGCCGCCTGGCGGTACTGTGTGGGCCCGTCGATCAGAACCTCAAGCTGTTGGAGCAACGCTTCGGCGTTCGTATGCGTAGCCGTGGCAACCAGTTTCACTTGAGTGGCCCTGAGCCCCGTGTTGAGGCTGCCAGCGCTGTGCTGCACCAGCTCTATCGCGAAACGCTGAACGAAGACGATCTCAGTTTAGATACCGTGCATCTGTTCCTGCAGGAGTCCGGTGTCGAATCGCTGCTGGGCGAAGTGCCGGCCAGTGAAGATGAAGAAGCTGGCGCGGTTATTCGTGCGCGTCGCAAAACGGTCAAACCGCGCGGTGCCAATCAGAAAGGCTATGTCGATGCGGTGCGCAAGCACGACATTAACTTCGGCATCGGTCCGGCTGGCACCGGCAAGACTTATCTGGCTGTTGCCTGTGCGGTTGAAGCCTTGGAGATGGGCCGTGTCGCCCGCATCTTGTTGGTACGCCCCGCTGTGGAAGCCGGGGAGAAACTCGGTTTTCTGCCCGGCGATCTTGCCCAGAAAATTGACCCGTATCTGCGGCCGCTATACGACGCGATGTACGAGATGATGGGCGTTGAGCGTGTAAACAAGTGCATCGAGCGCAATGTCATAGAAGTCGCGCCGCTTGCCTATATGCGCGGTCGAACCTTGAACAATGCCTTCATCATTCTCGATGAGAGTCAGAATACAACCATCGCTCAGATGAAGATGTTTCTGACCCGCATCGGTTTCGGCTCCACCGCAGTGATCACCGGCGATATCACTCAGATCGATCTCCCGCATGGCCAGCGATCTGGCCTGGTGGATGGCGTGAAAGTACTGCGCGGCATCGACGGAATCAGCTTCACCCACTTCAACAGCAAAGATGTGGTTCGACACCCGCTGGTTCAGAAGGTGGTTGATGCCTACGCTGCCCAGATTGAGGGCGATGAGAGTCGCGCGCGGCTGCGTCGTGGCGATTGATGTCTTTGTCGACTCCTCGGTGCCGGGGCTACCGACGCCGGTGCAGTTTGAGCCCTGGCTGCGAGCCGCTCTCAGCGCAGCGGGAAGCAATCCGGACGAGTCCGGTCTCAGCCTTTGTCTGCGAATTGTCGACGAGACAGAAGCCCGGGAGCTGAACCTGGCCTATCGACAGCGCGACTACGCAACGAACGTTCTCAGCTTTGCCAGTGAGGTCGAGATCCCGGGTTGTCGTCATGTGGGCGACATTGTCGTTTGCGCGCCCGTTGTCTGTCGTGAGGCGGCCGAGCAGGGCAAAGCGATGGCTGCACACCTGGCTCATCTAACCGTGCACGGTTGTCTTCATCTGCTCGGCTTTGATCACCAGACGGATGAAGAGGCGAAGCAAATGGAGGAGCTCGAGGTACAAGTGCTCGCTGAACTCGGATTGCCCGATCCGTACCAATGGTCGCCTCGAGCTGAGGCGGACGCCCAAAATCACGAGGCATGCAGCAATGGCTGATGCGGCGCGCAACGAGCCGAGATCGCTCCTCGGCAAACTCAAAGACGCCTTCGTCAATGAGCCGGGTGATCTGGCGGAGCTTAAGGATACGTTGCGCGATGCTGCTGCGCGTGACCTCTTTGACAGTGATGCCCTGAACATCATGTTTGGCGCTCTGCAGGTGTCGGACATGCAGGTGCGCGACGTCATGATCCCGCGGACAGAATTGGCGCACCTGGGGTCGTCGGATTCGTTAGAAGACATTCTGGGCACGGTTCTGGAGTGCCAGCATTCCCGTTATCCGGTTATCGGCGAAGACCTCGATGACATCAAAGGCATCTTGCACGCCAAAGACATGCTGCCTTTGATCCTTGCCTCCGATCGGGAGCGGGACAGCCTTGATATCAAAGACTACATCCGGCCAGCGACAGTGGTTCCGGAGAGCAAGCGTCTCAACGTGCTTCTGCAGGAATTCCGCTCGACCCGTAATCACATGGCCGTGGTTGTCGATGAGTACGGGCACATCGCTGGTGCTGTGACCATCGAGGATGTGCTGGAGCAGATCGTTGGTGAGATTGAAGATGAGCACGATATCGATGACGAAAGCTTCATCAAGCATCTAGGCGGCGCGGACTACACCGTTAAGGCCGCAACACCCATTGAAGACTTCAATGAGTACTTCGAGCTGGAACTCTCGGATGATGAGTTCGACACGATTGGCGGGCTTGTGTTGCACAGTTTTGGGCGCCTGCCTAAGCGTAGTGAGACCACCAAATTTGCTGGTTTCTTGTTCGAAGTGCTCGGTGCAGACAGTCGTCGGCTGACGCTATTGCGGGCCACACGTCTGGACGTCAGCTGATCGCTAGCGAGCTATCCGGCCGGCCCATGTCGTTGCGTTTTAGTCTGATCGCAGCCGTTGTAGCCGGGGGCCTTTATTCCCTGGGTTTTGCACCCTTTGATTTCTGGCCCGCAACCCTCGCGGCAATGGCGCTGTGGTTCTACCTCTTACACTCGCAACCGATGCGCATGGCGTTGTGGGCAAGCTACGCGTTCGGCATCGGCAAATACGCGTTAGGCGTTAGCTGGATCTACGTGAGCATCCATGACCATGGGGGCGCATCGCCGGCGCTTGCGCTGTTTATGGTGGCGCTGTTCGTTGCTTTCATTGCACTGTTTACGCTCATTCACGGCGCTCTTTTCTTTTTTGCTCGACAGCGCTCGTTGCTTATCAACGCGTGGATATTCGCGCTGGCCTGGCTAGCCGGGGAGTGGCTGCAGACGTGGGTACTCACCGGATTCCCCTGGCTGTTTGCTGGCTACACCCAGCTTGCAACACCGCTCGCGGCCCTTGCACCCATCGGTGGCGTGCTGCTGGTGGGTAGCGTCATGGCGTTCGTTGCTGCGTTGCTCTGCTGCCTGGTGCGCTCGGACAAGCGGTTGTTGTCCGGCGTTCAGCTGGCGGCGGTTGCCGTACTCGTGCTCGTGGCGTCGGCGTTCACGCACACCCACGCAGGGGCCGCCTTCGAGGTGGCACTTGTGCAGGGCAATATCGATCAGGCCAGCAAATGGCAGAGAGGCAATCGAAACAGAATCCTGCGCAGGCACCTCGATTTGTCCGATGCGCATTGGGATGCGGATCTCATCATCTGGCCGGAAGCGGCGGTGACGTACTACCTGTTCGAAGCGGAACCGATTTTTAAGGAACTCAACCGACGCAGCGCGGAGCATGGCACATCCGTCCTGTTCGGCATCCCCATGGTCGAAGACAGCAAGGATGGCTACATTTTCCACAACACGGTGGCAGCCGCTGGTGATGCGTCCGGTCGATACCTCAAGCAGCGCCTCGTGCCGTTTGGTGAGTACGTACCGTTGCAGTCGCTGTTGCGCGGTTTGATTGAGTTCTTTGATTTGCCCATGTCTCGGATGAGCGAAGGCCCGGATGGACAGCCGGCACTTCGCATCGGCGAACATCGGGCGATCGCACCGATCTGCTATGAGATCGCGTACCCGGATCTGGTCGCTGACATGGCGAGACAGGCGGACGTGGACGTGCTGGTCACAGTGTCTAACGACACGTGGTTTGGCGCGTCGGCAGGCCCCGCCCAACACTTGCAGATGGCGCGAATGCGAGCTGTGGAGCTCGGCCGTTATCTGCTGCGGGCAACCAATAACGGCATGACGGCGGTCGTGGCTCCGGATGGTTCGATTGTCGCCCAGATGCCACAGTTTGAGGCCGGTGTGGTTCGCGCCGAGTACGCGGTGATGACGGGGCAAACCCCCTTTGGTCGGTGGGGTAGCCAGCCCTGGGTGCTGCTGGCACTCGCGGGGCTTTCGGCAGGCACCTATACTCGCTGGCGTCGAGGCAGCCGTGCCTCGGCTTCATAGGTAGAGATCACACATGACCCATCGAGCTTCACAATTCACCGCGCGGGCAGCCGCGGCAACACTGGTAATCGTGCTGCTGGCCGGATGTGGCTTTCACCTGCGCGGTTGGGATCTGGCCGCGAACGTTGCGACGGCGACGGTTTTGAGCGCCGATCGAGTCGATATCACCAGAGACCTCGAGGCCGCGTTACGTCAATCGGGTGTTGAGCTGGTTGCGGCCGGTGAGCCAGCTGATGTGACAATCGAAATTCTGGATGAAAGCGTCTCCCGGCGCAGTGCGTCTGTATCCGGACAGGCGCGAGTGGCGGAATACGAACTCACGTCGCTGGTGGCCTACCGAATCTCAAGCGAGGACGGGCCGCTGTTGGGCAGGAGTCAGGCTCGGGCGGAGCGCTCGTTCCGTCTGGATCGGGACAATATTGTTGGCAGCAGTGAAGAGCAGGCTCTGCTGGAACGGGAGATGCGGCGAGACCTCATAGAACAGATTATGCGTTCGTTGAACCGGGTCACCGAGCAGGCAACCGCAGAGGGCGCTGCGGCTGAGACCAGCTGATGAGATTGCAGGAACTCGATGCCAGCCTTAGCCGTGGCATCGCACCGATCTACTTCATTGCTGGCGAGGAGACGCTACTGGTCGAAGAGGCGGGCGATGCGGTCTGTAACGCCGCGCAAGCGGCCGGCTTCAGTGAGCGAGAGACGATTTTCACGGAGGCGAATTTCGATTGGTCTTCGCTGCACGCGGAGGCGAGTAATACATCGCTGTTTGCGAGCCAGCGGATTCTCGACGTGCGCCTCAGTGCCAAGCACATTGGTCGCGACGGTGGCGCTTTTCTGCGCGATTACTGCGCCGCGCCAAGTCCCGACATCCTACTGTTGTTGCGTTGTGACGCGCTTGATTACAAGCAGACCAAAACCGCCTGGTACAAAGCCGTAGACGCAGCTGGCGTGGCGATCTCCCTGTTTCCGATGTCCATCGCGGAGTTTCCGCGTTGGCTGCGAGAACGGACGCGCCGGTACTCGCTGGAGCTCGACACCGAAGCGTTCGACTATCTGGTTGAGCGTGCAGAAGGCAACCTGCTCGCCGCAGACCAGGCGTTGCAGCGAGTGGCGTTGCTGGCGGGTTCAAACATGATCGATCTCGCTGCCGCGCAAGGCGCCGTAGAGGATGCGACTCACTACGACACATTCAAGCTACTGGATGCCGTTTTTGCGCGTGATGTCGAACGGGTACCGCGCATGCTCAAGTCCTTGCGCGAAGAAGGCGCCACGACCTTCGGCATCGCCGCCTCATTTGCCTACCAGCTGCGCAGCGCCGGCAATCTGAGCCGAATGACGCAGACCCGCCGCAGAGTTATGGAGCCGTTCGTGCGTCGCGTAGGACAGGCCGGGCTCGATCGCCTGCTGGCGGAATGCGCACTGCTTGACCAGCAAAGCAAGGGCGATCTCGACGGTGAAGCCTGGGTATCTCTGGAGCGTTTACTGCTGGGTGCGAGCGGTTTACGGACGACGCCGGGACTGGGTCAGAGCCGCGCGGATCTGCAGCGTTTTGAGCTCTTCGAGCAGGGCCTCTAGCCGCCGCCGGTCGCTTCCTTCACAAAGCCGGAACGCTGCTTCATAGTATCGTGTCCTTTGCTCGGGTCGGTGCCGCAAGTAGCGGCATAACCGGTGCTGGGTGAAAGGCGATTTAAGGGTGAATAAAAGCCGAAGTGAAGTTGCAGCGGAGCCAATGCGGCCGAACCTGAAGGCTTTGCCTCGATGAAGAACTTGCGTAAGTAGTAAACCAGAAGGCTAGACATGAATATCGAAGAGTCCGGGCTGTCGCCATCAATGACGCCAGATACCACCGTTAGTGTTCGCGATGTATTTGGCATCGATCAGGACCTGGATGTGCCGGCTTTCTCTCGCCCGACGCCTTACGTGCCTACGTTAGACAGCGCCTATCGTTTTGACCGTGACACAACCCTCGCGATTCTGGCTGGCTTCATGCACAACCGGCGTGTCATGGTGCAGGGCTACCACGGTACCGGAAAGTCCACCCATATCGAGCAAGTCGCGGCGCGGCTTAACTGGCCGTGTATTCGCGTCAATCTCGACAGTCATATCAGCCGTATCGATTTGATCGGCAAAGACGCGATCGTTCTCGAAGATGGTCAGCAGGTCACCTCGTTCAAAGAGGGCATCCTTCCGTGGGCGCTGCAGCACCCCGTCGCACTGGTGTTCGATGAGTACGATGCGGGCCGTCCGGATGTCATGTTTGTGATCCAGCGCGTGCTCGAGGTTGAAGGTAAGCTCACGCTGCTCGATCAGAGCCGGGTTATCGAACCCCATGCGGGTTTCCGTCTGTTCGCCACGACCAACACGGTTGGTCTCGGTGATACCACCGGCCTCTACCATGGCACTCAACAGATCAACCAGGGCCAGATGGACCGCTGGAGCATCGTCGCCACCCTCAACTACCTTGAGCACGACGCCGAAGTCGAGATCGTCGCGGGCAAGGTGGCTGGCTATGAAGGCGCCGAAGGCCAGCGCAAGCTGTCGAATATGGTCAGCGTTGCAGACCTCACGCGAAAGGGTTTCATCAACGGCGATGTCTCGGTGGTTATGTCGCCGCGAACGGTTTTGACCTGGGCGGAGAACGCACACATCTTCGGTGATGTTGGTTTTGCGTTTCGGCTCACGTTCCTCAACAAGTGCGATGAGATGGAACGGCCGATTGTGGCCGAGTACTACCAACGCTGCCTCGGCGAAGATCTGGGTGATGCGACAGCTGGAATCCAGCTGCAGGGTGTTGCTGCGGGAGACGCCGGGTGAACGAAGCGGATCATCCGCTCGAACTCTACAAGCGTGCGACCACCGCCACTATCCGGGCGATCGCTGAGAACGACGAGCTTGAAGTAACGTTTGGCCAGGGGCCGCCATCGCTGCGGGGTAATCGCCTGCGCGTGCCTACGCCTGCGCTCGGCGCAAGCGATGAAGAACTGAATGCTGCACGCGGCGCCGGCGATGAGTTCGCGCTCCGCCTGCGCTATCACGACGCTCGTGTTCACTCGCAGAACGCGCCTCGTGAAGGTGGGGCGGCGCTTGAGATGTTTCAGTGGCTGGAAGATGCGCGGGTAAGCGCCATCGGATCGCTGCGCATGGAGGGTGTGGCGCAAAACCTCGACGCCAGCCTGGAGCGTCAATGTCAGCAGGCAGCATTCGACAACATCACCAATCGCACCGAAGCGCCGCTCTCTGTTGCTGTTGGCTTGATGGCGCGCCAGTTCATGACGGGCCGGGAATTGCCACCATCTGCTGAGCATGTCGTTCAATTCTGGCGCGAGTTTGTGCTGGAGAAAGCCGGCGATAATCTCGAATCTCTGAAAGACGACCTGCTCAATCAGCAGGATTTTGCTGCGGCAGTACGATCGATACTGGTTGAGCTCGGCTTCGAATCTGAACTCGATGAGCCGCCGGAAGGCGATAACTCAGACAATGAGTCTGAGTCGGTGAATGAAGGCCAGGAAGCCGATAGCGAGTTTCTGCCTGAAGACGTCAACATGGACGACAGCGCCGAGTCCGAGGAGGGCGTTGATGGCGAGTCCACCTTAGTTGAGATGGACATCGACCAGGATCTGAGCGATGCCGGAGCAGAAGCGGATCCGGATGAAAACTCGCCGCTTATTCAGGATGAGATGGGCCGCATAAACGTCGAGCATGACTATGTCGCGTTTTCCGAGGCCTTCGATGAGATTGTGCGCGCAGAAGAGTTGTGTGAAAGCGATGAGTTGATTCGCCTGCGAGCGCTGCTTGATCAACAGCTTGTGGCCATTCAACATGCCACCTCGAAACTTGCCAACCGGCTCCAGCGTCGCCTGATGGCGAAGCAGAATCGTACTTGGGAATTTGATTTAGACGAGGGCATGCTGGATACCGCCCGGCTTAGCCAGGTCGTTATCAATCCCACGCATCCGCTAGCGTTCAAGATGGAGAAGGAGACCAAATTTCGGGACACGGTGGTCTCGATTTTGATCGACTCCTCCGGGTCGATGCGCGGACGTTCTATTACGATTGCCGCGATGTGCGCGGACATCCTCGGCCGGACACTCGAGCGTTGTAGCGTGCGGGTGGAGATTCTTGGCTTTACCACCAAGGCCTGGCGCGGTGGTGAGTCTCGAGAGCAATGGATTGCCGAGGGCAAGCCGGCCAACCCCGGCCGCTTGAACGATCTTCGACATATCATCTACAAGGCCGCTGACGACACCTGGTCGCGTAGCCGTCGCAATCTCGGGCTGATGATGCGCGAGGAGTTGCTGAAAGAGAATATCGATGGCGAGGCGCTCATTTGGGCGCACAACCGGCTTGTTGTTCGGCCTGAGCAGCGCCGGGTCATGATGGTGATCTCGGATGGTCTGCCCGTTGATAACTCAACGTTGCTGGTGAATCCCAGTAACTATCTCGAGCAGCACCTTAAATACGCCATCGATGTCATTGAGAATCGCTCGCCCGTTGAGCTGATCGCGATTGGTATTGGCCATGATGTGACGCATCACTACTCGCGTGCCGTGACCATTACCGATGCGGAGCAGTTGGGTGGCGCCATGACTGAGCAGCTCGCCGCCCTTTTCGAAGAAAGTTAGTAAGGGAGCTTTTTGTTGTCGCTCGCGGAGCGAGCAGCAACAAAAAGCTCCCAGACTCAAACCTCGGTAGTAGCGGCAGACGATTGTTCAGGGGCTCTTTTGGCTCGCTTTGCGAGCAAAAAAGCTCCCAGATTCAAACCTCGGTAGTAGCGGCAGACGATTTTCTCCGTCGCGCAGCGACCAAGAAAATCTGTCGAAAGCGCCCCTCTACTACCCCCTCTGAACCTCGGCGTGAACTGTCGCTTAGGAGATCGCCGCACGGCGCTTCGCTCCTGCTCTCGGCAGCTCGCAAGCGAGCGCCTACCGCTAACCGAACGCGAGGCGATCGGTTTTGCTCTCGGCAGCTCGCAAGCGAGCGCCTGCCGCTAACCGAACGCGAGGCGTTCGGTCGAGTTCGCAATGACGCAGTTTGGTTCACCTCCCTGCGCCGCACCCAATCCCGTCATCGCGAGCAAATTAGCTGCGCAGCAGCTAAAGCAGCGCGGCGATCTAACCTCTACTACTTCACCACACTCATGCGGATAATCTCCGGCGCGCCAGCCATCACTCCACCGAGCTTGGCACCGGATGCCCGAAAGTGATCGCTCTTGCCGTGAGCCGCTAGCGCTTCTTCATCTTTGTACAGCTCCATGACGGAGTAACCGCCGTCCTCGTCCTTGCACAGCGTGTACAACTCGTTACCCGGCTCGTTCGCGCGCACAGCATCGATGAGTTCGCCGAATGCGGCTTCAAATTCTGCTTCTTTGCCCGCGGCCACATTGAGTTTTGCGATTATTGCGATCATGGTTTGTCTCCCCTGAGAGTTGCTGGTGTAGATAAGTTTGACGAGTGAGCATAACAAAGCCCGACGCGCCTTCCTCAGCGAACTGGTCCGCTATGGCGAGCGATATCCAGGCGAGGCCGCGACGGTCAGCCGGTTTCAGCAGCTGCTGCTGAGTGCGCCGCGTTGTTTTGAGCGCGACTGCTGGGTCGGTCACATCACCGGTTCGGCCTGGTTGGTCAATACCGCGGGCGAAAAGATTCTGATGACCCACCATCGAAAGCTCGAACGCTGGCTGCAGCTCGGTGGCCACAGCGATGGTCATCCCTGGCCGTCGGAAGTCGCTCTCCGGGAGGCTGAGGAGGAATCGGGTTTCACAGCGGTTCTGGGCAGCCCTGAGATTTTTGATCTGGACGTCCATGAGATTCCTGCTCGCAAGAACGATCCAGCGCACTATCACTTTGATGTTCGCTTTCTGATCCGGCCCGCGGCCAGTGAAGACTATGTGGTTAGCGACGAATCCAATGACCTGGCGTGGGTGCCGATAGCGGGGCTTGAGAGCTATACCGATGAAGAGTCGGTTCTGCGAATGGCCCGGAAGTGGCTGTCCTAACTGCCCTTCCAGTCACCGCCAACCGCTGTCAGTCGTACAGGTGGCAAGCGACTTCCCGCTTCTCCACCTCTCTAAGCTCTATCAGCTGCGGCGTCTCCGTGCGACAGTTATCCATCACCTTCGGGCAGCGGTCTGCGAAGCGGCAGCCAGGCGGTACGTTTACAGGCGATGGAATCTCACCGGATATGGCGGTGGATGCGCGTTCGCGCTCGCTCTTTGGATCTGGCTCGGGGTTCGAGCCGACAAGCACTTCGGTGTACGGGTGTTTCGGGTTGAAAAAGACCTCGTTCGCAGGCCCAACCTCTACCAGTGAGCCCAGATACATCACTGCCATTCGGTCGCTGACATAGCGAACCATGGACAGATCATGCGCAATGAACAGAAGCGTCAGCCCCATCGAGTCTTTCAGCTCATAGAGAAGGTTCACCACCTGAGCCTGAACCGATACATCTAACGCGGAGATAGGCTCATCGCAAACGACGAACTCCGGCTCCATGATCAGCGCGCGGGCAACGCCAATGCGTTGACGCTGACCACCGGAGAACTCGTGCGGATAGCGGGACATATGATCCGGATGCAGGCCGACCTTGCGCAGCCACTCGCCGGTTCGCTCACGGACGTCCGAGGGTTTCAAGTCGCTATGCAGGCGCAGGCCTTCGCCTATGATCTCGCCCACCGTCATGCGCGGATTCAGGGACGAGTACGGATCCTGGAAGATCATCTGCATCGAGCGGGCGTAGCGTTGGAAGTCCGCGGGCGAGTACTTCTGTGGGGTCGTCTCGCCGCGTAGCTTCACCTGGCCCGACGTCTTGTCGTGTAAGCCGAGAATCGTTTTTCCGAAGGTGGATTTGCCGGAGCCTGACTCGCCGACCAGGCCGACAATCTCACGCTCGTCGACATGCAGGGTCATGTTGTCTACTGCGTGCACCACCTGTCCGCGACCGATGTCGAAGTGTTTGGTGAGCTGTTCGGTTTCTAGCAGGCGCTTGCGTTGTTCGCTCATGCTTGCACTCCGGTTTTCGCCGGAACGAAGAGGCCGTCGACGGCGCCGGGCGCGTCCGGATGTTGCTGCCAGCAGCGACTGTAGTGTTCGTTACCGATTTCGAAGCGTGGCGGCACAGAGGTTTCGCAGATCGCCATGGCATTGGGGCAACGGGCGCAGTAACCGCAGCCCGCAGGCGGCGCGAACAGATCTGGTGGGCTGCCCTCGATGGGCCGAAGTACCGAATCGCCCTCTGGGTCGTTTGTCGGCATGGCGGCGCGCAAGCCCAATGTGTAGGGGTGCGCAGCACGATAGAAGACGTCATCGACACTGCCGCGTTCGATGATCTGGCCCGCGTACATCACGCACACGTCGTCGGCCATGCGAGCAACCACGCCCAGGTCGTGAGTGATCAGAATGATCGCCATGCCCGTCTTGCGTTGAAGCTCGCCCAGCAGGTCCAGAATCTGCGCTTGAATCGTGACGTCCAGCGCGGTGGTCGGCTCGTCGGCAATGAGCAACTCAGGCTCGCAGGCAATGGCCATGGCGATCATTGCTCGTTGCAACATACCGCCCGAAAATTCAAACGGATATTGATTGGCGCGTTTGTCTGGCTCGGGAATCTTAACGAGCGCGAGCATTTCGATCGCCCGCTTGCGGGCTTCGGCTTTGCTTTGATTCCGGTGCACGAGCAGTGTCTCAGCGATCTGATCACCGATGGTCATCGTTGGGTTCAGCGATGTCATGGGATCCTGGAAGATCATGCCGATACGTGAGCCGCGGATATCTTCGCCGTCGATGGTCTTCTGGCCGATGATGTCCACGCCGTCGAGCAGGGCAGTACCTGACGTGATTCTGCCCGGCGGCATGGGTATCAGGCCCATCACGCTCTGGACGGTGACGGATTTGCCACAGCCGGACTCGCCGACAATCGCCAGCGTCTTGCCTTTGTCGACGCCGAAGGTCACGCCTCGTACGGCCTGCACGATACCGCCGTAGGTGTCGAATTCGACCGCAAGGTCCGAAACTTCCATCAGCCGGCTCATGAGGCGACCTCGCTATTGGTCCTGCGGGTCGCGGCGGACTCGCTTGTCGTTTGTGTTCTGTCTGTCACTGGCTTACTCCCGGCTCCGCATGCGCGCATCCAGCGCATCACGCAGGCCATCGCCAAGCAGGTTGAACACCAACACCGTGATGCTGATCAGCGCAGCGGGGAAGAGCAGTTCGTGCGGCGTTGTCAGCATGGTTTTTATGCCTTCGTTGCACATGCTGCCCCAGGACGGCGTCGGTGGCGCTACACCCATGCCGATGAATGATAGAAATGCCTCAGTGAAAATAGCCGACGGCACAGCAAAGGTCAGCGTCACCAGGATCACGCCCATGGTGTTCGGAATCATGTGGCGCAACACCAGATAGTTTGTGTTCGCCCCCATGAGTTTGGCGGCGCTGACGTAACCCTCTTCTCGGATCTGAAGAATCTGGCCGCGTACCAGCCGGGCAGTACCCGGCCACAGCAGCACGATCATTGCGATCAGCATGGCGAATATTCCGGACTCACCGGCGCCAACGGAAAAGGCCAGTTTGAAGACAATCATGAAGAGCAGGAACGGTAGCGCGACGACAAAATCGGCGAACCGCATCATGAACTGATCGATGATCCCACCCAGGAAGCCGGCGATAGCGCCGTAGGCAATGCCGAGAATGACGTAGGCGAAGGGTGCGAAGATTCCGATGAATAGAGAGACCCGAGCGCCATGCATGAGACGCGAGAGCATGTCCCGCCCCAGATAATCGGTGCCTAGCGGATGCAGCTTCATTTTCAGCGGCGTGCCAATTGCCGGCGGTTCCTCAGCGCTCGCGATGCCGCGACGAATGGCTTCTTCTGCGGTGATGACACGCTCGGGCAGAACGTCTACGGAGACGGGGTCGCTTATCCGGTTGCCGGTCGCATCGGTGGCAACCACTGCGTAGTAATAGTCCTGGGCCTTTAGATTCAGCCGATCTTCGAACCACGTTTCATCCGGATTCAGAATGTTCACCAGCGGTAAACCAAGTGCTTTGCCTGGTTCAACGGGGAAGTGATTTCGATAGACGCGATAGCCGAATGCACCCGGCATAGGTGCCCAGGCCATACGGATGCTCTGAGTTGTCGGTTCGCCGACGAGCGCCATTCCGCTGGCCGGGACGACGATGCTGTCGATGGACCACGGTTCATAGGGCGCTGTCACCACTACCTCGCGATTCGCGCCGGGTGGCTGACTGATCTGGTCAGGGTCGATCGTCGACGGATCGATAGTCCAGAACCATGGGCCGACCACCGTGAATGCCAGCAGGAAAATGACGATGTACAGGCTGATCAGGGCTCGCCGGTTGGCCTTGAGCCGAATCCAGGCGTCCTGCCAGTAGGACAGAGAAGGCCTTGAAAGAGATTGCACTTCGCGCTCGCTGTGCAGCGGCGCGAAATCCTGTGGTGTGAGCTTTGTCTCTGCCATGGCCTAGTCCAACCTCACTCGTGGATCGACCCAGCCGTACAGCAGGTCGACGATGATCACCATCAGCACCAGGAACGCGCCGTAAAAGACCGTCGTACCCATGATGACGGTATAGTCCAGCTGCTGGACGGCTTGTACGAAGTACCGGCCGAGACCGGGAATCGCAAATACCAATTCGACAACGAAACCGCCTGTCGTGATGCCGGCGATTGCAGGGCCAAGCACGGTGACGACCGGCAGGATGGCATTGCGAAGCATGTGCCGCGAGAAGATGCGGGATTCCGGCAGCCCTTTTGAGCGAGCTGTGCGCACGTAGTCAGCGTTGATGATTTCGAGCATGGACGAGCGCATCAAGCGAGTCAGAAAAGCCATGGTCGACAGGCCCAGAACCAGCGCCGGTATCAGCATGTGTTGCACCGTGCCCCAGCCGGCAACGGGCAGCAGGGAGAATCCGAGCAGATCGTTTATGTTCACAAGGCTGAGCTGTGCGATGGCGGCCACGACGAAGGACGGCACGGATATGCCGAGAATAACCAGAAACATGATGATCACGTCAGGCGCTTTGTTGCGGAACAGCGCCGTCAGTGCACCGAGCAATATGCCGCCCAGGGCTGCGAAAACGATCGCGAGCACCCCCAGGATTGCCGAGACGGGGAAATGCTCGGCGATGATGTCGTTTACCTGGCGGTTCTGCTGGGTATAGGAGATGCCGAGATCGCCCTTCAGCAGATTGCCCATGTAAATGAAGTATTGCTGCACAGGGTGTTTGTCCAGCCCGTACTTGGCCTCAAGATTCGCGCGTATCTCTTCGGAGAGCGCTTTCTCGCCGGAGAGAGGGTCGCCCGGCGCCATTTGCATCGCGACGAACGTAGCCGTCGCGATGAACCAGACGGTGATGATGCCTTGTATCAAGCGCTTGAAAGCGTATCGCCACATACTCAGACGTCCCCTTTAGTGGGTAAGGCAGATATGGCGTCAGCCGACAGTATGCGGATGGCGTCTTTCATGATCCTTCCCTGATGCGCGCGAAGGTGTAGTCCGGGTCCGGCCCAACGGCGCGACGAACCACGCCTTCCAGACGTTCGTCCACGACGTAGACGATGCCGCGCTCGTAACCAGGCAGAATGACGGCGTCTTCGAAGAGTATTCGCTGAATTTCGCCGAAGGCGTCCATGCGCTCTTGAGTGTCGACGCTGCGTTGAGCGATGCGCACCTGGGCGTCGAGTTCACTGGATGCGTATTTGCCTCGATTCTGCTCGTTCCAGCTGGCGAAAAGATCGCCGAAGGTCAGTGGATCATCGAAGTCTGGTCCCCAACCCGCCATGACCATGTCGAACTCGCCCGCGGTCATTTTCTCCAGGCGCTGTTTGAAGATCTGTTTGTCGATGCGTACATCCAGCCCGAGGGTTCGTTTGAACCGATCCTGGTAGTACTCGGACTGCAGTGTCGATAGTGGATTGTCGCCGGTCAGGAGTATGAGCGGTGGAATCTCATCCAAACCCAGTTCCTGTTTTGCCTGTTCGAGATGCCAGCGGGCTTGCTCGATATTCACCGGCGCCTCCGGTGCAGGATACTCCTGGCGGAAGAAGCCGTTGACGCCCTGAACCCAGACCGGGAATAGCGACTTGCCGGGCAGATAGCCCGGTAATTTGGTTACTTTGTATACCAGCTCCGCCGGATCGTTCACCAGTTGCATCGCGCGACGGAGATGCCGGTTGCCAGTGACGCGGCCGGGTCGGTGGTTGAACTCGATATAGAAGACCACGCCCTCGGCAAAAGCGTTCATCTGCCAGCGCCGATCAATAGCCTCGCCGAGGTTCTCCGCCGACAGGCCGGCGATCGCAATCTTGCCGTCCTTGAACAGGTTCAGGCGGGCGTTCGGATCTGAGGTGATATAGGGGAAGTCGATGATGTCCAGACCGCCCCGGCCAGGATTCCAGTAGTGTGGGTTGCGCACCATTTTGAGTGATGCGCCGTGCACCCAGTTTTCAATCATGTAGGGGCCGCTGTAGAGCAGCGTATCGGCGTCAGCGCCGAAGCGGTCCTTCACTGATTTGTGAAACTTCTCGTTGATCGGGTAGTAGGTTGAAAACGCGACGAGCTTGCCGAAGTAGGCGGTTGAGTTCTCGAATTCCACCTCCAGTGTGTAGTCGTCGATCGCTGTAACGCCAAGCGATTCGAGTGGCATTTTGCCCTGGGTGATCGCCTCACCGTTTTTGACCGCATACAGCAGGAAGGCGTACTGAGACGAGTTGGCCGGGTCGACCGCAAGTCGCCATGAGTAGACGAAGTCGTGTGCGGTGATCGGTTCGCCGTTGCTCCATTTGGCATCCCGCCTGAGCCAGAACGTAGCTCCGCGCTCACGAATGTCCCAACGCTCCGCGACGCCTGCGGTGAGCTGGTTGTTCTCGTTGTAGGCGAGCAGGCCTTCCATAACGTGACCGAGCACCATGCCGGACAAAGCATCGGTTGCTTTCGAGCTGTCCAGTTGAGGTGGCTCATCGCCAAGCAGGAAGCTGGCGCTGCGGGTTTCGGGGTCGATCGCGGTTTGGGTTCGCTCGGCGGATCCGGTGACCGAGGCAATCCAGGACATAGCCCACATGAGCAGGGCGATGCCGACGATGGTCAGTAAGGCGTAGAGCCCTAGTTGTCTCAGGACGCTGCTGGAACCGGATGCCGTGTCCATGTGTTCTTAGCCTGCTTTTCACGCGCCGAATGTGACCGGCGCTTCGGTTGTTGTTATTGAGGCTCAGCGGGTGGCCGATCCTCACCATAGCGCATCCCCGGTAGGGGGCGGCTATGCCACCGTTTTGAGCAGGTTACCGACTACCCGCTCCAAATGCATGAGCGAATTACACTCTTCGACCTGATGGCAATATGCGCGGTACTTGCCCATCTCGGCATCGCCCACCGTCCACGTGCTACGCGGTTCCGGGTTCAGCCAGATCACACGCTTGGATCGGTCGTACAGCTCTTTGAGAATCTCGGCGCGCGCTTCGCCATAGTTGTTGCGCGCGTCACCCAGAATGATGATGGTCGAACGGTTATCGACGTCATCGAGGCATAGCTTCTTGAAATCGACGAACGCCTGGCCGTAGTCGGTTGAGCCACCCGCGTAGTCTCTGAGCGTTTTTGAGATCGCGTCTTCCAGGTTGTTTCGATCGAACAGGTCTGTCACTTCGGCCAAGTCGGATGAAAAGGCGAATGAGCGAACCTTCGGCATGACCTCTTCGAGGGAGTACAGAAACATGAGCATGAAGCGGGAGTAGTTGGCCACGCTGCCGGAAACATCGCAAATCGCGAACACCTTCGGCCGATCTACCTTGATGGACTTCCAGTGCAGGTTAAAGATGGCGCCGTCGTACGCCATGTTGTGGCGTAGTGTTCGCGAGATGTTGAGCTGACCGCGCTTGTATATCTTCTTGCGCCGCGAATGCATGGTGATGAGCTTTTTCGCCATGCGGTAGATGATGTCGCGGATCAGGCGATGACTGCGATGTTCGATATTGGACAGCTTAACTTTGCGCAGCAGCTCCTCGCGTAGACGCTTGCCGGAAACGTCCGCATGCAGCAGGAACTGGCGCTCCACGTAGTCACGAACGTTCTCGCGCAGCCACTCTCGTCGTTTTTTGAGTTCCTGGGAGAGTCTTCGGGTGGGGACCTCAGGGCTGCGAGCACCGGACAGAATCTCGCCATTGAGGTCCGTAAGGCCCATCGCCTCCATGATGTTGCGGGTGTACAGGCCTTTCTGCGTGAAGATCTGAATCTCTTCGACGCCGGCCGCGTTGCCAGCTTCCGCCATGGCGGCTGATAGCTCCACCTGGGAGCCACCCATTAACAATTTGCCTAACTCCGATTGCACCTCGGACATGGGCCCTGGCCCCAGATCCTCTTCTTCTTCGGGCTCACCGAAACTCGGCTTTTTCGACTTCTTGGCTTTGCCGCTGCGCTCGCCGCCTTCTGCCTGACTCTCATCAGGATTGCCGCCGCCTTCGCCGCTCTCGCCGCCATCAGCTGCGTTAGGGTCAGCTTCGCCGTTCTCGCCACCGCTGTCGCCGGCTTCTGGCTTCAAATCTTCGGCGGCGAAGAACTGTTCGAAGCAAACGTCGAACGCTGCCTTTTCGTCTTCGGTCTTTGGCAACACCAGCGACAACGACCGCTTGAGCATTGCGCGGTCGCGATAACCCACAAGCTCAACCGCCGAGAACGCATCGAGCGTTTCTGCGGTTGAGATGCGCACGTCGTTGTTTCGAAGCGCGCGGATAAAGTTGCCGAGGGTGCGATCCATGAATCAGCGGCGCGATGCAGCTCGGCTAGTCAGAGCCGGAATCTCGTTGTCGATGCTGTCAATGTCTTCCTGGAACTTGAGGATGACGTTGAGGGTCGAGCGGACGAGATCGGGATCCAGTGAATCCGCGTGTAGTAGTACCAGGGTGCGTGCCCAGTCTATGGTTTCGGAGATCGCAGGGATCTTCTTCAGATCCATGCTGCGTAGCTCTTGAATGAAGCCGACCAGGTGCTTGCGCAGCTCTGGCGGAATCTCGGGCACGCGTGCCTCGATGATTCGCTGCTCCAGATCAGGCTCTGGGAACGGAATGTAGAGGTGCAGGCATCGGCGCTTCAATGCGTCCGAAATCTCTCGCGTGTTGTTACTCGTTAGAAAGACCAGCGGCGGCTCGCGCACGGCCTTAACGGTGCCGATTTCCGGGATCGATACCTGGAAGTCGGACAGCATCTCGAGCAGCAACGATTCGAATTCGTGATCGGACTTGTCCACCTCATCAATGAGCAGAACGCAGCCGTCCTCCGCTTTCAGCGCCTTCAGCAGCGGCCGCGGCTCGAGAAAGTCTTCTGAGAAGAATATGTCGCCAAACTCGTGCAGGCGGCCGACGGATTCTGCAAAGCCGGTAGCTCCCTGCAGGACGTCTTCCAGCGTTTCTTTCAACACCTGGGTGTACAGCAACTGTTTGCCGTACTTCCATTCGTAGATGGCCTTGGACTCATCCAGGCCTTCGTAGCACTGCAGGCGGATCAGATCGAGGTTGAACATGTCAGCCGTGGTTTTTGCCAGTTCGGTCTTACCAACGCCCGGCGGGCCTTCGATCAGAATGGGCTTGTGCAGGTGGTAGGCCAGATATACGGCTGTCGCTATCTGGTCGCTGCAGATGTAGCGGTGCTCTTCGAACGCATCCTGCAGTGCCTTTACGGAAGCGGTGAGCTGCTCAGCTTCCGGCGTTATGGCTGTAGGCGCCGTAGGGCTCGATTCGGGCATGACGGAATTCCGTTGGGTCAAACCGCCTATTATCGCTGTCTGAGCGGCTCGCGACTACCCCGCATGAGCCTGTCACACACTTGACTTACAAGCAGCACCCTTGGACGGGATGGCGAAAGCGTATGGCATTCCGCCTATTTTGAGGCGTGACGGCGGATCAGGCCTTCCTGGGTTGCGGAGGCGACCAGCACGCCATTTCGGTCGTAGATAAGGCCTCGATTGAGGCCACGAGACCCTGACGATGCCGGGCTATCCATGACGTACAGCAACCATTCATCGGCCTTGAAAGGGCGGTGGAACCACATGGCGTGATCCAGACTCGCGACCTGCATATCGTCGGCCATGTAGCTAACCGCGTGCGGCATGAGGCACGTATCCAGCAGCGACCAATCGGACAGATAAGCGAGCACGCACTGGTTGATGCGTTGGTCGTCAGGAAGCGGCTCTCGGGCTTTCATCCAGCACATCTGCATCGGCTGCCGAACTTCAGGATTCAGGATGTCGCCCGGGTCAATCGGTCGAACTTCGATCGGCCGGTTGCGAGTGAAGTGGCTACGAAACTCCTCCGGTACCTGGTCGATGATATCCATCCTGAGCTCATCTTCGGTCTTCAGGTCTTCTGGAGCCGGCACATCTGGCATCTCAATCTGATGAGTAAGACCCTCCTCTTGGACCTGGAAGGAGATCAGCATGGAGAAGATAGAGCGCCCTTTCTGAATGGCTTGAACTTCCCTCGTTGTGAAGCTGGCGCCGTCGCGGATGCGGTTCACGCGATACAAAATAGGAATCTCGGTGTCGCCGGCGCGGATGAAGTAGCCATGCAGGCTGTGCGCGAGGCGGTCTGCATCCACCGTGCGTGAGGCTGCGACTAACGCCTGGCCGATCACCTGGCCGCCGTACACGCGTTGCCAGCCCTCGCTCGGGCTAAGCCCTCGGTAGTGGTTTTTCTCGATCTCTTCCAGATCGAGAAGATTGATGAGGTCTTGTAGTGACTGTTCCATTGGCTCGGTTCGGGTCTTGGCTTGAGTCGATCTAAGGGGCGCGTATTGTATAGAGGTTAGTTCATACCGAAAGGATTCAATCAGTCATGCCCAGCCGCCGCGAAGCCATCATGTTCACCGACGACGAATTGCGCGCCTACATGGTGGAGCAAAAGACGCTCACGATCGTCTCCAATGGCCGCAATGGTTTTCCACACCCGATGCCGATGTGGTTTTACATGGACGGGGACGGTGCCTATATCTGCACCACGTTCAGAAAGAGCCAGAAAGTGATGAACTTCAAGCGTGATCCCAGGGCGACGCTACTGGTCGAATCAGGCGAGGAGTACAGCGAGCTTCGAGGTGTTGTGGTGTATGCGGATTGTCATGTCATCGATGACGAGGCGGCGGTGGAAGATGCCCTCATCAATATCAATACCAAGGGGCAGGAGGCCAGCGCTGACTCCGCTGAGGCGAATCATGGCGCGATGCTAAAGACCGCGCCTAAGCGCGTGGTGCTGAAGTTTGTGCCGAGAGAGACGCTGAGCTGGGATCACTCGAAGTTGGGTGGGGTGTACTGAGGTACTCCAACGGCTAGCGTTGGGGTGAGGTAGAAGGGCGCTCTCGACAGATTTTCTTGGTCGCTGCGCGACGGAGAAAATCGTCTGCGCTGCTCCCGGGGTTTGAGTCTGGGAGCTTTTCATTGACGCTCGCAGAGCGAGCTTCAATAGAAAAGCCCCTGTGCTGGGTGGGGTGTACTGAGCGGCGGAGTCCGCCTTTCAGCCCCGTCACCGCGAACTCGACCGAACGCCTCGCGATCTGTTAGCGGCAGGCGCTCGCTTGCGAGCTGCCGAGAGCCCGGCCGAACGCCGAAGTGCGGCGATCTCCTAAGCGACGGTTCACGCCGGGGTTCGGGTGGGGTAGTAGAGGGGCGCTCTCGACAGATTGCTCCGATCGCTTTGCGATCGGTGACAATCGTCTGCGCTTCTCCTGGGGTTTGAGTCTGGGAGCTTTCTTGCCGCTCGCTCTGCGAGCGACAAGAAAAGCCCCTCTGTTAATATTTGTACGCGTCTGCCTTGTACGGGCCTTCGGTTTCCACACCGATGTAGTCGGCCTGGGCTTTGGTCAGGCGTGTCACAACACCACCAAAACCGGCAACCATGAGCTCAGCGACCTCTTCGTCGAGCTTCTTGGGCAGTACTTCGACGCTGATCGGTGCGCGCTGGTTCTCAGGTTGGTCAGCCCAGCGCTGTTCGAACAGATGCATTTGGGCAAGCACCTGATTGGCAAACGAGCCATCCATCACGCGTGAGGGGTGGCCCATCGCATTGCCAAGATTCACCAGGCGACCCTCGGACAACAGGATGATGTAGTCGCGTTTGTCATCGCTACGAAAGACCTGGTGCACCTGATCTTTGACGGTGTCCCAGCGCCAGTTTTCGCGCATGAACGCAGTATCGATCTCATTATCGAAGTGACCGATGTTGCAGACCACGGCGCCATTCTTAACGGTGCTCAGCATGGCGGAGTCGCATACGTTGACATTACCGGTGGTGGTGACGATGAGGTCCGTCTCGCCGAGCAAGCGAGTGTCGATATCCTCGACTTTGCCGGTGTTGTTGCCGTTCACATAGGGTGATACGAGCTCATAGCCGTCCATGCATGCCTGCATGGCGCAGATAGGGTCAATCTCGGCCACGCGGACGATCATGCCTTCCTGGCGCAGGCTCTGGGCGGAGCCTTTGCCGACGTCACCGTAGCCAATGACCAGCGCACGCTTGCCAGACATCAGCATATCGGTAGCCCGCTTGATCGCATCGTTCAGCGAATGGCGGCAACCATAGCGATTGTCGTTCTTCGACTTGGTCACTGAATCGTTGACGTTGATGGCAGGTACCTTCAATTCACCGTCGCGAATCATTTCGTATAAGCGATGCACGCCGGTCGTCGTTTCCTCGCTGATGCCGTGAATACTGTCCAGCATGGCGGGGTATTTGTTGTGGATGATTTGCGTCAGGTCGCCGCCGTCATCGAGCAACAGGTTGGCATCCCAGGGCTTGCCGTCGGAGAGAATCGTCTGCTCGATGCACCATTCGTACTCTTCCTCCGTCTCGCCTTTCCAGGCGAAAACCGGAATGCCGGCCGCAGCCATCGCGGCAGCGGCGTGGTCTTGCGTCGAGAATATGTTGCAGCTGGACCAGCGCACTTCTGCGCCTAGATCCATGAGGGTTTCGATCAACACAGCAGTTTGGATCGTCATGTGAATGCAGCCGATGATCTTCGCGCCGGCGAGCGGCTGCTCCTTGCGATACCGGTCGCGTAGTGCCATGAGCGCGGGCATTTCAGCTTCCGCAAGTGCGATTTCCTTGCGCCCGAAGTCTGCGAGTGTGATGTCAGCGACTTTGTAGTCAGTCATGTCTGTGTGATTCCTTGGTTGCAGTTGTCTGTTGTGTTGTCGTTGGAAGAATTAGCTCGTGCTTTGCGCTCGATACGCCCGTGCATGTACTCGAAAGCCGTTTCTTTGGGCCAGATAGAAATCGCGCTCGAGTGAGAGGTGGTGTTCCTCTGCCCACGCATCGAGTTGGTCGGCGTGAAAGCCGAGCCAATGATCGCCGCAGGTTTCGACCACCCAGTCCTGATCGTGGCTGTCCAGGTCTGCGATCAGTAGCACTCCATCATCGCTGAGCAGCCGGTGAGCCTGTTCGAAGAACGCGTCGGGTTGCGCGATGTGGTGTAGCACCATCGCGGCGGTTATCAGATCGAAGCGTTTGCGGCCCTTGAGTGTTTCCCAGGTCTGATTGACGACCGTGAGGTTGTCAGCGTGGGTCGCGAGTTCATAGGCGCTGCCAAGCATGGAATCGACGCTGTCGATGGCGAGTACCTGCTCGAACCTGGCGCAAAGCCCCTGTAGCACGCTGCCGTCACCCGGGCCGATCTCGAGCGCGCTTGCCTTAGTCCTGGTTAACTCCTGTGACAGTGAGTCAAGCAACGGGGCATAGACGTTGCTGTTGCAGATCTGTGCTTGCTGGTTGGCTAGCGCGTCTGCCTCCGCGCTGAAGAATTCCTGGCTTCGCCGTCTGCGCTGGGCGGCAACATGTTTGATGCCCGCAACACAGCCAGCGGGCAACGGTTCGCTGTCGAGCGAGGCCAGCAGAGAACAGATTGCCGATCGGACCGATGCGTTGGTTGTTTCGTCTGCGCGTCGATAGAAGGTGCTGTTAGCTTCTCGGTGCTTTTCGACCAGACCGGCGTTGGCAAGCAGCTTCAGGTGATGGCTTAGTGCGCTCTGAGCGACGTTCAGAATCTCGCACATTTCTCTCACGTTAAAGGAGTCGCGCGCCAGCAGGCGCATAACCGTTGCGCGCAGCGGGTCACCCATGGCTCGGCTGAGGGCGACGACGCCAGTGCCGGCATCCAGCAGAGCCGGCATGTCGCCGAGCCTGCCGTCAGAATGATTAAGTGCTTCGGCCATGGGGCGCTTGAAGGGGTTGCCTGTGCGTATATCAAATGGGGCAGCGGCGCAGTCTACGGCCTTCGTCAGCAATATCAAAATATTTTGATGATGTTATCGCTGGCTCCGGGTGGGTAAAGGCCGCGAGTTCTGGCCTGACCCATTTCTGCGCGATACTGTCTCGAATCAGGCAAAACGGCGTCTTGCAGCTGCTTGAGAACGCCGCCAACTACGATGGTTATATCGATGTCGACTGCACAACCAAATGAAACCAGCCCGCCCGCACTCGCTTCGACGCCGGCTTTGGGTATCCGGGATAAGCTGGCCGACGTCGGCGTCACCATATTCACCCAAATGTCCGCACTCGCCGCGGAACAGGGTGCCTTGAATCTGTCTCAGGGCTTCCCGGACTTTGACGGGCCTACCGAGCTGCTCGAGCGGGTGAATCACCATTTGCGTAACGGCGGCAATCAGTACGCGCCGATGATTGGTGTTGCGTCGCTTCGGGAAGCTGTAGCCAACAAAGTAGCGCGGCTGTATGGCCGTGACGTGTGTCCGGATACGGAGGTAACAATCACCTCGGGGGCCACCGAAGCATTGTTCTGCAGCCTGACGGCCTTAGTGCAACCGAAAGACGAGGTGTTGCTTCTCGATCCAGCGTACGACAGCTACGCGCCGGTCATCCGGCTAGCTGGCGGGGTACCCGTGCATGTGCCGATGGTCATCGATTCGGGTTGCTATCGCGTGGACTGGGATCAGGTGGCCGCTGCGGTTACCGGCGCAACGCGGGCAATCGTTACTAACTCGCCCAACAACCCAACGGGTATGGTTTTTGATTCAGAAGACATCAACGCGCTGGCTCGGTTGGCGGACAAATACGGTCTGGCGATCGTCGCTGACGAGGTATACGAACACATGGCGTTCGATGGCCGCAGTCATATCAGCATGACAGCGCGAGACGATCTTTATGGACGCAGTTTCACGGTCTCCTCCTTTGGTAAGACTTATCACACTACCGGCTGGAAGATCGGCTACTGCGTGGCACCGGCTCACCTTACGGCGCTCCTGCGGAAGATTCATCAATACGTAACGTTCACCTCGCACACACCCAGCCAACTTGGGCTCGCGGATTTTCTGACGGCTCAACCGGAATACGATGAGCAGCTAAGCGCGTTTTATCAGGCCAAGCGGGACCGTTTTCTAGCGACGATTGCCGGTTCGAAGTTCAACTGGGTGCCGACGCAGGGCACCTACTTTCAGTTGCTGGACTACACAGCTTTTGGCTTGCATAACGACTGGGAGCTTGCGCGGAAGTGGACGTATGAGGCGGGTTTCGCGTCGATCCCACTGTCACCCTTCTACGCTGATCCGCAGCCCTCGGAACTCACTCGCCTGCGTTTCTGTTTTGCCAAAGACGATGAGACCCTGGATCGCGCCGGGCGATTGTTGTGCCAACTGTAGCCTTCAGCCTTATTCAGACTTCTACTCACTGGCATGATCCGGTGGCCAACCGAGCGCATTTCGATGCCTACTTCGAGCAGCTGCCCGAGCACTGCGACGTGGTGGTCTTGCCGGAGATGTTCGCCACGGGTTTCACGATGGCCTCGAGTGACCAGGCGGAAGCCTGGGATGGAGAGACGATGACCTGGCTGCGCCAGCGAGCAGCGGAATTGGGCCTGGTTATCTGCGGCAGCCTGGCGCTGCAGCCGCAAGCAGCCGCGCAGCCGGTCAATCGTTTCGTCTGGGTGCAACCCGATGGCAACGTTACTCACTACGACAAGCGGCATCGGTTTCGTATGGCCGGTGAACATGAGCATTACGCCGCTGGTGCTGAACGCGTGGTCATCAATTATCGCGGCTTGAGAATCCTGCCTTTTGTTTGTTATGACCTGCGTTTCCCTGTATGGCTGCGTAATCGTTGCGACTACGATCTACTGCTGGGAGTTGCTAACTGGCCGGCTGCCCGTCAAGGCGCGTGGGACACGCTGTTGCGAGCACGCGCCATCGAGAACCTCGCTTTCAGTATTGGCCTGAATGTCATCGGCACCGACGGCGCAGGGATCGCGTATAGCGGTGGAGCGGCTGCTTTTGGGCCTGACGGTGGCGAGCTTCTGCGGGCGGGTGACGCTGACGGTGTGTTCACTGTAGACATCGATACTGAGCGGGTAGAAAGATTTCGAGATTCGTTCCCTGCGTGGCAAGATAGCGACGATTTTGACTTGGGCGTGGATTGAGGCTGAGCCGACGGCAGGCTCGACCTTCAATTTCGCTTTCAAAGCTGTGCAAGGAAAGCTGGCGGAGGGGCGCGCGATGCGACCCAAGGCATTCGGAGCAACCATTACTGCCCGACGTGAGTCCGGCATAGAAAACAAAGGCAAAACCTTGCGAATACTGATTTTGATGAGTCTGGCGCTGTTGATCGCCGGCTGCGGCGATTCTTCCTCAACCGATCCGGCCAGCTCGAACGCCGCGCTGACCGCACCACCGGTCAGCACAGCGCCAGACGGTGAAGGCATCTATAACAAGTTCTGTTTTAGCTGCCACGCAGCTGGGGTGGCTGGAGCGCCCAAACTGGGAGACGTTGAGGCCTGGGCACCACGCATCGCACAGGGTATGGATGTGCTGATGAAGCATGTTGTCGAAGGCATGCCACCCGGAATGCCGGCGAAAGGCCTGTGCAATCAATGCAGTAATGAGGAGCTCGCCGCGAGCCTTGATTACATGCTCGATTCCCTACCGAAGGCATCAGACGAGAGCGAGGGCTGAGCGAAATTGAACCGGCGGTGGCAGTTGGCCAATCTCGCCAACTGCGGCCCAAGCTTCGTGATTTTACTCAAGCCACTCTGGTTCCAGCGTCCGACAAGTAGCGATGTAGCCATTTCTCCAGCACGACCATTGCCCCGTCGGCTTATTCTAAGCAATTGAAATATATAGATACTTTTGCGATTCGAGTCGTTCTGCGTGGAGCGACTCGAATTTCTGGTTCGCTCGGCCTGTTCTGGCCTGTTTCTTGAATTGTTTCTCCGAAGTGCGTGTGCTGCTTTCGCCGCGCCCCGGTATTCTGTGGCAATGTGATCCCACTTGGCTGATTTGGAGATATAGAAGTGAGCCGATATCTACCCGGTGACATAGTCAGCCGACGCAAGGGTCTCGTTATGCACAAGGGCATCGCCCTTGGCGACGGCCGCGTTCTGCACAACACCCCGCTCCGCGGCGAACACATCTGTACGGAAGAAGAGTTCCGCAATGGCCAACGACTACGGGTCGAGCGTTTGTCTCGACGCAGTCGCGAGCGCGCACTGGCAGGTGCGAGCAACTTGAGCGCTGCGCGCTACAACCTTCTCACGAACAATTGTGAACACACGGTGCATCGGGTGAGCAGTGGCAACTCCCACAGCCCACAGGTCCGTAGCTGGCTCGCTGGCGCAGGCGTTGCGGCTATGGCATTTGCGCTCACCCGACACCCAGCGGTGGCTGCGGCTGGCTACGCTTTAGGTCGGAAAGTCGTCAGCAAGTGGGGCGACAAAGGTGTCTGAAGTCGGTAACACCAATTTGTGACAATGCAGCGCCAGCCGACTGGCGCGCTGTCTGGGATCGTCTGGTTTTCCGTACAAGTGGTCACCCACGATTGGATAACCTACCCAGGCAAGATGTACGCGCAGCTGGTGAGTGCGGCCTGTCGTTGGCTTAGCGCTCACGAGTGTTCGCTCGGGTAACTGCTTAAGCCTGCGAACGCGAGTAGTGCTCACCTTACCGTCCGGCTGGCCGGGTGATACTTCATATGTGCTGCCTCGCAGCTTGATGTTTTCCCTCTCACCCGCCACTCGGTAGCGACTCTTACGGCCTTTGCGAAGGGGCAGATCGATGATGCGCGTGCTGCGGGCACTCCAGTCCCCAACGACAGATGCCACGTAGTGTTTGCCGATCAGGCGTGCCTGAAATGCTCGCGTGAGATTGCTTTGGCAAGCCTGGGTTTTGGCGATCAGCAACACGCCGGATGTGCCCTTATCCAGGCGGTGAACCAGATACGCTTTGCCGAGCTGCGCCTTTACCTGATCCCACAGGCAACCAGCGCCGCTTCGATCGGCAAGTAGCGATATGCCTGATGGTTTATTCAGTACCCACAGATCGTCGGTTTCGCTGAGGATCTCAAGTTCACGATCAGGCATTGGCGAGTTCATCGATAGCAGCCAGTAGGGCAATCGCGATCGCGCGGGTCTTTGGCAGATCGACGCTATCCGGCCACCGATCCTGGGGATGATGGAACAGACGGTTACTGCCAAGAATGGAGATAAAGCGTCCGCCGGAGTCGAAGATGTTTCGAGCTTCGCCCAATGGCCGGCTCAACGGCTCACCCTGTTGATCCACCTGCGCGCCATGTCTTGCGAATTTCTCAACGAGCTGGTCCATGAGCTCAGCTGACGATGCCTGCAGGCGTACTTCGCCGACAGCTGCCGCAAAATTTGCACCTAAGTGCACCCAGGCATGGGCGTTGCGGGCAAGTGTGGGGCTTGCATGCAGCGCATCGTCGAGCCCCAGATGAGAAAGCTCATGACCGCTGTTTGCCCAGAGAATTACCGGCCTTTTTGGCGGCTTTCTGGCGAAAGCGCGGAGCGCGGCCAGCCAAACCGCGATCCCGCCTGCACGCTCCGCCGTGCAGGTAAACCAGGCGCTTCGCGGCGTCATGATCACCAGCGGCGCGAGATTGGGATTGCTGCCCGGCACGTGTACTTGAACGTTGCTCGCCCGATCCGGTACCTGCGTAATCTGGGCTATGAGTGTGGCCCTTGCCGAACGCTCGGTCGCGGCGCGCAGAAGCTCGCTATGCTCGCTGGCAACCTGCAGAACGGGCGGGCCGACCGGTGCGCGAAAATCCTCGGCGTTCATCACCGCCAGCCCCGGGGCAACGATATCTGCCGAAGCCAGGGCGATGATTGCCTTGTAGCGCTCGCTTCGTCTGGCAGCTTGCAGCGACCTGGTCTGTGGATGCCCGTCGAATGGCTGAAACGGCAGCACGGCGATGTCGCGGCCGAGCACGCCACTCACGCCTTCGGCACCGGTGTAGGTGCAATCGAAGAGCGGCGAGCCAGTGATCGTGGTCTCGCCAATGGTGAGCTGTGCCAGCTGTGGTTCTATGCGATTTAGCTCGAAGTGGGTTTGTTTTGCCACGAACCCAAGTGCCGTCGCTTCCGCCTGGAGCCAGGTGCCGGTTTCATCGTCGCCATCGGTGCCGGTACGGTGATTCGCGATAGCGTCCCAGGCTTTGATATCGCCTTCGAGATTCTTCATGAAATCGCTCGTGATGGTGGCGACAGCCGACTGGCTCTCGCGGGGTGTACATGCGGTTAGCGAAACAACCGGTATCGCGGCTGTGGTGGCAGCTAGCGTTGTGGTCGCAATTTGAGTGAACTGGCGTCGGTTGGGCATGCCGCAATGTAGTGGACGGTGTAGTCTTGGACTCTACCACGGTGATTATCCCAGCCCCTCAAGTGACGCTGGTTTGCACGATGAATTGTTAAGCTGCGTAAGGATGTTTGAGCGGTGAATTTGCGCGATCTGCGATACCTGGTTGCCGTTGCCGAGCACGGTCATTTTGGTCGCGCGGCAGACGCCTGCTTCGTCAGTCAACCGACGCTCTCGACACAGATCAAAAAGCTTGAAGAAACGCTGGGTGTTGTACTCATCGAGCGAACGAACCGGAAGGTCATGCTGACACCGGTTGGCAATGCAATTGTCGCCCAAGCTCAAACGGTGCTGCGCAGCGTCAGCGATTTAGAGCGCATCGCGGATGAATTTCGCGACCCGTTTGGCGGCGAGTTCCGGCTCGGCATTATTCCGACAGTTGCCCCGTACCTGCTGCCGAAGATTCTTGGGCCGATTCGTAAACGTTTCCCGAACCTGTCGATATCGTTAACGGAGGCTCAGACCGCCGTCATCAGTGCCCAGTTGAAAACCGGCGAGTTGGACGCGGTTGTGCTGGCGTTGCCACTCGGCGAGGAGCAACTCATTGAGCGTGAGATCTACAAAGAGCCATTTTATCTCGCGCTCAGCAAACTAAGGTGCAAGGCCAATCGCAAGACGGCAGCGCTCTCGGATCTCGACTCAGAAGAAGTCCTGTTGCTTGAAGATGGCCACTGCCTGCGCGATCAGGCGCTGGATGTCTGCAATTCCCGTAACGCCGTGGAAAACACAAATTTCCGGGCCACATCGCTCGAGACGCTAAGGCAAATGGTTGCAGCGGATGCGGGCGTCACACTCATGCCGAAACTGGCCGTGCCGGCGGCCAAAGGCACCGTTCGTTACCTGCCGTTTAAGGGTTCGGACGTACCGCATCGGCGAATTGGGTTGTGCTGGCGAGCCAGCTCTACTCGCGGAGCGCTGATGGAGGATATGGCTGAGCTGCTCGCTGGGCTGAAGCTGGCGGATGGATAGGGTGGCAGAGCGTCAGGAGATCGCTTCGGTTGCGTTGCGATCACGTTAGGACGCTCTCGCGCATTATTCAGGCGCCCACTACGTGGGCTTTGAATATTACGCTGCCGCTCTCGCGGGGGTTGATTCTCGTCGATCGCGGTGCGATCGACGTAGGACACTCTCGCGTATTATTCAGGCGCCTACTGCGTAGGCTTTGAATATTACGCTGCCGCTCTCGCGGGCGTTTAGTCTCGTCGATCGGAGGGCGATCGCAATGCGATCGCCCTATGATCGACGTTAACGAACATCCGCCGCCAGGGCCCGCGTGCTCGCCTCATCGAGTGTTTTCTCGATGCTCATTGCCGGGTGGTCGCTACCGACTTTGATTTCGCCGCCATCGCACAATGCGCTGATCAACGCATCTCCCAATTCGAAGCGCAGGAAGTGTACGGCTGAGGTTTTCTCATCAGTCGATCGTTCAAGATCTTCGTTCGCGATGGCGTAGCTTCGCTCTCCGCCACCCTCAACCCAGATTTTATGCTCGATGCCGATGAGCTTTGCCAGAGCGTCACGGCGTTCGTCGACGTCGCCGTACTCGATCTGCATCGTTGCCTTCAGGTTGGCGCCATCTGGAATGAGTGGGTTGTAAGCCTCCAGCTCCTCCTCGATAGCAGCAGGCTCGAAGATCCGTTCAATCCGCAGCATCTCCTGAATCTGGTACTGCATCGTCAATCTGTCCTCGAACAGGATGACCAGATGTTCACCGAGCTGCACTCGACGTGGTTTCTTGTGTTCGATCACCTGTGCGCGAAATGCTGCGCGTTCGGTGGCGTATTGTTCGAGACTGAATAATTGGTCTCGGCTGAGTTTGTTCATCATTACACTCCGTAAGCTTTTCTCAGCATGGTTAGCGGGTGGCTGGCAGTGCCATCCTCCATGCCATGCTCGATGAGCCGACCGGCCATTGGACAATCGCTGCCGAAATGATCCGGCTCCACTTCTTTCACCCGGCGCACTACCGGCCGTGCGATCTTCATCGCGTTGTCATAGGTTTCTGACTTCACGGCGTAGGTGCCATCGTGACCAGAGCATCGCTCAATGATTGTGACGTCTGTGTCAGGGATTGAGGCCAGAAACTCCCGGGTTTTCTGACCGAAGCTCTGCACCCTCTGATGGCACGCCGCGTGGTAGGCAACCTTGCCCAGGCCTTGTTTGAAGTCTTCCGAAATCAGGCCGGCCTTGCGTCGAATCGACAGGTATTCGAAGGGATCGAAGAAGCTTTTCTGGACTGTGGCGACATCCTCATCGTCTGGAAACATGAGGGGCAATTCCTGCTTGTACATGAGTACGCAGGACGGAATCGGCGCGATGATGTCGTAACCGTCGCGGATCGCATCCATGAAGACCGGAAGGTTTGCATCCTTCTGTTTGGCGACTTGCTTCATGTCGCCGAGCTCAAGCTTTGGCATTCCACAGCATTTCGCGTCGCTTAGGATGCGAACGGCGATACCGTTGTGCTGGAGAACGGCGATCATGTCCTCAACGGCCTCAGGTTCGTTGTGATTGCCATAGCAGGTCACGTAGATCGCGACTTTACCCGTTGTCCTGTCGCACGCAGATGCATTACCCGACAAATGTTGCGGCACGCGCTTGCTCAGCGTTTTGCTGTGAAACTTGGGTAGCGGCGCTTTTGCGTGCATACCGACAACTGAATCGCCGAGCTTGCGCAAGGTGTCGTTGCCAGCAGCCGCGTTTGCCGTCTGCGCTATCCCCGGCACTGACAGGGTGCTGAACACCGGGTCCGTGCTTGTGATCAGTCGGTCACGCCACTTAGCTCCGCTCTCTTTAAACTTGTGTGCTTTGGCGCGAAGCATCAGGTGCGGGAAGTCGACGGCCCATTCGTGCGGAGGCAGGTACGGGCACTTGGTTTCGGCACACAGGTCGCACAGGAAGCACTGATCAACCACCTTCATGTAATCGTTCTTATCAACGCCATCGACTTCGAATGTGTCGGACTCGTCCACCAGATCGAACAGGGTAGGAAAGGATTCACACAGCGACACGCAGCGTCGACAGCCGTGGCAGATGTCGTAGACCCGCTCAAGTTCCGTATATAGCTCTTCTTTGTCGTAGTACGCGTCGGTCTGCCATTCGATTGGTAGGCGCTTGGGTGCTTCGAGCGAGCCTTCTCGGCTAGTTGGTCCTGCCATCTGGATATCCTGGATAGTCGTGTGTTCGATAGGCTTGGGTAAAACAAAAAAGGCCGCAGAAGCGGCCCTTTTGTTGCTGCGCCATTCGGCGCATGCAGGGCGAGGCTTATGCCATTGCGTCCAGCGCTTTCTGGAAACGGTTGGCGTGTGAGCGCTCGGCTTTGGCCAGCGTCTCAAACCAGTCGGCAATCTCATCGAAGCCTTCGTCGCGAGCGGTCTTGGCCATACCGGGGTACATATCGGTGTACTCGTGGGTCTCGCCAGCGATCGCTGCTTTCAGGTTGTCGGACGTGTTGCCGATCGGCAGGCCGGTAGCTGGGTCGCCGACGGCTTCCATGTACTCAAGGTGGCCATGTGCGTGACCGGTTTCGCCTTCCGCCGTGGAGCGGAATACAGCGGCTACGTCGTTTTCACCTTCAACGTCAGCTTTCGCTGCGAAGTACAGATAGCGTCGGTTTGCCTGGGATTCGCCAGCAAAGGCGTCCTTTAAGTTCTGCAACGTGTTGCTTGAAGCTAGATCCATCGGGGAGTTCTCCTCGGAAATATCATGGATGTGCGGTTAACTGCAGGGAGATTATACGGCCACGCGAGCTTGGGAACATTCGAAACTTTGAATCGCTTCGATAGCCGTCAGCTATGACGGTAAAGCTTACCTTGGATTTGCTCGATCAAAATTTCGCTGGTCGCCTGATTTTGCATCGTTACAATGCGTGCCCGTCACTTCGAGCCCTCCCGGATTTCTCCGGACACCCGCCCTCATGTCTGCCCCTGACACCTCTTCTGCTGTAGAGCCCGCTGTAGAGCCAGCAGGCGCGAAGGCCGCCGCTTCAGGCCCGGTGAGCGTGTGGGTTGAACTTGATCGCCTGTTACGGCTCGCCGGACCAATTGTGCTTACGCAGATGACGCAGATGGGCATGTCTGTTGCCGATGCGATGATGGCAGGGCGAGAGTCACCTGCAGACCTGGCGGGTATTGCGCTCGGCGGCAGCTTTTTCTGGGCGATGCTGCTGGCCATGTCGGGAATCATCATGGCGCTGTCGCCGACAGTTTCTCAGCTCGATGGTGCCGGCCGTCGCGACGAGATCGCTGGCAACGTGCGCCAGGCGCTCTGGCTTGCGGTGTTTTTTGGTCTCGTCATGATCGTCCTTCTCCTCAACGTTGAGCCTCTCTACCACTGGTTTGACGTGGACCCGGTCGGTATTCCAATTGCCGTGAGCTACCTCAACGCACTGTGCTTCGGCGTGTTGCCACTGCTCGGCTACTTCACGTTACGCAACCTTTGCGATGGTCTGTCCTGGACGGTGCCCGCAATGGTTATCGCATTGGCGGCGTTGGCGTTGAAGGTGCCGCTGAATTATCTGCTGATCTACGGCAACGATAGCCTCGGAGTGCCTGCACTCGGAGGTGCCGGCTGCGGCTGGTCGAGCGCGATTGTGATGACCGGTGAGTTTTTCGCGATGTTGTGGGTGGTGGTGCGTGCCAAACGCTTGTCCGGTTTGGGCATTTTTGCGAGCTTTTCGTGGCCACATTGGCCGACGCTCAAGCGCTTGATCCGTCTCGGTGCGCCTATCGGGGCGTCTCTGTTTGCCGAGATTTCGATATTCAGCGTCTTTACGCTATTGGTTGGCTCGTTGGGTGTGGGCGCGGTAGCCGCGCACCAGATCGCCAGCAATTTCGGCGGTGTAACCTTCATGGTGCCTATGGCGATCGGCATGGCTGCGTCCATCCGAGTAGGCTTTAACGTTGGGGCTGGTGACTATGCTGGTGCGAGACGTTCGGCCTTCGTTGCCTGCGCTCTGGCGCTGTTCATCGCTGCGATCATGGGCATTGGGGTGTTCTTTGGGCGCTATGCGATCGCGTCGTTATACACACTCGATCCAGACGTTCTGGCGCTCGGCGCGCGAATTCTCATCTTTGTCGCCGCATTCCAGCTAGTCGATAGCCTCCAGGTTGCGGCGATTGGCTCGCTGCGCGGTTTTAAAGACACGTTTGTCTCGATGTTGATTGCGCTGACGGCGTACTGGTTCATCGCGCTGCCGATAGGGGCGGTTCTTGGTCTTGGTTTGCTTTCTGTAACGCCCATCGGACTGGATGGGTTCTGGACCGGGCTCACGCTGGGCCTAGCGGCGGCAGCGGTACTGCTGGTTGCGAGGCTGCGCTGGTTGTCGGTGCGGCCGACGCGAATCCAGGCGTTGTCGGCGGGTTAAGCCTGTTCTGCCTCCGCGCCAGGCAAGCGCCGGTTGTTCCAGGCGGAGAGCGCCGAGTACAGACCGATTGCTTCAATACCGACGCCGACGACGAGCCATGGCAGGGCGGCGTTCCATCCGATAGTCATTACCAGCGCCCCGCTCAGATACAGCGCGACGAGGGCAAGCTGGCTGCGAAACGCGTTGCGCGGGCCGATGAAACCACCAAGCTGTGCGAAGCGGATGTCTTTCCACAGCATGCAGCCAGCCACCGAAGAGGCGGCGGCGAGCGCGAGCATCCAGTATTGAACCGGTACGGGGAAGAAGGTTGTACCCGCGCTATACAAACAAACCAGTAGAAGCACAGGTAGCACAAAGTCGCTGCTGGTGGCCGGCCGGCCGAAGCTCAGCGAGATGGCAAAACCTGCCCAGGTTGCGATGGTCGCAAAGCCTACCGTTAACACCTGCAACCACAGGACAAGCGCTTCGGTGCCGGGCTGCCACAACATGTCCCGAACACTCAGCTCACCCAGGGCGTTTTCCAGGATGAGCGCCACAACGATGCTGAGAAAAGTCAGCTGTACCGTCGCGAAATTCAAACCACCCGATGTATCCGGCGGCGCGGCTTCCGTATGATCCTCCGCTTGGCTCACCCGTCCATGCGCTGCAGTGCAGCGATGCGGTCATCGAGGGGCGGGTGCGAGGAAAACAGGTTCTTGAGACCGCCGCGCAAGCCGGACGAGATGCCGAAAGCAGCCATGGTTTCCGGCATTTCATCGGGCATCTGCTGGAAGCTCTTGAGGCGCTCCAGCGCCCGGATCATGGAGCTTCGATTGGCAAGCCTTGCACCGGCTTCGTCCGCGCGGAATTCCCGGTATCGCGAAAACCACATGACGACGGTGCTGGCGAGGATGCCCAACACAACCTGCGCGGCCATGTAGGTCACAAAGTAGCCGATGCCGAAGCCACGCTCATTCTTCAGGATGACCTTGTCCACAAAGAAACCGATCAGCCGGGCCAGGAAGATCACGAACGTGTTCATCACGCCCTGGATCAAGGTGAGTGTGATCATGTCGCCATTCGCTACGTGGCCGATCTCGTGGCCGAGTACCGCTCCCACCTCGTCTTTGGACATCGCATCGAGCAGGCCGGTGCTCACGGCAACCAGGGCATTGTTCTTGTTTGCACCGGTGGCGAAGGCGTTAGGCTGGGCGGATTCGAAAATGCCGACTTCCGGCATGCCGATATCAGCTTCTCGAGCCTGCCGCTCGACGGTCTGGACGAGCCACTGTTCGACGTTGTTTGAGGGCTGTTCAATGACGTGAACGCCCATTGAGCGCTTGGCCATCCATTTTGAGATGAGCAGGCTGATGAACGCGCCGGTCATGCCGAAGACGCCGGCGAAGATCAGGTTGGCGGTTACGTTGAAGCCGGTGGCGCTTCGGAGTTCGTCGTCGAGACCGAAGATACTCATCACGATGCTGGCGACGAGTAAGATAGCGATGTTGGTACCGATTAACAGCGCGATACGGAGCATGGCATGGCCTCTGAAAAAGTGAGTTGCGGGATTTCCGGCGCCCGCAGCCGAACGACACATCTGCGTCGCCTGGCTCAGTATTTGGTGTCTTGTGGCCTGCTTTCAAGTGTTATTGCCCAACAACCCGCGTTGGCTGCGGAGCGTTGCGCGCGAGCTGAATCAGACTTGCTCCTGTCACAGCCGTTGGCCGAGCCCATGCGGGTGATTGGCCACCGCGGCGCCAGCGGCCAGCGCCCGGAACACACGTTGGGCGCGTATCAGCTCGCGATCAGCGGTGGCGCGAGTTTCATCGAGCCGGATCTGGTGTCCACGGGCGACGGCGTGTTGGTGGCCAGACACGAACCGATGCTCGCGGTTGTGCAGCTGACAGAAGCGGGAGAGATCGTGCTTCTGGGCGATGAGCCTGTCGTCGAGGAGGCCACCACTGACGTCGCCGAGCGAGAGGAGTTTCGTGATCGCCTGACAGTGAAGACACTGGATGACAAACTGGTCGGCGGCTGGTTCGTTGAAGACTTCACGGCCGAGGAGGTGGCGAGCTTGTGGGCTCGGGAGCGATTGCCCGGTATTCGGACTGGCAATGTTCGCTTCGATGATCGCTATCGAATTCCGACGTTTGAGCAGGTCGTTGAGTTGGTGCGCCAATCTGAGCGTGAGGGTCGTCGTGTCGGCATCTATCCGGAACTCAAACATCCCACGCACTATCGTCGTACAGGTCGGCTCATGTCTGGGCAGCCGATTGCTATCGATCCATCTCAGCTGCTGATCGACACGCTTGTACGGCTCGACTTTGCGAATCCACAACGATTGGTGGTGCAGTCGTTCGAGCCGACGTCGTTGTTGCGGCTGGACCGGGAGATCATGCCCGCGGCCAAGCTGAACCTGCCGCTGGTGCAGCTGCTTGGGCGGCCTGACCGACTGCCAGCGGACCTCGCGACCGCCGAGGGTCAGGCCTTCGCACCTGCACTTGCTGACGGCAACCTGACCACCAGTGCGGCGCTCGCGTTCGTCTCGAGTTATGCATCTGGCATTGGCCCGTCGCTGCGCGGACTGGATCAGGGGCTCGTTCGTCGCGCTCACTGCCACGGGCTGGAAGTACACGCCTACACCGCGCGGGAAGAGCCTGAGTTCGCTCTCGAGATCGACGGAGAACGTCGCAGCTTCTCTCAGCTGCTGCTGCACCTGAACAAGCTTGGCGTGGATGGCGTGTTTACGGATCAACCCGGTCAGGCTCGCGAGTTCCTGTCACGCCTGCGACGCCGCTGACATGTTGCCGAGCTGGGTTCTTATCACGCTGGCAGCGGCGTTTGGCCAGAACCTGCGGTCCATCCTGCAGAAGAAGCTCACGGCGTCGCTAGGACCGGACTCATCCAGCTATCTTCGCTTCCTGTACGCGCTGCCGTTCGCCTATCTGTATTTGTTGGCGCTCTCGCAAACGGAATCGGTGCCAATGATGACGCCGAGCTTTGCTCTGTATGCGAGCGTTGGCGCGCTCGGTCAGATCGTCGGTACCGTCGCGCTAGTTCGAGCGTTTGAATTACGCAGTTTTGGGGTTGCCACAGCGTATTCGAAGACCGAGGTGATGCAGACAGCGTTAGCTGGAATGCTCATTCTCGGTGACGCGTTCACGGCGGCTATGTTGATCGGGATTCTGATCAGTTTTGCGGGTGTGCTGCTGCTGAGTGAACGTGGCGGACTGAAGGCATTGCTTGTGCTGGACCGTGGCGCGCTGTTGGGGCTTGTCTCTGGCCTTGGGTTCGCGTTTGCCGCCATTGGCTATCGCGGTGGATCGCTGGCCCTGGAAAGTGGTTCGGTTGTGATGCGCGCGGCGCTGACTCTGTGTCTGGCGCTGACCGTCCAGACGCTCGTCATGGGTGCTTACATCGCTTGGCGCGGAGAGCTGAGCGCGGTACTGAAGCGCTATCGCGCAGGGCTGTTGGTCGGGCTTGTCGGGATGGTCGCGTCTGTTGGCTGGTTCACCGCAATGGCGATGGAGAATGCGGCGCGGGTTCGCGCGGTAGGGCAAGTGGAACTCATCTTCGCGGTGGTTACCTCTCTTTGGCTGTTTCGGGAGCGTGTCAGCCGAAGGGAGATCTTGGGTGTCGGCTTGATCATTGCAGGCGTCATCATCCTGCTCGAGCTGTTTTGACTTACTCCGCTGCGCTCGCTTCTGGCTGGTTGAATCGACCACGCTCACAACGGATGTCCTCGCCTCCAGCCCAGCGCAGATTGTTACCTTCGATGAGCAGTTCGCTGGGACTGACGTTGAGATAGCGTTTGCAGTACTTGCGTTCGGGGTCGAGCGTCCAACGGCCGTTGCTGCATTGGCGAAGTTCCAGCGAAAGCGTCGCGTCAGAGTCGATGTACAACTCGACGGTGGGGCAACCGCGACCTGAAAAAGACGCTAACGACCGTTTTTGGGCAGTGACAATGATCTCGTCGATTGCCGAGTCCTCGCTGGGCGCAGGCGGCTGGGCGGTTTCCGAGGCTGAACTGTCGACCTCCAGCTGAGCTTCCAGTTCGGCAGCTTTTTCCAGCCTCGGCGCGAAGACCTCAGTGACAGCAGCGCTCTCGGCAGCGTCAGGTGTATCGGCCGCAGCGCTATCAGCCACGGCGTTTCCACCTGCGGGCTGAGTGGCTTCCAGCTTGGGTTGTTCAAACGATGCTGAAGCGGGTGCGCTGTCGGCTATCTGCGTTGATGCTCGCGCGCGATCGATTGCTTCTCGATCTCGAGGCGGGGCACCGGCGGCATCCTCGACCGTGTTAGCTGTCGCGGGCTCTGGTGCTGGTGTGGGTGCGGACATCCGGAGGTTTTGCTGAAACTGACTCGCGTACGCTTCGGCATCGCGAAGCTCTTGGTCATCGCTCGCGCTTTTGCCAGAGATCGCTCGTTCGATAGCCGGCGCTCGGGTCTCGCCCGCCGCAGAACCGGTGCTGGCTGGCTCGGAGTCTTGAACTCGTTGCTCAGCCATCGCGTCGGCGCTGTCTCTAGTCGGCGTCGCTGTCGTCGCGAGTTCGCTTTGGGATGGTGGCGTCAGCATCGAGTCCGGTACGTTGAATACGATTCCAGCGGCCACGACCAAAACGGCGGCGGTGGCCAACATCGGCCAGCGCCGACGGCTTCTTGATGCTGCCGCTTGCAAGATTCGCGCATCGACCTCGGCGGGGGAGCGCTCCTGGTTCGCTTCAGAGTAGAGATCATCGAACCAAGCCTCATCTGAGCTGCCGGTGCTTCCCTTACCACCGTTGCGCCCGGTGCCGATTGTCTTGTCTGTCTCGTCAGTCTCGTCAGTCATTTGCCTGCTCCGCGGCGCCGCTGCGACGCGATTGTTTGCCATCCACTTCAGCCCGTAGCTTGCCGAGGGCGTAGCGGAGGCGGCTTTTGATCGCTTCGACGTTGCTGCCTGTGACCTCGGCAATCTGGCCGAGGCTCAGCCCGCTCTCTGCCTTGAGCATGACCGCGTCGCGCTGAGCGCTTGGCAGCCGTTTTATCGCCATCTGGAGCCTGCGGTATCGGCTTAGCCTGTCGAGGTCCGGCTGAGCGGCGGATTCGTCGACCCATGCTTCCGGTTCGGTATCGCCGATACGCGCCTGTTGCTTAGCGACGCGTCGGTGTTCATCCATGATTGCGTTGTGCGCCAGGGAGAACAGAAAGGATCGAAATCGACCTTGTGGCTCATAGCCCGTGCGCTGCTCGATCAGCTTCAGCCAGATCGCCTGTTGGCAGTCTGCGGCAGCAGCCTCATTCAATTGCCGTCGCGCGTAGCGCCAGGTTGCGTCTTTGTGTCGCTCGTAGAGCTGGGCGAATGCTTCCTCGTCGCCATTGCCGTAGGCCACCATCAGCGAGTCATCATCTGGCTCGTTGTTGAGTGAGGCCACCCCGGCTTGATCCGGGGTGGCGCTCGGGCCAGCAGTGGGTGCGCGCTGATCTATGGCGAGTTCTTCAGTTGACGTCGCCGAGCAATGCGGCGGTGCGCACTAGGTTAACGAACTCGCTGCGATAGCCAAAGCTGTCATCCGATTTTGCGCTCTGAGCAAGGCTCGCCACATCATCGAAGTCGAAGTCCTGGGTGTACTTACTACCCCGCAGTAGCTGGCCAAAACCCGCGACAGCTGCCGAGAATCGGTAAGCGGCTGATAGCTTGGCGAGGTCATCAGCGACATCTGCCTTGCTGATCGCGAATTCCTGCAGGCTGCTGGTGTCGCCGCCCGGCGCTTTGTAGCGAAGGCGAACGAAGGCGAGCTCATCCGCAGAGGAACTGCGCTCGTTCTGCGGTGCCGTTCGAGCGTAGCGCAGCGGGTCGATGGACCCTTGGCTGCCGGCTAGGGTTACCTCGTACAGGGCCGTCACGCTGTGACCGGCGCCGATTTCGCCCGCATCGACTTTGTCGTTGTTGAAGTCTTCGCGCTCGAGGTGCCGTGTCTCGTATCCGATCAACCGATACTCGCTAACGGTGGCGGGATTGAACTCGACCTGGATTTTCACGTCTTTGGCGATTGTCTTCAGGGTTGACGACATCTCCTCGACGAGCACCTTGCGCGCCTCATTTAGCGTGTCGATGTACGCGGCGTTGCCGTTCCCGTTCTGCGCCAGCTCCTGCATGATCGCGTCGTTGTAGTTGCCACCGCCGAACCCGAGTACCGACAGCGACACACCGCTTTTGCGCTCTTTCTCGACCAAAGCCTTCAGCGCATCGACACTCACCGTGCCGACGTTGAAGTCGCCATCAGTGGCCAATAGCACACGATTGATGCCGCCCTCTTTGTTGGCACTGCGAGCGAGATCGTAGGCTAGTTCGATGCCAGCAGCACCGTTGGTAGAGCCGCCGGCGCGCAAGTTATCGATAGCGGCCATGATCTTGGCTTTCTCATTGCCTGCTGTTGGTTCGAGCACTGTGCCGGCAGCACCCGCATAGACCGCGATGGCAATGCTGTCCTGTTCTCTCAGCTGGCGGACCAGCATTTTCATTGCCGGCTTCAGAAGCGCAAGCTTGTTTGCTGATTGCATGGAACCAGACACATCGATCAGAAACACCAGGTTGCTCGGGGGCAGTTCGCTGCGATCGATATCGACGCCCTGAATGCCGATATGCAGCAGTTTGCGCTCGGGATGCCAGGGGCTGGGGCCTATCTCCGTCGCAACGGTGAAGGCGTTGTCACTCGCTTTGGGTTGCTGATAGCCGTAGCTGAAGTAGTTGATCAGCTCTTCGATTCGTACGGCTTCTGCGTTGGGCATCTGACCCGCGTTCAGCATTCGTCGAACGTTTGCGTACGAGGCGCTGTCGACATCGATCGAGAAGGTCGATACGGGAACTTCACTCACCAGCTTGACCGGGTTCTCGTCGAATCCAGGATAGCGCTCGTTGTCTTGAGGTCGCGGTTGGAAACCCGGATGGGGGGCAATCGGTGGGCGAATCCAGTGCGCCTCGGCGCCAGATTGCATGCGAGCGATTTTGGCGATGCCGTGCAACGACTGATCAGCATATTCGCTCTCGGGGCGTCCTGGCGCGGGTTGGTTTTGCTTGCTTGCGGTCACGATGACCTCTTCCACGGAGCTCAGATCTTCGCGAGCACGGTCTTGGCTCGTTCCCACATCGCCATTGGTCGTTACGATCTCGAGCGGTTTACTGCCTGTGGGCTTCGTATCTGACGTTGCGTCGGGCGTGGTGCATGCGCTTAGCGAGATGCAGAGCGCGAGTGCGGAAACTGCGAAAACCGGCGCCTTTCGTTGTTGCTTGGTTGGCATAAGGCGGCTGTGGGATGTGGTGATACCAGACATGACTGTCTCCTGGACGAGTGGCCGTTTGCGGGGCCGTTATCAGTGTCCGACTTAGGAGCGAAGAGAGGCTCTTTCAGACGGCGTTATTTAGTAAACGCCGGAGAAAGCAAAATGGGGTTAACCAGTTTCGATTCTTTTCAGGGTTGCTCTGGACGTGGAGAGCAAGCAAGCGGCTTATGTTGTAAACGCCGGAGAAAGCAAAATGGGGTTAATCAGTTTCGATTCTTTTCAGGGTTGCTCTGGACGTGCCGAGCGAGCGGAGCGCGCAAAACGCGGCCGAGTCGGGCGCGGGGCGCGAAGGCGAAGGGCAAGGGCAAGGGGAAGGCTTTTAGAGGGCTAAGGCGAGGAAGCCTGATTGTTCCCAATCGCGATCAAACGCCGTGAACAGGCTTCAACCTAGCTCGATCTGGTCTCGCCTGCCACAAAGTCGTAGTACTCTATGCCGGAATCATCGATGTGGCCGCTTCGATCACCGACGCGGCTGATGCGAAAGCGACCTGCAGGCAACTGCGCCACCGCGCCGGATTCGCCGCGATCATGCAGCGCTTCGTAGCCGGCCTGGTCGAGATCGATGCCACCGGCGAACGCATCAGAAAAACGCAATCGCTGGGCGCTTTCACGCCAGCGAGGCATAACTCGCATGGGAATGATCTCGGCGGCGTCGCCACTGCCATAGCCGATGGTCAGGATCCGTTCACCCGTCAAGTCCAGGCCTTCGCGATCTGCCTGTTCGAAACCGGCGGCGAGCCAGGCTGGTAGTGATGCAGTGTACAGATTGCCGATCTCAGCCATCTCGGAGCCACCGAGGCGTAGCTGGTTGTTGACGTTGGTCTGAAATGGTTCGTGGCTGCGCAGTTCGCGGGCGGCCTTCATCGCGAGCGGAAAGACGTCCTCGTTGGTGCGCTCGGACTCCACCAGGTGGTAGACACTGGGCGCCGCAGTTAGCTCTGCGGCGAGCGCCCGGCCGTCGACATCTGCCAAGCGGGCGATCTCATCGAGCATGGCCTGGTCTGAATCGTCGCCCAGCGCAAAAGCGTAGAGCAGGCTCATGACCAGCCCGGTTTCTGCCATCCGGTGGTAGGGGCGATGCAGGAATACTGCTTTCAGTTCCCGCATGAACGAGCTGGGTGCTGATTTCAGCTTCCCGAACATGTCGCCCATGGCGGCGAGCACTTCATCGACGTAACAGGTGGTCGAGTATTTGCCGTTGAAGACAGGAAAATCTCTTGGCTGCGCGTTCGTGCTGAGCTCTTGACCGACGAAACGGCTGAACGGCTTGCGGAAATCCGGACCCCGATAGTCGGAAGCGCTGCCGGATAGCTCCATTTCGAACCCGAGCAGTTGGGGGTCACGTTCAACCAGCATGGCAACGGCGCCCGCACCCTGGGTGACTTCACCGCTTGTGCCACGCTCGTATTCGGCGATGTCGGAACACACGACAATCGCCAGGCGTTCCCGGCCATCCCAGGCCAGATAGCGAGCAGCGGCTTTCATCGCGTACACGCCGCCCAGACAGGCGTGCTTGAATTCTGGTACTTCACAGGCGCGGCTGATGGGTGCCAGGCCACGGCGGCTCAGCTCCCGATTCAGCATGCCTTTGACGATGACAGCGCCGGCGGAGTTGTCTGTGCTGGATTCGGTGCCAAGCGCGAGCATGCCGATGCGGCTCGGATCGATGTTGTTGTTTTCAATCAGGCGTAGAACCGCGGTTGCGGCCATGGTGTAGGCGTTTTCATCGTCAGCGCGCATGCGGAAGCTGGAGCCGACAACAGCCGCTACTTTGTTCCAGCTGTCTCCGGTCCAGTTGCACCAGTCCCGCAGCCTGACCCGGAAGGGCGGCAGGTAGGTTGCCAGCGCGCTAATGCCGATATCCGGCCCACTCATGACTCGACTCCTGTTGGCAGAGCGGCCGTGTGGCCGCGCCCGAATCGCTCAGAAAGCCAGCGAAACCCGTTGCTGGCCAGCACCAGAAACAACAGCAGAGGTTGCAGTGGCAGGGCGATCGGGTGCTGATTGTAATAGCTCAGAGGCCAAAAGTGGGCGCTTGTCAGCGCAGCAATTGTCGCGATTCCGGCGATGCCTTCCAGGGAGCGAGGTTCAAAGGCCCAAATCAGCCAAACAGCAGCGGCTATCAGCAGCCCCAGGAGCACCCCGGCGAGCGCTGCGGGGGCGCGCAGTTCTGGCCACCGATTCGAAGTATTCACAGGATGGTGGCGCCGCGCGCAATGGCTCCAGCGCGTGTCGCCGTTGACGCCTTGAGCGTGCAATGCTCTGGCGAGCGCCCGGTCGTCGGTTGCTTTTGCGGCGACTCGTTCGACGCCAGACAGAGCCGCTAGCGTCTCCGCCCGAATGAGGAGGGTAGCTGTTGTCAGCTCGCGCGATCTGTCGAAGGGGCGACGCAGGAGCTGACCAAAACGCGTCAGCAGCAGCATCAGCCCAGCGCTGTTGTTGAGTTTGTTGGGGTGACCGGCAGGTGCGGGCGTGAGGCTTAAGAAATCCAGTTCGTTGCGCCGACATTCATCGATTGCAGCCGACACGGTACCTGGCACTAATTCGATATCGCTGTCGATTAAAAGCAACCAGGTGCCGCTGGCCTGGCGCAATGCCTGTTGTTGACGCCAGCGGCGCGCGCTCCATCCGGTTGGTGCGGTTGTTCCGTGCAGCAAGTGGATGTTATCGCTCGCCAGTGCCCACTCGGGCAGAGGCGTGTCGCCAACGACGAGGATCTCGCTGACTGGGGTTTGTTCCGTCAGACGCCTGAGGGTAGTTTCAAGCGTGCAAGCCTCGGTTTGCACGAGCAGGGCCGTGACCTTGCTATCGGGGCTTGCGTCGGTGCTGCTCGTGAGTCTGCTGCTGGCAGGCACAATCGATACAGCCATCAGCGCGATCGCGATGGCCAGAACCGTCAATGCCAGCACAAGCGTCAAGGCCTCTGACCCGGCATCGAGTGGGACGCGCGCGGCGGGAATGTCGGCGCCTCGTCACTACCTGCAGCGACAGGGCGAGTGTCAGTCAGGCAGAAGTGAGCGTCTGGCAAGCTCGGCCCATTCAAGTTTGAACCAGGGCGTGAACGCCTCCGGGTTGTTCTTGAGTTCAGCATCGAGCTCTGCGCGGCCCAGCCATCGCACCTGCTCGATTTCGTTTGGATTGAATGCCGGTTGTTCATCACTTCGTCCCACATATACCCAGCATAGCTCGTGTTCCGAGCCGGCCTCGCCAAAGCTCGCTTGATATTCGAACTTGTAGGCAAAGCTCAAGTCGCCAGCGATCCCAAGCTCCTGCTCGAGTCGACGGTTGACGGCATCTGCCATCGCCTCGCCCTGCCGTGGGTGTGAGCAGCAGCTGTTGGACCAGAACCCGCCCCAAAGGCGTTTCTCAGCGGCGCGCTGCTGCAGCAGTAGCCGGTTGTTGCTGTCGAACACAAAGAGCGAAAACGCGCGGTGCAGTACGCCGGGACCATCGTGGCAACTGGCTTTGTCCAGGTAGCCGATTTCTCTGTCCTGGGCATCGACGAGGACCAGGGGTTCTTCGTCGTTGGAGACAATGGGATGCTGGCTGCAGACGTTCACCAGTTGGCGGGTCCGTGAATTGAAGTAAGCCTTAGTTTGGGGCAGCGGCACGCCAGTCGCAAATTGCTAGACTTCGCCTCCCGTTTCTACCTGGTAGTTGTAGCGTCCATGTCCTCGCAGCCCATCGAACACCGATTCACCAGCCAAAGCACCACGCTTTCCTACTTTGAGTGGAATGCCGATGCGCCTGGCCGCGTGTTGTTGCTTGTGCACGCCACCGGTTTTCACGCGCGGGTGTGGGATCAGGTGATTGCGCGTGTAAACGGCACCAGGCGCATTATTGCGTTGGATATGCGTGGCCATGGTCGTTCAGCGCGCACCCCGCCCTACGGTTGGGCCAGCTTTGGCCAGGATGTTATCGATCTGATTGATCATCTCGATCTGACGGACGTGATTGCCGCTGGCCACTCGATGGGTGGGCATTGCGTCGTGCAGGCTGCCGCGGCGCGGCCGGAACGGTTTCATCGGCTGTTGCTCGTGGATCCGGTCATCCTAGATCCAGAACTATACGAAGTTGAGATGCCATCGCTTGCCCCCTCGGATCATCCCACCTCCAAGCGCCGCGCTCGTTTTTCGAACTGGCAGGAAATGCGCGATCGCTTCGCGAACCGGGAGCCGTTCAGCCGCTGGTTGCCCGAAGCGCTGGACGACTACTGTCGCTGGGGCGTGCTACCTACCGCCGATGGTGATGTGGAACTTGCTTGCCCGCCGCTCGTTGAAGCCAGCATTTACACCGGCTCAGCCATGGTCAATATCTACGATCGAGTTGAGCTGGTGCAGGCACCCGTTACCGTATTGCGAGCGAAACGTCGGGAAGGCCCGCGCGAGGATGTCATGGATTTCTCGCTATCGCCGACTTCTCCAGGACTCGCGGCGCGCTTCAAAGACGGCACGGATGACTATCGGCCGGATCTCAGCCACTTCATTGTCATGGAGGCGCCGCAGGTCGTTGCCGACTATTTGAACGGGTGGTAGCCAGCAGCCGCCCTGGGAATCAGACGCGATCGGATCGATGATTCCACAGGCCCGTCATCGTCAGGCCGACGACGAAGATGATCACCGAAAAGGCGATCCCGGGCAGGAGCGCCGCGAGCGGCGTCGCGAACGCGATGACGTTGCCAAGCAGCGGCGAGCTGATCGCCGAACTCACCATAAAGCTGAGCAGTAGCAAAGCCAGAATCTGCGCACGCTGCGGTGGTGGCGCCAGTTCCTGCACGGTCGATCGCACCATAGTAGTGGTGACGCCCATATTCAGCCCCCAGGCCACCATCAGCACGTAGAAGAGCCACAACGGCGGCTGAGTGTACAAAGCCGCCAGAATGACAATGCGGGTTAGCTGCATCAGCAGAAACAAGCGGCCCGGGTGCAGTAACGGCATGACGAAAAACAACAGTACGTTGGAGCCAACGCTACCGATCGTGAAGACGATCATGACGCCCGCCAGGAAGGCAGCATCGCCGCCGTAGACTTCGGTGGTGATGAAAGGAATGGCGATGATGTACGCGCCAGCATTGAACAGGCTGGAGACGAAGTTGAGACCGATGATCTGGCGAACGAGCGGCAGCGATTTGAGTGCTTGCCAACCATCCCGGAAGTTCGCGCGAGGTGCGCCGGCGACGATAGGCATGCTGGGTAGCCGTTGCACGGCAACTATTCCGGACAGAAAGAAGATGGCCTGCAACACCAGAATCTGAGTGAGCCCCAGGGTTTCGAGCGCGCCGCCAAGGTAGAAACCAGCGATGCCAACCATGCTTGTGATGATTGTGGTGAGCGTTACGGTGCGCTGAATATCGATACGAGTGACGCGCGAAAGCACGGATTGGCGCGCCGGGTCTGCAGTTGCCTGAATAGCGGCGACGGCGAGCCCAAATGCGACGACCGCGGTGAGGCTCATCTCACCGGTGTAGACAATCCAGGCCAGAATGAGCGGCGGCAGTGCCATGGCGAGATGCATAAGGCTCAGAAAGCTTCGCCCGTTCGTTCGGTCTGCGATGACACCGCCCACCAACAGGATGAGCAATGGCGGCAAGTCGATGATCATGCGGGCGTAACCCGCGGTGTCGGCCGGGGTGTTGAGCTCGCCCACGATCAGCCAGCTGATGAGCAGTCCCTGCAGACTCATGCCGGCCATCCATAAGCTCGAGCTCAGCAAGTACCAGGGGAATGCGCTCGCAGGCGGGAGTTGCTCTGTTGCCGGAGTCGCGCTTTGTGGATTGCTGGTCAAAAGACGATATGCCCGCGGGGTGACGCTCCATTGTGCCGATATGGCTCGGGCTGTGCGAGTTGGGGTATCGCCCGCTGTACGAGATCGCGTCATCGTTGACCCGCTGCGCGTCTCCTCTCGTGCATATGGCTTGCCGCCGATGAACGTCCAGATGCTCATCGCTTCGCGACGAGCTATCTCGCGACGACGGCGCAACTTGTCTTTGCGAGGAGCCGCAGGCGACGCGGCAATCTCGCAAGGCACCGCGATACCCCTTACACATTCCTTTACAACCTCAACATCCTGGCCACAGACCTAAAGGGGTTGCCTACCTACACTGCTTCGCAACCCCATGACCTAAAGGTGAGCTCATGAAGTGCCGCCAGGAAGAACAAGCACGTATCTGGTTCCGCTCGGAACGCGTCTTTGCCAGTGGCAATGACTGGTATTTTCATACCCGGGAAGGCATTGACGTAGGCCCTTACGAGAGTCAGTTCGAAGCTGAAATCGAGGCCGGTTTGGTCAAAGAACTGCTCCGGGACACAAGCTCCGATGAGGTTGCGATCGCTGTGATACGCGACTTCGTGCTAGACAGTTACACGCTGGGACGGCCGCTGCTGCCGACGTTCGCTCACGATGACCTGGATGCGCGTCGTCCGGTCATGAAAGCCTGAGATCTGGAATCGGCGTCAGCCCCGTCCAAACTACCCTGGAGAAAAGAAAAGAGGGCGTGCGTTGCCCTCTCTTTGCCCCCCTTTTCGTCCCGAGTTGGGCGGCCTAGCCCCGCACGACTTCCAATACCTCTTCCAGCCGAGCCAGGTGGCCTGCGCAATCCGTCGGATCCGCTTGGTGCGTCGCGATCGCCAGGTGTGAGGCGCCCAATTGCGTCCACGTGTCCCGCGCGCGAAGCCATTTCTCAGGTGTTCCGCGGGCCCATTGCACCTGCGCCTGAATACCAAAGTCATCCCAGGACCTGCCAGCGTCGCTACGGTACTGCTTGAGCTGAGCAACCGCGGCCTGCATTCGCTCGTTAGGACCTTCGAGAGGCATCCAGCCGTCGCCCAGCTCTGCTGTGCGTTTCAAAACGACTGGCGCAGAGCCGCCAAACCAAACCGGTACGGGTTTGTTCGGCCGGGGGTTAATGCTCGCAGCGTCGACTCGATGAAATTCGCCGTCGAAGCTGAGGCTGTCTTCGCTCCATAGCGCGCGCATCAGTTCCACCTGCTCGCGCTGGCGTTTGCCGCGAGCAGCAAACGGTACGCCAAGCCCTTCGTACTCGATCTTGTTCCAACCGGTGCCGACGCCAAGCCGCAGCCGATCGCCAGACAGCAGCGCGATCTGAGCCGCCTGTTTGGCGACGAGCACGGTCTGGCGCTGGGGCAGAATGAGGATATTGGTGACCAGTTCGATGCTATCGGTGACGCCGGCGAGGTAAGCCAGGGTCGTCATGGGCTCATGGAACGCGGTGTCTTTGTTGTAAACACCGCGCCAGCCACCGGGACGATCCGGATCAGCGCCGAGCACGTGATCGTAGATCAGCAGATGTGTCGCACCCAGGCTCTCCGCGCCCTGGGCGAACGCCTTGATGTCTTTCGGATCGTTGCCGATCTCATTGTGTGGAAAAACGACCCCAAACTGCATGTTGTGCTCCCCTTTAGATCTGTCGCGACGGGCGAACCCCGGACGTGATTCATTTGCGGACCCGACGGGTCAGCGACTCTAGCAGACCTCACGGGCTTACGGTCAGGCGTGTGAAGCGTCGGCTGCGGGCAGGCGCAGCCAGAGCGAAAGCTATACAATTCGCGACCCGTTTCACGCCAACCTCAGTACATAGCCATGGCCGAAGCCACCGACAGTAGTAGCTTTTCATTTGTCGAGATGGAGCACGATGTGCTCGATTTCTGGCAGCGCTCCGATGCGTTCGCGAAATCCCTTGGCAATACCAAAGAAAAGAAGCCCTACATTTTTTACGACGGCCCACCGTTCGCCACGGGGTTGCCACATCATGGTCACCTGGTCGCCTCCACGATCAAAGACATCGTGCCGCGCTACTGGACCATGAAAGGTCACTATGTGATTCGCCGGTTCGGCTGGGATTGCCACGGCCTGCCCATCGAGCACGAGATTGATAAGCAGCTCGGCATGTCGTCCCAGGAAGCGGTCGCAAAACTGGGGGTAGCCGGCTACAACGACGAGTGTCGCTCCATCGTGCAGCGCTACGTTTCCGAATGGCGGCAAACCATCACCAGGCTGGGCCGCTGGGTCGACTTCGATGATGACTACAAAACCATGGATGCCTGGTACATGGAGTCTGTCTGGTGGGTGTTTAAGCAGCTGTGGGATAAAGGCCTGGTATTCCAGGGCAGCAAAGTTATGGCGATCTCAACGGCGCTCGCGACGCCGCTGTCGATCGCTGAAGCCGGCATGAATTACATGGACGTTCAGGACCCGGCGGTCACGGTCTTGCTGCGCATCAAAGACAGCGATGAACACCTCGCGGTATGGACAACCACTCCCTGGACGTTGCCATCAAACCTTGCGGTGTGTGTTGGTGACGACATCGACTACGTACTCGTGCGCGATGATGAGCGGGATGTGAGCTTCTGGCTGGCCGAGGCGCGGCGCGAGCAGTACGCAGATCTGCCCGTGCTCAAAAACGCTAAAGGCAGCGAGCTCACGGGTCTGCGCTATGAGCCATTGTTCCCGTATTTCGCGGAGGAAGATGCTCGCGGTGCTTTCGTTGTCGTCAGTGATGACTATGTCACCACCGAAAGCGGCACAGGCCTTGTACATCAAGCGCCGGCGTTTGGTGAAGATGACTTCCGCATCGCCCGGGAAAACGGCATCGAAGCCTTCGTATGTCCGGTTGGCCTTGATGGCGTCTTTACGGATGCCGTGCCGGATTTTGCTGGCCAATACGTCAAGGCTGCAGACAAGAACATCATCCGCGCGCTCAAAGAAAGTGGCGCTCTGTACCGCAGCGAAACCATCGATCACAGTTATCCATTCTGCTATCGATCGGACACGCCGCTGATCTATCGGGCGATCCCATCCTGGTTCGTTCGCGTGTCCGGAATGCGTGACAAGCTGGCCCAGTCCAATGAGAAGATTCACTGGGTGCCGGATCACATCAAAGATGGTCGCTTTGGCAACTGGATTGGTGATGCTCAGGATTGGGCTGTCTCACGCAATCGCTACTGGGGAACTCCGCTTCCGATCTGGGTGAACGATGTCACCGGCAATGCCGAGTGTGTTGGTTCGATCGACGAGCTCGCTGAGCGAACCGGCGTCAGAATCGATGACCTGCATCGCGAGCACGTAGACGAGCTGACCTTTACGATCGCAGGTGAGGACGGTACGTATCGCCGGGTGCCCGAGGTTCTGGATTGCTGGTTTGAATCCGGTTCCATGCCCTATGCGCAACTGCACTACCCGTTTGAGAATGAGGATGTGTTCAACGCGGGCTTTCCCGCAGAGTTCGTCGCGGAAGGCCTTGATCAGACCCGCGGTTGGTTTTACACCCTGACGGTTCTGGCCGCAGCGCTGTTCGATAAGCCTGCGTTTCGCAACGTCATCGTCAACGGCATGGTGCTCGCCTCTGACGGCAAGAAGATGTCGAAGCGTCTGCGCAATTACACGCCGCCCGATGAGTTGATGGAAGCCTACGGAGCAGATGCGCTGCGCCTGTATCTCATCACTTCCGGCCTGGTTCGTGGCGAAGAGCAACGCTTCACCGATGATGGCGTTCGCGACATGACTCGGCGTGCGTTGTTGCCCTGGTATAACGCGTTTTCATTCCTCAAGACGTATGCCCAGATCGATGGCTGGACGCCGGATCATGGCCTGCACTACGGTTCGAACGTGCTCGATCGCTGGATTCTCTCCAGGCTGCAATCGCTGAAAGCGGCGATCGCCAAAGAGATGGGTGAGTATCGTCTCTACAACGTCGTGCCGCGATTGTTTGGCTTCATCGAAGAGCTGACGAACTGGTACATCCGCTTGAATCGATCTCGGTTCTGGGGTGAGGAAATCACGGCCGACAAGATCGCGGCGTACTCGACGCTGTACACGGCTATCACCGAACTCAGCCAGGCCATGGCGCCATTTGCGCCGTTTCTCTCCGAGCATCTGTATCGGCAGCTCGCAGCGCTATCCGGCCAGGAACCGAAACCGGTATCCATTCATCTGTGTGAATACCCGGAGTCCGAAGACAGCCTCGTTCGGCCAGATCTGGAAGCAGCGGTTACTCAGATGCAGGATGTCATTCTGCTGGGACGTCGTAAGCGCGAGGAAGAAAAGATCGGCCTGCGAACTCCGCTTGCCAGCCTCACCATCGTGCATCGCGATGCCGCGCTGCTGGAGGAGATGCGTGCTCTGGAGGGTTACCTCATGGGTGAGTTGAACGTGAAGTCCGTGCGCTACGACAGCAACGAAGATGAGTATGTGGAACGCGTCGCCAAGCCGAACTTTCCGCTTCTGGGCAAGCGTCTAGGCAAGCAAATGAAAGCCTTTGCGGGTGCGATCAAGAACCTCGATCGCTCGGCCATCGATACGCTGCAGAGCACTGGCGAAGTTCAGATCAACGGCGAAGTCTTCTCCGCGCAGGAGATTGAGGTGCTACAGGCGCCGAAGGAAGGCTCGGGCGCTGTGAGCAATCGACAAGTCAGTGTTGTGCTCGATTGCGAGCTGACGGATGCGCTGCTGTCGGAGGGCCTCGCTCGGGAAGCTGTGAATCGAATCCAGCGTGCACGCAAAGACGCCGGGTTCGATGTGAGCGATCGAATCAGCGTCGTCTTTGATGGCGATGCGGCTGTTGTGGCGGCTGTCCTTTCGCATCGCGAGTACGTCTCGGGCGAGGTGTTGGCAACGTCGTTCGAGTCCGGTGATGCGAACGACGGTATCGCGGTTGAGATCGATGGCAAACCCGTTCGCTTCAAGCTCGCCAAGGCGCCATCGTGAGCGAGCAGGCTGTCACGCCGCCATTTCCAGCATCGGCGCTGCCGCATGTTGGTACCTACCGGCGAGTATTGCCCGTGAGTCTCGAGCGGATGTACGAAAATGCGCTGGATTGGGAGCATTTGCCGCATCTGCACGACTCCTCGTTCGGTTCCATCGCCTGTGAGGAATCTGGCTCCTGGGGCTGGCGCGCGCGTACGACGGACCCGAAAGGGGCAGAGTCGCTTATCGAGTTACGGCTGGACCGTGAACATCGTCGTTGGATTACCCGCAACCTTGAGGGGCCACACGCCGGCGCGGAAATCTGGACGCATGCGTTTGATATCGAGCCACGCCGGGTAGACATCGTTGTCGATTTCTTCGTTCCCGGCGTTCCGGCAGATCTGCGCGAGAAAGTCGGCGCGGGATACGCGGCGCTGTATTCCGTCCTTTACGATGAGGACGTGTCGATGATGGTGGAGCGCCAGCGCCAGATCGATGCGCGCATCGATACCGCGAGCAGCGAGGGCCTCTGTTTAGGTGCTCACGATGAGCTCGTGCTACCGATTACGGTCGACTTCGGCGGCCGCTCTGTCGTTGTCACTCGTGTCGATGATGAATGGGTGGTGTTCAGTGCGACGTGCCCGCATATGCTTGGGCCGCTTTCTGATCAGCCGGTCGAAGACGGCTGCGTGACGTGCCCCTGGCACGGCTATCGTTTTGACGTGCGCGACGGCAGGTGTCAGTCGGGCCAGCACCTGCAGCTACCGCCAATTGCGCGCGTGGAGGTTGTCGGCAGCGATGTGTGGCTGCGGCCCGCAGGGCTCGCTAACGCCTAGTCATTGGCCCGAAAAGTCGCCGCGCCGTTTGTCCAGGTAGCTGCGGGCGGCTTCGCCACGATCATCGGTGGTTGCCGTCAGCAGGTTCTGGTCCGCATCCATGTGCATGAGCGCCGCATCGTTCATGCCGGCAATGGCATTGATCGAGCGCTTTATCATTTGCACGGCGATCGGTGGCTTGCCCGCATAGTCCTCAGCCCAGCGCTGGGCGGTGGCTGACAGTTCTGCCGCTGGCACCACTTCATCCACCATACCCCAGGCCAACAGGGTTTCAGCGTTTACTCGCTCGCCACCCGCAACCAGCCGCATGGCGCGAGAGGTGCCAACCAGGCGTACCGTCAACGGTAGCGAGCGCCACATCAGATTCATTCCGAGCAGCACCTCAGGATATTGAGCGAAGGCGTTATCCGCGGCGACTCGAAAGTCGAGCGCGGTGGCGATACAGGCGCCGCCACCCATCGCAGCGCCGTTCCAGGCGGCTATCGTCACCTGATCCATCGCGAGCAGCGCTTCCATTGCGCGCTCGCCTGCTCGCAGCTGGCGCTGTCGGCCGAGTATTGATTCCGCTGTGTCCCGGCGTTCCGATAAGTCTGCTCCCGAGCAGAAGTGCTTGCCATTGCCGGTGAACACGACACAGCGGGTTTCCACGTCGTCGCGAAACGAGCGAGCAACGCTCTCCAGTTCGACAAGGAATGCCTGGCTCACCGCGTTTGCACGCTCGGGGCGGTCAAAGCGAACGGTTGCTACATGGTCAGATTTTTCAATGCTGATGAGAGGCTTGGGCATGGCGTGACGGTGAGCAGTAAAGAGCGGGGATGGTAACGCGGGTGGGCTGAACGGCGTATTGCCATGACGGCCCCAGTGGGGTTGTCGTGATCGCTGCTTGATCAGTCAGAGGCGAGAAAAATGGGAGGAGTACCCGCTGGGAAGGGGAGGGGAGGGAGGTGCGGGTACCCCTCAGGAAATCTTGGCTTGGTTTGTGGCCAAGCCTCACCGGGATTTGTTTGCCCAGCGAGATGAAGTGTTACCTAAAGTAACGTTGATTGCAACCCTTGGTAACAAATTTCCTGTTACGTAGGACGCCGGTGGGTAGAAAAGGTTCAAAAATGGGGGGAAGTTTGCTGTTTCAGTGCGCCAGCGGCTCGTTTTGTGCGGTGCATCATCCGCAATGAGTGTGACATTGGGGTGAATACATGAGCCTCAGCGCGCCAGTGCGAAAGCCCATGCATTGCAGCAGAGCGATGTTCACAGCCATCCAGGTTGCCGGGTTGTGGACCCTTGCGCACAATGGCCCCGCCTCATCGCTTTGGTTACAGCAAGGACCGCAATGCCAGCAGCTGCGCCTCAACGTTTGCGCGTTCAGTTTCTCCGCGACCCGTGCAACATCGAAACGCCCACACCCCGTCTATCCTGGTGGTGTGTCGACGAACGTGATGCTGAAATGCAGACCGCGTATCAGATAACGGCTGCTACGAGCGAAGCCCATCTCGACCGCGAACAGCCGAATCTTTGGGACAGTGGACGGGTTGAGTCGTCTGCCTGTGTCCATGTTCCCTATGCCGGGGAATTGCCAGCAGACGGCAATCCGCTGTTCTGGCGGGTTCGCACGTTTGATAGCGATGGCTTGGCTTCACCATGGTCTGATGTTGCCCGGATATCTTTCGCGCGGCCAAAGGCGGACGGCTGGCACGCTCAATTCATAGCGCCATCGAGTAGCGGTTCCAGACACATCGGCGCCCCGGCGTCGTTGCTCAAGTGCGATATCGACATTCTCAGACCGCTCGTGTCCGCGCGTCTATCGCTTGCTGTCGCGGGCCTGTGTCGTTTGTTCTGTAATGGCCAGGCGGTTGCCGATGGGGCTGTATTTGGTGTGCCCGCGGACTATCGCCATGCGCTCTCCAGTGAGGTGGTCGATCTGGCCAAGCATCTCGTACCTGGCCGAAATCGACTGGTGATACTGCTCGCCGACGGCGCTGCCTGTGGGTCGATAGATGGCTTGCGGGAACGTTACCTGCGGCAACCTTGTGTCCGTGCTCAGCTGGATCTGGGCTACGCCTCCGGCGGCAGACAGTGGGTGATTACCGACAATCGCTGGAGTTGGCGCGCGAGCCATGTGCTGTCAGCCGAACCGGAGGTTGGCGAGATTCAGGACTGCCGGCAGTTCGATGCGGAACTGTTCCTTGCAGACTCCCAGGACAAAGGCTTTCAACCAGTACGCACGCTGCCATCGTCTTTTGTGTCCGGACTGACCATGCACAGTCGGGCAGCTCCATCACCCACGGTTCTGAGTAACCTGCCGGCCGTCAGCCGTTCCCGTGTCGGTGCGACAACGGTATTCGATTTTGGCGAGTTGCTGCGTGGTCGGGGAGTACTGCAAGCCATGTGTGCAGACGGCGATGCCATTTCCGTCAGGTATCGGCGGCGTCTGGATGATCCGGAGTTCACGCAGGATCAGTTTTCAACGGCTGCAAACGCCGATTGGCAGCGCTTGTCCGGCTTGTTCAGCGAACATGAGTTCCGCTATCTGGAAGTGTCGGGCCTAAGCGATTCCGATCTCATTGATGTGACTGCGGATGTTGTGGGGCTGGCTCAGTCTTTCGACAACGAGCTGTTATTCGATGCCCAGGCGCTCACCGAGCTTGCGGAAGCAGCAACGCACATTTCGTCCCTATCTCTGCAATCGCTTCCCCTCGATTCTCGCGGCAAGGCCGGTCTGGATACGCTTGTACTGGCGCTCCGCGGACTTATGTACAGCGAAGATATCGCCGGTTATCTGCTCGATTGGCAGCCTAATCTTTTTGCAGCCGCCCGCGAGACGGGACTACCCGGGCGTATCGCGCCCGTCATTCCCGGGTTATCAGCGGAGGCTGAAGACGTTGCGGTTGCCTCTGATGCCATGGTCATTCTGCCCTGGACGCTATATCGATGCTGTGGCCACTTGGAGAATCTTGCTCAGCATTTTGACGCGATGGCTCGCTTCGTGCGCGTCGTTGAACAGCGCAGTTCCGGCTGCATTCGCGAGGCAGGGCCTGAAGACAACTTGGGGCCCGTGTTGCTGGATTCGGATTGTCGCTCCCGAGTGGGCCGGGACCTGATAGCCACGGCGTTTTTCTACTACGACGCGAGCCTGGTGGCGCGCGCCGCGGCTGTGCTCGGTCGGGCAGCCGAATTCGAGTACTTCGAAGCCCTCGCGGAAAAGATCCGACGCGCGTTTTCTCGTCGTTTCGTGAGCCCGGATGGTCACCTCGTTGATGATTCGATCGACGCGGCGGTTGTAACTCTGCATCTGGGTTTACTCAGCTCGGAGCAGCGAGATCGCGTGCGGCTGGACTTGCTCGCCAGGATCAATGAGAAGCCAGCCGATGCGCTGACAACACCATTAGCTATGGCGTATCTACTACCCGTACTTACAGCTATGGATCGCCTGGATGTGGCGTATTCACTCGCATGTCCATCGGCGCATGGGGTGACTGCGGTAACTCGTGCTGATGTTAATAGGAGCAGCCCTGCAAGCCGGCGCGATCAGGCCTCAGGCAGCCTCGTGCAGGCAGCTTTTCTCGAGTGGCTCTACAGCTGCGTTGTCGGAATTGATCTAGACCCGGATATTGCTCCGGCCAGGGCAGGCTTTGCTCGTGCAAGGCTGCGGCCTCGGCCGCCCCTTGGGCTGCACTATAGAGATGGTCCGCCCGTGACCAGAGTTGAAGCCAGCATGGCGAGTGTGCACGGTCGCTTCGAACTCGGCTGGACCATCAGCGAGGACGCCTTCGAAGTGCGTGCGCTGGTGCCGTCGGGCTGTTCGGCAGAGTTAATCATGCCCGACGGCGCTCGCTTCGAGCTGACGTCGGGCCGGCATACGAGGAGCGTCTCTTTGGCGGCTGATACCGATGGCATTCCGGTGCTCAGCGAAGTTCAGGATATCGCCTAGGCACAGCGCTTCTCTGTCACGCGCGTTTGCGAGCTTCGCTGCTGAGCTGTTGGATGACCTCGGCACGATCACCCTTAAACCGAACGCGCTCCTGCTTTTTTTCCAACTGATAGTCGTACATCGGATCGTAGTAGCGCTGTAGTAGTGCCCCAATCCAGGCGTTGTGTGCCTCAGACTCTGTACTCGCGAACGCAGCTCGAATCATCTGGCGAATTGCATCTGTATCCGCACCGCCCAATCGGCGTCGGATGCGCTCAATCGCGTTTTCGTAGCGCGTTTGTACGGCTTCTTTCGCCTCTTGTGTCTCTTCTGCCTCTCGTGCCTCTTGTGCAAGGCGCAGGGCTTGCTCGACGTACTCTCTGCGAATGTTATCGATGCGCTGCGCTTGCGAGATCTCGAGCAGAACCAGATCAGCGCTCGCCATGTGTTCGTGCAGCACCGTTGGGAGCGCAACCCGGCCGATGAGTCGGCTCTCATCCTCAAGAGTAATGCGCTCGTATTGGTGCCTGTGCCACTGTCCGGCGAGCGCGTTTTCGAAACTCGCCGGACTTGGCTGCTCGCCCAGCGAGCCGAACGCGGAGCCGCGATGATTGGCTAGCCCCTCCAGGTCTATGCTGTCGGGCAACTGGTTAAGAACTTCCGTTTTGCCGCTACCGGTGCGACCCGCGAGCACAACGATCGGCTGTTTGGGCATGGCCTCGATTATCTCGAGGCACGTATGACGCAACGCTTTGTAGCCACCTTCGACAATTGCCACTGACACTCCGCGTGCCGCCAGCCATTGTTGTGCAAGCGAGCTGCGCAATCCTCCGCGCCAACAGCACAGCACGGAGCCAGGAGCTGTGGTGATGGCGTGCTCCCAGGCGGACTCTCGTTCGCGTCGCGTAGCTCCGCTGACCAGTTTGTGGCCGAGGGCGATGGCTGCTTGCTGACCGCTGTGTTTGTAGCAGGTACCCACGGCTTCGCGTTCCTCGTTCGAGAGGATCGGCAGGTTGATGCTGTTGGGTAGCGCACCTTTCGCAAATTCGATGGGCGCGCGCACGTCGATAATGTGCGGTGCGTGGAGCACTACAGCCTGACTCGAAACCTGGCTGGTCGACGCGTTGTCGGCGGGCTCCGTCACGTGTGCGCTACGGCACCGGATCGATTACCACGCCGCCCTCGCGGAACAGGGCCATGTGGCTTTCCAGCTCCTCGATTACAGCCTCATCGCCGGCCTCTTGCGCGCTTGCCAGTGCTTCGGTCTGAATACTTATGGCTCGGTCAAAATCGCCGTTGGCGGCGTGGGCGGCCGCCCATGTATCGAGGAACGCAGGGTTGGCGCGCGCAACCTCATCAGCTTCCATCATCTCGGTCATGATGTTCAGCGCATAGCGTTCACGCCGAAGCTCGTCGATGTGGCTGACTGTGAGCGTCCAGGCAACTTCATTGATGATGTCTGCATTTCCTGGCGATAGGTCCACGGCTTGTTTGAAGTGGGCGACGGCCGCTTTGGGTGCGACGGCCACACCCAGGCCGCGGGCCTTTGAGTAGCCAAGCAGGATGTTGGCCTCGGCTGATTCGCCACCGGATGCTTCCAACAGCGTGATGGCCTGTTCATTGCCGAATTCGGCCGCATTGTCATCCAGCAGGAAACGCACGTAGGTTGTGCGCTCTCGCAGCTCGCCCGCTTCAGCCGCGCGCTTGTAGTAGGAGTCAGCCCGCGCGTACTCCTGTTCGACAACCTCGCCGCTGTAGTACAGGTGACCCAGATAGAGCGTTGCCGCGTTATTGCCGAGTTCGTCAGCCTGATTGAGGAGCGGGATTCCGGCGGCCTCGTTGTCTTCGCCGTAGACACCGGCAAGGTACAGCGTGCCCAGTCGCAGCATCGCCTCGTCCGACCCCAGCGCGATTGCGTGCAGGTAGTTATCCAGAACCCGATCGAATTCCTCGTCTCGAGCGTCGCCCTCGGCATCGTCGGCGCGTTGCCAGTGCACACGGGCAAGCATCAGGTTAGCGAGTAGGTTGCCCGGTCTGCTGGCGGCGTGCAGCCAGTTGATCGCGGATTCAGAGTCGCCCGACAGGGCGAAGAAAGTGCCTATTGCTGCCTGAGCCGCGCTGTCGTTCTGGCCAGCCAGGTAGCGAATCAGCAATTCGGGTGAGAAATCGGTGCCGTCCGGGCCATCCACCTCGTGCCGTACCGCCTCGAAGGCGGGTTGCAGGTCGAAATGGCTGGTAACCAGAGGTCCGGATTCCGGCTTGGTGAGCGTCACCATTCCGAACGGCCGCGCATCGGAGGTCTGATACATGGAGCCGACGGCGCTTCGCGATTTGCTGCGCAGATAGGCTCGCGCTTCGGTTGCTGAGATTACGCGATAAGGACGCTCCATCGTGCCATCGCCACCGGCTTCCAGGTCTGCGATCAGCTTGCCAAGCCAAGCCTCGTGGGTGGCGACGGCGTCGTCCGCACCAACGCGTTCGTAGTACGCGCGCATGGCATAGTGACCGGCCAGTGAGCCGTAGTAGATGTCGAGCACTGCACTGCCGATACTGCCGAGGCGCAGGGGCTCGTCATCAATCATCTGCATGACCTGCTGCTCGAGCGGTCCGATCTTCTGCAGCCTCGTCGGGAAGTCCGGCGAGTTTAGGAAGGAGCGTCGCAGGGTAGCAGCACTCACCTCCTCGCCGGCAGTGATGCGCGCAGACACCGACTCATATGGCTCGGGCGGTGTTTGGCTGGCGCAGCCGGTGAGGGCCAGCAGCAGCGGTAACACGAAGAAAGTAAGTCCCGGGCGCGCAGACTTGCGCTGGCGGCGAGATTCGGTGGGATCGTTTGAGAGGGTAAACATGACAATCTTATAGTCGAACTGGCAGCAAGATTCGACCGCGCCGTGCCCGCATTTCACGATTTCTCCCCGCTTTGCCGGACAGAATATCCCCGGCGGGCTTGGCGGCGTTATCATGCGGCGCTGAGCAAACAACCAATAGCTGGAGATTGCCTCGATGAAAACTGTGTTACCCGATGCAGCCAATGCCTTACCCGGCCGCAGCCAAAGCATGCCGGTGCCAGATGAGCACTTTGTCAGTGGTGCGACGCTTACCGCGCCGTTTCCTGATGGGGTGGAGACCGCGATATTCGCCATGGGTTGTTTCTGGGGAGCCGAGCGAAAATTCTGGCAAACCGAAGGCGTCTACAGCACAGCAGTGGGTTACGCGGGCGGTTTCACCGAAAACCCGATGTACGAAGAAGTCTGCTCAGGCCGCACGGGTCATACCGAGGTTGTCCTGGTAGCGTTCGATCCTGCGCTCGTGAGTTATGGCGAGCTCCTGAAAGTATTTTGGGAAGGTCACGACCCCACCCAGGGAATGCGTCAGGGCAACGATGTCGGCACGCAATATCGAAGCGCCATCTACGCGACGAGCGATGCACAGCTTGAGCTGGCGCAGCAGTCTGCGCGGGCGTTTTCGCAGCGGCTGGTGGATGCCGGCTATGGCGAGGTGACTACGGAGATATTGCCGGCCCCCGCGTTCTACTACGCAGAGCCTGCCCATCAGCAGTATCTCGCCAAGGTGCCCAACGGATACTGTGGTCTGGGTGGTACTGGCGTCAGTTGCGATGTTCCCGCCCTCGCCAGTGCCGATGCGCTCTAGTTTTCGCAGGCAGTAAGACGATGAGCTATCCCCTGGAGGGACTGAAGGTCCTCGACATGTCGCGAGTTCTAGCCGGCCCGTTTGCCGGCAGGATGCTGTGTGATCTGGGCGCCGACGTGGTCAAGCTTGAGCCGCCGGACGGGGATATCACTCGCATCTGGGGTGCTGATATCGCCGGTATCCGCGGCTACTACGCTCAGCAGAATGCGGGCAAGCGCAATGTCAGTGTCGATCTGTCGAAGCCGGAGGGCGTTGAGTTTGCAAGGGCGTTGGCCGGCAAAGCGGACATGCTCGTGGAGAACTTTCGTCCTGGAGTGATGGCCCGTTTAGGCATGGACTATCAATCGCTTCGCACCGATAACCCGGCGTTGTTGATGCTGTCCATTTCGGGCTTCGGCGCGGATGGTCCCGAGTCCCAACGTGCGGCCTATGCGCCCGTGATTCACGCGGAGTCCGGCCTGATTCACCGGCAGGCCCAGCGCTCTGGTGGCGAGCCGGCTGATATCGCACTCTCGATTGCCGACACCAATGCATCGCTGCACGGGTTAGTGGGCTTGTTGGCTGCACTCCATATGCGCCAGCGAACGGGGCTCGGCCAGCACATTGATATGGCGATGATCGATGCGATGGTGGCCACCGATGACGATTTGCACTACCACCTTGAGGAATCGCTGGATACCAAGGCTGGCGTGCCGCCGATTGTCGAGACAGCAGCGGGGCAGTTGCTGTTGTCGACCGATCTGCGTCTGCTGTGGAAACAACTCGTGAAGCATTTCGGTGTGATTGACCCCACCCCTGATGGGGCGGACCTCGAAACCAAAATCGCATCTCGACGGGCTGCCATGGATGAGTTCTTCAACGTTCGATGTACGGATCGACAGTCCGTTGTAGATGCGCTGGCGACAATGAATATTCCCTGGGGCGATGTTCGGCAAACAGCCGATGCCCGCACACAGCCAACGCTTGCCCATCGCCAGATGATCACCCAGGTGGATGACCGTGCAGGTGGCGAGCGAGAAATAGTGCAATCACCGTATCGTTTCTCAGCCGCGGACAGCGGCGTGCGCGGTGGTGCACCGCATCAGGGCGAGCACAATGCGGCGGTAGCAAGCGAATGGCTCGGTTTGGATGAGGCCGGGCTCGCGCGCTTCCAATCGGCGTTGACGCAGAACCAGCCATGAGTAAGGACGCAAACCGACGGATCGGTATCGGCATCGATTTTGGCACCAGTAACTCGGCGGCCGCGCTGTTCGATGGGGAAACGCTGCGACTCGTTCGTTTGGAACGAGATAGCGACATCATGCCGTCCGCTACCTACATTGACCGCGATTTGCAGACGGATACCGGCCAGAACGCGATCAATCAATACATCGCAGACAATACCAGCCGAACTGTGGAGATGATCCCAGAGGTCATCGGCGAGTACAGTGCGCTCGCGGACAACGGTGGTGGCGGAGACGAGCCCTCCGCGGTTGAAGGCGTCACCACAAAGATCTACGGCGCGCCAGTTATTGATAGCGGCCTGCAGGGCCGCCTGTTCCGTGGCACAAAGCGTTTGCTCGGCGATGAGAAAGTTCGCCGATTGATGGTTTTCGATCACCCGTTTCGGTTGGTCGCGCTGATCACGCCGTTGCTGTTGCGCATGCGCAAAGCCATCGAATCCGGTGCCGGAGTAGCCAGTTTTGCCCATCTCGGGCATCCGGTTAACTTTGAGGGTCGGGATGACCACCGCAACAAACTCGCGCTCAATCGGCTGAGCGAAGCCTATAAATACGCTGGCGTTTCTCAGCAGCACTTCTATCCCGAGCCAACGGCAGCCGCCGTAAGCTACCTGCATGCGAATCCGGACAGCCCGGCTGAGACTCTGCTTACCCTTGATTTCGGTGGCGGTACTCTGGATTTCTGCGTGCTAAAGCGGCGCGGCGAAGATTTTGACGTGGTGGCGACCCATGGCGTCGCGATTGGCGGCGATCACATCGATCAGCGGCTATACCGGGAATTGCTGTTCCCGCTATTGGGCAAAGGCGAGAGGTGGCGTCGCAAGGGTTTCGATCGCGAGATCGATACCCAGTTTCCGTTCGAGGAATACGAAGATTTGCTGGTCAACTGGGCGGTCACATACACGCTCAATCAGAACAAGTTCACAACGCCAGTGATGGATTGCATTGAGCAGGGTGGCCCGGCCATGCACAAGTTCCGACGCCTGCGCGAGCTGATCAAGCACAACTACAGCTATCTCGTTTTCCAGGAACTCAAAGAGACCAAGGCCGCGCTTTCCTATTCCGACGAGGCTCGTCTCGACATACCGGAGATCGATATCGATCTGACGCTCAAAAGAAGCGATTTCGAGGCGATGATCTCGGACCTGCTGGCAACGGTTGCGCAAGCGGTCGACCGTACGGTTGAGCTTTCAGGCCTCAGCGAAGACAAAATCGATCTGGTCCTGCGAACCGGAGGGTCTTCGCTGATTCCGGCGGTGCTCAAGATTCTGGAAGATCGCTTTCCGGGCCGAGTGGTGGAGCACGATCCCTTTACGTCGGTGGCCGCCGGTCTTGCGATTGCGAGTTATCGCGAGCTGTAGATCCCACCGCCCCGGCGATCATCTCAGGCTCGATTAGCGCTCGGGTGGCGGCTGCCAGGTTGGGTCGATAACCGAAAAGAACGATTTCATCATCCGGTAGGTGAGGCCCCAGACGAAATACTGGTCGTCAACGAGGTAGCCGTTGTAGACGGTGTCTGTGCCGGTGAAATCCATGGTCTGCCAGTGATGTAGATCACCGAGCACCATCGGGGTCAGCGGCGCCCACACGGTTTCGGCGACTTCGTAGTTGGGTGATAGCACCGGGTCGTCGTCGATGACAAATACGTGCGGCCCGATAACCAGATCAATGTTTCGGCCTCGCGCCATCGCGCTCGTTTCATCGAGTGAGCCGAGGTACTCGGCGTTCGCCAATGACAGGCCAACCTCTTCCAGTGTTTCGCGTTCGGCGGCCGCCCTTAGATCAGCGTCGATCGGGTCCAGGTGGCCGCCCGGAAACGCCATCTGTCCTGACCACGGGTCCTGCGGCTTGTCCGCACGTTTGATTAGAAGAACTTCTGTTGCGGTGCTCGCATGTTGGCGCGCGGGGCGCAGAACGACCGCCACGGCGGCTTCTCGAGTATTGTCTCCGCGTTTCTCCACGACGCCCTCGAATGGGACTAGTCGCTGTTTGATGGTATCGATATCGGGCACCCCGCTATGATACTCCAGCCGGGCGGATCAGGAACGGGTCATGCCCTTTGAATAGTCAGGACAGTGGTATGGCGAGCACGAATGAAGGAACGGCGGAATCTGCTGACGGCGCACAGCGACGTCGCAATCCGTTGGAGAGTGAGGGTAATCGTTGTTTTGTATGTGGCCCGGGCAACCCCATAGGACTCGGCGTCCGATTTTCCCTGGACGGCGACATCTGCCGCGCAACGTTCACCCCTGAGCCGCAGCACGCTGGATATGACCAGGTTACCCATGGTGGCATCGTGTTTTCGTTGCTTGATGACGTGATGGCGAACTGGCTTTGGCTCCAGGGCATCAAGAGTTTCACGGCTCGAGCAGACATTCGTTATCGTGCAGCGCTACCGGTGGGGACCCCCGTACGATTGGAGGGCGAGTTGTCCAGACGCCGTGGCCGGCTTGCCGAGATGCTTGGCCGCGTTATCCGGATAGATGACGATAGCGTGGTCGCCGAGGCAACCGGCCGCTTTATGATCGAAGCGAAGTAGCGGGGCATTCCCGCTACTATGCGGGTGTTCACATAGACCTATGCCCTGCGCTGTTGCTTGCGCGGTGAGCAAATTGATCGGGGAGATCACGATGCCGGAAACGACGCTCGTTGTTATGTTGGCGCTCATTCAGTACATCATTTTCGGCGTATTGGTCGGCCGCGCGCGGGGAGCTAGTGGCATTCCTGCGCCGGCGATCAGCGGCGATGAGGCGTTCGAGCGCGTGTTCCGTGCTCATCAGAATACGCTGGAGCAGTTGGTTGTCTTTGTGCCGGCTGTTTATGCCTGTGCCTGGTTCATGAATGAGATGCTGGCCGTGCTTGGCGGCGTTGCGTTTGTGATCGGGCGAACCATGTACTTCTTCGCCTATTCAGCAGATGCCAGCAAACGCGGCGCCGGTATGATCGTGACCGTGCTTGCCAACTTTGTGTTGATTCTCGCCTCTATTGTGGGCGCGATCATCGCAATCTAAGCACTCCAGGCGTCGTAGGCTCGGTGCCCGGCGCGCTGGTCTGGCTCTGCTCACTGGTGGAGAGCGTTTGTGATTGATTTCGACAGCAGCGGCTTTATGCCGCATGGCCATTGTTATCTTTGGGAGCCAGGCATCCTCTGGACGCACGTGGTGTCAGACGCGATTGTCGCCACAGCGTATTTCTCAATTCCCATCGCATTGGCAACCTATGTCTACCGGCGCAGCTTGAAAGACCGCCTCGGGCTGGGTGTCATCGCGATGTTCATTACGTTCATCCTGTTCTGCGGAACCACTCATCTCATCAGCATTTGGACCGTGTGGAACCCGGACTATGTTGTGGAGGCGGCGTTTAAGGCTGCGACCGCGCTTGCGTCGATCGGCACTGCGATTGCGCTATGGCCGTTGTTGCCCAAGGCGCTCGCCATACCTGCACCCGCCGAACTCAGTGCTGCGAACGCAGCGCTTGCAGAAGCGAACGCCAACCTGGAACAGAAAGTTGAGCGACGCACCGCGGATCTGAGCCAGAGAAGCCGTGATCTCGAGCGCTCTAATCTGGAGTTGGCCGAGTTCGCCTACGTAGCGAGCCATGATCTGCAGGCACCGCTGCGTCATCTCATTTCTTATTCCGACATCCTCAAAGTCGAATTGGCTGGCGTTGCGATCAGCGCCGAGGCGAGCGAGTCTTTGGCTTACATCGGTCAGTCTGGCCGGCGTATGCGCCAGCTCGTTTCGGAGTTGCTCGAATTCTCGCGAATAGAAAGCGAAACCGAAATCGAGCAGACGCCAGCCACCATTCGCGGGCTTGCGGAACAGGCATTAGCAATTACCGCGCCCATCGCAGCCGAGGCAGGGGCATTGATCGATAATGAGCTTGGTAGTGAGCGAGTCGTCGTTAACGAGAACATGATCGTCAGGCTTCTTACGAACCTGCTGCACAATGGCATCCTTTACCGCCGGCAAGGCGTTATACCGAAGCTGACGCTGAGCTCCGAAGTCGACAGCGAACGGGTCACCGTTTGTGTCGAAGACAATGGCGTTGGAATTGACGAAGCTCACTACGAACGAGCTTTTGCGGTGTTTCAGCGGCTGGATGTGGAGCGTGAAGGCACTGGCCTCGGCCTCTCAATCTGCCGAAAGATAGTCCATCTGCACGGCGGTGAAATCTGGCTGGACTCCGAACCGGATAGGGGCACGAGGGTGTACTTCACCTTGCCGATTGCCTGAGCTTCCGGGTTGCTTTCTGACTTTCACTGCTATCCTTCTAGTTACAACGTTGCGTTTTAACCGCGTTCTGGCGAGCTGACCGTGCACCGGTGACCCGTGTGCTGTGAGCTGTAGATGAACCAACGCGGCTTTCGGCAGTGGTTTCGTATGTGGAGCAGTGACGGTGAGGGATTCGATTTCCGCAGCAAACATCCTTGTCGTTGATGACGATGAGCTTGATGTCACTCTGCTGCGTCGGGCATGTGATGATCTGGCCTCAGGCGCTCCGTCGATCGTGTGGGCAGAGTCAGGTGAGGCAGCGCTTGCGCGTCTTCTCGCAGCGCCCGAGCAACCGCCAACGCTCATACTCCTCGACTACTCGATGCCGGGTCGCGGCGGCATTGAGGTGCTTACTGCGATCCGCAACGATTCGGCGCTGGCCGCAATCCCGGTCATTATTCTATCTGGTAGCCGGTCGCCCGCTGATGTTCGCAACAGCTATCTGAGCGGGGCGAACTGCTACCTTCAGAAACCGGAAGATCTGGCTGGCTGGAAGCAGATGATGCAGTTGATCAGTGGCTTCTGGCTGAGCTTTGCGGAGCTGCCTGAGCCTGCTCGCTGAGCCAGACGCCTCCGTCTACTCCGGCTGCAAGAATTGCCGTGATCTCACCCTGGGTATTGAGGCGAAATGCATATGGCAGTATCCCGGGTGGACTGCCGATGACGCCTTTGCGTAGAAGCGCCTCGCCGTTGGCAACGTGCCAACGATTGCCAGCGAAACCGACTTTGTCGAGCGCTTTCCGAGCCAGCAACGGGTCCACATCAACGCTGATGGGGACAACCTCGATGCCAGGAGGGTCGTGCTCTATCTGATGTAACGTCTGCAGGCACGGCTTACACCAGGAAGCCCAGAAGTAGACCACCGTGTTGCGTTGCGCGACGGATTGCAGGTCGATGGTTTGTCCGGAATCCAGCTCGGTCAGCGTCATGGAAGGTGGTTTGCCGTCGGTTGGCGAGGTGTTTGCTGGTTGGCCACAGCCGTTAACTACGGCCGCGATGGCCAACACGAAGAGTGCCCGTTGCGCTCGAATCATCTGGCTTGCCGGCCTTGCGAGATGGGCACTCACCTGACGTGCTCAGGCAGCCGGGGCATGCTCGGCCAGCCATTCCAGCATCAACTGGTTGGTCTGCTCAGGCAGTTCCTGCTGTATCCAGTGGCCGCAGTCCAGCATGTGGTAGGTGAGATTGCTGACGCGGTTGCTGACACTGTCGTCGGCGGGAACCATGTCGAACCGACCTTGCAGGAGCAGCGTTTCAATGGTGATCGGCAAAGGCTTATCTTTCAGCAGATGCCAGTTGCTGTTGAAGTTGCGGTAGTAGTTCAGGCCGCCGGTAAAGCCACTCGTCTTGTAGGCATTTACGAAAACGGCGAGCTCTGCCTCGCTCATGATCAGTTGGCCGCCGACGTCGGCGCCTTCTGCCATATGCAGCATTGGCATTCCGGGTGGCAGAGTTCGTGGCTCCTCCAGCCATTGGCCGCTGCGGTAGAGCGCGCGCAGGAGGTTTTCGGTACCTGCTTCAAAAGCTGCGTCTGCGACACCCGGATGTTTATTGAAGTGCACGATGTACAGATCGTCACCCAGCATCTCGTCCCAGAAATCGACCCACGGCTTCGGTCCGCGATCCAGGTGCGGCACGCTCATATTGATGATTGCATCGACGCGCTCAGGCGCGAGTTCGGCAAGATTCCAGACGTTGATTGCGCCCCAGTCGTGGCCAACGAACACCGCGCTGTCGTAACCGAAATGACGAATCAAAGCGGTCAGATCTTCGGTGATGTGATTTGCGTCATAAGCAGCAACGGAGTCCGGCACTTCCGAGGCGCCGAATCCACGCATGTCGGGCAGGATGACGTGGTAGCCAGCATCGACGAGTGCCGGCACTTGATAGCGCCATGAAAACGCAATCTCTGGCCAACCATGACACAGCACGATGGGCCGGCCTTCGCCAGCGCTGTACACAGCCAGCTTCACACCAGGCAGCTGCACCATCTGCGGTGAATTGAAGAAATCCTGCGCGTCAAAGCTATTGGCGGACATTGCCGGTCTCCGAAGATGATCAAATTGAGGTGACAACTTACGTGCCGCAGGGCGGATTGAGCAAGTTCAGTGAGGCAATGTCCGATGCGTGAAGGCAATTGGCCAAGCTATCGTTTTGCTCCCCAAACTTAAGAGGACTACCCATGCGAGAACTCAAGGCTTGCGAACTGATCGTCGTCTCCGGCGGTTGCGACACGACGCCGTGTCCGCAGAATGAACCCTTTGTCGAGCTGTACCCCAACCTCGTTCAGCGCCGTGCCGCGCTGCCAGATTTTGCGCCGTCACCAGACCCGTGGCGACCGATAGAGGTCAGCAGCTGAGGAAGGCTGCAACTCAGTCCGGGTGGTTGGGTCTGTTCACGAGCCGGCATGGCCACCTGGTCTGCTCCGGCGATGTGTTCTGATCAGTGGTTATGACTACCGGCGCCGTGGCCGCCCGCGCGTTGCTATACTCGCGCGCTTTGCCACGGAGCTAGTTATGTCGGATCGGTTGGTGCAGATAGACGGCGCGCTGAACTTTCGCGACTTCGGTGGCTATCACGGTGCTGACAACCGGCAAATACGTACCGGCGTTCTCTTTCGGTGCGGCAATCTCGCCAGCATTAGCCCGGCTGGCGCTGAACAATTCTCCCAGCTGGGCATAGCCCGGTTGTGTGATTTGCGGCGGCACGATGAGCTGCTCGAAGACCCGTCGGCCATTGCTGAGGATCGACCGGAGCGGATACACATTCCCATGGATCCGGCGAGCGCTGCCATGCTCGGCGCATCGCTGACAAGCGAACGGCAAACAGCCGGTGTGCAGGCGCGGGTTGATTTCATGTGTGCAATCAACCGCGAGCTGGTGGCAACCCACGTTGACGACTATCGGTTGTACGTGCAGGCGCTGTTGAATACCGAAGATGGCGGTTTCCTCGTGCACTGCACTGCCGGCAAAGACCGCACTGGCGTCGCCGTAGCGATAGTCCAACTCGCGCTCGGCGTGAGTGAAGAGACGATTATGGAAGACTATCTGCTGACGAACGAAGTGCTCGACTTCGAGGGGTACATGTACCAGCGCCTGGTGAATAACTACGGCATCACCGATATCGATCCCGAGGAGGTGCGCGCGCTGTCTGGCGTGCGTCCCGAGTATCTGAGCACTGCGCTGGACACCATGCGCACGCAATTCGGTAGCACCGATGGTTACTTGCGCGAGATCGGGTTGGATGAGTCAGCCCGCGCGCGTCTACAGCAGCGCTACCTGATGTAGTCCGCCGCGACGATAGCGCCAGCCGCGCTATTGGGACATGTACCAACCACCGTTGGGTGACAGTGTCTGGCCGGTGACAAACTTTGCCTCTTCGCTCGCCAGGTAAACCGCCGCCCAGGCAATATCGTCGACGTCACCCAGGCGAGCGAGCGGGGTCTGCATCTTCAGCATGGGGTGCATGGCTTCCATGGGGTCGGTCATGTCCGTGGCGATCCAGCCTGGTGCAATGGCATTTACTCGCACGTTCATTGGCGCAGCTTCGTGAGCCAGCGCGCGGGTGAAGCCAAGGATGGCGGCCTTGGCGGTGCAGTATGCGGTACCGCCGCCGCGGCCGAGGGTTCCCATGATTGAACCCATGTTGATGATGTTGCCGGATTTGGCCGGGTACATGCGCTTCAACGCTTCGCGGCTGCAATGAAAAGTGCCGTCGACATGCACGGACATCATCCGCTGCCAGTCGCTGTCGGTTGCGCTGTCCGTGCCGCCCGGAATGGAATCAATCGGAGCCCCGGCAGCAACCTTTTCAGCGTGGGACAGCATGTCGGCCATGCGTTGGTCGATGTCGTTCATACCCTCCAAACCGCTGATGCCGGCGTTGTTGACGAGGATGTCCAGGCTGTCGGTTTGCTTCCAGAGCTCGGCAAACATCGCAGCGACCGAATCTGCGCTGCTGACATCAGCGGCGAGCCCGTAGCCACCGAGACGGGCAGCGGTCTCTTGAGCTGCGGACAAATTCAGATCGTTGATGAACACGCGAGCGCCAGCTTCTGTGAAGCGTCGGGCGATTGCTTCGCCAAGTCCTCGAGCCGCGCCGGTGACGAGAGCGGTTTTGCCTTCAAGTCTGTTCATTGGTTTGTATCCGTGGGTCCTAAAACAACGTCTGCGATGCCGTGCTCGTGACGCCAGCGCTGCCAGCGTTCGAATGACTGCGCTTGCTCGGCGCCACGCAGTTCGAGCACTGGCGCGTACTCCGGGTGGCTGAAGATGTAGAAGTCATTGTCTCGAACAGCGTCCAGCACCATGTCGCCGACAGTTTCAGGCTCCAGTCCGGATTCGAGCATCTCTGTGATCAGTTCAGGCCTGTCTTGCGCCGATGCGTCGCTGGTCAGAGTTTGCGCAGCGGTATCAACGCTAGTCATGAGGGTGGTCGGGCGGTTACGACCTGAGTCGAATATGCCGGTTTTAACCACTCCAGGGCATAGGACTGACACGTTAATGGCCGTTTCTTCGAGATCCGCGCGCAGGGATTCAGACAAGCCAACGACAGCAAATTTACTGGCGTTGTAAACGGACATACCTTTGATGCCAAAGTGTCCGGCCATCGATGCCGTATTTACGATGTGACCAGGCTCGCCATGCGCCAGCATTCTGGGCAGAACGGTCTGCAGCGTGTTAACTACGCCGTTCAAGTTGACCCCCAAGACCCAATCCCAATCGTTGTATTGCATGTCCTGCGTGGCGCCACCGACCGCGACGCCGGCGTTGTTGCACAGCACGTGAATAGGGCCAAAGCGTGCTTCCGCTGCATCCACGGCCTCGCTGACGCCTGCTCGTTCAGTGACGTCCAGTCGCACGGGCAGAACGTCGGTGTTGGCGCTCTCGAACCAGGCTGTGGCGCTGTCGAGGCTGGCCTGCTCGACATCAGCCAGGACGACGTTCATGCCGGCAGAGGCGAACGATTTAGCCATCGCCAGACCCAAGCCGCTCGCGCCGCCCGTTACAAATGCGGTTTTCCCGGCTGTGTCCAAAGCATCTACCCCCCAAATAGAAATGCGACATGCACGATAGCTATCGAGGTTAGGCAGCGGACAAGTTTCTGGCAACCCTCGATATGCGGCGGTGCGTCTTGACAGGTGCACGCTGCGCGGGGATAACCGTGCGGCCACAGTTGCGCGAAGTTGGTTTGCGTGAGGTCGGGTTGCGCAGCTCAGCGTAAGCAAGAACGTAGGGAGAGAGGGCCATCACATGGTTGAAGTAATGATCGCGGGTGCGTTCCTGTTGATAAGCCATTTTGGCATCAGTAGCTCGCCGGCCCGGGCTGCGCTCGTTGACAGGTTAGGGGAGGGCCCATACCTGGGTCTGTATTCGCTGGTCTCGCTGGTCGCGATTGGCTGGCTGATACTTGCGTTTGCCAACGCTCCACGCTTCGACTATCTCTGGCCGCTGGATACTTCGCTGTACTGGGTATCCAAGTTGACCATGCCGATAGCTGTCACGTTTATGCTCGGTGGCTTTCTGGTGCCAAACCCCACACAGGTTGGAATGGGTGAGCGAGCGGCTGACCCGGACCCGGCCCGAGGTCTGGTACGGATCACACGACACCCGTTCATGTGGGCCGTCATCATCTGGTCAATCGGCCACATCGTTGCTAACCCGGACACCGTGGCTGTGACGTTTTTCAGCATATTCCTGCTGCTGGCAGGGCTCGGCACGATCCTGATCGACGCCAAGAAAGCCGCAACACTTGGCTCGAACTGGACTCAGTTTGCCGCGGTTACCTCAAACATTCCGTTCGCCGCGATTGTCTCCGGGCGCAACAAGTTGGTGTTGTCGGAGCTTTGGCTACCGGTGTTGATCGGTGTGTTGGGCTATCTGGCCATGTTCTGGGGGCATGAATGGCTATCGGGTGGTGTGCCCATCTTCTGGTAGACGGCATCCCAACAATACGATCAGCGACAGAGATCGCTGCCCCAGTGCGGGGCTGCTTTTGCCGTCGATTCCGCAGCTGGCAGCCTTCTCAGCCGGTAGCGTCACAATCACTAATTAGGCTCGGTTCGGTCTGCCCTGTGCATTGAGTACTTACGACGGGTCTTCCGCGGACCGTCGAGAGCGGCCCGCTTCACCAGTCGCAAGCGGTCTCGGGCAGCTCCTGCAGAAGCTCGTTGCCGGCATCATCGTTGAGCCGCTCGAAGCAATTGCCGTCGAGATCCCGGTATAGCCTGCGTCCTTCGGTCACTCGTGGCGCTGTCGAATAGGTGCGCACCGCTGGTGCCTGATTGACGTACACCACCTCGCGTGTTGAATGGCGATTGTAGTGACTGCCGTGGTAGCTGGGCTGCTCATAGCGATTGGTTACCGCGTGCGTTATTACCGACCCCAACACCAGACCGCCGATGAGGTACGCGGCATCGTTGTTGTGATGGCGGCGATGCTTGCGATAGTGACGGTTGTGGCGATAGCCATCCCGGTAGCCGTGCCGATAGCCTCGGTGGGCTGCCCGATAGCGGCGGTTGTCGTGACGATAGCCATGACGAACGGCAGCGCGAAAGTCTGAATGCCCGGCGCGGTAGCCATGGCCCCGGTCTCCAGCCGCTGCTGGTGCGCTGGTGAAGGCAAGTGAGAGGCTGAGAGCGAGCAAGGCGCCCAATGTGGCGCCGCGAGTCCTGAGTGCCCGGTTGCCAGTTCGCCCGCGAGTCACGGCCGGCTTCGTCGAATTGAACGCCCGGCTGCTCATGTTGTTGCGCATGTTGCTGCTTGTGTCGTCGTTCATATCTTTGCTCCTTCAGGCAATCCTTGCGCTCGACGTTAGCATGCAGCGCTGAATTGATTCTGAACGCTCACGCTGCGCTCCTCCTATGCTGGCAGCAAACTATCGTCGATGAGCGTCGCGAGTTGCTCATGCTCGCCAGTGAAGAAGTGGTCTGCGCGCTCAATCGTTCGCCAGATCACTTCGCCGTAGGAAGCTAATGCGGCTTCGCTGACGTAGTCGTCTTGGCTTCCATATATTGCCGTTGCGGGGCAGGGCGGAGGGCCGGAGTCGAATTCCATGGCCGACGTCGGCGGCGCGATAAGTAGCAACTGATCGAGCGTGCCGGCGTGTGAGGCCGCATTCCACGCCATCGCCGCGCCGAAAGAATAGCCGACGAGCACGATGTGGTCTCCATTGGGTTGCGCTCGAGCGTAGTCGACGACGCAAACCACGTCCCGTTGCTCACCAACGCCCGCATCGAACGCGCCGTCACTTGTGCCGACGCCACGGAAGTTAAAGCGCAGGCAGTTGTAGCCGTTGCGGCTCAGAGCGCTTGCTGCCGTGTCCAGGACGGCATCGAACATGCTGCCGCCATAGGTGGGGTGCGGATGGCAGAGCACGGCGATACCCCGAGTAGACGGGTTTTCGCTGACGGTGAGGCGGGCCTCGATGTTGCCTGCATCACCAGCTATCGACAGTGGCTGATCCATGTCTGTCACTCCTGTTGGCCAACTCCCAGTGGCCAAAGCTTAACCATCGCAGCGGGGTAACGCGATTGTCTGCCGCTGTTAGTGGCTCCGATCGCCCGGAAGCGCCCTCGTAAACTCGGATGACCCTTGATTTCATGCCCGCCAACGTTAGGGTGGCCGCGTCGAATCCAAACTGACTTATCTGGAACACTCCAATGACTCAAAGCTGCCGCGCAGCGCGCGCATTCTCCGCCCTGGTCATGGTCTCTGTCATTGCTGGCTGTGCCGGAAATCCTCCTGACAACAGTTGGGGTGGCAACGCTCGCTGGCCGACCGGTGAGCACCTTGGAGCTGCGCTCAAGAGTGCTGCGCTCGATCCTGTCAGCTGGGGACCGCTTGCTGGCGCCGCATTGCTAAGCGCAGGTGATCTCGATGACGACATCACTGAGTGGGCTATGGACGAAACGCCTCTGTTTGGCGGGGATGCGCTTGGACGCTCAGATGATCTTCGCGACCTGCTGGGCGCTGGCTACGTGATCACAGCTCTCCTCGCGCCTAGCGATTCCTTCGAGGATAAAGCGCGTGGACTGGGCGTTGGCTTGTTGAGCTTCGCGCTCGAGGGTGTGGTCTCGGAAGGACTTAAAGATGTGACTGGCCGAGAGCGGCCCAACGGCAGTAACGATCGCAGCTTTCCGTCCGGGCACGCCACCAACTCCGCGGCGCGGGCGCATCTGATCCGGCGTAATCTGGCCGCTATCGAGATGCCCGGGTGGGCGAGAACCGGACTGAATGCGACCGCGTACACCATGGCTGCCAGCGGTAGCTTCGCAAGGGTGGAGGGCGGTAAGCACCATATGAGCGACGTACTGGCTGGATTTGCACTGGGCAACTTCATTGCGCGCTTTGTGAGCGAGGCGTTCTTGCCGGAAGAAAGCGGGGTTCTGTTGCGAGCAACGCCTCTGTCCGGTGGGGCTGCGATGTCGATCACACTGCCACTGCCATAGCGTCGGATTGTTCAGGTGCGGTTTAGCCGGGGCGCCTATGCTTGTCGCACTAACGCTAGAATGACCGGCAACCCCAGCGGGCCGTTATCGATCGCCTCGCGGTGTTGCGTTGATATCCACCAGATACTGAAGAGAAAACATGCGACGGATAATCTTACTGGCTGCGGCCAGCCTTGTTGTTGCGGGTTGTACAACCAATCCTTATACGGGTGAGCGCGAAGCGTCGAATAAAGCGAAAGGCGCAGCGATTGGTGCCGCCATTGGCGCCGTTGTTGGTGCACTCACCGGCGATGACGCGGATGAGCGGCGCGAACGAGCGCTTATCGGCGCCGGTGTTGGCGCATTGAGCGGTACGGCGGTTGGCGCCTATATGGATGCGCAGGAGAACAAACTGCGTGCCCAGCTCGAAGGCACCGGCGTTCGGGTTGTTCGAACGGGTGACCAACTCGTCTTGAGCATGCCGGGCAATATCACTTTCGATGTTGATCAGCATGCGTTGCGGGCAGACTTCTATGATGTGCTCAATTCCGTTGTGCTCGTGCTCAACGAATACGATAAGACTCTTATCGATGTCGCTGGTCACACCGATAGCACTGGCAGCTTTGATCACAACATGGATCTGTCGCAGAGACGCGCAGGCAGCGTTGCCCGCTATCTGCAGAGCCAGGGCATCGAGACGATGCGAATATATGCAGATGGTTACGGCCCGAATTATCCGGTTGCGGACAATGGCACGCCGGCTGGTCGCCAACTGAACCGGCGCGTTGAGCTGGTTCTCAAGCCCCTAGTCAGCTAGCTCGCAAGCCAGACGAAGCGGCGCGTGGATCGCGCCGCGGTTTGCCTGGCAATAGTCCTAGAATTCGGCGCAGCAAACCATGTTGCGCCCGCTCTCCTTGGCCTTGTACAGCGCCCGGTCTGCATGAGTCAGCAGGTGTTCCACTTCCTTGTGGTTGTTGGTGACGGTCGCGACCCCGATGCTGGCGGTGACTTTGACGATACCGCTGTCGGTTTTCACCTGGCGTTTCTCGATCGCTTGCCGCAGTCGTTGGGCCAGACGAACCGCACCCTTGCGATCGGTCTCAGGCAGTAGCAGGGCAAACTCTTCGCCGCCAACCCGCGCGGCAACGTCCGTGATTCGCTTCACGTGCTGGGTAACCTTGGATACGAGCACAAGCACCTTATCGCCTGCATCGTGACCATAGGTGTCGTTCACCTTCTTGAAGTGATCGAGATCGAACAGCAGCACGGATAGCTCGCTTCCGTGGCGTCGCACGCGTTCCGTTTCTTCAGACAGCCGCTGCAGGAAGAAGCGCCGGTTGTAGAGTTCCGTCAGCGGGTCCGTATTAGCCAGGCGTTGCAGCTCCATACGCATGTTTCGCAGCCGATCCTCGGCTTTCCGACGCGCCGTGATATCCCGAAACACCAGCACAACCTCGCTCTCGGGATCTGTCTCATCCAGCAGCGAGGCCGAGATGTCGTAGGCTCGGCGATCGATCGTGATCTCAGTCTTGTTCTGCTCGCGTGGACTGTCGACGAGCGCCTTCAGATTGGCATTGCCAATCAGGTCAGAAAACGCGCGTTCCCGCATGGCCTGGCTGTTTATGTTGAGCAGGGTTTGCGCGGTTGGGTTCAGATCGACGATCTTGTCATTCGGCGCGACCACCATGACGCCATCGATGAGCGTCTCGACAACGCGGTGCCGAACAACCTGGGCTGAATCGAGCAGGCCGAAGCTGAGCACACCCACGTGCAGTATCACGGCGGCCAGCGCGTAGCCGAGCGGCGTGGCATCGAACCAGGGTGCGGGGTTGAACGGCGACAGAGTGAACAGGTTAGCTATTGCGATCAGTACCGGCGCGGCAATGACCGACACCAGCGGGCGCGCGTGCAAGCGCGATTGTGCAAGGTTCTGCGCCAGAATCGATGTGCCAGCAATCAACATTGCGTAGCAGTAGCCCGCGTGCACGGTAAACCAGGGGCCGCGCACGGTATCCAGTGTAGCGACACCCAGGTGTATGCCAGGTTGCACGCTTTGCCACATCAATCCGTGGCCTTCGTTCGTGAATACAATCAGGACAGTCGTGATGGGGACAACCGCCATCGCGAGGATCGACCAGGACGACATGTGAACGCGCCTTGATACGTAGGTCAGCGCGAATGCCAGCCAGGCAACCGGGGCGATGACAATGCCTACGAATTGAAATCGCAGAGCCCAGATCTGGATGTCGGGATTGGTGAATAGTCCGGCAACAAGCTGCGCGACTGTCCAGATGACAATCCCTGCGGTGAGCCAGCCAAACGCCTCCACGCCAGGCACGTGGCCCTTGTCGCGAACGCGTATGTAAGACCCAATCGCAACCACCAGTGCGAGCACTGCCGGCAGCGACCAGGGCGTCAGCTGTGTCATCTAACGAGTCCTTGCGAAAAAGCCGCATCGATCCGGATTGATGCGGCGCTGCCAGCTTCGCAACTTGTATCGTGTTGGACAAATAAGTTGGTCGGTGACGTGAACCGGATCACGTTGGAGCCGGTATTTGCGACGATTTGGGGGCGCACCGAGCAGCTTGCGGGTATCGGTCGTCTCTATTGTCATCGGAATGTCACTTGTAGAGCGTAGAAAGCCGCCCGAATACCGGCAACGAGTACAGTCAGTCAGGCGCTCTTATGTCATTACATTCGTCTTTAGCTCCGGTATCACCGGTGCTCGCCCCCGATTCCGTTCCTGGTGCTGGCGCGTGCGAGCTTGTGTTCTTCGACCTTGATCGAACGTTGATCAGTGGCTACTCGATTTCCGCGTTTGCCCTTGAACGCCTGCGTAGCGGCGCAACGACGCCAGCAATGCTGTGGATCCAGGCTCGCGCGTTCGGCCTATACCTTCTGGGGCGCTGGGATTACGAGCGCCTCACGGATGTCTGTATGGCTCAGCTGGCGGGAGAAGATGCTGGTGCATTTGCCAGTTTCTCGGAGCGGGTCTATCGACGTCATTTGCGGCGCAAGATATACCCGGATGCCCGTCGCCTGGTCCGGCGGCACAAAGCGGCTGGCCGGCACGTGGTAATGGTGACGTCCGCGAGTCGTTTCCAGGCCGCGCCGATCGCTCGTTCGCTGAGAATTGGCGAGATCTGCTGTACCGAATTGCAAGTTGTCGACGGCATTCTCACCGGCCGGGCGGATACCTGCTTTGGTGCTGGCAAACTTCGAGCGGCGTCCACGGTTGCCCAGCGCATGGGCGCATCGCTCGCGCACAGCAGGTTCTATACGGATAGCGAAGAAGATCTGGCGCTGCTTGACAGGGTGGGTAGGCCGGTTGCGGTGAACCCGAAACGCAACCTCAGGCAAATCGCAGCACGGCGCGACTGGCCTGTGCTCGACTTCCCGCCGATTCGCCCGGTTCGAACTCGCACGCTGCAACTAGCTCGCAAGTGGCGCCGCAAGTGGGGTCAGAGTGCTGTGCTCGTTGCCGATCGATTGCGCGGCATGGTCACGCGCTAGCACGCGATGGAAAGGCTCGGCTATACGCCTGGAACGGAGTCGAGTTCAGCCACAATTCAGTCGGATCGGGTAAAGTCCTGATTCCTTACTCCGCGAGTGTCTGTGCCATGGCGACCGAGATCGTAACCGCCTGCTCTCCGCGCCTCGAGCGTCGAACCAGGGGCGCTGTGAGCTGGCTTTTTGCTTGCGTTGGCGCGCTATTCACCGTTCTTGTGAGTTCGGCTCCCTTGCAGGCAGGACTTACCACGGCGGCTGAGCCACCGCAGTCTTTACCGTTGACCCGGTTTCACTACGAGGCCTTTATTGGTGGCACGCTCGCCGGCGTTGTCGTGGTCGATGTTGTGCGTAGTGCTGATGACTACGAGGTGAATGGCACTGCGGAAACCATTGGTTTCTGGCGCTCAATTGACGATTGGCAGGCCGAGTTCAACGCCGCAGGCAGAATGATCGAAGGCGAGGCGGTTGCTGATCGATATGTTCTGTTAGAGAAGAACGATCGTAAAGACCAACAGGTTGTCGTCGCAGACGGGCAATTGTTTGTGACCAAAAACGGCGAGGCTCGGGCTCCGAAAGATGCGCACCCGGGCGTTGATTTACTGACCGCACTTTGGGTAGTGGCAAGCTGCGTTGATGCGGCGGATCTACACAACGGTCGCCACGGATACTCGGTGGCGAGAACGCTCCAGGACGATGGATCCTGTCGCTACGATGTTGAAAACGATGATGGTGACAGCTACTCAGCCAATGTGACGTTCGCGGAACATGGTGGCTATGCCGTGCTGGAACGCATGGTTGTGAACCGCCTGGTTGGAACGCGATTGCAGCTCGTGCGAAGCGAGCTGGTTGCACCAACGGACGCTGCGCAACCAGCGGCGTTGGCGGCCGAGCCGGATACGCACCCGCTTGAGGTTGCTGCGAACCGGAACAACGGATCCCGCCCGTAGCACTGCGCGTGTGTCCTTGCCGCTATCCTTGCCGGCAGCCTTGCTGCAAGAGCTCAGCCGGCTAGAGCACCAGACTCCTGTTGCCAACGGCGCTGCATGCTATCCAGCAGCCTGCATAGGGTTGCCATAGCACTGTCGCTTTGCTCGCTATCGTCGGTGTGATGACGGTGCATCAACAAGCCTCGATAGACCGCTGAGAGTAGAACGGCGGCAGAATCCCGGATGGCCTCCGGGCAACCCGCTCGTTCGAGTGCGCTGCCGAACGCCTCAATGCGCGCCGCTACAAGGTTCTGCTGAAACGCTGGAAATCGCTCTGGGCTATTCGCCGCAATGCCTTCGATCTCGGCCATCGCGAGCTGAACCTTGCGCGCAGGCGCGCCACTTTGCTGTTGCCACAGCGCTTGCACGGATGCGGCGATTGAACCGGAACGGCCAACGGCATCAAACAGGTGAGCCAGGTCTTCCTTCTGTAGATAGTCCAGGGCCTGTGTCAGCAGGTTCTCCTTGGATTGAAAGTGATAGAGCAGGGCCGGCGCTGACAGATCCAATGCTCTGGCGATGCTTCGTAAACTCATATCGGCCAAGCCCGCGCTACGCAGGTGGTTAGCTATGTCGGCGAGCAATTCGCTTCTTCTCGACGCTTGCGTACTCACTGTTTTCCCCCAACAGATTTGTGGCAGGCATTATTGTGCGAACGCCGGCCAAGTCCTCGTGGGTTTTGTAAGGAGAAACGCTAAGGGTTGTGGCATCTGTGAGCGCGCGGCTCATAGATCAGTGGGTTTGTGCGACACCACTTACGAAAGGGCTGGGCTTGTCACCGGCGAGCGTGGTGCGATGCATAACGCGGCGGTGACCGTCGTAGCCGCCGCGAGCGAGGTGGGCAACCGATCGGTTGTCCCACATAGTCAGCATGTTTTCGCGCCATCGGTGTCTGTAGACGAACTCGTCGCGAACACACCAATCGAGGAGTATTTTTAGTAGCTCGTCCGGATCGCCGTCGCTTACGCCATGCAGCGCGATACTGTAGACCGAGTTCAACCAGAGCACGGGCTCACCGGTTTCCGGGTGTTGGCGTAGCAGGGGGTGCATCTGACTGTCGTAGGCTCTATCGCTCGGCAGTATCTTCATGGTCCGCTCGTCGCCGCGCGTCGCTTTGTAGCCTTCGTGACTGTATGGGCCGCGCGCCGAATGCTCTACGGACACGCCGTCGAGTCTTTCACGCAGCTCGGCAGGTAGCGCACGGTAGGCCGCGCGACCTGAGGCGTACCAGGTTTCACCCCCAATGGGTGGAATGATTTTGCCGTGCAATATCGTCGCGGCTGGTGGCGCAGCCTGAAAAGACCAGTCGGAGTGCCAACCAGCCCCGAACGGTGACGCCTTCTCATCGGGCTCGCGGCGAACTTCGATGACGTTGGGGTGATCGGCCATCGTCTCAACGTAAGGCTCAAAGCCAAACTCACCGAATCTGAGAGTGAACCTTTCGAGTTCTTCAATCGTCAGAGGCTGGTTGTTGAAGTAGACCACTTCATGCTCGAGCCACGCAGCTCGAATGTCGCCAACGTCTGCATCGCTGAGCTGTGCAAGGTTAACGCCTTTGATCTCCGCCCCGCACGCGCGGCCAGTAGGAATGACTTCAATGCTCATAGGCTGTATCGCCTTGGCTGAATCCCGACGTCAAAGGCTGGCCCAGCTCTGCACGCCATACAGCAGTGCAACAGCCGCGGTCGCGCCGATCACGAGAATCAGGATAAACGTGCTCGAACTCATCAGTTCCCGGGTTTCGCCCTCAGCATCCGATGAGGACTTTTTCCGCGCGACGATTGCGATCACTGCGATTAGGATCAGTGCCGGGATAAGTAGCTGTACGAGGTAGCGCATGGCCATCAGCGATTGCGGAAGGTTTCGCAGGATAAACAGGTGTCGGGATCAGTATCAACTTCTGTGTAGCGCCTGATGCTGGACTGGCTGGAGGTTCATTGGCTGGCGGTGCTGCTGTTTTTGCTCTACACCGCAATGTTGTTTGCAAACGCATGGATAGGCAGCAGGGCGAGTACGAACACAGCTGGCTACCTGGTCGGTGGCCGCAAACTTGGCGGGTTTGTCATTGGCGTGTCCTTCTTCGCCACATTCGCGAGTACTAACAGCTACGTAGGCAACGCTGGCAAAGCCTACGACTACGGCGCTCCCTGGTTACTGATGGGCGTGATGATGGTGCTGTTGACCCTCGTATCCTGGACGATCGTTGCTCCCAGAATGCGTCGCTTCGCTGCCGCGTGGGATGCGCTTACGTTACCTCAGTTGTTGGCCAACCGGTTTGAATCCCAGCTGCTGGCGCGCGTCAGCGGCGTTATCGTCGTGCTGTCATCGCTGCTTTACCTCTTGGCCGTTTTTAAGGGCGCCGGACACCTTTTCGAGCGTTTCGCCGGTATTCCCTACGAAGCTGCTGTTGGCTTGACCCTGGTGATTGTCGTTGCCTACACCTGGGTTGGCGGTTTTGTATCGGTGGTCAGAACCGATGTCTTGCAGGGCTTGTTGATGGTGATGGGCTCGGTGCTGCTGCTGGTATTGGTTGTTGATGCTGCCGGTGGTTTCGGCGCTCTCGGCGAGCTCGCCGATGCGCCGGATACCTCACACCTGTTTACGCTGAATGCGGGTATTCCGTTTGCCGTGCTCGTCGGCATAGCCTTGTCAGGCTCGTTGAAACTGCTGGTCGATCCCAGGCAGTTAGCCCGTTTTTACGGACTTCGGGACGCAAGCGCCGTTCGCTTGGGCCGCTGGGTGGCAGTTGTTGGGCTCGCGATCGTTATGTTTTGTCTGCTGCCGGTCGGCCTGTTTGCGCGAGTGCTACTTGAATCAGTTCCGCAGACAGATCTGGTGGTGCCCATGCTGGTGAGTGATCCGTCGATAATTCCAGTTTGGGCGGCGGATTTTCTGATCATCGCGATGCTCGCTGCTGCGATGAGCTCGCTCGACAGCGTCTTGTTGGTTGCTGCATCAGTACTGTCTACGGATGTGCTGCGCAGTTCGAAGTTAGTCAGTCACACGCGCTGGGCGGTTATTGGCTTTGCTGTCGTGGGTGCGGGGCTTGCGCTGAATCCGCCAGCTGGAATTGTCGAGATAACCACGTTCTCGGGAAGCCTTTATGCCGTGTGTTTTCTGCCCGCTGTGCTTCTGGGCCTACATTGGCAGCGTGGAGATGCGGTTTCTGTACTGACATCGATGGCCACTGGCGTCGCCGTATTGGGTGGCTGGATCTTGAGCGGCATGAGTAGCTACCTGCACGAGGTGTTCCCGGCGCTGGCTACCTCGCTTGTCGTATTTGTCGTACTTGCTCGTTCCCGTGAGCCGGTGCGGTCAGCGTCTCAGATGGACTCCTCGGGCTGAATGGCCTGTATAGGCACGATCAACGTTGCACTGAAACCGCTCGCGGTATTGTCAAAAACCAGGTGACCACCGTGGCGGCGCGCAACGTTGGTCACGATGGCCAGTCCTAGCCCAGAACCACCGGACTCTCGGTTGCGCGAGGGCTCGCCGCGTATGAACGGCTCGCGCATGCGCTGGTAATCGGGTGGCGGGATTCCTGGCCCTGGGTCGAGAATACGGAAGTGTGCATCATCGCCTGTAGTGGTCAGGCTCAATTCAGCGCTGCCACCGTAGCGAATGGCGTTGGCCACCAGGTTATCCAGCGCCCGTCGAAGCCCGTAGGGTTGGCCGACAATGGTGAGGCGATCCGGCCCGATGTATGTCGCCTCGGCGCCCGAATCGCGAGCATCGTCGACCACGCTCTGGGCAACGCTCGCGGCGTCAAGCTTCACCAGTGCTTCCTGATGATGGTCATCCTTTGCAAACTCTATGGCTTCATCAAGCATCCGCATCATCTGCTTCAGATCAGACTGGGCCCCGGTTCGCTGAACCGGCGTCTCGATGTGTTCGGCTCGCAAGGTCAACCGGGTAATGATGGTGCGCAAATCATGACTCATAGCCGCCAACATCTGGCTGCGCTCGGCAATGTGTCCAACTACCCGCTCGGACATGGCGTTGAATGCGCGCGCCAAACGCCTTAGATCCTTTGGCCCGCGGGATTCGTTCAGGCGAACCGGGTCACCGCGCCCGACTTGCTCCGCAGCTTCGGCAAACGCAGGCAAGTGCCGGGTAATGCGCCGCGTGGCCCACAACACCGCGAGTAAAATAGTAATGACGATCGTGGTGCTGACCGCGAAGCCTCGCTGGCGCTGGGTGGCTTTGGTTTGCGCAGGGCGTGCTTTCAGATTCAACCATCGTGCGTGCTCCTCAGCGCTTCGCTGCCATGGAATGCGCGCCAGTAAAATCGGTTCGCCTCGTTCCATTGTAAAGGCGATGCTCGGGGGCGTGACGCCACCTGTCTCTGAGAGAGCGGCAGAGAGTCGGTTGCGGATTTCGTCTGCATGATGCCAAACGGTATCCGGCAGAAATTCGGGACTCTCCTCTTGCGCGCTGATGCTGAGCGTGAAATTTCGACTGGATAACAGAGGCAACAATTCGGGGTTGTCTCGAAGTGCATCGCTCGCGCTCAGGAGCCGTTCGATGCTCGACACGGTGAATTCTGTGGTGCGATCCAGCATACGTTCGTAGCCGAACAACCAGAATAGCGATACGTGCAGCACGACGAATGCTATGACGAGCGCGAATGCGATTCTCTGAAAGGTCATCGTCAGTCCGCCTCGACTGCAGCGGTGAACTGATATCCGCCACCGCGTACGGTTTTGATCAGGTCTCTGTTACCGAGTTTGTTGCGGAGGCGAGAAATCAGAACATCGATAGCCCGATCGAATGGCGCCGCATCTCGGCCTCTCGTTGTGACGAGCAGGGTGTCGCGATCGAGCACAACCCCTGGCTGTGAGGCGAGGGCCCACAACAGGTCGAACTCTGCGCCGGTCAGCACGACGGTACTGCCTGCAGGATCAGTTACCTGTCGGCGTAGCCGGTCAACCACCCAGCTATCGAATCTGAGTAGTCCGTTTACACGATCAGCGCCGGGTAACGTTGAACGGCGCTCGCGACGCAACACGGAGCGGATTCTCGCGAGTAGCTCTCGAGGGCTGAATGGTTTGGTTACGTAGTCGTCAGCACCGGTTTCGAGACCAAGCACTCGGTCGGCTTCCTCTGCCATTGCGGTTAGCAGAATGATGGGTATGGCACCGTTCATCTCCCGGCAAACGCTGATGCCATCCTGACCCGGCATCATGACATCCAGGACGATAAGGTCGGGTTCTCGTGCGTGAATGGCATGCCACATCTGCTCGGCATTCGCGGCGCCGGTCGTGCTCAGACCATGCTCCTTCAGGTAGTCGCAAGCCAGTTCTCGGATATCCGAGTCGTCATCGACCAGAAGTATGTGGGGTTGCTCAGTCAATGCTCTCGCTCAGTCTGCCACTGGCATCGTTTGCCGGGATTGAGTGTAAACCGATTGGCGCGAGTGCCTTTGTAACGAAACGTTGCTGGGGTTACGCGCTCGCCGTTTACGTTTCGTGACAAATCGTTGCGTGCTGGAAACCATCGCGCGCTGGGGTTGGAGCAAGCTTTACCTCCCCGAAAACGATGGAGAAATGTTATGTCCCTTGCAAAAACGGCCGTTGCGACAATGGTAACGGTGGTCACGGTCATCGCCAGCCTGGCGCTTGCCGGCTATGTTCTCGCGCCCAAGGCTGCGCTGGCCTACGCGATGAGTGGCGATGAATCGGTTGATCATCGAGCTCATTGCGCGCTGCTCCAGGATCATGGTGAACACCTCAATTTGCTCGCCGGCAGGATGCTGGATCTGCGTGATGACCAAAGAGCGGCACTCGCGCCGATCGCAAGCACACTGAATGAGCTGGGTAACCAGTTGCGGCCAGTTTGCGAATCTCAGCCTGCAACCCTGCCGGAGCGCTTTGCCGCGATGGATTCAGCTCTGACCATCGTCAGCTCTGGCGTCGCGTCGATGCGGGACGAGGTGGATGCGTTCTATGCCTCGTTAGATGAAGAGCAGCGCATGACGCTGAACGAAATGACCAAACACCGCCGGATGCATCGCCGTCACGGACGATAGCCATCCGCTCGGCCAAATCCGTGGCAGAGCGTGCTAACTATAAACTTCAGGAGAACGATTCGTGCTTAGAGAGACGCCAACGCTTCTGCCACCACATTACTTTGTCGCCAGCATCGCAGCGATGCTGGCGATTGCGCTGTGGCGTTGGCAGCCTGGCTTCAATGCGTGGCAACTTCCCGGTCTGGCCGTCATCACACTCGGTGTTGTCATTGCGGTCAGCGGGTCGAGACAGTTCGCCCGTGCCAAAACAAATATCGTCCCGTTGCAACCGGCCTCGACACTGGTGACCGACGGCGTATTCCGCTTCTCCCGCAATCCAATGTATCTGGGCATGTTGCTGGCGCTGTTGGGGCTAGCCTGGCTCCTTGCAGAACCGTTGTGCCTCGGCGTCGCCGCCTTGTTCTTTTTTGTCATCCGGCTGGTTTTCATCCCAGCCGAGGAAAAACAGATGGCAGCCACATTTGGTGCGTACTTTGCGGCCTATCACCAACGGGTTAGGCGTTGGCTATAGCGCTTTAAGCCTCTGCCGCGGCGATGCTGGGTCGCTCAGCAATGGCCGCGAGGCGTTCCCGGAGAATCGGGTAGTCGGCCAGCAGATCGAATTGCATCACTTTCTCGCAGATACCCGGCGCGAGAATGAACGTGTAGTGGGCGTACAGATCGGCCGTACTGAAAGTCTTGCCTCTGAGAAATGGACCCGTTGGCGCCAGCAGCGTCGAGACGGCTTTCATGCCCCGCTTGAGATCCGCGCGCGTACTTTCAACCAACTCATCGCTGGCGTTACCGCCAAAAAATGCTGCAGCCAGGCAACGCCGTGCGACAAGCTCGATGTTCAGCTCAAGGTGGCGAATGAGTTCGATCGTCTTGGCTCGTTCCAGTGGCTCCGTTGGCAAAAGAGCGGGCTCTGGCTGGATTTGCTCGGCGTAATCGATGATCGCCCAGGTTTCTGAGATCGACACGTCACCAACGGTTAGAAAAGGCACGCGGCCCATAGGGGAATGGGCCAGCAGCTCAGGCTCAGAGCTCGGCACCGCCTTGACGATGTCGAAATCGATGCCTTTCTCTATCAAGACGGCGCGTGCGAGTCGATAGTAGTTAGAGCGGCTGAAACCGTGTAGAGCGATCATGTGATTTCCTTCTTGGCTGTTTTCTTTGGGGACCTACTCGCGCGTCGCAGGCGCGGCTTGAAGTGGAAGTATGTGTCGCTGATAGCGTTGTGGGTGATGCCGATCATCTGCTGAATCTCATCGATATAGGCGGAGAGTTCGGGCCCCGCCAGCTCACTCGCATCCTCTTGCGCTAGCTTGCGGCGCAATGAGTTCACGGTTTTCATGGCTTTGTCGTGGCGCGGCAGATCACCCAGGGACCGTCGTAGTGAGTTTACGCAGCGAGTTACCGATCGAGGCAGGCTGGTTGATCCGAGCAGAAATTTGAGCACACCGGCTCGACTGATGGGTTGTCCCACTTCGGCAGAATAGTTCTGCAGCGCAGTCATGGCTTTTAGCGCTCCGCGCAGCCGAACCTGCTGGCTCACCAGATCGAGCTGTCGAACGCCGACCACGCCATTGTCGATGATTCGGCTTGTCATGTCGGCTCGTTCCAGAAAACAACCGATGCGCAGAAAATTCCATGGCGCATCGTGCAGCATGTTGGCCGACAGGAACCCTTCCAGTTGTTCGGTGCGCTCGCGCTGCTCGCGCAGCGCGCTGGCCAGGCGACGCGCGCTGAGGTTGCCGGAGAGCGAAGACTTCGATTCGCGCCATAGATCATTGACGTACTCGAATGTGACCACTGGCATCACTTCGCGAATCGTTCGAGCGTTCTCACGCGCTGCATGCAGCGTTGCGACGATGCTACTGGGATTGGTTGCATCAGTGGTCATGTACTTGATGACGTTCCGTCGCGAAGGCACATCGTAGCTGTCAGCAAACGCGTCGGCGGAACCTGTGATCGTCAGCAGCCGATGCCAGCCTTCATCGTCACTGCGCCCAAGCTCGAAGGCGAGGTCTGACTCGTTTGCGAGCAGGCGCGCAGTATTCTCAGCACGCTCCAGATATCGGCCCAGCCAGTAAGCACGCTCTGCGGTCTTGGAGAGGGTTTGACGGTTCATTGGTTGATAACCCAGGTGTCTTTGCTGCCGCCCCCTTGGGAGGAGTTAACGACGATAGATCCTTTGCGCATTGCCACGCGAGTCAACCCCCCTGTTGTGACATAGCGAGATTCTCCCGAGAGAATGAACGGCCGCAGATCGAGGTGGCGAGGTTCCGCGTGGCCATCGAACAGTGTAGGTGCGGTCGATAGCGTCAGCATCGGCTGAGCCATGTAGTTTCTCGGGTTGGCCCGAATGTGACGTCGGAATGCGTCACACTCTTTCTTGCTGGCCTTTGGTCCGATCAGCATGCCGTAGCCGCCCGACTCGTTTGCCGGTTTCACGACCAGGCTTTCGATGTTCTCCAGGACGTAGTCACGTTCTTCTTTCACGACGCATCGGTAGGACGGCACGTTGTTGAGCAGAGGCTCTTCCTTTAAGTAGTAGCGGATGAGGTCTGGCACGTAGGTATAGATGACCTTGTCATCAGCGACGCCGCAGCCCGGTGCGTTGGCAAGGGCAACATTGCCCTTTCGCCAGGCTTTAATGAGGCCGGGTACGCCAAGGACGGATTCCTTCTCAAAAACGTCCGGGTCGAGAAATGCATCGTCAATGCGTCGATAGATAACATCGACGCGGATAAGCCCTTCTATGGTGCGCATGTAAACGCAATCATCATGGCCAACGATGAGGTCCGACCCTTCGACGAGTTCCGCACCCATCGCTTGCGCGAGGTAGGAGTGTTCAAAATACGCCGAGTTGTGAATGCCCGGAGTCAGCACGACGATTTCGGGGTTTGAGCGCTCGGACAGGCTCGCCAGCATCGCCGCGAGTTGAGCCGGGTAGTCGTCGATCGGCAAAATCTCCTGGTTGCGGAAGAGCTCAGGAAATGTGCGTTTGAGAACCTCCCGGTTCTCGAGCATGTAGGACACACCCGATGGCACTCGCAGGTTGTCCTCCAGAACAAAAAACCGGCCATCGCCATCGCGTACCAGATCGCTGCCGCAGATATGCGACCAGACTTTGTGTGGCGGAGTAATGCCTTTGCATTGCGCTCGGTAATCCTTTGATTTGAGCACGTAGTCGGCGGGTACGATCTCGTCACGCAGGCAATTTTGATCGTTGTAGACGTCGTTGATAAACAGGTTCAGCGCGTTAACGCGTTGCACAAGGCCTTTGGTGACCTCGTCCCATTCCTTGCGCCGGATGATCCTGGGAACGATGTCGAAGGGCCATTCGCGGTCTATCGTTTCGCTGCCATCGTAGACGGTGAACGTAATGCCCATGGAGCGGATAGCCAGCTCCGCGCTACGCTGTCGTTCGATGAGTTCGGATTCACTTTCTTTTGCCAGCTGTGCAAGTACTGCTCTGGCGCCATTGCGGGCGCGTCCAGAGGCGGTGACCAATTCGTCCCACGCATTGCCTGAATCGTAGTTTTTCCAGTTGATTGGCAAGTCTGTCGCCTCCGTCGAGGGTTGCTCAGTTGCTAAGTCTTATGGCGCTGCGTTCACAGCTTACAGGGGGTGCACCAGCTGATGAACGAAATGCAGCTTATCCGCCACGATTGGCGTTACCGAGAACGGATAAGCATCGTCCAAACCCATGCTTCGGTTCAGTCGGTTCAAGGCATGGGTGAGCGCGGTCCAGTCGGCTTGTATGCGATCAAAGTCTACGGAATAGGGGATGGCGAATTGAAGCTGTAGTGTGCGTGCCTGCAGAGGGTTGGCCAACTCCCGCCCGGACAGCTGTGTCCCGGAGTCGTTTGCCGTTTCGAGCGTATCGACCATGTGCATGTAGTGGGCCCAGGTCTCGGCGAAGTCCTCCAGCGGGTGACACGCGGCATAGGCACTAATGTGGCGCGCGCCCCAATCGGCCGGTGGGCCATTCGCATAGTGCGCATCCAGCGACGCGCGATAGTCCGCACGCTCATCGCCAAACAGCGTGCGAAAATCTTCAAGCACAGGTTTCCCTGATACCAGCATGTCCCAGTAGTAGTGGCCGGATTCGTGCCGGAAATGGCCAAGCAGCGTACGGTAGCTCTCATTCATGCTTTCGCGCATCTGCACGCGCATTTCAGGATCAGCTTCCATCAGGTTGAGCGTGATCAGCCCATTGAAATGGCCCGTATAGACTTGCTCATCAGTACCGATCTGGTTTCCGTCAAGACGACCGTCTGCAACGATTTTGAACGCGAGCCCGCCGGGATCGTGGCGTTTGCCGATGATGGGTAAGTCCAGCGCCAGCAGAGTGAAGATCATTCGACGCTTGGCTTTTTCCACGTCGTACCAGAGGTTGATTCGACGAGGTACGCCGAGATCCGGGATCACTTCGTTCAGCGAGCACGACAAACACAAGTCGAGAGCGTCATCAGTTGCTTCGACCAGCCAGTTGCATGTGTTGTAGTCGGTGCCGTTCCGGCACGGTCGGTAACCCTTGCGTTCACTGCGGTCGCCGCCCCACCAGATGCCAGTATCCGGATCAATGTCAGCGTCGTTGAACGCGAGCATGCGCAGGTGATTGGGATCGAATGCTAACTTGCGGCCGCACTGGAAACACTGATCGTTTTCGAAGTAGACCGGGCCGCCACAGGAGCAGGTGAAAGTTCGCATGTCAGTTTTCAAGTCAGTGGATGAGCAGTGTAGCCTGTCTGCGCGATTCGAAGTTATCCATTGCAGCAAAACTGTGGCGGGGTGCTGTTAATCTTTGCAGCCAAGCGGGAGGTCGCAAACTTGTATTGATAGCCACGCTGATGCTGGTGCGGAGTGATTGACGATGATTGAAGGCACGACAGACCCCAATTTTGCCGAAGTTGCGACCGCTTTTCGTCGTCTGCTTCCGGCCAAAGGGCATGCCGGCGCGTCGGTCTGTGTCTACCACCGTGGCCGCAAAGTGGTCGATCTGTGGGGTGGCACAACCGACGCCAGTGGCAGCCGATGGCAGCAAGACACCACCGCTGCCTGTTTCTCGACGACCAAGGGCGTCGTTTCCACGGCGCTGCATGTGCTCATCGATCGCGGCCTGGCTCACTACGACGATCCGATTGCCAAACATTGGCCAGAGTTCGCGGCGCGCGGCAAAGACGCGATCACAATTCGCCAAGCGCTTTGTCACGAGGCAGGCCTGTACCGGATCACGGACATGATTCGCCGGCCGTCGGAGATGCTCGACTGGGAGCATATGTTGTCAGTTCTGGCCGACGCCGAGCCCGCTCATGCGCCGGGCCAGGAACACGGCTATCACGCCATTACCTACGGCTGGCTGATTGGTGGCCTGATCGAAGCGATCAGTGGTCAGACGCTGGCAGATTTTTTAGCGACGGAGCTGGCTGGTCCACTGGCTCTGGATGGTTTGTACATTGGCATGCCTCGGCAGGAGCTGGGCCGACGAGCACTCCTGGCCGAGGGACGCGTTGGCCCGCCGGCAGCCAAAGCCCCATGGCGGGAACGGATGAGCGATATCCTGGAAGCTGGCCTCGAACGGGTGGGTGTTCAGCTCTCGGAATTTCGGAGTGCGCTACTGCCCTTCAGCGAAGCCTTTGACTTTAATGCGGAAGAGGTGGCGTTAGCCTGCATTCCCGCAGCTAATGGGCAGTTCACCGCGCGATCGCTCGCCCGGCTTTACGCGATGTTGGCGGGCCATGGTGAGGTGGATGGCGTGCGCCTGCTCTCGGAGGCGACTGTGAGAGAGATCGGGGTTGTTCGAAATCGGACACGCGACAACGTGCTGTTTTTGCCGATGCGCTGGCGCATGGGGTACCACCGGGTCTTTGCAGTGGGCGTGCGTGCGCCTCAGGGGTTTGGCCACTACGGCTATGGTGGTAGTGGTGCGTTCTGCGATCCGTCACGCGAGCTGTCGGCAGCGCTGGTTGTGAATTGGGGGGCTGGCTCCCCCACTGGTGATTCGCGCACTCCGAGAATCGCCGGTGCCGCATTGCGCTGTGCGGATCGGGCGAGCAGATAGACTTGGCGGCCACCACGATTGTCCAGCACGGCAGGTGACCAGGTGCACAGCGCGGGGCTATGCTTGTTAAGAGCTGGCTCGACTAGCGTGGTACGGTCGAGGGCGTTAGAAAAGAGCCGGCAGTGAGTGGGCAAAGACAGTGGGCAAAGAGTGGGGCGGAACATTATGAAACGCGGTCAACGAACATTCTCCCCGGCACACGTCCCGGCGCATAGCAGCACTGGTGGGACGTGGCTCAAACTGTTTTTGCTCGGTTTGCTCCTTACCCCGGCGGCCAGTTGGGCCAGTAGCGATGCAGTCGCCGATGCGGCTGATGAGTCTGACGAAACCCCTGCGATTGATCAGTCAGATGACGCTGCGGTCGAAGACCTGGCAACGGTATTGAGTGAGGTTCTGCCGGACGATGCTTATTCCGGCGGGGTCGAGCGGTGTCTGTCGAACCACGAATACCGAAACATTGAGATTGTCTCCGATCAATACCTGCTCGTCCGTGGCTCGCGCGGGCGCGCCTGGGTTAACGAACTACCCAGGCGGTGTCGCGGCATGCGTCGAGACTCGATCTTAGTCACTGAAAGCCGCGTTGGCAGAATTTGCCAGAGTGACCTCTTCCGAGCGATGGATCGGGTGGATTTTGGTGGTCCACCAATCGCTCATGCGACCTGCGTTTTTGGCGTTTTTCAGCCGGTGGCGGCGGATCAGGTTGAGCTCATTCGAGAGGCTTTAGTGGCGAAATCCCGAACCACCACGGTGAAGGCCAGCGCGAAAGGTGGAAAATAGCGGCGCCATCGCTGTATCAGTCACGTAAGTCCCTGATTTTCCCGTACTCGCCGGTTGAGCGAAGTGCTTTCGGTTGCTAGAGTTCGCCGCAATCAGGGGCCTGTCACAATCGGCGGTCTGCTGCTGTCACGGCGCGATGCGCCGGAATCTGGTTCACTGATTGAGATAGACGATCGACCCTGAGTCGGTCAGCCGTCCGCCGTGACCGCGCTGCCGCAATGCCGCGCGCCACTTGCCCACTACGCCACTGGAATACCTGGCCGTTCAATGTTCAAAAAAATACGCGGGCTATTCTCCCGGGATCTGTCCATCGATCTGGGTACGGCTAACACGCTGATCTACGTACGCGACCAGGGCATTGTGCTGAACGAGCCTTCGGTTGTGGCCATTCGCAATCAGGGCAACCAGAAGAGTGTCGCGGCTGTGGGTCTTGAAGCCAAGCGAATGCTTGGCCGAACACCGGGCAACATCACCGCGATCCGGCCTTTGAAAGACGGCGTGATCGCCGACTTTCTCGTCACCGAGAAAATGCTCAAGTACTTCATCGCAAAAGTGCATGAGAACTCCGTAACTTTTCTGCGCCCCAGCCCACGAGTGCTGGTCTGCGTACCGTGTAAATCGACTGAAGTAGAACGCCGAGCCATTCGCGAAAGCGCTTTGTCCGCGGGTGCCCGCGATGTGCGCTTGATAGAAGAGCCCATGGCGGCAGCCATCGGCGCGGGCCTTCCTGTACAGGAAGCATTTGGCACGATGGTCCTCGATATCGGCGGCGGTACAACCGAGATTGCCATCATCTCGCTCAACGGCGTTGTCTACTCGGAGAGCGTTCGAGTGGGCGGTGACCGCTTTGACGAAGCCATTGTGGCGTACGTTCGGCGAACCCAGGGCAGTCTGATTGGTGAGGCGACTGCCGAGCGAATCAAACAGGAGATCGGCGCTGCTTACCCGCAGAAAGACATCCGAGAAATTGACGTTCGTGGCCGAAATCTGGCCGAGGGTGTGCCTCGGAGCTTCGTGCTGAACAGCAATGAGATTCTAGAGGCGCTGCAGGAACCCCTGTCGATGATCGTCTCCGCGGTGAAATCGGCGCTCGAGCAAACCCCACCGGAACTTGCATCGGACATCGCCGAAACCGGCATGGTGCTTACCGGTGGTGGAGCTCTACTGCGGGATCTTGACGTGCTGCTGGCAGAGGAGACTGGCTTGCCGGTGGTGATAGCCGAAGACCCGCTGACTTGCGTTGCCAGAGGTGGCGGCAAGGCGCTGGAAATGATGGACGCCGCCGGTAACGCGGATCTGTTGTCCACCGAATAAGCCTGATCCGTGAAGGCCATATTCTTTCGTGAATCTGGCGCTGGCTATCTGCTGTTCGCCCTTGGTCTTGTCAGCCTGATCCTGGCGAGTGTCGATGCCCTGACCAACCTCCTTGTACCGGTGCGCCAAAACATCGGCACCTTGATGTCGCCTGCTTATTTCATTGCCGAGACGCCCTACCAACTCAGTGATCAGATAGGGCGGGTTTTCGCATCTCGGGATTCGCTCCAGAAGACCAACGATGAGCTAGAGCAGCGGCTTGCGGTACTGGCCCAGGTTTCTCAGCAGGTGCGGTCGCTGTCGTCTGAGAACGAACGCTTGCGGGCGCTACTGGGAAGCCAGGAAAGGCTCGCAACGGAAGTGCTCATCTCCGAGATTGTGGGCGTTGTACCAGACCCGAGAATTCATCAGGTAGTTCTGGATAAAGGCGCCGATGCAGGGGTTTTTGTGGGCCAGGCGGTGATCGACGCGACTGGTTTGTTCGGTCAGGTTATCGCGGTTGAAAACACAACCTCTCGAGTATTGCTCGTCTCGGACGTTGCGCACGCAGTGCCGGTGGAAGTGAATCGCAATGGCGTGCGCAGTATCGCCAGTGGCACCGGAGTGTTTGATGAACTCACGCTCGAGAGCGTGCCGGTGTCCACGGACATTCGTGAAAACGATCTTCTGGTGACCTCCGCGTTGGGAGGGCGCTTTCCGAGAGGTTATCCGGTTGGCAGCGTACGTTCGGTGGTTATCGAGCCCGGGGCGGCATTTGCCCAGGTTGTTCTGCAGCCCGCTGCGGCGCTGGATAGAACGCGCTACGTGCTATTGGTGCGCGAGCTGCCTCCCCAGGTAAACCTTGTCGCTGGTCCGCTCGACGACGAGGCCGCTAAGGCGGACGATGCAATCGACGCACAGGCTACCGACAGTGGTGATGGACAAGCGAGCGAGCAGAGTGACGCCGGGAGTCAACCGTGAATCCGTTTGATGGCGGCTGGTTCATTGTTGTTTCGTTTATCGTTGCGTTTGTCCTGACCGTTTTCCAGCTGCCGGCTGCAGCACCGGAGTTTCTCGCCTGGCTGCGGCCCTCGTGGGTGGCGATTGTCTTGTTTTTCTGGGTACTGGCAGTGCCGCATCGGGTAGGCCTCATCGTCGCGTGGCTGATCGGGTTTGGTCTCGACGTGCTCCTCGACAATCCCCTCGGCTTGAATGGCTTTATCCTCGCACTGTTGACCTATGTCACCTGGCGTTTTCATGAGCGGCTGCGCATGTGGACTATCCTGCAGCAGGGTAGTGTGCTGTTCGTCTTGTTGCTCGTGGGCGAAGTTCTGCGCGGCACGATGCTTGTGATCGTGGATGGCCGGGATTTCCCGGTTGCTGCGCTGCTGGTTGCGCTGAGCAGCGCGCTGATCTGGCCAGCAATCAGCATGCTCCTGGACAGATTGCAGCGGCAAGTGGGCGTGCGCTAGTGCAAGCGGCTGTCTGTCGAACAGGCGCCACCAGGCGGCGCTTCACTCGATGAAACTTGTGCTCGCATCGGCTTCTCCCAGGCGCCGGGAGCTATTGGATCAGGTGGGTCTCGCCCACGCGGTCAAACCGCAGGATGTCGATGAGTCTGTGCTTCCGGGCGAGACACCGGAAGACTACGTACTTCGCGTGGCCAGCAAGAAAGCCGATGCCTGTCCCAGGCAGCCTGATGAAGTCGTGCTGGCTGCGGACACAACGGTTGTGGCCGACGGCCAAATATTGGGGAAACCTGCTGACCATGCGCGGGCCCGGGAGATGCTGTTGCGGCTGTCGGGCACCAGTCACGTTGTGCTGTCCGCGGTGGCTGCTCGTTCTGAGCGCGGTGGGTTTGAAGCGCTTGTTCGAGCGATCGTCACACTACGGCGTCTGTCCGATAGGGAGATTGATGCCTATCTAGCCACCGGCGAGAGTTTCGATAAGGCCGGTGCTTACGGCGTGCAGGGTATCGCTGGCACGTTTGTTGAGCGAGTTGATGGCAGCTATACGGCGGTTGTCGGCCTGCCGCTCGCCGAAACAGAGCTGTTGTTGCAGCGGGCGGGTCTGGATACCTGGGCGTTGAGGCTTGCGGGTTTACGCGCCTGATTAGCCGCGACGATGTCTGCGGGCTAAAGCTCGGCTAAACAGGCAGGCGAATGCCGGGCAATCGAAGTCTACGACCGGGTCGTGCATGCTATTGTTCAGCTTCATTTGGCTCCGCGCACCTATGTCTGAACTGCTCATCAATGTGAATGATTTTGAGACTCGGGTTGCCTTGCTTGAGCAAGGCGCACTGCACGAAGTTCACCTCGACAGAGCCAGCGGCGACAGCGTCACTGGCAATGTTTACCGCGGTAAAGTTGTTCGCATTGTTCCCGGTATGCAGGCAGCCTTTGTCGAGGTTGGCCTGGCGAGGCCCGGCTTTTTGCATGTTCGAGACATGACAGATCGCCACAGCGAGCCAGGAAGCGCACCACCGGATATCCGTGATTTGCTGCATGACGGCCAGGAGCTGCTTGTTCAAGTAGCGAAGGATCCCATCTCAAGCAAAGGCGCGCGACTCACTACACAGATCGCGATTGCGTCGCGTTTTCTCGTTCTCATGCCCGGCACGGATCACATTGGCGTATCCATTCGAGTTGAAGATCCCGATGAGCGTGAGCGATTGCGCGCCTCGATAGAGGCGGGCCGCGTTGAAGCTGATATCAAGATGGGATTCATCGCTCGCACCGCAGCTGAGGGCGCAAGCGAAGAAGCCTTGCTGTCAGACCTTCGCTACCTGGTTCGAACGTGGCGGGTGATTGATGAGCGTCAGCGCGGTCGCAAGGTTGGTGATGTCATTTATGAAGAGCTGCCGATTCATATTCGAGTGATTCGCGACTTCGCATCAAGCGAGCTCGAGCGCATCGTCATCGATCACCACGAGACGTTCGAGCGCGTTGAACGTTTTATCGATCAGTTTCTGCCGGAGGCATCAGAGCTGTTAGAGCACTACACCGATGAGGCTGCCCTGTTTGAGCGGTATTCGGTGGAGGACGATTTGAGCCGGGCGCTGGGCGCGCGAGTGGAGCTCAAGTGCGGTGGTTATCTTGTCATCGAACAGACGGAAGCGATGACCACAATCGATGTGAACACGGGTGGCTACCTGGGCGGTTACAACCTTGAAGAAACGGTGTATCGCACGAACCTGGAAGCCGCCGCCGCGATTCCGCGGCAACTGCGCCTACGCAACCTCGGTGGCATCATTGTTGTCGACTTCATCGATATGGAAGATGCAGAGCACCAGCGCCAGGTCATGCGCGCGTTGGAGAAAGCGTGCGAAAGTGACACCGCGCGGCTGCGCTTCGAAGGCCCATCGGCACTTGGGCTCGTTGAAATGAGCCGCAAGCGAACGCGCAAATCGCTGGTCCAGCAAATGTGCCAGCCCTGCGGCACGTGCGATGGGCGCGGCGTGGTGAAGACCGCAGAAAGCACCTGCTATGACATCTTCCGCGCTATCGAAGCCGACTCGCGTCGACGCCGGGGCGACAATTCCAAAGCGGCTGACTATCTCGTGCGCGCGGATCAGAGCGTCATTGATCGATTGCTCGACGAAGATGCGGGTTCGCTTTCGTCCCTGGCTGATCGGATAGATCGCAATATTCGCATGCAGGTTGAATCTGTATACACACCGGAGCAGTACGACGTGGTGCTGGTGCAAGGTGTTCAGCGTTAGTACAGCGGCGCAAGGCAGTCTGGCACGCATGACGCAAACTTCGAATCCATTGCTTTGCATCTGTTGTGGCGACTACGCCACTGGTCTCGCTGCGCGCAGGTGGTGCTAGGCAATGGCCGCGCGCTTGTTTCGCTTTCTGATCGCGCTGTTTGCGGTGTTGCTGGTGCTGCTGGCTCTCGTGCAACTGGCTGGCCGGATCGCGATGGCAAACATCGATCGGTTAGAGCCGCGCTTGATCAGCGAGCTCGATCGCTTTGGCATCGTTCCAGCGGGCCTCAAAGGGCGCTGGCATCGTCTTAATCCGGTCCTCGAGATCGCAGAGCTCCGCATTCCCGGTGGCCATGTCCGAGATCTTTACGTTGAGATCGATTTTCTGGAAAGTTTGTTCCGTGGCGCACTCACGTTCAGACGCCTGGCCAGCCCCAGCGCCAGTGTCAGTGTGTTCCGGGATTCAAATGGTGACTTCTCGATTCCAGGGCTCAGTCGCGATGGCGATTCATCAACAGCCTGGCGGACGACCCTTCGCCATAGCGATCGAATACAACTGGATGGCGTGGTGTCGTTCGTTGATGGCACCGGCTTACTGTCGAGTATCGCGCTTGAGCTGGGCTCGAGTGGCGAGTGGTTCAGCCACAAGCTGGCGGTCACAGCAGTTGATGCGCAGGGCGGTGAGATTGCCCTGCGCCAGCACGAACGAGCGGGTGTGTTGTTGTGGCGGCCACGAGCCGTTGCCGCGCGCATCGATAGCGATGGCTTCGCATTTGATGATGCGCTTGTGGCCCGTTACCAGCTTGCCGGTTTCGCGTTCGCGCAACTCAAGGGGTTCTGGCGCACCACGCTCGATGATCGTGGTGAACTGCTATCCGGTGGCCAGCTGCGTCTGGCACTGCCGCCATTTGAGTTCGGTGGCGAAACGACGGGCGCGACTGACATCACTGTCTTGGCTCATGGGATCGACGAAGAGACGATTCGACTCGAGGTGTCTGACCCACAGCTGATCGGTGTTGTCCTGCCCAGCTATCAGGCGATTGCTCGACCCGAGGATGGCCTGCTCATCGGCGAATTAGGCCAGGCTGATCTGTCACCGGTTGTGAGCGGCCTGGCCGCAAACCTCGCAGGCAATGAGTTGTTGTCCCGCTGGCTAACTGAGCTCGCGATTGATGGCAGCTTCGATGGCGGTCAGTTCGCCTGGCAGCTCGGCAGTGGGCCGGCATTTCAATTTGTTGTCAGCGATGTCGATATCGATGGCTATCACGGCGTTCCGACCTTGCGCGCTGGTGGCGGCAGCTTCCTGGGAAATGCCCGCAGCGTGCGTGCACAAGTCACGGACACGCCAGTTGAGCTGGCCTTTCCAGACGTGTTCCGTCAGCAGTGGCCGCTGTCATCACTCTCGGGTGCGCTCTGGTTCTACTTTGAGCCGGGCTACATGGGGCTTAAAGGCGTGGATCTCGGCGCTACGCCGAGTTTTTCACCGGTATCGGGGACGTTTTCGCTAGCTCGACCATCGCAGAAGAGCGAGGAGAGTTTGTATCTGAGCCTGCAAACGGGCGCGGTGCCTTATGCGGATACGCTGGACTTCATTCCCTACAAACTGCAGCAGAATATTCAGAGTTGGATTACTGACAACATTCGTGCCGGAGACGCACAACGGGTCAACATCGCTTTGCAAACGCTAGCCAAGCCGGTAAACCCGGATGTCGATCGCAGGTTAGAAGTGCTTGCCGACGTGCGGGGGGCGAGCGTCGCTTACCACGAGGACTGGCCGGAGATTGTGGCTACCGATGCACGGCTGGAGCTGACCGGGTGGGGTACGCGGGTCAGCGCCGTGAACGTGCCATCTGACTATGGGCCGATCGGTCGTGCGCAGGTGTTTTTGCCTCGCGGCGAACAGGTTATTCAGATTGAAAGTGACACCAGCATCAAGACTCCGCAGTTGCTGCGTTTCGTGCGTGAGACGCCGATAGCCGAGTGGTTGCCTATAGTCGACGATGCCTGGTCAGGTGCCGGCGATGTCGCCATCAGCGCATCCCTCACCGTACCTTATGCGCCTGACGATGTGTCGGATCGCACAGGAGGCATGAAGGATGCAGATGGCGGGGCCGGCACCCGGCAAGCTGAGCCCATCGATCTGGAAGCCGATATTCAGCTGCGCGCACTTGGCGCCACGCTCCGGCTGGAGGATTACCGTCTCGAGTTTGCAGACCTTCAGGGCTTCGCCCGATACGTGCACCCGTATCAACTCTCCAGTGATGGGTTGCAGGGATCACTTTTCGATGCTCCGGCATCGCTTGTCCTCGATACCCGGGGCAACAACATCCACTTGAGAGTGTCAGGCGTCTTCTCTCCAGCAGATGCTTACGAGGTGTTGGCTGTTCGTCCAATGCGGCTGGCGACCGGTCGGGCGGGCTTCTCAGGTGATCTTCGGATTCCCGTCGAGCAACCTGGGGTGCCGATGCGACTGAGCCTCACCAGTAACCTTGAGGGCCTGGAGATTACCGCTCCGCCGCCGTTGGCCAAAACAACTTTGCAGCCGAGAAGCACTCGAGTGGAAGTCGATTTCAAAGCCAATGGCGAATACGTCAGCGTGCAGCACGGAGAGGCGTTGCTCAATGGCTGGCTTGCACGCAATCGGGACGGCGAGTGGGAAGGTGCGCTTGGCGTTAATGCTAGAGCAGGCGTCAGTCAGGATGACCAGGTGACAGTCACTGGCCGCGCGCCGGTGCTGGACGTTGCGCAATGGTCTGAGTTTGCGGCGACGCAGAACGATCCCTGGTTGCTCGAAGGCGAGCCGGCGGCTGAAGCTGGCGTTACTGATGGCGTTGCTGCCATCAATTGGCAGCTGGATCGGTTTCATGCCCAAACGCTCAGCGTTGGCGAGTTACAGTTTTCAGATGTGGTGATCGACAGTGCCACGCTTGATGGCTCCGGCCGCCGTTTCCAGCTCGCAGGCGAGACGCTCGCTGCAGAAGTTGATGTTCCGGACGAGGGTCCGTTGGTGCTTGCGATCGATCGCATGGAGCTCATCTTCCCAGAGCAGGAAGAACCGGCGGCGGACCCACTGTCAGCGGAAGATTTATCCGAGTTGCCGGATGCGGACGTCACGATCGCATCGATGCTTGTCGACGGTGTGGACTACGGTAGTTGGCAATTGTCGCTTCGTAGCCTCGATGATCGCGTCAGCTTTGGCCCCATGACCGCGAACTACAACGGTTTGACGATCACCGGCGAAGACGTGTACTGGCAACGAGACGAGCGGCACACCGTGTTTGAAGGCACTGTGGAAGCAAACGATCTCGTCGACGTCCTTCCCCGTTTCGACTATGCGCCCAGTATCGAAAGCGAATCCATGGCCATTGCCGCGGAGTTGTCCTGGCCCGGATCTCCACTGGCCTTCGACCTTGCTCACCTCTCAGGCCAACTCGATTTGCGGGTAACTAATGGTCGGTTCGTTGCCTTGGAGAACGGCCAGGGCGCGATGCGGATCTTCAGCCTGCTGAACTTTGGCAACGTGGCGAAACGCATGGCGCTCGACTTTCGAGATGTCTTCGGCAAGGGCGTTCGCTTTGATTCTCTGATGATGCCCGCTCAACTCAACAGCGGTGTTATGCGCTTCGACGACGAGCTGGTTGTAAAGGGAACCGGTAGCCGGTTTCGGGTTGCTGGTGGTGTCGACCTCGGCTCAGGGGATATGGATGCAGAGATGATCGTGACGCTTCCCGTTTCCAGCAGCCTGCCCTGGTATTCCTTGTATCTTGCGGCGGCGAACCCGCTTGCCGCCGCTGGCGTGCTGCTGGGCCAGCAGATTTTCAAACGGCCGCTTGAGCAAGCGTCGTCGGCAAAATACCGCCTGGGTGGCAACATTGATGACCCTGAAGTTGAGTTTGTCAGCCTGTTTGATCGCAGCATGAGCGATGAAATGGACGCCGATGCGCCAGTAGCAGAGGCGATGGACCAAGAGCTGAGCCTGTATGATTCCGACACACCGGCCAGTGGGCCGGTGAGTTCCGTTCAAGCTGCAGCCCGAGACGCTTATGTGCAGGGGCCTCGCGAAAGCCTGTCGCCGGATGAGTACGATGAGCTGCCGACTGACAACCCGCCTTTAGAGGCAGAGGGCGTCGTGGCAGCAGAGGCCGCGGATAGAGAACAGGCCGCGCAAATTCAAACAAAGCGTTCAGACGATGAGCGTGAGAGGGAAACAATTCGTGACTGATTCACTGCAGGCTGCACGCACAGTGCTCTGGGATGCCGCCGGCATGCAGCAGAGTGACGTTGAGAAGATGCTATCTCGACTGCACTCAAAGGACCTGGATATTGGTGAGCTGTATTTTGAAAACCAGCGCTTCGAATCGTTCTCACTGGAAGACGGCATCGTCAAAGATGGCGTATTCAGCGTCGATCGTGGCGTAGGGATTCGCGCAGTTGCTGGTGAGAAAACCGGTTTTGCCTATGCTGATGAGATTGCTTTGCCGGCGTTGGGCAATGCAACGGATGCGGCGCGTAGCATCGCGCGGGCAGGGTCGAGCGGGTCGGTTGCGCTGGCCCCCGTGGGTGGCCCGGTGGCTCGTTACCGGTCAATCGATCCAATCGCCTCCCTGCCGCAGGACGACAAGATCGCTCTGCTGCGTCGTCTCGACTCGGTGGCTCGCGCGGTAGACCCTCGGGTGAAGGAGGTCAACATACGTCTGGTCGCGGCTCAAGATACCTGCCTGGTTGTCGCAGCCGACGGCACCATGGCAGGCGATGTGCGGCCGCTGGTTCGCCTGGACGTCACTGTGCTTGCGGAGGACAAGGGCCGGCGCGAGCGCGGCTTTGCTGGCGGTGGTGGTCGCTTTGAGCTCACCAGGCTGCTTGAGGGCGATACGGTAGATGGTTTCGCCCGCGAGGCGGTTCGTCTCGCGTTGGTCAATCTCGATGCGATCGCGGCGCCAGCCGGCCCCATGCCAGTGGTGCTTGGCAATGGCTGGCCGGGCGTGTTGCTGCATGAAGCGGTTGGCCACGGGCTCGAAGGCGATTTCAATCGCAAAGGCAGCTCCAATTTTTCTGGTCGTATCGGTGAGCAGGTCGCATCGCCGCTTTGTACCGTGGTTGACGACGGTACGTTGGCAGAACGTCGGGGTAGCCTGAGCATCGATGACGAAGGCACGCCCACGCAGGAGACCGTGCTGATCGAGAACGGCATCCTCAAGGGGTACCTGCAGGACAAGCACAACGCATCGCTCATGGGCGTCGCGCCCACCGGCAATGGCCGGCGACAGTCCTATGCACACCTGCCTATGCCGCGGATGACGAACACGTTCATGCGCGCTGGCGACAGTGATCCAGAAGAGATCATTCGCTCAGTGGACAAGGGAATTTACGCCGTCAATTTTGGAGGCGGCCAGGTTGATATCACGTCCGGCCGGTTCGTGTTCTCAACGACCGAGGCCTACCTGATCGAAGGCGGTAAGATTACGGCGCCGATACGCGGGGCAACCCTCATCGGCAACGGTCCTGAGGTCATGAATCGAATCTCTATGGTTGGTAACGACCTTGCACTCGACACCGGTGTCGGCGTATGCGGTAAAGATGGTCAGAGCGTACCGGTGGGGGTAGGGCAGCCAACGCTAAAGATCGACGAGGTCACCGTCGGTGGCACCGCCGCCTGAGTCGTCGGATGCTGGGTCTGCGGGCAATGACTGATAGATCAGTTGGTAGAGCTTTCGATAGCGAGCCCGGCGAGTCGCCTCGTCCTTGGCCTTCGCAACGGTTGCGATCGCGCGACGCAGCGCTTGTCGGTCTGTGCCGGGAGCCTCGTCCAGAAACTCAGTCAGAGCGCTTGAGTCACCGGCAAGCAGCGCATCGCGCCAACGTTCCGCCGCGTGATGTCGGTAGACGCTCGCGCCATCGCTGTGCTTCACGCGAGCTACAGCGTCCACCATGTCGTCGACGTCCAGCTCCCGCATCAGCTTGCCCATGTACAGGGCCTGCCTGCGACGCGCGCCATTCGAGCGAAAGCGGCGATAGTCATCCATCGCGGCCCGTAAGTTCTCTGGCAGCTCGATCTCTTTGTAGTCACCATCGTCCATCGATGCAATCTCGACGGCCAGGTCACGCAAGGCCTTCGCCTCGCGTTTGCCAGCCGACTTGCTCGGCAGGTCGAACGCTTCTTCTTCGTCACTCATTTGGGAATTGTAATCCATGAGCAGAACCGGCGTAGCCGCAACTGCCGGCGCCCAGCAAGGCGCGCTGGAAAAACTGGCCAGTAGAGTATTGGAACTCGCCAACAAAGAAGGCGCGGATGCCGCTGAGGTTTCACTATCTCGCAGCAGTGGACTCAGCGTCACGGTGCGCGCTGGTGAACTTGAAACCGTTGAGTTCAATGACGACCAGGGCTTTGGCATCACGGTGTACAAAGGCAACCGCAAGGGTGGAGCGAGCACTTCGGATGGCAGTGAGGCGTCCATCGCTGAAACGGTTCGTCGCGCCTGCGACATCGCTCGATACACGGAGCCTGACGACTGCCAGGGGCTTGCAGATCCGGAGCGATTGGCTCGTGAGCCAGTGGACCTGGACCTTGATCACCCCTGGCCTGTCTCCGTTGAAGAAGCGACCGAGCTGGCCAAACGTAGCGAAGCCGCGGCCCTGGCAGAAAGCCCGCAGATATTTCAGTGTGACGGAGCCCAGGTGAGCACCGGCCAGGGGCTGCGGGTTTACGCCACTTCTAACGGTTTTCTGGGCAGTGTTGTCAGCGGCCGCCATGGCCTCAGCTGTGTGGCGATCGCACGCGACAACACCGGCATGCAGCGCGACTACTGGTACACCGGCTCGCGTCGGCATGATCTGCTCGAGGACCCCGAGCACGTGGGCGCGAAAGCGGCGAGACGGGCAGCCAGCCGCCTCGGCGCCGGTGGCGTAAGCACGACCACCGCGCCGGTGCTGTTTGTGCCGGAGATGGCATCGGGTTTGATCAGCTCGCTGCTCGGCGCGATCAGTGGTGGCTCGCAGTACCGCAAAGCCTCCTTTCTTCTGGATTCACTTGGCAGCGCGGTGGCGGCGAGCCATCTCAGCATCGAAGAACAACCGTTTCTGCCCGGAGCGATGGGCAGCGGCTGGTTCGACAGCGACGGAGTCGCGACCACCGCCAAGCCGTTTATCAACAAAGGCGAGGTCGCGAGTTACCTGCTCGGCAGCTACAGCGCGCGACGCCTCGGCATGACGACGACGGGCAACGCCGACGGCGCGCACAATGTCGTCGTTTCCGGCAATACACGGCCCGCAGACGATCTGATCAAAGATATGAATCGCGGCTTGATCGTGACCGAGCTGATGGGCCAAGGCGTTAACGGTGTGACCGGCGATTATTCCCGCGGCGCTGCCGGCTTCTGGGTGGAGAACGGTGAGATCACCGGCCCAGTGGAGGAGATCACCATCGCATCCAATCTGAAAGACATGATGATGAACCTGGTGGCCATTGGCGATGACCCGGATCTGCGCGGCGGAATTCGCGCGCCGTCGATGCTGATTGAGGCGATGACGGTGGCGGGCGGCTAGGGTCAGAATCGCACCTAAAGCTGGTTTCGAAACAAGCGGCGAATGATTGAGCTGAATACCTCAGAGTAGCAGCGCCGATGTTCTGGGTTTTCCGCTGACTGCTCATTCACCTAAGTATTCTACTAGAGATGGCTAGGCGTACGCCCACGTCGCCAGGCCCAAGAACAAACAGAACCCTGCCACATCGGTAATAGTGGTGAGAATCACACCACCAGCGATGGCGGGGTCGATTCCGAGCCTCTGAAGAATGTTCGGGAGCAAGCTGCCGGCGAGCGCGGCAACCAGCATGTTAGCGATCATCGCGATCGCGATGATGAGGCCCAGCATGGTGTCCTGAAAGGCGACGGTTGCGGCAATCGCGACGAGAGATGCCCATAGCAGGCCATTGAGAATAGAGACAGCCAGCTCGCGGTTCATCAGCCAGATGAGATTACCTTTGCGGATGTGGCCAAGCGCCATGCCACGGACAACGATAGTCAGTGTCTGGGTGCCTGCGATGCCACCCATGCTGGCGACGATAGGCATCAGAATGGCGAGGGCGACGACCTTGGCAATCGTGTCTTCGAAAACACTGATGACGGCGGAGGCCAGGAATGCTGTCATCAGGTTGATGCCAAGCCATACAGCGCGACTGCGCGCAGAGCGGCCGATCGGCGCAAAGGTGTCCTCGTCGACATCCAGACCGGCTTGGGCGAGCAGCGCCTCGCCAGCGTCCTCGATGATGACGTCGACAACGTCGTCGATGGTGATTCGTCCGAGCAGCTTGCCGTTGGTATCGACAACCGGGGCGGAGACGAGATCCTGTTCGGCGAATATTCTCGCGACTTCTGTGTCTGGTGCGGTGACCTGGATCGGCTCGATTTCGGTATCCATGATTTCACGCACGGTAACCGTGGGGTCGGAAGTCAGCAGTTTGGTGACTTGCAGTAAGCCGACGAATTCGTCCCTCGAATTGACAACAATGAGCGCATCGGTGGCATCGGGTATGTCTTTGCGCAGGCGAAGATATCTCAGCACGATCTCGATCGCGTGCCTGGGCCGCACCGTGATGGTGTCGGTATTCATCAGGCCGCCAGCGGTATCGTCCGGGTAGGCAAGAACCTCTTCGACGCGGGCACGATCTGCGGCATCCATGGAGCCCAGAACCTGATCCGTCAGGGTTTGCGGTAGCTCCTGAAGGATGTCGGCGAAGTCATCGGTGTCCAGCTCTTCGGCGACCGCGGCAAGCTCGGCTGCACCCATGCCAACGAGAAAATCTACCCGGATATCCTCGCCCAGATGCTGGAGAGTCTGGTTTCGAACTTCATCACCCAACAGGCCCCACACCACCTGGCGTTCAGCGGTGCGTACCGAAGCGAGTAGGTTGGCGATTTCCTGGGGCCGAAGCGATCTGAGCAGCAGGCGCGTTTCATCGCTGCTGTCGATCGCAAAGCTGCGAATGATCTCGCTTATCTGGGCGTCGGCTTCCATGCGGCAAAGTCTACACGGTGCAAGTGTCGGATTTGTTCTTGCACCTCGGCATTGTGAGCTGTTCGGTTCGGAAAGATGCTGGACGCACGTTACTAATCGGTTGCGAGTCGCGCTTACTCGTCTTCGCCGAAGCGTTCGGCAAACAGCGTGCTGAGTGCGGCGATGGCTGCGTCGGCGTCGGCCCCGTCAGCGCGGAGATCGATGGTCGATCCGTATGGGGCGCCCAGCGTCATGACGCCCATGATGCTCTTCGCATCAACGGCCCGATCGTTGAAGGTCAAGGTCAGTTTGGCGCCAAAGCCTTTGCTGGTGCTGACCAGCTTGCTCGCCGCTCGGGCGTGCAGGCCCAGTTTGTTGACGACAGTCAGGCTTGCGTCGGTCATCGACGATTCAATTCGCGATGACGGACGAGCACGTTCTCGCGTTGGCCTTCAAAGTGAGCGCCGAGGCGTTCTGACATGTAAACGGAGCGATGCTGGCCGCCGGTGCAGCCAATGGCGACGGTGATGTAGACGCGGCTGTTCGCCTCGAAGCTGGGAATCCAGCGCTCGAGATAGCGCCGGATGTCATTGAACATATCGTTGACGTCGCTCTGCTCAGCCAGATATCGCTCTACGGGCGCATCGAGTCCGGTGAACGGCCGCAGTTCCTCCTCCCAGTAGGGATTTGGCAGACAGCGAATGTCGAACACCATGTCGGCATCCACCGGCACTCCGTATTTGAAACCGAATGAGCGAAACAGTAGAGACAGCTCATCACCGATCCGTTCGGCGACGCGTGATTTGATCAGCTCGACTAGAGCGCTGGCGGGCATAGTGGTTGTATCGATGTTGAGGTCGGCGAGATCGGAGATGTTCTCCAACACGGCCTGCTCAGCATCGAGCGCCTGGCGCAGGTCGGTACTGTCGTTTGTGAGCGGATGTCGACGCCGGGTTTCGCTGAAGCGCTTCACGAGCTCTGGGCTGCGTGCATCCAGATAGATGAGCTGAATATCGAGATCCATCCGGTCGAGAGATAGAAGAATTTCGGGAAAACGCTCCAGCGCGGTACTACGCGCATCGATGCAAACGGCGGTTTTGTCACTGCGCTTTAGTGGGTCTCGCACGGCGTTGTGGACGAGCGATTGCAGGAGGCTGACCGGGAAATTGTCGATGCAGTTAAAGCCCACGTCTTCAAGGGCACGAAGGGCGGTGCTTTTCCCTGAGCCGCTGCGTCCAGACAGGATGTAGAGCTTCATTTTGCGCCGTCTTGGCTGACGCTCCGATCCGAATCGGGCGCAAAGGCAAGCAGCTGTCGATACAAGCCGTCAGCGGTTTTCTCAGCCCGGAGCGCACGCCGTTTGCCAGCGTCGCTGAATATCTGAGCAAGCTGGGACAGTAGCTTGAGATGTCGATCCTGCTCTTCTTCGCCGACAATCAGGCAGCACAGCAGGTCCACCGGCCCGCCGTCAGGCGCATCGAAATCCACGCCTTCTGCCAGCGTGATGAGAGCCGCACGGATGCCGGTCATGCCCGCGAGGCGGCAGTGGGGGATGGCGACGCCTTCGCCGAGAGCGGTGCTGCCCAGGCGCTCGCGCGCGAGCAATGCATCGAATACTGCGCGCGAGGTGAGCTCATCTTCCTGGTCATCTGGCTCGACGTCGATCTCGTCGGTTAGCAGGTCGGCGACGCGATCCAGCGTCGCCTTTCTGCTGCCAAGCTTTGCCTGTGCCTGCGTGCATTGTGACAGCAGGACATCAGCCAGACGGTGAGCGTTGGCATTCGGTTTCGCTGCGGCGGAATCGTTGTCACCGCTGGGATTGGAATGCGCGCTCATGTCTTACCTCAGCGACCGTGGTGTCGTTCGACGGTCTTTTCTTTGTGCTTGATGATCTGTCGATCAAGCTTGTCGCTCATCGCATCGATAGCGGCATACAGGTCTTCGTTTTCGCTGTCAGCGAACACTTCGCTACCCGTTACGTGCAGCGTCGCCTCCGCTTTCTGGACTTGTTTCTCCACCGTCAGCACAACGTGCGCATTGGTGATGTGGTCGTAATGTCTCTCAATCTTGTCGAACTTCGCGTTTACGTAATTACGCAGCGCGTCGGTGACGTCGACATGATGGCCAGTGATGCTCAGTTGCATAGGTTACCTCCAGGCGGGACAAGAAAGCAGTGCTCCGTGCACTGCTGGTGAAAGATAGCGCGAGCGGAAGGGCCTCGATATCCGGACATTCCGCACGCCATGTTTCTGCGATCTCGCCGAGCCGTTACACACAGCATAGTCACTGCGGGCGCAGCCGGCGGCAGATTCGACAGCAGAAAGCATTGAGTTCGCGCGCGCTGCGGCGATCGGGGCCCTTGGGCGCGTCGTGGGAAAAGGTTGGTGCGTTGTGGTGCTTGGACCGCGCGGCGCGCGCGACCCGATCGAGTCTGGTTGGTGTCGAAGCAGCCTAAACAAGGCGCTTGCGTTCGTTGGAAGGCGGTATGGCCATGGACTCACGATACTTCGCCACGGTCCGTCGCGCGACCTTAATATCCTGTTCTGCGAGCAGGCTGGCAATCTTGTTGTCACTCAAGGGCTTACGGGGGTTCTCCTCGGCGGTGAGCTTCTTGATAAGCGCCCGAATCGCGGTGCTGGAGACCTCGCCGCCGCCTGTGGTGCCGACGTGGCTTGAGAAAAAGTACTTCAGCTCGAAGATGCCGCGGGGCGTGTGCATGTACTTGCGATTCGTCACCCTGGACACGGTGGATTCGTGCATATCGATGGCGTCGGCAATGTCCTGCAACACCAGTGGTTTCATAGCCTCCTCACCATAATCGAGAAAGCCACGCTGCTGTTCGACGATCTGGCTGGCCACCTTCAGCAAGGTTTCCTGGCGGCTGGCGATACTCTTCAAAAACCAGCGCGCTTCCTGCAGGTTGTCTTTGAGGAACGTGTTATCGCGGCTGTTGTCGGCTCGTTTGATCAGGCCGGCGTAGCCGTTGTTGATGCGCAGCTTCGGTAGCGTGTCGTTGTTCAATTCCACCAGCCAGCGATTGCCGTCTTTGCGCACAAAGACATCAGGCACCACGTACTCCGGCTCGCTGGTATCGACGGCGTTACCCGGTCGCGGGTTCAGCGTCTGGATCAACTCAATTGCTTCAGCCAACTCTTCATCCGAGAGCTTCAGCGCCCGCTTGATACCTGCGTAGTCGCGGGTACTGAGTGCTTTCATGTGTTCTTGCAGCAACACCTGTGCGAGCGGGGTTGCTGGTGGCGGGTCGGTGAGGGCGGTCAATTGCAGAGACAAACACTCGCTGAGGTTGCGAGCGGCGATGCCCGGCGGATCAAACTGCTGAATCCGTTTCAGCACCGCCGTGACCTCTTCGATCTCGATATCCTCGGGCGTGTCCTGAACGATCTCTTCCAGTTCGGTCAACAGCATCCCGGCGCTGTCGATGCCGTCGATGATGGCTAGCGCGATGGCGCGGTCGCTGTCGGACATCGGGGTTAAGTTCAGTTGCCACAGCAGATGATCCTGCAGCGTCTCTTCGCTGCTGTCCTCTGGACGATACTCATCGTCAGATGCCGCCGGTGCGCTCGGCGTCGTGCTTGGCAGGTAAATGTCGTCCCAGGAGCTGTCGACCGGCAGGTCGTCGGGCAGTTCGGCGTCCCACGCTTCTTCCATGTCGCCAGTCATTTCCGGGTCTGCGGGATCCTGCAGACCATCGCTATCCAACTCGTCGTCGGCCGCATCATCCGCACTAAGCTCATCATCGGTGCTGTCGGTATCGTCCTCTGCTTCCAGCATGGGATTGGATTCGAGCGCCTGGGTGATTTCTGCAGACAACTCCAGCGACGACAGTTGCAGCAGACGAATTGCCTGCTGCAGTTGTGGGGTCATGGTCAGAGACTGACCAATCTTGAGCTGAAGAGACTGCTTCATGTCAGGTGGCGGTGATCATCGATTGTCTACAGGCTCAGACTACAGCCTAAAGCTGTCACCGAGATAGACGCTGCGCACGGTCTCGTTGCGTAGAATCTCGTCGGTGCCGCCCTCGGCAATGATCACACCATCGTGCACGATGTAGGCGCGATCACAGATATCCAGCGTTTCGCGCACGCTGTGATCGGTAATCAGCACGCCGATATCCCGCTGTGCAAGATCGGAGATGCCGGCTTTTATATCCGATACGGAAATCGGGTCGACACCGGCAAATGGCTCATCCAGCAGCATGAAACGTGGCTGGCTCGCCAGCGCGCGTGCGATCTCCAGGCGACGCCGTTCACCGCCGGACAGGCTCTCGCCGCGCTGGTCGCGCAGCGCTGACAAGTTGAACTCATCGAGCAGACCCATCGCAATGTCGCGCCGGTCCCGGCGCGCGACGGAGCGATTCAGCTCGATCACTGCCATCAGGTTGTCGAACACACTGAGGCGCCGGAACACGCTTGCATCCTGAGGCAGGTAGCCGATTCCCTGTCGGGCGCGAGTGTGCATCGGGGTGTGCGTGATGTCTTTGTCATCGATGGTGATGCTGCCCGCATCCGCACGCAGCAGGCCGACGATCATGTAGAAGCAGGTGGTCTTGCCAGCACCGTTAGCACCCAGCAGGCCAACGATTTCGCCGCTGTCGATTCGCATGGAGATATCGGCTACGGCAACCTTGTTACCGTAGTGCTTCACCAGCTCTGAAGCGTTTAACGTGCTCACTGTCGGTGCACGGAGACGGTGTCAGCCGCCATTGACGGACCGCTCGACGGGTGCGGGTTGCAGCATCATGCGAACCGGCGCGTCGCTTTTCGATTCGGCATCCACGCGGCCCTGGCGAATGTTATAGCGAATCACAGAACCCTGAAATTCGTTGCCTTCCTGAGTAAGGAAGGCTTCGCCAATCAGATCTACCTTCTCGGAAGTGGTGTGGTAGACGATTGTTTTCGCATCGGCATTGACCAGGCCTTCGTCGGCCTCGAGCTGTTGCTGGTACGAAGCCGGGGTGCCCTCGGCGGTGATCTTCACCACCTGATCGTCGCGATACTCGACCACCATCCGATCTGCTGTGACACGAAGCGTGCCCTGGTCAATGCGCACGGCGCCGGTGTAGATGAGCAAACCATTGTTCTGGTCGAACTCGGCGTTATCGCCGCGGATGTGTATTGGTTTGCCAGCATCGTCTGGCAAAGCGCTGGCGGTGACTGACAGCGCCGCCGCGATGATTATCGCGAGCACGGCAAAAGCGCGTTGGCATAGGCTCATCAAGCTAGGACGAGTGCCGGCCAGACAGAGTCTGGGGTAGGACAATGGTATGGACGCGCTGTTTCGCATTGGATCCGAGTTTGATCACACCTGTGGCTAGATCGCCGGTGAGGCCGACCGCTTTTGTCCGGCCAACGTTGGTATCGATCATAACATCGAGGCTGGATTCGGCGTACTGGCTGTCTGGATAGATCGTAAGACCAGGTGTGTGGATCTCGATGAAACCCTCGTCGGCCTGCCGCTGTAGCAATACGACGTCGTCGGTCAGCTCAACTTTCTCCTGAGCGAGTCCGGAATGCTCACCCTCAGTAATCTGGCCGCGAATGGCGCTGACGTTCCAGGGCGGCTCGACTGGGTCGAACAGTACGAGTTCGGGTTTGCTCAAGTTGGTGAGCGTATCGCGATCAAAGTGTCGGATTTCGGCTGCCCGCAGGGTGTATTTCAAGTCGCCGGTCAGTTCGAACTGGCGAATGAATGCGCCTTGAATCAGTACGTCCGGCTCATCGGCCAGTTCAGGCGGCAACAGCGTATCCATTGCGTCTTCGTTGCCAGAGGGTTGCAGCCAGAACAGCCACAGCGCTCCGGCGATAACCAGAACGACGCAAACAGTGGTGACCAGACGAAACAACGCTTGAGCCCTCAGCGCTCAGGGCGCGTCTGAGGGTCGTCAGGTGCCAGCATTTGCGCCCACACGCCGCGGGCGCGAAGTAACAGTTCACACAGGTCTCGGGCAACGCCCTGACCACCGGCTGCTTTGGTGATGATATCGGCCCGGCGTCGTACCTCGGGATGCCCGTTTGGAACGCTCACTGCCAGACCGACGCGCTCAAATAACGCCAGGTCCGCAAGATCATCGCCGCAGTGAGCCATGTGCTCGGTACTGATGCCGCTGCGCTTGCTGATATCAGCAAGTGCGCCACGTTTGTCCTCGTTACCCTGGTACAGATAGGTGATACCGAGTTCCTCGGCGCGCCTGCGCACGGGCTCGGATTTGCGTCCGGTGATGATCCCAATCTGAATGCCGGCGCGCATCATGAGTTTGATGGCCGAACCATCCTGCACATGGAACGACTTGTGCTCGGCGCCGGTGGAGTCATAGGTGATCTGGCCATCGGTCAGCACACCGTCAACGTCGAAGATGACGAGTTCTATCGCAGCGGCTCGACGCCTCAACTCGCCAGACAGCGCCACGTCAGATTTCCATCACGAGCAATGCGTTGTAGCCAATCCAGCCCATCAGCATTACAGCGCCCTCGAAACGGGTAATGATCGGCCTAGAGTTGAGCCCGTACGCGAAGAAAAACAGCGCAATTGTCATCGCCAGCATCATGCCGCCATCGCGCCAGAACGCGGCGGGTTCCAGCGTGACCGCGCTGATCACCGCGGGCACCGGCAGAACTGCGAGAATGTTAAGGATGTTGGAGCCCACGACGTTGCCGATCGCGATCTCCGGGTGACCCTTGAGGGCGGAGCCCACGGTTGCCGCCAGTTCCGGCAGGCTTGTGCCAACAGCCACGACCGTCAGACCGATGACCATCTCGCTGACGCCGAGGGTCAATGCGATGGATGAGGCCGCCCACACCAGGATATCCGCGCTGATCAGTAATATAACGAGGCCCACCACCACCCACACGGCGGCTCTCTTGGTGGGCATTTCAGGCAGTTCATCCAGCTCTTCCGCAATGGTGTCGGGGAGGCCGTCGGACGATGCGAACTGAGCCCTCATCAACACATACAGCACCAGTACGAGCGCGCCAAACAGAATGAGGCCGTCGGTACGTGACAGTTCGAGATTGAACATGACGGCCAGCACAAGCAGCGTCGCTGCCAGCAGCCAGGGTAGTTCGGTCTTGAGCACGCTTTGGGCGAAGGGCAGTGGCGCGATGATGGCGGTAATGCCGAGCACCAGACCGATGTTGGCGATGTTTGAGCCCACCGCATTGCCCACGGCGAGGAGCGGGTTTCCCTCGAGCGATGCGGTCAGCGCAACCAGAATCTCCGGCGCCGAGGTGCCGACGGCCACGACAGTCAGGCCGATCATCATTTTCGACACGCCAAAGTTCGTCGCCACCGCGGCGGCGCCGGACAGCAGCCGGTCTGCGCTCCATACGAGCGCGATGAAGCCGCCGATCAACGCGAGTATCGGTACCCAGATGGAGGTCATGGGAGGGCGGTTACTGTTGGTAACACTTGGTCATGCCGCGCACTTTAGACGCAAGCATCCCAGACAGGCAACGGCCAAACGGTGCTGGTGCGTGCTTGGTGGTCACGCGGTGAGACGGCAAATGAGCGCTTGTGCGCAGTAAAGAGGCTGAACGCTGCCTGAAAGGGCGCTTCACAGATGGCGTTCGCTTCGCGTGATAAGTCCCTATAATGCGGCGCCGGAAGTCGCCTCTCAGGACATGGAGCGCCGGAAGGGAATCGGCTATTGCGGCTAATACGGCTAATGGAGCGGCGCGTTTGGCGATGGATCTGATCGAGATCGACAATTTGTTTTTTCGCCGCGGTGAACGGGTCATTTTCGATGGCCTGTCCATGCGTATCCCGAAGGGGCGCATCACGGCGATCATGGGCCCCAGCGGCACCGGCAAGACCACGCTGCTGCGCATCATCGGTGGCCAGCTGAAACCGGATTCGGGCTCGGTCAAGGTCGATGGCGTGGATGTCTGTTCGTTGTCGCGCAAAGGCTTGTTCGAGCTTCGGCGCCGCATGGGCATGTTGTTTCAAAGCTCGGCCCTGTTTACCGATCTGTCAGTCTTCGAGAACGTTGCGTTCCCGTTGCGGCTGCATACCGATATCGATGATGACGTGATTCGCGACCTTTCGCTCATGAAGCTCAACGCGGTGGGCCTCCGAGGCGCGCGCGACCTGATGCCATCCCAGCTGTCGGGTGGTATGGCGCGACGGGTAGCGCTGGCGCGGGCTATTGCGCTGGACCCGGATCTGCTGATGTACGACGAGCCGTTCACCGGCCAGGATCCCATCGCGATGGGCGTCGTGTTGTCCCTCATCAAATCGCTGAACGATGCACTGGGCACCACATCCGTACTGGTTTCGCACGACATTCACGAGACCATCTCTATCGCAGATCAGATCTTCGTCATCTCAGACGGCCAGGTTATTGGCAGTGGCACGCCGGCCGAGCTGCAGCAACATAATTCGGAGCGCATCCGGCAGTTCATGAACGGCCTGCCGGATGGCCCTGTGCCGTTTCACTACCCGGCGGACGATCTTCGCTTCGACCTGCTCGGGGGTGATGCGTGATTCGCTATCTTCGCCTTCTTGGGCAGTCCGCGCTGGGGTTCCTGGAGTCACTTGGTCGAGCCAGCATGATGTGGGGTCTGGCCATCTGGGGCCTGCCCAAACGCGGCGATTTTTCGATACTCGTCAAACAGATCTATCACATCGGTGTGCTGTCACTGGTCATCATTGGTCTGTCTGCGTTCAGCATTGGTGCAGTCATCGCATTGCAGTTTTATACCCAGCTGTTCCGCTTCGGCGCGCAGGACACCGTCGGTCTCGGTCTGGCGCTGGTGTTGTTGCGGGAGCTTGGCCCGGTCGTTACCGCGCTGCTATTTGCTGGTCGTGCCGGTTCGGCGATCACTGCCGAGATAAGCCTGATGAAGACGACCGATCAACTCGCGGCGATGGAGATGATGGGCATCGATCCGCTCCAGCGTGTCGTTGCGCCGCGGCTGTGGGCGGGCCTTCTGTGTCTGCCGATGCTGACAGCGGTCTTCAACGTGGTCGCCATATGGGGCGGTTCGATTGTCGCGGTGGACTGGTTGGGCGCCGACAGAGAAAGCTATTGGGCTTTGATGAAAGACGGCGTGTTGCTGTGGGACGATCTGGTTCTGGGCATGACGAAATCGGTCGTCTTTGCCATTGTGGTAACTTGGATTGCCGTGTTTCAGGGCTATAACAGCGAGCCCACTGCCGAGGGAATCGGGCTGGCAACCACACGCACGGTTGTCGTGTCCTCGGTTGCGGTTCTCGCTCTCGACTTCCTCATGACCCTTGTGATGTACGGAGACTTTCAGTAGTGCGCATCAGAATGATCGAAATTACCGTCGGCGCATTTATGCTCGCCGGCATCCTGGCGCTTGCGTTCCTGGCGATTCGGGTGAGCGGTGTGAATCTGGATCGTAGCGACGATGTTTATCGGGTTACCGCGGTCTTTGACGATGTTGCCGGCTTGCGCGTCCGCGCCAAGGTCAGCATGTCTGGCGTGACGCTCGGGCGCGTATCGGCCATCGAGATCGATACCGAATTCGGCGAAGCGCTCGTGACCATGGAGCTCAATTCCAGCGCCGGTGAAATCAGCAACGATGCCGGGGCTCAGATTCTGACCGAAGGCATTCTCGGTGCCCGCTATGTGGGCCTGGTGCCAGGCGGTAGCGACGAACCGTTCGTCGATGGCGATGTCATAGACAGTAGCAATACCCAGGGCGCTCTCGTGATCGAGAAGCTCGTGGGTGACCTTGTGACCCGGCTTGGAGCCTAGTTGAGACCATGAAATTACTGACCCAACTCATCGCTACAGCAGTTCTGGGGCTGACCTTTGCGCTATCTGCAACAACGCTGCACGCCGCCACCGCGAACGAAGTAATCGAGCAGGCAACGGCTGATGTGCTGGCGCTGATCGAAGAAGGCAAAACCTACGCCGATGAAGATCCGGAGCGGTTTTACGCTGAAGTTCGGCAGGTTCTCGATCCGGTGGTGAACTTTGATGCGATTGCTCGCAACGTGATGGGCGTGCATTCGAAACGTGCAAGCGATGAGCAGAAAGCCAGATTCGCTGAAAATTTCCGAACCGGGCTGGTGCGCACCTACGCACTTGCACTGACCGAATTCAGTGATGGTGAGGTGGTGGTTTTGCCGAACGAGCGGCCGTCACGTAACCCCAAGCGGGCCAGCGTAAATATGGAGATCCGGCTGCCTCCAGCGCAGGTATATCCCGTGGTCTATTCGATGGGGCTCGGCAAAGATGAGCAATGGCGAATGCTCAACATCATCATCAACGGCGTCAATATGGGCCTCACGTACCGCTCACAGTTTCTCGATGCGATGAAGGACGCGCAGTACGGCGGTGACCTCGACCGGGTGATCGACGGCTGGGCCGCGGTGGTCTCGGATGTCGATCCAAATGGGGTCGAGGAGGAGGGCGGGAACTCGCAATCTCCGGCTGCCGACGCAGCTGCCGCAGAGCAGGCGCCTGCCGAGTAATGAGCGGTCGCGTTGAGATTCAATCCGACGATCGCTTCTCGCTCTGTGGTGACGTTGAGTTCGATGAAGTCGGCGATCTCAAGAAGCAGGGTCTTGCGGCGGTCGCCGACGCGAGCGCCGAGCACGACAAGCTGTCCATCGATCTGGCGCAGCTCAGCCAATCGAACAGCGTGACCGTCGCCCTCATGCTCGCATGGCTGCGCGAAGGCAAGACGCGCGGCGTGGCGGTAAACTTCACCTCAGTGCCGCCGGCAATTGGCAAAATCCTCGAGTTTTCCGGCTTGAGCAGCCTGGTGAGCTACGAACTGGCGAGCTAGCCAGCCCAGAAGGCGCGAACCCAAACCTCGCACCGATACAGGAACAACCAAGTGAACGACGAAATTCGAGTCCGGCTGGATGAAGCATTGAGCCCCAGCCACTGCGAGCTGTTGATCGACGGCAACCGCGCTCAACTGCATATCGTGTCAGCTGCGTTTGAAGGCCTGAACCGGGTAAAGCGTCAGCAGGCGGTATATGCCTGCCTAAACGACTACATCGCCGATGGCAGCCTGCATGCCGTAACGATCACGGCGCAGTCGCCTTCCGAAGTTGGCGGCGGGGCTGACGAGTAGCACATGGATAAGCTCCTCATTACTGGCGGCGGTGAGCTGCAGGGCAACGTGCGCGTCTCTGGCGCCAAGAACGCAGCGCTGCCGATCCTGGCGGCCACTCTACTGGCCGACGGCCCCAGCCAGATAAGTAACGTGCCGCACCTGCACGATGTCACAACGATGATCGCCCTGTTGGGGTCGCTCGGTGCGGGCGTTACCGTTGATGAGTCAATGACGATCGAGATTGATGCGAGTGAACTCACCAGCCAGAGAGCGCCGTATGAGCTTGTAAAGACGATGCGAGCATCGTTTCTGGTGCTTGGGCCTTTGTTGGCCAGGTTTGGCGCGGCAGAGGTTTCGCTGCCTGGTGGCTGCGCCATCGGCGCTCGTCCTGTCGATCAGCACCTGAAGGGCTTTGCGGCGATGGGCGCTCAAATCGACGTGAAAGACGGGTATGTCTTTGCTCGCAGCGACGGCCGCTTGAAGGGCGCTCGGGTCGTCATGGATATGGTGACCGTGACGGGCACTGAGAATGTCCTCATGGCTGCGGTGCTCGCCGAGGGTCGCAGCACCATCGAAAACGCGGCACGTGAGCCTGAAGTAACGGATCTTTGCGAATACCTGATTGCCATGGGCGCTCGCATCGAGGGCGTTGGTTCGGACACGCTGATCATCGACGGCGTCGAACGACTGACTGGACACCCCTACACGGTGATGCCGGATCGAGTTGAGTGTGGGACCTACCTTGTGGCCGCGGCGATCACCGGCGGCCGGGTCAAGTGCACACACGCCAGACCGAACACGATGAGTGCAGTGCTGGACAAGCTGCGCGCGGCGGGTGCTGAAATCGTCGAAGCTGACGACTCGATCTCACTGGACATGTACGGCGCCAGACCGAAAGCAGTTGATATCCGAACCGCGCCGTACCCTGGCTTTCCGACGGACATGCAGGCGCAGTTCGTTGCACTCAATTCGATTGCCGAAGGCGCTTCCCGCGTGACGGAAACTATCTTTGAGAATCGCTTCATGCATGTGCAGGAGCTCAACCGCCTTGGCGCTGATATCCAGATCGATGGCAATACTGCGGTCATCCACGGCGTTGACCGCCTGGCCGCTGCACCGGTTATGGCCACCGACTTACGGGCGTCGTTCTCGCTGGTACTCGCTGCCCTCGTGGCTGAAGGCAAGACGCTTATCGATCGCATCTATCACATTGATCGTGGCTATGAGTGTATTGAAGAGAAGCTGGCAGGCATCGGCGGTGAAGTTCAGCGAGTCTCCGGCCGATGAACATTTCTCGTGCGCAATGTATTCACCAATCATTTGGGGAGGGTGATCGTGTCCCTAGCTGAGCCCAGGCCAAAACAACTGACGATTGCTCTCAATCGCGGCCGAATCCTGAAAGAGTTTCTGCCCATGATGGCAGCCGCTGGGATTGAGCCCACCGAGGACATGGGCGCCTCGCGCAAGCTGGTGTTCGATACCGTAAACCCTAACGTTCGCGTGCTGGTCGCACGGGGTTCTGATGTGCCCACTTACGTGGAGCACGGCGCTGCGGATATTGGCATCACCGGCAAGGACACGATCCTCGAGCATGGCACCCAGGGCTACTACGAGCGTCTGGATCTCGGCATCGCGCGCTGTCGGCTGATGACCGCTGCACCTGCCGGTTTTAAATATCCGGCCGGTCGAGTACGAGTTGCCACCAAGTTTGTCCGTATTGCTGAACGCTATTTTGCCCAGCGCGGGCAACAGGCGACCATTATCCCGCTATCGGGGGCCCTCGAAGTGGCGCCGGTGCTTGATCTTGCAGATCTCATCGTCGACATCGTGGATACCGGCAACACGCTGAAGGCGAACGGTCTGGTCGCCATGGATTCGATTGCCGAAGTCAGCACCCGCGTGATCGTGAATCGCGCGGCAATGAAGCTGAAGTTTGATGAAGTCACCAAGGTGCTGACCGATTTGTCTGAGGCGCTGAAACCGTGACAGCAAAGGCGCCGTTGATTCGCCGGCTCGACAGTCGCGATCCGACGTTCAGTCAGCAGCTCGATGAGCTGTTGGCCTGGGATGTGAGTAGCGATGATGAGGTGAATCGCATCGCAGCTGAGGTTATCAGCGCGGTAAAGGCTGGCGGCGACTCCGCACTACTCGACTACACCAGACGCTTTGATCGGCTCGACGTCGCGACAGCGGGCCTGCTCGAGTTGAGCCGGCAGGAGCTGGAGCAGGCGCTGGATGCGATTGATGACGAGCAGCGCACGGCGCTCGAATCAGCCGCTCAGCGAATCCGGTCGTACCACGAAAAACAGAAAGACGACGGCTTCAGCTATGAGGACGAGCACGGCAATGTGCTCGGCCAGCGGGTGCTACCCCTGGATCGTGTTGGTGTTTATGTGCCCGGAGGCCAGGCGGCGTATCCCTCAACGGTACTGATGACCGTGATTCCAGCCAAAGTGGCCGGTGTCAGCGAGATTGTCATGACGGTCCCAACGCCCAACGGCGTACGCTCCGATCTCGTGTTGGCAGCCGCGCTGATTGCGGGTGCGGATCGCATTTTCACCGTCGGCGGCGCTCAGGCGATTGCCGCGCTTGCCTATGGCACAGAAACCATTCCTCGAGTCGATAAAATAGTCGGGCCGGGTGGCGCGTTTGTAGCGGCTGCTAAACGGCTCGTATTCGGTCCGGTGGGCATTGATGTCATCGCAGGCCCGAGTGAGGTCCTGGTGATCAGCGACGGCTCAGAGCGGCCAGACTGGCTGGCGCTCGATCTGTTCTCGCAGGCCGAACACGATGAGGCTGCCCAGGCGATTGCGATCAGCCCGGACGTTGCGCATCTGGATCGAATCGAAGCCGAGATGGAGTTGCTTCTACCCTCGCTGTCTCGCCGGGACATTGCGCAAGCGTCGCTATCACGTCGCGGCGCGCTGATTCACTGCAGTGACCTTGCCGAGGCTGCCGAGATAGCCAACCGCATAGCCCCTGAGCACCTGGAGCTCGCTTTGCGTGACCCAGACGCCATGCTGTCCGAGATTCGTCATGCCGGCGCCATCTTCATTGGTGCCCACACGCCCGAAGTGATGGGTGACTACGTTGCCGGCCCGTCCCATGTGTTGCCTACCTTTGGCACAGCGCGCTACGGCTCACCGCTAGGCGTATATGACTTTCAGAAACGCTCGTCGGTCATCCGGTTGTCACCAGCTGGCAGCGAAGCGCTGGTAGAAACCGCATCCGTTTTAGCTCGGGGCGAAGGCCTCGAGGCCCACGCGTTGTCGGCGGAAGCTCGGCGGGGCGCGAACGAGCAGAATTAAAGGCCGTTGTTCAGAGCCGCCGGTGCTCAGCCCTTGTGGGTGCGCGCGAGGTAGTCGTGGCTGCGCATTTCGAGTAGCCGGCTCATTGTGCGTTCGAATTCGAAGCTGAACGTTGTGCCCTGGTACAGCGTCTGCAGCGGTTGCGCGGCCGACAGGATGAGCTTCACGTTGTGGTCGTACAATTCGTCCACGAGGCTTATGAAGCGCCGGGCCTGATCTTCGATATTGCTGGTGAATGTCGGCACGTCCGAGACGAGTACGGCGTGAAACAGTCGGGCGATCTCGATGTAGTCAGCGGCGCTGCGCGGGCCCGCGCAGAGAGCTTCAAAGTCGAACCAGACAACATCTTCCGCACAGCGCCGGGCCATGATCGGCCGGTTCTCGATAGTGAGCGTTACCGGTTCGTCGACCACCTCCATCGCGAGTGCGGTGAAACTCGCATTCAGGCTGTCCAGAGCAGCGTCATCAAGCGGCGAATGGTATATCTCGGCGCGCTCGAGAACGCGCAGCCGGTAGTCGATGCCGCCGTCGATGTTCAGAACGTCCGTATGCTGCTCGATCAGACTGATCGCCGGCAGAAAGCGACTGCGTTGCAGGCCATTGGGGTACAGGCCGGATGGTTCGATATTGGACGTGGTCACCAGCGTCACGCCGCGACTGAAGAGGGCGTCCAGCAGCTCGCCCAGTAGCATCGCATCTGCGATGTCGGAGACGAAGAATTCATCAAAGCAGAGTACGCGGCTGCGGTTTGCGAATTCGTCAGCGATAGTCGCCAGCGGATTCTTGGTGCCAGCGAGACGGGTTAGATCGGCATGCACACCATGCATGAAGCGGTGGAAATGCATGCGCGTTTTGTCGGGAAAGGGCAGGCAATCGTGGAACAGGTCCATGAGAAACGTTTTGCCGCGACCAACTCCGCCCCAGAAGTAGAGCCCCTTTTCCGGCTGCAGCGGTTTGCCCCGAAGGTTGGCCCACCAGCCGCCCACTCCGCCACGCTGGCGTGCATCTCGTGCCACCAGGCGGTCGTACAATTCGCTCAGAGCCTCAATGGCCTTCTCCTGGGCAGGATCGGCGGTGAAGCCGTGGCGCTGCAGCTCTTCTCGGTATCGCTCATCTGGACGCATGGCGGCGCACGATAGCGAACGCTCGGCCCCAGGCCCAGCCCCGGACGATATTTCCTGGCGCCGGCTATCGATGCGCTCTTCAGCCCGCAGGTGACTTCGGTTTAGTGCTGGGTAGCAGCGGGTGGACTGGTTACACTGCGGCAATGGCTAGCTTCTCCGCTCGATATGTTCTCCTGCCCGCACTGGTCGGACTTGCCCTGGGCGCGCTCTACCTGCTCTACAGCGCGCCGAGCGAGCCGGCAGTGAATACTGGGTACAGTGCAGCTGTCAGCAAGGCCGCGCCGTCGGTGGTGAACATCTACACCAGCAAGGTTGTCGAGCAGCGAGTCTCACCAATATGTCAGCTACCCCGGTTTCGAGACCTGTGCGAGATGTACAAGGGCAACGGCCGGCGAATGCAGAGCTCGCTGGGCTCTGGCGTTGTGATCAGCGCCGACGGTTACATTCTGACCAACAACCATGTCATCAACGACGCCGATGAGATTCTGGTTGCGTTCATGGACGGCCACACAGAGACCGCCCAGGTTGTGGGCGCAGACCCGGAGACGGATCTTGCGGTGATTCGGGTGCCTGGAGACCAGCACGTGCCCATTACCGTAGGCGATTCCGATGCGGTGAGCGTAGGCGACATCGCGCTGGCGATCGGCAACCCGTTTGGCTTTGGGCAAACCGTGTCGATGGGCATCATCAGTGCCAAAGGCCGCGCCGGAATCAGCGCGAGCCCCTACGACGACTTCATTCAAACCGATGCGGCAATCAATCCTGGCAATTCAGGCGGGGCGCTGATTGACACGCAGGGACGCCTGATTGGCATCAATACGCTGATCTTCTCGCGCTCCGGAGGCTCGGAGGGTATCGGTTTCGCCATTCCGTCCCACCTCGCTGGTTCCATACTTGAGCAGATTGCGCAAAACGGCCAGGTCGTGCGGGGTTGGCTCGGCGTCGAACTGGAGAACGTCCCGGCCACGGGCGCTGTCGGGCTGCGCGTGCTCTCCGTCGTACGAGGGGGGCCTGCGCACAGGGCCGGCATACGCAACGGTGACGTTCTGACGGCCATCAATGACACCCCGGCCATCAACTCCCGAGTGATCACTCAAGCCATATCGGAGGTGGCCCCGGGTGATACGCTGGCTGCAGATGTGCTCCGGCCATCGGCGGGTCAGCAGGTGCAGACACTTGAGCTGACGGCGGGCCAACGCCCTGCACCGGCGTCATGAGCGCGTAGCAGAGCCCATGACAATCCTGAAGAGCCTCATCTTGGGGCTTGCGCGTTGTTCCGGCAAACAATCCTTGTCCGCGCGGCGCCTTTTCGATAAAGTCCGCGCTCCCAAAATTTCGGTTGGGCGCTCACGGCTGCGAGCGTCTGTCCGGTAGGCGGATTGCAGGCGGTCGAAGCCTCAATTTGTTGGCTGCTAGTTGCTGCAACGAGCAGTAAAGCGCCAGAAAAGTGCCAGAGCAGGGTTGCCAGAACAGCCCCAGAAATAGAGTAGAACGATATGAAAACTGTCAGTGTTCGCGCCCAGGATGCCCAGCATGACTGGTACGTGGTCGACGCGACCGGCAAAACCCTAGGTCGCCTGTCGACTGAAATCGCCAGCCGTCTGCGCGGGAAGCACAAGCCTTGCTACACGCCGCACGTCGATACCGGCGACTTCATTGTCGTGATCAACGCCGAGAAGGTGCATGTCACGGGCAATAAAGAAGACGGTAAGAAGTATTACTGGCACAGCGGCTACCCGGGCGGTATCAAATCCCGAAGCCTGGGTCAGGTACGTGCCGAGCACCCGGAGCGCCTCATCGAGAAGGCTGTGAAAGGAATGCTGCCGCGCAATCCACTTGGCCGGGCGATGTATCGCAAGCTGAAGGTATACGCCGGCGCTGAGCACCCGCACACTGCCCAGCAACCAAAAGCACTTGAGATCGGTGGCCGCTAGCTGGGGCTGGTAAGCTCCTCTCGCGATCGCGAAAACACAACGAAGCAAACGCAAGCAAGACATTATGGCTCAACCGCACAACTACGGAACTGGACGACGCAAAACGTCAGCTGCCCGGGTATTCATCAAGCCTGGCACTGGTCAGATTGTCGTCAACCGCAAACCTCTGGATGAGTACTTCGGTCGCGAGACGGCTCGAATGGTCGTTCGTCAGCCGCTCGAAGTTGCCGATGCGCTAGACCGATTTGACCTGCAGATCTCCGTCCGAGGCGGTGGTGGCTCTGGTCAGGCGGGTGCGATTCGCCACGGCATCGCTCGCGCGTTGGTTGATTACGACGAAGAGCTGCGCTCGCCCATGCGTCGGGCAGGCTTTTTGACTCGCGATGCACGCGAAGTTGAGCGTAAGAAAGTTGGCCTGCACAAAGCGCGCAAGCGTCCGCAGTTCTCCAAGCGCTAAAGCGCGCTGTATCTGGCTCACCGAGTTACGGATGGGCCGCTGGCTTGCCAGCACATTGCGGGCCTCTAGTGAGGCCCGTTGTCGTTCTGCCATCGGCTTAGTCTCGGTTGGTGATTACTGGGAGCTTTGCTGCTTCGCTAACCCATGATCGAGCCCGCAATCGACGGTTTGTAGTGACCAGATAGGGGTTGCGCAACGGCAAAATGCGGGCATTGACGGGTTCGAACCTTGGCCAGCCGGCAGATGAACTATTCTTGTTCAATAACTTGTGGAAGATCGCCTCTTCGGGCGTTCTGAGCGGCAGTGAATGTGCTAGAATTCCGCCGCTTTTTTAGACAGTGATTGGAGAGCTAAGTGAGCGGTGACGGGACTGTCGAAGACGCTGGCGATTTGGCGTCGACCTCATCCGAGCCAACCCCGGTAAACCAGGGGCGGCGCTACTTTTTGATTGGCGCGACTTCGGTCGGCGCTGCTGTTGGTGTTGTTGGCGCAGCTGTGCCGTTTCTTGGCTCCTGGGTGCCTAGTGCGAAAGCGCGAGCAGCTGGTGCGCCGGTTACTGTAGACATCAGCAAGCTCGAGCCCGGCCAGATGATGACACCGGAATGGCGCAGCCAGCCGGTTTTTGTCATCAACCGAACCGACGCGCAGGTGGAGAACCTCAAGCAGGACAATGCTCGTCTTGCCGACCAGGACTCCGAAGTCGAAGCCCAGCAGCCCGCGTACGCTGCCAACCGCTGGCGCTCTCGACGTGAGAATCTGGGCGTCTTTGTGGGGCTTTGCACCCACCTCGGTTGCTCTCCCAAGCTGTTCGCAGATGCTCAACCCGAGGCGTTTGACCCCAACTGGAAAGGCGGCTTCTTCTGCCCTTGTCACGGATCGCGTTTTGATCTTGCTGGCCGGGTGGTTTCTGGCGTGCCTGCGCCAACCAATCTGCCAGTCCCCGCGTATCGTTTTCTTAGCGAGAACGTGATTCTCATCGGCGAAGACGAGGAGACGTCCTAATGTCTAATCCTCAAGGCGAGCGGCCACCAGCTGGTCAGAACCCCGGTGCCTGGGGCAACTTCATGGGTTGGTTGGATGAGCGTTTCCCGGCGACGGAAACCTTCGAATACCACATGTCGAAGTACTACGCGCCGAAGAATTTTAACTTCTGGTACTACTTTGGCGTCCTGTCCATGGTGGTGCTGGTCATTCAGTTGCTCTCGGGCATCTGGTTAACCATGAACTACGTGCCCAGCGGCTCCGGGGCGTTTGCCTCTGTCGAGTACATCATGCGTGATGTCGAGTACGGCTGGTTACTTCGGTACATGCATTCCACCGGCGCTTCGGCGTTCTTTGTGGTTGTTTACCTGCACATGTTCCGCGCCATGTTGTACGGCTCGTATCGCAAGCCGCGCGAGCTAGTGTGGCTGATCGGGATGGGTATCTTCATCTTGCTGATGGCCGAAGGCTTCTTTGGCTACCTACTGCCGTGGGGCAACATGAGCTATTGGGCGGCGCAGGTCATTGTGTCTCTCGCTGGCGCGATTCCTGTCATCGGACCGGATCTCATGGAGTGGGTTCGTGGCGACTACCTGGTGTCCGACATCACGCTCAACCGCTTCTTTGCGCTGCACGTTGTCGCGGTTCCGCTGATGCTCGTCATGCTCGTATTTGTTCACCTCGTGGCTTTGCACCACGTTGGCTCGAACAACCCCGATGGCGTGGACATCAAGAAGCACAAAGACGCCAACGGCGTGCCGCTCGACGGAATCGCCTTCCACCCCTACTACTCGGTGCACGATATTCAGGCGATTGTGGTCTTCCTGTTCTTCTTCTGCGCGATCATGTTTTTCGCGCCGGAGATGGGCGGCTATTTCCTCGAGAAGCCGAACTTTGAAGCAGCAGATGCACTGAAGACGCCGGAGCATATTGTGCCGGTCTGGTACTACATGCCGTTCTACGCCATGTTGCGGGCTGCGACCTATCCGTTCCTCGGTCTGGACGCCAAATTCTGGGGCCTTGTGATCATGGCGTCAGCGATTTTGCTGCCCTGTGTGTTGCCGTGGCTCGACCGAAGCCCGGTGAAATCCATTCGCTACAAGGGCTTTGCCAGCAAGTTCATGCTGGGCCTGTTTGTGGTCAGCTTTGTTGTACTCGGCTATCTGGGTGCAGTGCCTCCGTCGCCGATTGCAACCGGAGCTGCCCAGCTGTTTACAGCTACCTATTTCCTCTATTTCATCCTGATGCCGTGGTACACGAGGGTTGAGAAAACCAAGCCTGTACCCGATCGGGTAACGATGCGATGAGGCGCGCAATGAACGTGATGAGCAGTCAAACCAGCGCTTCCACCGGCGGCAACCAATCCGGCCTGCGCTCCGCTAAACGCCTGCTTGGCGTGGCATTCGGCAGCCTTATTATGCTGCTGTCCGTGCCGGCCCTGGCGGCTGGCGCAGCGTACGAAGGCGAGCACTTTGAGGCGGACCTCAACGATCTGCCGTCTATGCAGCGCGGCTTCAAGATGTATGTGAATTACTGCATCGGGTGCCATTCCTTGCAGTATCAGCGCTATGAGAAGACCGCGGATGACCTGGGTATTCCGCACGAAATTGCCCTGGAGAACCTCGTGTTCACGGGCCAGCGCATCGGTGGCCTGATGGTCAACGCGATGGCTGAAAAGGATGCCAAGGCCTGGTTTGGTGGCAAAGCCCCTGATCTGACCATGATCGACCGGATCAAAGGCTCATCCTACATCTACAACTATCTGAAGACGTTTTATGCCGACGATTCGCGTCCGCTCGGGTTTAACAATCTTGCGTTCCCTAACGTTGGTATGCCGCATGTAATGGCTGAGCTGCAGGGCATTCAGCGCAACAATGTCTGCCTGCAGGAGCCCGTGATTGCTGAGAACGGCGGTGAGAAGCGAGATCCTTTGTCGGGCGAGCCAATCACTGAGGAAGTCTGTGACAACCTTGTCGTCGACGAAGGCACCGGCTCACTCAGCGCCGAGGAATACGACCAGGTTGTCGCTGATATAACCAATTTCCTGCATTACGTTGGTGAGCCCGCTCGAGCTGATCGAAATCGCATCGGCGTCTTCGTGCTGCTGTTCCTGGTCATCATGTTTGCACTGGCCTGGCTCTTGAACCGGGAATATTGGAAGGACGTAGAGCACTAGAACAAGCTGGCTGCGTCCTGCGCGACGACGCGCAGGCAGTAGTGAGCACGCGTCGCCAGCGAGCGGCGTCTTTGGTGGGGCTGTGAGGACTGACCCACTTACACTCAAGCATTTGCCGTTAAGCCTGGCAAAGCACCCAAGCGGGTCGGCGTGGCAACGCGCCGTCCAAGCAAAGGCAACTGGCGCCATGTGCATAGACACAATCGTTGGTGCCGCCGGGTTGAACAGGCGGGGCAATTAGCAAGACTCGGCGGGAGATGTGCCAGGTGAATGACCGGCATGACCCAGCCGTGGGGGAATGGAAAGAATGAGTATCGTAACGCGCCGATCGGCGATGACCTTGTTTTCTGATCCGTCGGATCACTACAGCCACCGAGTGCGTATGGTGCTCGCTGAGAAAGGCGTCACCTGCGATATCGTTGATGTCGACCCAAGCGACAAGCCAGAAGATCTGGCCGAGATAAACCCCTACAACACGCTGCCGACGTTACTCGATCGCGATCTGGTGCTGTGGGAATCGCGGGTAATGATGGAGTACCTCGACGAGCGTTTTCCGCACCCGCCATTGCTGCCGGTATATCCCGTCGCTCGCGCTCAGTCCCGCCAGCTGATGCATCGCATGGAAACCGACTGGTGCCCGAAGGTGGATCTGCTGCTCGCAGGCAAGGGCCGCGAAACTGCGCTCACAAAAGCCCGCAAGGAGCTGCGCGAGGACATCATTAACATCGCGCCGATTTTTGCCGACCTCGAGTACTTCATGAACGAAGAGTTCTCGTTGGTCGATTGCTGCATAGCCCCCATCCTGTGGCGCTTGGAACTGCTGGACATCAAGCTACCTGATCGCCAGACACGTCCGTTGCGCAAGTACATGGGCATGATTTTTGAGCGTCCCTGCTTCCGTGAAAGCATGACTCAACTAGAACTGGAAATGATGCCGTGACATCGAACCGACCCTACCTGCTTCGCGCGCTATATGAGTGGATCGTCGATAACGACACGACCCCGTACGTTGTCATCGCTGCCGATGTAGCCGGTGTCATTGTCCCGACGGACTACGTTGCCGACGGCAGGATCGTGCTGAACATCTCACAAGCGGCGGTGCGCGAGCTTCGTCTCGAGAACGACGCGGTCAGCTTTACGGGCCGCTTCTCCGGTCAGCCGTTCCTCGTGAGCGCACCCATTGGTGCCGTCACGGCGATTTACGCAAAGGAAACCGGCGAGGGCATGATGTTCAACGTCGAGGAAAACGAGTCCACTGACCCGGCTGACGCCGCTGCCACCTCGGGTAACGATCGCAGTTCTGCGCCCGCACTAAAGCTGGTCAAGTAACGGCTGCTAGCGAACTGGCTGAGTCGCGGCGCTCATTCCGCGCTCATTTCAGGCTCATTCCCCCGCTCATGGCCTGATTTGCGCGGCTAGCCAGATTCGTGCTCCGCGCGCCTAGGAGCCTTGCGGCTCGTCCGTGAGAAACGGCTGCGGCGCATCGTCGTAATCAGCCTGCTCGATGAGTGGCTCGTCAACGTATTCGAACACCTTGACGATCTTCTGAACTCCGAAGACGCTCTGAGCGACCGCTACCGCTGCATCAGCTTCCGATGTGGTGACGATTCCCATCAGGAAAACCACCCCATTGTCGGTTTCGACCTTGATGCGAGAGCCCGGTGCGTTTTCATCGGCCAGCAACTTGGATTTCACTTTCGACGTCAGCCAGCTGTCGTTGGTTCTGGCAACGTGGCTGGTGGGGCCGCGAATCTCGATTTCGTTGTGAACCTTGCGAGCTTTGGCCACGGTTCTGGCGGCTTCCCCTGCTTGCAGCTTCAACGCCTCGCTAGGCACCTGGCCGGTGAGCAAAACGACCCCGTTGAAACTCACAACGTTGAGATGTGTGCCTTTGAAGCCTTCATCCGACTCCCTGATCGTCGAGCGAACAACGCGTTCGATAACTTCGTCATCGAACGCCTGCCCTGGGGTGCGGGTATTCGGGTTACTCGAGAACACTGAGCAGCCAGCCAGGATCAGGCAGGCACATGCCGCGGCAGCGATGCGGCCGTAGCCGTGCCGACGCGCGGTCCGGAATTGCCTGTTACGGGCGATAAGCGGTTCTTTCGGTAGGAGAGTCGTTCTGGTCATGCGGTAAAAGCGCCTTGAATCCATGTGCAGCGGTGCAGGTAGTGTGTCTTCCGTACAGAGATAACGTCAAATCGACATGGCAAGTCTTGTCGAATCAGCCCGCGGGCGAGAAAGTGTTCTGCGGTTCTGATGATCCGGCGTTGCTTACGTGCGTCAACGCTGGCTTCGGCGCTCACTCTTGCGCCGGCATTGCGCATTCGTACTTCCACGAACACCAGGTAGCCCCGATGCCTGGCAATGAGGTCAATCTCGCCCACTCGGCAGGCGTAGTTGCGCTGCAGTATCGTCGCGCCGCGCAGCTGGATGTGGCGCGATGCCGCTCGTTCAGCGCGTCGCCCTCTCACTCTGTCGGTTTGCAGCGAGCGCAGGAATGTCCTCAGCACTGAGGCGTAGTAGCCCTATTGTCCTGCGACGATCGTTGGCATAGGAGTCAGACTTCCTGAGCTGACCACCGCCCATCCCGGCTGGCGCCGCACCTGTACACCGCGAGTGACCAAGTGTCCCGAGCTACCCTCGAGCGTGCGTGGGTAGGCGGCGAACCACTCCAGCTGAGATGCGATCCTCAGGGCGTCGACGCCCAGAGCTTGTAGTGCGACCAGAGAAGCAGGCAGGTCGCCCAGGGCGCTGTTGAGTTCCTGGGACAATGGCGTTTGTCCCAGGTCCCAGCCGGACTGCACAATCTGCATGCCGTTGAGATCCGCCAGATCGCTCTGGCGCAGTCCCCGGCGTGCACGACTGGCAGCGTATACCGGCAGCTCGCCCGCGAAGTGAAAACGTAGGGCGGGTCTCAGAGCTTTCGCCTGCCGACCATCTAAAAGCGCAACAACCGCATCGAGGTCGTCTCGCGCTCTTGGTTGAAACTCAACCTCTAGCCCCAGTGCTCGTGATAACTGGCTATGTCGGGCCTCGCTCGCGTCCACCAACATCACGTCGCCCACCTGTTCGGTCAGCTCCTGGACGCTGCGCAAACTGCGTGCCTCCATCAGCTCGAATGGGCTATTGCCCCAGGCATCGGCCAGGGTCGCTGTTGCTCGTTCCGCCCAGGACGAGGTTGTGTGTAGCACCGCGACTCGCTCATGACCGTCCCGTCTTAGCTGGCGGGCGATTTCGCTGGCTTCGTCCTCGATGGCTAGTGCCAGTTGCAGAATCGGGCTTGGTTCTCGTGGGGCCTGTGGTGCTTGTACCGGTGGCCGCGCTTGGCCGGGTAGCTCTGAGCTGTCGAACGAGTTGGTCTGAACAGGGGCCTTCCGCTCGATAGTGTTCAGCTCGACATAGTTCAGGGCAAGAACGGGTATCGGCGGATTCAAAGCAATGATGGCTTCCACGTTCTCGCGCGCGAGTGGGCCAATGATGGCGCTGCTGCCTGCTGCAAGCGCGCTATCCAATAGGTTTGAGATGTCGTCTTCGGCGGTATCGTAGAAACGCAATTCAACACTTGCCTGAGAGCCGCCAGCCAGCGCTATCCGATTGTCGAGGTATGCAGCGGCTATGCCATCTCGCACGGCGTTGCCGGCGCTGGCGAGGCGGCCACTGAGAGGCAGTAGCACCGCGATGCTTTGGCCGCTTGCTGGCGTATCGATGAGCGCTTTGAGTGCGGGCGGCGGCAGCGCTGCTGCCGGATGATTCGGAAAGTCCTGGCGCCAACGTAAATAGCGGCTGCGCGCATCGCGTGTTCCGAATGCGCCGGTGAGTGTTTCGGCGAGTAGCCACCAACCCTGGGCGCTCCGATCGCGTCGCTCCGCCGCTTCCCTTGCGGCAAGGTTTGCCTGAGGCTGAGATGCCTGGCTTATGAGTTGCCAGAGTGCGGCATGGCGGCTGTAGCCGCTCCCGGTTGCGTTGTCAGGTGTGCCCGCGTTTGACGCTGGCAGCCTCATGAGTCGATTGGCGGCGCTAATGTAGTCACCGTAGGCTTTATCGTACTCAATGTAGGTCTGCTCAAAGGCCAGCCGCTGACGGTTACTGGTGATGCCTCGAACGCGTGCCTGTACGGAGTCCAGAAGGGCGGTTGCCTCGCGCGGGTTGCCGGCTCGATAAAGCTCGCGCGCCCGCAGCAGGTCGTAGTCGATTTCAGCTGTGATCGGCAACCAGCGATCATCTATCAGGGCAAGCGCAGCGCTCGCGTCTGCCAGCGCGCCCAGTTGTTCAAACGCCAGCGCCGCATCAAGGTACAGTTGCGCCTGCGCTGCGTCCCGGCTTCGGCTGGCGCGGTCCATCAGGCTGGCTGGATCACTCGGTGCGGTATCGACGATGGGTATCGGTGATTGCGTAGGCAGGCGCGGCTGGTTTGTGCTTTCACAGGCGCTGAGCGCGGTCAGAGCAATGACCAGCACGGCGAGCCGGCGCGTCTTGACGAAACGCATGGCGGAGCTGCAGGCAAGGCTCATGCTGAGACTCTTGTTGGCACTCTTGTTAACAAAAGAGGGAAGGAACATGGCGGGCTGTCTCTACGTCGTTGCAACACCAATTGGACATCTGCGTGACCTGTCTCGTCGAGCGGAAGACGTCCTGTCGAGCGTTGCGATTGTGGCCGCCGAGGATACCAGACGCACCTCCGTGCTGTTGGCCGAGATTGGCGCATCACCGCAGCAGTTGATTGCTCTGCACACACATAATGAACGGCGCCAGAGCGAGCGTGTGCTTGGCAATCTCACCGACGGCCAGGATGTGGCGCTGGTGAGTGATGCCGGTACTCCCTGTATCAGCGACCCTGGTTTTGAACTCGTTCGGCTCGCCCATGAGAGCGGCATTCGAGTGGTGCCCGTGCCTGGCGCCAGTGCGGTATCAACCCTGCTGTCGGCGGCCCCCTTGCCGGTGACCAGTTACCGTTTTGTGGGCTTTCTCGCCAGCAAAGGCAGTGCGCGCAACAAGGGTTTTAAAGCTATGTTGAATGATTCCAGCGCGACGGTTTTCTTCGAGGCGCCACACCGCATGGAGGATGCGTTGCGCAGGATTGGGTCGTTCGATGCGGCTCGTGAGCTTGTCGTCGGAAGAGAGCTGACCAAGGTGCACGAAGAAATTCTGCTGGGCGCTGCCGATGAGCTTTCCGACTCGCTCAAAGAGCGCGGCGCCCTGCGCGGAGAGTTCGTCTGTCTGTTAAGTGGCATGGAGCTTGCCAGAGGCGGAGATCTCGAACTGGCCGAACGCATTCTCAAGGAGATCGGCTCCGAATTACCGCCCTCGAAAGCGGCGCGCATCGCCGCTCGCATTTCCGGTGTCGACCGAAGTCTGCTCTATGAGCGCCTTCAGCAATCAAGCGCGTGATTGTTGCGGATCACAGGCCGTGCATTTGTTACGCTGCGTGCGAGTCGGCCAGGCAGTCGCTTGCGCTAACGCGTGAGAGGAAAGTCCGGGCTCCACAGGGCAAGGTGCCAGGTAACGCCTGGGGGGCGCGAGCCTACGGAAAGTGCAGCAGAGAGTAGACCGCCTCGCGCTCGCGCGAGGTAAGGGTGAAAGGGTGCGGTAAGAGCGCACCGCGCGTGCTGGTAACAGGGCGCGGCTAGGTAAACCCCGCCTGGAGCAAGGCTAAATAGAGATCCATTGATACGGCCCGTATTGGATCTGGGTAAGCCGCTAGAGGCACGTGGTGACGCGTGTTCGAGATGTATGACTGTCCGCGACAGAACCCGGCTTACCGGCCGACTCATTTTTTCCTGCTGGCCCGGCTAAATTGCCGGGAGCAGCTAAAACGGCGTTTTTTATCTCGATCCATTCTTAAACTTAAGGTTGTTTCGAGCTTAAAACGGGTAGAGGCTTGTATTGGCGGCCTTTGCTCATGTTCAGGTCCGATTCATCTCGCCTTCAGTCCTTGTGGCTGAACGAAAAACTCCGAAATTTCCTTATTTTACGAGGCGTTAGGCGCCATTTTCTCTTGACCATCAGGTGGTGCCTCGGTAGGGTCGCTGGGTGGGAATTTATGGGGATAAATGGGGTTTTTATACTCCTTTGCCTCGGTTTAGGGTCAATGCAAGCCGATCCCGGCTGACTTTCTTTTCGTGCAGGGCGATCTAGCAAGCGATGTTTCGCGGAATCTCCAGCGTCAATATGGATGCCAAGGGCCGGCTGGCGCTGCCAACGCGCTACCGGGATACCCTGCTGTCCCGATGTGCGGGACACATCGTGATCACCATCGATGTACGTGAGCGTTGCCTGTTGCTTTACCCGCTGCAAGATTGGGAGGCCGTTCAGGCGCAACTGGAAGCGATGGCCAACATGCGCTCCAGCGCCCGAGTGGTTCAGCGCATGCTTATTGGCCACGCCAGCGATGTAGAGCTGGATGCCAACGGTCGTGCGCTGGTGCCGCCCATGCTGCGCGAGTTTGCAGGCCTGACCAAAAAGACGGTGCTCTCGGGCCAGGGCAACAAGATTGAGATCTGGAGTGAATCCCTCTGGCACGAGGGAATGTCAACGTGGCGTTCAGCCGATGTTATCTCCGCGCTCGATGAGGGCGATGAATTTGATGGCCTGTCGATTTGAGCAGCTCCGATGAACATACGCCGGTTCTTCTGAACGAAGTGCTCAGTGGGCTCAAGCCGGAAACCTGTGGCCGGGCGATCGATGCAACCTTTGGTCGCGGCGGCCACTCCCGGGCGTTACTTGCCGCGCTTCCGGCCAGTGCACGGCTTCTTGTCATTGATCGTGACCCTGCGGCGGTTGCGGTGGCTCAAAAGCTTGCCGAGTCAGATTCTCGTGTCGTGGTGGCCGCTGGCGAGTTTTCCCGTCTCCGTGAATTTGCAGCAGACGCAGACCTGCTGCCTGTCGATGCGATTCTCATGGACACCGGCGTTTCCTCGCCGCAAATCGACGAGCCCGAGCGCGGCTTCAGTTTCCGGTTTGATGCGCCATTGGACATGCGCATGGATACGACTCAAGGCATGACTGCGGCGCAGTGGTTGAACACGGCAGAAGCCGGCGAGATGGCGAAGGCGTTTCGCGAGCTTGGCGATGAGCGTTTCTCAGGTCGGATTGCGGCGGCGATCGTCGCGGCTCGACCTCTGCAGACAACTGGCCAGCTGGTGGATGTGATTAATGCTGCACAACCGAAGCCGGACCCGCACAAACACAGCGCAACCCGCGTATTCCAGGCGTGCCGAATGGTGGTTAACAATGAAGTGTCGGAGCTGGCACAAGGCCTGCAGGCTGCCTACGACAGCCTGGCGCCGGGCGGCCGGCTTGCCGTTATCTCGTTCCATTCGGGTGACGATCGGCAAGTGAAACGAGCATTTCGCGCGTTGTGCCGCGCTGCTGAGTCACCCAGGCGATTGCCGGTACGCAACGCGCCACCAGCGCCAGCGAAGCTCATAGGGCGGGCTGTGAAAGCGGGCGATGCCGAAACCCGAGCAAACCCGCGTGCGCGCAGTGCGGTGCTGCGCATTCTGGAGCGTGTGGCATGAGCTTGCTCGCAGGCCAGCCACCGAAGCTGCGAACCTTTCTGCTCGGCATTGCGTTGCTGATCGCCACCGTCGCCACGGCTGTTCAGGTTACTCTGCAGGCGGATGCGGCTCGTGACATGGCGAGAGCGCTCGATGCGGCGCAAAAGCAAAAGGAACACCTGCTCGCGGAGCGCTCGCGCCTGCTACTCGAGCGCGGCGCGCTGGCGGCTTACCAGAATGTAGATCGAGTGGCTGAATCCGAGCTGGGTATGCGTTTTCCGCAGCGCCCCCGGCGGGTGCTGGTTGCCTCGACGGGTGAGTTGAGCGCTGCCCAGTCTGCCAAACGCGGTGACGGTCAATGAGGCGTTGGCGACATCTGGTTCTGGTGCTCGGCTTTCTGGCCTGTGTAACCGTTGCTGGTGCGCGGGTTGGTTATCTGAATGTCTCTGATCGCGACCGCCTGCAAAGCGAAGGGGATGCTCGCAGTATTCGTTACACCGCGATGCCGGCCCATCGAGGCATTATCTTCGACCGTCGCGGTGAGCCGTTGGCGGTAAGCACGCCCGTTGCGTCAGTGACTCTCGACCCCCAGCGCTTCGATCCCACTCTGCTGCCTGAGCTTGCGGCGGCAGCCGAGGTTGATGTCAGTCTGCTGGCTGAGCGGCTCGAACGAATGCGCGACAAGGAGTTCATGTACGTGCGTCGCCGCGTTCCGGCGCATATCGAGGCCGCGGTGCGCGAGCTGAATTTTGGCGCGGTTGGCTTTGAGTCAGCCTATCGTCGTTACTACCCGGCCGGCGAAGTGGCTGCACATGTCGTGGGCATTACCGACGTCAAGGATGCTGGCCAGGAGGGGGCGGAGCTCGCATTTGACGATGCGTTGCAATCGGATGCGGGCAGTCAGCGTGTACTAAGAGATCTGCGCGGCAATATCGTCGATCACCTCGGCGTTGTTGACGCGCCTCAGTACGGCCAGGATCTCGAACTTGCCATCGATTTGCGGCTTCAGTTCTTCGCGTATCAGGAGCTCGTCAATGTTCGCAAGCAAACCGGTGCTCAGGGCGCATCGTTAGTCCTGGTAGACGTTGATTCGGGCGAGATTCTGGCGCTGGCGAACCAACCCTCGTACAACCCGAACATGATCGATGCCGATTCGATCAACGGCATGCGTAACCGGGCGGTGACTGATACCTACGAGCCCGGCTCGACTGTCAAGGCGCTCACCGCACTCGCTGCTTTAGAAAGTGGGCTGTACAAACCGCAGAGCATCATCGATACGTCACCTGGCTACATGACGGTGCGCGGCAAACTGATTGAAGATCCGAACAATCGCGGGCCGATCGATCTAACCACGGTGCTCGAGAAGTCATCCCAGGTTGGCATCGCCAAGATCGCGCTCAACCTGGAAGAGCGCGCCGTGTTCGACACGTACGCCCGCGCCGGACTCGGCGGCATTGTCGGCACCGGTTTGCCGGGAGAAGCTGCGCCCTGGATGTCTGATGCGCAATTGGACAATCCCATCGTTCGAACAACGCTCGCCTACGGCTACGGCATCGCAGTATCTCCGGTCCAGCTGGCTCAGGCCTACACGACCATCGCGCGTTTGGGCAGGCGTGTGCCGCTGACGATACTCAAGACGGACGTCGACAGCGCCAATAAACTCAGCCAGAGAGTGTTTGACGCTGAGCGAACCGCAACCCTGCTATCAATGCTTGAGGGCGTCGTCTCTCCGACGGGAACCGCTCCACTTGCTGCGGTTCCGGGCTATCGAATTGCTGGTAAGACCGGCACGGTGCGCAAACGCAAAGAGCAAGGCGCAGGCTATGACGACACGCGTCACGTCGCCTGGTTTGCGGGCGTCGCGCCGGCGAGTGATCCGCGCCTGGTGCTGGTTGTCATGGTGGATGAGCCTGTCGGCGATAGCGTTGGTGGCGGCACAGTTGCTGCGCCGGTGTTTGGCAAGGTAATGGCGCGCGCCTTGCGGGTGCTCTCGGTGCCGCCCGACGGTCCAGTCCAATTAGCAGCAACGACGGGGATTCGTTGATGCCGGCGTTACCACAAGCCATCGAGCTGAATTCCCTGGTGCCCGATGCCCCGGCATTGACTGTCAGCGGGCTATCGGCGGACTCGCGGCGTATTGAGCCCGGCGATGTCTTTATCGCGTTGGCTGGGCAGGCAAGCGACGGCCATGACTTCGCGCATGCCGCAGCGGCGGCGGGTGCGGTGGCCGTAGTGAGCGAACGGATGATCGATGCGCTGCCCGTGCCATGTATTGTTCGGCCGCACCTCGCCGATGAACAACACCAGATGGCGAACGTGGCCTTTGGTCGGCCTAGCGAGCAGCTGAGTGTTGCGGCCTGCACCGGCACGAACGGCAAGACATCTATCTGTTTTCAGGCGTCGGATTTGCTTTCTCGGTTGGCTGTGCCGGCGGGATATCTCGGCACGATCGGCTGGGGTTTGTCGTCGGCATCGCTCCAGCCAGCACGACTAACAACAGAAGATCCCTTTACGGTTCAACACAGGCTGTCGGTACTGGAGAACTCCGGCGCTCGCTGGGCTTGTCTTGAAGCCAGTTCCCACGCGCTGGATCAGGGCCGATTGGACGGTGTGCGCATAAAGGCCGCGATCTTTTCCAACCTCACTCGTGATCACATCGACTACCACGGTAGCTTCGAAGCCTATGAAGAGGCGAAGGCGCTGCTGTTTGCGCGGCCCGAGCTCGAACTTGCTGTCGCCTGTGCTGACGATCCCGTTGGCGCGCGCATGCTGGCTCGCGCCCCGAATAGCGCTGATCGCATCAGCTATGGGTTTGCGCCCACCGCCGACGTTCGAGTGCGCCGCGAAGACAATGGTCAGGTCAGCGTCAGCTCGCCCTGGGGTAGTGGCAATTTCTCGCTCCCGGGTATTGGCGACTTTGCGGTTGCCAACGCAGCCGCTGCGCTGACCCTTGCGCTGTGGCAGGGCGCATCGTTTGACGCTGCGTTGACGGCGCTTGCCGGTCTGGCGCCGGTTCCCGGTCGGGCGGAACGAGTCAGCCGGTGCGCCGATGAGCCAACCGTTGTCGTCGACTACGCCCACACACCGGATGCGTTGGAGAAGATTCTTGAGGCGTGTCGCGCAGAGACACACGGCCGATTGATCTGTGTTGTTGGCTGTGGTGGCGATCGTGATCGAGGTAAGCGGCCGCAGATGGCCGCGGCGGCCTGTGCCGCAGCGAACGAGGTGTGGCTGACTTCTGACAATCCGCGTAGTGAAGATCCCATCGATATCGTGACTGATATGCAGAAGGGTCTTTCCCCGGATGTGCCCTGCATGGTGGACGTTGACCGTGCTGGTGCCATCGATGGCGCGATCAGCTGCGCAGATCCTGGTGACCTGGTCCTCATTGCGGGCAAAGGCCACGAGGAATACCAGGAGATAGACGGAGTGCGGCGTGAGTTTAGCGATGTCGCCGTCGCGAAATCGGTATTGGCGCGGTTGTATCCACGGCCGGATGCGGTGAACGAGATTCGGGCAGGAGCTTGCTGATGCTGTTGTGGCTAACCGACTACCTGTCTGAATTTGTCCGTGCCTTCTCGGTATTCCAGTACCTCACGTTTCGAACCATGGTCGCGGCGTTGACCGGCCTGGCCGTGTCGCTACTGATCGGACCCTGGGTTATCCGCAAGCTTTCGCACCATCAGATTGGGCAATCGGTGCGAGACGACGGGCCGAAATCTCACCTGAGCAAAGCCGGTACGCCGACGATGGGCGGTGCGTTGATACTCATCGTTTTGCTAAGCACGACGCTTCTCTGGGGTGATCTGTCCAATCACTACGTGTGGACAGCGATGCTCGTGACGCTCGCTTTCGGTGTTGTTGGCTGGGTTGACGATTACCTGAAGGTTGCCAAGAAAAACTCGCGCGGACTCATCGCGCGCTACAAATACTTCTGGCAATCGGTGATTGGGCTTACGGCGGCGATCTATCTGTATTGGAGCGCGAGCGCGCCCCAGGACACGGCCCTCATTGTTCCGTTCTTCAAAGAAGTGGCCATTCCGCTTGGCGTTGGCTACGTGCTGCTCGCCTACCTGATGATTGTCGGCATGAGCAACGCGGTGAATCTCACGGACGGACTGGATGGTCTTGCCATTCTGCCAACGGTGCTGGTGGCCGCGGCCCTCGGCGCTATCGCCTATGTCGCCGGCAACATCGAATTTGCTGAGTACCTGCAGATTCCTTATATCGCAGGCAGTGGCGAGCTTGCCGTTTTTTGTGGCGGGTTGATCGGCGCAGGGCTTGGGTTCCTCTGGTTCAACACCTACCCGGCCCAGGTTTTTATGGGCGATGTGGGCGCCTTGGCACTCGGTGCTGCGTTGGGTGTTGTTGCCATCATCGTTCGGCACGAAATCGTGTTGCTGATCATGGGCGGTCTGTTCGTGCTCGAGACGGTGTCCGTGATCATGCAAGTGGCGTCCTATCGCCTCACGGGCCGACGAATCTTCAGAATGGCTCCGATTCACCATCACTTTGAGCTGAAAGGCTGGCCGGAACCGCGCGTAATCGTTCGTTTCTGGATCATCACGCTGGTTCTCGTGCTGATTGGATTGTCGACGTTGAAGCTCAGATGACTGTTGCCGGTAGCAATCGCGCCGCTACTCGCGGCATGCACTCGGCAATCGTGGGCCTGGGCGTCACCGGTGTGTCGGTCGCTCGTTACCTTGCGGCCCAGGGTGATGAACTGACACTGATTGACGCCGCCAGCGAGCCTGCTCGACTGCCAGAGATTTTGTCCTTTGCACCAGATTCAACGCTGATGCTGGGTGACAACACTAAGGAATTTGCTGGTATTGATCGCGTTGTCGTAAGCCCGGGAGTACCTTTGAACTCGTGTCTGCTGAGCGATGCTCGACGGCGCGAGCTTCCACTCACCTCGGACATAGAGCTATTTCTGCAGGCGGCGAACGCGCCGGTTATCGGCATTACGGGCACCAATGCGAAGAGCACCGTTACCACACTGGTTGCACATATGTTGCAGCGGTCCGGATTGCGGACCGCGGTTGGTGGCAACCTTGGCGAGGGCGCGCTGTCACTGCTGGCAGAGGATGTGCAACGTTACGTGTTGGAGCTGTCCAGCTTTCAGCTCGAGCGCCTGTCCTCACAAGCCGGCGCCTTTGCGTGTGGTTGTGTGCTGAATTTGAGCGACGATCACATGGACCGATACCCGGACTTTGCGGCCTACGCGGCAGCGAAGCATCGAGTCTATGGCGATGCGCCCCTTGCGGTGTGGAATCGAGACGACCCGATGACAAAGCCTGCACAGGCCGGTGCCACCGTCGTCTCGTTTGGTGGCGACGGGCCAGATACTGGAGATGTCGGCTTCGCAGGGTCGGGCGAGAGCCGTGTAATGATCTTTTCAGGTGAGCGCCTGCCAACGTCCGCCATCGCGATGGTGGGCGAGCACAACCTCATGAATGCTGCTGCTGCCACGGCAATTGCACATGGTGCAGGAGCTGATACCCGCGCGATAACCGATGTGCTTGCAAGCTTTGTCGGGCTGCCACATCGATGTCAGCTGGTGGGCAGCTTCGATGGCGTGCGCTTTGTTAACGATTCGAAAGCCACCAATGTCGGCGCAACAATCGCGGCGCTTGCCGGCGTTGGTGGTGACCAAAATGTCGTGTTGATTGCCGGCGGAATCGGCAAAGGCGCAGACTTCTCTGTTCTGCGCGAACCGCTCGCGCGGCATGTGCGGGAACTGGTGCTGATCGGGGCAGACGCAGATGCGATCGCCGAAGTTGCCCGCGATGCCCGGATTGAGGCGATTCACTTCGCAGACGGCATGGCTGACGCGGTCGAGCGTGCTGCTGGTCTGGCGCGCAGTGGTGAGATTGTCCTGCTGGCGCCGGCATGTGCGAGCTTTGACATGTTCAGCGGGTTTGAAGCTCGGGGCGATGAGTTTGTCGCGGCGGTCGATGCCCTGGGCCAAAGGGGGCGCGCATGAATGCGGATCGCGTCGATCTGACGAATACGCTGCTATGGCTCATGCTGATTGGCTTCGGCAGTGTGATGATTGTCTCGGCGGTCACAGGTTCGGTGCGCTTGAACGCTGATGATCTGATGTTCCGGCAGGCGCTCTACGTTGGCATCGCGCTTCTTGCCTATGTGGTTGCTTTGCTGTTGCCCATGCGGTTCTGGGAGTTTGCACACCGCCCTATGATGCTCGTGGCAATCGCGTTCTGCGCTGTTGTCCTGTTACCTGGCGTTGGCGACACCGCTGGCGGTGCGCAGCGCTGGATTCGAATCGCCGGGTTCTCCATCCAGCCCGCCGAAATAGCGAAATTCGCCGTGGTTTTGTACATGGCCGGCTACCTCGCCCGATTCGAAGACAACATCACTGATCGTGGCACGCTGATTCGTCCGCTCATGATGGTAGGCGGCCTCGCCGCACTGCTCTTGGTGCAGCCGGATTTCGGGACCGTGGTGGTTTGTGTCGGTGTTTGCGTGGCACTTTTGTTCCTGGCCGGTGCGCGGATGAGTCACGTCCTTCTGCTGGTAGTGCTCGGCGGCCTACTCTTTCGGGTGGTTGCCTATGCCAGCCCGTACCGTGTCGAGCGGCTGGCGACGTTTCTTGATCCCTGGCCGTTCGCCAACAACGAAGGCTATCAGTTGATTCAGTCTCTGATTGCGTTTGGCCGCGGTGAGATAGCCGGGCTCGGGCTTGGTGCCGGCGTGCAGAAGCTGGATTTCCTGCCCGAGGCCCATAACGATTTTATCTATGCCGTCGTTGCCGAGGAGCTCGGCTTAATTGGCGCGTTGCTGTTGCTTGTCCTGCTCAGTGTGCTGGTACTGAGAATGCTGAGGGCTGCTCGTGCTACGGGTGATTCTTTTGCCCGATATCTCGGTTACGGCGCAGGCTTGCTATTCGGTATCCAGGTTCTGATCAACGTGGGTGTCAATGTCGGCCTGCTACCAACCAAGGGCCTGACGATGCCGTTCATCAGTTACGGCGGCAATTCATTGATTATCTGTTGTGCGCTGTTTGGCATGTCGCAACGCGCGTTCTGGGAGCACGGTGATGTCCGTCGCTGAACTCACTACCTATAGCGTGCCCGAGATGCGCCGCGTGCGTCGCATTCACTTCATCGGCATTGGTGGCGCGGGCATGTGCGGCATCGCGGAAGTCCTGTTAAACATGGGGTATCAGGTGTCGGGCTCCGATGTCGCTGACAGTGCCAACGTTGAGCGTTTGCGATCGCTGGGCGCCCAGGTTGCGATCGGACACGCCCCGGACAACGTGGCGGGCGTTGACGTGGTCGTTGTGTCGACAGCCGTGAGTGCTGACAACCCTGAACTGATCGCCGCCCACGATGCCCACCTTGCCGTGGTGCCCCGAGCCGAGATGCTCGGTGAGCTAATGCGCTATCGGCACGGTATTGCGGTTGCCGGCACGCACGGAAAGACGACGACCACCAGCCTCATCGCAGCGATACTTGAGGCGGACAAGCGAGACCCGACTTTCGTCATTGGTGGCTTGCTGAATTCCGCCGGTACCAACGCCCGTCTCGGTGCCTCACGAACGATTGTGGTTGAAGCCGACGAGAGTGATGCATCGTTCCTGCATCTGCAGCCCATGGTCGCGGTGATCACCAATATCGATGCCGATCACATGGCGACATACGGTCACGACTTTTCTGTGCTGCGTCAGACGTTTGTTGATTTTGCGCACCGGCTACCGTTTTACGGCGCAGTGGTTCTGTGCATCGATGACAGTGAAGCGAGAGACCTCATGCCAGCTCTGGCGCGGCCCATGCTGACCTATGGCTTCGCTGATGATGCGGACTATCGTGCGTTTGACCTCGATACCTCGGCCGTACCCTGGACCTTCACCGTAGCGCGTCCGGGCGATCTCGATGAGCTAGAAGTCTCTCTGAATCTGCCGGGTGTTCATAACGTTCGCAATGCGCTCGCAGCGATTGCTGTTGCGTCTGACGAAGGTGTGGCCGACAGCTCCATTCAACATGCGCTTGCAAGCTTCGCCGGTGTCGGACGGCGATTCCAGATCTGCGATGAACTGGAGCTCGGTGCGTCGACGGTAACGCTGGTCGATGACTACGGCCACCATCCAACCGAAGTTGCTGCAGTGATCGATACGGCGCGTGAGCTCTGGCCCGGCCGACGTTTGGTGATGGCCTACCAGCCTCACCGTTTCAGCCGAACGCGTGACCTTTACGACGATTTTCGCCGAGTGCTGTCCAGCGTTGATGTCCTCGTGTTGCTGGATGTCTACTCAGCCGGCGAGGCGGCTATTCCCGGAGCGGACAGCCGGGCGCTCGCCCAGAGCATTCGCGAATCGAAAGCACTCGATCCGCTGGTTGCTGGTGACATCGAAGAGGCTGCGGCGTTGCTTGAGCAGGTTAGCCAGTCCGGCGATGTCGTCATCACCCAGGGTGCTGGCAATGTCAGCGCGCTGGCGACTGGTCTGCTTGCGAGCCGCGCCGAAGCGGGAGGGCAGCCATGACCATTCGTCGAGTGTTAGCTTGGCTGTTGGTCGGCCTGATTGTCAGCTCGGCAGTTTGGGCTGTGTTGGGCCTCTTTGACCGAGAGGTTCGCCACGTTGTCGTTGAAGGCTCGCTGTCAGACATGGAGCAACAGGCGGTATCTGCGCAAGTACGCGATGCGCTGCCCGCCTCGATGCTCGGCTTGGATCTTTCGGCCGTAACCCGCTCGGTGCTGGCGCTGGACTGGGTCGAGACAGCGAGCGTGCGCCGGCAGTGGCCGGAGACGATCACGCTACGCATTACCAAACCAGCCGTTGTTGCGCGTTGGGCCGATGGTGGCTTTATTTCTGCTCGTGGCAACGTGATCGCTATGGCCGACGGCATGGATGGTGATGCGTTGCCAGAACTCGGTGTTGTGCATGCAACGGCGGCGCGCGCTATTGAGCTGTTTGATGTGCTGGGTAACCGATTGGCGACGGCGAACCTGCGCATTCGCTCGCTGCGGGAGAATGCGGTGGGTGAGTGGGAGCTGATTCTGACCTCTGGCCTTGCTATTCGCCTGGGTCGGCAGGACCTGCTCGAGCGGCTGGATCGCTCAATTCGCGTTTATCGTTTCGAACTGAGTAGTTGGGCATCGCTAGTGGATGTCATGGATGCGCGTTATCACAACGGTGTTGCCGTTGGTTGGCGCGCGGGCTCGCCTCTTGTGGCGCTTCAGACCGACGACGGTCGGTAACGGGTTTACGGAAAGCATCGTGGCAACCGAAGACAACAGCCAGATAATTGTGGGCCTGGATATCGGCACCAACAAGATCAGCGCGATCGTTGGCGAGCTGTCGGAAGACGGTGAACTCGAGATTGTGGGTGTTGGTTCGCATCCGTCGAGTGGTTTGAAGAAAGGCGTTGTGGTCAATATCGAATCCACCGTCGATTCGATTCAGCGCGCGATAGAGGAAGCCGAGCTGATGGCTGGCTGCACCATCGAAACAGTGTATGCGGGCATCGCCGGCTCACACATTCGCTCACTGAATTCCCACGGCATCGTTGCCATTCGCGACGGCGAAGTGTTTCAGCAGGATATCGATCGCGTAATCGATGCGGCGCAGGCTGTGGCTATACCGGCGGATCAAAAAGTTCTGCACATCCTGCCGCAGGAATACGTGATCGACTCCCAGGAAGGCATTCGCGAACCGATGGGGATGTCAGGCGTTCGTCTGGAAGCGAAGGTGCACCTGGTTACCTGTGCGGTAAATGCGGCGCAAAACATTGAAAAATGCATCGAACGCTGTTCCCTGGGTGTCGACAAGATTATCCTTGAGCAGTTGGCATCAAGTTACTCGGTGCTGACGGATGATGAGCGTGATCTGGGTGTTTGTATTGTCGATATCGGAGGCGGAACCACAGATATTGCGGTCTTCACTGCCGGCGCGATTCGACACACAGCGGTCATCCCGATCGCAGGTGATCAAGTCACCGGCGATATCGCTATGGCACTGCGTACGCCAACGCAGCATGCCGAAGAAATCAAGATCAAGTATGCCTGCGCGTTGCGACAGCTCGCGCGGGTTGAGGACGTAATTCAGGTACCTGGAGTCGGTGATAAACCGGCGCGGCAATTGTCGCGACAGGCATTAGCTGAAGTCGTCGAGCCTCGCTATGAAGAGCTCTTTAACCTGGTGCAGGTGGAACTGCAGCGTAGTGGTTTTGAAGATCTTCTGGCAGCCGGCATCGTCCTGACCGGAGGCGCGTCCAAAATGGAGGGCGTGGTCGAACTGGCAGAGGAGATATTCCATATGCCGGTCAGCCTTGGCGTTCCGCGCAATGTCGCGGGCGTGAAAGACATCATCACAAACCCAATTTACGCAACGGGGGTGGGTTTGCTGATGTTCGGAAAAGAAAAACTATTGGACACGCCGAATCAGGGCAGGCCAACAGGCCAGTTCTGGGCTCGGTTAAAGAAATGGGTGGCGGACAATTTTTAGGCGCGTGCCTGGCAGGCCAGAGCGCGCCCGACATGAGCATCACGAAATAGCAGTTTCAGGAGAAACCCATGTTTGAATTGGTCGACAGCGCCCCACAAAGCGCAGTGATCAAAGTCGTAGGCGTTGGCGGTGGCGGTGGTAACGCCGTATCGCACATGCTGCGCAAGAATGTAGAAGGTGTTGACTTCATTGCGGCCAACACCGATTCACAAGCGCTCAAGAATCTTGATGCGCGCACATTGCTGCAACTCGGCAGCACTATCACCAAAGGGCTTGGCGCTGGCGCGAACCCGGAGATCGGCCGACAAGCCGCTCTGGAAGATCGGGAGCGATTGGCTGAGGTGCTCGATGGCGCGGATATGGTGTTCATTACCGCCGGCATGGGTGGTGGCACCGGCACGGGCGCAGCGCCTGTGGTTGCCGAAGTGGCTCGAGAGCTGGGCATACTCACGGTTGCCGTGGTGACCAAACCATTCCGCTTTGAGAAGCGCATGAGCGTCGCCGAGCAGGGCATCGAAGAGCTGAGTCGTCACGTCGACTCACTGATCACGATTCCTAACGAGAAGTTGCTTGCGGTTCTCGGCGAGCGTACGTCCATGATGGATGCGTTCTCTGCCGCCAATGACGTGCTTCAGGGCGCGGTGCAGGGCATTGCAGATCTCATCATCCGTCCGGGCCTCATGAATGTGGATTTTGCTGACGTCCGAACCGTCATGAGCGAAATGGGCATGGCCATGATGGGCACCGGCCGGGCAAGCGGTGACAACCGTGCGCGCGATGCGGCAGAAGCTGCGATTCGCAGCCCGCTTCTGGAAGACATCGATCTCCACGGCGCGCGCGGCATCCTGGTAAACGTAACCGCGGGTCCGGAACTCTCCATTGGTGAGTTCTCAGACGTCGGCGATACGATTGAAGAGTTTGCCAGTGACACGGCGACAGTTGTTGTGGGCACGGTCATCGATCCGAGCCTGGGCGAAGAGCTGAAGGTCACGGTTGTTGCGACCGGTCTTGGTGATGCGCGCACGCCGAACATCGTGGTCGACAACACGGTTCCGCAGCCGGCAATGGGTGGTGGCGTTGACTACAACCAACTCGATCGTCCCACCGTGATGCGTAATCAGTCAGCAGCCACGGATCGAGTATCGGTTGACCCGATTGATGACGCGTCAGTCTCTAGTCGCGAAGAGCCGGTGGTTTCGCCGTCGAAAGCACCGAATATGGACTATCTCGATATCCCGGCGTTCCTGCGCCGTCAGGCTGACTGATACAGTCTGAAACAATTTCGTGATGCTCCTTCGTGGTTGGGCGAGGTGGCCTGTAGTACGGTCTCGCGCTTGCGCGGGATCGGCCTTCGGGAAGCACGGGCCAATCTCGTCCAACACCGAACAGTAGGCGTTGCCTGAACAACGTCTATCGTCCTGCTCGCCTGCCGGGTCCGTTATCCAAGCTCCGAAGCCGTGACATCGATGATCGCTCAACGCACGCTGAAAAATTCGATTCGGGCTACCGGAGTTGGCTTGCACTCCGGCGAGAAGGTGTACCTTGGGCTTCGCCCCGCGCCTGTCGACACAGGCATCGTATTCACGCGCACAGATTTGTCGCCGGCGCTGTCACTGACCGCGCGCCTCGATGCGGTTGCCTCCACCACCATGGCAACCTCGCTTGCTGAAGGCGATGCACGCATTGAGACGATCGAGCACCTCATGGCTGCGTTGTCTGGCCTCGGGGTCGACAACGCCTACGTCGATGTGAGTGCAGCGGAAGTTCCGATAATGGATGGCAGTGCAGCTCCATTTGTATTTCTCATCGAATCGGCAGGGCTCGCAAAGCAGTCAGCGGCCAAGAAGTTTTTGAAGGTCACCAGGAAGGTTCGGGTAGAGACCGATGATGCCTGGGCTGAGATTGAGCCCTTTGATGGCTTTCGGCTCGACTACACTCTGAGCTACAACCATCCCGTTTTCGAGAAGGGCGCCGGTCGGGCCAGTGTTGAGTTTTCCGGCTCAGCGTTCATCAAGGAAGTCGCACGGGCCCGCACCTTTGGATTTCTCGCGGACTACGAGAAGCTTCGCGCCATGGATCTTGCCAGGGGTGGAAGCCTCGATAACGCCATCGTTGTGGATAGCTATCGCATCGTGAACGAGGAGGGCCTGCGGCTTCGAGATGAGTTCGCCAAGCACAAGATTCTGGATGCCATTGGCGATCTATATCTCGCCGGCGGCCCCATTATTGGCGCGTTTACCGGCTTCAAGTCTGGCCATCGGATGAATAATGCGCTGCTGAGCAAGCTGCTCGCGGATTCGAGTGCGTATGAGTGGGTCACGTTCGAAGATGAGGCCACTGCGCCGGAGTCGTATCGCGCGGCGTTTGCGGGGTAGGAGGAAGGCCGAACGCAGGGTGTCCTTAGCTAGGTGACCGTGGAGGTGTAGTAGAAGGGCGCTCTCGACAGATTTCCTGGGCGCTTTGCGCCGGAAGAAATCGTCTGCCGCTCTGTCAGGATTTGAGTCTGGGAGCTACCGATTTCGGCTCGCAGAGCAAGCGAAATCTTATAGCCCCTTCATTGCGAGATCGCTTGTCGCGAAGCGACGTTGATCGCGACGTGATCGACGAGACTCGAATCTCGTGAGAGCGGCAGTGCATTCCTCGCTTGAGGAATGCTCGAGAGCGCCCGGAAAGTGCACCGTCGGGAGATCGCCGGGCGGTTATGGCCTGTCGCGATGACCGTTACGGCCCGTCTTTGCGAGCCCGAAGGGCGCGGCAATCAACGTTGATCGCGACGCGATCGACGAGACTCAAATCTCGTGAGAGCGGCAGTGCATTCCTCGCTTGAGGAATGCTCGAGAGCGCCCTCTCCCCCTCTCGAGCATTCGCTAGATCGCTTCGCAATCGTCGCGAATGCACTGCCGGGGCATTTGTTTAGGGTTTGAATCTGGGCAGAAAGCACAGCCATCGGCCCAAAGGGCCAATGGCGGTGGTTTCGCCCTTAGTGATCCCCATCTCAGAAGAAAATGCTTTTACGATTCATCATTCAGCAGGTTCCTGATGGTCTCGATTGCTCGCTGGCGGGCAGCCCGACCTTCTAGCTTCGGTGCTGGCGGCTCGTTCGGCTGCTCCGGAGCGTTCGCAGATTGAGCGACGCGGACGGTAACCTGCTCGACGCGCCTGAATTCAGGCAGTTGTTGCAGGTTTACCAGCACGGTTGGCACTACAAATCGTGCGCGAGTGGCCCAATTGGCGTGGTCGGTGACAACCACCATCGATTCTCCTGCCAGCCGGTCAACCCGGCAGTGGGGTGCGAGATCATCAGGTAGGACGGCGCGCAGAGCATCGGTCCAGGCTTCCTGGGCTCCAGCGACGCGCAGCAAACGCTCAAGTTCCGAGGCACTTTTGTGGCCAAGTCTCAGCAGATCATCTATCTTTCGTCGGTAGGACACGGACAGTGCATCGTTCGCTCTGGGGGGAGTGCCGCATTGTCTACCCGACGAAGTCGTTTGCCTAGCTCACAGTTCAATTCCGCCTATGGCGATTCTGGCCGATTGGTCAGCGTCGACGCGAGGCGTGGAGAGGACCATCGAGCCTTACAAACCCTTGCGCCGGGGCCTGTTCGAGGAGAGCAGATCCGTAACGCAAACAGGAATCGATTCCAGGCGAGAGTGCTGCGGTCGATTGGCGGCAATTGGCAGCAGGGAGCAGGGAGCTTTTGATGCGATTTTCTGGACACAATGCTTTGGGCCTGAGTGCGTTGGTTTGCGCACTCGTTCGGCAGTCGAACAACCGCTGGCCTGAGGGCAAGCTGTGAAAGTACTGGTATTTCGCGATCGCTTCTCCAAATCCCTTGGTTTTGAGCTCTCCAAAGCAACAGTGATCTTTGCCGCCATGGTGTTTGTGGCCGGAGTTGCCGGCAACGGCTACTGGCTATACGACGCCTGGGTTACTGATGAGTTGGATAGCGATGTACTCGCTCACTGGCGTGACGAGCTCAAGCTACACCGAAAGAGCGTTGACTCTCTGGAAGCCGAAGTCGGCGCGGAAAACGCAGCCCTCGGGCGTCGCCTCGCGCAGTTGCATGCTCGCATGCTGCGCATGGAAGCTCTGGGCGAGCGGGTGACGGAACTCGCCGACCTGCAAGGTGATGAGTTTTCATTCTCGGATCCGATTGCCGTTGGTGGTCCAGAGTCGCCGGCTGATGAGATGGCGAGCATGGGCATCGTCCCGAGCTTTGATGCTGCCATCGACGACATGGCCGCGACGCTGCGTGCCAAAGAAGCTGAACTCGACGTTCTGGAATCGCTTCTGGTCACCGCCCAACTACGTGAGGATATCGAAGTTTCCGGCCGGCCAGTTCGCTGGGGCTGGGTATCTTCACCCTATGGTCAACGGGTAGATCCGATCACCGGTAAAGTCGCCTGGCACGCGGGAGTTGATTTCGCTGGCAAGGAAGGCGCGGATGTCATTGCCGTGGCAAGCGGTGTTGTCGTCTTTTCCGGTGAGAAAAGCGGCTACGGCAATTTCATCGAGATCAACCATGGTAATGGCCTCGCGACGCGCTACGCGCACCATCGCGAACTGCTCGTAGAGCCTGGTCAGATCGTGAGAAAGGGCCAGACTATTGCAGTCATGGGTAGCACCGGACGGTCGACCGGTCCACATGTGCACTTCGAGGTGCTGAAGAACGGCCGAACCCAGGATCCTTCGGGCTATATCGCCAAACGTTCATAGGGCCGTAGGGCCTGATGCCGACGCGGCAATCTCCAAAAGCGACGCAGCCACTTCGATGTCGGGAGATCGCCGCGCTTCATTGGCCTGCTACGCAGCCAATTCGCTCGCGATGACGCAAAGTTTGTCATTGCGAGGAAGGTCGAATGCAGAGCGTTCGACCGGCGACAAGCGCTCGCTTGCGAGCTGCTGAGAGCCGCAGAGCCGACGCGGCAATCTCCGTCGGTTATAGGGAGGTTGGGGTTTAGTAGATGGGCGCTCTCGACAGATTTCCTGGGCGCTTTGCGCCGGAGGAAATCGTCTGTCGCTTTCGCGGGGTTTGGCGCGCGTTGAACGCAGAGCGTTCAACGTTGCTCTCGCGGGGCTTGAGGCGCGCTGATCGCGGAGCGATCAGCGTTGCTCTCTCGGGGTTTGGCGCGCGTTGAACGCAGAGCGTTCAACGTTACTCTCTCGGGGTTTGAGGCGCGCTGATCGCGAATCGATCAACGTTTTCACATATCTGCCAAATCGTCCGATTCCTCGCAAGCCATAGCCGCTAACTCCGGGTAAAATGCGCCGGTTTACCTACCGTCACATGCTGCCAGGACACCTATGGCCTCTTTTCTGGGAAAGATTTTCGGCACCAAGAACAACCGCGAGCTTAAGCGGATGGGCAAGGTGGTTAAGGCGATCAACGCCTTGGAAGAATCGACTCAACAGCTCTCCGATGATGAACTGCTCGCCACCACGCAGCAGCTGCGCGCGCGAATCGATGCGGGTGAGACGCTCGATGCGCTGCTTCCGGAAGCCTTCGCAGCGGTTCGCGAGTCGTCCTCCAGGCGCATGGGAATGCGCCATTTCGACGTGCAGATGATCGGTGGCCTGACTCTTCATGAAGGCCGCATTGCGGAGATGCGTACGGGTGAGGGCAAGACCCTGGTTGCCACACTGGCCTCGTACCTGAACGCGCTCGCCGGTCCGGTTCACGTGGTAACCGTGAACGACTACCTCGCTCGTCGTGACTCCAGCTGGATGAGCCCTGTGTTCGAAGGCCTCGGCATGACGGTAGGGGTGGTGTACTCGGGCCAAAGCGCGGAAGAGAAGCGTGCGGCCTACGCGGCAGATATCACCTACGGCACGAACAATGAGTTCGGCTTTGACTATCTGCGCGACAACATGGCATTCACCACCATGGACAAGTTCCAGCGGGGGCTGAACTACGCGATTGTGGATGAGGTTGATTCCATCCTGATTGATGAGGCGCGAACGCCACTCATCATTTCTGGCCCCGCCGAAGCCAGCACCGAGTTGTACAAGAGCATAAATGTTCTGATCCCGAGCTTGTCGGAGCAGGAGATCACCGAAGCCGATCCGGAAGGCCTCGATACACCAGGCGACTATCGCATTGATGAGAAGCAGCGCCAGGTAGAGCTGACGGAAGCCGGACACGAGAAGGTGGAAGCCGAGCTGATACGCATGGGCTTGCTCGAGGAGGGTGACAGCCTCTATGCATCCTCCAACCTGGCAACCCTTGCCCATGTGCAGGCGGCGCTGCGAGCCCACACCGTGTTCAAACGAGACGTCGACTACATGGTTACCGGTGGTCAGGTTGTGATCGTTGATGAACACACGGGCCGGGCGATGCCTGGCAGGCGTTGGTCCGACGGCCTCCATCAGGCCGTGGAAGCGAAGGAAGGCGTGGAGATCCAGAACGAGACCCAAACCCTGGCATCCACGACGTTCCAGAACTACTTCCGGCTTTACAACAAGCTATCTGGCATGACGGGTACGGCGGATACGGAAGCGTTCGAATTTCGCCAGATCTATGGTTTGGACGTGGTGGTCATTCCTACCCATCAGCCAATGGTGCGCAAGGACTACAACGATCTCGTCTACCTCACTCTGCCTGAGAAGTACGACGCCATTGTCGAAGACATAACCGAATGCGTCGAGGCTGGCCGCCCGGTTCTCGTTGGCACCGCATCGATCGAGAGCTCGGAGTTGCTATCGAGCGAGCTTAAACGCCGCAAGATCGAACACAGCGTGCTGAACGCCAAGCAGCACGAGCGCGAGGCAGACATCATTGCCGGTGCTGGTCGTCCCGGCGTCGTCACCATTGCGACAAATATGGCCGGTCGAGGCACAGATATTGTGCTGGGCGGTAATCTGGAAGCACAGATTGAAGCGCTCGGTGAGAACCCGACCGAGGCGGATATTGAGCGCGTGAAGCAGGACTGGCAGGCTCGTCACGACGCGGTTCTCGAAGCCGGCGGTCTGCATGTCATCGGCACCGAACGGCACGAATCCCGGCGCATCGACAACCAGCTTCGTGGTCGTTGCGGCCGGCAGGGTGACGCTGGCTCCACCCGCTTCTTCCTTTCTATGGAAGACAACCTGATGCGTATTTTTGCATCAGACCGCATGCGCTCCATCATGCAGTCCATCGGCATGGAGAAAGGCGAGGCAATCGAAGCCCGCATGGTCAACAACGCGGTCGAGCGGGCGCAGCGCAAGGTCGAGGGCCACAACTTCGACATGCGTAAGAACCTGCTCGAATACGATGACGTTGCCAATGATCAACGCCAGGTCATCTATTCCCAGCGCAACGAGCTGATGGAGAGCGACGACATCTCCGAGATGATCGCCGGGCTGCGCGCGGAAGTGGTGGCGAACACCGTTGCTGCCTACATCCCGCCGCAGAGCATCGAAGAGCAGTGGGATGTAGCTGGACTGGAAGCTGCTTTGCAGACCGACTTCGGCTCCAGTCAGCCCGTGCAAAGCTGGCTCGATGCCGACGATGAAATGACGGACGAGCAGATCGTCGACAAAGTGCTCGAGCAGATTGAAGCCGAAGCAGCCGCTAAAGAGGCGGAATGGGCAGAGCAGAACATCGACATGCGGCAGGTCGAAAAGCAGCTGATGCTGCAGGTGCTCGATCAACGCTGGAAGGAACACCTGGCGGTAATGGACCATCTCCGCCAGGGTATCTCGCTGCGTGCCTATGCGCAGAAACAGCCGAAACAGGAATACAAACGCGAATCCTTTGCGCTGTTCCAGGAGCTACTCGAGAATATCAAGACGGACGTGGTTCGCCTGATCTGTCGTATTCAGATTGAGCAGCCGTCAGAGGTTGAGCAGGCTGAGCGTGAGCGACGTCAGGCAGCCGAGGCCCGGATGCGGTTCTCGCATGACGAAGCGTCTGCCTTGAACCTGCCTAACCAGGGGCCGACAGCAGGCGGTCCCGGACGACCCGAAGGCACAGGCGCTCCCGGTGCGCCGCCACCGGCTGAGGCTCCGGAGACCTTCGTTCGAGGCGAGCGAAAAGTTGGCCGTAACGAGCCTTGTCCCTGTGGTTCGGGCAAGAAATACAAGCAATGTCACGGTAGGCAGGCCTAGCGTTCGCCCGCAGGCACTCAAATTAGAAGCAGGTAGCGAAAATGGCCGTTAATCTCGATCCTCCGGGCGAGCTTTTGCCCGTGCCCGGCGTACGCGTCGGCACTTCCTGCGCTGGCATCAAGCAGCAGGAGTTTCCGGACCTTACCGTCATTGAACTCGCCGAAGGATCGACAACAGCTGCGGTGTTTACGCAGTCGGCGTTTCGCGCGCCGCCGGTCGACCTGGCATCTGAGAGGCTTACTTCCTCCTCGCCTCGTGCGTTGGTGATTAATAGCGGTAATGCCAATGCCTCAACCGGGCAATTTGGTCGAGACGACGCGGTAGCCGTCTGTGCTGAAACCGCGCGCAACCTGAACCTGGCAGCCGAATCCGTATTACCATTTTCTACCGGTGTCATCGGCGAGCGCCTACCCGTGGACAAGATTGTCGCTGCGCTATCCTCCGCTGCGGCCTCCGCCCAGGAAGATGGCTGGGCGTCTGCGGCGCGAGCAATTATGACCACAGACACCGTGCCCAAGGCGATTTCGCGCACGCTTGAGATAGATGGCTGTGAGATCACTATCACCGGCATCGCCAAGGGTTCCGGAATGATCTGTCCGAACATGGCCACGATGCTGGCCTACATATGCTGCGATGCGGCTATCGATGCACAGCCGCTGGATCAACTGACGCGCGACGCGGCGAATGCCAGCTTCAACCGCATCACCGTCGACGGTGATACCTCGACGAACGACAGCTTCGTCGTCGCGGCCACTGGCCTGGCGGGACACGCGCGCATCACCTCGACAAACAGCCCAAGCTACCAGTTGCTCGCGCAGGCGATTACCGAGGTTGCGATTGACCTCGCTCAGCGCATCGTGCGCGACGGTGAAGGCGCGACAAAATTTGTCACAGTGCGGGTAGAGGGCGGTGCATCAGCATCGGACTGTCTGGATGTCGCCTATACGGTTGCCCATTCGCCGCTGGTGAAAACCGCGCTATTTGCGGGCGATGCGAACTGGGGTCGATTCTGCATGGCCATCGGCCGCGCCGGTGTTGCTGGGCTCGCACAGGAGCGCGTCGCGCTTTGGCTGGACGATGTTCAGGTGGCGCAGGACGGCCTTGTGCACTCGGCGTATACCGAAGAAGACGGTGCGCGAGTGCTCGCGCAGGATGAGCTGGTGGTTCGCATTGATCTCGGCATGGGTGACTGCGCCGAGAAGATTTGGACAACCGATCTGTCCTACGAGTACGTGCGCATCAACGCCGAATATCGAACCTGATCGCGTAGCCCGCTCGTAACCAGATCTCAGTACTCCTGCTTGCCATCGTCGTCGAGTGCGCCCGGGGGTAACTCCCGGCCGGGAATCGCGTGGGCTTCGGAAGCCCAGTCACCGAGGTCGATCAGCCGGCAGCGCTCGGAGCAAAAAGGCCGGTAGCTGTTCTTGCTGCTGTAGGGAGTGCTCTTGCCGCAGTTTGGACACGCCACAATGCGCTCGGGGTTAGCCACGGGCGAGTTCCAGATACTGCTTGTGCAGCGCATCGACCTCCGCATCGAGCACATCGAAACCCTGATCGTTTCGGATCACATCATCCGCCAGTGCCAGACGGTCGTCCCGGCTGATCTGCGCGTTGATGATGGCTTCCACCTGGCTGCGAGGATTGTCATCGCGAGCCATCGTTCGTTCGATCTGGACCTCAACCGGCACATCGACTACCAGCACTCGCTGGGTGAATCGCTTGTGTTGACCGGTTTCCAGGAGCAGGGGATTGACGAGAATGGCGTAGGCCGAGGTCGCTGAGCCGAGTTGCTCTGCGATGTACTCGTTGATGAGAGGATGCAGGAGTTGCTCCAGCCACTTGCGCTCGGCTTCGTCCGCAAAAACATGTTTGCGCAGTGCTGCACGGTCCAGCGCGCCATCAGCTTGAATGACTTCGGAGCCGTAATGTTCCGCGATGCTCAGAAGCGCTGGGCGTCCCGGTTCGACGACAACTCGAGAGGCGATGTCAGCATCGACAACATCGATGCCTTTGGCGGCGAAACGATCGGAGACAGCGGTTTTGCCGCTGCCGATACCGCCGGTCAACCCGACGATGAAGGTGCTCATGATTCGGTTATTCGCTTGCTTAGGACAACAGGCCGAGCAAGTTATCACGAGCGATGAGCGCAACCCAACCGCCTACCGCGAGGAATGGGCCAAAGGCCATTGGCTGGCCGGCCACCTTCTCCCCGAGTAGCGCTCGGATGATCGCAAAAAGCAAACCGGCGATGGATGCAATTAGCACCACGGCAGGCAGGACCTGCCAACCGACTAACGCGCCGATGGCGGCGAGAAGTTTGAAGTCGCCATAGCCCATGCCTTCTTTGCCAGTCACGAGCTTGAACAACCAATAGATGGTCCACAGCGATAGATAGCCAGCCATCGCACCGACCACCGCATCGGCCAGGGGCACAATGGGGAACGACAGGTTGATGAGCAGCGCCAGCCACAGCAGAGGCAGCGTCAGCTGATCGGGTAGCAGCTGTGTATCGGCATCGATGAATGTCGCGGCGATGAGGATCCAGGTGTAGATGGCGAGACCAAGGGTCAGCCAGCCGTAGCCGAACACGGCAACGACCACCAGTGTGAGCACGCCCGTCAGCAGCTCGACGGCCGGGTAACGAGCAGAGATAGAAACGCCGCAGGCTGCGCATTTGCCGCGAAGTAACAGCCAACTGACGATGGGAATGTTCTGCCAGGCGCGAATAGGCGTGTCACAGGCCGGGCAGTGAGAGTTTGGGAAAGAAAGGTTAAAGCGTTCCTCAGCCGTGCTATCTGGCTCCACATCAGCAGGTGGCTCGCGACCGTCCCGTTCAGCGGTGGCGGCTTCGATCTCGGCGAAGTCAGCTCGCCAGGCGCGTTCCAGCATAATTGGAAAGCGGTAGATCACGACATTGAGGAAACTACCGACCGACAGGCCTACCCATAGAGCGAAGAACGCAATCAGCCATCCATAGCTCAATAGGTTTTCGATCACGGTGGGCCGGCTCGCTCGTGTGTGGTTTCAAGCCAGCGGAGCTGGCACGACGTTTCGTGTTAGTGACCGCCGCCGCCGACGACTGATCCGAGCTGGAAGATCGGCAGGTACATCGCAATGATCAGGCCACCAACGAGCACGCCGAGCACCGCCATGATCATCGGCTCCATCAGCGCAGTGAGGTTGTCCACCGCGTTATCTACCTGCTCTTCGTAGTAGTTGGCTGACTTGTCCAGCATGTCATCCAGCGCGCCGGCTTCTTCACCGATGGCCACCATCTGGATCACCATGTTCGGAAACACGCCGGTGCTTTTCATGGAGAAGTTGAGTTGCTGGCCGGTGGAGACGTCGTCGCGCACTTTCATAACAGCGTTCTTGTACACCACGTTGCCGGTAGAGCCTGCTACTGAATTCAATGCATCCACTAGCGGTACACCGGCCGCGAAGGTGGTCGCGAGCGTCCGCGAGTAGCGGGCGATGGATGACTTTTCGATGATGTTGCCGGCAACAGGCATCTTCAGCGCGATTCGATCGAGCGTGTCGCGTAAGCCCTGGGAGCGCTTCTTAAGCGCGGAGAAACCCACGATGACAGCTGCAATTCCGAAAACGATCATCAGCCAGTAGGCCTGCACGAACTCGGACAGGTTGATCACCATCTGCGTGAACGCCGGCAATTCGGCGCCGAAGCTTTGGAAGACGGACTCGAACTGCGGCACTACCTTGATGAGCAGGATACCGGAAACGATTACAGCAACCGCCACAACGGCGATCGGATAGGTCATCGCCTTCTTGATCTTGGCTTTCAGGGATTCGGTTTTTTCTTTGTATGTCGCGATGCGATCGAGCATCGTCTCCAACGCACCCGAGCTTTCACCTGCATCGACCAGGTTGCAGAAAAGATCATCGAAGTAGAGCGGGTGTTTGCGAATCGACGAGGCGAATGAGTTGCCGGCGGAAACATCGTTCCGGATCTCTCGAATGAGCTGCGAAACCTTAGGCTTCTCCGAGCCATCAGCGACAATCTCAAACGCCTGAACCAGTGGCACGCCAGCTCGCATCATGGTGGCCATTTGGCGCGTAAACAGTGCGATGTCGAGTGGTTTGACGCCGCCACCCATGCTGAAGCTCGAGCCCTTCGCCTTCTTCTTCAGTTTGGTGGTGCTGATACCCTGGCGGCGTAGTTCGGCTTTCGCGAGCGCAGGGTTCACCGAAGAGATTTCCCCCCGGGTTTTTTTGCCCTGTTTGTCTTTGCCTTCCCAAACGAATGTCGCGGCTTCGGCCATGTCGTGTTGCCCTGTGTCCGGCTGGTGGCGGTGTGTTGTCAACACATTGAGCCTTTGAAGTGGCCCGTTCCGCCGGTTTCCCGTTCAATTGTCCTGTTCAATAACAACAACGCCAATACGTTTTACCGCATCGACGTCATATCGATCCTAACTCTCGCTAGTGGCCGGTTGTTACCCGGTTGCACTCTGCGAGCGAGGTGAGCCCTTGGGTCACCTTGACCAGGCCACTGCGGCGCAGGTCAGCGAAGCCGTGCTTGCGCGCCTGATCCGCCAGCTCAATGCTGTTGCCCTCGTCCATGATAATACGGCCGATCTCGTCAGTAATTTTAACTACTTCATAAATACCGACACGGCCTTTGTAACCTTCTTTACATTTATCGCACCCCTCGGGGTTGGCCTCGCAGATCTCCAGGCCGCCGGCGATGTCCTCGTCTGTGAAACCCTCAGCCTTAAGCGTAGCCTCGGGTACATCGATGGACTTCTTGCAGTTTGGGCACAGTCGCCGAGCCAGTCGCTGGGCGATGATGAGGCTGACCGAGGTAGCTAGGTTGAACGCGGGAACCCCCATATTGCGCAGGCGAGTCAGGGTCTCGGCGGCCGAGTTGGTGTGCAGTGTCGACAGCACCATGTGGCCGGTTTGCGAGGCTTTGATGGCGATCTCCGCCGTCTCCAAGTCTCGAATCTCACCAACCATCACAACATCGGGATCCTGACGCAGGAACGACCTGAGTGCCGTGGCGAAATCCAGGCCAACCTTGTGGTTCACGTGTACCTGGTTGATGCCTTCCAGGTTGATCTCAACCGGATCCTCGGCTGTAGCGATATTGCGCTCGTGGGTGTTGAGAATGTTCAGCCCCGTGTACAGGCTCACCGTCTTACCGGAACCGGTGGGGCCGGTAACAAGGATCATGCCCTGGGGTTTGTGCAGAGCGTCCATGTACAGATCTTTCTGAAAGGGCTCGAAGCCCAGGGCATCGATGCCCATCTTGGCGCTGGATGGATCCAGAATACGCAGCACGATTTTTTCGCCCCAGAGCGTGGGGAGCGTATTAACCCGGAAATCGATGGCCCGAGTCTTGGACAGCTTCATCTTGATGCGACCGTCCTGGGGGACGCGGCGCTCGGAGATGTCCATCTCGGACATGACCTTCAGGCGAGCAGCCAGGCGTGGTGCGAGGTTAGTTGGCGGCTTCGCCACCTCATGCAAAACGCCATCTGTGCGCAACCGCACCCGGTAGGATTTCTCGTACGGCTCGAAGTGAATATCCGACGCGCCGCCTTTGATGGCATCCAGCAGCATCTTGTTGACGAAGCGTACGATTGGGGTGTCGTCCGTGCCGTTACCGGCATCTTCATCCTCGGCTGGCGTGTCTTCCAGCGCCTCCATGTCCAGATCTTCAAGCTCGTCGCCGTCGAGATCGCCGAGGCCATCGTCTTCCTGGGCATCGAGGAAAGCGGTGATCACCGCGGACAGCTTGTCTTCTTCCACCAGCACCGGCTCGGTGGTGACACCGGTGTGGAATTTGATCTCATCCAAAGCCTGTAGATTGGTTGGGTCGGACACCGCGACGAAAAGCCGCGATCCGCGCCGAACCAGTGGCAGAGCATTGTGCTGCCGAATCAGCCTTTCTTTGACCAGGTCTCTAGGCACGGAGTCCAGGTCGAACGCGCCCAGATCGATGATGGGCACGCCAAATTCTTCGGCGGCCGAGCAAGCGATTGCGCGCGGAGAGGCAAAATCACCGCCCACGAGAAAGGAGACGAACGGCACGCCGTCTTTTCGGGCGTCTTCGCTCGCCTGAGTGGCGGTGGCAATATCGAGTATGCCGTCCTCGACCAGGCGTCTTGCCAGGCCGCTGAGGGGTATTGTTTCCGTAGCCATAATGGTGGCCGCGTCTGTCCTTGGTGCTGGAGTCAGAACGTTACGTTGCTGGGAACCCTTGAGTCTAATCCTGCGTCACGTTTGCGTCGATAACATGGTCACAGTCTTTGTTAAGCAATCTGCCCGCACTAGTGCGGGAAAACAACGCGCCATTTAGTCGTAGAGTATGTCGATGTTGCGGCTCGAAGGCAGCTTCTTTGCTGACCATGCCAACGACGATGCGCTTTGCCATAAATCGGGTAGGCAGAGAGAGCCGGATCAGTTGATCTGGCCAGGTCTATGCAAGGATGGACGATACTCAGGTCTCTTCGCTGTGTCGCCGTTCAGCAGAGGCCCGATTTACGACGTCTTCTTCTATTAGTGAAGGCCATGGTTCAGCTGAGGTGTCCCTCAGCGGCAGCTAAGAGCGTAATGTGGTGGCCAATGCTACCCAGCTGACGCTATTGGTCAGGTGCTGACGAGTATCGACCGCCTGAGGATTCGCGTATGACGCACGAAATGCGACGGCAATCACCCAAACACTTTTCTATCTGAGCCTATACTCTGGCCTAAGCAGTTGATGCCAAAGTGTTTTGCGATGGAGAGCTGCTTTTTGGCGGAACTTGGAACTCATTTTTTAAGGCTTGGCACGAGCTTTGCAAATATTCCAGGGCACAGCATTGGGCGCGGTTTTCGCAACTAGCAATTCGCAAACAGAAGCTGCCGCGCTAACTAACTCGCTATTACAGAAAACGGAGTAAATAGCATGAAAATGGTCAAGAAGGGTTTCACCCTCATTGAATTGATGATCGTCGTAGCCATCATCGGCATTCTCGCCGCTGTGGCCCTTCCGGCTTATCAGGACTACATCGAGAACTCGAACATGGCGAAGGTTTCTTCGCACTATGAAGAGGGCTATCGATTCGCGATGAACGAGATGCGTAAGATTCAGGCGGATGTTGCTATCGGTCGCCTGGCCGATCTCGCAGCTGCAGACACTCAATACCCGAACGCTGCTGCATGGGTAGCGGTTCTTAACTCTAACGGTGGTACGGCGCCTGGTGGCGAAGATCCTTACCTGTCAGGTACTACCGGTATTGATGCCTCCGGTCAGGTCGGTGTGGCAGTTACCTCTGGTGACTTTGAGAACCGAAATCTGGTGTTGACCTTCACGAAGCCAGCATTCGGCGCCTTCGCTACGCAAGAATCGAATCCGGTTAACTTTGCGGATATCTAAGCTGAGTCTACGGAAGGAAGGAGACAGCGATCTCCTTCGATCCTAGAATGAGGAAAAGAGGGGCTTAGCCCCTCTTTTTCGTGTCACCAGAGCGTATCTGTCGCTCGGCAAGAATCGAAACTTAGACACCGCACCATGGGAGCCGAAACGATGGCCTCGCATTCAACAACTAGAGTCAGCGGTTTCACGTTGATCGAACTCATGATTTCCGTAGCCATTCTTGCCATCATCGCGGCGATCGGTCTGCCGATGTACAACGGCTATATCGAGACTTCGCGCGAGGGTGTGCTGGTCAACAACATCCAATCCATACAGCTCTTTCAGGACGATGTCAGGTTGCGCACTGGAGCGTTCGTCGTGTCGGCGGCGAATCTCGCAGCAATCACGACAGCGACTGGCTGGGAACCTCAAGATGATAACGGCGCCACTTATGTGATCACGGATCCTGGCGACGGCGGTTACCGGGTTACTGCGACGGATTCGACCGGTGTATCTGTATGTATCGAGTTTCCGGAAAAAGACCGCTGCTGATCGCTCGTCAAGACAGCCAATCTTGGCTGGCAAGGTCGTTCTAAACTCAGTATTCTTCCCGCCCTCTCAAATGCCGGGATAGCTCAGTTGGTAGAGCGACTGATTCGTAATCAGTAGGTCCGCGGTTCGATTCCGCGTTCCGGCACCACGCAGATTGCTTTTCAGTTGTTTCGATTCCGATGCTCCTCGGCCCTGGCAACCAATAACCCCCTCTGCATGACACCGGATACGCCGCCAAGCGCCATACCCTCTCCGCGACCCTCGATCGCCGGCCCGTTTGTCGTCGCTGTATTCGCATTGCTTTCGGTCTACTACGGCTCGTCCTACAACGTTAGCGTTTTCCTTTTCGCTTGGCTGCTCTTCCTTGTTCCCTGGCTAACTGTAGTTCCCCAATCCATACGCCAGATCTGGCAGACGAGCCGGGTTGTCACCACGGTGGCGCTGTCATCTTTGGCGCTGATCGTTGCCAGCTATCTCGGATCAATCAGTAAAGAGAGTAGTTTTTCTGCGGCTTTAGGGCTGGCCATTTGCCCGCTCGCTTTCCTGTTCTGTGCCTGCATGGCTGCTGAGCCGCGTGAACAGCTGCTTCGCTGGCTTCGAGGAATCGTTGTGATCTTCGCTGCCGTGTCAGCCTGGCAATTGGTTGGTTCGGGAACTCGAGCGTATCAACCTTTGTCTGAACCGAACGCCTACGCAGCGCTGCTCTACCTCACTGCGTTGCCCTGGATGCACCGATGGCTGGGTAATCCAGCAGCTATTGCGGGGTGGCGAGATTGGAGTCAATTGGTTGCGTTCGCGCTGTTAGCGCTTGCTGCGTTTGCCACGATATCTCGAGTGGGAACCTTCGTTTTCTTTGCCGCCATGCTCTTCTGGCTGGGGTCTGCAGGATTATCTAGTCGTCGAGGCATTGTGGTTGCCTGGCGCCGGCATATTGCGGCGGCGTTGGTACTAGTTGCCACCTTCATCGGCAGCATTGCGCTTCTCGATGGAGGGCTTGCCACCGAGCTCGCTGATGGCCCGGTTGATGACAGTATCGGGGTGCGAGGTTTTCTGGTGTCTTCCGGTCTTCAGGCTGTAGACGGCTCTCTCGTCGGTACGGGGGTCTACACCTTTCCCTTGTTGTATCCCTCGGTACGTACCGATGCGGATATCAGCTCCGCTGGGCTCTACATTCACAATGACTACTTGCAATTCTTGCTGGAAGGCGGCCCGTTGCTCGCGCTATTGCTGCTGCTCTTCCTGGCTTGGATCATCGTGCGCTTCGTCACTGCATCTGCTCGATTCTGGCAAACAGGCCGATGGGAGGTTGAGAGTGGAGTGTTGATGGCGCTCGGTTGCGCGCTTGCTCATGCGGTCGTCAATTTCATTTTCTACGTACCGATCCTGGCGCTATTGATTGGTCTTCTAGCTGGCGGCCTCGTCAGGACACCGGCTATGCCCCAGGAATTGACCGGTCGCACTCGTTCTTCGACCGCGGTTGGTATTGTCTGCGCGATCTTTGGTCTAGGTCTTAGTTTCTATCTGCTGCTCGAAACGCTTAACGCCGGGATTTTGGGCGGTCAGAGGTATGTTCCCTTTACCGCTGAATGCGCCCAGAGCGATGAATGCCGGTTGCGTTTTGCTGATCAATCTGCGCGCTTGAATTCGGACTGGGGCGCCGCGCATCTTGCGCGAGCCGTGCTGCTGGAGCAGCAACTTTTTGAATCGAGTAGTAACCGACGTGCGTCTAACGAGCTGGTCCTTGATCAAGCGCTAGCTGGCTACCGACGCTCCCTTAGCGTGGATGCCTGGAATCCTCGCACGTACCTGCTTTTCCGAGAGTTCGTCTCGCGACACCCTGGGTTGCAGAGCCGGCTGGCGGAAACCGAAAATCCTGTCGCATTGCTGCAGCGCGCGCTCGAGTTAAACCCTTACGACGTTGTAGCGGTAGGCGCTGTGGTTGCAGGTCTTGAGTCGATTGGGCGCAGAGAGGCCGCCCAAAGGTTCTTGCTTGGACATCTAGATGGGCGAATCGCCAATTTTGGTCAGCGCTATCCTGAGGACGCTGAGTACTTTCTAACGTGGCTGGAAACCACGGCCGCCGGCAAACCCGATATTCTCGCGAAAGTGGACGAGCTAAAATCTCAGATCGTGGTATCGCCCTTTGAATTTAGTCAGCGCTGGTGGTTTCGCTAGCTTCGGCTGTGGATTGATCTGATTTCATATTGGGGTTGTCCTGGGGCGTTGGGCCATCCGGTCCATACAATGCCATTGGCAGCACACCGGTTATCCGACCGCTGTGCCGATTTACCGCGACAATCTTGAGCCCATAGCGTCCCGCGTAGGGGAAATAGGCGTAATCCTCCAGGGAGCCGCCGTTTTCGATGAGCCAGCGGGTAATCTCATTCCCATCGGGATCTCGCTCCAGCACACGATCGATTGTTAGTGGTTGGTCATGTTCGCTGGCGTTTTGCCAATTAAACGGCTCGTAGTATTCGACTCGAAGGCGCAAGGGGCGCTCGCTTTGCAACGAGTTTCTCCTGATGAGCCGTTGCTCGTTTGGATCTGCCGGGAGTGCAGTCATCAAGCGTTTTGGAGTTTGTCCCGGGAATGAAGACAAGTCTGGAACTGCAAGGTCAGCGTCGCGGTATGAACCGGCAGAATTGCTGTAGAAGTAGCCGTCTGTATACACAAGCGCGATCGGCCGCTCGTTGTACACCACCCACACGCCCGCGATCAGGCAGACGCTCTGAACCAGTGCGATCATCGACAAATCGAATTTGAGCCCGGGCTTGCCGGCCTTATAGACGACGAGTGTCAGCAGCGGGCCGAGCACGAGGTCCACCAGCACGATGATGCGGATGCCCTGCCAGCCGCCGTCAGAGTCGAAGAAAAAATCCGGATACCAGTGTGCGAGTACGAGATAGGCGAGAAAAACGAAGATGGCCAGGCTGATCGCGAAGTGAATGGCGAAGGCCTTGAAGCGTGACATGGTTCAAATCCTCCTGTTTGGGTGGTTCGTCGTTACGGTTGTGTAAGTTGATGCAGAACTTCCGCGGTTAGCTGGTGCCGCTGGCCAGCGGAATGCCCCGTCTTTGTGGGACAGCGGAGTACCGCGTCCTAGATCAATCGCATGGATAGATCCATGGGCTCTACCCGCTTGGTGATGTCGCCGATAGAAATATAGTCGACACCGGTTTCTGCGATTGTGCGAATTGTCTCGAAAGTGATGCCCCCCGAGGCTTCGAGCTTTACTCGGCCGGCGGCACGCTCCACGCCTTCGCGAGTCTGCGCAACTGAGAAGTTGTCGAGCATCACGATGTCTGCGCCGGCGGCGATGGCTTCGTCCAGCTGATCGAAACGCTCAACCTCGACCTCTACCGGCTTGCCGGGGTGATTGGCTTTGGCGGTGTGCACAGCAGCCGTAATCGTGCCACAGGCCTTTATGTGATTTTCCTTGATCAGAAACGCATCGAACAAGCCGATGCGGTGATTCTTCGCACCGGCACACGCAACGGCATGTTTCTGGGCCATACGCAGGCCCGGAATGGTTTTGCGGGTGTCCAGCACCTGGCAGTTCGTGTGCGCGATGGCTTGCGCGTAGCGGGCGGCGAGCGTGGCAGTGCCGGACAATAGCTGAATGAAGTTGAGCATGGTCCGCTCGGCGGTGAGTAGCGAGCGAGCGCGGCCGGTAGCGGTTAGAAGTGTCTGGTTGGGCTTTACGTGGTCGCCGTCTGACACCTCAAGGCTTAGCTGAATGTCGGAATCCACCTGTGCGCAGGTTTGCTGAGCCCACAGCTCGCCGCAGAAGATGCCTTCAGTGCGGGTGATAACTCGTGCCGTGGCCGCGGTTCCCTTCGGGATCAGCTCAGCAGTGATGTCGCCAACGTCGGCCAGGTCTTCTGCCAGTGCCGCCTGAACGTTGCTCGCAGCGGCCGAAGTAAGTGATTCGCTGTGTCCTTCGGTAGAACTCATTTCCCGTTCCTGTGCTGTTGGTGTTCATGCTGTCCAGGCGCTGCCGGCGTACCCAGCGCTGTGTCAGGCCCGAGGGTTTGCTAGGCTCTGGCGATGCGTCGCGCATGGTAACGCACGACGTTGGATATGCGTTGACGGCGCGAGCCAAATATTGCCTGTACCTGGATGGAGACCACCCCGTGTATGTCACCTCTGCTCACTGGTTGCGCGGCGTTGAACGCGTCTCGTCACCGAACGAGGATGCCAGGCCTGATGCCGGTGCCATCGAGCTGGTGGTTTTGCACGGTATCTCTCTGCCACCGGGCCAGTTCGGTACCGGCATGGTGCGCGAGCTTTTCTGCAACGAGCTCGACTGCAGCCGCTCGTCTGAACTGGCTGATCTCGAAGGTGTGTTTGTGTCGGCCCACGCTCTGGTGGAGCGGGATGGGCGCATCACCCAGTTTGTGCCGTTTAACCGACGCGCCTGGCATGCTGGCCAGTCGAGCTTTCGCGGCCGCTCCCGGTGCAACGATTTTGCTATTGGCATTGAACTCGAAGGCACTGATGTTCAGCCCTACGCTGCTGAGCAGTACGCGGCGTTGTCTGAGATTCTGCTGGCCTTGTTTCGCCGCTATCCGCGGCTTGATCCCTCGGTTGTGGTTGGCCACTGTGATATCGCGCCGGGGCGGAAGACGGATCCTGGACCCGCATTCGACTGGCCGCGGCTGCTGGCCAGTCTCGACGCCTAGCGTTTTGGCAGCACAAGGCCTCCGTTTAACGCCCGGTTCACCACAATCACTCCAATCTGCCATCTATGGTGGCAATACCGGAGGCGAGCCTTTCATAATAGTTAGCAATATCAGTTCTATACTTCGCTATTGAGGCGGAAGTTGAGGCGTGAGAGGCGCCCGGTTGCGACACGAGGTCGCGCGGAGGCTTCACTCGAGAGGCAGCAGTGATCCTGCTGTGTCTACGACCGCCCGGAACCTTACCAGCCAGCGCAGGAAGCTATGAGCAACAGCAGAGACGTCGAAGATTTAAACCCCGACGAAACCCTCGAGTGGTTGGATTCTCTCGAATACGTTTTGGATAACGCCGGCGTAGACAGGGCCAACTTTCTGCTCAAGCGGCTATCGTCGCGTCTGACCCAGACCGGCGCGCAGCTGCCGTACACGATAACCACGCCGTATCGGAATACGATTCCCAAGAGTCGCGAGGCATTCATGCCGGGCGATCTGTTCATGGAACGACGAATCCGCTCGCTCATTCGCTGGAACGCGCTGGCGATGGTCGTGCGCGCCAACCGGCGCGAAGGTGATGTCGGCGGTCATATCTCCTCGTTTGCCTCGGCAGCGACGCTGTACGACGTTGGCTTTAACTACTTCTTTCAGGCGCCTACTGACGATAACGCCGGTGACCTGATCTATTTTCAGGGTCACTGCGCGCCGGGTATTTACGCGCGCTCGTTCATCGAGGGCCATCTCGATGAGACCCAGCTGGATAACTTCCGACGCGAAGTGGATGGCAATGGTCTGTCGTCCTATCCCCATCCGTGGCTCATGCCGGACTACTGGCAGTTCCCAACCGTTTCTATGGGTCTTGGCCCGATTCAGGCGATCTATCAGGCGCGCTTGATGAAGTATCTGGATGCCCGTGGGCTTGCGCCCGAGAACAATCGTAAGGTCTGGGCGTTTCTTGGTGACGGTGAGACGGACGAGCCTGAATCACTCGGCGCACTGTCTCTGGCTGGCCGGGAGAAGCTCGACAATCTCATTTTTGTTGTGAACTGCAACCTGCAGCGCCTGGATGGACCTGTGCGCGGCAACGGCAAAATCATTCAGGAACTTGAGGGTGCATTCCGCGGCGCTGGCTGGAATGTGATCAAGGTGATCTGGGGCCGGCTTTGGGACCCCATTTTTGGCAACGACACGACGGGCATGCTGCAGGACATGGTGGATAACCTTGTCGATGGCGAGTTCCAGAACTTCAAAGCCAAAGGCGGCGGCTATACACGAGAGAAGTTTTTCAACAAACACCCCGAGACCGCGAAGCTGGTCGAACACTTGTCAGACGACGACATCATGCGGCTGAACCGGGGTGGCCACGATCCGTTCAAGATGTACGCGGCCTATCACGCAGCGGTGAATCATAAAGGGCAGCCGACGGTGATCCTCGCCAAGACCGTCAAAGGCTACGGAATGGGTGATGCGGGTGAGGCGGAAAACGATACTCACCAGGTCAAGAAGATTGGCCTTGAAGGGTTGAAGCACTTCCGCGATCGCTTCGATATCCCGCTGTCAGACAGCCAGCTCGAGGATGTGCCGTATTACCGCCCACCGCAGGATTCGCCAGAAGTTGCTTATCTGCGCCGCAATCGCGAGAAGCTGGGTGGCTCGATCCCGCGGCGGGTGCAGGATACCTCTACGATCACTGTGCCGCCGTTGTCCAAACTCGATGCTCAACTGAAGGGCTCAGGCGAACGCTCGGTGTCCACGACCATGGCGTTCGTGCGCATTCTCTCCGTACTCCTGCGAGACAAGGAAATCGGCGATCGAATTGTGCCGATCGTCCCGGACGAAGCGCGCACCTTCGGCATGGAAGGCATGTTCCGGCAGTTGGGAATCTACTCCTCGGTTGGTCAGCTTTACGAGCCGGAAGACGCCGGTGAAATCGCGGCGTATCGAGAATCGAAGGACGGCCAGGTTCTCGAAGAAGGCATCAATGAAGCTGGTGCCATGTCCACCTGGATTGCGGCGGCGAGTAGTTATTCTTCGCACAAGACCACCCTCATTCCCTTCTACATTTACTACTCGATGTTTGGCTTTCAGCGAATCGGTGATTTGGCCTGGGCCGCTGGTGATCTTGGCGCTCGTGGCTTCATGCTGGGTGGTACCGCCGGCCGCACAACGCTTAATGGTGAGGGTTTACAGCACCAGGACGGGCACAGCCACACGCTCGCCGGCACGATCCCGAACTGCATTGCCTACGATCCGTGCTACGCCTACGAGCTTGCGGTGATCATCTCAGATGGTTTGCGGCGCATGATCGCGGAACGCGAGAACGTGTTTTTCTACATCACCGTGATGAATGAAAACTATGTCCATCCGGCGATGCCGGACGGCTCGGAGGAGGGCATTCTCAAGGGCATGTACTGCCTGAAGCCTTATGCAGGCACCAGCAGCAAAAAGATTCGTCTGCTTGGTAGCGGCACGATTCTGCGGGAAGTTGAAGCGGCAGCAGAGATGCTCGCGGAACGCGATATCGATGCCGAGATCTGGAGCGTTACCAGCTTTAACGAGCTGGCGCGCGACGGCGAGGATTGTGAGCGCCACAACATGCTGCTGATTGAGGAGGATGCGCGCACGCCCTACATTCAGCAGTGCCTGCCGGGCGATGTACCGGTAGTGGCGGCCACCGATTACATCAAGAGCTTTGCAGACCAGGTGCGCGGCTATATCGAAGCTCCGTTCAGAGTGCTGGGCACTGACGGCTTTGGCCGCAGTGATACCCGCGCCAAACTGCGCCATCATTTTGAGGTGGACCGCCGGTTTGTCACGCTGGCAGCGCTAACCTCGCTGGCGGAGGCGCAGGTTGTGTCCGAGCGAGAGGTTCTGGATGCTCGAGCCGAGTTCGATATTGACCCCAACAAGCCGAACCCCCGGACGGTATAGATACGATGCGTGAAGTACAGATTCCCGAATTGGGCGACGCCGGTGAGGTGGAAGTCATCGAGCTGTGCGTCTCTCCTGGCGACACCGTTGCTGAGGGCGATTCGCTGATCGTTATCGAATCGGACAAGGCCAGCATGGATGTGCCGGCACCGTTCGATGGGGTGGTGTCCGAGATCTCGGTCAGCGTTGGCGACATAATTTCCGAGGGTGATGTAATCGCCTCCTTTGATGAAGGCGACTCGGACGGCTCGGCTCCCGCGGGAGAGGAAACGGAAGACGAAACGGAAGACGAAACGAAGGACGAGACGAAAGACGAGACGAAAGACGACTCGGATCGGCCGGACGATGCTGACCAATCTGCTGTGTCCTCGGAACAGGACAGCGCCGAGAAGGATGACAGCGCGGCCGAGAATGCGGGCGAGGGCGAAAGCGAAAGCTCAGGCAGCGCTCAAACGGTTGACCAACAGGTGAAAGTGCCGGATATCGGCGAGGCCTCGGATGTTGTTGTCATCGAGATTCCGGTCGCAGTAGGTGACGAGGTGAGCGCCAACGACATACTCGTCGTGGTTGAATCCGACAAAGCCTCTATGGAAATCCCATCGCCCTTTAGCGGCGTCGTTAAATCCCTCGAGGTGAAAGAGGGGGATGACGTTTCTGAGGGCAGCTTGATCGCGGTTGTCGAAGCCCAACAGGAACCAACACAGGAACAGAAGCAAGACGCAGCGGAAGCAGAGTCTGAGCCAGCAGGGTCGGACAAAAAGACCGCGCCAGCGCAGAGTGAGGCGAGCGACAAATCAGAGAGTCGCGATTCTGCTGAGGAAAAACCCGCAGCGGCTGCCCAAGCCTCGACGGAGTCAGCGGGTTCATCGGTCTATGCGGGTCCGGCCGTGCGACGCCTTGCGCGAGAGCTGGGGGTGGAGCTGGGTGAGGTGTCTGCGACCGGCGCTCGCGGCCGCATCACGAAAGATGACGTCAAAGGCTTCGTTAAGAAGCGTCTCACCAGTGGCGGTGGCGCAGCCAGCACAGGCACCGGCATTCCAGCTATACCTGAAGTGGATTTTTCTCGATTCGGTGACGTCGAAACTCAGCCGATGTCCCGATTAAGGGTTCGCGGCGCGGAAAACCTGCACCGTTCCTGGTTGAACGTGGTCCACGTCACCCAGCATGACGAGGCGGACTTTACGGATACGGATGCGTTTCGTAAGTCGCTAAAAGCTGAGGCGGAGAGGCGAGGAAGCAAGATCACGCCGCTCGCGTTCATCATCAAGGCTTGTGTTGCCACGCTCCAGGAATTTCCGAGCTTCAATGCATCGCTCACGGGTGATGTGAAGTCGCTCGTGCTCAAGAGCTACTACAACATCGGCATGGCGGTTGATACGCCTGACGGATTGGTTGTGCCTGTGATCAAGAATGCGGACAAGAAGGGCATCTGGGAGTTGTGTGACGACATTCTCGAACTGTCTGGAAAAGCTCGGGACGGCAAGTTGTCCATGGATGATATGTCCGGCGGCAGCTTCAGCATCTCCAGCCTCGGCCCGATTGGTGGTACAGGCTTTACGCCCATTGTGAATGCGCCGGAAGTGGCAATTCTCGGCGTGTCACGGCTGACCAAGAAGCCGGTATGGAACGGCTCTGAGTTTGTACCTCGAGATATGCTGCCGCTCTCGTTGTCTTACGATCATCGCGCGATCAACGGCGCAGAGGCGGGCAGGTTTGTCACCCATCTGTGCTCATCGCTTAAGGATATGCGGCGGGCGTTGTTGTAGGAAAGGTTGTCGCGAGCCGCAGAATTCGCGGCGCTTATCACCTGTCATCGCGATGACTAAACGTTCCCGTCTTCGCGAGGCGTGGCGAAGCCACAACGCGGCGATCTCCGCGTTTTTGGGAGATCACCACGTCGCACGATGCTGCGCATCTGGCTCCTCGTGATGACGGAGGTTAGGGAGGGTGTGGCGAAGCCACAACGCGG
>JANSWO010000002.1 GCA_024743435.1 Pseudomonadaceae bacterium | reverse complement strand
GAGATCGCGTCAGTCACTTCGTTTCTTCGCGATGACGAGGTAGAAAGTGATACCTGACCTATGAGATCGCGTCAGTCACTTCGTTTCTTCGCGATGACGAGGTAGAAAGTGATACCTGACCTATGAGATCGCGTCAGTCACTTCTTTTCTTCGCGATGACGAGGTAGAAAGTGATACCTGGCCTATGAGATCGCGTCAGTCACTTCGTTCCTTCGCGATGACTGAGGTAGGAGCATTTTCTGGGCCCATCAGATCGCCTCAGTCACTTCGCTGCTTCCCAATGACTGAGGTAAGAAGGAATACTTGGCTAACACGATCGCGTCAGCCAACTCCTGTTGCCGAAAACCTGGTAAACGGGATGGAGCTGAGCCGGCTCAATCAAAAACGGAGCCAAATGGCTCCGCTGTCGTTCCTTATGCAACCTCGTGCAAGGGTTTAGCCGGATCAGCCCTTCTCCTCTCCGGGGTCATCCTGCTCTTCGAGGATGCGCTGATAGATCTCTTCCCGGTGCACAGCGACGTCTTTCGGCGCGTTAACCCCGAGCCTGACCTGATTACCTTTAACGCCAAGTACGGTGACGGTGATCTCGTCGCCGATCATCAAGGTTTCACCGATTCGTCGTGTCAGTATCAACATGCAGCTGGGCCTCCTGAGCCCCGGGCTGATTCCGCTAGTCCCTCAGCGGCTACTTCTTATTATTGTTCTGCGCAAACCTAAGTGTAATCGATTCCTGGCGCTTCAACCGAAGCTTTCGATGCTCGTTAATCCTCGGAAATGGGTTCTTCGGTAAGGCCAAATGCATCGTGGATCGAGCGCACAGCGAGTTCCAGGTAGCGCTCGGCAACGACTACCGATATCTTGATCTCGGAGGTTGAAATGACCTGAATATTGATGTTTTCGGCCGCGAGCGCGTCAAACATGGCCGTGGCCACACCTGCGTGCGAACGCATGCCAACGCCAACGACACTCACTTTGGCGATGTCAGAATCGGCGATCACGCGTTTCGCCTTCAGAGTCTCGCAAACCTGGCTGAGGATCTCCTCAGCCCGCTTGAAGTCAGCTTTCTTGACGGTAAAAGTGAAGTCCGTGGTGCCATCAGCGCCGACGTTTTGCACGATCATGTCGATTTCGATGCCATCTTTGCCAACGGGACCCAGGATACGGCTGGCAACCCCAGGCACATCGGGTACACCGACCAGCGTCAGTTTTGCTTCGTCTCGGGTAAAGGCAATTCCCGACACAACGGGGCGTTCCATGGTGGACTCCTCAGTGGTGATCAACGTGCCTTCGCCGTCTTCGAAACTGGACAATACTCGCAAGGCGACGTTGTATTTTCCCGCAAACTCTACCGACCGTGGATGCAGCACTTTTGAGCCCAGGCTCGCCAGTTCAAGCATCTCCTCGAAGGTGACGGAGCGCAGCCGACGAGCGTTCGCGACAACTCTCGGATCCGTTGTGTAAACACCGTCGACATCGGTATATATCTGGCACTCATCCACGGTGAGTGCCGCTGCCAGAGCCACAGCAGTTGTGTCGCTGCCACCGCGCCCGAGCGTGGTTATCTCGCCGGACGGATCAACACCCTGAAATCCCGCGACGACGGGTATGACGCCATTTGCGAGACAATCTCGCAACGCATCGGTGTCGATATGTTCGATCCGAGCTTTGGTGTGATTGCTATCCGTTGTGATACTCACTTGTGAGCCCAGAAACGATCGGGCCGACCAGCCTCGATCAGCCAGCGCCATCGCGAGCAGTGCGATCGTCACCTGCTCTCCGGACGACAGCAGCATATCCATCTCACGTGGCCGCGCTGCACCGCCGACTTGTTCCGCAAGCTCTGTCAGGCGATTCGTTTCACCACTCATCGCCGACACGACCACAACAACGTCGTGACCCGCGGCCCGGAAACGAGCTACGCGCTCTGCAACCGCGTGTATACGTTCCGGGGAGCCGACCGATGTGCCACCGTATTTTTGTACGTAAATCGACATGGTTCAGAGCTGCTTCGCTACCCAGTCAACGACAGACTCGAGGGCGGGCGGTAGCGCTTGCACATCGGTTCCGCCACCAGCTCTCGCCATATCCGGGCGACCGCCACCCTTCGCACCTACCTGCTCGGCAACCATGCTGACGAGTTGGGAGGCGTTAAAGTGATCGTGCAGTGATTTGGGGACACCCGCGACCAGGTTGACCTTGTCGGCTGCAACACAGCCAAGCACAACGATGAGATTCGGATCTTTCGCACGCAGCGAGTCGAAGGTGGACATCATCGCCTTTGCGTCACCGTCTACTTTCGCGTGCAGGACTCGATGGCCAGCCACCTCTACAGCGCCAGCGAGCAAATCACCGCCAGATTTCGCCGCCGCTTTTGCCTGCAACGCATCAATCTGGCTTTGCAGTGACTTCTGTTCTGCCAGCAGCGCCTGGACTTTTGCTGCGCTCTCGAGCGGCGCAACCTTAAGCGTGGTTGCTAGCCGGCTGAGCTCCGCTTCTGTTGCGGCGACCAGATCCAGTGCGACTTCGCCGGTTACTGCTTCGATGCGACGCACGCCGGAAGCGATACCCGTTTCCGACACAATTCGCAGCAGGCCAATCTGGCCAGTGTTACTGACGTGGGTACCACCACACAGTTCAACGGAAAAGCCGTCGCCCATTGACAGTACGCGCACTTCATCGCTGTACTTCTCGCCGAAGAGTGCCATCGCCCCGCTCGCTACTGCATCATCGAACGAAGTCAGACGAGTCTCTACGTCTTGCGCACGTAGTATCTGCAAGTTCACCAGCCGCTCAATAGCCCGCTGCTGTTCCTGTGATACCGGTTTGTCATGAGAGAAATCGAACCGTAGCCGTTCCGGAGCGACAAGCGAGCCCTTCTGCTGCACGTGCTCGCCCAAGACCTCTCTCAATGCAGCATGGAGCAGATGAGTGCCCGAATGGTTGCGCACAATCTGTTGTCGGCGCTCGGTATCGACGGCCGCTTCCACCGCGTCGCCCACACGCAGAACGCCGGTTGATAGCCGACCCACGTGGATGTGTTGGCCACCACTTTTCTGGGTATCGACAACGCGGAAGATCGCTTTGTCTCCTTCGATCGCGCGAATCTGTCCCGTGTCGCCAACCTGACCGCCCGATTCAGCGTAAAAGGGCGTATGCGCCAGGACGACGATGCCCTCTTCCCCCTCTGCAAGAGAGTCAACTTCACGCACATCTGAATCACTGTTTGCAAACAGGCTCAGGACGGTGTCCTGGGTCTCGAGTTCCTCATAGCCCAGGAAGCTTACATCGCCGCCGATGCGTACTCGTTGCCCGATGTTGGCAGAGAACTTCACAGATGCTGCCCGACCGCGCTCGCGTTGTTCGCTCATCGCGGTTTGGAAGCCTTCCTGATCCACCGTCAAGCCTCGCTCCCTGGCGATATCGGCTGTCAGGTCCACCGGGAATCCATAGGTGTCATACAGCTTGAATACCACATCGCCGGGAATCTGATCGCCCGCCATCTGAGCCAGTGAAGACTCGAGCAGCACCATGCCCTGCCCCAGGGTCTGAGCAAATCGCTCCTCTTCTGCGAGCAGTGTTTGGGTGATGACCTCCTGCTGAGTGCGCAGAATTGGATAGGCATCACCCATGAGGTCAACGAGCGGCGCGACCAGCTTGTGGAAAAACGGTTGATCCAGCCCTACTTTGTGGCCGTGTCGCAGCGCGCGACGAATGATGCGGCGAAGTACATAGTTACGATCATCAGCGCCCGGCTGAACGCCGTCGGCTATAAGAAAGGAACAGGCACGAATGTGATCCGCTATCACTCGCAGGGAACCAACGGCGACAATCTCGTTGTTGCCGGTCATGCCTACCAGCTTGCCCACATGGCTCAGCAGCTCTCGAAACAGGTCGATTTCATAGTTGCTGTGGACATGCTGGACGATAGCCGCAACGCGTTCCAAGCCCATCCCCGTATCGACCCCCGGCCTTGGTAGTTGCACCAACTCGCCATCAGCTTGCCGATCGAACTGTGGGAACACGAGATTCCAGAACTCGATGTAGCGATCGCCATCCTGATCTGGTGATCCGGGCGGACCACCGGCGACGTCAGGACCATGGTCATAGAACAACTCCGTGCTGGGCCCACACGGGCCGGTGTCGCCCATCGACCAGAAATTGTCCTCATCGAGATCGATAACCCGCTCTCGCGGCAAACCAATCTCATTTTCCCAGATCTCTCGCGCCTCGGCATCGCTGTGGTGGACGGTCACCCAGATACGCTCGACGGGGAGTTGCAGAACCTGTGTTGAGAACTCCCAGGCCCAGGCGATTGTCTCGCGCTTGAAGTAGTCGCCAAAGCTGAAGTTGCCCAGCATCTCGAACAGGGTGTGATGCCGTGCGGTGAACCCAACGTTCTCCAAATCGTTGTGCTTACCGCCCGCCCTTACACAGCGCTGGGCGGAGACTGCCCGCTGATAACCTGGGTCTTCCAACCCAAGCAGAGCGTCTTTGAACTGATTCATTCCAGCATTCGTAAACAGTAGCGTTGGATCGTTCGTTGGCACGAGCGACCCTGAGGGCACTACTTTGTGGCCACGTTCTTCGAAAAACGAGAGGAATGCTGATCGAATCTCACCGCTCGACATCGTCATGAGAATGTCCTCACGCGATTCTGCAGGCTAGTGGATTGCCCCACAGCGCGGGTTGACCAGTTGCAGGTGAAATTCGAACTGGAGCGACAACGGCTCCAAACTCGGACTGCAGAGAGGTTCATGGTGGGCTCACACCAGTAAAAACGGGCCGGGAGTATATGACAATTGCCCTGGGCGCACGATGCGTCGCAAGCTCCAGGTGGCGTCAGATCAAATCGAATCGATCAGATGCGCGACCGGTCTGTCTTCGACGACCTGTCTTCGGGGGCTGTCTTCGGGAATAGTTGAACCCTACCCTTAACTCAGCCTCCGAGTGCTCGCATGACGACGTCAGACGGAAACCCTCGCTGAGACAAGAAGCGTGCCTGCCTGCTCCAGCTTTTATCAGAGCTGTCCGGAATCTCACCGAAACGCCGCTCGCGGATCTCACGAGCAATCTTCAGCCAGTAGGACGTGCCCATGTCGAGATGGGGAGCGACCATCGAATCCGCGATGCCTCGCTCAAGTAGCTCCATTCGGATGCGCACTGGCCCCTGACCGCGGTTGATTCGGGAACGAACAAAAGATTCGGTGAAGCGCTCGTCGGACTGCAATCCATCTTCAGCCAGTCGCTCCAATGTCGATTCGACAATCGTTTCATCGAAGCTACGGCTCAGAAGCTTTCGCTTGAGTTCGACCTTGCTGTGCTCACGTCCGGCAAGGATGCGCATCGCGCTATGGATACAACCACTGCGATCAGCGTTGCGAGCAGATGTGCTCTCATCTTTCACGTTCACGTTAACCGGTTCCACGTCGATCCAGTCCGCCCTATCCGGTTTGATGCTGTCGTCCACTAGGGCTTCAGTAACGGATGCGGGAGCGCTGATCTGCGGTGGCGCCATACGGGAATCTGAGCTGCTACGTTCGTTCATGAAGTTGTCCATGACCGGTATCCTTACTGACACGTGAGCTGGTTGGTACGCTCGTCGATTCCAGTCATCCGCTGACGGCTAGCTCGGGAACCGACAGCGCATCACCCTAGGCGTCCACTAGGCATCTACTAGGCATCTAGTGGTACGCCTGAGAAGCGATGAGTTACTCGCTTTGGCTACCACTCTCAGCGATGACGACCTCTTCCAGTTTCGGCTTGCTTTGAGGCAATAGCTGCTCGCGGATCTGCTCCTCGATTTCGGCCTTCATTTCCGGGTTGTTATCGAGAAACTCTGCGGCATTTTTGCGGCCCTGGCCAATGCGATCGCTACCGTAGGCGTACCAGGCTCCCGATTTCTCGATGATGCCCTGCTTAACGCCAAGCTCGATGATTTCACCCGTGTGGTGAATGCCTTTGCCATACATGATCGAAAATTCGGTCTGGCGGAACGGTGGTGCGACTTTGTTCTTTACTACCTTCACGCGCGTCTCGTTGCCGACGACCTCGTCACCGTCTTTGACAGCGCCGATCCGACGGATGTCCAGCCGCACCGATGAGTAGAACTTCAGCGCGTTACCACCGGTGGTTGTTTCAGGTGAGCCGAACATGACGCCGATTTTCATGCGAATCTGGTTAATGAAAATGACCAAAGTATTTGAATTCTTGATATTTCCTGTCATTTTCCGAAGCGCCTGACTCATCAGCCGGGCTTGCAGGCCGACGTGGGTGTCGCCCATATCACCTTCGATTTCCGCCTTAGGCGTCAAGGCTGCGACTGAGTCGATAACGATGACGTCGATCGCGCTCGAGCGAATCAACATATCCGCGATCTCGAGCGCCTGCTCTCCGGTGTCCGGCTGTGATACCAGCAGGTCATCCGTTTGTACGCCGAGGTTGCCTGCATAGATTGGATCCAGCGCGTGCTCTGCATCGATGAAGGCGCAGGTGCCGCCAGCCTTCTGTGCTTCCGCGATGACTTGCAGAGTCAACGTGGTTTTACCGGAAGACTCAGGGCCGTAGATCTCCACCACTCGGCCCCTGGGAAGCCCACCGATGCCGAGCGCGATATCGAGCCCAAGCGAACCGGTTGATATGGATGGGATGGCCAGTTGCTCTGAATCGCCAAGGCGCATGAGCGAGCCTTTGCCGAACTGACGATCTATCTGGCTGAGGGCCGCTGATAGTGCGCGGTCTTTGTTCGAATCTTTTTCCGTTGAGTCTTTAGCAGTAGCCATCTGGGTATCTCCGTATCGATGCCGGTACTGTATATATTGACAGTAGCGCCCGCAAGCCGATTTTTAGAAATTTCGCGTGCGACATGCACCATCTGCCTCACCGTTATTATCTGCAGTAGCCTCGAACACGCTGAACAGCCGACGGGCATGGCACTTGTCGGTGCTTTTTGGTTCACTTCCGCGCCTATGTCGCAAGCCTCCAACAACCAGCCCACAACACGCAAGCCAGGCGCTGAGAAAGCACCGGCACCTGTCGTGCACACGCCGATGATGCAGCAGTTTCTGCGTATCAAATCCGAGCACCCCGATGATCTGCTGTTTTATCGGATGGGCGACTTCTATGAGCTTTTCTATGCGGATGCGCAACGCGCCTCCGAGTTGTTGGACATCACGCTCACCGCCCGTGGTCAATCTGGCGGCGAACCCATTCCGATGTGTGGCGTGCCTTTTCACTCCGTCGATCGCTATCTGGCAACCTTGGTTGAACTCGGCGAACGGGTGGCCATTTGTGAGCAGATTGGCGATCCGGCCACGAGCAAAGGACCGGTTGAGCGCAAGGTTGTACGGGTTGTGACGGCGGGGACCATTACTGAAGATTCGTTGCTGGATAGCACGAGCGTCAGTGCACTGGGCAGCGTTTTTCAGGCGCACGCAGACGGCCCCTGGGGAATTGCCAGCGTTGATCTCAATGTTGGTTGTCTGCGAATGAGCGAGGTGAGTTCGCTGGATGCCGCGATAACCACACTACTTGGGCAGTCGGTCACGGAGTTCCTGGTTGCCGCCGAACACGAAGACGCCGTGCGCGCTGCCATACCGCCTGTTGCAACGGGGGCCTTGCGACGAATTGATGATCTCGAGTTCGATACGGATCTCGCCATAGAGCGCCTTTGCCAACACTTCGGCGTGGCTGACCTTGGCGCCTTTGGCGCTGCGGAACTGTCCAGTGCGATCGGCTGTGCTGCAGCTGCGCTGCGTTATGCCCAGGCCGTGCAGTGCGATCCCCTCGCGATGCTGAACCGTTTAGTCGTGGATCGCGCGCACGAGACGCTCTATATCGATCTGGCGTCACGACGCGCATTGAATCTCGACCAGCAGATAGACGGCAGCAGCAAGGGTACGATTTTCAGTTTGTGGAATCGTTGCGCAACTCCAATGGGTAGTCGTCTGCTGCGCCAGCTGCTTGTCTCGCCGCCACGTAGCCAGCAGATTGCCGCTAACCGGCATGACCGCGTGGACAGCCTTCTCGCGAGCAACCTCATTGACTCGCTCGCCGGTCTCCTTGCGGATGTGGGCGATATCGAGCGAATCGCGACCCGTATCGCGCTCGCGTCTGCAAGTCCAAGAGACCTTGCCCGACTACGGGATTCGTTAGCTCGGTTGCCAGACCTGCGGCAACAGCTGCACAGCGTGCAACCACAGCTCTGGCAGGCGCTGAGCGATCCACTGGATGGTTTTGCCGACGTTTGCTCGCTGCTTGCGCGAGCGCTCAAAGACAACCCGCCGGCCACCATTCGCGACGGTGGCGCGCTGGCTTCTGGCTATCACCCTGAGCTGGATGAGCTAATGCAGCTGGCAGCAGGTTCGCAGGCGTTTCTCGATGACCTTGAGCGCCGAGAGCGCGAGCGTGCAGCCTGCCCCACGCTCAAGGTCGGCTACAACAGGGTGCACGGATACTACATCGAGATCTCGCGCAGCCAGGCAAGCGAGGTGCCGGATGACTATATCCGTCGGCAAACGCTGAAAAACGCTGAGCGCTTTATCACCACCGAATTGAAAACCTTCGAAGAGCGTGCGCTGTCTGCCAGTGGTCGGGCATTGCAACTCGAGAAGCGTTTGTACCAGGAGCTTCTACTGCTACTTCAGGAGGCTTTGGTGGGCCTGCGCGCCGCAGCGACAGCGATCGCCGAGATCGATGTCTGCGTCTGCTTTGCACAGCGCAGCGAAGCACTCAACCTTGTGCGCCCCCAATTTGCGGAACAGCCGGGATTACACATCACCGCAGGCCGTCACCCGCTGGTGGAACAGGCGCAGAAAAGCGCATTCGTGCCTAACGATGTGGAGCTGAATCCGGACCGGCGCATGCTCATCGTCACCGGCCCGAACATGGGCGGTAAATCTACCTACATGCGGCAGATTGCGATCATTGCCCTGCTCGCCTACGCCGGCAGCTACGTGCCTGCGAGTGCAGCACGTATCGGTCCAATCGATCGCGTGTTCACGCGTATCGGCGCCGCCGACGATCTGGCCGAAGGCCGTTCAACGTTCATGATGGAGATGGTCGAGACGGCCGCCATTCTGCATGAGGCGTCGGAACAATCACTGGTGTTGCTGGATGAGATCGGTCGCGGCACCAGCACCTATGACGGCCTGGCTTTGGCCTGGGCTTGCGCCGCCCACATCGCCCAGTCAATCGGCTCGATGACGCTGTTTGCTACTCACTATTTCGAATTGACGGCGATGGCAGATCAGATACCCGGGGTTGCCAACGTTCACCTGCGCGCGCGCGAGCACCGCGGCGACATAGTCTTCCTGCATGACGTGAGCGACGGACCGGCTACGGCCAGCTACGGCGTGGAGGTGGCCAAGCTCGCGGGGGTCCCCGGTGTTGTGCTGGAGCAGGCGAAGCGCCGATTGTCCGCGCTGGAGCGCGCGGCCAGTGAGCAGGGTCATCCGCAACAAAGCCTGTTCTCGGGTAACTCGGCTAACGCACAAAGCCAGCCTGAACAATCGGGCGAGCGGCATCGTTCGGCGCGCTTGCTGCAGCAGGCCCTGCTTGATATCGACCCGGATGAGCTGACGCCAAAGCAGGCGCTCGAAGCGCTCTACAGGCTTCGCGAGCTGGCTGATGCCGATTCGCATTAGCTAATTACGCGATGGCAGCACGCTGCACTAAGCTGCAACAAACGCCGCAAGCTCAGGTAGAATCGCGCCTTCGAAATTTCCAGCTGGCCGCCCGGAGAGGAACCATGACGTTTGTTGTTGGCGAGAACTGCATCAAGTGCAAGCACACTGATTGTGTCGAAGTATGCCCGGTAGATTGCTTCTACGAAGGCCCTAACATGCTCGTCATCCATCCGGATGAGTGTATCGATTGTGCGCTGTGCGAGCCGGAATGTCCGGTTGATGCCATTTTCTCTGAAGACGAACTGCCGTCAGGACAGGAGTCCTTCATGGAGCTCAACGCTGAGCTCGCTGAAACCTGGCCGAACATTACCGAGCGCCAGGACCCACTGGCTGACGCTGAAGAATGGGATGGCAAAGAGGGCAAGATCGACTTGCTCGAGCGCTAACGGACCTGGGTAAACGCTGCGCTATTCGAACAGCTCCGCTGAACCCAGCCCCTGGGCTTCCAGCGCCGAACGCAACCTGGTGAGCGCTTCTACTTGTATCTGCCTGACTCGCTCTCGAGTCAGGCCAACCTCCCTACCAACCTGCTCAAGCGTGGCCGTGTCGTAGCCACGCAATCCGAAACGCCGCGACAATACCTCCTGGTGTTTATCCGACAAATCGGTGAGCAGCATGTCGAGGTTACTCAGCAGATCGGAATGCTGCAGTTCCTTAGCTGGGTCGGGCGAATTCTCATCGGGCACCATCTCCAGCATTGAACGATCCTGCGGATCACGCAACGAGTCGATGGAATCCACCCGCTCGTTCAACGACAGCATGCGACGCACGTCTTCCACAGGCTTGTCGATAAGCTCGGCGATCTCATCAGCGCTCGGTTCGTGATCCAGCTTCTGGCTCAATTCCCGCGCCGCGCGCAGGTACAGATTCATCTCCTTGACCACGTGAATAGGCAACCGAATCGTTCGGGTTTGATTCATGATGGCCCGCTCGATGGCTTGTCGAATCCACCAGGTCGCGTAGGTAGAGAACCGGAAGCCACGCTCAGGATCGAACTTTTCTACCGCGTGGATAAGGCCCAGATTGCCCTCTTCAATGAGATCGAGAATAGACAGCCCACGGTGCAGATAACGGCGCGATATCTTCACCACAAGCCTCAGGTTGGACTCGATCATTCGTTTGCGAGCCGCACTGTCACCTTTGCGCGCCAGTCGCGAGTAGTGCTTTTCTTCGTCTGCGCTGAGCAGTGGCGAGAAGCCAATTTCTCGCAGATACAACGTGGTTGCGTCTGGAACTTCCCGTCTTGCCTCGGACACATCTGTGCTTTCCGGCGAGTAGGTAGTTGATCCGGTTGGGGTCTTTTGGGCTGCGCTCATCTGAAGGAATCCTTTCTATCCAGGTCAGGCATTAGTCAGCGCTGCGGCTGACTGAAGTCGAACACGTCCACTGTGTCCGTCGCATTGGTGACAGCCGGTGGGCGCGTGTGCGGAACCGGCGTCAACAGGCCTCGGACGTCCCCAGCGCTTTATCGAATGACCGTCGACGGGTCGACGGGATCGCCTTCCTTGCGAATTTCGAAGTGCAGCAGGTTCAGTCGCGAAGCCTTACTCACTATGTCGGCCAGTTTGCCGCCACCTTTAACCACGGCACCTTCTGCAACCGAGGGAGAGCTGTTGACCGAATAGGCCGATAGCCAGCTGCCCGCGTGGCGCAGGATGATCAGGTGGGCGTAACCGCCAAGGCCCGCTCCGACGTAGACAACCTCACCATCGGCAGCCGCGCGGATGATCTGTGGCGGTTCCAGCGCGTAGTCTCTGCCCTTGTTGCCAGCACCGAAGTCTCGGACCAGCCCGGAAGGCACGGGTTCTCGCCATTGGATCGGGCCGGTTGGCTTTGCGATGGCAACGCTGTTCGGCTTTGGTACTGCCTCACCCGGTGCGCTGCTGCGCTGCGCTGGCGGGCGTGCAGCGGGTTTCGGATTGCTGCGAGTGACCGTTGGTTTGGCTGTAGAAGCTCGCTGCCGCAGCTCAAGGCGTTGCCCCGGTCGAATGACATAGGGCGCCGACAGCCGGTTTCTGTCAGCGAGTGCATCAACATCCAGTTCGAAACGCCATGCGACCGAATAAAGCGTGTCGCCAGGTCTGACGATGTAGGCTGTCGCGTTGGTGAACACGGGCGAGCGGTCCGCAACTGGCGCCGGCGACGGAGCCGCGCAGCCAGAGGCCAGGCCAAGCACAAAGCTTACAGCGATAGCGTGCAAGGTAAGGCGAGTTAGCGCCCGTGTGATATTGATGTTGGCGCAGTCAGGCGCCATCAGTTGCACGATACTCGGATCGCTGGCGGAGCCAGCCGAGCGCGAAAATCGCGATACAGCCCGCGACGATGGCGACCACGGTCAACGTCAACTGAGCAGGGCCAACGGTCTGCGTATATTGAGCTGGCGACATCAACACCGTGTCCACCTGCCACGGCCACAGGCGCGGTAGAGTCCCGAGCATCAGACCCACGAGTAGCGCCATCAAGCGTCCGGAGAAGCGCTGGAGCAACCACCGAACCGCCCGGGCGGAGATCATGAGACCGGCAAGGCAGCCGAGCGCGAAGACTGCAATTTCCGTGATGTTGAAGGTTGCGAGTGCGGCAATGACCCGGTCGTACAAACCAAGCAGCACGAGTACGAAACTGCCGCTGATGGATGGCAGCATCCAGGCTGATATGGCGAGCATGCCGCCAATAAGGAGTACACCCAAGCCTTCGTTGCCAGACAGGCTGGGCAGAGCGATCAAGGCAAGCCCCAGCAACACGCCGGCGACGACATACAGCCGATCTCTGGGCAAAACGTCTCGACCAAGCATCAATATCGAGGCGCAGATCAGTCCGAAGAAGAAGCCCCAAACCAGCATTGGCTGCTCGACGAGCGCGACGTGCAGCAGCCCCGACAACAGCAGCACAGCCAGCGCCATGCCGGCCGCCAGGGTCGCCAGGAAACCAAGGTCATAGCGCCGCCACACGTTGATCAGACCGTCGTCTTTCAAGTGTTTCAGCAACAGTGGCGACAAGCCGGCCAATGCCGATATGAAGCGGTCGTAAATGCCTGTGATGAGCGCAATCGTGCCGCCCGATACCCCGGGCACCAGTTCGGCAACCCCCATGGCAAAGCCGCGAGCGAGTAGCCCTGGAATATGAATGGGTTGCATGGCGCCGCTTCCGGCTTGGACGTCATCAGCCACGGACGATGCCTCCCAGTAGCGGCACAAACCGTACTTTTTCGATGACCTGTTCAACGTAACCGGTGCGGGTGCGGTCGATTGCCCACAACTCCTGAGACTCATCGCCGCCGACGGGTGCGACCAAACGGCCACCAACCTCGAGTTGATCAAACAGCGTTTCTGGCAGGGATGGAGGTGCGGCTGTAACGATAATTCCGTCAAACGGCCCCTGCTCCGGCCAGCCGCCAAAACCGTCCGCGTGCAAACAACGCACGTTCCGGTACTTCAGTGAACGTAACAGCTCATCGGCGCGCTGATGCAGCGAGCGGTAGCGTTCCACTGAGAATACTTTCGTGACAATGCGGGAGAGGACCGCGGCCTGATAGCCAGATCCGGTTCCAAGCTCCAAAATCCGCTGGCGCTTCTCATTCAACAGCGTCTGCGTCATCAGCGCGACGACATAGGGTTGGGAGATGGTCTGGCCACTGCCAATGGGAAGTGCCGTATCTTCATAGGCGCGATGGGCGAAGGCTTCATCGACAAATAGATGCCGGGGCACGCTCGCCATCGCAGCCAGCACCTGCTCGTTATGAATCCCGTTCTGGGCGAGCCGACGAATGAGCCGGTCTCGGGTGCGCTGGGACGTCATCCCGATACCGGTTTGGCGGTGATCATTCATGAGGTAGCTTCACTCACCGGTAAGATCGCCGGCGAATGACACCAGTTCTCTTAGAATGGAGGTGGCAAAGCTACCTGGCGCGAGGGTGAACTCCACCCAGACAGCACTGGATTCTCCGCCGTCGCCAGCTTCCTGACGCCAGCTCAGATCAACCGGCTGCGCGATGAGTGACCGGCGTTGCTGTTTGAGCCCGGCGTGCTCCAGGGCCAACGCAACCGGCCACCAGGGCAGCAGGCAACGCTGTTCAACCTCGGCCGCGCTGTCGCTGCTCGCAAGCTTGCCTCTGCCCCACATTGGTCCGGTTGGCATTCCGTCTTCCGACGCTTCTCCCGGCAGGCAGAGAGTCCAGTTGTCCTCGCGTAGCCGGTGCGCTAACACCTGGTTGAACAGCTGCGCTCTGAGCACCGAAAGATGCAGCCCGCGCTGAAAAGAACGCCGGCTGCGACGTTGATCCGGCAGCCAGGCCAGCGCGCGGGTAACGTTCTCCCCATCATTACCGAAACGCTGATGGCCAAAAAAGTTGGGCGCACCTCGCTCACCGATGCGCTCAAGCGCGCTCTGCAAAGAAGCGTCTAGCCGAGCTCCGACGAGACGAATGCTGAAGCGGTTACCGACATGATCACCCCGCCGTAATTTACGAGGTTGCCGTCGCACTGCCGTGACCGCATAGGCCAACGCACTCTCATCACTTACCGCCTGATGCCAGGCGCCCGTCGCGCGAGGCAGCGCCCGAAGTTTCGCCTGGAACTCGGCGTCGCCCTCGGCGCCCGCCATCGGCGCCGGAAGGCTGAACCACTGCCGAGTCACGGCACGTTTGTCCTTCATGCCCGCGTAGCCGATATCTGAAGCAGCGACTTGCATGGCCTGCGCTAGCACCTGGACAATTTCGGGTGTGCTGTAGCCGTTACGAGCGACCTGGAGGTAGCAGTGCTGGCCGTCGTCGAGATCACTGAGCCTCAGTTGCTCGTCAACCTGGAAATCCGAGTTGTGCTGGCGCAGGACAACGGCCTGACGAGATGCCGGGCTCCGGTCCCGAAGGGCAAGTGGTAATGGCCCTGGCCGCGTGTATCGAATGCCGCCGGTTACATCGCCCGCGTCGGTCGCCGGTTCAGGAGGGGCTGCGTTCGAGACGATCGATACAGGCGCATCGGCACTCAAGACTGTCATGGATGAGTAGCCTGCACTATTGCTCATCGACGAAGTAGAACGTTTCTCCGTCCTTGATCATGCCGAGTTCCTCTCGAGCGCGAGCCTCGACAATGGACAGGTCGGTACGCAGCGCGCGCACTTCCTGCAATAGAACGGCATTGTCTTCTGCCAGCTCGCGATTGGCGTTCTGTTGCTGTTGCAGGTAGGCGCGTTGCCCGGCGAGCGCTGTGTAGCCCACCTCATCGCTCAGCCAGGCGCGCTGCAGACTCCCCAGAAGCGCCAGAATCAGCAGTGCTATCAGCCAGCGCACGTACGGCAGCCTAGCGGGCGAACGCCGCGGCGCCGGGGTATGGCGCCGAGGTTTGTTCTTCGATGCGTAGCAGGCGGTTGTATTTGGCCACCCGGTCGCTGCGACACAGAGAACCGGTTTTGATCTGCCCAGCTCCTGTAGCCACAGCGAGATCAGCGATGGTCGTGTCTTCGGTTTCTCCGGAACGGTGTGAGATAACCGCGGTATAGCCTGCCGCATGTGCCATGGCGATGGCGTCCAGGGTTTCGCTCAGGGTGCCGATCTGGTTGAACTTGATGAGGATCGAGTTCGCAATCTTCTCATCGATACCGCGCTTGAGGATGGCGGTATTGGTGACAAACAGATCATCGCCAACCAGTTGCACGGATTCGCCAAGTTTAGCGGTGAGAGCCGCCCACCCTGCCCAATCCGATTCATCCATGCCGTCTTCTATCGAGCGAATCGGATACTGCTCGACGAGGGAGGCCAGGTAGTCCGCAAAACCGGGGCCATCGAAACGTCGAGACTCACCGGCGAGGTCGTATTGGCCGTCGACATAAAACTCACTGGCAGCGCAATCCAGGGCGAGCGTCACATCGGTACCGAGTTTGTAGCCGGCACGACTCGTTGCTTCAGAGATGGCCGCAAGCGCATCGGCGTTGCTGGCGAGGTTCGGAGCAAACCCGCCTTCATCTCCTACCGCGGTGGAAAGCCCCTGCTCGCTGAGAACGCCTTTGAGAGCATGGAATATCTCGGCGCCGCAACGTAGTGAATCCGCGAAGCTGTTCTGGGAGATGGGTTGAACCATGAACTCTTGGATGTCGACATTATTGTCTGCGTGTTCGCCGCCGTTGACGATATTCATCATGGGCACCGGCATACACATGGCAGGTGAGCCAGCCAGCTCATTGATATGCTGATACAACTCGATGCCCCGGGTAACCGAGGCCGCCTTGGTTGCGGCCAGCGACACCGCCAGCAGAGCATTCGCACCGAGCTTGGATTTGTTGTCGGTGCCGTCCAACGCCAGCATCTTCTGGTCCAGCGCGAGCTGGTCAGTAACATCCATGCCCGCAAGCTCACTTGCCAGCACATCATTGACGTTGGCGACTGCCTGTAGAACACCTTTGCCACCGTAGCGGGATGCATCACCATCACGCAGTTCCAGCGCTTCTCTGGAACCTGTCGATGCACCCGACGGTGCACAGGCCGAGCCGAAGGCACCAGAGCTGGTCGTTACATCGGCTTCGATGGTTGGGTTGCCGCGGGAATCGAGCACCTCGCGGGCGCGTATGGATGTAATCTGACCTACCGACATGACCTTTCGCTCTCTCTTTTCTTTCTAGCCGTCTTTGTACACATTTCTACGCCACTTGAGTGGCGCGATATCTATTGCTTCTCGGCACTGCGATCGTGAGGCTGTCTCGGCGCCTCACAGGCTGCAACCCCGACTGACAGGCCGAACCATGGCTTACAGCGAGCCTTCCAGGTAAGGCGAAGACTTCGCGATACGATCAAGATCGCGCAGCTGGGTGAGCAGCGCTTCCATCTTGTCCAGGGGCCAGGAATTCGGCCCATCAGACATCGCATTGGCTGGATCCGGATGCGTCTCCATGAACAGACCATCGATACCAACGGCGGCGGCGGCGCGCCCTAGCACAGGCACCATTTCCCGCTGACCTCCAGAGCTTGCGCCGAGCCCGCCCGGCATCTGCACGCTATGCGTTGCGTCGAACACGACCGGACACCCGGTCTGGCGCATCAGTGCTAGCGAGCGCATATCCGAGACGAGATTGTTGTAGCCGAAACTGACGCCGCGCTCACAAACCATGATCTGCTTGTTGCCGGTTGCCAGTGCTTTATTCGCGACGTTGATCATATCGAGGGGCGCAAGAAATTGGCCCTTCTTGATGTTGATGGGCAACCCCGTGCGACACACGTTCTGGATGAAGTTGGTCTGACGGCACAAAAACGCCGGCGTCTGAATGACCTGGACGACCTCGGCAACAGCATCGAGCGGCGTATCCTCGTGCACATCCGTAAGCACCGGCAACTCGAGTTCGTCGCGAACCTTCTCCAGCACCCTAAGCCCTTCTTCGATGCCTGGGCCACGGAAACTCTCATGCGAGGATCGATTGGCCTTATCGAAGCTGCTCTTGAAAACGAAACCGATGCCAAGCTTGCTCGTGATGTTCTTCAAGGTTTCTGCAACGGACATTTGCAGCGATTCGCTTTCAACTACACAGGGGCCGGCGATCAGGAAGAAAGGCTCACCGTCGCCAACTGAGATATTCGAGAACTGGATCATGCGTTGGCTACCGTATCTTCAGCGTTTTCGCGGGCAGCCTGATGCTCAAGCGCCGCTTCGATAAAACCGGTGAACAGGCTGTGGCCATCTCTTGGCGACGACGTAAATTCGGGATGAAACTGACAGGCAACAAACCACGGGTGATCGTCGATCTCGACCATCTCCACGAGCGAGCCGTCTTCGGACCAGCCAGCAATCCGCAAGCCCTTGTCCCGTAGTTGCGGCAGGTACTCATTGTTTACTTCGTAGCGATGGCGATGGCGCTCAAAGACGGTGTCTGCGCCATACAGTTGCCTTGACCGTGAACCCTCTGTGAGCGCGCAGGCCTGTTCACCCAGGCGCATGGTGCCACCCATGTCTGAATCGGTTGCACGCTGCTCGATGTTGCCATCGGCGTCCTGCCATTCGGTGACCAGAGCGATCACCGGAGCTTCAGCATGGTCATCAACTTCAGTGGAGTGCGCGCCGCTGATACCGCAAACGTTGCGCGCGTATTCGATGACTGCGGCATGCAACCCGTAACAGATGCCAAGATACGGCACCCGCTTTTCGCGCGCGTAGCGTGCCGCCTCGATTTTGCCTTCGAAGCCGCGCTGGCCAAAGCCACCGGGAACCAGTATCGCGTCTACTTCACGGAGCAATTCATCAGCGTCACGCTCAACCTCTTCGGCATCGAGAAACAGCACGTCGACGTCTGTGCGCGTGTGTATGCCGGCATGGGTTATCGCTTCGGTGAGGGATTTGTAGGCATCGAGCAGGTTTAGATATTTGCCGACTATGGCAATTCTGACACTGCGCTGGGGATGCAGTTGGGCATCGACCACGCGATGCCACTCCGCCAGTTCAGCAGCCGGGCAACTGAGTTGCAGCTTCTCGATCACAATCTCATCGACACCCTGCTCGTGCAGCATTGCAGGCACCTGATAGATCGTCGGCGCATCAACCAGCGAAACAACGGCGCGCTCTTCAACATTGGTAAACAAGGCGATTTTGCTGCGTGAAGATTTTGGCAGCGCACGATCTGATCGGCAGACGAGAATGTCGGGCTGCAAACCGATTGAGCGCAGTTCCTTCACCGAATGCTGTGTTGGTTTGGTTTTGATCTCGCCTGCCGTGGCGATATAAGGCACAAGGGTCAAGTGGATGAACATCGTTCGAGCCGAACCCACTTCGAGCCTCAGCTGACGAATCGCCTCAAGGAACGGCTGGGACTCAATGTCACCAACGGTGCCACCGATCTCGATGATGACAACGTCAAAACCGTTCCCTGCCTCGCGGATGCGACGCTTAATCTCATCCGTAATGTGCGGAATGACCTGAACCGTGCCACCGAGGTAGTCGCCACGGCGTTCCTTGCGGATGACTTCGGCGTAGATGCTGCCCGTGGTGAAGTTGTTGGAACGGGACATCTTGCAGTGGCTGAAGCGCTCATAGTGGCCCAGATCTAGGTCTGTCTCTGCGCCGTCGGTCGTGACGAATACTTCGCCGTGCTGAAACGGGCTCATCGTGCCCGGATCGACGTTGATGTACGGATCCATCTTGACGACGTTGACTTTGATGCGGCGCGCCTCGAGGACAGCTGCCAGCGATGCAGTGAGGATGCCCTTGCCGAGGGACGACACCACACCACCTGTTACAAAAATATATCGAGTCATCTGCGCCATCTTGTGGATCCGACCGTGAGCATTCGATGGCCATCGAAGGCGCAGCCAGATTGGTTTACCAGGCCCGCCTAACACAGCGGCGCCGCTATTTGCTCCGCTTTCGGACAACGCCAAGACTGCAACCGCAGCCCGACGTGCCTGTTAGCGCGTTACTTCCTACGTATCGGATCTGCACAGCTTGTGCTGGTGGCCTGGAACTTCCGGCTGATCAAGCCACATCGACGCCAATGCGTGAGCCGCTTCATTCGTCTGCGCATCGGCAGAGTCGCGAGCTACCACGAATTGTGCGTGCGCAAGCGAGACCAAACCGCCTTGCGCAGGCGTGAACAGATAGGAAATTCAATGACGACGAGCAGGCGCTAAGCCGGTCACGAGATGGGATTGCAAGATATCAGAAGGCTCACCCACCGACAACGAACGGCCGCCACATTGAGTGAAATTTGACGCTTGCAGCGCGCGCATCGGCAGGGCATGCCTCGCTAATGCCGGCGATCTCAACCAGCTCGCCGTCGTGCAGGATCAAGGGATAGCCAGCCCTGCGCCAGGGAGGCACATTGGCCTCTGCCAATACCTCGCCCAACGCCCGGCTGCCGCTGCGGCCCGGCAACCTGACGCGGCCCGAATAGGCGCCGGCCGGCATCGCCTGAAAGCCTTGAATAGCGTCTCCCTGGGTCTCGGGATCAGGACCAGCCGGCGCTCGAATCCAGCTCAGGGCGCCGTGCTCAAAAACCAGCTCGTTTGTTGTGCTTGGCAATGGTTGAGGCGACCACAGCGCCTGCACATCGATGAACTGGCACGGCTTCGGCTCCAGATACAGCCGCGTGCGCCATAACCGCAGAATCACGTCCTGACCGTCGAGACCACCAACGCTCGCGCCAGCACTCGCCTGACGACACAGCTCCTGGAGCTGTCGCTCTGAGAATTCATGAATCTCAACGCTATGTAGCCAGGCGCGCACAGCGCTGGCCTCATGAATACCGGCCAACTCAAGACTCGCAAGCGGCAGCACGGTAGCGGCGGCCACCGGTGGCAGAGCCAGCGCCTGTGTTGCCTTGTGAGCGCGCTCACTCATGAGCATGGCCAGCAGCTCTTGAGCTGCTCGGTAGCGAGCGCCCTGCTCGCGCAGGATGCCGTCGAGTTGCGGCAGCCGCTGTCGCAGAGTCGGTAAAATGGAGCGTCGCAACCAGTTTCGATCGAAGCGCTCATCGTTGTTGCTCGGATCCTCGATCGGCTCCTCACCTGCCTCGGCCAGCGCATCGATCAGTAACTGCTGGTCGACACCAAGCAAGGGCCTGACCAACCAGCCCTCAGCCAGGCGTCGAACAGCAGGCACACCCACTGCGCTGCGACCTCGCAACAGCCGCATCAGGACTGTTTCCGCGGCATCCTGTGCATGATGAGCGAGTAGTAAAATGCTTGCCGACTCTCCCATAGCGTCACTGAATACCCGATATCGGGCATCGCGAGCGGCCTGCTCTAGATTGCCAGTACGCGAAACGTCCACCTTGAATAGGAGACACTCTATGCCGTGGCGGGCACAGATCGCGGCGACCCTATCGGCACTCGCCTGGCTGTTTGCCTGCAAACCGTGATCGACGTGTAGTGCCTGTACTGCCGCGGCACCGAAGGCGTCTTTGGCCGCCAGCATGAGTGCAAGCGAGTCGGCGCCGCCGCTGACGCCAATCAGGACCCGCCAGCCGTGTCTGGGCAGTGCGCTCGTCTCATCGAAGCAGTCGAGCGCCGGGTGTGTACGGATAAGCTGACGCACGCCATCGATGAGTGCGGCAACCAGCTCGACGCGCCTGCCGGGCAGGGTTGGTGTCGATTTAGCCGGAGTCTTCAAGCGCTCTCACCTCAGTGAGCGGAACTTGCAGCTGCACCGCGCCGGTAGACGAAGGAGATACCCGATTGTTCGAATTCCCGGCGCAGTGCGTGCATCACTTCGTCCTCACCCGGCACCCGCCATTCTTCGCCCAGCAACACACAGCCTTCACCATCGCCATTGTTGTAGCGCACAGAGACCCGACAGTCCCGGCCCGGCCCGCGATAGGGTTTGAGCGCGCGATGCAGTTTGAGCGAGAAATCGACCGGTACGCTGCGATTGCACAGGCGCAGTTCCAGGGCGTTGGCGTGTCTTGCCCGCATTTGTCGCAAGCTGAGCACGTTGTCGCCGCGCAGGCGCAGCTCGCCCGAAAACTCATCCATGGCAAGCTCACCCTCGATCACAACGAGCGCATCACGCGCCAGTTTCTCGCGGTGCGTGTCATAGGCTTCGGCATACAGTGAGGCCTCAATCCGTGCCGTACGATCGTCGAGGGTTACGATCGCCATCATGCCGCGCCGAGTCTTGACGGTTCGCAGGGAGGTAATCAATCCAGCCACGCGGCTCGTGCCCTTGCCCGGCGACAGATCGTTGATCCTGCGACTGACGAACGCCGCCACTTCGTCTTCGTAGTCCTGGATCGGATGGCCCGTGAGGTACAAGCCCAGCGTGTCACGCTCCCCTTCGAGACGTTCCCGGCGCGATAGCGGCAGTGCTCGAATAGCCGTAACGCTGTCACCGATGGTGCTCGCTCCCTCGGCGCTACCAAACAGATCCTGCATGCCGATTTCCTGATCGCGAGCGGCCTGGGCTGCGCTGCGCAGCGCATCCGAAAGGTTCGCCATGAGATCCGCTCGGCACTGATCAGGATCGACTTCTGTGCCGTGCCCGACCAGTTCATCCATCGCGCCACTGCGAATGAGGGCCTCAAAGCAGCGCTTGTTGACCCGCCTGGCGTCGACGCGCGAGCAAAAATCCAGCAACGATTGAAACGGGCCACCCTCGCGAGCCTCGACAATCGCCTGCACCGGCCCTTCGCCGACGCCCTTGATGGCGCCCAGTCCGTACAGGACATGATCGCCCCTGGCTGCGAAACGAAACAAACTGTGGTTGACACTGGGCGGGCGGATGGGAACGCCCATTCGGCGAGCCTCTTCGACGAGAATGACGATCTTGTCCGTGCTCTGCATGTCCGCCGACAGCGTTGCGGCGAGAAACTCCGCCGGGTAATGGCACTTGAGCCAGGCGGTTTGAAAGGACACGACGGCGTAGGTCGCCGAGTGTGATTTGTTGAACGCGTAGGCCGCAAACTTCGCCATGTCTTCGAAGATGGATTCGATGATCGAGGCATCAACTCCATGGGCTGTTGCGCCCTCCTCGAACTGGCTGCGAACCTTCGCCATCTCCTCGGCTTTCTTCTTGCCCATTGCCCGCCGTAGCAAATCGGCCTGGCCCAGGGAGAAGCCGGCGAGTACCTGCGCGATCTGCATCACCTGCTCCTGATAGAGCATGACCCCGTAGGTTTCTTTAAGGATCTCTTCCAGTTCAGGATGGGGGTAGTTGATCGCCTCGCGACCGTGTTTTCGGTTGATGTAGTCATCCACGGCGCCTGACTGCAGGGGGCCGGGTCGAAACAGTGCCACCGCTGCGATGATGTCGTTGATGTGATCCGGCGCGAGGCGACGAATCAGGTCTTTCATGCCACGCGATTCGAGCTGGAACACCGCGGTTGTCTCGGCCCGTTTGAGCAAGGCAAACGTGCCGGGATCATCCAGTGGGATCGACTCCACGGTGACCGGATCTTCCTGATGCTCTGGCCTTGCGTTAATCGCTCGTACGGCCCAATCAATGATGGTGAGTGTCTTCAGGCCCAGGAAGTCGAATTTGACGAGGCCGGCACTCTCAACATCGTCTTTGTCGAACTGACTGACGAGTGAGCCGCTACCCTCATCGACGTAGAGCGGCACGAAATCTGTCAGCTGGCTTGGCGCGATGACAACGCCGCCGGCGTGTTTACCGACATTCCTCACCAAACCCTCAAGTTTGTATGCCATGTCCATGATTTCGCTAACTTCTTCGCTCGACTCGATGAACTCAACGAGTTCGCTGCTCTCCTCGACAGCTTTGCTGAGCGTCATTCCCACCTCAAACGGAATGAGCTTTGACAGCCGATCTGCCAAACCGTAGGCCTTGCCTTGCACCCTCGCGACGTCGCGCACAACCGCCTTTGCCGCCATGGTGCCGAAGGTAATGATCTGGGATACCGCGTCCTCGCCGTAACGTTCGGCAACGTGGGCGATGACTTTGTCACGCCCTTCCATACAGAAATCGACGTCGAAGTCGGGCATGGAAACGCGCTCGGGGTTGAGAAACCGCTCAAACAGCAAGTCGTATTCCAACGGGTCGAGATCGGTGATGCCCAGTGCATAGGCCACCAACGAGCCAGCACCAGATCCCCTACCCGGCCCAACCGGAATCTCGTTCTCCTTCGCCCAGGCAATAAACTCCATCACGATCAGGAAATAGCCCGGAAAGCCCATCTGGTTGATCACGCCCAGCTCAAATTGCAGGCGGTCAAAATACTCCGCGGCTTCATGGCGCAGATCGTCAACAGCCACGCCGATCCGCTTGCTCAGACCCTGGGCTGATGTCAGCTCCAGAAATTGCTCCAGCGTCATGCCCTCGGGAATTGGGTAGTTGGGCAGGTAGTAGGTGCCAAGCGAAAGACTGGCGTTGCAACGCCGGGCGATCTCGATGGCGTTGTCGATGGCGCTGGGAATATCGCGGAACAGCTCGGCCATTTCGGCCGCGCTTTTCAGATACTGGGCCGCCGTGTGTTTGCGTTCGCGCTTTGCATCGTCCAGTACTCGAGAGTCGTGAATACAGACACGGGTCTCATGGGCTTCGAAGTCATCCGCATCGAGAAAGCAAACCGCGTTAGTGGCCACCAGCGGTAAGCCCAAATCGCGAGCCAGCGAAACAGCGCCAGCGATGTACGTTTCTTCACCTGGCTGGCCGACGCGTTGTAGTTCGAGGTAGAAGCGATCCGGTAGTTGTGTTTGCCATAAACTCGCTTCGTTGCGAGCCGCCTCGGTATCGCCGTTGGCGATATGCAGAGCGATCTCACTATGGCGTGCACCGGACAGAACCAGAAGGTCGTCGCAGTCCGCGAAGAACTCAGCGCGTTGGAGCACGCCCCGGCGATTTTCCTGATGTGCGAGCGAGATAAGGCGCACCAGACTAGAGTAACCGTTGTCTGACATCGCGATGGCAACGATATCTGAGCGTCCAGACTCTTCCTGCACAACGAGTTCGGCCGCGATCAATGGCTTGATCTGGCGACCCAGCGCATTGCGGTAGAACTTGATTAGACCAAATAGGTTAGCCCGATCAGCGACGGCCACAGCCGGTATACCGCGATCGGCGCAATGGGCAACGAGTTCAGGAAGCCGCAACATACCCTGAGCAATGGAAAACTCGCTGTGCACACGCAGATGTGGGAAAGCGCATGCGGAGTCAGACTCATTCATCTGGGGCGTCGACCTCGAAAGAACTCACGTTGGCAAACGGCGATGAGGCCAGGCCCAGCGCCAGTAGCCTGGCAACAACCGGTAGCAGTCACATTGGCCAGGCAGCCCATAGTAGCGTCTGTTCGAGGCAAGGTGCGCACGCGCGAGAATGTTTCGAGGCCAAATCGCCTGAACTGCACGCTCAAGCTACCGCCTTGCAGCCCGGACCGGCGCGAAACTCTGGCGATGCCACGGGCACGGCCCATGGGCGGCTAGCGCAGCCAGATGCTGGCGAGTGCCGTAACCCTTGTGCCGGTCAAAGCCATATTGCGGATACTCTTGGGCAAGCTCGATCATGAGTTGATCTCGGTATTGCTTAGCGAGAATTGATGCGGCGCTGATGGGTGCAACGCGATCATCGCCGCCGATGATTGCACGCGCGGGCAACGGCAGTTCAGGCAGCCGATTGCCATCCACGACTATCTCGCGCGCATGCTGCGCCACACCAGCGACCGCCCGTTGCATGGCGAGATGAGTGGCCTGAAGGATATTCAGCTCATCGACCTCTTCGGCGCTGGCGCTGGCAATATGCCAGCACACCGCACGCTCTCGAATGAGCAGGTCCAATTCGATCCGACGCTTTGTAGAGAGCTTTTTGGAGTCGCGCAGACCCTCAACCGGGTTATCGGGATCAAGACAAACCGCTGCCGCCACCACCGGGCCGGCGAGCGGGCCTCGGCCCACCTCATCAACGCCTAGCGTTACCCTGGTCCAGGCAAGACGAGACGGTTCGCAGGGTTGCATGGAGCGCGGCCTCTTAGACAAGTTCCAGTACCGCCGCCGCAGCCTGTGCTCCCGCGTTGCGCCGGAGCTGTTGCGCCAGTTCGGCGAAACGTCGAGCACAATGGTCGTCGGACTGCCATTGCTCCTCGACCTGGAGCAAAGCAGCAGTCAGTTTATCCGCCGTCGCGTCGGCCTGTATGAGTTCGGGCACGAGCGCGCGACCGGCGAGGATATTCGGTAGCGCGAAGAACTCGCTACGAATGAACGGGCGGACAAGGAACGCGGATACGCTCCCCAGACGGTAGCTGACCACCATCGGCTTACCCAGAAGCATCGCCTCGAGCGTTGCCGTGCCTGACTTGACCAATGCAAGATCACAGGCGGTCAGTACGACACGCGCGCTGCCCACGTCGATTGTCATATCGGCTTCGAGCGAGGGTGCGAATTGGCGGACGGCATCCGCCACCAGAGCCCTATGACTGTCACTGGTGCTGGCGAAGACAACTCGCAGGCCTGGCCGCTGTGACTTCAATCGTGCAGCGGCTTCAGCGAACGCTGGCATCATCAGAGCGATCTCGGAACGGCGGCTACCGGGCAGTACTGCTAGCACCTGGCTATCGGCGGCGATGGAAAGCCGTTGGCGAGCTCCGTTTTTGGCCTGTGCGGTGGCTTGATCAGGGCCGATCTCATCAGCCATTGGGTGGCCGACAAATCGGGCATCCACGCCGGCGGTTGCGTAAAAGGCAGGCTCAAAGGGATACAGCGTCAGAACCCGGTGACAGGCACGTCCCACCGTTTTTACTCGACCACGACGCCACGCGTACACCGACGGACTGACATAGTGAAGCGTTGTAAGACCGCGCCCTTTCAACCGCTTCTCAAGCAGCAGGTTAAAAACATTGAAATCGATGCCTATGAAGACATCAGCCTGCTCAGCGAGCTCATCGGTCAGGCGCCGCAGCAACGCCAGCAATCGTGGCAGGCGCTTGAGCGGCTCAACGAAGCCGTTTACTTCAAACTCACTGATGGGCGCCAGGCTGTCCAGGCCCTGTGCAAGCATCGCCGGCCCGCCAACGCCGACAAATTCGACGTCGCTACGCTGTGCTTTGATGCCGGCCATCAGAGACGCGCCGAGCAGGTCGCCCGATGCCTCACCAGCGAGCAAACCTACTCTCAGCGTCATCGTCCACGGCCCCCGGTGCGAGCCATCAGGACTTGGGGCGAACGATGCCCCAGCGTGAGCTGGCTATGCTGTCGGCGAAGAGAGCCACTTCCGGGTACGCAGCGGCATCCTGCGCGAGCTCGGCTAGCGCTTCCTGGGTGGTCAGACCGCGCCGATACACTGTGCGGTGTGCTCGCTTCAGTGCCGACATGACATCTGCGCTGTAACCCCGCCGTTTCATTCCTTCACTGTTCAGGCCAACAGCACGAGCGGGCTGACCACTCACCGTCATATAAGCGGGCACGTCTTTGACAACGAGTGACATCGCCGCGATGTGTGTGTACGCACCGATAGCTCGATATTGGGGAACGCCGGAGTAGCCGCCAAAGTTGGCGTAATCGCCCACGGTTACGTGACCAGACAACGATGCATTGTTGGATAACACAATGTTGTCACCGAGCACGCAGTCGTGGCCGACATGAACGTAAGCCATCAGCAGGTTGTTAGAACCGATGACGGTCTTACTGTCGTCCTGCACCATCCCGCGATGAATGGTGACGCCTTCGCGAATGATGTTGTTGTCGCCGACCACGAGCCATGTCGGCTCGCCGTTGTAGGCAGTCGCTGGGGTGTCGTCACCAACGGTTGCGAATTGATAGATTCGATTTCCCGAACCGATACGCGTGGGCCCGCGAATGATGACGTGAGGGGCAATCCAGCAGTCATCGCCGATTTCGACGTCTGGACCGATCAATGTCCAGGGGCCAATCTCGACGTTGTTGCCGATCACCGCGCTGGGATCAATTTGGCAACGTGCATCTATCAAGTGATCTGTAACTCCTGGCGGGAACACAGGATCTCGGCGCTACAGGCGAGTTCACCATCGACGCTTGCCTCACCCCGAAACTTGACGAGGGAGCGTTTGCGCAGGACTAACTCCATCTTCATGACGAGTTGATCGCCAGGACCGACGGGGCGTTTGAAGCGAGCCTTGTCGACACCGGCCAGATAGTAGACAACGCCATCCTCCGGCTTCTCGTCGAGGCTCTTGAAGGCCAGGATACCGCCCACCTGCGCCATCGCCTCCGTGATCAAGACGCCAGGCATGATTGGCAGGTTTGGGAAATGGCCCGTAAAGAACGGCTCGTTGTAGGTGACGTTCTTGTAGCCGGTGACCGTTTTGGCTTCGAGATCGAGTTCAGTGATCCGGTCCACCAACAGAAACGGGAATCGATGCGGCAGGTACTCAAAGAGACCGTCGATACCCATCACCTTGTTCGCAACTGCGTTAGAAATTGTTCTACCCTCCCCAGGATGTGGCGTCAGCGCCAGCTGTCTCGGCCAATCTCGCATCGAAAACCATGCGAAAAGTGTTGTCGATGCCCTCGCATGGCAGACGCAGAGCACACTCAACCGGGGCTCCGCCGCAAACGCCTTAGCGAGTGTTATTTGCTTGTCATTTGAGTCGCCATGTTATCGCTAAATGGCGTCAATCACCCGCTTCGTTCGGGCTTTCTCGATGCTTCTTCTCGAGCTTGCTGAGCCGTCGTGCAAGCCCGTCCAGGTCGTCAAAGCGAATGGCGTTGCGCTTCCAACGGCCAGCATCCGAGAACAGCGTACCGCCGGCGTAAAACCCTGGCTTGGCGATAGAACGGCTGGCAACCGTGCGCGCAGTCAGGACAACGCCATCACACAGGGTGACCGGCTTGTCGCCGCCGACGCCGGAGCCCCCGGCCAGCACGCAATATCGGCCAATCGTCGAGCTGCCGGCGATTGCGACGGTGCCGCACAATACCGTGTGTGCTCCGATTCGACAGTTGTGGCCAATCTGAACCAGGTTATCGATCTTTACTCCGTCCTCGACGACGGTTGCATCAATTGCACCGCAGTCAATCATGGAACCGGCGCCCACGCTGACATCGGCGCCGATCGACACGCCGCCAACCTGCTCGATCGCTATGTGCTCGCCTGACTGGCTGCGTGCAAAGCCAAAGCCGTCGGCTCCGAGCACCGCGCCACTATGAATCACTGAGCGCTCGCCAATGCTGACATCGTCGTAGATGTGGACGCCGCTGTGCAGCCGCACTCCAGCGGCCAGCACGCAGCGTGCGCCGATGCTGCAATGGCTGTGGATCTCGACCCCAGAGCCGATAGTCACGTCTGGACCAATACAGGCAAATGCTCCGATAGAGGCATCCTCAGCAATGCTGGCCGACGAATCTACGACCGCGCTCGGATGAATACCGGGGGCTTGCGCGGATCGCGTTGCAAACAGTCGGCTTGCAAGGGCGTAACCCACGTAGGGATCATCGCAAACGAGTGCGGCGACCGGGCAGCGCGCGAGGTTGTCCTCGGCAAGAATAACGGCGCCAGCGTGCGTGCCATCCAGATGGGCAAGGTATGCGGGCGAAGATAGGTGGGTGAGATCCGAAGGACCTGCCCGGTCTATCGGTGCAAGGCTGGTCAGAGGCGTCTGTGTTGCCTTTGCAGGCAATACAAGTCGAGCGTTGATTAGCTCGGCAATGGTATCGAGGCTGACCCCGGCTGTTACGTCAGGCACGAATAACCCCTCGGCAAACAGGCACTGATGACATCAGCGCCCGGTCTGTGATTCGTCGCTCGCTTGTCAGCGCAGTCGCACAAACGGTGCACGCGAGGCAGCCGGAATGACCGCCTCGCTCCAGTGCGCGCTACTTACGATCGTTGAGCTTCTCGGTCACTCGGCGAGTGATGTCGTGCTTGGGATTCGCATAGCGCAGGCTGCTTCGTTCCATAATGACATCGTAGCCTTCCAGCTCGATCAGATCTTTGAGTACGGCATTAACCTTCGGCAACAACTGTTGCAGAATTTCGTTCTGACGATCAGTGATCTCTTTCTGCAGCTTGTTGACCCGGAACTGATAGTCGATCTGGAGGTCTTCCAGAGACTTCTGTTGCGCGCGTCGATCCGCCGCGCTCATCACCTCGGCATCTTTCTGCAGGCGCTCTTGTCCAGCGCGCAGCTGATCAGCCATGGCCCGAACCTCGGACTCTTCTTTCTCGAGTTCCTGGCGATGCTTCTCAAGCAGCGACTTTGCTTCTTCAGATTCGACCAGCGCCTGTTGAGTATCGACAACCGCAATTTTGATCTCAGCGAATGCTGAAAAGGACAGCATGAGAGCCGCTGCGCATAAAACCAGTTTCTTCATTGAAAGGTACTCCTTGGACCATCAAATTCAATCAGTCGCCGCTTTGCGGCTTGTCAGCGAATGTCTTCGCCAGTTACGTGTCAGTACGTGTCCGCTATCGCTCTTCTACTGACCGAAGAGGTCTGAACTAGTGTTTAGGCGGCTCACTCGAGGCCAGGCCTTACAGCGTCGTCGGACGATGATGCGGGTCTTTGTCTGAACCCGCGCTTTACGTGTTGTTTGGGAGCATTGCCCGCTCGCGCGCGCATTCTACGCAACTACCGGCCAAGGTACACCAACGTCAATTGAGCACGGTTTATCCAACTGCGCCGCTAGAAAGTCGTGCCAAGTTCGAACTGGAACGTTTCCTCCTCATCGAACTCACCGGCATTAAACGGTTTGGCGATGGCAAACGTCATCGGCCCGAGGCCGGTTAGCCACGTTACGCCCATGCCAACGGAATAGCGGAACTCATCAGCACTAAACTCGATGCAATTGGTGCTGACACGAGGACAAGCTGTGTCAAATACGTTACCGACATCCACGAACACGGCGCTTCGAAACTGTCGGTTGTCTTCAATAAACGGCACCGGGAAGATCAACTCCGCGCTTGCCTCGATCAACAGGTTGCCGCCGAAAGGATCGCCTTCAGGGTCAGAGAAGAAATCGTTTTCCGAGCGCGTACTGCGGGGGCCCAGCGTGTTCTGCTCGAAACCACGAATCGAGCCAAAGCCACCCGCGAAGAAGTGTTCGTAGAATGGCAACTGGGTACCTTCCTGATAGGAATCGGCATAGCCAAGCTCGGTTCGCAACCTAACCGACCAACCCTGGCGGATCGGGAAGTATTGCTGGCCCTGGTAGGAGATCTTGAAAAACTCCTGATCACTGCCTGGCACTGCCAGTTCGAGGAACAGCGTTTGCTGACGACCAGCTGTCGGGAACAAACCGCGATTGAGCGTTGAGCTGGACCAGGAGCCGTTGAGTTTGTAGTTCAGCGCGCTATCGCCGTTCTTGGCCAGGAAATCACTGATTTCCAGAGCCGGGAAAACGCCCTCTTTGATCTTCGTTTGCTCAACTTGCAGGCCAAAGTTCAGCCGCTGTGTCTCGCCGATTGGGAAACCGAAGTTGAGGCCCGCGCCGAACGAATCCGTTGCGAAACGGGCGATGTTCTGCTGGTCGAAATCCGTTTCCCGAAAGAACAGGTTGAAGCCTCGGCTGATTCCGTCGAGCGTGAAGTAGGGGTTGAAGTAATTGAAGTTGGCCGACTTCTGAAAATCTGAGAAGTTAACCCCGACACCCAGTGAGTTGCCGGTGCCGAGCACATTGTTCTGCTGATATGACGCGCCCAGTACAAGACCGAAGCTCTGAGCGAAACCGAGTGTCGCTGAGATGCTTCCCGAGGGTTGTTCTTCGACAGTGAAGTTCACGTCGATCTGATCATCGCTACCAGCCACTTCGGGGGTTTCGACATCGACGGTCGAGAAAAAGCCGAGCCGTTCCAGGCGCACTTTCGACAGGTCAATCTGGGACGTTGACGCCCAGCCGCCCTCCATCTGCCGCATCTCACGACGCATCACCTCATCCTGGGTGAGCTGATTGCCGTTGAAGGAGATCCTGCGCACATAGGCGCGATTACCGGCATCGACAAAGAATTCCACATTCACCTGCCCGTCCTCGCCGACTCGCGGAATCCCGGACGCGGTTGCGAATGTATAGCCGGCATTACCGAGCGCGGCCGTCAGTCGTTCCTCGGTAGCCGTGACCAGCGCCTGGTTGTAGGTCTGGCCACCCTGCACCAGGAACAGACTCTTCAGGGCTTCGGGCTTGATGTCATTGAGTTCGCCGATCAGCGACACGTCTTCGATTGTGTAGATGTCGCCCTCTTCGACCTGCAGCGAAATGTATACCTGACGTCGATCGGGCGTGATGCTCACCTGGGTGGCTGAGACGTTGAACTCAACATAACCGCGATCACGGTAGTAGCTTTCGAGCTTTTCCAAGTCACCGGCCAGCTTCTCGCGCGCGTACTTGTCGTCGTTGCGATAGAAAGAAAAGAAACTTGGGTGCTGCAACTCAAGCTGGTCGAGCAGTTCCGCCTGATCAAACTCCTGCGCACCGACAATGTTGATATGCCGGATGCCGGAACTTTTGCCTTCGCTGATGTTGATCGCGATATCGACGCGATTTCGCGGCAGCTCATTGATTTCGGTATCGATGGTGGCGCCGTAGCGGCCTTGAGCCACGTATTGACGTTCCAGTTCCAAGCCCACCCGCTCAAGCGTTGCCTGCTTGAATATCTCACCCTCACGCAGGCCTTGCTGTGACAAGCCATCGAGCAATGCCTCGGTTGGGATTGCCTTGTTGCCATCAATCTCGATGGATTCGATAGCCGGCCGTTCCGTTACGGAGACAATCAGAACATTGCCTTCTCGGAGCAACTTGATGTCATTGAAGTAGCCTGACTGAAACAACGCCCTGACCAGCCGCCGTGTTGCCAGATCATCCGCCTCATCTCCAACGCTGACTGGTAGCAGGTTAAACACTGTACCTGCGGAGACGCGCTGCAAACCCTGCAGGCGAATGTCACCAACGATGAAGCTCTCGGCTGAAGCAGTGGGTACGATAACGGCGGCGACGAGCGCCGCGGCGAAAACGGAGCGAAGTGCAACGCGCAGCGAGCGCGCCGTAGAGACAATAGAGAAACGCGACATTGACTAAAGCAACCTGACTACATCGTTATAGAGCGCAAGCACCATGAGACCGCCGACCAAAAACAGGCCAACCTGCATGCCCAGCGCTTGAGTGCGCTCGGAAACAGGGCCGCCTTTGGCGATCTCGGCGAGACAAAACAGTATGTGACCACCATCGAGAATGGGGATCGGCAGCAAATTCAAAACGCCCAGTGACACGGATAGAAGCGCCAGCACGTAGACAAATCTGTGCCAGCCAATCTCGGCAGACCTGCCTGCCACCGTGGCAATCGTTATCGGGCCGCTTAAGTTGCTCATGGATACTTGCCCGGTAACCATTTTGCCGAGCACACCGAGCGTGAGCATTGTCGTCTCGCCAGTTTGCTTGAGCGCAGGCCCGAACGCGGCAAGCGCCGGATACTGAACGCGCTGAAGGAGCGGCGCAACACCTACCTGCCCTACTTCAAGCCCGTCTCGATCGACAGCGTCGGGTCGCACGATTATGTCGAGCAGCTGACCATTGCGCTCGATGGTTAGTGGCAAATTCTGGCCGGCGGCATCTTGAACTAAGCTGACCCAACCCGACCAGCTGTCGATGGCTTCATCACCTGCACTCACAATTCGATCGCCGTAGCGCAAGCCGGCTCGCTCTGCCGCCCCACCCGATATCACCTCTCCCAATACGGGCACATTGACGGCCGGCTTAATGCCGAGCTCCGCAAAGAAGTCGGGTTCATCTGCGCCCCGGAGCCAATCACTGATCGGAATGCTGGTAGAGGTCGCCGTTCCGCCGGCAACCGCTTCGGTCGTCAACGTGATCTCGCCACTCTCACCCAGGCGCGCTGCCATGGCGAGGTTGATCTGCTGCCAGGTTTGGGTGCTGGTGCCGTCCACCGCGACAATCTGCCGCCCCGGCTCCAGCCCCGCGACGGCTGCGGGCGAGCCCTCCTCCAGCTCGTCAATCACCGGTACGTATTCGAGCGTGCCTGCAACGAACACCAGCCAGTACGCAAATATCGCGAGCAGGAAGTTAGCGATCGGGCCACCAAACGCGATCGCCATGCGCCACCAGACGCTTAATCGGTTGAAACTGCGCTCTGCCAGCGCTTGCGGCACTGGCCCTTCACGCTCGTCGAGCATGCGAACGTAGCCACCCAGTGGTATCGCAGCGAGTGAAAATTCGGTGCCGCGTTTGTCAGTCATGGTGAACAGGGGGCGGCCGAAACCTATCGCAAAACGCGTAATGTGCACGCCCGACAGACGCGCTATGAGGTAGTGACCAAGCTCGTGAATGGCCACGAGTATGCCGAGGGCGGCAAGGAACGACAGTAGATAGAAGAGTATTTGCATTGTCGCTAGACCAGTATCCACGTTGTCACAGCGCGCAAGCTGCACGCATTGGCGTTGGCTACAAGGCCGGCGAAGACCTCCCCAGAGCGCGCCGCATCATACCCGATCAGAGCGGTCGCTGAAGCCATGTCGTTACCCTGGGTTTAACAATCCGATGAAGCCTTTCTATCAGCCTAGCTCTGAGCCTGGCTCGAAGCCTTTCTCTGCACGTTGTCCTGAACGTTGCTTCGCCCCTGCTATGCGCGCGGTGCCGCTCAGACCACCCTCGTCAGGGCAGCCACGGCCAGCGCGGCCAGTGGCAGAGTGGTAAACAGCGAATCAATACGGTCCAGAACACCGCCGTGTCCAGGTAGCAAGCCACCGGAATCCTTAACTCCTGATGAACGCTTCAGGGCGCTTTCGAACAGGTCACCCAGCACTGAGAAACAGGCAATGGCAAACGCCAGCATAGCCACGGCCGAGAGGCTGATGACCGACGGCTGCCAGAACGCGATGAAGCCTGCGGCTACCACCAGCGCAAGTAACAGGCCACCGACAGCACCTTCCCAGGTTTTGCCGGGGCTGAGCGCAGGGGCGAGTTTACGTCGACCGAACTGGCGGCCGGCAAAATACGCTCCGATATCCGCCGCCCAGACGATACACAAGCTCCACAATACCCAGTGGGCACCGTCGGGAGCGGCTCGCAGAGCAACCATACCGGCGAACCCCGATAGCAGGAGTGTTTGACCGAAGAGGAAAACAACGGCGCGACTCGCCAGTACAGCAGCAGAGCGCGGGTACGTCAGTACGATAAGGCAGGCCAACGCCCCGACGTACAAACCCAACCAGAGCACAAGCGGCAACCAGTCGGCATGCAAACTCAACGCAATCGCCGTCGCGACATGCAGCGAAAGGAAACCCACGCGTGCCGGCAGCGAGGTAGCGCCAGCTAGCCGGGACCACTCCCACGCCCCGGCGCCGGTGAGCAACACGACGAACAGTGAATAACCGGTTTCTGGCAGCAGATAGATTGCGCACAACACGGCCGGAATCAGCACGAGGGCCGTCAAAATACGGGTTTTCAGCATGACTGGCTCAAATCGTGTTGCTCGTTGTCGCTGGCGATCGATCGTTACGGGTTATGAAGCAGACTCGCTACACAAGGCAACAAATTCACTGGAGATTCGTCGCAGGCCACGGTCGGTCATTCTCGGCAAGGCCCTGCGGTGACGCCTGCGCCGCACGACTTGTTAACCGCACAATAACCGGCACTGGGGCAAAACCCCAGAGCGGTAATCAGACGTTAGGAACGGCGTCCAAAGCGACGATTGCGCTGGGCAAACTCATCAATCGCAGCCTGTAGCGCAGTAGAGTCGAAATCCGGCCAATAGGCGTCGGTGAAGTAAAACTCTGTGTAGGCGAAATCCCACAGCAAAAAGTTACTCACCCGGCGATCGCCACCAGTGCGGATGCACATATCAGGAGCAGGCACGTCTGACAGCGCCATGTACTGACCGACACGATCTTCGTCGATTTGATCAGAAGTCAGGCGACCGGCTTCAACCTCAATGGCAAGACGGCGCGCCGCGTCCGCTATGTCCCAGCGACCGCCATAGTTGACAGCAATGCAGAGGGTCAAACGCGTGTTGTCGCGGGTAATGCCTTCGGCCCGTTGCATCAGCATCTGCAGGTCGGGCGCAAAGCGCGAGCGGTCACCGATGATTCGCAGACGTACGCCGCGCTCGCCCAGCTCCTCGATATCATCGGTTAAGAGGTTACGCATCAGGTCCATCAGCAAATCGACCTCCCGACGCGGTCGTTGCCAGTTCTCAGTGCTGAACGCGAACAGCGTGAGAATCTCGATGCCGGCGTCCGCGCAGGCTTCAGCAACCGGGCGCAGGTTCTTGGCACCGGCGCGATGGCCCGCAGCCGCAGGCATCAATCGCCGTTTGGCCCAACGGTGGTTGCCATCCATGATGATGGCCAGATGACGCAACGGCGCATCAGCGGATTGCTGGTTCGCCTTGCCGGCTCGCACAACGCCAATTGAGCTGTCCGTCTCAGTCATAGCAACCACGCATCAGGCTCTCCCGCCCAGCGAGAGTGACCAACTCGAGGCGAAAGTTGGAGCTGCCTACGCAGGAGCGTCTTGCAGAATGTCGTTCGATAGCCAGGGGGTTCATCATTGCGCCAGTTCCTTCGGGCTCAGATCTGCATCAGATCCGATTCTTTGGCGTCCAGCTCCTGATCGATCTGTTTAACGTGCAGATCAGTGAGCTTCTGAAGCGCATCTTCGGCTCGATGCGCTTCGTCGTCAGCAACTACCTTTTCCTTGGCAAGTTCGCGCACGTCGGATATCGAATCACGCCGGATGTTTCGAATGGCGATCCGAGCGTTCTCTGCTTCCGCGCGTGCGGTCTTCACCAGGTCTCGACGATTCTCTTCCGTGAGCGGAGGCATCGGTAGTCGGATCACGTCGCCTGAGGTGTTTGGCGTGATACCGATATCGCTGGTCATGATGGCTTTTTCGATTGCGCCGATCAGCCCCTTCTCCCACGGTGAGATCACGAGTGTACGGCCATCTTCGACGGTGATGGCACTGACCTGGTTGAGCGGCGTCGGAACGTCGTAGTACGAGATTTCTATCGGATCAAGCAGCGACGGGTTTGCGCGCCCTGTTCGAATTCTCGCGAAAGCGGTACGCAGGGAGGCCAGGCTTTTGCCCATACGCTCTTCGGCATCATCGGAAATTTCATCAAGCACTGTGGTGGTGTCTCTTAGCCTGTTTTAGTTCATGAAAGCCGGCGAGCAGACAATAAAGACAAGACGTGTTTCTGGTCGCAAAGCCCCGTTGTGAAACCATGCTGCGAGCATCCCTGCCTTTACGTACCTAAACGAGACCTACACGAGTAATACCTGAGCAAGCAACGGCTCACGCATTGATTCGGGTACCTACTGTCTCACCATCTATGAGACGGGTCAAAACACCCGGCTCATTCATATCAAATACGACGAGGGGCATATCATGATCACGACACAGACAGATTGCCGTGAGGTCCATCACCTTGAGATCGCGCGCTATGACTTCATCATAGCTAAGCGATTCGAAGCGCTCAGCATTCGGCTCGAGCACCGGGTCGGCGCTATAGACGCCATCCACTTTCGTACCCTTTAACACCGCATCAGCCTGTATCTCGATGCCACGCAGGCAGGCGGCGGAGTCGGTCGTGAAGAACGGACTGCCAGTGCCAGCGACACATATGACGACGCGGCCCTGCTCGAGTGACAGCAAGGCGCGATCGCGAGAGTAGCCCTCTGCGACGGAGGCAATCTCGAATGCGGACAGCACATCCGCCCCGATTCCCTGGCTGCGGAGTACATCCCGAAACGCAAGGCCATTCATCACCGTGGCCATCATGCCCATGTGATCGCCCGTGACCCTGTCCATGCCCGCTGCCTGCAAGGCGGCGCCGCGGAAAAGGTTGCCGCCGCCGAGCACAATAGCGAGCTGAATGCCCTTCGCCAGCGCAGGCCGAATCTCATCGGCGAGGCGTTCGAGGACGCGCGGATCGATACCGAAATCGCCCTCGCCTGCCAGCGCTTCGCCGCTGAGCTTCAGAAGTAGCCGGCGCACGTGCTACTGATCGCCGCGCAGTTGAGCCTGCACTTCAGAGGCGAAGTCGGTGGTGGCGACTTCAATGCCTTCACCGACTTCGAAGCGATGGAATGAGCCGACGCTTGCACCCGCAGATTTCAGTAGCGCTGAAACCTTGGTGTTGGGATCTTTCACGAAAGCCTGTTCCGTCAGGGATACTTCCGCAAGGAACTTTCGGATTCGCCCTTCAATCATTTTTTCTATGATTTCCGGGGGCTTACCTGATTCTTCTGCCTGAGCGGTGAAGATTTCGCGCTCTTTCGCGATCACATCTTCAGAGACCTGCGCGGGCTCGGTGACCATTGGGCTTGTCGCGGTAATGTGCATGGCGATATCACGCCCGAGCTCAGCATCATCGCTACCCTCGATCTGTACGAGCGCGCCCTTGCGTTGGTCGGTGTGCAGATAGCTGACCACCCTGCCTGCGTCCGCCTGGATGAGGGCGATACGACGAATGGACAGGTTTTCGCCAATCGATTGCACTAACGCTTCGCGCTCAGATTCCAGCCCCAGCGCATCTATGTCGCTGGTTGCCTTGGCGAGCGCCGTATCAGCCACTTTTGCAACGAAGGCGATGAATTGATCGTTCTTGGCGGCAAAATCCGTTTCGATGTTGACCTCAGCGAGCACGCCGGTCTTACCGTCATCGCTAACGCGAACGGCAAGCAGGCCCTCAGCTGCCGTACGATCGGCTTTCTTTGCAGCTTTGACTGCGCTGTTTTTGCGCAGCAGGTCGATCGCGGCATCCATATCACCATCACACTCGGTGAGGGCCTTCTTGCAATCCATCATGCCGAGCCCGGTTCGCTCCCGAAGCTCTTTAACCATTGCGGCAGTAACAGCCATTAACCTTTCTCCTGCTCTGCGCCAGCATCCGGCGCCGCGGCTTCTGTAGATGCTGCGGCTTCTGTAGATGCTGCGGCTTCTGTAGAAGCTGCGGCTTCTGTAGACGCTGCGGCTTCTGTAGATGCTGCGGCTTCTGTAGATGTGACAGGTTCGGCAGCAGCGGCTTCTGGTGCGGCGGCTGCGGCTTCTGGTGCCGGCTCCGGCTCACTCACCTCGACAAATTCGTCTGCGCTCACATCGCCTGCGCCGGCGAGCTTGCCGTCTTCGACCGCATCCGCCATTGCGGAAACGTATAGTCGAACCGCGCGAATCGCATCGTCATTGCCTGGAATCACATAGTCGACGCCCGCTGGATCGCTATTGGTATCAACGATGCCAAACACGGGAATACCCAGCTTGTTGGCTTCCGTGATCGCAATGTGTTCGTGTTGAACATCAACAACAAACATCGCATCTGGCAGGCCACCCATATCCTTGATGCCACCCAGGCTGCGCTGAAGCTTTTCTTTCAGACGGGTTTTGGTCAGCGCTTCGCGCTTGGTGAGCATTTCGAACGTGCCGTCTTCTGACTGCGTTTCGAGCTCCTGCAGGCGACGGATCGACTGACGGATGGTCTTGTAATTGGTGAGCATTCCGCCCAGCCAACGTTGATCAACGTAGGGCATGCCAACCCGCGATGCCTGCTCAGCGATCACTGAGGAAGCTGCTCGCTTGGTGCCGACAAAGAGAATCTTTTTGCCGCGGGTAGAGAGTTTGCGAACCTCATCCAGCGCTTCATTGAACGCAGGTAGCGTACGCTCGAGGTTGATGATGTGGATCTTGTTGCGAGCACCGAAGATGTACTGATCCATCTTCGGGTTCCAGAAACGGGTCTGATGACCAAAGTGCACGCCCGCTGCGAGCATGTCGCGCATAGAAATAGACATAGATTTTTCCTGTTCGGGTTAGCTTGCGGCGCAATGCGCTGCACAAATTCGAACGCCAGTCAGGCTAACCTGGGGTCATCCCTATAACTGAACGGGACGATCCGGGGCACCCAAGCCTGAGCATGTGGCGAACGAACGATGTTAGGCCGGAGCGCAATTGCAGCCCCGGCTCGATTGTGGCGCGGCAACCGCCGCACGATCCTGCTCAGAGCGTTCTGAGCGGCGCGCTTTATACCATAGCTGCCATAGGCTAAAAAGCCCCAAAGCCCCGACATGTGGGGCTCAGACAGCCCGACCTGGCCAGTACGAGCCCTGCTGCGGGCTGATATTCGAGGAAACCTGCGCCTTGCCGCCGAAACCGTCATAATCAGCGCCCCGCGTCGGTCTGCGAGCAGGACCGCCCGAAACAGCGGGCGGCGCAACCTATGGCGCTCTGGACAAGAGCCGTGGACCTGCTTTGCTACTGAATGGCGAAGCGCCCGGCGGACTTTCGTGATGCTCATCACTCGTATCGATGCGGGAAACTAGACAGCGCAATGGCAGTACCAATACTCACCGCCGAAGAAGCCGACAAGATGAGGGTGGCGGGCAAGCTCGCCGCCAGCGTTCTGGACATGATTACACCGCATGTCGTCGCGGGCGTCAGCACCGGAGAACTGGACCGGATCTGCCACCGATTTATCGAAGACGAATTGCAAGCGATCCCCGCACCGCTCGGCTATGGCGGTTCGGGCGGCGTGCCACCGTTTCCCAAAGCGACGTGCACCTCAGTGAATCATGTGGTGTGCCACGGCATTCCGTCCGACAGCAAAGTCCTAAAACAGGGTGATGCACTCAACATTGACGTGACGGTGATCAAAGACGGCTATCACGGCGACACCAGCAAGATGTTCGTCATCGGCAAGGCTCCCGTGTTGATCAACCGGCTCGTTCAGGTGACCCAGGAGTGTATGTACGCTGGCATTGAGTGCGTTCGACCCGGCGCCTATCTCGGCGATATCGGCGCGGCGATCGAGAGCCATGCGAAATCTCATCGGTTTTCGGTGGTGCGGGACTTCTGCGGGCACGGTATCGGCGCGGTGTTTCACGATGAGCCGCAGGTGTTGCACTACAAGACCCGGGATCGAGGCATTCGACTCGAAGCTGGTATGGCCTTCACGATCGAGCCCATGATCAACGCGGGCAAGCGGGATGTGCGTGTGCTGCCAGATGGCTGGACGGCCGTCACCAAAGATCACAAAGCGTCCGCCCAGTGGGAGCACACGCTCATGGTTACCGAAACCGGATTCGAGGTCTTCACCCTTCGAGCTGATGAGACGCCGCCGTGGGTGTAGGCAGGTGAGCGATTCAACCAGACCAGGACCGGCCAGAGAGCCGCTACCCGGAACCCCCGCGGTCAGTCTGTTGGAGAATGATGGCTTCGGCGCGCTTCGTAGGAGTGCGCAGCAACGGCTTAAAGACCAGCGAGAGAGCATCGAACAGGCTTACTGGGATGCTGAAGACATTGATCTTCTGATCGCCCGACACACCCAGTTTCACGACACGATGCTGCGCGAGCTCTGGCAAGCGCTGATGAGCGCTGATGCCCGCAAAGATCTGGCGTTGTACGCGGTTGGCGGCTATGGCCGTGGTGAATTGCATCCGTACTCCGACATAGATCTGCTGATACTGACGCGCGGCAGGAGTAATCACGATGAAGCGATTGCTGATTTTGTCCGCTTTCTGTGGGATATCGGTTTGGAAGTCGGCCACTCCGTTCGTACGCTCGGTGAGTGTGGCGCTGAAGCCGCGGCGGACCTTACCGTTTATACCGCGCTGCTCGAGCGCCGCCTTCTGGTTGGCAAACGGCGGCTGGCTGAGAAGCTCGATAGACGCCTGAACAGACGCCGGCTCTGGCCAAGCGCTAAGTTTTTCCACGCTAAGGTTGATGAACAGGACGCGCGTCACAGCCGCTACGACAACATCGAGTACGGGCTGGAGCCCAACGTCAAACACTCTCCCGGTGGCCTGCGCGACCTGCACACGGCGCTGTGGATCATGCAACGCGAGTTTGAAACTCGAGATTCAAACGAACTGGAAGCGCTCGGCATTCTGACGGCCGTAGAGCGGCAATGGCTCGATAACGGCAGGCGGTTTCTGTGGTGGGTGCGCTTTGGTTTGCACATCATGGCTGGGCGCGAACAGGACCACCTGCAATTCGAGTTTCAGCGCCAACTGGCTGTCCGAAGCGGTTATGAAGACAGCGATGCGAAGCTCGCCGTCGAGCACTTCATGCAGGACTACTACAGTCACGTTCTAGAACTGCGCGAAGTGAATGACATTCTGCTGCAACACTTTCGCGAGACCATTGTTGACGGTCGCCGGCGCACCTATTTGACTCGAATTGACGATGACTTTTGTGTGCGGAGCGACTATCTGGCTTTCAACGAGGGTGTCAGCCCGAGTGACAACCCTGCCCTGCTGCTGAAAGTTTTTCTAACCCTCGCCCAGCACGACGACGTCGCCGGTGTTCGCGCGTCCACAATCCGTGCCATTCGAGACAACCTCTACCTGATTGACGATGACTTCCGGAGCAATCCGGAACACGCGCGACTGTTCATGACGCTTCTGCGCGCACCTAACGCGCTCGTCTCCCAGCTTACGCGCATGCGTCGCTATGGCGTGTTAGGCAGATACATTCCCCAGTTCGGTGAAATCATCGGCCAGATGCAACACGACCTGTTCCACATCTACACGGTGGATGCGCACACCATGGCGCTCGTGAAAAACCTGCGGCGTTTCTTCTTCAGCGAAAGCGAAGAAGACTTTCCCGTCGCCTGTCACGCAATTCGTGCCGTGCCTAAAGTTGAACTGCTGTATATCGCCGGGTTGTTCCACGATATCGGTAAAGGCCGCGGCGGCGATCATTCAGAACTTGGCGCGCAGTATGTAGAACCGTTCTGTAAGCAACATGGCCTGTCCGACGCTGATACCGCGCTGGTCGTTTGGCTCGTGCGTGAGCACCTGACCATGTCGAGCGTGTCCCAGCGCAAGGACATTCACGATCCCGATGAGATCTTCGAGTTTGCCAGTTTCGTGAAGTCTGAAATGCGGCTTAACTATCTCTTCGCGCTGACCGTCGCTGATATCTGCGCCACCAACCCAACGCTGTGGAACGCATGGCGAGCCTCGCTGATGACCACGCTGTACACCACAACCCGGAGAGCGCTTCGGCAAGGCCTTGAGGATGCTGCGGATCGTGAAGATTCCATCCAGGCCGTGAAAGAGCGCGCCACAGAACGCCTGCTCGAACGTGGTGTGAGTCAAGCTCAAATCGACAAAATCTGGCAGATCCCTAGTGCTGACTTTTTTCTACGCCACAGTGCTCGCGACGTCAGTGACATAACGGCAGCGGTCGCCGACCATGACATAGCATCCGGCCCTCTGATACTTGTTCGCGACGCGGGATCACGGCTGGACGATGATGTTCTGACCGAGATATTCCTGTTTGCCCGGGATCAGCCGAAACTGTTTTCCACTAGCGTAATCGTGCTCGATTCGCTCGAACTGAGCGTGCAGAGCGCCAATGTCTACACCGATGACGACGGCTTGTGTTTCAACAGCTACATGGTGATGTCCCGGGACGGCAACCCCGTCGTCAGTGACGCGCGCCGGCGCGAGAGAATTGAGGCCGAGCTCGCAACTGCCCTGGCGAATCTGCATGAGCCTGTACAGCTTACGAACCGACGCGTACCACGCCAACTGCAGCAGCTCTACAGCGCGGCCACGGTCAAGATCTCAAACACATCAGATCCTGCAAGCTCCACGCTCACTATTACGGCTGCCGACCATCCCGGTGTGCTGGCTTTGATCGGATCTCTGCTTATCGATGCCAATCTCACGGTCCTGTCCGCCAGCATTACCACCCTTGGCGAGCAGATCGAAGACGTCTTCACCGTCACGGGTGCTGATGGCCGAGCACTGCCCGACAACGCAGAAACCCGCGCGATAGAAGCGCAGCTGGCCGCCGCCATTGACGAGGGCCTTGGCGTTAGCCAGCCGCGCAGGAAGTCGCGAGGCACAGGCGCAGCCTCTTGAACACGCGGATCGACTTACTGCAGCCCTACCCCTTCCAGCGAATGGCAGCGCTGCTAGACGGCGTGACGCCCAATCAGGACTACTCACCGATCGCGCTCTCCATAGGAGAGCCCAAACACGCCGCACCGGAGTTTATCGTCGAGGCATTGAGCAACCAGCAACGGTTGCGCAGTGGGCTAGGCACCTATCCTGCGACGAAGGGCAGCGACGAGCTCCGGGAGGCATTCAGCCGCTGGAGCGAGCAACGCTTCGCGGCGCCGCTGGCCGCACAATCTCAAGTTCTGCCGGTATCTGGCACGCGTGAGGCCCTGTTCTCGTTCGCCCAAGCCGTGCTGCCACAGGGTCGTGACACCCTGGTGGGCATGCCGAATCCTGGCTATCAGATCTACGAGGGGGCCGCACTACTCGCCGGTGCGACGCCGCTGTATCTTCCGTGCACAAGCGCCAACAACTATGGCGTTGACTACACAGCCATAAGCGAGGAGCAGTGGCAGAACCTGTCACTCATCTACCTGTGCAGCCCGGGCAACCCAACCGGACAAGTTACCTCTCGAAGTGATCTGAAGACGCTCATTGAACTGGCAGCCAAGCACAACGTTATCCTGGCTAGCGACGAGTGTTACAGCGAGATTTACTTCAGCGAAAATGAGCCGCCAGCAGGACTACTGCAGGTGGCGCGCGAGATGGGGCTGGACGATTACGCGGGCTTGATGGTCTTTCATTCGTTGTCTAAGCGGTCAAATCTGCCTGGCCTTCGTTCGGGTTGCGTGGCTGGCGATGCTCGCCTGATCGAGCGCTTCCTCACCTACCGAACCTACCATGGCGCAGCGATGGCCGCCCATGTGCAACAGGTATCCGCACTGGCTTGGGACGATGAGACTCACGTACAAGCGAATCGCCGCTTGTATCGGGACAAGTTTGCGAGCGCGGTGCCTCGGCTCGCCCCGTACTGCCCCGTGCGAGCCCCGAGCGCCAGCTTCTATCTGTGGCTGCCAACGCCGGAGTCGGATGAAGCGTTCACCCGTCGAGTGTATGCGGACTACAACCTGAAGCTTCTGCCCGGCAGCTTTCTCGGTCGCGCAGCCCATGCAGGGTCACCTGGAGCGACTTTGGCCGGAACAAATCCGGGCGCTGGGTACGTCCGCATCGCGCTGGTTGCCTCGCAGGATGAGTGTGATGAGGCGATTGGGCGGCTGGAGTTGGCCCTGGCCTAACCGATCTTCGATGTCACTTAAGCGGCCGCTTAAACAGCCTGTCGTTGGAACAGCCCAGCGACTACAATCGCGCGATGAATAACACAGCCCCCTCTTCCGACTCCCTGTTTGCCTTCGCCGTCGGGCTGCCGACCCGCAACAACGCGGGCGAGCTTCTCGAAGCCTATTTTCCCGCCCCTCGTCGCACGCCCGATCCCGGGTTAGCTAACGCCATTGCTACTTTAGGCCCTGAAGCTGAGCAGACGATTGACGCCGATCAGGCTCGCTTGCTTGCCAAAGCTGCGCGCGAGTGCGATGACGCAGCACTCGCCACCGCGCTCGATGCGCTGGCTGATACTGGACAGCCGCTTCTGTTCGTATCGTTGGCGAGCGACGAAGCCATAACCAGCACTGCGCAGGCTTACCTAAAGCTACACCTCCTGTCGCATCGGCTGGCACCACCCAACAGCTTGAACCTCGACGGTATTTTTGCGCACTTAAAGAACATCGCATGGACGAGCGAAGGCGCGATTGATCCAAGCGAACTGCCCGAGCGAATCATCAAAGCGCGCGCAGCCGGCAACACGCTTGTTGTCAGGTCAATCGACAAGTTTCCATGCATGACCGACTACGTCGTTCCGCAAGGCGTGCGCATCGCGGATGCAAGTCGTATCAGGCTCGGCGCCTACGTTGGCGACGGCACCACCGTCATGCATGAAGGCTTTATAAACTTCAATGCCGGCGCCGTGGGTCCAAATATGGTCGAAGGCCGTATCTCCCAGGGCGTAATCATCGGCGCGAACACAGATCTGGGCGGCGGCGCCAGCACCATGGGAACGCTTTCTGGTGGCGGCAGCATGATCATCAGCATCGGTGAGAATTGCCTCATCGGCGCGAACGGCGGCACAGGAATCCCTCTGGGCGATCGGTGCACGATCGAAGCCGGCCTCTATATCACCGCGTCAACGCCCGTCATGCTCATTGATGATGAAGGCAACGAAGCCGGTGTCGTCAAAGCCCGGCAGCTCGCTGGCGATGACGACATGCTGTTCATTCGCAACGGAAGAAACGGCCAGGTGGAATGTCGAACAAATCGAAGTGCAATTGCCCTGAACAGTGTTTTGCACGCGCACAATTAAGTGGTGCCTCACGCCGCCCGTGCTCAGCGCCGCCAACCTTGACGGATATTCATGCGAGACGTTCTTAGCCTTACGCAGGCCTTGATTCGACGCCCCTCGGTTACACCGGACGATGCTGGCTGTCAGGATCAGATGGCGCAGTTTCTGGAGGCTTGCGGATTTCACTGTGAGCGCGTTGATCGAGGCGGCGTTGCCAATCTGGTCGCACGCCTCGGCAACGGCGCGCCTCACATTGCCTTTGCTGGGCATACCGACGTTGTTCCGACCGGCCCGATCGAGCTTTGGACGAGCAAACCGTTCGAGCCCGAGATTCGCGATGGCTATCTGTACGGTCGTGGCGCGGCTGATATGAAGGCGTCGCTGGCTGCGATGTTGAGCGCGGCGCAGGAGCTGGCAGCAGACATCGGTACCCGCGACGCCGGCACACTGTGGTTTCTGATCACCTCTGATGAAGAGGGTCCGGCGGTTGATGGCACCGTGGCGATTATGGAGTGGCTCGCGAATCGCAGCATCCAGCTTGACTACTGCATCGTCGGCGAACCGTCGTGTAGCGAGCGGCTGGGTGATATTGCTCGCTGTGGCAGACGCGGCTCGATCAATGCCGAGCTGACGGTTACCGGAATTCAGGGCCATGTTGCGTACCCCGAACAAGTCCGCAACCCCATCCACGAGATGCTGCCGGTGCTTGCGAGCATCAGCCAGCTGGAATGGCCAGCGCCCTACCCCGATTTTCCGCTGACAACGCTACAGGTCGCCAACCTTGCCGCTGGCACAGGCGCAAGCAATGTCGTGCCGGGAGATGCAAGCGCTCAATTCAACGTGCGCTTCAACCCGGGGTATACCGATCAGGACATTCGCGAACGTGTCGAAGCGCTCTGTTTGAGCGACCACTGCCATCTCGATTGGAACTTAAGTGGCCAGCCTTTCTACACACCACCGGGCGCCCTGCGCAAGGCTCTGGCGAGTGCTGTGCTTGATGAGACGGGTGTGAGCGTTGAATTCAATACGGGCGGCGGCACCTCCGACGGGCGCTTTATCGCGCCTGCCGGAATCGAGGTGGTCGAGTTCGGCCCAAGAAACGATACGATCCATAAGATCGATGAGCGTGTCGCGGTCGCTGAACTCGAGCCGCTGAAAGCCATCTACCGGGAAACGGTCGCCAGACTCCTGCAATCGGGTCCGCGTGATCGGACGGACGGCGCATGAAGCGCATTGTCGTCAGCGTTGTGCTCGGCGCGTTGATTGTCGCGGGCATCGTGGTTGCACGGCTACCGGCAACCTTGATCAGCAATGCGGTAACCGATGCCAGTATCGTGACCGCAACGCAAACGCGCGGCACTATCTGGCAGGGCCAGACCTACCTGACAACGCCCGCGCTTGAGCTGGGCACGCTGCAATGGACGTTAGCACCACTCACGCTGTTCACCGGCCGCGCGAGCGTTGATTGGCACCTGACGGGAACAGGGTTACAACTCGGTGGCAACGCAAACGCGGGGTTCACGACTACGAGCGCAACCGTGAGCGGCCGTGTCGACGCTGGAACACTCAACTCGCTGCTGGCGCCGTACGACATTCGCGTCGGGCGTGGCGTGCAAATCGACACCATTGACGCTTTGATCGAATCGGGCTGGCCCAGCGCCTTAGATGGCCGGGTGCTCTGGCAAGGAGGCGATGTGACTTACACACTGTCCGGGCGCCGTGAGGCCCAGCGGCTACCGCCTATGACGGCCATACTCGATCTTGATACGAGTGGCGATTCGGCCCAACCCCGGGCTCACGTGCGCGCCGATGGAGATCCCATTCTGCTCATGCGCGCCGCGCTGCAGCGCAACGGCTTTGCGAAAGTAGGCGTTACTCGACACTTCACCGATCTGGTGGCCATGCCCTGGCCAGGCAGTGACCCAGATCACGCCATCGTTCTAGAGGTGGAAGAACAAGTCTTTTAGACTGCTCTTGGGATCAGGTGCATCCGGCGGGACCCGGACTACACCAAACTGGCACGAGGCCGGATACCGGAACCGAATGGTTGGCGAAAGTGTCATACCTGGTGGCGATAATCGGTGCTTGCTCGTCAACTCTGGTTGATGAGGGGGCTGCTGATCCGCTGATGACGGCAAATTGGTCATGGTTCGATGCAGCGGATTCGCGGACAATACCCCTGGCAGCTCTTCGCGCGTACGGACGCAAAATGGCGCTGAGAGATACGAAGAGACGTTAAGAGACATTAAGAGTTGCTTGAGGATGCCTATGAAGGCCGTAATCAAGGCCAGGATAGTGCATCGGTAAACTAGCGATACAATGCAGCGCAGTAGATACCAACCCCCGAAACCAGAGCTCGAACGAGATTGCCAACTCAGATCCAAGCATCCGCCGCCACTACAAAGAACACTTCAATGATCAGCAACGTTAATCCATCATGACTCTCGAGCAAGCGCTCCCCAAAGTCGCTGACGCGCTACGCTGGCTGATCATCGCGGGCATCGCATGGACGATCGCCTCGACGATCTTGAGTTTCCTCGGCGGCCCTGCGACCTCGGCCGATGCTCCTGCCGATTCCAGCGACACCAGCGCCGCGCCACGCGCGGTCAACGTACAAGCCATTGCAGCGCGCAACCTGTTCGGTGATGCAAGCGGCTTCAGTGCTCCGGTTGCTCGCGAAGAAACACCGAGAGAAACCACTCTAGCGCTTGTGCTAAGCGGTGTTTTCGAGGCCGAGATTCCCGAAGAATCGGCAGCGATCGTGTCGGAGAAAGGCAAGCCCGGAAAGCTGTATCAGGTTGGTGAGGCCGTTCAACGAAACGTCGAGCTGGTGGAAGTCCATAGCGACTACGTTGTTCTATCGCGCGCGGGCAGCCGCGAAATTCTAAGGTTTGCAGAGTCTGCAGCAGCGTTTGCCAGTGCCCGGCGCGACACCGATGATGCCGGTCGAGGCGCAAGGCGCGCCTCGGGCGTCGCCGCGAATGCGATAGAGGACGATGATGACCTCGAGACGTTTGCTGAGCTTCTGGACAATCAGAACAGCGGCGAGTCAGTAGATCTTGAGCCGACGTCCCCTCGGGAGTTTCTGGAGGCGAACGCTCAATTGCTCGAAAACGATCCCTCAGCGGTGCTTTCTCAGTACGGCATCGAGCCAGTAGCTGATGGAAGCGCCAGTGGCTATCGCGTGTCAGATCAGCTCGCTCAATCACCGTATCTAAGCCAGGCAGGGCTTCAATCCGGCGACATCATCATGTCGGTTAACGGCCAGCCCGTCGGTAACGTGTCCACAGACCGTGCTGAGATCGCAAACGTTATGGCGCAGGGCTCCGCACGTCTTGAGATCCAGCGTGGCAGCCGGCGCTTTTTCGTCACGGCCAGCTTGAAAGACTGACGCAATGACAGCCAAGCAGCCCACAGTCTCCAGCGGCCAAACATGCATCTCCGACACAGCACATCACCCTGCCATCGACCGACTACACAATACGCGACGCTCCATGCGTTGCGGACGCAACGTAAATCCGAACTCATCAGCAGAAGCAACGCTATGAAGACACGACCGTTCTCTACAATCTTTCAGGCCTGGCTGCTCGGCGCTCTGCTGGTGTTCTGCACCTCCGCGAGCGCTCAGGAATGGACGATTAACATCAAGAATGCGGACATCCACGAATTCGTTCAGCAGGTCGCAGAGATCACCGGGCGCACGTTCGTTATCGACCCGCGCCTGAAAGGTAACGTAACGGTTGTATCGAAAACGCCCCTCGACGGCGATGGCGTGTATGCACTGTTTCTATCGGTTCTTCGGGTTCACAACTTCACCGCAACAGAATCCGGCGGCGTTGTGCGCATTCAGCAGCAGGCGACCGGCAAGCAGTCACCGGGCGCTAGCGGCGCGTTGGACAACGTACCACCTGAAGAGCTGGTCACGCGCGTCATTCCTGCGCAGAACGTGCCCTCAGATGAGCTGGTTAAGATTCTGCGGCCGCTGATTCCGCAGTACGGCCACATCGCGGCCGTTAGCGAGCCGAATGTCGTCATCATCAGTGACCACGCGGACAACATCCTGCGCCTGTCCAGACTGATCAGGCAAATAGACGTGTCTGATGAAAACGAAGTGCTCGTGGTGCAGCTCAAGGAGGCTTGGGTAGGCAACATGGTCGCGATGCTCGAGAAAGTTGCGCCAGAACAGATTGGCCGCAGCGCTAAAGGCCCGCAGCGCATTCAGATCATCGCCAATGAGCGTAACAACTCCATGGTCATACGCGGCAAGCCCCGCCCTGTTGCAGAGGTCATGAAGCTGGTCGAGATGTTGGATAAACCCGCAACGACAACGGGTGCAACCCAGGTTCTCTACCTAAGCCACGCCGATGCGACATCCGTTGCCGATATTCTTAATGAAATCATCAGCGACCGGCCTGCTGGCGATGACGCAACCGGTGGTGAACCCACTACGATCAAAGCGGACGAATCGCTGAACGCCATTGTCGCCCGCGCAGATCCCGGCACGATGTCCGAGATCCTGGATATCGTGGACAAACTCGACGTGCGACGCACGCAGGTTCTCATTGAGGCGGCAATCGTCGAGGTCACCCTGGATGATACTGAGTCGCTCGGTGTCGAAATCGCAGCCGCTGATGCTCGTGGCGAAACGCTTCCGCTCGTGAGTACCGGCAGCGCCGCAGGCCTGGGTAATCTTCTCAACAACGTCCTGGGTGAAAACGAGACGCTGGACATCATTTCCGCACTGGCAGGCCTTACCGACCCGACCATCGCAGCGGCAAAGATCGACCTCAATGCAATCTCGTTCGGCGCGCTGATTACTGCTGTCGCAAACGTCACCGATGCCAACCTTCTGTCTACACCGAGCATCCTCACGCTAGACAATCAGGAAGCACAGATAACGGTTGGCCGTACGGTGCCTTTCCGAACCGGTTCGTTCACGACGAATACCGACGGCGCGAGCAATCCCTTTACCACCATCCAGCGTGAGGACGTAGGCCTGGAGCTCGTGGTCACACCGCATGTACATGACGGCGAGTCGGTTCGACTGGAAGTCTCCCAGAGTGTTGAAGACGTCATTCCCAGTAATATCGGCGACAGTGGCTTCTCCGATGTCGTGACAAGCAAGCGGGAAATCAAGACCACAATCCTCGCGAACGATGGTCAGACCGTCGTTCTCGGCGGCCTCATCAAAGACAACGTCACAGACAGTGTCAGAAAGGTGCCGCTACTTGGCGATGTGCCCCTACTTGGCCGACTGTTCCGCAGCGATACTCAAACGGTGACCAAACAGAACCTGTTGGTATTTCTACGGCCGACGGTTATTCGCGAACCGGAAGATGCCGATCGCGTCACTGCTCGAAAGTACGCTGGTGTCTACGAAGTGGAGATCAGCAGTGAAGACGCCGGACGCGAGATTGATGCTCTGTTTCAGGGTGTGCTCCCCGACCGAGCAACCGCTGACAGCGAGTAACCCGCAAAATGCAAGCCGCACGCTCCCTAGGAGCCTGCGGCCGGGGCGGCTACACTTCGCCCCGTGTTCGCCTACCTAAAACACCTCAACTATCGGCTGCTGCGCCGGATCCTGACCTGGATCATTCGGCCAACTGCCCCCACGCCGGTCACACTGGATGGCAGGCACGTTTATGTCCTCGAATACCGCAGCCTCACGGATCTGCTGGTCTTGGATATCATCTGCGAACAACTTGAACTGCCGAGCCCGCTGTCAGCGTTGGCTGAGGCGGATCTACCAAACCAACGCAGAGTCATCTCGCTCTCCAGAGGCCACGGCTTGGTGTTTGCACGTAACACGATGCGCGCCATGTCACCAGGGCTGACACGGCTTCTGGACTACAGCGACTCGGCCAAGGATGAAATTCTGCTCACCCCAACGTCGGTGTTCTGGGGCCGCGCTCCGCGCCGTGAAAGCAGCATCTGGAAAGCGTTCGTCAGTGAACAATGGACGGTGACCGGCCGCTTTCGACGTATGCTCGGCGTGGTTCTGAACCGAAAGGACATCCTCGTCGAGTTTGGCGAGCCACTGTCTCTCACTGCTATCGGTCAGGAGGCTGAGCTATCACCAAGCCGCGCACTGCGCCGGGTTGCCCGGCTTCTGCGCGTGCGCTTTCGCAATCAACGCGTGGCGGCAATGGGGCCGGACTTCTCCCATCGGCGAGTTTTACTACACCGGATTGTCAAAAGCCGAGCCGTGCGCGAGGTAATCAATAAAGAGGCGGACATTCGCGACCAACGCAAGCTCGAGCGCCGGGCACGACGCTATACCCGTCGAATCGCCTCACACATGTCCTACCCGACGATTCGCGTGCTTGAGCGGCTTCTAACCTTCTTCTGGAACCGGGTATACAGCGGTATCGACGTATCTGGCCTGCCAGAGGTGAAGCGGATTGCCCAGACCCACACGCTCATCTATCTGCCCTCGCACCGCAGTCACTTTGACTATCTGCTGTTGTCCTATCTGCTGTTTCACGAAGGCTTGAACATCCCCCATATCGCGGCCGGCGATAATCTCAACATGCCGGTTGTTGGCGCTCTATTGCGCCGCGGCGGTGCCTTCTTCATGCGCCGGCGTTTTCGTGGTGATCCGCTCTACAGCGCGGTGTTCTCCGAGTATCTGTATCAGGTTTATCGAAGCGGCCACAGCGTTGAGTTCTTCATCGAGGGTGGCCGCACCCGAACTGGCCGTTTACTGCCAGCCAAAACGGGCCTGCTATCGATGACGATCGATCATCACAATCGGGGGCTGCCACGACCGATTGCGCTGGTACCTGTGTATTTCGGTTACGAACGCTTAATGGAAGCCCGCAGCTATCTCGATGAGCTGCGCGGGGCTGCGAAAACCAAAGAATCCTTAACGGATGTGTTCAGTTCGCTGCGCCTGCTGAAAGAGAACTTCGGCAAAGTTCAGGTCAATTTCGGTGCGCCGGTGGATCTCAGCGACGCCCTGGAATCTCTGCCGGCAGGTCCAGATGCCTCACAGGCCCACCGATTGGGTAACTATCTACTTGGCAGTATCAATTCAATTGCGAGTGTGAATCCAATCAACCTCACCGCGCTGGTCACGCTCGCAACACCCCGAATCGCTATCGATCACGGTCGCTTGCATGGCCAGCTGCGCCGCTATCTATCGCTGCTGAAAGCGCATCAGGAGCATTGGGCGATTCGCCCAACCGAGAGTGCAGACAACCCAGATGCCGTCATCGAGTACGCGCAATCTCTGGGAATGCTCGACGCGGAAGATCACAGCTTCGGTCGTGTCTATAGCCATGAACCCGTAGACGCGGTTCTGATGACCTGGTTCCGAAACAACGTTCTGCATGTGTTTGCGATCCCTTCCATGATCGCCTGCATGTTCATTAATCGGCGGCGCGGGTTATCTGAATCAGAGCTCACGGCGCTGATCAGCAATGTCTTCCCCTACGTGGGTCGTGAGCTTCACGTAACTGAACCGCTGGAGTCGGCGCTGCCGATCTGGATCGAGCATCTCGTTGCGGAAGGACTGCTCAAACGTGGTTCGGGCGGCAGGCTTTCGCTGCCAGGTGCGGACGAGGCAGAGTTTGATGCGATGCGCCTGCTCGCGAGCATCGTGATGCCGATTCTCGAGCGTCAGTACATCCTCATCGCGCTGCTTGTCGACAACCCCATGCGATTGAACCCGCTGACCCAGGCTGACTTGCTATCAGCCTGTCAGCAGGCTGCACGGCGCATTTCACGACTGTACGGCATCAACGCTCCGGAGTTTTTTGATGGCCGACTGTTCCGGGAGTTCTGCAGCGCGTTGACCAGGGATGGCCTCATTCACGTGGACGACAATGACCATCTGTCGCCGGACCCATTGCTTGCGCAGGCAACGCGCGCCGCCCAATGGGTACTCGATACCGGGATACGGCAAACCGTGCTGGCAATACACAGCCTCCAGCCTCCGGTCGTGGCCGAGCAGAGCGCCAGCCAAGCCAAAGGCTGATGCGTTGTTCTGCTCGCTGGTGGTGTCAGCGCAGCGGCGTGTAGATGTCGAAACGCACCGAACGGCCTTTGATGCAACCTGCGGGTTTGGCGAGAACCGGATCCTTCGCACGTCGCTTCAGCACCGTGCGTCTGTCACAAGCGCGTCGGCAGTCCGCAAGCCAGCCTGCCAGCGAATCCGGGTCAGCTGCATACTCGGCAAGCGTTGCAAGGTACTGAAGGCGCTTGGCCGGTAGCGCTCGCTTGTTTCGCTGAGGAAACATCGGGTCAAGGTAGATGATGTCCCAACGCTTGCCGAGCTGTTCTCGAGAGTCATCGAAGACGGCCTCAAAGCCGTGCGATGCGCGTCTGGCTAGATCGTCCAACAGGCAGTAAATACCGGGCTCGCGCTCCATCGCCGTTACCCGCGCGCCGTGAAACGCTATCTGCGCTGCATCAACACCAAACCCTGCGGTGGCATCCAGTACCGAACGATCGCGAACATCCCCAAGCGCACGCATGAGGTCAGACCGCCCCTCGCGACGACGATTGAGCTCCTGCTCGTCGATCCAGACACCGCGCTCATCGTCGCCGCGGCTGAGTTCGATGTGACCATCTCGCGCGCGCAGATAGAAGGCGTGGTTTGCCACCTCTGGACGATTCTCCACCAGACAAACGACGTTACGATATCTGTCCTCGATGTCACTGATTCGCTCGGGGTCGTGCTCGTCAAGCCATAACTTCACGCGCGGCACCCGCGCGCTGACATAACGCATCGCTCTAGGCGAACGTGTCCACTCGGCGTGCGTTTGCGCCATCGGCTGCGAGGTTTTCCTCGTAGACCATCATGGCAAGCGTCTGGTTGTGGGCGCGGGGCCCCAGACGATACAACGTAGCGTTCTCGGACGAACGAGGTGCACCGTTGGCAGGCACTGAGCGGCGTGGGACATCCACAGGTTCTGATGTCGCGCGCGCACGCACCGCTGTCGAGGTGGCAACAGCGGATTGGTACCGGGGCCATGATGAAGAAAGCGCATCCATGCTCAAAGGAGCCTAGCAAGGACTCGCCATTCCGCCAGCGCATTACTGCCCCGCAAAACGCCACGGATGATCGCCTCCATCTGCCCCGCCCACATAAACCGGCAGGCCACTGCGCGCACCGGCTGTGTCGAACGTGCTGGCAAAACGGTGATCGTCAAGCATTCGAATCAGCGTGTCCGCCTTCGGTTTGTCCCCGGCATAACCGGTATCCACTGATGCGTCCATGGCCCAGGGCCACTCATCACCAACGAGATGCCAACACTGCAAGGGTTCAGCGGCAAGGTTATGACGATCCAGGCTCGCCTGTGATCGCGCTTGTTCGATGTGCAAAGACAGATCGGGCAGCGAAGGTATCCGGGTGACCAATCGCGGCGGCAGAATCTGGCTGAGCGCATGGCTTGTGAGTTGATAGGCGCAAATATAGTAGGCGTCTTTGCGGGAACGCCGGAGCGCAAGGTAAAAGCCGCTTCCTTGTTTCCGCTCGGGTTCGCTCGCTGCTGCAACCAGCGCAAGCAAGGAGTTAACACAATACAGACGCGCATCGCTAGCCAGCGCGATTGCCATCGCCGCAGATGCGGCGATTCGTACACCCGTGAATGAACCAGGACCTGCCGAGTAAAGAACGTGACTAATGTCAGTTGGAGTGATGTCGGCTCGTTGGCACAGACCGTCAATCATCCCAAGCAGGTGTTCGTTGTGCGTGCGACCAAGCACGCGTGTATCCTCGATTGTCTCCCCATGTGCCGCGAGGGCCACAGAGCAGGTCTCGCTACTGGTTTCAAGGGCTAGACAGACTGACGACATGTTCAAATCTCAACTGACACCCGGTGCTCATCACACGACATCGTGCGAGGACCGTGCGATTAACCAGATAAACGGCGCCCTATGAGCGGCAATGAAAACAAACCATCGCTGCTGCCGATCGAAGAAGCGAACGAGCGGCTGGCAGCGGTTCTCACGCCGCCAGCCACGACGCACAGCGTACCCTTGATGCAATGCCTGGGACGGGTTTGCGCCCATGATATTCACGCACCTGCCGACGTACCAGCGTTCAACGCATCCGCGATGGACGGTTATGCCGCCCGGGGAGTCGACTTCACAGGCGGACAAGAACTGAAACTTGTCGGCGAATCGTTTGCCGGCCACCCGTTTACTGGCCAAGTCGCGCAAGGTTGCGCTATCAGGATATTCACGGGCGCGGTGCTGCCGGATGAACTCGATACCGTCGCCATCCAGGAAGATATCACCCTCAGCAACGACGTAATACGAGCCAACCCTGCCCCGAGCCCGGGAGCAAATGTCCGGCTGGCCGGTAACGACATCAAACAGGGCGCAAAGCTCATACAAACGGGCAAACGACTGAACGCATTTGATATCGGCATGGCTCGGAGCTGCGGTCTGACTGAGCTTCGCGTCTACAAACCCGTTCGCGTGGCAATGTTCTCTACCGGTGATGAATTACGCACCCCGCCGGATGCGCTGGCTGTCGGGGAGATCTATGACGCGAACCGGCTGATGATCGAACTGCTCCTGAAGGACTCCTCAATCGAATTCACGGACGCTGGCGCGCTACCGGATGAGCCGAACGCCATCGAGGCCACGCTGCGGGATCTGTCGAGCCGGCATGACGTCATCGTGACGAGCGGCGGTGTATCCGTGGGCGATGCGGATTACGTTCGAGAGGCATTCGAGACGATCGGTACGCTATCTTTCTACAAGCTCAATCTAAAGCCGGGCAAACCGCTCGCCGTTGGTCGTATCGACAATCCTGATGGCTCGGTCACGGAGTTCTTCGGGCTACCGGGCAACCCGGTCTCGACCATCGTCACGGCATTGCTCATTCTGATGCCCTCACTCGAGCATCTATGCGGGGCTAATCCAGTCAGCCCCATACTTCCCCACTACGCGCGAGTCATCGAGCGCTTCGGTCATCGACCGGGTCGAGAGGAATATCAGCGCGGCGTGCTTAACATGAGCGAATCTGGAGATCTCGTCGTGTCGCCGAGCGGTGATCAGGGCTCTAATCGAATCATGGGCTTTGTTGATGCCAACTCTCTCGTTCGCATCCCGGCGGAGCATGGTGCTCTGGAAGTGGGCGACGTTGCCCAAGTCTTCGACCTGGCGTCGTTGCTCAACAGGCTCAGCTAGCGAAGGACTCACGTTCGGCAGTTATTGACTCGAACACGCCACCAGAACCCGCCATTCAAACAAACGAATGATGGGCGTCAGAAACGGTTGGGCCTCGCGGCGAGGTGGTGCTGTTAATCGATACGATGCGGCTACTGCTGCGGCAGTTCTAGCAGCTGCAGCAGTTCTAGAAGCTGCGGCGCTATATCCGAGTTAAGCGGAGACGGGGCCGCCTCCCACCGAAACAAATCGGCGGGAAGGGAAGCGAGGCTCGTCAGCTTGCCCAACGGCCTCGGGCAGATCGCTCAAAACACCAGGCCGACATTGCTGCCGGCACTAGTATTTGCGACTACTTGGACTTAGACGCCCGGCGCTTTCGCTTCTTTGGCGTAGTCAGAGCTTTGATCCGCTTCGCGGCGGCCGCTGCTCGTTTCTTCGCCTTGCGAGCTTCAGCCTTGAGCAGTTTGGTGCGAGTTGCCTCTTCAAACTTCTCGACTGAGGCGGACACCTTGCTCTCGATAGCTGCTAATGCTTTCTCGCCAGCAGATTCGAGATCGCTGCGAATCGCCTCGACTCGAGCATTTAGCGCTACTTCGCGCTCCAGCTGAGCGACACGAGCCTTCGCTGATCGCGAACGATCTCGGACTTTAGCCAACCGTGCATTGATACGGCTTACCGCCGCTCGTGCCCGCTTAGCTGCTGCCTTGTCGCCTTTGGTCGCACTGCGTTTCGCTTTGTTACGAGCTATTCGAGATGCTCGCTGAGCCTTTGCCAAGGCACGACGCTCTGCCGTCAGCTTGGCTTCCGAGGTCTTTGCAGCACCTCTGGCGCGTTCCAAAGCTGGGGAAGTTGGTGCCTGGGCACCGGCGTCAGCCTTGGCTACGGACTTTTTTACAGCGCGTTTACCTGCTGCCTTTCGCTTAGCGGGTGCTTTCTTCTTAGCAGCAGCTTTGCGTTTAGCAGGTGCTTTCTTCTTGGCAGCGGCTTTGCGCTTGGCAGGTGCTTTCTTCTTAGCAGCAGCTTTGCGCTTGGCAGGTGCTTTCTTCTTAGCAGCAGCTTTGCGTTTGGCAGGTGCTTTCTTCTTAGCAGCTGCCTTCTTCTTGGCTGGAGCTTTCTTGGCCGCAGCTTTGCGCTTGGCCGGTGCTTTTTTAGCAGCAGATTTCTTAGCTGCAGCTTTTCTCTTGGCCGGAGCTTTCTTAGCAGCGGCTTTCTTCTTGGCTGGTGCTTTGCGTTTAGCGGGTGCTTTGCGCTTGGCAGCTGCCTTCTTCTTCGCCGGCGCTTTCTTAGCTTTGCTTGCGGCTCGTGCCATAGGGTTCTCCTCGGCGGTTAATCGGTATCAGCGAACGTCGACGTTGCGCTGCACTTGCTCCGACTGCATCTACCAACCCGCAATCTGCGAAACGAAACAATAAGCTCTTTGCTTCTAGCTCTTAGCTCTTAGCTCTTAGCTCTTAGCTCTTAGCTCTTAGCTCTTAGCTCTTAGCTCTTAGCTCTTAGCCTTGAGCTTTTAGCTCTTAGTAGCCTTGAGCGACGTTCTGATCTGTGTGCCTCAACCGTGGTTTTCGATTGAGGCCAAAGATCAATACCGCTGAACCTGCTCTTGTTTCGTGCTGCAGACTTCGATGCTGTTTTAGCAACCGGCGTCTAGCGAACGAATAATAGTAGAAACTTGAGAAATTGTGCAGTTATCTGCTAGCGATCTGAAAGTTATTCTGCGGCCTTCAATGAAGACAAAATGTCAGCTTTCACAGAATCCACCGCTTGCTGCCCATCAACACTGACATAGGCCACCTTCTGTGCACCGGTTGCGTTTTGATAGAAAGAAACCAGGGGAGCGGTTTGTTCGTGGTAAACAGACAAGCGGTCGCGCACGGTTTCTTCCCGGTCATCTTCGCGCTGAATCAGCGCTTCACCGGTTTCGTCGTCCACGCCTTCGCGTTTCGGCGGATTGTAAGAAACGTGATAAACACGGCCAGAACCAGGGTGAACGCGACGCCCACTCATGCGGTCAACGATAATCTCATCGGGTACCTGTATCTCGACGACAGCATCGATCTCAACGCCTGCATCGACCATTGCCGTTGCCTGGGGAATCGTTCGAGGGAAGCCATCAAAGAGGAAGCCGTTCGCGCAGTCTGCCTCGACGATCCGTGCTTTGACGAGTTCGATGATGATCTCGTCGCTGACGAGTGCTCCGGAATCCATGACCGCCTGAACTCGCTTGCCTAGCTCAGAGCCGGCTTTAACCGCTGCTCTCAGCATATCTCCCGTTGAGATTTGAGGAATGCCGTAGGCCTCACAGACGAATTGGGCCTGCGTGCCTTTGCCTGCGCCAGGCGGGCCGAGAAGAATCAGTCGCACAGTGTGATCTCACTTGAATAGCTGGTTTCGCGCGGCATTCTACGCAACCCACCAGATCTCAACCACAGTTTGCGAGACTCATTTTTTGCCCGCCAGCAGCCTGCTTTGGCCGTATTTCGCCGCATATCCGCTGAGAAATCAGCCTGGCCGGTTACCAAGCTCGCCAACAAAAGCGCTAGATGCGCTCTACTTGCTCCACGGCAGGCAGCTCGAATAATGCAGATATACAGGCAACCAGAGCAGCAGCAGATTCCAGACGTACCGACATATTCATTTTCACAAGCCCATCCGTCGTCGTCGCCTCCGTTCGCACAACGTCCGCACCGCCTGCGTGCAATGCCTGGATCACTTCCGAAACCAGTCCCCGACGATCACGACAAACGATTCGCAGTGACTCAAGGTCACGAACGGGTTTGTCGGCTTGAATCCTGGTTTGCAGCAGCTTAGATAGCTCATCGCTGCCTTTTGCAAGCGCTGCCAGTGTGAATTGAGCGTTTTGACCAACGCTCTGCGCGCTCGACTCACGAAGCCAACGTTTTACCCGCTCAGCATCGAGGTTGAGCGCCCGGGCAATCTTAAGGATCTGATCGTCGAGTAACTCGGGATGACTGCTTGCTTCACGCCAGAACGCGTTGATTTTCGCTCGCGCCCTTGCCGTTCGTACAAATCCCGCGTCGGAATCGAGCCAATTTGGCAAAGGCTGTGCATTCTGGCCGGTAACAATCTCGACAACCTGACCGTTGGCAAGCGAAGTATCGAGTGGCACCGGGCGACCATTAACCAGCGCGCCACGGCAACGGTGGCCGATATCAGTGTGGATGCGATAGGCAAAATCCACCGGTGTAGCGCCTACCTTGAGATCGACCACGTGACCTTTCGGCGTGCGAACGTAGATCCGCTCGGTTTCAAGCGCAACACCCAGCGATTCGCCCAGTGATTCGAGACCACCAGCCTCCTCCTGCAACTCGAGCACCTGGCGAAGCCAGTTCAATTTGTCGGTTATTCCATCATCATCGTCTGTGCCTGGCCGTTTGTAGTGCCAGTGTGCACAGACGCCCAATTCCGCCTCAGCGTGCATCTCCTCAGTACGTATCTGCACTTCGAGGGGCGCGCCTTCGGCAAGCATTACCGCCGTGTGGAGCGATTGGTAGCCGTTGTCTTTCGGGTTGGCGATATAGTCGTCGAATTCGTGTTCTATGTGCCGCCACTGGCCATGAATCAAGCCCAGTGCGAAATAACAATCCTTGACCGTAGGCACAACAATTCGAACGGCCTGGACATCCAGTACCTCGTCAAAGTCGACGCCCTTGGAGGCCATTTTCCGCCAGATGCTATAGATGTGTTTTGCCCGGCCGGACACCTGCGCATCGATCCCGGAGTTTCGGCACAACGAATCGAGCTGGCCAACGAGCTGCTGAATTTGTGCCTCACGCTCCTCGCGCCGTCCCTCCAGGCGCTGTGCGATGCTGCGGTAGGCGTCCTCATGCAGATAGCGAAGCGACAGATCTTCCAGTGCCCACTTGACCTGGGCCATGCCCAGACGGTGTGCGAGCGGCGCGAAAATCTGCTGGGCCTCCAATGCGATTCGGCGTCGGCGGTCATCGCTTGCACTCAACGCATTGCGCAGCGCCAGCACTCGCTCAGCCAGCTTCAAGACGGCCGCGCGGACATCGTCAATCATGGCAATCAACATGCGACGCACGTTTGCAGCCTGATCCCGGCGCTGGCTGCTCAAGAGTTTTGGATCATCCAGTTCGAGAATACTGGTTCGTGACATATCGATCATGGCATCGACCAGCGATCGCACCTCGGCGCCGAATTCGGATTCGATAAGCCGGCTGTCGGCGAGGTTGTCGCGCACGGTGCGATAACACAGACCAGCCATCACCGATTCCGTGTCGAGGTTCAGCTCAGAGGCGAATCTTGCCAACGCGAGGCCCTGCTCAAGCGCCTGCTCGCGCACGCCGGCATCCTTGAGAAACTGATAGGCGCCACGGATCCGCTCGATGTCGAGCCCGCGATCAGTTGCGCGCAACGCTTCGAGCCACTGCGTGAAGTCGACAGGCTTGTCGGCTTTTGTCGAGACAACCGCGTTTAACTTAACCATGGGTTACGTGTCTTCTCTATCCAGATAATGGCTGCCGGCATACACAAGCTGATTCATCGGTTCATCTAGCATTGAACACCGCAAGCGTCTCTACGTGAGTGGTATGCGGAAACATATCGAACACACCGACGCTGGCAAGATCAAAGCCATTACTGTTCAGGACAGCAGCGTCTTCTGCCAACGAGACCGGATTGCAGGACACATACACGAGCGTCGACAGATTCGGGCCGAGCCAGCCGGCAAGGTTTGGCCCCGCTCCTGATCGCGGTGGGTCCAGAAGCAATCGCTCACTGGCTCGAATTCGGCGAAGCTGCTCTTCGCCGGCGTGTTCAGAGCCTCGATGCACCGCGTCGCTGTACAGGTCCGCAACAGCGAATTCGCAGTCAACAGAATTTGCGGCCGCGTTCTTTCGAGCCTGAGCGATTGCCGGTGCTGACGCTTCGACCCCGAAAACGCGAGCACCACTGCGCGCAATAGGCAAAGTGAAATTACCGATCCCGCAGAACAAATCACTCACCTGCACACCCGCTCGCAGCTTCAGACTGATCAACGCCTCGCGCACAAGGCTGCGGTTGATGGCGAGGTTTACCTGGGTGAATGCACTTGGATGAAAGAGCAGATTCAGGCCGAAATCAGGATTGCCCAGCAGCAACTGTCCATCCGAGCGAAAACTGCTTGTAGAAGTCAAATCCCGCGCATCCGTTAGCGGAACAACCGTGTCTGGACCTTTGGCCTGTAGCCATAGGCGAATCGCGTAGCGCTGCTCGAATGCTTGCAGGCGCTCGATATCCGAGATGGCAAGCGGCGCGAGATGGCGCACGATAATCGCTGCGTTTCCGTGTACAGGATCACCGGCCGCGAGTTCGAGTTGGGGAACGTCAGCCGAAATGGTGAGCGACCCGATCAGTTCCGACAGCGCCGGTAGCAAACCCGAGAACGGCTCCGATAGGACCATGCAGGCATCCAGTCTCGCGACTCGAGAGGAAAACGATTCGCGGAACCCCACGAGCACTTGCTCGCCAATCTTGCGCACTCCCAAGCGCGCTTTGGTTCGATAGCCCATCAACGGACCCGCCACGTCATCCCTCACCCTGGCCGGCTCGACGCCGGCTGCCGCGAGTTCGGCAAGCATCCAGCCCCGTTTCGACGCGAGTTGAGCCACTGGGTCGACATGCGCAAGCGTGCAGCCACCACAGCGAGGGAAGTGCTTGCAGGCAGGTTCAACCCGTTCAGGATTTGCCGGTTGCCAGGCCTGAGCCTCAACCAGAGCTTTTCGCCGCTTGACCCCGACGGTTCGAACCTCGACCTGTTCACCCGGCAGCCCATTCTTGATTTGCACCGGCCGACCTTCGAACTCTGCCGTCGCCAGGCCGTCTCTGCCCAGCTCTCCTGCCAGCACCGAAAAGTGTTGTGGAAATTTGTAGCGAGCCATTACCTGGATCCCAGAAACGAAGGAGTATTGAGGGGTTTGCCGGCCAGCAACGGCGCCAGCGCACAGCGTAGAAGCCGCTTCGCCGCGCGACGATCGTCAACGCTCAGCGACTCGCCATCACGTAACGCAAGCAACATGGTGCCTGCATAGACATCTTCGGAGAGCTCCCCGTTGCTGCGTCGCAGCCCACGCTCAACGTCAAAGTAGTAATTGAATTCGGATCGAATGGGCGTCTCGGAGTCTGCCTCGCGGGCAAGATCGAGCGCGTAGCCAAGCACTTCGAGCAGATGCAGTTCGAAACCTCGGAGCAGACGTTCGAGCTCCGCGCCTCGGGCAACCTCGGTTAGCAATGAAACTATCTGCCAGTAGAGTGCGAAGACACCGGGCTGGGCGTCCCGTTCAGGCAGAAGACGAATCAGCAGCTCATTCACGTAGAGGCCTACCGTTGCCGCCTCCCCGGTCAGCCAACGATGCTCAACGAGCTCACACTGGGTCATCGTCGCCAGGGACGACCGGCCGCTCCAACCGATTTGATAGGCACAAAACGAGGACGGTGCGCTCGCCCCTTTTTTGGCATTGCTACGAGCGACGGTCGTGAGCCGTCCAAAATCTTTAGTGAACCAATCCAGCATCAGGCTCGTCTCTCGGTATCGACGCGCGTGCAACAGCACTGCCGGTTGCTTGTCAGTACGCATCACAAGCCAGATTGATCGGCAAAAGTGGCGGTCTAGTCATAGCCGTAGCGGCGCAGCGATGCCTCGTCATTGCTCCAACCAGGCTTAACTTTTACCCACAGATTGAGCATGACTTTGGCATCAACCAGTGCTTCGATGTCCTGTCGAGCTTCACTTCCAATCGCTTTCAGCCTGGCTCCTTTGGAACCGATCACAATCGCCTTCTGCCCTCGCCGCTCAACGATGATGTTCGCTGCGATGCGAACGAGCGAGCCCTCTACACGGTACTGCTCTACCGTCACGCTAAGGTGGTGCGGCAACTCCTCACCAAGGCGTCGCATGAGCTTTTCGCGAATGATCTCAGCAGCCAGAAAACGCATTGGTTTGTCCGTCAGCTGATCGGCCGGAAACAGATGTTGCGCCACCGGCAATGCCTGCGCAATTTCTGCGCGCAGCGCCTCTAGGCCGCGCTCTTTAAGGGCGGAGATAGGCAGGTACGCACTGAAATCATGCCGGCTGCGTAACTGCTCAATGACGCTGAGAACCTGCTCTGGCTGGGCAAAGGTATCAACTTTGTTGATCGCGACCATTGCCGGCGTTTCTGCTCGTTTGATGTGAGACAGAACGAGGTCGTCGTCACTCACCCACTTGTCAGCATCCACCACCATGACAACCAGATCGACATCGCTCAGAACCGACACCGCGCCGCGCACCATGTAGCGGTTCATCGCGCGATCGGCGGCGGTGTGAATACCGGGCGTATCGACGTAAATCGCCTGAATGTCGCCTTCCGTATCCACCCCCAGCATGGTGTGCCGGGTTGTCTGTGGTTTTCTGGATGTGATCGCGAGCTTTAAGCCAAGCAAATGGTTCATCAGGGTCGATTTGCCCACATTAGGCCGGCCGACCAGAGCAACGTAGCCGCATCGGGTCTGGCTGCTCATGTCTGCGGCGTCCTCTTCGCAGCATCGGAGACTGTTTGCCCGGCTTGCCCTTCTTGATCACTCATGCTGGCAAGCGCCAGGGCAGCCGCGGCCTTCTCGCCCGCGCGCCTGGACGTGCCATTTGCCCGAAAAACTTCCTGGGTGTCGGTGAGTTCGCATTGCACGACAAACTCACGTGCATGATCCTTGCCAGATAGATTCGCAACGGTGTACTCGGGCAAAGGCCGGCCGAATCCCTGTAGCAGCTCCTGCAATCGAGTTTTTGCATCTTTAAGATCGTTGGGGTCCAGCGTCTCAATCGGGTCTGCCATCCAGGATTCGATGAGCGCAGCGGCTTTCTCGATGCCACCGTCGAGATGCACGGCGCCGATGACGGCCTCAAGGGCGTCGGCAAGAATGGATGAGCGATCAAATCCGCCGCTGCGATGCTCGCCACTGCCCAGGCGTAGAAACTGGCCAAGACCAAGCCGCCTGGCTACCGAGGCAAGAGCATCCTTGCGCACAAGCGATGCCCGCACGACTGTCATATCGTTTTCGGGCAACTCTGGCCGCCTTCGGTACAACAGATCCGCCACCACGAAGCCGAGCACCGCATCGCCAAGAAACTCGAGGCGCTCGTTATTGTGCGACCCGTGGCTCTTGTGGGTGAGCGCCTGGCGCAATAGATCTGAGTCGGAAAAACGATAGCCTAGTGCGCGCTCCAGAGCGTCTTCCGACTCACTCATCGCTTGCTACCGGTAGTCAAAACGCTGGTCGAACATGACCACCAGGTCGATGTTGGCAACCATGTTTTCGCGAACTTCGTAGTCCAGCAGCAGGATCGTTTCGCCGCGTGAGCGCTCAATCGTGAGTACATCCGTCACCTTCAGGTCACGGATGTTGTTAATTTTGAAGCGCTTGGTGAGCGTATCGCGGATGTCTTTCTTAGTCATATCGTGGACTTCGCCGGCTGGCAGATCCTCGATCAATCCAACCATCGTGCGAAAGTCGATGTAGTGAGGAATCAGGCGAAGCGCAAGCGTCAGGAGTAGTGCAGCGACCGCGAGTATGCAGATCCACGACAACATTCCGGCGCCGCGCTGGCGGGATACCCCGGGTGTTCGGGTGTGCAACGAGAGCGGCCGTCGGCTGTGCGAGCGTGCGTTCCGGGGCGATTGGCGGCGTTGACTGAGCATCGAGATTGGCCTCGCAAAAGGTGCGCTGTGACGTTGATTCTACCCCGTTCAGGGAAGAAAACCTGTCGAGTAGTTAACCTCGAAGCAGAGCAGCTGGGGCGCTCATCGCTCCACCTTGAGCGCCGCCAGGAAGGCGTCCTGGGGTATCTCCACCCGGCCGACCTGCTTCATTCGCTTCTTACCAGCCTTCTGCTTCTCGAGCAGCTTCTTCTTGCGCGTTACGTCGCCCCCGTAACACTTCGCGGTCACGTTTTTACGCAATGCCTTAACCGTTTGGCGTGCAATGATCTGGCCGCCGATGGCCGCCTGAATCGCCACATCAAACATTTGCCTCGGTATCAGCTCCTTCATCTTCTCGGCGAGCAACCGGCCGCGAGATTGCGCCTGATCACGGTGCACAATCATCGCCAGAGCATCCACGCGTTCGCCGTTGATCAGAATGTCCAGTCGAACCAGCTTTGCTGCCTGAAAGCGGTCAAAATTGTAATCGAGTGAGGCAAAACCCCGGCTCACGGACTTCACCCGGTCAAAGAAATCCAGAACCACTTCGCTCATCGGCAACTCATAGCTGAGCGACACCTGACCACCGGAGAACTGCATGTTCTTCTGTACGCCACGACGCTCCTCGCACAAAGCGATCACTGATCCCAGGTAAGTCTGAGGCACCAGCACATTGACATCGGCGATCGGCTCGCGCATCTCGGCGACGTTGTCCGGCAGACGCGACGGATTGTCGATCGCGAGGACTTCACCAGATGGCGTTTCAACCTCATAAACTACTGTTGGCGCGGAGGTAATCAGATCCAGCGAATATTCGCGCTCCAGCCGCTCCTGCACAATTTCCATGTGCAACATGCCAAGGAAGCCGCAGCGAAAGCCGAATCCCAATGCGTCCGACGATTCTGGCTCGTAGAACAGCGACGCATCATTCAGGCACAGTTTCTCGAGTGCTTCACGAAAACTCTCAAAGTCCTCGGAGTTGACTGGAAACAAGCCGGCAAAGACCTGTGGCTTGACCTGTTCAAACCCGGGCAGCGCCGCTACTTCTTCAGCGCCTTTGGTATGGACAAGCGTATCGCCAACCGGCGCGCCACGAATTTCTTTGATACCGGCTACCACGTAGCCGACTTCTCCGGCATACAACGCTTTGCGCGGATCGCGCTTGGGTGTGAATACGCCGATATCGTGGGCGTTGTGCGCCCGCCCGATCGTCTTAGCCACAATCGGATCGCCCTTCTTCAATACGCCACTGACGACACGAACCAGCGATACGATACCGAGGTAGTTGTCGAACCAGGAATCGATGATGAGCGCCTGAAAGGCGCCCTCGCGACTGCCCTGAGGCGGCGGAATGGTTGCAATCAACTGCTCGAGCAGGTCCGGCACACCGAGCCCCGTTTTGGCACTCACCTTCAGGATATCCGACGTATCCAGGCCGATAATGTCCTCGATCTCTTGCGCGACGCGTTCGGGCTCAGCCTGCTGCAGATCAATCTTGTTCAGTACCGGCAGCACTTCCAGACCCATCTCGATTGCCGTGTAGCAGTTCGCAACCGACTGCGCCTCTACCCCTTGCGCAGCGTCCACGACCAGCAATGCACCTTCGCAGGCGGCCAGTGACCGCGATACCTCGTAAGAGAAGTCGACGTGTCCAGGGGTGTCGATCAGGTTCAGCAAATAGACTTCGCCATCCTGTGCTGTGTACTTGAGCGTAACGCTCTGGGCCTTGATGGTAATGCCGCGCTCACGCTCCAGATCCATGGAATCGAGCACCTGCTCCGCCATCTCCCGTTCACTCAAACCACCGCAGAGCTGGATGAGCCGGTCAGCCAGCGTCGATTTACCATGGTCGATGTGGGCAATAATCGAAAAATTTCGAATGCGCGTTATGTCGTGCAAGTGCGGAACACTCTTTGGTGATGGCTGTTTGCTGCCTGCAGGCCAGTCACAGCCCTGTTAAGGGCTGGCCGTTAGCCAGCGCTACGTTTTATAGGTCATCCCGACGCTTGCCTTTAACGTTAGGTAGTTTCATGCGCCTTTGTGCGCCCTCGTACGCTTGACAAGCCGTGATCTGATACCCGCGTCGGACACAGCGCCCAACGATTGCCGACGCGCGAGTTTGATCCCGGGCCCGGCGCGGCGCGAGTGTATCAGAACGCATACTCGCGCCGGCGGGCTCATCAGAAGATGGACGTGGGGTGGAAGGTTACTCGGCCGGAACCCGCAGAGGGATGAACGTCGCATTGCCACCACGGACAACGAGAACCGCGATGGAGCGTCCGCGCGGGAGCTCGTCAACGATCGTCGCGAACTCATCCACGCTGTTCACCTGCCGGTTGTTCAGTAGCGTGATGATGTCACCGGGGCGGATACCGGCAGCAGCAGCCGGACCGGAGACCGCAGTCACCTGTACGCCTGCGTCCACATCAAAACGATCCTGAGCTGCCTCGGGTAGCGGACCAACCGTCAAGCCCACCAGATTGGAGCTAGCGGAGCCGTTGTCGCTCTGGGTAACCTGGCCTGCGGCGCCTGCTAACTCGCCAACTTCGACGTCGAGCTTGATGCTGCGGCCATTGCGGACGACGCTCAGGACCGCATCACTACCCGCGCGCAGGCGTCCCACCATTGCCGGCAACTCCGATGACAGGCCAATCGTCTTGCCATTGAACGCGGTGATGATGTCACCTTCTTTGAGGCCAGCTTTGTCTGCCGGACCGCCATCGAATACTCGAACAACCAGTGCGCCTTGCGGACGATCCAGACCAAAGCCTTCGGCAAGATCCCGGCTTACCTCCTGAATCACCACACCGAGCCAGCCGCGTGATACGTCGCCACCGTCCTTGAGCTGATCGGCGACATCTACGGCGACGTCAATCGGGATGGCGAAAGACAAGCCCATAAAGCCGCCGGAGCGGGTATATATCTGGCTGTTTATGCCGATGACTTCGCCATCCATATTGAACAGCGGCCCACCCGAGTTACCAGGGTTAATGGCGACGTCCGTCTGAATGAAGGGCACGTAGCTCTGATTATCCTGATCCGGAAGGCTCCGCTCTTTGGCGCTGACGATGCCGGCGGTTACGGAGTAGTCGAAACGAAACGGCGACCCGATCGCCATGACCCATTCACCTACTCGCAGTTTCTCAGACGAGCCGATTCGGACCTTAGGCAAGCCTTTGCCATCAACTTTCAGCAGCGCCAGATCGGAACGCGGGTCTGTGCCCACAACCTCGGCCGTCAGTTCGCGACGATCCCAGAGGTGCACAATGATCTCCTGCGCGCCATCAATCACGTGGTTGTTGGTCAGCACATAGCCATCGGCGGAAATAATGAAACCCGAACCGAGCGATTGCGGTGCAGGAAACTGGCCCGAGCCGCCCTCCGGTGGGAAGAAGCGCCGAAAGAAGTCGTCGAATTGCTCAGAGCCACCTGGTCCTCGCTGGGACGGTCGAGGTCGTTGCGCCTGCACGGTTGTGATGCTGACAACGGCCGGCGTTAGCTCCTCCACGAGGTCTGCGAACTGTGGCAGGTCTCTCGCTTGGGCGACTTGCGCCGTACCGAGAACCATTGCCAGCAGAAGAAAGAACGCTTTAACACCGTTGAACGGGGCTGAGCCTGGACGTAAGGTCATGGGTTAGATCCTGTTTTTAGATTCCTATTACTGCGTGCCGTCGTGCCTGGCTCTCCAGAACCTCGGCCCACTGCGCGCAAAGATGCCAATCAGGCTATCCACTCGACGCCGTACAACCGGGTGGCGAGTCCACCCTGCCAAACCGGCGCTCTTTTTGTAAAAATTGCTTGTAGTCCTTCCTATGCCCGCGGCCAATCAAAGCAATCTACTGCCTGGGTATCTAGGTCCTGCCGACGCCGTTTTCAACCCCGCTAACGACTCATGCTCTTGCAGAGGAAAGCCAGGTGTTTTGCTGCGATTGCGTCACTCAGTTAGGGATAGCCGCAGAGCGATGGCTTGCTCTATCTGTCCGCGTCGCTGGCGAAACAGCGTAACGATGGCCGTAATGCCTGCACAGACACTGGCAACCGTAGCCAGTGCGCCCATCGATAACACCTCGGCGAGCAGTACCACTGCCAGAAGCGCGCCGAGTAAGACAGCGAACAGTACAGCAACCACCCTGGCCAAGCCGGACTCATCCACCTGAGCATTCAGTGCCATCACGTCCGAGCGAATGCCTTGCTCAAGCGCGATCGTTTGCGATGAATCTTCGTCGAGCAAACAAGCCGGCAAGCGCTGGGCCTGGCGAGGCAACCAGCCACAGCCAGAGCAGCCGCTGCAGGCAGCTCGGGAATCGCCCACATGCAGTGTCTCCTCAATGCGCCGGGCGTCGAGCCGAATAGCACGTGCTTCAGCGGCCGCCATTGAGCTTCACCGAACGTGCGATCTTGCGTGCGGTATTGGCCGGAATCTCGCCTACAACGGTAACGAGTTGGCGGCCATGATTGGTGGCGATAAGCTCGCTAACCGCAACGGTTGCACCCGCAATGGATTGTGCCGCCGTCGCCCCTCGATCTGGCATCGCCTCAACGAAGATGGAGAACGCAGCCAGACCGTCGCTGTATACCAGCGTATTGACCGCCGCCAGCGAACCGGGGGCTCGGCGAACGTCTGCGCTTGCCATCGAGAACCCAACCGGCAGCCAGGAGGCGCGCCAGCTTTTTCCGGTCTCCTCGTGACGAAGCGCATCTGCATTCGCAAGCTTCAGATGGCTGACAACCATGCCTGGATTCTGCTCCGGCTCTAACGCCGAATCGGCCACATCCGCACCAAGAGAAAGCGTCGCAAATTGAAGAATCTCGAGGGCTGCACCCTTCTGATTTACGAGCTCCGAACGCAACAACAACGCGGTTTCCAGATCGAGCCAGAGCCTGTAGCCATAGCGATGTTCATCGGTTGGCGCGATCAGCAACTGCACCGCCCGCCGGCCAGCGATCCGCCCTTCGTTACCCATGACGACATCGTAGCCGACGGCCATTCGGTCGTAATCCCGGACAAAGGCCCGGGCAAATGGGCCACTGGGTATGCTCTGCGCAAGTTCTACCAGGCGATCCCCAGGTAGAAAGATGCATGCGACGTCTTCGCCATCACGCAGAATCTCACGTGGCGCGCCGTTTAGATGCACGAGACGCTCACGCTGCCGACCATCAACAACCTTGTGCACGACCCTGAGCGAGGTCAGATCACGGCCATCGAAGTAGCTGAACGTTCCGTCGTAGTCTTGTTGCTCGAACGCAGCGCTCATCCGGTTCAGCCATTCACGAGCCGAAGCCTGGTCTGCAGACGCTGACGCCGCGAGCGCCGTGACTAGCAAATAGCATCCGGCCATGGCGACGAGCGTTCGGGGGTCGGACCAACTCGTCGGTGCCAGCGAAATCGCGCATTTTCTGCAAACGTCAAACATCGAGGTTAGCGCTGACTCCGCTGTTGAGCTGATTCGTTCGGCGAATCGTTCACCGGCTGTTCGCCAGCACCTTGCTCATAGGTCGCCACCTTCGCGAACGAGACAACGCGGCCACGATTCATCGCGGTTTGCTGAACATGGTGAATGAGATACGCCTGTGTACGTTGTGCATCTGCCGCGCGCGTATCGCTCGCCAGGATGGCTGCGGGCGATGACGTTGACGGCGGCGTTACCAACTCAAGCGCTGGCGCATCCGCGACAGCCGGTAGCTCAGACTGGCTGCCAGGATCAACGAATACGACAACGGCCATTGCAACGGCCGCCGCGACTGCGGTGCCCAGCATTGGACCCCAGGCTCGTGAGCGGCGAGTATCGTTTGCGGCCTCTTTGGTAGACGAGGGGCTAGTCGACACCAGTGACAACCCCTCGCTGGCCTGCGCTTCCTCCTCATCGGACATCGCCGCGAGCACGGAGCCACGAAGACCGGCTCCGGCCACCTCTTCGCCACGCATAATCGTGCTGATCAGATGGTAGCGATGCCAGGTTTCCGTCAGTTCTTCGTCGCGCGCGGCCTCATCCAAGACCCGACGCAACTCGAACTCGTCTGCTTCTCCGTCGATAACCGCAGAAAGCGATTCCTTTAACTTATCAGTCATGTCTGCATTCACCGGTGTATTCATCGAGGCAGCGAGTGGTTGCCCACTGCTGCCTACCGCTAGTTCCACTAACTCGTGTTATATCTGTTCGATATTCTTTGAACCGTTTTCTTTCGATCCGTTCTTTCTCGATTCGTTCTTTGCGTACCTGTTCTCGACTGCCTGGCGCTCGATCGTTCTGAGCATTCGACGTGCGGCAGAATTGCACTTCCCTCATATGGGCGCCTGACCTCATGTGGGCGCCTGGGCTTCGGAGACTTCGGCACTGCCTTCGAGCAGCGGCCGCATCCTCACCTCAATAGCCTCTCTCGCTCGGAAGATCCTCGATCTGACGGTGCCAACGGGACAATCCATAACCTGGGCAATCTGCTCATAGCTCATGCCGTCGAACTCACGCAGGGTCACGGCACTGCGTAGATCATCAGGTAGATCAGCGATAGCCGCGTTAATCTCAGCGGCAAGCTGACTGGTGCTAAGAGCCCTCTCTGGGCTCTCAAGTTCCCGCAAGGGCTCGGAACCGTCGTAAAAATCCGCTTCCTCCGGATCGACATCACTGCTGGGCGGCCTGCGCGAGCGCGACACGAGGTGGTTTTTGGCGGTGTTGATCGCGATTCGATACACCCAGGTGAAAAACTGGCTATCGCCACGGAAGCGCGGCAACGCTCGATAGGCCTTTATGAAGGCTTCCTGCGTAACATCCTCGGCCTCCTTTTCATCGGCCACGTAGCGGCGCACCAGCGACAGGATTTTGTGCTGATAGCGTCCGAACAGCAGGTCAAAAGCGCGTTTGTCGCCCTTTTGTACTCTCCGCACCAATTCCGAGTCGGTATCTTTCGCCAACGCCGCCAAGGCCCCTGTCCTCTTGTGCTCCGCATGGTAGCAACGAACGCCGCGACTTGGGCTGGCTGCCTCGAAATTCGATCCCACCACCATTGTCAGACCTGTCGACACTCGCTACACCCTCGACGTTGTTATTGCTCGCCTGTGACCCTTCGACAACGCCCAGAGGGTAAGATTCCCTACATGAGTCAAAGATTTGCAACAGACGTGCTCGTTATTGGCGCTGGCGCCGCCGGCCTCACCGCGGCACTGAATCTCGCGGACGACCATCGGGTTACCGTATTGAGTAAAGGCGACTTCAGCACGGGGTCCACCCCATGGGCCCAGGGCGGCATAGCGGCCGTTACGGACCCGGCGGACTCCGAATCCGCTCATGTTCAGGACACGCTCATCGCTGGAGCTGGTCTTTGCGATGAGGCCGCCGTCAGCCATACGGTTCGCAACGCCCGCGCGGCAATCGATCAGATCATCGACTGGGGGGTTGAGTTCGATCGGGACGGTGAAGACGACGGCTACCACCTGACCCAGGAGGGAGGCCACTCTTTCCGGCGCATTCTGCATGTGGCCGACGCTACCGGAGCAGCGCTTGCCAAGACGCTTGCGGAGCGGGCGCTGGATCATCCTCGTATCGACGTGCTCGAACGACGCATGGCCATCGACGTCATCAGCACGCCCGCGGCAGGCGACAGCCGCAGTCTCTCTACTAGCCGCCGCAGGCGCTGCCTGGGGGCCTACGTGTACAACGCCGATCAAGGCCGCGTAGAGGTCTTTCAAGCGAACGCGGTGATACTGGCGACCGGCGGCGCGAGCAAGGTCTATCTCTACACATCAAACCCGGATGGCGCGACGGGGGACGGTATCGCCATGGCCTGGCGGGCCGGCGCACGCGTCGCCAACATGGAGTTCAACCAGTTCCATCCAACCTGCCTGTTTCACCCGCACGCAAAATCCTTTCTCATCAGCGAAGCGCTGCGAGGCGAAGGCGCAGTATTGAAGTTGGCGAGCGGTGAGCTGTTCATGAAGCGCTTCGATGACCGCGGCGAGCTGGCACCTCGAGACATTGTCGCGCGCGCTATAGACCACGAAATGAAGCGCCTCGGTGACGACTGCGTCTACCTGGATATCTCCCATCGGCCCGCGGAGTTCATCAAGAGCCACTTTCCAACCATCGCCGGACAATGTCTGCAATTCGGCATCGACATCACCAAGGAGCCGATACCCGTTGTGCCGGCGGCACACTACTCCTGCGGCGGCGTAGTGGTTGACGATAACGGCGCCACCGATGTGGAGGGCTTGTATGCGATCGGCGAATCCAGCTGCACCGGATTGCACGGCGCTAACCGCCTGGCCAGCAACTCGCTACTCGAATGCCTCGTCTACGCCCGATCCGCGGCGGCTCATATTCGCGGTCTACCACCTGCCAACCAAGCAAATACACTGATTCCGCACTGGGATGAAAGTCAGGTAACCGATTCAGATGAAGACGTCGTGCTATCGCACAATTGGGAAGAGCTGCGCCGCTTCATGTGGGACTACGTGGGCATCGTGCGCACCGACAAGCGTCTGGAACGAGCCGCGCGACGCGTCGAGCTGTTGAAGCAGGAGATTCACGAGTACTACAGCAACTACCGCGTCGGCAACGATCTGATCGAGCTGCGCAACCTGGTGCAAGTTGCGGCTCTGATCGTACGCTCCGCCCAGCTGCGTCAGGAAAGTCGCGGCCTGCATTTCAATCTGGATCATCCCGAATTGAGCGAGACGGCCACCGCAACCATCCTGCACCCTTCTCAGCACGACCCGCTGAATGTGCCGCAGAATGGTTGAATGAGAGGGCTGGGAGCGCCTGGCGCCTGGGCCTCACCGGTGATCAGTGAGCCCGCTTGGAGAGCCTGAGTTCCCGCAGCAGTTTGCGGCCACGCTCATCGAATTCGCCTGTGACCCAGACTAGTTTAACGGTGCGTCGAGATAAGCACGCAGGCACGCAACCCCGGCCTCTTCTTTGATCCTCTTGCCGCAGTGTCAGTAGCACCAAAGGCCCACATCGCCAGCACGAAGCAACACGTTGCGCGAGCCGGGCAACGGGCAGTTCCCCGCCGGATAGCTCGCATCGGAATCGGCATGCCCGATCCAGCGAGTAAGCTGACAGAACGGTCAACAGCGCAGCAAGCAGCGCAAATAGCGGCTGATCGAGCTGCCAGAACTGGCCAACCAGTAAAACGCCGAAGAGCCAGAACAGCGCACGTAGGGTGACGGGCAGCCCGCTCATCCAACTACGGTCAGGCATGTCGATAGGCTAGCGGTTACCGATCAACCTTCATACCGTGATGCTGGCGAATAACGTCGATGACGCTGTTGAACTGCTCTGGCGGTTCGGAACGGCCTGCAATCCAGGCATAGATTTCCATATCTTCAAAATCGAGCATGGACGCGTAGTTGGCCTGCTCAGAGGCGGCAAGGTTTGCATACGGTCCTTCAGCGAACGGCACCAACAGCAGATCAAGCTCCAGCAGGCCACGCCGGCTTCGCCAGAACACTCGGTTGCTTTGGGCCTCGTCAGTGGTCACGATTTGTCTCCATAATCCCTTGAACGCTCCCACCCATCGCTGCGGGCGGCGTTGAAGGTTCAGTGTAACGATTATTGATCGAGGCAACCCAGGCCATGACATCGAGAGCTTCACTTTCAGATCTGACTCTGCTCAGGCTTGAGGGCCCGGATTGCGCGAGCTTTCTCCAGGGGTACGTGACCAGCGATGTCGATACTGTCGAGCGACACTGGTCAATCAGCGCGTTCACCAATCTGAAAGGCCGCGTGGTCGCGACCACTCTGCTGCGCCAGGTCAATAGTGAGCTGATAGAACTCGCGGTATCGACAGACATCGCCGAAATGCTCGCGAGCTTTCTCGCAAAATATCTGATGTTCGCCAAGTGCGAGCTGAGCAACCCCGCACAACCCTTGTTTTTCGTCAGCGGCGCCGATGCTAAACCCGAGCTACAAGGCGACGTACTGCCTGCCAGTCTCGGACAGAACCGTTCCGCGGAGCGATGCTTCGTGAGCACTAACACGACAGCGTCTATCGATGAGGTCACCGATGGGACTGACGCCTGGCATGCGCTGCTGATCGATTCGCAGCTAGGCTGGGTGGGCGCGCAGGCTAGTGAGCAGTACCTGCCCCAGATGCTTGGGCTGCTCGAACACGAAGCGGTTTCGTTCAGTAAAGGCTGTTACCTCGGCCAGGAGATCGTCGCTCGGGTGGAGCATCGCGGCGCGGTAAAACGCCACCTGCTGACCGTGACTTACGCCACTGCCAGCGACACGGCGTCGCCACAGATCGGCTGCCCGCTTTTTGCGGACGACTCCGACAGCGCGCGCGAAGTAGGAAATCTCGTCCTGGTCAGACCCGCAACTGGACAAGCGCTCGCGGTCGCAGGCATCGATGCAACGAGCTTCATCAGCAAAGCGCCAGAGGCGAGCTATAGCGTCAGCGCACCCTCTCAAGCCGGCATTGGGCACTGAGCCAGGCCACCGATGCGCCAGCGTCGGCTGACCCTCAGCTAGTTCAGGCCAGCCAGACGAGCGATCTGTGACGCAGCGCATAATCGGCCGCCAATAATTACGAAAAAAATTGCTCCAAAGGCAGGCAATCTCAGAGCGTTACCTATACTCAAACGAACCAACGCAATCCATTGAGCACAGTTCATGAGTCAAGCCGCCCAGGCGATCCACGACCAGGTCAAATCCGCAATTGCCTCGGATGAGCTGGACCTTCCCACACTGCCCGAAGTCGCACTGAAGATTCGCGAAGTCGCCGAGGATGACGACGTGAGTGCGGCCGCCCTGGTCGATGTCGTCGCGGACGATCCATCGCTGTCGGCTCAGCTGGTCAAGTTAGCCAACTCACCCATGTTCCGGGCTACTCGTCCGATTGAAGATCTGCACATGGCGATCAGTCGCATTGGTGTGGTGTATGCCGCTAACGTGGCGACCGGATTGGCCATGCAGCAAATGTTTCAGGCGACGTCAGACATGATCGACCGCAAGATGCGCGAGATCTGGAATCACGCCACTCAGGTCGCGGCGATCGCAGGCGTGCTCGCGAAGCACTACTCCAATCTGTCGCCGGATCAGGCAACCCTCGGTGGCCTCCTGCACAATATTGGCACGCTGCCTATTCTCGCTTGGGCCGAAGAACATGGAAATCTGATACCCGACAGCATGACGCTTGACCGGGTCATCGACTCGATGCACGGCTCACTGGGCACCATGATCCTCACCAGCTGGGAATTTCCGGTGGAAATCGCTGGCATCCCAAACAACTACCTGAAATTTGACCGGAACAACAGCGACACGGATTACATCGACATCGTGATCGTCGCAAACATCCAGGCTCGCCAGGGCAGCGGTCATCCGCACGGCGAGATCGACCCGCAGAGCGTGCAGGCGTTTGCCAATCTCGGTCTTGATAACGAATTGCCGGAAGAGGACGAGGAAGATCTGTCCGCCGAACTGGAAGCAGCAATGGCCGTCTTCAAATAGGGTTCGGCGTAAGCGCAGTCGTCATTCCCCGATCTGCCGCCAGTCAACTGGTTCGCGGCCATGTTGTTGCAGATAGTGATTGGCTTTCGAGAAGTGTCGGCAGCCAAAGAAGCCACGATGCGCCGACAACGGCGATGGGTGCGGCGCTGTCAGGATGCAGTGTCGCTCTGAATCAACAAACGCCGCCTTCTTCTGGGCGTAACTGCCCCACAGTACAAACACAACGTGCTCGCACTGCTGATTCACCGCAGCGATGACCGCATCGGTAAAGCGTTCCCACCCCTGCCCCTGATGCGACGCTGCCTGGCCATGGGATACCGTGAGCACGGAGTTGAGCAACAGCACGCCCTGCCGTGCCCAGGTGTTGAGACAACCGTTGCCACTCGCCAGATCGACGCCGTCTGAACCGAGGTCTTCGCGAATCTCTTTAAAGATGTTCTGCAGCGACGGCGGCGGCGAGATGCCCGGGCGAACGCTGAAACAAAGACCATGAGCCTGACCGGGTCCGTGGTATGGGTCCTGGCCGAGAATGACAACCTTGACTGCTGGCAGCGGCGTTGCGTTCAGCGCAGCAAAATACTCATCACCTTTGGGGTAGATGACTTCGCCTCGCTGTTTGCGGGCAACGAGAAACGCACGCAGTTCCGCCATATAGGAGGCGTCGAACTCGCCCTGCAGTGCTTCCAGCCAGCTGGACTCCAGTTGCACCATTGCGGCTCAACCCTCGCCCGAATCCGTATCGCCGGCAGCACTCGCCTCTGCTCGCATGTGTGGAAACAGCAACACATCTCGTATCGATGCGCTGTTCGTTAACAACATCACCAGGCGGTCAATACCGATGCCTTCGCCCGCCGTTGGCGGCAACCCGACCTCGAGTGCGCGAATGTAGTCAGCGTCGAAATGCATCGCTTCGTTGTCGCCGGAAGACGCTTTCGCCGCCTGGGCTGCGAATCGCTCCGCCTGATCTTCCGGATCATTCAGCTCGGAGAAAGCATTGGCCACTTCACGGCCGCCGATAAACAGCTCGAACCGGTCGGTTACTGCCGGGTTATCCGTGTTGCGTCTGGCAAGTGGCGACACCTCTGCCGGGTATTGAGTGATGAAGGTCGGTTGCTGCAATGACGCCTCAACCAATTCTTCAAACGCTTCGTTCAGTAACTCGCCGGCGGTATCACCGGGCAGACTTAGATTGCGCTCAGCCAACGCCGCCTTGAGTGATGCCAGCTCGCTTGCATCTGATTCGGAGATCGACAACGCATCAGCAACCGCCGCGGCCATCGTTACGCGCCGGAATCGATTTGCGAAGCTGATCGAATCGCCCTGGTAGTTGAGCTCCGTGCCGCCAAGCACGCTTTCGACGAGCCCCTGCAACAGTGACTCGGTCAGATCCATCAAATCCTCGTAGTCAGCAAACGCCTGATAGAACTCGAGCATCGTGAACTCGGGGTTGTGTCGGGTGGAGAGTCCCTCGTTGCGGAAGCTGCGGTTGATCTCGAAGACGCGCTCGAAACCGCCAACAACCAGACGCTTGAGATACAACTCCGGCGCGATTCGCAGGTACAGATCCATATCGAGCGCGTTGTGATGCGTAACAAAGGGGCGCGCTGTGGCGCCGCCTGGAATGGGATGCATCATTGGCGTTTCGACCTCGAGGAATCCGCGTTCGGAGAAGAAGTGGCGGATAAACGCGATGATTTTCGAACGCGTCAGAAACACCTGCCGAGACTCATCGTTGACGATCAAGTCAACATACCGCTGCCGATATTTGGTTTCCGTGTCCGTCAGGCCAGCGTGTTTCTCCGGCAGTGGTCGCAGGGCTTTGGTCAGAAGCTCAATGCCACTCGCCGCGACCGTCAGTTCGCCCTTGTTCGTGCGCATGACCGTGCCTTCGACTCCGATGATGTCACCGATATCGAACAGGTCATTGAACTGCTCGTAGGCGGCATCACCTAACGCATCTTTGCGCAGGTAACACTGTATTCGACCGGACGGATCGGCGAGCGTCAGGAAACTGGCTTTGCCCATAGCGCGCTTGAGCACGATGCGACCGGCAACTTTGGCTTGCACCGCAAGCTCTTCGAGTTGTTGTTTGTCATGCTCCGCATGAGTCGCATCGAGATCTGCCGCCAGATCGTCACGCCGAAACGTGTTGGGAAACGCCTGGCCGCCACTGCGCCAACGCGACAGCTTGTCCCGGCGGCCACGAATGATGTCGTTGTCATCTGTCACTGTAGTCAGTCTCTTTGTTCAGCGTTGGTCGGTTTGGGTTCAAGGTAGAAGGCAAGGTTAGCGTTTCACGTCAGCAAGCGTATCTGGGCGCTCTTGTCGGTGTTGTGCGCAACGCTTCCGCTCTTCTCGGCGTTATACGTCGGCTTTCAGGCTCGCTTCGATGAATTCACCCAGATCACCGTCGAGCACAACATTCGGGTCACTGCGTTCGACGCCAGTGCGCAGGTCTTTAACGCGGCTCTGATCCAGGACATAGGATCGGATCTGGCTGCCCCAGCCGATATCGGCTTTCGCATCCTCGACGCGTTGCTGCTCAGCTCGTCGGGATTGAAGTTCCAGCTCATAGAGTTTCGCACGCAGCTGCTTGTAGGCGCGATCCTTGTTCTGATGCTGGGAACGCTCGCTCTGGCATTGCACTACGGTCTCCGTCGGCAGGTGTGTCAGACGTACTGCGGAATCGGTCCGGTTAACGTGCTGACCGCCCGCTCCGCTCGCTCGATAGGTATCCACCCGAACATCGGCCGGGTTGATCTCAATTTCGATGTCGTCATCAATCTGTGGGGAAACAAACGCCGAGGCGAACGATGTATGACGCCGATTGCCGGAATCGAACGGTGACTTACGCACCAGACGATGCACACCCGTTTCGGTGCGCAACCAGCCGTAGGCGTAGTCTCCCGAAATCTCAACCGTGGCGCTCTTGATACCCGCCACATCCCCTGGGGATAGCTCGGTGACGGTCGCATCGAAGCCGTGCTTTTCGGCCCAGCGCAGATACATCCTCAGCAACATATCCGCCCAGTCCTGAGCCTCGGTACCGCCCGAGCCGGATTGGATTTCTAGGTACGCGTTAGACTCGTCCAGGTCGCCACGAAACATACGCCGGAACTCGAGCGCTGCGAGCTTCACTTCGACCTCCGCAAACTCCGCCTCGATCACAGCCAGTGCTTCGACGTCGTTGTCGTCGGCTGCCATCTGCAGCAGCTCGCCACCGTCGCTGAGCGCTTCATCCAACGCCTCAAGGCCAAAAACGACACTGGCGAGTGAGGATCGCTCTTTGTTCAGGGCCTGAGCCTTGTCTGGATCGTCCCAGACATCAGACTCTGCCAGGGCAAGATCTACTTCTTCGAGCTTTGCTTTACGTTCGTCAAAGTCAAAGGTACCCCCGGAGCTCGCCGCAGCGATTGCTCAGGTCACGCAATTGTTCTCGCAAGGCCGTCAGTTCAGCCATCAGAAATCTCGGTGTGGGCCGCAGTGGGCGACGGCGCGCGAGTCTACCCTGCCGGCTCCATGTGCTCCACCATCAGCTGCAGCGAGCGCTGGTTTCGATACTCGTTTACGTCCAGCCGATAGACACAGCGAAGTCGATCTCCCGCCTTGATTGCGCCTAGCGAGGCATACGGAAAGTTGAAGTAAATCCCGGCTGCAACCCGATCTTCGATCTTGAGCGTCAATCGCTCGTGTTTCTCGCCAACCGTACGCCGATTGACCAAGACGACCTCGTTATCGAAACAGGGTTCCGGGAAATGCTGCCCCCAGGGACCGCCCCGACGCAGTAGCTCAGCCGTTTCCATGTCCACTTCACTGGCTTCCAGCGATCCATCAGTGACGATGTTGGCTGCCAACATATCTTCGGTCAGCAAACGCTTGGCGATATCGGCAAAGGCAGAGGCAAGCCGATCGAAGTGAACTCGCTTGATCGTGAGCCCGGCGGCCATAGCGTGACCACCGAATTTACGAATCAAACCCGGGTGCTCTTTAGCAACCAGATCCAGCGCATCGCGCATGTGAAACCCAGGCAGCGAGCGCGCTGAGCCTTTCAGCTCATCCGGGGCCATATCGCCGGCTTCCGCGAACGCGATAACGGGCCGGTGCAGGCGCTCACGAATCCGTCCGGCCACGATACCCACGACGCCCTGATGCCAGGATTCATCGAACAGGCAAACGCCGGATCTATCCGGATCCACGTTGTGATAGGCAGAGGCGGCCAACTCCGCCTGGGCGACCATGTCCGCCTCGATTGCCCGGCGAGTTCGATTGAGCTCGTCTAATGCCGTTGCCAGTTCCCTCGCCTGTCGGGGTTCTTCTGCGAGCAAACATCGAATCCCGATGCTCATATCTTCCAGCCTGCCCGCTGCGTTCAATCTCGGTGCCACGGCGAACGCCAGGTCGCCGGCCGTGAGGTTTGCGCTCGAACGATTGGCTACCTGCAGCAATGCGGCGATCCCGGGCCGCGCGAGGCCAGCGCGCATCCGGCGCAGGCCCTGTTCGATGAGGATACGATTGTTGTAGTCGAGTGGTACAACATCGGCCACCGTGCCTAGTGCAACCAGGTCGAGAAGAGTGGCGAGGTTCGGCTCGGCCACATCCCTGCTCGCGAAAAAGTCTGCCTCCCGTAGCATGCGTCGAACCGCCGTTGCCAGATAGAACGCGACGCCACAGCCCGCGAGGTTTTTGCTGGCAAACGCACAACCATCCTGATTCGGGTTGACGATAATCGCGTCTGGTAGTTCGAGGCCGGGCAAGTGGTGATCGGTAACAACCACATCAATGCCGTGTTCTCGCGCTCGCTCAACGCCGTCGACGCTGGCGATGCCATTATCGACAGTGATGATCAATTCAGCGCCATCCTGTTGCGCAATGTCGACAATCGGCGGCGTCAGTCCGTAACCAAAGTCAAAACGGTTCGGCACTAAAAAACCCAGCTTCAAATGGCCGATGCGGCGCAGAAAATCGATCAGTATTGCCGTTGCCGTCGCGCCGTCTGCATCGAAATCGCCGACGATAACGATCCTCTCGTCACGCTCGATCGCATCGACAACCCGTTTTGCCGCGACATCCATCGACAACATATCGCCTGCGGGCAGCAGCTTGGCTAGCGACAGATTCAGCTCCTCGGCACTCGCCACGCCACGCCTTGCATAGACCCGTGCTAGTACCGGGTGCATGTCGCCCAACATCGGCGTGAGCTCCGGCCGCTCGATAATTTTGGGTATCACGCAAGCCCTTCTATGCGGATGCGGGTTACGTCACCGTGCACTTCAGGCAGCTGTGCAAGCGAAGCGATCGCTGCGTTCATCCGAGCTTCCGAAACCGCGCTTGTCGTGATAACAACCGGAACCCAGCTGTCCTCGCCTCGGCGGCGTACCTCAGCCTCATGCTGAATGATGCTTTCAATGCTGATATCGGCGGCGCTGAGCACACTGGCAAGTTTGGCCATGACACCGGGCCGATCAAGGCAGTCAACGCGCAGGTAGCAGGCCGATACCGCATCGTCGATGCTGCGTAGAGACTTGGCGACGGTGGGGACAGTAGGTGCAGGTTCCGAATGCCGAGCAAGCTCGATGAGGTCAGCGACCACCGCCGAGGCAGTTGCAGCGCCGCCAGCGCCGGCACCGTAGTACAGAGTCGGGCCGCTGGCATGTCCGTCCACCATGACCGCATTCATGACACCGTCGACCTTGGCCAGCAGGGCTTTCTTCGGTAGCAACGTTGGATGTACGCGCATCTCGACGCCTGCATCGTCCTGACGCGCGATGCCGAGGTGTTTGATGACGTAGCCAAGCTCAGCCGCGTACGCAATGTCATCGAGTGTAATCTGGCTGATGCCCTCGCAATACACCGCATCGAAAGCCGTGGGTATATCGAATGCGAGATGCGACAGTATCGCCAGCTTGTGCGCTGCATCGATGCCTTCCACATCAAACGTTGGGTCCGCCTCGGCATAGCCGAGTCGCTGGGCTTCGGCCAGAACACTCGCAAAATCCGCGGAGTCGTTAGCCATCGCAGACAGGATGTAGTTCGACGTTCCGTTGATGATGCCCGCAATTCGGCTGATGCGATTGGCCGCAAGGCCGGTACGGAGCGCACCAACAACAGGAATGCCGCCGGCAACCGCAGCTTCAAAACGCAGAGCTGCGCCGTTGTTGGAAGCAAGCTCGGCCAGATGCTGCCCTTGAGTGGCGATCAACGCTTTGTTCGCGGTAACCACTGACTGCCCCGCGCCGAGCGCTGACTGCACCAGTTCACTCGCGGAAGTTTCACCGCCGATGAGTTCGACAACCACGTCAACCTCGCTCGGGTCTGTCAGTGAGGCAAGATCGTGCGAGAACTGAGCATCGCCCAGCACCGCCTCCTCCCGACGAGTTCGCGACGCAACGCGGACAACCTCGATCCGGCGACCAGCACGTGCGGAAATGACGTCCGCCTGTTCGGACAAAAGGGTCAGGACTCCCTGGGCAACTGTACCCAGACCTGCAAGCCCTACTCGAAGATGCATATGTGACGGCTCCACAAAGTGATGGCATGAACGCGCAGCGCGCAGGTTAACAGCATGCAGCGATGGTGTTGACTGTGTTTGCGCTTGCGCCTGTCTGCAGGACCGCGCAGGCGTGGGCTGGCTGAACGCCGGTACTGGCGCGCCCTGCTATCATCTCCTGATTTGCTGGTCGATCGCTGATCGATGACTGACTTGGGGGCCTAGTGAGCTACGACGACAACAACGTATTCGCCAAAATCCTGCGCTCGGAAATGCCGGCCTTCGTTGTGGAGGAAACCGATGAAACTCTGGCGTTCATGGATGTCATGCCGCAATCGGACGGACACACATTGGTTATTCCCAAGTATCCGGCCCAGGATATATTCGAGCTGCCCGAGTCGTTTGCTCGAGAGGTAATTTCAGCAACCCAGCGAGTAGCGGGCGCTGTTCGCAAAGCCTTCGACCCAGCCGGAGTGATGATTGCCCAGCTCAACGGCGAGGCGGCGGGACAGACGGTTTTTCATCTGCACTTCCACATTATCCCGCGCTATGAGAAATCCGACATGAAACTGCACGCTCGAGAGATGGCCGATATGGCCTTGCTGGAGCAGCACGCGCAGCGAATCAGAGACGCGTTCGCAGGCTAGCCACGTCGTGACCAGTAGTCGCGGGCAGTAGCCGGCAGCGCGAAGACCGCCGGCTCGCCTAGCGTCACGACGTGACTAGCTTGCTGGAGAGACTCCAATGGCCGCGGCAAGATCCGCCGCAGGCATATAGCCCGGCAGCAGCCGACCGGACTCAAGGACAATTGCCGGGGTGCCGGTGACACCCATCTGCTTGCCCAGTTCGTAGTGATCAGCCACCGGATTTGCGCAGGTCGCCGGCGTCAACGCCTGACCCATCTTCAGTCGAGTTATCGCCGTTTGCTGGTCTGCCGCGCACCAGGCCGACACGACCTTGTCGTAGCTATCTGAGCCGATGCCCGCGCGAGGATAAGCCAGATATCGCACGGCAATGCCCATTGCGTTGAGCTCAGGCACTTCCTGGTGCAGCTTTCTGCAGTAGCCGCAGTCGACATCCGTGAACACATTCAGCGTCGCCTTTACTGGCCCCTGGGGTGGAAACGCGATCATCGAGTCTTTGTCCAGCGCCGCCAATAACTCTTGGCGACGGCCGTCGCGGCCACTTTCCGTGACGTTGACCAGCGCCTGGTCGGTAAGTTGGTAGAGGTCGCCGACAAACAGATAGTTGCCGTCCTGAGTGCCGTAAATCGTGCTGCCACCAGGCAGCTCCAACGCGTAGATGCCAGCGAGGGGGGTGGTAGCAACGGATTCAATGGGCAGATCCGGGCGTACCGCCTTCAATCTCTCAACGAGCTTGGGGGCAAGCGTATCGCCGCTTGTGCTCTCGGCAACCGCTGGGCTGCTGGCAAACCATACGAAACCGCCAAGGAGCATAGCCGTCGTCACCGCGAACAGGCTGGCCTTCCGCCCAAACAAGTCCTTTCTTATCGAGAACATACGTTCCTCACTTAACATGAAATCATCAATTCTTGGCGCGAATCAAAGCGCTGCAGGAGCATGCGACATCCGCCTTTCAATGCGCTGGCGATGTGCCGGCGAACGGCCATAAAAAGGCTCGCGTGGCAACTCGTGCATCTACTGACATTTACGCCACATGCGCAAGCACGCATTGTAGCTTGCATCCCGTTCTTTGGACGTAACAGGCCCACAAAAGTTCAGCCCCGCGGATGGTGCGCCTCGTGCAGCGACTTCAGGCGCGCCTGTGCGACATGGGTATAGATCTGCGTTGTCGATAAATCACTATGGCCAAGCATGAGCTGCACAGCACGCAGATCGGCTCCGTGATTGAGCAAGTGAGTGGCAAACGCATGCCGCAACGTGTGCGGAGAGATATCGGTAGAGATACCTGCAGAGACGGCATAGCGCTTGATGGCGTACCAGAAATTCTGTCGAGTCATCGCGCTGCCCCGTCGGCTGGGGAAAACAGCATCACATTGGCCGTTGGGATCTAATTCTTTGCGCCCGTGTTGCAGATAACTCCCAAGCATCTCTGCCGCCGCCTGCCCCATCGGCACCAGTCGCTCCTTGGCACCTTTACCCGTGACCCTGACGACTCCCTGACGAAGGTTGACCGCAGTAAGAGGCAGGCCAACCAATTCCGAGACCCGCAAGCCGGTAGCGTATAGCAGCTCAAGCATCGCCCGATCTCGCTGCCCGACTGGGGTTTGGGCGTCAGGTGCGGCAAGCAACGCCACAACATTCGCCTCGGACAGCGAGTGTGGCAGGTGGCGTCCGGGGCGGGGGTGAGCAAGGTCGCGAGTTGGATCAGCGGCAAGCCGACCGCGATCTACTAGATGCCGGAAAAAACCTCGCCAGCTCGACAGGAGCCGGGCACTGCTTCGCGCGCTCCTGCCTTGCTGGGAAAACCGGCCCAAGAGCGCCAGTAGCTCTGATGGTTTCGCCGTTTCCAGCGGCTGCCCCAGCATGGCTTCGGACTTGCGCAGATCACTGGAATACGCACTCAGAGTTGCCTTGGCCAACCCTCGCTCCAGGTAGACTTCGTCAAGATATCGTTTTATTTCATCCACTTGCACAGTGTTTCACGTGTAACCGTTAATGATTTCCAGCATGCCGCCGGCACAAATTTGAGGTTCAAGATTCAACCCAAGCGCTAAAACGCCCTTACATATCTAACAATATCCCTACATTTGCCCTGCTGCGTCAGCCCGACGGTCTGAAACTGGCGCTTTTGGTCAGCTCGTGCAGTTGGGCTGCGTCTCAGCTACGGCACAGATCGGCCCATAAAATACTTTATATATATTCTATATAGTATTGTTATTAAACACTATTTAAAATTATTTTGGCCCATCGAACCTACTTGGCATGCTGCCTGCAGTCTATCCTGGCAAGCGACGAGGCATTATGAGTTGTCCCCCTCAGCCTCAGCGCAGATGTACACAGTCGGTCGTCTCTCCCCGAGTGTTACAGCATAACCAGCTTGCCAGGCGGTAATCCCCCCCTCCCCTGGTCCCCGAAAGCCTCTGGCAAGCTGGTAATTTTTTCTCCTAACCTTCTACCCCGAGCCCCTACTCTCCGGCTCATGCTCCTACCGTGCTGTTAATGCCAGGCGAGTATGCACGCAGCGCATGAAGCGGTTCGCTCCCGCGTGCAAAGAGGTAAACAGAAGGACTACCCAGCTCGCAGCGGCCACAGGCCATGAGGCACCAAAGCATAGGTCGCCGCGGATCGGTATGCCTGGGAGGGGGGTTTAGAGGGTCGAGCCGACGGTCGTTGTCACCATGAGCTCTGAACGTTCAGGAAGGATGGCCCTGGGGCGGGCCAAGCAGGCGCAGGGCAGAGTCAATTGACGATCTGGCTGACGCGTTTGAGGCAGCCAGATCATCCAGGTCTGGGTTAAACCTTTTCTTTGATTCGAGCCGCGCGGCCAGACAGCTCACGCAGGTAGTACAGCTTGGCCTGTCGAACGTCACCACGGCGCTTCACCGACACAGATTCGATCAGTGGGCTGTGGCTTTGGAAGGTACGCTCAACGCCCACACCGTGTGAGATCTTGCGTACGGTAAACGCTGAGTTGAGGCCGCGATTTCGCTTGCCAATGACAACGCCTTCATATGCCTGCAGACGCTCTCGATCGCCCTCTTTCACTCGTACCTGGACGACAACGGTGTCACCCGGGCCGAACGCTGGAATATCGCTTTTCAGCTGCTCGTTCTCGAGTTCCTGAATAATCTTGTCGCTTTGCACCGTCTCGCTCCTGTTCTTACGTCTCTTCGCCGAGCTTCGCTGTGGATTACAGCCGGCGATGGCTCAATTCGTTAACCGCGGTCTTCGCGGCCCATGGCTGACTTCAAGAGGCTAGCCTCAAACGCCGTCAGACCGCGGCGTACCAGCAATTCCGGGCGCAAATTGTACGTGCGCAGAAGCGATTGTGCGAGCCGCCATTGCGATATTTTCTCATGATTTCCAGAGCGCAGGATCGGCGGCACTGCCACCGAATCAGCGCTTGTGGCGCTAATCGACGCTGACTCTCGTCGGGGTAGATGCTCAGGCCGCGTGTAGTGTGGGAAATCGAGCAGGCCATCAGTGAATGACTCCGCAACTGCCGAGTCTGGGTTACCAAGGACCCCTGCCCGCAATCGCACCAGAGCATCGATGACCACCATGGCCGGAAGCTCGCCGCCAGTGAGCACAAAATCACCGATAGACAGCTCCTCATCGACCTGACGCTCAATGAAGCGTTGATCAACGCCCTCATAGCGCCCGGCAATGAATGTAATGTCGGATAGCTGAGATAGCTCCTGAGCACGCCTTTGATCGAAGGCACGCCCCTGGGGACTCAGCAGAACAACATGCGTATCACTCGCTGAGCCGCGTCTGATGTGATCCAGCGCTCGCTCGAGTGGCGGCACCATCAATGCCATTCCCGGACCACCACCGTAGACCTTGTCATCGACGGTGCGCCGCTCGTCGTCCGCGAACTCGCGCGGCGAGTGACAGGCAAACTCAACCTGGCCTCGATCGATCGCGCGAGCAATAACCCCCTCATCGGTCAACGCGGAAAACATCTGCGGAAAGAGCGACACGACGCTTAGCCGCAGGGGCTGAGAGGCACCATCAATCGTCACTACCAGTCCGCCTGCCAATCGACGTGGATGACACGCCCGTCAGCGTCTACCTCAATAACGTACTGATCGATGAATGGAATGAGGGTTTCGCCTGGCTGACCGGCATCAACGTTGTCCGGCGTTCGGCCTTGTTTGGATTGCACGACCAGCACATCGTTGCGCGGCGTCTCCAGCAGATTCGCGACATCGCCCAGGTGCGCACCTTCGCCGTTAATGACGCTCATTCCGATCAGATCACGCCAGTAGTACTCATCACTCGGCGGAGCGGCGAAAGCGTTGGCGCTTGCGTATATATCCCGGCCCGCTAGCAGTGCAGCTGCATCCCGGTCATCGATTCCAGCCAGCTTTACAATCCAGCGACCCTGATGACGCCGGTGCTGCTCTATGCGATGAGGGGTGATATCCGGGGTGGAAACCGTTGTTGAGCCAGCGTCCGAGCGGCGCCGTCTGGCTGCCGGGGGCTCTGATCGAGTGGCAGACAAGCGCCAGGGTTGGTAGTCGAAAAGGTTGTCGGGCGGGTCGGTGAATGAGGAGAGCTTATTCCAGCCCTTTACACCGAATGGACCGCCGAGACGGCCAACCACGACCCAGAGGTCGGGATCAGCCACAGGGTTCTACTCAGCTGCTTCGGCAGCTTCGGTGGTGCTGGCAGCGCGCGCCTGGGCAATCAGTTTGCGGACACGGTCACTCGGTTCTGCACCCTTGGATACCCAATAGTCCACGCGCTCGAGATCAAGCCGGAGCTCTTCCGCCTGGCCGCGAGCAACCGGGTTGAAAAAGCCTACGCGTTCGATGAATCGCCCGTCCCGACGCGATGCGCGGTCGGCAACAGTGACGTGGTAGAACGGGGCTTTCTTGGCGCCATGTCGGGCCAGTCGAATAGTGACCATGAACAGTCTGTCTCGAGTTGTTTACAGGAATTCGTTGTGTCTTAACCGGTGCATTTGCAACGACCGCGCGACTAAGGCGACCCAACCGGTAGCGGCTTGGCTGTATCAGCGCGGCAGGCAACGCCCACCACAGAGCACCGACGCAGCACTGCCGAAGGCGGCGTATCATACTGCAAGTTATTGCTATTGCAAGGTTTCTAGGCGGTACGCCACCTTGATCAACGGCGCCTCGGCATAGGCCTGCCACCCTGTTGGGAGAGGCCTTGCATGCCTCGCATCATTTTCTGCATGCCGCCCTTCTTGGACACTTTCTTCATCATCTTCTGCATCTGCTTGTGCTGCTTCAGCAGCCGATTCACATCTGGAACCGCTGTGCCGCTGCCGCGTGCAATGCGCTGCTTGCGCGAGCCATTGATGACATCGGGATAGCGACGCTCATGCGGCGTCATGGAGGAGATGATGACTTCCATCTTCTTGAACATGCCATCGTCCACCTGATCCGCCACGCCAGCCGGAAGCTGACCCATGCCCGGCAACTTATCGAGCAGTGAGCCGACACCCCCCATATTGGACATTTGTTGTAGCTGATCGCGGAAGTCCTCGAGGTCAAATTTCTTGCCTCGGGACATTTTCTTAGCTAGGCGCTGGGCTTTCTGCTTGTCGACCTTGCGCTCAGCTTCCTCGATCAGGCTGAGTATGTCGCCCATACCCAGAATCCGAGATGCGATCCGGTCAGAGTGGAATGGTTCGAGGGCATCAACCTTCTCGCCCACGCCGAGAAACTTGATCGGTTTACCGGTGATCGCTCGCACTGACAAAGCAGCACCACCACGGGCATCGCCATCGGTCTTGGCAAGCACAACACCCGTTAGAGTCAGAGCATCGTTAAACGCCTTGGCGGTATTGGCAGCATCCTGACCGGTCATGGCGTCCACAACGAACAGCGTCTCTGTCGGCTGAAGCGCGCCTTGCAGGCTTTGAATCTCCGCCATCATTGCGTCGTCTATCGCGAGCCGGCCAGCCGTATCGACAATGAGCACATCCGCAAACTGGGTACGCGCTGTGGCAACCGCACGTTCAGCAATCGCGAGCGGTTTTTCGTCGGTTGAGCTTTCAATGAACGTGGCGCCAACCTCCGCCGCCAACGTCTGTAGCTGTGTGATCGCAGCCGGACGATATACATCGGCGCTGACAACGCTGACTTTCTTCTTTTGTCGCTCGGCCAGGTAGCGCGCCAGCTTTGCCACTGTTGTCGTCTTACCGGCGCCCTGAAGGCCGGCCATAAGGATGACAACCGGCGGCTTCGCGTTGAGATTCAGTTCATCGTTGTCTTCGCCCATCAGCTCGACGAGCTGGGCATGAACAATCTTGACGAACTCCTCGCCTGGATTGAGCGCGGACGACACAGTCACCCCGACGGCGCGCCTGCTCACCGCGTCGACAAAGTCTTTGACCACCGGTAGCGCGACATCCGCTTCCAGTAGTGCGCGCCGAACCTCTCGCAGGGTATCGGCAATATTCTCCTCGGTCAGACGCGCTTTGCCGGACAGGCCGCGCAGCGTGTTAGTTAACCGATCACTAAGTGAATCAAACATTCTGTCTTCCGCTGGTCTATCGCTCGACTGTCCAGGCGGGGCAGCCCCCGGCCGACAGTTGCATCTGGTTTTCTGCCAGATGCTCGCGCAGTTTCATATGGCTGAAACGCCAGTATAACGCCGGTTTGGTTTCACACACGCCTGTGCGACACTGCCGCCATGACACAGCACCTGCTCGGCAGCCTCAGCATCGCCCTCTTCACGGCATGTTTTGCACTTCAGCTGCGGGCCTTCATCAGCCGTTCGCCGGTGGCGCGCAACAAACTCCTGGTTCTGGCGATAGCCGCCACCGTATTGCAGGACGTGACAGTCTGGAAAATCCTTTTTCAGCCTGCCGGCGTCGATCTGGGCCTCATCAGCATTCTCGCCTTAGTTGCTTCCATTACAACCACATTCATTGTCGTCTCAGCGCTGCGGTTCCCCATTGCCAACTTGCTTCTCATCGCCTGCCCACTCGCGGTGGGTACATTGACGGCCGCAACCTTCGCTAACTCCACGGTGGACCTGCACACTGATCTGAGCGCGGGCCTCATTGCCCACCTGATTGGCTCGATTGCCGCCTATTGCCTGCTGGCCATGGCCGCCGCCCAAAGCGCCGCGCTTTGGCTGCAGGAACGGTTTATACGAGAGAAGCGATCGATCGCGCTTATTCGCTTCCTGCCACCACTCATCACGATGGAACGGCTACTCTTTGTCATGCTCTGGCTCGGAACCGGCGTTCTGACCATCGCAATCCTGTCGGGCTTTCTGTTTCTGGATAACATGTTCGATCAGCGCGTCGTGCACCACACTATTCTTACGTCCATCGCATGGCTAGCATACGTCACTCTATTGATTGGCCGGCACGTGCTCGGTTGGCGTAGTACAACCGCAATTGTCTGGTCACTCAGCGCATTCGGGCTGCTCGTGGTGGGTTATCTTGGCAGCAAGTTTGTGATCGAGGTGCTGTTGGCGTGAGCATGACAGAGCTCCCGCTGTGGATGCTGTTTTCAACGATCGCGGCACTAACCCTGGCATCCGCCTACTTCTCCAGTTCGGAGACGGCCATGATGGCGATCAACCGATATCGCTTGCGGCATCTGTTGAAGCAAGGCCATGCCGGAGCGGAGCGTACGTCCCGGCTGCTTAGCCGCCCGGATCGGTTGCTCGGCGTCATCCTCATTGGCAACAATCTCGTCAACAATTTCGCGGCGACCGTGGCGGCTGTCATCGGCATTCAGCTGTTTGGCGATCTTGGTCTGGCACTAGCGCCAATCGTCCTCACGGTCGTATTCCTGATCTTCGCCGAGGTTGCACCCAAGACCATCGCAGCGGACTCGCCGGAGCGTCTCGCGTTTCCTTCCTCACTACTACTACTGCCGCTATTGAAGCTCGCTTATCCGTTTGTAGTGGCCGTTAACTATGTCAGTAACGCGATAGCCAGACCGTTCCTGCACAAGCACAAGGACAGCGACAGTGATTCTCTGACCATTGATGAACTGCGAACGGTGGTTTCCGAAGGCGTCAAGCTACCCCAGAGACGTCAGGACATGATGGTCAGCCTGCTCAATCTGCAGGACGTCACCGTCAACGACATCATGGTGCCTCGCAGCGAGATCATCGGCATCGATATCGACGATGATCTGGATGAGATATTCGAGCAACTCTCTGCCAGCCAACATACTCGAATGCCTGTGTTTCGACAGAACATCAACGACACCATCGGCTTGTTGCACATGCGCCGGCTGGTGCGGCTGAATGAAGAAGAAAACATCACCAAGGCCGATCTTCTTCAGCTGACGGACGAGCCTTACTACGTACCGGAAGCAACCCCATTGAATCGGCAGTTGCTGAACTTCCAGAAAGAACGCAAACGAGTTGCGCTCGTCGTGGACGAATACGGAGAGTTGCAGGGGTTAGTCACCCTGGAGGACCTGCTGGAGGAGATTGTCGGCGAGTTTACGACCGATCTTCAGCTGCATATGCCTGAGTTGTACCCACAGGAAGATGGCAGCCATGTCATGGACGGCAGCGTTCTACTGCGCGATGTTAACCGCGCACTGCGCTGGGCTCTGCCAACCGACGGGCCGAAAACCGTCAACGGTCTCATTCTTGAAACCCTGGAGTTCATACCGGATTCAGCGTTAAGCGTTCCTCTGCCGGGCTATCGAATAGAGGTTCTGCAGATCAAGGACAACAGCGTGAAAAGCGCACGTATCTGGCAGGTGGAAATTGAACCACTGGAGCCGCTGGAAACTGTCGCTCCTGCACGCTGAATTCTCTGATTCATGGCAAGTAGCTATTCCGCGATCGAGTTAGGTGATAGCGTCAAAGCCTCAGTTGAGAATCCCAACCGCGGTGTGTGCGTCACGCACGAGCCACCGTTCTACCCACTTGAGGAGCAACGTCCAGTGACTACGCAGAACACAAACTACGATGACGTGAAACAGTATCGGCTGGACCCTGAGCGCGAACAGGAGCTACTGAAAAGCGCCGGTGAGTGCGTTTTCTGCTGGGCCAACAAGGCCGGCCACCCCCTCGGCGTCATCACCGCTTACGTGCCTGTCGATGGCAAAATCTGGATGACTGCAACCAAAGAGCGTGTACGCGTTAAGGCCATAGCCCGTGACGGCCGTTCATCCGTTGTGTTGACGAGTAAAGGCACTCATATGGGTGGTGGAAAAACCGTCACTTACAAAGGCCACACCGTCATTCACGATGATGAAAAAACCAAACACTGGATGTACAACCTGCTCGCCCAGGGCATGGCCAATCGCCCGGATGATGGCAATGAGTTCACCAGGAATTTGAAGCCGGAGTTGTTTGTTCAGTTTCTCGACACCCCCGAGCGCATCGTCATGGAGTTCACGCCAGAGATGTCTATCCCGTTTGACGGTGACAAGATGGCGAAGGGAACCGCAGCGGCCTATGCGCAGTTCGCCAAGGATTCGGAAAAGTAGCAACGACGATCTTTGTTCGATCCGTGCAACGGATCGGAGAAAATCGTCGCGCGATAAACCTCGGCAGAGCGGCAGCCCCGATGAACTTTGCCAGCAACGACGATATTTGCCAGCTTCGCTATGCGAAGCCGCAAAATCGTCGCGCGGTGAATGACAGGAGAGCGGCAGCACCGATGGACTTTGCCAGCTTCGCAAAGCGAAACTGCAAATTCATCGCTCGATTTCCGTATTCCGGAAATGGCGAGAGCGCCCCAAACATCGCCCTAAGCCCGCTAGCAACGATGATCTTTGTTCGATCCGTGAAACGGATCGGAGAAAACCCTCCCGCGATAAACCTCGGGAGCAACGGCTTTCTGTATGAATTCGCTCCGCGAACTCGTACTGAAATGCCGAGCGGCAGTCTCCGCACTAGTGGTAACAATCGGTGTCAGATCTGACAGATAGTGGCATATCTGTGGTGGCTCAGATCCGATCTGACAGGCGTTGTCAGCAAAGCGGACCGAGAGGCGCGTCTGCTACGGGCAATTCCCGGCCAGGAACAGACCTTTAACATAGCCCCAGTGCCCTTGCTGCTTCGTCATTGCTCTCACACACTGCCACCTTAGCCTCATAGCCTGCCAGCAATTCCAAGGTTTCACGAAGTGGACCTGAGTTGTACGCTCGGTTGTGTTTAAGTAGTTCGATCAACGTTGGAAAGAACGTCGGCCAATCACTTGGTGATGCTCCTTTCAGAAGGCGGAAGTGGCGTTTGATTACACGTAAGTGGCGAGTGGACTCAGGAACGGCAAGCACGATGATCTTATCGGCTCGCTCTAGGGCCGGTCTTACCCACGGCTGCCAAAATATCCCGTCTACCACCCATTGATCAGACGCAACTATGTCAGATAAAAATCCCTCTCTTTCAACACGTTCCCGTCGAGAGCGGGTTGGTACATTCGAATAGTAGATTTCATCAAGCTCGTAATGCGCAAATTGATGCTGCTTGGCATAGCGCTGAGCAAGGGTCGTTTTTCCTGAACCCGCGCCGCCGAAGATATGTACTCGCTCGAAATGCATCCAACCATCTTATCAGCGAGAGTCCGGTTGGGGTGGTTAGGCGACGAAGCGGCTACGTCCGCTTTGCGGTAATTTGAGCTCTAGTTCTGGTGTGCTATGACACTCTCTGTCAGATCCGGTCTGGGTTATCACAAATATCCCTGAAAACGCCCATCCGGGTTAGCGCACTCGATCAGTCTGTTATCGACGCACAAGGGTCACAACCGTTTTTCTTAAGGGTTGCTTGGAAAAGTAGTCAGCTGGAGCACTGAGCCATCTGGCGTGGAGTAAATCGAAACTGCGATGGATTCTGTTTCTTTCGAAATAGAGGCTCGATAGCGCGTACCATCTGGCTCTCGTCCCTCGTGCCAGCCTTCAAGCGTCCAGTCTGATTTGCTTACTACTCTTGTAAACTCAGCTTTCAGTTCTTCCTTGCTCATACTGTAGTAGATAGGTCTGGACGTCGCCTTCCCGAGCATGGCCACCAGGTTGCCGGTCAATCCATCGGCGATACATTCGATGCCTTCTGCCAACACCGGGCAAGGCGCTAGCTCGCCGTCAAGCACTTGGAATTGCTTCGAAGCAAGCTGGCGCCCGTCATACCAAACCTCCTGGATGACCGGGCCGGCCGGCAGTATTTCTGAGGGCGTATCCATCACGTACCCAGCGTAGTGCTTCTTGCCGATCTCAGCTTTTAGAGTGGACCTTCTCATCTTTCCCTTCAGAGGCAAGCGTAGAATGACCGTCAGATCGACGGCGGCACCCCCTGGCGAACCGTGCAAAACGAAGTAGTGCCCAAACTCGCTACCTAGGACTGCAGTGATCTCGGTCGTTGATTCAACATGTGTAATCGAGAACGTGCCGTCTGGCTTCCTTTCATATGCAAAGGTGCCAAACAGAGTGATGTCGGCACCCTCGATTGTTGTATTCGCCTGCACAGTCTGCGCTGCGCAAATCAAGAGCGTGATCAATGCTGGAAACCGGATCAAACGGGCCATTTGGATCGACCTTGTCGATGTGTGCGTTCACCTTCCAATAGTAGTGTTACGGCTACATTAGGGACGTTTATGGCCCATCTAGGCGGTACGATTCATGCGTTTTTTCGTCCGCTATGAAGTAACCCAACAACGTTTCGTGTTTCAAACTACAGGGCTAGGGTAAGGTGACGTTCTCGGAAAAGGGCGGAAACAACCGTTCTCGACCCACAACGGACACTTGCTGCTGCTAAAGTCAGAGAATGATCCGAGAAATTACCGTAAATGACATTCCTGCTCTTTTTGTAGTGCGCCCTCAAACGAGGGAGAACGCGATGTCGGTAGAAGAACTCGCAAGTATCGGAATCACACCTGATTCGATTGAAGCTGCAATCGCCGGTTCCCACAAAGGCTGGCTGTTTGAAGAAGATGGTGAGGTAGCAGGTTTCGCAATGGGAGACTCTGAAAGAGCGGAACTGACAGTGATGGCAATGCTGCCCGCGTACGAAGGCAGAGGCATTGGTGGAGAGCTGCTAGGCAACGTCGAACACTGGCTTAAGTCACAAGGCTGCAAAAAGGTATGGCTCACAACCGACATTAATCCCGATCTTAGAGCTTACGGCTTCTATCTCAGTCGAGGTTGGGAGGACTGGAAGATCGAGCACGGTTTAAGGTTCATGTCTAAGTCACTGGGGCAGTGAGGGAACGCTGCTTTTGGCCGATCTGAGCCGTTCAGTCGGTATATCCGGTGGCTATTCGAACGTCAGCTTTAAACCATAGTTTTGACCGCTTCCGGCGCTGTCAGTCAGCTCAAGTCTGAGCGACCACTAACGATGATCTTTACGTGCTTCGCAAAGCGAAGCCGCAAAATCGTCGCGCGATAAACCTCGGCAGAGCGGCAGCCCCGATGAACTTTGCCGGTTTCGCAAAGCGAAACTGCAAATTCATCGCTCGATCTCCGTATTCCGGAAATGGCGAGAGCGCCCCAAACATCGCCCTTAGCCCGCTACCAACGATGACCTTTGCCAGTAACGATGATCTTTGTTCGATCCGTGAAACGGATCGGACAAAATCGTCGCGCGATAAACATCGGGTGAGCGAAAGCCTTTTCGGTATTCCGGAAAAGGCGAAAGCGTCCCCAAGAGATCTGCTCGCCGCTAGCGCGCAGTGGGAACTCGAAACGTCATTCCGAGATTGCTTTGCCTCGGCCGGTGGCAAGCAGCAACGACGATCTTTGTTCGATCTGTGTAACGGATCGGAGAAATCGCCGCGCGATAAACCCTGGATGAGCGAAAGTACCGATGAACTTTGCCGGCTTCGCAAAGAGAAACTGCAAATTCATCGCCCGATTTCCGTATTCCGGAAATGGCGAGAGCGTCCCAACCGCTCAATCTTTCAGCTGGCAGGCCGCTCGTTGCTCGCCGCTAGCGCGCAGTGGGAACTCGAAGCGTCATTCCGAGATTGCTTTGCCTCGGCCGGTGGCAAGCAGCAACGACGATCTTTGTTTGATCCGCGAAACGGATCGGAGAAAATCGTCGCGCGATAAACCTCGGCAGAGCGGCAGCCCCGATGAACTTTGCCGGCTTCGCAAAGCGAAACTGCAAATTCATCGCTCGATTTCCGTATTCCGGAAATGGCGAGAGCGTCCCAACCACTCAATCTTTCAGTTGGCAGGCCGCTCGTTGCTCGCCGCTAGCGTGCAGTGGGAACTCGAATTGTCATTCCGAGATTGCTTTGCCTCGGCCGGTGGCAAGCAGCAACGACGATCTTTGTTCGATCCGCGAAACGGATCGGAGAAAATCGTCGCGCGACAAACCTCGGGTGAGCGAAAGCCTTTTCGGTATTCCGGAAAAGGCGAAAGCGTCCCAACTGCTCAATCTTTCGGCTGGCAGGCCGCTCGTTGCTCGCCGCTAGCGCGCAGTGGGAACTCGAAACGTCATTCCGAGATTGCTTTGCCTCGGCCGGTGGCAAGCACCGGCCCCTCGACTCGCGTCGAATGCTCGGCAAGCGAGCATTCTTATCACTCGCGGCTGGCAGGCCGCTCGTTGCTCGCCGCTAGCGCGCAGTGCGCGCTAGCCACCGAAATCATCCAACAAGATATTCTCAGGCTCTACACCCAGATCATCTAGCATCTGCAGTACAGCAGCCACCATCGGCGGAGGGCCGCAGAGGTAGTACTCGCAATCCTCAGGCGCCGGATGGTCGTTGAGGTAGTTTTCAAGCACCACCTGGTGAATAAACCCGATATGGCCTTCGAAGTTGTCTTCCGGCAGTGGATCGGAGAGCGCCACGTGCCACTCGAAGTTCTCGTGCTGAGACGATAACTCGTCAAAGTCTTCAACGTAGAACATCTCACGCAGCGAGCGTGCGCCATACCAGAAACTCATCGGCGTTTCGCGGTTGTTGCGGCGCAGTTCGTCCATGATCTGACTGCGTAGCGGCGCCATACCCGCACCACCACCAATCCAGATCTTCTCTGCCGGCGTGTCCTTTACGAAGAAATCGCCATAGGGACCGAAAACCGTGAGCTTGTCGCCGGGCTTCAGGTTGAACACATACGACGACATGGCGCCGGGCGGTACATCCATCCCGGGCGGCGGCGACGCTATACGAATGTTGAACTTCAGGATGCCCTTTTCATCGGGGTAGTTCGCCATGGAATAGGCGCGAATGGTTTCTTCTTTAACCACGCTACGATGATTCCAAACGCCAAAACGATCCCAGTCCTCCTGGTATTCGTCTTCGACGCTGATTTCCTTGTAGTCCATCTCGTAGGGCGGAATCTCGAGCTGAACGTAACCGCCGGCTTTAAACGCGACGTCTTCGCCTTCGGGTAGCTTGAGCACCAGCTCTTTGATAAAGGTTGCGACGTTCTCGTTGCTCGCGACGTCACATTCCCAGCGCTTAACGCCAATCGCTTCTTCCGGGATCTGAATCTTCAGGTCCTGCTTGACGGCAACCTGACATGACAACCGGTAGTGATCGCGAATCTCACCTCGGGTGAAGTGACCTTCTTCCGTGGAGAGGATGGAACCGCCGCCCTCTTCAACCTGACACTTGCACTGAGCGCAGGTGCCACCGCCACCACACGCACTGGCGAGGAAGATGCCTTTGCTGGCCAGCGTATTGAGAAGCTTGCCGCCGGCAGGTACTACCACGGTGTGCTCGGGATCGTCGTTGATTTCAATCGTCACATCGCCGGAGCTTACCAACTGGGAGCGCGCGGCCAGAATCACCATGACCAGAAACAACACGGTCGCGGTGAACATTCCCACGCCCAGAATGATGGTCGTATCAATCATTACTGTCTCTCTTTCCTGTTATCGATCGTCGGCTAGATGTCTATGCCGCCAAACGACATGAAGCACAGGGCTATGAGCCCAACGGAAATAAACGTGATGCCGAGCCCTCGCAGCCCGTCTGGCACATCGGAGTACTTGAGCTTCTCTCGAACACCGGCAAGCGCGGTTATCGCAAGTGCCCAGCCGACGCCGGCGCCCAATCCGAATACCGTGCTTTCGGCAAAGTTCAGATCGCGCTCAATCATCAATAGCGATGCACCCAATATTGCGCAGTTCACCGTGATGAGCGGGAGAAATACACCCAGCGCGTTGTAGAGCACCGGCACATAGCGATCGAGGAACATCTCCAGGATCTGAACCATGGCGGCGATCACGCCGATGTAGGCGAGTAAGCCAAGGAAGCTCAGGTCTACGTCAGGCAAGCCGGCCCAGGCGAGCGCACCTTCGCGAAGGAAGTAGTTGTATATGAGGTTGTTTACCGGGGTCGTGATTCCGAGAACCACAACCACCGCGATACCAAGGCCGAACGACGTCGTAATCTTCTTGGAGATCGCGATGAACGTACACATGCCCAGGAAGAACGCGAGCGCCATGTTCTCGATGAAGATGGCACGGATAAACAGACTAAGGTAATGCTCCACTACAGCGCTTCCTTGTACTGAACGTTATCGGCGATCTTGTACTCAGCTTCTTCAACCTGATCCGACTTGAACGCACGAATCGCCCAGATAAACAGGCCAATCAGGAAGAATGCACTCGGCGGCAGCAGCATAAAGCCGTTCGCGGCATACCAGCCGCCCTCGGTCACCTTGGGCAGGATCTCAAAGCCCATCAGCGTACCTGAGCCAAACAGCTCCCGGAAGAACGCAACGCCAACCAGAATCACCGAGTAACCCAGGGCGTTGCCGAAGCCATCGATTGCGGAGAGTATCGGTGGGTTCTTCATGGCAAACGCTTCCGCTCGCCCCATCACGATGCAATTGGTGATGATGAGGCCAACAAATACCGACAGCGCTTTCGAGATCTCGTAGGCGACTGCCTGCAGTACCTGATCCACCACAATCACGAGTGACGCGATGATCGTCATCTGAACAATGATGCGGATGCTATTGGGTATGTGGTTGCGAATCAGGGACACCGCAAAGTTCGACATTGTGGTGACGAAGATAACCGCCGCACACATCACCAAGGTGGTGGTCATGTTCACGGTGACCGCGAGCGCTGAACAGATGCCCAGCACCTGCAGCGCAATCGGGTTGTTATTGAAAATCGGGTTCAGCAGAACTTCTTTTGGAGAGGACACCACTACGCTCCTGTTCTCAGTTTGTCGAGGTATGGGCCAAAGCCCTGGTCACCCGTCCAGAAGTGCACCATATTCTCTACACCGCGATTGGTGAACGTCGCGCCAGACAGTGCGTCCACTTCGTACTGCGCAGCGACAGAGTCACTAGCGGAACGCGTCTTGACCAGCGCCAGCGCTGGCTCTCCGTCCCGCATCAGCTTGGTGCCCGGCCACTTCGCTTTCCAGCTGGGATTATCCACTTCGCCGCCAAGCCCGGGCGTCTCTTTATGCGAATAAAAACCGATGCCCGCGATGGTTTGCATATCACCATCAAGCGCCAGGTAGCCGAACAACGTACCCCACAGACCATAGCCTCGAATGGGTAGTACGAGCGTTTCGACGCCTGAATCACCTTCCACCAGGTAGACCAGTGAGACGTTCTCCCGCCGCCCGATGGTGGCGATGTCTTCCCCATCACCAAGATCGATGGACAGCTCGGGATCACCTGCGGCTCGCACCGGATCGAACGTGGTGGTGTCGATGCTGTCGACATATTCGCCGGTGTCCAGATTGACCGCCCTCACTTCGAACTGTGCGAATAGTTCCTCTACGCCACGACCCTGGCTATCCGTGTTGCTGTCAGCTGGCAGCAGGCCCGCCGCGCGCAGCACATTCTGCTTGCGATCGAGAACCTTGTTCTCGTCCTGCTGGGGTTTCAACGCGACCGCTGCACCAGAAACCAGTACCGAGCACACCAGGCAAACCGCGATCGCCACGGTGAAAATGTTACCCAGGCTGTCGACGTCCTTCGTTGGCTCTTCAGACACGGGCCAATCTCCTCTTTATGTTTCCTTGCACCACCGAATGATCGATAAGCGGTGCAAACAGATTGCCGAACAGGATGGCGAGCATCATGCCCTCCGGAAACGCCGGGTTAACGACTCGAATGAGCACGCACATGAAGCCGATCAGCAGCCCATAGAACAGTCTGCCTCGATTCGTCATGGCCGCCGATACCGGATCAGTCGCCATGAATACGGCGCCAAATGCGAAACCGCCCAGCACCAGGTGCCACATCGGAGTCATGCCAAACATGGGGTTGTCGTCAGAGCCGATGAGATTGAACAGCCCCGCTGTTGCCACCATACCCAGAAGCACCCCGAGCATTACGCGCCAGCTCGCAATGCGAGTGGCAAGCAGAATGCAGGCCGCAATCAGGATGGCGAGCGTTGATGTCTCACCAAACGAACCCGGCATATTGCCGACAAAGGCATTGAACCAGCTGACGCCATAGTCCTCGCCGAGCGCGGCGTTACCGAGCGGCGTGGCTCGGGTGTAACCGTCTACCGCTACCCAAACCGCATCACCGGACATCTGGGCCGGATAGGCGAAATACAGAAACGCACGGCCAGTCAGCGCAGGATTCAGGAAGTTTTTCCCCGTCCCGCCGAATACCTCTTTACCGAGCACTACACCAAAGATGATGCCGACCGCAGCCATCCACAGCGGCGTTGATGCGGGCAACGTCAGCGTGAACAGAATGCTGGTAACGAAATAGCCTTCGTTAATCTCATGGCCGCGCTTGCTGGCAAACCAGGCTTCAAAAATGATTCCAGCAACGAATACGGTGATATATAGCGGAATGAAGTAGGCAAGACCGTGAACAACATTGTCCCAGACGCTCGCCGGGTTGTAGGCCGTTAACGTGTCGAGGAATACGGATCGCCAGTTATCGACACTGGTCATACCCAGCTCAGCCATCGCGCCATTGGCGTAATAGCCAGTGAAGTAGCTGCCCACGAGTACTGGAATGAATGCTGCCAGCCACACCGTCATCATGATGCGCTTGAGATTCAGATGATCGCGAACGTGAGACGCACCGCCGGTGGTGTATGACGGCGTATACAGCGCCGTATCAATCGCCTCATAGACGGGATAGAAAGCCTGCAGCTTGCCACCCTTTTCAAAGTTCGGCGCAATGCCGTCCATAAAGGAACGCAGTCCCACGGCCTCAGCCCTCCTTCTCGATCTGGTTCAGCACGGTGCGAAGCACCGGACCATATTCGTACTTGCCAGGGCATACGTAGGTACACAGGGCAAGGTCTTCTTCGTCGAGCTCAAGCGCTCCGAGCGCTGTCGCAGTCTCCAGATCACCAACAAGCAACGCTCGCAGTAACTGAGTAGGAAGCATGTCCATCGGCACAACAGATTCATACGTGCCTATCGGCACCATTGCGCGCGTACTGCCGTTTTTATTGGTGCTGAACGGCAGCTCCTTCGAGCCAAACCACTTCGATAAGAAGGTGGGGAACACGGAGTGTTGTTTCACGCCAGGGTTGAGATAGCCAAAGAGCTGACGATCCGCCTCATCTGGCAGTGCAGAAACCTGGGAGTGGTAGCGGCCGAGATAGCACACCGGAGAGCTCGCCGTGCGGCCAGCAAGAACACTACCCGAAATCACTCTGCTGCTTTCGTCACTCAACTCGCCGTTGGTGAGCTGTTGCAGGCAGGCACCGAGCCGTGTCCGCAACAGCCGCGGGTTGCTCACACTTGGGCCTGACAGGGATACCACCCTTTCAGTGAACAACCGCCCGGTGACGAACAACCGTCCAACGGCGATGACGTCCTGATAGCCAATGGTCCAGACGCTCTTGGCAATGCCAACCGGGCTTAGGAAATGGATATGCGTTCCCGCGAGGCCGGACGGATGCACGCCGGAGAAGCTCTCGGTTTTCAGTTTGCTGTCGGTGCCATTGGGCAGGAATTTGCCGTCCTCGTGGCAAACGAATACCGAGCCTTCGGTGAGCTTGGCGAGGATGTCCAGGCCCAGCGCAAAGTCACTTGCGTACTCGTTAAGCACGACTGAAGCATCCGGCGCACCAGGAGATGAATCCATTGCGGTGACAAAGATAGCCGCGGGTGTTGTATCGATCGCTGGAACGCGGGAGAACGGACGCGTTCGAAGTGCCGTCCACAGGCCGCTCGCCACGAGGTTATCGACGACAGGTTGACGTTCGAGCGCTCGAACCTGGTCCTCAGAGTAGCTCGCAAATTCAACCGCCTCATCCGAATCGTGGTCGACATCGATCACAACCGACAGAAGCGCTCGCTTCGCTCCACGATTCACCGCCGACACCGTGCCACTAGCCGGCGCGGTGTAGATCAGTCCCGGAGTTTTCTTGCAGGCAAACAACTCCTGACCAAGCTTGACCTTGTCACCTTCCGTGACCGCCATGGTCGGCTTCATGCCGATGTAGTCTTCGCCCAGAATCGCGACCGACGCTACCGGCTTTGCATCTTCGATGCTCTGGGAAGGCATTCCCCCGATCGGCAAATCGAGGCCCTGTTTGATTTTGATCATAGTGTCGTCGTTATCCTGACAGTGTCGGGCACGTCTGCAGCTGCTGTGCTGCTATATAAGTCTAGACATCATTGCTTCGAACGCCTGACAAATGTCGGTTATCGATCACCTGCCCCGTTTTACCCCCAGATCTCGAGCAACGTCTGCTGCGATCGAGCGGATGAGAGAGCCGAGCCGTCAATGTGAGCGAGGCATGAAGGCAGAATGTCGTGATGTAGCCTTGATCTGTCTCTTGTCCTGGGTTTCGGTTCCGCTGTTGCAAGGCCGAGCCGCCAATAGCGCAGGCGATCGCCGTCGATCGACAATGCCAATTCGGATAGTAAGTCGGGTCTGGGAGCACCTCTTCAGCAGCCTCAACGGCAAAAAAGCCCCCCGCTGGGGCACGCTTTTCAGGCCGCGCAAATTATAGAGGTCGTGGGTGTCAAAAACCAACCGCTGTCAGCGGTTTTGGGAAAGAGTTTGAGATTGAGTGATTGAGTGCTGAAGGCGAAGCCAAATGCGAAGCATGGTGTGAGGTGATGATCTACCGAGGGCACGGAGATCGCCGCGTCGAAGCTACGCTTCTTCTCGCGAAGACCGTGGGATACGGCATAGCTTCTTCTAGCATCGACGGTGGGATACGGCATACCAAAACAACCGGGTAGCCATTCAACGTGCGCCGGCACGGAGGCCGGCACCCCAGGGAGCGTCGTGAGTATCGACGGCCATGGAAGGCCGTTGCCGCCGCCGAACGGATTCGGCGGTCGTGAGAGAGGGGCTCCGAGACGGGTAAATCGACGCGTCGAAGCTACGCTTCTTCTCGCGAAGACGGTGGGATACGGCATACCAAAACAACCGGGTAGCCTTTCAGCGTGCGCCGGCACGGACGCCGGCACCCCAGGGAGCGTCGCGGACACGGCTGGCCAAGGACGGCCAGCCCCGCCGGCGGATGACTCCGCCGGTCGAGCAGCGGGTAAAGAGTCAGATTCAAACCCCGGACGCAAGCTCAGGAACGCTACTCTAGAACCCAATTCCTTCAACATCTTTGGGTATCAAGGGGTATTTGATGCCGGCCCACTTCTGGGTCAAACGAACCACCTGGCACGCGTAGCCGAACTCGTTGTCATACCAGACATAGAGTACGACGCTGTTGTCCGAGGCGATGGTTGCCTGGCCATCAACGAGACACGCATGGCGGTTGCCCACCACATCGCTCGACACCACGTCGGGCGAGCTGTTGAAGTCAATTTGCCGTTGCAGGCGGGAGTGCAGCGATGCGTTGCGCAGAAACTCGTTCAGCCCCTCCCGATCCACCGCTTTGTCCAACGTCAGATTCAGGATCGCCAAAGACACATTCGGCGTAGGCACACGGATCGCATTACCCGTGAGCTTTCCGGACAGTTCCGGCATGAGCTTGGCGACTGCCGATGTAGCACCGGTCTCGGTGATGACCATGTTCAGCGGCGCACCACGACCACGACGATTCTTCTTGTGGTAGTTGTCGATCAGGTTCTGATCGTTGGTATAAGAGTGCACGGTCTCCATGTGGCCATGCTTGATGCCGAACTCGTCATTGATGACTTTGAGAACTGGCACGATGGCGTTGGTCGTACATGAGGCGGCGGCAATCACCTGGTCGTCAACGTCGGCAAGGCCTGCCGAATTGACACCGGATACGAAGTTGGGAACGTCGCCTTTACCGGGCGCTGTCAGTATGACTTTGGCGGCGCCTTTGGCCTTCAGGTGCTCACTCAGTCCGTCGCGATCGCGCCAGGCACCGGTGTTATCGATGATGATCGCGTTGTCGATGCCATATTCGGTGTAGTCAATCTCAGCAGGGCTGCCGGCGTAGATGACTTTGATCACAACGCCATTGGCGATGATGCAGGAGTTCTCTTCATCAACCCGAATGGTGCCCTGGAAGCTGCCGTGCACCGAGTCTCGACGAAGCAAGCTGGCACGTTTCGCCAGGTCATCGTCACCGGCGCCCTTGCGCACGACAATGGCGCGCACACGCAGCTGGGTGCCGCCTCCGGTTTTCTCAATAAGAAGCCTTGCGAGCAACCGGCCAATACGGCCGAAGCCGTAAAGCACCACATCCTGGGGCTGATCGACCGGCGGTACGTGCCGGCCGATAACCTCCGCGCACTCTCTCTTAACGTAGTCGGTAGCGGAGATGGATTCGGCTTCGGCAGCATCCATGAGACCAGTTGCCAGCTTGCCGATATCCAGGTGACAGGGACCAAGGTCCAGTTTGGATACGGCTTCGAGCACCGGGAAACTTTCGAATTCAGACAACTCATTCTTCGCTACCTGGCGTACGTAGCGATGGATCTTCATGATCTGGGTGACACTGCAATTGTGCAGCGCCCGGCCGTAGCAATAGCAGACGACGTTCTTGCGGTAGAGTTGGCCAATGATAGGAATCATGGCCTCAGCCAGCGCTTCGCGCTCTTTCCAATCGGGGAAATAGTCGTCCAAACTTGGTAGTGCCACAGCAGTTCCTTGATGTGAAAGAAGGTTGTTAAGCGGGCCTGAATGCCAACAGGCAGGCAAGCGCACCTCGAACGCCGCGTATTATCGGCACATCCAGCCTACACGCAACCAACTGCCTCACAGACCTTGTTAGCAGGTTGTGAGAAAGTCGGGAATGTGAGGTGGTCAATACCCGACCCGCGGCGCGTTCACTCTTGCCTCTCAATCTTGCCTATCAACAAATCGCGCACGAACGCCACTTCGCCGCTGGATACCCACGAATCTCGCCGATCGTAAGATCGGCTAGCGAGGACCACCTAGCGAAATGACTCGTTAATCGAGTGCAGCTTGTCTGAGCCCGGGCACAGCTCGGCCTCGTTCAATTGATTGAGGGGCGTGTCGATCGTATTGAGGATCTCGTGGGTATCCGTTGCGTCCGGATCCACGTAAAGCAGTCCCGTGACGATTTCGCCGGCGGCTGCCCGTTGCTGAACGTGCGCCAGCGCGGCCACACGGTCATGCGGATCGTAGTCTGCATCCAACTTGTTCAAATGCAGCTTCGAACCGTCAGGCATCTGGACAGTCTCAGTCGTGCCCGGCTCGTAGTCCGCGGTGATTTCTTCGCCAGGCGGTACAAAGTCCGACGCGATCATGCTTTCCGAGTGACCGCGAACGTACTCGTAACTCTTGGTGGAACCGCTGTGATTGTTAAACGCAACGCAGGGGCTGATGACGTCGATGAAGGCAAAGCCTTCGTGCATCAGGCCCGCTTTTAACAGCGGCACCAGCTGCCGCTTATCGCCACTGAAGCTACGCGCGACAAAGCTTGCGCCGAGTTGCAGCGCCATGCTGACCAGATCAATCGGCTCGTAGAGGTTGGGAAGGCCTTTCTTGCTGGTCGAGCCGAGATCGTTCGTCGCAGAAAACTGGCCCTTGGTCAGGCCGTATGTTCCATTGTTATCAACGACATACAGCATATTTATGCGGCGGCGAACGATGTGTGCGAACTGCCCCATACCGATCGATGCGGTATCGCCGTCACCCGACACACCGATGCAATACAACTCCCGATTCGCAAGCTTTGCACCCGTTGCGACGGAGGGCATGCGCCCATGCACCGAGTTAAAGCCGTGGGAGTTGCCGAGAAAGTAACTCGGCGTTTTCGAGGAGCATCCGATGCCGGAGACTTTGGCAAACATATGCGGCGGAATGGATAACTCCGCGCACGCCTGCACGATGGCGGCGCTGACCGAGTCATGGCCACAGCCTGCGCACAGAGTAGACACGCTACCCTCGTAGTCACGTCGGGTGAGTCCGAGTTCGTTTTTCGGCAGCTTCGGATGGTGTGCCTTTGGCTTTGCGACAAACGTCATCGTGTCACCTCCGTCAGTTGCGCTCGCTTCGTGGCGCTGTAGTGGTCCGCAATGGAGTCGCGAATAAAGTCGGCCGAAATGGACAGGCCCGCATAGTAGGTAACAGGTACCAGCTTGGCGGGGTCGATCTCGCCTTCGTTGACAAGCAGCGAACGCATTTGCGAATCCCGGTTCTGCTCTATGACGAACACTTCTTCATGCTCCTCGATGAACGAGAACACCTCTTCGCTGAAAGGAAATGCTCGAAGACGCATGGTATCCACTTCAATGCCCTGCTCCGCCAGCTGATCGAGCGCCTCCTGCATTGGCAGCGCGGTCGTGCCGTAGAAAATCGCGCCAACCTTACGGCCGTGATTGGTGATCTCCGGCTTCGGCACAATCTTCGCGGCGGTTTCCCACTTCCGCTCCAGACGCTGCATATTGGCGTGGTATTCCTCCGGTGATTCCGTATACACCGCGTATTCATCACGCGAGGTGCCACGGGTAAAAAACGCACCCTTGTCGGGATGCGTGCCGGGGTAGGTTCTGGTGCCGATGCCGTCACCATCCAAATCGACATATCGACCGAAGCGTTCGACTTCATCCAGCTGTTCTGCGGTTAGCACCTTGCCGCGATCGTAGCGGCGCGAATCGTCCCACTCGAACGGCTCACTCAGATTGTCGTTCATGCCGAGTTCGAGATCCGACAGCACGAGAATCGGCGTCTGTAGTCGGTCAGCCAGGTCCAGCGATGTTGCGCCGAATTCAAAACACTCTTTTGGCGTGGCGGGAAACAGGACGACATGCTTGGTATCGCCATGCGATGCGTACGCTGCGGAGAGCACATCGCTCTGCTGCGTTCGGGTCGGCATGCCGGTGGACGGCCCTGCTCTCTGGATGTCCCACAGCACGGCGGGAATTTCCGCGAAGTAGGCGAGCCCCAGAAATTCACCCATCAGTGACACGCCCGGGCCGGAAGTTGCTGTGAACGAGCGTGCGCCGTTCCATGCGGCGCCAATCACGATGCCAATGGCGGAGAGTTCGTCTTCCGCCTGAATAATTGCGAACTTGCGCTGATCGCCATCCATCCGCAGTTGGTTGGCATACTTCTCAAACGCCTCCGCAACCGAGGTTGACGGCGTGATCGGATACCAGGCGCAGACGGATGCGCCGCCATAGATTGCACCCAGGCCGGCGGCGGTATTGCCATCGACCATAATGCGATCGCCGACTCCATCGCTGAAGCGAACGCGAAACGGCAGCGGACCACCGAGGTAGGTCTGGGCGTAACCCCGGCCCAGTTCCAACGCATTGATGTTGGGCTGGATCAGATGATCTTTGCCCTTGTACTGGGCGGAAACCATGCCAGTGATCGTATCGAAATCGATCTCGAGAAGTGCCGACAGCACGCCCAGATAAACGATGTTCTTGAACAGGCTGCGCTGCTTGGGGTCACTGAACTCGGGCAGTACGAGCTGCGCCAGTGGCACGCCGATCTCGTGAATATCGTCGCGCTTCAAATGCGCCGCGAGCGGCTTCGACGAGTCGTATAGGAGATAACCGCCCGGCACGACAGAGGCAACATCCTCGGTGTACGTTTCGGCGTTCATCGCCACCATGAGATCCACGCCTTCGCGCCGCCCCAGATAGTTCGCATCGCTGACGCGCACCTCGAACCAGGTCGGCAGCCCCTGAATGTTGGACGGGAAGATGTTGCGAGTCGCCACCGGAATGCCCATGCGAAAAAGCGCCTTGGCGAACATGCCATTGGCGCTGGCTGAACCCGAGCCGTTGACATTGGCGAAGCGGATAACGCAGTCGTTGTAGCGTACTTGTGGTGTATCAGAACTCATTGCGCGTAGGACCCCAGCATCGGAATGTGCAACACGGATTTCTGCATGTCCCAGGCATTGGTGGGACAGCGCTCGGCGCACAGACCGCAGTGCAGGCAGACGTCTTCGTCCTTAACCATCACCCGGTTCGTGGGCAGCGTCTTCGATACGTACAGATCCTGCTCAAGATCCTCCGCCGGCGCGGTCAGTTGCGTGCGCAGCTGCTCCTCCGGAGCATTCGCCGTAAACGTGATGCAATCCATCGGACAGATGTCCACACACGCATCACATTCGATGCAGAGCTTTTCTTCAAAGACCGTCTGCACGTCGCAGTTGAGACAACGCTGGGCTTCCTTCAGCCCGAGCGCTCGGTCGAAACCGAGTTCTACTTCAACCTTGATGTTGGACAACGCGGTTTTCTTGTCTGCATGCGGCACGAGGTAGCGCTGCGCCGGATCATGTTCCGAATCGTAGCTCCACTCATGAACACCCATTTTCTGGCTGATCAGGTTGACGCCTTCCGGCGGCCGGTCAGCTTTCAGATCCTTGCCACTCATGAACAGATGCATTGAGATCGCCGCCTGATGCGCATGGGCTGAGGCCCAGATGATGTTCTCGGGGCCGAAAGCCGAGTCTCCGCCAAAGAAAATCTTCTCGTTCGTTGACTGGAATGTGACCTCATCGAGCACTGGACAATCCCACTTGTCGAACTCGATGCCGATATCGCGCTCGATCCAGGGGCAGTGGTTTTCCTGGCCGATTGCCATCAGAACGTGATCGCAATCCATGAACACGTCGTCTTCGCCACTTGGCTCATAACGCAATCGTCCGTCGTCACCCTTTACTGGAGTAACACACTCAAAGACGATGCCTTTGAGCTTGCCATCTTCGTGCACGAACTCTTTCGGCGGTCGGTTGTTGATGATCGGGATGCCTTCGCTTTGGGCGTCTTCTTTCTCCCAATCCGACGCTTTCATCACTTCGAAGGCCGAACGCACCACCACATGCACAGATTCCGCACCAAGGCGTAGCGCTGTGCGGCAACAGTCCATGGCAGTGTTACCGCCGCCCATCACAATCACTTTCCCGCTGATGGACGTGGTGTGGCCAAAGGCAACCGATGCCAACCAGTCGATGCCAATGGAGACGTGTGCATCGACGCTGTCGCGCCCCGGCAGGTCCAGATCGCGGCCACGTGGTGCACCGGTGCCAATGAAGTAGGCATCGAAGTTTTTGTCGAGCATTGACTTCATCGACGTGACTTCATGATTGAAGTGCGTCTGCACGCCCATATCCAGAATCTGGTCTACCTCTTCCTCGAGAACATCTGCGGGCAGCCGGAACGATGGGATCTGGGTGCGCATCATGCCGCCACCAGCCGGATCCTTTTCAAACAGGTGAACCTCGTAGCCAAAGGGCAGCAAATCACGCGCTACAGCCAGCGATGCAGGCCCTGCACCCAGCAAAGCCACCCGCTTGCCGTTCTTCTCGGTAGGCACATGCGGCATGTAAGCACTGATGTCACCTTTATGGTCCGCCGCAACCCGCTTGAGTCGACAGATGGCAACGGGCTTCTCCTCCGTGCGCACTCTCCGACAAGCGGGTTCGCAAGGGCGGTCACAGGTGCGGCCGAGGATGCCCGGGAACACGTTCGAGTCCCAGTTCAGCATGTAGGCGTCGGTGTAACGCTCCTGGGCGATCAGGCGAATGTAATCCGGGACGGGTGTGTGAGCCGGACACGCATACTGACAATCAACCACCTTGTGAAAATAGGTCGGGTCGTGAATGTTCGTTGGCGGCATGCCCTCAGACGGGTCCACCACTTCAACTCCAGTCGCACCGCGATCCGCGGAATTAGCGCTCACTAGACTTCTCCTCCCCAGTGATACGGGTTTGTACGGCGATAGCAAAATAGTTAATCGCCAAAGCGTTTTCAGATTCTGCCAGACCAGCCAGCGAAATCTGCGCACTGCTCACTGTCTGGATGACACCAGTGCTGAGGCGAAAACTACCTGGCACCGCGCCGCAACCCGTAAGTGGCCACACACAAAACCGCAAAACTTTACGCCATTGCTGCAGGTGGTGCCAGGCTTTGCAGTACAATGCGCAGCCTCGATCCCCTCCCCGAATCAAGGCTGAGTGAACCCGCCGACATGCTTGCCTGGACAACCCCTGAATTACCTGGCCCGGGTCAGCGAGCCAGTTGGCGCGGCCTTCCCGGCTCCAGCGCAGCAATCACGATCGCACGCGCAGCCGAGCGCGACGGTTTGACTGTCGTCATTGCGGCGCGTCCTTCTGAGGCGCGGGACTTCGCGGATGAGCTTCGCTTCTATGCTGATCCGCAATTGCCCGTCCTGACCCTGCCTGATTGGGAGACCCTGCCGTTCGATCTGTTCTCGCCGGACGAGCGCGTCATAAGCGAGCGGCTGGCCACGTTACTCGCCATTCCAACGCTCGATCGGGGCATTTTGGTGGTGCCACTGCGGACGGCGCTGCAGCGACTTGTACCGCGCGGTTTTGTCGAGGGTCAGAGCTTCGATTTAACGGTCGGCGAACGCTTCGATATCGATCGCCAGCGCAAAGCACTGGACAATGCGGGCTACCAGAACGTCGATACCGTGACCGAACGGGGTGAATACGCCATCCGGGGATCACTGATGGACGTGTTTCCGATGGGCAGCGATCTGCCGGTGCGGATCGATCTATTCGACGACGAGATCGAGAGCCTGCGCCTGTTCGACCCGGAGACTCAACGAACGAGCGAATCGGTACAAACGTTGAAGCTGCTACCGGCGCGTGAGTTCCCCTTCTCTGACGAGGCGATCCGCGGCTTTCGGGATCGCTGGCATCACCGCTTCAATGTCGACGTTCGCAAGTGCTCCATCTACCAGGATGTGTCAAATCACATCACGCCATCCGGCATCGAGTATTACCTGCCACTCTTCTTCGACCAGCTTGGCACCCTGTTTGATTATCTGTCGGACAACACTCTCATTATCGAGGGTGCCGACTTCGAGCGAGCAGCAACGGACTTCGAAGCTGACCTTACCGCCCGCCATGAAGCCATGGGTCACGATCTGGAGCGGCCGATCTGCATGCCACGGGAGCTGTACCTCGATCGTGAGGAACTGGGCAGAGAGCTGAATCGATTGGCCAGGGTTCGCCTGGAGGGCGATGACAAACATGCAGCCGAATTCGGCGCGAAGACCCTGCCTGACATAGCCGCCGACCCCCGCCACAGCGAACCGGCAGGCAAGCTGAAACGGTATCTGGACGAGACTCATCAGCCGTGCCTGTTCATTGCCGAGACCGCGGGCCGTCGCGAAGTGCTTATCGACTTTCTGCTGCGCGCGAACATCAACCCGGCTCTCATCGAAGGCTTCAGCCAGTGGCAACCGGCCCAGGGCATGTCCGCGCTTGCGGTCGCTCCGGTTGATCGCGGTTTCGAACACGCCGATGCCATTGTCGTTACGGAGGCCGAACTATTCGGCAGGCGCACACCGGAGCAACGCAGCCGCGGCGTCCGTGCCATTGATCCTGACCAGATCATCAAGAATCTCACTGAACTCGCCGCTGGTGCGCCGGTCGTTCACATCGAACACGGTATCGGTCGCTACCGGGGCTTGATGACACTCGACATCGACGGTGAAGAGCACGAGTTTCTGGAACTCGAATACGCTGAGGAAGCCAAACTCTACGTCCCTGTCAGCGCGCTGCACCTGATCAGCCGTTACGCTGGCATGGATGATGAGGCAGCGCCTCTACATCGGCTGGGCTCTGATCAATGGGAGAAAGCGAAACGCAAAGCTCGCGAAAAGATCCACGACGTCGCCGCTGAGCTACTCGATACCTACGCCCGACGTGAACTCCAGCGCTCTGCTGTGCTCAAGCCCGATCCGGACGACTACGCCCGCTTCTCGGAACAATTTCCCTTCGAGCTTACGGACGATCAAGCCGAGGCAATCGACGCCGCTCTGGATGACCTGGCGAATCCGGTCGCCACCGACCGCCTTATCTGCGGCGATGTCGGCTTCGGCAAGACGGAGGTTGCGATGCGCGCGGCTTTCGCTGCTGTCAGCAGCGGCAAACAGGTAGCGGTACTCGTGCCGACCACACTCCTCGCCCAGCAACACGGCGACACCTTCGCTGACCGGTTCGCCAGTTGGGGCGTGCATATCGAAGTGATCAGCCGGGTTCGCAGCAATGCGGACGTCGACGCCGTCAAACAGCGTCTGGCGGAAGGCAAGGTCGACATCGTCATCGGTACCCATATGTTGCTGTCGCGAGACGTCAAGTTCGCAGACCTTGGCCTGGCGATCATCGACGAGGAGCATCGGTTCGGGGTGCGACAGAAGGAGGCGCTGAAGGCGCTGCGCGCAGAGATAGATGTGCTAACGCTAACTGCCACACCCATTCCCAGGACGCTCTCCATGTCCATGAGCGGCGTGCGGGAACTGTCGATCATTGCGACCCCGCCGGCTAAGCGGCTCGCGATCAAGACGTTCATCCACAGCCGCCAGCGCTCGATCATTCGCGAAGCAATCAGCCGCGAAATCATGCGCGGCGGCCAGGTGTTTTATGTCTATAACGAGGTGAAGAGCATCGAAAGCGCTCGCCTCGAGCTGGCGGAGCTGTTTCCGGACGCGAGCATCGGTGTCGGTCACGGGCAAATGCCAACGCACCAGCTCGAAGCCGTGATGAATGACTTTTATCATCGCCGCACTCACATTCTTCTGTGCACCACCATTATCGAAACGGGCATCGATATACCCAACGCCAACACGATCATTATTGAGCGCGCCGACAAATTCGGCCTGGCTCAGCTGCATCAGCTCAGAGGCCGGGTTGGCCGCTCATCAAGGCAGGCTTACGCATACCTGCTAACGCCGGAAGGCGGCGCCATGACCAAAGATGCCGAAAAACGTCTGGAGGCCATCGAAGCGGCTGGCGAGTTGGGCGTTGGCTTCACGCTCGCCACCCACGATCTGGAAATTCGAGGTGCTGGCGAGATCCTCGGTGACGAGCAGTCAGGGCAAATCGAGAGCATTGGTTTTTCGCTGTATATGAGAATGCTGGATCGGGCGGTTGAAGCGCTTCGCTCAGGCAAGTCGCCAGAGCTCGCGGAGCCTTTGGAGACCAATCGCGAGGTCAACCTGCATCGCGCAACCCTGATACCGGATGACTATCTGCCAGACGTTCACACCCGGCTGATTTTTTATAAGCGGATCGCATCGAGTGAGAGCGCCGAGCAACTCGATGATCTGCAGGTAGAGATGATCGACCGATTCGGCGCGCTGCCCGCGCCTGCCAAGCGGCTGTTCGTCACCGCACGACTGAAGCTGCGAGCCAGTGCACTGGGCATCTGCAAACTGGATCTCGGCGCGACGGGTGGCAAGGTCGAGTTCAGCAACCCGCCGAACGTCGACCCTGGCAGCATCATCGCGCTCGTCCAGGCGCAGCCAAAGGTGCTGAGCTTCGACGGCCCGAATGCGATTCGTGTGCGCGCGCCGCTGCCAGAATTCGACGATCGCGCAGCCCTGGCAGACTCACTTCTCAGCGAGCTGACAGCGCCATCACAAACGTCCACACCGAAATCCGGAAAGCGGAGAGCCCAGGCATGAACACTGTAGCGCGCATTGCTGCTGTCGTTACCCAGACGCTGGTCGTGGCATCGATTTGCTCACTATCGCAACAAGCGAGAGCAGACCTACACGATGAGATGAAGGGCCGCTGGTTTGTCACGGAAGTTATCGTTTTTGAACGCAGCCGCGTGGGCCTCACCCACGGCGGCGAGCCGCTCCTCAGCGAGGCCGACTGGCAGTGGCCGCAGAACATGCACCTCATTCGGCACGCTAGCGCTGATGGCGCCGTGTTAGACCCCGATGCATACCGCGAACGAGACACACTGACGCTGCTGGCGAGCGATGACGTTTTGGAAGATGACAGCACAGCACTGTCACCCGTCGATGACGGCGGTTGGCGCCAGGAACTCGATGACTTTGAAACGCAGCTGTCGCTGCAAGGCCCGATCTGGTTGCGCGACGACGCCCTGACGATGACCAGCCACCGCCGCGATATCGAGCGCAGGCTAGGCGCATCGATCCTCTTCCACGGCGCCTGGCGGCAGGACGTCCCGGGCCGCGAAACCCCGTATCCAGTCATGCTTGTCGAACCGAGCGGCTCACTATTCGGCACGCTCTCTGTAACCGTGAATCGCTTTCTGCACGTAAGCGCTGACCTGAATTTTCCGGTAACAGGCAGCGCCGTCATCGTCGATAACACAGCTCAGACAGAAGTCTCGCCAGGGGATGAATTGCAGGCGCAGCCGGCGCCAGCCGATATTGCCCAAACAGCCACCCAACTCGTTAGCGGCGTGATGCGCCTGCAAGAGAGCAGACGAGTGCGCAGCGAAGAACTGCACTACCTCGATCATCCTCGCTTTGGTGTGCTGCTGCGAATTCAGGAGATCAGTTTCCCCGACTCTCTGACAACGGCCTGGCGACAACGCTCTCGTTGATCGCTGTTAAGGCCCTGCAATGCTGGTGCCTAGTCCAGGCAGGACAACACCTCTGAGAATCGACGGCTGGCGTCCGCAATCGACTGCCACAAAGCGGACTCGTCGATGTGATCACCGCCGTCCGCGCCTGCGGCTGGGTTGACCACAACCGCGATGCCCGCGTATGCGATGCCCGCCTCTCTGGCAAGCGCTGCTTCCGGCATGGCGGTCATGCCGACTATTGTCGCGCCGTCTCTCGCGAGACGAACCACCTCGGCGGCGGACTCCAATCTCGGCCCCTGCGTGCAGGCGTAAACGCCATGATCTGTAGTGCTCTGCCCTGCCCGTTGCGCCGCTTCCAACAGGCTTTGCCGCAGCTTGGCGTCGAAGGGTTGAGTGAAGTCGATATGCACCGGCTCGTCCGCGAACTCATCGAAGAACGTGTGCTCGCGACCGTGCGTGTAGTCGATGATCTGATCTGGTATCACAAGGTCCGCGACTCCGAGATCCGGCGTCACTCCGCCCACCGCGTAGGTGGCGATGATGCGACTTACACCCGCGCTCTTCAGCGCAGCGATGTTCGCCCGGTAGTTCACCCGGTGCGGCGGAAATTCGTGTTGCAGCCCGTGACGCGCGAGTACTAACGCGGTGTTCGAACCGAAGCGGGCCTCACCAAGGGCGCAGGACGCTCGCCCGTAAGGCGTATCCATCGGTTCTCCCGCGGGGGCTTGAACGGCGAGGCCAGAGCCTCCGATCACCGCGAGTGTCATGGCTTTGTTGCGCCTGCTGGTGGCTCGTCTCGTTTCGCCGCGGTTTCTTTATCAGCCGCGCTTTCTTTATTCGCCGCGGGCTCTTTATCAGCCGAAGGCTGTTCATTAGCCGCCGCAGGCTCTTGATCAGCCGCGGGCTGTTCATTAGCCGCCACGGGCGCTTCCTCAGCTTCTTCTAACGGCGGCAGTGCGTAGATGGCGTCGAGGTTACGCCAGTAGCCAGCGACATCCATGCCGAAGCCTATGAGGAATTCATCCGGCGCTTCGATCGCTATGTAGTCCGCCTGGGCAGCCTGGGGACTGACATCCTTGCGCACCGTAACAGCCGACAACACTCGCTGCGCGCCCAGGCCTTCGAACCAGCGCACGAGCGCGGCGAGTGTGTGGCCTTCATCCAACACATCATCGACGAGCACAATCGTTCGGCCCGCAACCCGCATCTCGTCCAGATCACCGTCGTCATGCCAATGCAGCACGCCACCGCTTCGCTCGGCGCGATAACGGGATACTCGAATGGCAGCCACCTCCAGCGGAAACTTCAACCGAGTCAGCAGCGCACCAGTTAAGGCTGCACCCCCGTTGAGTACGTTAACCAACAGCGGGTTGTCATCAATCAGATCGCAGGTCAGCCGGATCGCCAGCTGATCCAGCGCTCGACCGAGCTCTTCTCGATCCACGACGCAGCGGGCGGAATCCAGCAGATCGAGAGCGTTTTGTGCAGCCGGATGGCGCAGAGTCTTATCGTTGTCATTCCCCATAGCGGCGGAGTATGACGAAGAGTCAGAAGTAGCGCACGACTTCGAGCTGAAGATAGTCATCCTGCGTGACCGAGGAGAGCTTGCGATCTGAATCGAGCAGTGTTGCCAGCACGTCAGTGGAATCCGGATCATCTCCCGAGAAGACACGTGCCTCGAGATTCAGCGACCACAGATCACCCAGACGCCGACCTGCCTCAAGCGAATACTGAGACTCATCGGTGGAAGGGTCCCAAATGATGCCAAACAAGGCATGCGTGTCTGCCGCATCATTGAACTGCCAGCGACTGCCAATCGCGATATCTCGCTCAAAGACGGTATTAAACGCCTCGTCACCCCGCTCATCCCATAGGTACTCGAGCACCAGGCCGAGATCGGATCGGCCACCGAAGGCTCCCACCAGCGTGTGCTCAACCCCGACATTCGCCGCTACGTAAGTGTCTCCGAAGCCACTACGACGGATTGCCTCGAGTTTGAGTGCGGTATCGCCAAACAGGTACTGCGCATCAATCCCTGTTTGATCGATGGTTGTATAGCGCGGTATGAGTTGCCATTCGCCAGCGCTTAGCACCGGTTCGAGAATCGGCTCCCGCGAGGTGCCGCTGAAATGATAGAGCCCCACTTCTGCCGGGCCCATGAAGTGCGTCCAGCGGATCGCCGTATCCACCCGCTCGCGGCCAGCACCGGAATCGAACCGTGCGTGCCCCGTCGCCACCGGGGCGATAGTCCGTAGGCGCCCTTCTGCGCCAGGAAAGGTCCTCTCCCGAGCACCCAGTAGCGCGTACAGATCGACAATGCCCCAGTCAGTAACTCGCGAAATTGCGAGCATCGGCTGGCCGAGTTTGTCTTCGCCATCGATGTTCTCAACCAAATCTGTCTGGTTGATGACATCGACCAAGTGACTGAACTCCGTCACGCCCCAGAACACCTGTTTGGCACCTAAGTGCGCCTCCCAGCGACCGCCCACTCGAGAGACGTAAAACTCACGCAAATCGAAGCGGTTGCGCCGGCCATCCTGCGCATCGAGTCGCAGGTGAGGCGTGGCTGTGAAGCTCCAACGCTCATCTCCGCTTGCGACGAACAAGGAAGCTTCGAGACTGAGCGATGGTGCCCAACGGTCCTGACCAGAGGCCCCAGTACGAGCGAATACCCGATTTTCCGCACCGATCTCACTGTGCCACTCAACGCTCAACGGAGCAGGCAAAGGAGCCGGGCGCGAAGCCCGCTTGTCAGCCGGCGTTGATGAGCGCTGTTGCGGCGCCTGCGGCAGCGCCCGCGGCGGTGAATGATGCTGCGGCGTGGATGAGGATGAGGGTGACTCGAGGGCTGGAACAACGTCACGCTCTGGCTCTGTTTTGGCATCGGCTGACAGCTGTGATGGAACCGGCTCAACTACCTCTTGAGGTATGGCCGCGGGATCGCTGACCGCCTCACCCGCAACCACTGCGCTAGATTTGGGTCGCAGACGCCACGCGTCCAGCCCGCGCTCGCGCGCGAGCCTAAGCAGCCGGTTCGCACTCGTAACATCCAGCGGCGCTGTTTTGACGCGGTACAGCCCGTTTTCGATCCGTTCAACACCGACATCTGTCGATAGCTGGCGAGCAACGTCTGCCGCCCAGCGAGCTGCGTTGTCCTGCGAGCTGAAGCTTCCAAAAACAACGGCGATCGCCTCGCCATCGTGTGCTCCAGACTCTATCTGCTGAGCGCTACTCGATAGCGCAGCCGCCTGCAGCAGAACGACAACGGCAAACGCCAGCGTTTGTCGGAGCCACATATCAGCGGGCGCGCTTCAGTGCGTTTGTCGTGAAATCGCGTTCTGCAATCAATGCCTGATTGAACTGAAAGTCGCGCCAGATCAGCTCCGTGCTTTTGCCGGAAAGGTGATTACTCATGAACATTCGGCCCGCACGCCACTGACCGTTGTCGAATAGCTGGTAGTCGCTCATGTCGGCAGTCTTCGCGAGCTCACCGCGGCGATTGTAGTAATCGATTTTCTGCAGGCGTAGTGCCTGCTGATCCAGCAGGACTTCATGGCGCGAATATCCGGAGTACTCATCCAACGGCCTGCGCTCAACACGCCAGCAATTGAGTTCGCCGCATGGTTCTTCACCCAGTAGTTGGTACTCGAAGCGGTCGATCTCCAGCGCCGAGAGGTCTTCATAGGCAAACTCGCTACCCATGAACGGACCGGATTTATTGCGAGTCGCAACTTTCTTCACCCGCCTGGTCGCCGGCAGATAAAGCCATTGATCGTCGGCGATATCCGGATGGGCGTGGGATAGCAGCCCGGCCCCCTTGATGGCGCGCGGCGCGTCAAAAACGATGATCGACATATTGCCGTCGTCATCAACTTCCATTTCCTTGAAGGTCAGCTGGCGTCGGGTTTCCGCACCGGTTTTGGAGCGCAAGACCATTTCGAGTTCGACCGTCAGGTCCACAAAGCCACTGGTCCGCTCGTCGTAGGCCTCAAAAATGTCGCGACCGGTGAGTTCGCTGGCATCAGCAGTCGCATCACCTGTACTGGCAGGGGCAACAACGGACGTCGCTTCCTGCGCGGAGATGCTGGTCGCCATCAGTAGCGATGCGACAAGCGCAATAATGTTGAAGCACAACAGCTTAGGCATGATAGTTCAGATGAATCTCGGTTCACTGGCGAACGCGATGGTACGGGTTTGACAACACCCTGTGCAAATAGACAGGTGCTGTATATACTTCCAGTTGCATGTATATTTAAACAGTCTTAGTGCTCGCCCGGCTGCTAATCGGCGAGCCTGACAGCGCGTCAGAAACTGACAAGTACAAAAGGACTGACAAGTACAAAAGGACTGACAAGTACAAAAGGACTGACAAGTACGACGGGACTAACAAGCGGGACAAGAACCGAGTGACTGCACGACGAAGTCAGCTAAATGCAGAAATTAGCTAGATACAGCAGTTAGCTAAAAACAGAAGTTAGCTAAAACAGAAGCCGGCTCACACCAGCCGGCAAATGCCGATACCCACATTCGATAAATAGACGGACAGCGAGAATCACGTGAAATCAAACCCTCATGTACCAGCCAATCTGAGCAAAGGGCCCGCAAAGCTGACCGCTCGCCAAAGCCAGGTGCTCGACATTGTGCGTCGACACATCAGTGACACCGGCTACCCGCCAACCAGAGCCGACATCGCCGCCGAGCTCGGATTCAAGTCCGCCAATGCCGCAGAGGAGCACCTCAAGGCACTGGCTCGAAAAGGCGCGATCGAAATGATCCCTGGCACGTCTCGCGGGATTCGGTTGCCACACGAGGCGAGCGGCCTGCCCATCGTCGGGCGCGTCGCCGCCGGTAGCCCGATCCTCGCCGAGGAACACATAGAAGATACCTGTGAAGTACCGCCAGAAATGTTCCGGCCCCGGGCGGACTACCTCCTCACGGTTCGTGGCGACTCAATGATCAACATCGGCATTCACGATGGAGATTTGCTGGCGGTGCATAGCACACCAAACGCTGAGAACGGCCAGATCGTGGTCGCTCGTATCGACGACGAAGTGACGGTGAAACGGCTGCAATCCGGGAAGAGCAAACACCTCGTCTCACTGCTCCCGGAAAACGATGATTACTCGCCGATCGAGGTAGACCTTCGCGAGCAATCATTCGCCATTGAGGGCCTTTCGGTAGGCTTGATCCGCCGCTGACAACCCTCTCCTCGGGCGCACACCCGAGTAAGAAGCTGGAGAAGTAGGAAGTAGGAAGCAGGGAGTAGAGAAGCTCGAGCTAGTCGTGGACCCCCGAGCTTCCTGGCGGCTGCTACGCCGCAGGTTTGGGTTTTGCCTTTGCCTTGGCTTTTGCTTTGGGCTTCGCCTTCGCTTTGGCTTTCGCTTTGGGCTTCGGCTCTTCCACCACCCAGCGACCATCTCGGTAGCTTGCTCGCCAGCCCGTGGCTTTGCCGTCTTCTTCCGTTGCCACGTATTGTTCAGATTCTTTACGCGAGAACTTAATGACACTCGGCCGCCCTGCACTGTCCTCTTCCGGCGCTGTCAGTAAGTAGCCGAACTTCGGATCGAGCTCATTGGCGTGGGCCTTCAGCTCTCGAACCAGCGGGGCTCGGGTTTCCCGGTGCTTGGGAAACTGGCTGGCAGCCAGGAATATGCCCGCTGCGCCGTCTCGGAGCAGATAGTAGTCATCAACTTTCTGGCACTTGAGTTCCGGCATCGGTACGGGATCTGCCTTCGGCGGCGCTGGCTGACCACTGCGCAGGAGTTTCCGGGTGTTCTTGCATTCGGTGCAACCGAAGTACTTGCCAAAGCGTCCGGACTTGAGCTGCATGGTCGCTGAGCATTTGTCGCATTCGATCTCTGGGCCGTCGTAGCCTTTGATCTTGAAGGCACCTTTCTCTATCTCAACGCCATCACAATCCGGCCCGTTGCCGCACACGTGCAGTTTGCGCGTCTCATCCACCAGGTAGCTGTCCATCGGGGTTGAGCACTTCGGGCATTTGCGCTTGCTGCGCAGCAGACGCGACTCACCTTCTTCGTCTGCATCAGCGTCAACGACTTCATCGCCGGGAATCAGATTCAGGGTGGCGGTGCAGCGTTCTTTCGGCGGCAACGCATACCCGGAACAGCCGAGAAAGACACCGGTAGATCCCGTACGGATCTGCATGGGCCTGCCGCAGGTCGGGCATTCCACGTCCGTGTCAGTCGGATCGTTGGCTCGCATTCCGCCTTCGGCGCTCGAGGCGCTTTTCAGCTTGCCCTGGAAATCGCCATAGAATTCGTTGAGCACACCAAGCCATTCAGCCTGGCCTTCGCTGATCTTATCGAGCTCGGCCTCGAGATCTGCGGTGAAGCCGTAATCCATCAGATTGTCGAAATTTTCCAGCAACCGGTCAGTGACCAGCTCGCCGATTTTCTCCGCATAGAACCGCCGGTTCTTCAGCGCAACATAACCTCGATCCTGGATCGTCGAGATGATTGCCGCGTATGTGGATGGCCGGCCAATGCCTCGCTTTTCCAACTCTCGCACAAGCGATGCTTCGCCAAAGCGAGCCGGTGGCTTGGTGAAATGCTGAACGCCTTCAACGTCCGCGAGCCCCAACTCTTCACCGACCTGGAAGTCGGGAAGCTGCGCATCCGCATCCTTCTTGCCGGCTGGCGGCAACACTTTCGTGTAGCCATCGAACTGCATGATTCGACCGCGGACTCGAAGCTCAAAGTCACCGGCGGTTACGGTGACGGTCGTCGAGAGGTATTCAGCCTTGGGCATCTGGCAGGCGACGAACTGTCGCCAGATCAAATCGTACAGACGCACGGCATCGCCATCGACCCGAGTGATGTGCTCGGACTGCGTCCCAACGTTAGTCGGGCGGATGGCCTCGTGGGCCTCCTGCGCCTGATCTTTGCTTGCGTAGACGTTCGGTTTGTCCAACAGATAGCGATCGCCAAACTGCTCTTTGATGAATTCCCTACAGGACTCGATGGCCTCCGGAGCGAGCGCGGTCGAATCCGTTCGCATGTAGGTGATGTAGCCAGCTTCATACAGGCGCTGAGCCATCGTCATGGTCTTCTTCACGCTGAAGCCAAGACGGGTGCTCGCGGATTGCTGCAGTGTCGAGGTAATAAAGGGTGCGTTCGGCTTGGTAGACGTTGGTTTGTCTTCCCGCGCGGACACCGAATAACTGGCCGCACGCAGCGCAGCGAGCGCTTGCTCGGCCTGCTCTGAATTGGTGGGTCGGAAGGCCTTGCCGCCGACCTTGGCAACCTGGAAGCGATGCTGTTCCGGCTCTGCTCCCCGAGTGAGATCGGCAAACGCCTCCCAATACTCTTCCGGGATAAAGGCGCGAATTTCGCGCTCGCGCTCGACAACCAAGCGAACGGCAACGGATTGCACGCGTCCTGCGGAGAGACCACGGGCGACCTTCGCCCACAACAGCGGCGACACTTCGAAGCCGACAACCCGGTCAAGGAAGCGGCGCGCCTGTTGGGCATAGACCCTGTCGAGGTCAATCTGCCCAGGCTCTTCAAAGGCTTCGTTGATGGCACTGCGCGTTATCTGATTGAACACCACGCGACGATAGCGCTCTGGATCGCCACCAATCGCCTCGCGCAGGTGCCAGGCGATGGCCTCCCCTTCGCGGTCCATATCCGTCGCGAGGTAAATAGTATCGGCCGTCTCTGCCAGCTTGCTCAGCTCGCTGACGACTTTTTCTTTGCCAGGCAGGATTTCGTAGTTGGCAGCCCAGTTGTTGTCGGGATCAATACCCATTCGGCGAATGAGCTGTTCACGCGCTCGCTTGGCTTTATACGCAGCCTTCTTGTCGGCAGGCACTTTCCGCGTTTTCGCGGCTTCCTTGGCCCGCTCCTTTGGATCACTCTTCTTACCGCCAACGGGCAGATCACGAATGTGGCCAACACTGGACTTGACCACATAGTCGCGACCCAGATAGCGGTTGATTGTGCGGGCTTTCGCCGGAGACTCAACGATGACGAGGGACCGGGCCATTTGCCTCCTGGTGGGGTATTCGGCGTTAAAGACCGGCGGTTTATACGGGCTCGCCGAAAGCACTGTCAAGGCATCAGGGCAAATCAACCTCGCCGGTCAAGCTTCGCTTGACCGAAATCTCAGCTACTGACCACTCCCGGCGTAATCAGGCCTGATCCGGCCCCGAATCATCGTCTGATGCTCCCTCCTGAGAGCCGCTGCCAAGCTCGAGTTCAGCCTCAACTTCCTGCAGATAGTCCGCTGCGTGCCGCAGGTTACGGGCGATGATCAGCAATGCCGCTTCATCCTCCGCTTTGCTCTCACGCCAGAAAACGCTCACGAAACGGCTGTCGATATCGAACGCCTCTACTCCCTGTGGCATTGACGCAAGCAGCTCAGACATAACAGGGAAGAAATCACTTCGCGGCGGTGTTAACGAGCCGGTCAAATGCCAACCGGCAATCTCGCCGCGACCATCGCCATCGCGCTGGAGGCGAAGAGGCTCAAGCAGCCGAAGCTTGCGCGTGAGCGGCTGCCGATACAGCGCAAGTGAGATCTTTGGGTGCCGCTCTCGTCCGGCAGAGTTAACCCGCTCCTCGGCGCTCGCATTACGCTTCTCAAGGTGGCTAATCTCGACCACCAGGCCTTCAGATACGGCTTTCGCACGAAGCGCCGCAAGCCGACGGTCGCGCGGGCTGGGGCGCAGGTAGAACAACGGTCCGAAGGCCACAACCAGTATCAGAGCTATTAGCAACCAAACCACAAGCGACTCGCTTCAATCGTGTTGAGAGCGCTCATCATAGTGTGTATTTTGCTTCAGGTAACACTCCTAAGCCTCGGAGAACTCTATGCCCGGCTACGATCGATTACTGCTTGCCGTGGACCTGACTGAGGAATCAAACGTCGTTTCCTCGAAAGCCAGTGAACTGGCCGATCTATTTTCTTCAGAGCTGCACATCGTCCACGTTCTCGAGCCGATATCGCTCGCGTATGGCGGCGATGTACCCATGGACCTGTCGTCGGTTCAGGAGCAGATTCACGAGCAAGCCCAGGCGCATCTCACAGATCTCGGCGCAGCGCTTGGCGTGCCGAAGGACAGGCAACACCTGATCTTTGGCCGTCCAGAGAACGAGATTCACCGTACCGCCGAATCGATCGAGGCAGACCTCATTGTGGTGGGGAGCCACGGCCGCGCCGGACTCGCCCTCCTCCTGGGTTCAACGGCAAACGGTGTGCTCCACGGTGCCACCATCGATGTTCTGGCTGTACATGTTGGAAGCGCCGGTGAATCCTGATCCGGCGAACTGATTTCGCCGCAGCCAGCTGTCTCTGCGAACACCAACGCAGGAGCCCACAGCTTGCTTACAAACCGTACAAACCCGATTTGCGTGCCAGTCCCGCCGCAAGCCAGACTCCGAGCAAGGATTACCGGAACACCCCATGGCGCAGTCCACCATTGCAAACGTTAACAAGCTGACCCGACAGCACGTGACCGCACTCATCTGCGCGCTTGCGCTGGGGGCGCCCGTATTCGCACAGGCATCCGATGATCTTGCCGGCGAACGCGCCGTCATCACAGAGTTGGAACAAGGCGCGCTGGCGAGCATCCAACCGCCCTCGCGATGGCGGGACGAGCGACGTCAATACCGACGTGCCATGACGAAGCTTGCGGCCGGAGAAACCAGCGAATTCGAACGAATTCAGGCAACACTGCGCGACTATCCACTTGCTCCCTATCTGGAGTATCACCGGCTCCGAACTCGCCTGGCCTATCTCGACATCAATGAGATCGAACAGTTCGACAGGCAATGGTCCGATACGCCCCTACCGGCGAGATTGAAGCGTTCGTGGCTACTCACCATGGCCCGGCGCGGTAACTGGGATACGTACCTTGCACACTATGAGGAGAGTTCGAGCGCTGAGCGCCAGTGCTACCACTTGCGCGCACTCTATCGCAGCGGGGAGCGGACCCAGGCGTTGAACCAGGTGGCGCCACTGTGGCTCGCCGGCAAGTCCCAGCCCAAAGCCTGCGATCCCCTGTTCGACGCCTGGATTGGCGCCGGCTACCTGACGGAGGAACTCGTCTGGCAACGCCTCGGCCTTGCGCTCGAAGCCGGTCAGCAGTCGTTGGCCAGATATCTGCTGCGGTTCTTTGAATCGAACCGAAGTGAACGCGCCCAGCTCTACTACGACAGCCATCGGCAGCCCACTCTGCTGGCTACGACCTCGCGCTTCGCCGAGGACAATCCGGACATGCGCCAGATCGTCGCCCACGCGCTGACGCGCCTTGCCAGCCGTGACGCAGCCAAAGCCTTGCGGCTATGGAGTTACTACGCGGACCGGCTTGATTTCAGCGAGACCGCCATCGCCAAGGTTGATAGCAGCCTCTGGCCAGCCTTGATCAAAGCCGGTCACCCACCTGCCACTGTTGCCGGCATACATCCGGACGCCCTTGCCGGGGTCGCCAACGAAGCCGTCGAATCAGCTAACTGGAGCCTCGCGATCAGCGCGATTGACGCACTGCCACTGGAGGAGCGACTTGCCCCGAACTGGCAATACTGGCTCGCACGGTCCCTGCGGGAAACGCAGGGCGTAGACTCTAAACGCGCGCAACTCACGCTGAACGCCCTGGCAGAACAACGACACTACTATGGCTTCATGGCCGCCGATGCGCTTGGTCGGCCAGGACGACTGAACAGCGCGAGTTCGTCTGCGCACGGCGACGCCGTGGCGGGTCTGCTGGCAAAACCGTCAGTTGTGCGCGCCATTGAACTCTACGAAGTCGGCGAGCGAACGAATGCGCGCAGAGAGTGGAACAACGTGCTGGCGCCACTCACAACCGCTGAGCTGCAGGTAGCCGGACATCTGGCATTGCAATTGGGTTGGACGGACAAAGCCATACGAGCGGCGAACAAGGCAGGAGCGCACGACGATCTCGCACTGCGCTTTCCGATGCCGCACCTGGACAGCTACCTGGATGCGAGCGTCCGCAGTAACGTCCCACTCGCAATGTTGCTTGGAGTAACCCGGCAGGAAAGCGCTTTTGATCACCGGGCAAGATCGTCGGCGAACGCTCGAGGCCTGATGCAGATGCTGCACAGCACCGCTCGAATTGCCGCCCGCCGGGCGAAGCTTAAGAGCCCGAGCGTCACTGATCTCTACCAGCCTGAAACCAACATCACGCTTGCCGCCAGCCATCTGAACTTCCTGATGGATCGCTACGACGGTCAGCGGCCACTGGTGTTCGCCGCCTACAACGCTGGCGAACACCGCGTCGATCGCTGGATCAAAGAAGCGGCCGGCGCGCCCATGGACCTGTGGATCGAACGCATACCGTTCTATGAGACGCGCAACTACGTGAAAAACGTACTCGCCTTCAACTACGTCTACGGCAAACTGAGCCAGCGAGAGCTGCCAGTGCTCTTTGAGCACGAACGGCGCGTTTCTCAGCCAGGCAACCTGTCTGCGAGCAGGTGATCAATCGCCTGCGAATCGAACGGCCAGACAAGAGTCTTATCGTCCACACTCAGTACGGGCACGCGCTCGCCATAGAGGGCAACGAGCTCGGCTGATTGCGCCACATCGACGACCACAAGCGACATGCCGCGCAATGCTGGCAGCGACAGCAGCAGATCCATCGCCTTGTCGCAGGCTGAACAGGCGTCAGTCGAATACAGTGTGAGCTCGCGCTGAGTCATCCATGTTCACCTTGCGCATCACGCGTATGCGTTAGAGTATTATTGGCTTCAGGCCAGGGTTTGGAGCCCGCCAGCAACCGACCGGGGCGCGATTATCTCCGCTGCGAAGACCAATTTCAGCATCCCGTGTGATCAGGCTGAATTAGCGGGCTACGGCGTTCGTCGGCTGGCAGACCCAACCACTGCCGACAGCCATTGGGGTAGCGTTACTGCTCTAGCTAGTTGGCCGCAGCAGCGCTCCCTGCCCTGCATCAGCGTTGGGCTCACAAGCCTGCGCGCTGGCGATCTGCTGGTACCGAGCTTCACCGCCCTTACCCCCGGCGCGGGATCCAGCGCAGTGACCAACCCGGTGGATAGCTGTGTGCGAATCGAGGCGCAAGCGCAGGGCGAGACTCTGATCCTGCCCGCGATGCCCGGTTCCAAAGACTGCGAGCTGACACCTGCGCGATCATGGGCGCGCGTCGCTGTTGATTGCCTGGAGATTCTCGAAGACCTCAGTGAATTGCGCATCCGCTTCTTCTATTTATTGCCCCAGCCTCCCGAGCGCTATCTGGCGACGGTTTCTATTCGCCCGCTAAGCCTGCCCGCGCCCACACCCCAGCGCGCGTTCAGAGCGCCTCTGCACTGCGCTGGCTTCTCCCAGATGACGCTGGCGCCAGACGTTGCCCAGCGCTGCTGCTCCCCCGTTTCCCTAGCGATGACCCTGCTTCCCAAGCACCCGAGTCTGGATGTTCGTGCACTGGTCGATGAGTGCCAGCATCCCGCGAGCGGCATGTACGGCGTGTGGCCAATGACCACCGCCGCGGCTGCTCGCCGAGGCAGGCTTATGAGCATTGAGGCTTGCTCAAGTTTCGATCCGCTCCTGCGAGCCCTCGCCAGCGGCACGCCAGTGATCACCAGCGTTCGTTTCGGTCCCGGTGAGTTGCGCGACGCTCCGCTCGAACGAACCGATGGCCACCTGGTTGTCGTCATTGGCATCGAGAACAACACGGTGATTTGTCACGATCCAGCTGCGCCTGACCACAACAGCGTGCTTCGGCGCTACGACGCAACCGAGTTTTCCCGCGCCTGGCTCGCGCAGCGTGGCGCCACTTATTTCTTCGCGGACCACGAGCCATGAGCAGATACCTTCTGCGATTTCTGCTGCTCATTGTGGCGACGGCGCTGATAACAGTTGGACTTCTTCTGTGGCAATCCACAGGCTTCACGCTACAGCGCTTGCTGGAACTCAATCACCCATGGATCATTCACCCAGTGGTGATTCTCACCGTAGGGCTTGCGATGTTGCCTGTAACTTTGTGGGAGCTACTGTTGCTGCAGATTGCAACCGAGCAGCGCGAGGACGAGAACAACACGGCTACCAGCGAACCCAACAGTCAGCGCCATACGTCGCGCTAGCGCGCGCACTGCCAGGATACTTTCACCGCGAAGGAGCGGGACCAACTTGAGCGAACTCCCTGTAGAGCCAACGCCTGCGATCGAGGCCGATTCGATCTACATCAGAGATGTCCTGCCGTCTGATGAGAGCGAGCTCATTGCGACCAATCGTGCCTCGCGAGCGCTGCACGCTCAGTGGATATCGCCGCCCGTCGATCGCGTAGGCTTTCAGCACTACCTGGATCGTATTCGGCGCTCAGACCACATTGGCAAGATCATCCGCAGACGCGCCGATCACGCGCTGATCGGCGTCGTCAACATCAACAACATCGTTCGCGGCTCCTTCTTGTCAGCGAGCCTGGGCTATTACGCGAACGCCGAACTGAACGGCCGGGGTTACATGCGCGTGGGGCTCAAACGAGTGGTGGAACACGCATTTATCGATCTGCGGCTGCACCGTTTGGAGGCAAACATTCAAAGCGCCAACCTGCCCTCGATCGCACTGGTTAAAGCTCTCGGGTTTCAATTCGAAGGCATCTCACCGGCTTATCTTTTTATCGATGGCGCCTGGCGAGATCACGAGCGCTGGACGCTTATCGATGCTCGTACATCGCTACTGCCATAGCGACGGCGCACAGCAGGCAAGCAACAACGAGCAAGCGACACTTTCGCTCGGCGCCCGCCTCACACGACTCGACCCTCTAGGCGATAGGATCTATGACTGAAGCTAATCCACATACCGTTGCTCGTGCATTTGGCACCTGGCCATCGCCACTGAGCGCCGAAGATATAGTGACCGGCGCTCGCGGCCTGGTTGACTTGCAGACGAGCATGGATGCCATCTATTGGCTTGAATCTCGCCCGGAAGAAAGCGGCCGCGTTACTCTGATGCGCTCACAGGATCTTGCCTCAGGCGAGCAGGCTGTGGACATGACGCCCGAACTGAACGTTCGCTCGCGAGTGCATGAGTACGGTGGCGGTGCGCTGCGCACATGTACCGACGGCACAGCCTTCGTCGTCAACTTCAGCGATCAGAATATCTACCGAATCGATCGCAACGGCGAAACCAGGCAGCTTACAAACTCACAGAACAACGAGAGGTTTGCGGATCTGACCGTCAACCTGGCCGCCGGTTGGCTCATTGCGGTACGCGAACTCCATACCGAGGGCGCTAGTGAGCCGCGCAACGATCTGGTGCGGATATCACTGCACACGGGCGATGTTGACTGCATAGCCAGTGGCGCTGACTTCATCGCGTGTCCACGCCTGAGCCCAGACAACCAGCAGCTCGCCTATGTAACCTGGGATCATCCCAATATGCCTTGGGATGGTAGTCAGCTGCTGTTGGCGAACCTGGCCAGTGACGGCTCACTTGCCGACACGACAGTGCTCGCTGGCGGCGCGAGCGAATCCATATGTGAGCCGAGCTGGCGCAGCGACGGGACGCTGTTTTTCACCAGCGATCGCTCCGGTTACTGGAATCTATGGCGTTTCGATGAATCCGGTATCGATAGCGTCCTACCGGACGATGCTGAGTACGCACTGCCACCGTGGCAGTTCGATACCCGTACGGTCTGTCACCTGGACGATCGCTACAGCGCGGCCCAGCGCATCCTCGATGGCAGCAGCGAGCTTGTCATCATCGACACTCAGGCAGGCCTCTATACACCTCTGCACAGTGACTTCAGCAGCTACACCGGCATCTGTCATCGCTCCGATGGCGGTGGCGTGCTGGCCCTGTGCGGCAGAGAAGACGATACTGCCTGCCTGGCTTCGTTCAGCGCATCGGGTGCTGTCGGCGAGCTCTTCTGTCCTAGCCCCACAACGCTTTCACCCGCAGCAATCGCTCGCGCCGAGCCAATTCGATTCCCGGCGCGCGACGGATCGATTGCGCACGCCTTCTACTACGCTCCGACTTCCGCGAAGTTTCGTGGCGCCGGCGACGAACTCCCTCCCCTCATGGTCTTGTCCCACGGCGGGCCAACAGCAAGCGCATCCACTTCCCTGAACTATCGAATTCAGTATTTCACGTCCCGAGGGTGGGCAGTCGTGGACGTCAACTACGGCGGCAGCACAGGCTACGGGCGAGGCTATCGTCTTCGGTTGCAGGACAACTGGGGAATCGTTGACGTTGCCGATTGTGAAGACGCTGCACGCCATCTCGTGGCCAGCGGTCGAGCAGATGCTGCTCGGATCGCCATCCGCGGCGGCAGCGCCGGCGGCTACACGACACTGGCCGCGTTGTGCTTCACCAGTACATTCCGCGCCGGCGCCAGCTACTACGGTATCGGAGATCTGCGCGCGCTGGAACAAGACACACACAAGTTCGAAGCTCGCTATCTCGATGGCCTTGTCAACAATGAGCACGAGGCCCGCTCACCCATTCGCCATGTCGAGCGCCTGAACTGCCCGGTAATCTTTTTCCAGGGCAGTGAAGATCGCGTGGTTCCACCGAATCAGGCTCAGGCCATGGTTGATGTCCTACTGGATAAAGGCATCGATGTTTCTTACTTGTTGTTCGAGGGTGAAGGCCACGGCTTCAGGGACGCAATCAACATCAAACGCTCTATAGAATCCGAGTACGCTTTTCTTGCTCGTGTATTCGAGTTTGAGCCAGCCGATGACTTACCCCGAGTACCATCAGCGCAGAGATCAGGAGAGCGCTAATGCGTGTGGCAGTACTACAGGGCGGATCCTCCGCTGAAGCCGAAGTTTCTCGCTCCTCGGCGCGAGAAGTCTGCCTGGCGCTCAATGAATCTGGCTTCGAGGCATTCTGCGTAGAGCTCGACGAGCAGCTGACGCAGAACCTGCTCGCGCAAAAGCCTGACGTCGTGTTCCCTGCGCTACACGGCCCGCCCGGCGAAGATGGCACGGTTCAGGGTTACCTCGAGATGCTCGAGTTTGCCTACGTTGGCGGCGATGTCGCATCGAGCGCGTTTGCGATGCACAAGGCCGCGGCAAAACTCCTTTTCGCCGATGCCGGCTTGCCGGTTGCTCGCGGCTTGAGCATCAAGGATACCGCCGACATTGATGCCTGCATCGAGGCAATACGGACAACACTCGGCGAGCGCGTCGTCATCAAACCGCAGGCATCCGGTTCTGCACTGGGCGTGACCTTACTGCCGAACGGCGGCGACGTACGGACTGCCCTTCAAGACGCGCTTGCCTTTGGCGAAGTGCTGGTTGAACCCTTCATCAGCGGTCGCGAGATCACGTGCGGCGTGCTGGATCTGCATGGCGAGGAAGCCATCGCGCATCCCGTCATTGAAATCACTACCGACGACAACGAATGGTACGACTTCACCAACCGTTACGCCGCGGGGAAGAGCAAACACATACTGCCGGCGCCGCTTGAGCAGAATGTACTGGATAACATCGCTGACATTTCGCTACGTGCGCACGCATGCCTTGGATTGCGCGATTTATCCCGAGCTGACTTCATCGTTAACGATCTGGACGAGGTCGTTCTGCTCGAAGTGAACTCCCTGCCTGGCATGACACCGACTTCGCTCTACCCGGATGGAGCGGCCGCTCTTGGCTACAGTTTTCCGGAGCTCGTCAGCGCCTTAGTCACCAGCGCTGCGCAGCGATCGAAGCAGTTCTCAAGCGCCTAGGCGAGCGGCGGCAGGTACTGAGCAGACTCATCTTGCTCAGCGGAGCCAACATCATCAGCCACAACCGGCGCTGGCGATGAAGCGCCAGCCGCAACGTCGTCAGCGGCCTCACCAGAGTCAGCTGCTGAATCGTCCGCGGCTGGCGCGCTGTAGCCCGCGACATCGTCAGCCAGCTGCTCCAGCGGCGACACCAGCAGGAATGGCAGAGCCTGGCGCACAAGATTTGCCGCACTGGCATCATCAAATGACTGCCTGGCTGAATCGATCAGCGTCTTCTGTTCGCTTGCGAGCAGATCGAGGGTCGCGCTTACATTACTATCGCGTGCAGCGATACTCGAAAGCGGAGATGCTTCGCCCTTAAAGAGTCGGTCCACCGACACCTTCTTCGTCACCGATAGATCCAGTGAGAATTCAGCTAACTGGGAAGTATCGAAGTCCAGTGCTTCCAGCTGTCGCAGCGCACCGCGACCGTCGCCGGACAGGAAGCTACCGGCCGCCTCCACGAGACCATCCAACAACGCATCGATCGCGGCTTTCTCATCATCGGAGAGATCACCAGTGATCTCGATCGACAGCGCGCGTTCGCTGCTGCTCGAGCGTGACGACTCACGCACTGAACCGCCGTCTACCAGTTCGCCGCGAAGCCGATAGCCAGAACTCACGTCGAGCGCGGCGAAGTCCAGCTTGATCGTATCGCCGTCTTTGGTGGTCAGAGACAGCGACAGATTTGACTCGACGCTACGCTCACCCACTCGTCCGCGAAGCCGCGCAAAATCTTCGGCTGTGTAGCGCGATATCGGAAAATCGTTGACCTGATCAACATCGTCATTGTCAGTCTCGGTTCCTGGATCGACGACCGGCGGCGTGCCAGACGGCGGTGTGGCTGGCGCCGGGTCTGCTCCGTCGTCCACCACTGGCGCATCATCCGCCACCGGATTCGATGGCACCCCATCCGGTGCCGGTGCAACGCCCGGCTGCACCGGCTGCTGCAGAAAAATGGGGCTGCCGAGCTGCAGGAATACTGGAACGACCACCACCGGCGTAGCGAGCGCGTACGCGCCTATGCCGCCGAAGGCGCCCACGCTACCGGCGAAGCCGCCAGCATAATCGCCTCCAACAGGGCCAGTAGGCGCGGCATCACTGCCTAACGCGCTGGTTGGGTTCTTGGTGACGTGGCCTGACTCGGCCGCCCCCGCTTGCGCCTGGGGCACGCCGGATGCAACTTGACCGGAGCCGAAGCCCGCGGCGCCATAGCCGCCGCCAACACTCGCAATCGGAACGCCAAAACTCGGGACGAAGGCAATGAAGGCAGCGGGTACTGCCGATGCGAAGCCAACTTGACCCACGGGCTGTATCGTCGATTGACCCGCAACCGGCGCCGGCGCGAGCGACGACGTTGGATTAGACGTTGAATGGCCACTATTTGCAGCGGCCGCGGGGGCTTGCTGCGCCGCCGCGTACGGATTGTATTGGGCCGGCAGATATCCGGGCTGAAGACTGACCATGATCGCTGTCCTTGCTGATCCAAGCGGGCACGCGCAATGACGTGCCATCAGGAGCCCTTCATTGGAACTCCCTGATCAGTGTGTCGGCCAGATCGCGCGCAACTTTAGCGCCAAAGCTCATCCCGTTCATAGCAGGACGGAAGGCGCACACACGCGCCCTCATCCCGGTGGCTACGCCGTTGTTACAGGTCGTATCCGCGCTCGTTGTGCAGGACAACGTCCAGGCCTTCCACTTCCTGGTCTTCATCTACCCGGTTACCGACAAGGACATCGGTGATTTTAAGTAGGATGAAGGTGACGACACCGGTGTAGACGAGCGTTGCCAGCGCGCCAATTGCCTGGGTTCCTAACTGGCCAGTGATGCTGATCTCTTCCTGACCACTGAAAACACCCAGCGAGTCGCTGGCAAACACCGCCGTCAGCATAATGCCTAGCAGGCCGCCGACGCCGTGCACAGGAAAGACATCCAGGCTGTCATCGATCTTAAGGGTGCGCTTCATGTAGTTGGTTGCCGCGAAGCAAACCAGACCCGCTGTGATACCAATCACCAGAGCACCCATCGGACCAACATAGCCGGACGCCGGGGTAATGGTACCCAGGCCCGCAACCATTCCCGTAACCGCACCCAACGCGCTTGGCTTGCCAAAGCGAACCCACTCAGCACCCATCCATACGAGGGTTCCCGCGGCGGCGCTGATATGCGTGACGAGCATGGCCATCGCCGCATCACCACCGGCCGACAAGGCGCTGCCGCCGTTGAAGCCAAACCAGCCAATCCAGAGCATGCCTGCGCCCGCGACGGTCAGTGTCATGTTGTGGGGCATCATCGGTTGGTTCGGGAATCCGCGTCGATTGCCCAACACCATGGCGGCTACTACTGCCGCGGTACCGGCCGTAATGTGAACGACCGCGCCACCGGCGAAGTCCATGAAGCCCATTTCGGAAAGCCAGCCGCCGCCCCACACCCAATGGCAAATCGGCGCATACACCAGCAGCAGCCAGGCTGCCGAAAACAGCAGAACAGCGGAGAAGCGCATACGCTCGGCGAAGCCGCCGACGATGAGCGCCGGGGTAATGATGGCGAAGGTCATCTGGAACAGTGCAAAGGAGGTTTCGGGGAGATCGCCCGACATGCTGCCTTCGCTGATGCCCATGAACAGAGCCGCCTCGAAGCCGCCGATGAAGCTGTTGCCTTCACTGAAAGCCAGCGAGTAACCCACCAGCAGCCACAGCACAGAAACCATCGCGGTGATACTGAAACACTGCATGAGAACGCTGAGCACGTTCTTGCTGCGTACCAGGCCACCGTAGAACAGTGACAGTCCTGGAATGGTCATGAACAGCACTAGTGCGGTTGCAGTCAGGACCCAGGCAGTGTTGCCCTCGTTTAAGGTATCAGCGGCCACGTTTGCCGAAGCAAACAGCGCAATAGTTGACAGGCCGGCAAGCAACGCTGTCCGGTGAGCAAACTTGATCATCATCCCCTCTCTCGCATTTTCATGACGAGCAATCGTCAGTTTCTTATCCTTGTGAGGCCAAGTGCCTACTCAACCACACAATCTTTCCGGTTTTCGCTTGACTTGAGTGCGTGCAAAAATCGCACCACTTCCGTGCAAACGGGCAACCCCGGTGCATCTTTGGGTAGCGCAATTAATCTATTGAGCGTGGGACTTCGAGCCAATCCCGCGCCTCGGCTGGCCTGTGAGCATCCGGCGCGTTTGAAAACGGGTTTGCCCAGTTCCCTCGTGCTGCGACGAAATTGCCCCGAACGCTAAACCGCACCGACCAACTGTCGCACCAATTTTGGGCCCTGATAGATGAACGCCGTATAGATCTGCACCAAAACAGCGCCGGCATCGAGCATCGCCTGGGCTTGGGCGACAGAGCCTATTCCGCCGACGCCGATGATCGGCACGCTGTCAGGCAGGCGATTGGCGAAGCGTGCAACCGTCGCCAGCGCACGCCCGGTAACCGGCGCACCGGACAAGCCACCGGCCTGCTCAGCATGGCGATGCCCAGCTACTGGCGCGCGCTCCAGGGTCGTATTGGTCGCGACCAGCCCATCAGCGATGCCGTCACTCAAGCGTTCCGAAATCGCATCGATATCGGTATCTGAGAGGTCCGGCGCAACTTTTATGCAGAATGGCACGAGCGGATGTCCTGCAGCCGTCATGTCGTTTTGGACTTCGCGCAGGGCGGCGCATAGCCTGTCGAGCTCCTGAACCGACTGCAGCGAGCGCAGCCCGGGTGTGTTGGGCGACGACAAATTGGCAACGAAATAGTCTGCATGCGTATACAGCGTGCGCATGGCGCTGACGTAGTCCTGCAGCGCGTTCTCTACGGGTGTGACTTTGTTTTTGCCGATATTCACACCGACGATCGTGCCGTTCAGGCTTGGCCTTGCGCGCGCAAGCCGGCGGGCAACGGCATCGGCGCCGTCATTGTTGAAGCCCATCCGGTTAATGATCGCGTCATGCTCCGGCAGTCTGAACATTCTGGGCTTGGGATTACCGGGCTGTGCTTTCGGAGTTACCGTGCCGATTTCCACGAAGCCAAAACCCAGCCGTGCAAAGCCCAGCACTGCCTCCGCGCTCTTATCCAAGCCTGCGGCGAGCCCAACCGGGTTGGCAAACTCACGGCCGAACACACGCACGCTTCGGCCAGCGCCGGGGCGTACGGAACCCGGTAGCTGGCCGTACATCGACATGCCTGAGATCGCGAGGTGGTGGGCTGTTTCCGGATCGAGCGCGAATAGCGCTTTGCGTGCGAGATCAATCATGGCTGCAGTGTAACGCCAGACGCTCGCGACAGCTGCGCCAATGACGAGTGATGGCGCTGACAGTGCTTAGGGAACCTCTGATTAACGCCTGCGTGCTCAGCGCAAGTTTACGGGGTCTTGGACAAGGCGCGCTTCGCCGGCAATGTAGGCCACCTTGCCAAGAAGCGTATCGCCGAGCAAGACCCCGTAAAATGCGCCCTTTGGGAGCGTCTGGCGTCTTCCCTGTCGTTGTCGCGTGCCTTGATAAGGTGATCTACATTACCTGCAGCCCGCTTCTAGACAGGAAAGAAGCCAGACGCTCTGAGCATGCAGGCGTTAATCAGAGGTTCCCTTAGGAGAGGCGCGAGACGTCTACCAGCCGATTGCTTGAATCAACCGTGATTCGAAAGTGACCACGCACACCCGATCGGGACAGGTGTGCTATCAACGAGCGGGCTGGGAAACGAATACTGCGGCCATCCCGTGTGTGCGCAAAAACGCTATTGGCCTGGCCTTGATACAGACGAGAAAACTCATCCGCAGAGATCGACAAAGCAACGTCAAAGTGAGCCATCGTGACCATCGAGGACTATGAGCAGGTAAGCGATCCGCTGGCGCTTCGATGAGCGACGGATCAGACCCCTCAAGCCTAGTTCACACCGTGCGCTTCGCCAGCTCGGCAGCGGGCCGCAAAGACACCAACTATCCTGGGCAAATAGCCGAGCCTTGCCCAAAAACCGTTGGCCTTGAACGCTTGGGTTCGGCTAACACGCGAATCCTGGCTGCCCGGACAAGAGCATCCCGAAGAGTCCGGCGCTGGGCTACAATCCGCGCCTTCATACAGTCACAGCAGACAACAGTTAACGATGTCCGATCAGCAGAGTGTCGAGAGCCCGACGCAACCCAACCTCGCCCGTCGATTTCAGGAGTGTCAACGCTGGCTAGGCAGTCGAATCCTCGGCCAGCAAGCGCTTGTCGATCGCCTGCTCATGGCCCTGGTTACCGGCGGACACCTGCTCGTCGAAGGCCCTCCAGGGCTTGCGAAGACCCGGGCAATCAAGGAACTCGCGAGCATCGTGCACGGGGACTTTCACCGAATACAGTTCACGCCCGACCTGCTACCCAGCGACGTTACCGGCACTGAAATATACCGCCCGCAGGACGGCAGCTTCGTTTTTCAACAGGGGCCTATCTTCAACAACGTCCTGCTGGCGGACGAAGTAAACCGGGCACCCGCCAAGGTGCAGTCTGCGTTACTCGAAGCAATGGCTGAGGGTCAGGTATCGGTCGGCCGCACAACCTACCCGCTACCCGAGCTATTCATGGTCATGGCGACCCAGAACCCTATTGAACAGGAAGGCACCTACCCTCTGCCCGAGGCGCAGCTGGATCGCTTTCTCATGCACGTCGAAGTCAACTATCCGGACTCCGACGCCGAGGCCGGCATCCTTGCATTGGTGCGCGCGGAGCAAGGCTCGACCGAGATGGCTGAGCCACCCGTCCAGCTCAGCCAACAGGACGTTTTTGACGCGCGCCAGGCCGCCCTCGCGGTTTACATGGCCGACAGCGTCGAGCGCTACCTCATCGCGCTTGTGCAGGCTACCCGGGCTGCCGACGGACCGGTGGCCCGATACGTAGACTTCGGTGCATCGCCGCGTGCAACCATCGCACTCGATCAGTGCGCGCGCGCTGGCGCATGGCTCGCAGGCCGAGATCATGCGACACCCGCAGACGTCCAGGCTGCGGCTCACGATGTGCTTCGGCATCGAGTGCTGCTGACGTTCGAGGCCGATGCCCAGGGGATCACCAGCAATCAGGTGATCGACGAATTGCTCAATGAAGTACCTGTGCCGTAAGCGCAACTGATTCATGTCGGCCAACTCGCCCCTCTCAGATATCGAACTGCATCTCAGCGGCGCCTACACAAACGTCGAGGCTTTGCTGTCTCTGCGCGGCATCGACAACCGCCGCCGACGTCGCGTCTCCCAGGCACACGCAACGGCCGGCGCACTGACTTCCCGTCAGCGTGGACGTGGCGTGGACTTCGCGGAGGTGCGTGCATACCAGGCGGGAGACGATGTCAGAACCATCGACTGGCGGGTCACAGCTCGCACGAATGAACCACACACGAAGGTGTTCCGCGAAGAACGCGAGCGACCAACGCTGATTTGTGTGGATCAAAGCCAATCCATGTTTTTTGGCTCACGAGGTCGCTTGAAATCCGTGCTGGCCGCAGAACTCGCCGCGCGCCACGCATGGCAGGCCCTGGCAATGGGCGATCGCGTAGGCAGCATCGTCGTCGGCAACGCTGACACGTCTGTACAAAAGCCAAAACGTAGTGCCCGGCATGTCGCGCGGCTCCTTGGTGACGTGGCAAACGCAAACCAGAACCTCTCCCGACATAGCCAGGTAGTGGCCGATCGCCAGCCAATGCTGTTGGCGCTGCGCGCACTGCATGAGCTAGCCCCGAGCGGTCATCGGGTCATCGTCATCAGTGACTTCAGCGATATGCAGTCGGATGGCGTAGGCGACCCGGTCCGCCAGCAAGCCTGGCGCGAGGTGTTGCTGGCACTGGCCAGACACAACGATGCCAGCGCCGAGGTGCTGATCGATCCACTCGAGGGCGCTCTACCGCTACGCGACCCCGCAGCCGTCACCGACGGCGCCAACCGACTCGAGTTTGACGCCGGCAGCGCCAGCCTGCGCGCCCGCTATCAAGAACAGTTCAGCTCGCGCCTGGCCGCATGCTGCGAACTTCTGCTGGCTTGCCGATGGCCAAGCACGGTGATCAGAACAGACGGTCAGCGGGAATCCGCGCACCGCGCGTCGACGATCGAGGTTGCTGAGGCAACGTGAACACGGACCTGCTACAACAATTGAAAGGTTTGGAGCTGCCACCGGAGCCCTCCATGTGGCCGCCCGCTCCTGGCTGGTGGCTGCTGAGCGCCTGTGCCCTGGGGCTTCTCACCTGGTCTGTCATACAGCTGAGGCGTCGTCATAGCGATGCGGCGCCGCGACGTTTGGCGCGCGTAGAATTGACCCATGCTCGGCAGGCATTTCGTGCCAGCGAGCTCAGTGCCAACGAGTACGCCGATACCGTTAACGAGCTACTCAAACGCGTTTTGCGCCACTATCAACCAGCGGCGCCCGAACTGACGGCCTTTGGTGATGAATGGTTAGCCTATCTCGATGCGAGCGCCGGCAACGATGACTTCAGCAAAGGCCCAGGCCGCGTTTTAGGTCACGATCGCTTCCGTCGGCACGTCGAAACCGACTGGCAGGCGTTTGCTGCGTTGATCGACAAAACCGTTGCGAGGATCGGCCAATGATCTCGCTAGCCTGGCCATGGTTGTTGCTGGCGCTACCGCTGCCTCTGTTGCTTGGCCGATTGCTACCACCTCGCGCTCCCGACAGCGCGGCGTTGCGTGTGCCTGGCCTCGCGCCGTTCGCGGCGAATGAGGGCGCACTCAAATCTTCAGGCTCAACCGTTTCGGTGCGGCAACTGCTCGCCTGGCTGGCATGGGCTCTGTTGATTGTCGCACTCAGCCGTCCGCAATGGCTTGGGGAAGCAACCGCATTGCCCACAACCGGTCGGGATCTGATGCTCGCTGTAGACATCTCCGGAAGCATGCGCCAGGAGGACATGCAACTTGAGGGAGAGAAAGTCACCAGACTCGACGCGGTGAAAGAAGTCGTAGGGGAATTCATTACGCGCCGCGCCGGCGACCGCCTCGGCCTGATCCTGTTTGGCACCCAGGCTTACCTGCAAGCGCCACTGACATTCGATCTTGCGAGCGTTGAGCAGCTGCTACGTGAATCGCGCCCGGGCATGGCCGGTGGCAAGACCGCCGTTGGCAATGCGATAGCGCTCGCGGTAAAGCGGCTGCGCGAGCGGGAATCCGGCAAACGCGTGCTGATATTGCTCACAGACGGCGCAAACAACGTCAACGACATCACACCGGAGCGCGCCACAAGCATTGCGGCCGAGTACGACATCACTATCTACACCGTTGGCGTCGGGGCTGAAGAAATGCGGATGCCGGGCATATTCGGCACCTTTGGCTCCCGCACCATCAATCCCTCCGCGGATCTCGATGAGCAAAGCCTGACCGACATCGCCGAGAAAACCGGTGGCCAGTATTTTCGTGCCCGCAATCCCGAAGAACTCGACGTGATCTATAACCTCATCGACGAACTCGAGCCCGTCGACCAGGATGAAGCAACCTATCGGCCCACACGCGCGCTGTACTTCTGGCCGGCTGCAATTGCATTCCTGATATTGCTACTCGGAGCACTGCCGTTGCAGCACTTGCGTCGACAGCACATGCAAGCCGTAAACAGGGTGAGCACCGATCATGGCTGAATTGGCAGACTTCCATTTCCTAAGACCATTGTGGCTGCTTGTCACTGTCGTCGCCGTCGCAGCGCTGGTTGTCGTGCTTCGGCGCAATCGCGCTGGCATGCACTCTCCCTGGCAGGGGGTGATTGATCCAGAACTCGCGGATGTATTGCTGGACGATCCTGAACAGGGCAATCGCCGCCGCCGCTCATCGCTGCTAATCGTAGCGATCGCACTCCTCGGCGTTGCGCTCGCTGGTCCAGCCTGGCAGCGACTGCCGCAGGACGTCGAACGCACCACCGATGCTCTGTTCATTGTGCTGGACTTGTCATTATCGATGTACGCCCGTGATGTCGCGCCGTCTCGGCTGGTGCAGGCCAGACACAAGGTTATCGATATCCTGAGGCAGCGAGACGAGGGCTATACCGCGCTGATCGCGTATGCCGGAGATGCCCATACGGTCGCACCGCTCACGGATGATGTCGCAACGATCGAAAACCTGCTGGGCGCGCTCGAGCCCGGCATGATGCCCGTCTTCGGATCCGACATCGCAGACGCCCTGCGCTTGACCCGCGACGTCATTGAACGCGCCGGCGTGAAGCAAAGCAGAATCATTGTCATAACGGATGGCATCGATCGCATCATCGATGTCACGGGGGAACGCTCCTCAAACCATCCCATCAGCATTCTCGCTGTGGGCACCGAGGGCGGTGCTCCCATTCCATTGGACTTTGCTGGCCAACCCGGACGCTTTCTCCAGAACGATGCCGGCACGACAATTGTGCCGCAGTTGGACGAGACTAAGCTGGCAGACATCGCCGAACTGAGCTTTGGTCGCTATGCACGGCTCAGTGCCGACACCTCCGACGTCGAGTACCTGCTTGATCTACCGCTACCACAACCTGATCAAACCGAGACCGTCGATCGCCAGTTCGATGTCTGGGCTGACGCCGGCTTCTGGCTACTGATTCCGGTTGCTTTGTTGTTGTTACCGACATTTCGTCGCGGTGCGTTAACGGTGGTTGCGGCGTTTGTAATAGCGCCTTCCGCCGACGCCAACCTCTGGCAGGATCTTTGGCTGCGTGATGATCAACAGGCGTTCGATCATCTTCGCCGTGGTGCCCCGGAGCGCGCAGAAACGCTGTTCAAAGATCCCGCCTGGCAAGGCGTTGCCCGTTATCGCAGCGACGACTTTGACGGCGCTGCAGAGCGATTCCAGACTGAGGACAGCGCTCGCGGGCACTACAACCGCGGCACCGCGCTGGCGAAGGCCGAACGCTTTCAAGAAGCACTCGCGGCATTCGATGCAGCGCTTGCTCTTGAACCGGATCATGCAGACGCCCAGTTCAACCGGGACTTAGTTGAGCGAATTTTAGAGGAATCCCAGGCAAACCAGAGTGACCCCAGTCAATCCAATGACGAGCAGAACAGCGAGGCCAGTGACGAAGAAAGCAGCGATGGCGAAGCCCAGGACAGCCAGTCCGAACAGCAAGGCAGCAGTGATGAAGAAAACGCTGACAACCCTGAAGATCAGCAATCAACACAGCAAGACCAGAAGCAGAAGGATGAAGAAGGCAATGAAGCGCAGCTAGATGAGCAGGAAACAGACGAGGCGCGCAGCGCGGATAGCGAGGCCTCCGAGCAATGGCTCAGGCGCGTGCCTGATGAGCCTGGCGGCCTGCTCAGACGAAAATTCCAGCACGAAACCAACCAACGCTTGCAGCGAGGCGACTACGCGTCAAGGGAGACTGAGAGAATATGGTGAGCCAACGGATTCGAAGCGTATGCGTAGTCAGCATCGCGCTGCTTGCTTGGCTTTGGCCCTCCCACGCCGCAGCCGATGTGCAGGTTTGGCTAGACCCAGACTCCATTGAAGAGGGTGACAACACCGAACTCCACATCCGTACGAACAGCGTGCAAAGCGCGCCAGAGATTGACCTGACCAGCCTCGGAGACGATGTCGAAGTCATCAGCAACAGCAGCAACTCGCAACTTCGAAGCATCGCCGGCCGGGTCGAGTCGTGGACAATACGGACGCTTACCCTGCGTCCGCGCCGAACCGGTGACATCAGCATCGGTCCGATCACAATCGGCGATGAAGTCGTGGACGCCCTGCGCTTGAGGGTCGCACCGCTGTCCCAGGCTGTGCGCTCCGCTATCGATAACACGCTGTTCTTTGAAACCACGCTCCTCGAAGACTCGGTGTACGTGCAAGCCCAGGCTACCTATATCCGCAAGCTCTACTACGCCGAGGGTGCACAGCTTTACGGTGACTTGCCTGGTGCGCCCGAGGTGGACGCCGCCCTGGTCGTTGCGCTGCCCGAAGTCAGCCCCTATCGAGAAACTCGTAGCGGGCGTAGTTATGGCGTGCTTGAACAGCGCTATGCCATCTTCCCGGAACAACCAGGCACTCTGACGGTCGGTGGGGCCTCCGTTACTGGCAGCATCGTTCTGCGCGAAACCGGCCGAGCTCGGCGCCGCGGCATCGTGGTGAACGCCGATGAAGTCAGCATCGATGTGCTTGGCGTGCCGGCGAGCTATCCGGCCGATGCACCATGGTTTCCTGCTCAGGCTGTTCGTTTGGAACAACGCTGGGACGCTGAAATCGACGCCATGATGGTTGGAACGCCAGTGACGCGCAGAATTACCGTCAGCGCCGAGAACGCAACCTCATCGCTGATTCCCCCGATCGACACGCCACTGGGCGATCTAGCCGCCCGCTCCTACGACGAAGCACCTCAGCTTACGGAGAGTGCGGCGGGAACTGACGTCATCGGCGCGCGCGAACAGCGGACGTCGATCGTGCCAACGGCGAGCGGTTCGAGCACGCTACCGGCTATCGAGGTCACCTGGTTCGACACCGAGAGCGAGCAAACCAGGATTGCCCGCATTGCACCACAGGCGTTGCTAGTGCTTCCAGACCCAACGGCTCCGGCCGTCCCGGTGCAGGACAGCGACTCACCCGAGACCCTGACGCCCGCCGACGTCGTCGGAGGTAACAATGCTCGCCCCTGGCCCTGGATACTGGCTACCGCTATGGCCTGCATAGGATGGCTACTCACGACCATCTTGCTGCTCCGCCGCCGGGCACGCCAGGACACAACGGCTTCAAGCAGCAGCGATGCAGCACGTAAACGCGCACCGCAGACGGTTGAAACGACGCGGCAAATAGAAAAGAAAATGCACGCTGCAGCAAAGTCACAGGATCTGCAGGCGCTCCGGCGCTCACTGGATCTGTGGCTGCTCGACCAGTTTGGCTCAAGCCTGCCCGAGGCAACACGGCAGTGGCGCAAAGACCCAATTGCCGCCAAGGCGCTCGATGACCTTGATGCCGTCTTGTACTCACCGTCCGGCCAGGGCGAGCTGGAGTCAACGCGCGCCGCCGCAATCGCGGATTCGGTACTTGCAGCGACTGAGAAGACCCGCGCCAGCGCAAAGGCTTCGGCAGATTCAACGGCGCTGCCGGGGCTTTTTGCCTCCTAACCTGCTCGTTGGCAAGGTTTCCCTGTGCCCACACTAGGAAAGGCTAAGAGAGGCCTTTGCTTACCAACTCAAATACGTCTTTGGACAAGCCATCGTGTTCGACGATACGTTCAAGGCAGGCGCGCATGAACTCGCCTCGTTTGCTGTCGACACGGCGCCACTGGATCAGCGGGTTGACGAGTCTCGATGCCATCTGCGGATTGCGAGAGTCAACGTCTAAAACCCGATCGGTGAGCCAGCGATAGCCCGAGCCATCAAGGGCGTGAAAATGGCGGATGCTCGCCATGGCAAAGGCACCGTACAGCGCGCGGATCTTGTTTGGGTTGCTCGCATCGAAGCGTGAATCACCCTCCAGGGCGGTCAGCGTCTCAGGCTGCCCCCGACGCGGACTCGTCGCCTGCAGCCGGAACCAGGCGTCCATGCACAACGCCTGATGGCCAAAGCGCTCGCTGAAATCGGACAGCAACTCATCGGTCAGCGTCTCATCATCGTGATCAATATCCAGCACCGCAGCCAGTGCCATCTGACGATCAGTCAGATTGTCCGCAGCATAGTAGTGCTCTCGTATCCAATCTGCGTCGTCACCGGCAAGGGCTGCATAGCTGAACGCGACCCCTAATAAGCCGCGACGCCCCCGCTCCGAAGCGCTCGCCTCAAATGCCCCGTCACTCGACAGCTGAGTAACCAGGCTTTGCCAGCGCGCAGAGAATCGATGCGCGAGCTCGCGCCTGAGTGAATCGCGAGCCGCGCATACTTGATCGACCGCCACGCCCGGCATCTGATCCAACAGATAGGCCTCCGACGGCAACGTCAAAAGGCTGGCCAGCATCAGTCGAGGCTCAGGCTCTTCGGATGCGGACAGCGCCTGATCGAGCAACGTTGCGAACGTGGTCAACAACGTATCGCTTACCGCATCGCCCGACGTCAGGCGCGATACCGTATTGAGAATCAGCGTTTGCAGAACGTCCCAGCGGGCGAAGCCGTCCGTGTCGCTGCTCGCGAGTATTGCGAGGGCTTCATCGCTGCGCGGATACTCCACTCGCACGGGAGCTGAAAAGCCACGCAGAAAGCTCACTTCGGGCTTGCTGGCAAGACCCTTGAACGTAACGCTGCTGACCGGCTGCTTTAGATGCAGGAGAACCGAATCGCCACGCGGTTCAAAGGCAACGTCACCGGCAACAGATTCCAACGCCGCAGCATTCGCTCCGGTTAGCCCAAGCAGAACCGGGATATGCATTGGCGCTTTGCTGTCCTGACCTGGCGTCGGTGGACAATGCTGCTCGATGGTCAATGTGAGTTTGCCGGCCTCAAACGTTTCGCTGACGGTGAGCACCGGCGTGCCTGCCTGGGTATACCACAACCGAAACTGGCCGAGATCGATACCGCTGACCTCCTCCATCACGGAGACAAAGTCCTCTGTTGTCGCCGCGCTGCCATCGAACCGATCGAAGTAGAGATCACTGCCGGCACGAAACGTCTCAGCGCCGACAATTGTGTGCAGCATGCGGACCACCTCTGCACCTTTCTCATAGACAGTGGGCGTGTAGAAGTTGGATATCTCAATGTACGAATCGGGTCGAATCGGATGCGCCATCGGGCCACCGTCTTCAACAAACTGAATGGCACGCAGGAAGGAGATATCCTCAATACGCTTCACGGTTTCGGAATTCTGATCAGAACTGAATTGCGAATCCCGGAATACGGTAAAACCTTCTTTTAACGATAGCTGGAACCAATCCCGACACGTCACCCGGTTGCCGGACCAATTATGAAAGTACTCGTGTGCAACGATCGCTTCGACGCGTTCATAGGCTGCGTCAGTCGCCGTATCCGCATGCGTTAGCAGCGCCGCTGTGTTGAATATGTTGAGGCCCTTGTTTTCCATTGCCCCCATATTGAAATCTTCAACCGCAACGATCATGAAGATATCCAGATCATATTCCCGGCCGTAGGCGACTTCGTCCCAGCGCATTGAGCGCTTCAACGCATCCATCGCGAAATCGCACTGATCAATGTTGTGCGGCTCGCTGAAAATCTGAAGCGTGACTTTGCGACCAGAGGCCGTGACAAAGGCATCTTCGATCATCGACAGATCACCGCAGACGAGCGCAAACAGATAACTGGGCTTCGGAAAGGGATCTTCCCAGGTGACCCGACGGCGGCCATCCACCTGCATCTCGTCGGCAACACAGTTGCCGTTGGACAATGCCGTTGGATAACGGGCTGCATCGGCCGTGATTGACGTCGTGAAGCGAGCCAGCACATCCGGACGATCCTGGTAGTAGGTGATGCGCCGAAAGCCCTGTGCTTCACATTGCGTGCAATACATGGAGCCTGAGTGATAGAGGCCCTCCAGGGCTTTGTTGTTCTCCGGCTCGATGATCGTTTCGATGGCGATGCTCGCTTGATCCGGCACGCCAAACAGCCGCAAGCCCTCATCGCTGAGTTCCACCGCGTTGGCATCGAGTACTTTGCCATCGCTGACCCAGGGCTCGCCATCAACCTGCAGGGAAACTAGCTGCATGTGCTCGCCATCGAGCTCGAGAGGCTCGCTACCCGCCCGCTGTCGCACGACGTTGAGCGTCGAGCGAACGGTCGTCGCGCCTTCTCGAATATCGAAATCAAGTTCGACATCAGTCGTGGTGAACGCAGCCGGCGTGTAGTCAGCCAGCCGAATAACGTTGGGTGTTGCGTCTTTCACTGAAGGTCTCGATGAGTGATTCGTGAGGGCTGCGCACTGCGCAGCCGTGTGTCGGGGGCATTATCCGTGACGTGGGCCCGGCAGGTAAACGCTTGCCAGCAGCAAACCGCTTACCAGGCCACCCCAGTGAGCCGCGTTGGCGACAAACAGTCCCAGTGGTTCGGTTATCCCGGTTGAAAACAGGAGCAGCATGATCAACAGGGCTGGCATCAGGCCCGGCGGCAACTGCCACAGCGCCAGGCCTTGCCGCCTTGCAGCGAGCCAGCCGTAGGCAACCACGCCGTAACAGACGCCCGACAAACCGCCAAAGGTCGAGTCCGGATGCCACAACGCTTGCGCGACATTGCTGAGCAGCGCCGTGACGACAACCACTACTACCAACGAGCCGTGACCCAGCAGATACTCAATACGCCTGCCGACAAACACGAATATCGCAAGGTTGAATGCGATATGCATGATGCTGAAGTGCAACAGCGCTGGCGTAAGCAGACGCCAAAACTCAGGCTGCGCCGCAAAAATCGACACAAGACCACCGATATCTCCGGGCGCGACCGCAGGCGCCTGCTGTGGCCAGAACAGGAGCTGTTGCATCGCGCCGCTACCTGATGCCAACCAACCCATCGAAATCGGAAACAACAGACAACAAGCCAACACGACAGAACTGACAATCGGGTACGCGAGCATTAGCTGCGCCAGATTCCAGCGCGAAGGCTTGCGGGCTGTCGGCGTCAGTTCGAGCCCGAAGCGCCCTGCCCTCCAGTCATCAAACGCCCGTTTGACTTCATCTGCATTCGCCGGGTTGTCGACGCTGAGCACCTGCCGGCCTCCGTCCTCGAAAATCCGGTGGGCAACGCCCTGCTGCCACAAAAAGGCTGAAAACGGCGCCAGGTCCTGGTCGAGGTCGGTATCGAGTACGTGCATGGTTCCAATCATAGGCCGAAAGGCTTTCGGCAAGACGCACCGGGCTGCGGCTTGCTTCCGCGCCAGGCATGCAAGCCGGACAGCAATGGTAAACTCTGGCGATATCGCTCGCGAACGAGATTCCCCATGCAAGCCGTCGACCAGGAAGTACTTACCGCCCTGACCCGCTGGATCAGCGAAGGCCGCCAATCCTGGTTTGCCACGGTACTTGCCACATGGGGCTCATCGCCAAGGCCCGTGGGATCGGTTTTCGCCTGTAATCAGGACGGTCAAAGCGTCGGCTCACTATCCGGAGGTTGCATCGAAGATGACCTCATGGAGAAGCTTACCGCAGGTGAATTGGCCGTCGATGGCCCGGTCTTCTTTGAGTACGGCGTTACCACCGAAGAGACAGAGCGCCTCGGCCTGCCCTGCGGCGGCCAGCTGGATATCGTCGTCGAGCCGGTCAGTGCCAGCGCTGACAACGCAGAGCACTTTGGCGCATTAGCAACGGCGCTTCATGAGCGCCGCTGGCTACGCCGGCAAATTGATCTCACAGACGGCACTAGAAGCCTGACCGATGCGCCCGATCATGCGCCACTGCGCTGGCACTCGGATAGCCAACGTCTCGACCACACCTATGGACCCCGCTACCACCTCTTCGTTATCGGGGCCGGCATGGTGTCTACCTACGTGGCCGAATTTGCCAGCATGCTGGACTACCAGGTGACCGTGTGCGATCCGCGAGAGCAGTTGTTGGATGATTTCGCCGTGGCGGCGGTCGATAAGGTCTGTGACATGCCGGACGATGCGATCCGAGCAAAAGCGCTCGACTCCGCCAGCGCGATCGTCGCGTTGACCCACGACCCCCGCATCGACGATATGGGCTTGCTGGCCGCGCTCAAGACCGATGCGTTCTACATCGGCGCCATGGGCTCAAGCAGAACCTCCGCGGCGCGCCGGGAACGCCTGCTCGCTCTCGGCATCACGGAGGCGGAGCTGTCACGCCTGCATGCACCCATTGGCCTTCCGATCGGCAGCAAGACGCCGCCCGAGATTGCATTGGCGGTGCTCGCTGAAATCACCGCGGTGCGAAAAAACGCGGCGATCGTAAGTCATGAGGCCGCCGCCGTTTGATCCCGGGCGGCCCCCTTGTGCTGCTGTTGGCCGCAGGCCAATCACGCCGCTTCGGCAGCGATAAGCGTCTGTATGCCTTGAACGATGGAGATCCTCTGGCCGTGCAGAGCGCCTGCCTCTATCTGGACCTCGGGCTACCGGTTGTGCCGGTCATACGGCCTGAAGACGAGAAGATTCTTGGCGCGCGGCTTAAAGCGGCAGGCTGTCAGCAACCAGTGCTCAGCGATCGCGCCGTTCAAGGCATGGGTTACTCGCTAGCCGATGGCGCGGCGTACCTGCGATCGCTCGCCGGCACCGGCTCGCCACTGGTTGAAAGGGGGCGCTCACAGGGCATTCTGGTAGCGCTGGCGGACATGCCCTATCTCAAGGCTAAGACGATCGAGGCGCTCGCATCCATTGGTGATGGCACAGACAACATCGTCGCACCCGAGCTCAGCGCATCCGATGCCAGTCGTTCGTCTCAACTTGGCAACCCGGTTCGCTTCCCCTGGGCTTTGCTCGACGAACTCGCCAGCCTCACTGGCGACAAAGGCGCGCGTAGCCTGCTCACAAAACATGCACAAAAGCTGCTGAGCGTCGCTACGACCGACACCGGAGTGATACGCGATATCGACTATCCGCCGGCGTCAGGCTCCGACTAAACGTGACGCCCAGTCGAGTTTGCTGCGGCAGGATTCAAAGAAACTGTGCTGCTCCGGATTAACCAGGCGCAGGGGACTTGCTGCTTTCTCAACGCGAATGATGTCGCCCTCGGCAATCGCCATATCAACCTGCGAGTCGCAGCTCACCATGGGTGAACTCGACGGCTCAGAGGTGATAACGATCTCGAGCTTGGAGTCTCCTCTCACCACTAACGGCCTGGAGGTCAGCGTGTGCGGGAACATCGGCACAATCACAATCGCATCCAGCGAGGGATGCATAATTGGTCCGCCTGCGGACAGAGAATACGCGGTGGAGCCGGTTGGTGAGGCGACAATCAGCCCGTCACTGCGTTGGGTGTATACGAAGTCACCGTTGACGGTGAGATTGAACTCGATCATGCGAGCCAGACTGCCGGAATGAACAACGATATCGTTCAGAGCGGTCGATTCGCCCATGAGTTTGCCGTCGCGAAACAGCGACAATTGAAGCAGAAAGTGCTCTTCGAGCTGATAGCGCCCGGCGAGTACGTCACCGAGCAAACCGAGCTGATCGGGTGGAATACCGGCCAGAAACCCAAGGCCGCCACGGTTGACTCCGACAACGGGCGTATTGGTATGAGCGAGATCTCTGGCGACGCCGAGTAGCGAGCCATCGCCACCGACAACCACAATCAGATCGCAACCACCCATATCTTCGCGATCGCACACTTTGTGCTCACATACCGATAGCATCGACGCGGTGTTGGTTTCGACGATGAGCGTCGTATCACGTTGGCATAGAAACGCCTCGACCTCGGCAACGGTCTCCTCGACCTCCGCCTTGCCGGCCCGTCCCACCAAACCAATCGTCTTGAACATCTGCTTCTCTGCCCCCGCGCTTGACGCAGTGTAACCCGGCAGGAGTCCATAACCAGCCTCTCACTGCGCTAAACTGTGAAGCCAACAACCGACAAACAAGCAAAGATTAATGAGCGTGGATATATCCCGTTTCTCGCCGCCATTCGGCACGGCGCTGGGGTTCGAATTCGAATCTGAGCCTGATGTACAAGCCGATGGCAGCGTTACAATCAGAACGCCGTGGGCAGAACACTTGGTGGGCGACCCGGATACGGGCGTCGTGCACGGCGGCGTGATCACCGCCATGCTCGATAACGCCTGTGGCCGCGCGGTACATGCGGCGCGCGAGCGAGCGGGCGGAGACGACGAGGGTGCAATCGCGACACTGGATCTGCGCATCGACTACATGTCGGGCGCGGAACCACAACGCGACATATACGCCAACGCGCGCTGCTATCGAATGACTCGCAACATCGCCTTTGTATCCGGCAGCGCCTATACCGACTCGCCCGATGAGCCGATTGCAACCTGCGTTGGCGCGTTCATGCTCGGTACCAGAAGCGAGCCTCGCCAGGAACCAACGGGTCCGGCAGGCACATGAAGATCCTCGAAGAACTGCGCGCATCGGGCGATGCGCACAACATGCAGGCCGTTGCCGATGCACTCCCCTATGCACGCTTTCTGGGCTTGAGAGTCGAATCGAAAGGTGATGAGCTGACCACCGTTCTGCCTTTTCGCGACGAGCTGATCGGCAACGTCAATCTGCCGGCAATTCATGGCGGCGTCATCGGCTCCATGCTGGAGCTGACCGCGGTCATGCAACTACTGCGAGACAGCGAGCTGTCTAGATTGCCGAAAACGGTTGATCTCGCCATCGACTATCTGCGTTCAGGACTCGCCGAGGACCTGTTCGGACGGGCCCACGTCACTCGCCAGGGACGCCGCGTGGCAAATGTACGAGTAGAGTTGTGGCAACACAGCCGCAGCAAGCCAATTGCCAGCGCTCGTGGCCACTTTCTACTGTCGCCGATATAAAATGTTCACTGGCAGAGCGTCTGCCAGCCGGGCTAAGGTGCGAGGCAAATACTGAACGTTCGCGTGTTCTGGCAGTCTGATAGCCAGACTTGCCGCATGAGCGCACAGGCACCGGACGCCAGAGTGGGCACAGGAGCGATTGTGACGAAACCCGACAACCAGGTAACGCAAGCGGAGGATTCAGACACCAGTCTGGACAATCGACTTATCCACCTGAAGCTCGCCGCCGCCGAAGACGGCCGGCAACCGTTAGACGCGGGCAGCAACCTGTGGGACGTCATGCGCAGCGAGGCACAGGACAAAGCCGTGGAAGAGCCGATCCTCGGTAGCTACTTCCACGCGACGATTCTCAATCACCCAACGTTCGGAGCAGCCCTTAGTTTCCGCCTTGCCAGCAAACTCGATAACCCGATGCTACCGACCATGCTGATTCGCGACGTTATCGACGAAGCGATGCGTGAAGATCCGCACATGTTGAAGTGCGCCGAGATCGACATGCTTGCCACATTCACCAGAGATCCAGCGTGCGTCGACTTGTGCTCACCGTTCCTGTTTTTCAAGGGCTATCACGCGCTGCAGGCACATCGGGTCGCGCACTGGCTATGGAACAACGGCCGACGAACGCTTGCCCAGTTCTTTCAGAACCAGATTTCGGTAACCCTTGGAGTGGACATACATCCAGCCGCGCGAATCGGCTCCGGCATCATGTTTGATCACGCAACTGGCATTGTCATTGGCGAGACTGCCGTGGTTGACGACGACGTATCGATTCTGCATTCCGTAACCCTGGGTGGCTCCGGCAAGGACGGCGGCGATCGCCATCCTAAAATTCGGGCAGGCGTATTGCTGTCTGCCGGTTGCAAGGTGCTGGGTAACATCGAGGTTGGCCGTGGTGCCAAGGTAGGCGCCGGTAGCGTCGTGCTCGAAGACGTACCGCCACATGTCACTGTTGCCGGGGTGCCCGCTCGCATCGTGGGTAAGCCGGGTGAAGACTCGCCGTCTTTGAATATGGATCAGAGCATCGGCGGCTGAACGGACAGCCGGTCGGCTGCGTCGCGCCCGAGTTGCGCCGTTAGCCGGCCTCGCCTCGCAGCATGAGCTGCAATCGTTTGCTGCGCGCCTTCTCCTGCCGTAGCGCGCTGCGCAAACGGTTGATCTCATCAGAAAACTGACGAATCTGATCAAGATACGCCTGCTGTTGCCGCGCGATGTCGGCCTGATGCGCGGCCTTTAACTCTTCAACGTGTTTTGCGTGCCTGGCGAGGACTTGCCGTACGGTTACCCGGCCACCATCGGCGAATGCCGCATCAGCTCTCGTTTTGAGTTGATCGATGGCAGGCTCTGGACGCGCCAGTTCCAACGCGGGGTCTTCCACCCGGTTCACAGTATTCGCTTTGAAACCGAGTCGGTTCTTGCGTACGCACTTACGAATGAGTTCTGGTGCGTTGCCTGGCCCGTCAATCTCAGGTTGCCACAGATTGCTGGCGTGCCACGGCACCGAGCAACGCCCACGACAGGAAAGCCGAATAGGACCGTGGCCAAGATCCGGGCCAGCACCGGCATTGCGCACCAGATAGCGCAGTGGCACGTTAAAGCCACTGTCTGCCACGCCATTGGCGGCAACGGATAACTCAAAGAAAACCAGGCCACGAACCGCAAGACCAGAGCCGATGGCAGCATAGGCGCAGGGAACGCGTTCACCGGCGCGATCTTCAAGCGTGGCAGCACCGGACAGCAACGATTCGAACTCGCTGTAGCGCATCTCGCTTGTGATCTGACCATCGCGAAATAGGTAGATGGCTTCGTTGAAGGCACTATCCATGGCGTGCTGAGTTACTACATCCGGCGTTTACTGGCTCGTTAGCCATTAAAAACCCTGGCGTGCAGACACAGTGTGCGCGGCGTCACGTTGTCGTCTCAGCGCAGACAGGCGCTCTCAAAGCCGCGACAAACGGCGCCACTGCTGGCGTTCAGGCACCAACGAGCACATGGTCAATGACGTCATCAAGACGGAATGCGGCTCGATGTGGCCGACCGCCCCGAATGGCTTGCCGTTCGGCGTACAACATGGTGCCACCTTGCTGATGGCGGACATCGGTGACCCGATATTCCTCTGCCCCGATCTGCACGACAGCGCCCATGACGCCATCACTTGACGTTCGTTGCCCTGATATCCGTATCGCTTGTCCTGCTGACATGTTCTCGTTCCGAGTTGCTCCCTGACTCAAGTCCAGCAAAAATGAATGGGTTGTCAAATTTCCGCCACGCTGCTCCCGAAAACCTGACGCGTAGGCGCCGCGCCTGTCATGAGCATTGCGGGCAGACCATGCGCGCTACAGGCCAGGCGCCATTTACCAGTGGGAAGAAACCATGCTGATCGAGATTTTCTCCGACATCATTTGTCCCTGGTGTTTCATCGGCAAACGCCGGCTCGATGTCGTGCTGGCCGGGCCAACCGGAGACGGTGTCAGCGTTCGCTGGCGGCCATGGCAATTGCAACCCAACGTGCCCGCCCAGGGCATCGACAGGATGAAACAGCTGCGTAGCCGCTATGGGGAAGGCGCATCGCTTGCGCGAGTGCCCGGACGCATTCGTGAAGAGGCCAGCTCGGTCGGGCTCGAACTGAACTATGCAGCGATAACGAAAACCCCGAACACCGCTGCAGCCCATGCCCTGATGGATGTCGCACACGATCAGGGGCTGCAACACGAACTGGCGGAGCAACTGTTTCGAGCCCATTTCCTGGACGGTCTCGATGTTGGTGACGAGATGGCGCTCATGGAGATTGCGCGCGCGAGCGGCCTGAGCGAGCCAGACGTAAGCCAATGCCTGTCTGGCCCCGGCAGAGAGCAGGCAGATCGCGAGATGAGCGTGCAGCGCGAACGCGCAATGGAGTTGAACATCGCCGGTGTACCAAGCTTTTTGCTGGCAAATAGCTATGTACTTCCGGGTGCGCAAACCGTCGATTCACTAGCCCAGATTATCGAACGCGCCAAAAGTCGCTTGGACGATCGACCGGCATGAAGGCGAGCATCGATCACATCGTACTCGCCGCAATGGATCTGCTCGATGCGAAGGCGCAGTGGCAGCGTGCGATGGGCACGAGTGTCGACGATGGCGGCAGCCACCCGGGCGTCGGTACGCGCAATGCCCTGAGTGGACTGGCGGATGGGATGTACGTTGAGCTGCTGGCTCATGATCCGGGGCAACCCGCGCGGCAGCAGCCAACGCTGCCACAAACCCTGAGCCCGTTTCACTGGGCGCTCGCCATCGATGATCTTGACGCATGGGGCGCTGCTCTCGAGCGCCAGGGCATTGCACATACCGGTGCGCTCAACATGAGCCGCAAGACGCCGACGGGCGAGCTGCTGAAATGGCAGCTGCTATTCATTCGCGGCGACGCGGGCGGTGGTTGTGTGCCTTTCTTTATCAATTGGCTCGACAGCCCGCACCCCAGCATGACGCTTACGGCCGACGCGCGTTTGCTTGGTCTGCGCCTCTGCGCGCCGCCAGCGTCATGTGTCCATCAACTGCTGCCGTCGATCGATTGGCCAGATGGCTGCCCGCAGGTTTCCGTAGAGACGGGGCCTGCTCGCCTGGAATTCAGTCTCGCTGGCACCGGGCCGGCGCGCGCCGGCCCAGCAATCACCTGGTGCGAGACAGACCCTGATGGCTTCCGAGTCGGTTGAGATCACAGAACGTGGCCGCCGTTCTCCGATCTCACAATGCTGCTCAGCGCAACTGGCCAGCACGCCGGCGCGCTGCCACAATCGAAGCGCGAGCCAAATAAAACCAATAACAATCGAGGGGTAGCCGCCCAACATGTCCGAGCCGAAACCGCAGCCCGTTGACACAAGCATCTTCAGTCCTGCCACGCGCAACTACGCACTTGGCGTCCTGACGGTTGTTTACACCTTCAACTTCATCGATCGACAGATTCTGTCGATCCTGGTGGAGCCGATCAAAGCAGAGCTGGGTTTCTCTAACTTTCAGATCGGTCTCCTCACCGGCTTAGCCTTTGCCATGTTCTACGCAACGCTCGGCATCCCGATTGCGCGGCTCGCGGACAAACACAACCGGCGCAACATCATCGCGTTGGCGGTCACCATCTGGAGCTTCTTCACAGCCATCTCAGGCCTTGCCAACAACTTCTGGCAAATGCTGCTCGCTCGTGTCGGCGTTGCTGTCGGCGAGGCTGGTGGCTCACCGCCATCGCACTCGATGATCTCTGACTACTATCCGGCCGATAAACGGGCTACCGCGCTCGGCATCTACAGCCTGGGAATTCCGGTTGGCATTCTGTTTGGCTTCTTCGTCGGCGGCTGGATTAATGAGTTTTTCGGCTGGCGTTGGGCATTTGCCGTCGTCGGCATTCCCGGCCTGCTGATCGCGCTCATCGTCCGCTTTACGCTGCGTGAACCGCCAAGAGGCATGGCTGAAGCGCGCAGCGCGGTTGTCGAGGCCCCATCGGTATGGGTCACATTTGGCACGTTGTGGCGTAAACCGACCTTTCGCCACATGGCATTTGGCGGTGCGCTTGCCGCCTTCGTCGGTTACGGCATGACCAACTTTGCCGCCTCTTTCTTCATTCTCAGCTTCGATATGAAAACGGGCGAAGTCGGCACCATGCTCGGCTTACTGTTCGGCATCCCCGGCGGCATCGGCATCGCCTTGGGAGGCTATCTGTCCGATCGAATGGGCTCCCGGGACAAGCGTTGGGCGCTATGGGTGGTCGCGGCGGCACTATCGGTATCTGTGCCTTTCACGGTCATCGCGCTGATGTCGAAAACGGCATGGATGGCCTGGTTCTGGCTGTGCATACCGGTGATGCTGTCCAACTTCTACCAGGCAACCACATTCGCGCAAACGCAGGGGCTGGTTGCGCTGAGGATGCGGGCTGTCGCTTCTGCTGTGTTGCTGTTCGTACTCAACATCATTGGTCTCGGGCTCGGGCCAACCGTGACCGGCTTGATCGCAGACCTGCTCGAACCGTCCTACGGTGAGCAAGCGATCCGCTACAGCTTGATGATCTGCTCGTTTGTCTATCTCTGGTCCGCCTTCCACTACTTCATGGCAGGCAGGCATCTGGAGAACGATCTGGTCACCGACGATGTGGTGCTGGTGGACAAGCCTGCCTAGCTCGCCGCGGCATACCGGGCTCGATGAGAGCCCGGACAGATTGCTTCAGGCGCGCCCGGAGCGACGGCGGCGCAGACAGTTGCGCTACTCGGAATGCGCAGTCAGGAACGTGCGCACTTCGCCGGCGGCCGCCGGGACGTCCGCCCCTTCTTTCCAGGATTCGATATACGTCACATTGGGGGCAGATTCTCGAATCCGCTTGCTCGTTGCGAGCGGGTGATAGGGATCGTTCCCCTGTAGAACCATCAATGGCGTCGCGCAGGCTGCAACAAACTCATCGCCGACATTGAACAGAAAGTCTTCGCCATCAAACAGATTGCTTCGAAAGCTCGCCAGCACGTCCTCCGCCACGCCTCGGCCATCTGCCTCCATTTCCGCTGCCCAGCCGTCGAACAGATCGTGAAAGACCTCGCGGTTATCATCCAACCCAATCGGTTGCAGCAGTACGGCGCTGAGGACACGCAGCGGTGCTGACTCGATGAGCCCTAAACAAAACGGGCCACCGATGCACATACCGAGCACGTGAAAGCGTTCGATACCCAGGTGATCCATGAGCGCCAGTTGATCCGCAGCGTACGTGTGCCAGCCGTCCTCAGCGGCGATCGGCGCGCGGCTCTGGCCGGCGTTTCTCTGATCCATCGCAATCACGCGGAAACCATCGGACAGCTCCTCAACCGGGTTAAACGGTGAGTTACTCCACATGGCGACGCTGCTGCGCATGCCTCCAGGCGCCAGCAGAAGCACTGCCTCACCCGATCCACGATCCTCGTAGTAAATCGATCGCTCACCATCATCGAACATGGGCATGAACTGTCCCCCTCGTCATCCCATCACTGTATTTGCAACTCGTGGTTGCCCTCGCAGTATCGCATCCGAGACCCCTTAGATAGCCCCGCCTGCGACCTCCAAGTTTGCCCTCCATGCGGCAAAAAGGCACCTGTCTGCCGCAACAACCGTCGCGCTTGCTGGCCTGAGTCGCTAGACTCCGCCGCTAGCAAATTTCAGTGCAGCAGCAGGAGTCTCGCCCAATGGCGCACCATCGCCTGATAGTCCTTGGATCCGGACCCGCCGGCTATACTGCCGCGCTCTACGCCGCACGTGCGAACCTTGCGCCGGTCCTGATCACTGGTGTCGAAGTCGGTGGCCAGCTAACCACGACAACCGAAGTCGAAAACTGGCCCGGGGGCCATGCTGAGCTGCAGGGGCCAGAATTGATGATGCAGATGGCCGAGCATGTCGAACGCTTCGACGCTACGATCGTCAACGACCACATTCACACGACAGACTTGAAATCCGGCGCTCTCAGCCTTGTCGGCGATCAGGATACCTACACGTGCGATGCGCTTATCATCGCCACCGGTGCCTCCGCTCGCTATCTTGGCTTGCCATCTGAAGAAGCGTTTCTCGGCAAAGGCGTTTCGGCCTGCGCAACCTGCGATGGGTTCTTTTATCGCAACCAGGACGTAGTGGTTGTCGGTGGCGGCAACACCGCCGCAGAAGAAGCCCTGTATCTATCAAACATCTGCAAGAGCGTGACGCTAGTCCATCGTCGAGACGAATTGCGCGCGGAAAAAATCCTTCAGGATCGCCTGTTCGCCAAGGACAACATCACGCCGGTGTGGTTTCACAACCTCATTGAGGTGCTCGGCGATGACACCGGTGTCACGGGCGCACGGATCGAATCCACAGACGGCAAAATCCAGGATCTGGACGTATCCGGCGTCTTTATCGCGATTGGCCATACGCCAAACACAGGCATCTTCGCGGGTCAGCTCGACATGACCGGCGGCTACATCAACGTAACCAGTGGCACTAAAGGCAATGCAACCGCCACATCAGTTGCCGGTGTTTTCGCCGCAGGTGATGTTGCCGACCACGTCTATCGACAGGCTATCACCAGTGCCGGTTTTGGCTGCATGGCCGCCCTCGATGCAGAGCGTTTTCTGGACGACGCGTAAGCGCGTAATGAAACCAGCCGATCGAAAAGACAGCTGGCTCGACTGGGTTAAGAAAATCCACGCGATTGCTGGCACTGGTCAACATTTCGCTGCGAGCGAATTCGACAGAGAGCGTTACGACGAGCTGAACGACATTGCGACCATGATGCTGGCGCAACTCGCAGACTCAACACCACAGGCGATCAAAGGCCTGTTTACCGATCACGGCGAAGGCTACAGCACCCCAAAGGTCGAGGTTCGAGGCGCTGTATTCGATGGTGAATCCGACCGGATTCTCCTGGTTCAGGAAAAAGCAGACGGCCTGTGGTGTTTGCCCGGAGGTTTCACAGAAGTCGGTCTTTCGCCGAGGCAGAACATCATCAAGGAGATCCGGGAAGAAGCAGGAATCGATGTGACCGTGGGCCGGCTGTTCGCCCTCAAGCACAAAATCAGGCACAACTACACGCCCGACGTTCGCGACTTCTACAAACTGTTTCTGCTTTGCGAAGACCCGAGGGGCGATGTTCCCATAGCCGGCATGGAAACATCGGACGCTCGCTACTTTCCTATTGACGCGTTGCCCCCACTATCCGAAGGCAGAACCATTGCGGACGACATTCATCTAGCCGTGCGGCATAGAGATGAGCCTACCCTGGCCTGCTATGTCGACTAAGCGACTATGTCGTTTAAACAACTATGTCGATTAAGAAACCTTGTCGACTAAACAACAGTGGTTCCGGCGTAGCGCAACCCGGGCAGCCTAGAACTCCACGCGAACGCCCAGCGATGCAGTTCGGCTTTTGTTCGGACGTGCGCCGTACGGCTGTCGGCCCAGGATATCTTCTTCATCCGTCAGGTTTTCAATCCGCGCCAGCAGCGTAACGCCATCGCGCAGTGAATAGCGTGAGGAGATATCCAGCGTCATTGAGCTATCGGTTTGTTCGAAGTCTGAGCAGGAAGCGCGCACGCACACCTCGTCGACGAAACTGAGTGCTCCGAACACCCCCCAGCGTTCGGTCTCCAGACCAACGGTCAGGCTGAGCTGGTGCTCCGGAATGTAGGGAATCGGGTCGCCGGAACTGACGTCGCCAAAGAACGCCGTATCCGCAATGTCGGTGTCGAAGGAGCCGTCTATGTAGGTGTACGCCAACGATGCCGGTATGGAGATGCCCGCGCCCTGGGAGAGGTCTGCCGTGACCAGTAATTCGACGCCTTTAACCGTTGCGGCATCGCCATTGAACGCATCGCCAATGTCACAGTCCGAACCTGAGGATGCCGTGCACTCTCCGAGCAGGTTGTCATAGTCGCTCAAGAAGTACGCGGCTTCGGCGTATAGCTCGCCATGGCTCAGCCGGACACCAAGCTCATAGTTGATCGCCTCCTCTTCCTTGACGCCCGGCGAGTTACTCGGCGCCGTAAAGCCCTTATGGACGCCACCGAACAGGGATAACGAATCCGTTACCTGGTAGGCGGCTCCAAACCCTGGCAGAACGACTGTCGTGTCATTGCTGCGACGATCTCGCACGCTGGCCGCGGTTCGCTGCGAGGGATCGCTCGTCACGCTCGAGCGCGTTTCCCACCGCGTTCTCTGCTGCTCAATATCTTCGAAGCGAACGCCGGGGGTAAACACCCAGTTACCCACTTCTATCCGGTCGAACACATGAATCGCTAAAGCCTCGGCCTCCTGCAGCCGGTTGCCGGCATTGCCAAGCAGCCCGAGGTCATCCAGAACAAGCTCGCCATCAATCTGGGAGTAGCTGCTATTGCGCTGCAGCCTGTCCTCTTCATCTTCGTGCCAGCGAATGCCTGCAGAGAATTCATGGCGCAACGCACCCGTCTCGAAGTCCCAGGTGAACCCCAGCTGGATGCCCTGGGAGAGGTATTCCCGGGCGTTCGAGCGCAACTGAATACTGCCCGGCGCGGTATCGAGGCTACCGTCAAGTATCTGAGCTAGCTCCAAAGACGTGAAGCCACCCAATGACGCACCACCATTCACCGCCTGAATCACATTAGACCAGCTGGTGCGGGAGAACGACTCGGCGTTTGCGCTGCCGTCAAAGTCGATGCCCTCGGTTTTGAACCAATCGCGCTCGTGCTCATTGCGATAACCCGTTAACGACAACGCGGATGAATCATTCAATGCAAACTCGTAGCGAACGATTATCTGATCGTGCGCCGTGTCGATATTGTCGAGCGCTGACAAACCGTAGCGTCGCAGACCGTTGTCACTGAAGTCCGCATCCGTCAGGCCGAGATAGCTTTGATCCGAGTCCTGATCAGCCACCTGCCACTTCAACTCGATCCTGTGACGCGATTCGGCCGGTGCATAAGCCAGTTTCAGGGTGTAATCCCGCACATCGAGCCCGGAGTCACCACCCCGGTCGATGGTTTGAAAACCGTCAGAACGCCACTGGTGTGTCTCAAGCAGGAAACCGAAGCCATTGCCGAAGGTCTGGCCGAAGTGGCCATGCAATCGATACGTTGAATCTTCAGCTGCTTCGAGCAGCACTTCTCCACTCGCCTCTGTTGGAATGGGCGTAGACAGCATGTTGAGCGCACCGCCGATCGTGTACGGGCCCTGGGTGATGGCTGCCGGTCCTTTCAGTACTTCGACCCCAGACATGCGGCCGAGGGTTGGGAAGTAATAAGCACTGGGCGCTGAGTAAGGCGCCGGAGCGATCAGCACGTTGTCTTCCAGCAGGGTAATGCGCCCACTTCGCTCGGTAGCAACACCTCGGATTGACAGATTTGGTCGTAGCCCGTAGCCGTCTTCAACCTGTACCGAGACGCCAGGAATCTGACGAATCACGCGCTGTATGTCGCTATATCCCAAGCGCTCAAGCTCTTGCTTGCCCAGATAATGAGCACTGCCGGGAACCTGCTCACCCTGCTCGCGATCTCCAACGATCGTGATCTCTTCCACGAACAGAGAATCATCAGCAGTAACCGGTACAACGATGAGCGCGCAGGTAACGACGAGGGTGGCGGCCGCGCCAAAAAGCGATGGAGGAGCGGTAGATTCTGATTGACGACGCATCGAGCGATCTCTAGTTGTTGACGGGTGGCAAAGGATGGCAACAGCCACTCAACGGCCTGCTGCGACCGTCGAGGGGGCAGACTATAGCCGATAATGAGAATCGTTCTCAATAACATTTTTATTTCAATCAATGCCTCCCAGCCAGCCCCTGGGTTTGCCCGACCCCAGCTCCTGTTCTCTCTCAATCGTCACGCGCTCATCAGGCGAATCGAGTAATCTTGCGACATGTCACTTACCGCCCGCGCCGTCCACGATATCAGCGAGATTGATGCCGCCCTCTGGGATGCCTGCGCAACCTCTTCCGGTAGCTACAACCCTTTTCTAAGCCATGCATTCCTGTACGCACTGGAGCGTTCGCACAGCGCAACAAAAGAAACCGGTTGGCACCCCTTCCATTTGCTGCTCGAAGATGACGACAGCCCGAATCGTGTTGTCGGACTCATGCCCATGTATCTCAAGGGGCATTCCCAGGGTGAGTACGTTTTCGATCATGCCTGGGCGGATGCCTGGCATCGTGCGGGTGGCAAGTACTACCCAAAGCTGCAGAGCTGTGTTCCGTTCACACCGGCTACAGGCCCTCGCCTGCTGCGGCACCCCAGCGTTTTGAATGATGCAAACGATCGGCGTATGGACCTGCTGGGCGCGGCGTCGCAAATCGCGGACGAGATGAGCCTCTCGAGCCTGCACATCACGTTCATGGAGCAAGAGGACTGGGAGTTGGCCAGGCACGCGGGCTACCTCGCGCGAATCGACCAGCAATTCCACTGGCAGAACCGTGGTTACAACTGCTTCGATGACTTCCTATCTGCCCTGTCATCCAAGAAGCGCAAGAACCTCAAACGCGAACGGCGGGATGCACTCGCGAACGACATAACCATCGAACGGATAACCGGCGATGAGCTGACCGATGAACACATGGATGCGTTCTATCAGTTCTATCAGGATACGGGCTCACGCAAGTGGGGATCGCCGTATTTGAGCCGCGAATTTTTCTCGGCAATGGCGCAGGATTTCGCTGAGCATACGCTACTTATAATGGCACGCCGCGCTGGCCGCTATATCGCGGGCGCGATCAACTTCATCGGCTCCGACACCCTGTTTGGCCGCAATTGGGGCTGCGTTGAAGACCACCGATTCCTGCACTTCGAGGTCTGCTACTACCAGGCCATCGACTTCGCGATCGAGCGCGGGCTAGCGCGGGTCGAAGCAGGCGCCCAGGGCAGCCACAAGGTTGCCCGAGGGTACGAACCGCAGGCCACCTACAGTGCCCACTGGATTCCAGATCCGGGTTTCCGCGCGGCGATCGAGCGCTACCTCGACGACGAGCGAGGCTATGTCGAGCAGGACATTGAGCACGTCAGCCAGCACACGCCGTTCCGGAAGGCCTAGCCTAGGGCGCGTTGTCACTGTCCAGAGCGTCGAGTGCTCTCAATAGGTCAGTCGCGTAGCGCTGTAGCCGGCCTAGGTTATCGGGGCCCAACCTCAGCAACTGTTTATCAAACTCAGTTGCCGCCTCAATCGATTCATCAGCAAATGCGTAGCCACGCTCAGCTCGCACCAGAGCAAGGCCTTCCTGGGGAATTGACACCGCCAGCACGTTGTCTACAGATCGGCGCACGAGCGCAATGGAATCCGCGTCCGGTCGGCCAAGCTCACGCAGCGCTGCATCCAGCAAGGGCGCATACAGAGTGAGAAGCCTGGCGGCCTGCTCCGAAGGAAAAGCCTCCAGCAAATCGAGGTAAGCATCAAAGCGGGCGCCGCTACGCGCTGACATACGGAGCTGGCCGTTAGCGTTGGCCACAGAGAAACCCTGCTCCGGCAGCAAGAACGCCAGTTGGCTTCGCGGCACCTCACCGCGCGCAGCGTTATCGATCAGTGCTGCCAGACGGCGCAGCAGATCTCCCTGCTCCAGCCAGCCAGGGTCCACCGGCCAATCGGCCAGTTCCTCGATCACAGCGACATCGCTTTGATCAAGTGGTGGTAGCGTCGGTGGTATCGGACGCGGCGTGTAAGCAGTCGGCGCGTTCGACTCTGCGCTCAAAGGTTCGGCAAGCGCATCATTCGCCTGCACCGGTGCATCAGCTTTCTCAGTATCGCCACGGGATTGCCACCAGGGTACGCCGTACTCCAGAACAACGATAATGAGGGCCGCTGCCACCAAACCTGCCACCACACCCCAGTGCTTCACCTGCGCTCCTTTGCATTGAATTCGAGCACCAGATATTGAGGCTGGTGCGCTTAACTGATCGTGACTAAATCACTCCGGCAGCAGCACTGGCAACACGTGCACGGCGTCTTGACGGACAATAAGGTTTATTATGCCGGCCCGGCCCATTTATCGAACGATCGAGACTTCTCTGATATGACCGCTACCGCCATCAAAGCCCTTCTCGCCCACCAGATCGAACTGGACACACCGGTGACGATAGAGGGTTGGGTTCGCTCCCGGCGCACCAGCAAGGGCGGTTTTTCGTTCGTACATGTGCACGACGGCTCCTGCTTCGACACCATCCAGGCCGTTGCCGATGGCAGCCTCGACAACTACGAGCAGGACATAGCAGAACTGGTAACCGGCGCATCGGTCAGGATCACGGGCACCCTGGTCGAGAGTCAGGGCAAAGGCCAGGATCGCGAGATCCAGGCAAGCGCCATCGAGGTGATCGGCGATGTTGACGATCCAGAAACCTATCCGATCGCCAAGAAGCGGCATACATTCGAGTACCTGCGCAGCGTCGCCCACCTGCGGCCGCGCACCAATACCTTTGGTGCCATTGCGCGCATGCGCAATACCCTTGCGCAGGCGGTGCACGGCTATCTGAACGAGCAGGGCTACATCTGGGTCGCAACGCCAATCATCACCGGTAGCGATTGCGAAGGCGCCGGTGAGCTGTTTCGCGTCTCTACCCTGGACTCGGTTAACAAGGGTCAGGATTTCGGCGACGATTTCTTTGGCCGCGAAACGTTTCTAACCGTATCCGGGCAGCTCAACGTCGAGAGCTACTGCCTCGCCATGTCCAAGGTTTACACCTTCGGACCCACCTTTCGGGCGGAGAACTCCAATACGGCAAGACACCTGGCTGAATTCTGGATGATCGAGCCCGAAATCGCTTTCGCCGATCTCGCCGCTGATGCCGACCTCGCGGAAGGCTTACTGAAATCTGTCTTCGCCAAAGCGCTCGAAGACAATGCGGATGACATGGCGTTTTTCGCCGAGCGAGTCGATTCGAGCGCAATCGAGCGGCTGCAAACGGTGATCGAGAAACCCTTTGTCCGCATCACCTATACCGAGGCCATCGACATCCTGAAAGCATCCGGCAAAACGTTTGAGTTCCCGGTTGCCTGGGGGCTGGACATGCAGTCGGAGCACGAGCGCTTCCTGACGGAAGAACACTTCAAGGGCCCCGTTGTCGTCACGGATTATCCAGCCGACATCAAAGCCTTCTACATGCGCGCCAACGACGACGGTAAGACGGTTGCTGCGATGGATGTACTCGTCCCCGGTATTGGCGAAATCATCGGCGGCAGCCAGCGGGAAGAGCGCCTGGACGTCCTCGATGCGAAGCTCGCCGCGCAAGGCCTGAGCGAAGAACTTTGGTGGTATCGGGATTTACGGCGCTATGGAAGCGTTCCCCACGCCGGTTTCGGCCTGGGCTTTGAGCGGCTCGTTCAATACGTGACGGGCATGGCCAACATTCGCGATGTGATCGCGTTTCCGCGTGTGCCTAACGGCGCAGACTTCTAGGAATCAGCCATAGTGCGCACCCGCGACACCTTCAAACACCTGGCGAGGGTCTGGCCCTATGCCCGGCACTATCGATTGCGTCTGGGCGCAGGGATCGCCTGCTTCGGTATTGCCAGAGTGCTTGAAGCCATGGTGCCACTGTCGCTTGCCGTGAGCATTAATCGAATGGCCGAAGGTAACTGGGATGTGATCAATCCCGTGCTGTGGATAGTCGGCGCAGTGATCGGCCGCTACGCATTCGTTACCAGCGCCCGCTATCTGGTTCGCTCAGCATCACTCAAGGTCGCATTCGATCTGCGACGCAATCTGTACGAGACGCTCCAAAGCCAGGGCGCTACGTTTTTCAACGAATTCTCTGTCGGCGACATGATGACCCGTGCGGTCGCGGACATATCGCTCATACAGCGCCTCATCTCACTGGGCACCATCCTCGCAGTGATTCTCGTCTACGCGACGATCGTCGGCTTTGCCTTCATGTTGTATCTGTCGCCGATGCTGACGCTGCTTCTGATACCGCCACTCCCCCTGGTGTTTTTCTACGCGCGCTGGTCCGCGCGGCAGATGGGAGAAGCGTCCGCCGACGTGCAGAACCGACTCTCCGACCTATCGGCTCAGGTGCAGGAAAACCTGTCCGGCATTCGCACCATCCAGGCAATGGTGCAGGAAGACAATGAAATCGAGCGCTTCGCTCGCACCAATCAGCTCTACGCCGATGCGTTTTATCGACAGGCGTGGGTTACGTCGATGATGGGCGCCTGGATGCCCTCCCTCGCCGCGATCTGCACCATTACGGTACTCGGCGTCGGCGGCACACTGGTGCTCGATGGTGAACTCGCCATCGGGGATTTTGTTGCGTTCTTCATGTACATCAGCATGGTCGTACAACCATTCCGCGTGGCCGGTTTCATGCTGAATATGTTCCAACGCGCGGCTGTCGCCTCCCAGCGCGTGTTCGATGTAATGGATCGCAGCCCTGAGATTCCCGACGCACCAAGCGGCGATACGCCTGAACACATCACCGGCAACATCGAACTCAAAGATCTGTCTTTCTCGTTCCCTGGCACGCGTCGGCCGGCTCTCGAGGGAATCAACCTAACCATCGCGCCGGGCGAGACCGTCGCCATCATGGGCCCGGTAGGCGCCGGCAAAACCACCATTCTCAGACAGATCGTTCGGCTGCTCGAACCGCCGACACGATGCGTCTTTATCGACGGACACGCTGTCTCCGACTACCCGCTATCGGTGCTTCGCCGCGACTTGGCTTACGTCCCGCAGGATGCGTTTCTGTTTGCGGAGCCACTGCGCGACAACCTGACCTATGACGATCCTGAGCGAGCGCTGGCTCGCATCTGGGCGGCGGCCACATCGGCAGATCTGCGTTCCACGATCGAAGGCTTTCCCGAGCAAATGGATACCGAGGTCGGTGAGCGCGGCGTGACGCTGTCCGGCGGCCAGAAGCAGCGCGCTGCCCTTGCGCGAGGCTTGATTCGCAACGCGCCCGTGTTACTGCTCGACGATTGTTTCTCGGCTGTCGATACCGAGACCGAAGAACACATTCTCTCCGAGTTGCGTCGGCTTAGATCCGGCCAGACAACGCTCCTGGTCTCGCACCGGGTATCAACGGCCAGACACGCGGATCGTATTGTCGTTCTCGAAGGCGGTCAGATAACCGAGATCGGTAGCCACGAAGACCTGATCAGATCAGGTGGCTACTACTCTGAACTTGAACGAATTCAGCGCGAAGGCGCATCCAGCGCGGACCTCGAGTTACTGGGCGCACCCATCGGATGAGTAAACGCCAGGCCAGCTCACCCTCGCCGACCAGCGCCGGTCGCGACCATCAGATGTTCGACGCCGAGATCAGCGGCGCGGTACTCAATTTGTCGTTGTTGAAACGACTGCTGCGTTGGCTCGCGCCGTATAAGGTGACCGTTGCCGTCTCTTCCGTACTCGTGTTGGTTGCGTCAGTTCTGCAGGTACTGCTGCCGGTCATCATCTCTATCGTCGCCATCGATCACATTCTTGGCGGCAACCCAGACCCAGCCTCGCCGGACCTGGGTTTGATCGCGTTAAACGGTTGGCTCAGCGAGTCCCTTGGATGGGCCCCGCTATTTGCGGCCGCGCTTATGTATGTCGTTTTCCAGGTGTCCTGGGCGATTCTTGGGCACTGGCATCGTATGACGTTGAACAGCGCCGTCATCAACGGCCTGCGCGATCTTCGGCTGGATCTGTTCTCTCACCTTGAGAGCCGCCCGGCTTCATTCTATGACCGCGTCGCCGTCGGCAGAATCATGACGCGCGTGACCAACGACGTCGAAGCGCTGTACGAAGCGCTGCGCGGTCTGGGAACGCTGGTCGGCGAGTTTGTGCCTTTCTTTGTGGCGCTCGGCATCATGCTCGCGACCGATGTCGAGTTAACGCTGTGGCTACTGCTCGCTCTGCCAATCATGGGCACAGTGACTACTGTATTCCGGCGTTTCTCTCGAGAGCTCTTCCGGCGCGCCAGGCTGGCGCTGTCGTCCCTGAATCAGAACATGCAGGAAAATCTCTCTGGCCTCACCGTGGTTCAGATTTCTGGGCGCGAGGAGGAAAACCTCGAGCGCTACACCGACATCAACGCCTCGCACCGTGACGCCGAGTTGGCTTCAGCTCGCATCGAAACACTGTATGGCGCGTTCACGGATTCGATGAGCCATCTGGCGTTGGCAGCGATCGTTTGGATCGGCACCGAGTCTGTTGCTGCCGGCGCGATGTCGCTTGGCGGCGTTGTGCTGTTCACGCGCTTCGTTGACATGTTGTTTCAACCTATCGTCGCGCTCGGCGAACAGACCAACATTCTGTTTCGCGCTATGGCGTCCGGCGAGCGAATCTTCCAAGCGCTGGATTGGGACGAACGCATCCACGAACCGCTCGAACCCGCGGCGCTACCCCAGCGTTTGCGCGGCGAACTCGAATTCAAGAACCTGACGTTTGCCTACGACTATGGTGAGACGGTACTAAAAGACGTCTCGCTGAATATTGAAGCTGGCGAGCGCCTCGCGATAGTCGGCCCAACCGGTTCCGGCAAGAGCACGCTGATTCGTCTGCTTGCGCGGTTTTACGATTTTCCGGACGGCAAAATTTTCCTGGACGGCATCGATCTCAATCACATTCACAGCCACGACCTGCGCAGGCGCGTGGGCGTCGTGCTGCAGGACTTCCACATCTTCTCCGGCAGCATCTACGACAACATCTCACTCGGCGATCCGCAGATTAGCCGCGAACGGGCAATCGAAGCCGCAAAAACGGTCAACGCGTGGCGCTTCATCAGCGAATTGCCAGAAGGAATAGATACCGAACTGTCCGAACGCGGGCAGAACCTTTCCCAAGGACAGCGGCAGTTACTCGCCTTCGCACGGGTGCTCGCTGCCGATCCGGAGATACTCGTGCTGGACGAAGCGACCGCCAGCATCGACACAGCAACCGAGCTGCTGATTCAGGACGCGCTGGACAAACTCACCCAGGGACGGACATCGATCATCATCGCGCACAGGCTGCAGACGATTGCGGAAGCTGATCGAATTCTGGTGTTGGAAGATGGGCAAGTGCGCGAGATTGGCAGCCACAACGAATTGCTCAGCCAAGGCGGGCTGTACTCAACCCTGTACTCGCTGCAATTCCAATCAGACGATGCCGAGGCTCAACCGGCTGCACCAACGCCCGAGCAGGACTAGACTAGCGTTATGGTCAGCAAACCGACGAACACACCCGTCCAGCACGTCCCCTCCGGCGCCAAGTTCCGCACGCCGGAAGGCACGGTCGCGATAAAGGATGGCCAGAAGGTGCGCGCTGGGGAATCTGCTCCGACGGGCAGAAAGCCGCCGTGGCTGCGCGCCCGCATGCCTGGTGGCGGCAAGTACACGGCGGTCAAGAACACAGTCACCGAGAATCGCCTCGCCACCGTTTGTGAGGAGTCGCACTGCCCTAACATCGGCGAGTGTTGGTCCAATGGCACAGCGACCATCATGCTCATGGGTAGCGTCTGTACGCGCGCCTGTCGCTTCTGCTCCGTCGATACCGGCAACCCGAAAGGCTGGCTGGACGCTAACGAGCCGAACGGAGCCGCTGAGTCTGTCCGGCTGATGGAACTTCGCTACGTAGTACTGACCTCTGTTGATCGCGATGACCTGCCGGATGGTGGCGCGGCTCACTACGCGGCCTGTATTCGAGCGATCAAGCAGGTGAATCCACAAACGGCTGTGGAAGCACTGACGCCAGACTTTGCCGGCCGGCTCAACGATGTCACCACGGTCGTCACCAGTGGTCTGGAGGTCTTCGCGCAGAACCTGGAAACCGTCGAGCGACTGACCCATGTTGTACGCGACCCGCGGGCCGGATACCAGCAGACGCTCGACGTGCTCGCACACGCGAAGCGCGCTGGCGCGCCACTGACCAAATCCTCACTTATGGTTGGTCTCGGTGAGACTGACGATGAGATTCGCACGGCCATGCAGGCGCTGCGCGAGCACGATGTGGACGTGTTGACCCTGGGGCAATATCTGCGCCCTACTCCAAATCACCTGGACATTGATCGCTGGGTGCACCCGGATCAGTTCGCCGCCTACCGGGAATGGGGGCTCGATATGGGCTTTACCGAAGTCGCATCCGGTCCCCTCGTGCGCTCAAGCTACCGCGCGGATCGTATTCTGGAGAAGAACAATCTGGGGCTCGACAGCTCGCGCATCGCCGCCGTAACCATAGATTAGCCCGCCCTCGCTGACCCAATTTCCGCACCCACCTCGCCTAAAGGAATAACACCACAGCGAGGATGCCGACGTGGCAAATCCCTACCCCGAAGTTCCGGCCGAAGCTAAATCGTTCAACGACCTGGTTGCCTGGGCTGCCAAGAACGGCCAGGCCGAATCCATGCAGGCCTTTGTCGACGCCGCTAAGGCTGGCGACTGGAGCAGCGCGCGCGAGGCCGTAGGCAAAATGGACGACTGGGCTGAAACCGCCGGTAAAGCCGACGCGCTGGGCAGTGCCTTCAACACGTTAGACATGCTGGACAAGGGCCTGGCCATCAAGGAGATGGTCGATCGCGGCGACTATCAGGGTGCAGTCATTCAATTCGGCGCTGAAGCGGTCGACAAGGTCGCCAGCGACTATCTGGATAGCCTTGGTCCCGGCGGCATGCTCATCAACTACGCCGCCCACCAAACCGGTGAAGTCGCCTCTGTCTATCTGGAGGAAGCGGCCCAGTTCGAGGCCAATGAGGGCAGCTCCAAGGCGGATGGCGACCAGGCCGTCGTGCACGCCTACGCGGTCAATCACGACTACATGGACAAGCAGATTCGAGAGCAGCTCGACGCGGGCCGCCCCGTTGACGAGGTTCAGGCTTGGGCAAAAGACCACATGGATGCCCATGCAGGCATCTACAACAACCTGGAAAACCTTGAATATGAGGGGTTTGGGGACACTTACGAAGGTCGTTTCGAGAAAGATCTGGAATGGTCAGCGAACCAAGCAGAATCGGTTGCTCGCGAGCTAGAAGCCGAGGCTGAAGCAGAAGCCTCAGCAAAGGAGAACCCCGGCAATGCGGAACCTGGCTTCTTCAGCCAGCTTTGGGACGCTGCCGGCGAGCGCATTGAGGATGCCAAAGAGTATGTGCTCGAGCAGGTACGACCGGACGAGGAAGAGGTTGCGGCAACCAAAGTTGAAGAACTCGCTCCTGCGCAAGTAGAGGTGCCGGAACCCGTCGCGGCTAAACAAGACGACATCGCACCAGAACCACAGATGGCTGACGCCCAACGAATAGAGCCCTCCAGCCCTGACATCGAGCCCGAGGGCGCTACCGAACCGGCTACTAACACCGCCTCGGTTAGCAACAACGCACCTGAACCAGCTAACAACGACGTCAGTGCGCAAGTGAGTGTCAGCGTCGCTGCCCAGGACTCCGCAGAGCCGGTTATCGCGGCGACGAGTGAAGCAGATGTCATCGAGGCTATCGAGATACCGCTCTCGGAGCCCTATGACCCGGACGTACCGCCACAAGCAACGGAAGTGGCAGTCGATCTGGAGATGACCGAGACCGAAAAACTGGATGCCTACGTCTCGCAAATGGCTAGAGAGGCGGAGGCCCAGTGGGCCGAGGAGTCACTCGCGGGCGAGGAGGCCCCGATGCCAACCGAGGTTGTCGTTGTCGAAGCGGAAGCCGATGTCGTCGAGTTAGCCGAGCCCTGGGACGAGCACAGCATTTCCGAAGCCTATGACGACACACAGGATGAATCGAACAGCATCGTGTAGCAGTGGGGATTAGCCGCGGGGACAGGTCCAGGTGCCAGGTCCAAACGCAAACGTTGGCAAACATTGGGGACAGGTCCAAGTGCCAGGTCCAAACGCAAACGTTGGCGAACATTGGGGACAGGTCCAAGTGCCAGGTCCAATCACTGGAATCAGGATGAATTGGCGGATCTATTAAATCGGACCTGGCACTTGGACCTGTCCCCATTACTCCTCGGACCTGGCACTTGGACCTGTCCCCATCACTCCCTCTCAACCAACTCAACTCGGCGGTTCTTATCCCGCCCGCTATCGCTGCCGTTCGAGAACACGGGAACCAATGGCCCTACCCCATGCGGCTGCAATCGATCCGGTGCGATGTCATAGCCCTGCTTGAGTGCATCTGCGACAGCCCTGGCTCGGTCCGATGACAACTTACTGTTGTAGGCGAAAGTGCCCTTCGAGTCGGTGTGGCCGACGACGTAAAACTGCTTCTCGGAGTTTGCTTTTAAGTAGCCAGCTATCGCATCGAGGGCCGCTTTCGACTCCGCTTTGAGCGTGGCCTTGTCGAAGTCGAAGACAATACCGTCCAGCACCACGCGGCCATACTCATCGATATCGGAACCCATCGCGTCGGCATCCACGACCACAAGCCCAGTTTCGGCAGACTCAACCTCGACGATATCGATCAGCGTGCCAATATAGTTTCGCGAGTGCTGCTCCACGTAGATCACCACGTATGCGGTTCCTGCCGCGCGCTCTTTAGTCGCGACAATGGCGCCCGCCCCACCGGAGGACGATGTGCCAGAGAACATCGTCCCTACAGCGCCAGGCTTGGTGGCAGGGTTCTCAGCAAACGTCACTTCCATCCACTGCCGGGATCCAACGGCTACGCCTTTGCGATCCGCAGAGTTACCCTGGCCGAGAATGTCAAAGCCCTCGGCTTGCAGAGCATCAAGATAGTTCTTGTAGACCTCTGAGTAGGTGCGGTCATCACCCTCGTACTTGTAGAACGTGCGTGTTACCCGGCCTTGTGTCTCGATCCACTCGGAGATCGTTCGGTAACCGCTTACGGGACCAACGGCGACCTTATACGGCTGGTAGTTTTCGATGTGCTGCCAGGCGAGTACCTGGCCTGGGTAGCGTTCGAACATCGGATGCTCGAGCGCTCCGTCAACATCCTTTGCGGCAACGGCTGTCGCGATGATACTCAGCAACAACCCAGCGCATGCCCCTGTGAACCAACCTTGCATAGCCTGTCCCTCAACGTGTGCGAACCTCGAAGCTGATTATGCATCGGATGAGTAACGGGGACAGGCCCAGGTGCCAGGTCCAATCACTGGAATCAGGATGAATTGGCGGATCTATTAGGTTGGGCCTGGCACCTGGACCTGTCCCCAATGTTTGCCAACGTTTGCCAACGTTTGCGTTTGGACCTGGCACTTGGACCTGTCCCCTTGGTTTGCTAGACCATGCCATCCAGCGATGTTGAAAGCGCTTTCACGAGCCGACTCACCGCGCCGGCGTAGACCACAAACTCCGAATCCAACTTGGCAATCGGATCCTCTTCGGGCAGTTCATCCATCGCATCGAGGCCATGCAGTTTGAATTTCCGCAGCACGGCATCCTCTGCGAGCACACAGGACAGCGTGCCATCGAATTCAACAGCGAGCCGCGTTAGCTTCAACCCGTCCTGAACGTGACGCTGGACCTCTTTCGAATCGATATCCATATCCATCCAGGTAACGGTTGCGCGCGCGTTGCCTGGATCTTCCATTTTGCATTCAGCGCCGGTGGTAAACGGACCCGAGCTGCCACTGAGAAACACGCTCTGCATGAAGCCCGCCATGGACTTGTTAAACACCAGGGGTGTGACCTGCAGTGTGCCGAGTGCGGCGCGCAAGGCATCCAGGAAGGACTCCGCCTGTTTCTCCGAAGCGGTGCCGACGACCAGTAGCTCATCCTTAGGAAGACACATTCCCCAAATTCGATCAGATTTGACGAAGGACTGGCTCATCAATTGGCTACGCACCTCGTCTTTCAGCTCTCGCCTGTCTTTTCGACGCGGTGGCTCGCCAGTCCGAGCCGTGTATTCTTCGACGCGCACCTCCAATGCTTCGTTGATTGCCGCTGCGGGAAGCACCCGGGATTGACTGCGCAAGCGCAGCAAATCTGCACCCGCGACGCGACGACTGAGCAGATCCACCCCGGTCGCCGGCGGCTCAAAACCCGAACTGACTTCGGTGGCAGGACCACAGGGTTTGAACTGGGCATCCAACAGCTTATGGGAGAGCGCTTCTTCAGATTCTGGCCAGGGGCTGCGAAGTCGGTACAGGCGGAGGTTTCGAAACATCTAGGTTTGCATTCCAGTGCGGTTGGCGGGCCCGCGATTATCCACATGCAACGGCGAGAGGCCACCACCACGCAGTCGTTTCAGCTCGCAAGTCAGCCACCGCCATTCTATGGCGCGCGTCGGCTGTCCTCTGCCTCGCGCAGAACCTCTCCGGACAGGCTTATGAACGCCACAAGCGATGCATCCGGCTCGATGCGCTCATCGACGAGCAGCTGCGTGACGGTTGCCTGCAATGAGCGTACCTGCGCCGCGACTTCTTCGGCCTGCGTGCTTACCGCCAGTTCTGACCGGAGCTCCAGCAAGCGTTTGAAGTACACATCCAGGCGATCTTTTCGAGCCTGCCGACGAACTCGAAGCCATGCAACCAGCGCGCTGGACAGTGCGATTCCAATGGTGACAACTAACGCGAGAACTTCTGCATAACGCTCTAATAAACCAGGACTATCTTTGTCCTGGTATCGCTGCGCTCCAGGCAAAACGGGAAGACTGAGACGCGCTGGATCCAGCGGCGCAAACACTCCGACGCGAGCCAAAGGGTAGACCTCCCCAAGCTCAGCACTGCTGTCGGATATGACTTGGGCCAGATCGAAAGCCACTGCCTCAGGCAGCGATGAGTGCCCGAGTAACAGGGTTCGAACGGCAAGCGTTGTGACATCACTGCTGGCGAGCTCGGGGTAAACGCCATCCGGCAACGTGAAGCGTTCCAGATGCGGAAACCTGAAGGCGGCTCCACCGGCCAGCGATCGCCCGGCCTGGCCCAGCGGCAACAGACAATAGCCTTGCAGCCGGCTGCGGGCATCTCGCGACAGCAGCCCACCGAAAATCAGAAACGTATCCGGCGTTTCACCGAACGCGCTGGTTAGCACGCGCATTTCCCCTGTTTGAGGCGCAATTCCGATTTCCGATAGCTCGTTGAGCAACCGAGAGCCGGCGCTACCAACATTGCCGGCAAACACTGCCTGCCCCAGGAGTGAGTCGTACACCGATGCCCCAGTGCAGGCGGCTTCTACTCGAGTGAGCACGTGCAGAACACTCGGGTACAGCGAGGCGATGATGCCCATGCCGGGTACGGGGCCGGGAGGTTGCTCTAGAACCGCGAGGTCCAGATCTCCCTGCGCAAGCGCAGTTGTAAGCTCGCTTTCCGTTGGGTAGCTCACGAGCGTGAGCTGCAAGCCACTACGTTTAGCTATCGACTCGAGGCGAGCGGCGATGGCCGGCGCAGGCTCCGTCGGGCTCACACCGAGTGTAAGTTCTGGGGAATCAGTACAGGCCGGTAACAGCAGAAGCAAACAGGCGACGGCCATGCCTACGAGCAGCCGGCTCGCCATGATCACGGAGCCAGGAAGGCCTGAAAGTTTGTGTCGGCCTGGCGGCGATGCAGCAACGGATCCGAGTTCCAAACGTCGCGTCCGTTACTGAATCCAATCTGCTCAAACAACAATAGCCTGCCGTCTTCAATCTTGAAGTTGGTGTAGTCCGGACAAGCCAGGCTACCCATGGATAAGTTGGTCGAGCACCAGCCTTGATAGGTTGGTAGATACCTCGCAGGGTCTGCAAGAAACGCCTGCCGATTCGCCGCGTTTGCAAATCGATAAGTCAGCTCCCCGAGCTGCACAGTCAAATCGTCCTGTCCCGCTGAAGGCATATCCGCCTGCCAATAAGAGGTGACATCGAAACCACCAAGAGCGACGCCATCGGGCGCACAAACGCGCCAATCATGAACCGCCAGAGTTTCCTCCGCCCCACTCGAAAGGCAGGTGAGGCCGGCGAGCAACCACATGGGCAGGCGCTTTATTGGTACCGCTGATCGCATGGTTGTTGGATTCCCTGATTCGCCGACGAATATACGCCTGCAATGACTCGCCAGTTTGCTTCCTTCTTGGAGCCGCTGCAGCACAATTGGTTCAATTCTTACTCTGCACGGATTCAACGGTCGACAGATACCGCGCGATATCCGCATCGGAGCTAAGACGCACAACACAGATATGCCGCCACTGGGGGTCTCGCATCATCGCAAACACCGCCAAGCGCTTGCGCCGGTGTTGGCTCACAATCCACCACAGTAGCGATTTTTCTTTGCGCCAAACGGCGAGCTGGGGCCAGAATTTCTCGCGGTTCGTCCCCCAGAGAAGCTCGTCCGAACGCCAACGTCGCCAGGATCGTCGAAGAAAGCGCAGCAGCAACAGAGGCAGCGGCCGATCCAGCCAAATGAGCGTATCCAGGCGATGCCAACACAGCCGACGACAGAAGCTCTCGTAGGAGCCTGCCAGGATCCACGCCTCCCCTTGGGTGGCTGCAAGGATGCGCCGCTCGAGTCGCGGCGGGTCGTGCTCGTTGAGTCCATACCAATCGGGCAGCCAATTCAGTGCATCCAATTCAACAACGGGCACATCAAGGGCGGTGCCGAGAGCTTGTGCAAACGTGCTTTTCCCGGCGCAACTATTGCCGATAACATGAAATCGCTGGGACATACTGCTCTCAACCTTCTTGCGGGCACACGCGCGATATCGGTGGTTAACGACAATCCCGAAATGATAAACCGTCTACAGCAAGCAAGCGCACAGATGCGCAAGCTCAGCAAATCGGAGCCATGACACAAGGACGTCACAGAATGTACCTGATCACCAATCGAGCGCTATCCGCGGAATCTGGCGGATTGGACATCTTCGGAAGCATGCCGAATAGCAAAGGCGCGAATGAGCTGCGCATTGTCGAGGTCACTGGGAGAGGGTCTCGGGCGAAGGCGAAGGCTCTGCCCGACGTTGTTGGCAAGGCACGGGTCAAAGCCCTGAAGAAGACCTTCGATCTGCATATCGACGAAAACGAGGTGCAGTATCGAAGTCTTGAGATGGCCTGCATCTTGTTCTCCGAAGCCTGTCGTCTGAACAAACACCTGCTGTTCTACGTGCACGGCTACAACAATGATGTCGAGAGCATCATCGACAGCGTCTACGAACTGGAAAAGCAATATCCGGATGTGCTGGTGGTGCCATTCACCTGGCCTGCGAAAGGCGGCGGCGTCCTCTCCGGTACACCGAATTACCTGAACGACAAACGCGATGCGCGAGCATCCTCCGGCGCACTGGATCGGGTAATCGAGCACACCAGACGACTGCACCTGCTCATCAGCGAATCCCGAAGCGAATCACTATGGCGCTCAGTGTTGAACAACGAGGAGTTTGACGACAATCCTGAGGCCGCGCGCATCGCCTTTGTGGAAGCACAGGCGCGAGCCTGCAAAGTCACAATCAACCTGCTGTGCCACTCCATGGGCAACTACGTGCTGAAGTACGCAACGCTGCCATCCGGCTCGCATATGCGCTCCCTGGTTTTTGACAACGTCTGCCTGGTAGCTGCCGACGTAAACAATCACGATCATGCGAATTGGGTGAGCCGTATTGAAGCCCGCGGGGGTGTGTATGTCGTCATAAACGAAAACGACTACGCCCTGCAGTGGTCCCGGCGGAAACCGGGGGACGAGCAACTCGAACGCCTAGGACACTATGTTCGGCGCCTGAACTCACCCAATGCGATTTACGTGGATCTAACGCGGGCCAAGGCAGTGGGCGACGAACACGGCTATTTCCTTGGCGATGCCCCGTGCAGGAACAACAAGCTTCGGCGCCTTTTCGACAAACTCTTCACGGGCGACAGGCCTGAGCGCTACACCTCGCAGATGGAATTCATGCCAAGCCTGAATGCCTACCGGCTCAAGTAGCCGGGCACTGAGCAAGTCGCATCCAGATGGCGCTCGTGATTGCTATTGCGGGCCTAACGGTGACACACCACCGGCAGCCTGGTAATACCGCGCACGAAGTTGGACTTCAGTCGCTCAGCCGGGCCGACGACTTCGACGCGGGAGAAGCGCTTAACAATTTCTTCCCAAACCAGGCGTAGCTGCATCTCAGCAAGCCGATTGCCAAGGCACCGGTGCACGCCGAAACCGAAAGACAAATGGTTGCGTGCGTTCGCACGATCGATGAGGAACTCATCAGGACGATCGATCTTGCTCGCATCTCGATTGCCGGAGACATACCACATCACGACCTTGTCACCGGCCTTGATGGTCTTGCCCCCGAGTTCTACGTCTTCAGTCGCAACCCGACGCATGTGCATCAGCGGGGTTTGATAGCGAATAATCTCGGACACCATATTCGGAATGAGTCCGTGATCCGCGCGCAACTTGTCGTACTCGGCCGGGTTTTCATTCAGCATCAACACACCGCCAGACATCGAATTGCGCGTTGTGTCGTTACCGCCGACGATCAGCAGAATCAGATTGCCCAAGTATTCCATCGGGTCGATGTCGCGGAAATGCTGGGAGTGAGACATGAGCGTGATGAAGTCCGCGTGTTCCTCCGGCGAGCGGTCAACTCGCTCCATCCAGAGCTTGGTAAACACTTCCAGACATTCGGTCAGTGCCACCTGTCGTTCTTCCGAGGTAACACTGTCATCGCCGGCAATCTCCGGGCTCGCTGTCGCCATGTCTGACCAGAACGTCAGTTTACGTCGGTCCTCGAATGGGAAGTCGAACAGCGTTGCCAGCATCTGGGTTGTCAGCTCGATGGAGACTCGATCAACCCAATCAAATGTCTCGCCAACGGGAAGCCCATCCATGATCCTGCCAATTCGTTCGCGAATCAGCGGTTCGAGCCTTGCAAGCTGATTCGGCGCAACCGCGGGTGTGACCGCGCGACGTTGGTGGTCGTGAATTGGCGGATCCGCCGCAATAAACTGTTTCACGATGAAATTCGGATCCTGGTCTCCGATGACAATGGCAGGATAGGAGGAGAATTGCTGATGGTTGGTATCCACCGCCATGATGTCGTCGAACCGGGTGATGGACCAGAACGGGCCAAACGCGCTGTCTTTCTGAAAGTGCACTGGATCTTCGCTGCGCAGCCGTTCGAAGAAACGCCAGTGGGCATCGTGTTGGTAGAGCGACGGATTCGACACGTCAATCTGCTCAAGTGGCAACGCGTATGGATCTACGTCTGCACTGGTATCAATAGCTTCACTCATTTCACAGCCCCCTCGTTTGCGAATACCCTGAAGCTACTCTTGAGACGCTCTGCCATCAACACTTGGAGACAACATGACAGATCCAGCCAACTCCGAACTCGGTGCATTTTCGCTCAGCCTCGCCGTACGCGATCTCGCGGCATCCGTTAGCTTCTACCAGGCGCTGGGCTTCGAGATCTTTGCCGGCGCACACGCCGACAATTACCTGATGCTACGCAACGGGCAGCACGTTATCGGCCTGTTTCAGGGCATGTTCGAAGGTAACCTGATGACCTTCAATCCGGGCTGGGATCAAAGCGGCCAACCGATCGATCCATTCACCGACGTGCGCCAACTGCAGCAAGCCCTCACCGATTGGGGTGTGAAGCCTGAGACCCAGGTCGAGGGGGACAGCGGTCCGGGCAGCTTTATGGTGACTGACCCCGACGGTAACCGGATACTCTTCGACCAGCACCGCTGAGCAGCTGGCGTCAGCGCCGCCGATCGGCGCTTCTACTCAGCGAGGCTCTTTCTTCTCTGCGAGGCTCTTGTTTCTCTGCGAGGCTCGCTCGTCTTTGCGAGGCTTTCGCTTCTCTGCGAGGCTGAGTGCAGCAAACGCTACCAGGCGATGCCGTAATCGTCACCGAAGTTGCTGGCGCCGCCCATGAAGGTGCCCTGCTCCTGGTCGAAATGAATGGCGGTAATCGGCCCGGAAGTCTTGTCCCGGGTCTCCACCTCGTAGCCCAGTTTCGTAAGCTCACTGATTACCCAGGGCGATGTTTCACTGTTCACGAGCAGACGGCCAGGCTGCGCTTTGTGATCGCCGAAGGAGTTGCGCATCTGGTAGCTCCAGATGTGAGCAGCTTCTACCGCCTCCTGAACGTTCATACCGAACTCGACCATGTTCAGGAAAAACTGGAGCTGCACCTGATCCTGAATATCACCGCCCTGCACGGCAAATGACAGGTAAGGCTTGCCATCTTTCAATGCCATGCTCGGCGTCAGCGTTGCTCGAGGCCGTTTGCCAGGCTCAACCACATTGTATGGGTTCTGCTCCGGATCCAGGTTAAAACTCTGCATTCGCTGGCTCATACCCATGCCGGTTCTGCCTGCGATGACAGCCGGAATCCAGCCACCGCTGGGAGTAACAGACACTACCCAACCATCCGCATCCGCAGCCTGGATTGACGTTGTGCCGGCCAGGAACTGACTATCGTGTTCGATGCTCGCCTGTTGCCACGGCGGCATGACGCCGCGCTCGCTGTCTGCGCTATTGGTCCAGCGCGACAACGCGTCAAGGAACGGATTTTTGCCGCGCTGATGTCGATAAGGATCTCCCGGTTTGGCGAGCTCATCGTTGGCTTGCCAGCCGATCAGTTTCGCTCGCTCGGCCGCGTAGGCTTTAGACAACAGGCCTTGGATAGGCTCTTCCGGCGGGAATGCCGGATCGCCGTAGTAAAAGTCCCTGTCCGCAAACGATAGATTCATGACTTGATACAACAGGTGCATGTAGCGCGCGCTGTTGTAACCGAGCGCTTTCAGATCAAAACCCTCGAGCATGTTCAGCGCCTGCAACATCACCGGCCCTTGCACCCAGGTGGTCAGCTTGAAAACGTCGATGCCTTTGTATGAGGTGGCAACCGGCTCTTCAATCTTCACCTGCCAGTTAGCCAGGTCTGCCAGCGTGTGCAGCCCACCCTGCTCCTGCGAGGCGCGAACGAATTCAGCGCCGATATCACCTCGATAAAACCGCTCATACGCTGCGTAAATGGCTTCTTCGCGGCTTGCGCCGTTGGCCAGCGCAGTCGCTTCGGCAGCAACTAGTTTGCCCAGCGTCTCTGCCAGATCAGCCTGGACGAAGAGCTGGCCAGGATTGGGCGCTGAACGGCCATTGTTTGCTGCTGGATCATTCGGCAGAAAGACCGCCTTCGAGTATGGCCATTGCTCGAGCTGCTCACGAAATCGATGAATGGAATTCGCCGCGCTGGCCTCGATTGGATAACCGCGCGCCATCGTGATTGCCGGCGCGAGAACCTGGCCCAATGACAGCTCGCCATACTCAGCGAGCATGGTGAGTAGGCCACCGGGCGTACCTGGAGTAACGGCGGCCAGCGGCCCAAATTCAGGTGGGACGGACATCCCTCTGTCAGCAAAGAAGGCAGCGGTCGCGCCAGACGGGGCCACGCCAAGAGCATTGATGCCGATGACCTTCTCAAGTTCCGGGTGGTAGATGAGCGCCTGGGTTTCGCCGCCCCAACCCAGTACATCCCACATGGTTGCTGTCGCGCCTAACATCGCGCATGCCGCATCGACGGCGTTGCCGCCCTGCTCAAACATCTTCACACCAGCTGTCACTGCCAAAGGCTTGCCAGTGATGGCGACGTAGTGACGCCCGTGCAGCATAGGTTTCACCGTGGCCGCAGCAACGCTTTGTACTGTCAGCACTGAGGCCAGGACTAAACCGCAGACCTTCAGCCAGGCGGCTGGCTGGGTATGCGATTCTCTGATTCTGCGATTGAGCATTTCTTACGTTCCTGAAGGGTTGCCGCCGCACCTGTCCATAGGCGAGTGCCGACGCTGCAAAACTCGGTGCATGCAGCTGTAAAAGCTCGGCTCACTTGCCTCGCGCCAGCGCATAATAGACCATCCACGCCCGCGCACTTCGACACAACCTGGACCGCTATGAGCCTTGCCTACCAAGCCAACCCTGACGCTAACACAACCGCCGCAATCCCTATCGATGCGGTAACCGCTGACTCCTTTGACGACTATCGGGAGGCATGTGACGAAGCGAGCCAGCAGTGGTTCGCAAGCCACGCCTTCACAGCCAAAGCGGGTAGTCATCTGGTGTGCCCTGGAGCCGATGGCACAATTGCGAGAGTCGTTGTTGGCGTTACAGACGACGCCGATATTGCGAGCCTCGGCGGCCTGCCGTTAAGCCTTCCAGAAGGCATCTACGCAATAGGACGGCACCCATGGGATATCCAGAACCTGGAGCTGGCGTTACTCGGTTGGGCGCTAGGCAGTTATCGCTACACGCGCTTCAAAGAAGCTGACCGAGGCAGCGCGGTGTTACAGATACCGGCGCAGTCCGATGGCCGGCGCCTGCAAGCCTTCGAGCAGGCGACCAATCTGGTACGCAGCCTGGTCAACGATCCTGCTGGCGACATGCTGCCTTCACATTTGTCACACGCCGCACAACAGCTGGCGGACGAGTTTGACGCCAGCTTTCAGGAAATCGTGGGCGATGATCTGCTCGAGCAGAATTTCCCCGTCATTCACGCAGTTGGCCGCGCAAGCACCGACGAGCCCCGGCTTATTGAATTGAATTGGGGCCGCGATGCTGATCCCGCGGTAACCCTGGTTGGCAAGGGCGTCTGTTTTGACTCGGGTGGCCTGAATATCAAGCCCGGTGGCAGCATGCGCTGGATGAAAAAAGATATGGGTGGTGCCGCCCACGTGCTCGGACTCGCTCGCCTCATCATGCAGCTCGCTCTGCCGATAAGGTTGCGAGTGCTCGTCCCCGCTGTTGAGAACGCAATCGCCGGCAATGCCTACCGCCCCGGCGATATCCTGATCGGTCGCAATGGCAAAACCATTGAGATCGACAACACGGACGCTGAAGGTCGGCTGGTCCTGAGCGATGCCTTGACGTTAGCCGCCGAAGCTAAGCCCGAGCTGGTCGTGGACTATGCGACTCTGACCGGCGCTGCTCGCGTTGCGCTCGGCACCGAGTTACCTGCCATGTTCGCGACGGCCGTAGAGGTCACGCGCGGTATTCAGGACGCGGGCGAAGCCATTGACGATCTGGTCTGGCCCATGCCGCTGCACACGCCCTATCGGAAGCTGATCGATAGCAACGTCGCTGATATCGTCAACTCAGGCCCCGGCTTCGGTGGCGCGATCACCGCAGCTCTGTTTCTGCAGGATTTCGTCGGCGAACACGACTGGGTTCACTTCGACGTCATGGCATTCAACAACCGTTCGAGAGCAGGCCGACCGGAAGGCGGCGAGGCCATGGGCATGCGGGCGGTTTTCGCCTATCTGGAGGCACGTTTTGCCGGCTAACCTCTTCACATCGCTCGAGTCCGCGCCCGCGGGACACACGGTTGCAACCGCCAGCCTGCTACCTCAGCTTGCTTACAACAGCGACGGTTTAATTCCGGCGATAGCCCAGGACAACAGCACGGGAGACGTGTTGATGATGGCCTGGATGAACCAGGATTCGATCGAGGAGACTCTCCGTACCGGCGCGGTCTGCTACTGGTCCAGATCACGGCAGAAATTCTGGCGCAAAGGCGAGGAAAGCGGCCATGTGCAAACGCTCGTCAGCATGCACGCCGACTGCGACGGCGATACCCTGCTACTCAAGGTCAATCAGTCCGGTCCTGCCTGCCACACTCTGCGCCAGCACTGCTTTTACGTGTCGATCGGACCGACTGACACCCGCGTCTCAAGCAATCCGGAAACTGCGGATCAATAATGAAACTGTCGCTATACAACACGGCTAATCGTCAGAAAGAGCTATTCACACCCATCGATCCGAATCGCGTCACGATGTATGTGTGTGGTCCAACGGTCTACAACTACGTGCACATCGGTAATGGCCGGCCCGCTGTGGTGTTCGATGTTCTGTTCCGTCTATTGCGCAGTGAATATCCCGAAGTGCTGTACGCACGCAACGTCACGGACATCGACGACAAGATCAACGCTGCGGCGATGGCGAACGGCGAGCCCATCAAAGACCTCGCCGATCGCTTTACCGATGCCTACAACGCGGACATCCAGAGCCTGGGCGTTCTCGAGGCAACCGTGGTGCCCCGCGCGACTCACCACATCACCGAGATCGTCGACATGATCGAGGCGCTTATCGAGCGCGGACACGCCTACGCTGCAGATGGGCACGTGCTGTTCAGCGTGCCGAGCGATGCCCACTACGGCGAGCTATCCAGGCGCACGATTGAGGAACTGCTTGAGGGTGCCCGTGTTGACGTCGCGCCCTACAAGAGAGACGCCAAAGACTTCGTGTTGTGGAAACCCTCGCCCGATGACCTGCCCGGCTGGGATAGCCCATGGGGATACGGCCGACCCGGTTGGCACATCGAGTGTTCCGCGATGATCAAGAAACACCTGGGCGAACACATCGATATTCACGGTGGCGGCTCTGACCTTGTTTTTCCGCACCATGAGAACGAGCTGGCTCAATCCACGTGCGCCAACGACTCGCGCGACTACGTGAACTACTGGGTCCACAACGGCATGCTGACGTTAGGCCAGGAGAAGATGTCCAAGAGCGTCGGCAATGTCGTCACCATCCACGAGCTGCGCGAACAGTACGATGGCGAAGTCCTGCGCTATGCATTGCTTTCAGGCCAATACCGCTCTCCCCTGGCCTGGAGCGCCGAGTTGCTGCAACAGGCGCAGACGTCACTCGAGCGGTTGTATCAGGCGCTACGCAACGCTGGCAACACTGGCAAAACCGCGGCCGATTTTGCCGACAAAACGTTTACCGACTTTCCAGGCGGCGTTACCGATGCGCTGTGCGACGATTTAAACTCACCAGTTGCGCTCTCTGCATTGCACGAGCTCGCCGGGCGCATCAACAGGAGCGAACTTGAAAGTGAAAAGCTCAATCTTGCCGAGCAGCTGCTGGCTGGTGGTTGGCTGCTCGGGCTACTGAATCACAACGTCGAGACCTACTTCAGCGGCAGCGAAGCTACTGACGGCCTGAGCGACGAAGCGATCAACCGCCTCATTCAGGCACGCGACGACGCCAAGGCAAACAGAGATTTCTCAGGGGCTGACGCGATTCGTGCTGAGCTTTTGGATGCTGGCATCGTGTTGGAGGATACTCGCGAAGGAACTCGCTGGCGCCGGGAACGCTAGCTTGCAAGCAACCGCCCTGCCCACCCACTTTACTAGTGAGATGCACAACAGTGAGATGCACGATGGCAACAGATCGCTACCCGGCTAAGACAAGAGGTTTCTTCGCGCTCACCGCGCTCTTCGCGCTGCTTGTCGGCTGCACCGCGCCAGAGGCTGAAGTAGCCCGTGATGCAGCCATTGAAACCCTGCGCAATACGCCCCAGGGCGAACTGGTCGGGTACGAAGCAGACTCCGGCGCGTTCGTGTATCTGGGTATTCCTTTTGCACAACCTCCCCAGGGCAATCTGCGCTGGCGTGCACCGCGCGCACCCCAACCCTGGGAGGGCCAGCTGCTGGCGACGGAGTTCAAGAGCCCATGCCCACAATACGGTTCACCACTGGGTGGTGCGTCTGAGGAGTTTTTCGGCAAGCCGATGGGCAGCGAAGATTGTCTGTACCTGAATGTGTACGCACCTGCTAGCGACGACAACAAACCAAAACCCGTCATGCTCTGGATTCACGGCGGTGGCAACACGATTGGCCAAGCCGGTTTTTACGATGGCAGCGTGCTCGCCGAGGCTGAGGATGTTGTCGTCGTCACAACGCAGTACCGAATGGGGCCTTTTGGCTGGTTCAGTCATCCGGCGATGGGTGAAGGTGGCAACTCCCTGGATGGCTCCGGCAACTACGGAACCCTGGACCTGATCGCCGCATTGCAATGGATTGCCGAGAACATTGACGCGTTCGGCGGCGATGCGAGTAATGTCACAATATTCGGCGAGTCCGCCGGAGCACGTAACGTGTTCTCCCTGATGCTTTCGCCCCAGGCCAAAGGCCTGTTTCATCGCGCCATCAGCCAGAGCGGCGGGATGCGCGAAACGAGCGTGGCGACTGCCCAGAACTTCATTGATGACGAACAACCCGGCTCTAGATTCAGCTCGAATGAAATGCTGCTGAAGTTTCTCGTCAATGACGGGCTTGCTGATGATCGTGCGTCTGCAAAGCTGCGACTGGCCGACATGAGTCATGAGGACATCGCGAGCTACCTTCGAAGCAAGGACACATGGGAAGTGTTCAATACGTATATGCAGGAGCCAGGGCTACTTGGTCCGCAGAATCCCAGAGTTATCAGCGACGGGCTTGTGATCAGTACGGGCTCGCCGCTTGAGCTGTTTGCCGATCCAAGCAAATTCAACGCGGTACCACTGCTCATTGGAAGTAACCGGGACGAGCCCAAAATCTTCATGGTTTTCGATGAAAACCAGACTCGCCGCTTGTTCGGACTGCCTCTGTGGCCCCTCGATGCCGATGCATACAATCTCGAAGCCGAACTTGGCGCTCTTGCCTGGAAACTTCGTGGCGTTGATCGGCCAGCACAAGTCATTGCAGAGCATGGTGGTCGCGTCTTCGCCTACCGATGGGATTGGGACGAAGAAGGCAGCGCTTTCGGCATCATAGATGTCAGTGAGCTGATCGGTGCAGCTCATGGTCTGGAGATACCTTTTGTTTTTGGCTGGTGGGATCTCGGTTCACAGACTCCACTACTCTTTCACGAGGACAATGAAAAACAACGTCTGGAACTCAGCCGTAGCATGATGAGCTACTGGGCAAATTTCGCGCGCACTGGCGATCCGGGCAAGGGCTCCAGCGGTGAGCTACCGCGTTGGCAACCATGGAGTAATGCGGCGGCAGGCACCCGCACGCTGTTACTCGATACCAACTCTGATCAAGGCATTCGCATGAGCTCAGAATCCGTCAGCCTCGATGACATACTGAGCAAACTGGCGGCAGCTGACGTCAGCGACAGCCAACGCTGTGAAGCGTTCGAGCGCACCTTTGAAGATCAAAGTGACGCCTGGCGTGAGCAACATCGTAAGGATTTTTGCGCCTGATCACTTGAGCTGCTACCAACGCAATTGCCCGCGCCAGCCACCAAGCGCCTTCATCTGAACGAATCGAAGGAAACTGGCGCCGGCTACAGATGACGAGACTGTCGTGAGAAGCTTTTGCGCAGAAACTCCATTTGATCGCCAAGGATTCGACCGCTGTTAGAGAGCGCCAGATACTCCGCGTAGTTCGGCATGTAGGGCAGCGCAAGCAGCTCGATGGACGTCTCCTCCAGCAGATGGCTACCCTTGCGATGGTTACAGCGTTTGCAGGACGCCACCACGTTGTCCCAGGCGTCGTGGCCACCCCGGGAAACGGGAACCACATGATCTCTAGTCAACTGCGCATCCGGAAACGGATTGCCGCAGTAGAGGCACGTACTTTGATCTCGAGCGAACAACGCCTGATTCGTCAGCGGCGGCGACAGCCTTGGCGGCGCACTGAGGCGACCTTCGCAAGCAATGATGCTATGAATACTGACTTCGCTGCGCGAGCCATCTTCACGACTGTGGCCGCCTCGCAATCGTAGAATCGCATCACCTACGGTCCAGACCACGAGCTCACGCACATACAGCGACACGGCTTCCTGCCAGCTCACCCACTCAACCGGCTGCCCTGCGATATTCAGCCGCAGAATTCTCGGTAATTGCTGAAATTCATCCAATGTCGCCAGCATATCCAATCACCATCTGTCACGGTTGATTCGCCGTAGAACTTTGCTGTCTGCGCTGCCCGCCCGTTGCGTGCACAACGAGGTTAACGTGTGATCTCTCATATTCTAGCTGCTGGCTAATGACAGCCAGATTACGGATCTGGCATCACGCAACCAAGCGCGCGCTCGATAATGACCAGTTTTACTAATGGCAGCAATGCTGATCAAGCGGGGCCAGTTGAGCACTGCTGTTTTGACCAGGCGGCTAAGAGAAGGCACAGTCCGTCGCATGACAGCTCTGATCGCGAGATTCGTTTTCATGCTGACCGTGGTCAGCTTTACCTGCGCCTGCTCGATCAGCGAGCGGGCACTACCAGAACAAAATGGCGGCGACGAGCCACCCTGGTTCTGCGAGCTGGCTGAGAACGGCACAGATTGGCAATGCATTCGCAGCGCCGAAGCAGCCCAAGCACCCAAACCTGCTCGCCTGCCTCAAAGGGCAGCTGCCTTGCAGGCTGAACCTCCAGCGGCGCGCTCGCCAAGGCCACCAGCACCAGTGACAGCGGACCCAATGACTGACGCCCAAGAGGCTGATTCTCAGGTGCCTGAACAATCTCGACCGGCCGAGGACGTGCCGCTACACGTCGCGCTCGCCTATCGGCCGGGACAGGCTCAACGGCTGATAGACCTGCCCGACGAATTCTGGGCAGTGCAGCTGGCGGCTTTCGCTAGCCCAGAGCAACTGAGTGAATATGCAAGGCAGCATGAGCTGCGAGGAATGTCCGCGGCGCGAATCGCGAGGAATAACACACTATTCTACGTGCTCTTGCTTGGCGTTTACGAAACAAGAGAAAATGCTGAACGCGCGGCTGCAACGGTGCCTGAGGCTCTGAGTGTCGAGCCCTGGATCCGTTCTCTAGGGTCCCTCCAGCGTGCCATGCGGGCTGGTGAGTTACTCGCTCCGGCGGGTTAGCGACAGCCTAGCGGGCGATGACACGTAAGGCGCGTCGACGCGCACGCAGACCATCTATCGAGAAGATCGCCAGGCCAAGCAGGACGCAGCCAAAGGTAATTACCTGGGTGTCACGGAATGGCTCGCCATACACCCACACCGCGAGAACGGCTGCAATCGTCGGCGCGACGTACTGAAACAAGCCAAGAATCGACAGCGGCATGCGCAACGCAGCCGCCGCAAAACACGCCAGCGGAAAGCTCGTCACGACGCTACTGAATACCAGACCCAGGTCGGTAGTCAGCCCTACCCGTCCGAACGTATGACCGTCTACAAGTAACAGATACAGGAGATAGCCCGCCGCGAGCGGCAACATGAGACTGGTTTCGATCGCCAGCCCAGACAATGAGCCTACGCCGATTTGCTTGCGCACGAGGCCATAGAAACCAAACGTTAGAGCAAGCGATAGCCCGATCCACGGGAAGTGATCGCCAGCGACCACTTCGTTGACAACGCCTAGGCTGGCGACAGCGATTGCCAGCCACTGTACAGAACGTAGTCGTTCCCCAAGTAGCACATAGCCAAGAACCACATTGATAAGTGGGTTGATGTAGTAGCCCACCGCGGTTTCGAGCATGCGCTCGTTCTGAAGCGCCCAGATAAAGATCCACCAGTTGCTGCTGAGCAGCAACGCGGACACCAGCAACCAGGATACTTTGGCCCGGTCCAACCGACGCAGGTCACCCCAGCTGCGTGCAACCGTAAGCGCAATACCCAGCAATAACACTGACCAGACAACGCGGTGGGCCACCATTTCCGCAGGCGGCACATGCCCCATTACCTTGAAGTAGATGGGAGCCACGCCCCAGGCAACGTATGCACCGAGCGCGAATAGCGTGCCAGCAGCGGTTACGTGTTGCGCATCGAGTGCTGGCGCCGGGCCGGAAGAGTGAGGGGTTTTAGCGGGCACGACAGAACGACTCGATGACTATGCGATGACACAGATGCCGAACTTGTCCAACACCTCCGGCAGGGCCCCGCTATGCACAGCCCTGTTTTCTGTATTAGAAGTTGTCTTTGCGTCGACGCGTCTCCGCGAAAACCTCCACGTCTGTTGCCGCCGACATGTTGAGCGACTGACGCAACGTTACGGACGCTGGCCGAAGAAACGGATTAGTCGCTTTCTCCAACGCCATGCTGGTGGGCACCGTAGGCAATCCATCGGCGCGTAGGCGCGCAATGTCCGACGCTCGCGCAACCAAGGCCTCATTGTCCGGGTCAACCGACAGCGCAAAGTTTGCGTTCGCCTGCGTGTATTCGTGCGCACAGTAAACAATTGTATCGTCAGGCAGCGCCAGCAACTTGCCCAGGCTGGACCACATCTGCTCGGGCGTCCCTTCAAACAGTCGGCCACAGCCCAAGGCAAACAGCGTATCGCCAACAAACGCAACGCCATCGCTCGCGAAGTAAAAGGCAATGTGACCCACGGTGTGGCCGGGCACCTCGAAGACAACCGCTTCGCTGTCGCCAAGACTCACTCGATCGCCATCATGCACCCCTTTATCAATCCCGGGGATTCTCCCGGCGTCGTTGGCCGCACCGACAATCTGACAACCCCACCGCGCCTTCAGCGCTTCATTGCCGCCGGCATGATCAAAATGATGATGGGTGTTAAAGATGTGAGTGAGCGACCAGCCTCGCTCCTCAAGCGCGGCGTTTACCGCATCCGCATCCGGCGTATCGATGGTGGCAACCGCCCCGGTAGCGTCGTCGCGAACGAGAAAACCATAGTTGTCCGATAGACAGGGAAACTGATGCACTTCAATGGTCATTAACCACTCCTCTTGGCCGCAATTGACCGCAATTGGCTGCTACTGGCTGTAAATCCGATCTGAGCAAGCGACGTCCCCGTTCAGGGCTTCGCCTTGGCCCGGGCTAGCGCATCCCGGCCATAGCACCTGGCAAGCCAGGCCTGCACGTTTGCATAGGCTTCGAATGTTTCGTTAATGAACTCCGCAAACACCATGACCGAGGCGACATTCAGATCAGCAACCGTAAAGCGATTGCCAACCAGATACTCCTTATCTGCCAGAACATCGTTCAGCACGGCCAATGGACGATCCAGTAACGCCAGCTGCTCTGCCACTTTGTCCTGACTCTTCTCCACTCCGAACATGCCCGTGCCGTGGAACATGGCCTGCAGCAGCGTTTTTTCCACCTCGGTCATCACCCAGAAGCTCCAGTGTTCAGCCAGGGTCAACTCGGTGTCATCGCTGGGTGCAAGCGGGCCACCAAAACGCCTGGCAAGGTGCAGGTTGATTGCCATCGACTCCCACACCGTGAGCTCACCGTCCACCAAAGTTGGGACTCGACCATTAGGGTTGATCGCCAGAAACTCCGGCTCTTTCGCCTGCTTGGCAAACGTCGTCGGCACGTGCTCGTAGTCGATACCCAGCTCTTCCGCCATCCAAAGGGCGCGTAACGCCCGGCTGCCAGACTGGCCGTAAATCGTAATGCTCATTGATACTCTCTCCCAAAACGCATCGGTGCGATATCGCGTGCCGTAATCTCGTAGAATGCCAGCGCCTTGATGCGATCACCAGAATCAATGGAGCACGCGCTAAAGCGCTCATCGCGTCAATCACTAACCAGCACTAACCAGGCTTGGGAAAAGCGCCAACTACAATGTCTAACGATTCCAGCCAGACGACTGCCGCCGAGATGCACCCAGTTCTCGCAGAGATAGTCGAACTACTCAATGTCGAGTGTATTGAGGAAAACCTCTACCGTGGCCAGAACCACCAGACCGAGCATGTATTCGGCGGCCAGGTTCTAGCGCAAGCCATGACCGCGGCTTACCGCACTGTTGATTCCCGGCTGAGCGTGCACTCGCTGCACAGCTATTTCCTGCGCGCGGGAGACTGGAAAACACCCATTCTTTTCGAAGTGGATCGCGTGCGCGATGGACGCAGCTTCGCAACCCGCAGGGTGGTCGCGATTCAACACGGCCGAGCAATCTTCAATTTGTCCTGCTCGTGGCATGTGGTCGAAGACGGGCTAGAGCACGATCCGCCGATGCCCGACGTTCCGCCACCAGAAGCACTGCGTAGCGATAAAGAAGTATTCGAAGAACTCGCTCGAACGCAGCCGGAGGTGAACCGCTATCGCTTCCGCTTCAACGCCATCGACTCAAGACACGCTGAGAACATCCGCTTCACTGACAGCGAAAGCCATCCGCCGACCAAGCATTCGTGGATGCGAACCGCGGCGAAGCTGCCGGACAACGACGAGCTACATCTGGGCCTGCTTTGCTACATGTCCGACATGGATTTCATGAGCACCTCACGCCAGCCCCATGACACCACCGATATCGAGCTTCAGGGTGCGAGCCTCGATCACGCCATGTGGTTTCACCGACCGTTTCGCGCCGATGAATGGATGCTGTTTGCCAAGGAAAGCCCGAGCGCCGCTGGCGCGCGCGGCTTCGTGCGCGGGCATTTCTTCAGCGAAGCCGGCGAATTGCTGGCGACCGCCGCACAGGAATGCCTGATCAGGCCCAGGCCAAAAGCCTGATCGCCGCAAGAGGAGTTGGAGGGTCTGCGCACTCGCGAATTGAGCGCGCAGACCTGGCAGAGCGAAAGGTTTAACGGTCGAAAGTTCTAGAGCGCCTCTAGAATCGCTTCAGCAGCACTGACTTCAAACTGCCCAGGCGCTTCAACGGACAATTTCACGACGACGCCATCATCAACGATCATGGCGTAGCGTTGAGAGCGAGTGCCGAGGCCAAAGCCGCTGCCGTCCATCTCTAGCCCGAGAGCTTTGGTGAAATCACCGTTGCCGTCGCCAACCATGGTGAGGGCTTCAGCGTTTGCTGATTCGCCCCAACTGCCCATTACGAAGGCATCGTTAACCGAGATACAGATGATATCGTCGACGCCCTTGGCTTTGATGTCGTCCGCCTTGACGACGTAGCCCGGCAAATGCGCCTGTGAACACGTGGGAGTAAACGCGCCAGGAACAGCGAAAACGACGGCTTTCTTGCCCGCGAAGAGATCTGCCGTGGTTACCGGGGTCGGCCGGCCATCTTTCATCGTGTGCATTGTCGCTTCTGGCAGCTTGTCGCCTTCTTGTATCGTCGACATGGAGCGGTGTCCTCATAGGTCTGATTGTTAGGTTACTGATCAATGGGGTAGCGAGCTCAAGGCGCTGTGACGATGCGCGACTGCGCCAGCCACTACTGGCATCGAGCCCACCCCACGAACGTGAGTGTGAGGCGTTGAGCAAAACCGGTCAACGCTCAAGGGTTTGGCGTCAGCTCTGTGACACAGTGCGCAAGCCGTCACAGAAAGGTTCTGTAGGCCGTTGTTTTAGCTATACAATGCCTATTGGCAGTCACGATGCTGAAGCGCATAGACGCGAGGCGGCCAAAAACGCCTGGGACAGGCGGCAGCGCGAGTGCTCCGACAAGCGATGACAGGCTATCGGCAGCAAACACCAAACGAGCAGACTTGGACAGCGGCTACGTGAATCAGACAGGTATCATTGTTATCGGCGTGGCGATGGTCGTCGCCATCGGTGTCGCCGCGCGCCTGAGCCCTGCAGATCCGGTAGATACACAGGCGTCGCTGGCAGCTGCGCAAGCCTCAGATCTCGCCTCCGACAACCGCTTGCGCTCTGAACCGGATACTTCCTCCGCCGTTGCCCAGCCGCGCTCCGAGCAAGAGGACTCTGAGCAACAGGGTTCAATCGCAGGCGCTGATATCCCGGCCTCGCCGAACAAGACTGTCATCCCGAACATAGAGCCTACCGTCACCTATCGCACCGTCGTACCGACGGTCGCAGTCGCAGCCACGCCAGTGCAGGACGAGCCTGACCCTGCCGACAGTGAGACCGGAGAGGCGGAACCCCTGCCAGATCTCGGCGCCGAACCTGCACTCGCCGTGGCGCCCGTCGAGGGCACCGATATCTCGACGCTCGAAATTCTCGAATCCGAAGTCCAGCCAGGCACTTTGGCGCAGCTCAAGTGGAAGCCTCGGCAGAATTTCGACGGGATCAATCGGCCGGTTCCCGTGCTGGTCGCTCGGGGAACCGAGCCTGGGCCAACGATGTGTTTTGTCGCAGCGGTGCATGGCGATGAGCTCAATGGTATTGAGGTTGTCCGCCGCGTGCTCTATGAGGTCAACCCCAAGAAATTGAAAGGCACGATGATCGGCGTACCCATCGTCAATCTGCAGGGTTTCGCCCGCAACTCGCGCTATCTGCCTGACCGCCGCGACCTCAACCGCTACTTCCCCGGTAACCCCCGCGGCAGCGCAGCGTCACGCCTTGCGTACTCATTCTTCAATGAAGTACTGCGCCACTGCCACACACTGGTTGATCTGCATACTGGCTCGTTTCACCGGACAAACCTGCCGCAGATTCGCGCCAATCTGAATAACGAAGACGTGGTGACGCTGACCAAAGGCTTTGGCTCAACTCTCGTGCTGCACAGCGAAGGACCCATCGGTACGTTGCGGCGCGCCGCAGTCGATGCGGGCATTCCAGCCGTGACGTTTGAGATCGGTGAGCCCATGCGGCTGCAGGACGACCAGGTCAGGCACGCGGTGAAAGCCGTGTTCTCACTGCTCGACAAATTCAACGTCTACGGTAGGCGCAGCCTGTGGGGCGCCCCAGAGCCGGTCTACTACCAATCCAAATGGGTCCGAGCCGACGCCGGCGGCATTCTGCTGAGCGATGTCGAGCTGGGCACGCGGGTAAAAATTGGCGACGTTCTGGGCACGGTAACGGACCCCATTACAAACGATGCTGATGATATTGAATCGCCGTTCAACGGCAGAATCATCGGCATGGCGGTTGATCAGTTTGTCATGCCCGGCTACGCCGCCTATCACATTGGCATCGAAACCGAAGTTGATGCCGAAGAATTCGACCCCCAGGCGGTGGATGAAGACGCTCCCGACTTCGATCACGCCGAATAGCCGGTCAGTGAATCGTAAGGTCCTGCCAAACTAGGCGGTGATCCGAGGACACGACTGGCTCACCATCACCCACGAGTTCCCTGCCCTCTTCGCCTCGCGCTGGCCAGAACACGCCGCCACAGCGTATCTGCAATCCGTGCCTTGATGGCAGCACATAGTCGATCCGCAGATTGCCCGCGCTAACCGGGTTAATGTCGACTGTGTCGTATGCCGGGTTCCCGGAATGCTCTGAGTTACGCTGCCCTTCAAACTCTGCTTCCAGACGTCCGCCATCGCTCGCCGGTGGCAATTGCGCATTGACTCGAGGATGCGACAGCAGCTGGGCCATGGCGCCGTCCCGCGAATCACCGTCATGAGGATCCGCGTTGTAATCGCCCATAATCACAAAGCGCGCGCCCTCCTCCAGACCGCCCGCCTCACCGCCATCAGAGACGATGTATCCGGCGTCGTTGCCGCCTGACAGGTAGTCCGCCCAAAGCCGGATCTCATCGAAATTTCTGCGGCCGTTGCGATCTTCCGGCCCATCAAAAATCGGCGGCGTCGGATGCGCAGCCAGCACGTGCACGATCTTGTTATTTATTCGCACCGGAACATCCCAGTGGCTCTTGGACGACAACGGCAACGCGGCAGCCTCCGCCTCAGAGTAAAACGGCCTGGGTATCAGGTTGCCCGGCATGTCAGACCACGCCAGGTGTTGATAGGTGCGCACGTTGTCGCTCTCAATCGGGAAACGAGACAACAGCAACATCCCATACTGCCCTGGGAACTCGCCGTAACCCAGTGCATCAGCGGCGCCATCCGAGCGGCCGTCGTTATCCAGGTCCATACCGGATGCAACACCAGTGTTCACATCAGCGTAAAAACCATAGGGATAGTCGATAGGCGCAAGTCCTGACTGGCCGACTGACAGATAGCTGGCAAGAAACACTGCCACCGGATCGATGGCTTCCGGGTTGTCCCTACGCGCTTGATCGAAGTCGAACTCGTTAATGAGTAGCACGTCCGGCCGCGTACGCTGAATGATTTCTGCAACGGCCTTGGCCTGGTCATCGCCGGCCAATAAATCCACCGTCAGTTCGCCGGCAGCGGGCCGATTCAAGTACGCGTTAAAGCTCGCGAATCGCACCGATCCGCCGCTGCGCTCACAAACATCAGCGCTTGTCGGTAGCGAAAGCAGGAGCAATGACACCGCAGGTAGCAGCCAAATTCGACGATTCCTCATCCTGTATCGTCCTCGCTACTTCCAGGCGAAATCGGGTTGTTCATAGTGCGCCACACGAGTCGACAGCCCACGCAGAATCACCTCTCGAAACTGGTACAGAATCGCCGCCGTTGGCGCCGCAATGGAATCACTACCCACCGGCATTCGAAGAACTGGATGCTCACCCTCTGCTGCTTCACTCAATAGCGGCGCATCCGAACGATCAAGCTCCGATAGCGGAATTCGGTGAATCGATGCCACCTCCTCTGGGTTTGCCTGCATGCGAGCGATTGGGCCACCCCATACGACGACGGGAGACATGACAAATCCCGAGCGAGTGACGAAGTCATCCAGCCGTCCAAGTACGGATTCTGCACCGAGTTCGACGCCAACCTCTTCATGAAGCTCTCGTAACGCAGCTTGCTCGATCGTCTCGCCCGCATCGAGACGTCCGCCCGGCAGGGCCCATTGACCCGCATGGGCCCGCAGCGTGGCGGCGCGGCGAGTCAGCACGAGCGCCGGTGCGTCGCTGGGCTGCGAGGTGATCGGCAGCCCGTCGATATCCGCACCATGTCCGGCATCGACGATAGTCAAGGCAACAGCCGCCTTCTTCAGATCGACTTCGCCAGCATGCCTGTAGTCAAACCGTGACAGCGCATCCGTCATTGCGGATCGCATGGCTTCGCTCACAGGGTCTTTAGTCATCGGTCATCGGGCTCGCCAAGAACAACGTACAATACACAGCGCCGCACATCTCAACGATAGACGATACAAGGTCCGCGGCGGCGCACATTCTACACCGGCCCCACGACACCGGCCCTTCGAGCCCACCGCCTGCATGACCGTCCTCCAACAACGCGCAAACAACTCCGAGACGCAGGCGACCGTGTTTGCGCTCGTTGCGGTTTGCCTGTGGTCTACGGTCGCCACCGGATTCAAGCTCGGCCTGCAATTGATGACGCCGCTGCAGTTACTGCTCCTGGGATCGCTTATCTCCACGACGGTGTTCGTGCTAGTTGCTGGCCGCAGCCTGACCAGGCTTACGGCATCTGACTGGCGCCTCGCCGGACTGCTCGGACTCATCAACCCCGGGATCTATTACCTCGTATTGTTCGAAGCCTACGAGCGACTCCCCGCTCAAATCGCACAGCCCCTCAACTACACGTGGGCGATCACGCTGGCCTTGCTGGCGGTTCCAATTCTCGGTCAGAAGCTGAGGCCGCGAGCGCTGCTGGGCATGTTGGTGAGCTACGCAGGCGTTGTCCTGCTGGTGGCTCGTCCGGGTGCAGACGCCTCCGAAGCGGTGGATTCATTGGGTATCGCCCTGGCTCTGGCGAGCACCGTTCTTTGGGCTCTGTACTGGCTCATCAATACTCGCAGCCACGCCCCAGCGACGGCGATGATGGCAGCGAGCTTTCTGTTGGGAAGCGCCTTGCTTGTGGCCGCGTCCGCAATCAGCGGCGACTGGCCGCAGTTGACCTGGACAACAACGCGCTACGGGGCCTGGGTGGGATTGATCGAAATGGGCGTGACCTTTTTGCTCTGGCAGCAGGCACTGAAAAGGACTCAACAGTCTGGCCGTATCGCCCAGTTGATCTTCATATCGCCATTTCTGTCGCTGCTGATGATCAACAGCGTGCTGGGCGAGACGGTTCATTGGAGCGCCGTGGCCGCACTGGCGCTCATCATCGTTGGGCTGATGATGACCAACATCAATCAGCCGGCAGACCAGGTGTAGTCGTCAGGCGCCCGTGAACACCGGTTTGCGCTTGCCGACAAAGGCCGCGATGCCTTCCTGGCCGTCGGGCGTTGCGGCCATATCCGCGATAGTACGAGCCTCGAGTTCCATTTGCGCTTCGAGGCCATGTTCGAACGATTCGTTCAACAGCGCTTTCACCGCGCCATAGGCTCGCGTGGGGCCTGCTGCCAATTTGGCCGCCAACGCCTGAGCGGTTGCCAGAACTTCTTCCGGCGCCACCACCTCATTGACAATACCCCAATCGAGCGCTTCCTCAGCGCTCAAGACTCGATTCGTCAGCATGAGCTCGCGAGCCCGACGATCGCCGAGTCGGCGCGGTGCGTAGAACGTCGAACTGCCATCGGGGGACAGGCCCGCGTTGGTGTACGCCATCGTGAACTTCGCCTTGTTGCTGGCGACAGCCAGGTCAGTCGCCAGCACCAGCGAGAAGCCAGCTCCGGCGGCGGTACCGTTGACAGCCGCAATGACTGGCGCATCCGCCCTCGCAAAGCGCGACAACGCCATGTGCAGATCACCCGCCATTTGCTTGAGCAGGCTGCGCGGAGAGTCTGATGTCGCCATCTCACCCAGATCGCCGCCGGCGCAGAACATACTGCCGCGACCGGTGATAACAACGGCGCGTACGGCCGGATCGTCGTCACAACGCAGCGCAGCATCTGAAAGCTCCCGCCCCATCAGCGGATTGATCGTATTGGCGCTGTCCTGCCGATCAAGTGTGAGCGTGGCGACGCCCTCAGATACGTCGAGGTCGAGGGTTTCGTAGGCCAAGGTGTTCTCCTGCTGAGCGAGTGAGGCGCATGATCGCGCCCATGTGGTTTTCGACATAACGCCTAAAGTGAGGGGTTCGATGTCTTAAGCGTTCAGGTTTTTACCGCATTCCATGCGGCGTCCGCAAACAACGCCTTGAGCGCCGCTGGCGAGCGCTGGGCATCACCGGACAACCAGCGCGCTGTGTATTCCTGTATCGGGCCACTGATCAGTGGCACGTAAGTATCCGCCGGTATGTGCCGCATCTCGCCACGAGCAACGTAGCGGGCGAACCACTCGAACACCGCGCGAATCTGTCGCCCGTACATGCGCTTGCGCTCGAGCCGGGCGGCATCCGACATGACGACGTCACCCGCATAGAGAAAACCGGCCATCTCCCGGTTTGCAGATACCCACTCCGCATACTGCAAAACCACGCTTCGAACGCCCGTGCGAGCGCTTCGACAGCGGTTAAGCCGGCCCAACACACCCGAATTGAGCTGATCAAGCCCCTGCAGGTATAGCGCCTCGGCGATACCGTTCTTGCTGTCAAAGTGGTGATACAGGCTACCGGTGCTGACGTTCGCCAGCCGTGTGATGTCCGCCACCGACGTCGCTTCCACCCCCGCGGCGGCAAAACACGTTAATGCCGCATCCAGCACGCGCTGGCGAAGCCTGGCGGTCGAGTCTGCTCGTTTGCCGGGATGCTCTTTGATCGAGGCGAGCATCGGTTTGGTCGATTCGCGGGTTTTGGCTGACATGACGGAAGATAACCATAGCAACGTTAATAGAACAACTTTCTAGAATCTCGTTCTAGTATGTCTCGTCTGGAAACGCTATATTCCGGCGCGATTTACAACTGAGCAATGCCCTATGGATATCGATCTCAGCCCGGAAGACCTGGCTTTCGCAGACGACGTACGCAGCTTTCTTGCAGACAACGCTTATAAAGCTGGCGAAGACTTTGGCCAATGGCGTTTCGAATGGTTTGAAAAAGCCAAAGCGAAAGGCGGCTGGGATGTCCCGAAGTGGCCAAAAGAGTTCGGCGGACCCGGCTGGACCCCAACCCAGCATTACATCTGGGAGCGCGAGACTGCACGCGCAAACACCCCCTGGGACATGCCTTTCGGAGTTGGCATGCTGGCGCCGATCCTGATGGGTTACGGCAACAAGGAGCAGCAAGAGCGTTTCCTGCCACCGATTCGAACTCGCAAACAGAACTGGTGCCAGGGCTATTCCGAGCCAGGTGCAGGCTCCGATCTGGCGTCGTTGAAAACCAAGGCGGAGCTCTCCGCAGACGGCTCTCACTACGTGGTCAACGGCACGAAGATCTGGACCACGGCCGCTCATATCGCGGACTGGATGTTCTGCCTCACTCGAACAGATGATTCCGGCAAGAAGCAGCAAGGCATCACGTTCCTGCTGATCCCGATGAACGATCCGGGCATCGAGGTGAAGCCCATCATCACGCTGGGTGGCGCCCACTCGGTGAACATGGTGTACATCAACGACGTGAAGGTCCCAGTTACCGATCGTGTTGGTGAGGAAGGCAAAGGCTGGACGTACGCCAAAGGCTTGCTGCAGCACGAACGTACGGGTATTGCCGGCGTTTCCCGCTCCGTATTTGCGCTGGAAAATCTCAAGCGCAATGCCGCTTCCGTTAAGCGCGGTAACGGCACTCTGCTCGATGAATCCGGCTACGCCAAAAAGCTGGCCGAACTCGAGATTGATCTGATGGCACTCGAGTTCACTGAATTGCGCAGCCTCGCCAGCGCGTCCGCCGGTGCAGCACCGGGGCCTGAATCCTCGATCATGAAGCTAAAAGGCACCGACATTCAGCAGCGCACGCAGAAGCTGACCGTTGAAGCCGCGGGCATTTTTGGCCCGGCATGGGGCAAGAGTAAGGTTGGTCCGGACTTTGGTAGAGCCGGCATGGGCGGCTATCTGGCCTCCCGTGCTTACACGATCTATGGCGGCGCCAGCGAAGTGCAGCGCGACGTCATCGCCAAGAACGTACTGGGCCTCAAAAAGTCCTCGGGCAAATAGGAGAAGAGTTATGGATTTCAACTTTAGCGACGAGCAAACGCTGCTTGGCGAATCCGTCGAGCGGTTTGTCCAGGACAACTACGACCTCGAAACCCGCATCAAGCTGGCAAACTCAAAAGAGGGCTTCAGCAGCGATTACTGGAACACAATGGCTGAGCTCGGCTGGTTCGGTATGCCGTTCAGCGAAGCCGATGGCGGTTTCGGCGGCAACCAGATCGACACGATGGTCATGATGGAGGCCTTTGGCAAAGGCCTGGTGCTGGAGCCGTTTTTCGCGTCCATCGTTCTTGGTGGCAACGCGCTGGCTCGCGCTGGCTCGGAAGAGCAGAAGGCTGCGCACCTGCCATCGGTCATCGACGGCAGTAAACGCTTGACCCTGGCCTACGCTGAAGAGCAGGCGCGCTTCGACCTGTTTGACGTTACGACGACCGGCAAACTGTCGGGCGATACCCTGACGATCAATGGCGCCAAGTCGATGGTACCCAGTGCAGGCGCTGCGGATACTTTTGTTGTCAGCGTGCGCACGTCCGGCGGCCAGATGGACAAGAACGGCATCTCGCTGGTACTTGTCGATGCCAGCGCAGACGGCGTGAGCGTCGATGACTTTCCTACCGTGGATGGCCTGCGTGCTGGCGAGGTGACTTTCACCAACGTAGAGGTGCCGGCCGGCAACGTTCTTGGCGAGCCGGATAACGGCTTCGATGTCCTTTCAGCAGTCGCTCGAGACGCAATCCTTGCGCTCTCGGCAGAAGCTCTGGGCGCGATGGAAATCCTGTACAAAGATACGATCGAGTACACCCAGGAGCGTGAGCAATTCGATCACGCGTTGTCCGATTTCCAGGTTCTGCAGCACCGCATGGTGGACATGTTTGTTGAGTACGAACAGTGCAAATCGCTGCTCTATCGGGCGACGCTCGAAGTGGTTCAGGGCGCGGACACGGCGGATAGAACCGTTCACGCGCTGAAACACCTCATCGGCAAAGCCGGCTACTTTATCGGTGAAAACGCGGTTCAGTTGCACGGCGGCATGGGCATGACCGAGGAGCTGCGCGTCGGTCATTTCTTCAAGCGGTTGGTCGTGCTGGACACGCAATTCGGCAATGCCGACCATCATCTCGAGCAGTTTGCGGCGTAACGCCGGCACGAGCATTGGGTCGTCGCTCGACGGCCCGGTGCTCGCTCACTTCCCCGGCCCGTCGCCGCACTGACGCAGCGTCTGCCGATCAGGCGAGCCGCGGTGCAACAAGCCATCGCGTTGCGAAACGCGATGTGCCGACAGGAGACTCCGGCGCGCCGCTAGTCTAGAATCCGCCCCCGATCGATCCCACGCTTGGACTAGACCTCCGAGCCGCCCTCGATCCAGTTATTCATCACCGTAAGCGAGTTTCTTCGCCTTCCGACACGCTCGGAGTTTACGACGCATCGGCCCAGGCTTCCTTGTAGCGCATGCCCACAAACGCAGACATCAGGCTACCGGGTAGCCATACCGAACAGGCGAGCAGCTGTCTGTTGAGCTTCGAGTTTGCCGATTGCGCGAACGATCACGCCCTACTCTCCACCGTTCACTTAAGCGGCCCCGTTGGCGAATCCTGGCTGGTGGGGGGCGATGTAGAGCCAGTGCGAGCGGGTGCCTTCACTGGCCTGCGCGGCGCTGAATACCAATTCCTGAGCTGCCAGGCAAACATTGACGCGAAAGACGGGGCGGACGGCTTGCGGGACACCACGCGCCGTCTCTACCAGGACCTGATCCGTCACGTGGAAGGCTCTCGTTATTCTCAGCCAGTGCGATTTTGGAACTACGTGCCCGACATCAACCACCTGACCGATCCAGCGGACGCAGACAGTGAAGCATATCGACAGTTCTGCTGGGGCCGGGCAGAAGCACTGGAGAACGCAGACTTTCCACTGCCCGCCGCAACCGCGGTGGGTTGTGCAGACGGTAAACTTCACATTGGTCTGCTGACAGCAACCGATGCTATCTCGGTCACCCACTTCGAAAATCCACGACAAGTCAGCGCCTACCACTACCCTCGCCAATACGGGCCGAGAAGTCCCTCCTTCGCCCGGGCCAGCATCGTGGAATCCAACTCCGGCAGCCTGCTACTGCTGTCCGGCACCGCGAGCATCGTCGCGCATGAAAGCATCCACGCCGGCGAACTTGATGCCCAAATGCAGGAGACTGCCCACAACATCGACGCTCTGCTGACGAGCGTCACTGGCAGCGCTGACGTTCCACACGAGCGTTTCAAACCCCTGCGCAGTCGCTGCTACCTACGCACAGCCGCTGAACGCGACGCCGCCGAACGCGCTTTTGCCAACGCTCTACCGACCTGGCCCGAACCGGCCATCATGACCAACGATATCTGCCGCGCTGAGCTGGTCATGGAAATTGAAGCGGTGTTCACCGGCGACTAACGGCGAACCAGTACTACGGACCGGATCGAGCAGTTGCTCAGCCGCCGGATTGGGCATTTGAAAAGCGCGCCGGCATGCCTGAAAATCCGCGCCGGACTACCGCACTGCGCCTTAGGGCGTAGCCCCGACCACAGGCACCAGCACGCAGGCTCACCGCAACATGGCACAAACCCCTGAACAAACGAAAATGGCTGAGCTGATTGTTGAAGTACTCAACTTAGAAGACGTCTCGCCCACAGAGATCGAGCCGGATTCCATCATGTTCGAAGAAGAAGGGCTCGGCCTCGATTCCATCGATGCGCTGGAGATCGCAGTGGCCATCGCCGAGGAGTATGGCGTACAGCTATCGGCAGAAGACGAAGCAACGAAAGAGATCTTCGCAACACTGGCAAACCTAACGGCGCACGTCAGCAAAGAAGCGAGCGCGTCCGCAACGTGAACCAGTGCGAGCAGCCCAGATCATAAGCTGCAGCATCCCACGCCAGTACACCTGGGCCGGTTGACCTTGGCTAAACAGCAAGCCATTCCACTGCTAATGCGAGGCGAATCAGAGACGATTTGCCAGCTCGCGAGCCGCGCTGTACGCGTCGATGAATTTGCCGCCGATGTCGCCCACGTTGCAACGCTACTGCCGAAGGCCACAACCCTGGTCAATCTGGCGAGCGAGCGATACCAGTTCACGGTTCTACTCTTCGCTGCTGCCGTCGCTGGCAAGGAGACGCTACTGCCGGGCAATCGGGAGGCCGCTTCGGTTGCAGCGTTAACACAGGCGCATCCGGATTGCGTGGCCGTTCATACCGACTCGAATGCGCGCGATGGCGAAGCTATCTACTGGGATCTGGCCGGCAATGGCCGTAGCGACACGCCAACGATCGACCCGGAAGCCGGCGTTACCGTATTTACATCGGGAAGCACGGGGCAAGCTAGCGCGCATCGCAAGAGCTGGCGTTTGCTGGATAGTTTTCGGCAACTACATGCCGGCATTCTCAACGTGGAAGCATCGCATACGCTGGTCGCCACCGTCCCTAGTTGGCATATGTACGGGTTCGAATGGGCACTCCTGCTGCCAACAGTAGCGCCGCTCGCACTCTATTGCGGCAGCACGTTTTACCCAGGCGATCTGATCAAGCTACTTCAGCAATTCGCCCCAAATACCATTTTGGTTTCTACGCCGGTGCATCTGCGCGCTTTGCTGGCCACTCCATCGCGCAAGATCAGCGTCGCGAAGACTGTTTGCGCCACTGCGCCGATCGATCAGAACTTCGCCACAGAGATCGAGGCGCGCCTGAACTGCGAGTTGCTTGAAATTTACGGCTGCAGTGAGATCGGATCGCTCGCCAGCCGGCGAACAGTCCAAAACAATCTCTGGCGATTCTTCGATGCGTTCAGCCTGCAGCAGAACTCGCAAACGTTGACAGTCAGCCACCCGCTGTTGGCGCAACCCGTGGCGCTCGCCGACATCTTCAGCAAACACAGCAGCGGCTACCGTCTCGATGGTCGCGCAACGGACATCGTCAAAGTCGGTGGCAAACGGGATTCACTTGCACGCCTGAACATGCTGCTGCAGCAAATCGATGGCGTAGACGATGGCGTATTCTACCGAAGTGGCGATGTTGGCCTGCAGGACACAGATCGGTTGTCCGCCGTCGCGGTAACAAAAACACTGACGAGCCAGCAGATTCGACGTCAGCTCGCTGCTGATGTTGAACCGGCGTTTCTGCCGCGACCAATCACATTGGTTGACGAGCTACCGCGCAACGCGACCGGGAAACTACAAGCCCAGGAACTTAGCGATCTGATCCACCGGCACCGTGGTAAACAATGAAGAAGGAGGCCAAAGCGCACTGGCAGGCAAGGCCTGAAGCCGGCAGTTCAGCCGGGCTGAAAATACTGCTTTTCATTGCACGCCTGTGCGGACGCCGCGTCCTGCATCTAATCCTGGTGCCAGTGACCGGCTACTTCTATCTCACTCGCAGGCCCGAACGCCATGCGAGCGCCGACTTCCTGACCAAGGCAACTGGCCGCGATGTGGGCCGTCGCGACGTCTATCGGCACATGCTGACATTCGCCCGGGCAACCGCTGACCGATTCTTCTTTATCGTCGACCAGGCGGACGACATACCCATCACCTTCGAAGCACATGAAGGCGTGGTTGAGCTGGCGGAGAGCGGGCGCAGCGGCATCTTTTTGGCCGCGCATCTGGGATCCTTTGAAGCCGCACGGATCATTGGCCCGCAACTTCGCGGTCTGAATCTGCGGATTGTTCTTGAAAAAGCCGTCAATCAGCGGCTGGTGTCGCTACTCGAGGACCTGCAACCCGATCTGTTCAACTCCATTATCGATGCGAGCCAGGACAGTGTCGCACTCGGGTTGGCCATCGGAGAGGCGCTCAAAGGTGGTGATTGGGTCGGCTTTCTCGCGGACCGACATAGAGTCGGCGATCGGACGATGAACGCAAATTTTCTTGGCTCCCCCGCACCCTTTCCTACCGGCCCCTACCTGATCGCGAACCTGTTCAATGCCCCCATCATCGGGGCTTTTTGCCATTTCGATGGCCAGCAGTACGTTGTGCACCTGGAGATCATCAGCAAAGGTGTGAGTCTGGCCCGCAAAACCCGCCAGGCGGACCTTGCGAAATTGGTCAGTCACTATTCATCCCGGCTCGAGCATCATGTGCTGGCGTCACCAATGGCCTGGTTTAACTTCTATGATTTCTGGCAACCACCGCAACGCCCGAGCGACCAAGCCCGTGGCAAGTAGTAGGCGCGTTCACATGCTTACGCCACTGCTTGTCGCCGCGTGTTTATTCGTCGGGCCTTTGAGCCTTGCTCAGTCGGCAACCTCTTCTCTGTCGGGGCTGGAATTTCCGCAGGGCACGGTCATCGATTTCCTCGAGCGAACTGGCAATGCGTTACTCGTAACCCCGCTTGAGCGAACCGGGGAGCTTTGGCGCGAACAAGACTCAGACGGCGGCTATACGCTGATCATGGAGCTGGACGAGCCGAGGTGGGAACGGCGTGAGCTTTCCGCTCGCCAGGTGAGCCTTGTCAGGCGTCGTCCAGCAACCGGCCGCAACCGACCACGCGAGCAACGCTTGAATATGACACTGGATACAAACAAGCCGGGACATGCGCTCATGTTGGCGCTGGTCGCGCTCGTTAACGGTGACCATGCCTCGCTACTGGCCTCTTTTTCGGCCTCGCCGCGCCTCGCGCGCGGCGACGACTGGACCATTGCACTCACACCGAATACGGCCATCGACGGGCTATGCGCCTTGCGCCTCAATGGCCGGGGTGAAGAGCAAAACAGCGTGCTGACGAGCATTTTCCTCGATCAGTGTGATCAACGCTGGCAGGAGATCATTCTGCAGAGCACTCCGCTCACATGAGCACGTCATGAGTTTGAGAACTCGCCTGGCTCTGCTCATCGGAGGGGCAGCGATCGTGCTGTTCCTGGCGCTCACGCGCCTGGTGATCAGTTTCGATCTGGCTTTTTTTCTACCCGAGCCTGCGTCAACCGCTGAAGCCGTACTCACAGACCGCCTGGGATCCGGCCCTGGCAGTCAGCTCGTCATTGTGCACGCGCCGGGAGCGAAACCCGACGCGCTTCGCACGCTCGCCGACCGACTTCGGACCAGCTCTCATTTTCGTAGCGTACTGCCAACATTTGCTACGCCTTCAATTGATTCGCTACCGCCACTCATCTGGCAGAACCGATTTCTGCTGTCCGACCTGCCGGAAAGCGTTGCGGACTGGCAATGGGCATTCGAGTCGAGGCTGGCGGATTTATCCGTGGCGAATGATTCAAGCTCACTGCAGTTGATAGCGGCAGACCCCAGCCTCGCCGCCGTCGCTGTTCTGGAACGTCTGGGAGGCACCGGCGCCCTGCCCCCTGACGTCGTTCTCGCCAGCACCCGCGCGCCTGCTTTTGATCTAGACGCCCAACAACAGGCCGTGACTGAGCTGCGCTCGGTGTTACACGAGCTCAATTTGGCTGACGCACAACTGTTCGGCAGCCCGGTCTACGGCGTGGACTTGCAGGCATCGGTGCAGGCGGAATCCATTGTCTTCACTGCCCTGGCCAGTATCGCCCTACTGCTGCTGCTCGTCTGGCGCCTGCGCCGGGCAGACTTTGTGCTGGCTGCCGCCGCGCCATTGTTCGCCGGCGCCGCAGGTGCACTCATGGCGCTTGCGTGGCTGTTCGACTCCGTCCATGGCATTACGCTGGCTTTCGGCTTCACGCTGTTGGGTGTTGCCATCGACCACCCGCTGCACCTGCTGAGTGTTGCCAGGCATTCGGGCCTGACCGGTGCGGCGTTATCGCGCAGTGTTTGGCCCACGCTTCGAATTGGCGTGGCTTCAACACTCATTGGATACTCCGCTTTCCTGCTGACCGGATCAGTCGGGTTGCAGCAACTTGGCGTGATGGCGATCAGCGGAATCGCTGTCAGCGCTCTCGTGAGCGCCTGGCTAGCCCAGGGAATCTCAGCGCACTCGAGCATGGCTGACGGTGCTTCGTCCCACGCCAGCGACACCACCGACCAGCCGGACCACAAGCCCAGACGCTTCATTCACTCGCCATGGCTCATCGTTCTCACCGTAAGCATGCTGGGTCTACTTACCCTCGAGCCTTTCAACGACGATCTATCGGCGCTGACGCCGTTACCCGCGGAACGGCTGGCCGCCGATGGCGCGTTACGCAATACGATTGGTAGCGAAGATCTGCGGCGTCTCGTTGTGCTACGAGATGAGGATCTGCAACGGTTGCTAAGGCGCTGCGAAGCGCTGGAGGGAGCTCTCAATGACAAGGTAGGCAACAACGAGATTGACGGTTATCGGCTGGCGAGCGACTTGCTGCCGAGCCTGCAGCGACAGGCCGAGCGTCGCGCCCGAGTCCTGGAGCTGACTCGTTCACGCGACACCATTACGAAGGCTCTCGAGCATCTGCCTTTCACCGACAGTAGCTTCGAGCCGTTCAGCCAGGCACTCGACAATGAAGCCTCGCGACAGGATTGGTTGCAGCAGGAAAACGTAGGCAGCTCTGATGAGCTGGCTCCCTTGCTGGCGTCAATGCTGTATCGCACGGACAACGGCGTTTGGACTGCGTTGGTGCTGTTATCAGGCGTATCAGATTCTCTCTCAGCCTTTCCGGATGGCGAACTGATTGATCTCAAATCCGCATCCACGGACATGGTCTCGCGCTTTCGATCCAGCCTGGTAACCGTTCTGGCGCTAGCGCTGGCCGCCATGCTCGCTTTCGTACTGGCTGGTACCCGGGCGATCGCCCGCAGCCTATGGATCGCTGGCTGTACTGGCGCCGCTATCGCGGCCAGCGCGTTTGTTGGCGCACTTGTACTTGGTGGCCTTAACCTCTTCGCCCTCGTTGCGCTCGCGCTGATTGCCGGACTTGGGCTCGACTACGGCCTGTTTCATAGCAAGAACGAGAGCACCAACCAGTCAGCGAACGCAGTGGCGCTTTGCGCAGCGTCCAGCCTGACCGTATTCGCACTATTAGCCTGCTCGAGCATTCCGCTTCTACGCAGCATCGGCTTAACCGTTGCACTGGGTGTGACCATCGCCTGGATCCTAACCCGCTTTGGTCAGCGCCCGGGGCAGGCTTCCTCAACTCCAACAGGCTCGGGTTAAACCAATGACAACTTTCTACACCGACAGTCAGAAAGCGCTGCAACAGCTATTCGAGTCGAGCTCACTCGCGGCTCGGATGGAGACAACCATCGCGCTAGCTGAGTTCTCTAACGAGCACCGGGCGTTCATTGAGTCGCGCGATATGTTCTTTCTCGCAACAGTGGACGAGTTGGGTTTTCCGTCCTGTTCCTATAAAGGCGGCGAGCCTGGTTTTGTCCGCGTGCTCAACTCGACAACGCTCACCTTTCCGCTGTACGACGGCAACGGCATGTTCATGTCTGCCGGCAATCTGGAATCTTCCGGCAAGACTGGCTTGCTGTTCATTGACTTCGAAACCCCGCAGCGTTTGCGGGTTCGTGGCGATGCAACCGTGCACAAAAGCGGCCCACTACTCGCAAGCTACCCCGGAGCCCAGCTCGCGATAGAGCTGACACTGGATCACGTTTGGCAGAACTGTCCCCGCTATGTACACAAGATGACGCCAAGCCAAGCTTCACCGTACGTGCCTGACCACAACGGCGAGAGCGAGCTGGCGCTTTGGAAACGAATAGAGGGCATCCAGGATGTGCTCAGCGAATCTGATCAACAGCGAGCTAATCGAGCCGGTTTGATCAGCCCAGAAGAGTACGCACGTAAGGTCGCCGCCGGCGAGATCGTTTGAGCTTCGGCATCATCTACGCAGCCATGAACAACGCGTTGAAGTCCGTGCTTGCCAGGGGTTGCGGATCCGCCAACTGGCTCTGCAAGGCATTGCGCAGGAATGCCAGCCGATCGACATTCGCACTCATACAGCGTGCGGTTTCACTCGGCACACCATCCAACAGATCCTGTTTGAGTGAGTGGAAACAGTCCACCGCATGATGATCGAAGAATTGACCGGTGCCACCAACTTGTCGCTCCTGCTGAGCAAGCTGTCTGAAGCTACGCTGCATTCCCGAGTTCAGTGCCGCAGCGCGTAGCAACATCGGCTGCTGCGCCTGCATAAACCCGACATCGACATAGGCTCCTGAGAAGAACAGTTTCGACAAAACGGACCAGTAGTACGCATAGTCCCACAGCGTCTTGGCAACCATAAAGTCTCTGTCACCAAAGCCGCCGTACTGACCGCGATACAGTGACAAAGTACTCGTGAAGAAGGACAGAAAATAGCCCTGGTAGTCACGCACCAAGTCCGGCTCGGCATCGTTGTTGATCATCGCCGTCACGTAGCCGTTGGCAAGCGCGATGAAATCTCCACCCGGCGAATAGAGCGGGTCGGTGAATACCCCTGCGTCACCAACCGACATCCAACCGTCTTCGGAGAACACCTGACTTGCTCCGACAGCGTAGTTTTTCAACAGGTGTTCATCGAGCACATGCGCCCCAGCCATTTGCTCCGCCAGTAGAGGGTGTTCACGTCCGAGCCATGCAAGGAAGGCACTAAAGCGGTTCAACCCGGTCGCGCTGAAACGTCTGGGGTCAAAAACCAACCCCACGCTGGTGGCGCCGGATGCCAGCGGAATCAGCCATAACCAGTAACCTGGCCCGGTAAAGTGGTTCGTCGACAACCAGCGCTCACCGCCGGGACAGCGAGCATGCCAATTGGCATCGCTGCTAAGTTCATCCACTTTGAGGCGCCGATCCAGGCGAAACCAAATCGCATGATTGTCGTGTCGAGCAGGCTTCGCTAGCGCCTGGGAGCCGCGAATCCACGCTCGCCGCCCACTTGCATCCACCACGTAGCGAGCGTTAAGCGTGCGCTCATTGCCATCCGCGCTACGCACGACGACCGTATGTGACTTTGTGCCCAGATCAAGCGATCGGATCGTTGTGCCATCGAAGATCGTCGCGCCCGCATCCGTGACGAGGCGTGCCAGATGATTCTCCAGCCTGCCGCGGTCTATCTGATATGTCGGAATCGGCAGAACGCGGGAACTGCCGACTTCATCATAACGAGCCAGGTCATCGTTGATTGGCGATTGCCCGCGCAGAAACAGGCGCAGACCAAACTTAGGTAGCTGATGCGAGGCGAGATGCTCCGCCAACCCCAGATCCTCGGCAAGATAGTGGGAGGCGATTTCAACCGTCGACTCGCCAACCTTGTGCGCAGCTTCTGCCATTGGGAAACGGCGGTGCTCAACGAGCGTAATCGACATCCCTCGGCGACGAACCGCATCACTCAGCTGCAGCTGGCGAGCCAGACAAAGGCCTGCCATGCCCGCACCCAGAATCACGATATCCGTTTGCTCGCTGGTTTTCGCACTGCTGACTGATTGAGATGACATGAGCACCTTCTGAAGCATTGATAAAACACTGCGCACAACGCTGGGGCGCGCAGGGGCAATTCTAACCCGTCGCTTGCGAGGTTATCGATCAGGCTTCGGATCGATGATGAGTTGGCCGAAGGCGGACGCTGCGAGCTGGATCGGACGATCGGCACCCACCGAACCTCTAGACGCGCACCACAGGGCGAGTGCCAACGCTCCGGGCAACGAGGTCTGCTCGGCAAAATCCGATAATCCCGGGTGCACTATGTTGCCTCGATCGATCGCCAACGCATCTCGGGTATCTGCCAACCCGGTTTCGTAGCGCAGGGCGCCACGTGCGAGCGGCTGCATCGCAGGATCGCCAGCATCACCCTCGTCAGTATCAGCATTCAGTAGCAACGCGACACCCAGGCTCTCATCGATCCTCTGAATATCGTGAAACGGGGGAGTATTCGCGATGTCATAGGCCACAAACAGCACGGGCGTACGAGCCGCGTGAGACTGGCTAACGGCTTCCAGAAGCCCCGCGCCCACACTGTAGTCGAAGCCGCCAACAAAGCTCGATGGCGCACGATTTTCCGCGCTGATGCTCCAATAGCCGGATGGCGCGTTGTGAACCGAGTTATGAAATTTGGTCGGTGACAACGTCTTTTCGCTGGTCACGAGTTTGCGACACATATAGTCGGTGATGGCGGTATCGCTCATGCTCGAAACGAATACTGATGGCGGAAGCTGAGGATCGATCCCGGCGTTCGCGCAGGCCTCGTGCGCCACCTGCACCGCGAGGTTGATTAACTCACCCGAGCGACGCCGCTCACGGGCCGAGATCGCCTCCGGTTTCGGCCTTGCGTAGTCATCGTCGCGCGGTACGAAAGCCGGATCAGCAAGCCCCGATCGAAGCGCTGAAAAGCCCTGCAACCCCCTGCCCCATATGCCGCAACCTAGAATCGAGAATTGCATCATCGGGCAAACACCACGCTTGCGTTGTTGCCACCAAAACCGAACGAGTTGGTCATCGCCACCTCGACAGCGGCTTCGCAGGATTCCAACAGAACTTCGAACTGAGCGTCAGGGTCGGTTGTGTTCATCGTGCCCGGTACAACTGAGGTCTCAAGCGCGTTCAGGCACAGAATCGCCTCAACGATCCCCGCCGCACCCAGCGTATGTCCCGTCCAACCCTTGGTCGCACTGACGAGCGGCTGTTGGCTTGGTTTCGCCTCTGCGAGCATGGCGGCAAGCACTGCGCCCTCCGTCTCGTCGTTAGCGCGAGTGCCCGTGCCGTGCAGATTCACATAGCCAACATCCGCAAGCCCGATCCCGCCGTCCGCCAGCGCACGTTCCATGCATAGCCGCGCGCCGAGCCCTTCCGGGTGAGCGCTCGACATATGGTAGGCATCGCAGCTTTCACCCACGCCAAGCACTCTCGGGCGTTGCGCGTCGGAATCGCGAGTCAGCAGGACGAAGCCAGCAGCCTCGCCCAGGGAGATGCCACTACGGTTCTGCGAAAACGGCCTGCACCGTTCGGGTGACACCAGCTGCAGGGAGTGAAAACCGTAAATGATACTGAGGCACAAGGAGTCCGCACCCGCGACAACCACAGCGTCCGCCAACCCTTGCTCCAACCAACGCTTGCCGGTGGCAAACACTTTGGCTGACGAGGCGCAGGCCGCGCTAATGGTTATGCAGGGCCCGCGCGCCCCGATTCGACTCGCCAGATAGTCACCTGGCGCGTGCGGGTTGTGTGTGCGTGGCTGACGATAGTCACTGGCGAAGCGATCCGCTGCATCCAGATCATGGTAACCGGCTTCAGTACGATCAATGCTGGACGTACTCGTGCCCATGATCACACCAAGCCTGTCGGCGCCGAATTCAGACCGTGCCGAAGCCACCGTCGCGGCAAAATCATCCTGCGCCAGACCCAGTTCAATCAATGCATTGTTCCTGCTGCGACGCGACGCCTCCACGGCGTCCAGAGAGACGCCATCAACACGACCGAGAAAACATTCGACGTCGCAGCCCGGCCAGGGTGAGGAGGTCAGTGGCGATTCGCCGGCAGCAAGACCGGTTCGCATACCGGCTATGCCAGTGCCAAGGGCGCTGGTAAGGGAGTATGCGGCAATGGTTACGGTCAACGGATTTCCTCAGCTCGTTGTTGTTGCGTTGGCTAATCGACGCGCGCTGACCAGGCAAAGCGTATGCTGCGACGGCATCTCCTGCCAGCCCAGACACACTTCCCACTCACCAAAGCACACAACACCATTGGACTCAGCCACGCCAGAGTGGGCGCGCAATGGTTTGTGTGCTGCCAGTGGAGCGATTCGCTCGAACCAGCCGCTGCTCGTCCCGACACCCACCAACCCGGTCTTGTAGATTGCCTCCGCTGCCGTCCAGCGGCGATAGAACTCGAGGCTCGAGCCGCTGGCCGAGGGCCATGCAAGCAGTTTTTCCATAGCCGCAATCGAGGCTGCGGACCGGGGCCGGTGTTGCTCCACGTCGACTCCAACCCGCTGGCTGCCAAATTCTCCCCGCTGAGCGGCAACCGCCAACAGCGGACCCGTGCAAGCCCTGCGCGCGCCTGTGCCGGTGTGCGACGCTGACAGCAGCCAGTTCTGCGAGCCAATTAGGCGCGGTGCCTGGTGGCGATGTAACTCCACGTCGAACGACGATGCGCCACAGTCCGTCAACAGCCGGTCAAACGCGTCTTGCTGCCAGGCATCCATACTGCGCCGATTAACCACGCGAGCAGGCTCGTGCGCGTCCTGTTTAACACCTTCTGAGCGCTCTAATCGAACTGACGGCAGCGCACTGTTCGCCGCCAGACCCGATGCGCAGTCGACAGACGTCCAGCGCAAGCCGTCGCTACTGGGACAAAAGCTTTCGGTGTCGGAATGTCGGCTTCGTTGGCCATCGCTCATAGCGCGGGCTGCTCCCACGGGTGCTTGTGAAATTGAGCGCAGCAGCACCTCTCGATCGCCCGCCCCGCTCAGTGGTGGCGAAGAGTACCCGGCATGAAGCCGGACGCAAGTTCAACAAGACCCGATGCACCGGTACACTGGCGCTGCATTTCCATTGGCTCTCCTACGTGAACGATTTCCACCGACACTCGCAACCGGAGCAAAACTGGCAGCCAGCTGCCGTTGCGACTACCCGCCGCCCGGAAGATTCGCTACCTCGTTACGTACTGAGAGTGGTTGGCGTGTGCCTGATGTTCGCGCTGTTTGGCCTCGGCTGCATTCTCCTCGCCATCTGGGCCGGCGTTCTCCGACTCGCCGTTAGTGATGATCGGCGCCGGGTGCGCTTGCTGCGCCGTCATCTGTCGGCCCTGTCGGCTGGCTGGATCGAGATCGCGATCAGATCCGGCGGGATGTCCCTGCCGGTTGAAACGTTTGAACCGGCGGGGCTCAGCGGCACGGAAGAAGCCGTCGACAACAATTGCTCAGCGAAAGCTAAGGGCACGCTGATCGTTGCCAATCACCCCACCATCATGGATGTCATTCTCTTATGGTCCAGGTTTCCCAACGCCGGCTATGTCATGAAAGCGGACATACGCAAGGTGCCACTGCTGAGGCCACTCATCAGGCCGCTCGACTATTTGTCCAACAGTGACCCAGAGCAGCTTCTGATCGAGGCGACGACACGACTTGCGGCCGGAGAAACACTGGTGGTCTTTCCGGAAGCAACGCGCACGATGCCCGGCGAGCCGATGACTTTCAGACTAGGCGCGGCGGAAATCGCTCTGCGCGCCGGCGTTAACATTCTTCCGATCGCGATACATCACGACGGCAGCTATCTGCGCAAAGGCCAGCGCTGGCTGGATTTCCCACGTGCGCGTGTCGACTTCGGCCTGAGCGTAGGGCCTCGTTTTGATCTTGATGACCTGCCAATCGAGCGCACGAACCCGCGACAGGCCCGGCGTCAGCTAACCGACTTATTACATCAGCACCTGAGCGAGCGGTTAGCCAGGCCACCAGCGTAGCGTTCGCCAGCTGGAACCAGATTCATTGGGCTCCGCTCACTCGGCTTGCGAAACCTGCGTTGCTCACTCGTTACAGTGGTCTCGCGGCGCGTCTGTGCACTCCCTCACGCACCAATAGTGGTCGCGCAAGTTGCGCTTAACCCGGCAAGCGGGGAAACTTCGACCATGACCATGCTGACCCATCTACGCCAGATACTGGCGAGCGAGTTTTCTATCGATCCAGATGATATTCGGCCGGAGGCCGACCTGGTTGAAGACCTGGATCTCGACAGTATCGATGCTATCGATATTCTGGCGCGTCTGCGGGAAGAAACTGGCGCTGAGTTGTCTGCGGACTCGCTGAAAAACGTCCGCACCGTGGCGGATTTCATCGGTCTGATCGAGGCCGAGTGAACTGAGCGCTCTGCTCGCACTTGCCGCCGCCTTGTTCCCGTTCGCACTGCTTCTGCTGATCGATCACGTGCCGGGCTTTGTACTGATCGCACTGTTCGCCACTATCGCAGGTGCCCGCATCCTGCTGCTGGACAACCTGTCAGGGCGACAACGCCTCGCGGCAACAGCGATCGTTTTAATCTTCTGCCTTGGCGCTTTCATCGCCGCACGCATCGATCCCGATCTGAGCTGGCTTCGAAGTTATCCCGTGCTGATCAGCCTGGCTATTGCAACGTGGTTCGCAACAACACTGTTTCAGGCTGAACCCGCTACAACAAGACTCGCCCGCTTAGCAGGCATGGATGTGCCGGCGCACAGAACGCGCTACATGCGCGTACTGACTGGGATATGGGTGGCGTTTCTACTGGCTAACGCAGGCATCAGCGGATACACCGCGGTTGCGGGTAGCACCGGTACCTGGGCGTTGTATAACGGCGTTATAAGCTATGTGCTGATGGGTTTACTGTTCGCCGGAGAATACCTGGTGCGACAGATTGTCATCCGGCGGGATCGCGCGACAGATCCCTCGCCATGAACGGCTCGTCTCCTCCAGTCATCGATGCCGGCATCTCGCCGCACTGGCGCGAGTTGGAGATTGACGGGCTCGCTCTCACAGCTCGCGCCTTCGTGCCGCCTACTCTTGAGTTCTTCGACGATCACTTTCACGGTAATCCGCTGGTACCGGGCGTCGTTCAGCTATTGTGGCTGCAAGCGCTGGCGGAGCGGGCGTGGCCAGAACACTGCTTAGATCAAAACCGCGTCCACAGCGTGTTGAGCGGCCACCGACGGGTGAAGTTTAAACAGCCCGTTCGGCCCGGAGACGACCTCCACATTACGCTGAACGCCGCAGCACCAGTGTTTGCCTTCACGCTCGACAACGGCAGCAGCCGTTGCACCGATGGCCAGCTACTCTACTCGGGCCAATCGAGCGCAGAAACGGGTAAGTCACATCCATGACTCAACAACCCGCCTACTGCGTAATGATCCCGCATTATCGCCATGTACCCCAACTACGCCGCTGGCTGCCTGACCTTGCAGCCACCGGCATCGATGTGATCCTGGTCGACGACGGCAGTGGGCCAGACGTAGTCGCAGAGCTTGCCGATCTCTGCGCCGGCCACCCCAACATAGAACTCATCGCACAGCCGGTAAACGCAGGCAAGGGAATGGCTTCCATCATCGGCATGAACACAGCAGTCGAGCGCGGCTACAGCCATGTGGTGTCCATGGACGCAGACGGTCAGCACAACCCTGCTGACCTGCAGGAATTCATTCGGGTCTCGCAAGACAACCCCGAGGCCTTGGTCTCTGGGGCACCACAGTTCTCAGATGACATCCCCAAATCCCGCTTGCACGGCAGGAAAATCACCAACAAGCTGGTGCAGCTTGAAGCGGGCCGGTCCTCTCTGGTCGACGCCATGTGCGGCTATCGTCTGTATCCGCTAGCAGCAACACTGCCTTTGCTACCAAAGCTTGGTTCGCGCCTGTACATGCAGTTCGATGTGGAACTCCTCGTGCGCGCCGCCTGGGCCGGACTCAGCGTCCGCTATGTGCCGACTTCAGTGACTTATCCGAGCCATGGACGCTCGCACTTCCGGCTTTTCCAGGACAACGCCTTGTTGACGGCCATGCACATCCGATTGCTGATCGAGTCACCAGTTCGCATTGGCCAGCGCTTTTTGAATAACAGGGGCAAACGAATGCGCGCCGCAAATACGAGAACCCGACAATGAGCAAACGTCGTGGGCTCTGGCAATCAACCTGGCCCGATCACCCAAACCTGAAACAGCGCGTGGACGTCGTGGTTCCATTTCAAGATGCCGATCCGACCGGTGTCGCATGGCATGGAAACTATTTCCGCTACTTCGACGCCGCGCGAATCGCCTTGCTGAAATCGATTGGTTTTACTTATCGCGATATGTCAGCAATCGGACAGATCTGGCCGATCGTTGACACGCGCGTGCGCTACCTGAAGAGCGTCCCGTTCGGTGAGACCCTGACAGTTAGCGCTCAACTCGTTGAGTGGGCCTTTCGGCTGCGCATTCACTACGAGTTGTTCAATGCGACCGGGGATCGAGTGAACGAAGCAGTCACGGTTCAGGTCCCAGTGGATGCGCGGGACGAATCACTGCTGCTTGGCACTCCGGCGGCTGTCGTTGAGAGAATTGAGGCACTCATCGCGAGCGAAGGAAGCCTTGCGCCGTGAGCCTGACTCCCTCGCCGCTTTGTCCAGACCCATCGAGCCTGCTGCCACACACCGGCTCCATGCGCCTGCTCTCGAGCGTGCTCGGATGGTCTGGTAGCGAGCTGGTGGGGCGCATCGATGTTACATCGAGCAGCTACCTCACCGGCAAAGATGGCGCCTCCGGCACGCTTGCCACTGAATACCTAGCTCAATGCAGCGCAGCTTTGTTCACCGTTCTCGCACTTTCAAGCGAGGCAGAAGCAAAGCCCCGACCCGGCATGTTGATTGCCAGCCGCAGCCTAGAACTGTCCCGTCCCACGTTTACGCCAGGTGCATGGCTGGGCTTTGTACGGGCGGAATCGTCGCTTCCGAGCAAACACTCAGGCGATGCCATACTGGTACGATTCGCAGGCACGCTGAGCACGCTCAGCATGGACAACCCCCAGGACGCACCGATGCTACAACACGTGAGCGGTTACCCCCCGCTGCCGATCGACGAACTACGCAAGCGCAGCAACCAATCGATCATCGCCCGTGCGGATTTTTCGGTTTATCTACCTGCAATTGATGCCGAGCCGAGCTCAAGCGATAACCACTCATGAGCACGCCGAGCGAATCAATATTGGTGACCGGCGCATCCCGCGGCATTGGTCGGGCAATTGCTCAGCAACTCGCTCTGGACGGCTTCAGTGTCGTGGTGCACTACGCTCGCAACGCGAGCGCCGCGCAGGCCTGCGTTGACCAGATACAAGCGGCGGGCGGCGACGCTCGGCTGCTGAGTTTCGACATCTCCGATCGCGCAGCCTGCGAGCAGGCTCTGAGCGCCGACATCGAGCAGCACGGATGCTACTACGGGCTCGTTCTGAACGCGGGCATCAGTCAGGACCAGGCACTGCCGATGATGTCCGGCGATGACTGGGACAGCGTGATCCAGACCAACCTCGGTGGTTTTTACAACGTGGTGAAGCCTTGTGTCATGCCCATGATCCGTCGGCGCGCGGCCGGTCGCATCATCGCGCTCAGCTCAGTGTCCGGTCTCATCGGCAATCGCGGACAAACCAACTACGCCGCATCAAAAGCCGGGATCATTGGCGCGGCCAAGTCGCTTGCGCTGGAACTCGCCAAACGAAAGATCACCGTCAATTGCGTGGCACCAGGGCTCATCGAAACCGACATGATCGAAGATGCACCGGTCGACCTCATTCGCAATACCATTCCCCTGCGCCGGCTCGGTCAACCGGAAGAGGTCGCCGCGATCGTCGGATTCCTGTGTTCGCCAGCGGCGGGCTACATCACCCGCCAGGTCATTGCCGTTGATGGTGGTCTGAGCAGCTGATGTCCGCACAAGCAAACAAACGCCGAGTCGTCGTAACCGGCGCAGGCGTCGTAAGCCCTATTGGTAACAACTGGCAAACCGTGCGGCGAGCTTTGGAAACCGGCGCGTGCGGCCTTCAGATCATGAACGATTGGCAGGACATCGACGGCCTGCGCGGTCATATCGGCGGCCCCTGTGAGTTCGCGCTACCCAAACGCTTTGGGCGTCGCGCAACCCGCAGCATGGGCAGAGTGGCGCAATTGGCCGTCACCGCAACCGAAGACGCCGTCATTCAATCCGGCATCGACGAATCCCACCTTACCGGTGGGCGACTCGGCGTCGCCTACGGCAGCGCAACCGGTAGTCCCGACGCTCTCCTCGAGTTTGTGTCCATCGTGCGGGATCGAAACATCAGCGCGCTCAAAGCAACCAGTTACTTGCGCTCCATGGGCCATACCGCAGCGGTCAACATAGCCGTCACCTATGGAATTACTGGCCGCACGCTGACCACCAGCTCCGCATGCACCGCTTCCAGTCAGGCTATCGGCTTCGCGCTTGAGGCGATTCGCAGTGGGGCCCAGGACATGATGCTCGCTGGTGGCGCCGATGAACTCACGGCAACGCACAGCGCTGTCTTCGACGCTCTGCTGGCGACCTCCACGAGGAACGACGAACCCAGCAAGGCGATCAGACCATTCGACTCAAGCCGGGACGGTCTGGCGCTTGGTGAAGGTGCATGCACCCTGCTGCTGGAGGAGCTCGAGCATGCACAGAGCCGAGGCGCTTTGATTCTTGGTGAGGTGATTGGCTTCGCAACCAATACCGATGGTGCCCACATAACCGCGCCGAACCAGGCAACCCAGACGCGCTGCATGGAAATGGCGCTTGATGATGCGGGCATCGAGGCTGCGCAAGTCGACTATGTCAGCGCACATGGCACAGCAACGGACAACGGGGACATCAGCGAGGCGCGGGCGACGCTGGCGGCTCTAGGCCCCGTTGCCATCGCGTCAATGAAAGGTCACGTCGGCCACTCACTCGGTGCGTGCGGCAGCCTGGAAGCATGGGCTTGTTTCAATATGCTGGCAGATGGCTGGCTGGCACCGACGCTCAACCTCAACAGTATCGATCCGGCTTGTGAAGGCCTCGACTACATACGCAAGGCAGGTCGCAGCGTCAGCGCGGAAATCATCATGAGCAACAACTTCGCCTTTGGCGGCATCAACACGTCGCTGCTACTGCGTCGCTGGCGCTAGCCAGCGACGCAGAGACGTCTGCGGTCGAGGCTACCCGCTAGATCGAGGCCATCAGCAACGCGCGCTGGATGTCGCCGTTGAGGTTCAACACCCAGGTGTTGTAGTTGCGATGAATCTTGCCGTTCTTGTACTTCATGTTGGTGCTGTCTTTGTACAGGATGGAGTAGCCGGACTGGCTGTACGGAATCGTTACCTTCACCACATGGGAGCGCACAATGAGCGTTCCTTCGAGTTCACCGGAACCCGCTGGCTTGATGATCCAGCCTCGTTCGGACCCACCAAGCATGATGGCTTTCTGAACCTGACTCAGCGTCAGGCCGTCGGGTACCGGCGCGTCATCGATGTTGTCGATGGGCTTGAGCGCAAGCGCTGGCGCGGCGAACAAGGCCAGCATCGCGACGAACCAGTAGCGTGCAGCTGTGCGTGACTTCATAGTGAAAACTCCTAGCTTTCTCATTTTCCTGTTTTGCGATCGTCGCCGCGCACCGGCGACCCCGAGACGATAAGGTTACTGCAGACGCAAGCGGCGCGCAGCAAACTATCCAGAGCACACTGGCCGGTCGTCACTCTGCCCGCCACAGGCGGCCAAGCAATCCGGCAACCACACTGCCTCGGGCACGTCCTGCCTCCAGCGAGCCTTCTGCTCTGTCCGGGTCCATCAGATTCGGGCCAAAGATCTCCTTCTCTGGCGGCGACGGCAGTACGCGCAATACCTGCCAGCCGGCGGCCTTCAGCGTCGCCACCTCCGTATCGATACAGCGGCTGGCCAGGTCGCCGAACGCCGCTGTGCCCGTGACGATTGGCGCGATGACAACAGCCAGCCCAGGCTCGTCCACCAGCAGTACATCCGCCGACGTCCCGGAATGTACGCCTCCATCCATCAGGCGCTTACCGGCGGCATGAATCACTGGAAACATCCCGGGCACGCTGCAGCTGGCCGCCAGCGCCTGATGCAACGTGACATCCGTACCCGGGCAAAGCACAACGCGCTGACCGGTATCGACATCGACAGCGATTAAGCGCAGGTCAGCTTCCGGCCAAGCGTCGACCGATGCGTTAGCGGCCGCCGCGGCAATCCATGCCGATTCATCCGCCGTGTGCGCCGACAGCGCCAGAGCGCCAATCTCTTTGCAAAACGCCTCGTCCACAACGTCAGCGTCGGCCCACCGGCTGAAGATCTTGCGCAACAGCTTGGGATCGGGACCGGCCTCAGCCAACGGCGTTCGAACAACGTCGGGATCACGCCGTACGGGCTCGCGCAAGTCCTGTCCTGCGGCGAGCCTGCTCCCGACCACGCTGCCTGCCGAGGTGCCAACAAACGTATCGGCGTCACGCAGGTCGACTCCCGCATCCAGCAATCCGCTAACGACGCCGACCTCCCAGGCGTTGCCGACGATTCCGCCGCCGCCTAGAACCAATGCTCGCCTCATGCTCGTGCCTCAATCGTTTGTGATCGTGTCATCTTACCGAGCGGGCAATTATCATGTCGCGCTGGATCCGTTGCAGCCGCCGGCAAGAGCCGATAGAGAGCGGATCAGGTTTTTACAGACACGACGGGTAACCATGGCGAACAGCGACAACAACGAACGCTCCGAAGTATCACTCGGCCGACGACTGCTTGATCCGTTGATCATCTTCATCGTACTCGGCGGCTTGTTGTTCTGGCTCACCTGGGCTGTGGAAGAGCGCTCTGACTCGATCGTCATCAGCACCGGTACGATCGAGCGAATCCAGGCTCAGTGGCAGGCGCAGATGGGCAAACCGCCGACAGCCGAGGAACTGGACAACCTGCTGGAAGACAGCATTCGCGAGGAGATCTACTACCGGGAGGCAAAACGCCTCGGGCTCGATGCGGGCGACACCATCATTCGCCGCCGGCTGGTTCAGAAACTGACATTTGTTACAGAAGACATCGCGGATAATGGCGCGGTGACCGAAGACGATCTGCGCGCGTTTTACGACGCCAACCCGGAGCGCTATACCCTGCCCGCTCGCTGGAGCTTCAGGCATCGATACTTCAGCTCAGATCGGCGTGAAGACGCCCAATCCGATGCACAAGCAGCCGTCGCGAGCGATGCTATCGAGGGTGATGCGTTCATGCTGCAGAGCGCCTACGCCCAACGCTCGATGAGCGATGTCGCCAATCTGTTCGGACGCCAGTTCGCCAGCGCATTTCCCGAGCTACCCGTGGGCGAATGGACTGGCCCCGTGCGTTCCGCCTATGGCTATCACGCCGTTCTCGTGGAGTCCGCCCTGCCCAGTCGCCAACTGGCATTGAACGAAGTACGCGAACGCGTCGCTGCAGATCTCAAATCCGAGCGGCGTAGTCAGGCCAACCAGGACTACTACGAGCGGCTGAGAGCGCGCTATGAAGTGGTGCGCGAGGCGCCACAAGCATGAGACTGACTCGAGAACTAACCCAGACAGGCGCGCTCGTATGCGTCGCTGTCGTTGCGGTGTTTCTGTCTGGCTTTCAGGCCAAGGCTCATGAGGTTCGCCCAGCCTATCTCGAGCTCACAGAAATTGAGAATGGCGTTTTCGACGTGCTGTGGAAGCAACCGGTTCTGTCTGACCGACGCCTGCCCTTGGAACCCAGGTTTCCTGAGAACTGTGAGGTAACGCAGCGCAGCCCTTCCGAACACACGGGCGATGCGCTGATTGATCAGATCCGGCTTGCCTGCGACCTGACCACAGGCGAAATCGGCATCGACGGCCTTGCACAAACGTTGACCGACGTTCTCCTGCGCATGCGCTATTTCAATGGCGATGAGCTGACTGTTGTCCTGCGCCCGGATAGTCCTTCATTCGAGCTGGCCAGCGATGCTCCGGGGGCGACCGCCTATCTTTGGCTGGGCGTCGAGCACCTCGTATTCGGGATCGATCACGTGCTGTTCGTGCTCGCGCTGCTATTGCTGATTCGAGCGTTCAAGCCGCTCGTATTGACCATTACCGCGTTCACCATCGCGCATAGCATCACCCTGGCGCTCACCGTCCTCGGCGTTGTGACGCTACCTAGCTTACCGGTGGAGGCGTGCATCGCGCTCTCAATCCTGTTCGTCGCGCGAGAGATCATTGTCGACAACCCGGACACGCTCGCACGACGCAAACCCTGGCTCATTGCTTTTTTGTTTGGTCTTCTGCACGGCTTTGGGTTTGCCGGCGCGCTCGCAGAAATCGGCCTGCCCGATAACGCGCTGGCCCTGGCGCTGCTGCTGTTCAACGTGGGTATTGAACTTGGTCAGCTGGCGGTAATCGCAGCTGCTTTTTTATTGGTTAGCATCGCGCGCCGGCTGCTACCCGATTTTCAACACGGCCCGCTACTACAGAGTGCGGCGAGCTGGTCTCTGGGCATCGTCGCGGGAATGTGGTTTGTGGAGCGACTCGCTCCGCTGTTCCAGCCCTTGAGTTAGATACAACCCGACGCTGCCGAAGGCGCCGTCAGGACCGATCGGTTTGAATGTTGAGCAGATCCGGCACCATTTCCGGATGGTAGAGCGAGATGTATTCGAACTTGAGGGGCTCGCGTGGCAACAACTTCAGCTCGAACGTGCCGCCATGGGTGATGAATGCTCGATAGCTATCCACCATGGGCTGGTCGGGCTTGATATGCACACTGGCCAGACTTCGGTCAAACCACTCCTGTTGCGCGATCAGGTAATCCTCGCCTTCAAGCTTGTCTCGTGTGGAACAGTAGTTACGCAATCGGCCGTAGTAACCGTTGTCCTGCAGTTCAAACGCCGCGCGGTGCAGAACCGGATCTGATTGCACGTTCGCAAGCGCGAGCATCGTAAAATCCTGCAGCGGGAAATCGAGGCTGCCGTGCACACGATAGGCATCGTGTTGGGCGACTGTTGCATGGCCACGCAAGTTGCCGGCGGACTCGTCAAACTCGTAACCCACTTCCACATCGACAACAACATCGCTGTAGCCAAGCTCCGCGGACGATGTCGGCAGCAAGGTCAGACGGTCTATACAGTTGGCGCTATTCAGTACCGCCTTAGCATTGGGATTACCCAGCAATAATGACTCAGCGGCCTTCAGAAAATCAGCTGTCGCCGACATTTGCAACGCATCGACGCGCCAGGACAGAGCTTTCGGCAGATCGCCGGTTGCCATCTTGTCTTCAATATTGAACAGATACCAGGCATTCGGAAACTTCACGCTCATAGACGCGATCTTCAGAGAGTCTTGTGAGCCCGCGGGGGTGATGACCAGGTCAGTGATTCCGACACGGCCATCGAGACCAGAAGACACACCGCCGTAGGACACCTGCGCCACCTCCTGCGGAAGTAGCACGAGCGCGGAGTCGAGGCTCACGCTGATGCGATGATGCAGGGAAAACTTGGCGACGCCGTAGGCCAGGCCGGCCAGCAATACAACAACAACGAGATTTCGCACGGGCAAATCCAGCGTTCAAGGTTAATTCAGCCTAGCTGCTGTTGCGGCGTATCAACGAGAACCAATTCACACCAGCCAGCGCTTTACATGCGAAAGCCTGAACAAGCCCTGCCCAGGCGGCTTGAGTGTGGACAACGTCACGCTGACCGGTTTCGGCAACTACGAATGCTTCTCTGCCGCCCGACTCCCTACCCTTGCATCGTCAACACGCTGAAGGAGCGATGCGATGCGCGAGTGGAACAATATTGTGGTTGTGATTCCACAGGATGTGGACGTCCGCTCTGTCCTGAACAAAGTCAGCAAACTTGCTGACATAGAGTCCAATACGGTGGTCAATGCGATCCGTGTCGCGTACGACGCGAGCGTCGAGCACTTTGCCGACGACAGCGAAAGCGCGGGCACACTGAAAAGGTACCTGTTGGACAGCGAGAAACTCGCACTGGAGCGAACCATTGAAGCAACACGCTTGGACTTTGAGCATCTCGAGTGCCACAGCATCTGGGATGAGAGCGTCAGCCATGGGGTTTTACTCGCCGCAGAGAAACTCGATGCCGATGTGATCGTGAAGCCGATGTCCGCCGAGCCTGATCGCTGGCCTGTGCGCACGCCCGACGATTGGAACACGCTACGTGGGGCGAGCGTGCCCGTGCTTCTCTGTGGCGAGTTGTCCTGGTCGGCCAAGCCAGGCGTTCTGGCTGCAGTAGACGTCTCCGATGAGGCGCACGAGTCGTTGAACGTTCGAATTCTGCGCCAGGCCGATGGGCTCGCGCGCGCACTGAATGGCAGTCTCAGCGTGATCAGCGCATACCCGTCTGTTGCGCTGTGGAGCGCTAACCCCAGCATATTCAATAGCTATCAATCATCACTCGAACGGGCAAAAAGCAATGCTGCAGACGCCATGGCAAGCCTGCTCGCGAGTGTCTCGATGGAGTCAATGGCTAGTCAAATCAACGAAGGCAAACCCGAGCAGGTTATCCAGCGGGCCGTAGAACAGCAGGACGCTGAACTTCTGATCATCGGTAATTCCGGTCGCACCGGTGTTCCCGGGCTGCTACTCGGTAACACCGCCGAGCAGCTGATTTTTAAAACCAGCATCGACCTGCTTTGTGTTCCTTGAATCCGTTACTGCACCGGCACCTGTTTCTGCGCCCGCGCCTAAGGCAGCGGTAGACGCTGGGTAATTACTCATAAGCGCGCAGGGGATTTCAGGGTATTTGCGTAGTGAAGGGCCAGGCGACAGACCCCACTCTAGGGACATAGAGGGGCGGAAAATCGGGCAGTCGAACACGGAGCGGGCACATGAGCAAGCCAACGATCAAGGAAACTCTCAAGAGCGAGACCAGCGAGCTAGTCGACAGGCTGCGCAAGGAACGCGACGAGATGAAGCTGCAATCGCACCTGCTGAAAGCGGAACTCAAGGACGAATGGCAAGACATCGAAGGCAAGTGGGAAAAGCTTGAGCGTCGACTGGCTGAAGCCCGACATGAGGCCCACGAATCCGCGGAAGAAATCGGCGCGGCAATCCACCTTGTTGTTGAAGAAATCAGCAACGCCTATCAGAGGCTGCGCAATAGGACGAATTCGAACTAGGACGGGCTCGAAATAGCGAGTTGAAAGCAACCATGCATTGGCTGAGACCATGAACAAAACTGCTCTGAAATCGCGCATAACACTGCACACGATACTGGTGCTGGCGCTTGTCGCACTCGTTGTTGTGATTGCCAGAACGGCTCAAAGCGCTGATGGACGCGAGGGCGCAGCCGATGCCAGTGAGAACAGTGCTCCTCGAGGCGAGTATCTGACAACGCTGCTGGGCTGCGCCGGATGCCACACTGAAGGCGCATTGGAAGGTCGCGCCTACGGGCCATCGCTGGCCGGCTCTCGAATCGGCATCGCCTATACGGACGCTCCAGATGATGGCAGCCCGGGCATCGTTTTCCCGGCGAATCTCACACCCGATCAGAAAACCGGGCTGGGCACATGGAGCCGCGATGATGTGGCAGGAGCAATCCGAGCGGGCACCGCCCACAACCCAAGCCAAAAAGGGGAGCGGCTGAGCCCGGTGATGCCATGGGCTAACTACTCCCAGCTCACCATTGGGGATACGTATGCGATCGCAGACTACCTGCTTACCCTCGACCCTGTTCGTCGTGAGATACCCGAATCCGTCGAAGCCGGATCGGCCAACACACTCCCCTATCTGCGGATCGGTATCTATCGTTTCCATCCTACAAAAACAGACGTCAACCCTGAGGCGGACTGAGCCATGACAATCTCGAGGCAACTCTCATCGCAATTGAACGCGAGTTCACTCAACCCGAGGCGGATATCGCCACGCGGCGTTCGCAGATCACTGCTACTCCTGTGTTGCTCACTGATCGCGCTCGGCTGTGCATCCACCGTGCAACAAGGCTCCCATTGCAGCGTGGAGCCTGGCTTTCTTGACTCCCGGGATACCTTTCAATGGCGCGAAGGTAAGGCCATTCGAGTCATCGACGAAACCGGATACATAAGTCCGGCGATCGTTGCCGAGCTTGAGACGGAGGTACTTCGAGAGCTGCAGGCAAAAGGGTTTGTGCTGAGCGAAAGCATGCAAGCCGGACAAGTGGATACCGGCCTCCAACTGCAGCTGACTTTGCGACTGCGGCGTGAGATCGACTCGACAAACGTCTATGGCGAAGAGCTTGGCGCATGCCGCGATCCCTTCTGTCTTCGATCACCAACAGACCCGGGCGTTCGATTTCTCACCAGAACGGTTGGTTTTTTGGCCGCTGATGCTTACTTCGACGGCAAACCCATCTGGCGTGGTTGGGTAGAGAGAACGCTGCATCCGTCCGAGCGCGACAACGCGGGGGCCGTCATTGGCGAGGCACTACCGCTGCTGTTCAAAGACTTTCCGCCCTGATGCCCACGTTCTATGCGAAAAAGCGGTTTGGGACTGAAACCCGTTCGACTAACTCTGGAGCACTACGATGATGAGAACCTTCTATGCAACATGTTTGATACTGCTGAGTGCGGCAACGCTCTCGGGCTGCAACCCACAAGCCCAGGGGTTCGCCCTCCCCCCAGGAGATGCTGAGCAGGGCAAAGAAACCTTTGTCGACCTCGGCTGCAACGCTTGTCATAGCGTGAAGGGGCAAATAGCCAGAGTCGAGGGCGGCGATCTGGATGTACACGTTGTTCTGGGCGGCGAGGTTACGCGGGTTAAGACCTATGGCGATCTGGTGACGTCCATCATCAACCCCTCACACAAACTGTCCCGAGGTGGGCCCGGTATTGTGGCCGAAGACGGCACGAGCAACATGCCGAACTACAACGACATCATGACGGTGCAGCAGATGATCGATCTCACGGCCATGTTGCAGGCCTCCTACTCAGTCATCCCGCCTCGCTATACCCATCACTATTTCCCTTGAGGTTGGGCGGCTCAGTGAGGACGTTTTAGCACCCCAAGTTAACAGATATATGTTCTTTAAATACAATGAGATAACCCGATGACCTCAACCATAAACTACCCCGAGCTTCGGGGTAGCATCATCGATCGAATGGCGGATCTGACAGCACAGATTCCCGATACGATGGCCGCGTTCAGCGGCCTCCATCGAAGCGGTACCGCCTCCGCTGCACTGGACACCAAAACCAAGGAACTCATGGCTCTGGCCATTGCCGTCGCGCAACGCTGCGACGGCTGCATTGCCTTTCACACGCACGATGCCCTCAAGGCGGGCGCAACCGAGCAGGAGATAGCGGAGACACTGGGCGTTGCGATTGTCATGGGTGGCGGTCCCTCGATGGTCTATGCAACCAACGCAATGACCGCCTTGCAGGAGTTTTCCGACAGCACCTCGTAGGGGGAATCAGCCAGTGCCAGGGCTTACCCGCCAGTTCACTCTGCCGTTGCTGGTGCTCTACGGTCTGGGCACAACGGTTGGCGTCGGTATTTACGCACTGCTGGCCGACATCTCCCGAACAGCCGGGCTATTCGCACCGCTTTCTTTTCTCGCGGCCGCGATTCTCGCAGGCTTCACGGCGCTATCCTACGCGGAGCTCGGCAATCGCTATCCAAAGGCAGCGGCCACTTCCCTGTTCATCGAGCAAGGCTTTCACAGCGCATCCGCTGCGAAGCTCGTCGGCATTTTACTGGCGTTGTCGGCGGCGCTATCCACCGCCACCCTCGCCAACGGCGTCGTGGGTTACGCCCAGGTGTTCCTGCCGCTCCCCCGCTGGCTGCTGATCGTCGCCACACTGGCCACCATGACGGGTATCGCGCTGTGGGGTATCAAACAAAGCGCCTGGTTCGCCGCCATCACCTGCCTGCTGGAAGTGGGCGGCGTCATCTGGCTGATCTCCATAGCATCAACTGCAATCGAGCTGCAGACCGTGAATTGGAGCGCCATGGTTCCGGATCGACAGGCGGTTGGCCCCGTGATGGCGGGTGCCCTCATATCGTTCTATGCCTACATCGGGTTCGAGGATATGGTCGAGGTTGCGGAGGAGGTGCGCGATGTTCGGCGTACGCTGCCCATGGCGATACTGCTGACTCTGTTGCTGACCGCCGTGCTCTACATTGCGCTGATGCTGACCACACAGCTTGCCGTCGGAAGCGAGTTTCTTGCGCGCTCGAACGCCCCGTTTGCGGACATCTACAGACACCTGACAGATCACGAGCCGATACTACTGACCGGTATCAGTCTGATTGCGATGCTCAATGGCATGCTTATTCAGATCATCATGGCATCACGAGTGCTGTATGGCCTGGCAGCGCGCCAGCAACTCCCAGCCTGGTTTGCGCGCATATCGCATGGCCGGCAGGTGCCGGATAACGCAACGTGGCTCGTCAGCGGCGGCGCCTGCATTCTCGCACTGACGGGAACGATTGCCGGGCTTGCTACCGCGACGTCGGCTCTGATGCTGGCAATATTCGCGCTCGCAAACTACGGGCTTTTCCGCATAAAGGGGCGCATCGAACAAGCACAGCAGGACGCAAGCGCGTTCACCGTTCCGAGATGGGTGCCGCTGGCCGGCGCTCTGGTCAGCGCCGTCTTCGCGCTACTCGCCATCATCAATGCTTTGCGCGGCTAGCACGTTAGACCATCGCCTCAACGAGCATTGGTCCGTCCGCCTCCTGCGCCCGTTTTAGAGCCGCCACCATCTCCTCGGCAGTCGTCGCGCGTATCGACGGCACCCCATAACCGGTGGCTAGAGCACACCAGTCGATGTTCGGACGAGACAGATCGAACAATGACGCCGCAATGTCTCCGACTTCATTGATACCCAGGCGCCGATATTCGGTGTCGAGAATGCCGTAACTGCTGTTCGAGAAAATGATGGTTGTCACGTCGAGATTCTCGCGAGCACAGGTCCACAGATACTGAATGGTATAGCCCGCACCGCCATCACCGAGCAATGCGAAAACCGGCCGCTCCGGGCAAGCAAGCGCGGCGCCGGTTGCAACCGGGCCACCCTGCCCGATGGACCCACCAGTGAGATTCAGCCAGGTATGTCGAGCCGCGCGCTGAAGCGCAGGATACGCCGCGCCTCCACCACCGGAGTCAACAGCAACAATCGCGTTGTCTGGAATGGTCGCTGCGAGCGCTTGCGCAACGCTGCGCGTGGACAGCTTACCGGTCGGCTCCGGCGTCTCCACCTTTTCACTCAGATCACCGACGGCTGGCGCAGCGATCGAGCTGGCGATCGCCTCTAACGCGCCGGCTGTGTCATCGTGTCGGTGCGCGAGACGCACGACATCGCAATCCTGCGGGACAAGATCGCTCGGTAAATTCTGGTACGCGAAAAAGCTGACCGGAGCTTCCGAGCCCGCAAGAATCAGATGTTTGACGTTCTTCATCAACTCAATAATCTGCTCGGGGAAGTACGGCATTCGCTCTATTGCGGGCAGGCCGGGGCCGCTCTCTACACGCGCAGGAAACGTTGGCGTCATCAGTCGCGTGCCGGTGGCCGCCGCGATTCTGGCGGCGGCTAACAAGCCTTGCTCAGACAGTCCGGTGCCATCGATCAGCAGCAACGTGTCCGCCCCCAGCACTCGCTCTGCCGACTCCAAAGCCGCGCTCGATGCAGCGTGGCGTTGACGCTCGATCCGAGCAACGCTGACCGGCTCACCCTCGCCCCAGGAACAATCGGCAGGCAACACCAGCGTTGCAATCGAAGAAAACGGATCACCCGCCAACGTAGCGGTGAGCGCATCCAGGCCATCACGCGCGGCGAGCGTTGGCTGCTTGGTCGTTCGAATCCAGCCTGACGCCATCTCAGCGGTGGCTTCGATATCAGCGGTCAGCGGCGCGTCAAACGCGACGTGATGGCGCGCGTGCTCGCCGACGATATTGATTAAGGGCGTGCCGGCACGGCGGGCGTTATGCAGGTTAGCAACGCCGTTCGCCAGGCCAGCGCCCAGGTGCAGCAGCGTGCTCGCGGGCCGGCCCGCCATTCGCCCGTAGCCATCTGCCGCCCCGGTAGCCACTCCTTCAAACAGCGTGAGTACCGAGCGCATTTCAGGCACCGCATCGAGCGCCTGAACCAGATGCATCTCGGACGTGCCGGGGTTGGCCAGACACAGTTCAACCCCTTGCGATACCAGCGTTCTTATTAGGCTCTCAGCGCCGTTCATCGTTGCTCTGCTCCCCGTCTCTTTGCTCGTTTGTTGAATTTTCCGGCAAGCGTAGCACGCGCTCTGCCGGGGTCTCGGGCTCAGTCACCCCGGTCGGCTCAGCCGCCGCAGACAACTCCTGCTCTTGCGATTGCGCATCGAGTTGCTCGGTAAGCTCAGGAAACAGGGCCAGTATTCTGGGCCGCGCGAGCCGATCCACCACGATGAAACCGGCAACCAGCAGAACAATGCCTGGGCCACCAAGCCACTGGATCAGAAAACCGGGCCAGGCAAATGCCAAGCCCATGTTCATGAAGGTTTCAAAGCCGAATGTCAGCAGCTTCTCGACCAGCCAGTCACTCGCGAAGTCCGCGACGCCCTGGGCTTCCTCAACATCACCACGCAAGGTCTGCAACTGCAGCCAAAAGAAACAGATAATCCAGCCGAGCCCGTAAAAGCCGCCACCACGCAAGCGCCATAGCCGCACGAATCCGCGCCGCATGATGGAGCCGACAGCTTTGGGGTCTTCGCGGACAGCTCTTGCGTCGGCCAGACCCTGCTCAAGGCGAGCTCGACTGCGATGAAAGCGCTTGGGTTTGTCGGGCTTGCTCACCATGGAACTAAGATGCAGGGATACATTACGCTGGGCAAGCCCGGCGCGCGGGCGTATTGCATCATGAGGACACCAGACTATGCAGCACGACTTCCCGGCACCCCTCACCTGCCCGACCATTCGGGTGCTCGAAGACTGGATTGACTACAACGGTCATATGAACGTCGCCTACTACGTCGCGGCGTTTGATCAGGGGGTCGACTCTGTGTACGACACCCTGGGTATCGGGGAGGATTATGTTCGCGAACAAGCCGGGTCGCTGTTCACACGGGAACTACGGATTGGCTATGTTGCCGAGCTGAAACTGGGCGACCCAATCGCCATGACCTTTCAATTGCTGGACTACGACTCCAAACGACTGCACTTCGTCATGGAGATGTTCCATGCAGAAGAAGGCTATCTGGCAGCAACGGCGGAGCAATTGGCGATCCACGTCGATATGAACGAACGCCGAAGCGCAGCATTTCCGAGTGCGGTCAGCGCGCGGCTCGAAGCTCTAATGGCAAGCCATACCAGCCTGCCGACTCCCAGCTACCTCACTGAACCCATCGGTATTCGTCGGCGCAGCGCTTAACGTCGAAAGACGCCCGGGCTTCGCAGCCTACGCTAGTAGCCCTCGAGAACTCCATAGCGATCCCGGTGAAAATGCACATCGCCAAGCGCCTGCTCGGTGACCGCTGCGCGCTTTAAGAAGAAGCCGATATCGAACTCATCGGTCATGCCGATGCCACCGTGCATCTGAACGCCTTCTCTGGATACCCGAGTGGCGATCTCCCCCACTTTGGCTTTGGTGAGACTGGCAAGTTTGGCGATCTCGTCCGCGCCTCTTTTCTCGTCGAGCGCTGTCAGTGCTTCGAGCACACAGGATCGAGCCAGTTCGAGATCACAGAACATTTCGGCGGCGCGGTGCTTGAGGCCCTGAAAGGTGCCGATGACCACACCGAACTGCTGCCGCTCCTTGAGGTAGGCGATGGTTCGATCGAAACACTCCTGGGCACTGCCAAGCATCTCAGCAGACAGGCCAATCCTTGCGATATCAAGCGCAGCATCGAGCGCGTCCGCACCAGCATCTGATGGGCCAAGCAATGCCGAGGCTTCCACCGCCACATCATTGAGCACAACGTTCGCAGCAGCACGGGAATCCACCATTTTGGTGGGTTCAATTGCAACGCCATCAGCCCCCGCATCAACAAGGAACAGACTTATTCCGGAACGCTCGCCCGCGCTACCAGACGTACGCGCAACCACGATGAGTTTGTCTGCACTCTGGCCATCGATGACAAACGTTTTGCTGCCAGACAATTGGTAGCCTGTTCCCGACTTCGTCGCCTTGGTAGCAATCCCGTAGGGGTTGTGACGTCCAGATTCCTCAAGCGCGGTTGCGAGTTTCAGCTCTCCGGCCGAGATCAAAGGCAACATCTGCGCACGCTGTTCGTCACTGCCTGCCAAATTGATGAGCGTGCCGCTGAGCCAGACGGTTGAGAAAAGCGGGCTCGCCGCCAGCGTCTTGCCAGTTTCCTCGGTGACAACACCGAGGCCTTTGTAGCCAAAATCCAGGCCACCGACCTCTTCAGGCCAGGGAATGCTCGCCCAGCCAAGCTCCACCATGGAGCCCCACGTGCCGGCATCGAAACCCGTGGCGCTGTTCGTATCACGCAGCTCACGCAACTGAGAAATCGGCGCGCTGTTGGTGCAGAAATCCCGAGCGCTGTCGCGCAGCATCGTCTGCTCTTCGTTAAGGATCATGGGCATCCGCTTTCTCCCCAAAGCTCAAAATTGGCATTACGGCGAGCGATGAAATCAGAAGGCATCGCGGTTGTCGAGTCACACAATCAACAGGAGCTAGCCAGGCTCCGCTCGTCGGTAGATTCCACGGAACCAGGGCTGCCAATCGTCCGGGTTGCGAGCCTCCTCAAAGAACTGGATAACGCTGCCATCGTCCTGCTCACTCCAGGTGCCTCGAAACGGGAACTCGGCATTTTCACCAAGATAGACAATCGTCCCGGTCAGCCTCATCGCGCCCTCCGGGGTCAAGCCTCCCGCGATGTCGATGATGACTCCCGGTGACACCCAGAGCTGACGCCAACGCTGCGCCACCGGGTCAAAGTAGTTCATGGAAGTACCCGTACTCCCCCGCGCGCCTCGCCAGTTCTCCACCAGCAGACAACCGGCCTGGGCAGACACAATACTGTTGCTGCCGGCATGCCTGCCGTCGGGCGTCTGCACCTGCCATTCGCCGAGCCAGAAATCGAACTCTCGATACTCCGACGAACCGCACGGCGGTGCAGCGGTACTCGCAAAAACTGATGTCCCCAGCAGCAGTAGCGCGGCTGAGATTACAACTCGTTTACCTGTCATACATGCACTCCACTGACTCAAACGAAGCACCACCGTACTGTTGCTTCATCGCTGACATCGGGGACATGTGCAACTCGTTCGGCGGCGGACCTGCATCAGGAGAGATTAACAGTCCGCGTGTGCCCGAGCTGGCCGATTACCGGGGGGTTTCACCGGCCAGACGAAGCGCTGCTCTCGCGAGCCTGCACTTCAACAGAATTCGGGAGTCACACACCCACCTTATACGGCCTTCGGGCCGTTTTTTTTAGATCGCTTTTTTTACACGCCGCTGGCTTCGCCATAGGCGTGTAAAAAAAGCGATCAGAGTCAAATCCCGAGAGAGCGGCAGTGCAATCTGGCCGAGCACAACGTGCTCCGCCAGAATGCTCGAGAGCGTCCATCGCCTATTTCTTTTCCACAGCGATCGCAGAACCGAAACGCCTACCCCACCAGCTCCGTACCGCGGCATCGTATTCCCGCAGATTGGGTAGCAATCCAGGCGAATGCGCGAGAGCGGTCTAACTGCCCACGCCCTAGAACACCTCAACCCAGCAACAATCCTGGCTCGAGAGCGTCCATCCCCTATTTCTTTTCCACAGCGATCGCAGAACCTAAACCCCGCACCCACCAGCTCCGTACCTACCAGCTACTCTCGCCCTACAACACCTCAACCCAGCACCAATCCTAGCTCGAGAGCGTGCATCCCCTTTTTATTCAGCAGTGATGGCGGAGGCTCACCAGATAAGATATCGGTTCGAACGCTCCAAATACGCTTGAAACTGCGAACCATGCAGCTTTAACAAGTATGGCTCTTCAACTTTCCGCACAATAATTTCGATGCTGGCCCAGCAAAGAGCCGCAGGAATCCAAATCACCGGGTGAGGGAGCAGTACCGAAAGCCCGGCCCAGTACATTCCCAAGCCGAAGTAGATTGGATTTCTGGATCTTCCGTAAAGCCCATTGGTTACCAGCGTTGTGGTTTCCGATGGGTCCACGCCAATGCGCCATGCATCACCCATCTGCACCTGCGCGGTAACCACCAGAGCAACACCAAGCAGACCAAACGCACACGCGAACTCATTCAAGTAAGCCAACTCAATCGGCTCAATCAACCAGACGCCAGTGACATCCAACGCGACAATGATCAGGCTCAGGGCAAACGACAGTGAAAACGCCGCACCTGCGATAGCGGCTATAGGGTCCGATCGAAAGTCAGCCAGTCGAATCCCGTGATTGCCGGTTGTGAAGTAGGCAATTCCTACCCGCCCAACGAGTGCAAACGCGACAAATGATATTGCTAATAGTGCAGCCATGTTCCTGTCCATCTTTTAATTGCCGAGACTATAATTCCTCTAGTAACTAGAGGTTCAAGCAAGAAGATGTATTCCATTGGTGAGGTATCGACACGGGTAGGCATCAAGGTCCCCACACTCAGGTATTACGAACAAGCCGGTCTGATTCCGGAACCGTATCGATCAAGCGGAGGACAACGTCGTTATAGCGATAGCGATCTGGAACGGCTGGGGTTTATCAAACACGCAAGGCAACTGGGCTTCTCACTGGCCAGTATCAAGAACCTGATCACGCTGGGCGAGGATGTCGAACGGGACTGTGATGACGTGCATAGGCTCGCGGAATCAAACCTCGCTGCCGTGAAGGCAAAACTTACGTTGCTGCGCGACCTGGAAAAAGAACTCAAGCGTATCGTCGCGGGTTGTCGGAGCGGGCACGTTGGCAAGTGTTACGTTATCGAGAGCCTGTCCAAACACGAATGGTGCGCTGGCGACCACGAGCTTGAGCGCTGAGGCTTAGGTGTTGGAGGTGACTGCTCTACGCCGACAGAAACCGATTCTGGCCACTGTCGAGCTCGAGCGGTATCGGTCAGTAACCGTCGCCCGGAACCACTCGCGCGAGTTACCTGATGTTCATTGAAAATTATCGCGGCAGTCTGTTCCTTGGAGGCGATCCAACAGCAATCTGACCAAGCTGCCCCGGTGGCTAGCAGCACCCCAAGATGATTGGCAAGGACTAGCGCGCCAATTGCCGCTCGCCCCACCCTCATGCAAGCTAGCGCTTTGACCACTCGAGACTTGTCCCATGCTTGATCCAATTGCCCTCAGCCCCAGCGCTGGGCTAGCCGTTTCACCGCTGTGTCTCGGCACAATGAACTTCGGCGTGCCAGGCAGGGGCCACCAGGGTGATTGGACACTGGGGCCCGACGAAGCCGAACCGATTTTCCGTGCGGCAATCGATGCGGGGATCTTCTATTTCGATTGCGCGAACGTCTACGGCGTCGGCGCAACCGAAGAGGTGGTTGGCGGCTTGCTGCGTAAGCTGCTGCCGCGCAAAGACTACGTGCTGACCACTAAAGTCGCGTTCCCCATGAGCCGCAACGCCAACGACGGAGGCTTGTCTCGAAAGCACATTATGGAATCGGTGGATGCCTCGCTAAGCCGGCTTGGCGTTGACTACCTGGACCAGTTGATCATTCACCGACATCCACATGGCATACCCGGCAGAGTCGACCCACCCATCGAAGAGACAATGGAGGCGCTCCATGATGTCGTGAAGTCTGGCAAAGCACTCTATCTCGGTGGTTCTTCCATGTTCGCCTGGCAGTTCGCGCAGATGCAATTGACTGCCACCTACAACGGCTGGACCCCGTTCATCTCCATGCAGAACCACTACAACCTCATCTACCGGGAAGAAGAGCGCGAGATGATCCCCTACTGTCTCGAGAACGGCGTTGGCCTTACTCCCTGGTCACCGCTGGCGCGAGGCATTCTTGCCGGCGCTTATCAGGGCGGCTTCGAGGGTGGTTCGACGGCTCGCTCCAAAGGACAGGATCGTGCGCGCACCGAAGGTTTGTACCGCGGTGCGGCAGACTTTCAGATAGCAGAACGGGTTGTTGAAGTGGCTGGCAAAATCGGTAAGACACCCGCACAGGTAGCCATAGCCTGGCTGAAAGGCAAAGCTGGTGTCACATCGCCTGTCGTGGGCGTCTCCAAGGTCAGCCAACTTGACTCGCTCGTCGAAGCAGCCGTGTTGAAGCTGGATGAAGAACACGTGAGCTATCTTGAGGAACTGTATCAACCCCTCGAGAATTTGTTGTCGATTGGTGTGTCCTGACGGCGCAGGCAATCAATCAGAAGCACTCCGCAGTTTATTTTGCAGCAGTTCAACAGCCAGTTTGCTGACATTCAGGAGCGTCTTCGCGCGACGCTACCGGATGCATCGCTAGTCGAAACGCAGTTCAACGGCTGTCCCGGTCTGCGGCTCGCCCTGATCAACCCGGACTTTCAGACTGGCCCACTGCCTAGTCAGGTAATGCACGCGGTGATTGCCAATCCGGCGTATTGGGCATTTTGCTGGGGCAGTGGGCTCGCCCTGGCTCGATACCTAATCGCAGAACCAGGCCTTGTCACCGGCAAGACCGTACTCGACGTGGGCAGCGGTAGCGGCGTTGCCGGTATTGCTGCAGCCCTCGCCGGAGCGAGCGAGGTCATTGCCTGCGACAACGATGCCGACGCTCTGGCGGCCAGCGCCGCGAACGCTGTGCTGAGTGGGGTCGATCTGTCGCTGTGCAGCGACCTGGCCCGTGCACCCGTATGTGATGTCGCGCTACTGGCGGACGTGCTTTACGACCGCTCTAACCTGCCGCTGCTCGAATTGACAAGGACGCTCGCTCGGGTTGTGATCGTCGCTGATAGCCGGGTGAAAGTGCTCGGCGATCCCGGCTTCGAACTGATTCACGAGGCCACGGCCCTGACCGAGCCAAATCTCGGCGAGTTCGATGAGTTTGCCAACGTCCGTGTCTGGCGCGCGACTGGCACAGGTAACAATGCCGGCTAGTTTGAACTGAATATGCTCAGAGAGTGTTCGCGAAACTCAGTCTGCAACAACGCAAACTCGGTCAGCTGCGCCGGATCACTCGCCCAACCGCCAAGCCCGAGCTGCGCTTCGAAGCCGAGCACTAGCAGTTGAGGGAATCGCTCCGCATCCGCGCTCAGCAGTGAATCCGCCTTCGATATCACAACATCACCGTCGTAAGGCCGGCTGATATCCCGCAGCCGGGTAGCCGCCGCAATCGGCAAGGTCGCGCCACTGGCAAGCAGCAACGCCAGCGGTTGGCCAACGCTGACATCAGCATCGGGGTTGATTTGATAGGCAAACAGTTGCCCACCCATATCCGCCTCGATCGCGTCTCTCACCGCGTCGAAGTCAGAGCCGGTGATCGCGCGCAGCAGGTCGCCACCCGTTGGGAACGAGACGAGCGCCGCGCTCGCCGGCGAGCGCAATAGCTCACCGCTCACTGTCGCATCGAGACTGCCGTGCCAAAGCAGCCGCGCGCCAAGGGATGCTGCATGTTGACGCGCTTCGGGGCCTGATACGGACGAGCCTTCACTGACGACCAGAATGAGTGCAGGAGCGGCGCGGCGATCCGCATCGAGGAGCAGAGACGACAGTCCAGGCCCTGCCCACCAGCGTACAGCCCACGCAGCGGCGGCGAGCAACAACAGAAAAACGACAAACCAGCCTAGAGATCGATTCACAACAACCGTCGATAAACAGTACGCGCCCATCATAGTCGCCCTGCCCCCTTCGTTTCAGTACTCTCGCAGCTTCGAACGAGTGAATAACGGGAGCGATTCATGCCGCCAACCAGCACAACCGACAACATCGCGACGGTGGAAGATTTCGATGGTCAGGAGACGGTAAGCCAGCTGAATGCACTGTTGCGTCTGCGCACGACGCCCATTGGCATGAAACTGTTTGAGCGCGCTGACGACATGGAAGCGATCGAGCGGATCAGACGGCCCAAACACGTGCACACGACTGATCAGATCGTTGGCCAGGCTGCGCGCAACGGCTGGACCGTGGGGATCACCGGCGCAGACCTGGTGGGCCAGCAGTGCGGCGCGGTCATCGGCTTACACCCACAGGATGAGACATGGTTATCTGGCCAGCATATGGCAGGGGTCTGGTTTGAGGACGTGGAAGGTTCCAGCACGCATCAGCACGCCATGGACACAGTGCCGTTCGGGCGCTTCGAAGCAATGGCCGTGAGCCCCCTCGCCAGTGGCAGGCTCGACCCACCCGACATCGCCCTCATCTACGCAACTCCGGCCCAAATGATTATTTTAATCAACGGCTTGCAATGGAGTGGTTACAAAAAACTGGAATGGGGCTGCGTGGGTGAATCGGCCTGCGCTGACTCCTGGGGGCGCGCACTGGCAACCGGAGAGCCAAGCCTGTCCATACCCTGCTATGCCGAGCGTCGCTATGGCGGTGTCATGGAAGACGAACTGCTGATGGCGCTACCACCGAAGTATCTTGGGAAAATTATTGCGGGCATGCAGGCTTTGTCCCGCAATGGCCTGCGCTACCCCATTCCCCAATACGGCATCATGAACGATGCCAAAGCAGGCCTGGGCGCAAGCTATGGCGAGCGCTGATCACGGCGCGGCAACTAACCGGAGACCCAGATGAACCTATACGATGCGATGAGCACCCTGCGCGCAGTACGCCGCCTGCGGCCGGACCCGATTCCCGAGGATGTGCTCGAACGAGTGCTAAACGCCGCCACCTGGGCACCGACCGGCGGCAATCTTCAACCATGGCACATGGTTGTGGTGCGCGATCAGGCCAAGAAGAAATCGCTTCAGGATCTGTATCTGCCACGCTGGCAAACCTACAACGGGCACTACGAGGAGCGCCTGGCGAAGATGCCAGAAGATCAGGCAGAAAAGTCTCGTAAGAGCCTGAAAGCCGGCGACTATCTAGCGGAGAACTTGGGCGATGTACCCGTCATCGTCGTGTTCTGCTTCAATCCGTCAAACATGGCAATTACTGATGCAAAGCAGGACAGACCCAGCATCGTTGGCGGCGGAAGCGTCTATCCAGCCGTTCAGAACCTGCTGCTCGCAGCGCGAAGCGAAGGCCTCGGCTGTGTGCTCACAACCCTGCTATGTATGGACGAGCCCGCGGTGAAAAACCTGCTGGCGATTCCAGAGGGCTGGCACACCTGCGCGCACATACCTCTGGGTTACCCGGTGGGCGGCGGGCATGGCTCCATCAGCCGCAAACCTTTGGCGAAGATGATGTCTGTTGATGAGTTTTAGAGCACTCAGGCTCGCTCAGAGCAGCGCTGCCGCCCATGCCGGATAATCGAGATGGCGTAAACCTGCGAGCACCGCGGGTTGATCGACGAACCAACGATATCCCCGAACTGCGGGAACTCGCCGAGCGCACCTTTCGCGTCGCATTTGGCGATTCGGTATCCGAGTCAGACCTCGAGGCGCAGTGTGCGCGCACATTCACCGACGAGACCGTGGCTTCCTGGATCGACCAGGATCTGATCCTCGTCGCTGAACACCGAGAGAGCTTTAAGCTTGTAGGCTTCGGCCAGATCGGCTGGTGCGACTATCCAGAGATAGCCGAATCTCAAGGCAACCGCGCGCTGCACAGACTCTATGTTGAGAGTCACTTTCAGAACCAGGGAATTGGCCAACGCTTGCTCGATGCGCTCATCAGCACCGACGTCGATGCCACGACCTGGCTGTATCTGGACGTCTGGGAAAAGAATGCTGGCGCTATCGCGCTATACCGATCGCGCGGTTTTCGCGTTGTTGGCCGCAAGCGCTTCGTCGTCGACAGTGGCGCGCCCACCGACGACGACCTGATCATGAGACGGCTGAGAGCCCCGCTCTACCCGATCTCCTAGTTGTGGTGGTCGGCATCTGTCCTGACGGACAGCGTGAGATAGCCGAAAGCGGACGCTCAAAGAGCCAGATGGGTAATGCCTGCTATTGGCCGAAAGCGGTCCCTATTTATTCCAGTCGGTACGAAATTCCAACGTATGACCGAGCTGATAAGCACTAATGCTACGTACACCGAATTGATTGCAGACATCTGGTACGTGACGGTTGGCCCTTTGTCTGCTTGGCTTTGATACCTCGGTCGTGACCACAATGCGATTGTTCGAATCAGCAAATGCGTAGGCGATCAAGAACGGGTCGCGGCCAATTTTCTCGATCTCTATATCGTTCAAGTCTGGCGCATAGCCTTGTTCCGTTACTTGCTGCACCAACTCGATATCGACTTCCTCATCGATGCGCAAGGCGGCTTCGGTTTCTTTCTCTTTCGCCCACGCAGCTAGCGCATCCTTTTTGCCGAGCTTGAATTCCTCGTAAATCTCGACCGGAATTTTCACATGACCTTGTTCACCCTGATGGATGAGCCAATCCCAGTATTCTGGCACTCGATCGACGGGGTAATAGTCCCTGTTCGCATCTATCAGGACGTTAGCATCTAGGAGATATATCAGAATCTATCTCCTAAACAGAAGGCCGAACGGCTTCAAGTAAGCCGTGGACATTTTTGGGATTAACGCCGAGCACCTTGCCCGCCTTTGTGGTCGTAAGTTGCCCGCTATAGATCATGCGATCGACGAGCTGTATGAGCAGCTTGCCTGTCCGGTGCTGGCGCAATATCTGATAGGTTGGGCCGCCTTCTTTTTGGCGGTTTTGCTCCCGTTGTCGCTCTTGGTATTCGAGGAAGTCTTGCCGGAATGCCAACCTTAGACGTTCGAATTTCGGATAGTCGTACGCGCCGGAGCGATAGAGCTTATAGGCCACCATCGTGTTACTGACGTTTCGCTCGCGAGCAAAGTTGCTGATGATCTGCTTAGACTGTTCCAAGCTAGTATCTTGAGTAACCGCTAACGCGGCGAGCTCAGCTCGTGCGACCAAAAACTCGCTAGCGACATCGTTGCAGAATTGCTCTAATCGATCGTCACCAATGCCACCACTGACACCCGTGTCACCCAGAGCAATGTGAGCTAGCTCGTGAACGAGCGTGAAACACCAAGCGCCGCGACTATCGTTTGCATTGATAGCGACAAAAGGAGCGATATTGTCGGAAAGCGCAAACCCGCGAAAAGCTTCGACGGGAATACGAGTGTGATGACTACCCAAATTATCAACGAGAAGGACAAATACGCCCGCTTGCTCAGATAATCGACGAAGATAGGCAAACGCATCATCTATTTTGTTGAATTCGCGATACTCGTTCTGATCGAAATGGAGAATATCTTTTAGGGCCAAGACCATTTGATCGACACCGCGCCGACCTTGGCCCATGGTGTGAGCACCTACAAAATCAAGCGGCTCGGTGTCTTCATCGTCTAGCAGTACTTCACGCACTAAGGATTGGCGGGCGTGGATATCGCGAATCACCACGTCAGCCCATGCGACCTCTTGGGCATCGATTGTGTCGGGCAGCATTCGATGATCTTGTCCCCGATCAGCCATGATCGGTCGTTCACGCATATAAAAGCTCAGAAGCGGTCTGCGATAATGCTTGACCATCTTCAGCAGCATTGGGCGTGTCGGCTCGATATCTCCGTTTTCGAGAGCAGCTAAGCGATCGAGTGCGGCTATGCCCCGGGCATCATTAATGCCGAGCTTAGTGACAGCTTCCTCTTCGGAGAGACCTGCGGTTTCTCTAGCCCACACCAATATATCGGGATTTACCTTAGGCATGGCTGCGAACCCCATGTTGCCTTAAAGCATTGGAGAGGGTTTTTCGATTGACGTTCAAAACGCCAGCCATGCCGCTAACCGTCTCTCCCGCCGCGATGGCGGATTGAGCGTGATTGATCTGCTCGTCGGTAAGGGCTTTTGGCCTACCGACATGTTTTCCACGCCGATTGGCTGCTGCCATTCCGGCTTTGGTTCGTTGAGAGATCAGCTCTCTTTCGTACTCTGCCCAAGAGGCCGTGTCTCGATACCACTTTCGGCCCTCGGGCGTAGACGTATCGATTTGCATCGTGATGCATTGGAACTCGATCCCTCGATCTCTGAGGTTATCAAGCGTCAGGATGGCATCGACCGTGGAGCGGAAGGCACGATCGAGCTTCCAAATAACGAGCGTATCGCCATCGTCTAGAGCTTGGAGTGCACTTTCCCAACCTTGACGGTTAGCTGCGATCGCGGAAATCCCTTCGTCCTTGAAGATTTGGTCGCACTTAACCGCCTGCAACGCATCGAGCTGCATATCGAGTAATTGTTCATCGGTAGAGACGCGAGCGTATCCAATCTTCATACTTTAATATTTACCTACCCTTTTTGGACATGTCCACCTTTTTAAAAACAATGACTTAGCTAACTGTGGATAGGTGAGTAAAAAGGGTCCCCTTTTGTCGCATCCTGAAAATCCGCTATCGTCCCAAAGCGCTTCCTTCGAGCAAGCCTAAGACGGACGTATTGAAGTAGTCTGCATCCTCGAACTGAGGCCAGTGACCTACATCTGTCCGAACCACCAATTCAGCGTTCGTCATGATCCGACTAATTCTCTCGGAACTCGAAACAGGCACAACACCATCGCTCGATCCCTGAATGATCAGCGTGGAATGAGTGATTTGGCGTAGGCGTTCCTCGGTAAGGATGCCCTCGCCACTGACCAGTGACTGAGCGATGCGCTTGATGGTTTGCCCATCGCCAATTGACTGTTTGTGGGCGAGCGCCTCGTTGATGGCTGCCGGGGATAAGTCCGGCGCATCATAGATGCGTGTCAAATAGGCGGCCATACTCTCTGGTGTGGTCGGATTCGCGCCGATCGCCAATCGTTCTGCGCTAACGTTGTCCGGTAGTCCGAAAACAAAAGCGGGTGCGACCAGCACCAAAGCTTTCGCGCGCGTTTGGTGCTGCTCGGCGAAAAGCAAGGCAACAAGTCCGCCCATTGAATTGCCGATTAAGGAGTAATGGGGTCAGTGTAAAGTGCCAGAGTAAACTCACAGAACCGGATCATTTACGTTGACCGTTTACACTGACCCCAATTCTTGCGCCTTCACCGGCGGCGTTGCAAACGCAAAACACAGACAACCGATCATGGCGCAGGCGGCCACAACGACGAAGCCATCGCTGTAGCTGCCGGTGACATCGTAGGCGTAGCCGGCAACCAGGGGGCCGACCGACATTCCAATCATCACGATCAACGACGAAAAACCCATGATCGTGCCGAAGGAGCTGGCGCCAAAGTAGTCTGCCCGCAGGGCCACCATCAACGGTCCACGCACACCCCAGGCTATGCCATGCGCGAGCATGAACACCGCTAGCCAAAGTAGCGTGTTGGACAGGTCCGGCGCGTACGCGAGCGCCGTCAGCCCGAGCGCGTGACCAACCATGCACAAAACGCAGATAAGTCGCTTATCAAAACGATCGCCTACTCCGCCACCGAGAAGCTGACCTGCGATCTGGATAGTGGTCAGCACACCCACAGCAACCCCGGCTTGGGCGAGCGTGTAACCTGCTTCAATGAGATGCGGCACCAGATGCACCATCACCGCGGATACCGTGAGCAGCGCGAGGGAGTGGCCAACAGACAACAACCAGAACGCTCGCGTTCGCAGCGCCTGACGCGTTGTGAAGTCGCCACCGCCGTCACTGTGCGGTTGCGAGTCCTCTGCCACGGCAACTGCACCATCAGGCAGCAACCCAACCTCCGCAGGCTTGTGTTTGACCAATTGTACAAGCGGCAAACCGACGGCGAGAATTATGATGCCAGAGCCAAACGCCGTGGCCCGCCAGCCATAGGTCTGCAGCGACAGGATAACGAGCGGCACACACACGCCGCCAAGCGAGAAGCCCATTTGCGACACCGCCACTGCCTTGGCGCGATGCGCATCAAACCAGTTGACGATTGCCACCATCAAGGTCGCGAAGCCGCCGAGCGAGGAGCCCAGAGCGATCATGGCGAAACAAAGGTAGAAGGTGAGGAGCGAGTCGATACTCGCAAAGAGCATGAAGCCCACGCCGAATATGACCGTTCCAATGGTGAGGACAATCCGCGGCCCGTAGCGATCTGTCAGCCAGCCCTGCAATGGCCCCAGGATGCCGCTTTCAACTCGCGTTAGTGCGAACGCCCCCGACAAAGCCGCTTTGCTCCACTCGAACTCCTGCTCGAGCAACACCGTGTAGGCGCCGTAGCAGTTCATGAACAGCACACCAGCCAGAAATTGAACCATCGCGGCCGAGCCAACGATCGTCCAGCCGGGAAAGTAGCGCCCGCCAGGACGCAGCGTGCCGTCGACGCTGGCAAGCGCCGCCTGTAGAGAAGACTTCACCCTCTCCGGGCTTCCGCTGGCGGGACACCGCCCAGTTCATAGGGCGCAAAGTGCTCGAGCTGAATATCGATGACATAGGGGCCATCAACGGACATACCCCGATCCAGAGCAGTTTCAAAATCACTCACCGAGGTCACGCGCTCGCCCGCCACGTTGAGACTCGACGCGAGCTTGGCAAAGTCGACAGGGCCGAGATCGGTTTCATTCACACGGCCAAACCGGCCCTCCTGCAACCAGCGAAGTACCCCGTAGCCGGAATCGTTGAACACGCAGATGATGAGCGGCAGGTGATACTGAGCCGCCGTCGCTAATTCTGTTGCATGAAAGAGCAAGCCTCCGTCGCCGTGAATGACAACACCACGTCGGCCGGCACCTAACACTGCTCCGATCGCCATGGGCAGGCCTGGGCCAATGGCGCTGGAACTCGGCGCAATGGATGTGCGGGGCTCAAACACCGGAAACAACTGATTGCCGAAAAACGTTGCCGGCAAGGTTGTGTCTCTCAGCCACAACCCATCGCGCGGCAATGCCGCTCGTATCGCGTCGAGCAGCACCGGCACTTCTTTGCCAAGGCGCGGACGGATACCAGCTTTCAGGCCCTGGGCGGCCTGCAGCAAACCATCGTTGAACTGCGAATCGTTGGGCGCCACCTCAGTCAGTGCCGACAACAACGCCTCCAGCGTCAGCGCCGCGTCACCGATAACCGGTATCTCCGCACGATGCATCCGGCCAACAACCGACGGATCCACATCAATCTGAATAAGCTTGCCTGGTGGTGTGAGCGCCGCAGCTGCGCCGCCTACCCCTGCGGCAAAGGACGTACCGATCGCTAGCGTGACGTCAGCATCCCGCATCGCTTTGTGAATGCTGCGAGCCTCAAAAAAATTGCCCAGACACAGCGGATGGTCATCGGCGATCACCCCCCGCCCTTCCAGGTTGGTCAGAACGGGAGCCTCCAATCGCTCAGCCAGGCGCACCAGTTGTTCGCCAGCTCCAGCCGCAATCACGCCACCGCCCACAACAATCACCCGCCGGTTGCTGCCAGCCAAGGCGTCCGCAGCACGCTGAACAGACTCAGCCTTCGCGCTTTTCGGCTGAGGGAATAAACCGTCGAACTCAAAGTCATCGGCCTCCTCGTACTGCAGATCGATTGGCACTTCGATCGCGCCGGGCTGGGCTCGAGCGGTGTGGATATCGCGAATGACAGCAGCAAGCTCCGGCGCCACCGCACTTGACTCACGAGGGCTGGCGACACGCCGACAAACGCTGGCCAGCATATCGAGTTGCCTGTCGTTCTCATGCACATAACCCAACCCGCGCCCATAAAAATCCGTGGCCGCCTGACCGGTGATGAGCAGAACACGAGACGATCCCGCAGCTGCTTCGAGCAAACCCGTCATGCAATTGCTGGTGCCAGGGCCAGTGCTTGCAATCATCACGCCCATCTTGCCGGTAGCGCGAGCGTATCCATCCGCCGCATGCATTCCCGATTGCTCGTGGCGAACGTCAATCAACTTGGTCGCACCAAGCTGATTGATCGCATCGAGAATCGGCATGTTGTGAATGCTGACAATCGCGAAAGCGTGCTCAACGCCAGCTGCCGCAAGACCACGTGCTACTAACTCGGCTCCGGTCGCCATAACCGCTCTCCTCCCCCTGATTCGCAATCGCATAGTGTAACGCGGCTGTGACTGTGCACGCTGGCTGCGAGCACGTAACCTGCCGGCACGGGAGAAATCATTCGGAGAGCATGAATGCCTTACGTGAACATCAAAGTAACGCCAGAGAACCTAACGGCGGAGAAAAAGCAGACCCTGATGAGAGAAGTCACGGAACTGTTACGGCGTGAGCTGGGCAAAAACCCGGAGACGACCATCGTGGTGATCGACGAGGTCGACACCGACAATTGGGGCATCGCCGGCGAGTCAGTCAGTAACCGGCGCGCACGATCATGACGCCGCCCTGGGTGATGGCAGCCATCATGTTACTCGCCGGTATTGGTATTCCGATCATGGCAGCCTTGAACGGATCGCTTGGCGGACGGCTTGAGTCGCCAATCGTTGCCGCGGTAATACTGTTCGCCGTAGCACTGGTTGCGGGCTGCGCGACACTCCTCGCCAGCGGCGCGCTTTCAGAATCGACCTTTACCAACCTGCCATCGCCCATGTATTTCGCCGGCGGCCTTTTCGTCGCGTTCTACGTGCTCAGCATTACCTGGGTTGCACCTCGATTCGGCGTCGGCAATGCGGTTTTCTTTGTGCTTCTGGGGCAATTGGTTTCGACCGCGGTGATCGATCATCTGGGCCTGTTCGGTGCGCCAGTCTATGAGGTTTCCGGGCAGCGCATCGCTGGCATCACGCTGATGGCGATCGGGGTGTTCCTCGCCGTCCAACGCACATAACTCGGACCGCTCCATTTCCGCCGCCTTTTCGCAGCCTGCGAACTACTAGGTCGTCATCGCGAACCGGGTCGACCCTGCATCGAGATGGTGCGATGCACCATCTACGATGACCCGGATGACCCACGCAGAACATAGCACCAAAAGTTCGAAGCTGTATCTGAGCTATTTCAATAACTTGCAGCTCTATTTTTAGACAATACCCAGGTGGCCCGCGTCTTGCTAACCAGTTACCCCAGAGGAGGGTTTTTCGAACTAAGGACGAGACCCAGCAATGACGACCACCCATGCAATCGCGGCCATCATCATCCTGGCAACAATGAGCGGCTGCCAGACTACCCATAACCAACGGATCACCGCCGGTACCAGTGAACCGAGCGCGACGTTCGCAACACTCGAGCGCATGACGCGCGGCACGATTGGCCCGGCGCGATCGAAACAGTGCGTCGATGCATGGCGCGACTACGAGATCCGGTGCCATCGGGAACTCAGGCTCTGGAATGGAATGTCCCAGGACCAGTTCTGCGGTAGGTACGCCCGCTCAAGCGCGAGCATTGCAGTGCTACCAGGAATCGAGAAACGAACCAGACGATGTATATAAGCCAGCGCCAGGCTCAGCTCAGGGCGTAACCATTGAGCCTTCGCCGTGCCTGATGATCACGCCTTTCGCTGCTGCGCCGGGTCGCCGAGGATCGGCTGAGCCGCGCAGCAGACCTTCACGCACGCGAATCGATTGCGCGCTCCCCATGGTCGCCTGGGTTACCACGTCATGGCCTAACGCCCTCAACAGTTCGATGGTGTCGGCACTGACGCCCTCTTCCACGTGCAGCTCCGGCCATCGCCATGCCTGATGGATTCTGGGCGCGTGTGTCGCATCCGCAACGTTCATCTCGTAGTCCAGCACATTCACAAGCAGCTGAAAGATGACATTGATGATGCGGCTACCGCCTGGCGTACCAGTCACCAGTTCTACACGGCCCTCACTGTTGAGCACAATCGTCGGCGTCATCGTCGACACCATCCGTTTGCCAGGAGCAAATCTATTGGCGTGGCCAGGACGGTTGTAGCTGAAATTGCGCAGCTGGTTATCCAGCAGTATTCCCGTGCCCGGCACAACGAACCCGGATCCAAATGAATAGCCAAGCGTGTAAGTTGTCGCGACAGCATTGCCCCAACGATCGACCACGGAGAAGTGCGTTGTATCGCGGCTGGTAGGCAAGCTGCGCGTAAACGGCTCTATCGTCTCAACGGCCCGCGCCTTGTCCAAATCAATGTTTGCAACGATGGCGCCGACAACATCCTCGGCAAGGAAGCGCTCGGTCGCGACGTCCACATAATCCGGATCGCCGATGCCGAAGCGTCGGTTCGCTGTGCCCCACTTCATGATCTCGGCAAGCAGGTGCAGGCTGCGGGCACTGCCTTGAGGTTTGTCAGCCAGATCGAAACGTTCGAGGACAGCCAGCATCTGCAGCAACGTCAAACCACCACCACTGACCGGCGGCTGCGCCAGAACCTGATAGTTGCGGTAGTTCATCGCAAGTGGCTCACGTTCGCGAGCCTCGTACTGGGCAAGGTCTGCCAGCGTGAGCAAGCCACCAGCAGCGGACAAGCCGTCAACGATTCTGGAGGCAAGCTCGCCTCGGTAAAAGGTTTCCGCGCCATTGCTTGCGATCAGTTCGAGGGAATCTGCGAGATCTGCCTGACGCCAGATGTCACCCAGTTGGTAAGGCTTGCCATCAGGCTTCAGGTACACAGCAGCGCTACTCGGATAACGCTGGAAAACCGTCTGCCCCGCGGCCAGTGCAAACTCGAGATCGGCGCTAACAACAATTCCGTCGGCCGCGAGCCGTCGCGCGGGTTCAACCAGCTCGGCCCACGGTAGCGAGCCTTGCTTCTGCCAGAGTTTGTAGAGGCCGGCAACCGTACCGGGAACGCCATTGGCGGCCGGGCCAAACGTAAAGCCTTTGGTGTCGACCAGACCCTCCGGGTTGCGATACTTATCCGCATCGAAGGCGGCGGGCCCGGCTGAACGATAGTCGAGCGCCAGCGATTGTCTTGTCTGCGCATCGAACGTCAGGGAGAAACCGCTACCACCCAGGTTACCGGCCCTCGGCAAGGTCACCGCGAGCGCGAAGCCGGTAGCTACCGCCGCATCTGCGGCATTGCCACCGCGCGCGAGGATCGAACGCCCGATCTCACTCGCTTGCTCGTTTTGGGATACAACCATACCGCCATCGGCCAGCACGGGATGTACCCGCGCGTTATAGCGAATGATCGCAGGCTTGGTTTCTACGCTGACTTCCCGTTCCGCGCTACCAGGGGATGCACCCTGGGACGCAACACAGCCGCTGAGCAGCAGCATCAGCACGCCACAGCCAAGCACACTCATGTCGTGGCGATTCATCGCTTCTCTCTCACACTATCTCCCACGCCAGCGGGCGCGACCGCAGCTGCACCGGGGCGGCGCGTATCTGCGCTGCCGTAGAAGCGTTCGCCGTCGTAGCTGATGGCCTGGATCGAACCGAGCGCGTTGGAGGGCACAACGGGATGTCCGAGAGCTCGCAACCGCTCCTGGCTGTCCATCGGAAAGCCACGCTCAACAAAGAGCTTGTCCGGCTGCCACTGATGGTGAAGTCGAGGGGCATAAGACGCCTCGGCAACGTTCATATCGAAATCGACGAAATTCACAACATGCTGGAGCACGGCGTTGATGATGCGGCTGCCGCCGGGACTACCGGTAACCAGACGTACTTGTCCATCGCGCAGTAGCATTGTCGGTGTCATTGCGGACAGCGGTCGTTTGAATGGCGCGACGGCGTTCGCTTTTCCCGTCACCAGACCGAACGAGTCGGGTTTGCCGGGAGATGCGGAGAAGTCAGCCATTTCGTTGTTCAGCAGAAACCCCGATCCCGGTACCGAGATGCCACTACCAAAAGAAAAATTTAGGGTGTACGTCACCGCCACTGCCATGCCGTTCGTGTCGACAACTGAATAGTGAGTCGTGTCCTCGCTTTCAACGATCGGCGCGATCGAAGGCGCGATCTCGGAAGACGCACGCGCCCGATCCGGCTCGATCGTCTGCGCAAGCGTCCGACCATATTCCGCACTCGTGAGCCATGCCGCAGGAACATCAACAAAATCCGGGTCACCCAGATGTTTGCTGCGATCGGCATAGGCGAGCTTCATCGCCTCTATCATCAGATGACTGGCGCGGGAGGATTGGGCGCCAAAACTGGACAACGGAAAGTGGCTGAGGATGTTGAGCATCTGAACCAGATGAACACCGCCGGAGCTCGGTGGTGGCATAGAGACAACATCATAACCACGATAGCGACCACGGATCGGTTCCCGCCATGTGGCCTGGTAGCTGGCCAGGTCGGCATGACTGATCAACCCGCCACCGCGAAACATTTCCTGGACAATGTCGTCCGCAACTTTGCCTTTGTAGAAGCCGTCGCGCCCATCGGCAGCGATGCGTTCAAGCGTTGTCGCCAAATCCGATTGCTGTAGCCGATCACCGGCCCGCAGCGCCGTGCCGTCTGCGCGCCTGAACAATCTCGCTGTTTCAGCGTGGCTCAAAATCAGCTTTTCACGAGCGGAAAGCGCGGATGCGAGATCGTAATCCACGTCAAAGCCATCAGCCGCGAGCGCAATGGCCGGATGCAACAGTTCGTTCAGCGGCTTGCTGCCGTAACGCTCATGCGCATCAAGCAAGCCCGCAACGGTGCCTGGCACGCCAACGGCTTTGTGTGAGAAACGGTAGCTCTGCCGGTCCACACTGCCATCGCTATTGAGAAACATCCCCGCCGTTGCGGCCGCAGGAGCGCGTTCGCGAAAATCCAACGCCGCTACGGGCTGTCCGGGGACGTGCACGAGCAGGAAGCCGCCGCCACCGAGATTACCCGCGCGAGGCAGCACGACCGCCAACGCGAAGCCGACCGCAACGGACGCATCCACTGCGTTGCCGCCATCACGCAGCACATCGGCGCCAATGCGGCTGGCAAGCTCTCTCTGGGATACCACCATGCCATGCTGACCCACTGTCGGGTGATGCAAAGCGTTGTAGCGAAGAATGGCCTGCTGAGCCGATGCCTGTTGGCTGATCAGGAGTGCAAGACAACCTCCGAGCAGAATGCTGCGGAGGTTGGCGAGAACGTTAATGGCCGGGTGATGAGAACTCACCCGGCTCAAGTGCTTACATAGAGACACGAACGTCCATGTAGTAGTAGCGACCAAAGTCGTTGTGTTGATCCGCGTAGTAACCGAAGAATCGGTCAGCCAGCGGTGCGCGTTCGTCCGTGACATTGTTGATGCCAAAGCGAACCTTGGTGTCGATGTCACTGACGGAGAAGCGATAGTCAACCGACGTGTTGAAGGTGGTCATCTCCTGAACTTTCCAGGTTGAACCATCCGACAGGGTCAACGACGTCTGGATGAAATCGTCGTAGCGCACACCGGTTAGCGATGCTCCCCAGTTGTCTCGACGCCAGCGCACGCTCGCCGTCAGTTTGGAAGTTGCGTTGCCGTTCTGGCGGCGCAGGTCCGCAAATCCGGCAACGGGAACAGACGCCGGAAGAGTGCCTGCGTTCGAGGCTGCGAGAAGTACCTGAGCGTCACCACCGGCTTCCTGGTCGTACTTATCGAGGAACGAGCCATTGAAGCGGAAGTTGAGCGCGCCGATCGCGGTATCAAAATCCATATAGACGCCGATGTCGTGACCAGCAACCGTTCTGGTGTCGAGATTCGCGTACTCGTCATCAACACGAACGATCTCACCCGCCGGACAGATTCCTGCCGCGAGGTAGAGAGCGTCCGCTGCCGGGTCGAGACTGTCGCCTCGAACAACCGCGGGATTACCGGCGGAGACTGCGCAGTTGGCGGTTCCTGCCTGGATCAACTGTAGGAGATCGAGCGCAATGTGATTGTTCTCGCCAAACAGACCAATGGTGTTTTCTTTCTCAATTTCCCAGTAGTCCAGGGTCAGCGTCAGGAAGTCCCAAGGCTCGAAGACCAGACCAAGGTTCCAGTTCTCCGACTCTTCCGGCTGAAGCGCCGAACTACCCTGGGCGGTTCGCTGAATGCCATAGGAGCAATCGAGAACGGACTCGGTTGGATCTGCGAGCAAGCAGGCTTGATCGTCACGCGTATTCTGACGCGCGACACGAGACTCGTTGACTGTCACGAGGTTCGGCGCACGAAACGCTTCCGACCAGGAACCGCGTATCAGTACAGGCTCGATAGGCCGGTAACCGAATGCCGCTTTACCAACTGTCGTATCGCCAACATCGGAGAAGTCCTCGTAGCGCAGCGCCAGCTGCACATCGAGCTTCTCGAACAGGGGAATCTGTAGCTCAGTGTAGATACTGGTGACTTCGCGTTCACCACTGCTGTCTTCGGTGGGGCTGGAATTTGCTACGTCCGAGATGAATGGGAACGTGTTACCACTGTTGTCTACAAACGCAATTGTGCCATCAAGGCGCGGATCGCGATCATCTTCGAAGGACTCTTCGCGATATTCGAAACCCGCGAGAAAGGCCACAGGTCCTGCGGGCATTTGCCACAGCGCGGCGTTTGAAATTTTGAAATCGAACATGCGCAGTTCGGTTTCGTTCTCACGCTTCACATCAACGAGTGCTCGCTCGATGTTGGTTCCTTCCAGGCCACCAAATGGATTGAACGCGGCCTCGGTGGGATCATTCAATGCCTCCTGCAACAGCGTATTGGATACGCGGTTGCGGGTGATGTCTTCCTTGGTCGCACGCGACCATGTCAGCGCGCCTTCCCAGTCCCACTCGTTGAAGCTACCGCGCAGACCGCTGACAAGCCGGAAAGTATCCCCGTCGTTATCTACGATTCGCGGAACCTGAGCAAAGCGATAGTTATCCAGCTCCAGTTCAATGCCGGTGCAAGGCACATCCGGGATCAACGCCGCATCCAGGCGATTCGGAGAAGTACACGGACCAAATGGGTTGTAGTAGTTCTCAGCACCAACCGTGGATTTCGCTACCGCGCTGGAACGTGCTGATGGGTGTCGGGTCGTGTTGGTTTCTGACAGGTAGCCGGTGAACTCCGTGAAGCTCTCCATGCCGTTTTCAAAATCATGATTGAAATAGGCGTAGATGTTGGTGCGCTTCAGATCCGAGATAAGGTCGCGATCATCATTGAGGTTGTAGCGGAATGTACCCTGACCATCGACGGCGCCACAGGTGCCATAGCCCAGATCGTATTGGCAACGTGGGTCACCCGCCGGGTACGTTTCGAACTCGCCGCGCGAATCGGTAAACACGCCAGTTAGACCCAGGCCCGAGACGCTGCTCGTAGCGTCGTATTGGCCGTAAGCCGAGTTTGCGCTGTCATTACGGAATGAGGTCACGGCTTGCCAGGGAGAATCCGGGCTCAGACGGCGACGGAAATCGGAATCCGCCCAACGATTATCATCCTGCGAATTAACGCGGTCACGGTCGTAGTAATTCACGAACACCCCAAGGCGGGTGCGCTCGTCGTTGAACATCTTGCCCCACTCGAGCGTTAGGCGAAGATCGTTCCTTGGCAGGCTCTCGTAGTCGTCCGCTCGAACGCGCACGCGCAGGCCGTCGAAGTCATCGCGCAGAACATAGTTCACCACGCCAGCAACCGCATCAGCTCCGTAGATCGCAGACGCTCCGTCTTTCAGTACTTCGGCACGGCGCAGACCGGTAACCGGTAACGCCTGAGCGTTAACAGTGTTGACGGGAACAAAACTGCCACCGACCTGCTCGGTCTGGTAGCTGGCAGCGTTAACCATGCGCCGGCCATTGAGCAGGACCAGCGTGTTACCGGTGCCAAGGTTGCGCAGGTTGAACGCACCGATATCACCACGAGCAGAGTTGACACCGCCGCTGATGTTCTCCGCTTCGCTGAACAGGTTCTGACCCTGTTCAGCCAGATACTCGAGCAGTTCGTCACCCGAGTTGATGCCCAGCGCCTCGATATCGTCCTCATCGAGCACCGATACCGGGAGCGCATCTGAAATCTGCGCGCCTTTAATCTGAGAGCCGACAACGACAATCTCTTCGACAAAGGTCTCTTCCGTTTCCTGGGCCAAAGCAGCATTGGCAAGAATGCCGACTGCCAGCCACGCCATGGCCTGCGCCAATTTAGTCATGTGATTTCTCCAAACCCCGTACCTCGCATCCGAACACACCATGGCCTGTGACCGATGTGCATTGAACGCCCCCTGCCCGGCTACTACGTACCGCGTCCTGGTCTTCTATGCCCTCGCTTCTATCGCCGTCCTCGCTGCTCTCACAGCGATGCTATCGACCCGAGTTCACTTACTGCCTGACTGCGGTGCTTCCGGAAATACGCTGGCGAGAGTACAGCCCGGCGAGCGTGCAGACCAGTGACTCAGCAAACCGACCCCATAACCTGTGGCTATATATCCCGCGAGCCCGTAGCCTGTCACATCGTCTACGAGAACATCGCGTTGGTCCAACTCATGCGGCTACGACACATAGAAGTGTTTCACGAGATCTATCGGCTCGGCTCCATGACTCGGGCAGCGCGCTCGCTGAGCGTGTCGCAGCCGTCAGTCAGCAAGGTTCTGGCCCACGCGGAACAACGGATCGGTTTTCAGCTTTTCGTACGCGAAGGCAACCGATTAATACCCACGCCAGCGGCCCAGCGTCTATACCCCCATTGCGCCGAAGTATTTGAAGCGCTGGAAAAGACTCGCCGGGTTGCCAGTAACCTGCGCGAATCGGCCGATGGCGCCATTCGCCTGGCGTTCACTCCCGCTCTGGGTACCACCGCGATCCCGGATATCGTGAGCCGCTTTCAGCGCGATCATCACGGCGTCTTTTTCGGCTTGCAGACCTTGCATATCGACGGCATCGCAAACTCACTCGACGACGGCAGCATCGATATCGGCATCGCGCTGGCGCCCCCAGAAAACTCGACACTCGAGACCACGGTATTGGCAACCGATGAGCTCGTTTTCATCGCACCGGCCAGCATGAAACTCCCAAGGGGCGATACGATTGCCTGGCGCGACCTTGCCAAACGAGATCTGATTGCGCTTGATGATCGTAGCCCCTTGGGAAAGCTCGTGTCAGGCGCACTGAACGAACACGAAGTTGCTCCAGAATTCATCGCGAGCGCCGAAACCTACCAGCTCGCAGGCGCCCTGGTAGAGCGCGGCTTAGGTGCGGCAGTTGTCGATCGACTGACCGCAGCAGCAGCCCTGCGCTCAAGCGATGGCGCAATCAATTATCGCCGTCTAGATCCAGCAGTCTCTTATTCAATCACCCTTCTCAAGTCGAGAGGCCTGGCCATGACCCGGGATTGCGAGGCGTTCTGTGACTACTTATCCGAGCAGTTACCCGACGCGCTGGTCCCACTCTCACAAGCCAGACCTTCATAACACTGGGCTATAACCCACACAGCTTTCGTCAACACGCTTGGGCCGCCGAAGCGCCTAAGCTTGTTGGCTTTACGAAACTGGATGACTGTAATGCGGGTTGCCGTTGTCGGTGCAGGCACAATAGGCCTGACCACCGCCCACTTTCTCGTTGAGCAAGGCGCCCGGGTCAGCATCTACGATTCCGCCGATTCGGTAGCCGCAGGTGCCAGCTTTGCCAACGGCGGCCAGCTGTCCTACAGCTTCGCCGATGGCATGGCAACGCCATCTATGTTGGCTAAGTTGCCACGTATCCTCATCGATCAGGACGAGGCGATTCGTGCACGCTTTCGCTTGTCGGCAAGATTCGCAAGCTGGGGTCTTGGCTTTCTTCGCTCATGCCTGCCACAAAACTCCAAGCGATCGACTCGCGCGCTACTGGAGCTGGCACTTCGTTCTGAATCACTGCTGGCAGGGTTGCACGAGTGTCTAGGCGCGCAGTACAGCTACCGGGCCAACGGCAAACTCGTCCTGTTGAGTGATCCACCCAGCAAAACCGTTATCGAGCAAATCAAGGCGAAACAGGACGCCGGGTGCCACATTGAGCTCGTGAGCCGTTCCGAAGCAGAAGCACTCGAACCCAGTATTTGCACACTTCGCGATCGGCCCAGCGCCGCAATCTACGGCCCCAACGATGCCGTTGGTGATGCGCGCGGTTTCGCAATAAGCCTTGCCAACCTGGTTACGCAGCGGGGCGCGCATCTGCATCTGGGCAGGCGCGTCAGCGCGCTGGCATGCGATGGCAAAACGTTGACCGGGCTCGCCTTCGACGATGGTTCGACCCGAACGTACGACGCAGTCGTGATATGCACCGGCGGCGCGAATGATCTTGTGCGCGATCATGGCATCAGAGCAAACATATACCCGGTCACCGGTTACTCTCTAACGCTGCCGGTTGGTCGCGAGAAGTTAGACAAGAGCCTCACGCTTCTTGAGGACAAAGTTGTTCTGGCCCGCCTCGGCAATCACATACGCATCGCCGGAATGGCTGATATCAACTGGCCTGCCGAGCGTCGGCCCGAGCGCATTCGTCGACTGATGCAGATAGCAGCCGCAAAAGCACCGGCACTCGCCCACTACCCCAGCGAGGGTCAACTCGACGCAGCCATCGAAGGAGAAAACTCTCCGTCGTGCTCGGTTTGGTCCGGTGACCGGCCCATGACTCCAGACGGACTACCTCTGACCGGCGAGACCCCGATCAAGGGGCTGTTTCTGAACATGGGCCACGGAATGCTGGGTTGGACGCTGGCCGGAGCGACCTCCGCCTCGGTCGCCTCCGCTGTTAAGGACAGCCTCGAGTCAACTTGCTGAACGCCCGGCGGCGTTTCGCTTCGCTGTCGTCGATGCGTTGCTCGTAGGCTGACAGCCAGTCGCCATCCAGCGCGAGCTGGTTGCGTGCCGTGCCGAGCAAACGCTCGACCGACTGTGGCTGCGGACCACCTGAGCCAACACGGGAACGAATCATTGCGCCGGCATCAAGCGCACCGCGTAATTCGGCGACAGGCCGGACAAGCTCCCTGCCCGCCTGCTCGGCATAGATCGAGCGTATCTGCTCATCCGTGAGCTCTGACCAGCTATTGCGCCCGGCACGAGCACGCTTAGCCAGCGCTGAGGCAACTCGGTATGCACGCTTCAAAGCCAAGCCATCGTTCAGATATAACCACTCCGCGAGTGCGGTGGACGTCGAGTACTCGGCGTTCACCTCGGCAAGCGCCCTCTCCTCATCCACTCGAATGGCGCCGACGACCGATGCGAGCCGACGATACATCTCATGGGCGCTATCCAGCGTTTGGTGTATGGCGCCGGCGTCACGATAATCGTTCATTCCTGGCGGCTGATTGTGCGACACGATGCTCACCCGAAATCCCGCAGCGAGGGTTTCGCTTGCGCTAAGCCGCAGACGATCCAGCGGCCTCGGATTCGCCTTCTGCGGCATGACGCTACTGACGCTGGTCATGTTGGCTTCCAGAACCAACCAGGGCACGGGATGTTGATACTGACGGTGCACCAGCTCCGCGAACTGACCAACGAACAACGCCGATGTCGTGAGCGATGATGCAAGCTCCGCTTTGTAGTCGATGGCTGAAATGAGCGTGGCGTCAAAACTGTTGGCAATCGGCGCTGCGAAACCCAGCCAGCTCGAAAGCTGTTGGCGATCAATCGGAAATGCCGAGGTGGTCAACGCAGCCGCGCCGAGCGGGCTCAGGTTGGCGTTATCCAATGCAGACTTCAGGCGCCGGGCATCCCTCGCCAGCGCATCCGAAAACGCCAGCAGAATGTGGCCGTAGGTTGTTGGCTGAGCTTGAACGCCATGGGTATAGGCGGGAACAATTGCCTGGCCGAATCGCTCTGCGGCAGAGAGAAACGCCTCCCGCGCGGCAAGTTGAGACCTTAAAACCTCCATGGCTTGACGTCGAACGCCCAGTCGGCGCACGGTCTCGTGCAGATCCTGCCGACTCCTGCCAAGGTGCAGAGCGCTACCCGAATCCCCCAGTCGCGCCAGTAGCGACGCCTCAACATCAAGGTAGTTTGCCGACCGCGACGCTCCCGGCCGAGCTGCTTCGGCGGCAATCTCATTGAGTGCGCACGCAATCGCAGAGGCCTGCTCACGGGTCACGAGTGACGCCGACCGCAACGTCAGCAGGGATGCCTGATTGGCTCGGTGCATATCGCCGAAAGCATCGAAGCAACCCGACACGGCGGCATCGCAGTTTGCTTGCTCGCCAGCCGCAAAGGCTTGAGTGTTCATTGCGAGAACAACAGCGGTTGCGCAGGCAAAACTGCAGAGCCAGTGTCGAAACACGGTCAACTCAACCTTCGATGACGGGGTTACGAAGAGTCCCGATCGGCTGAATCTCCACTTCACAGACATCACCTGGACGCATAAACACCGGCGGTGTTCTGGCAGCACCAACGCCGCCTGGCGTGCCGGTAACGATCACATCGCCAGGCACCAGCTCCGTGAACACCGAGCAGTATTCAATGATCTCAGCAAACCCGTGAATGAGTAGATCGGATGTCGCATCCTGCATCACCTCTCCGTTCAGGCGAGTGGTGATTCGCATCGAATCGAGATCTCCCACTTCATCCGGAGTCATGAGCCAGGGCCCGAAGCCGCCGGTGCCGACAAAGTTCTTACCGGGTGTGAACTGCGAAGTCTGGCGCTGGAAATCGCGCACGCTGCCGTCGTTGTAACAACTGAAACCCGCGATGTGCGATAGCGCATCCGCACGCTTGATCCGTCGCCCGGCGTCGCCGATGACGATTGCGATTTCGCCTTCATAGTCCAGCGCATCTGACTCGAAGGGTTTAATCAGTGGCGCGCCATGGCCCATTTGAGACGCTGCAAAGCGTGTGAAAACCGTGGGTACGCCCTCGCCGCCTCTGCCGGTTTCGGCCTGGTGCTCCGCATAGTTGAGCCCTATGCAGAGAATCTTGTCTGGCTTGGGTATTGGCGGCAGCAGTTCAATCTCGGCCAGAGCGACGTCCGCTCCATCGCCGAGTTCACCGGCCAGATCGGTAAGTGCCGCGTCCGCGATTGCGTCGCGCAGCGAAGCGTAGTGGCCCGAACCGCTGGCAATCCCCTCGCCGTCGGCACTGATCCGGCCCCAGGACTCAACGCCGCCGTGCCGATAAGTAACCCAGCGCATTACTGGTCGAACATGATCACGTTACGCGCGATTGCTCCACCTTCGAGTTGCTTGAAGGCATCGTTAACGTCAGCAAGACCGATTCGAGAAGAGATCAAATCGTCCAGATGCAACTTGCCCTGGAGGTAGAAATCAACGAATCGAGGCATGTCGACACGGAATCGGTTAGATCCCATGAACGAGCCCTGCAGCTTTTTCTCGAACAGAAAATCAACGCCATGCACGGCCACCATATCGCCGGGAGGAATCATGCCGATGACGGTGGCGGTACCACCGTTACGTAACATCTGGAATGCCTGCTCGGCTGTGGCTTTCAATCCGATCGCTTCGAATGAATAGTGCACACCGCCGCCGGTCATCTCGATCACTTCACCAACCGCGTTGCCATCTGATGCGTTCACCACATCCGTGGCGCCAAACTTGCGCGCAAGCTCGAGCTTGGACGGCACCATATCAACCGCGATTATTCGACCGGCACCGGCGATAGCTGCACCATTGATGGCTGACAGCCCGATACCACCACAGCCGATCACGGCAACCGTTGAACCGGGTTCGACTTTAGCCGTGTGAATCACTGCGCCAACGCCGGTTGTCACCCCACAACCGATCAACGACGCGCGATCAAGAGGCATATCCGGACGAATCTTGGCCAAGGCGTGCTCGTGTACGAGCAGCTGTTCTGCATAGCCGCCGAGATTTGCAAACTGGACAACGCTTTGGCCTTTATCGGACAGGCGAGGCTCATCGCTCTCACCGCGCTGGGTTTCTGGAGACTGGCACAGGGACATCCGGCCACCCAGACAATACTCGCAGTGACCGCAGAATACCGACAGACACGTGATGACGTGATCGCCAGGCTTTACGTAATGCACGTCACTGCCCACTTGCTCAACAACACCCGCGCACTCGTGTCCGAGAATTGCCGGCATCGGCGTGGGGTATGTGCCATTGGCAAAGTGCAGATCACTATGACAAACGCCACAGGCAACGGTGCGTACGAGAACCTCGCGCGGCCCGGGTTTGGAAACCTGAATCTCTTCAATTTCCATCGGCTTATTCACTTCACGCAGAACGGCGGCTTTCATCGTAGTTATCCCCTGGGTGTGGTGTTCGTGGCGTTCAACAGGCCACCACGTTACTCGATTGTGGCCTTATCGCAAACGCCGCTCAAGCAGCGTGACAGCCATGTTCAGCGCCGCCAGCATTGATGTCGGATCTGCCGTGCCTGATCCCGCAATATCAAACGCTGTGCCGTGATCGACGGATGTTCTGATGAACGGCAATCCCATGGTGGCTGTTGTGCTCTGATGGAAGTCGTGCACCTTGATCGCGATGTGGCCCTGGTCGTGATACAGGGCCAGAACCACATCGAATTCACCGTTTATTGCTCGGTTGAAGACCGAGTCCGCCGGTATAGGACCGTGTGCATCCAACCCCGCCGTCTGCGCTCTCACGACAGCCGGACCGATTTCCTCAATCTCTTCACGGCCAAGCAAACCGCCCTCGCCGCCATGCGGGTTCAGTGCGGCGACCGCAATGCTTGGTCGCTCGATACCCCAACCCTTGAGCGTATCGTTCAGCAAGATCAGCTTATCGAACACAATCGGCTCCGTGACATAGCGCGCCGCCTCAATCAGCGACAGGTGTGTCGACAGGTGAGCCACTCGTAGCCCCGGCGTCATCAGCATGGTCGCCGTCCAACTGCTCCCCGCGATTCGAGCCAGAATTTCCTGGTGGCCAATATCATCAACGTAACCTGCGGCATGCACCGATTCTTTATTGATGGGCGCTGTGACCATAGCGCTGTAGCGACCGTCCAACACGCCTCGTGCAGCCGCCTCCACCGCTTGTACCGCTGCCTGACCGCACGCGCTATCGACCCGGCCGTGCTCAAAGCCCGGGGGCTCTGCGACCGGGATGTCTCGATGACTGAGCCAACTGCGCGCCAGCAACAGGTCTGCATCAACGCCCGCGACATTCGCGCCGGAGCGAAGTGCCCATGTGGGACCAACCAGCTCAATCGCGCAGCCAGGATCGCCCGCGGCCAGCGCCTTCATGACGACCTCGGGGCCGACGCCTGCCGGGTCGCCCAGTGTCACTGCAAGCGTCGTGACATCGCCTTGGTTACTCATAGCGCCGACCTGGGAAATAAGATCATGAGGACCGCCATGACCAGATAACTGTATTTATGTACAGTATCGACATGCAGCTACTGAAAGACCTGAAACACCGATTCGAACTGTACGGCGTCTGCGTCCCCTGCGGGCGGATGCAGCGCCTGGACATGGCAACTCTCATCGAGCACCTGGGTGAAGACGCCGATACCGACGCCGTGCGTCAGCGCGTCCGCTGCCAATCCTGTGGCGAGCGCCGCCGTGACATTCGAATTGTCTATGCCGGAACGTGTGGCAGTGCCGCACGATTCGAATACCGATAGCACGCCAGCAATACAAGCTGCCGCGCTGCGCTGGGCACTTGATGCCGCTAGCTACCGAGGATAACCGTGTCTTCCAGGGTCAAACCGAAGCCCTCGATGCCGACGTAGTCAACTTCGCGGCCAGCGATGAGGCGGATTGACGAGACATCGAGATCTCGCAGAATCTGAGCGCCAACGCCAATCTCGAGCCAGGCGTTACTGCGCTCTTCTTCCTTCGTGAAGTGGTCGAGGCGAGCGTTAGGCACGCCGACAAAACCGGTTCGCAGGTAGATCAGTACCCCGCTGCCCAACTGCTCGATCTGCGACAACGCCGCATCCAGAAGGCTTTCAGAGTGGCTGCTCTGGTTGCCAAAGACATCCGCCACCAGATGTTCACGGTGAATTCGGACGGGCACCGGGGTCCCGGGTTTCACATCACCAAACACCAACGCCATGTGCTCAGCATCTTCGAATTTCGTACGATATGAGAACGCCTTCGCCGGACCGATGCGGGTAGCGATATCGAACTGCGCGGATCGCTCCACGAGCTTTTCACGCTGTTGTCGATACTCAATGAGCGCATCGATCGAGATGATCTTCAGTCCGTGTTCGCGTGCGAATGGCACCAGCTCGGGCAGCCGCATCACGGTACCGTCGTCATTGACGATCTCGGCCAACAGCCCTACTGGCGGACAACCGGCCAGTTCAGCCAGATCAATACCAGCTTCCGTGTGCCCGGACCGCACCAATACACCGCCTGGGCGCGCGACCAGCGGGAAGATGTGCCCGGGACGAACAAAATCACCGGCCGCCACGTTGTTACTCGCCAGGGCAACAACCGTATTGGCGCGTTCCTCCGCCGAGATTCCAGTGGTCAGGTTTTCTTTGTAGTCGATGGACACGGTAAACGCCGTGCTCATGGGCGCGTCATTGCGCGCAACCATGGGGTCTAAGTGCAGCCGTTTGGCATGCTCCTCAAGAATCGGCGTACACAAGATGCCGCTGGTATGCCGAATCATAAAGGCAACCTGCTCAGGCCGGGCTTTGCTCGCCGCCATAATCAGATCGCCCTCGTTCTCCCGATCTTCATCGTCAACCACAACCACCATTTCACCGGCGGCCACCGCGGCAATGGCCTCTTCGACGCGATCAAGCTTGATGGCGTTGACGACATTGCTGGATGCCGATCCGGAGTCTGAGGCATTGCTGGATTGTGAACTCATGGCGGGGTCTCGTATGTCGTAGGTCTGGCAAGCTCGGCGATCCTCCGTTGCTCTGAACGGAAGATGCCCGCTGAATTGGCCGCTAGATTACCACTGCGTCGCGGCGCTGGCTTGCACAAGACTCATACACGCCGTGTAGCGCCCTCGCTTGTGCTTTGCCAGCGCACCTCGGAACCGGGCACAGGATGCCTGGGCACAAGCTGAGCGCACACTAAAGAGCAGGCCGCAAACCCGGCGCCCACCAGAAACACGGCGGCTGGTGACCAGAGCCAAACGACGCCCAGGCTCGCTGGCACAAGGACTGCGGCGATATGATTGATGGTGAACGCAACGCCAGCGCTGCCAGCCATGTCCTGTGGATCCGCAATCTTCTGGAAATAGGTCTTGATGGCAATGGCAAGGGCAAAGAACAGGTGATCAACGACATAGAGTCCAGCCGCTAGCGCGGCGTTATCAACCAGCGCGTAACAGACGAACAGCAGACCGAGGCCCACGTATTCGAACGTGAGCGCAGCGCGCTCACCAATACGATGGATCAACGCCCCGATGCGCTCAGCAAAGGCCCAGTTAAACGCGTAGGTAATCAGAAACAGACCGGCGATGTTCTGGGCACTGAAACCAAACTTCTCAACCATGAGAAACGCGGCAAAGACCACAAATATCTGACGCCTGGCACCGGAGAAGAAGGTTAATACGTAATAAAGCCAGTAACGCCGTTTAAGCACGATCCCCGGGGTTTGAGCCGCAGGGCTCGCGAACATGGGGAACGCCAGATGCATGTAGGCCGTCAGAACCAGCACGGCAAGCCCGGACAGCCCGAACAGCAGCCAGTACGGCGGCGCGGCAAACTCCAGCGCAAGCCAGATCAGGCTGTACATCACGAGCGATGTGCCAGAGCCAATGGCAAGCAAGCGGCCCAGCGCTTGAGGCGCGTCGTCCTTGTTAAACCATTGCAGTGACAGCGACTGTTTGATGGTTTCGAAGTAGTGGAAGCCAATCGACATTAGAACCGTCGAGAAATAGATGCCGTACTCGAACGGCAGCAGCCCCGTAAGCGCAGTCCCTAGCCCGAGCACCGTCAGGGATGCGAGCGCAAAACGCTGCTCGCTGAGAATCAGCAGGACGTAAGCCGCGGTAAACGCCAGGAACCCCGGCACCTCCCTCAGGCTCTGCATGATGCCGACTTCCCGACCGGTGAACGCGGCCTGCTCCACGATAAAGTTGTTGATCAGCACCGACCACGTGGAGAACGACAGCGGCAGCGCTATCGACATCAACACTAACAGGCCCATCGGGGTTGCCCTGGAGCGCAGCCCGTCAAGCAAACCTGAAGCTGCGCCTCGATCTGATCCGGCGGGTTTGTCAGGTAACCCGGTCACTCAAACCGCCAATGCGTCGTGCAGATAGGAGATGATGTTGTCGAGCGCGACTCGCGTTGGGTGCCCCGCGTCATCGACAAAATCGAGCGTCAGCACCGAGTGGCCGCCACCCGGAAGCGTTTCGAGAATGATCCGCTCCCGGCCCTGATTGAAGGTGCGTTCCAGCGCATCGAACTTTGCGGCCTGACAGATCTTGTCGCCATCGAAGCGAAAAGCACGCGCCGGTGGCAGTTCATCCAGCCTCTCACGCACACGCACAATGTCAGCCTCGTACATATGCAGATCAGCATGCTTGCCAAGCGGCATGGATGGCTGTGATGCAACGCCCGCCAGCACGTTGTCATCGGCCAGCAACGAAATCGCGAAGTTGCCTGTCAGGCACATCCCGATCGTCCCCACGCCAGGTGCGCCCGAACGCTCGCGAACATCCGCGCACAAAGCGCGCAACCACTGGCTGATGGGGCTGCTGGCATTTTTTGCAAACAGGTGGAATTCGCGCCGCATGCACAGAACGCGCACGAAGTTGCCCAGCAATGATACTTCTCCAAGCTTGCCGAATAGATGGGGCAGGATCGCCTGAAATCCCGCCTCACGCAGGAGGCGAGCCAGCTCAATCGTTTGCGGACCGATGCCTGGCAATTCCTGGATCACAATCACCGGCGGGCCTTCTCCAGCCTCAAACACCGGTCTCGTGAAGTCGCGTCCGTCAATCGGCGCGGTAAAGGGGCGCTCGCTGAATCCCTCAATCATGTTTCTGCTCCGCTTCTCAATGCTGACCAAATGCCTTAGTCATTCAAGCGATTGACGAACTCGAACTCTTTGCCCAGGAAGATGCTGGAGCGCGCAAAGTCGATGAAGTTAGCTTCATCTTCAGCAGCCCGCCTGCCCGCAAGCTGCCTCTCCGGCGACGACACACCAAGATCAGTCCGCGCAAACCACAACTCCGCATGCCCCATGAAGGGCGGAGCGGTCGTGCCTCGCGCGTCGCGCATGGCCGCTTCGAGCGGCGACGGCACCCGATGAACCTGCATATAACGCTTGATGCCGGATGCCGCGGCCTGACGGCGAATCAGCGGCCCGTGTGTCGTGCGCCAGTAGGCTTGCGCATCCGCTTCATCATGGCCCGGCAGCTGACGCAAGGGATAATGCAGTTTCACCAGATCGCTGCGAGGGCTAGCCAGCAGGTTTTCTGGCGTTGGATTCACCTGCGGATAGTCGTGGGCCAACCACAGCGGCGATGCGGGGAGATCGATGAACTTAGCTTCGTCCTCCAGCAGAATCTGCCCGGCAGCGGCGCCGTCGTCACTGGCGAGCGCATCGGCAACCGCCTTCTCACTGGCAAACCACAACTCAGCAACGCCGTCGAAAGCAGGTTCCATACCTCCACGCGATTCCGCCATCGCCGCGTTGAATGGGTCATCCAGGGTGTGCACTTGCACGTAGCGAAGAATGCCAAGCCTGGTGGCGAGTCCGGCGACAAGTGGCCCGTGTGTTTCGCGCCAGTACGTTTGAAACTCGGAAAGGCTGAGCTGGCGCTGCCGGCGCAGCGCGAATGTGAGTCGAATCATTGTCTCCCCCAAAGAGAACCCGAAGATGAGTTCGAAGTGAGGGATGGAGGTTAGCAGTTCGTTCTAGCGTTGGCTCACGGTTGACTCAACCAATGTCGAGCTTCGTGTTCATCGGTGAAGAAACGCCAGTTGCCGTCCCATTCGCCTGATTCGTAGAACAGTTGAAGGAGTGTCTTTTCGGCCTCACTACCGAACAGCATGGCGGTCTTGCTCGTTCTCGGCTGGCTGTTGAGCCATTCACGGAAGCTGTCCGCCATGCCGTGCATGTCCTCGCGTACTCGATGCCACTGAGCGCTGGTGAAGTCCCACAGATCCCGTGTGCTGGCACTGAAGTGAGGATCGGCATACATATCCTGAATGCCACGAGTCAGATCCTGCAGCGAAAAATCTCCCTCGATTCGTACCACGGCGAGGTCTTTGTGCAAGCTGAACTGTATGTCGGCCATCTGTGCGGTCCATCACAAATCTGATGTGAAGCAGTCTATGCATCAGAGCACGCCAGCACTGTTGGCCATGCGTAGGAACTTGTGTGAATTTACTTAGATTTTAGACAGTTCGGCGCGCTTCTACAGCTTCAGCGTCAAGAAGTTGGCTATCCCAGCGGGTAACAACCAGCGAGCGGCTGGTCGATGCTAGACAAACCGCTGGCTTGCGCGACGCTCGTCAGAGATACCCTACGCCGTGCTAGCGCCGCAAACTGCCTTTGTTGGTGCGCTCTTCAGCGGCCAGTTTACGCATGCGAGACAACCGCTGCGCGTCCAGTTGACCAGCTTCGATAGCTGCCTGCACCGCACAGCCCGGCTCAGATTGATGGCCACAGTCGCGAAACCGACACTGCCCTGCGAGGCGATCGATATCCTCAAACACCTCACCAACACCCTCGCTGACATCCACCAGTGCCAACTCGCGCATGCCTGGCGAATCGATCACCAACGCACCACAGGACAACTGGTGCAGGGATCGACCAGTGGTTGTGTGCCGGCCTTTCGCGTCGGCTTCGCGAACCGATGCGGTTTGCTGAACCTCATTACCGAGCAGTGTGTTCAGAAGCGTTGATTTGCCAACACCTGACGAGCCAACCAACGCGAGCGTCTGGCCAGGGATTAGCCACTGATTGAGCGCCTGCTGGATGTCGGCAAGTCGGGTATCGAGCGCGAGTACGGGAAGCCCGGGTTTAAGTGCCTGGGCTGCCGCAACGTAGGGCGAGGTGTCGCTGACCTGATCCGCCTTACTCAATACAACGACAGGCGCAGCACCAGCATCTAAAGCGAGCGTCAGGTAACGCTCCAGACGCGCCGGGTTAAATTCAGCTGAGCAGGAGCTGACGATAACCAGGGTATCGACGTTCGCTGCGATCAGCTGCACATCACCGCCTCCGACAGCAAGGCGTTTGAACACGCTTCGCCGGTCAAGCAGACGCACAACCGTGCCGTCCGCTCGCACAACCACCCAATCACCGATCGTCGGCCTGGCTTCGCTTGAACCGCGATACCAGCGGCCGCCCATAACGCCGCGCCCCCGGCGGATGCTGCCGCCCTCCCGCGCGCCCAGCCACAGCTCGAGCTGATTGCGTTGCATCGACGCAACTCTCGCTAACGCACAACCGTCGGGTAGGCGAGAGGTTTGTCGCTCGAAGAAGTCGCTGAAGCCGATTGCCTGCAGCTCAGCGCGCCTCATGCAACTGGTTCCAGCAGCACAGCAGCATAGTCATCGAGCGCACGCCTATGTTCGGTCCAGTTGGGAAGATAGCGTTCGAGTAGCGCGTAGTAACGGCGAGAGTGATTCAAGTGCACCAGATGACACAGTTCATGCAACACCACATAGCGCACAAGAGAGTCGGGCAGCTTAGCCAGGTGGGAATTAAGCGAGATGCGGCCACTGGCGCTGCAGCTCCCCCACTGCGAGCGCATAAATCGCTGGCGCCAGGTTGGCTCGCAACCCGAAAGCCACGGCAAAACGGTGGCGTATTCGGACATCAACTGTGCGAACTGCGCTTGCGCCCTATCCTGCCACCAGCGACAAAGCATGCTCGTGACGACAGCAGGATTGTCGGGTGTCGGCGTGCGCAGCATCACCACGTCATCCGCGTAGGAAACGGATGCCACAGCATCGGGAGCTCGACTCACCACGAGCATTCGCTGAAGCCCACCAACACTGATCAGATCCCCGCTGGTGAGCGAGGATGCCATGCGCGCGCCCGAAACCAGCGCTTTATCGATGTTGCGCAGGATCCAGCGCTCATGGCTACGAACAATCTCTTCGATCTCGCGCAATGAGGTGCGCGGTGGCGCATCAATACGCACATGACCATCCGGATCGAAGCTGATGCCAACCCGCCGACGCCTGCGCTTGTTGCGCTGAATCACCAGCGGCACCGCGCGACCTGATAGCTCTAACTGCATATCAAGATCACACAGAGCTTGTCATCTGGCACGGCATCTAGAACTCATAACCCGATCGAGTCGTTGGCAGGCGCAATTGCTGATCGAGCTGCTGAATGAGTTCGCCAGGCGCCTCCATGGCTTCGCTATTCGCCAATACGCTGGCCGGGCGAACACCCATCCATAGCCTGGTGAACGTGCCGACGCCACATTGGAGCGTGGGCAGGGAGGTATCGGCGCCCGGTACAGCGGAGCTATTGGCGCCAATACGTATCAGCCATTCGCCTGCGCAACCGCGCCAGGGAGCGTCATCCGGCAACAATGCAGCAAGCGGATCCGTGAGCACGAGGTTAAATGCGATGTCCGCGCCGGGCAGGTGCGTTCTCGCCAAACAGGCTGGCAGGTCGAGAATTCGCATCTGCCAATAGGCGAGCGCGGATTGACCGCCGGCGTGATCGCCGCCGCGAGTCAGAATCCGGTGGCGAATGGGCTGATGAATAAGGTCCTGCAACTGTAGCTCTGCCGGCTCTTCCATGACGACCGTACGCACCTGCTCGCCGAGCGATGCGATGAGTGCCATCAGCTCCATCAGCTGGGTCGTATTCTCGTAGGCAAGCCAGCGAACCCGGTATGGCCCATGCTCATCACTGCCTTTCAGCACGACAAAATGGCTGAGGCGCTCGCCATCCCGATAGCCCAGACCAAACCAATCATCCACTCCCGCAAGATCGGCATGGAACGTTTCCGGCACCTCGATACTGACGCCGCCGTGACCGCGTTGCCGGCGCAACAGTGCCGAATGCATATCGCCGCTATCTGCCAGGGTCAACCGCACAGGAGCTCGAAAGGGAGTATCGATACGAAGATCCGCGGGATCGAAGCGAAACATCGATTCGTAACCCATGGTGCCGAATCCGAACCGGTCGTAGTAACCCTGCTCGAACATTCCCAGTCCGGAAACGGCATAACCGCTGGCGCCAGCGCGAGCCAGCACGGCAGCGGTCAACTCGGTTGCCAGGCCCCGCTTACGTCCGACGTGACTGGTTGTGACGGCGGCTACCACTGCCATCGACAGGCGCTCGCTCTGATATGCAACCACACCCGGCGATACAACAACGGCGCACTCAACCCGGCCATCGACATCCGCGACAATCGTGTCGCCGCCCGCGTAGTAGGAAGCGACGTGTTGCGTACGCGAAGCATCTTCCAGCCATCCGATCTCACGCCAGATCTGATCTATTGCAGGCATGTCCGCAACCAGGTCTGCTTCGCGCCAACGCTTCATTGAGCCTCCAGAATTCCACCACTACAGCCATCTGCAGCGCTTAGCCGGCCGCCTTTGCCGGAGCCATCGTGAGTGTCACTCGCATCCTTCGACCCGGTAGCCGGCAGACTGATCCAGATTTCCGTGCCTCGGCCAAGTTCGCTTTCGATGCGAAGCTCGCCACCAAGCTGCTTGGCAAAACCATAAACCATGGACAGGCCCAGGCCGCCGTGGCGTGACTCATCCTTGGTGGAGAAGAACGGTTCAATCGCTCGAGCCGCCGCCTCCGGGCTCATGCCTCGACCGTTATCAGCCACCATGAGGAACACTCGATCGTCCTGCTGTTGCAGCGAAAGGAGCACCTCACCAGTGTGATCAATGGCATCGGCCGAGTTCAGGCACAGATTCAACAGCGCCGTAGTGAGCTGGCTGGGATCGAGACGAACAAAGACATCCTGCCGGGGCAGATCAGCGCGCACGTCGATCAGGCTACCCACGCTCCTGCGCAGCATGGGCAGAGCGTTGCGAATGAAAGTCACCATTTCTACCGGTTGCAGGTCCATCGGCTCCTGCCGCGCGTATGCGCGCAGGGAACGCGTGATCCCGGCTCCGGAATCTACCGCATCCAGGATACTTCGAATGAGCGCTACGCTGTCATCTTCCGATGCTCGAACCCTGCTCTGCAAAAGTTCTGCGTTACCGCTGATCACCGTGAGCAGATTGTTGAAGTCATGTGCCACCCCACCCGTCAGCTGGCCGAGTACGCGCAGCTTGTCGTCTTCGGCAAGGCGCAGTTCGAGTGCTCTGCGCTCAGCCTCTGCTTTATCGCGCTCCTCGATCTGGTGCTCAAGATCAGCAGTTCGCTGGGCCACCTGGGACTCGAGCTCAGCCTTGACCGCTCGCTCCGCACGCCGCTGTCTTTGCACGTGCAATCGGTTGGTGACCAGATACACCAGAAGGCCTGAAAGCACGCCGATCGCGATTAGCCCAAAGCGCGAAAGCTGTTCGTAGCGAGCCTCGGCATCCGCCGTCGCCTGTTGTTGGCGCAATAGCTTCAACTCAGCCTCCTGCGCCGCGTAGTCAAAATCAGCGCGCAGTAGCGCCAGCTGGCTCTCTACTCGTTGGTCGCGTAAGCCTCGTTCCGATTCACGACGCTCGGCAATGACTGGCGGTATCTCCTGGTTTCTGCCAAGTGCAAACAGCACGGTTGTCTTCTCATCGAGCGCACGAATCAGGAGCTCGCGGCTTCTGTCCTCGCGCAATTGGGGAATCAGAACATCAAGCTCGGATAGTGAACGCTCCAGGTCCCCCCGCAGGCGTAGAATGCGTGCGAAATGCAGCTGCACGTGACGCGCTTCAAGCACCGAGTTGACAGATCGGGTCATCTCGAAAGCACGATCATAGGCGGCGAAGGCCTTCTCTTCCTGACCGGAATGCATCAGCGCTTCGCCGTAAACGCCCAGTGCGTGGCCAAAATTGCTCGAGTACTGCTCGTAAGCAGGATCTGCTACGACATCTGACAGCTCGGATAGCGCACCCGTGGGGTTATCGATTCGTAGTTCGAGCATCGCTCGATAGGTTCGCACGATCAGTTCGAAGCGTAGAAATTTCAGGTCCACGGCCCGTGCGAGCGCGATGTCGTAGTATTCCCGCGCTCGATCATACAATCCGATGTCCATACTCGAGACGCCGACATTGAACGTCAGGATTTCGACAATCGAATGATCAGACTCTTTGACAATACCCAGTCCGGCACGGAAATGATCGAGCGCTCGCCGGTGTAACCCCTGAGCCCGAAGCGCCAGGCCAAGATTGTTGTATGCCGTGGCGTGTTGCACGGGCCAATCGAGCCTCTCAAACCCCATCAGCGCCCCTTTGCCGATCTGCACGGCTTCTGGGTATTGGCCACGCTGGTAATGCAACACTCCCATTCGAACTTCAAGCCACGCAATCAGAGCGTTGTCTCCAAAGTCGCTTATGTGGCGTTCAGCGTCCTCGCATCTGCGCTCGACATCAGCGTCGCCAACAAACAGCAAACTGATGGAGCAGCGAGCAGCGATTGTCCATGCCCTGACAAGTTCATCGTCATACGCGGCGCTGGCTTCTATCGAGTCCAATAACTGATGCGAGGAGGCCGGATCTTCGCTGATCAGTCTTACCGATCGAGCGATGCGCAGGAGCGCTGCACGGGTCGTATCCCCCCTAAGCCGCGCGTCCTGTTCAAGCTCTTGCTGCTTGTTGGCAGGTAAGTCCCAGAACTCGCTGACATCAACGGCAACACTCGCGCTCGCTGAGCACGCAAGAAACAGAGCAAGCCCCAACGCCAGACAGTGGCGGAGAGGCGCGCACGGTCGAGGCCTGCTCACCACTGGCAAACAGACCTCCAACAACCGTTCCCGAAAGGCCGGCTAAAAGACGAGGCGAAGTACGTTTTCAGCAACGCAAGCGGGCTTGTCTGATCCCTGCACCTCAACGGTGTGCTCCGTCATCACTTCGAGCATCGGGCCTTTGATCTCGGCTCGTTTCAGGATGCTGCGGGTGCGGATCTTGGAACCAATCGGCACCGGAGATGGAAAGCGAATTCGATCGTAGCCATAGTTAATGCCCAGCGACGAACCTTCGAGCTTAGGCAAGCCACCGCCTTCCCCTGGCAGGAACATCATGATCGACAGCGTGAACAAGCCGTGCGCAATCGTTGTGCCGAATGGGCCGTCTTTCGCCCGTTCTTGATCAAGGTGGATCCACTGGTGATCGAGTGTTACGTCGGCGAACTGATTGATCCGCTCCTGATCGATCTCAAACCAATCGGTGAGGTTGGTTTCTGTGCCAACCAGCGCCTGCATGGTCTCCAGACCCTTTTCCAGATTGCTCATGTTTCATCTCCTGGTACGTAAATTTGCCGGCTGATGGTAACGACCCGAGCGATGCATTGCGAGATGCCCGATGACGGCAGGCACGAGGCCGCTACAATGACCTTTGGCAGCCAACGGCATACGCCGGGGCTGGGGGGAAAACGTAAGGGGTTGGGGAGACCACATGAGCAGCAAAATGCAACGCGTACTGATCGCGAACCGCGCCGAGATCGCGATCCGAGTGGCGCGCACGCTACGTCGCAGGGGGCAGACCAGCATCGCCATCTTCGCACCGGAAGACATCGACAGCCGTCATGTCGCACACGGTGATCAACAACAGGCGCTGCCGGGTGCTGGCGCTGCAGCGTATCTCGACATCGACGCCGTCATCAGTGCAGCAACCGCTGCAGGCGCAGATGCCATTCACCCCGGCTACGGCTTTCTCAGCGAGCGAGCAGATTTTGCGGAAGCGGTACAACGCGCCGGCCTGACCTTCATCGGCCCGAACGCCGCCACCATGTCGACGTTTGCCGACAAGTCCGCTGCACGCGCTCTCGCCGAGCAGTGCGGGGTTCCGATCATCCCCGGCGTCGACAGCTCTCTCGGCCTGGACGCAGCCAGAAAACTGCTGGCGGAACACGGCGTCATCATGCTGAAAGCTGCCGCTGGCGGCGGCGGTCGCGGGATGCGCATTGTTCGCGACGACAGTGAACTGGACGCAGCTTGGCAGCAAGCCAGCCGTGAAGCTGAACTCGGTTTTGGCGACGGGACGTTGTTTGCCGAGGCCTATGTTGAGGCGGCTCGGCACATAGAGATTCAAATTGTGGCCGACCACTATGGCGACGTCGTTGCGCTGGGGGAGCGCGAATGCTCTTTGCAACGTCGGCACCAGAAACTCATCGAAATTGCGCCCGCAATCGGCATCAGCGATCACCTGCGGCAGCGCATCGCCAGCGCCGCAATCACTCTGGCTAAAGCCGCTGGTTACAGCAATCTCGGAACGTTCGAGTTTCTGGTTACCAAAGACGAGAAGTTCTACTTCATCGAGGCGAACGCGCGCCTGCAGGTTGAGCACACGGTGACGGAGGAAATCTTCGACACCGACCTCGTCGCCGTTCAACTCGATATCGCGGCTGGCGCGCACCTGGCGGAACTCAACCTTCCTGTCTCCAGCGCAGGTTGCGCAATTCAAGCTCGGATAAACATGGAGCGGCTAACTACGGACGGTCGTGTTCTGCCGAGTAGCGGCAGGCTCTCCCAGTTTGAAATGCCCGGCGGATCCGGCGTGCGCGTCGATACGTTTGGCTATAGCGGATTCACGACGACGCCAGTCTTCGACTCACTGCTGGCGAAGGTCATCTGCCGAGGCCGCACGTATGCCGATGCCTTGACCAAGCTCAAACAGGCGTTGCTCGAAACGCGAATCGAGGGGGTACAAACCAACCTTCCCCTGCTACTCCAATTGCTCGACATGCCCGAAGTAGTAGACGGCGAGATGAACACCGCACTGGTTGACGACAACCTGATATCGCTTGCAGAGCAAATCAGCGCCTCGACAGCGGCGGCCCAGGCCAACAGCGCATCAACTGCAAAAACTGCGAGCGCCGCATCCCGCTCGGATGATCCGCTCGCCGTGTTAGAACACGGCCGGGAACACAACGAACCGCAAGCCAATCAGTCAACACACACGGCATCCGACGATCCCTGGCTGGTTGCCGCACCGATGCAGGGAACCATCGTCTCTGTGACGGTGAACCCTGGTGACGAGGTGCCAGCCGGTGCCGTCTTGTTAGTCATGGAAGCCATGAAAATGGAGCACGAGATAACGGCGCCACATAGCGGCACCGTTGAGTCGTGCCTGGTCTCCGCTGGCGATCCGGTCCTGGATGGGAGCGCCCTACTCAGGCTGCAACCGTCCGACGTAAGTTCGACGAGCCAGAGGAGCGAAGAGCAGCTGGACCTCGACGCGATTCGTCCGGACCTGGCAGAAGTCATCGAGCGCCATCACATCGGCACCGACGAGGCACGCCCGGATGCGGTCGCCAAACGAGCTAAGCAAGGCCAGAGGACTGCACGAGCAAACCTTGCTGATCTCATCGATGCGGGCAGCATGATCGAATACGCACCACTGGTTGTCGCCGCCCAACGCAAGCGCCGCAGCCTGGACGATCTGATTCGCAAGACCCCGGCTGACGGCATGATTTCCGGCATCGCTCAGATCAACGGTGCGCAGTTTCCCGGACGCGCCTCCCAGTGCGTGGTGATGAGCTACGACTACACCGTGCTCGCCGGTACCCAGGGTAGTCAGAACCACCGCAAGAAAGACCGGCTGTTTGAGATCGCAGAGCACAACCGGTTGCCGGTCGTGTTCTTCACTGAAGGCGGCGGCGGTCGTCCGGGCGATACCGATGGCATCGGGGTCGCAGGGCTCGACTGTCTCGCCTTTCAGTACTTCGCCAGGCTATCCGGTCTGGTACCACTCGTCGGCATCAACTCGGGCCGATGTTTTGCCGGTAACGCGGCCTTGCTCGGGTGCTGCGATGTCGTTATCGCAACAAAGAGCTCCAACATCGGCATGGGTGGCCCAGCCATGATCGAAGGCGGCGGCTTAGGGATTTACACGCCAGACGAAGTCGGCCCGATGTCCGTTCAGGTCGCCAACGGCGTTGTCGACATCGAAGTCGAGGACTATGCAGAAGCCGTTGCCACCGCCAAGCAGTATCTGTCCTATTTCCAGGGCGCAACGGAAGCCTCGGGCTGCGCCGATCAACGCCTGTTGCGGCATCTGATTCCCGAGAATCGCCTGCGTGTTTACGACGTCAGGCGCGTCATCGAAACGCTCGCTGACACAGACTCAGTACTTGAGCTACGCAAAGGCTTTGGCCTGGGCATGGTGACTTCACTGGCGCGCATCGACGGCAAACCCATCGGCATCATCGCGAACAACCCACACCATCTCGCCGGCGCGATCGATAGCGATGCTGCGGATAAGGCAAGCCGCTTCATGCAGCTGTGCGATGCCTTCGACCTCCCGTTGCTCTTCCTCTGTGACACACCGGGCATCATGGTTGGACCGGAAGTGGAGAAAACTGCACTGGTACGGCACGCAGCACGCATGTTTGTGACCGCCGCGTCCCTGAGCGTGCCCTTCTTCACCGTCGTGCTCCGTAAGGGTTATGGCCTGGGTGCCCAGGCAATGGCCGGCGGCAGCTTCAAAGCGCCAATGTTCACCGTTGCCTGGCCAACCGGCGAATTCGGTGGCATGGGGTTAGAAGGCGCGGTGAAACTCGGCTACCGCAATGAGCTAGCCGCCATTGACGACCCGCAGGAACGCAAAGCGAAGTTTGATGAAATGGTGGAGCGCATGTATCGACACGGGCGCGCAGTCAGCACGGCTGATCACTTTGAGATCGATGATGTCATTGATCCGAACGACACCAGGCACTGGATCAGTCGAGGGTTGGCCGCCGCGCCTGAGGCTGAGGCACGTACCGGCAAGAAGCGCCCCTGCATCGATACCTGGTAGCGGCGCCCAGCGCTAGTCGGATTCGGCGAGCGTTGCGGCCTGACCCACCCAGTCATCACGCACCGCTCGTCCCTTGAACGCGCCGAGCTTGTCGTCGAGACGCTCCAGATCAGCCGCATCAAATGCGGCGATCTGGGCAAACCGAACAATCCCAAGGCTCTGCAGAAGTGCCGCCAACTTCGGCCCTACGCCTCGAATCCTGGTGAGGTCATCGGCCGCGCGTTGCTCGTGTTGGTTGTGTTGCTCGGTAGGCTCCGTCGTCTGCGGCGCAAGCTCTACTTTCTCTTCCACAACCGTCGACTGCGCTGCTGCTTGCGCGGCACTACCGCGCGACATCCGCTGCTCTGCGCGCGCCGCCAGCAGCTGCGCATCCAACGCCACCAGCCTCACCTGTAACGCAGCGATCCGGCGGTCTCGATCGTCAATCTCTGTCCGCTGACGCTGGTCACGCAGCCGGCTTCGGGCGCGGTGTAACCGCCACGCCAAGAGCCAACCGAGGGCAATTCCAACGCAGAGCCAAACGACAGCGATCAACATTGATTTCCCTCACAGATGCGGGTCCAACTCGCGAGCAGACAAATGCATGTAGCAGGCATAGCGCTACTCCCGGGGCATCGCGGGCCGGGTTATCGGAAATTCAGTTTGCGCAGCAACGGAATCGACCAACGCCTCCGCCGAGCCAAAACCGGTTAGCGCCTGCAACTGCATCACGGTGACGCGCATGAGCTCGAATTCGCCGGCCGCGTTTCTGGCTAACGCCTCACTGGGCGATATCCAAACATTGTCCACCGTTTCCACATCGTCGTGATGGCCAACCTGTTGCGGCGGCGCTTTCGTAATGAAAAAGCGCGTATCAAAACGCCTGGGGCGACCGAGGGGCGTCACGAAACGGTTGAAGAAGTGAATCTTGTCGACAGCGAGCCGGATGTTCTCCTGTTCGCACAGATCAATCATGTCGAGTGTACCGTCGTGCAGCGCCTGTCGATCACGCATCATGCGCTCGTGCAGAGCATCGTCAGCGAACGAGACGATACGGCCGCTCTCGTCGTAGGCAAGCAAAATGGCTGCCTCTTCCAGGCACTCTCGAATGCCTGCAATCCAATACCCGCGCCACTCAGCTCCAAGCGCCTTCTGTTGCAATGCCTGCCCGGGGCTTGGGCCAACCCGGTAGGGATCTAAAGCGTGCAGATGATCATCCGGATCTACGCGTCCGCCCGGGAAAACGTACATGCCTCCCGCGAACGATGCCCGGGATGTGCGACGCAGCATGAATATCTCGTAGGGATCATCAGCCTGAGCTCCGCCCTCGCGCTCTCTGGCGATAATGACGGTCGCGGCCGGTCGAATGGGTTGGGTCTTTTTCGGTTTGTCCATCCCGCCAGATTAACCGGGGGTGCAAAGGCGTGTCGAGATTGGCGTGGTTTGCAGTAACGCCACTCGAACTGATTTACACGGGCGGAGGCAGACTCAGCGTCGCGGCTTACGGCCAAGCTCCACATCGACAACACGTCCGTTTTCTACCACCACAACGCGCTGAAACTGATTCCTACCCAGCCGATACAACCACTCCTGCTGTACAAGCAGGTAGCCCTCTCGAGTCCAGCGGACACGCTCGGCAATCGCCAACGGTTCACCGCACAGGTCGATGACATCGATCTCGAAATCGCCCGTAGCCACTCGGCTGGAGCCGCATTTGAGATCAGCAGCCAAGGCTAACCCGCCGTGGCATGTAAGCCATGCTGTGAGCACGATGGCGAGCCGCACGCTCCACGGCATACATCCTCTTTGCGGACTCTGACTCATGACCACTGCCCCCTAACCCCTGCCTCTTGCAAAGCAAAGCAAACACGATCGCAAGCTTATTCGACGATCGTGAATCACGTCTGAATCAGGAGCGTTGAGCTACCTCAACCCTGGGCTTTGCGCTCACGTCTGCGACGATGCAATACCGGTTCGGTGTACCCGTTCGGCTGCTCTTTACCCAGGAAAATCAAATCGCAGGCCGCCTGAAATGCAACGCTTTTGTCTACATCAGGCGCCATGTTCTGATACTGCGCATCGCCTGCGTTCTGAGCATCGACCACCGCGGCCATGCGCTCGAGCGCTTCGCGCACCTGAGCCTCACTGACAATGCCATGCTCCAGCCAGTTGCAGATGTGCTGGGATGAGATGCGCAGCGTCGCACGATCCTCCATCAGCCCAACGTCATTAATATCAGGCACTTTGGAACAGCCGACACCCGCATCAATCCAGCGCACGACGTAGCCGAGAATACCTTGGCAGTTGTTATCCAGCTCTGCTTTCACCTCGGCGGCGGACAGGTTCTTGCCGCCGAGTAATGGAATCGTGAGGATGTCGTCAAGGCTCGCACGAGCGCGCGCTTTCAGTTCACTCTGGACATCGAGCACATCCGCGCGATGGTAGTGAATCGCGTGCAGCGTTGCTGCGGTCGGCGATGGTACCCACGCGCAATTCGCACCCGCCATCGGGTGGCCAATCTTCACCTCCAGCATCTCAGCCATTTCATCGGGCTTGGGCCACATGCCTTTGCCAATCTGGGCGCGGCCGCTGAAGCCGGCTTCCAGGCCCATGTCGACGTTCCAGTCTTCGTAGGCGCGAATCCAGGCTTCGCCTTTGATTGCTTCCTTGGGTAGAACCGGCCCCAGTAACATGGAGGTGTGGATCTCATCGCCGGTTCGATCCAGAAAACCCGTGTTAATGAAAACCACGCGCTCCTTGGCAACGCGGATACATTCTTTGAGGTTGACGGTTGTGCGCCGCTCCTCATCCATGATGCCGACTTTAAGCGTATTGCGATCGAGTCCCAGCGCATCCTCCACCCGAGCAAACAGCGTGCAGGTGAATGCCACCTCTTCCGGACCATGCATCTTGGGCTTCACGATGTACATGCTGCCACTGCGCGAATTACGCAGATCGCCGATCTGCTTCAGATCGTGCAGGGAGGCGAGCGCCGTGATCATGGCGTCCATGACGCCCTCAAAAACCTCGTCGCCGCTGGCGTCGAGAATGGCGTCATTCGTCATGAGATGGCCCACGTTGCGAACCAGCATCAGGGCACGGCCAGGCAACGTAAGGCTAGCGCCGTCAGCCGCCGTATAGTGGCGATCAGGTGCCAGCACGCGCTCGATGGTGCGGCCACCCTTCTCCATGGTTTCCTTGAGCGTACCGCTCATCAGGCCGTACCAGTTGCCATACACAACTGCTTTGTCGTCCGCATCCACCGCCGCCACTGAGTCTTCGCAGTCCTGAATGACCGTGATGGCCGATTCCATCAGAACATCTTTTACACCGGCCGCATGCGCCGAGCCGACTGGATGTGAGGCATCGATCTGGATATCGAGATGCAGGTGGTTGTGCTTGAGCAGAACTGCGGAAGGCGCGCCTGCATCGCCGACAAAGCCGACGAATTGAGCCGAGTCAGCCAGCCCAGAGCGTTTGCTGCCCAGCTCGACAACTAGAGACCCTGAGTCAACCGCATAGGCCGTTGCATCAGCGTGACTGCCGTCTGCCAGCGGCACCATCTCATCGAGGAGCTCCGCGACCCGCGCGACCACCAGTGCACCACGACCGGGGTTGTAGCTTGAGCCTTTCTCCGTTCCCGGGCCTTCCGGCAGGATATCCGTGCCGTACAGAGCATCGTACAAACTGCCCCAACGGGCGTTCGCCGCATTCAGTGCATAACGCGCATTCATAACAGGCACCACGAGTTGCGGGCCAGGAATGGTTGCGATCTCCGGGTCTACATTGTCAGTGACAATCTCAAAATCGTCCCCCTCCGCTACCAGGTAGCCAATCTCTGTGAGGAACGATTTATAGGCCTGGGCATCCCAGGTCGCGCCTTTTTTGCCGGAAACGTAATCGTCGATCTGTGCCTGCAGTTCATCCCGGCGAGCCAACAACGCGCGATTAACCGGCGTCAGGTCAGCAACGATCGCCGCGAATGATGCCCAAAACGCATCCACATCCACGCCGGTGCCCGGTATCAGCGTATTGCTGACAAGATCGTCGATCACCCGGGCGACGGCCAGGCCACTGCGTGTTACGCGCTCTGTCATTTCTTTCCTCGCGAATCTATGTACCAAAAACGCGAGTATACCGGCCTGCGCGAGCCACTGGCAGTTATGAACTCGCGATCGGGCGGCAGGCTAGAAGCTGATCGATTCGGCTAGAGTCTCCCAACGACCATCGCGCACCTGGGACAGCGTCGATGCGCTCACTCCTTTGTGGTCATCAGGGCCAAAAGACACCTGGTAACCAAACATGTCTTCGTATTGCGTGATGCTTTCGAGCGCGGCAATCAACGACTCGACCGTAAGGTCGCGCCCGGCAATCTCGAGGGCCTTAATAAAGAGCGCTGCACCGCGTTGCCCCTCCATTGCTGCAATACCGGGCTCCTCACCATAGCGAGCCTCGTAGCGCTGCCACCACTGACGCATTGCATCGCTCATCTCGCTATCGGGGTAAAACTTGGCGATGTGCACAAACGCGTAATACCCCTCGCCGCTTTCATTGTCTGCGACGACCTGGCCGTAGGCGGCGTTGTTACCAACCCAGGCAACATCGTCCCACCCGGCCTTGCGCGCCGCATCCAGTACCAGCACCGTATCCCGGTGCACCGTACCCATCAGCACCAGATCACAGCCGGCATTGCGCAGACGCAGGATCGCTGCCGTGAACTCCGTCTCCGTGGGTTTGTGCGCTGAGGTTTGCGCAATGCTTGCGCCCATGGCGGCGGCCTGATCCCGGGCACCGTCCAGAATCTCCTGACCATAGTCCGTGTCCTGGTAGATCACACACGGCACTTGTTTGCCCTGATCCAGGAAGTAGCGAACTGCGGCGCGGACTTCGTCGTAGTAGATGCCTCGCTGGGTAAACTTAAGTGGGTGCGCCGGATCAACCATCGAGCGCGCGCCACTGACAGGGAAAAGGTTCGGCACACCGGCTTCAATCTGCTTGGTCATCACCGCGTTTGTCGTCGGCGTACCGGTCGGCAGCAGCATGGCGAAAATCTTGTCCCGATTGATCAGTTTGTTGGCGGCCTGAATGGCGCGCGGCACTTGATAGGAGGTGTCCTCCACGACGAAGCGAATCGTTCGTCCGTGCACGCCACCCGCTTCGTTAACCTCATCAAACAACATGCGCGCGGCATTGATTGTGCCTACCCCCCAGATCGCGACCGGGCCGGACAGGTCAGTATGGCTTCCAACCACAATCTCAGTATCGCTGACTCCGCGCACTGAAGGCTCACCGGGGCTGCCCGTATTAGCCGACTCCCCGCCACCGCACCCCGCCAACAATGCGGCGCCTATCCACAACAGCGTGGCTCGAGGGTTAGACAGACAGTCGATCGATCTCATTTAGAACTCCATTGATGTTGAATTGCGTACTCGCAAATTCTGCGCGAGCGCTGAACGTTAGAGAGAGACAGACAATGAATACAACCACACAACTGCAGCTCTCGTTGCCGCGTGAGCGCAGGGCGCTATCGATACATCGCCTCGATCAGCTCCGCGTACTTCTCGTTCACCACCTTGCGTTTGAGTTTCATCGTTGGCGTCAGCTCTTCGTCTTCGGCATCCAGCAGTTGGTCTATCAAGCGGAACTTCTTCACCGTCTCAACCCGCGCAAACCGGCTGTTCACAGCTTCCACCTCCTGACCGATCAGTTCAACAACGGCCTCGGCATGACACAAGCTGGTGTAGTTGGTGAACGGAACATTGTTGTCCTGCGCGAACTTCGTAACGTTATCCAGATCAATCATCACAAGACAGGTGAGGTAGGGACGGCGATCACCCACGACAACGGCATCCGATACGAAAGGCGAGAACTTCAGCTGGTTTTCAATTTCGCTGGGCGTGATGTTCTTGCCACCAGCGGTGATGATGATGTCCTTCATCCGATCGACGATGGTCAGATAGCCGTCTTCATCAACTCGTCCTACATCGCCGGTATGCAACCAGCCATCACGAATGGTTTCAGCCGTCTTCTCCGGCTTATTCCAATAACCCGCAATCACACCAGGTCCGCGTATCAGAATCTCGCCGGCCTCACTGAGCACAACGTCTGTCTCCATACAGGCTTTGCCGATGCTGCCCAGGCGGGTAGCACCAGGCCGGTTTGCCGTCGCGATGCCGGTGCATTCGGTCTGCCCATAGATCTCATACATCGGCCTGCCCAGCGCCCAGTACCAGGCAATGAGGTCTGGCGCGATCGGGGCGGCGGCCGTCGATAGCCAGCGAGCGGAATTGATACCGAGCAGGATTCGCACATTGCGTAACACCAACTTGTCCCAAAGCAGGTGTCGCGCCCGCGCCAACAGGCCTGCGCGCTCACCCGCCAACGCGTGGCGGGCAATGGCCTCACCGGAGCGCAGTGCGCGCGCAAACGCCCAGCGCCCGAACGCGGTGCCTTCCTTCAGCTTGATGGCAATCATCGAATACTGTTTCTCCCACACTCGCGGCACGGCGAAATGCACACTGGGAGCAACCTCCTGCAGATCCGACATGGCCGTTTCCGGATCCTCGATCAGGTTCACCAGGCTGCGCGAGGCGATGAGACTGAACACGTAGAACATGCGTCCGGCGACATGGGCGATGGGTAGAAAACCAAGCTGCTCATCGTGCTCATCGAAGCCGAGGCAATCCGTTAGGTTCGCCATCATGAACAACATATTGCGCTGGGAGATCATGGCGCCTTTCGGTGGCCCGGTAGTCCCTGAGGTATAGGTGAGGATCATCAGATCGTCGGGGCTCGCCTGATCGATGGACTCCTGCCACATCGATGGTGCTTGCTCCCGGTGGCGTCGGCCGAGCTCGAGCAGTGCATCAAAGCTCAGGCACATCGGATCATCGAGATGCCGCAGGCCTTCCATATCAAAGATGATGATGTAGCGCAGTGAGGGCGTATTCGCTCTGACCTCGAGCACCTTGTCGAGCTGTTCTTCGTTCTCGGCGAAATAGAACGTGCTGCCGGAATCGTTGATGAGGTACTCAACCTGATTCGATGCGTCAGTTGGATACACACCGTTAGTGACGGCGCCCGCCGTAATGATGCCCAAGTCCGCGAACAGCCACTCCTTACACACCTCAGCCGCAACCGAGCACACCTCGCCCCGCTGCAGTCCCAGGTGCCAAAGTCCGTGCGCAACGGCGCTGGCACGTTCGCCCCAGTCAGCCCAGGAATACTCGTTCCAGACGCCAAAGTCTTTCTCACGCAGGGCAACCTTGCCGGCATCTTCTTCAACGCGTCGAGCGAACAGCGCGCTAACGGTCTTTTCGCCGTCGATCATCAAAGCGTTCGCAGCAGCATCCGTCATCGCCAGGTCTTCCGCTTCTTCCAGCGCCGACCACCCCGGACACCGTCGTCTTTCATGCCGAGATAGAACTCCTGAACATCGGGCGCATCCGCGAGCACCGCTGCTTTGTCTTCCATAACGATCCGGCCGTTTTCGAGTACATAGCCAAAGTCTGAACGGGACAGCGCCATGGCAGCATTCTGTTCAACCAGCAGGACCGTAACGCCCTGCTCCTGATTCAGTCGCACGATGATGTCGGCAATCTCTGCGACCAGTTTGGGCGACAAGCCAAGAGACGGCTCATCCAGCAACATCAGTTGTGGCCGCAACATGAGCGCGCGGCCGATCGCCAACATCTGCTGCTGGCCACCGGAGAGCAGCGCCGCGCTTTGCCGACGCTTGTCCCGCAACACGGGAAAGTAGTCGTAAACAAGCGCTAGGTCGCTCGCAACGCGCGAGTCGCGTCGGCTGTACGCGCCCATTTTCAAGTTGTCTTCAACCGAGAGAAACGCGAACACCTCCCTACCCTCGGGTACATGGGCGATACCACGGCGCGCGATGACATCCGGCGCGAGCCCTTTGAGGGATTCACCGTTGAACAGTATCTCGCCTTTCTGCGGTTCCATTGCACCGCTGATGGTTTTCAGCACCGTGGTTTTGCCCGCACCGTTGGCGCCAAGCAGACAGGTCACGTCGCCCGTTCGCACGGTCATGGAGACGCCGCGTATCGCCATCACCGGGCCGTAATAGGTTTCCACGTTACTCAGCGTCAGCAGATCACTCATGCCTGGGCCCCGGAATCCGCAGCGTCGCCGAGATAAGCGCGCTGCACATCAGGGTGAGAACGAACTTCGTCCGCCGTACCCAGGGCGAGAAACTGACCATCAGCGACTGCGAGTACCCGGTCCGATGCCTGCGCCACGAGATTCATATCGTGCTCTACCATCAGCACGGTAATGCCCAGCTCTTCATTGATATCTTCAAGCCAAAAAGCGAGGTCTTCTGTCTCTTCGGGGTTGAGCCCCGACGAGGGCTCGTCGAGCAACAATAGCGACGGCTGCACACACAGCGCGCGCGCAATCTCGACCATTTTGCGAACGCCATAGGGCAGCCCTTCGATGACCTGGTGCCGCCAGGCGGCCAGATCCAACAGATCGATCACATCCTCGGCGACTTTGCGAAACGCAAGCTCCTGCCGACGCACCGAGGGCAGGAACAGCATCTGCGAAAAAAGCGAGGTCTGACGGTGAACGTGGCAACCGATCAAGAGGTTGTCCAGAACGCTCGCATGCTCGAACAGCTCCGTGTTCTGGAACGTCCGAGCAATGCCCTGTGCCGCAATTCGGTGAGCCGGCAGCTTGGTCATCTCCTCGCCCGCAAAGACAATGCGGCCGGAATCGGGCTCGTACAGGCGCGAGATCAGATTAAAGATCGTGGTCTTGCCCGCGCCGTTCGGGCCAATGATGCTGAACACCTCACCCTTCTCGACATCAAAGCTGAGATCACTGAGGGCGCGAACGCCGCCAAAAGACAGGGATAATTCACGTACCGACAGCAGGCTCATCGCAGCCGCTCCGTGCGCAGGAACTGCTTCTGGCGCTTGTGGGTTTTCGCCCGATACAGCGGAAACTCATCCAGATACTGCCGGATCTTCAGCCAGCGGCCATACAGCCCATCCGGTTCGACAATCAGCATGAGAATCAACAACGCGCCGAAGATGCCTGGTTCGAGCCCAGGGATATTTGCCAGCGCTGGCGGCAAGGCATCTCGCAACAGCGCAATGCCCTGGGGCAGGAAGCCTAGAAAGAGCGCGCCGTAAAAGATGCCGTGAATAGAACCGAGGCCACCCACAACCACCATCAGCAGTAACTGAATCGACATGATGAGGTTGAAAGCATCGGGAGCGAGGTAGCCAATCTTGTGCGCGAGCAGCCCACCGGCCAGACCCGTAAGCGCCGCGGACAGTGCAAACGCCAGCGTCTTGTAACGAGCAAGCCCGATACCCATGCCCTGAGCCGACGTCTCGGAATCACGAATCGCGACAAACGCGCGACCCGTCGGCGAGCGCAACAGATTTAACAGGGCAAGCGTGGCCAGCAACATGAGCGCAACGCAGAAATAGTAGAAAAACGTTGTGTCTGTCACCGACAGGCCAAACAGCGATGCGTCGGGAACCGCCAGTCCTCGATAGCCGCCGGTCACGGATTCCCAATGCGCGATGCCCTGCTCGACGATGACGGCAAACGCCAGTGTCGCAACAGCCAGATAGATCCCGGTCATACGCAACGCTGGCAGCGCCACAATCATTCCGGCAGCGGCGGACAGTGACATCGCAATGAGTAACGATGGCAGCAACGGCACACCCGCTCCCAGACACCACGTGTGGCAGTAAGCGCCGATCGCGAGAAAGGCCGCATGGCCGAGGCTGACCTGGCCGGTAAAGCCAACCAGCAGCATCAGGCCGCAGCCGGCGATTGCGTAGATCGCGACGAGTGACAGCTCACCCAAGTAGAAACCATCGATGAGAAACGGCGCGCCCAGAACCAGCAGTAGAAGCAGGCCATACCAGAAGCGCTGGCCATTGTGTTCCAGCAGTGCGATGTCCTGCTCGTAACGGGTTTTCTTAAGGAAGCGCATCTCAGACTTTCTTCTGCATCATGCTGGCAAAAATGCCCTGGGGTCGAACGAACAACATCACCAGCAAAATGATATAGGCCGTCACATCCGAGAAGCCCGGCGGCAGGTAAAGCCCGGCAAACTGTTCCGCAATGCCGATTAGCAAGCCGCCCACCATGGCACCAGGCAGTGAGCCGAAACCACCGACAATCGCCGCGGCAAACGCCTTCACGCCAATGAATCCAATCTGCGGATCGATGAGCGATACCGGAGCGACGAGCACACCAGCAATCGCCGCAATCAACGCAGAGACCGCCCAGACGCCCGTAACCAGCCTCGCCACCGGAATACCCGAATACACGGCAGCCAACTGGTTTTGTGAGGCCGCCTGCATCGCGATGCCAAGCCGGGAATAGCGAAAGAACAGAAACAGCGCCAGGCACAGCACGCCGGTACCGAGGACAATCGCCAGGTTTCCGTAGCCCACGATAATCTCGCCCAGTTGCAGCACGTCTGAGGCATAGGGCGTCGACAGCGTCTTCGGCTCGGCGCCCCAAATCGCGCCGGCGACCGCCCGCAACAGAAAGCCCAGGCCAATCGTCAGCATGAGCACCGCGAAAGGGGGCTCACCCAGCATCGGCCGAATCAGAAGACGCTCGAGCACAACGCCGATTACCGCCATGGACAACAACGTGGCGAGCACCCCATAGAAGTAAGGCCAGGCGAGAATGTTGATGAAGGTGTAGGCAATGAACGCGCCGATCATCATCAGCTCGCCCTGGGCGAAGTTGACGACTTCCGTGGCCTTGTAGATCAACACAAAACCGAGCGCGATCAGTCCGTAGACGCACCCCTGGGAGACGCCGGCAACAAGCAGCTGGAGAGCATCCATAAGCGTCGGCTCAATGGTCAGTGGCGAAGGGTTCGTTAAACCGGATGTTGCCTTTGTCGAGCCCGGTCAACACCACATCGAGCCCACCACTTGCAATCATCCACTCCAGGCGATGATCCCGGTATTCCCGCTTGAATTGACCGGATTCCAGCAATTCACGAACAGCATCAAGGCTTATCGCCGAACCGAATGCTAACGATTTCGCCGCTTCGGTCACCTGCGCGACACTGTCGCGCTCGTTAACCATCGCAAGCCATGCACCGAGCCGCCCGTCGGGAACAAACCCAAAGCCGACCAGCCCATTAACAAACGGTGCCACACATAGATCACCCCAGCCGAAAGCTGAGCCGTTGAAGTACGGTCGCTCACCCAATTCACTGTCCAGCCAGCGGTACCACGACGCAATCTGATCAGCCGCCGCGGCTTCTATGCTTTTTGCCAATTCGCCGTCAGCGCGACCAAAATTACGAATCTCGGACAAGCCCCAACTAATGGCTTCGACATGCGTATCCATCGCATCTTCGAGCATTCGCACTCGAGCGCGCTCGGCGGGATCTTCTGGTAGCAGGGCCGGCTCCGGCCAACGGTCCGCGATGTATTCCAGGATGATGCTGGAATCAAAAATGGTGACGTCACCGTCTACCAGCGCCGGCACCTCGCCACGCGGGCTGGCGCTCGCGAAGTCAGCTGCGCGCGCACCGCTACCCAGGTCCCCTGGCAGCTGAGTTTCAAAACCGATGCCCTTCTCGAGCAGCGCAATCTTCACTTTCTGCCCGTAGGGCGACAGTGGGTGGTCGTAAAGCAATATCGTCATCTGAACCGGCCAAACCTCGCCGCTAAGACGGTGTTTGCAGCACTTGCGCAAAACCATCAGCAGCGGATGTGGCACATCCTCCCCAGGGTGTTTAAGCGGTCAGTATGCCTGCGTTGCAGGCTACGGACCAAGATCGCTCAGGGTTCGAACGCATGAAAGCGAGTCGGGGAGCTTGCTTCAAAGGCTGTATATTTATACAGTATTCGGCCGACTGAGGATCGCCGCCGTGTTACCAAGCCCTCCAAGCTTTCGCCTGCGGAAACTGCACCGAAGCAGAACACGTCGCGCCAGCACAATGGCGGTGCTCAACGAAGCGGAGCTCTGCAAGCAATTCGAGTGTGACCCGGACGAGCTTGAGCAAACTCTGAGTGCACTGGCGTTGCAGTGGCACAAAGACAGCAGTGGTCAGCGCTTTGCCAGCGTGCCGAAGTCGATGTTATCCCGCTGAGCTGCGCGCGCTCGGCTCACCGGACGTTTGCACGCAAAACCTATTACGCGATACTCGATCGTCTCATCAGCCACCAGCCTTGCAGCCAAGTCAGACGACAAGACACGCTGACTCGGTGAGACAGCTTGTCGAAGCAGCGCTGGATGAGACTGGATGAGACGGTGGCTTGGCTTTATCGGTGAACCTGGAGATCGAAGCGTGACGAATGAACTGGGGCCGAATGCTCAGGAAGACTCGAGCCCAAAAGGTGATGGGCTATTCAGCGACCTGCTGGTACTTGATGTAGGCACCTGGATTGCGGGGCCCGTTGCGACAACGATGCTCGCCGACTACGGCGCGCGCGTCATCAAGGTGGAAGTACCCGGCCCAGGCGATGAATACCGCTGGTTGGCATCGATGCCGCACATGCCCGACAGCGATCACAACTACACATGGCAGATGGACGCTCGCAACAAGGAATCACTAACGCTCAATCTCAAAACCGAGAAGGGCCAGGCCATTCTGCGCTCGCTGGTTGCGCGCTGCGACGTCTACGTCACGAATCAACCGTTTCCCGTCAGACGCCGCTTTTCAACGAGCTACGAAGATCTGCAGCCACTCAACCCGTCCATGATTTACGCATCGCTGAGCGCGTACGGCGAGGCGGGCCCGGACAAAGACATGGAAGGTTTTGATCTGGTGGCTTACTGGAGCCGAACCGGGCTCATGGACCAGGTTCGCGCTGTCGGTGCAGATCCAGCGCAATCGGTACCCGGCATGGGCGACCATCCCACCGCCGTCACGCTCTACGCAAGTATCGTCACCGCACTGCTCAAGCGTGAGCGAACCGGCGAAGGCAGCCATGTGCACACCTCACTACTCGCAAACGGCCTATGGGCCGCCAGCTGTCTGGCCGCCGCCAGCTTCGTCGGTTCAGACATCCCCCCTGCCGCGGTAACGCCACACCGAACGCTGTATCCCAGCGCGGACGGCAGGCATGTGCAGATCACGATGATTCGCACGCCGGAGCTGTTCTTCAAATTGCTGACGCTGCTCGGTCTCGAGACAATCGCGCACAATCTGGAGACGACGGCACCAGAGGTAATCGAGGCTGCGCTGCGTGACGTCTTCCGAGGCCGTCCTGCTCACGAATGGATGGCGTTGGCCGCTGACAACGACATACCGCTCATGCTCGTATCGAGGCTGGACGACTTGCCCAGCGATCCACAGGTTCAAGCTGCCCAGCTACTCAGACCCTCGCCCGACCCCAGTGTGCCACCGGTGATCGATCACCCAGTGAATGTGGATGGGCTCAGTCGAGAACCAGTTACTCGCGCACCCGATGTCGGGGAGCACTCGGAGCAGATCCTTCAGGAACTCGGATTCACAGAATCAGATATCGATGCACTTCGCCACGACGGCGTTATTTCCTGAACAGCGCAAACCCACGGCGACAGCAACACGCAAGCCCCGCCTATCAGGCTCGGCGAACTGGCAGAACGTGTTGTATCGCAACGCTGCAAACGGACATCGCGATCGCCATCATCAGCACCATCACAACGGACAGCCAGTCGCCTTGATTCGCGCTGGTCGGCGCCAGCCTGTCACCGCCCAGCACCAGAAAATCGGTTGCGAGCAGTACCGCCGGTAACGTTAGCAAAACGAGAGCGCAGCGCTGACAGCGGCGCCACCAGTGATGATTTTGTGCCCCACGATCGCCAGCGCCACCTGCTTCAGTTGGGGTTGCGAAAAGCATGTGTGCAACACAAACAGCCAACATGAGTGCATGCATGGTTGGCAAGAGGACCACTTTAGCCAGCACCGCATCAACGGCGCTCCAGGGTGTGGTGACACACCAGCTGGCCAATACCGCGAGTCCACGGGGCCCAAGGTCGAACTCCACACCGAGCAGCATGGCCGAGGCTGACAGCGCAAATGCAATCAGCCCCGGATCAACAAATTGCCTGCACAGTCGCTCGCCCAAACGAACACGCAACAGGGCAATGCCGACGCCAGCAAACAGTGCTACGCAGACAAGAGATGCATCGATGGCATAACCGTTCAAACTGGCAAGCCAACCCACGCCGATCATGCAACCCGTTGGAATAAGGTAGAACGGCAACTGCGATCCGGGGTTGTACGGAGCGCCTGGAGAGAGGATCGGCTGTCGCGGTCGTTGCCTACGGTCATGCATTGTCGCAGCGTAGCGAATCCATCGCTCTGCGCTATGCGTAGTAACTCGTAGGCGTCGGGAGAGTTCGCAGCAGCAATCGGAGCTACTGCATCTGCGCAGCCGCTGTCTCTGCTCGCCCACTGCTCAGCGGCACGCCTTCCCGCGCCGGTAGCGCAACCTGCGCCCCGGAGTTAGCACCAAGCGCTGTCAAACGAGTCTGATCGCGCGTCACTTTGCCGTCTGCCCATACCAACTCGTAGTTCACAAGCACATTTTTTACCGCAGCCGGAGTTCGATTCTGTACAACGAGAACCGGCCGACCTGCGTCGCTGCGCACCCCCGCGACCACATACTGCGCAGGTCGTCTGGGCAGATCGAGCCGAACCAGCGAGGTCAACGCCGTCTGACCCGCCTCACCGCCGGACTCAGCAGCGGCTGCGTAGTAGCGCACGGCTTCATCCTGATTACCCTCGCTCTCCGCGATCTTGCCAAGCTCGTTGTAGGCGATGGCCGTGGGCAACAGCCCAACACTTCGATTCAGATCCTGCTTAGCCTGCCCCGCATTGCCCAACTGCCGGGTCACGATGCCCCGGCCAAGGAAGTCAGCGAAGTAGCCGTCATCTCTGGCAATCGCTCGATCGTAGTTCGTCCTGGCATCATCAAAACGCCCCTGCTTGCGACGAATGTCCCCGCGCAGAGCATGGAAGCGTGGCTCCTCCGGCCGAGCCGCCAGTGCGATCGCGACTTTTTCCAGCGCGCCGTCCATGTTGCCGCCCGCAAACAGCGCACGTGCTTCGTCATACGCCTCATAGGCGCTTCGGGCAGCGAGAGTCGGCGCCATTACCCTTTGATACTCACGAGTGCCTCGCTCCCGCGCATTCGGAAACTCGGTGCGCAGCTCAGCGGCCAGCCCACGATTGTTTTCAACACGCTCCTGGGACGGTGGGTGCGTGGCGAACAACCCTTCCAGCCAATTGCTTTGCCGGCCTTCCGACAAACGCACGAACGTTTCCTGCAGGGTCACCGCCGCTGCAGGGTCATAACCTGCTTCCGCCATAAAGCGAGTGCCGTAGAAATCCGCTTCCCGCTCGGCATTACGGCCGTTTTTTGTTGTCACCAACCCGGCTGCTACCTGGCCTGCACCGACCACGGCTCCCGCATACTCGGTATTACTCGCCCCTATCGCCGCCGCCATCAAAGCGACCTGCAGCACCGTCCCGCGCTCCTGAGCTTTCGCGCCATGCCTGCCTGCGGCATGAGCGATCTCATGACCAAGAACCGCCGCCAGCTCCGCCTCACTCGACAGTTCAACCAAAAGGCCACGGTTGATGGCGATTTTGCCACCAGGCATCGCCCAGGCATTCGGCACCGAGTTGTTAAGCACCACAAACTCGTAAGGCAAATCCAGCGGCGACTGTTGAGCTAGCCGTTGGCCCACACGATTGACGTATTGGCTGAGCGCCGGATCAACCGAGTACTGGCCACCTTGCATCTGCTGAGCGGGCACGTAGTGCTGCTCACCAATGGCTACCTGCTGGGGAACGGATATCCAACCAATTTCCTGCTCGCCAGTGAGTGGATTAACAACGCAGCCCGTCGTCGCCAGAAGCAACGCAGCGAAGCCGAGGGGCCGCAGCGGTCGAACCCAGCGCCGTTGCAGCTGAGTTTTTCCGTATCCGACAATCGCGCGCATGTTCATCTCCTATGTAACAACGTGGGCTATAAGCCGCTTCCGCAAGCAGCTGCAGCCGGCTCAGTGTACCAACGACCCGGCGGCGCGCCGATATCCAGCCAGATCACGTCCGACATCACTGCTGGTGACGGGCTAACAATCAAGCATCGGCTTTCGACATTACATAGCGAGCAATGAGTTTTACAGAATCCGAACAGTTCCGGCTCGCAGGGCGAGTATGTTGTGGAAGGGTACGCAGCTGCGCAATCGGTGAGCGCAGGCAGGTAGACAGGATGGCAACCGCGATGAACGCACCAACTGACAGCTCCTGGAGCTCAGCCTCTGACAAAGCTCAGGACGAACAACTCATGGCGCACGAGGTATCGCGACTCGAAGCGGCTTTCCGAGCGCGGCTTCGCGATGATAGGCCCCTGCCAACGTGCATCGCCAAGGCCTATTGCAGCCTGATTGAGAAACGACGCGCTGAGCTCCTCGCCCTCAATCGCAAAAAGCCCTAACCCTCCCGAGTCGACTTGGCAGACACGATGAACAAGCAGTTCACGTCTGCCCCACCCTCCAGCATTCCTCCACTCTCTCTACACGCCAACTGCAGCTACGGCGAGTAACGTACTTGCCAACGAACAGTTTGAACTAGCGCTAAACGGAGCGGTCCAATCGGAACTAGCTAGTTAGCAACTGGTGAAGAGATTCGGTCATTTCGGCCAAAGAGACCAACAGCGATAGACACGGAAAGACGAGAGCCAATCGTGAACAGCACAATCAATCGACGACAACCGCCGCAGCGTATGGCGCCCCAAAGCCAGGCGATATCACACGCTGCGTCGCACGATTCAGACGAACTCACCGCGCAGGAGACCCTTCTCCTGATGTGTGGTTTTGCTGCCATCTTGGCCAGCGTCGCGTCCTGGATCGTGCTTTAGCGTATTCATGTGAACTCATCCCCGAGGAGTGATCGACGGCGTTTGACTCGACGCCAGCAAAATCACTCTTCTCTCCGACAGGCTGCTCAATCATCAATTTAGGCCAGCCCGCTCGATACCCCGCAACCGCGGGGTTTTTTTAGCGTTGAAAGATGACCAGGCTGCGAAGCAGCCTGGTCATCTTTCAACGCGCGCCAAACCCCGGACGTAGCGGCAGCGTAATGGCTGAACCAGCGCATCGCGTTGTTCGAGCCAATGCGCGAGAGCGCCCGTCCCCTATACCGCTCCGCAGCCTGGCCATCTTTCAACGCGCGCTAAATCCCGGACGTAGCGACAGCGTAATGGCAGCACAAGCCAATGCGCGCACCTCAGCCATTCGCCCTCCCTCAGCCGTTCTCAACCATTTCTCACACCCGGCTCACCCCGTTATGCTTGCCGCATCCGATCAGCATCCAATCCTAATCAAGGCCAACACACGCATGAAATATCTGCACACCATGGTTCGCGTCACCGATATCGATGCATCGCTCGATTTCTACTGCAACAAGCTGGGTCTGGAGGAACTGCGCCGCTACGACAGCGATGCTGGCCGCTTCACGCTGGTTTTTCTCGCCGCTCCCGGAGACAGCAGCGCCCAGGTTGAGCTCACGCACAACTGGGATCCCGAGGAATACGATGGCGGCAGAAATTTTGGTCATCTTGCCTACGCAGTCGATGACATCTACGCGACCTGCCAGCGGCTGCAGGATGGCGGTGTCACCATCAATCGGCCACCGCGCGATGGCCATATGGCGTTCGTACGCTCTCCTGATGGCATTTCCATCGAACTGCTCCAGAGCGGCGACGCTTTGGAGCCCTGTGAGCCATGGAAAAGCATGGAGAACATCGGCCAGTGGTAGCCCTGTAGGCAAACCGCGCGACAAAGGCATCACGCACCGGGTTTAAGCGCAGAGGGTGAGCTTGGCACGTGCACTAGCGGCGACCTACCGGCACAATCAGGACAGATGGCGGACGACCAACGAAGACAGTCCGCGCTCACTTATCGGCCTGATGCGAGGCTAGGAACAAACAGAATTCTCAAGGGGAGATCGCAATGAAACTCTACAACTCGGTTGGGCCAAACCCACAGGTAGTACGAACATTTGTCGCCGAGAAAGGCGGCAAGCTGGATATGGTCGATGTTGACATCATGGCCGGAGAAAACCGCCAGGAAGCGCACATGAAGCGCAACCCGGTAGGCTCCACACCAGCGCTCGAGCTGGACGACGGCAGCTTCATCACAGAAATCACAGCCATCTGCGAATACCTGGATGAAGTCATGGATGGCCCCACTCTGATTGGAGATACGCCAGAACAGCGTGCCGCGACCCGGATGTGGACCCGTCGTATCGATCTATACATCGTCGAGCCGATGGCCAACGGTTTTCGCTACAGCGAAGGTTTGCCGTTGTTTCAGCCCCGCATCACCGTCCTTCCGGAGGCAGCTGACGGCCTGAAGAAGCTCGTGCAGGAAAAGCTTGCATGGCTCGACGGCCTGATGGGCAAAACCGACTTTATTGCCGGTGACTCAATTACGATGGCGGACGTCCTGCTCCACTGCTTCCTGACGTTTGGCGCCAGCGTCGGCCAGCCCTTCGATCCGAACCTGGCCAATCTCAAAGCCTGGTACGACCGACTGGCTGATCGACCCTCCATGAGTGCCTAGCATTGCGCTGAACGGCTGGCGAGCTCATCAAGCGGGAACGAATGACTAGCGCAAACTGAAAGCGCGGTGTCGCCGTCCCGCCTGATACAGCCGCCAGATACAGCCGCTTAATACCGCTGCGCTTAGCCCAACGGCCCTTCTACCGGGCCGTTTGCTACCAGCTTTCCTCTCGTACAGCTTCACATTCAATTGCGCCAGCACACGCTATTATTGACTGTGTCACTCGCCACTCGAGTCACGCGTTCAGGCGGCTCAAGCTCAAACTCAGGCGCAACCGTACAAACGTTGCCAGAAAAGGCGATGGACATCGTTCGCACAACGCTGCTGTGGTAGCATTGTGTTACCTTTCGTATCACATTTCGGCCCTGTCATGCGTGGAACCTATATCACCGCGGCGATTATCGCCCTGGCCCTCGTGCTGTGGCTGGCCTCAGGTCTGGGCGGCGACGATGATCAGTCGAGCAACGCCACCACGATTGCCCAGCAAAATGCCGAGCGAAGTGCCCGGGTCGAAGATAAAGCCCCGGCCCGTGTACGCGCTCAACTCATGCAAGCATCCCTGCAGCCCGTAGAGCTTGCCATCCGGGGCCGGACCGATAGCAAGCGCACGGTAACGGTGCGCGCAGAGACCACCGGCCGAGTCATCGACCGCCCTATCGAGCGCGGTGATCGCGTCAGTCGAGGCGACCTGCTTTGCAGACTGTCGGTGGATGATCGCAGTGCCCGCATCAGCGAATCCAAGGAGGCGGTAAACCAGGCCCAGCTCGAGTACACCGGCACCGTCGAGCTGAGTGGCCGCGGCCTGGTGTCCGACACGATCGTCGCCCAGGCGAAAGCACGTCTCGCTAGCGCTGAAGCCCAACTGGCCCGGGCTAACCTGGATATGGCCAAGACCTACGTGCGCGCGCCTTTCGACGGTTTCGTCGAGAACATCGGCATGGATATTGGTGACTTTGCTCAAACCGGCACCGCCTGCGCGGACATCGTGGATCTCGACCCCATGCTGCTTGTCGGCCGCGTGCAGGAAAGCCTCGTCGGCAACATCAAACCGGGCGTGCAAGCCAACGGCGTGCTCGCTAACGGCCAGAGCATCAGCGGCCAGGTCAGTTTCATTGGCCAGCAGTCGGATCAGGCTACCCGCACCTACGCGATCGAGGTGGAAGTGCCTAACCCGGACTACGCTATCCGCAGCGGTCTAACGGCCGAGATAAGCGTGGTGCTGAACAATCAACTCGCACACCGCATCAGCCCGTCGATCCTTTCGCTCAACGATGCCGGTGAGTTTGGTGTAAAAATCCTGGATGCGGATAACGTCGTGCGTTTTGTGCCGGTAGAGATCGTTCGCGAATCGGGTAGCGGCATGTGGGTATCCGGCCTGCCCTCAATCGCAACCGTCATCACCGTCGGCCAGGACTTTGTTGTCACTGGCGAGCAGGTCGAGCCCGTCTTCGAAGGCGATATGCCCGTGGCCTCACCGGGCTCCGATGACAATGACACCGGCAGTGCGCTGTCCGGCGCTGCGGTCAGCAAACCGCTTGGCGCGGCCAACGCGATGAGTGATGCGTCATGAACGCCCTGATCGACGCGGCAACCAATCGTCTACGTACCACCATGCTGATTATGGTGATGGTCATCCTTGCCGGCCTCACGGCCCGTTGCTCGATCCCTATTGAGAACGAACCCAACATCGAAGTGCCCTTCTTCATGGTGAGCCTGTACCACGAAGGAATCTCACCAGAAGACGCCGAACGCCTTCTCGTCATGCCGATGGAGCTTGAGATCCGGGGCCTTGAGGGCGTTGACGAAGTCACCTCTTACGCCTCTCAAGGCTACGCTAACCTGTTCATTGAGATGGACGTCGAGCAATCCGTGGATCAGGCCGGGATTGACCTTCGCGAAGTGGTGGATCGAGCGAAATCGGAGCTCCCGAGCACCGCGGAAGAGCCGATTGTGCGTGAACTGTCGACGGACGACTTTCCATCCATTCAGGTGAATCTGGTGGGCGAAGGCGTGCCCGAGCGCATGCTGTACAACATTGCCATCGATCTGCGCGATCAGATCGAAACTATTCCGTCTGTATTGAGCGCTGATCTCGAAGGCGCTCGGGAAGACCTCCTCGAGGCGATTATCGATCCGTCCGCTCTGGAGTCCTATGCGGTCTCAACAGAAGAGCTGATCAACACGGTTCTACGCAACAACCGGCTCATCGCGGCCGGCGCCGTGCAAGGCAGCGAGGGACGCTTCTCAGTCAAAGTGCCTTCCGTCATCGAAACGCCAAGCGATCTGTTCGATCTGCCCATTCGAGCGAGCGCGGATGCCGTCGTGACGTTAGGTGATCTGGCCAGTGTCCGGCGCACGTTTAAAGACCGCTCGGGCTACGCACGGGTGAATGGCAATGACACCATCACAATCGACATCAAGAAGCGCACCAACGCCAACCTCATCGACAACAACGACGCCATCCGTGCCCTCGTTGCCCGCTTCGAAGAGACGCTGCCCAACAAAGTCAGCATCTTCTTTTCTCAGGATCAGGCGCCTTTCGCACAATCCCAGGTGCATGAGCTCGAAGGCAATATTCTCACCGCGCTCGCGTTGGTGATGGTCGTTGTGGTTGCCGCCATGGGGCTGCGCAGCGGGATCATTGTTGGTCTGGGCATTCCAGTGTCATTCCTGTTCGCACTGATCTTCATTGCCTGGCTCGACTTCACGTTCAACTTCATGGTGATGTTCGGCATGTTGCTGGGGCTGGGCATGCTAATCGACGGCGCGATTGTGGTAACCGAGTACGCCGATCGAAAGATGATGGAGGGCTTCGACAAGCGCGCCGCCTATGCCATGGCCGCGAAGCGCATGTTCTGGCCTGTCACCGCATCCATTGCCACCACGCTCGCGGCATTCCTGCCGCTGATGTTCTGGCCGGGCGTGCCGGGCAAATTCATGAGCTTTCTACCGATCACCGTGTTCACGGTATTGGCCGGATCGCTTCTCTATGCCCTCGTTTTCGGCCCTGCACTGGGCGCGCTGTTCGGCAAGGCCGGCACCCGGGATGCCAAATCCCAACGCACACTCGAACAGCTCGAGAACGGCGATCCGACCAAACTCAATAGCCTGACCGGTGTGTACGCGAAGGTTCTGTCGATTGCCGCGCGCTACGCTCTCGTGACGATGGCCATTACGGTTGCCGCGCTATTCACCTCGTTCTGGGCTTACGGCGAATTCGGCAAAGGCCAGGTGTTCTTCTCAGACTCCGACCCGCAGTTCGCCATCGCCACCGTTCGAGCCCGCGGCAATCTTTCGCCTGATGAAACGCGCGATCTCGTGCTCCAGGTTGAGCAGCAGGCCATCGACATCCCCGGCATCCTTGGCATCAACGCGTACTCGTTTCTGTCAGGACGCAACCTGCGCGGCGCAACCGATGAGGTTGGCCAGGTCTTCTTCGAGATGACCGAGCAAAGCGCGAGGGAGCTGACGGGCTACGAGATTCTGGAGGAGTTTCGTAACCGGGTGACCAAGATCCCCGGCATCGAAGTGGACGTCCAGGAAATGGAAATGGGGCCACCAGTCGGCAAGCCGATCCAGATCGAGTTCTCCTCCGTGCACAAGGAATTGCTCGAGCCCGCCATGCGTCGGGTCCGTGACTTCATGGAGAATGAGGTCGAGGGGCTTCGGGACATAGACGATACGCTCAGTGCGCCGGGCGTCGAGTGGGAACTGGTGGTGGATCGGGCTCAGGCGGCCCTGTTCGGCGCAGACGTCACCCAGGTTGGTGTTGCGGTCCAGCTGGTCACGAATGGTGCGAAGGTGGGCGAGTACCGCCCCGACGATGCGGACGATGCGGTCGATATTCGCGTTCGCTATCCCGAAGACTACCGAGGCATAGAGGCCCTCGCCGATCTGCGCATTGGCACACGCCAGGGCTTCGTGCCGATTAGCAATTTCGTCACGCGCAAAGCCGTGCAGCGAGTGGACACCATTCAGCGAGTGGACGGCACGCCAGTCAAGCGGCTGCGCGCAGCCGTGGCGCCGGATGTACTCGCGGATACCAAGGTCAAAGAGATTCAGGCCTGGCTGGACACCCAGGAATTCGATCCTCGGATCGAAGTGAAATTCCGCGGCGCCAATGAAGAACAGGAGGAGTCAGCCGCCTTCGTCGCGAACGCGTTCATGTTCTCGTTGCTACTCATGTTTGTACTGCTGGTTACGCAGTTCAACAGCTTCTATCAAGCCGCTTTGATCCTGTTTGCTGTCGTTCTATCCACCGCGGGCGTTCTCATTGGCTTGCTCATAACCGGCAACCCCTTCAGCTCGGTGCTGACCGGTGTCGGCATCGTGGCGCTAGCTGGCATCGTGGTGAACAACAACATTGTTCTGATCGACACGTATAACCACTTGCGTCGGGAGCACCCGGAGCTGGATTACATCAACCTCATCGTACGCACTGGTGCTCAGCGCCTGCGGCCGGTGATGCTGACAACCGCTACTACCGTGCTTGGGTTGTTGCCGCTAGCCAGCAACATCAGTATCGATCTTGTTGCTCGCAAGGTGACCTTTGCGAGTTCGATGTCGATGTTCTGGGAGCCACTATCTCAGGCAATCGTCTCTGGTCTGTCGTTTGCGACCCTGCTGACGCTGGTTGCCACTCCCGCGATGCTCGCTCTGCCCCATCAGGCGAAGAACCTGTGGGGCAAACTGAAGAAACGTGTGCGCAACGACAAGGCAAGCACCGGCCTGGCAGAGCAGACCTGATAACGCAGTGACGGCGTGCGCCCACCACAGCGCGCGTCTACACTGCGCTTGTGAACCCCTTCATCGTCAATCTGAGCGACTGCGCGACTGGCAGCAAATCTGCGCCTGACAACGTTGGCGCTGACCAATGGGCCAGGTCTGAATACGGTGAGAAGGCCTGGCGACTTGCCGTTCTGACAGCCAATGACTTGCCCGTTCCCGACGGCTTTGTACTCACCTGCAGCGCATATCGACACTTCCGCGGGTCAGATTCCAAGGAGCTCGAGCGCCACCTCCTACTCGCTTTCGATGATCACTTCCCGAGCAACGCCCAGGTCGCCGTTCGGAGTAGCGCCTGCGGCGAAGATGGAGAGCGCGGCGAGGATGGAGAGCGCGGCGCTGCGAATCACGCAACAACAAGTTACGCCGGCCAACACGATACGTTGTATTTCGTCACCAGAGATACGCTCTGCCAGTCCGTACTCAAGGTCTGGCAGTCCATCGATAAGTCGGCGGACTATCGCGCGCGCATGGGACTGACTGAGAGCCCAGACATGGCGGTCATCGTGCAGACCCTCATCGAGCCAGTTGTTAGCGGCCTATGCTTTGGTCGGGATCCAACGGGCGTCACCAGCAACGCCATTATCGAGAGCAGCTGGGGGCTCGGCGCCGCGGTGGTCGACGGCCGAGTGACACCCGATCGTTTCGAGGTGAATCCATCCGGCAAGCTGGTCGCCTGCCATACCGCACGCAAAGACTGGCAAATCAGCAGTGACGGTTTTGCGGGTACGCGCCTGCAATCAGTACCGACCAGTCGCAAGAGCGCTAGAAGCCTGGATGATGCCCAGGCGGAGTCGGTCTGGGCGCTGACCCAACGCTGTGGCGAGCTGTTCGGCTCTCCCCAGGATGTCGAATGGGCGATCGACGCAGACGGCGCGTTGCATGCGCTACAAAGCAGACCGTTCACTATCGTTGATTCGGCAAAAGAGCCAATCGATGGCGAATGGGTGATCTTCAAACCCATCGTCGAGAACTTTACCCAGCCGATGTCACCGCTCTCCGTAGACTTGTTTCGCCAGGTAATTCCCGGCTTTGCTCGCTTCATCGATGGCCGTCTCTATCTGAACGGCAAGCTTGCCAGAACCCTATTGCCGTTCCGGTTGAGCAAAGATGAATGGACCGATGTGCTACTCCTGCGACGGCCATCACCACCCACAATTCACTGGCCTAAGGCCATTCTTCTCGCGTTGGTCGCCCTCGTTAGTTATCCCGTCTGGGGCATCTTTGCTCAGCGCGCACGCCGTATCGCCAGCATTCAGTTCGAAGCATTCGCCCAGCTCGCGGAGCGCTTGCGTCTGTCGGGGCGAAACAATGCTCCTATGGTGTTGCGAAAACTCTTCCTTGGCGGCTCGCCGTTCCGACGCATCGGGCTACGCGTGCTCCAGGCCAACGTGGCAGCGGGCCGCTACTTCCTCTACACCGCCTGGCTGAAATCACTGCTCCAGCGCTTTGCGCCCGGGCTTGTTGATGCAGACAAAGATCTCGCCCTCCTCACACAGGCCGGTGAAGACCTCATATCGCGCGAACTGGTCGATGGCATCCGCCACCTGGCCAACGTCGCGAGCGCATCAGTCGAGGTCAGCGCTGCCCTTTCTGCAGCACCGCAAAGCTCGGAGCATGCTCAGCTTGCCCGAGCCTTGCACGGCACCGCGTTCGAGGAGGCACTCGATGTGTTTATCGCCCGCTTCGGTCATCGCTGCACCGGTGAAGTTGAGCTCATGTCACCTCGCTGGCGGGAAGATCCAGCGCCCGTGCTGGCGATGGTGCGAACCTTCATGGCGAATCGTGGCGAGGTGCGCGAGCTGCATGGAGAGCAGCTGGCGGCAATGGATCGACTTCATCAGCAACTGGACCGCCGCTGGCAACGCTGGCTGATTGATACACTGATCGAAGAAGTCCGAGACCTCAGCGCTCTACGGGAAAACACCCGCCACTATCACATCCTTCTGTTTGACACCCTGCGCAGCAAGATCCTGCAACGCGAACAACAACTGCTGGCGTCCGGGGCGCTGAAGTGTCCCGACGACATATTTTTCCTGCAGTGGCACGAAATCGAGAAGTTACTGAATACGAGCTGGCGCTGGGAAAACGTTGAACCGATCATTCGAAGCCGACGCGCCGAGCACCTCGCGCGCAGCCGTCGGCCACCGCTCATGACCATCAACATGCTGGCGGAAAACGACGGTGCCAGCGAAACGCTTTCCGGACTATGCGCATCCCCAGGCATTGCCGAAGGCCCGGCCCGAGTGATTCGACAGATCGGTGCCGATACGCGGCTCGAGCCTGGTGAGATACTGGTAGCGCCTTACACGGACCCGATGTGGACCCCGCTGTTTCCGGCAGCAGCAGCTGTTGTCGTTGAGGTGGGTAGTTATCTGTCCCATGCCGGTACTGTCGCGCGCGAATACGGCGTGCCATGTATCGTCGATGTTGCCGGGGCGACGAGCGCCATTGCCAATGGCGACATGCTGCGTATCGATGCCGCCGCCGGTTCGATCATTCACCGCAAACAGGGGACCGCTGACAGCACAGCACTCAGCACCACTGCGCCTGCAGCTGATGAAGAAGACCAACGGAGCGAGTCGCCATGATCATCGTATCGGCTCTTATCTTCGTTGCCAGCACGGTGCTCTGGGTCAGTCTGTTCGCCAGCATCATGCGCACCTGGGATGCATGGGTTCTGCCAAGCCGGCGACGGGTGGAGGCCAATCGCCTGTTGATGCTGGCAATGGTGACGGCTATGGCGCTCGCAGTGTGTCTGCGCTTCGATATCCAAGCGCCGCTGTACGCAGCCGGCTGGGTATTGGGGCTGCGTTTTCTATTCTTTCTGGGTTTGCGCGCGCTGCTTAAGCTCGGATACCGAGCGGACAGCACAGACGGGATCTGAGTTCCCGGGCGGATAACACGCCCTTCAAGGCGAGTTCTTAAACGGCCGCTGAGGTATCCTCAAGTGCTTGCTTGCCAGCATCAATGCACCCTATGGCAACGCTCAATCAGAGCACGCACACACAACAAAAAAGGCGAATCAGAAATGGCTTTATCGTTGGGAGTACACGTCGGTCAACAGAACATGCCGATGTCTGACCTCCGCGCTATCTGGCGGCGACTGGATGATGCCGGCGTTGATTGGATATCGGCGTGGGATCATTTCTACGAGGCGCCCCCTAAAGGCGGTAGCGAACCCCATTTCGAAGCCCTGGCGACATTGGGCGCGCTTGCGGCCGAAACGCGCAATGCGCGCCTCGGTTGCCTGGTGTTCTACGTCGGTTATCGCAATCCTGCCATGCTCGCAAAAGCCGCCACGACTCTGGATCACATCAGTGATGGCCGCTTCGAGTTGGGAATGGGCGCGGGTTGGCACGTGTGGGAAGCGACCGCATACGGCTATCCGTTCCCCGATATCGGCACTCGTCTCGACATGCTCGAAGAGGCGATCACGGTGGTACGACGAATGCTCACCGAAGAGCGCACCACCTTCTCCGGGCACCACTTCCAGGTAGACGATGCTTCATGCCTGCCGGCTCCTGTTCAGAAACGCTTGCCGATATGGGTGGGCGGCGTTGGCGAAAAGCGCACTCTCAAGATCGCAGCCGACCACGCCGACGGCTGGAACGCAGCCTATCTGCCACCCTCTGAGTACAAGCGGCTCAACGGAGTTCTGGATGAATGGTGCGCGCAGGCTGATCGAGCGCCTTCGAGCCTCCGCCGCAGCGTCAATCTGCTGTTCAACTTGAGCTCAAGTAAAGGCGCTCGCTCCGAGCAGGATGCGCTGCTGAAGCGGGACTGGGGCGACATGGCGCCAAGGATTGCAGGTGGTGCACTGATTGGTGAGCCTGCGCAGGCTATCGACACGATCGGCGAATATATCGACGCGGGAGCCCAGGAGATCAACATCGCTCTGCGCGCGCCGTGGGATGAGAAAGCCCTGGACGCCTACCTGACGGACGTCATGCCGGCGGTGCGCAAAGCCGCCTCCGCTGCGTGAAATGGCTCAGAACCACGAGCCCCCAAGCACACACAAAGGCACACAAAGCTGGCTCGCGTCGCCGGAGAACATCAAGAAGACTTGGAAAAGACTTGCTGGATCGAGTCCCGCGCGGGAGCTTTAGAAGAGATTTGATGAGATCAACCGAGTGGATCTCCTGGCGAGCAGCTCTGTAATGACGCTCGTCGGGCTATCAGTCTGCGGTGCGTTCGAGCGGCCGAGGCGCCGTGAAAAAGGCGCGGCGTCGAGTGCGACGGGCTTCGTCGCAGCGAGCTTTCAGGCGACAACTGTAATCTGACAACACCGAAATCATCGCAAAGGCACCGAACAGCAGGCCGATAGCGTCAAGACCGCGCAACGTGGTGTACCAGTCGCCGGACAGATAAGGCGCGAGGCGGAAGAAGCCAGCGAAGTAAAAGAACATGGCAATGGTTGCAAACAATGCCAGCACCCGGGCGCTCAATCGCGTCAGTCGGTCGCTCAAGGTGAGTACGGTCAGAATAGCGCCGGTCACGTAAACAGATATCCAATACACAGGTTCAGGCGCCGTCAGGTGAACCGCCGCAAACGCGAGGAACACCAAAGCGATAAATCCGTGCAGGTACTGCATATTCGTGCCGCCGAACCGAATAAAAGATCAGGGTCTAAGTGTGCCAGCCGAATCGCTCCGGTCAACGTTTTGTTACAAAAGGTGACAATTGAATCGGTAAAACCGAGGTAAATCGCCACTATTTAGATCAAATAAGCTGCTTATCTCTGGTTTTTTATAACCAATTCCATTTTTTGGTGAATGATCGCTTACGGGCCTCGAAATCGGTGCTTAGAGGCCCAGGCCATCCCAGACCAACTTGCCCCCCACCAGCAACAGCGAGGCGTACACCACATGAAAGAACACCGCCTCATTGACCCGCGTGTGCAGCCAGCCACCAAGCATCACGCCAAGTGGTGCCAGCGGTAACAGCACCGCAGAGGTCGCAAGGTTGGCGACATCCAGTTGTCCCAACAACAGATACGGCAGCACCTTGCTCCAATTGACCAGGAAGAAAAACGCAATGAGGGTTGCCTGAAACGTGGTGCGATCAAGCTTCTGAGGCAGCAGGAAGGCATATGCTGGAGGTCCGCCTGCATGAATCCCAAAGCTGGTGAATCCGGCAAGTGCGCCCCAACCCGTTCCGGCGAACCAACCAGCCGTGCGAGCGGGCTTGTTGCCAGCACGTGACAGGAAGTGGCCACCCGCGTAGTACAGCGCGATCGAACCGATCAGAACGCGTAGCGTATCAGCGGAAAACAGCTCAAAAGTGAGCCACCCGATTAGGGTGCCAGCGAGCGCTCCCGGCAGCATCATACGCAGGCTGTTGCTATGCCAGCGGCGCCAGTATCGGCGTAGCGCCAGCGCATCCATCACCATCAACAACGGCAGCAGAATTGCCGCTGCGCGTATCGGCCCAATGGTGAGCGCCATGAGCGGCACCCCAATAACGCCGATGCCGCCGCCGAGGCCGCCTTTCGCCACGCCAAGAACCAGTACAGCTAATGCGGCGCTCGCGTAGAACCATGGGTCAGTGATCAATGCAGAGCGCACCGACTGGTGGGTTCGGCTGGCACGTTAAGCTCGCGAATCGACGTACTGCACCCGATATCGAGGCTTGCTGTTTGAACGCAGAGCTTTAACCAGCTCGCCCATACTCGCCACAGAAACACTCGCCACAGAATCACTCGCCACAGAACTGCTACGGCCAGCATCATCGCCTGAGTCCTGAACAGCAGAGCGCACCATGACGCCGAGTAACAGTGTCACCAGCGCATCCCACTGATTTTCCAGTCCGGGTGCAAGTTGCTCCCCGAGCGCGTGGGTCACTGAGTCGATTCCGTCGGCGAGCATCTTGGCTAGCTCGGGTTGGCGTGCAGACTCCGCCAGCAACACGACGAACAACTGCGGCTGAAGAGCGGCATTCAGATCAGCTGGTGCATCAGCAGATTGTTCCGACAACCCGGACACCGCCCGCTCAACCCAACGCTGCGCCAGAGCCTGAACAATCGCGCTCTTGCTATCGTATTGATGATAAAGCGCGCCCTTAGAGAGCCCGCATCGCGACGCGATGTCTTCCATCCTCGAAGCCTGGTAACCGGCTCGCGCAAAACACTCACTTGCCGCATCAAGAATCTGCCGCTTGCGCGTTTCGGGGGGCTGGTGACGGGTCACGTGGCGAACAAGGTCCTGGCAGGAGTTACCGGTGAGCAACCGTTATAAACGACCTCGCCGAACATTGCGATGCCGCCTTAGAACACATCCTGACTCGCGAGCTGCGCAGGCAGAATTAGCCATGTTTTGCGCGTCGGCAGCCGTTGCGGGACACTGACAACAGCGCACTCAAAAACCAACAAGACGGGACACCTGGACATGTTCGAAGCAACCAACACCTCAGACACTGTCACGATTAACGTAGCTGATCACATCGCGACGATTTGCCTGAATCGACCCAAACAGCGTAACGCACTCAACTGGGAGGCATACGATGCGCTGAAAAGCCACATTGACCAGGCGAGTCGAGATTCTGACATTCGTTGCGTCATCATCACCGGAGCAGACCCGGCCTTCTGCTCCGGCGACGACGTGCGCGAGATCATGGCGGCCGGCGATCCATCCGAGCGCAGACCACACAACGTAAGACCTGGTCCAACGCCAGCCGCTGCTGCGGTGCTGGAATGCGAAAAGCCGGTCATCGCTGCGGTCAATGGCGCCGCCGTTGGTTGGGGCATGGAACTGGCGCTATTCTGCGACATCCGAATCGCATCTGAGAAAGCACGCTTCGGCGAGCTGTTCGTAAAACGTGGGTTGGTCTGTGATGTTGGCGGTTTTCTGTGTCTGCCCGATATCGTCGGCCCGTCTAAAGCAGCTGAGCTGCTGTTCACGGGCGACCTAATCGATGCTGAGGAAGCCAAGCGAATTGGCCTTGTGGGTGACGTTGTCAAACACGACGAGCTCGCCAGCCACGCACGAGCGATGGCCGAAAGAATAGCGGCCAACCCTCCGCTTGCGCTGCGCTACCTGAAGGAGGGCTTACGCCGCCTGCGCTATGACCGCCTGGACGATACCGGTGCCTGGGTCACGCGCTCGCTAGCCACTCTGTTTAAAACCGAGGATCACAAAGAAGGCGTTGCGAGTTTTCTGGAAAAACGACCACCCGTTTTTACTGGCCGTTAGCAGCAAGGCTAATCACCACCGGACTCTCGCAGGTGCAATTGCCGACGAATCTCTGTGTGCCGCTCACGGTTCAAACCGTAGAAGCAGTACAGCAAGATGCCAGTGAGGGTGACCGAGCTGGCAATGGGCCCCTCAATCAACCCGAGCCGCCAAACGACATCTGCCGGAACGCTACCGACGGCGGCATTGCTGGGAAATGCAATGAGATCGAGGCTCACACCCGTCAGCAAGGCGCCGATCGAAGCGGTCGCCTTGGTGCTGAAGCTTCGGGTGGCGTAAATCACCCCCTCCCGCCGCTCACCGGACTCCAGCTCCATCTCATCGGCAACGTCTGCAAACATCGAATTGAGGCTGGCGAAGATAATGGGGTAACAGAGCGCGGCGAGAAACGCTCGCATGAGGAGCACGCTCATCAGCGCGTCTGAACCGTTGGCCGGAAGCCAGCCCAACTCGAGCAGACGCGATACGATCACCACATTGCCGATTAACACTGCAGTAACGGCCGGAATGATCAATGCTCGTTTTTTGTCCAGCCAGCGAGTCAGGGCAGGAACTAAAACGGTGCCCAGAAGCAATCCCGCCAGCGTGGCGAGCGGCAATTGCGATAGCTGTTCTGTTGTGAGACCCCAAAAATGAACGCCAGAGTAGGCACCGAGCTGCTGCTCTACTGTGAGCGACATGGCGGCGAGAACCAACCCGAGAAACAGCGCAATGAAGTTTTTGTTGCGGAAGACCGAGCGAAACTGACCCCAGGAATTCTTCAGCGTCAGGGCTGATTGAGCAGCCAGCGGTTTAAGGTGTTTGATCTCACCTGCCGTGCCAGCGGCGCACAACAGAATCGCGAAGGCCGCGACGGCGCCGAAGGCGATAGAGAAATCCAGATAGGCCGCCTTGTTCAGGATGCCCGGCTCAAACTCGGGTGTTGTCGGAAAGAAATAGCGGAAGCCCACCACCGACACCAACGACATCGCGCCGATACTCGCCAGCGAGCTGAAACTGAAAAGCGTCGAACGCTGATGATAGTCTTGGGCGATCTCCGCGCCCAAAGCCAGGTGGGGAACGTGATAGAAGGTCAGCGAGATACGGACCAGAATCGCGAAACTCATCAGCCACAGAAACAAGCCGGTATCGCCCATATTCTCCGGCGGATTGAACAGCGCAACAAAACTTAGACCCAAAGGTATGGCCGCTGCGACGATATACGGGTGTCGCCGACCCCATTTGGATCTCGTTCTGTCAGATACAAGGCCAGCAAATGGATCGCTCACCGCATCAAACGCCAGGGCGATTGCCAGCGCGAGCCCCGTCAACGTTCCCGATAGACCGAGAACCTGCTGGTAGTAATAGATAAGAAATACGTTGAAGGCCTGGTTCTTGATGCCTTCTGCCATTTGGCCAACACCAAAGGCGGCCATTACCCCTCCGCTCAGTTTTCTCGCGGGGGGCAGATCTGGGTTACTCAACGGGCAATGCTCGCGAAATCAAACCCCACATATAACCCCAGGCAAACTCGCTTTGCTATAGTCGAGTCGACTGCGTCCTGGATACGTTAGGACGGTCGTTAGGAGACAACCGGTTAGGGGACCGGAGCAGTCTGACAGGCGAATCAGCAGATCAGGGGAGAGATACGATGAGCCAAGCTGAACTGAACGAATTTCGACAGGATACTCGCGCCTGGCTGGCTGAGAATTGCCCGGCAGGCGCTCGCGGCCCCGGTCAGCTCGCCAACGGTAGCACCAAGATAACGCTAGAGCCCGACGTCGCCGCGTGGCTGGAAGCCTGCGTCGAGAAGCGCTTCACCGCCCCAACGTGGCCAACCGAGTACGGCGGCGGCGGGCTAAGCTCCGCACAGGCCAGGGTGCTCAGCGAAGAGATGGCAGCCATCAAGGCCCGCACTCCGCTGACCGGTATGGGCATGACGATGATTGGCCCAACCCTGCTCGAGCTCGGAACTCAGGAGCAGAAAGAACGGCACCTGCCGGACATCATTGCCGGGCGAAAACAGTGGTGCCAGGGTTACTCCGAGCCCGGCGCCGGCTCTGATCTGGCAGCGCTTCGTACTCGCGCCGACGACAAGGGCGACCACTTCTTGCTCAACGGTCAGAAGATATGGACCTCCGGTGCCAGCACCGCTGACTGGATGTTTGCGCTCGTGCGAACCGATTTCTCAGTCAAACACGAAGGCATCAGCTTCGTTCTATTGCCCATGGATCAGGATGGGGTCACGGTCAAACCCATCCAGCTCATCAGCGGTAACTCGCCGTTTTGCGAGACGTTCCTGGACAACGCCATTGCCGCCAAAGACGACCTCATCGGAGAACTCAACAAAGGCTGGACGGTCGGCAAGCGTTTGCTGCAGTTCGAACGCTCGGGCATCGGCGGCCTGTCCACGGGGGGCAGCGTGCGTCGCGGGCCAGCCGGCGCTGCATTGATCGACATCGCCAAACGCTATCTGGGCTCCACGGAGTCTGGCGCTATTAACGATGCGTCCGTGCGCAGAAACCTGCTGGAACACAATATGACGAGCGCCGCGTTCTCCCTGACGGCGCGACGAACTGTGGAAGAAAGCAAAGCTGGTACGCCAGGTGCGACTACGTCAATCTTCAAATACATCGGTGCCGCTCAACAGCAGCGAAGTGCCGATCTCAAGCGGCAATTCATGGGTATGCAAGGCCTCGGCTGGGAGGGTGATGCGTTTGCGGAGGACGAACTCGACGCCACCCGCGAGTGGCTATCAACCAAGGCGACGACGATCTACGGCGGCACCAACGAGATTCAGCTGAACATCATTGCAAAGCGCGTTCTCGGCCTTCCAGAATAGATTAAATAGCTCATGTAAAGAGCTGATTAATATGGCTATTTTACCGACATCTAAGGGGAGCCTAAGCCGCCCCCACCCGGGGTCCGCAGTACCAAACGACCGCCCTCAGGCACGACATGCCTGCCCTTGCCTGGCAGATCGGTCGCCTCCTCTAGGCCAGTGTCAGACTGGCCGGTTATGACCTGCAAAACCCCTGCCGCGCCGTCGCCGCCACCAAAGCGCCCACGCGCAGCAAAGCGCATACGATCAAACATGGTTGAGATCACAAACGCGCGGCCTTCGCGATGAGTGATCTCGATATCCTGGCCATCGCCACCTCGAAACTCGCCATCGCCACCCGAGTCTTGCCGATACGCTTTTTTCCAGATCACCAGTGGCGATGTGGCTTCGTTGATTTCTGTGGGCGTGGTGCGCACGCCCGACGGAAAAGCGGTCGCGGCCAAGCCGTGCTGACCCGGTCGTCCGCCGGTACCGCCATTGAAGATCGGGTTGATTACAAAGTCGTCTTGCCCCAGACCGCGTAGCACCGGGTTCCAGATGGTGGATGCTCCTTCTGCCGGCACCGCATCCGGCAATGCCTGGCCAAGCGCCCCAAGCACCACATCGGGTAACAGCTGGCCAATGGCGTGCCGAGCCGATACGGGGGCTGGTGGCAACGCATTGACGATGCATCCTTCTGGGGCGGTCACTTCGATACAGGAGAGCGAGCCTGCGTTGTTAGGTATGTCGCCACCCACCACACAGCGAATGCCAAAACTCGAGTAGGCGCGGGTATAAGGCAGTGGCACGTTAACGCCCCTATCGCTGGCCGCGGAGGAGCCGGCGTAGTCGAGGGTCATCCGCGTATCCGCCACCGTCAGGGTGCACTCAAGCCGAACCGCCTCATCGTAACCGTCGGTCAGCATCGTCATGCTGTAGACCCCATTGGGCACCTGGCGAATGCAATCCACCATCGCGGCGCGGCTGCGTTCAATGATGACATCGCCAAGGTCTTCAAGGTTGCGCTGCCCGAATTCGCCCAGCATCGATACTAACGCGCGAGCACCGGCGTCGTTGCAAGCCGCAAGAGAATACAGATCGCCCTGGGCTGCCGTTGGGTCACGAACATTCGCCAGTAACAGACGCATGAGCTCGGCATTGATAGCACCGGCGCGAAACAGATAGCCAATCGGTATGCGCATGCCTTCTTCGAACAGATCGTTCGCATCCGGGCCAAAGCCACGGCCACCCACGTCCGCGATATGCGATGTCGATGCAAACAGCGCGACCAACTCACCGTTGTGGAACACAGGGCTAACTACTGTGAAGTCATTCAAGTGGCCCGTGCCGTCCCAAGGGTCGTTCGTCAGCAGCGCATCACCAGCTTCCAGGTCGTCGGCTGGAACAACCGCGAGAAACTTGGCGACCGATTCAGCCATCGCGTTAACGTGGCCAGGCGTTCCGGTCACTGCCTGGGCCAGCATTCGGCCGCGCACATCGAATACTCCCGCCGACAGGTCGCCCGCCTCGCGCACCACCGGTGAAAACGCAGTGCGCATGAGAACCTGCGCCTGCTCTTCGACAATCGAAAGCAGCCGATCCCACATGAGTTGCGTCTGTAGCGGCAACGCCTGCCGGGGCTCGCGACCGTCACCGCCCATTGTTTCAGTCGATGACGTCACGACAGTTCCCCACGCGTCAGCTCAATGGAGCCGTCGTCCACAAATTGTGCCACCCAGCCCGGCGGCACCACCGTTGTGGTCTGCGCCTCAGTAACCAGTGCAGGGCCAGAGACAATGTCCCCCGCCGCGAGGCTTGCGCGATCGAACAAGGCTGTTGCATGCCGCCCATCGTGGGAGCCTTGCGTTGCGCCAGGAAAAACACACTCACGATGTGCGCCGGCCTTGGCCTGCCGCGCCGCAACGCCGCTAGCTGCCGGTGCGGGAAGGGCAACGCCTGGCGCTGACAGCTGCAACGTCCAGCTCAATACTTCGACATCGACGCCGGGTACCGTCCGCCCAAACAGTCGTTCGTAGTCGTTTTCAAACGCGAGCCTCAGCTCCTCGGATTTCAAGCCAATCGCGCTCTGCGCATCCTCTACGGGTATCGACACAGACAGCTCAGAACCCTGGCCACAGTAACGCATGAAAGCGCGCACGCTTGAGTGCAGCGGTTTGCCGGGCGCAGCACTAGCGACAACCTCCTCGGCCTCCGCATGCATCCCGGCAAGCAAATCGCTGAGCGAGCTGGAGTCCAGCTCCGATAACCTCTCCAATCGACTGCGAACGACTTCGAAGGACACCGGCGCGAGCAGAAAACCAAGGGCTGAGCCAACCCCTGCCCCTCCGGGGATGAGCACGCGGGAGATACTCAATTTGCTGGCAAGACTGACAGCATGCAGTGGAGCCGCTCCGCCAAATGCGATGAGCGTACGCGACGCAAGGTCGCTGCCCGTTTCCGCTGCATGGGCACGCGCAGCCGCTGCCATGCCTTCATCGACGACGGAGGCGACGCCCTCAGCAGCCATCATGCTATCCGCTGATTGCGGCATTATTCCGCTCACCGCTTGTCGCGCCGCAGCCATGTCGAGCTTGAAACTACCCTGTGCGAAACGCTCTGGATCCAGATAACCCAGCACGGCGTCCGCATCGGTGACGGTCGGTTCCCTCCCACCGCGGCCATAACAGGCAGGCCCTGGCTCGCTGCCAGCGCTGGCCGGGCCAACGCGAAGACGACCCAGAGCATCGACCTCGGCAATGGATCCACCGCCAGCGCCGATCTCAACCATATCGATCACCGGGATGCGCACAGGCAAGCCGCTCCCCTTTTTGAATCGATAGCTTCGATCAATCTCGAACGAACGCGACAACACAGGTTGAAAGTCATCGATCAGGCAGAGCTTGGCCGTCGTACCGCCCATATCAAACGACAGGACTTTGCTTTCACGCCGCGCACGCGACAACTCGCGCGCGAGCACGGCGCCACCGGCAGGGCCACTTTCGACCAGGCGAATTGGGTACTTGCGCGCGGTCGCCACCGTCGTCAATCCGCCACCCGACGTCATCAACAGCATCGGCGCAGCAACACCCCACTGGCGGAGTCGGGCCTGGAAGTCTTCGAGGTAGGTATCCATCAGCGGCCGCACATAGGCATTCGCGACCGCCGTACTGCAGCGCTCGAACTCGCGAATCTCCGGACAGACGTCGCTTGCCAGCGTGATGGAAAGCGCTGGCAGACGCTCGGCCAGGAATGTCGCAAGCTGCCGGGCGTGCTCGTCGTTGACGTACTCATGCAGCAGGCTAACGGCAACGGACTCCACCGCCAGCGTCTCGAGCTGCTGCGCCAACGGCTCCAGTTCGTCCTGCGCCAACGCCAACAAAACGCTACCGTCGGCCGCCATGCGCTCGGTTACTTCAAAGCGCAGAGATCGCTCAACCAGCGGCTGCGGACGGTTGATGCCAACATCGTATTGTTCAAAGCGATTCTCGTGCGCCATTTCAAGGACGTCGCGAAAACCGCGAGTGGTGATGAGAGCAGTGAGCGCGCCGCGCCTTTCAATCAGCGCATTCGTTGCGAGCGTGGTGCCATGCAGAACCAGGGCAATCTGTTCAGGAGCAACCTCGGCCTGCAGCGCCAGCTTTTGTAACCCCGACAGCGCTGCCTCCGCGGGCGCCGCATGGGTGGTCAGCACCTTGGTTGTGGGGGCTTTGGCTAGCGGCGTGTCAGCCTGCCAAAGCACAACGTCAGTAAAGGTGCCGCCGATATCGATGGACGCACGCCAGTTGCCGGCCACCGTCAACTCCCGAATCGGTAGCGCAGCTTGACCACCAACTGCTCGCCGAGCGGCTCGCTAAACGTATCGTCCAATAGATCATCGAAGCCGGAGGAGGTTGGCGTTTGCAAACCGCTTCGGGTGTACACCACGAAGAGGTCTGAAAGCGGCGCAATCTCCCAGCGATAACGTACCTGAAAGTTTACGTTTGAGATCGTAAAGTCGTCCGTAGGTCCCGCAGGCTTGGCCACTTCGATCAACTCTCCCGGGCGATTTGGCACCTCAAAGAAGCGATCTTCTTCCGCGCGAATCCCAATCCACTGAAATGAGACTCGAAGCTGTTGTCGAGCGTTCGCAAAAAAGTCGAACGTTAGCCTCGGCCGCCATTCCTCTGTCTCGAAAGAAGTGAAATTGCGATCTTCCTGATGCAGCGTCCAGGCATCTCGCCAGATGTGATCAACTCGGAGAGTAAGGTTCACGCGATCGATCGGACGCCAGACAAGACGCGCGCTAAGCATACGCCGCGCCCCATCGACGAACTCGCCGTCGTAACTTCCCGCCAGCCGCAGCAGCAACGGCTTGCTGCCATCCGTGTTGATTCCGAACTCGAAGCTGGGCCGGTCATCAATGCGAAACGTGCCGTTCCCGAAACTCGCACGGTCTTCGAAACGCGAAGGAAACCAGGCAATTTTGCCGTCCACTTCGAACAGGTTGTTCAGTGTTGCATCCGCGAAGAAGAACAAACCATCGCGCACCCGCAGGCCATCGCCGTTGACCTCGTGGTTGTAGAAAGAGGAGAACTCGACGAACCGAGCCCAGTCATACGCAGCCGTTGCGTACTCCCAGCGTATGCTTGCCTGACTGATATCATTGCGACGCAGGAAGCCAAAATCGTTGATATCCAGCTTGTCGTCGTAGTGGCTGAGTGACAGTTTGTACTTGAGGCCCTGCCTGGGCGTATAGACGACATCGGCGAAGCCCCCAAAACCGTTACCTACGCTCTCCTTATCACTGCTCATGAACTGGCCATCGACCTTCCAGCGACCATTCGCGCCGAGGTAGTGATAGTCCAATCCATTGACCTGGGCATCCTCTTCGGGATGGGCGACCAGCGTCGACAGCAAACCAATCGCTTTATAAGGCTCACCTGACGCTCGCGATTCATAAAGCACGCGGAAGGCGCCGAAATCACGACCATCCTGACGTACGACGCCCGTATTGAGCCCGTCCTCATAGACGAAGCGCGTATCCTCTTCCAGCGCCGCGAGCGCACCGAAGCGCAGAGCGCCCGATTGTCCGGTCAGCTTGAGAGCGCCGGCCACTTCGGTTGGCTTGTTGTCTTCAATGATGGACAGCGCTACGCCAGCGGGTAACTCCGGGTCACGCGCTGGACTGCCGATGCGCCGTGTATTCAGCAGCGTGGTCGGCTCGTTGTTGGAAAAGGGATCTGCTCGGGGAGTGGTGACGAAGATGTCCTGTTCCTGTTGGAAGAACAGTCGCTTCTCACCAAAGAACGTCTCGAATGCTGTGAGGTTAACGTCGACGTCGTCAGATTCGACGTTACCGAAATCGGGGTTGAGCGTCGCGGTCACCTGGAGATTGGGTGATGGTCGCCAGTACATGTCGGCGCCCGCTTTGTAATTCGTCTCGTCTCCAACCTGATCAGCGGTCACGGAGGCATAAGGAAAAATGCTCCATTGCTGCCTGGGATTAACGCCGTCGAAATGCAGGCGCTGCAGTACGGACATGAATCTTGGCTGCGTCTCAGGCAACGCCGGCCAGGCAACACGCTCGTCCTGGAACGATATTCGGCGAGACGTGTAGATGCCGATAGAACGCTCCCCAGTTTGCGCTGGCATCGACATCTGCGACCAGGGAATCATGAACTCCGCCACCCAGCCGCGCGTGGTACGCGCCGTGCGCGCAAACCAGACGCCATCCCAGTCGCGACTGAACTCTCGCTCGGGTTTGATCGTGCCGTCCGTCTGGCCGTCACCGAGGGCGACCTGAAACCAATAGCCGTAACGCCCGTTACTGGAGGTATCCAAGGTAACTGCCACCGCGTCGCGATTTAGTCGGCCATCATCCCTCGAACCTTGGCGCTCAAGCAGCGTCTCAACTGGCTGCTCCATATCGTAGGCCAGGTACAAACCGTCCTCACTGAACAACATCTTCAGGGTTGTCGGGTAGCCGCCGGGCACGAGCGTATCGGGCTCGATTACGCGAAAGTCCGTGACGGTATGGGCTTGGTCCCAGGCGGCTTCATCGATGATGCCGTCGATGCTGATCTGGTTGCGGGCGGAGGCGAGGAAAGGAACGGGGATGGTATCGCCGGATCGAACGCCAGCGACGAGAATCGGCTGGTCGGCATCCAGTGGCGGCCCATGCGCTTCGCGATGAAGCTTGTGTAGCTTATAGCCTTCAGGCGGCTCACTGACGGGGGCAGGTGGAGCGGACGATGCCCCACCCTCTTCTGCGCCGTGATTATCACTCGGGCTGGTATTTGAGCTCTTGCCTGGTCCAGTAGCCGGCGATCCGTAGCCTGAACGCGGCCGGCGCTCGCCGGAATAACCGGAGTAGACGTCTGTACCAGCGCCGGAGCCCAGGCCGTCATCATGGCCAGCAGTGCCAGCACCAAGCGATTCCTCGCCGAGTACGTCGTCCGCGTAGATTCTTGGCGCAGCCAGTGCGTCCTCTGAACTGGCAAGCAACCAGGCATCAGAAAAACCAACCTTTCGCGCCTCGGCGACCGTCTGCTCAGCCAGTTCTCTGGTGAGGTAAGGCCCGGCTAACACCCGATACATGAGCCCAATACCCGTCTGCGCACCAGCTACCGTGTAAGGCTCCGGCAGCAGAGCCGATGCATCGACACCTGCTTGCTCGGCAGTCTCTCGGTCTGCGTAGCTGCCCAGGGCAACATAGAAGCTGGTCTCAGCGTGCGATGTCACCCCCGCCAGCAATACTGCGACAAGCAGCGCAAGACGCACGGCAAAGGGAATTTTGATGGGATTGGAGCAATGGGTTACTAGCATCGTCTGACAGTTTACCGCTAACCGGCACCTGAGGTGAACATGATCATGATGCCCGCCGCGACGGCACTGCCAATGACGCCCGCGACGTTTGGCCCCATCGCGTGCATGAGCAGGAAATTCTGCGCGTTGTTTTCGAGGCCAACCCGGTTCACCACCCTTGCCGCCATTGGCACCGCCGACACGCCTGCCGCGCCGATCAGTGGGTTAATTGGCGTGCTGCTCAGCCGGTTCATGGCTTTTGCCATAAGCACGCCGCTGGCGGTTCCGATCGCGAACGCCACCATACCCAACAGCAATATCCCAAGCGTGCTCGGCACCAGAAAACTGGACGCCTGCAGCTTGGAGCCAACGGCGAGCCCCAGAAATATCGTCACAATATTGATCAACGCATTCTGCGTCGTATCCGACAGACGATCGACCACACCACACTCGCGCATCAGATTGCCAAAACAGAACATGCCGAGCAGCGGCGCGGCCGTTGGCAGCAGCAGCGCAACCAGAAGGAGCATGAGAACGGGAAACAGAATGCGTTCCGTGCTGCTCACCTCGCGCAACTGCTTCATTTCGATCTTGCGTTCCGACTCCGTGGTCAGCGCGCGCATTATTGGCGGCTGAATCAGCGGCACGAGCGCCATATAAGAATAGGCAGCAACCGCAATCGCGCCCAGTAGCTGAGGTGCAAGCTGGCCAGCGACGTATATGGCCGTGGGGCCGTCTGCGCCACCGATAATGCCGATTGCCGCAGCTTCCGCGATCGTGAAGTCCATGATTCCGAGACTGGTCAGCGCCAACGCCCCCAGCAGCGTTGCAAAAATTCCGAACTGAGCCGCGGCGCCGAGAAACAACGTTCTGGGGTTGGCGAGCAGCGGACCAAAGTCCGTCATTGCACCCACGCCCATGAAGATAATGAGCGGAAATGCGCCGGTTTCGATGCCGATCTCATACACGAGATGCAGAAGGCCATCACCGGTGGCGATCTCCACGCCGGGAATATTGGACAGAATGCCGCCGAAGCCGATGGGCACGAGCAGCAGTGGTTCAAACTTTCGAACAATCGCGAGGTAGAGCAGCAATGCACCCACCAGCATCATCACAGCCTGGCCGGCTTCGATCTGAGCCAGGCCGGAAGACGTCCAGATAGTGTCTAGTAACTCCACCTCAGGACAAATCGATCAGGGTTTCGCCGACGGCAACCTGATCACCCTCAGCGATATGGACGGCGCTGACCGTGCCCGCACGCGGCGCACTCACCTCGGTTTCCATCTTCATGGCTTCGAGAATAAGGATCGTCTCACCTTCCTCTACTCGATCACCAACGCTCACCAGAACCTTGAACACGTTTCCGGCGAGCCCGGCATTAACCGGTTCGCCAGTAGCCGACGTTGAACTCTGCGAACTCGCTGTATTTGCCACCGGAGCGCTATCGAGAGCGACTACCTCGCCACCCTCCGCGACTTCAACGACATAGCTGGTGCCGTTTACACGCACCGTGTACGTCGCGGGGCCGGTCGTCGCTGCCGGTGCAGCAGGCGCGGTACGATCGGCGACATCGTCGTTATCACCCGGTGCGGGCTCGAAGGCAGATGGATCGCCACGATTGACCAGGAACTTGAGACCCACCTGATTGAATAGCGCGTAGGTAAGCACGTCATCAACCGGCGCGTCGGCCAATGCGATGCCCTGCTCCTCGGCAAGTTTCGTAAGCTCCGCCGTGAGCGCGTCCAGTTCAGGTTCAATTAGGTCTGCCGGCCGCACCGTGATTGCCGAGCCGCCGTCTAAAACCGATGCCTGCAACTCGGCATTAACGGGTGCCGGTGTCGCACCGTACTCGCCTTTGAGTACGCCCGCCGTCTCCTTGGCAATGTTTTTGTAGCGCTGTCCCGTCAGCACGTTCAGAACGGACTGTGTGCCGACTATCTGAGAGGTCGGAGTCACTAGTGGAATGAAGCCGAGGTCTGCTCGAACCTTGGGTATCTCTTCCAGCACTTCATCGAGCCGATCCGTAGCGCCCTGCTCACGCAACTGGTTCTCCATGTTGGTCAGCATGCCACCCGGCACCTGGGCCACGAGAATGCGGGAGTCAACGCCGCGCAGCGAGCCTTCGAAACGCGCGTACTTCTTTCGCACGCCGCGAAAATAACCGGCGGCCGATTCAAGCGCTTGCAGGTCAAGCCCGGTGCTACGCGGCTCATCGGCGAGGATAGCGACCAGCGATTCGGTCGCCGAGTGCCCATAGGTCATGCTCATTGACGAGATAGCCGTATCAACGTTGTCCACCCCGGCTTCAATGGCTTTCAGATAAGTCGCTGTCGACATGCCGGTCGTGGCATGGCACTGCATGTGCACTGGAATATCGAGGCTCTTCTTCAGCCCGGAAACCAGCTCAAACGCTGCATAAGGCTTAAGGAGCCCAGCCATGTCCTTGATACAGATAGAGTGGGCGCCCATATCCTCGATCTGACGACCGAGGTCCAGCCATAACTGCAGTGTATGCACTTGCGACACGGTGTAAGAGATCGTGCCCTGAGCATGCTTGCCCTGTTTGATGACGGCGCCAACTGCCGTCGTCAGATTGCGCATGTCATTCATGGCGTCGAATACGCGGAATACATCGACGCCGTTCTCCGCAGCGCGCTCGACAAACTTCTCGACCACATCGTCGGCGTAGTGTCGATAGCCAAGAATGTTCTGACCGCGCAGCAGCATCTGCTGTGGCGTTTTCGGCATCGCCTTCTTCAGCTGCCGGATGCGATCCCAGGGATCCTCGCCAAGGTATCGAATGCAGGCATCGAAGGTCGCGCCCCCCCAGCTCTCCATCGACCAATAGCCGATCTCGTCCAGCTCGGCCGCCATCGGCAACATGTCGTCCAAGCGCATTCGGGTGGCGAGCAGGCTTTGATGGGCATCACGAAATACCAGCTCGGTGATGCCAAGCGGTTGGCTATGACTCATAGGATTGAACCTTTCAAAATTACGCGATTGATCGTCCATGGACAGAGGCGACACAGCCGTTACCACGACAGTGGGAGACACACGGCAGATAGATCATCGCTGAGTTCCTGCGCGAGAACGGGGAGCGTCCGTGGATCCGGGCGTGACCGTCGATGACGAACTACCACTGCGGTGCTGCCGAAACGCAGCAACAGCGACGGTGATAGCGGCGATAACTTCACCCTCGTTGCCGTCTTCAACACCACCCGCTTTGGCGGACCGCACCCCCTGAACATGTCCCGGGATGTCTGGCGTGAATCGTTGTACAAGCGCAGACATCAGCGTCGTCGCCGCCACCAATAGCGTCAGGAAAACGAACACCGTACCCATGCCGGCGAGCATCAACTCGAGGCCCTGCGCGAACGCGTCAACAGCCGGTTCGGCCATTCGCTTGCTTCCTTCCCTAGGATCCCAGCCGTTCAGTATAAGCCATCGGCGAGACGCACGGTGCCGAGATCGACCACCGGTTCCTGGATTCTGTCCCGACCCAGTCTCACACACGCGCAGCTGCAGACGTGTAACGCAGCTTGCTGAAGTAAACTAGCGCAACGGCTGCGCCAATACTTGCGGCATGCCATTGCACAGGATCGACAACATGACAAAACCAGACGATTTTGACGTCGAGGAATTCACCCAAGCCGGAACGCCAGGCCCAGACGCAGATCCGGATCGGCCCTTTCGAATCTGGCGCTTACTCGGCGTCATCGGGATCGTTCTCGTAGGCCTGGCAGCCGCATCCGCCGTTGTGGACATCCTCGTGCTGGGGCCGCTGGAAGGCCGCGCATTCTAGAGAGTACGTGCCTGGTCATCGCTCCCCGGCAAACCCAACCGCTCTTGTTTCAGGCCCGCAACGCCGCGCTGCTGGCAGTTGCGCCCGAGCCAGTACAGACAGCGTGACTCGCTGCACATTTGTTCAAATTGTCCTGCTGGACGCTCGCCGTTCGCCAAATCCGGCCTATGGTCAATACATGGACAACGAATACCCAACTTCACGCGCTCCCGGCACCCTATCAATACTCCTTGCGGATACCGATCCTGCAGAGCGCGCCATGCTCGGCGAGCAACTGCAGGCCATCTTTCCCGGTGGCTTCTTGCACGTGGTTAGCACAGCAAATGGTGCTCTCGCGGCCGCGAACCAACATCCGTTTGACGTCGTGCTGCTGGATTTGCATCTTGCCGATATCGACGGGCTGGACACGGCAGACAAACTTCGAGCACGCCACAACGCCCTCTGCCCCGCGATCGTGCTGCTCAGTGGTCACGAAAGCGAGGGTCTGATGCACCAGTGTGAGCGTCGAGGCTTCGGCTGCGCAGCCAAAACGAGCCTCAGTATCGTCTCGCTCGCCAAGACGGTGGAGAACGCGCTCGCGCGTCGCGTCGCGAGCCTGTGGCCCGGCGTTCGCGTGAGCTGAATCGAGGGAGCCGAGCTAACCCTCCCAAGGGCGCTCCGCTCAACTGACGTATCCGCCAGCTTAGAAAGCACCCGACACGCTCGGCAGACTCCGTCGCGCAGATTCAGGCATGACAACGGCGTCAACCTACCCTACAATTCCGCGCCTCGCGTCCAGCGACACAGTGCACCCGTGGCCAAATTGGATAAGGCACCGGTCTACGAAACCGGGGATTGTTGGTTCGAATCCAACCGGGTGCGCCACTTCTTACTTGTGTTCGATTCGAGATTCGGTTCGGTTTTGTTCGTAGCCGGAGAGCGCCGAGCCACGAATACAACCGGCCAAAGCCCGCTAGCTATCCATGGTGAACGATCTTAGATAGCATACCGCGCTACTTTTTAATGGTGACCCATCTGGTCCCCTCGCGACGATAGGCTGTGAACTCCGCCAGGCCCGGAAGGGAGCAACGGTAACAATCAACTCGTGCGCCGAGGAATGGCTGGGTGGGCTCACCGCCCTTTTGGAGAGGTGTCCGAGCGGTCGAAGGAGCACGCCTGGAAAGTGTGTATACGGCAACGTATCGAGGGTTCGAATCCCTCCCTCTCCGCCAACAAAAAAGGCGAGCCGCAGGCTCGCCTTTTTTGTTGGCGGAGAGGGAGCCGGAGGCGGAGCCTTCGGTTCGACAAAGCGGCAGGAAAGCCGCTTTGGACGGCGGAGCAAAGCGAGCGCCGCCTCAAGGGCGACGTAGTCGGCCGCGAGGTGCCGGCCACGGATGGCCGGCATCAATCCCTACCTCCCTCTGCAGCCACTTCCATCGAACATACGCACCCGCAGGCTCGCCTTTTTTGTTGGCGGAGAGGGAGCCTTCGGTTCGACTGCGCAGCAACTCGTCGCATGCGACGAGTGCGAAGCGAACGAGCACAGCCGACAGGCCGCGCGCAGCCCGAAGGGTGAGGATGACCCAAAGGTCATCCGAATAATCCCGACCTCGGCCAGCGATCCAACAATCTAAAAAAGACACCCGCAGGCTCGCCTTTTTTGTTGGCGGAGAGGGAGCCGGAGCCTTCGGTTCGACCGTGTAGCAACCCAAGCGCAAACCGTCAGGTGCTGTTCAAACAAGCGCACGCGAGTAAGATCAAGGCTCTCCCCAGTATCAGGAGTATCGCCTTGCCACGTGCCATATCCGTCTCGCCGCTTATCGCCCTGAACGCAATCGTCAAACTCCGCGCCCGCCTCTCCTGGCTTACAATCGCCTTCCTCTACTCCGTCACCGCCAACGCAGACGCCCCAACCGTGACAGCTCCCCAGCAAGCCGGGATTAACGAAGCCATTGAGATCAAGGTAACCGGAACACCGAAGAGCGGCGACCTAGTGCGTTTCGCTGACACATCCGGCCCACTGCGAAACAGCCCCTACACGTACGTGGCAAACATCAAGAACGGCCGCACAACCCTAAGTGCCCCTGCGGAACCAGGTAGGTATCTGGTCGCCTATATCTCCGAAGGAGAAATCATCACGTCTTCCGAGTTAACGGTGATCTCGATCAGCGCGGAGGTGACCGCGCCGGATAGCGCAGGGATAGGAGCGACCATAGCGGTCAGCTTCAATGGGCCACGCAATTCGGGAGACTATCTGCAGTTCCTGACTGCGGACGGTGAGCCCATCCGCGGGCTGTATTCGTATGCGGGAACAAAAGGCGCTGCCGAAACGAACTTGAAGGCGCCGATTGCACCTGGCCGCTATCAGATCGGCTACTTCACCGCGAAGAAACTGATCGGCGCGACACCGATTACTATCACCCCCGTCTCTGCCACCGTCACAGTGCAACCGAGAACCACGGCAAACGCTGCCGTCACGGTGAGCTTCGATGGGCCGCTCAATTCCGGTGACTATCTGCAGTTCGTCAGCGCCAGCGGACAGCCCATTCGCGGTCTGTACGCCTATGCGGGCAACGCCAAAGACGGCCAGGTAAAACTAACCGCACCGATCGAGCCAGGTGACTATCAGATTGGCTACTTCACCAACAAGATTCTGCTCGCCGCTGCGCCGATAACGGTTACAGATGTTTCAGCCGAGCTAATCGCCCCTGAGATCGTTACGGCAGGTGCCCACTTCGATATCGACTGGAGCGGCCCAAACAACTATGGCGATCGAATCGCGATCGCCGATGCAAAGGGCGCGATAAACGGCGACTACACGTATCCCGGCAATCACACTGGCCCGGTAACCCTGCGGGCGCCAGAGTCGCCCGGACAACATTCCATCGTCTATCTGACAGGTCAACAGATCATTGGCCAGACAACGTTTGAGGTACGCGATGCGAGCGCGAGTCTGAGCGCGCGCGACAGCGTGCCCGGCACGGAACACTTCACTGTCGAATGGCAAGGACCGGGTAACCGTGGTGATCGCATAGAGATGTACGCAAATGCGGCCGAGAAGCCTGCCACCTACGGCTACATTCACGACGACGAGCTCGCGAATATCAGCCTACAAGCGCCAGCAGCGCCTGGGGACTACTTACTTGCCTACATCACACACGGCGGCAGGCAGCTGGCGCAGCGCCCTATCACGGTCACACCTGCTAAACAGGAGCCGGGATTTCTGCAGGTGACATCGGCTAGCCACACCGAGCTGACGGACAATGATGCGATCGAACTCGTGCTCGACGCATCTGGCAGCATGCTTCAGCGCGTAGCAGGCGAGCGCAGAATAGCCATTGCCAAGCGAACGTTGGCCACATTGATCACAGACTCCCTGAGCCCCGGAACGCCGCTTGCGCTCCGAGTATTCGGACATAAGGAGGCGGACGAATGCCGATCGGATCTGGAGCTGCCTCTGGCCCCGCTCAACCCTTCGGATGCGCTGAATCGCGTGCAAGCGATCAATGCAATGAACCTTGCCAGGACGCCAATCGCGGACTCGCTTGCGGCAACCGAATCGGACCTGGCAGGCGTATCCGGTGAGCGGATCATCGTGGTGGTAACGGACGGCGAGGAGACCTGTGATGGCGACCCTGCGGCTGTCATCGCGTCGTTGAGAGCGAAAAACCCTGACCTGCGCGTAAACATCGTCGGTTTTGCGATCGACGATGAGGACCTGCACGAGACGTTCTCACAGTGGGCGGAATTGGGTGGCGGGCGCTACTTTCGAACAGCGCAGGAGCAAGAACTCACCACCGCTTTGCGCAGCTCGGTTAGTCCAGCTTTCACGGTTCACTTGCCGGACGATACCCTTGTAGAGAGCGGCATTGCGGGAGCACCTTCCATCAGCTTGGCTCCAGGCATCTATCAGGTGCGATCGACGGGGCTGGAGATTGGCGTCTCGATTAACGAGAACAAGCTGAGTACGGTGGAGCTGAGCGCGCCCCTGCAATAGAGCTTAACTGGAAGGTCGACATGCGCAGCCCGCCAAGATTGGGGAGTAGCCGTTGCGGCTGTCCCCCCGGCTGTCTGGATCTGCTTCTTGCTTCTCCAGATGATCTTCTAGCTCAGCGTTCAGTGCTGCCTCAACCGTAGCCTTGGTAAGCATCTGACGGAACGCATCTAGATTCGCTTCGGTTTTAATGGACTTGGCTCCTTGAGCAGCGAAGGCTTTGATATCGTTTTCCTTCATTCGCTGCCTTCCTCGCTCTTCCGAGCTCATCATCTGCAGTTACACAGAATTCACCACAGTCTCTTGAAGTCTGCGTAGGTTCGAAATTTTCTAAGCTACACGCAGTATTGCTAGCGAACCAAATTAATCCATCGACCTGTCGACTCGCAGTAGTGCATGTATTGATCACGGAATTTGTCGGCCAATATGCGTTCTTCTGGAATAATTTGCAGCCGCGTTATCGCCACCACATACAGTACCAGACCCAGCGTGGCGCTGAGCTGCCCTAAGAATACACCCCATCCCAACAACCCAATGAACATGGAAAGATACATCGGATTGCGGGTGTATCCGTAGATTCCCAAAGTAGCGATGCTGTTGGTTTGGCGAGGATCGAGCGGATTCATCGTCGTTTGATGTTTGCGGAAGGCTGTTAACGCCGCGCTCAAAATCAATACCGCAATCACACCGGCTGACACAACAAGCACCGCTCTTATAGATGTGGCGAGCACTGTTTCATGCTGAATGTCACGGCTACACCAATACATCACACCAGCGCACACCGAAACGATAATCAAAGGCGGCACTTTCAGTTCTAGCTGAGACAAGATGAACCCTGTAAGTGCGGCAGGCGATCCAAACCTAGGGACTTCCGCCGCGTAGCTTACAAACTCCTCGCCGTAATTTTCCTTCATCCAGAGCTCTTCAAGAAATGGGGCTGCGATGTACAGACAAGCCCATATGCTCAGCAACGTGCTAAGAAACCACGAGCCAGCGAGGATTGCCCAACCAACCATACCCAGGATAGAGACCACATAGATAGGATTTCGGCTCACGGCAAAAGGGCCCATTGTCTTGAGTCCGGCAGCCTCTCCAAACGCATTCTTCCAGCCAAGAAAGCCTGTCCAATGTAGAGCGAAACCAAACCCGATCGCGAGGAGCACTGCACCCAATAAATACCGCCCTATGCTTCCTGGATGGAAGTCCGTCACGCTCAAGACAATCAGACAAACAAAGAACACTCGAAAAAATGCTCGGAAGGCTTTGTGCTGCCAAGACATCGCATTAGGCGGTGGCCAAAATTCAAAATCGTCCTTAACAACCTGAACTAGTGACAATGCTGAGATCACCATCACAGCTAACAACGCTATACCGAATGAAATTTCACTCATGAAGGCAACTCCCTATTGATGGGTAGTCCCAACCCGTTCAAGCTCTAGGGTGCTGTGTTCAATGTTGTAGTCTTCTCTTAACCAATGTTTGGCCTTACTTTTGATCCCTTCCGCTGCCGACCAGTGTTCATCATCTATAACGACATGCGCTTCCATCGATGTTCGTCGTTCAGCAATCTCCCAAAGATGGATGTGATGGATATCAACCACGCCGTCAATTTCACACAATCTCTCCTGGATTCCGTCGCGCGCCAGGCCAACCGGCGTAGCGAGCATCAGCATCCGGATGACTTCTTTCCCCTCCTTCCATGACTGCCATAGCACGTAACCCGCGATCATGAGAGTGATGATCGGATCGATGAGTTCCCATTGGTAAACAATGATCACAGTTCCAGCGACGATCACACCGACGGAGCCAAGTGCGTCAGCGACGTTGTGTAAAAATGCAGCACGTATGTTGACGCTCTGCTTAGAGAGCCTGTATGTGAGCATCGCGGTCACACAATCCACAATGAGCGCAAATCCTGCGACGATGACAATAATCCAGCCGTCAACGCCTTGAGGTTCTATGAACCGCCAGATAGCTTCATAAACTAAGTACAAACCAATGACGACGAGCGTCGTGTAGTTGACCAGTGCCGCCACGATTTCCGCGCGTGCGTACCCGAAAGTCATTTCTGCGTTTGCGGGGCGCTTGGCAATTTTTCTCGCAAAGAAAGCGATCACAAGTGATATCGCATCACTCAAGTTATGAATGGCATCAGCGATCAACGCCAAGCTGCCAGAAATAACGCCGCCGACTATCTGAACCACAGTAAGCCCCACATTGATCAAAACTGCCCAAAGCACACGATTATCGTTCAGGTCATGGTTATGGGAATGTGCCATCTATCTGTCCTCCCTTTCGGGTTTCAATCCAGTCGTAACTCACTCGGAATAGCAATTAGACGTTCCGCAATTTCAGTAACATTCAAATTATTAATACATATGAACATATTTTCAATTGTTTATTTATAAGTCTTTCTTGATGAGAACTAGCCGCTTATGTGCTTGGCTCCGCTTTTTAGGTTTTCGCGACGGTGTATCCACTGATAAAGGGCCGGCAACACGACAAGCGTTAACAGGGTTGAAGAGATGATCCCGCCGATAACGACCGTTGCAAGTGGGCGCTGCACTTCTGCGCCAGTGCCTGTGTTAAGCGCCATGGGCACAAATCCGAGGCTTGCGACCAGGGCCGTCATGAGGACCGGCCGTAACCGGATCAGCGCGCCATGCGTCACGGCTTTGATGAGGTCACCATCGCGCTGCCAAAGCTCACGAATGAAAGAAACCATCACCAATCCATTGAGTACGGCAACACCCGATAGCGCAATGAATCCAACGCCGGCTGAGATTGAAAGTGGCATATCCCGAAGCCACAGGGCAAACACGCCGCCGGTTAGAGCAAGCGGTACGCCAGAGAAGATGACGAGCGTGTCTTTGAGATTACCAAACGCCATCATCAGGAGGGCAACGATGATTAGGAGCGTAATCGGTACAACAACTGATAACCGCTGCGCTGCGGATTGCAACTGCTCAAAGGTCCCACCATAGGCAAGCCAATAGCCAGCCGGCATTTGCACATCGCTCCTTACTCGACTCTGCACGTCCTCGACAAAAGTCCCCAGATCTCGACCACGGACGTTTGCGGTCACAACAACACGCCGCTTCCCACTTTCTCGGCTAATCTGGTTCGGCGCGGGTGCGAGCACAGCATCGGCCACTTCTGACAGCGGAACGTATTCCCCATCTGGAAGGGTTAAAGGCAACGACCCCAACCGGTCAATATCCTGGCGTAGATGTTCAGGCAACCGAACAATAAGCTCAAAGCGCCGGTCGCCTTCGTAAATCAAACCAACGTTCTCTCCGCCAAAGCTGGTTGACACCACATCTTGAAGCTCCTGGAGACTTAAGCCATAACGCGCGAGCGCCACGCGCTTTGGCGAAACCGTCATCATCGGAAGTCCTGTGGTTTGCTCAAGGCGCGCATCGGCCGCGCCCGGAACGGTTTCAACAACCTCCAGAATTTCTTCGCCCACGCGGTTGAGCTCATCAAGATCATCCCCAAAGATCTTGATACCGAGATCTGCCCGCACCCCGGAGATAAGCTCGTTAAAACGCATCTGGATCGGCTGAGTGAACTCGTAGTTGTTCCCTGGTAACTCACGCACTGCGTCTTCAATTTCTTCGACAAGCTCTGCTTTCGTTTTGCTCGGATCTGGCCAGTCTTTACGCGGCTTCAATATCACGAAATTGTCCGCCACATTTGGCGGCATCGGATCGGTCGCCACTTCTGGCGTGCCAATCCGCGCGAAGACTTTATCCACTTCAGCAAACTCTTTGATGCGTGCTTCCAGCTGGGATTGCATGGCAACAGATTGCTCAAGACCGGTACCAGGAATGCGCATCGCGTGCAGAGCAATGTCTCCTTCATCAAGCTGAGGGATGAACTCGGTGCCTAGTGTTGTCGCAAGCCAGCCCGTAAAGATTACAAGGGCAGCTGCAGCGCTTAGAACTATCCATCGCAATCGCAGGATGGCCGACAGCGCCGGCCGGTAGACTGACTTAACGGCCACGATGGCGCGGCTTTCCTTTTCACTCACGCGCCCACTCATGAACACCGCAATGGCTGCGGGAACAATCGTTAGTGAGAACAACATTGCGGCCAGTAGTGCCATGACAACCGTGGCTGCCATGGGGTGAAACATCTTCCCTTCAATACCTGTCAGGGCAAAGATAGGCACATAGACCACCGTGATAATCACGACGCCAAAAAGGCTCGGTTTGATCACTTCGCGCGTTGCCGAATACACCACATCTAAACGCTCACGCAACGGCAGCAGCCCTCCGCGCCGTTGTTGGGCTTCCGCGAGACGCCGGATTGTGTTTTCAACAATGATGACAGCCCCATCAACGATGAGACCAAAATCAAGCGCACCTAAACTCATCAGGTTGGCGGATACGCCGGTGCGCACCATGCCAAACATCGTGGCCAGCATGGCCAAAGGAATAATGGCTGCGGTGATCAGCGCGGCCCGAACGTTTCCAAGTAGCAGCATCAAGACAACGATGACCAACAACGCGCCTTCCAACAGGTTCTTCTGTACGGTCGCAATGGTCTTATCAACCAGGGTTGTGCGGTCGTAGACCGTTTCCAGCACAATACCGGCCGGCAACGTTGTTCTGATGTCTTCAAGGCGGGCAGCAACATCACGAGCGACTTGGCGTGAGTTTTCGCCGACCAGCATGATTGCGGTGCCAAGGACGGTTTCGATACCGTCGCGCGTGGCCGCGCCGGTCCGGAGCTCCTTGCCAATACTCACTTCGGCGACATCCAGCACTTTGACGGGATTGCCGTGTGGATTGGCAATAACGACCTGCTCTATTTCCTCGATCGTGGCGAGCTGGCCTTGAGAGCGGATAAGCACCTGTTGGCCGCCTTCTTCGATATAGCCCGCACCACGGTTATCGTTGTTCCGACGCAGCGCATCACCGAGATCGGCCATACTGAGGCCATAAGCGAGCAACTTCTCAGGGTAAGGCGTGACGTGATATTGCTTGTCATACCCGCCAATCGTGTTGACCTCAATGACACCTGGAACCAGAGATAGCTGTGGTTTGATGATCCAGTCCTGGACCTCTCGCAAACTGAGAGCGTCATAGAGTCGCCCCTGACCATCCACGGCGCCAGGCTCCGCTGAGATCGTATACATGAAAATTTCACCAAGCCCGGTTGCGATCGGACCCATCTCGGGCTCGATGCCATCAGGCAGCGCGTTCTTGATGACGCCTAAGCGTTCATTAATCAGATTGCGCGCAAAATAGAGATCCGTGCCATCGTCAAAGACAACAGTGACCTGGGAGAGCCCATAGCGTGAAAGTGAGCGCGTATAGGCCAGGTTGGGCAGCCCGGCGAGCGCTGTTTCAACGGGATAGGTAATGCGCTGCTCGGATTCCAACGGGGAGTAACCCGGTGCTTCGGTATTGATCTGGACTTGCACATTGGTGATGTCCGGAACCGCATCGATCGGCAGCTCCCGGTAGCTCCAGAGCCCAACACCAACAACCACGAGCACGAAGGCAAGAAAGAGATAGCGTCTCTCAATGGCCGTTTTGAGTATTGAATCAATCATGGCGCGGCTCCCTAATGCTCATGTGCTGCGCCGGACTTTTCGATATCGGCTTTGATTAAGTAGCTGTTCTCCACGACATAGGTCGAGCCAGGCTCGAGCCCGCCAAGCACTTCCGTGAAGTCGCCGTCTGAGCGGCCAAGCTGAATTGGATGGAACTCATAGCGCTCGCCATCTTGCGTGAATACGCCCCGGGCACCGTCCAAGGTTTGGAGAGCGCGGTTGTCCACCACGAGCGATGCGCTGAACGTGTCAACGACAATATCGCCCTCGACAAACATCCCCGGGCTCCAGATGCCGGCCTTGTTGTCGATTTTCGCGCGCGCAATGACGAACGGATGACCATCCAGGCTGGGCATGATGTTTTCGATCTTTGAAGTGGTTTCTTGCGTCGCGCTTGAGAGCGTCAGGGGCTGGCTCGTTCTAATATCGGCAAGCTGCCCTTCGAATATGCGTAGCTCTGCCCAAAGCTGGTTTGGATCCACGATCGAAAACAGCACCTGGTCTTGCGCAAGTTCTCCTGCGTTTGCATGGCGCTGCGTGACAATCCCTTTGATCGGCGCTGAGATTGTGTAGCTCTTAAGCGAGGTATTTGCTTCAATCCTGGCCAGGTGATCACCAGCATTCACAACATCGCCGATATCGACCGATACCGTTTTGACGAGGCCGGGAAACCGCGCTCGAATATGACTGATCTGGTTCGGGGGCACGGCCACACGGCCGTATGTTTTAACCGTGCGTGAAAGCTCACCCGATCCGGCTACAGCGGTAGCGATGCCACTCAAACGAGCATGGTCTGCACCGATCGACGTAGCCGCTTGTTCTTCATGGTCGTCTCCATGCTCATCGTCGTGATCATCTGAGTGATCCTCCGGTTCATCGTCTATATGATCGCCGTGGTCATCCTCATGATTTTCGTGAGTTTCAGCGCCATGGTCGTGCTCGTCTTGTGCAGCTAACGCATTGGGTAAGTGGAAAATGGTCCAACTCAGGGCGAGAAGTATTAGCATGGTTTTCATCGCACATGCTCCTTTCGTAGTTGTTGAGCGGCATCACTATTCGAAAGTGAAAGTCCGGTCAGTTGTTCAATGATTACGCCGGCTTGAAGCGCTGCCGATGCGGTGTCTATAAGGCTTGCTTTGGCATCCACGAGTGCTTGCTGCGCAGCGATCAGATCCAGATATCCGTAGCGTCCAGATTCATAAGCACGGCGCGTCGTTGAGAGCGCCTGTTCGAGTGCTGGGATGGTTTCATCTTGCAGCGTTTGCGATGCCTCGATGCTTTGGGCTCGCGTTCGGTAACCATCAAAGAGTCGCGCGTAAAGCTCGTTGAGCGCTTGTTCGCGCCTGATTGGCACCTCGTTTCGCTCTGCCATTGCGGCTGCGACATCTCCTCGGTTTCGACGGCCACTGAAGAGCGGCATCTCTATTGAGGCAACTAGCGCCGTATCGCTTGGACCCTGCAACCGGCGCACACCGAACGACCAACGAAGATCGGATTTGCTTCGGCTTTTGGCGAGCTTGACGGCGGAATCCTGTAGGCGCTCTTGGCTTGCATAGATTTGAATGCCAGGGCTATCAACAGAGCGTTGATACAGCGTTTCAAAATCGATCGTGGACCCAAAATTGAAGAGATCGCCGTTGGCGGCAGAGATACTTGCTTGGCGTTCACCCCAGAATGATGCCAAGGCCACTTTCGCGACCTCGAGCTCACGCTCGATCTGGGAGACCGTCAGGCGCGCTTGTGAGCCAATGGCTCGTGACCGAAACAGCTCCGCATCTGGAGCAGCGCCAGCATCCACGCGCGACTTAACCGTCGCCGTTGTCTCTTTCGCCAGAGCTTCTGACTCTTTGGCCAATTCCAAATGTTCTTGAATCGTCATCACGGCAATAAACTGGGTCGTCATCGCACCAAGGATGTCGATCGCTTGGACCTGGCGCTCCATTTCGAGGAGCCTTGCCCGCGCGTCAATCGATGCGATCCGTGCTTGCCGTTTCGATCCCAATTCAATAACCGAAGACAGCGAGACAGTGAGCTCCGCTTCGTCGATGCCGCTCGTTGTGCCGGTCCCGGTAACGTTTTCAAGCTCAGTGCCCAGCTCGAGCCCTGGCCTTAGCGAAGAGGTTAAACGCCGCCCCATCAACGCTTCTTCCCGGTAGCTGAACACTTGCAGGGCCGCGTGATTTACCAGTGTTTTCCTCGTCGCTTCAACAAGTGATAAGGATTCTTCAGCAAACGCTCCGTTTGCTAATAGCCAAGTGCAGACGCACAAAGCCAATGCATACCTTCTTTTCTTCCACATAACTCCATTCCCTTTCTCACAGGGGTTAACACACGCACAGGACTAAACCCTGAGCGCGACAATCGTCGTTTGGAGTTAGGCGGTTGGTGGCGGGGTTGGCGGCGCTATCGCCAGGAGCTTGATGCGCTCGTCGTAGACAATTCCAGCACAGGACCTAGTTTGATCCAAGGTATTGGCGGATATGGTAGTGCTGATTCCGGATGTGTGCCCGTGGCAGCAATGCTCACAGTGAACATCAGCATTCTGATCATCGCTGTCGCCAGTTTGGACGTGATCCTGGGGGTCAAGGTCAGCGAACTCATGAGTTTCATCTGCACCATGAGGATGGCCATCACTTGCACGATCAATCGTGCCTTCTACGCTCGCCACGAGGACAAGCAAGAGCAGCAAGGATTGAAAGATCGTGCGGATCATATTCACGACCCTGCCGGTTCTGCGACGTGAGTCATCATATCTTCGATCACGCACTCCACATGATTGTCGAGCGGCGAATAGAACATCTGCTTTCCTCTACGTTCGGCGCGCAGTAAGCGTGCACCCCGCAGTAAGCGTAGATGATGGCTCACAAGCGAAGAGGACACGCCAAGTTTCTCAGCGATCTCACCCACGCTTGCCGGTCCTGATAAACAAGCCAATACGATCCGAAGTCGAGTGACATCACCTAGCAGTGAAAACATGTCAGCGAGCTGTTGCACGTGTTCATCAAACTTGTCTGAAGATTTTTGAGCCATAATCAAGAACAATAGCTTAAAACGTATGAACATTTGTTGAAATGTTCCGCATTTCAGAGACGTATTCAATTCTTCAAAGTCCACTCTAGGTCGAAAGTAGCTACAGATTCTTCCAATCTAGCTTTCCGCATATAGCTAACCGCTGCCATCATCCTTAGGGTTGAAGCGCTTCGATGATTGGGCATTCGGGTACATCTCCCCCCTCACAACTGTCGGAGAGTTCATTCAACGTATTTTCCATTTTTTGCAGATCCGCAATCTTTGAGCGCGTCTCTGCCAGATGCGCGTCCACAATGCTTTTGACGCGCTCGCACGTCACTTCTTCACCATCTACGAGTGACAAGAGCTGGCGAATATCTGCCATGGAAAATCCCAGCTCGCGGCAGCGGCGGATGAAGATGAGCCGGTCAGTGTGTTCTGGAGAATAGAGGCGATGTCCCCCTTCCGTGCGACCAGGTGCCGGTAGCAAACCCTCTTTTTCATAGAAACGGATGGTTTCAATGTTGCAGCCGGTTAGGCGAGCGACTTTCCCGATCGTTATCATAGACACACTTTTTTGCTTGATTCTGTAGTTACTACAGGTTCTAGTATAGAGATCGGAGTGGAATCAAGTCTGCGGAATTTTCCGTAGCCAAGAGGTCCAATCGACCTATGAGGTCACGTGTCGGCAAAACATTGCTCCAGCTCGCAGCTGTCCTGTTCTTTCTGAACACGGCGACTGCTTACGGCGCGTGCTGTTTGGTGTCTCCGGAGCCGGAATCCCAGGTCGAAATGCCATGCCACCAGCCCGAGGAAGGTGCAGGCGAAGAATTGTCGGGCGACTGCTGTCTACTATGCATTCCCATGATTCAGGCGGACATTGGCACACAAGAAGTCATTATCGTTCATCCGGCCGATTTGATCGCAAGCATCACCCCTCCTGCGACAAGCGGTGTTGATCCTCCATTCAGGCCGCCGATCCAGCTCCTTTCGTAAGTGCCGTTCAGGGGGAAAGCCCCTATCTCCAACACACAAGAGAAAGGTGAATCATGATCTACAGATTCAAAGCACTAGCGCTGCTGATCGCGCTGAGTTCTTCGCCAGCACTGGCGCAGGATTACGTCATCCACGTAAATGGGATCGTCTGCGAGTTCTGCTCGCTCGGCGTGACCAAAAAAGTTTCCAAGCTTCCGTTCATTGACCATTCGAAGTTCGACCGGGGCGTTCAGGTCGAAATCGAAAATCAATTGGTTACGATTGCGGTAAAACCGGACGCCGAACTGGATAAAGACGCCCTGTTCGCGGCTATCGAGTCTGGTGGCTACAACCCGGTTGAGATCTTCGAGCTGACCTCCGATGGTGAGCGGAAAGCGTATCAGCCATGACCCGGCTTCTATTCGCGTTGATGCTCTTTGTGAGCAGCGGTGCCGATGCCCATCAACCAGAAATGGATATGGCACCGAGATGGGGTGGCGGATACGGCTTCCAGACCCGCGTTGAGCATTTTGATGACGTGACCACAACTTGGGTTGAGGGCGTCTACACGTGGGACAAGTCAGTCCGGGCCACCTTTAAGCTCCCGTATCGGGATGGTGAGCTCGGTGACCTGATCCTGGGGCTGCCACTGAAGAAGTATGTGAATGACGGGCCCAAGACCGCGAATTGGAGCATCACGCCATCCGTCCAACTCCCGACCGGAGATCGCGGCGAATGGGATACGGGAGTCAGCTTTTCCTACTCCTCTGAGACGCCATCGTTCTACCAGCTCTACGACTTGTATACCTGGGGTGATCGAACAGGGCTTGATATCAACGCGGGCTTCGCGTTCCCCGGAAAAGGCAGCGGCACCTTTGCTTTGTGGGACGTGTCTTTGTTGACCTCCGATCAAGGCGATCGTGTCCAGACCGGACCGGTCTTCGTGTACTTCAAAAAGAACATGATGTTCCGAGCCGAATACAAGCATCTCGTCTACGAACGCGACAGCGATTGGGAAGGCGGGTTCTTCAATATCGGCATCGGATTCGTCTATTAGGAGGCCGTGATGGAAGAAACTCCCAAACCTCGTACCTGGAGCTGGCTACTGCTGTTCACAACCTCCGGCACCCTGATCTGCTGCGCAGTACCCATCACGCTCGTGAGCCTGGGGCTCGGGGCCGTCGTGGCATCTATGGCGTCAACGGCGCCTTGGCTCGTGACCTTGAGCTTGTACAAAGGCTGGATGTTCACCGTTTCCGGAGGGCTGATCGCGCTCTCGGCTTGGGCGGTCTATCGTCCGCGGCGGACATGCCCAGCCGATCCTGATCTGGCTGCCGCTTGTGAACGCGCGGACAAGTGGAATCGGCGGTTTATCTGGTTTTCCGGTGCGATGTGGTTAGTCGGTTTTTTGGCTGCCTTTGCGCTGCCGTTTTTGCAATTCGACTGAGAAGAGAGCCGATGGAAAAATATTCGACCCTGATATGCCCGCGTTGTTCTCATCGCGAGCGTGAAGAAATGCCAACAGATGCGTGTCAGTTCTATTACGACTGCAAGGGTTGTGGCAAGCTGCTTCGCCCATTGCCGGATGATTGTTGCGTGTTCTGCTCGTACGGTGACGTGAAGTGCCCGCCCATTCAGGAACGCAATTCCTGCAGTTGAACGCCTCCCCCCAGGCTCAGAAGCGGTCATCACGGCATGCTACTCACTAAGAAATTCTCGAATGTTGTCGTCGGTTTTGCCACGAGCAGCTTCATCAATCCATCTTAATCCGCCCATCTTCAGCGGACATCAGGTGATCTAGCTGGCGGACATCACAACCCCTTTCAAGGCGCAGGCACGCTGGGATGCGCAAAGAGGAATGAGCCAGACGCAAAAAAGCCGGAGTTCTTTCGAGCTCCGGCTTCTGCCTACGCCTTTAAAGCGCAGCCCTCTTTGTCTCTGGATTAGATTACTCGCATGCGTCGAGCAGCAACGCCACCAAGGGCCAGGAGCATCAATGCCAGTGAGCCCGGCTCCGGCACGTTGATCGAATAATCGAAATCGTCGAGAGCGAAGTGGTTGCCCCAGCCGCCATAGTTTGCGTTGTTGGTGCCGCCAAAAGACGAGAACACCAGGGAATCGATACCCGCAAAGTTGAAATCGAAGTCAACCGGGCCACTCGTGTCCACGGTCACTGTCTGGTCATACAGTAAGCTGCTTCCGAGATAACCTTCGACCCGAACCGACAAGCCGTCATTCCAGGCACCGGTAATAGAGGCGCCGTTGAAATCGAAAGCGCTGTCACGACTCAGCGACATGTCGTTGCCATAGGCGTTAAAGAGCACATAGTCGCCGGACGTTAAGCCGTTTTTGTAGCCACTATCCGTGTACTGGTCTGCGTTCAATACCCAAGCGTCGCTATCCCATGAGAAATCACCGTAATTGCTGTTGCCGATGCTCTCATAGCTCGACGTGCTGACATCGTCGAAGTCCAGAACCGCCGCCTGGGCGCTCGCAGTACCGAGCAGCGATGCAAATAGAAACGTTGAAACTGAAGATTTGATAGAAACCATTGTTGTCATCCATTCATTACCGGGGGAATGGAAACAGCCTACGCAGCGCACGTCCGTGATGCTGCGCCGGAAATGTACGCTGGCGCAGTGTTACGTAAGACGATGTGTGAACCGGCTTACAACTCAGGGGTTAGTGAGACAGGCGTCACATAACGCCCCGTCAAAGCCAGTGACTGGTAGACTCGACGTTCTGGAATTTACCGGTAAATCGCTGTGCAGAATCAAATCAAGTACCGATGTCTCCTGACTGTTGGCTTTGCGCTAACCATGCTCAGTGGCTGCAAGACTCTGCAGGAACTCGAAACCATTCTCGACACTGGCGATGGCGCGAGCCAGCTCAGCCAGGCAACAATCGCCGATGGCCTGCGAGAAGCACTGACCGTCGGCACCGAGCGTGTTGTTACAGAATTGGGCCGGGATGGCGGCTATCTGAACTCGAGCTTCCGGATCCCACTGCCCGACAAGCTGGCTTCGGCTCGCGACACGGCCGCGCGCTTCGGCTTGGATGGCAGCTTCAATGAGCTAGAGGTGCGACTGAACGAAGCGGCTGAGCTTGCTGCGCCTAAGGCCAAAGCCCTGTTCGTGAGCGCCGTGCAGAAAATGAGCTTCAGCGATGTCATGGGCATCTATCGCGGGCCAGATGATGCTGCAACCAACTATCTGCAGCGAACAACTCAGGATCAGCTGCGTGCGCAAATGGCGCCGCTGATCGACAACTCACTAAACCAGGTGGGTGCGGTGCGAAGCTTCAACGACCTTGTGAGTTCCTACAACGCGATACCGCTAGTCAAGCCGATTGACGCAAACTTGACCAACCACGTACTCGACTACGCATCGAATGCTCTATTCGGCCGGTTAGCTGAGGAAGAAGCGGCGATACGCTCAGAACCCGTAAAGCGTACTACCGAGCTTCTTCGTCTGGTGTTTGGCAGTTAGCAGACGGACGAGTCGAGTGTGGCCGCGCAGTCGCCGTCATCGCGCTACCGGGAAGTCTCAATAACGTCGACCTGGCCGCATCATTCGCAGTGGTCGTTTCGGCGTTTGCTCTGTGATGGCGGTCGCAAGCGTCGCCTGGTGGAGCAAACACTCACAGCGATGCCATACATAACCTTACGATTTCTGCGAAGCTGCCCATAGTCGGACAATTGATATTGGCCTAACTTTCACGCCTCACTGACTAGGCGTGGACTGCAAACCAATGATTTTTTCGACCCGACTTCATCCCACTTGGCACTCGCGCGCAGGAGCAGCAGCCCGGCTGGCGTTTGCGACCACCGCCCTACTGACTCTCACTGGTTGCGACCCGAACGATGGCAAAGACGGCGATTCTTCGCTGATCGAACAAACTCGCCTTGCGGTACTGAGCGACGAGTGTGCCTTTGGCGGCGTCCAGATCGACACCGGCGTGGATCGCAATGGCGATGGCGTGCTTGGAGTTGGCGAGATTCAGAGCAGCGAGGCCGTGTGTAACGGCTCAGACTCACCTGACGTCGATACCGCTCTGGCGCAGGTTGTCGCCGACAATAACCTCACCGCGGACCCAAGCATTGGTCGCATGTTGCCAACCATCGATGACCCGCTGGCGCGACTGGGCATGCTGCTGTTCTTCACGAAAGGCTTGAGCGGCGATTCAGATACGGCCTGCGTAACCTGCCACCACCCTTTTCTGGGCGGCGGCGATGACATGACACTGCCAATAGGCGTGGCCGCTGAGAACCAGGATCTACTGGGGCCGGATCGCAGACACCTGTCCGGCGCAGAAGGCTTTGACGGTGGCCCAACGGTGCCGCGTAACGCGCCGACCACATTCAACATTGCACTGTGGGACCAGGTTCTGTTCCACGACGGCCGCATTGAAAGTGCAACCAAAATTGCCGGCACCAATGGCGCCGACGGCCAGACGCGAACACCAGACGTACCATTCGGTGCAATTGATCCGGCTAACCTGCCGAACATGACCGTTGCTCAAGCACGCTTCCCGGTGACTTCTCCGGAAGAGATGCGTGGCTTCGTTTTCGAGGCAGGCAATAGCAACGACGACGTCCGCAATCATCTCGCAGCACGATTCGCCGATACGCTGAGTCCGGCTGAACTCTCAGTCAACAACTGGCTGGATGCTTTCCGCGAAGGGTTCAATGACCCTACCGGCACAGCGGCGCAGCTGATCACCTATGACAATATCGCGCTGGCTATTGCCGCTTACGAGAGTTCTCAGACGTTTGTCGACAATGGCTTCAAGCGTTTTGTCGAAGGCGATACGAGCAGCCTTAGTGGTGATGCAAAACTTGGCGCCTTACTTTTCTATGGCGAAGCCGGATGCGCGGGCTGCCACAGCGGAGACTTCATGAGCGACGAGGGCTTCCACGTCATCGCAATGCCCCAGGTCGGTCGAGGAAAGGGTAACGACAACGGCGTAAACAACGATGACGACTTTGGCCGATTTCGCGAAACTGGTCTGTCTGAGGATCGATACGCATTTCGTACACCGTCACTGCTGAACGTCGCCGAGACCAAACCCTTTGGACACGCCGGTGCATACGCGACACTGGAAGCCGTCATTCGACACCACGTGAATCCTCGCGAGGCAGTAGAGAATTTCGATTTCTCGCAACTCGACTTCGGCGTGCAGGCGGACAACATGGCAGTTAACACCGCATTCGCTCTGGATCAGTTGGATGCGTTACGCGCGAGCGGCCAATCCGCTCTGCCGGAAGTCACCTTGTCTGATGCTGACATCTCTCGACTGGTGGCATTCATGGAAAGCCTCACGGACTATTGTCTGGAAGATTCAGCGTGTATCGGTCGGTGGATACCCTCAGCAAACGATGCAGATCCTGATGGCTTGCGCTTGCGTGCTCTCGATCGCTTTGGCAACCCGCTGGCACTGCAGTAGGCAAAAACCCTGACCCACCGGCGACCAGGTTGCCGCCGGTGGGGAGACGGCCTTTCAATCCGCTATGAACGCCACGAATACTTTGGTCGTAACCAAACTCTCGCGGTCAGTCATTCGTATTGCTGAAAGCAATATCGAAGACTGGAACACGCGCATAGACAACGCGATGCAACTGCGAGTCGACGATATCCGTTTCAGTAAAATCCGAACGCTAAAGGCGTAGAGATGAGCAACGCAGGTTCTCTGCTCTATTCAGGCCTGCACCGCATAAAGAGTTCAGCAGACCAGAAGGCCGCTAAGTAGCAATCGAACTGACGGGTCGAAGGCATATTCCTGACGCTAGGAAGATTCGAGTTCCGCCACCTTGTCCTCCAAGGTTTTGTTCTCCGCCTCCAGTCGCGCAATGCAGGCCAACATATCCCTCGAATCCTGCGTGAACTGTTGCAGCAACGACTTCAACTCGCTTTCATCCTCACCCGTCGGAGACGATGCCTCCAGCGTCGCCGCATGTGCTTTCAACGCATCGAGTTCAGTGCGACATTGACGCAGCTCCAGTTCGAGTGAATCCGACGTGTCGTCAGCAAGCGCGGACGCGGCGCTCTTGAGTTGGTCTCTGGCTTTCGCCAGCGCGCCCTTGGCATTGTCGACGTTGTCCTGCAGCGTTGATATCTGCATCGCGAGCGGGCGCGATCGACGCCAGAAGAACAGCGCGGCCAGAACCGAGACGAGCGTCGCCTGGCTTAGTCCCAACACTATCCAGCCTTCCATGGGCACGGCAGATACTCCCGAGTGAAAATGGCGCGTCCGCCTCGCCACCGAAACGGTTGCGAATGCGAATCTGGGCAAACCCGTTAAAGTATAGAAAAGATCAGCGACATCGCTCGATCAGAAGCGCCTCCGGGCCATTACGAGGAATATCAGTTGCGCCAGGACCACAGACCGCTTTGGGCGAAGCGCCTGCATCGCCGGATAGAATCCGCCTGGGTCAGGTTTCGCGTAGCCCCTCAGCTCGATGCTCTAGGCCCAAATAGCCAGATGATGCAGCCGTGGCACATTCGAATCAGCGGCCGGGAAATCAGGCTTGGTAAGAGCGCACACATCATTGCCGGAGCCGACCGGCCCGTCAGCCTGACAACCTGGGCACTGACTGGCGAGTCCGGCGAGCGACAAGGCCGGATCAACATCGGTGACTACGTTCTGCTGTGTCCCGGGGTGCGTATCGATTCCGGTTGCGAGGTATCAATAGCCGACAACTGCATGCTCGCAGCTGGTGTGTACATAACCGATGCGGACTGGCACGGCTTGTATGACCGAACACAGGTGATCGGAGCTTCCGGAGCGGTTTGCCTCGATGACAACGTCTGGGTGGGTGACGGCGCCACCATCTGCAAGGGGGTTCGCATTGGTCGCAACGCGGTTGTTGGCGCCGGCGCTGTCGTGACCCGCGATGTGCCAGCAAATACCGTTGTCGCCGGCAATCCGGCTACTGAAGTGAAGAAACTGGACGCGGATAAAAACATTACCCGGCGCCAGGACATGCTCGCAGATCACAGCGCCCTACTCGCGCAAACAGACGCGATCGAGCGCTACGTGCACCAGCCAAAAACACTGCTGAATTGGCTACGAAGCATGCTGTGGCCCAGTCGCGATGACTAGCACGCAGGCCGCAGCCTCGCGCCTACTGCCTGGGGTCTGCGACGTTGGGCGCAGCATCGAGGCGCGTGGACCTCAAGGGGTTGATGTCGAGGCCGCCCCGGCGCAGGAAGCGAGCGTAAACGGTGAGTTCTTCCGGCCCACATCGATGCACGAGATCCGCGAATATCTGCTCAACCGTTGTTTCATGAAACGCCGCGTGCTGACGGTAGGACACCAGATAGCGCAGAAGTGACGCGCGCTCTATCGGTACGCCACGATACTGGACCATGATTCCCGCCCAATCCGGTTGCCCGGTTACCGGGCAGAGGCTGCGGAACAGATGGCTGTAGAGCGTTTCGTTTACCTGCACTTCGCTGTCCTCACAAGACAGCAGCTCCGGCTCAACGTCATAGACTTCACAGTCGATATCCAGCTCATCGAGACATACACCGGGAAAGCCCGGGGTCTGAGGCAGCTGGTCCACACTGAGGAGCGTGACGAGCACCGGAGCACGAAAGCCCACAGACAAATCCGATGCAATCGTGTTCTGCACGTCCGCACGCGACCGAAAGGGTGTTTGGCAGAAGGAGTTCAGATACAGCTTCAGACTCTTGCTTTCGACGATACAGGCCGAGCTACAGGGGATCTGCACTCGAAGGTGCGCCACTTCTGGCTTGCCTCGGTTATTCAGCCACGACAACTCGTACGCATGCCACAGGTCCTCCCCGACAAAGGGCAGCGGCTCCCGGATACCGAGCGGCTCCCGCGCCTGAGCACGGGCAATGCTGTGCAGCAGCGACGGCGTGTAAGTGGATGGGTACGCAACGTCGCGGCCGAGCGGCGAGTTTTCGGCCGAGTTCTGTCGCGCGTTGTCAAACGAGGTTGAATTCACAATTGCATCAATCTACAGCCACGCCAGATGTGTCAAACCATCGCCGACGAGCGGTAGCCTGCGCAGGCCTAACGGCACGGTGAGTAAAGGTCTAAGACCAGAATGAGACGGGCTACACCGTATCCCAATCGGGCAGAAAGTCATCGCGCTGCACCCCCAGCGTGTTCAATGCCATCGAAACCAGGTTGTACTGGCCGACCGTGAAAACGACGTCCATGAGCTGCTGCGTGTCCAGGTGCTCGGCGAGCGCGGCATAGGTTTCATCGCTGATGAAAGCATCGCTATGCAGTTCATCGGTTGCTTGCAGCAGTGCCCTGTCCAGCGCACTGATCCCAGGCGTTTCGGGGCCAGTCTTGGAAAGCCGAATCTCGTCGTCGCTCATCCCGCCTGCTCGGGAAATCTCCACGTGCTGACTCCATTCGTAGCCCGATTGGCAGAGATAGCCGATCCGCAAAATAATTAGCTCTCGCTCTCGTAGCTCGAGCGTGGATTTGCCTAATATGTGGTTGGCGAAAACAAGCCAGCGCCGGAACAATCCGGGATGATGAGCAAGCGTTTTGAAGATGTTGTAGTCACGGCCGTCCGCCATCATCGGCGCCATGATCTTGGCAGCCTCCTCGCTCCACTCTGCCTCGGGAAGCGGCTCTACTCTGGGTTTGTCGAGTCGCATGGTTTCTCTCCTGTTGATTGTCGCTAGTCGTGGGAGTCTGACTCCCGGCAAGTAACTAAGGGGTGACTACGGATCCAGTCGCGCCGCATAACCTTTGCTATTCAGAGCCTCGATCACCTGATCGACCTGCTCTTCACCGCGCATCTGCAGCACTGCCTCCACGAGGGTTGCCCGCACCGACGAGCCACCAAACGCACGCTGATGGACAATATCCACGATGTTACTGTCGAGTTCCGCAAGGATCGTCGTGAGGTCTGCAAGACCGCCTGGAACGTCCGGAATCTCAACCGCCAGCCGTACCAACCGATGACTTCGCACCAGGCCTCGCTGCAGCACCGAGGACAGAATCATCATGTCGATGTTACCGCCGGAAAGAACCAACACGACGGTCTTACCGGCAAAGCGCTTGGTGTTGTCTGCGAGCGCGGCCAGCGTCACAGCACCCGCACCCTCGCACAGCGTCTTCTCTATCTCGAGCAGACTGAAGATCGCCTGTTCAACTCGATCTTCGCTCACGGTAAGCATGTCTTTGACCAGTGCGCGGATGATCGCACTGGTATTGGCCCCAGGCTCCTTAACGGCGATACCCTCAGCCACTGTGCCTCCCAGCACCGGCTCGCCCTTCTGGCCATGAAAAGCTGCAAACATGGCGCTGTAACGTTCCACCTGAACGCCTATCACTTGCGCTCGGGGTAACCGGTCAGCCAGAGCGACCGCAGTCCCGGATATCATGCCGCCGCCTCCGACAGGGACCAGCACGACGTCAGCATCCGGAATTTGCTCTGCAAGCTCCAGACCCAAGGTTCCCTGACCCGCAATGACAAGCGGATCATCAAAGGGGTGCACCAGCGTCAGTTCCTTCTCTTGCGCGAGAGCCTGGGTGTACGCCAGCGTTTCATCGAACCGAATACCGTGCAGAATGATGTCGGCCCCGAACACACGCGTCGCCTCAACTTTGGCGTTCGGGGTTGTGCGAGGCATGACGATCGTCGTGGGAATACCCAGCCTTTCCCCGTGCCTGGCGACCGCCTGAGCATGATTCCCTGCTGACATGGCAATAACGCCGCGCTTGCGCTCGCCTGGGCTAAGCTGGCTCAAGCGATTGAGGGCCCCACGCTCTTTAAACGACGAGGTGAACTGCTCGTTTTCGAATTTCAGCCAGACATCCGCGCCGTAGATTGCCGACAGCGTGGCTGAGCGCTCACAGCTCGACACCAGAACATGACCGGCAATCCGCTCGCGCGCGGCTTCGATGTCAGCGATGTCGATGCAGAAAGAATCAGGCATGCGGGCTCCGCGTCAGCCAGGGCTTGCGGGCCGCATCAGTGTGTTGGCCGGCATTACGTTCGAAACGCATCGAGGGAACCGGCCTCGAGGGACCCGGGGCGCGCCGAGTATACTGCGCGTACAGGCAAGTCACAGCTGCTGCGCACCGGAATCGCAGCGGCCTAGTAATCAGCTCAATGTCGGATTGCTCCTCGTTGAAACACCTACTGATCGTCTATCACAGCCAGACTGGCAATACTGAAGCGCTGTCGCGAGCCATCGTTGATGGCGCCCGTGATCCTGAAATCTCCAATGTCGATGTACGCTACCTGCGCGCTGCAGACGCCGGACCCGATGATCTGCTGTGGGCCGAGGCGTTGCTTCTCGGATCGCCGGAGAACTTCGGCTACCTGTCAGGCGGCATGAAAGATTTCCTGGACCGCACGTTTTACCCGGTCGAAGGCAAGCTGCAACCATTGCCCTATGCGCTGTTCATAAGCGCTGGCAACGACGGAACCGGAGCAGTTCGGGCGCTTCGCCGGATTGCACCTGGCTACCCACTGGTCGAAGTGCAGGAGCCGTTGATCGTTGTGGGCGAGCCTACCCCGCAAGCCCTGGCGGACTGCCGGGAACTCGGGATGACCATGGCGGCGGGCCTGGAAGTTGGGGCGTTTTAAGTGCCTCCTATCCGCTACTCCGCTACTCCGCTACGCCGTCACTCGTCTACTCCGCCAGGCGCTACGCAGCCACCACATGCACAGGCACACCGGTCATATGCGCTTGATTAGACAACGGCTCGAAGCTGCCTGGTCCGGTTGGTAGCAAACGGTTCGGATTCGCACCCGGCTTTGCGTGCGCCGTGGTCATACCGGGAGATACTCGATGCCCCCAACCGTGGGTCATCGCGACCACCCCATCACGCAGTTCGTCGGTAATCTTGACCTCGGTTTCAAGCTCACCATACGAATTGCTCACCTGCACACGCTGGCCATCCGCAAGTTGACGCTCGCGAGCGTCTCTTGGCGACATAAACAGATAGTTACGATCCCTTTCGCGACGTTTCAGTTTATCGAGGTTTGAATACCAGCTATTCAGCATGTAAGCATCTCGCTTGCTGATCAGCTTGAGTGTCGAGGCGGGCTCCGCGACGAGCTCATCGAGCAGCTTCGCCATGCGCTCAATGGCATCAGCAAAACTGTCGGGAAAACAGTCGACACGGGCATCATCGTGCTGCAGGAAATCGTCGTAAAAACGTTCCGGCTGGGCCACATCGAACACCAGCACGCCCTCTTCTCGCAGCTCTTCCATCGAGTGTCCGCGGGAGCGCAGCATGGCGTCGGTTCGAGCCCACACCTGGGGATTGTCCGGATCATTCATGCGCGGCAAGCCAAGCCGCTCTGCCAGTTCATCAAAGATCCACCACTCTGGCTTTCTCTCAAAGCCCGGCGAGACGATGGCTGGAGTGAATTGGACGCTGGGGGTGACCTGAAGCCCCAGACCCGTGATGTTGATGTCCTCTCGCTCGAAAGCGCCGGCAGCGGGCAGAACGTAATCCGCATACTCGGCAGTGGCATTTCGGTAGATATCAACCACCACTAAAAGCTCCAGGCTTTCGAGCGCTTCGGCCATCACGCTTTCGCCACCCATGGACAGCATCGGGTTACCCGAGTTGACCACCAATGCGCGAATAGGCTGATCAGCCTCGGTGATGTAGTTGGCCATCAGGTTGCCCGGTAGCGAGATACCTACCCCGCCCGGTTTGCGGACCTGGCCAAATGGCGTCTCCAAGTAGCCCGCCGGGACACGCTTGCCGGCCTGGACCGAACGCGAGTAGAAGCCCTCACCGTAGAAGTTGCCGCCACGTTTGCCCAGATTGCCGGTGACAAACACGAGCATGTGCAACAGCCAGTAAGCGAGGGTGCCCTGGCGCCCCATGTTCACGCCGGTCGATAAATGCGCGCAGGCCTTTGGTGCACTTGCAAAGTCTCGAGCCAGCTGTCGAATTTCGTCAGCAGGCACCCCGATCACATCGGCCACGCGCTCCGCCGGATACCGAGACACAAAGCTGATCAACTCGGCTGCGCCGCGACCATGAAGGTCCACATCCTCAGAAAAGCCGACACTACGATGAATCTCTTCAATCATCGCCGCCAGCAGGTACACATCGGTGTCCGGTTTGACCAGCATCACCTCGCCTGCGTGACGGGCAGACTCAATCACTCGCGGATTTACGTAGACGATTCGTGCGCCCCGAGCGTCGGCGTCCTTCAAATGGGCCATGGGATTAGGTAAGGAAACAAAGGACATGTGGCTTACTGCTGGGTTCTCACCAATCAGCAGAATGAAATCGCTATGGTCGATGTCCGGCACAGGGTGACAGGTGCGGGTTCCGAAAACGGCCTCACTGCCAGCAAATTTGTTCGAGCAATCCTGGGTGCCAGATGAGAAATTGCGGGAGAAACCGAAACCGCCTGCGAAGTTGCCGAAGGCCGGCCCGAACAGCGCATTGAAGGCAGTTGGATTGCCGGTGTAACTGCCCAGCGCCTCAGCGCCGTGGGCTTCCTTAATGCTTGCCAACCGGCTGGCGATATCGTCCAGCGCCTGCGCCCAGCTCACGCGCTCAAACTGACCAGGGCCAACGCGCTTGAGCGGCCATTTCAATCGATCTGGATCGTTGTGCAGATCAGCGCCGTAAATGCCTTTGTTACAGACAAAACCCTTCGACACTGGGTGCTCGGTATCCGCGCGCAGGCGAATCAAGGTGTCGTCACGGACGTCGGCAATCATTCCGCATGCCGGCTCACATACACGGCAGAAGGTTTTGACCTCGCGGCTGGGTTGTTCCGAGTGTTTGACCGTCATAGTGCCCCCATTTCCCTAATTGCTCCGGCCCCTTCGAGTGGCGCCGGCGGATCTTGATTCGCCCCAGTGTAGCGAACTTGACAGCATTTCCACCCCCACTCAGGCTCAGAGTATCTTTGACAGAGCAATGAGGGAGCGCCATGTCGATCAACGTGGGAATTGCATTTGCGAATACCGGACGTTTCGGAACGCCGGAGCACTGTGAACCATTTGTTACTCACGCCGAGGCTGTGGGCATTGAGTCGCTGTGGACAGTGGAACACGTTGCCGTACCGGCGAACTATCAGTCCGCCTATCCGTACAGCAAAGACGGAAAAATGCCTGGCTCGGAAGACGCCCCCATTCCGGACCCTCTTATCTGGTTGGCTACAGTCGCCGGCATGACCAAAAAGATAAAGCTGGGAACCGGCATCCTGATCCTGCCACAACGCCATCCGATCTACGTGGCGAAGGAGGTTGCGACACTGGATCAGATGTCGGGCGGCCGGGCGATGTTAGGGGTTGGAATCGGCTGGATGGAGGAAGAATTCAGCGCCCTGGATATTCCCTTCAAGAAACGTGTCAGCCGCACGGAAGAGAGCATCAGCGCCATACGGGCGCTGTGGCAGAACGGACCATGCAGTTTCGACGGCGCGCACTTTCAATGGCCGGCGCTGGAATCCAATCCAAAGCCGCGACAGCCAGGTGGGGTGCCGATCATCATAGGCGGTCACGTCGCTGCTGCCGCTCGTCGTGCTGCCCGATTCGGTGACGGATTTTTCCCCGCGGCCTTCAATCAGGAACTGATCGACGCACTCAACGACGAGTGCAAGGCACTTGGCCGAGACCCATCGGAAATCGACATCACCACTAACGCGCCCAGAGGTTTTGCCGAGGATGAGATCAAACGATTAGTTGATGCTGGCGTAAACCGATTCATCATCCCACCACCAGGCACTGATAAAGACAGCGTCCGTACGGGGCTCGACAAAGTGGCTGAGATCATCAACGGGCTGGGCTAGCCCGTTGGTCTTCGCATCGGGCGCCGCAGGCGCCCGTGTCGAGACGATTTGAGGTGAGACAGTATTTGCCAGCGCTACGGACAGGCGGTAATGGATGCGTAGAAGGCGGCAATGTCCGCAATGTCAGCATCGCTGAGGTTGGCGACGAACGGCGCCATGGTGGGCTCAACGCGATCACCATCGCGAAACGCGGTGAGTTGCTTGGCCAGATAAGTCTCTTTTTGCCCGGCAAGGTTCGGCCAAAGCTCTGTTGGGCTCACACCCGCAACGCCATGGCATGCCGCGCAGACCGCGGCTTTCGTCTTGCCGGCGGCAGCATCACCAGCAAACGCGGGCGAAGTGACGGCCAGCAAGAGACCGGCAGCGATGAAGGTTGCAAAATTTGGGCGGCTTGAACGGCTCATTCGAATACTCCTTGGATCGAACAGAAAGCATAGCAACGCGGCGTGCAAGGGTAGGTAAAATCGACATCACAACTATAGGTATTTGCCGCAGTTGTGTAAGACAAGCCGCAACCGCACACCGTGGAGTGCCCACATCAACAACGCAATGAGGCAAAGCCAACCGATGCAGTACGTCAAACAAGATGCAGGTTACAGCTCCCTCGCTCAGATTCTGCACTGGCTGATCGCAGCGATGATCGTTGTGCAGTACGTACTGGCCGAGTTAGCTGAAGGCGCCGACGACGCCGGCCGAGTCGTCGCGCAGCTGGCTTTACTGGCGAATCACAAATCTGTAGGCATGACAGTCTTGCTGCTGGCGATCATCCGGCTTGCCTGGCGCGCTGGCCATCCACCCCCGCCTCTCCCTGCCGCCATGCCACTGTGGCAGAAACGAATCAGCGGCCTGACGCATGCCTTGATCTATGCGTTGCTCTTCTCGATCCCCTTATCCGGCTGGTTGATGTCGTCCGCTTCGGCCTACTCCGTCAGCTGGTTCAATCTGTTTGCCTTCCCGGATCTCATCGCACCGAGCGAGAACCTCGCCGAGGTGTTTACCGAGATTCATCATCTGGCGGCCGAGGGCTTGTTTGTCCTGGTCGTGCTACACGCCGCCGCGGCCCTGAAACACCACTTCTTCGACAAAGACACGGTACTCAAACGCATGATCTCAATCGCATCGCTGGCAACGTTCGCCGCAGCTCTAGTCATCGCCGGCGCAACGCTGATACCAGGTGTTGCAGGCAACGTGCCATCCGAGGGCATTACCCAGGATGCAGGCGCACAACTGACCGAGGCTGCGTCTGAATCGCCGCCAGTCGACAATGCCTCCCGCTTGGATACAACGGACGCGGCGAGTGCTTGGGTGATTGACTACGACAAGAGCCAGATCGCGTTTACCGGCGACCAGGCGGGTGCCCCGTTCACTGGCCGTTTCGAGCGCTGGCAGGCTGCCATCCATTTCGATCTGGATGACCCCGACGCCGCAAGTGCCAGCGTGTCGGTCGAGCTTGCCTCGGTGAACAGCCAGGATTCGGATCGGGATGACACTGCCCGCGGCAGCGACTGGTTTGATGTCGACAATACGCCATCAGCCACGTTCACCACCAAGAACATCGAGGCAATACCCAGTTCCGGCAGCGATCGTCAATATCGAGCACACGGTGCACTGACAATCGGTCAGGCTACCGCGGACATAACCCTCGATTTCACCACCCAGCAACAAGCTGACGGGGTGACGCTCAGTGGCGATACAACCCTGTTGAGAACAAGCATGTTCAACCTCGGCAGAGGCGACTGGGCAGATACTGACTGGGTGGGTGACGCCATTGTCGTGGCTGTCACCGTTGTAGCGACAATGCCCGGCGATTAGGCTGCACAACCGCTGCAGCGCGCGAGCGGTGCAATCAGGCTAGTAGTCAATCTTGTCGTCAACTGCATGGCCTTCTTTTGGAATGAGCGCGGAGCGGACAAAGCTGATCACTACCGTGCCATCCTGTTTGCGGCCGGTGGTGCGCACCGTCACGATGCCCTGGTTCGGGCGCGACTTTGATTCGCGCTTTTCAATGACCTCGGACTCCGAGTAAAGCGTATCGCCAACAAAGACCGGTGCCGGCATTTTCACATCGTTCCAACCAAGGTTGGCGATCGTTTTCTGGCTGACATCAGATACCGACATACCAACGACAATCGACAACGTGAGGCAGGAATTCACGAGCACCCGTCCGAACTCCGTGCCAGCACCGTACTCGGTATCGAAATGCAGCGGATGCTGGTTCATCGTCATTAACGTAAACCAGGTGTTATCGCTTTCGGTGATGGTCCTTCCTGGCCGATGTTCATATACATCGCCCACTTCAAACTGTTCAAAGTAGCGGCCATACGACTCACGAAATCGTCGGTCCCCGACTTCTTTCATATAAGCAACCATCTGCCTCTCCTTACTGGTATTAGTGGAATGCGAGCACATGGATCGCCTAGATCCGCACGCCGTCAAAATCGAGCAGGCAATTTAGCATCGATGACCAGCACCCGGCGACGGTAGTACCGCAGCCGACTATTCAGATGCTTTACACAGACCGAGGTGTTGCGACAATGGGCGATGTTGTTTGTTCTGCTGACAGTCGCCGTTCTACTCGTGCTCTTCGGACCGATGCTCTGGGTGAAATTTCAGATGCGTCGCTATAGCACTGAGATCGAAGGCATGCCCGGGACCGGCGGCGAGCTCGCTGAACACCTGATAGCGCGCTTCGACATCAAAGGGGTTTGCGTTGAAAGACTGTCTGAGGGTGGCGATCACTACTCACCACAGGACAAAGCGGTGCGCCTGTCGGCCAGCAACTACGACGGCAAATCATTAACCGCGATCGCGGTCGCCGCGCATGAGGTAGGTCATGCCCTGCAGTTCGATCGTGGTGAGCAGGTCTCCCAACTACGCGAGCGCTACATCCCTACTGCGATGACGCTAAAGCGTGTTGGCATCGCGACGATGGGGCTTGTGCCATTGGTGCTTCTCTTCAAAGCACCGGCTGTACTGTGGTTGCTCGTGTTTGTGGGGCTGGGGTTTCAGCTGCTCGGCGCACTGGCCTACCTGATCGTGCTGCCCGAGGAGTGGGATGCAAGCTTCAACAAAGCGCTGCCTATCCTTACGTCAGGCGACTACATTCGGCCGCAAGACGAACCTGCAGTGCGAAGCGTGTTAACAGCCGCGGCACTCACCTATTTTGCCGGCGCGCTGGCGGACCTGCTCAACATCGGCCGTTGGCTGGTCATTCTGCTGAGACGCTAGCGCAAGCTACGAGGGCCTACGGCAGCGATGCCAGCATTTGCTGCACTCCCGTCGTTGATGGGTGTTCAGCGCCGTGCACCGCGAGAAAGTTATCGTACGCTTGCTCAAGCGTTACCCGCGCGTCGGCCACCCTACCCAACTCCGCCTGGCAATAACCGATAGCCATTTGCGCATCAGGAATCGTCCAGTGACCGGGCGGGTAAATCTGTCTGCGAGCGTTCAGCGACGCGTTCAGCAGCGACAAGCCCTCCGCAGCCTCGCCGGCTTTACACATGGTGAAGCCGAGCTTGGCCTCAAAGTACGAACGTGTCTCGTCAACCTGGGGGAAACTGCTTTGCACCGCCGGCAGCAGCGGTCGCATGATCGCAACACCCTCGGCCGGCTTGCCTTGATGGTTGTACATCAGACCATAGGACGCAGTGGTCCAGACCAGCCACGGGTGCGAATCACCGAGCTGTTCGCGCATGAGCGCGGTGGTCTTTTTATACTGAGTTTCGGCATCGTCGAAGCGTTTGAGCGCCGCCAGCAGCCCCGCCTGATTCGACATCGATTGCAACCCATTGGCACTTCCCAATTCGTCGGCTGCCTCTAGGGTGGCTAGCACTTGCCCCATGTAGTCGGCGGCGGCTTCGAAATTCGCTTGCACGGACTCGATGTTAGATAAGCCGTTATAGGCGCGTGCAAGCGGCATGAAATCCTGCGGTGCATGGTCCGTTACCCAGGCGATGAGTTCGCGCATTTGCGCATCTCCCGCGGCGTAGTCACCACCCGAGATCAGCGCTTCTCCGCGCACTCCCATTACCGAGCTGATGAGAGAGCTATCGATCTCATGGTCCTTTGCTAGCTCAAGCACGCCGCCAGCGGCGTTCGCAGCTTCCTGATAGCGACCTACTCGAAACAACGTCTCAGCATTGAAAGCCAGCACCTGGACGCGCACCGCGACCGGAATGTCTGCCAGCACCTCTTCTGTCCAGGAGACCAGCTCGAGCGCTCGCTCAGGTTGGCCTCGCCCCCCATAGATCTGACCAAGGGCCGAGCGTAAATAGGCCAGGCGCGACGTATCAAACCCAGCAGCCGTATCCAGGCTGGTATCCGCCGCCGCCAACGCCTCGTCAATCGTCGTAACCGGGTTCAGCGACTCAAGCGGGTTAGCACTGGATAGCGTTTCAATCAGAAAGCCAACGGCCGCATCTGCAGTGCTGGCATTGTCTTCTGCGCGCAGCCGCTCTCTTTCGGAATCTGCAAGAGCAATCAAGGTGGAAATCAACAGACCAACAATCACGACGGCACTGCTCGCCCCAACCAGTGTCGCAAGCCGATTGCGACGAACGAATCGACCGACGACATACGCCGCATCATCACCTCGAGCAGAGATAGGCCGACGTTCGAGGTAACGATTGATGTCATCGGCGAGAGCCGTTGCGGAAGCATAACGTCGGCTGGAATCCGGATGTGTGGCCGTCGCTATGATCAGGTCGAGATCATGACTGCCCGTCTGTGCCAGGTTCTGCGCCTGAGACTCAACCGTGTCTCTGGCTTCGAGCAGCGGCAAACCACTGACGTCGTATGCGCGCTCACCAGTTAGCACCTCCCGCAACATCACACCGAGCGCGTACACGTCACTCGCAACGCTAGCCGCCTCTCCAGCCAGCAGTTCCGGTGCCGCGTAGTTCACGGTCATCGGCGCCGCACCAACCCCGGTGAGGTCGTCACCTTCCTGAACCGCCAGCGTCAGTTTGGCAATGCCAAAATCCAGGAGCTTCGGCTCACCGTCGGTTGTGATCAGAACGTTATCCGGTTTGATGTCCCTATGCAGAATCAGCGCGCCGTGCGCGTGTGCGACCGCCGAGCATACTTTCACGAATCGACGCAGCTGCCTGCGGACGGGTTGAGTGGAATCGAACCCAAACGGCACGCCATCAACAAATTCCATGACGAGATAGGGCTGACCACCCTCGTCGCCGCCATCGAGCAGCGCGGTGATGTTCGGATGCTGCAACCCGGCCATGATTCGGCGTTCCGCCTCAAAGCGCTGCTGTACAGATGAACTGTGCAGCCGCCCACGGATAAACTTGACGGCAACGGTTCGCTCGAATGCACCATCCGCGCGCTCGGCTCGGTAAACCGCACCCATGCCACCTTCACCGAGCTGTTCCTGCAGGCGATACGGGCCGACATGGCTAATGTCGGACAACGCATCACTCGGCAGCATTGAGTCGAAATTGGATTGGATTCTGGATTGAACCTGCTCGGTGCTGTCCGCACCGGTCTCGTGCAACGCGAGAAGCGCAAGGACTCGCCTGGTTAGGCGTTCGTCACCTGCGCATTCGGCAGCGAGACACGCTTTGCGTTCCTCGCCGCGCAGATCGATGGCAAGTTCTACGACCGCGAGCGCCCGCCGCTCGAGTTGTGGATCCGAGGCCGTCATACGCCGGTCACATCGCTGTTAACGCCAATGCCCAATCGAGGTCCCACCATATTCGCCAAGCTAAAGACTACACCGACAGGCCTCTGAACAGGCGTTCGGTATACATTTCGTTCACAAGCCGGATGCGAGCCTTCAATCACATTGTCGATATCTGTACGTACCAGCAAATGCCATGCAACACCGCACCAGCTCAGGCTCCTCTGCGCCGCAACCCCGAATCCACTTTCTGGCAGCCCCGCGATTTCTGTGCGCCATGCTGTTGCCCGCCATGCTCGTGGGCTGCTCAAGTACTGGTGGTTCCATGCCGCTAGCAACTGTCGACAGCCTGGAGATTGAGAAGTTTATGGGCGATTGGTACGTGATCGCTGGAATCACGACGCCATTCGAGAAAAACGCCTACAACTCACTCGAGAACTACGAACTCGCGGACGACGGCAGAATCAACACGACATTTACGTTTCGACGCGGTGCATTCGACGGCCCGGAGAAAACCTACAACCCTCGAGGATTCGTCAAGCCTGACACGGGCAATGCGGTATGGGGCATGCAATTCATCTGGCCCTTTCGAGCCGATTACCGGATCGCCCACTTGAGCGATGACTATCAGTACACCATCGTCGGGCGCAACGCACGCGACTACGTCTGGATCATGGCTCGCACACCCGTTCCGCCAGAAACCGATATACAACGCCTGATCGACATCGCGGTCGACATGGGCTATCCAGCCGAAGATATCAGCCGGAAACCACAGCAGCCGCTCGAGCTGCGCAGCGACTGATACGACGCCCTAGCCTGCACCCATCGCAGCCCGCGTGAGCTGCGTCGTCTGTGCGCCGCCTACGCGACGGCTACCTGGCCGCTGTGGGCGTCCGTGTAGGCACCTGATTCAAACGCGACTGCGCCGTTCACGAGAACCGTTTCCACCCCAACCGAGTCGCGCACGTAACGCAGGCCACCCTCGGCGACACCCGGCAGGTCATGGGCCATGCGTTCCGGGCCACGCGCAATGGTATCCGCGTCAAAGATCACGACATCGGCTGCGAAGCCTGGCGCGAGCTCACCGCGTTCCGGGATGCCCCAGATGCGCGCAGTGTCCGAGGTAATCTTGCGAACCGCATGCTCCAGGCTCAACTCTCCTGTCGCACGCACAAATTCGCTGAACAGGTAACCGGTATCGCCGTAGGTTGAGAATGAGGCGATATGCGCGCCGCCATCGCTCGCTCCAATGTGCACGTTGTCATCAGCCAGGAGCGGCCCCACTCGGGAGTTCACGTCGTGGCCGACGCTCTCAGCGAGGAAATGCGCTTTGAAATCATGCTCCAGCGACACATCGATCAGCGCTTCGACCGGACTGACGCCGCGCTCACTGGCTATCTGGGCAACGCTTTGACCGACCAGTTTGGATGCCGCGTCGGGCACATGGCGGAGGATGAGGCTGCCAAGCCAACTGGCACCACCGTCTGGTCCGGCAGCTGCTACCAGTTTTGCGCGCTGATCGGGATCAGTGAATGCGGTGGTTCGCTCCGCGTACGGCAAGCGCATTACCGTGTACCAGGTAGGGTTCGCGGCGAAGAACAGAGACGGCAGTTCAAAGCTGAAGCTGATATCGATGGGTCGTGTCTGCACCTGCGGCCAAACGCGAGCGCCACGAGCCATCTGCTCGTGAACACGCGCCATCACACGTGGCACGTTGTCGGGCGTTGCGGCGTTGTCGAACAGGGGCGAGAACGTCGTGGGGATATCGTGCTTCAACGATAGCTCCGCAAGCTGGTCAACTCGAGCAAGCGTGATGTCCGTTGCGTAGAACTCTGGAACCACCTGCAGCACTCGACCGTATTCACCAAGTACCGCCGCCAGTGCGTCGAGTTCTTCAAAATGCGCCCAGCGGCTCGGAACCGGGTACAGGTTCTGATCAACGTCGACATAGCTGGTCGACAGGCCAACGGCGCCGGCCTGCAGGCACTCGCGCAGCAATTCGCACATGCCCTGAATTTCCTGCGGGTTCGCCGCCCGTTGCTGGGCAGCATCACCCATCACCCATAGGCGAATAACGCTGTGACCAACCAGAGGAGCCACGTTCACCGACAGCCCTTCCCGGATAGCCTTGAGGTAATCATCGAAGGACTCCCAGGTCCAATCAAAGGCGCTGCCATCGAATACCTCTGGTGGCAACTCTTCGATCTGACGAAACATGCCAGTGAGCGCTTCGCGATGTTCGACCTTGAGCGGCGCGAGTGACAGGGAGCAGTTGCCGGGTACGATGGTGGTAATGCCATGCTCGAGCGCTGGCTTGGCAGCGCCATCCCACAGCAGCTGGGCGTCGAAATGGGTATGCGGATCAATAAAGCCAGGCGCTACCACGCGGCCTGCTGCGTTGATTTCTCGCGCCGCTGCACCATCGACCTTGCCGACCTCCGCAATTCGTCCGTCTTTGATCGCAACGTCACCAATAAAGCTTGGTGCACCTGAGCCATCTACGATGCTGCCACCACGAATAATCACGTCAAACATTTCGCTCTCCTCGAGGTGGCCGCTGCCACCTTGCTATTTCCCGTCTGTCTATCGCTTAACTGTCCGCTCTCTACTGCAGAGCTACTTTTACTGAACTTCTCTCATTGGAATACCGGCTGATTCAGGAGGACTTCGCCGGCACCTGCCCAACCGCCTCCAAGAAGCGTTGCCATGGCTGGCCTGCCAACTCCTCAATGCTGTGCACGCCGCACACCGACATAAGGGCTAACCCGGTGTCATTCTCCATGGCGACGTCACGCACAACGCCGTTCTCAAACCGCACCTGAACGATGAGTTCGGCCGCACCGTCATGGCCACCGGCAATGCTTGCCCCAACGATGACCGGTTCAGGCATCCGAGTTGGCGCGGGCTGAGCCACCAAAGACGGTGTTGCCATCGCCTTCCACGGGAGGCTCGACGAATACCACGTCACTGCCGGTCAACATGCCCGGCGGGTTGCGCATCAGAAAAATGTGCAGATTCCAGCCCTGCAACGCCGCCATGGCATCTGCAACCGACATCTCAGGTAGCTCACGCTCGGCAATCAGCTCAAGGGTATCGCCGGGCTTTGGCGCGACAAATCGTCGCTGTCTGGAAAGTTGCTCTGGCTGAGTCAAACCACACTCCTTCGCCCTGGCTGCTCCTGACGCTATCGAACGGAGCAGTTAATGGCTGTGAATTAGAATCTCAGAATAGAGCCCAGCACCGGCACAGATCAAGCAACCCGTGACGATGCGTGCATTCGGAGAGTCCGAGCTAGCGAACAGCGTCACCTGTGAGCAGGGCTTCCAGGGTCAGCAGATGCTGTCGGCCAAAGAAGAGCTCACCGTCAACCAGGTAGGCTGGGGAGTCGATGATGCCGACTTCATCTGCCTCTGCAGTCACCGCAGCGAGTTCGCGCACTCCGTCCGATCTGACGTAATCGGGGAAGCCCTGTGCCAATTCATGCCCAAGCACGTTGACGAGCAGCTCGGTCAGAGCGGTTTCGGATTCGATATCCAGCTCGGCTCGCCAGAATCGTGGCAGCAGTGCAGCCAGAAACGCCCGCGCTGCATCAGAGCGACTGGCAAAAACGATGGCGCTGTTGACCAGCTCGGTTTGCCAGCTCCTATCCAGAGGCACAACGTCCAGGCCGCGCCGATGCGCGTAGCGCAGCGCATCCATCTTCAGATGGCGCTTGCGAGCAGCCTTGTGCTGCGCGCCACGGCTTTGGGGTTCATCAGACATGCCGTCTTCACCCACCAGCCAGAAACTACCGCTACGACCTAACGAAACGGGCAGCCATCGCGCCTGAACGCCAGTACGGTCGATCAGTTCACAGGTAGACGAGAACGCGAGATAGCCGTTGATGCTGGTGACGTCGAGAAAGATCGAAAGCATCAGTAGTCTGCCCCTAACCGTTCATAGGCAACATCCGGGGCCGGACCTGGCTGACCCGTCAACAGCCAGCGCACCATGGGCAGATGCTCACGACCGAAAAACACCTCGGCCGGTGCATCGCCGCTGGCCGGGATAACAAAGGTGGGCACCCCATAGATGTCGCAGTCAAGCAGTGGCTCCTGCAGCGCGTCGTGCTGAGCGCGCCCGTCACCCATCAGGAAATCCGCAAAGCCCTCAACCGGCGCGCCGGCTTCGTTCACCACCGCCGAGACCACCGATGCATCCTCAATGTCCAGCTCTCGAATCCAGAAACGCTGGTAGGTAAGTTCAGTGTAGCGACGGGTTACTTGCTGACCGTACTGCTTACACCAAAGCAGACCGATACCGGCCAGAGAGGAGTCCCAGATCTTGGTGGTACCGAGAAGCTCGAGGCCTCTGGCACGGGCGTAGCGCTTGCAATCCCGATACGCGTATTTGACCGACTGCCACTGCTTGGGCGATCGCTCGCTCTTGAGCACCTGACCCTTGCCGTCCGTTTTCGCAGAGCCAGCGTAACTGACGATATCCAGCGTCAACGGCCGCCAGTCCGCTTCGATAGCAAGCTCATCGAGCAGGTGGTAGGTGGGTCCGATTGCCAGATATGCATAGGGCGATTTGTAGTCGATGTAAACGATCAGCGGCGCATCGCTCGAAAGCGCCAATTGCTCGCCACTCACAGCCCCATCCTGCTCACGACTTGTGCCGTAAATTCGGTGGTTTTGAGCGAGCCGCCCAGATCACCGGTTCGCTCGCCGTCAGCGATGGCACTCGCGATCGCGCCACGCAACTTGTCACCGAGGAAGCGCTCGCCGATGTGGTCGAGCAACATGCCGAAGGCCAACAGCATCGCCGCCGGATTACAGATGTTCTTGCCCGCGATGTCTGGAGCCGTGCCACCGGCTGGGTCGAACATCGCCATCTCAACGTTGCCTTCCTTGCCAAACGCAAAATTTCCCGACGCCCCCGTGCCCAGGCTGCCGACCAGACCCGAAGCCAGATCGGACAGGAAGTCGCCGTACTCATTCAACACCAGCACGACCTCATAGCTCTCCGGTTGCAGGATGAGTTTGCCGAGCAACGCATCGAACAGTTCCGTATTGAAATCGACGTAGGGATAGTTCTCCGAAACCGTTTTCACCACAGATTCAAACAGGCCGTCGGTTACGCGTTGAATGGTGTGTTTGCTACTGGAGGTCACGCTCCAGCCGTTGCGTCGGGCGAGCTCAAACGCAAATTGTGCGGCGTGTGTACATGGCTCCCGTTCGACCATCCGCAGGCTCACCGCCGCATGCTCACCAATCAACTGACCAGGGTCCTCATAGGTACCTCCCGTGCCAACCCGCACCACATGCAGGTTCACATCCTCTTTGAAATTGGTGTGAATACCTGGAATCGAGATGGCCGGTCGATAGATAACAGAGAAGTTACAGCGACGCCGTAAAAGGGCGTTGGGGCTCACGCTGCCGGTAACCGTTGGGTACTTCAGCGCAAGACGATTGCGTTTGAGCGAGTCCACGCCTTCATCGATCGCCGCTTCGCCGTCCTGGTTGCGACGCTCGAGACTCCAATCCACCTTGTCGAAGGTCATGTCCAGAGGCAGCGCCTGGGCGACGCTAGCCACCGCCTCCTCGAGTTCAGGGCCGATCCCGTCGCCACAGAGTTCGGTGATGTTCAAGATGCTGGCCAAGTTTGTCTTCCTTTCAATGCGGGTGCAGCGGACGATTCGGCGCGCATTGTACTGCAATCATCCATCGCACCCGATGCGACGTTCGTCGCAACGCCGCACCCGAGCCCGAGCTCAGCGCCCTTCTGTACTAAAGAATGTAGCCGTCACCCGACGCTCGCACGGTGATATCGCCAATGGACACGCCCCAGGGCTGATCGATGGCGTAGATGATCTGATCCGCCAGGTGCTCGGGCGCAAGCGACAGATATTCGACATTGTCAGAATCCGCGAGCTCTGCTGGTAGATCGCCGGTGGCGAATGCGGCCATCTGCTGGCCATAAGCCGCCGTGTTCTGACCCAGGATCCCAACAACCGCGTCGGGGTTGACCACCGCGCCGGCAAGGCCCGTCGCTGGCACACCGGTGGGCCTGACGATCGTGACTTTGATCTTGCCCTGGGTCTCAACTCTCAGCGACTCACTGAGAAAATTAACTGCCGCTTTGCTGGCGCCGTACACCGCCGCCCCAACAACCGGAAAATTACTGTAGATAGAGGACAGGTTAACCACATGCCCGCGGCCAGCTTCGATCATGGGATCGTGGGCAGCGATGATGCCGTTCATCACGCCTTTGATGTTGATGTCGATACATCGGCTCCACGCGTCGACGGCTTGCTCGTGATCCGAGAAAAACGCCAGCGGCATGATGCCCGCATTGTTGATCCAGATATCAATCTGGCCAAACGCCTCGAGCGCCGCTCGGGCAAGCGACTTCATCTGCCCTAGGTCGCTGACATCTGTCACTTCCGTGCGCGCGGAGCCGCCGGCAGCTTCTACTCGCGCCTGGGTTTCCAGTAATGCTTCAGCGTTGATATCCGCGCCCACGATCTTGGCGCCGCGAGCTGCGGATTTTTCCGCCACGAGCCGGCCAAAGCCACCACCCGCGCCGGTTATGACAACTACTTTTCCGTTCAGATAACTCATTGCATGGCCCTATCTTGTTACTTTCTATTGCTCTGAATTCGTTAACACCAACTTACCGACAATTTTGCCGGCAAGTTGGGCGTCAAGCGCATCACACACCTCTTCCATTGGTCGGGTAACGACCCCGGCGGGCGTCAGCCGACCATCGCCGACCAACTCCAGGAGGGACCGCAGCAACTCTTCGTTAATGCTGGGGTTCGCACGCGCTTCACCACCCCAGTCCACTCCGAGCACACTGCAGCGTTTCAGCAGAACCAGATTCGCGGGAAACTTCGGGATCTCACCGCTGGCAAAGCCAATCACCAGATAGCGCCCCCCCGGAGACAGCGACCGCAGCGCAGGCTCCGCCACTGCGCCACCAACGGGGTCAACCACCATATCCAGGCCAGACTGCGCGGTCAGCGATTTCAATGACGCACGCCAGTCATCCTGGGTGTAGTCGACCACCTCATCCGCACCACACGCACGAGCAAAGTCGCGCTTCTCATCTGAGCTGGCAGCAGCGATCACGCGAGCGCCGAAACTCTTCGCCAGCGCGATCGCGGCGCTGCCAACGCCACCGGCTGCTCCCAAGACCAGCACTGTCTCACCGGCAAACAACGGTCCGCATCGCTCGTAGGCATACTGCATGGTGAGGTAATTGATGAAGAAGCCAGCCGCCGTGGCATCGTCCAGCCGTGCCGGGGTTAACGTTAGCGAAGCGGCCGGGGCAAGCAGATAATCGGAGAACGCGCCACTAACAAGACCAAACACGCGCATGCCGGGAGTCAGGTTCTCAACGTCCGATGCAACCGCGTCAACGACTCCGGCAAATTCGCCCCCCGGGTAGTACGGCAACGACGGTTTCACCTGGTATTTGCCCTGAATCATCAAGCCATCGACAAAACCAACGCCCGCGGCTGCGATGCGCACACGCACCTGTCCCGGTCCGGGCTCGGGCATATCCCGATCGACTCGCTTCAGGGCGGACGGAGGTCCAAACTCTGTACAGACAACACTCTTCATTGGCTTCAGATCCTATTAAGCCCACGCGGGCGACAGCGAATGGAGAGTATGCCGATTGTGGCGGATATCGGGATAGCGGCGTTACACTGCACAACGCCTGACAGCCAATCGATGCTCATACGGGGGGAGCCGTCTAATGCCGATAACCAATGTGTTCGCTCAAGTGAATGAGCTCAAAAAAAATATCGTCAATCTGAGCGTGGACGAACTCAAATCTGCCCAGGCCGACGGACGTGATCTGCTGCTGGTGGATCTTCGCGAGATTCAGGAACGCGTTGATCTGGGCGCAATTCCGGGCTCGAAGCACGTGCCGCGCGGTATGCTCGAATTCTGGGCAGATCCGTCCAGCCCCTACTACCGAGACTGGTTCACCGAGGACCAGCGCATCATTGTCTACTGCGCTGGCGGTGGCCGTTCCGTGCTCGCGACGCTGGCCCTCAAGGACATGGGGTTTACCGATGTCGCTCACCTGGAAGAAGGCTTCAAAGGCTGGAACGATGCTGGGGAGCCAGTTGAAGACGTCAAAGGCAGCGCCGGATGGGGGCGTATAGAGAAGTCCTGACCGTATTGATGCGTACTCGCGCGAGCGATAGGCGAGACGCACGGAAACCACACATCGGAGAACACTATGGAAGCCATTGCAAACATTCAGGATCAGGTATCCGCCGAGGAGTGGCAGGTTCGCTGTGATCTTGCGGCGGTCTACAGATTAGTCGCAATGCATGGATGGGTTCGAAACGGTTGGGCGTAGCCCAACGCCGAGCACTGCTCGGCGAGATGAGAACGGGCCGGCACGGATGCCGGCCCAGGCAGTCAGGCAATTCGATAACGCGACGCCACGGACGGCAAGTACAGCAAGATCCACAGCCAGGAGAACACTATGGAAGCCATTGCAAACATTCAGGATCAGGTCTCACCAGAAGAGTGGCAGGTGCGCTGTGATCTTGCGGCGGTCTACAGATTAGTCGCAATGCATGGATGGGACGATCTGCTGTTCACCCATATCTCGGCGCGCGTGCCAAACGAGGGGCACTCGTTCCTGATCAATCCGTTCGGCATGATGTTCGAGGAAGTGACCGCATCATCACTGGTCAAAGTGGACGAGAACGGCAACAAGCTGATGGACTCGCCCTACGACATCAACCCCGCGGGTTTCACGATCCACAGCGCCGTGCACACCGCGCGCGAGGACGCCGGTTGCGTGTTGCACCTGCACACCGACGACGGCGTGGCAGTCACCTGCATGCAGGAAGGCTTGATGCCAATCTCCCAGCACGCAATGCAGTGCCTGGATCAGGTGGCCTATCACGACTACGAAGGCATCGCGCTCGATCTGGATGAGCGGGAACGCATCGTCAACGATCTGGGTGATAAGAAGCTTCTGCTCCTGCGCAACCATGGCACCCTGACGGTGGGTATCGACTGCAAATCCGCCTGGCTGCAGATCTACTACCTCGAGCGCGCTTGCACCATGCAGGTCAAAGCACTGTCCTCCAAGCAGGGCGTTGTACCCGTCAACCAGGGCGTGCCGGACGTCGTCACCAAGCAGAGCGAAGTTGTCTTCAACGGCATGCTGGGCGAGCTGACCTGGCCTGCGATGTTGCGGCGCCTTGAACGCGCTGGCGAGCAGTACGCGGTCTAGAGCCCTCACCACACGGCGCTGCGCCAAACTCGAACGATCTGACAAAGGACAACCGGCATGCTGCGATGGTTCGCTCTCACCGCCTCCGCACTGATTAGCTTGAGTGGCTACGCGGACACCGCTCGCGGCACCGTGTTCGATGATCGCAACGGCAATGGTTTGCAGGATGAAGGCGAGCCCGGCATCTCGGGCGTTCGCGTATCCGACGGCAACCTCTTTACCGAGAGCGACGCCGAGGGTGCCTGGCAACTGGAGATTGCTGACGAGGCGGTGATCTTCGTTGTCAAACCGACGGGTTACCGGACTCGCGTCGCGCCGAATCAGATTCCACAGTTCTACTACATCCACCAACCCAATGGGTCGCCAGACGGGTTACGTTATCCAGGCATAGAGCCAACGGGGCCACTGCCCGAGGTCATCGACTTTCCGCTGACTCGGCAGGAGGAGCCAGCCGTATTTGATGCGATCCTGTTCGCGGACACTCAACCGCAGACGGATGCCGAAGTTGATTACATTCGCGACGGCGTCGTGGCTGAACTCATCGGTACCGAGGCCCGCTTCGGCATGACGATGGGCGATATTCTGTTCGACGATCTATCCCTATTCCCACGGCTTCTAGACATCATCGGCCAGATTGGCATTCCCTGGTACAACGTTCCCGGCAACCATGAACTGAATCATTTTGCAGACAGCGATCAATATTCGCTGGAAACCTTCAAACGATTCTTTGGCCCGCCCTACTACACCTTCGAATACGCCGGCGCGCATTTCTTCGTGCTGGACAACATCGAGTACCAAGGCAATGGCGAGTCCGATCCAGGTGACGTCCGCGGCTCAGGCGGCTACATCGCAAAATTCGGCAAAGCACAGCTCGCCTGGCTGAAGAAAGCGCTTACCTACGTGCCGGACGACGCGCTCGTCTTCATCGCTATGCACGCGCCGCTGGAAACCTACGTCGGCGAAGCACCGGGCATTACCACGGCAGATCGCAAAGAGCTGTTCAAACTACTCGCCGGGCGCGACAACCTCTATTCCGTAGCTGGCCACACTCACACCACTGAACACCTGTATTTCGATACAGACGACGGTTTTCGCGGACCGAAACCGTTCCACCATCATGTTCTCACTGCTGTCAGCGGCTCCTGGTGGAGTGGCCCCTTCGACGATGAGGGCATTCCCACCAGTTGGCAGCGAGACGGAACACCCCGGGGCTATCACGTACTGACGGTCGATTCCGGAGAGGCCAGCGTGCGTTACAAGGCCGCTGGCAAATCGGCTGACTACCAGATGCGCATCATGTACGACGTGCACTATCAGGCTCTGAATGCCAACGGCTTGCGTGACTACCGCCAGGGTGAGCTGTTCAATGGCCGCATGAACGCAAGCCACGTGCCGGCGGCGAGCGTGCTCGTCAACGTATTCGACGGCGGCCCCAATACGCGCGTTTTTGCATCGATCGCAGGCTTGCCTGAACAGGCTATGCGGCAGGTGGAGCGAAAAGATCTGCTGGTCAACGAGCTGTTGCTGCGCAATGCGGATAGCAAGAAGTCCTGGGTCAATGCCATGCCGTCATCGCACCTGTTCGAGCTCGATCTGCCGGATGACCTCCCGGTTGGCGTGCACACCATATCGATACGGGCCGTTGACGAATTCGGCCGCACCCACCACGGCCACAGCGTTCTGGAAATCGAAGGCCGCTGAATGCCACTATCCACGAACCTGGTTGGCAGTACGAGTACGCAGGTACGACACACTGTCGACAACCGCTGGCTCATGGCTTACGCCGCAGGCATCGACGCGGTTGACGATTGCTACCTGGACACCACTTCAGATATAGCCTGCCACCCGGTATTTCCAGTATGTCTGGAGTGGCCGGCGATCCTCGCTGGCAGAGATGCAACGCTGGCCGGCGAGCTGACCCAGAAGGAGGCGGCGCGAGCCGTGCACGCCGGGCACGATCTGCATTGGCACGCGCGGATACATGCGGGCGACGTGCTCACCACCACGAGCACGATCGTCAGCATCCGAGCTAGCCGAGCAGGTGCCGTCTCGGTCATGCGCCTGGATACCAGCAAAGACGATGGCGCACTCGTTTGTCGGACCTGGCAGACCACCGTCTATCGAGGCGTAGAAACGGCAGGTGAGGACCGTACAACCGAGAGCCCACCGTCTGCTCCCGCCGCCGTCGAACACCCTCCAGTCGATAGCAAACGCATTGCCGTAGCGGCCGGCGCCGCCCACGTGTACAGCGAGTGCGCTCGCATCTGGAACCCTATTCACACCGATCGGGCGGTCGCCCGGGCCGCCGGCCTTCCCGACATAATTCTGCATGGCACGGCAACGCTTGCCATCGCGGTCAGTGAGTTGGTTCGCCACTATGGCGCTGGCGAGCCCGCGTTGATCACCCGACTGGGCGGGGAATTTCGTGGCCAGGTGGCAATGCCCTCTGATTTGAATCTTCGCAGCTCGCGAGCGAGTGAGACGCTTGTGACATTCAATGTGGCGGTCAACGACAGCGAAACGCTCGCAATACGCAATGGCTTTATCGAACTGAAGACCTGAACCTCGAGGAGATGCGCGATGGATGACCTCACTGACAAGGTTGCCGTGGTCACCGGTGCGGCCAGCGGCATTGGACTCGCGACAGCGCGACGCTTCGCCGAGTCAGGTATGCACGTAGTACTGGCAGACATCGAGGAACCCGCTCTGAACAGCGCCGTCGCGGCGCTGAACGCTGACGGTCTGAGCGCGATTGGCGTTGCAACCGACGTATCGAGCTGGGCGGCGATCGAACACCTCGCCGTAGAGACGGTGCGCGAATTCGGCAAGGTCAACGTCGTACACAACAATGCCGGCGTTGTCGTCTCCGGGCCAATCGAGGATCTCACGCTGGATGATTGGGAGTGGGTGCTCGGCGTCGATCTATGGAGCGTCATATACGGCGTTAAGGCGTTCCTGCCACTCATCAAATCGGCAGGCGAAGGCCACATCGTCAACACCGCATCCACCTGTGGGCTGCAATCCACGGCCAGTATCGCGCCATACAACGTGGCCAAATTCGGCGTGGTTGCACTGACCGAAACGTTGCGCAAGGAACTCGATGCCTACGACGCTCCCATCTCAGCATCGGTTCTATGCCCGGGCGCTATCAATACGCGCATCGTCGAGTCAGAACGGAACCGGGCGGAGGATGCACAGCACAATGCCAGCCCGCAGGAGCAACGATTTCGGGAAGCTTCAAGCGCGATGCTGGCGCAGGGCATGGACCCTGACGATGTCGCCAACCTCGTGTTGGCCGGCATACAAGCAAACGACTTCTGGATTCTCACCCACCCGGATTGGCATGACGTTGTCGAGCAGCGTGCCCGGCTCATGCGAGAGAGCAACGCGCTATTCGCCGGATTCGGTGGCTAAGCGGTCGCCAACGCGGGCATCTGACCCACTTTCAACAGTAACTACGCCTAACTCCCAGACGAAGAACAAACAGCGCTGCGCTTGAGTGCTGCCGGCCCAGCAATGGGTTGTCTAGGGAGATAGACGTGAACAAGACCAGCGGTGCCATAGCCTCAGCACAGCTCGATGACATCTCGCCTCGAGAAAGGCTGTTGTCCATGCCCAAGACGCCACTGTCTATCACGATAGATAAAGGCGCCATGACACAGGCCCGTCTGCGACTCATCCTGGCCGTCGGCGCAGGCACAACGCTCGTTTGCTGGGCCGGCTACTTCACATCTGGCGGAGAAGCCTTGTTCGAGGCCCTTGGTGTGCCTGCTGATTTCATACTGGCCCTCTTCGTAACCGGGTTCGTCGCAACTTTCGCCTTTGCCATGATGAGTGTGGTTATGGCGATCTCATCGCGTTGGCACAGGGCAGACATCCAGGCCATCGAAAGCGGCTTCTACCTATGGCACAAACGGTTGTCTCGCGAGGCCGCCGCGTCTGTCGGCAATGCTGCAACCAAGGCCTACGCCGAGAAGCAGTCCATGATGCTGAAAGTGCTCGCTGGCGTCGGCGGCGTGACCGCAGTGCTCAGCAGCCTGGGCGGCATTGGTGAGCCAAACTTTGGCGAGTACTTCGTAACGGTTACGCTAATCGTCATTGCGCTCTTTGCGGCGATGGCCGGTTTTTTCTGGCTGGTGTTCTGGATAAGCCGGCCAACTCAGTTTCTGATGAACGGACTGGACCAGATCGTTTTCACTGAGGACGGCCTTGTCGTTGAGCCAATCTATTGGCCCTGGGACACCACCGGCTTTGCGCTGGAGGACCTCAAACTGCAAACCCAAGCGCCCCCTACCCTGGAGCTGGTGTTCGTAAATCACGTGAAAAGCCAGGCGCAACGCCACGAGTTATCTATTCCGCTGGATGACAGTGACATTGAGGATGTTAAGACGCTGGTGCAGCTACTTGGCAACTATCGTGCGCGCGCTGCGCTGAAGATTGAACTGCAGCGCAGACAGAACCCGACTGACTCAGCTCATGCTTTCTGAGGCCGCAAACCCGAAAGCCTGCATGTCATAGAGGCTCTTGTAGGTACCGCCGGCAGCAATCAGCTCATCATGCTTACCCGTTTGCACGATTTCGCCTCGATCGAATACGACGATTCGATCAACCGCGCGAATGGTGGACAACCGATGCGCAACCACAATCGCGGTACGACCAACCATGAGATTCTCAATCGCCTGCTGGATCAGGTGTTCGGTGATCGAATCCAGCGACGATGTCGCCTCGTCCAGAATCAGCATGGGCGCATCGGCCAGAATCGCCCGCGCGATCGCTACTCGCTGGCGCTCTCCACCAGACAGCTTCACTCCGCGCTCGCCAACCAGCGTGTCGTAACCTTCGCTCAACCTGGATACGAATTCATGCGCGTGTGCCTTTTCCGCCGCTTCGATGATCTCCTCGCGCGACGCGTCAGGGCGCGCGTAGCCGATGTTGTCCGCAAGGCTACGGTGGAAAAGAATCGGCTCCTGAGGAACCAGCGCCAGAGACTGTCGTAGGCTCGCCTGGCTGACCTGGGCAATATCCTGCCCGTCAACCACAACGCGGCCACCGTCGGTGTCATACAGCCGCTGCAACAGTTTAATCACCGTCGACTTGCCAGCACCTGATTCGCCCACGAGCGCCACCTTCTCACCCGCCGCTATCTCGAGAGTCAGGTTGTCGAAAACTGCGGAATCCTGATTCGGGTAACAGAAACTCACCGATTGGAAATCGACATGCCCGGCGCCAGGCACAAAATCGGGGGCGCCGGGTGCATCGTCCACCTGCGGCAACGTTTGCGAGATTTGAACGAGGTCATCCAACTCGTTGACGGAGCGTTGCAACTCTCGCACCTGCCAACCTATGTTGCGCAAATAGCTGTTGATCAGAAAATACGTAGTGACGACGTAGACCATATCTTCGACCGGACTGGTGCCCGTTTCGATGGAGCGCAGCACAATGGCCAGCAAACCGCCCAACAGCGCGAGAATCATCAACGTCTGAACGAGCCCAGCATTCATGCTGCGAATCCAGGCGTGCCGCGAGGTTAGACGCCAGTGCAGGGCTGACGAATCGATCGCCGCATCTTCACGTGTTTCCGCGCCAAAGCTCTTCACCACGTTATTGCAGGTCACCGAGTCCGCAAGCGCCCCGCCCATCGCTGTATCGGCGTCGTTCGACACCTGATTGGCCGGTGCCACATAGCGCAACGACAGCACGATACTCACGGTTAGAAAAATCGTGACCGCAACGAAGAAGTAAGAGCCCATCAGCGGGTCGCGCAGAAACATCGCAACGGCGAAACCGAACAACAGCAGCAGCGCCGGACCCAGATCGACAACGACAAGATCCGCAATCGAATCGTACGCCCACATCCCACGCGTAATCTTGCGCACGGTAGAGCCGGCAAAGTTGCCTGCGTGCCAATCGGTTGAGAAACGCTGCACGCGGGCGAAGCCATCATTAATCATGGCCTGCATCACCTCCGCGGCGAGGTATATCCAGATGCGAAGATAGATCTGTTGAACCAGTGATACCGCCGCGAACAGGCCAATGAGCACAAAGGCGGCTCGCCAGGCCGAATCGAGTAAGCCATCGCCATCTGCAAACGATGAAATGCTGGCAACCAGCGCAGCGGCTTGCGCCGGCACCTGCACTTCGATGGCGATAGCAGCAAAGACACCGATAACAACCAGCAGAAACTTCACCGGCACACGCAGCCAGTAGCCCAGCACGAATCGGAACACTGCGACTATCGAGACTCGACGCTTGTCAGCGGAGTCGTTTGTATCAGCCGCGCCATCGACGGACACGGCCTGCTCGCCGGATACGTCAGACATGGGCAAGAGGCTCGGACTGGGATTGGCTGCGCATTGTGCGCCTTTAGGGGCGAGGGTGAAAACCCATAGCGCGAGGTAAATGCCTTAGTTGTTGCGTCTTCGCGCTCTCCGACTCAGCCACGCCATCGCCAGGAACAACGCAATGTACACACACAAAGCAAAGAGATACGGCAGCTCCGGCTTGAGCTGATACATGGCAGTGCCAGCGATCGGCCCAATGGTGAAACCCAGCGGCGGGCACGAACCGGCGATGCCGGCAACGGCGCCCTGCTCTTCCGCGGTCACGGCAAGCGATGCTCCGGACATGAATCCAGGGCCCGCCAAGCCCATGCCGAATCCAAGCAGCGTCATCGAAAACAAAAGCCAGGGAGCACTCTCAACGCTCGCCATTACGGCGAATGTGACAATCAGTATGGGTATGGCCAGGCGCAGCAGCGTAAACGGTTCGAGCTCCATCCGCTGAACGACAACAATTTGTGCGACCAGCGAAGACGCCGCCGACAACATCATGCCCGCGCCGAACATCCGAGCCGTCTCCGTCGACGTTAGTCCAAGTGCATCCTGCATACGAAATGCCATTGTCTGCTGGACGATGGCAAAACCCATGAACATCAACACGCCGATGCCGATAAACGGTGCGATGCGCGGATCGGTATAACGCATGCGCTCGGGTTTCACCTGGATGATCCGCCCAGGCGAGCGAGGTAGATAGCGCCACACCAGGAAGCCGGTGATCAAGGTAAGCACCGCTGCGCAGTAAAGCGGTGTGAGCAGCGAGATCATGGCGAGGCCGCCGCCCATGGCCGGCCCAAGAATTGCGCCAACGTTGTTTGCCGCACCCACTTGCCCCATGCCTTTGGTGCGCGTCGCGACTGTCGTGATATCGGCCATGTACGCGCTGGACGCTGGCATGGTTGCGGCCATGACAATCGCATGCAGGATGCGAGAGACAATTAGCGCGACGAACGCCGTTGTACCGCCAATCACGCCCCACAGGGCAGACTGAAAAACCCCGGCAAAGAGGACGGTGCCTACCGAGTAGCCGAACAGGCCCACCAACATCACCTTCTTTCGGCCCCAACGATCACTGGTACGACCCCAGATCGGGGCGGACAGAAATACGGTGAGTGAGGACAGAGAAATAATGGCGCCAACCTGGACTTCCAGGAGGCCAATCTCTCTGCCGAGCGGCGCGAGCACTGCAAAGAGAACCGTCTGCCCCATGCCAATCGTCACCAACGATGCCAGAAGCACACGCCGAGCGTAGGTAAGGGGAAACGAATCGAGATTGTTGTCAGGCAACGGATTAAACGCCAATGATGCAGCGCAGCATTCTAGCCCAGGATCCGCCTCCATGCGCGATTGCGTTGCCGGGGCTTTCAGAGGCAGTCTTCGAGAAGATTCAGACCACTCGGTCAGCCGGTGTCTTACCCGCGAGAAATTCAGCGATATTCGCAAGGACCCGCATACCCATCGCTCTGCGAGTCTGCCTTGTGGCGCTACCGAGGTGCGGCAATAGCACCGCGCCCGGTTGTGACAGCAGGCCCGGATGCAGGGTCGGCTCGTTTTCGTAGACATCGAGACCGACCGCGGCAAGATGACCGCTCGCCAACGCATCGACTAATGCCGCCTCATCCACGACTTCCCCGCGCGCGGTATTCACCAGCACAGCGCCCTGCTTCATCGACGCAAGCTCCTTGCGTCCGATGAGGTGTCGGTTCACTGCGCCGCCTGGGCAGTGGATGGAAATGATGTCACTGCGCTGCAGAACGTCGGACAGGCTCGCCACCGAGGCGTTGTCATCGCTTCTGCCTGTGCGCGAGTTCGCCAGGACGCTCATGCCGAAACCCTGCCTTGCCCGCTGGGCAACCGCTGCTCCTATTCGGCCGTAGCCCACGATGCCGAGCGTCTGGCCGGTGACGTGCTGCCCCATCAGATGCGTCGGCCGCCAGCCCGCCCAGCGACCTTCGCGCAGCTCGCGCTCGCCTTCGCTGGCGCGCCGGCAGGCCATCAAAATCAACATGAGCGCAAGATCAGCAGTTGCATCGGTCAACACATCCGGCGTGTTGGTGACGACAATGCCAAGTTCTCGAGCAGCGTCCAAGTCTATATGGCCGACACCGGCGCCATAGTTGGCGATGAGCTTGCACTGGGCGTTGGCAAGCACAGAACGGTCAATCAAATCCGTCACGGTTGGGCAGAAAACGTCGCAGCCTGCCGCGAGCGTGGCGAGCTGACCGGGGCTCATGGCTTGATCGTCAACCGAGGCCGCCAGCTCGTATAGCTGCCTCGCCTGTGCCTCGCAGGCCCGCGGCCAGCGCCTCGTCAGAGCAACCCTCGTCACGGCTGGAACAGGGGACGCGCTCGCCAGAAGGCAATCATGAGCACAGAAAACACGCCCGCCACAATGAACGCCGCGATGATGTTGCCGCCGTACAGCCAGGAAAACACAAACATCGCGATGACAATCTGGCCCACGTAAACCGCAGCCCAGGGCCACATCCAGGAAGACATGTGATAGAGCCCATAGGCGCCGGCGCCGTAGATCAACCAATGTGGTGGTGCAAGTGCCTTGGCCCACCAACCCGTGAACTGATAGCCAAACCAGACTTCTTCATCTACCGCCACCGGCTTGATGAAGATGTCCCAGGGCATGTAGATGAACGTCATGTAGAGGCAGAAGTAAAAAACCAGCGACATCCACCAGGGCCGCTTCGCCCAGTCTGCTTTGATCTGATCAAACACGTTGCACCCGAAGTAATCTCAATCGGCTAATCTAGCTCACCATGACATACGATCCCAGCCAGCCCTACTCAAGCGGTCGATCACCTATCGCCGGTGACAATATCGTGACCACCTCGCAACCGTTGGCGGCACAAGCCGGCTTGCAAGCAATTCGCCGGGGTGGCAACGCTGTCGATGCAGCAATCGCCACCGCGATTGCATTGACCGTCGTTGAACCCAACAACAACGGCGTTGGTAGTGATGCTTTTGCACTCGTGTGGGACGGCAGCACCCTGCATGGGCTGAACGCCTCCGGGCGTTCTCCTGCGGGTTGGACGCGCGAGCGTTTTGCCGGGCGCAGCACCATGCCGTTGTTCGGTTGGGACGCGGTGACGGTTCCCGGCGCGGTCAGCGCCTGGGCCGGGTTATCGGAACGATTCGGCGCCCTGCCCTTCGCCGACCTTTTTGAAGACGCCATCCGCTACGCGCACGATGGTTTTCACGTCGGCGCAAAAAGCGCGTTCTACTGGAAGTTGGCTGAGAAGACATACCGTCGTTTCCCGGACTTCACGAAACACTTTCTACCCGCTCCTGCTGCAGGCGAGCGCTTCGTCCGCCGGGAGCTTGCTGCAACACTCACCGAAATAGCTGAGACCGGTGGCGCGTCGTTCTATACCGGCAACCTGGCCGAGCAAATCGTCAGAGCAGCAAGGGACGCGGATGCCGTCTTTAGTGCTGATGATCTGGCCACGCACAGCGCGGACTGGGTGAACCCAACAAGCCAGCGCTACCGCGATGTGTCACTGCACGAGATTCCACCCAATGGCCAGGGTCTTGCTGCACAGATCGCTCTAGGCATACTCGCGCACGTCGAGGCGGGCGAACTGGACAGCAGCGCCTGGGTGCACACGCAGCTGGAAGCAATGAAGATTGCGGTTCGAGCCGCGGCGGAACACATCGCCGACATCGATCACATGAGGGTTGGGATTGAGGCGCTGCTGGACCCGGACTCTCTCGCCCGCGCCGCAGACACGATTGGCGAGCGCGCAGCCGAGCTGCCTCCCCTGCCGCTACCCACATCACCGGATACCGTTTATCTGAGCACTGCCGATGCCAACGGCATGATGGTGTCCCTTATCCAGTCCAACTACCTGGGTTTCGGCTCCGGTGTGGTCATTCCTGGCACGGGAATCTCGATGCAAAACCGAGGCAACGGTTTCAGCCTGACACCGGGCCATGCCAACGAAGTCGGCCCGGGTAAGCGACCCTTCCATACCATCATTCCAGGTTTCGTGACCGGGCAGTCCGGGGCGTTAGCGAGTTTCGGCGTGATGGGTGGCCACATGCAGCACCAGGGGCATGTGCAGATGGTGAGCCGCTTGTTCGATCACGGTCAAAACCCACAAGCAGCATCTGACGCCCCGCGCTGGCATGTCTTTCCGGGCTTTGACGTCGCCGTCGAGCCCCACTTCAACAACCGCACACTCGCGGCGCTGGCGGATCGCGGCCATCGAATTCGGGTGGATCATCGAGAGCACCTGTTTGGCGGCGCACAACTGATCAAACGCACCGATGATGGCTATGTCGCCGGCTCTGACCACCGAAAGGAAGGTCAGGCGGTTACGTTCTAACCCCCAGGAATCCAGATAATGCACACAATCGATACGAGCAAGCCCCTGTCCGTCGGCGTCGCGCTCTACGACAACGTCGAAATGCTGGACACCTTCGGCCCACTGGAAATGCTATCCATGCTTGGGGCTGAGCGTTGCGAGATCCACATGCTGTCTGAACACGGAGGGCTAATTGCCTGCGCCATGGGTGCATCCGGTGCGTTCGGACCGAAAATCGACAGCAAGCCATTCGCGGCGACTCCGTCGCTCGATCTGCTGCTGGTGCCCGGAGGCTTCGGCACGTTCGTTGAGATCGACAATTCGGCGTTTCTCGATTTTCTCAAGGAGCGGGATGCTGACACACCGATCATCGCCAGCGTTTGCACCGGTTCTGCCTTACTCGCCAAAGCCGGGTTGCTCGACGGGTTGGCAGCGACCAGCAACTAACAGTTTTTCAATCTTGCCGTCGGTCAAAGCGACAAGGTGGACTGGCGTCCCGTGGCTCGCTGGGTGGATACCGGGCACATCGTCACGTCATCTGGCGTATCTGCCGGCACCGATATGATGCTCGCAATCATGGCTCGCGTATTCGATCAGGAAACCGCCCAGACAGCGGCCGATGCAGCGGAATGGAACTGGCATACGGATGCCGACAATGACCCGTTTGCCGAACACCTGAACTCGCTGATGCCGAGCTAGTGACTCGGCAAGCTCGTTCCTCAGCCAGCGGACGCCTCGCGCGCTTTCGCCTGGGCCCGCAGGTAAAAGAACAGCTGTCGATCCTGGCGTGACGTTGCAGACAGGTTGCCTTCGCGCAGCCAGGGCTTCCAACGCGGCTCGCCGACGCCTTCGGGCTTATCACCCATTACCGTGACACGCTGGATAACTCGCTCTTCTGAGAAATCGTTAAGCACAAAATGTTGCGTGCAGCGGTTGTCCCACATAGCGATCGTGCCTTCGCTCCAGCGATAGCGCACGGTGAAGCGCGGGTTCTGCACCCAGCGCGTTAACAGACCGAGGAGCGCATCGCTCTCTTCAGAATTCATCTCCACTATGCGCCGCGTGAAATGCTCATTCACGTAGAGCGCACGCCGGCCGGTCTCCGGATGCACGCGTACAACCGGGTGCGTTGTCATCTGATCCGGGCGGTTGTGCGGCAGCTCATCATGCAAAGCCGTAAGCCCTTCGCACAGCTCCTGCATGGGCGCTGACAACTCATCAAACGCCTGATACAGATTGGTCCACATGGTATCGCCACCCACACTCGGGCACTTCACCATGTGTAACACCGACATCAGCGCGGGTGATTCCAGAAAGGTGAGATCCGTATGCCACTCGTCAGCGATACCGCCGGTCGATGCCGACAGTTCAAAAACCTCAGGAAAATCCGGGTACGGATTGGCCAGTTCAGGGTGGCCTTCCAAGTGGCCGAAAAACCGCCCAAGTCGAACGTGGGCGTCCATAGCGAGGTGTTGGCCCGGGAAAAACAGCACTTGATGTTCAAGCAACGCCGCTTTGATGGCGTCGATCTCAGCCGCATCGACACGCGCCAGATCGACGCCAGAAATCTCCGCGCCGAGGGCGCCCGCAACCGGAGTGACCTGCCAGTCAGCAGGGTTTGCAGAATGGGGTTTTGAATTGCTCATGGCTGGATGCTGACCTAAGGCGAGGATACATTCAATATGCGACAACTTGAGACGCTGGGGGCGCCATGGGACAACCTATCGATAATCTAGTCTGTTGGAGCTGCAGCGGATCGCTGGCGGCACTGCCACAACCGCTGAGCCGGCACGATCATTGCCCCGCGTGCTTCGAAGTATTGCATTGCTGCCAACTGTGCCGGCACTTCGATCTGAACGCCGTGGATGGCTGCAAGGAAGATCGCAGCGAGCCGCCGAACAATAAGAGCGAGGCTAATTTCTGCGACTACTTCGAACCACAGGCTCTGGCTCCGGCGGAGCAGAAATCGAGTTCCGCAGAGGCAGCGGCTCGCAAGCTGGCGAGCCTGTTTGGCGATGACGCCGATGATTCACGAGCTACACAGGATCCATCGCAGGAACCGCAGACGACTGCAGCAAAGGATCCACGAGCCGCTTTGGAAGCGCTGTTCAAGAGCAGTGACCAAAACGAGCGCAAAGACTGACACAATACTCATCGGCTACTTACCAACGGCCGTGACAAATTGCCCTGGGGAGGGATTATGAAGACACAGCGCAATAGGTTTGCTCGCGCAAAATCCACCATCGCCATCGCTGGCCTCAGCAGTGCTTTGCTGCTCACCGGCTGCGGCGAGAACGCCGGGGAGCCAACACCGGCTGCCTCTGACACGACAGCCACTGCCACCACGCCAGTCACATCAGAATCGACCGCCACGGCACCAAACCCGAGTAAAGCCGGCGAGCGGCAGGTGTTCTTCGGTGACACACACATTCACACAACCTACTCCTTTGATGCTTTCATCTTTGGCACGCGCACAACCCCAGACGATGCGCACGCCTACGCCAAGGGCGAAGTGATCCAGCATGCAGCCGGCTTCGACGTCCAGCTCGAACAGCCGCTGGATTTCATCTCCGTAACCGACCACGCCACCTACCTCGGTATGCTCCAGGCGATGGCAGATCCGAACTCCGTTGTGGGTACACACCCGGTGGCGGATCTGATGAGATCAGCAACCACACCGCTCGCACGCCGCGCCGCGTTCGATCAGATACTGCCTCGCATCGGCGGCATTCTCGAAGAGCCCGATGACTTGTGGAACGCAGCTATCGTCGGCGATGCCTGGCAGGCAACCATCGAATCGGCTGAACGCCACAACGATCCCGGCAATTTCACCGCGTTTGTCGGATACGAATACACGACATCCGGCCCGGATAATGAAAACCTGCACCGCAATGTGCTGTTCCGCAGCGCCGATACGCCAGACATGCCTTTCTCGCGTCTCGACTCTTTGAACCCGGAAGATTTGTGGGACTGGATGGATGAGCAGCGCGCCCTGGGACGAGACTCCCTGGCGATTCCACACAACTCCAATGGCAGCGACGGTTGGATGTTCAAAACCACCACGTTCACCGATGAACCGTTGACCAAAGCCTACGCAGAACAGCGAATGCGCAACGAGCCAATTGTCGAGATGTCGCAGGTGAAAGGCACCTCAGAAACTCACCCGTCGTTGTCGCCAAACGATGAATGGGCCGGCTTCGAATTGATGACCGTTAAGGTAGCAACCAACATCAACAGCAAGCCCGAGGGCAGTTACGTGCGCGAGGCTTACCTGCGCGGGCTGGAGCTGGAGGCGACGGATGGTTTCAACCCGTTTCGCTTCGGCATGATCGGCGCATCGGACACGCACAACTCGGCAGGCTCTTTCGACGAGGCAAACTTCTTCAGTAAAACAGGCTTGCTGGACTCAACGTCGAAGCTACGCGGCAGCGTGCCGCTGGATAAGCCAGCCGCCGATGGCTCCCTCTACCAAAACGATCCTCGGAACATGTGGGGCGCCTCAGGCCTTGCCGGTGTCTGGGCAGAGGAGAACACCAGGGAATCCCTGTTCGATGCCATGCGCCGCAAAGAAACCTTTGCAACCAGCGGACCACGCATTCGGGTTCGCGTTGCTGCCGGTTTTGATCTCGATGCAAATCTGCTAACCGACGCCGGCAACGCTGCTTTCGAGCAAGGCGTACCGATGGGCGGTGATCTACTACCGGCAGCCGATGCGGGCGCCGCACCGACCTTTCTGGTCTGGGCTATGCGCGACCCTCACACGGCGCCATTACAGCGAATCCAGATGATCAAGGGTTGGCTGCGCGATGGAGTAGCACAGGAACAAGTGATCGACATCGCCTGCAGCGACGGCGCCGCGGTTGACCCTGACTCAGGACGCTGCCCAGACAATGGCGCGCGAGTCGACATCAGCGACTGCTCAATTACTCGGGACAAAGGCGATTCTGAACTGAAAGTCGCGTGGCAGGATCCGCAGTTCGACCCTGATTTGCGCGCCTTCTACTACGTACGTGTGCTGGAAAATCCGGTTTGTCGCTGGTCTACCTGGGATGCGGTGAGAGCAGGCACTGAGCCTCGACCGGACATGCACAAAACGCTTCAGGACCGTGCCTGGACATCGCCCATCTGGTACGTACCTGGCTAGCCGGCACACAACACGCAGGGCTCCTGATGAGCGCTGCTTACGTGCTAGAATGCCGCCGCTTTTGGGGATCGACCGGACGAGACAGTCCGGCGAAGCGAGCGGGCCGCTTGCGCTTGAAAGAAACAACCAGGCATGCAACGTCGTGGAATGACTTCAAGTCATAATCAGGTCGTAAATGGACATGCCACAACACAGTATTGAGACAGTGTTGAGAGAGCGTTGTGAGAGTATTGAGCGGCCGTTACCAGGATGACCGATGCTTGCTGGCGATGGACACCGCCAGGCTGGCTCGGACAAACAGGCTGCAAGCGCAGCCTATGGTTGAACGAACCCGACTATGACACCGCCTATGCCCCGCAACGCCGCAGCAGCGATGCTAGCCATTGTGCTTCTGCTGGCTTCAGCTACCACACCCGCTAACGCTGTCCCGTTGCGGGCAGGCTTGCCCATGGAAATCGAAGCTGACACCTTCGAAATTGACATGGTCACGCGCAAAGCCACCTGGACCGGCAACGTCATTGCGACCCAGGCAGGTCATGAAATTCGTACCGAACACTTCACGATCACGCTGTCACAACAAGCCGGTGACGAGTCACAAACAGCAAGCACAGACGCTCAAGGGCGCTCTGCGAGAGGCGATGCCGTCGTCATCGAAGCGGGACACCTTGGCTACCACCATGACGGCCGTGAACTGACGTCGAGTGGCGGCACGGTCATCACGCGCGGGGAAAGCCGCATCGAGGCGCAGACCCTGATCTACCGCTTTGAGCAACAGCTCGCTGTCGCGGCGCCAAACGAGGACGGCCGTGTACACGTCGTTCTAACCATGGCAGAGGATGCCCCTATCCAGCTCGCCTCAAACACGTCCAACCAACTCAGCGGCGCCCAGTAGCGAGCGAGCCTCGCGCTGAACCTCCACACCACCATCAAGTGAGCGTTCACCGCCGACTGGCCTGGCTCACGAGGGCGTGGCGCTCGCCAGGCGCTCCGCTCCCCGTTGAGCGGCCAAGGTCATGATGTTGCGGTTCCCGCGATTCCAGAAAACATTCAAAGTGACACCAGCAATGCGCCAACCAGCCTCGGTTCGCACGACATCATCGTCGTAATAACCACCGAGCGCGTAATCAGGGCTACCGCCGTCATGCTGCAGGAAATGTTCGGCTTTCATATACATCCGCAGGCGCGCCTTCTGCCCTGACGGCTCAATATCGACGATGGGATTAGTCATCACATGTTGGGTCGCATCCAGGCCAGTGAAGAGCACCTTGCAGCTATCCACCCAGGTATCCGCAGGCATATCCGCGGCGGGCTGGCCACTGTAGCTTGAAAAATCCATGCGTATGACATCGCTAAAGATACGTCGGTACAGCTCCCAATCACGGGTATCAATGCCAAGCGCATATTCATACCTGAGTCTAACTATGTCATTGAAGTCTTTGAATTCCATTGCTTTCCCTACTCGTATCCAATCGTTTCCAACTCAGACATTCGCGCTTTGCTACGATGCTGCGAGCCCTGCGCAAGCCCCGGGCCAATCGAATGATCACTGACTGATTCGAGGGACACCAGTGGAGTTCTACGCAAACCTGCCCATGCCACTCAATTTCGACCTGCACACGTGGGCCCAACAGCGGGAGGCCGCGGGTTGGGACGGCATTTGCGCGAGCGATCACTTGTGGGTGAATGACAGCCCATACCCCCATGTCTTCACGATACTCGGTGCAATGGCACAGGCGACTTCCCGCATAAGATTGACCTCATCTTTCGCCAACAACCTCTTTCGCTCCCCTGTCGAATTCGCACAGGCCGCGCTCACCGTTGCGCATTTATCCGGCAATCGCTTCGATGCCGGGTTGGGCGCAGGTTGGTTGGAGGACGAAATGACGCGCACGGGGCGGCGCTACCCCACGGGTGGCGAGCGAGTCACTATGTATCGAGAAGCCATGACCATCGTGCGACAGATATTTCATACGGGACAGTGTGATTTTGACGGCGAGGTTTATCAGGTGCATACGGCTGGCAAGCCACTGTTTGGCGACCCAACCAACCCGCCCCCACTCATCGGTGCAGCCTCCGGCCCGCGCGCGTTGCGCGAGATCACACCGCTGGTCGATCGCATGGAGATCAAGGCGAGCGGCCGCTCAACCCGAGGCGGCACGTTGGATATGGCAACGTTCGCAACCATCACCGAAGATGAGGTAAAGATCGCTATCGAACGGGTGCGAAGCATTCGACCGGAGCTTCCGCTCGGCGGCTTTTTGCTCGTAGCGGTCGGAGATAGCGATCCGGTTCGAAACCTCAAGCACCTGCTGGGAGATGCGTATCTCGGAAGGTTTATGGGTGAAGCCGAGGCCGTCGCACAGGCATTCGCCGAACTTGGGGATCTTGGCATCGACCGGCTGCAACTAACGCCATTTGCGCCCGGCTCGCTCGAGGCGCTGGAACCCTTCCTTGAAAGCATGCAAAAGGCAAACTCATGAGCATTTCAATCGAGCACAAAGCGTTCGAAGGCCGGGATGGAGCAATGCAGGACATTCGAGCCTGCGGCACCTGGCCGACAACCTTTGTTTCCGGCAAGTCCGATGGCCTCGAACTACACTGGCATGATCACGATGTCATCGCCTACGTCATCGAAGGAGAGACATCCTTTTTCGATGCGGAGCAGGATAAGCACCTACCGATCACGGCTGGGGATAAGGTCTTGATTCCTCGAGGTACGGTGCACGCAGAAGGTCCGGTTGCAGAGCGCATCGTCTACCTGCTGGCAACGCCTGATGCACTGAAGAGTCGCGACTTTCTGCGCCTGCAGGATCCCGCCACAGCGCCTTCCCAGAACTGATAGCAACACCAAGCGCAAACGGCGCAGCCACATTAGCTCCGCGACAGCTACCGGAACTCGAACAAACTGCTACGGTCAGAGTATGGCCGGGCACCAGATGCGCGGCCACAAGGTACGAGACAGGACTTCCATCGATGACAAACCACAGCTCGAGCTTCGGTAGCGGCAGCGTTTTGCAGACCCCGTTGCTCAATCGCGGCAGTGCATTCACATTGGCCCAGCGACGACAGCTCGGCATAGAAGCCCTCCTTCCCGCGGGCGTCAATACGCTGGAGCAACAGGCCGAGCGCGCCTACCGTGTTGTCGCGTCTCAACGGACGCCCATAGGAAAATACCGCGAGCTGATGGGCTTGCAGGACCGTAGCGAGTACTTGTTCTATCGAGTATTGCTCGATCACCTTCCCGAGTTTTTGCCCGTTGTGTATACGCCCACCGTGGGCGAGGCGGCGCAGAAGTTCTCCGAGGTGTTTCAGCGTGGGCGCGGTCTTTGGATCACGCCGGAGCATCGGGGCCGTGTGCGCGACGTCATCGCCGATGCACTCGGCAGCCGACCCGTTAAGCTGTTAGTTGTCACTGACAATGAGGCCATCCTGGGTCTGGGTGATCAGGGTGCCGGCGGCATGACAATCTCTATTGGGAAGCTGGCGCTCTACACCGCTTGCGCTGGCATCGCGCCGGAGCAAACACTGCCTATCTCTTTAGACGTCGGAACAAACAACGCCGAGCTTCGCGCTGATCCGAATTATCTCGGCCTGTGCGAACCTCGCCTTACCGGCGCGGCTTACGATGAGTTGGTTGAAGAGTTCGTATGCGCTATCGAAACCCTGTTTCCTGGCGCATTGCTGCAATGGGAGGACTTCCGCAAAGACAACGCGCTCAACATACTGGATCGCTATCGGTCACGGCTACCTTCGTTCAACGATGACATCCAGGGCACCGGCGCCGTCACGCTAGCCGGTGTTTTTTCAGCCCTGCGTATAAAAACCGAACGCATCGAAGACCAGCGCTTTCTGATATACGGTGCCGGCGCTGCTGGTCTCGGTATCGCCAGACAGATCAAAGCCGCCCTCGTTGAACAAGGCATCAATGGCTCCGAACTCGACAAGCACATCGGCCTACTCGACAGCCGCGGCTTGCTCGTTGATGACGCAGAGATTGTCGATGACTACAAACGTGAACTTGCCTGGCATGCAAGCTCGGCCAACGCGATCGGTCTTGGCGACACACAGGATCGAGGATTGCGAGCTTGCGTTGCCGCGTTCAAACCAACCGTCCTCATTGGCTCCTCCGGTCAGGCCGGCGCATTCAGCGAGGACATTGTCAGGGAAATGTGTGAGCACTGCCCCAGGCCAGTGATCCTGCCGCTATCAAACCCGACAAGCGCCAGCGAAGCACAACCTGAAGATCTTATTCAGTGGACGCACGGGCAAGCGATCGTCGCAACTGGTAGCCCGTTCGACCCCGTCGAATTTGGCGATCGAACGCATCGCTTTGGCCAGGGTAACAACGTCTTTATCTTTCCCGGCCTCGGCTTTGCGAGCCTGTTGGGCGAGGTGCGCGAAGTGACCGATAACATGATTACAGCGGCGGCCAAAAGCCTCGCGCAATCCATGCTTGATGACGAACTCGCGGAAGGACTGCTGTACCCCGATGTAAGTCGCTTGCGCGATGTCACCACTGCCGTGAGTATTGGTGTGCTCACCGCTGCCAGGGATGCTGGCCTTACGAACATCGATGAGAGTGTTGATCTGCAACAACTCGTGGAATCCCGCATGTGGCTGCCTGAGTACGCAGACGCAACCAGTTAGCAACGAGACTCAATGAAAAGCTTCTTCCGCCACGGGCTTCTAACCGCTATCGGCACTGCCGTCCTCGCCATCGCTGTCTTCGCGATTTTCGGCTGGACAGAGGCCGAACGAGAGATACACGCGATCTGCGAATTTCTCGACAACAGTAGCCAGGCCACGCTGTCATCAACCCTTGCCACCCTGGAATGGTCTGATGCAACGCGATCAGGCGATACTATTGAAATCGGCTCGATCTGGAATCTGCATTCATCAACTTGCGCGCTGGCGCTGCACGACGGCAGCGTGAGCGCGCAGCTGAACTAGTCACGAATTCCTGCCAGCAAGCTACATGCTGCGCCGGTACTGCCCACCAATCTCAAAGAACGCATCGGTTACCTGCCCCAGCGAGCAGACCCGAGCAGCGGCCATCAACGCCTCAAAGCCGTTTTCACCCGATGTAATGGCGCGTTTGAGTTCTGCCAATGCCGCCTCTGCCGATTCGGCGTTGCGTTGCTGGAACTCGTGCAAGCGCTTTATCTGGCTTTGCTTTTCGTCTTCGGTCGAACGCGCCAGCTCGATCTCCAGAACCTCACTCTCACCGTTAGGTGGCAGGAAGGTATTCACCCCAACGATCGGCAGGGAGCCGTCGTGTTTCCTGTGCTCGTAGAGCATCGACTCATCCTGAATCCGACCGCGCTGATACCCGGTCTCCATCGCACCGAGAACACCGCCGCGCTCAGATATACGCTCGAACTCTGCAAGCACCGCTTCCTCGACCAGGTCAGTAAGCTCATCAATGATGAATGCACCCTGGTTCGGGTTCTCGTTTTTCGCCAGCCCCCACTCTCGGTTGATGATGAGCTGAATTGCCAGAGCGCGACGCACCGACTCTTCGGTTGGCGTGGTTATCGCCTCGTCAAATGCATTGGTGTGCAGCGAGTTGCAGTTATCGTAAATAGCGATCAACGCCTGCAGCGTCGTGCGTATATCGTTGAACTGCATCTCTTGCGCATGCAGAGAACGGCCTGACGTCTGAATATGATATTTCAGTCGCTGACTGCGCTCGTTCGCATCGTACTTATCACGCATGGTGGTCGCCCAGATTCGGCGAGCCACACGGCCAAGCACCGTATATTCCGGGTCCATGCCGTTGGAGAAGAAGAACGAAAGATTCGGCGCGAAGTCATCGACATTCATGCCGCGAGCCAGGTACGCCTCCACAAACGTGAAGCCGTTGGATAGCGTAAAGGCCAGCTGGCTGATCGGGTTCGCGCCGGCTTCTGCGATGTGATAGCCGGAAATTGATACTGAGTAAAAATTACGAACGTCGTGATCGATGAAGTACTGCTGAATGTCGCCCATCATTCGCAGGGAGAATTCGGTAGAGAAAATGCAGGTATTCTGTCCCTGATCTTCTTTCAGAATGTCCGCCTGCACTGTTCCGCGTACCGTGGATAACGCGTGCGCTCGAACCTCTTCTGCTTCCTGCTCATTCGGCTGACGGCCATGTTCGGCGACAAATGCATCCATCTGCTGATCGATGGCCGTATTGAAGAAGAACGCCAGTATCGTCGGTGCCGGCCCATTGATCGTCATGGATACAGACGTACGAGGATCACAGAGATCAAAGCCATCGTAGAGCGCTTTCATGTCTTCAAGTGTTGCGATCGAGACGCCGGAGTTCCCCACTTTGCCGTAGATGTCGGGCCGCTCAGCGGGGTCGAAACCGTACAACGTGACCGAATCGAACGCCGTTGACAGACGCTTCGCATCGGAGTGCTCAGAGAGTGCTTTGAAGCGTCGATTGGTGCGGAACGGATCGCCCTCGCCGGCGAACATACGCGCAGGATCTTCTCCGACTCGCTTGAGGGGGAACACTCCCGCGGTGAATGGGAACGCACCGGGTAGGTTTTCTTTCATAAGAAAGCGCAGTAGCTCACCGGCGTCTTCAAACTTGGGTACGGCAATCTTGGGAATCAGCGTTCCAGACAGAGATTCGGTGTAGTGCTCATCCGCCTGGGCAGCTTCAGCTCGCTCGGGCCAGGACTCCAGAAGTTTCGCTGCCTCTTTAGACAGCGCATCGCTGCGCTGCGCAATCAGTGGCTCGAGGCTGCTGCCCGCCTCTCCCGCCGATTCGAGCATCGCCTGCGCCGCCGTTAGTTGCTGATGCTCGCGCGCGATCACAACCTCTTTTTCAGTACGGGCGTGATAACCACGAACGGTTTCGGCGATCTCGGCGAGATAGCGTCCCCGCTCGGCAGGCACGATGATTGTCTTCTCTGAACTCTTGCGAATATCCAACGCCGGTAATCTGCTATCCCAGTTTTTCAGACCTTGCGCCCGCAACAGCGGTAGCAAGCCCTGATACGCCGCCGTTACGCCGTCATCATTGAAGCGAGAGGCGATCGTGCCAAACACCGGCATCTCGGAGGGCGGCTTGTCGAACGCTGTGCGGTTGCGCTGAATCTGCTTGGCTACATCCCGCTGCGCATCTTCTGCGCCCTTGCGGTCAAATTTGTTGATGGCGACAAGCTCTGCGTAGTCGAGCATGTCAATTTTTTCGAGCTGGCTTTGCGCACCGAATTCCGGGGTCATGACATACATCGGTACATCGACATAGGGCACAACACCTGCGTCACCCTGTCCGATGCCCGGCGTTTCCACCACGACAAGATCGAAACCGGCAAGCTTGAATGCAGCAACCACTTCCGGCAGATACTCGGGCACCTCGGCCACCGCATCGCGGGTCGCGAGAGAGCGCATCAGAATGTTTTCGTGGTAGATCGCATTCATGCGAATCCGGTCACCAAGCAGCGCGCCTCCTGTTTTGCGTCGGGTTGGATCAATCGCGAGTATCGCTATCTGTACGTCGTCGCCTGAGTCCAGTCGAAAGCGCCTGATGAGCTCATCGGTGAGCGACGATTTACCAGCGCCACCCGTTCCCGTAATGCCGAGAACCGGCGTCTCGACGCCTTCTGCAGCCGCCAGCAGATCGGCACGCTCCTGTTCGCTGAGCCGGCCACACTCGATATGAGTGATACCCTGGGCCAGGGCCCTGCGGTCGCCCGAAGCGATAGCGCTTTGATCCAGGGAACGCACAGGCGGCTGAGCGGTGCGTTCAATCATGTCACTGATCATGCCCTCGAGACCGAGCGACTGGCCGTCGTGGGGCGAGTAAATTCGGGTTACTCCGTAACCGTGCATCTCTTTGATTTCGTCTGGAACGATAACGCCGCCGCCACCGCCAAACACGCGGATATGGTCCGCTCCAGCTTCGGCAAGCATATCGACCATGTACTTAAAGTATTCAACGTGACCGCCCTGGTAAGAGCTGACAGCAATACCCTGAACATCTTCCTCGAGCGCAGCCTGCACAACCTCCGCAACCGAACGATTGTGAGCAAGGTGAATAACTTCCACACCGGCTGCCTGCAGCATCCTGCGCATGATATTGATCGACGCATCGTGACCATCAAAAAGGCTAGCTGCGGTCACAAAACGAAGTGGCACAGTTCGAGCGGGCGCAGCCGAGGGTAATTGGGTTACGGCTTCACTCATGAGATTTCTCCGGTACGTCAGAAACAGATAACAGTTTACGAATCGTTGATTTCAAGTTGTTGTGCAGCGCGGTAACTTCGTCCGTGTCTTCGGGATGCTGCAGCCAGTAGTAGACGATGCCAATGACAGAGGCGGTGAACTGACCCGCAACGGCTGCTGAGGAGACGCTCTGGGCAATCTCGCCAGCCTGTTTACCCGCAGCAATCCACCTCGCGATATCCCGGCGCCTGCGCTCATGGATGTTGCTGACGACCCGGCGTACAGCCGAATCCTCTCCGATAGCCTCAAACCAGAGCCGGTAAAATGCCAGAAACTGATCAGGCGCTTGCACGCAAAAGCGCAGGTGTTCATCGAGCGCACGGTCTATCGCCTGCTGGCCAATCAAGCCTTCGGTCGCACGGGTCAGCTCTATCAGCCACGCCTCTCCGATGGATCGAACCATGAACTCGAAGAGACCGTCTTTCGAGCCGAAGCGTTGCCCGGCAAGGCCGCGACTGAAGCCTGCGCCCTCGCCGACGTCTTTCAACGTTGTCAGCGCCGGTCCGCGCTCGACTACAAGGTCGATAGCGCAGGCGAGCATAGCCGCGTCCGATCGATCAGTTCGCTCGGCCTGGGTAAGGCGTCGGTTTTCGGACGCCTGGGGCAATGGCGAGCTTCCCGCCGAAGGTGCGCTTCCATCAGCACCAGCATCAGCACCAGAGAGCCGGTTTGCCGTCGATTTCTGCGATTGGGCTGGTGCCATGGCGACTTCCTGCAACGATTAATCAACCGTCAAATGATCGATCATCGAGACAATGACGATCGCAAGTTGCGGCTGAGCCATTAACTTGCTTGTTTGCCGCAAGCAAGTTCGGCGAAGAGGATAGAGACAGCGCGGTGAAGAAACAATGCTTTTATCGGGGTGATCCGAAGAGGCGATACAGAGGCGAAACCTGCGCCGGATTAACAAGCTTGGGAGGAGATCAACGAGACAGAATAACTCTGTATCTAACTGTTATCTATGACGTTTATAGGCCATAACTGTGAGGCGTCGACTAATGGCCGACGCCTCGTTGGTTGTTTAGGCCTAGAAGTCGTCGAGTAGGATCAGCCCAAGCGGCGTTCCGCTACCAAATTCATCTCGCGCGGCCGCCGTGTAGATGCCACCCGCCTCCAACGACACGGTCGCAGGGCCTATCGCGGGCAAGTCACTACCTGCAGGTGTTACCACAACATCGTAGTCACCCGGTGCAACCGAGAGATAGCCTGACTCAGCCCGAAACGGCACATCGCTTAGAGCTGCAGCCACGGTGGTGATGTCCGTTCCCGGCTCGACCAGATAGACGTCCACGTTACCAGCGCTCGGTGATGCATGAACAATTCGTAGCCTTGCTTCAGTCGCAATGGCCCGAAGGTCATCAACCAACACCAGTGGCGCGATATCGGCGAGGAGACCCGTCGCATAGACCCGGTACGATTCCCCCGCCGCAAGAGCAAGATCGGCATCGATCACAACCGGCGTTTCGGAGCCCGTTGGAACAACTTTCACGTTAATTGACCCCGGCGCCAGGTCGAGCTGAGCGCTCTGTTGCGTGTAAGCCAGATCGCTCACTACCGGTGCAGAGAAATCATCACCGGCAACGACGTCGACGTTCGGCGCATCGGGTGACGCGTGAACCACCCTGACTGCTGCTGTCGCGCTGGCATCCAGGATCTCGGTGGCAACAACGTCGTTGACCACGAGTAACGAAATTGGGGCGCTCGCAGCACCCGTATCGGGGATCGCCAGGATCGTGAGATCGCTACCACCGGCGAGATCTAGCGCACCGGAATCATAGACAACAGCCGTTGGGTCGCCGGCTACGGCGACTTGGATCTGATACGCGCCCGCCGGGATCGTCAACGGTCCGAGAATCTCGCCATAGCTGAACGTACCCGTCGGCGCCTCACCGGTGATATCTGTACCGGGCGCGCTGACATAGACGTCGACCATCGGAGCGGCAGGCGCTGTGTGCACAACGCGAACCCGCACATCCGATGCCGAGACTGAAGCTCGCGCCTCGGAGATCACGATCGGCTCTATAGCCGCAACATCGTTCGAGGCAATGATGGTTAGCTTCTCGCCATCGCCGAGGGCTAGATCGACTGGCCCGATCACCGTTGCGTTACCGCCGGGCACAATGCCCTCGACTTCAACGGTGAGCGCGCCAGGAATGATGGTGCTGGATCGCACCTGACCAAACTCGAGGCCTGATGTGAACGTGCCGCCATTGACGATCACGTCAACCGCAGGCGCATCGGCGGATGCGTGAATGACGGCGACGTCAGCGCTACCGCTACCGGCAGTGCTGCCTGTTGGTACCGGGTCGTTGCTGTCGGAGGAGCAGGCGGCCAGAAACAGAGCGGCCGCGACAATCGATAGAAACTTCTTTAGAAACACGACGAGTCCTTTGCGTGATGGGAACGCAGAGAACCTTAAGAGGCAGCGGACCGCCGCAGCGTCAAGAATTCGGCAGAGTTTGTTAACCAGGGCTTCACTACGGAAAAACCGGGGTAACTCTCAGGTGCGCAGCGCGGCCTTCGTTGCCGTCAGCAACTCGCTTAGATAGTCGGCACTCAGCGCAAGTCGGCTGCCGTACCAGGAGAACAACGTACCATCGACAATGCGGACGTGTGCAGAAGGCAGCATCCGGCGCATCTCATCAACGTGTTTCTGCTCAAACGGAAATGGCTCTGACGACAGGAACACAACCTGGGGCTCAGCATCGGCAAGCTCCACCGGCGTTACTTCTGGATAACGCTCAAGGCGATCAAACGCATTCGAGAAACCTGCACGCTTCAGCAAATCGTCGATGAACGTCCGTCGGCCAACCACCATGAAGGGCTTGCGCCAGATAAAGTAGGCAACCGAAGGCGGGCTTTCGTCGTAAGTTTCGGTCATCGTATCCAAAGACGCGCCAATTCGGGCTGCCATATCAGCTGCAACCGCGCCTCGCCCTACCAGGGCGCCGACCTGCTCGATCATATCCAGAGCATCGTCTACCGTTTCGATGTCGCTCATCCAGACCGGGTAGCGCTCGCTGAGCGCATCGATGTCGTCTTTCGAGTTCTCTTCTTTGTTGCCAATGATGAGATCCGGTTTGAGAGCCGCGACAACGTCAACATTTATCTGCTTCGTGCCGCCGACCAGCGATTTGTGCCGCCGCGCTCGCGCGGGAAATTCGCAATATCGCGTGACACCGACAACTCGGTTTTCAACGCCAAGTTCGAACAGCAATTCTGTTTGTGAAGGGACGAGCGAGACGATCCGGCGCGGCAGTGACTGTAGGTTAACCGCCCTACCCATCTGATCCGTCGAGCCTGGCATAGCCGCTAGCCTCACACCTCGGGTTTACTTTGCTGCCACAGCACTTCCGGCGTGCCGTTTTCGGTGGCAATCGCGCGCCCGGCAACAAAGGACAAATCCGACAGGCGATTCAGATACTGGCGCGAAGCGAGGTTAACCTCCTCGGCTTCGGCCATGGCTACCAATACCCGCTCCGCGCGTCGAGCGACGGTACGAACCAAGTGACAGGCGGCCACAACGCGCGAGCCACCGGGCAGAATAAAATTGGTCAGGGGCGGCAGCGCATCATTCCACTCGTCAACGGCGTCCTCGAGTCGAGATACGTGCGCATCGGTGATCAATGCCACGCCGGGCATGGATAGCTCTCCACCCATGTCGAAGAGGTCGTTCTGAATGAGTCGATAGAGCGGCGCATACGCACTCGCCGGATCCAACTCGGCCAGAAACATACCGATATGGCTGTTGAGCTCATCGATGGTGCCGATCGCCTCCATCCGAATAGACGCTTTAGAGACACGACCGCCACCAGTGAGCCCGGTTGTGCCGTCATCGCCAGTCTTCGTTACGATCTTTGATAGGCGCTTGCCCATTGGCCATTCCTTCTAGATTGCTCGATATCGCGACATGCACTGTCACGCGAGTTGCGGGACCAACCCGGGCCGCGCCGCATCATACCCGAGGGCCGAACAGGCAAAACTACCCGCACTCACGAGGCGCCAGTACCAGCGCCATCGACAGCGCGAATGTAATCACTTAGGCGCCTGCCGGGTTGATCAGGAAACTCGCTGAGAAGTACGTCGACCTTCTCAATGCGATCTATCCGGAAATTGCGAAAACTCGATCGCAACTCACACCACCCTCCAAGCGTCCAGCTGGTCCTCCAGTACGCGAGGCTCAGCGGCCAGACGATTCGCTCGGTTACGTTACCCGCACCGTCGGCATAGTTGATGAATATGCGCCTTCTGCCATTGATCCCACGACGCACCAGGCCGAGTTGCTCTGCAGCCGGGTCTGCCGCCGTCGGTCCAGGGACTGACACGCTGTTATTGTCCAGATCGCGGCGCAGATGCACTGGCAAGACCGCATCCACTTTCGCCAGCACGCGCGCCGCAGCGTCCGCCAATTCGGCATCGCCGTGGACCCTGGCCACCTGCGCGCCAAACGATAGTGCTTGTAGTTCCTGGGCATCAAACATCAAAGGTGGAACCTGGTAGTCGCGCCCCATGCGATAGCCAACCCCAGCCTCACCATCGATCGGTACACCAGTCGCCACCAGATCGTTGATATCCCGGTAGATCGTGCGCTCGGAGACTTCCAATCGCTCGGCAATGGCCCGCGCGGTCAGAACCTTCCCGCGCCCGAGCATCAATACGATTTCAAAAAGTCGATCGGCAGGCCTCATGAGCCGAGCATATCGAATACTGACAACCTGATGACAGCGCTACTGACACAACGTTGTCAGCAGAGATCGCAATTTCACGGGTGCATCCAACTGCTACTGACAGCCCGTGTCATGAGCCTGGCAACAACATAAGCAGCCAGCAAGGAGAAATCTATATGGCTACCAGCACATTCAATCGGTTTGTACGCAGACGCGCCGCCGGTCATCTAGCCATCAGTCGCGCGTTGGTGTGGCACGCCACGCCGTTGAACGACGCTCCCATACACAGAGACCAAGAAGTATCGGCCGCTGTTCCCCGGGGCACGATGAAAAACTCGAGTTCGACGCAAGCCACGGAGATCCAACGGCGCGCCGGTTGGATCCGAAGTCAGCTCTGGTCGATACGGCAATCCGTTGGTTAGGAGATCACCACGCGCTGGCTGCGCCAACGCTCATTCCACCGCACCGTCATTGCGAGCCCACGAAAGTAGCCGGCCGAGCCGGCTACGCACGTGGATGCGACGCAATCTCTGGCCGACTCGGCAATCGATTGGTTAGGAGATCACCACGCGCCGGCTGCGCCAACGCTCGTGATGACTGGAACAAAGAAAGCGCCAACGCTCGTGATGACTAGAAACTAGAAAAAGGAAAGGTTGTCGCTGGTGATGACGAACAGTAGGAAACGCCAGCGCTCATTTCACCGCACCGTCATTGCGAGCCCGCGACGGTAGCCGGCCGAGCCGGCTACGCGAGTGGATGCGACGCAATCTCTGGCCGTCGCCGGTGCAGAGACGGAAAGACGGCAACCAAAACCACTGTCGAGGCTTTGGTTGGCCGTCGCATCGCATCAGTTAGCCGGCTGCGTTGTAGCCCATGATGGCCTTAACCTCGAGGAATTCCTCGAAGCCATAGCGGCCCCATTCACGGCCATTACCTGATTGCTTGTAGCCACCGAACGGCGCGGCGTTATCAACAGGGGCGCCATTCAAATGCACGTTACCTGTGCGGATCTGACGTGCGACACGCGCGGCTCGCTCAGGATCACCAGAGGAGATGTAACCAGACAGGCCATAGAGCGTATCGTTCGCGATGCGAATCGCGTCTTCTTCGTCTTCATAGCCGATGAGAGACAAAACCGGCCCGAAGATCTCTTCCTGAGCAATGGTCATGTCGTTGGTCACGTGTGAGAACACCGTGGGGCGCACATAGTAGCCGCGGTTCAAGCCATCCGGCCGACCCGGACCACCGATCTCAAGCTTCGCGCCTTCGGCTATGCCCTTCTCGATCAGCCCTTGAATCTTGTCGAACTGAACCTTCGATACGACAGGCCCAATGACTGAGTCCTCAGCCGCCGGATCACCGACCTTGACGTTCTCCGCTGCAGACTTGGCGATGGCTGCCGCCTCGTCCATACGAGCCGTCGGCACCAGCATACGCGTCGGCGCGTTACAGGATTGACCGGAGTTCATGCACATACCAAACACATCACGGCTGATGGACTTAGCGAAGTCTGCATCGTCGAGAATGATGTTGGCTGACTTGCCACCCAATTCCTGAGCAACACGTTTGACTGTGGGCGCTGCCGCTTTGGCAACTTCGACACCCGCGCGCGTTGAGCCAGTGAACGACATCATGTCGACATCCGGATGGGCGGACAAAGGCGCGCCAACCGAAGGACCATCGCCGTTCACCAGATTGAAGACACCCGGCGGTACGCCTGCATCATCGAGAATTTCGGCGAACAGGATAGCGTTCATCGGGGCTACTTCAGAAGGCTTCAGCACCATGGTGCAACCTGCAGCGAGCGCCGGCGCCACCTTGCAGGCGATCTGGTTTATCGGCCAGTTCCAGGGCGTGATCAAGCCGCAAACGCCAGCGGGTTCGTGGACGATGCGGGTACTGCCGAGATCTTCTTCAAATTCAAACGTCTTGAGCACGTTCAAGGTAGACATGAAGTGCCCGAGGCCCGAGGGCGCTTGCGCCGCCTGTGCCAGCTTGATAGGCGCACCCATCTCCTGGCTGATTGCCGTTGCAACCTCACCCATTCGCGCGGAGTACGCAGCGATGATTTTCTCGAGCAACTCAATGCGCTCTTCACGGCTGGTTTGGGAGAAAGAAGTAAACGCGTTCTTTGCCGCGGCGACCGCAGCGTCGACATCAGCCGTCCCGCCCATGGCGATCTGACCAATCGACTCCTCCGTTGCAGGGTTGATGACGTCGAGCGTATCCGACGTGCTGGGGGCTACCCACTCGCCGTTGATATAAAACTTCAGGTTATTACTCATCAAGGATGTCCTCTTGTGTGACGATGAATGCTATTCGAGCGCGGGTCTTACCCCAACCGGGCCCGTAGAGTAGCGTGAAGCGAAGGCCAACAAAACCGCTTGCCGTTCCGAACTCATTGTTCGGGATCATCGATGCGATCGGTCAGGCGGTGCGGAAAACCCTGACCGTCGGGGGGCTCGCTCCAAGCTACTGAAGGCCCGTGACCAGAATCACCAGCACGGCGATCGGGCTGACGAAACGCACCAGCAAGCGCCAGACCCGATATCCCCGGTCTGATGTGAGATGCAACTCCGAGCGAGTATCCGCAGCGCTCATCACCCAACCGGCGAATACCGCAATCAGCAGGCCACCAACCGGCAACAGGATCTGGTTGCTGACGAAATCCACCGCCGAATTGATATCCCGACCAAACAGGCTGACATTGGCCGCGATGTTGTAGCCGAGCACCGAAACGCCGGCAAACGCAGCAATCGCCGACATGACCGCAAGCGTCGCGCGCCGCCGCGCCATGTCGAATTTCTCCTGCACGGACCTCACCAGCGGCTCAACCAATCCAACCATCGACGTGACAGCGGCCACGGACAAAAGCAGAAAGAACAACGAGGCGATCACGCCACCTGCTGGCATGCGTTCAAAAGCAACGGGCAGCGTCTGGAAAATGAGGCCGGGGCCGCCAGCAACGTCGAGCCCATAGCGAAAGACGGCCGGAAACACGACCAGACCCGCCACCAGTGCGACAAGTGTATCCGCGCTCACGATAATCAATGCTGAGCGAACGATAGGGTAGTCGCGCGGTAGATAGGCGCCAAATGTCATCATCCCAGCCATCGCAACACCAATGGAAAAGAAGGCCTGCCCTACCGCAGCGAGAAAGGCATTCGCCGATAGCTTGCTGAAATCCGGAGTCAGTAAATAGGACACCGCCTCACCAAAGCCGCCGGCGAACGCGTTGTAGACCGCCATCGCGAGCATGAGAATAAACAGCAGCGGCATCAGGATACGCACCGCTCGCTCGACACCGGATTTAAGGCCAGCCGCCAGTATCAAGCCGGTCAGGGTCAATCCCAGCGCTGTCCAGAACATCAGCCAGCCAGGCGTCGCCAATAGCGCATCAAACCGACTCTGGGCAATTTCCGCGGTGGCCGTTGCCAGCCCTCCAGTCAGAGCCGCCGACAGATAAGCAAGCACCCAGCCAGCGACCACACTATAGGTGACGACGATAGCGAAGGCCGTCACAAGCGTCATGGCACCCAGCCAGCCCCATCGATGGGAGCGGGATGCCTGCTGCGCCACGGCTCGGGTTGCGCGCTCCGGGCTACCGCCGCCGCGCCGGCCAATCAGCAACTCAGCGATGAGAATTGGCGCTCCAATGGCGAATACGCACACCAGGTAGACGGCGATAAAGGCCGCACCACCGTTTTCGCCAACGACATACGGGAACCGCCATATGTTGCCCAGCCCCACGGCAAAGCCAATGCTCGCAAGCAGGAACGCACTTCGCGTCGTCCATTGTGCACTGCTGCCCGCCATTACCTTCACCTCTGAATCACTTCGAAGAAACGCCCTCAATAGTCACAGATTTTCGGCACTGGCGCAGCGTACATAGCGCGCGCTCGGGGCTTTACCTCCTCTGCCCTTGGGCATAGCATCAACCGTCAGAGCTGACGGTTTTCTGGATCGCCGCCCGCGATGTGCAATTGGCACCGGTCAGCGCTCGTTTGGGTTGCCAGTGACAACTGCAATCGCCGGCAGACCGAGTCCCAACCAGTACAGATACACAAGGAGCAAAACATGAGCCGCGCCGAACTAATTGCTACCGCTCGCGACAACGCCGCTCACGTTAAGGCCGGCACCATCGCTCAGGCTGACGACGTGTTGATGGTTCCTGCTAGCAAGTACACAGACCCGAGCCGCTGGCAGCTTGAGATGGATGGCATTTTCCGCCGCATTCCCTTGATGCTCGCAGTAACTGCTGAATTGCCAAACCCGGGTGACTACAAGGCTATGGAAGCCGCTGGGATGCCGGTGATCATCAACCGGGATCGCAGCGGTGTCGTGCACGCATTCGTCAATATGTGCAGCCACAGAGGCGCACAACTGGTGGCTCCGGGGCGGGGCAACAGCAATCGATTCACCTGCCCCTACCACGCATGGAGCTACAACCAGACTGGCGATCTTGTCGGCATCTTTGCGGAGCAGGATTTCGGAGAGATCGACAAAAAATGCAATAGCCTCACACCGCTCCCAGTGCAGGAACGAGCTGGTCTCATCTGGGTAACGCTCAACCCGAAATCAACGCTGAACATCAGTGAATTCCTCTGCGGCTACGATGACCTGTTGGCGAACTGGGGCTTCGAAAACTGGCATTTCTTCGACTCTCGCGTCGTCAAAGGCCCGAACTGGAAAATCGCTTACGACGGCTACCTGGATCTGTACCATCTGCCAATCCTGCACAAAGACACATTCGGCAGTGACTTTCCGCACCGGGCGATCTACTACGGCTGGGGACCTCATCAAAGAGCCATGGGTCCAGATCCGTCACTACTGAAACTGCTCGATGAGCCTGAGGAAGAGTGGCCAACCCAATCCCTGTTGTCCGGTGTATGGACAATTTTCCCACACATCTCCATCGCTTCGTTCGATGGTGGTGGCCGCGGAGTGATGCTGTCCCAGTTGTTTCCCGGCGATACGCCGGAAGAATCGTTCACGGTTCAGAACTATCTGATGGAGAAGCCACCGGCTACCGAGGAGATCGCTGCCGAGGCTAAGGAGCAATTTAAATTCCTCGAATATGTCGTGCAGGAAGAAGACTACGCGACCGGCTTGAAACAGCAGCGTGCACTGAAAACCGGTGCCAAGCCGGAAGTGATGTTCGGTCGCAATGAAGAAGGCGGTCAGAACTTCCACCGCTGGCTCGATGAGATTCTCGCTGCCAGTGATGAGGAGCTACCGGCCCTGTTCACACGCCGTTGAACTGACCTGGGATGCGAGAGCATCCCATTGAGCACGCGCGACACGCCCCCGGTCTGGCCGTCTACACTCAAATGGACGGTTACTAACTGGCGAGCGCGTGCGCAACCACTATGACAATGCAACCCTGCTGCTACGGGCCTTTACCTTTATCGGTACGCCTGCGGTTGCGCTGATTTTCGCAAGTCAGGCGCTGTCAGGTGATCCGTTGACCGACGCGCTCATGCGCATCGGGTTCTGGGGATTTGCGTGCTTTGGGCTCGGTTCATGCCTGCTCAGTTTCGTCAGCCGCTGGGTCCGTCAGAGCCTGGCCAGCTTGACTCTGATTGCGGCGGCTTTCCTGGCCCTTTGCTATGGCGCCCGGCTATCCGCCGATAGTTTGTCACTGGCGACGGTGATCGACAGCTTCATGATTCTTGCCTGTGTCACCTTCATGTTCCCACGGCCATGGATGATCAGCGCCTGGCTCATCAGCAGCTGCGCGATTCTGACCGGATTCGCTCTCGGCGTTACGGATCCGGGCTACCCGATCAGCGGCTATTTGCCGACCCTATATTCGGTGGCCCTGCTCGCCGGCGGCCTGCGCTACTACATGTATCGTGTGGCGTTAGAGCGAGGGCGCAGCGCCGAGCTGATCCAGTCCATATTCGACAACACTGAGGATGCCCTCTTATACGGCAACGCTCGAACCATGGAGGTTCTGGGGTTGAACGCCGGCGCGAAAGCGATGTTCAACTCCGACGATCCGCAAACAGTTGCTCAGCTCTGTCAAAGAGCCTACCTGAAGCGTCACAGATCGGATCGAGCGGGGCTGCAACAACTCATGCAAGACCTGACTAACGGGGCCGTATCCGAGGATCTCGAGTTCGAAACAGCCTCTGGTGACGCCTTCTACGGTCGCCTGCAAATGGCCATGCTCGGTGACGCACGTGACGGCAAAATGATGGTTCGGGTCACCAACATTACCGACCTGCATAACCGGCAGAAGGAAACTGATCGAGCCCGGGTTCTTGCCGAGGCTGTATTCGAACAATCCGCCGATGCCCTGATCTACGGTGACATTGCGAGTTCCAAGCCTCGCGCCGCCAATCGGCGAGCAAAGGAGATGCTCGCGACTGAAAACCTCACGGAAATCTCCGAGCTACTCGAAAAAGCTTTTAACGATGCGAACCCTGAGGAAGAGCCGAGCGCACTCATCCGGCGTATTTTGAACACACCGGGCTGGAATCAGGACCTCACGTTCTACAGCGCCGATGGCCGGGAGTCTTTTGGCAACCTCGCCATGATCAAACTGGATAGCGTGGATGAAGAGACCGCCATGATTCGCGTAAGCGACCTGACCTTGCTGCATGAGCGCCAGCAACAGTTGCAACTCGCTAAAGAGGAGGCGGAGGCAGCCATTGAGATTCGCAGCCGGTTCCTCGCCAATATGAGTCACGAAATCCGAACGCCAATGAACGGCGTAATCGGCATGACGTCGCTGCTATTGAACACACGTCTGAACGACGAGCAATCCAGTTATGTCGAAACCGTTCGCTCTAGCGGCGAATCGCTGCTGACAATCATTAACGAGATTCTGGATTTCTCGAAAATCGAAGCCGGTCAGATTGAACTTGAGGAGCAGACCTTCGATCTTGAGCAATGCTGCGCCGATGCTCTGGACATCATTTCGCCGCTCGCAGCCAAACAGAACATTGAGGTCATATTGGATCTGCAGCCAATGCACGCCCGGCGTGTGCGGGCAGACGTGCAACGCTTGCGCCAGGTCCTCGTCAACCTGTTGTCGAACGCGGTGAAATTTACGGAGTCAGGCGAGGTGTGTCTGCGCGTGGCCGTACGCGAAGATGCCCACGCGAGCGACGGGGCCCACGGTCGAAGCAGCACGATCAGCTTCGCCATCAGCGACACTGGCATCGGCATCCCGGCCGCCAAAATCAGCAAGCTGTTCGATGCGTTTACCCAGGCAGATGCCTCAACCACTCGCCGCTACGGCGGCACAGGCCTTGGCCTGTCTATCTCACGCTCACTGGTCGAATTGATGGGCGGCCAGATCGATGTATCGAGCGTCGAAGGGCAAGGCTCCACCTTCGAGTTCACTATCCAGGCATTGTGTGCACCGGCGGAGAAACGCTATGACCTGCCTCTCCTCGAAGGCCAGTACGTTGTAGCGATTGACGATAATGACACGAACCGGAACGTGCTGAGCGGCCTGCTGCACTGGCTGGGCGTCGAGTCCGCGATCTACGCAAGCGGTGGTGAACTGCTGGCCGCGCAGAAGAGCAATCCCAGGTTGCCTGACATCGTGATTACCGATATGGCGATGCCCGATATGGACGGCGTGGAGCTGACGAGGCGCATCCACGAGACAATCTCAGTCGACGTCCCAATCATTCTGCTGACATCGCTCGATCGTGGTGATGTCGACTGGAATGTCTTTGCCAGCGTTCTGCGCAAGCCTGTGCGGCCGAGCGATCTGTTCTTCGCGATCGCGAGTGCGCTGAGCGAGCAGAAACGGGAGAAAGTCAGCCTACCCAAGCCGCGATCAGCACCAGATGGCTTGCTCGGTCAGAGCGTACTCGTAGCCGAAGACAACGTGGTCAATCAGACCGTTGCCCGGAGTATGCTAAAGAAGCTGGGAATGCATGCTGACACCGCCGCCAACGGCCGTGAAGCCATCGAGATGATGACCCAGCGCGAGTACGCTCTGATCTTCATGGATGTTCAGATGCCAGAAATAGACGGGCTCGAAGCTACGCGGCTGATACGCTTGGAAGAGGCAGATCCAGCTCCATACATCGTCGCAATGACCGCTAACGCCCGACCCGAGGATCGGGCGGACTGTCTGGATGCGGGTATGAACGATTTCGTCGGTAAACCCATTCGCCTGGAGGACGTCGCGAGTGCGCTCGAGCGCGCTGCCGACGCTGGCATTGGTAGCCGCTAAAAAACGCTTCCAAATTTGCTTCGCATCGCGTCGTTTCTCACGCACAATCGCGCGCCATTTTTATCCAAGCGCTTATTGGGTTCGACATTGTGACTAACGCTATCCGCTCACTATCCAGCGTGTTGCTGTCGCTTGCCATCTTGTTAACGGGCCACGGGCTGCAGCAGACATTGCTGCCCTTGCACGCGCAGGCACTCGGTTGGAGCTCAGCGGAAATCGGCATCACCGGCTCCGCCTACTTCATCGGCTTCATCGCCGGCTGTTTGCTCCTGCCCAGAGTAATTCGTCGCGCAGGGCACATTCGCACCTTCGCGATCTGCGCCGCCGTTGCGATCACAGCCATTCTGCTGCTATCCCAATGGCAACTGCTGGCGATATGGGTCGGCGGCCGAGCGGTAACCGGCGCCAGCCTTGCGGGTCTATACATCGTCCTGGAGAGCTGGCTCAACGAGAACTCCCCGAACGAGCTCCGCGGTTCGGTCCTTTCGTTTTATGGCTTTCTCTGCATTGTCTCGATGTCCATTGGCCAACTGCTGGTGACTCCGGATGCCTTTGTGAGCGGCACGGTCGTGGCCGCAATCATCTTTGCCCTCGCGATTCTTCCCGTTGCGATGACCACGAGCCCGGAGCCCCAGGTTCCGGCGGCGGTTAAGGTCGATTTCCGCGCGGCCTACAGGGCATCGCAAGTCGGACCGGTCATGGTCGCAATCTCCGGCATTGTGATGGGCTTGTTGTGGAGCAATGGCGCTGTCTTCGCGAGCGCGCAAACCGGTGACCCAGCGGCCGGCGCGATATTCATCGCCTGGGTTCTGCTGGGTGGAGTGATCTGTCAGCTACCCGTCGGCCGCCTGTCTGACCACATTGATCGGCGCTGGGTAATGCTGGGTCTTTGTGCGATTGGTTGTCTGAGCCTGATCATGGGCAAGCTAACTGGTGTCAGCGCCACCGCGTTGAACGCGATCGGATTCGTGCTCGGAGGTACAGCAATGCCCATGTACTCCGTCGCGATCGCACACGCCAACGACAACGCGGAAGGTAAGTTTCTCGCCATCACAAGCACAATGCTTGTGGCTAACGGACTGGGCTCTGCGACAGGGCCTCTGGTTTTCGCTGGTGCAGGCTATGCCAGCGCTGGCGACTCCTCCAGCACAGACATGTTCTTTGTGATTCTCGCCATCGCCTACGGGCTAGGCATATTGTGGACGGGCTACCGGCTGGCGGTACACGAGGCGAACGCGGAGCACTTCGAGCCGTTTCAGGTTCTGCCCAAGACCACCCTCAGCGCCATGGAAATGGACCCACGCGGCGACGAGCCCGAGGTCAATTCCCGTGCTGGTGAGTGAAGCGATCGAACGAATCCCAAAACTGGGCTTGCAGCTCATCGCTTTCCTGCAGCACTTCGTGCTCCGCACCATCAATTTGCTCAACCCGAACCCATTCGCTGGCCGCCGCAAAACGCTCATACCCTTTGATTGAGACAACCTTGTCGCACTCCGCCGCAACGATCAGTGTTGGCGTATCGATCTGACGGGCCCGGGACTTAGCGCTCACCCGCGCGGAACTGACAGACGCCTCACGCAGCCAGCGCCACGTCGGCGCATGGGTCGCAAGCTCCGGGCAAGCGCGCAGTATCGACTGGTTGCGAGCGAAACGCGCAGCATCTGTCGTCAGCACGTTTACCGCCGTATCCGAAAAATCCCGCTCAGCGCCACCCCACACAAAGTCGGCGTCTTTGCCCAACGCTACATAGGCTCGCGAAACCACGCGGGCAAGCCACAGCGGTAGCCGGAACAGCCCAAGCATAGGCGCACAAACCACCGCAGCATCAAAACGCGGCTCATGATCCTGCAGCAATCTCAGCGCCAGGTTGCCACCCATGGAATGTCCCATGAGCAGGCGCTTACCTGGTAGAGGCTCGATCAGCTGGTCAAATACAGCACGGGCATCGAAGGCGAAGTGTTCAAAATCCTCGACGTAACCGCGTTGTCCCACAGCGGAGTTCAGCCGCTCGGACAACCCCTGTCCGCGCCAGTCAAAGGTCACCACGTGCCAGCCCCGATTCAACAGATGCTGGGCGGTTTCGAAGTACTTCTCGATGAATTCTGAAAAACCATGCAGCAACAGCACTGAGCCGACGGGCTGATCCACACCGCTCATCCAGCGCACGGTGCGTAGCCGGCAACCGCCGAGGCCTTCGAGCCAGAGTGTCTCAGCGTTATCCGGGCAGGGATTGCCGGGAGTCTGCACCAATTCCGCATCAGTTCCGTCACTAACACCAAGCGCCACGGTCTAACGCATCCGATAACGTATGGGCAGGCTTTTCAAGCCACCGACAAAAGTCGATTGTGTGTATCTGGGCTCGCCGGCCAATTCGAAGTGCTCAACTCTGGACAGCAGCTCACGAAACAGCGCCGACATCTCCATGCGCGCGAGGTGCTGGCCAAGACAGACATGGCCACCAAAGCCGAAGGCGAGCTGTTTGGCATCCCTGCGATCAACACGAAACTCAAAGGGCGCATCAAAGACAGCTTCATCGCGATTGGCCGAGGGATACCAGAGAATGACCGATTCGCCCTCAGCAATAGACTGGCCGCCGACCACCTTGTCTGCTGATGCCGTACGCATGAAATGGCGCACGGGTGTCACCCAGCGAATCATCTCGTCAATCGCGCTCGGCAGGTGCGTGTCCATATCTGAACGCAAGCGTTCAAACTGTTCCGGGTTTTCCATCAATGCGAGTAGCCCACCCGCCGCCGAGTTACTTGTGGTGTCGTGGCCGGCGGTCGCGATGATCGTGTAGTAGCCATTGGTTTCCAGATCCGGGATCGGCTCGCCGTCGATCTGTGCATTGGCAAGCAGCGTTGCGATGTCGTCCTTGGGGTCTTTCTTGCGAGACGCGGTGAGTGCTCGAAAGTAGCCATCGAAATCATCGACGATATCTTTGATAGCAGTCAGCTCGAACGAGCGTTGCACCTCAGGATCCTGAGAGCCAAACAACTCCTGGGTGAGCTTCATCATGAAGGGCTCGTCCTCTTCCGGCACACCGAGCACATCCATGATGACCCGCAGCGGATACCAGATCGCCACATCCCTCACAAAGTCACACTCACCGCCCAGTTCAGCCAGCCGATCTACATAAAGCTTGGCGAGGCCCTCCACTCGCGATTGCAGACGCCGCAGGTTAGCGCCCATAAACCAGGACTGGGTCAACATGCGGTACTTGATGTGGTCTGGGTCATCCATCTGAACCAGCGAGCGAATCAGGTGATTCTGCCCTTCTGGCAGAATGCTCTGCACGAATGCCTCGGTCATTAACGGAGCAAGCGTTGGCCGCGGATCGCAGATAAAACCTGCTTTATCCTGCTCGACCGTTTTGATGTCGTCATAGCGCGTCACCGCATAAAAAGGTGCATACCCATTGGGTGACAGCTTTCTAAGCGGATCATTTGCGCGTAGCCATGTAAGGTGGCCGTGAATTCGGGCTTCATCGGCCCAGACAGCCGGATCGACCAGTTGATCATCCGTCGGTTCAACGACATCCGGTAAGTTAGAAACCTCAGACACGAAAAACTCCCGCTCTAAATTACTCTGTGTGAAATTGTCTCAGCAGAACGCGCTTGCGCAGGTGTGGTCCGTTCAGGACAGATAATCATCCGCCCCAAGATCAAGCGCGTGGCGGGCGTGCCGACGCGCCATCGTGGCAAACATCTCATCCCCACGCTGCGTCCTCTGCACGAGCATCGACGCGATCACCGTGACTCCAAAACCAGCGAAGCTGCCACGCGCGTAGTCCTGCCAGCAACGTTGCCAGTCATAGCCAGCCACGCCAGCTGCGAGCAGGCCTTTGTGATAGTGCTCCACTAGTCCTCGCTCGACGCGGCGCCGCTCATCCCGGCGCAGGCCGGCGCCAATAAAATAGGCCACATCCGATAACGGGTGACCCAGCGTCAGGCTTTGCCAGTCGATGACTGTCACCGCAGGCTCGCCAGCGGCGTCCTCAATCATCAGATTGTCGAGGCGGAAATCGACGTGAACAATCGAGAAGGGATCGCTCAAACCGCTGAACAGCGGCCCGTCAGCCTCGCCCACCCGCTGGATAATCGCAGCTTCGTCCGGTTCGAGCTCAGCAGCAAAGCGCTCAAGAAACCCCGGCACGAGCGATGCGTACAAGGCCTTCAGTTCCGAGCCCGTTTCCGCTGCCGGCTCGCCGAGCCAGTCAATACCCCGGAGCGATTCATCGCACCACGTCGGCGCGTGCAGACCAACCAGCTGGGCGACCGCGCTGCGAGCCACACGGGCATCGGTGCCCTGAAGCTGGTCACCCTGCACCATTGGCGCAAGATCCTCCAGCAGCAACGCCATACCCGGCCCCTCACCATCGATATCAGCGTAGTAACAACGCGGCGTCGAAATCGACAGGCGTGATTGCAGGCTCTGGTAGAAAGATACTTCCTTGATGAAGTTGCCGAACTGCACGCCCGCCATTCGGCTGTCCGCATCGTCGGCGGCGAATTTGCCAACCAGCGTTGCCGGCGCGCCGCTGTCGTTCCTTGAATACTGCAACTGGTAGCGCAAACACTTGCCGATCTGGCCCGTCCCGATCGGTGCTTGCTCGAACGATGTGACAACCGCATCGTGTCCAGCGCGCTGCAAGCACGCAGTCAGCCAGGACGAATCCACCTCCTCCGAGGCAAGAACCCGAGCTACCGTTCCATCAGCAGCAACGTTCACAGATTGTCCCGGTAGTCGCTATCGATCTGCTCATCGATCGCATTCGCCATCGCGTCATCACCCTTAAGCATCGACGCATAGAGCTTGCCGAAACTGACCTTCTGCTTTTCAGGCCAGGCATCCGGTTGCCAAAGGTTGGAACGGATGAACGCCTTGCCACAATGAAAGAACGCCTCATTCACCGAGACTCGCACCGCAAGCAAGGCTGGTTTGCCCCTCGCAGACAACCGTTCCAGCAGCTGTGGATCCGCGGTCAGCGTCGCCGTCCCGTTAACGCGCACCGTCTCGTTGGTTGCTGGCCGGCAAAACAGCAAGGCAACGTTCGGATTCTCGAGGATATTGCTATGTCCATAGGCGAGCTTGTTACCCGGCCGATCCGGAATCACCAGCGTCTTGTCATCTTCAACAAGAACAAAGCCGGCCGCATCGCCCTTGGGTGAGATATCCATCGAGCCGCGTGCATCAGCCGTCGCGAGCACCAGAAACGGGCTGGAGGCGATGAACGCTTGTGTCATGTCATCCAGATGATCGCGGACCTTCAAGGCAACGCTGTCGATCTGCTCACCGATGACTGCGCGCATTTGCTCGACGCTCGTTATCGCATATGGATCATTGGACATGCAGTACTCGCTATAGTGACTCAAAATATCTGTCGTCGCGGCACACTCGCGTTCGGTTAGCCGCGACCCTAACGGCGCAGGAGGTGCAGAAACTCCGCCCGAGTGGCTGCGTTTTCTTCGAACGCGCCGAGCATGGCCGAACTCTTCATCTTCGAGTTCTGTTTCTCAACGCCGCGCATCATCATGCACATATGCTGCGCTTCAACAATGACACCAACATCCGGTGACCCCGTCACGCTGCGAATGGCGTCTGCGATCTGGAACGTCAATTGCTCCTGAATCTGCAGACGTCGGGCAAACATATCGATGATGCGTGCAACTTTCGACAAGCCCAGAACCTGACCATTGGGGATATAGGCGACATGGGCTCGACCGATAAACGGCAGCAAATGATGTTCACAGAGCGAATACAGCTCAATGTCCTGCACCACGATCATCTCGCGATTGTCCGAGGGGAACAGCGCATTGTTCACAACAACCTCGAGGTTCTGCTCGTAACCCCGGTTCAGAAACCGCATCGCATCAGCAGCCCTCTGAGGGGTTTTCAACAATCCGGGGCGGTCCAGATCGTCAAAAGCGGCGATGATCGTGGCATAGGCTTTCGCAAGTTCATCGCTACGATCGTAGGAGGCGTCATCCGCGGAGTTTTTGGTGGAGTCGGTCATGATTGTCCCTATTGTAATCTGATCTTCAGCGGCCTCTGAAGCCGCCAGCGCGCGAAGACTCCCACGGCATTGATAAAGGAAGCGCGAAGAACACGCACAAGCTTCAACGCCTAGCGTTGGCCTGCATTGATATCGGTATTGGCATTAGTACTGGCATCGCCATCATCAATCGCCTTCTCTAACTCGATTGTACGAGACTCCGCCGCGCGATCGAATGATTCGCCAACCCCGTCAAGGAATTCAGGCAGTGTCTGCGGCGTACCCAGGTACGCTTCTGGCGGAAGCAGTACGGACGAATACTCGGGCCACGCCTGAAAATCTCGGCTTCTATTCGAATCCTCCAACACGCCGTAGCCCACGAAAGCCCACGCCAGCGCCACGATGACACCATGACCGTACCAGCGCATCGGACCTGCGGTGATACGCACATGCAGAACGAGGGCGAAGCAGAGCAGCAGGCCGAGCAGAAATGGATCGAGCCACGCTGCCGTGGCTGGATCCTGGCTATTGAACTGAGCCAACTCGCTGGCGAGGCCCATGATCGTGCTCAGCGCCAGGCTGGTCAGTGCAACCAGTAGATGCGCAAGGAACCGGGCCTCATGCCGCAGCACGCGCGTTACCAGCGCCCACACGGCCGACCAAAGCACCGCAAGAACCATCGGCGAGAAGGCGCTCAAAGCGGCGTCCAGCCAATCGCGTTCGGCGAGCTGGCTAGCCGCTTCGTCCGACAGCAGCAACAGATACACAATTGCGCCTGCCAGCAACACCCGCACCGGGCTGGCCAGCGATGTTAGCGACTCCAGCAAGATATCCAGCGGAGTAGTGGGCGGTACGGTGTGGGTTTCATCGAACAGGCTCACCGAGGTACGGCCCAGCTTCAGCTGGGTTCCGGACGGCACGCTTGCACCCTCTCGCAGCTGCTGCCCAGCAAGACGAACAACGCCATCGCCGAGTAGCTCCAGTTCGATGCTGCCAGCGCCGGTCGCTGCGTCGGTACGCACAAGCCGTAACTCTTCAGAGGCCACATGAGGATCGTCCAGCATCACATCACAGTGATAACCTCGGCCAATGGTGACGCCCCTCGCTAACGCATCATCTGAGAAACGATAGCGCGAGGCGCCGTGCGCGCCGCTGGACCTGATTTCGACAACTATGGCCATTGTTGCAGCCCGAGAAAGCGGTCAAGAAAAGCCTCTGCGTTGGCCTGGCTTACGCCAGACAATGCGAAATGGCTCGCAAGCGCAGCATCTGCCTGCTTTATCGATGTGGCCTGAAACAGCACGTCGAAGAAATCGTCGTATTGATGGTAGGCGCGCACGCAAAAGACCATCCGCCAATCGGTGGCGTCGGCATCACTCACCACCGACTGTTGGCAATCGTAGTTGCTGACGTCCTCCTTGCCCGGCCAGGTTCTCGTGCGCATGCCGCTGAACTGCTGGCTCAGCCATCGGTGAAAGCGCAACCCGCCCATCGCGTCCGTACGCACAAAGCTGTATTCGTAATCGATGAGGCCAGTCTGAAGGGAAGATGAGAGATAGATCGAATCCTGGGACGTACAGGATGTACGGGAAATCACAACATCCAGCTCATCCTCATCCTGAGTATCGCCCCAACACTTAAAAAATGCCGGTAGCGACCCTCCGACCTGCGCATCCCCGAGCTGCTGGGTCGGCCAGGACGTTGCGGCGAGGCGCTGGTATTTCAGTTGCTGATCCTGTTGCAGCTGGGCGCTGATGTGATCCTGATAGCCGGTGATTGGCACAACATCCTGGCGGCGTTCAAGCAAAGCCAGCAGGTAACTGGCTGGCACCAGGAAACTGATCTGGTTACCCATCGACGCGACATTGACACCGACAACTTCACCGGACGCATTGATCGATGGGCCACCACTCATGCCTGGGTTGAGCGAGCCCGAGAAAAGCAGCTTCTGGTAGAAACTCGCCTCCAACAGCCCGTTAAATGTGCCTGGAACAATCGTCTGGCCCAGGTCGAACGGATTGCCCAATGAGTAAACCGCATCACCCTGTTCCGGCAGCCCCGAAGCCATCGCCAAACTGGCTGTTACGGCTTCGGGAACGGTCAGCAGCGCAAGATCGTGGACAACATCGAAGTCAACAATCGTCGATGACCAGGTTCTGCCATTGGAGTCGAGCAACTGCAGCGAGTACTTCTGCGGCTCATGCACCGCACTGGCGACAACATGAAAGTTACTGACGATAACGTCGTGCCCGGCGAGCAGAAAACCCGATCCGATACTGGATTTCTCATCAGACTCTCGCTCGATGACCCGCACTTGCACAATCGCATCGCGGGCAGATTCCCACAGCGCCCGACCGCTATCCTCGGCAAGTACCGACAGTGACGAAGAGACCAGCACGATCAATGCCAGCAGTTGCCCAAGCCAGTGCGGGGCAGATCGTGACGTTTGAATGCTCATTGAACGCGAGCATCTCGCAGCGCCCGGCGCCGGACTTTACCCGCGTCATCGCGTAGGGGTTCGTCGACCCATTCAATGCTGCGCGGCAGTTTGTAAGAGGTCAGCCGCTCGCGCAGGTGTTCCATCAGTGCAGACTCTGACAGGGGCGCACCCGCGTGATCGATTATCGCGTGCACGGTGTTACCCAACTCATCATCGGGCATGCCGATTACGGCGCTGGAGCGCACGCCAGCAAACGAGTCGATCGCCGCTTCAATCTCTGCCGGGTAAATGTTGCGGCCACCGGACAAGACCATATCGGTCCGTCGATCGGTGAGATAAAGATATCCGTCGGCGTCGAAATAGCCCATATCACCCAGCGACTCCCAGCCACCTTCGATCCGACGGGCGTCGGCGCCAATATATCTATACGTACTGCCAGGGCCCGTTTTCGGACGCATGTACAGCTCTCCAATTTCGCCAGCAGGCAGCGTGTTGCCAGAATCATCGACAACCTTCATTTCGCAATGATCGCCCGGACGCCCAACTGAGCCACGGTGCGCTAGCCACTCGGTTCCCGAAATCACTGTGGAACCCTGCCCTTCTGTGCCGCCATACAACTCGCAGATCACATCGGCGCCAAGCCAGTCGATAAACGCTTCTTTCAACCAGGGCGGACACGGCGCTGCCAGATGCCATAACGCTCGCAGTGATGACAAATCGAACGCCTGGCGCTCTGTCTCCGCAAGATTCCAGATTCGCTGCATCATTGTCGGCACGAGGTACAGGGTATCGACCTTCTCGCGCTCGATCAGTGCCAGCGTTTGGGATGCATCGAATCGCTTTGTTACCGTCACTTGATTGCCCAGGAACAATCCGTTCATTGCCCACAGGAACGGGCCGTTGTGATAGAGCGGCCCCGGCACCAGTACCGAGCCACCAACTCCATAGTTCAGAAAACCGCCATCCGGGTCGAACACCGCCCGCACGGCAGAGATAATCAACTTTGGTCTTCCTGTGCTGCCACCGGAAGTCATCGCCTTGAACGAGGTTGCGGTGGCTTCCGGGAGCTGATCATCGGACAACGCTGAATCCGCTTCATACCCTACCGGCAGCGTGGCCACCGATTCCAGCGGACTGTCCAGACCCACCACCAATGCCGGCTCCGCCAATTCGATGATTTGCAGAAGCTCATGCTGTGGCAGTCGGGCTGAGACGGGCTGGGGAGTGGCTCCACACTTCCAGATGGCGAAGCAACTCACGAAGTACTCGCTACCGTTTGGCAGCGCCAGCGTCACGAGGTCATCGGCTTTGACCCCAAGACTCTGATATGCCCTGGCAAGTCGGTTGCTGCGCGAGTCCAGCTCGGCAAACGTCAGTCGCTCATCATCAAAGCAAACCGCGATCTTGTCCGGGGTACGATCAGCCCAGGTTTGCAATATTCGAGACAGGGATACCGAAGCCACAGCCTGCTTACCTCCGCGAGTAACTGGAAACAGTCGTAAAGCATACGCGCCCTACCGCATCGATGGCACGCCATCTGCGCGCGGCCCGCGCTCGCTGCGGTTATACTGCTGGCACAGATTCCGGGGGGAAGTGACATGACACTGGTAACCATCTCAGCGCTGGTTGTGCTGGCCTGGGCTGCCTGGGTGCTGAGTGCCGGTCGCGGAACCCTGCGCGCGGTGATTCTCGTCGCTCTGGCGCTCGCGCTGTTCAGCTTTGCTGGCCTTATCGGTTACCTGCACGTGGCGGGTTTTGACGTGCTCCTCACGGACAACACCGGTCGGCTCGCCGGACTGCGGCCGATTTTCCTCACCATGCTGGGCGCATTCGCGGGAGTCGGTGGCTTATTGCTACTGGTTGCTGCGAAAGTCGAAACCGGCACGGTGGCGCCGATATTGCCCCGCGCGAACGAGCCCGACCGGTTCGGCCTAACGTCGCGCTGGCTGCACTGGCTCATCGCTCTCATCATTCTGGCGCTCATCCCGAGCGGGGTGATAGCCGCCGGCCTGGCAGACTCGGACGAGCTCAACTCGAACCTCATGTTTGCCCACAAGTCATTCGGCCTACTCGCGCTGCTACTGATTGTTGTACGTGTCGGTCGTCTACTCAGAGCCGGCAAGCCAGCACTATCATCGGGGCTCGCGAACTGGGAGCGTTTTCTTGCCAAGCTCACCCATATCGCGTTGTATCTGTTGATGCTGGCGTTCCCGCTGACCGGCTTCCTGCTATCGGCGTTTGCTGGCCGGGATTCTTATTTCTTTTTCGTCGCCGTCCCGCCGTTTGTCGACGAACCACTGCGCGCCGTTGTGCAACCGCTCGGCTTGCTGCACAAGCTCATCATTCCGATTATCGCCTATGCCCTGATTGCTCTGCATGTCGCGGGCTCGCTCAAGCATGCACTTGTCGACCGGGACCGCAGCGCCCTGCGCCGAATGACCGGTTAGTCGCACAACACTGACGCACTATTTTTTACCTGGGGAGAACGCTATGAGTTGGGGATTTGATACCGATCCGGAGTTTCAACCGGTCCTGGACTGGATGGACGATTTCGTCACAAACGAAGTCGAACCAATCGACATGGTTCTGGATAGCCCTTACGACGTCACCGATCCCGATTTCATCAAACTGGTACGGCCACTACAGCAGCAGGTGAAAGATCAGGGGCTGTGGGCCTGCCACCTCGGCCCCGAGCTCGGCGGCCCCGGTTTCGGCCAGCTGAAGCTTGCGCTGATGAACGAGATTCTCGGCCGCTCACGCTTCGCGCCCATCGTCTTTGGCACACAGGCACCTGATACCGGCAACTCGGAGATCCTTGCCCACTACGGCACCGAAGAGCACAAAGCGAAATACCTTCAGCCTTTGCTCGACGGCGAGATCGTATCCTGCTTTTCGATGACCGAACCGCACGCGGGCGCAGACCCCACCATGTTCAAGTGCATGGCAACGCAAGACGGCGACGACTTCGTCATTCAGGGCGAGAAGTGGTACTCGTCAAACGCGAAATACGCATCCTTCCTCATCGTCATGACCGTCACGGACCCGGATGCAGCACCGCACAAGCGCATGACCATGTTTATCGTTCCGGCCGACACACCCGGAATCAATATCATCCGCAACGTCGGCGTTGGCACAGAGCCAATGGGCGAAGGCAGCCACGCCTACATCCACTACGACAATGTGCGCGTTCCCAAAGAGAACATGCTCGGCGCCCGGGGCGAGGCCTTCGCCGTTTCGCAAACACGGCTGGGCGGTGGCCGCATCCATCACGCGATGCGCACCATGGGGCAGATCAAACGCGCATTTGATATGACCTGCGAGCGGGTTCTGTCTCGGGAGACCAAAGGTGATCGCCTGGCGGACAAGCAAACAGTTCAAGAGAAGATTGCGGACTCCTGGATGGAGATGGAGCAGTTTCGGCTCCTCGTACTGCGCACTGCCTGGCGCATCGATGAATACCAGGACTACATGAAGGTCCGCAAAGACATCGCCGCAATCAAGGCGCTCATGCCCAAGGTGTATCACGACATCATCTCGCGCGCGCTGCATTTGCACGGTTCTCTAGGAGTGTCCAACGAAATGCCGTTCACCGGCATGTTGATCGGTAGCTACGCCATGGGGCTTGCCGATGGCCCAACCGAGGTACACAAAGTCACCGTCGCCCGCCAGGTGTTGCGCGAGTACACACCGAACGACAACCTATTCCCCGACTACAGCCTGCCCAACCGTTACAACGCAGCCGTCGCCCGCTATGGCGATCTGCTCGAGCGCGAACTCGGCAACTGGTAAACCAACTAAACAAGCAAACGGAGAAACCTCATGAATGACATCTACATTGTGGAAGCTGCGCGCAGCGCCATCGGCAAACGCGGCAAAGGCCTTGCAGGGCTCATGCCCTCGGACCTGCTCGGCAAGGTGCAGAAAGGCGCTCTTGATCGTAGCGGCATGGACCCGGCAAAAGTTGGCCAGGTGATCGGCGGCTGTGTCTCTCAAATCAACGAGCAGTCATTCAATATCGCGCGGGTGGCCTGGCTGTCACAGGGGCTGCCGGAAGACGTCGCCTCCACCACCATCGATTCCCAGTGCGGCTCCTCACAACAGGCGACCAGTCTTGGCGCTGCGATGGTCGCATCAGGCATGGAGGACGTTGTGCTGTGCTGCGGCGTGGAGATGATGAGCCGCGTGCCACTCGGTTCAAACATGGCAGGCGGTGCCCCGATGGGCGAGAGCTACTTCGAGCACTACCAGCCAACCAGCCAGTTCCAGGGTGCGGCTATGATCGCCGAGGAATACCAGATCAGCCGTGCTGATCTCGATGCCTTTGGCCTCAAAAGCCAACAGAACGCAGCGCGCGCGTGGGCCGAGAATCGTTTTGACCGTGAAATCATTCCGATTGAAGCGCCGACGCTCGACAAAGAGTTCAAACCCACTGGCGATACCCACACCGTTACTCGGGATGAGGGTTTACGCGAGACAACCATCGAAGCTCTGCAGGGGTTGGCACCGGTCCCCGGCCAGGAATTCCACACGGCAGGCAGCAGCTCCCAGGTATCCGATGGTGCGGCTGTCGTTATCCTCGCCAACCAGAAAGCCGTCGATGAGATGGGGCTCAAGCCGCGGGCGAAGATTCTCGCGACCACGCTCGTTGGCTGCGATCCAGTCACCATGCTGAAAGGCCCGATCCCGGCAACACGAAAGGTCCTGTCGCAGACCGGATTGTCCATCGACGACATCGACGTCTTCGAAGTGAACGAAGCGTTCGCATCGGTGGTAGTTGCCTGGCAGAAAGAAGTGGGCGCTAACCCGGACAAGGTCAATGTCAACGGCGGCGCGATTGCCCTCGGCCACCCCACCGGCTCGACCGGCGCCAGGTTGATCACCACCGCACTGCATGAGCTGGAGCGCAGCGGCGGTAAGTACGGCTTGATCGCCATGTGTTGTGGTGGCGGACTTGGTACCGGCACGATAATCGAGCGCGTTTAGCGAGTTGAGCGCTGAACAGTCTTGAGCAGATTGCCGCGCCCTACGGGCTCGCAATGACGGTCAAGAACATCTGTCATTGCGAGATCGCTTGTCGCGAAGCGACGAGCATCCGGCAGCGCATTGGCGAAGCCACATGCGCGAGAGGAGGCGCGAGCGAAACCCTGTAGCCCCGTCATTGCGAGATCGCTTGTCGCGAATAGCTGACGCGGCAATCTCTTAACGAGCGGTAGTCACCTATGGAAAACTTCACACCCATCTCAGCATTAATCGGCGGCAGCCTTATCGGGCTAGCCGCAACCCTGCTGCTCCTGTTGAACGGCAGAATCGCCGGCATCAGCGGTATCGTTGGCGGCGCCTTGAAACGCCCGACAGGCGACACCGCCTGGCGCTGGTGGTTTACCGCCGGACTACTCATCACAGGCGTCGCCGCTTTGGCGCTATCGCCGGTCCAGCCGAGAACAGACTTCCCGCTATCCATGGTGGCGATCGCCGGCTTCATCGTCGGCGTCGGTACCCGCCTCGGCTCAGGCTGCACCTCCGGTCATGGTGTCTGCGGCATGGCCCGCCTATCCAGTCGATCGATCGTCGCGACCATTACATTCCTCATCACCGGCATGTTGACGGTCGCGTTAGTCACCAGCCACATCGAGGGGTTCTAGTCATGCTGATGCAACTCGGTGGTCTCATTGCAGGCGTCGTCTTCGGCGCAGGCCTTGTCATCTCTTCCATGATCGATCCGCGTAAAGTTCTGGCATTCCTCGACGTCACGGGAAATTGGGACCCATCGCTTGTGCTCGTGCTCGGCGCTGCGGTCACCGTTAACTTCGTCGGCTATCGTCTGGTCTTGCGACGCAGCGAGCCAATATTTGGGGACCGATTTGCTCTGCCTACCCGGACAGATCTGGATCCACGACTGATCGGCGGCTCCGCACTGTTCGGCATCGGTTGGGGGCTCGCAGGCTACTGCCCTGGACCCGCGCTCGTTGCCATTGGCACAGCAAGCCTCGAGGCAATCGTCTTCTGCGCAGCGCTGTTCGCCGGGTTCATCGCGGTCGACCTTGCCGACAACTTTCGAGAGGCCCAGAAAAGCCCAGCCACCGACGGCTAATCACTCACAACATAGGCAAATCAAAATCTGATGTCCCAAACAACTCTTAAACTCTACGGTGTTCCGTTTTCACAACCGGTGCGCGCGGTCATGTGGCTTCTGCTCAACAAGCAACGCCCGTTTGAAATGATCCTGACAAACCCAGGCTCCAAGGGCGAGAACGGCAGCCGTCACCCGGACTTTCTCGCTATGAACCCGGCAGGCACCATTCCCACCCTATTCGAACCAGAATCCGGCTTCGCTCTCGGCGAGGCGCACGCGATACTCGCCTACCTATGCAACAGCCACGGTTGGGAAGATGTCTATCCAAGCGAGCCAAAAGCGCGCGCAAAAGTAGACGCCTACCTGAACTATCACCATCGCAACGTGCGCGATGCCTCCATAGGACTGGTAGCACCCAAGATTCGCAAAGATCTGGACATCCCAGACCTCATCCAGAATAACGCTCGCGCCACCTTGCGAGGCGCGCTGAAGGCGCTGGATTCCGGCTGGCTCGCAAACTCCGCCTTCATCGCTGGTGATTCGTGGACCATCGCAGACCTCGCCGCGTACGTGGAGATTGGCCAGCTGCGACCGCAGTTCACCAACGTTTACTCTTTTGACGACTACCCCAATGTTCAGCGCTGGCTAACCGCCATGCAGAACGTTGACGGTCACGACACTGTCCACGTCGTTCTGGCTGAACTCGGCGATATCAGCGATGAGCCGCCGTCGATGGACACAATCCGAAATGCGAACAAGAGCGCATTGAAAGCGCTGAGCGCCGAGCTGGCCACCCTAGCCTAGCCGCAACGCGCGCAGTGGCGGTTGCTATCTCCCCTGCGCGTAACTCTTAACGGCTTCGCTGATCGCATCGACGGTAACCACGTCATCCACCGCCTCAAGCGCATCCTCAGCGCTCACTCCCGTGTCGATCAGATGAGCGGCATACAACATGCCTGCTCGATTACCGGATCGGCAGTGCAGCAGGACCGGTCGCGTATCGTGACCTTCGCGATTTCCCAGGAGCGATGCGAGTGAGGTAACCGCGGCGGGATCTATACTCGGACCAGATACGGGCAAATTGACGTAGCCAACCCCCGCTGTCGCCAGCGTTCGTGCTTCCTCAGCCGTACCCTCCGCCTGCGTACGCAAATCAACGACCAGAACATCGCTCGCCGCCAGAGCGTCAATTCGATTCTGGCTGAGCTCACCCGCGAGATAAACCCCCGGAGCCACTTGAGCCTGATTCGCGGCAACATCAGCCGGTAGCGCTTTGCTCGCCGTACTGACACAACCCGCCAGCGCAAGCAACATAACTAGTCCTATGGATAAAGGAAGCCAAGCATTCACACGGCACTGGTCTCGCGCTGGTAGTTCAGGTGACATATACATGTACTCTAAATCCTAAATAGTCGCAGGGACGGATATCGGCGTAACTGAGCTCGCCAAAATCCGGTGGTTACACTCTCGCGATGCTCTACTGGCTTCCCGGCGAATGGGTATTTCCAGACGTCCTATAACGTCATCAACCGCGATCTCTCGATGACCGCATCAACCGCGATCTCTCGATGACCGAAGGTCACCGGCATCATCCTGTTGTTGCCCCTGAGACTCCATAGGGGATTCTTCTGAGGCGCGCGCACCTTCTGAGACGCAGGGCTGATCGGCATGTGAGTACTGATCGCATCCGTTGCGTTTCTGGATGCAACGAAGCCATTTTAGACGGCGCCCCCGAGGGCTCGGATTATTGGGCGTCGCGTCGACCAAGGAACGTCGCTACGATTTCCGCACCCGCTTCTTCCTGCAAGAAGTGACTGGCCCCTTCCACTGTGTCGAACGTGCTCCCGGGGATCATGTCTGACCAGTTCCGGCCCCAGTCCGCGGTAAAGATAGGGTCTCTGTCACCGAAGATGAAATGTACGGGCTTGTCCCATTTGAGCAGCGCGTTGAAGCAGCGCTCCTGATCCTCAGCGTTACCCGCCTCGGGCTCGCCAACCGGAATACACCAGGGAAACCTTCGCGCTCCGGCTTTTGCTGAAGCAGTTTCAAACGGCGCTTCATACGCGCGTCGGGCCAGGTCCCGGTCAACATCCGCACGCCCGATGGAACCGGCGACGATCGCGCCGCACGGAAGATCTCCACCAGTCCAGCCCAACCACATCGGATTCGTCGCCGACTCCCGCCAGAATCGGATCGCCGGGGAATACTCATATTCTGCGTGGTGCAGCCAGGTATTCATGATCACCAGTCGCTCGAAACGCTCTGGCATATCAACCGCCTGGCGCAGACCGGTCGGGCCTCCCCAGTCCTGTACGAAAATCGTGATGTTGTTTAAGTCGAGATCCTCAATGAGAAATCGGGTTCGTTCACAGTGCCGCTCGATAACGTAAAAACTGTCATCGACGGGTTTGTCCGAGCGTCCGAAGCCAACGTGGTCGGGCGCTACGCAGCGGTAGCCAGCCGCGAGCAATGGCGGAATCATCTTGCGGTACAAATAGCTCCACGTTGGCTCGCCATGCATAAGAAGCGCAACCGGCGCGTCTTTCGGGCCCTCATCAATGTGGGCAACGCGCAGACCGTTCCACTCCCGATACTGTGGTTCGTAAGGAAAATCCGGCAGCCCCTCGAAACGGGCTTCATCTGTTCGTACCGCTTCCATCAGGCCGCTCCTAGTTCCAATACGTTTTTCTTCTCGGTCACTCTTGGCGTGATTCGCTTGCCAACAAGATCATCGGACAACAGCGCGGCGATCGAGGCCTGATCATTGGTTTCGGTGCGGGCGAGAATTCGACTACCGTCATCGCCGCGCAGGCTGGCAAAGCCAATCAGAGGTTCCCGACGAGCGTATACGACACCGTATGTTTCGAGCACGCCGCCCTGGCTCGCATCGCCCCAGGGCACGGCCGGATTCTGGTGAACGTCCGCTTCCACCGCGCTAGCGTTCGCGGGTTGCCAACCATCACCGGCATCGGTGCTGTAAATGCCGACGGATTCCTTGGATGCAAAGCCACCGTTTGCGAGCGCAAGACCCAAACTACCAGGGTCCGCTCGCAGGGTTTCCACAAGCGATGCAATGCCATGCATCGAGTAGTTGTTGCCCGCGCCACCAAAGAAAGGCAGGCCACCGGTTTGAGTGAGCTGTCGGCCGGCGGTGTCGATCCCGAGAGCATCACAAGCAAACTGCACCGCGCATGGAAAGCAGGAGTACAGCTCCAAGTGATCGACATCTGCAGCAGAGCGCTGGGCTGCGGCTAATGAATGCTTGAGCGTCGCAGCCATTGCAGCTGATTCGGTAAGCGAGGAGCGCTCGAGAACGAAGCGATCCGTGGCATCAGCGCCGCTGCGCGGAAAGACCCAACGGGGCGACTCTATTCCCAGAGACTTCGCTTTTCCGACGCTCATCAACAGCAGTGCTGCGCCTTGATTGACGGCGTCCTGGGCGACAAACCATTTGAAATACGGGTCTGCAACGTCGTAGTTTTCTTTGCTACGCGTCGAGAGAAACTGGACGCTGCGCTCAATAGGAAACTGCGCATAGGGGTTGGCAGCGGCCACCGAAGAAAACGGCGCGAACAGCTTTGCCATCGCCAACCGGTGATCATCTTTGCTCACCCCACGCTCTATGCGGCATGCGTTTTCGAACGCACCATAGACCTGCGGCGGCATGCCAAGGCCATTGGCAATCTCATGTGCGGCGAGAAGCATGGGGCCCTCACCACGATCGTCGAGCTCACCCGGCACGTCTTCACTCCAATTGAAGTCGAGCTGGTTGCGCGCCGCATGTTTCATCGCGCCGATCGCTTCGGCGCCCGTGAGCAACACACATTCAGCGTCACCCGCGACGATCTTGCTGGAGAACTCGTTAACCAGCTGTTGCGGCGACTGGCCACCAACGACGCTATAAATCGCGCGCTTCGGATCAGCGCCAATTCTGCGCGCAATGGAACGCGGTGCGTTGCGGTAGGTTGCATTAGCAGGCGCGCCAGATCGCATCGAATCTACGTTGAATCGGACTACAGCCAAGGTATCGATGTGCTGCGCCAGGCCACCGACTCCTGTGTCATCGAGAGCAGCCTGACAAGCATCGGCGGCGAGGCTGAGGTGGCTCGGTAGGCTTTGAGCATCACTGCTGAGTTCTCTGACCACACACTGGCCCACACCAACCAAAACGGGCTGATTGTCATTCATGTAATAGTTTCCGAAGGCAATGTAGCCCGGGCGCTTCAAAGCGCCCAGACACAACGTTAGAAATAGTCCGCTGTTATGCGTGCGTGAGTTTGCCTAGGCGACTCTTGCCTGAGGCCAAAGCCGCAGGAAATTTTCGCTGTAAAATTTGGTTTTCAGCGCCTCGTCCGAGTTGGCGAGCGAGCGTTCGAAGCGGCCGATGGGGTCCTTTGTACCCTCAACGTGCGGGTAGTCAGAGGAGAACAGGTACAGATCCTCGTTCGATTGCGCGGCCAGCATGGCCACATCTTCGTGCGGGAATGGTGTGAAACCCATCTGCTCACTGAGCTGAACCGACGGCGGCCGCTCAAAGTCGATGCCTTTATCCACTCGGCTCCAGATACGGCAAACCCAGTCAAGACGCCGGGTTAGCTCAGGAACCCATCCTGCCCCCAGCTCAACCGCTGCGCCCCGAAGCCCGGGGTGACGCTCAAACACACCATCCATCACCATCACACTGATGAACGTTTCCGGGGTCTGGTGCATCACGGCTGCATCTTTACTGCGCACGTTTTCACCGCCACCCATCCAATCTTTGACCGGGCCGCGTCCGTTGTTACTCCAGCTACCCAATGCCTGCAGCGGCGCGCCGCCAACGTGTAGCAGGAATGGCACACCCGCCTCAGCGAGGCGAGCCCAGAACGGATCAAAATCCACGTGTCCGGGTGAACGCTCAATCGGCGCGCGATGTGGCACCCAAACCGATTCGAGACCGGATTCGAGGACAAAATCGAGTTCCCGCATGGCGTGTTCCGGATCGTCCAGCGGAACGATCGCCACCCCCATCAGCCGATCGTCGTCAGAGCAGAAGTCGGACATGGCTCGGTTGTGAGCCCGCGTTGCGCCATAGCGCAGATCGAGCGGCTTTTTGGAACTGGGGTGAAATGGCAGTGCCACACTGTGAGTGGCGAACACCAACTGCTTTTTGAAACCCAGCAGGTCCATCGCAACGGTCCTGTCGGACGAGTCGAAAGCACCCAGGGCCTGGATCTCCTTCGAATGCGCGATGAGATCATCACCCAGCGCGATCTGTGCCGCACGATGCTCATCGCTGTGACGATTGCCCTGGGCCACCAGCTGCGCGACCTCCTCGTCCGTGACGAGTGAAGCGCTATAGCTCACCTGGGGAATATCGTCGCGCAATTTGGGGTCTGCATAGTCACGCAGGAAGTCCGGTAACTCCATGATGTGGCTGTCGGCGTCGTAGAACGGTCTGTCAGCGGGCGCATAGGCCATGGTTTTCTCCCCGTAAGAAACAATGCAGGTAATGCAGGTGATGTCGTTCCAGCCAAGATACGTGATTTCGGAGCCAATCGCAGCGTTCGAACCCACCAGCTGCACCCTTGACTTGCATAGCGCTAAGGCGTGCTCAACAGTTGCATTGGTGCGGCCTCAGACCTACTGTAGAGCGACTATCGCGCCGGCAGCGTGACGCCCTGTGGCGGGCAGGTATCGCGGAGGTATTAGGGCCCAGCAAGGCCTGAGATTCACGGCGCCAAACGGCGACAACCGATTGCTTAGCACCCCAACTTCGAGGAATCAGAACATGGCAGCACAGAACGAATTCAAGGTCATCGGAACAAGCCCTGTGCGCCCGGACGGCGTTGACAAAGTCACGGGCAGAGCCGAATTCGCCGCTGACCAGACCATGTCCAACGCCGTGGTAGGCAAGGTGCTACGAAGCCCGCACGCACACGCCAACATCAAATCCATTGACCTTACGGACGCTCGCGCCCTGCCAGGGGTCTACGCCGTGATCTGTGGCGCTGACTTCCCAGAAGCTGGCGGAGGCGACATCGGCGGTGAGGGCGGAGGTAGTCTCAAAGACGTCGCACAGAACGTCATGGCTCGAGGCAAAGCCCTCTATCACGGACACGCGGTCGCCGCCGTTGCAGCTGCTTCCAACGAAGCCGCAGATGCAGCGCTCGCCGCCATCAAGGTTGAGTACGAAGCGCTGCCACCGGTGCTTGACGTTGTGAAAGCAATGGAAGACGACTCTCCCCTGTTGGACGATCAGTGCTTCACCAAGAACCTGCCCGAAACACCCGACAAGCCCAGCAACATCGCGGCCGTCATGAACCTGGTTCGTGGCGATGTCGACGAAGGCTTCGCTGAAGCCGACGAGATCATCGAGCAGGAATACAAGATTCCGATGGCTCACCAGGGTTACATCGAGCCGCACGCCTGCTGCGCCACCATCAACGAAGAAGGCAAGGCAACGGTCTGGTGTTCAACTCAAGGGCCTTTCGAGTTTCGTCAGATGACTGCGGGCATCTGCGGCATGAAGCTCAGCCAGGTACGCATCGTCTCCAGTGAGATTGGTGGGGGTTTCGGCGGCAAAACCGTTGTCTACCTCGAGCCGGTCGCAGTAATGCTATCCAAGCACGCTGGCCGCCCGGTCAAGATGACCATGACGCGCGAAGAGGTATTCCGGGCAACTGGGCCAACTTCCGGTACCGTCGTTCGGGTGAAAGTGGGCGCCAAGAAAGACGGCACACTCACCGCTGCCACCGCCTGGCTCGCCTACGAAGCTGGCGCTTTTGCTGGCGCGCCCATGGGGCCCGGCGCCATGACTATCCTCGCGCCTTACAAAATCGACAACTTCAAGATCAGCGCCTTCGATGTGCTGGTGAACAAGCCGAAAGTTGCCGCCTACCGGGCACCAGGTGCTCCACAGTCCATGCACGCCATGGAGTCCGCGCTCGATGACATGGCGCGCAAGCTCGGAATGGATCCGCTGGATCTGCGGATGGTTAACGCCGCCGAGGAAGGCACGACTGCTCCATACGGCGCCAAGTTTCCGGTGATCGGCCTGAAAGCCTGCCTGGAAGCGGCGAAGAAACACCCTAATTACACCAAGAAACTCAACGATGGCGTTGGCCGAGGCGTCGCCGTCGGGTTCTGGTTCAACGTTGGCGGCGAATCCAGTGCGGAAGCCCATGTCAACGAGGACGGCAGCGTTACCGTGCTGGAAGCCAACCCCGATATCGGCGGCTCACGCGCGTCCATGTGCCTCATGGCTGCCGAGACGCTCGGCGTGCCATACGAGTCGGTCAAAACCTACATCGGCGACACCGAAACGTCCGGCTGGACCATGGTTACCGGTGGTTCGCGAGTGACGTTCGCAACTGGCATGGCGGTAGTACAAGCCTGTGAAGACATCATTGCCCAGTGCAAAGCACGCGCCGCGTCTACCTGGGGCGTCGATGAGTCGATGGTCGAATGGCGTGACGGCGAAGCGGTCCCCGCACCGGGCGCCAATATCGACGTAGAGCCTCTAACTCTGGCCGATATCGCCGGCAAGTCTGCGAAGACAGGCGGTCCAATCCTGGGTCGCGCAGCGCTGAACGCACAAGGCGCCGGCCCCTCTTTCTCTGTCAATATCGCAGAGGTTGAGGTGGACAAGGAAACCGGACGAACCGAGCTGCTTGGGTTCACCGCAGTTCAGGATGCAGGTCGAGCGATCCACAAAGCCTACGTCGAAGGTCAGCTTCAGGGCGGCGCGGCTCAAGGCATCGGCTGGGCATTGAATGAGGAATACATCTTCAATGCTGACGGTGTTATGGAGAACGCGGGCTTCCTCGATTACCGAATTCCGGTAGCGTCTGACCTGCCAATGATCGACACCGTTGTTATTGAAGTACCCAACCCGTCACACCCCTATGGTGTTCGCGGCGTTGGTGAAACACCTATCGTCGCGCCTTTGGCTGCGGTTTCCAACGCCGTCGCCGATGCGGTCGGCTTCCGCATTGCAGACCTGCCGCTGTCCCCACCAAAAGTCCTCGAGGCCATCGACAGCCGGGCCTAGCCGGGCTGTCGCGTTGTCCGTCAGCGTCGTGCGCAATCTGTGGCCACAGTAATCTTCCCCGACTTCCTGTGGCCGCTAACCGGCGGCCTGAAGGACACCGAGGTGGGCGGTGAACGCTACCGTGACCTGGTGGAACAGCTCGACAGTCGTTTCCCTGGCATAGCCGAGCGGCTGGAAAAAACAGCGGTTGCCATCGACGGACAAATTCATCAGGACGCCTATCTCGAGCCACTAGAACCCGATAGCGAGGTGGTCTTCATGCCGCGCATAGAAGGCGGCTGAGACAACGCAACCACACCAGAATTCGAAACAGAAAAAGGCGGATTGCCATGCAACACATGTCACTGACTCACGAAGGCAGCGTCGCTGTTCTGAAATTCAATCATCCAGAAGTTATGAACGCGGTTGGCGGTCAGATGCTGGACGATTTCAACGAAGCGCTGATGGACCTGCGTGATTCTGACGCGCGGGCGCTGCTGCTCACCGGCGAAGGTCGCGGCTTCTGTGCTGGCGCGAACCTGTCCGATGGCGATCGAAGCAATCCGAAGCGGCGCCAGCAATCCGGCGACGGGTTGAGAGAACGCTACCACCCCATCCTGCTCAAGCTACGCGACCTGCCGATGCCCATCGTCACGGCAGTCAATGGCGCCGCTGCGGGCGTTGGGATGAGCTTCGCTGTCATGGGCGATATCGTTTGCGCGTCTCGCAACGCGTTTTTCCTGCAGGCATTCACGCGCATTGGGCTCGTTCCGGATGGCGGCTCAACGTTCCTCCTGCCTCGCCTGGTGGGCTGGGGACGGGCAATGGAATTGTCTCTGCTCGCCGAACGGCTGCCGGCTGCGCAAGCCCTCGAATGGGGTTTGATCAATCGCTTGTTCGATGATCAGGATGCACTCATGAGCGGCGCTATGGAGATCGCGCAGAAGCTGGCCAACGGTCCCCGCTCGATCGCCATGACGCGGCAGTTGTACTGGCAGTCCGTGCACAACAGCTACGAGCAGCAGCTGGACCTTGAGGCGAAAACTCAGAACGAAGCAGGCACGACTCGCGATTTCAAAGAAGGGGTCGCCGCGTTTCTGGAAAAGCGCGACGCCAAGTTTTCGGGCCAATAAATTCCTAAGGTCAAAGCGAGAAGCAGTCAACACCGACGAGACACGTAGCAGGAGAGGTTACATGGCATTTCAGGCGCCAAACGTTCATCGGATTCGGGCAATGGAGCAGTCCGCCCTACCCGACTACGACGCAATTCGAGTCGAACCTCTAACCGGAACCATCGGCGCCGAAATCAGCGGCGTTGATCTGCGCGAGGAGTTGTCCGAAAACGTGATGCAACAGATCCGCCAGGCGCTGCTCGACTGGAAAGTCATCTTCTTTCGCGACCAGGACATCACTACCGAAGATCACATGCGATTCTCCGCATGGTTCGGCGAGCTTGAGGTGCACCCTTTTGCGCCGGAGAAAGAAGGCTATCCCAAGGTACTGCAGATCACCCACGACGGCGATCATCGCGGTACGGAGAACATCTGGCATTCAGACGTCACCTGGCGCGCACAACCGTCGCTGGGCAGTGTTCTCCGGGCCATCGAAGTGCCCGACCGGGGCGGTGACACGCTGTTTGCCGACATGGTGCTTGCCTACGAACGCCTTGACGACCACATAAAAGAAAAAATCGACCAGGCCGTTGCCCGACACGATTTCAGCGGCTTTCGGCGAGCCATGATCAAGCGTGGCGCAACCGATGAAGAAGTCGCCGCGTTCAACGCGAAATACCCAAACCCCGAACACCCCGTGGTTCGTACACACCCTGAGACCGGCAAACGCGCTCTATACGTAAACGCTGCGTTTACCAAAGAGATTATCGGCATGGAGCCGGAAGAATCCGAGACCATGCTGAACTATCTCTATAGCCAGTCACGCATTCCGGAGTATCAGTGTCGTTTTCGCTGGCAGAAAAACTCGATCGCGTTCTGGGACAACCGTTCCGCCCAACACTATGCGGTATCTGATTACGCACCAGCCCGGCGAGTGGTTGAGCGAGTGACGATTATTGGAGACACGCCGCGCTAGTGGCAAAGACGCAGCTTATCGTCGCCATTGTCTTTGTACTTGGCGCACAACTCGTCGCGGCTGCTGAAAAACCGAACATCGTTCTGATCACGGTAGACGACCTCGGTTACGGCGATCTGGGCGTCTACGGTCATCCGGTGATCGAATCACCCAACCTTGACCAGCTCGCAAACGACGGCATGCGGCTAACCCAGTACTACGCACCGTCTGGCCTGTGCTCTCCGTCTCGGGCGGGAGTACTCACCGGCCGAACGCCCTATCGCACCGGTATCAAAAGCTGGATTCCCGAAGGCTCCGGCATATTCCTGCGCAGCGAAGAAATCACGCTGGCTGAACTACTGAAGAACGAGGGCTACAACACCGCGCTCATTGGCAAATGGCATCTGAACGCCAACCTCGGTTCAGAGAACGAGCCGCAACCCATGGATCAGGGCTTCGATAACTTCTATGGTCACAACGCCTTTCAGATTCCGACTAACCGAAACCCGACCAACATCTACCGAGGCCGCGAGAAGTTGCCGCCTCAGGAGGGTTACACGGCTGATCTCTACGCCGACGCCTCCATTGAGTGGCTAAGCGAGCAGAGCGCCGACACGCCGTTCTTCCTCTATCTGAGCATGGCCGAACCGCACACGACGATTGAGAACCCGGCAGATTTCAATGCCCTCTATAAGCGCTTCACTAACGGACCGATCGTGCCGATCCCATCCGGCGAGGCCGAGCCACCCAAGGGCAAATTAATCCCCCGCGGTCCGGGTGAGTACTACGCCAACATAACCTACATGGATCATCAACTAGGTCGCGTTCTTGATCAGATCGACAACCTGGGATTCACCGACAACACGGTTGTCGTGTTCGTCAGCGACAACGGCCCGGTCACCTCCGACTGGATCCACTGGTGGGAAGTCAATGCCTACGGCAGCACTGGCGGCTTGCGTGGGCGAAAGCATGGCCTGTACGAGGGCGGCATCCGCGTGCCCGCGATTGTCCGCTATCCAGGCATGGTGGATGCCGGCTCATCAAGCAGCGAAGCCATCATTGGTATGGATCTGTATGTAACTCTCGCTGAGATCGCGGGTGCAAAGGTGCCAGACGATCGCATACTGGACGGCATCAACGTCTCTGACGCATGGCAAGGCAAGGCTTTAGAGGAACGCACCCTGTTTTGGGCGCTGGACTCGGTATCCGACCTTGAATACGCCGTTCGACGCGGCCACTGGAAACTGTTGCTTGATCGACGCGGACAGGCAAGAGAGCTCTATCATTTAGAGCAAGACCCGCTGGAACTCTTCGATCGACTAGCGGATGAGGAAGATGTACAAGTTCTGTTGCAGGCGCACGCTCGCCAGGTCATGAGCACGTTTAGCGACAGGACCGACGAGCGACGCGCCGAGTAACAGAGTGCTTTAGACAACGCGCAACCGCTACTTGTGGGCGATTGGTTTGTCGGTAAACAGGAAGTCACGCAACTCCCCATCCAAGACTGGGTCTCGGCGTCGAATCCACTCCAGCACCATCGCCGCGTGCTCTTTCTCTTCATCTCGATTGTGTTCGAGGATGGCCTTCAGTTCGTCGTCCTTACAGGCATCAACCCGTTGGTTGTACCAGTCCACTGCCTCAAGCTCTTCCATGAGCGAGGTGATCGCTCGATGCATGTCACGAGTTTCATCCGAAAGCTCCTGAACCGGCTCGTGATAACCCTCATTAGCCACAGAATTCTCCTTTCACATTTTCCTAATTGAAATCTTCTCACACACCTTGCTGCGCGTTCACCCGGTATAAACCGGTATATCTGGCGAGGTTCGGCAACCACTAAAAGCTATCGCGTCATCGTTTGTTGAACACTGCGATACGCTCCGCCATGTCCGGGCCGGTGCCTTCGCTTTCCATCACTTCCCATTGCAATCCAGCATCTACGCCACCGCCATCCGTTGCCTCCAATAGACGTTTATTTGCCGCATGGCTGAAGCCGGAGTTCGCACAGATCTGGGCTGTGAGTTTTTCTATCTCCGCATCAAACTGATCATCCGGAATGACCATCTCACACAGCCCGATACGAAGCGCCTCAGCGGCTGGCACAAATTCTGCCGTAAACATCAGCCGTTTCGCGGTTGCCAGCCCTACTCGTCTGGGCAAGCGCTGGCTCATACCCCACACTGGCGTCAGCGCCCACTTTGAGTGGGTATCGCCGAAACGAGCGCTCTCGGCTGCAACGATGAAATCCGCAGCGAGCGCGACTTCCAGTGCGCCCGTGTAGCAATGACCGTGCACCGCAGCGATAACCGGTTTGGGAAGCTTTTCGAGCAACCTCAATGTTTCTGAGTGCCAACCGCGCGAAGGCACCTCTTCGCCTGATGCGATATCGGCTAGATCATGGCCTGCTGAGAAACACTTGCCCGCACCACGCAGTACCACACACCGCACAGCGTCATCCCGGCGAATATCTGCTGTGTGCTCGCGCAGCTGGCGAAACATGGCAACGGTAAGCGAATTGAGTTTGTCTGGCCTGTTTAGCGTCAATATCGCCGTACCGTCGGCATCTTGTCGTGTCACCAAGTCAGTCATGTCGAATCCTTGTGCAGTGGTAGGTGGAGCGTTCACATCGGATGTGCTCTGCCCTACCAGCTTGCCGAGGTAATACTTCGCTGGCAACACACCCACCCGGTCAGCTGTCCAGCTCGAGGGCAATTGAGGTCATCTCAGCTAAAGTTGAGAGCAACACGGCCGATACCCGAAGTAGGAATCGTAAGTAAGAGTCAGCACATCGTGATCTACCAACTTGTCTATGTCAGCCGAGCAACAGCCGAGGTGAGCGAGGAAGAACTGGACGCACTCCTGGACCAGGCACGCACCAACAACGCGCGAGTGGGTGTAACCGGGATGTTGCTCTACCACGAGGGCGGGTTCATTCAGGTTCTGGAGGGCGAGGAGTCTCAAGTGAATGAGATCTACAGCCGCATCGATACCGACCCGAGACACAGTGATCCCCACATCGTGTTACGTCACGAGATAGAGGAGCGCTCATTCGAAGACTGGTCGATGGGCTACAAACGCACAGGTAACGCTCGGGATATCCCAGAGGGATTTCACCACTTTCTTGCACAGGGCTTCAGACGGAGCACGGAGGATGATCAGAAGGCCGCTCGAAAGGCCCTGCTCGCGTTCAAAGAAGGGCGCTGGCGTATCTGATTGGACTGCGAGCGATAGTCGGTTCTCGAAAATGTCCGATAGTTCGAAAGTTGATACCAAAAGAGCAGAAGCAGCCCATCAGCTCGATCCAATCCGGCATTGGTTCAGGTGACCACCCAGATAACGTTAAGTCGCAACCCACTTGTCGAGGTGCAGCTCGATCAATTCAATCAAAGCTCCGTCGGGGTCACGACAAATCGCGATATCTGCTAACCCGCCAACACCTTCTGTCGGTTCAGACAGGAATTCCACCCCAGCATCGATTAAGAGTGCGTAGTCCTGCGCAAGGTTCTGCGTGGCAAGGCAGAGGCGAGCGATTCCCAAGTCATCATTCGCGGCCGCCGCATGTGGCGAACCCTTTGAATACTCGGTCAAATCAATCTTCGGAAACCCTTCATCAAGCTGCATGATGCAGGCGCGCGCGGTCGTACCTGCCGGTACAGCCAATGCATTGCTCTGTGCGGCTGGAATCTCAGCTACTGAGTCCTTACTTATGCCGAGATACGGCACGCCGGGGATCAGCAAGCTGAAACCTAATTTGTCGTAGAACGCAATTGACGCGTCGAGGTCGCTGACATTGATGTTGACGTGACCTCAGCTCAGATTAGGCGTTGTCATAGTGCCTCTTCTTTCGTTATCTGGTTTGAGTTACAGAGCGTATTACTGGTTTCGATCGCCCTGCTTACACTCGACGAATCCTACAGGATGGTATGTCAGGTTCTTCTCGATCCGCCGTTAATACGACTTCGGTAACCCCAGTTCTCGCTCTGCGATGAAGCAACAGATCAGCTCTCGGCTCACTGGGGCGATTCTTGGGATATAGCTTTCGCGCAGCCACCGCTCAACGTGGTACTCCTTCGCGTAGCCCATGCCGCCATGGGTCAGTACTGCTGTTTCACAGGCATGATGCCCCGCCTCGGCACCGAGATACTTTGCAGAGTTCGCCTGGGAGCCACAGGATAGACCCATGTCATAGCGCATCGCGGCGTCCATCGTTGTGTGCCAGGCTGCATTCAACTCCATCCAGCACTTAGCTAGCGGGTGCGCGATGCCCTGGTTTTGCCCGATAGGACGGCCAAAAACCACCCGGTCTCGCGCGTAGGCGCTCGCCCGATCGAGCGCAACCTGACCCAGGCCAATCGCCTCGGCAGCAATAAGGATTCGCTCCGGGTTGAGCCCGTGCAGGATGTACTCGAAGCCCCGCCCCTCCTCGCCAATCAGGTCCTGCTCAGGAATGCGCAAGTCATCGATGAAAATGGCGTTGGAATCGATCGCCTTGCGACCCATTTTGGCTATCTCACGTACCTCAATACGGCTGCGATCAAAATCGGTGTAGAAAAGCGTCAGCCCCTCGGTTGAGCGCTTCACCTTGTCCAGCGGCGTGGTACGAGCCAGCAGCAGAAATTTGTCCGCAACTTGCGCGGTAGTCGTCCACAGCTTCTGACCGTTAACGAGATACTCATTTCCCTCGCGCTCAGCCAACGTCTCGAGCGCAGTGGTATTCAGACCGGCATTGGGTTCGGTAACGGCAAAGCAGGCCTTTTCTTCACCAGCAATTAGCGGTGGCAGGTGTCGCTGGCACTGTTCGTCGGTGCCAAACACAATCACCGGATTCAGGCCGAAGATATTCAGGTGAATTGCTGAAGCACCTGACATGCCCGCGCCGGAACGGGCCACCGCGTTGACGAGCAGCGATGCCTCCGTGATACCCAACCCGGCACCGCCGTACTTCTCAGGCATTGCGATACCCAGCCAGCCGCCTGCGGCCACAGCGCGGTAAAAAGCTTCTGGAAAGCCGCCCTTTTCATCGCGCTCACGCCAGTAGTCGTCGCCAAACTCCGAACACAGTTTCGAGACGTTATCGACCAGCGAGCTCTGTTCTTCGCTTAACAGCACGTCGTCAACTCAGGTCCAGCTTTTCGGGGACCACGTTTGCAAGCACCTTGCTGCAGGCAGCAAGATTACTCGTGAGACCCGGCAACTCCGTCATGCGCTGATAGTGCCCAACGACGCCAGGCCAACGCGCTTCATCGGGGGTGCCAACCACGATATCCAATTGCGCAATCTGCGCGGCTACTGAAATATCAGCGATGGATAACTCGCCACCGACAAAAAATGCGTTTCCGTCCAGCGTCTGTTCCAAGTAATCCAACACCGGCGGCAACTTTTCCCGCCATGTCGTACGCGCCGTATCGAGATCTGACTCTTTGCCTTGAAATTTGGGAAACACTACTGCTCGGAAAATGCCCATCCCACCCAGCATTGCCATCACTGAATCCGCGTATTCCTCCATAAAGAGCGCGCGCCCGTATTCATAGGCACTCTGTGGATAAACCGCCGGCGTCGGGGCCTTTTTCTCCAGATAGCCGCAAATAGCCGAGGAATCCGGAATGGTGCCCAGGATTCCTTCCTCGCCAATCGAGCGATCGCGAAGTACCGGGATCCGTCGTGCCGGTGACAACTCCGCGAACCAGTCAGGCATGGGCAGAATGCTGACGTTCTCAAAGTCGTAGTCCAGTCCCTTCTCCCCCAGAACCATCTCGACTTTGCGCGCAAACGGCGACAGCGGCGAGCCATATAAAACCAGATCAGCCATTTCATTCTCCACCCTGAAATTGATGCCACAAGTTTGCCTGAAAGAGCCGCGTTAGAGTATCTGAGAGCTCCGAGGCAGAACAAAGATGGGGTGGAACCGCAGGCGAACAACTCGATTTCCCGCAGGCCCTGAGAATCTGGTTCAGGGCGAGGTTCTCTGGCGTTCAGAGCGTCGCGAGCGAAGCTCACGCGAGGAGGATTTGAGTGAGAAACCGGAGCGTAGGTCATGGTACTCGAGGAATTCGAACACGAATCCGACAACGCGTGAGCGAGCGCAGCAGCAATCGAAACCAGCGCGAGGTTTTCTGGCGTTTAGAGCGTCGCGAGCGAAGCTCAAGCTAGGAGGATTCGAGTGAGAAACCGGAGCGTAGATCATGCTACTCGAGGATTTCGAACACGAATCCGACAACGCGTGAGCGAGCGCAGCAGCAATCGAACCCAGCGCGAGGTTTTCTGGCGTTTAGAGCGTCGCGAGCGAAGCTCACGCTAGGAGGATTCGAGTGAGAAACCGGAGCGTAGATCATGCTACTCGAGGATTTCGAACACGAATCCGACAACGCGTGAGCG
>JANSWO010000009.1 GCA_024743435.1 Pseudomonadaceae bacterium | reverse complement strand
ATTTCCTCCGGCGCAAAGCGCCAAGGAAATCTGTCGAGAGCAACGTTGATCGCTTGACGATCAGCGCGCCTCAAATCTCGGGAGAGCGGCAGACGATTTCCTCCGGCGCAAAGCGCCAAGGAAATCTGTCGAGAGCGCCCATCTACTACCTAGCTACTGCAGAATGCCGCATCGGCACTCTCCCTCCCAGCCGCCCTCAACCGGGCGCTTGCCGCCGCCACCGCTTGACCGATACACCTCGAGTGCCTAGCGTACGGCGCTTGAGTTTTAGTTTTTTGGGGAGACGAAGTCGATCATGTCTATTGATCAGATTGCCGCGCAAACACCGGATAAAGTTGCTTATCGGATGGCGAGCACGGGGGAGGCCGTTACGTTCGGCGAGTTGGAAGCCACCTCGAATCAGGGCGCGCAGCTGTTCCGCTCTCTGGGTTTGAAGCCCGGCGATCACATTGCGTTCATGCTCGAAAACCACCCGCGCTTTTATCAGATCGCCTGGGCCGCACAACGTGCTGGCCTGTACTACACGGCCATCAGCTGGCGGCTGCAAAGTGAGGAAGTTGAATACATCGTCAATAACTGTGGTGCCAAGGTGTTCATCACCTCGGCCGCGCGAGCCGAAGTCGTCAGCGCGATCAGCGATCGCATTCCAAACGTGAGCGCGCGCTATGTATTGTCGGGAGAGCTGCCAGGGTTTGAGTCCTGGGAAGGCGCCATCGCCGCCATGCCGAGTACGCCAATTGCTGATCAGGAAGAGGGGGCGCCGATGCTTTACTCCTCCGGCACCACCGGCTACCCGAAGGGCGTGAAACGGCCGCTCAGCGGCGAGCCCTTTGGTCAGGCTGATCCGCTGCCTGTGATGATGGCGCTGTACGGCGCGACGCAGGAATCGCGGTATCTGTCGCCGGCGCCTCTCTACCACGCCGCGCCGCTCAACTTCACGATGTCATGCCTGCGTAACGGCATTGAAGTCGTTGTGATGGAGAAGTTCGACGCCGAGGCCGCTCTTGAAGCGATTGAGCGTTTCAAAATCACGCACAGTCAGTGGGTTCCCACAATGTTCGTGCGGATGCTGAAACTGCCTGAGGAGGTCCGCGCTCGCTATGACGTCTCATCGCTTGAGTGTGCGATCCATGCGGCAGCGCCGTGTCCGATCCCGGTGAAAGAGCAGATGATCGATTGGTGGGGGCCAGTGATCCACGAATACTACGCAGGCACCGAAGGCAACGGCTTCGTTTGTTGTAACTCGGAGCAGTGGCTGTCGCACAAAGGTACCGTGGGCCTGCCGCTCACTTGCGAGCTTCATATCTGCGATGACGAAGGCAATGAAGTGCCTGCGGGTGAGTCCGGAACCGTCTACATGGGCGGGGGTGGCGAGTTTGAGTATCACGAAGATGGTGAGAAGACGGCGGGGTCCAGGCATCCCAAAGGTTGGACCACCCTTGGCGATCTCGGTTACGTCGATGAAGAAGGCTATCTGTACCTGACCGATCGCAAGCACTTCATGATCATTTCCGGCGGCGTAAATATCTATCCGCAGGAAGCCGAGAACGCGCTGATCACGCATCCGAAGGTCGTGGACGTAGCTGTGTTCGGCGTGCCGAACGAGGAGTTCGGAGAAGAAGTGAAAGCGGTGGTTCAACCGGCATCTATGGATGATGCCGGTCCGGATCTGGAGCTTGAGCTTATGGAGTACTGCCGCGAGCAGCTCTCAAGCATCAAGTGCCCGCGTTCGATCGATTTTGATCCCGAGCTGCCCCGGCACCCGACGGGCAAGCTCTACAAGCGGCTGCTGAAAGATCGCTATTGGCCTTAGGTGCTCTTAGACGGTGCACTGCGAGTGCTTCGCCCGAACAAGGGCTAGCGCGGCGCGCCCTGAAGAAGGTTGGCCGGTGAATACTGGTCGGTGAGCACGCGTGCATCCGTCTTCCAGTCCTGCTCGCCCTCGATGAGTTCGAGATAGTCGGTCAGGAATATGCCGTAGCGCGATAGCCGGGTATCCAGCTCAGCCGCTCGATCAGCAAGGGCGACCGGGTTGGGAAGATCGTCTTTGCCTGTGATGATGACCCGGTTGCCCGTCTCGGGTAGCCGGAAGTTGTGAAACTGGCCAAAGACAGACGCGTAGGTCGCGGATTCATGGTGATACAGGTCGCTGAGCGCAAACGTATTGGCCGCCAGGATACCGTCGTCGGACATGATGGAGCGAAGCTCAGTGAGGAACTCCCGGGTCATCATGTGCTCGGGGATATAGTCACCGTTAAATGCATCCAATAGCACCAGGTCGTACCCCGGATCCTTCTGTACTTCCTGGCGCGCCCGCAAACTCGCCCGGCGCTTCACGAACAGGCGTCCATCGGCAACCGTCACGCTTGTGCCCGGGTGTGGCCGGTAGTTAAAGAAGTTGCGTGCGACCTCGACAACCGCGCTGTCGATCTCGACGGCGTCGATGATCACATCGGGGTACAGCTCTGCGATGGCCGAGGGAAGCGTACCACCGCCCAGTCCAATGACCAGCACGCGCCGGGGCTCAGGGTTAAAGAGAAGCGTCGCCATCATCATTCTGGTGTAGCTGAAAACCATATCGCGCGGGGCACGCGTGTCGATGCAGCTCTGATTACGCTGATCGCGCTTAATTGAAAAGGCGAGGCAGAGAATGTTGTCGGTTTTGTTCACTAGCACGGTGCTGTAGAGCGAGCGCTCGCGGTGAACAATTTTCGCATCGGCGCTCCGACTCACGCTGGTCAGTATCATCAGGGCTGCGAGCGTGATGCCCAGCCAGTACCAACGGGTCATGACCGTTGGGCCTCTTCCTGGGGGCGAGAGCCACTTCGGCCGGCCGCGACAAAGGCGGCAATCGACGCCAGCAGCAGGACGCCACTCAGGCCTCGGATTACGTCGTTTATCTCGAACCAAAGCACAAAATAAAACGAGGTCATCAATGTGCCCATGGCGCTACCGAGCGTGGAGACAAAGTACAGGGTGCCGGCGACACGACCGGACTCCTCGGCGCTGCCAACCAGCAGGCGCACGGAGTAGGGTGAAATGATTCCCAGGATCACGGTTGGAACGACAAACAGAATCAGCGAGGCCGTGAGCGATCCGTAGCGCGGGTCAACGATGGTATCGAAAACCCATGCCATCGCGGATTCGGCAGCGAGCGACAGCGGGTAAAGCGTGATGCTTCCGATGAGGAAAACGCTGGCGAAAACCCGCAGCGAGACCCAGCGCATGGAGAGCTGGCCGCCCAGCAGATAACCTACCGAGAGTGATGCCATGAAGACGGTGATGATGCTGCCCCAAACGTAGACGCTACTGCCGAAGTAGGGTGCCAGCATTCGACCACCGAGCAATTCGACGCTCATGATGACGAAGCCGCCCGTGAAGGCAAGTAGGTTAACTAGAGGGCGGTTGATGAGCGTGCGGTGAATCACAAGACAATCAGAAACTTATAGTTGTTAATCAGACGTGGTCAGTAGAATTCGCATTCGTTGAACGGCGTAATAACGATCTTACAAAGTGCTCATTGTGCTGAGCGTGCCCCTACGGGTTAAATGCGCGCCGAAAACACAGGGCAACGCGACACCATCTTTCGTCGATGCGATCGATGTGCGTATTGCTGAGCTAACTCTTAACGTGCAAAACAAAGGACGGTAACGCGTGTCACAAGCTGCTACCAGCCAGAGTAATTCTTCATCTCCAGCCGCTAACGCGGGCCTGGCAGCTCCAGCGGATCAGTCGCACCTAGCGCGCCTGGAAGCAGAGAGCATCCACATTATGCGGGAAGTAGCCGCCGAGTGTGAGAATCCGGTGATGCTTTACTCGATCGGCAAAGACTCATCGGTAATGCTTCATCTAGCGCTGAAGGCGTTCTATCCATCGAAGCCTCCGTTCCCGCTCCTGCATGTCGATACCACCTGGAAATTCCGGGAGATGATCGAGTTTCGTGACAACACCGCAAAGGAACTTGGCCTCGAGCTGCTCGTGCACATCAATCAGGATGGCGTGGACCAGGGCGTAGGCCCGTTCTCTCACGGCTCCCAGGTGCACACGGACATCATGAAAACGCAATCGCTTAAGCAGGCGCTCGACAAGTACAAGTTCGACGCCGCCTTCGGTGGTGCCCGTCGCGACGAAGAAAAGAGCAGAGCAAAAGAGCGAGTGTTCTCGTTCCGCAACGCTCAGCATCGTTGGGATCCGAAAAACCAGCGCCCTGAGCTTTGGAATTTGTATAACACGCGCGTGAATACCGGCGAGAGCATGCGGGTCTTTCCGCTGTCTAACTGGACTGAGTTGGATATCTGGCAGTACATCTATCAGGAAAACATCAAGCTACCGCCGCTGTATTTCGCCAAAATGCGGCCTGTCGTTGAGCGGGATGGTCTGCTGATCATGGTTGATGATGAGCGGATGGAGCTTGAGCCGGGTGAGGTTCCGCAGGAGCGAATGGTTCGCTTCCGTACGTTGGGTTGCTACCCGCTGACGGCGGCGGTTGAGTCTGACGCAGATACTCTCGAGGGCATCATTTCAGAGATGCTGGTGTCGCGCACATCAGAACGATCAGGACGGGTCATCGACCACGACGCGTCAGCGTCGATGGAGAAGAAAAAGCAGGAGGGATACTTCTAATGAGCGCCAATGCCCAACACGTTGAAGACCTCAATGCTTACCTCGAGTCCCAGGCTAACAAGAGCCTGCTGAAGTTCATCACCTGCGGCAGCGTCGATGATGGCAAGAGCACGCTCATCGGGCGACTACTGTATGACTCGAAACTGATCTTTGATGATCAGCTCTCGGCGCTCGAAGCTGATAGCAAGCGCTCTGGTACCCAAGGCGAAGAGATTGACTTTGCACTGCTGGTCGATGGACTGGCGGCGGAGCGGGAGCAGGGCATCACGATTGATGTCGCCTACCGCTTCTTCACGACCGACAAGCGCAAGTTCATCGTGGCCGACACTCCGGGGCACGAGCAGTACACGCGCAACATGGCCACCGGTGCCTCCGCTGCAGACCTTGCGGTCATACTGGTGGATGCCCGGCAAGGCATGCTCACGCAGACTCGTCGGCACAGCTACATCACGTCGGCGTTTGGCATCCGCAAAGTCGTGGTAGCCGTCAACAAGATGGATCTGGTTGGCTACGACGAAGACACGTTCAAGCGCATCGAGGCGGACTATCGAGCGTTTGCCCAGCAACTCGACTTTACCGATATTCAGGTCATTCCGGTGTCAGCGCTTGCCGGCGACAACATCATGGCGTCTTCGGACAACATGAGCTGGTACGACGGTCCTGCGCTTTTGCCGTACCTCGAAACGGTCGATGTGAGTGAAGATCGCGAAGCCATGCCGTTCCGTATGGGTGTGCAGTGGGTTAACCGACCGAACCTCAATTTCCGCGGTTTCAGCGGCACCATCGCCTGTGGTGTGGTTCGACCCGGCGACAAGGTGATGGCGCAGCCGTCCGGCAAGTCCAGCACGGTTGAGAGCATCGTTACTTACGATGGCGAACTCGAGGCCGCTGGGCCGGGTGAAGCCGTGACGATCACGCTGGCCGATGAGATTGACATTTCGCGCGGCGACGTCCTCGTGGCGCAAGAGCAGCCGGCACAGGTTTCGGACCAGTTGCAGGCCCACGTCCTGTGGATGCACGACCATGACCTGGTGCCCGGGCGTCAATACAACCTGAAGTGCGGTACTCGTCAGGTGCCCTGTGTCGTGACCGAGCTTAAACACCGGATCAACGTCAACTCGTTGGAGACGCAGCCCGGCAAAACGCTCGAGCTCAATGAGATTGGTGTTTGTAACCTGTCGCTGACCGACAAGATCGTGTTTGAGCCATACGGCGACAACAAAGAGATGGGTAACTTCATCCTGATCGATCGGCAAACCAACGATACGGTTGGTGTTGGCCTCTTCGACTTCTCGTTGCGACGAGCGGACAACGTGGTCTGGCAGGCACTGACCGTTGACCGCTTCCATCGCTCGGCGATCAAGCACCAGCGTCCTTGTGTGTTGTGGATGACCGGCCTTTCTGGTTCAGGTAAGTCGACCATCGCCAACATGCTCGAAGCGCGGCTGCATGACATGCATCGGCATACCTATGTTCTGGATGGCGACAACGTGCGTCACGGACTGAACCGCGACCTCGGCTTCGTCGAGGCGGATCGGGTGGAAAACATCCGTCGCGTCGGTGAGATATCCAAGTTGATGGCGGATGCGGGTCTCCTCACCATCGTGTCTTTCATCTCGCCTTACATCAACGAGCGCAAGATGGTTCGTGATTTGTGTGAGAGCGGTGAATTCGTCGAAGTCTTTATCGATACGCCTTTGGAAGTGTGTGAGCAACGCGACCCCAAGGGGCTTTACAAGAAGGCTCGGGATGGCGAGATCAAGAACTTCACTGGCATCGACTCGGACTACGAGCCGCCTGTCTCCCCAGACATTCACGTGCGGACGACCGAGCTGACGCCGGAACAAAACGTCGACAAGATCATCGAGTACCTCGAAGCTCGTGAGTTCTTGCGCGCGCCGACTCTCTAGGCGGCGAAGCCACGTCTAAGAAAGCGGGTCTGGATATTCCAGACCCGCTTTTTTGTTGGTTTGTCGGGCTGGCTCCAGAGTGCCGCGTCAACGGTGGCGAGGTTCGGGAACCCAGCGCAGTACCATTAGGGCACCCAGGCTCAGGAAGACGACGCTCACGATAAACGTGGCTGAATAGCCCAACGCTGCGGCGATGATGCCGCCGACTAGCGGTCCTATCGTTCCCGCAACTTCCGATCCAGTGTTCGCGATCGCGATTCTCAGCGGCAGGTCTTGTCTGCTCCCGAACTCCAGGGTCAGGTTCATCGATGCGTTCTGGAAGCCCTGCGTGCCCACGCCGATACCGATAAATACGAGCGTACTGAGAAGCAATCCGTCAGCGACTAACAGTGCTCCCGTCGCGCCCACCCAGATACTGATGCTCAGCAGGAACACCAAACGAAATCCGTACCGGTCTGCCATCTCACCCCAGGCAAGATTGGAAACCGTCGCGGCCAGCGTGAAGGCAATGGTCAGCACTGCCAGGTTCGTGCCAGTCAGAGTCAGGGACTCACCGGCGTAAAGAATGTAGAACGGCAGTGCCATTCGGCCGAGCGTGGCGAAAGCACGAGCCAGGAAGTAGCGAGTGAATGCCGGGTCGGTACGCAGTAGTTCAGGCACTTCTCGCAGTCGCTTGATGAGGCTGCTTGCCGGTCTGCGTTCCGGCGGAATAGGTTCTTTCATGAAGAACAGTGCTGACAATCCAAGCATTGTCAGGATGAAAGCCAGTAAGAAGATGCCCGCGTAGCCTTCTTGCGTGGGCACCTCGCCGAGCAGCCATGCACCGCCGACCAACGCCACGATTGACGAAGTGATACCAGCGAGGAAGTTGCGCATGCCTGTCAGGCGGCCGCGCTTGGAGACGGGGATAACCTTCGACATCAGAAAGTTGAAAATCACCCCCTGTACGCCGGCAAATGCCCCAAACATGAGCATCGATAACATCAGCACAACGAGTGCCGCGTCAGGTGCGAAGAAGAAGCCCGAAGCGGCCATGCACAGAACCGCGAAGCGCATGAAGAAACCGCTAGTCAGGGCTAACGGCAATACTCGCTCTCGGTGCTCAGCCATAGTTGCTGACAGCAACGGCGTAATGGTCATTCCCAGTGACTGCAGTGCGAGCGCGGCACCGACGGCGATGTCTGAACCGTCGGACAGCAGCAGTACGTAGGCTGGCATGAATGTCGGCGCGTTAATCAGCCGGAAACCGGTCTGGCCCAGCATGCCGTGAATGAGGTGCAAGCCGAAATTGCGCGACAGATGTCGCTTCACGGCGACGTCAAAGCGCCGTTCAGCCCGCCGCATTTCGGCTGGATCTGGTGCTGGCAGCATGGAGCCTAGTTCAGGTGGTTGCGTCATGGATTAGGTGATTTACACGCGTTAAGGGTCAGCATGGGCCCATTTTTGTCACAGCAATTTGCCCGATAAGCAGCATTTAATTTTAATAAAAACAAAAGGTTAGGTCGATATTATGATGTTGGCACAATAGTTGACAGCAACCTTTGGCGAGCCGTGCGCCGTCGTTGTAGGTAACGATGCGACAAGGCCCGTGACACTGTTAGCTCGGAGACCTACATGACCAACCCACAAAGACAGCGCCTCTACGATGGTCAGTTCGATACGTGCCCAGACCCGCTTTTCGTTGCGATTCCCCGGTTGGAAATCCTGACGGAAATGGCGGTGCGTGGAGAGCACGACGCGCTGAACGATGTATGCCTGGCCGTGGCTGTTGTTGCCGACCTGCTCGAAGGCATGCCGGTGTTAGGTTCCGCTGACTAGCGACCTTTCCAATTGGGCGCTCGCTTCTCGGCGAACGCTTTGGGCCCCTCGACGAAATCTTCGCTCTTCATGAGTGCTTTCACCGACTCGTACGGCGTGTTCATTGACGTCTCCAGCGAGTCTATCGACAAGCTCTGATAGACAACGTCTTTGCTCGCCCGAATAGATAGCGGCGCGCAGGCGCATATCTCCTCTGCCAATGCTCTCGCTCGTGCGGCGAGCGCCTCGTCATCGACAACCTCATTAACAAAACCAAGTTGCAGGCCTTCCTCAGCGCCAACATGCCTGCCAGTCAAAATCATGTGCAGGGCGCGTTTTGGACCGATCGCCCGGGGTAGTCGTTGCAGACCGCCCGCCAGCGCAGCCAAACCGACTTTGGGTTCCGGCAGGGCAAAGCGTGCACTGCGCGCGGCGACGATCAGATCGCAGGCGAGGGCGATTTCGAATCCGCCGCCCATGGCCACGCCGTTCACGGCAGCAATGACGGGTTTGGTCATATCAAAGCGACTGGTCAGCCCACCGAATCCGCGCGGCACCGCAGAGCGTTTGCCACCTTCCGCCTGAAAGCGCAGATCGTTGCCTGCGCTGAAGCCTCGACCAGCGCCGGTGATGATGGCGACCCAGGCATCGTCGTCTGCGGCGAAATCGTCAAAGATCTCGCCCAGTTCGATATTCGCTGGTGGGTGAAGCGCGTTCAGGCGGTCGGGACGGTTGATCGTAACCGTCGTGATGTGATCGCTTTTTTCTACCAGGGCAAATTCAGGCATGGGTCTCTCGCTGTCAGGTTTCTCTGGTTGATTTCAGTCAGTTGGTATCAGCTTCGCTCTTGCGGTGCGAGGGATTGCCATGGTTGTGCAATCCATATTCATGTAATCCATATTTCAGCGATCAAAGGTGACTGGTGCTGTTGAAATCGTCGACGTAGGTTTGCTCACTCAAGACTAACCGGGTGTGCGAACAATTGGCAAAGTGGTAGTCCATCCACTTGCCGGGGTTGTCGTTTAGAAGCTTGGCTAACGCGACCGCCATACAAGCGCCGTGGCTGACGACGATCACATGCTCGTCCGCGTCGTGTCGTGACGCGATACTGCTCAACGATGCAGCCATGCGCGCAGCGACCTCGGCGAGTGATTCTCCGCCCGGTGGCCGGAAGTCGTGATCCGCGGTGGCTTTGCGAATGAAACCGTAATCGTGGTGCAGCACCCGGAAGAATTCGTCTTCCCACTCGCCAATCGCGTACTCGCGCAGGTCATCGACAACCTCTATGTCCAAGCCGAGGGGCGTTGCGATGTGTTCTGCGGTGTGCCTGCAGCGCTCGAGAGGGCTGCAGTACGCGGCGGAAAAGGCAAGCTCCAGTGAGCTGATGTAACGGCCGGTTTTCTTAGCCTGTCGTCGTCCGGCCCAGGTGAGAGGCGCATCGGTGGAGCCATTCCAGCGGCCTTGCTTATTCGCCTTAATCTGGCCATGACGAAACAGGTGCAGCGTTGTCATACGAGGTCCGTATCCCGGCGCAGCCTGTGTTCCACAAAGGCGGCGGCGAATAGATCGCCCTCGACATTGACTGACGTGCGGAAGGTGTCCAGAGGTCTTTCAACCAGCAGCAGAAGCCCGATCGCCTCCAGTGGAATTCCCACCGCCAGCAACACCACTTGCATGCCAGCCATCGAGCCGGAAGGAATGCCCGGCGCACCGATGGATGCGAGCATCGCCACGAGGAAAACGGTGAGCGTTCCCACCAGGCCCAGATCAATTCCGAAAATGTAGGCGAGGAAAACTGCGGCGACGCCCTCGAACAGCGCCGTGCCATCCATATTGACGGTAGCACCGAGCGGTAGCACGAAACTGGCGACAGCGGGGCGAATGGCGAGTTTCTCTCGCGCCGTAATGAGCGATAGGGGCAGTGTGGCGGCGCTGGACGACGTCGTCAGAGCAACCAGCATCGGGCTTGCGATGGCGGACATCACGGGTAACGGGTTGCTGCGGGTGGCGATGAAGTAGACGAGCGGCAGTACGATGAGGCCGTGCACTGCGGTGGCTCCGAACACAACGGCGCAGAAGGCGAGCAACTGGCCCAGTAGTGTGCTGTCCGCACTCAGTGTCAGGTCGTATGCGATACCGACCACGCCAATGGGTATCAGCATGACTGCCCAGCCCGCGACCTTATAGGTCACTTTGGCGGCGTCGTGCACGAAGGCGATGACGGGGCTGTCGGTTGGTAGCGTCAATAGCGCCGCGAGCCCGATGATGACACTGGTTACCACGATGCCCAGAAGATTGGTTTCCGCGAGCGCAGCAAACGGGTTGGTCAGCATCGCCTGCATCAGGCCGGTCAAGCCCGTGCTGAGCGAGCCATCGCTTGTGCTGATCAAGCGGCCAGGATCAATAGCCGGCACATCCATCGGCGGCCATGCGGTCCACGGATGAATGACTAAAACCACGGTGAGCCCGATCACCACAGCGATGGCCGTTGTGACGAAGTAGTAGCTGACGGTTAGGCCACCCAGTCGAGACAGCCGTGCAGTGCCGCTGAGATTCAGGAGGCCGGACAGTAGCGAAAAGAAGATGAGTGGCGCGATGATCGCCTTCAGCGCTGCCAGGAACAAAGTCTTGCCAAGGCCCAGGGTGGCATCGAGTGCGTTGGAATCGCCGAACATCAGTGCCAGGGCGACGCCCAGCGCAGCGGCAGCCAGCACCCACCAACCTAGGTTACTTCCGCGTTTGCCCGGATCGTCCTCGGAAGAGGAGCCTATATCGCCGCGTCTGCTTGCCTGCTTTGCTAGGTTGGTTGAGTCATCCTGCTCTGAAGTCACTGAGGTCTCTTTCGGCGATCTTGAGTTGTGCGTGAGCGCTAGTTTACACGTGAACGTCCAGCAGCATGCCGGGACGCAGACCGGTGTTCAGTGGTTGCCATTGCTCACGCCGGTTGCTGCGAGCGATTGCCGGTTCCTCGCGCGCGTCGCGGCCGTAAAAGCGCAGAGTTGGCCCGTCGTTCGTCTGCTGCTGGCACAGGGCGTGGCCGTTCGAGGCTGTGCTGGGCGCATTGCCGCGATGGACAGGGTGAGCCCGATTCAGCGCCGGCATGATTTGCAGGCCGCGCCTGCGCGAGCCGCCGGCGTCGAGATCTCGACGGTCTTTGTGACTGTGATCTTTCATGTCTACCCCAAGGAAGCGAACTGATGCGCGGCTGGCTCGCGCCAGCGTCCCCTCGCGCATCAGTTGGTCCGTCGTTCAGGCACCACCTTGTACCTGAGTAAGTACGTTATTCTGCGCGCCATCCCGGACAGAGGTTGCACAATCTTGTTTGTGAGTTGTCTTTCAGTGTCAGAATTCTGGCGCAATACGGTCGCCCTGCGGTTTGCAGTTATGGCATGGCTCGCCGCAATCATCGTTGCCTGCGATGGCACGGTGTCCGCATATCAAAGCGTCTCGGGCGAGGCGATGGGTACAACGTTCAACGTCACTGCTCACTGCCCGAAAGCCCTGCGCTCGCTGCCATCCCGTGAGTTGGAACTGGTTGAGCAGGCCATGTCCACCTACCGCGCGGATTCCGAGTTGTCGCTCTTGAACAGCGCCGGCGCCAGCACGCCTGTCACGATTTCCGATGAGCTTGCGCACGTGATCGGGGCAGCTCAACGGGTTGCGCGAGAATCCCGGGGCAGCCTCGACATCACCGTGGGCGGGCTGGTTGGCCTGTGGGGTTTTGGTCCGGCTTCGGTTGATGCGATGCCGTCTGATGAGCAAATCAGCGAAGCGTTGTCGCAAACCGGCTGGCAGCGCATTCACTTGACCGAGCACCCTGCTGGTGGCTGGCAGATCGCCTTCGATGCACCCGTCAAACTGACGCTTGCCGCCATTGCGAAAGGCTATGGCGTAGATCGAATCGGCGATGCGCTCGATGCACTGGGATGTAAGAGCTACCTGGTTGATGTCGGTGGCGAATTGCGCACCCGTGGCGTGAGCCCGCGCGGTGAGCCCTGGCGCGTCGGCGTTGAGGTGCCCGACGAGACCTTGCTGGCGTCGGTGCAGCGCGTGCTCAGCCTGCGTGACGGCGCGATGGCAACGTCCGGCGACTATCGAAATTATCGGCGAATTGACGGTCAGCGTTATTCACACACCATCGATCCGGGCACCGGCTGGCCGGTTGTGCATAACCTCGCCTCAGTAACGGTGGTGCACGCAAGCGCCATGATGGCGGACGCTTACGCCACGGCTCTGCTCGTGCTCGGTGAAGAGGCCGGTTATGAACTCGCGCTTGAGCAGGGGTTGGCGGCGCTCTTTGTCAGCAGAGTTGCCGCTGGCGGAGCGGATGCCCTGTCGAACGAGCCCACGGACCTGCGCTTCGATGAGCGCTATACTCCACAGTTAAGGGCTTATCTTGCTCCCGAGCGGACCGAGTGAGCCCCGGCTCGGAGGTCGTCTGTAGGTCGTCTGTAGATAGCCTGTAGATAGCCTCGCATAGCTGTCTGTCGCGTTTCGTTAACTTGTTTCGGAGTCACCATGCTCACCGCACTGCTCGCATTCCTCGTCATGCTCATGATTGTTGGCGGCATGGCTGTTGGCGTTATCGCTGGCCGCAAACCGATTGCTGGAAGTTGCGGCGGCCTGAACGCGATGGGCGCTGACACCGAATGTGAGATCTGCGGCGGCAACCCCGCGCGCTGCGACAGCGTAGATGGCGCCTCGGATCGAGAAGCATCTGACTACTCGCTCGCCGAAGACGCGACCAAGACTAGTCGCGAGTCAAAGCGTAATCCGGGCCGAATGTAGCTCGGCTTTCTCTGAGCTCATAGACAACAGCCCTTCGGTATGAGCTCGCTCGGTAAAGTCGATTAATAGCCGATCGATAGCCGATCAATAGCCCATACCTAAACGTCTCGCTCTGTACTCGCCCCCACGATTCTGCTGACAATCGATGCTAGTGGGCTCGTGCTCCCGCGCGAGTTCTCTCGTTTGTGATCCATCTCTCAAACCCGCCGGGCGGTCTGTCGCATCGCTGCTATGCTTTTCTTAAGTGCCGTTGGGATCCGCTGATCGACCGCTGGTCGCTCGCAGATCCTGTCGATTTCGGCTTGTCTGAGTGCTCTTGGTGTTGCGAGCGTGAGCCAGTCACGGACCAGCCCATTGATCGCTACCGATTGCTTAAGGAAGATCATGGCCGTAGCAGATACAGAACCAACCGCCGCATCCGATGCGATCGGTCTCGAGCTGGGGCGGGCATTATCCGCTGGCAAGCTGAACTTGCCGCCGCTCCCGGGCGTCGCAACAGAGGTGCTATCCAGCACGTCGGGTGATCAGGCGGATGCAAAACGGCTGGCAGAACTCATTCAAAGAGATCAATCGCTCGCCTCGCACGTGATGCGAGTGGTCAATTCGCCACTGTTTCGGGGCTCTATCGAGGTTGTGTCCCTGCAGCAGGCGATCGCTCGTCTTGGCATGGAACGCGTCCGCGACATTGCTTTCACCGCCTCAGTCTCTGCAGTCCTGTTGGCGAATTCACGCTATGAAAACCTGGTCCGCAGCGCCTGGAAGCGCTCGCTCACAACTGGCTTGTGGGCGAAAGAAGTCGCACGTAGCTGTCGCAAAAATGTGGAGCTTGCCTACCTGGCGGGTCTGTTTCACAACGTAGGAACGCCGCTGGTCGTGCGCTTCATCGAAGAATACGACGAGGTGATCAGCGCCGAGCGCGTTGATTCGTTGATTGAAGAATTTGGCATGCCTGCCGCGCAAATGCTCTTTGTTGAATGGAAACTGCCAGCATCGCTGTCGCTGGTGCTTGAGCGTTACCAGCGCTGGCAGGAGCAAAGCCCGCCGGATGACCTTGCCTTGATGACTGCGACCGCGGTCCTCTTTGCGAGCACGTTGGAGGCCTGTCCCGATGCGGATGAGGCTCGCGCCGGCCTGGTAGGAACCGCTGAGTGCGAGGCACTCAACCTGTATCCAGAGGACGTTGATGCGCTTCTCGAACGCGCGGAATCAGTGCGCGAAACCATGGAGTCTATGTCTTGAGAAGCAGGTCGTGAGGAGCAAGTCATGAGATCAGTAGACGTACTCGTTGTTGGATCCGGCCCCGCCGGTCAGAAGGCAGCCATCGGAGCCGCCAAGGGTGGCCTGGATGTTGTGCTGTGCGAGCAGCTTCGCCAGATCGGCGGCGCTTGTGTGCATCACGGCACCATTCCCAGCAAAGCGCTTCGCGAACGAGCCGTTCGGCGCGCCAGAGCGCTCGACTTTCACGGCACCTCACTGATCGATTCTGGTGTCAGCGTGATGGAGCTGATCGGTGAAATGGCGGGTGTGATTCGCTCGCACGATGCGTATATGACGGCGCAGCTCGAGCGCAACAACGTCAGCATCATGCATGGCCGGGCGACGTTTGAAGGCCCCAATAGCATGCGCGTTCGCCATACAGACGGTACGACCTCCATCGTCAACGCTCGCAATATTGTCCTTGCCTGTGGCTCGACGCCGCGTCACCCGGACAACGTTCCGGTGGATCACGAAAACATCTATGACAGCGATTCGGTGTTGTCCCTCGCCTATTTGCCCAAATCCATGACGGTGCTCGGTGGCGGCGTGATTGCGAGCGAATACGCCTCGATTTTTGCCTTGCTTGGTGTCGAAGTAACACTCATCGACCGCTATCCCCAGCCACTCGGCTTTCTGGATAGTGACTTAACCGAGCGTTTCGTGACCGGCTTCACCGCCAACGGTGGCCGCTTCATTGGCGATGTCAGCGTCGACAAGGTTGTGTTTGATGGCATCAGCAGCGTGGAGACTCATCTCGCTGATGGCGGCATTGTGAAAGCGGAGAAGCTGCTCTGTGCGCTTGGCAGAGTTTCCAAGCTCGACGGCCTCAATATCGACAAAGCCGGTCTTGCGGTGAGCGAGCGCGGTCTGGTGGATGTGAACGAAAACGGCCAGACGATGGTTCCGCACATTTATGCTGCAGGCGATATCGTTGGTCCGCCATCGCTTGCGTCAGCCAGCATGGAGCAGGGTCGGCGTGTCGCGCTGCATTTGTTGGGTGACAGCGGTGGAGACAGCTGGGAGATCATTCCCTCGGGCATCTATTCGGTTCCAGAGCTGTCGTCGGTTGGGATGACCTCGGAGGAAGCCGAGCGAACCTATGGCCAGGTCTTCGAAGGCTTTGCCTATTTCGATGAGATTGCTCGCGGCAACATCAGTGACACCAAAGAAGGCATGTTGAAGCTGATTGTGACGGCGGACCGGCAGGTTCGCGGCATTCACATTTCAGGTGAGGCGGCAACGGATCTTATTCATATTGGCCAGATGGGGCTGATCTACAACTCGACTATCGACACCTACATCGACAACGTCTTTAACTTTCCGACCTATGCCGAGAGCTACCGTGTCGCAGCATTGCATGCGGCGGCCCGGATAGCGTCTGGCGAGAGTCGCTCACCGATGTCAGCGCCCAGCCAGGGGTTGAGCGCCTGAGTTGACTGATTAGAAGCGTCGGCTGATGCGGACGCCGTCTTTGGACAGGCTGAGCTGATCGCTGCCATCCTTCTGCCAGACCAGGGTCAGCCCGGAGTCGTCGCCACGTTGCTGTCCGAGAAACCAGCGCGGCGCCACTCGCCATCCGAGCACGGCGGTTTTGTGATCCAGTTGATACCGCACCAGTCCTAGCGCGCGCTCCTTCTGGATGGCGCTTGTGAAGTCGGATGCGTGTGCGGGGGTGGCTTGGAACACAGTGGCCGAGGCCGGCTCGAGCGTCCAATGGCTTTGCAGAAAGTCCTGCCTGACACTGCTGCCAACATCGACATCGATATCAACAGCTGACGCGATGTCGTGAGTCTCCGTCGACGCGAGGGCTTCAGCGGTGACCGAATCAGCATGAATGGCGTTGGCCTCGACCAACAGGGCCATGGCCAGTGTTAGTAGCGTAACCCGACGCATCATCTCAACTCCTGAGCCAGATCAAACCTGCAGCGGCGCTGGCCGCCGAATCTGATCAGTCTGGCTTGTTACCGTGGCTTGTTACCAAGGTGCCACTTGCAGTGGTCAGGCTATGCGCTTAGGTACGGTGAAGGCTGGGGAAACTCAGGAGATACTCTGGAACTATCAACAATAGGCGTCAAAAAAGAACTATAAGATATTGATAATTATGAATTAAGTTTCAGGTCACCCGGCGGATTGACGCATCACGAACCGACGGAGGCTACGTAGCTCGGCGGAATCCTGCTCATCAAAAATTACCGCGCACCGCTGTTGTTCCAGGCGTTTCACGGTGCCTTTTAAGACAACAGCAAGACCTTCACCTCGCAGCGCAAGCGCAATCGGCGCCGCGACGGCCGGCAGCTCTGAGCTGGTAGCGGATGTGCTGACATCGATCGGAAAGGCCAGGCCATCCAGAGACAGATCCACCCACAGCGTTGGTGCGAGCCATTCTTCATCAGCAGCAAGCGCACCAGCGATGACGTCGATTCGCTCCGCGAGGCAACTGATGGCATCGACCGCAGCGCGGGATGTCGCCGCCAACTCAGCGAGAGCGCTTTGCAATCGTCTCTCGTTGTCGCCGAGTTGGGCGCTTGCACGCCAGCTGGTTGGGGTGGCGAGCAACTCATGGAGCAGGGCCGTCGGGGTCGATCGCTCGCAGCTCTGCCAGCGTAGTTGCAGGGGTTGGACCACGCGCAGGGATTGTCGGTTGTCCTCGTATTCTGGTTTAGCGTCGGTGGCCATCTTGCTGTGTCATCGCTGCGTCATTGGGCTGTGCTCCCTTGAGTGTAGAAGCTGGCCGCCCGGCGTCGAGTCGTAGCGGCTGGAATGAGCAGGGTATCGAGCCTCAGACGCGACGATTGTGAGCCCCTCGTGTAGCATCGCCGCGTGTTCACTCCCGTCTCCATTTTCATGGGCCTGCGCTATCTGCTGTCGAGGCGCAGCTTCGTTGCTTTCATCAGTGCTGTCGCCATTGGTGGGCTGGCACTGTCGGTGGCGGTTCTGATCGTTGTGCTCTCCGTTATCAATGGCTTCGAACGTGAGCTTGCGCAGCGTGTGTTTTCGATTCTTCCCCATAGCGTTCTCTACCAACGCAGCCCTGGCGCGCTGGCGGCTGACGATTTGTCGCGCGCGCAAGCGACTACGGGCGTGGTTGGAGCGGCCGCATTTGTGCAAGGCGCCGCACTTGCAGCTAACGGCGATGACGTGGCCGGCATCCTGCTCACCGGCATCGAGCCGGCGGACTACGATCGGGTTTCTCGCCTCTCCTCGTTCCTTCAGACCTCGGGCGATTCGAACGCCGCCTCACTTGCTGCGGGCAGCTTTTCGGTCTGGCTTGGCGCTCGCGTCGCGCAGAAGCTGAACCTCGAGATTGGCGACAGGGTGGTCATCATCCTGCCGGATGCTTCCGTAACGCCGGTCGGTGTCTTCCCGCGCCAGAAGCGATTTACGGTTTCCGCATTGCTTGCCTCCAATTCGGAGTTGGATAGTCGTGGTGCCTACATTCATATGCGCGATGCGCAGAAGCTGTTTCGACTACCTGCAGGGGTGCACGGCATCCACCTGGCAACCGATGACCTTTTTGCCGCTGAAGCGATTGGCGAGGACGTGCTGGCTGAACTCGGATTCGATCGATTCCTGCAACGCTCCTGGATGCGTAGCCACGGCAATCTTTATCGTGCGATAGCACTGCAACGCTCCACCATGTTTGTTCTGCTGTCGCTGCTGGTGGGGCTGGCCGCATTCAATCTGGTCTCCACACTGGTCATGGTGGTTAACGAGCGCCGATCCGACATTTCCGTACTGCGGTCAATGGGTAGTAACGGCATGACGGTTGTCGGTGTCTTTCTGGTGCTGGGATTGGCTATTGGCGCGCTTGGCATCGGCCTTGGCGTGCTGGCTGGTGTGCTGCTCGCGCTATTGCTGGAGAGCGGCTACGCCGCGTTAACTGGCGCTCTGGGCCTGGACTTGATGAGTCAGTACTTTGTTAACTACTTGCCGGTAGAAATTCGCCCGGGGGATCTGATTGAAGTCTCCCTCGTCGCGTTCGGGCTCTGCCTGCTGAGCGCGGTTTACCCGGCCTGGAGTGCATCGCGACTGCAACCATCATCGGTACTGCGTTATGAATAGCGGCGTATTGGCTGGCCGTGAAGCTTGCGGCGCTGCGCGCAGGCGCAATCAAGATAGTCGAGGATGTGAACGTGGCAGCTGAAACGGTTCTTGAGGCTCGCGAGGTTTGCAAAGGCTTTGGCGAGGGCGATGCGCGCCTCGAGGTGCTCAAAGGGGTTAACTTTTCGGTCGCTGCTGGTGAGCGTGTCGCGATTCTCGGCCGCTCGGGGTCCGGTAAGAGCACGCTGTTGCATCTACTCGCGGGCTTGGATGATTGCGATTCCGGCAGCATTGAGATCGGCGGTCGTGACATCACACGTGCGAGCGTTGCTCAACGCGCCGCAATCCGTAACGAGATGATGGGCTTTGTCTACCAGATGCACCATCTATTGCCTGAGTTTACGGCGCTCGAGAACGTGGCTATGCCGCTGTTGCTGGGCGGGTCAGGCACGGCTGCAGCCTCGGAGCGCGCTGGGGAGTTGCTGGCGCGCGTGGGCCTTGCCGATCGTGAGGATCATCGGCCACATGAATTGTCTGGCGGCGAGCGTCAGCGTGTCGCACTGGCTCGTGCACTGGCGCCGAGCCCGGCCGTGGTTCTGGCCGATGAGCCGACCGGAAATCTGGACCATGACAACGCCGAGCGCGTGATCGAGCTGATTGATTCGCTATGCGCATCGGCTGGTAGCGCGTTCGTCATCGTGACGCACGATCGCAGCCTCGCCGAGCGAACCGACCGCATCGTGCGGATTGATCGAGGCGTCATCGTTGCCGCGCCGTAGCAAACTCAAAGCCAGCGTCTCTCTGTGGTTGGCCCTGCGCTATCTCTTTGCCCGGCGTGGTCACTTTGCTGCGTTCATCACCTGGGCATCGCTCATCGGGTTGACCCTCGGCGTTGCGATACTGGTTGTGGTTGTCAGTGTGATGAACGGTTTTGACGCCACGCTGAAGTCGAGGATTCTCGGCACGGTTCCGCACATCGTTCTGCATGAGTCAGACGTCGATGATGCGCGCCGTTTGGTTGCGGGGTTGCCGGCCGACGCCGTCTCTTCCGCGTTCGAGTTTTTTGAAGGCCAGGGCATGATTACCCGCAACGGCGGCGTCAACCCTGTTGCGATCCATGGCGTTGATGCCCAGGCGCTGGCTGGTCTTGCAGGACTTGCGGATTCGCTTGGCGCGCAGGAGAGAGCGGAGTTCTTGACGGAGCCGCGCTCATTGCTGCTCGGGGCGCCGTTGGCCAGGCATTTGTCATTGCTGCCTGGTGACACGGTAACGATCATTTTCGCAGGCAGTGAGGGTGGTCGGGTGATGCCGCGCTTTGCCCGTTTCACTCTGGCCGGGTTATTCGAAGTAGGCGCGGAAATCGACTACTCCGTTGTATTCGTGCGGCTGGATGACCTGGTTGAGTCCGGTCTCGCCGGTGCGGGTGACCGCGGCTATCGCCTGGTGCTCAGCGAGCCACTGGCTGCCGATCGCCTGGCTGCAGACCTGCGCGCCGCGGGCGCTACAGAGGTTGCGGATTGGAGTGATGCTTACGGCGAGTTCTTCCGGGCGGTGCGCCTGGAGAAAGCAATGATGTTTGTGTTGCTGACGCTAGTTGTGGCTATCGCCGCCTTCAATATCGTGTCATCGCAAACGATGCTGGTTAACCAAAAGCGCGGCGAGATTGCGATTCTCATGACGATAGGCGCATCGCCAGCGGTGCTGGTTCGAACCTTTGCGCTGCTTAGTATCCTGCTGTGCAGCGTTGGCATCGCGCTGGGGCTCGCGCTCGGGGTGTTGCTCGCGGCGAGTGTCGCAGACATCGCCAACTGGGTTGAATCGGCGTTTGGATTCACCATGCTCGCGGGTACCTATTTCGATCGCCTGCCTGTGGATGTACAGAGCACGGACCTCGTGATCATTACCGGCATCGCCGCCGTGCTGACGCTTGCAGCCTGTGCAAGACCTGCGTTATCGACGCTGAAAGTAAATCCTGTCCAGGCGCTGCATCGCGTTTAGGGCGAGCTCAGGGTTTCTCGCTTTCATCCGCTGGCGCATCAAAGCGCGGCGTCCTGACATCTGCGGCGTCCGCTGCTTGTTTGTCCTTTAGGCGGGCATCCCGGCGATCCCGCAGGCGTTGAATGACGTGCAAGCGCCAGGATACGCGTACGAGGACAAAGGCGGAGATACCGCACACCCAACCACAAACCAGCGACCCGAATACCAGCGGGATGCCAATCTGCGACAGGTTCGCGCTCAGCCAGGTCCAGGACAGCTCGATGCTGTTGGTCTCGATCTGCATGTCGAGCAACCAGGCACCGAGCTTGTAGGCGAAGTAGAACATCGGCGGAATCGTTACTGGGTTGCTGATCCAGACGAGCGCAACTGATATCGGCAAGTTGCGCCGGGAGACGATTGCCAGTGCCGCCGCGATGAGCATCTGGAACGGAATTGGCAGGAACATGCAGAATAGGCCGATGAAGCACGCACCCGAGACACTGCGTCGGTGCAGGTGCCATATCGCGGGATCCTGAAGCCAACCGCTCACAGGCCTGAGGGCTCGGCTCTTACGCAGAGAGGCGGGACTTGGCAGATACCGGCGTAGGAGCTTTCTTGGCATAACTGGATTATGCAGCCGAAGCCCTTCCAGCGCAGCAGGCACGGGGTTTTCCTGCGCCAGATTTTGCTTACGATTGCTGCGGGTATCGTGGTTGCGGCCTGGTTGCCCGCGACGCAATGGCTCCTGCCCGCGCTGCTCGTGAGCGTGTCGCTACTGCCAATCGCACTGGTTTGTGCGCGACTGGCTCAGGCGCCCTGGACCATTCTCTGGGCCCACATCGGAGCACTGATTGCGCTGTTCGCAGCAGCGACGCTCTACGGGACGCTCGTGGGTGGCGCGCAGCTGGAAAGCCGAATACCGCCCTGTGTTGTGGATGCGAGCGCCCAGGCCCCGCTTCGAATCGTCGCGGATGTCATCGAGCCCGTTCGGCAGAGACTGGGCCGGGTGCGATTACGAGTTGAAACCACGCAACCGATGCAACTCCAAGGCTGCAGCATTCCAAGCGGCCGGATTCTGGAGCTGAACTGGTTTGATCCGCCCCAGGTCCGGTTGGGCGACAGACTGAGCTTGTCGGTCGCGCTGCGGCCGCCGCGTGGCTTGCTGAACCCAGGGGCTTTTGACTACGAACGCTGGCTGTTCGCTGAAAAAGTGGATGGGCTGGGGTCGGTTCGTGCTGGTCGGGTAGTGGCGCGCGCGCAGGGCTTGCTGATCTCCGTTCGATCGCAAGCCCGTGAGGCTGTGCTGACGTATCCGCTATTGCACCCCGGCGCTCTGCTGGCGCTGTCGATCGGGGATGCCGGGCTTGTCCGAAATGAGCATTGGCAGCGCTTTCGTGAGACTGGAACGATCCATTTGATGGTCATTTCAGGGCTGCACATCGGCATCGCCTTTTTGCTGCTCCACGGCGCGTTGCGAATCGTAGTGGCGGGGCTGCAGTTAGTGCGAGTGGATTGTCGATGCGGCCCGGCAATCGGGGTGCTAGTCGCGTGGCTAGCCACCGGCGGGCTGGTTGCGCTCACCGGCTTCTCCGAGCCAGCGCTTCGAGCCTGGTTGATGCTTGCTGGCTTCCTTCTCGTGCGCGCCGTTCATCGCGAACCCGCTGGGTTGCTTATCCTGCTCGAAGTATTTGTGTTGGTGGTGGTTGCGTTGCCGCTGTCGGTTCTCAGCCAGGGGCTATGGCTGTCGTTCTACGCGGTGGCGGTTTTGCTTCTGCTCGCGAATCGGTTGCCTGGCTCGAGGTTGCTGCAGCTGCTGCTGTTGCAAGGCCTGATGGCGATCGCGATGGCGCCCGCTATTGCATTGTTCAATGGCGAACTCGTGCTGGTTGCCGCGCTGGCTAACGCGCTGGTGGCTCCGATCGCCAGCTTTGTGATTGTGCCTCTGTCGATGCTGTCGGTGTTCCTGGCCACACTCGATTGGCCAGGAGCCGGCTGGTTGCTGACGCTCGCGGATGTCTGTGTCCATGTGCTCTACCGGTTACTTGATTACTCGAACGCGTTGGCGCCTATCGCTATTGGGCGCGGCGATTCATCTCGGTTGCTTTTGGCAGCCGTTGGCGTGTTTTTGCTGTTGCTGCCTTTGCCCTGGTCAGCAAGGGCGCTCGGTAGTCTCGCTGCTGCGTTGATGCTGGTGCCAGCAAGTACAGACATCCCACCCGGTGAGTTCCGGCTTCAGGTGCTGGATGTGGGTCAGGGCTCCGCCGCGATCATCGACACGTCGGATCACCGCATCATAGTGGATGCCGGATACCGCTCGCCTGGCGGCTTCGATATGGGCGCTGCAGTGGTGGTGCCGGCGTTTCTTGCAACCGGCCCTCGGCAACTCGATCTGTTCGTAATCAGCCACGGCGATGTTGATCACAGCGGCGGTGCGGGCGCTGTTATCGACCGTCTGGCTCCAGCCACAACACTTGCTGGCGCCGGAGTCGAGGGAGCATTTGCGCGTTGTCGCAGCGGCTGGCAGTGGACGCGAGATGGTGTTGTCGTGTCAATGGCAGCAGCCAATCTGAACGCATCGAACGACAACGATGGCTCCTGCGTGATTCGCGTTGCAAACCAACGGCGAGCTGTACTCTTGCCGGGTGACATCTCGGCTGTCGAGGAGTATCGGCTGGCGCTTACCCAGCCGGAGCCGGTGGATGTGCTGGTGGCGGCTCATCACGGCTCGCGTTCTTCGAGTAGCGCACGGTTTCTGCAAGCGTTGCAGCCGACGACGGCGATTGTGAGCGCAGGTTATGCAAATCGGTTTGGCCATCCCCACGAAGACGTACTAGAGCGCTTTGCCGAGCGCGGCATAAGTGTCCTGCGCACAGATGAGGGCGGAATGGTGACCTGGGAGAGTCTCGGTTTGCAGGCGAGTGAGCAACGCTGTTGCTACCAGCCTTACTGGCGAACGGTTTCCAGCCGCTGAACCATCGCGCGAAGCGTTTTGACCAACTCGTCTTTTTCTTCCTCGGCGAGAAACTCGCCGATCTCGATCTCCATATCGCGGGAACTCACCATGACTCGCTTTCGGTGTCCGCGATGTGCGGGACGGGTGATGTTGAAGCGTGTCATGAAGCGCTCGAAGTGATACTGCTTCTCAACCTCACGATGACCCGTTTCGACAACGAGCTCAGCATCGCTGAAGGTCAGCACCTCCTGTCGATAGGCTTTCTGCACGCAGTACCAGATGCAGCCGGCAACCACGGTTAGTTCCAGCAGCGTCATCGGCAGAATGAGCCATGCCCCCTGGAGCGCGAACGCGGTTGCGATGGTCAGCGACAGCGCGCTCAGCCCGGCAAGCAAGACAACATTGGAGCGCCAGCTCCATGATCGGTTGGGTTGCAGGATCACCTGCCCCCGGCGTTGTGACTGGTCGAATTCGCTACTGATCATGACTGCGCCTATTCGATCGATAATTTCCGTTACACAGACTGCAAGCGCTACTGGGCTTCCGCCAGCGCCAGGGCTCGGTAGGCGAGCGGCCGCAGTGCCTCATCGCTGAAGGTAAGCTCTTCGATCTCCATGCGACGTGAAACCCAACGTGCCTCCCGGTAGTTGCTGTCTGCAGCCAGCACTAAATCATGCTGCCTTGCGCTGTAACGATAGAAGACGCTGAAGACGGTTGCCTCGCTCGCCGGCCGACGCATGCTCAGCGTTTGCAGCGGCGAGACCATGCGTGCATCAAGCACGCCTAGTTCCGTGTGCAGGTAGGTATCCATGGCCTCGATTGCCGGTGCGTCGGTTTCCAGATATGCGCCGGGAAAAAGCCAGCGTCCAGCCTCATTCACAACCAGAAGCTGACCGTCGTCGCTGACAACGAGTGCGCTTTGGTGAATTTGGAAGAGGTCACGGCCAACAGCCAGTTCTCGACGAACGCGCTCGACGCTGTTCCATAGATGGGCATTCGAGCGGTTGGCGAATTCCAGAGCGAGGCCATCGGAATCAACGCGAGTGACGCGCATCATGACGGTTGGCGTGGGCCCCGGTTCAATCATCGGCAGGTTGCGCATGGTCACGCGTACCGTTGACCCGTCGGGCACGTTGGCTGCGTTTACGCCTTGGGGAATTGCGGCAAAGATACCGCTGGCGGATACATCCCTCGTCACCGTTTGCACGGTTCCGATGCTGGCGTGGTTGAGGTCAACCTCAATCGGCACGCTGATTCGTGGCTGCTGGCGCTGCTCCATTGATCGCACGATACCATTCGCTCCGGGTGTTGCCTACGCAATGCCCTTGGCTCACGGCCCCTTGCTCGTCGCGCCGCATTGCCCGCTCCCCGCACTTGTCTATGGCCTGTCTATGGACTGTCTATCGCCGGCTACGTAGGTTCCGCACATTGAAATCAAGGCTGGCGCCCCCAGATTCTGTGCAGCCGCAAAAACAGCGGCACGAATGTTTTGTGGTTTAGGAGTCGACACAATGCGAATGGAAAAGCTGACGAATCGTGCTCGCGGCGTATTGTCCGATGCCCAATCGATGGCACTCGGCCGAGATCATACGGCCGTTTCGTCTTTGCACCTTCTTTCGGTAATGCTTGAAGACCGAGCGAGTTCTGCACCAGCGCTGCTGACGCAAGCAGGTGTTCGCCTGGACGAGGCCAGACAGGCGCTTGCACAAGCGCTTGAGCGCGAGGCGACGATTGCAAAACCCACCGGCGACATTGCCTTTGGGCAGGATGTGATCCGACTGCTGAATCTTTCTGACCGCGCGGCTCAGCAAGCCGGCGATGAGTTCATAACGACTGAGACGATCCTGCTGGCGCTCGCCCAGGACAACAACCCGGCAGCGGACGTATTGCGCAGTCATGGGTTGCAACTCGAGCCGCTGGCAGCAGCTATTTCCCAATTAGATGGAGGCGAGTCTGTGACAAGCGCAGATGCGGAAGAGCACCGCGAGGCACTAGCAAAATACACCATCGATCTCACTGAGCAGGCTGAAGCAGGCAAGCTCGACCCGGTCATCGGCCGGGATGATGAGATTCGTCGAACGATTCAAGTGCTGCAGCGTCGCACCAAGAACAATCCCGTTCTCATCGGTGAGCCGGGCGTTGGTAAAACGGCGATCGTTGAAGGCCTTGCGCAGCGGATACTCAATGGCGAAGTGCCGGAGAGTCTGAAGAACAAACGGGTGTTGTCTCTGGATCTGGGTGCGCTGATTGCCGGAGCAAAATTCCGTGGCGAATTCGAAGAGCGCCTGAAGGCGGTTTTAAATGATCTGTCGAAGCAGGAAGGCAACGTCGTGTTGTTCATCGATGAGCTGCACACGATGGTCGGCGCCGGTAAAGGCGAAGGCTCGATGGATGCAGGCAACATGCTCAAGCCGGCTCTCGCTCGTGGCGAGTTGCACTGTGTCGGCGCGACTACGTTGGATGAATACCGTCAGTACATTGAGAAAGACGCGGCGCTTGAGCGTCGGTTCCAGAAGGTTCTGGTGGATGAGCCCTCCGTTGAAGACACCATAGCCATCCTGCGTGGCCTGAAAGAGCGCTATGAGCTGCACCATGGCGTCGACATCACCGATCCGGCGGTGGTTGCTGCCGCGCGGCTATCCCATCGCTATATCAGCGATCGCCAACTACCGGACAAAGCCATTGACCTGATTGACGAGGCTGCGAGCCGGATCCGCATGGAGATGGATTCAAAGCCCGAGGAGATGGACCGGCTGGATCGCAGAATCATTGCTCTGAAGATGCAGGAGCAGGCGATTGCGAAGGAGAGTGATGATGCGTCCCGCAAACGGCTGGTGACGATGCAGGAGGAGATTCGAGAGCTTGAATCCGAATATTCGGAGTTCGAAGAAATCTGGAAGGCAGACAAGGCGCTGCTGAAGGGTGCGAAGGACATCATGGCTGAACTTGATTCGGCTCGTCTCGAGTTTGAGGCGGCCAGGCGCTCGGGTGACCTCACGCGAATGTCAGAGTTGCAGTACGGAGATATCCCGCAGCTGGAGAAGCGCCTCGCCGAGGCCAACGCGAACGAAGGCACGCGGCCAAGGCTGCTTCGAAATAGCGTTACAGAAGAAGAGATAGGCGAAGTTGTGTCCAAGTGGACGGGCATTCCCATCAGCAAGCTGCTGGAAGCTGAGAAAGAGAAGCTGCTGAGCCTGGAATCTGCGCTGCATGAGCATGTCATCGGCCAGAACGAAGCGGTCAGTGCAGTGTCTGCGGCCGTGCGACGATCACGCGCTGGACTCTCCGATCCCAACAAACCGAACGGCTCGTTCCTGTTTCTCGGGCCTACCGGCGTGGGTAAGACGGAGCTGTGCAAGGCGCTGGCGATGGAGCTCTTTGAATCGAGGGATGCTCTGGTGCGCATCGACATGTCGGAGTTTATGGAGAAACACTCGGTTGCCCGACTGATCGGCGCACCTCCGGGCTATGTCGGCTACGAAGAGGGCGGCTACCTCACAGAAGCCGTGCGCCGAAAGCCGTACTCCCTGATTCTGCTGGATGAAGTGGAAAAGGCGCATCCCGACGTCTTCAATATCCTCCTCCAGGTTCTGGATGATGGGCGGCTCACGGATGGTCATGGACGCACGGTCGATTTCAAGAACACTGTGTTGGTGATGACATCGAACCTGGGCTCTCAGCTCATCCAATCGCTCACCGAGCAGGGTAAAGGTGACGATATCCACGACGCGGTAATGGGCGTGGTCGGCCAACACTTCCGGCCTGAGTTCATCAACCGCATCGATGATGTGGTCGTGTTCCATCCTCTTGCGAAAGAAGAAATGGGAGCGATCGCCGGGCTTCAGCTCAATGAGCTGTCCGCGCGTCTAGTCGAGCAGGATCTCAGTATCGAGATTTCGGATGCGGCGCTCGCGCAGTTGGTGGAGCAGGGCTACGACCCCGTGTATGGCGCAAGACCGCTCAAGCGCGTGATACAGCGGCAGATCGAGAACGCTTTGGCCAGTGAGCTATTGCTTGGACGCTTTCCACCCGGTTCGGTGATAGAAATCGGCGTCGAAAAAGGTGAGTTCGCGTTCACGTGCCGAGCACCGGCGCCAGGTGAGCAGTCTGCCTGACGAGTATGCCTGAGCACTCCGCTGCGCTGTGGATCGCTGCGTTGCGGGTGTTCGGGCGGCCATCGCTGAGCGGTCCATGAGGTATTGTATGTATATACAGTATTCGCTAGGATTCGCTTATGGAGCCCATGTCAGTACAACCAAGATCCACCGGAGATGCCAAACGGGATGCCAATGTCGGCGGCAAATACTGCCCTCAACTGTCGCTCCCCGGTCTTGATGGGCCAGATGATCTGACGTTGGACGCATCTCCCGTTGCATCAAGAGATGCATCTCCCGTTGCATCAAGAGATGCATCTCTCGATGCAAGAAGAGATGCGTCCGCAGACGAGCGTGTGGATGGGCCTGTAAATAGACGCCGTTCGGTTGCACCGCGGGATCGGGTTCGCGATGTGCGTGTCACGGTTGCGCCGTTGCCCGCTGTGAGGGTTGGCAAGTGCCCTGGCATACAACGCGAGCCGCGCAGCCCCGTCGCGGCGCAGCATCTGGATGCGGCCTCTCGCTTGTCCCGGCAAATCAGATCCACCAGGCGTCGGTCGCCCGAACAGGTCAAGACGGGTAGGGCAATCTGCCAGCATTTGCTCGCGCTGCTCCGGGAGGAGGCGAGCGAAGACTTCGCGTGATCCTCCTCCTGATTCCTGTGAGAGCGTTTCCTGCGCTGTGACAAGCCGGATGCTTTTAGAGAACGGTCAAGAACCGAGCAAGAAGCGAGTAAAGACACAGGCTACTGAATGTCCATCTCAGGTGCCCACGAGTGTTCTATACGAGCGCTGCCATATGAAGCCGATACCCCTGTTCGCACCCTGACCGCTAGAAGTCACCGACAGGGTATGGTCCGTCGGTAAAAGCAGTGTCGTGATAGCCCTTGACGCCCACCGTCCGCGCGAGGGGGCTGCGAAAATCTTCACCGTGGGCCAGTCGCTCGAGCGCGGATTCAAAATCGTAGCGGGGCTGCCAGTTCAATACTGATCGCGCCCTTGTGTTGTCATAGACTCGGTCGATAGTTGGGAGCATGGTCCAGCCGCGTTTTTCGAACTCGTCTGTGTACGTTGGCAGGTAGCGCTCCAGAACCGCCCTCGCGTTAACACCGAGTTCGGCGACATCGCTTTCCTGAAAGGGTGTGGTCGCGGAGATGATCAGCCGCTCAAAGCCGAGTGCACGGGCTTTCGATATCGCCAGCTCATGCGCTGCTACGATGTCTTGCAGATCCACACGCCGAAACAGCAGTTCGTTGACTTTCAGATTGTCATCATCAAACGATGCACGCCTGCCCTTGTCATCGTCGGCCTCCAGGAAAAACCTCGACGTGCGGAGTACCACGCAAGGTAGCCCGGTGTTGCGGTGGAACATCTCGCAAAGATCCTCAGCTGCTGCTTTGCTGACGCCGTAGATGTTCTTGGCTTTCGGATGCAATTGCTCGGTTACCCAGGCAGCTGGTTCGCCTGCTGTCCGGCGCATCGAATCGCCAAATACGCTGGTGGTGCTCGTATAGATGAAGGCCTCGCACGACGCTTCAACAGCGGCTTCGAGCAGGTTCAGAGTGCCGGTGATGTTGGTGTCGATGAAGTCGCGACGCGTGTGTGTGCTGACGTGGGGTTTGTGCAGGGTTGCTGTGTGCAGCACCGCATCGATGGACTGCATGCACGTTTGAACCGCGGCCGCATCGCAGATTGAGCCGACATGGTCCGTGAACGGTGACTCGGTCACATCCAGGCCGACGGTTGTGTGGCCGGCATGTCGCAGCGACCGTACCAGTGCCTCGCCGAGATGTCCCGAGCTGCCTGTGACGAGAATTCTCATGAGTGGAGTGTAACCATGGAAAGGCGTCGTGTGCTCCAGCCATGCGCGTCGGCACATTGTCCGAACCGATGGCGAGCTATAACACTTGGCGGGTCACAAGTTGGCTGCCTGACTCAAGCGCGCACCAGGTTAGGTCGTCAATCCGCCTGATTGAATTCGTCGGCGCCAAAACGGGGCGTGGATGGGCCGCGTATACGTAATCGTTACGTTTTGCCGGTTGGTCGAGAGCGTGCAAGGGTCGATAATGTGACGCAATCGCAGCCATCGGCCGCCTAGGCGTCCTACCATCTGCGGCATCCTCGACTCGTGCTCAAATCAGGACGTGACATGATCAAGAAGTGCTTATTTCCAGTGGCCGGTTACGGCACCCGTTTTCTGCCTGCCACCAAGGCTATGCCGAAAGAGATTCTGCCTATTCTCGATAAACCGCTTGTGCAATACGCGGTCGAAGAGGCGCACGAAGCGGGTCTGTCAGACCTCGGCTTTGTCACCGGCCGTGGTAAACGCGCGCTGGAAGATCACTTTGATGTCAGCTACGAGCTGGAACATCAGATTCAGGGCAGTGGCAAAGAAAAGCAGCTTGAAGGCATTCGTAAGCTGATTGATGAGTGTACGTTCTCCTATACCCGGCAGATTGAAATGAAAGGCCTCGGCCACGCAATCCTGACCGGCAGAACGCTGGTGGGTGATGAGCCGTTTGGTGTGGTTCTGGCGGATGATCTCTGCTTTGGTGAAGGCGTTGGCGTGCTGGCGCAAATGGCGAAGTTGTACAACCAGTTTCGCTGCAGCATTGTCGCGATCGAGGAAGTACCGAAGGATGAGACGAACAAGTACGGCGTTATCGCCGGCGAAGCGTTGACCGACAATATTTTCCGCGTAACCGATATGGTTGAGAAGCCTGACCCGAAAGACGCGCCGTCGAACATGGCGATCATCGGTCGCTATATTCTGACCCCGGATATATTCGACATCATCGAGAACACGGAGCCTGGCAAAAACGGCGAAGTACAGATCACCGATGCGCTGTTGCAGCAAGCCAAAGAGGGCTGCGTGATCGCTTATAAGTTCTCCGGCAAACGTTTCGACTGCGGTAGCGTGAAAGGCTTCGTCGAAGCTACTAACTTCTGCTACGAAGAGTTCTATCTGAAGAACGAGCCAAGTGCCACGGTCGTCCCGATCAAGAAGACGAAGTAGCCTGGTCTGGGCCAGATGAGCCTACGCCACGGCGTAAGGCCTGTTGACGCTTGATGTACCCAAAGCCCTAGAAGAAACACCGCTGAAGCTCCCGCAAGGCGGTGGCGACGGGTAGACTGCGCTGATATCCAGGCGCTCTCGATTGAGCGCTCGTCAGTCGAGCAGGAGTCTTTGTGAGCGCATCCAACCCCATGATCTGGCAGAGCATGCTTGATGAGCTGCTTGCTCGCCCGACCGAACCCGAACCTGCTCCGGCTGGCCTCACGCTAGCTGATTTGCCAACCCCTGCACTGCTGATTGATGAAGCCGTGATGGAGCGCAACCTTGCGCGTATGGCTGCGCATCTGCGTGATCATGGCAAAGGCGCTCGCCCACACAGCAAGACGCACAAGTGTCCGCCACTTGCGAAACGACAGATCGAGCTCGGTGCGATTGGCATCTGTTGTGCAAAGCCATCGGAGGCGTTGGTGCAAGGCTATGCCGGCGTAGGCTCCATACTGGTTACATCGGCTGTTCTGGATGCGGGCAAATTGCGCTTGCTGGCGCAGATGGTGGCGAAGCGAGGTGTTGATCTGGCGGTTGTCGTCGACAGCGAACTGGGGTTGTCCCGTTTGGCCGAGGCTGCCGGTGAAGCCGGTGCTGAGCTGGGCGTGGTCATAGATCTGGATGTTGCCATGGGGCGAACGGGGACGCGTGACGACAAGCTGATGCTGGCGCTCGCGCGCGTGGCAGAGGAGCACCCAAGTCTGAGGTACGAGGGCATCCAACATTACGCAGGGCACGTACAGCACATTGCGGATTTTGCCGAGCGACGAGATGCTTCTCTGTCCCTGTGGGAGACGGTGAGCAAGCGTCTGGATCTGCTCGATGCGGAAGGGCTTACGCCAAGGGTCGTCACCGGCGCTGGCACCGGCACATTCGATATCGATGTAGGTGTGACGCGCCTGACGGATCTCCAGGTCGGTAGCTATGCGGTGATGGACCAGGAGTATCGAATCATCGGCGGCGCGACAACGGAGCAATTTGAGGCGTTCGAGCCGGCGTTGACCGTCTTGTGTAGCGTTATCAGCGAGCCAACAAGCAAAACCGTTACGGTGGATGGCGGTTATAAGTCATTCGCCAGTGACTCGGTAGCGCCGGAACCTTGCTCCCTGGCCGGTGCGAGGTTTGTGTTTGGTGGTGATGAGCACGGAATCCTGATTCCCGCCAAAGGCAGCCAGGAACCGCTGCTCGGCGAGCGCCTTCAGTTCATCGCCCCCCATTGTGATCCAACCATAAACCTTTACGATTACGCCTGGTTGCACCGAAATGGTGAGGTGCTGTCCCGGTGGCCGATTGCGGCCCGTGGTTGCAGTTGGTAAGCCGCCCTTAACAGGTCGTGATGCCGGGCCCTGGCTACTATGATTACAGTCTGTTGAATGTGATTTGGCACGGCAGAAGGCCGGCGCCCGCTGGCTGCTGTCGTTTGTGTGCAGCCAAGGCAACGAAAGAGAGCGAATGGATATGACGAATCAGGATAGTCAGGAGCGCATAACGTGCTAGAGATGGTTCAGGCGGGCGGTTGGCTCATGGTGCCTCTGCTGCTGTGTAGTGTGGTTGCTGCTGCTATTGCAGCGGAGCGACTGTGGACGCTTCAGCGCAATCGAGTTGCGCCGAGAAATCAGTTAGCCGAAGTCTGGGCGCGGCTTAAGAACCGCGAGATGGATCAGCAGAAGATTCGGGAGCTGCGGTCCAGTAACGCTCTGGGTCAGGTGTTTGCCGCTGGCATCTCAAATGCAAAGCGCGGCCGAGACGTCATGAAAGAGGCGATGGAAGAGGCGGCGGGCCAGGCCACACACGAGCTGGAGCGTTACCTCACGGCACTCGGAACCATCGCCTCGATTTCACCTCTGCTCGGGTTGCTTGGCACCGTGGTCGGCATGGTGCGCGTGTTCACGGAGCTGATGCGCGAAGGGGCAGGCAACGCCAATGCGCTCGCTGGCGGCATCTCGGAAGCGCTCATCACCACGGCTGCGGGTCTGGTTGTTGCGATTCCCGCCATCATCTTTCACCGTTTCCTGCTCCGGCGCGTCGACGAACTCGTCGTGGTCATGGAGCAGGAGGCCAGCAAACTGGTTGATATCATGACCGGTGAGCAAGGCGACGATCCGCGGCTGTGAAGTTTAGACGCGGTAACAGATTTGAAGCCTCGGTTGAGCTTACGCCACTGATTGATGTGGTGTTCCTGCTGCTGATCTTCTTCATGGTGTCCACGACGTTCGTTCGCGAGACTCAGCTCAAGATTGATCTGCCGGAAGCGCAGGGCGAAGCGTCAGAGCGAGACCCGGATGTGGTGGAGATCGCGATAGATCGAAGTGGTGGCTACGCCATCAACGGGCAGTCGGTTGCCAACAAACAACTTCAGACGTTGATGCGCGCTTTGGAGGCCACAACCGAAGGCGATTCGAGCAAGTCCCTGATCATCACAGCCGATGCCAACGCCTCGCACCAGAGCGTTGTTCGCGCCATGGATGCAGCTGGCCGACTCGGACTGACTCGGCTGTCGATCACAACCACCGCTCCGGAAGATGAGGGCTGATGAAATCGTTTGTCCGGATCTCGCCGCACGCGGGAAATCTGCGTACCGGCGGGGATTGAGTCTTGTCGGCGAATGATTCAGAACAGACCGAGCTGGCAGCGCAACCCGCCGCCGCCGAAGATCAGACTCAGCCACAGTCTCCTCAAGAGGCCACCGGCACCCAGACCAGCGATTGGGCGACCTATAAGCGGCTACTGAGCTACGTAAAGCCGCATTGGTTTATGTTTCTGGTGGCGACGCTGTTTTTCCTGATCGGCAGCAGCGCGGAGAGCTACTTCGCGTTCATCTTTGGTGATCTGGTTGAGTCGTTCCAGCAAATCGGAACTGAAGGCAGCGACTTTGATGACACGCTCTATCTCATTCCATTAATGATCTTCGGGCTTGCCGTTGCGCGAGCGTTCGGCGAAGTGGTTGGTGAGATTCTGCTGTCTCGCATTTCTTTTTCTGTTGTCCATGCGCTGCGAACCGAGCTGTTTGAACAGCTGCTTGATCTGCCGTCGTCCTATTTTGACAACAGCTCCCAGGGACATCTTGTGTCCCGAATCACGTTCAACGTGGCACAGATGCGCGACACCGGAACCGAGGCGTTGCGCTCGCTGATCCAGGACGGTGGCAAAGTCATCGTATTCTTCACGGGCATGCTGTTGATCAGCTGGAAGCTGACACTGATTTTTGTGGCCATCGCGCCCATCGTAGGCTCTATCGTCGCGATTGCATCCCGCCGCTTCCGACGAATCTCCCGGCGTATTCAAAACTCTATGGGCGACGTCACCCACGTTGCATCCGAGCTCGTGTCCGGCTATCGCGTCATTCGCACCTTTGGTGGTGAGCCCTACGAGCGGGACCGATTTACCTCCGCCAGCGAAACCAATACCCGTCAGAATCTGAAGATGGTGTTAACCAAGGCGAGTAGCACGCAGATCATTCAAGTGTTGATTGCCGCTGCCCTGGCTCTGCTCGTTGCGCTGTTGTACAACCCGTCGATTGCGGGTGAGATGAGCGCCGGCGATGTGGTGACGTTCCTCGGCCTTGCCGGATTGCTTGCCAGGCCCATCAAAAAACTGACGGAAATCAACGCCCGTCTACAGCGCGGGCTCGCTGCAGCTGAGGATGTATTCGCTCAATTCGACGAAGAACGCGAGAGCGATGAAGGCACCCTCAGCACTGAACGGGTGACGGGACGGGTCAGCTTTCGCAACGTTGGCTTTGGCTACGCCGGTAGCAAGACCACGGTGCTTGAAGGCATCGATTTTGATGTCGAACCTGGCCAGACCGTTGCGCTGGTTGGTAAATCTGGCAGTGGCAAGTCGACTCTTGTCAGCCTCATACCGAGGTTCTACGAACCCACGAGCGGCGAGATATTGCTCGATGGTGAAGTCTTGAGTAGTTACCAGATGGCGTCTCTGCGACGGCAGATCGCTTTGGTCACCCAGCAAGTCACGCTGTTCAACGACACGCTCGAGAGAAACATTGCCTACGGCATGCTCGAGGGCGCAGAAAAGGCTCGCCTGGATGATGCGGTGCGTCGCTCCCATGTCGCCGCGTTTCTCACTGATCTGCCCGATGGTCTGCAGACGTTGTTGGGCGACAACGGTGTCCTGTTGTCCGGAGGTCAGCGACAACGTGTCGCCATCGCGAGGGCATTGCTGAAGGATGCGCCCATTCTCATTCTGGATGAGGCAACCTCTGCACTGGATACGGCATCTGAGCGCCACATCCAGGAAGCTTTAGATGAGGTAATGAAGGGCCGAACAACGTTTGTGATCGCGCATCGGCTGTCGACGATTGAGAGCGCGGATCGAATTATGGTGCTTGATCAGGGCAGCATTGTTGAAAGCGGCAGCCATGAAGAGCTGCTCGCGCTGGATGGTCACTACGCGGCGTTGCACAAAGCCCAGTTCTCCAAGCCTGCTAAAACCAAGCGTAAGAAAGGCGCTCGCGGTGGTCGGCTCCTCGGCCAGCTATCGGGCAAAGCGTCTGCTGATGCGGCTGGTACGGGCGTTGAGAGTAAATCTGCCTCAGTACCCACAGGTTCGAACGGTCGCTTTGCCCGGGCCTGGTATTCGGGTGCGTTCTGGCCAAAGCTGCTGTGGCCTTTGGGAAAGCTGGCTCAGCGAATTGCCACGTCGAGGCGGGAGAGCTTTCTCACAGGCAAGCGCGAAGTCTGGCGTGCACCTGTCCCCGTGATCGTTGTCGGCAATATCACCGCGGGCGGTACCGGCAAGACTCCGTTTGTGATTTTCCTTGTGCACTGGCTACGTAGCCGGGGCTTCAACCCCGGTGTTGTGTCTCGAGGCTATGGCGGCAAGGCGACGCGCTATCCGATGCTCGTGACTAGTTCCAGTTCTCCGGCGGAAGCCGGTGACGAAGCGCCGCTACTGGCGAATCGCTCGGGTGCACCGGTTGTTATTGATCCGGACAGAGTGGCAGCGGCGAAGTCGTTGCTCGCGGATCACGAGTGCGACGTCATCGTCAGTGACGACGGTTTGCAACACTACGCGTTGGGACGAGACATTGAGATCGTCATGATCGACGGTGAACGAGGGCTCGGCAACGGGTTGCCCATTCCTGCGGGCCCAATGCGCGAGCCTCGCTCGCGCCTCGATTCTGTGGATATGCTCGTAGCGGTAGGCGGATCTCCCGCTGGGCTCGCCGGAATAGATGAATGCCATGTTGCCAGTGTAATCCCGTGTTCCTTTACGCACCTGGTCACTGGTGAAGAACTTGCGCCCGACGCGTTCGTCAAGCGCTACCCCCGGGTGCAGGCGGTGGCTGGCATTGGTAACCCCGCGCGTTTTCTAACCACATTGACCGAGCTGGGCTTAGTTGCGGGTCTGCGCCAGTTTCCCGATCACCATGATTTTGTTGCAGCTGATCTTGATGTCCCGAGCGGCGACGTCATCGTGATGACGGAGAAAGACGCAACGAAGGTACGGGCGCTGCTCGATAACGGTCAGTTGCCACACGACCGCGCCTATTTTTCGTTGCAGGTAGAACTCGCGGTGCCGGTGACTCTGGAGCGGGAGCTTGCTTCGGTTCTTGAAGGCCATGGCGTCACCATTGGTGAGCCGGCGTGAGCTTCAATGTCGTCATTCCGGCGCGTTACGCCTCGACTCGATTGCCGGGAAAACCGTTGGCGGATATCGCGGGCCGCGCGATGATTTTGCGAGTTCTGGACAAGGTCCATATGAGCGCGGCGCGCGAGGTGGTCGTCGCCACCGACGATGAGCGTATCGCTGAGTGTGTGACCTCCGCGGGCTTTGATGCGCAGATGACTCGAGCCGACCATGAGAGCGGTTCCGATCGTGTTATGGAAGTTGCTGCGCTGCGAGGCTGGGCATCCGATTCACTTGTGGTCAACGTGCAGGGCGATGAGCCCCTGATACCGCCGGCGGTTATCGATCAGGTAGCGAATTTGCTGGTCGAAGCGAACGTTGCAACGTTGTCGACACCCATTCTGAGTGCCTCTGACCTTGCCAACCCAGATGTTGTCAAAGTGGTGTCCAGCGATTCGGGGCTTGCCCTGTATTTCTCTCGTTCCGCCATTCCCTATGATCGCGACCAGACCACGCCGGTTGAGAAGCATGGCCCCTGGCAACGACATATCGGTATCTACGGCTACCGCATATCCGCCTTGCGGCGCTTCGTTGACATGCCCATGGCTGCGCTTGAGCGTCTGGAAAAACTCGAGCAACTGCGCATTCTGGCCGCTGATATGAAGATTCGGGTTGCCAGCGCTTGCGAGACCGTGCCGGCGGGTGTGGATAGCCCCGAAGACCTTGAGCGAGTTCTGGCTGCGCTACGCAGCTGACGACGCGCGAGTTGGCGGGTTGTTGTTAAACCCTGGAAGAGCTTGATGGGAGCGGACAATGGGAAAATGGGTGCTGGTACTGATTGTTCTTCTGCTCGCGGTATTGCTGCCGTACCTATTGGCAGACATCAACAAGACGCGCTTGTCAGATGCCGTGCGCGCGACGCTTCCCGGCGACTTTGTTCGCTTGTCAGATGGCTATGTTCGCTATCGAGCTAGCGGTCCAGAGGATGGCCAACCGGTGATTCTCGTCCACGGCTTCTCCTATGCCGGCTGGATGTATGACGATATCGAGCCGGCGCTTGCGGCGGCAGGTCTGCGCGTCATTGTCATCGACAGCTTCGGACGTGGGTACTCGGATAGACCTGACTCGGACCACACTCCGGCCCTTTACAATCGGCAGTTCGACGACCTGCTCGATGCGCTCGACATTACCAAGCCTGTGGACCTCGTAGGAAACTCGATGGGTGGCGCGATGGTTGTCGACTACGCCGCGCATAGCCCTCAGCGCGTTCGGCGAGTGGTGGCCATGGTGCCGGCGGGACTGTCACTCACGAGTGGCAGCGTGCCAGGCATAGTTGGTGTTCCGATCATTGGCGACTGGTTCTTCCACGTTTTTGCGCGCAAAGGAATTGTTGAGGGCGGTGGCCTCACCACCGATGACGCTGATTTGAAAGCGCGGATCGACGAGGCAATGGCCGATCAAGCGCGCTACTCCGGTTACTACAGCGCGTTATTGAGCACGTTGCGCCACTACCCGATGGCAGATCAACTTGATCGCTATCGCGCGCTCGCCGCGACGGGCAAACCGCTGCTCGGTATCTTTGGGGAGCGGGACAAATTGATTCCCGTGAGCGCCGCCAAAACGCTAGCTGAGGTGGTGCCGGAGGCAGAGGTGGCTGTGCTGGCAGGGGAGTACCACGATGTTGCGCTGGAGAAACCGGCTGTCATCGCGGCGCTCTTGAAAGAGTTTCTGCTGCGCCCCTGAGCATGCGGCCGAGCCGCGAAGCTCGGCCGAACACTCGCTGCGCGCGGGCTACTTGGGTTGCATGCGGATGCCGCCGTCGAGGCGAATCGTCTCACCGTTTAGGTAGGGGTTTTCGACGATCTGCTGGGACAACAGCGCAAACTCAGGCGCTTCTCCCAGGCGTTTGGGAAACTGCACCATGTCGATGAGCGGTTGCCGCACCTGATCAGGTGCGCCCATCATCATTGGCGTTTCAAATATGCCCGGAGCGATCGTGCAGATGCGCACGCCGATACGGGACAGATCGCGCGCAATCGGTAGCGTCATGCCTGCGACACCAGCTTTGCTCGCGCTGTACGCGGCCTGGCCAATCTGGCCATCGAAGGCGGCGACCGATGCGGTGTTGATGATTACGCCGCGTTCGCCATCTTCGTTAACCGGCTCATTGAGCTGCATGCGTGCTGCGCACTGGCTCAGCGTGTTGAACGTGCCAATCAGGTTCACCTGAACCACAAAGTTGAAATAGTCCAGCTTCATGGCGCCGTCTTTGCCGACGGTGCGCGAGGCGGCACCGATGCCAGCGCAATTCACGTTGATGTGGATGGCACCAAAATCTTCCATGACCTGATCGAGCGCCGTAACGATGGAGTCGGCTTCCGTTACGTTGACGGCGTAAGCTTTGGCGTCGCCCCCCAATTCCGCAGCGGTTGCGTTCGCCAGGTCTTCGTTCAAATCCAGCAGCGCGACTTTGCCGCCGGCTGCCACCAGCCGTTCTGCTGTGGCTCGTCCGAGTCCTGATGCGCCGCCGGTGATAACGGCGACGGTGTCTTTAATCTGCATGTGATGTTGCCTTTTCGTCAGTAAGTAAGCTCGGGTCGAGCGTGCTCAAACCGTTATGTCTTTTGAGACACAGCAGGTGATTCTCGCGCCTTCGCGCTGGCGGCGAGCATGCTCTGCGAGGTTTGTATTGCGCTCGCGTATTATACAGAGCTTGTAGCAGCAGGCCGGGGCGGGGAACAGCTCGTCACCACGTCCACGCGCAGCACAGGCATCAACACGGGAGCATGGCTTGAAGGCTACAAAGCAATTGCATGAAGTGGAGTCCTCCGGTCGCGATGAGCACGCACCGTCGCTCACCCATGCGCTCACCCATACGCTTGATCACAGTTGGTTAGATGAAGCGCACGCAAATCGGCTGTTTTCGCAATTGCAGCGCTCGTGCACCTGGCACCGTGAGGAGATTGTGATGTACGGCCGGCGCATTTCGGTCCCGAGGCTCACGGCATGGTTCGGAGACTCGGGCTTAAGTTACCGTTACTCCGGTCTGGATCACCGGGCGGAAGGCTGGCCTTCCAACCTCGCAGAGATTCGCACGCGGCTCAGTGAGCAGTTTGAGCAGCCTTTTAATTTTGTGCTGCTGAACCGATATCGGGACGGGCAGGACTACATGGGTTGGCATAGCGATGACGAGGCTGGAGTGCGTGGCGGTATCGCATCGCTCAGCCTGGGTTGCGCGCGCCGCTTTACAACTCGTCTCAAGCCGTCTGCGCTGGCGCCAACAAGCCCAGCCAAACCCGGCCCGATCCAATCGATGACCCTGGCAAATGGATCACTAGTGTTCATGCCGCCTGGTTTTCAGGACAAGTACCTGCACGCGCTGCCCAAAGCGCCGCGGCTCAAGCCAAAGTCTGACGCTAATCCTCAAGCGAGCTTCGAGGACACGAGGTTTGCCAGCGAACGCATAAACCTGACTTTTCGCTGGCTGAGCGGCCAGCGATGACCGGACAAACGGATGCGCCCGTGTCGAATGCTCTGGCGACGCCGTGTATCGCCCGAGAACTCATCGGCCTCAGAGAAATCGACGATCTGCCGGCTGTTGTGCGTCGATGTCGAGACGATAGTCAGCGACTGATCGTTCTGGGTGAAGCGTCTAACGTTCTTCTGCCGGAGCGGTTAGAAGCCACAGTCGCGCGCTGGCAAACCCGTAACATCCGTTTTGAGCGGGTAGGGCGCGAAGTGCTCGTCACCGTCGATGCGGGTTTGGGCTGGCATGAACTCGTTCGTCGATGCGTAGCGCAAGGCCTGTGGGGTATTGAGAACCTGGCGCTGATTCCTGGCTCGGTAGGAGCCGCGCCGATTCAGAATATCGGAGCCTACGGTGTCGAACTCAGCGACTGCCTGGAGCGTGTGGAAGTCTTCGACTCTACGTCAGCGAGTTGGGGTGAACTCGCGCGCGATGAGTTGGAGTTTGGTTACCGAACCTCGCTGTTCAAGCGCAAACCGGAGCTGATCGTGTCCCGGTTGACGCTCAGGCTCAGCACGACGCCGCAACCAAAGTTGACATACGCCGGATTGTCCGAAGAACTGGCTGCGATGGCTGCCGGGCCGTCGGTTCGCGCCATCATGGAAGCGGTCATTCGAATTCGCCGGCGAAAGCTGCCAGATCCGAAAGCTGTCCCGAACGTCGGCAGTTTCTTCCACAACCCAACGTTGACCGCCACGCAGTGGCGCAGCCTGTCCAGGGCAGCGCCTGGGCTACCCGGATTCGAGCAGGCCTCAGGCGATTGGAAAGTCCCCGCAGCAGCTCTGATCGAGCGCTGTGGCTATAAAGATCGCGCCGATGCTCGCGCACGGCGCTTGGGTGTCTGGCACCGCCAGCCGCTGGTATTGATCAACCCAGAGGGGCGCCGAGCGCAGGACGTGCTCGAGTTTGCTGAGCAGATAAGAAGCGACGTTGAGGCGCAGTTCGGCATTCGTTTGCAGCAGGAACCAAGCGTCGTCAGCGCCCGCTGAAGACGGCCCATCCGCAGGCCCAAGGCTGTGTCGCGCGATCAGGCTCTGCGGATCGCATCCGGCGGTTCGCTGTGCTGCTAAAACCACCGGATGCGCGAGGACTGCTAGTCGGTATTGCCGCTGATGACGCCCTGTTGTTTCAGCTCTTCCTGACGCTGACGTCGACGAACTTCGCGAGGATCGTTCGCTGCACGTAGCGGCGTCTTTGGCTTGGCGGGCTCAGTGGCCGGAGCTTTCTCCGCAACGCTCTCCGTCTGTTGCTCGCTCGTCTCGCTCGTCGACTTGCTCCGGGAAGCAGTCGATTCCGGCTTTGACGGCTTGGCATCTGGCGCGGGGGAGGCCGTTGTTGTCTCCGCAGGTTTACTTGCTTCCGGTGTCTTTGCCTCCGGCGCATTCGCCTCAGCCGCGGCTGCTTTCGGCGCAGGCTCTACACGGGTAACCGAGGTAGAGCGAGGTTCCGGCTTGGCTTCCGCAATCTCCGCTTCGCGGTTTCGGGGCGGCCGTCGTTTTGACGCTGCAATATCATCTTTGCGAGCGTCGGTTTCGGCCCGCGCGATGTCGGCACGTTTACGCTGGCGCGCTTCCTCGGCAGCATTCTGGGCGGCTTTGCCCTCGGATTGGGACTTGTTTGAGCCCTCGTCCGATGTTGACGCACGTCCACGCGAGCTTCCTTCTGAGCGGGAGCGAGACGCATCACGTTCAGACCGGTTTGGTCCGCGGCTCTCGCCACCTCGTGATTTCTCGTCCGAGCGCTGATCTGATCGCTTGCGTGATGCCCCTTCGCCACGATCGGTCTTTTGCTCACCACCTCGGGCCTGGCCTTCGCTGCGTTTGCCGCGACGCTGGCTGTCGTCGTCTCGGTTTCGATTGCGGTTGCGTCCGCCTCCCGAACGAGCGCTGTCGCCGTCCTGGTTCGAGCGGTTATCACGACGGCTGTCGTCTTTGCTGCGCTCGCTGCGAGCTTTGCTGTCGCCGCGCGCGGGACGGTTGTCCTTGGGCGCTTTAGCCGGTGCTGCCTGTGGTGCATCGGCTACGGCTGCGGTGCCGAAGAGGCTTGCCGCAATTCGCTTGAGAAGACTGGAAGACTCAGACGTGCGCGACGCAACTGGTTGCGGCGTGCTTTTCGCCGGCGCTGGCGCCGCCGCCGTCTTGGCTGCACCATCCGGCTCTGTATTAGCCGCCGCTGGCGCAGCTTTTGGCGCCGGGCTTGTGTGTGGAATCGCGCTTACTGATGCGGTTTCAATCGGTGTGGCGGCGTCATCACCTTCGATCGCTGCAATCTCGGCGGTATTGGCAGGTGCCAGTTCGTAGCTCGGTACCGCCAGTTCAGACGTGGCGTTTTCGTCGCGAATACGCTGTACGTCGTACTGGGGCGTCTCCATATTGACGTCTGGAACGATGACGATGTGGGTGCCGGTTCGGCTTTCGATGGACGCCACATCCGTGCGTTTCTCATTGAGAAGATAGGCGGATATCTCCAGAGGCACGAGGGCTCGTACCTGGGTGCTGCCTTCTTTGAGCGCCTCTTCCTCGAGCAAACGCAGAATGGCCAGTGCCAGAGATTTGGTATCTCGGATCCGGCCTTCACCCTCGCAACGAGGGCAGGTGATCATGGTCAGCTCGCCAAGGGACGGGCGCAGCCTCTGGCGCGACATTTCCATCAGACCGAAACGGGAAATGTGGCTGATCTGCACTCGAGCCCTGTCGGCATCGAGCGCTTTGCGCATACGTTCTTCAACAGCCTTCTGATTCTTCTTGCTCGACATATCGATGTAGTCGATGACGATCAGGCCGCCCATATCGCGCAGTCTCAGCTGGCGACAGATCTCGTCGGCGGCCTCGAGGTTGGTGTTGAGTGCGGTTTCCTCGATGTCTGCGCCCTTGGTGGCGCGAGCTGAGTTGATGTCGATGGACACCAGGGCTTCTGTCGGATCGATGACGATCGAGCCACCCGAGGGCAGTCGAACGTCGCGCTGGAACGCGGTCTCAATCTGGCTTTCGATCTGGTAACGAGAAAACAGCGGGATCGGATCGTCGTAATACTTGACCCGCTGCTGGTAGTTCGGCATCACGTCATCGATGAAGCTCTTCGCTTCCTCATAGGCTTCTTTGCCGTCGATGAGCAACTCACCGATGTCGCGCCGCAGATTGTCGCGCAGCGCGCGCAGGATGACGTTGTTTTCCTGGTAGATGAGCTTTGGCGCGCGTTCTTCAGACGTCGCACGGCTGATGGCGTCCCACAGTTGCAGAAGGTAGTTGAGGTCCCACTGCAGCTCTTCTTCGCTGCGGCCGACCCCGGCGGTGCGCACAATCACACCCATGCCTTTGGGAATCTCGAGCGTGGCCAGGGCCTCGCGCAGTTCGGTGCGATCGTCACCCTCGATGCGGCGGGAGATACCGCCAGCGCGCGGGTTGTTTGGCATCAGCACCATGTAGCGACCGGCAAGGCTGATAAACGTGGTCAGCGCAGCACCCTTGGTGCCGCGCTCTTCCTTGTCCACCTGGACGAGTATCTCGGTACCTTCTTTAACCAGCTCGGCGATGTTCAGTTTGCCGCCGATATCGTCTGGTTTCTTGGTGAAGTACTCCCGGCTGATTTCTTTCAGTGGCAGAAAGCCGTGGCGCTCAGAGCCGAAGTCGACGAACGCCGCCTCCAGGCTAGGCTCAACGCGCGTGATACGCGCCTTGTAGATGCTGCCTTTCTTCTGTTCCCGGCTGCGGTTTTCGATATCGAGGTCGTAGAGCTTCTGACCATCGACGAGGGCAACCCGAACCTCTTCTGGTTGGGTTGCGTTGATAAGCATTCTTTTCATAGCGTTTTCCGTTTCGCATAGCGAACGGAGTTTTCGACGGTCGGGTGCGCCAGGCACGCCCGCGCGAGCGCCATCGCAGCGCAATGCTGTTCGGGCACGCCTGGTCATTGTCTATCCGGACCGGGCCAATCAGTGTGCCGCAGGCAGGCTGCTGGCAATCGCCATTTTCGCTTGAGCAGTGGCTTGCTCGGTCTCGGCAGCACGGCGGTCTGGCTGGAACCAGCGCCGGGTGTTTACTCCCGGCGGCTCGTCGCCAACCCAACTGCTGGGCTGCCGTTGCAAATGTTCTGTGTCGAATACTCCGCGAATCACTACGCGCAGTTATTGGTATTAGTTTTCGTTCAAACGTACATCGTCTCGCTTCGCTCGACGTCCGCGTTGTGAAAAGCGGATGAGGCGCGAAGTGGATTGCTCTCGATGAAAGGCAGGTTTGCTCTACGTGACCGTGTTGGGCCCTGAAATCCCGCTCAATGTTCTATCGATGAACACTCATGTGAGCGGCGTCAGCTGCGCAGGCTATGCCGGTGAAAACTGTCGGGTGCCGTAGGGGCTGCCATTGGAATCAGTTATCGGCAGTTTCAACCATCGCTACTACGGTTAGATTCACCGCTAGTCACAGTGACAAAGGCGGACGTAGTGACGAGGTTGCTGATTCGTTTGGGCATCTCACTGCGGCAGGCCGTTTGTCTTCAGGCGATTGCTTTGCAGGTGACAGATGTCAGTTGTATTGCGTGCGTGTCTCTCGTTGAGAGGATCATCCCTTTAGTGCCATCTTTCGATGGCGGCAGGCCGGCAACAAGCCGACGTGTGTCCAGAGTTGGGCCAGATGTTCTCGCTGGCCGCGGTGTCGATTTGCTTTGCTGTACGGATCTCTGGCTTGTCATTTACTAGGGCAGCTACGTCCGAGTTTCCTCTTGTAGCGTCCTCTTCTAGCGTAAGAGTCGCGCCTTCGGCATGCTGCTCGCGCAGTAGTATCGGTGCAAACTCTCGGTGGAATATAGCAGTGTTACTTAAGTGCCTCAATAACGGTAACTTTTTCCCGACGAACGGCTGTGCCGCACAGCTGACCACGGCCGGACGCGGCGTCTGATGCCGGGCGTCCAACTCATCGATATCGATGCTGAGCTTGCAGGCCAGCGAGTCGACAATTTTGTACTCGCGCGGCTCCGCCGTGTGCCCCGTTCACGCGTCTACCGCATGCTACGCAAGGGGGAGGTGAGGGTAAATGGTGGCCGCGTGCGGCCTACCCACCGCCTGCAGGCTGGTGACAAGGTCAGGCTTCCGCCCTGGCAAGACGACTCGCCGGAGCCGGCGGTGGCTGTACCGTCGCGCCGACTTCGTGATCTTCTGTGCGAGTCCATTGTCTTTGAGGACGCGGGTTTGCTTGTTCTGGATAAGCCCGCCGGAATTGCCGTTCATGGCGGCAGCGGCGTTGATCTGGGCGTCATCGAAGCGTTACGCATCGCGCGGGATGAGCCAAATCTGCAGCTCGCGCACCGGTTGGATCGAGGCACGTCAGGTTTGCTGCTCATTGCCCGCAAACGGTCTGCATTGAATCTGCTCTCTGCTGCCCTGCGTGACCGCACCGTTAGCAAGCACTATCACGTTGTGGTGCGAGGACACTGGCCATCTCGCATGCGGCGAGTGCAAAAACCGCTGCTTCGGTATGAGACCAACGAGGGCGAGCGGCGGGTTCGTGTGGATGCCCAGGGCAAAGCTTCTCGGACAGATTTCGAGGTCATTAGTCGATTTGGCAGCGAGGCGACGTTACTCCGAGCCATTTTGCACACCGGCCGAACGCATCAGATCAGGGTGCATTGCCTGGATTCGGGGCACCCCGTGATGGGTGACGACAAATACGGTGCTGGTAAGCTCGAGCATTCGCGCCTGGCGCTGCATGCCGCGCGCCTGACGCTGCCCTGGGCAGATCGAAAACTGGTTGTCGAGTCGGAGCCGCCCGGGGATTTTCTCCCCGCTGTTTGCCGGTCGACTTTGGCAGACGATTAGTCGGCTAGAGCTTTAGCCGGGCGTGGGCTTTTGATTTCTCGCCGCGGGCTTTCTAACGGCCGCCGGCTTTTTAGTCGCCGCAGGCGCTTGATCAGAGAAGGGGGTCGATGCCGAAACGGCGTAGCGCGCTGGCGGTTGCGATCAGCGGTAGACCAATGAGCGCGGTAGGGTCGCGGTTGTCGACGCGTTCGAACAGTGTGCAACCAAGGCCTTCGCTTTTGAAGGAGCCGGCGCAGTCCAGCGGCATTTCCAGCTCGACATAGCGGCTAATCTCCTTGCTCGTGAGATGCCTGAAGTGGACCAGAGTCGTATCCACGTGTGCGACGCTTTCGCCGCCAGCATCGCTGACATGCAAGCTAGTAAGAAACTCGACTTCTCGCCCTGACAGGCGCGCGAGCTGATCGCACGCAGCCTCGATGGTGCCTGCTTTGCCCAGCACGTCGCCGTCGTTGTGGGCCAGCTGGTCGGAAGCGATGATTACAGCATCAGCCTGGGTGGCCCGTACTGCTGCGGCTTTTTCCCTGGCCAGGCGTGTGACCAGATCGATTGGCGTCTCTCCGGGTTTTCTGGACTCATCGATATTCGGTGAGTGGCAGGAAAACGGTATCGCCAGGCGCTCGAGTAGCTGCCTTCGGTAGACGGAAGATGAGGCAAGAATGAGGTTCATTGAGTCAGTCTGCAGGATGACAGGCGTTTTGCCCACAGGTGCACCGTCTGTTGGTTTGTCCTCGCGGGGTGTTCGGTGTTTTCATCGTGGTCAGTTTGATACTCCGGGTATGTCGCTCGGTTCGTAGTTGCGCGCTGATGGCGCAGGGAGAGGATGGTGTCGGCGAGCGTTGGTGATCAGAATCTGGAGTTCAGGGCCCTTGCCCGGCGCGAAGCTGATCTGGAGATTCGGGTGGCCGCAGCGGCCTTGTCCCGGCTCGCGGATGCCGCGCAGCTGGGTTCACCTGCCCATGTCGAGGCGAGTTTTCGCATGGATGAGCACGGCCAGTGTCGCGTCCGCGGTACGGTATCCATCGAGCTGGCGCTCGAATGCCAGCGCTGTTTGGAGCCGGTGGCTCAAGTGATAGAAGCATCGCTGGATGCTGTGATTGTCGATACCGAAGCCGCGGCTATTCAGGTGGGTAAACGCAGTGACGTCATCATGGCGGATGCGGGCGAACTGCTGGCCTCCGAGCTGATCGAAGACGAGCTGTTGCTGGCACTGCCGGTCGATCGGTGTGGTGACGATCAGTGCCCACGCATGCCGCCTCTGGTTTATGTGGATCCAGCAGCAGCGGAGCCTCTTACTGCCGATGAAGAGTCGGAATCTCCGTTTTCGGTGCTCGCGCAGCTCAAGAGTGATACTGACGACTCGCCTGGCGCTTGAACTGCTGGGCCATGTGTACAAAGGCAATTGAATCCTCTGCCCATGCTGGTAGACTTCGCGCCTCGCAAATTGGGCCCCGGTCCGATACTGCGTTGCCACCACCCAAATTGCTCGCCAGGAACTGACATGGCTGTACAGAAGAACAAAGTCACCCGTCGTCGTCGCGGCAACCGCCGTAGCCACGATTCACTGACGGCTGCCACCCGCTCTATTGACCCGACGACCGGTGAGACGCATCTTCGTCATCATGTTACGGCCGATGGTTTCTACAAGGGCAAGCAAGTCGTTTTCAAGAACGACTGATACCAACCCGCGACACGGAGGTCTAACTCTGTCGTCTGCGTACGTTGCTGCTGAGGTAATCGATCAAGCCCGACGCTGGGGAACCGGCGCCGGGCTTTTTGCTGGCTGCGTTTTATGCACCTGATCATTGATGCTATGGGCGGAGACCTTGGCGCTGCCGGGGTAGTGCGAGCTTGTCATGCGCTTTTAGCCGGGCCAGACCTGCCGGCAGAGCTGCGTTTGAGTCTGGTGGGTCTGCCCGATGAGCTGGCCGGATGCGAGCTTGCACCGCAAATGGCCATTGTTGCTGCCGCAACCGTCGTCGATGACAACGATTCCCTGTCGACGGCGTTGCGACGGAAACCGGATTCCTCCATGAACATCGCGCTTGCGCGGCTGGCGGCCGGCGAGGGTGATGCCATGGTGAGTGCTGGCCCGACGGCGCCGTTGATGGCGTTGGCGCGAATGCGTCTGGGCACGATCGACGGCATCTCTCGTCCGGCGATTGCCAAGTTGCTACCAACGAAATCGGGGTCTGCATGGCTTCTGGATCTCGGGGCAAACATTGACTGTGATGCATCCCAGTTGCTGGAATTCGGGTTGTGTGGCGGCGTGCTCGCAAGCGCTTGCAGTGGCATTGCCCAGCCGAGCATAGGCCTTCTCAACATTGGTGAAGAGGCTGGCAAGGGACCGGATGTACTCGCCCAGGCAGCAGAGCGATTTGTCGAGCAGTTTGGCGACGGTTACATAGGTTTCGTTGAAGCCAATCGGCTGTTCGATGGCGTTGCCGATGTCGTTGTGTGCGATGGGCTCACCGGCAATGTCGCGCTGAAATCCATTGAAGGCACCGCGTCCATGATTGCCCATCTGCTGCGCCAGACAATGTCGCAGATGTCGCTGCTCGAGAAGCTTGGTCTTTGGCTGCTGCGCGGCTCGGCCAGGCAATTGGCGAGCGAGATTGACCCGGACGGCTACAATGGGGCGTTTTTTGTCGGCCTTAAGCACGTGGTGGTTAAGAGCCATGGCAGCACGAGCGAGAAAGGGTTCACCGAGGCGCTGCGGCAGGCCATTATGGCGGTCGCAACCGATGTGCCTGCTCGCTGCGAACGGGCGTTAACGCGTTCTGACTAGCGTCCGGCGGCACCAGAGGCTCGAGTCCTGGGGTTCGGCCTGCACACACAACAACTACAAAGTGAGGTCAAACTTGGCTACTGCATTTGTCTTTCCCGGTCAGGGTTCTCAGTCGCTGGGCATGCTCGACGACATCATTGCGACGAGCGCAGCTGCGCGCGATACGCTCGCTGAGGCTGATGAGGCGTTAGGGTTCGCTCTATCCGATGTGATCGCTGCTGGGCCTGAGTCGGCGTTGAACAGCACCGAAACGACACAACCCGCTCTGCTGGCGACGAGTGTTGCGCTCTACCGCGCCTGGCTTGCAGAGGGCGGAGCTACCCCCTCGGGCATGGCCGGACATTCGCTTGGAGAGTACTCGGCGCTGGTTTGTGCAGGCAGTCTGGAATTCGCCGATGCGTTGCGGCTCGTTCGTCGTCGCGGCGAGCTGATGCAGCAATCGGTGCCCGCTGGTGAGGGCGCGATGGCCGCGATCCTTGGCCTCGAGGACGCGGAAGTGGAGGCGTGTTGCGCAGGTGTCGATGGCGTCGTTTCCGCTGCCAACTACAACTCCCCGGGTCAGATTGTGATTGCCGGGGCCGCGGCCGCCGTTGATGCAGCGATTGCCGCCTGCAAAGACGCGGGCGCGCGCAAGGCGATGCCGTTGGCGGTCAGTGTGCCTTCACATTGCGCCCTAATGAACAGTGCCGCTGACGCGCTCGCTGAGGAACTGGCGGGCGTGGCGGTGGCGATGCCCACGGTGCCGGTTGTTCATAACGTCGATGCTGTCGCGGCTGCTAACCCGGATGAGCTACGCGCCAAGCTGGTTGCTCAGTTGTCGCAGCCGGTGCGCTGGACGCAATGCGTCACAACCCTGGCTGATGCCGGTGCCGACACCTTCATCGAGTGTGGCCCCGGTAAAGTGCTCACCGGCCTGGCCCGACGTATCAACAAGCAACTGACCGGGCGGGCTGTGAACGATAGTGCATCGCTCGCGTCCGCCCTGGCTGATTAAGGAATACTCGTGGCTTCAATGGATTCGACTGACGAAAAGAAAATTGCTCTGGTCACCGGAGCCAGCCGAGGTATCGGCGTTGAGATCGCTGCCGCATTGGTGAACGATGGCTTTTACGTTGTCGGCACCGCAACCTCGGCGTCAGGCGCCGATGCGATCAGCGAGCGGCTGGCTGACAACGGCGCTGGCATGGTGTTGCGGGTGGACGACCCGGCCAGCATCGAAGCCGCCGTTAAGCAACTGCAGCAGGACCATGGCCACCCAGCTGTTGTCGTGCACAACGCTGGCGTGACCCGGGATAACCTCATGTTGCGCATGTCCGACGATGAATGGACATCGGTTATCGATACCAACTTAACCAGCGTGTATCGCCTGACCAAGCCTCTGCTGAGAGCCATGATGAAGAGTCGCTGGGGGCGTGTGATCAATGTGAGCTCTGTGGTCGCTCAGATGGGCAATCCTGGCCAAAGCAACTACGTCGCCTCGAAGGCTGGCATGGAAGGCTTCACTCGCTCACTGGCAGCAGAGTTAGGTTCGCGCAATATCACGGTCAATGCGGTGGCACCTGGCTTCGTCGATACGGATATGACGGACGCCCTCACCGACGATCAGCGCAGTGCGATGCTGGAGCGAGTGGCGCTTGGCCGGATGGCAGCCCCAGCGGAGGTTGCGGCTGTGGTGAGTTTTCTCGCCAGTGACAGTGCGGGCTACATCACCGGTGAAACGATTGCCGTCAATGGCGGTCTTTACATGAGTTAGAAGAACATGAGTTAAAAGAGCATGGGCTAAAATACCCTAACCGTTTGTTATGTAAAGATAATTTCATGTATCGTTGCAGTTAAAAACAAGGCCGTGTGTTGGTGGGGAGGCGTTGTTCGTCGCCCGCCTTCTCTGGCGTAGCGCTGGTGCATGACAAAGCCCCGCGCGCGCGGGTTAAGGTGTCTGGCTACTTGGCAAGCCTTGATATTCCACCGAGTGTGGTTAGAATGCGCCGCGCCCTGCACCCTGGAAACAACTTGGGAGTTAATCCAAGCATGAGTAGTGTTGAAGAACGCGTTAAGAAGCTGATTTGTGAGCAGCTTGGCGTGAAAGAAGACGAAGTCAAAGAATCGGCGTCCTTCGTCGAGGATTTGGGTGCTGATTCTCTGGATACCGTCGAGTTGGTCATGGCTCTTGAAGAAGAGTTCGAAACCGAAATTCCCGACGAAGAAGCGGAGAAGATTACGACGGTCAAAGAGGCCATCGACTACATCCTCGCTCACCAGTAGCTCCTCGCTAAGCTACAGTCCTCGCGCTCGTGCTCGCAGCTGAGAATAGCGAGCGCGTGAGAGCGACAGCGGAGAGCGTGGCAATCGGTTTGCTCTAGCAAATAGGCAAACACAGCACGCTACTCCGTCTGTGCTCCAAGCTGAATAATCGGCGCTGAGAGTCCGCATCGAAGACTCGCAAGGGCCGGTTCTATCCCCACTGCGGACGCAGCGGATAACACCTCTGGTATCGTCCAGAGGCGGTCCCAACAAGCCGGTCAGATACAACCGACGTTGTAAAGCAGCGCCGTGGTGATTGTGTTCGCACGCTCTTTTCGCCGTGCGTCTTGCCTTGTGCGATCCGCATCAGTTCTGCTTCAGAAGCAGGTAGAATATCCATCGATCAACGCTTGCCGGGGAGGGCAGTCACCAGCATGAACGGACGACGAGTAGTAGTAACGGGAATGGGCGCCGTCACGCCTATCGGCAATACGGTTGATACTTCCTGGCAGTCTGCCCTGGCCGGTCAGTCGGGCGTGCGAGCGATCACCGATTTCGACACCGAAGACTTCGCCGTCAAGATTGCGGCGACGGTTGCAGACTTCGACTCTTCCCCCTACATGGACAAGAAAGAAGCTCGGCGCAACGATACGTTTGTTCTCTATGGGATGGCGGCTGGCGTTCAAGCCGTGGAAGATGCGGGCTTGACCGCCGACGGTGATGACGGTGATCGCATCGGCGTCGCAATCGGCTCTGGCATTGGCGGCATCAATACCATCGAAGAAACGCATACGACGCTCGTCGAGCGAGGCCCGCGCCGGGTGTCGCCGTTCTTTGTGCCGAGCTGTGTGATCAACATGATCGCTGGCAACCTGTCCATTCGTTACGGTTTTCGCGGCCCAAACATTGCGGTCGTGACGGCGTGTACCACCGGCACTCACAACATTGGTTTTGGCGCGCGCATGATTGCCCACGGTGATGCTGATGCGATGGTTGTCGGCGGCGCGGAGTACGCAACATCGCCAATCACGGTCGCCGCATTTGCCTCCATGAAAGCTCTCTCGACGCGCAACGATGACCCGGCAGCAGCCAGCCGGCCTTGGGATGCGGACCGCGATGGCTTTGTTCTGGGTGAGGGCGCGGGGGTACTCGTGCTCGAAGAATACGAGCGCGCAAAAGCGCGTGGAGCCAAGATTTACGCGGAGCTTACCGGCTTTGGCATGAGCGGCGATGCACACCACATCACCAGCCCGCCGGAAGATGCCCGCGGTGCAGCGGCATCGATGAGAAATGCGCTGCGTGATGCACAGATTGATCCATCCGAGATCGACTACATCAACGCCCATGGCACGTCGACACCCCTGGGTGATGTCGCGGAAACGCTTGCGATCAAATCCGTGTTTGGCGACGACACCAAAGTGCCGGTGCATTCCTCCAAATCGATGATCGGTCACCTGCTGGGTGCGGCGGGTTCGGTGGAAGCCATTCTCACCATCAAAGCGATGAATGAGGCGGTGTCGCCACCGACGATCAATATCGACAACCCAGGCGAAGGCTGTGATCTGGATTACGTTCCAAACACCGCACGCGAGATGCCGTTGAAGACGGTACTCAGCAATTCGTACGGTTTCGGCGGCACCAACGGTACGCTGATTTTCCGAGCCCTATAAGCTGCCCGGGCGCAGTGTCAGGAGTCTCGCTACATGTCTGTCCTGCGTAAGGTACTCCTCGGCGCGACGCTTCTAACGCTCATTGCGGCCGCGCTTGCGATCGCGCTGTTATGGCAGGCTGATCGTTGGTTGGATGAGCCGCTTGGCGATGGCGGCGAAATTGTTGTCGAGCCCGGCGCAACGCTTGCCGGGGTGTCGAGTGAACTGGCGGCAAGAGGTCAGCTCGATTGGCCCGAAATCTGGCTGGCCTATGGACGTTTCACCGGTGATGCCGGGCGCATCAAAGCGGGTGAATATCGAATTGATGCCGTCGAGTCGCCTCGCTCGTTGCTGGCGAAACTTGTGGCGGGTGACGTTATTCGCTACTCGGTCACGCTGATCGAAGGCTGGAATCTGCGCCAGATTCTGGCCGCGCTACACGGCGCACCGAAACTCGCTCAGTCCATTGCCTCCGTCGGTCAGATAAGCCAGACGCTGAATCTGTCAGAGGCCCATGCGGAAGGATTGTTCTACCCGGATACGTACAGTTATCAGTTAGGGGATAGCGATGCCGATGTGCTGCGTCTTGCGCACGCCGCATTGCAGCGTCACCTCGATGAGGCCTGGCGAATGCGAAGCCCGGACCTACCGCTGTCCGATCCCTATGAGCTACTGACGCTTGCCTCAATTGTCGAAAAAGAATCATCCGCGGCCGCGGACCGACCGCTGATCGCTGGCGTCTTCGCTAATCGGTTGCGTCGGGACATGCGTCTGCAAACGGACCCGACGGTGATCTACGGGCTGGGCGCGGAATTTGATGGCAATCTGACCCGCAGGCACCTGCGCGCGCCGTCGCCCTACAATACGTATCTGAACAAAGGCCTGCCGCCGACACCCATTGCGGCCAGTTCGAAAGCGGCCCTGGTGGCGAGCGCCCGGCCTGAACCCAGCGATTACCTGTATTTCGTGGCTCGAGGAGACGGCACGAGCCAATTCTCGGCAACCCTGGCCGAGCACAACGCCGCGGTTCGGCGTTTTCAGTTGGGCCAAGGTGCGGGCTCATGAACGGCGCGTTCATAACGATTGAGGGCTCTGAGGGCGTTGGCAAAACCAGCAATGTGGAAGCGATGGTTGCTCGGCTTCGCGCTAAGGGGCTGACCGTTGTGCACACGCGCGAGCCCGGCGGCACGCCGCTCGCGGAGGACATTCGGACGCTGCTTCTTGATGTTCGTGCAGAGCCCATGGCGAGCCTGACCGAGTTACTGCTTGTATTCGCATCTCGGGCTCAGCATCTGGACCAGGTGATTCGGCCCGCGTTGGCTCGTGGCGACTGGGTGGTCTGTGATCGATTTACCGATGCGACCTACGCCTATCAGGGCGGTGGCCGCGGCCTGGACATCAGTCAGATTGATCAGCTCGCAGCGCTTGTGCACGGCGACCTGCAACCGGATCTCACCATCTACCTGGATCTGGCGGTCGACGTGGCGTTTGAGCGAATTAAGGGGCGAGATCATGATCGCTTCGAGCGTGAGCAGCGCGCGTTCTTCGAGTCGGTTCGCAGTACCTATCGAACCCTGGCCGAACGACATCAGCGCTATGAGCTGATCGATGCAAGCCAGCCGTTGCCGGACGTGCAGCAGGATATCGCTACGCGACTGGATGCCTTCGTTGCGCGCTTTGGGCCGCGCTCTTGAGCACTACCATCGATCCCTGGCATGAGCCATTGCTGCGGCGGCTGGATGACGCGTTGGCCGCTGATCGGCTACCCCAGGGGCTGATACTTGCCGGTCAGTCCGGCTGGGGCCAGGGCGTTTTGGCGGCGCGTATCGCCGAGAAGCTTCTAGGCCTGCCTCTCGGCCGTGTCGATGATGAGTTTGCACACCCGGACCTGCGTTGGGAAAAACCAGGTGGCAAGAAGGTCTACAAAGTAGAGCAGGCGCGCTCCGCCCTTGAGTTCGTTGCGAATAGACCGTCGAATGCCCCCCGGAAGGTGCTGGTGTTGACCGAAGGTGATCGCTTTAACGAAGCCACCGCCAATGCCTTGCTCAAGACGTTAGAGGAGCCGCCGCCAAACAATCACATCATCATTCCGACATCCGCGCTGGCCCAAATGCTGCCAACGATTCGCTCCCGCATGCAGGTCTGGCGCGTGGCTAGTGTCGGCTTCGATGTCGTGGCACCCTGGCTGTTGGAGCGTGGCGTGCCGCAAGCGGCAATCGATGACCTGTTGTTCGAGCTGGGTGGTGCGCCAGAGCACGTACTGGATGCCTTTAATGATGGCGCGCGGCCGATCGGCACGGATCTGGCGGAACTGCGTGGCGGTGGCAAGCTGCAGAGCGTCGTGTCCGGCTGGTCCGATCAACAGCTCGATTTGCTTCTCGCGCGATGGTACCGACACCTGCGCTCTGCTTTGGCGGGCGAGGGCATGTTTGCCGGGCTGTCGACGCCTGCGTTACTCAATTTTGCCGACGAGTTGCAGGGCATGCGTCGCTTTGAGCAAATGTCGAATGCGCCGAATCGCACGTTGATTCTGGAGCGCCTCGGCCATCTCTGGGCGCAGATCTGAATTGACTGCTGCGCCCTCGGGGCTGTAGCCCACAGGCATTGTCCCGAGTAATCGCTCAAACTGTGCGCCGTATCACCAATGTCGACGTGTGCTGAATTGACAGTGATTGTGCGCGTGCGCAACATGAGTGTGCGCAGGTGGCAACTCGACGGCCTATTCATTGCAGTTCATGGGCTTGCGACTGCCTTGCGGCCAGGCCTTGAAACGGTTGGCCCTGCGTCCGGTGATCACGACGACCCGGTCATCCACAAACGAGCAACATCGATGTCTGCTAAACGCGGCGCCAGAAACGGAATTCTCAGCTTAGCCATCAAGGACAAAGCCGTCCTGTATGCCGCGTACATGCCCTTCGTGAAAAACGGCGGCCTGTTCATCCCCACCAAGAAAGAGTACGACCTCGGCGACGAAGTCTTCATGCTGCTCAACCTGATGGATGAGCCAGAAAAGATACCGGTTGCTGGCAAAGTGGTCTGGGTAACGCCCAAGGGCGCGCAGGGCAACCGCGCAGCTGGTATTGGCGTGCAATTCAACGATCAGGACGACCTGGCTCGTAACAAGATTGAGACCTACTTGGCCGGTGCACTGCAGTCGGATCGGCATACCCACACCATGTAGCTACGCATCAATCGGTGCCCGAGCTGTCCTTCGGTAGCCGGGCTGTCGCCTGGCCTCGTACAATCCCTGCTTCACCCTCCCGGTCAGCGCGAGCGCCAACTATGCTTATCGATTCCCACACTCATCTGAGTTTTCTGGACGACCCGTTCGACAAGTGGCGGGCTGCCCGAGCGAATGGAGTGAGCGGAGCGCTCACAATCGCCGTTGATGAGAAAAGCGCTGCCGCCTGCCAACGCCTCGCCTCTGAAATCGATGGCGTGTGGGCGACCGCGGGTGTGCACCCCGACGCCGCGGATCAGCCGCTGACGTGGCTCGATGACGTTGACTGGAATGCTGTGGTCGCGGTGGGGGAAACCGGCCTGGACTACTTCCACGAGGATTCACCTCAGCTACGCGCGCGCCAGCACACAGCATTTGATGCTCAGTTGACGATTGCCCGGGAGCAGGATCTGCCGGTGGTAATTCACACTCGCTCTGCCGATGCAGACACGCGCTCGATGCTTGCGAAGCATGCTGGTGTCACCGGCGTTCTGCACTGCTTCACCGAGAGTTGGGAGCTGGCCAAGTTCGGCCTCGATCTGGGCTACTACGTCTCGATTTCCGGCATTGTCACGTTCAAAAACGCAGACAACGTACGGGAGGTGGCCAGGCAAATCCCGCTTGATCGATTGCTGGTGGAAACCGACGCGCCATATCTTGCGCCCGTTCCCCATCGCGGCAAACCGAATGAGCCGGCCTGGGTAGCAGATACCGCGCGCTATCTCGCAGACTTTCGAGGGCTGGATTTCGAAGAGCTTGCAGCCCTGACAACGGACAACTTCTTCAGGCTATTCGCGCGTGCGGATCGAGGTGAGATTCGCCAGTGATGTCGTTTGGAATCAGGTCGGCCATGGCGTTTTCGGTCAGTCTGTTGTCAACCCCAAGCGGACGGATCGGCTCGCAAACAAGCAGCTAGATGTTAACGTTTAGGGATGGCCAAATTTATAACAATTGGGTATGGCGACCAAGAAGGCTACAACCGAACTAGCAAGGAAGTTCGAGACGCAGCCCACGAGCACGATTCGAAGCTAATCAGTTCAGGTGCCTTAACAGGCATCGCCGGTACGCCGGTCCAGGTTAGAAACCCTGAAGGAAAAGCTTTGGAGACGAGCGAAGGGGCGTTCATGTCTACTGATCTACCTATCGCAGGGTTTGCTGTCATTGAGGCGGACGACCTTGAGCATGCGATAGAACTGGTTTCGCAAACGCCCTGTGCTGTTGCTCATGGCGTCGTCGAAGTCTGGCCGTTTGAACCAATTTCCTAGCGGCATTGAGATGCCGCTTCTGGCCGAAAGCGGATCTAAAAACACCAGAACGTGACCACCTCCTTCCGATCTCGAGCAGTCAATCCCAGGCAGTTATCGAGATTTGAACCGCTTCTTCTCCAGCGACATCAACGATCAAGATGCCCTCACTTTGCGAGTCGAGTTCCGCCATCTTCTCGCCTTTGCGGCTCCAGGCTGCTGAAGATCCTGCGCTTATGAAGCTGTCCGATGTGCCAACAGCATTACACATAGCTACCACGAAACCGTGTTTTTTGGCGGCCTTTGGGAAGTGGCTATGGGCGTAATGTTTACCTGGTTGTGGCTTTGCGACGCAGGCTAAGTAAACCGTTGCTCCCTGAGCCGCGGCGCGCTCAACGTGTTCTGGAAACAAGGATTCATAGCAGATTGCTGGTATCACTACCTCGTTGTCTTTATTCAGCGAGTAGCCATTTTCTCCTTGCGAAAAATACGGTTTCTCATCGTCGTGCAGTATCTGTTTGGAGTAACAGCCACTCGTACCATCGGGAAAAATGAACAATTGGCTGATCCGTGGTTTGTCGTCACCCGGAGTGGGGATACCGACCGCAGTTGTCACCCCGAGCTGTTTGCTCAGCGAAAACAGGTCGTTGAGTTGTTCTTCCGCATCGCGAATAACCAGAGACTTCGCGAGTGTTGGCTCATATCCAGTGATGGACAGTTCTGGAAACGCGACCAATTCAGCGCCAGCGTTTGCGGCTAACTGCACCGCCTTGATGTGCCTTTGCACATTACTCGGGATGTCGCCCGGGATCGATTCCATTTGAACACACGCAATGATCATCGATGTGCCTAGTCCTTCCGATCTGTCGTTTCGAGCTTAGCTGTTGCGTCTAAGGCTTGAAGACTTCCTCGAACAGTTTGTAGTCGGTTTTGACCATGCCGAGGTTGAGGTAGGTGGTCTGTGCGGTGGTGTTGTCCCGCTCGACGTAGAGCCGTATGCCGCAGCAGTCGTCTGTGTCGCGCGCTGCGCGCCGGACGGTGTCGTGCAATGCCTGATACACGCCCTGGCGTCGGTGTTCTGCAGCGACATAGACACTCTGAATCCAGTGGAATCGACCACAGCGCCAATCGCTCCATTCATACGTCACCATCAGAGTGCCGGCGACTTCTGCGTTGCGCTCGGCAATCAGATAGTGGCCATCAACGGGGTTCGCCATCAGCGTCTCGATGCCGCGTTTGAGGGTGCTCTCATCAAGCCCCTTGTCCTCGGTTTCAGCGGCCATGGCCATGTTGAACCGCACCAGCGCATCGATATCGGCGCGGGTTGCCGGGCGTACGGTTACGCTCATTGTGGTGTCCCCAGGTGCCGGGTGAAGAAGTCGCAGATGAGTTTAAAACGGTGGATCGATACCCACTGCTCTTGCAGGCCGTGCTTGCTGCCAGGGTAGGTCATCAGCTCAAACGCGATATCCCGCTCCTGCAGTGCAGCCATCAGCTTGGTCGCATTGGTGAACAATACGTTGTCATCGGCCATTCCGTGCATCAGTAGCAGCGGTCCCTTGAGGCCATCGAGGTGGGCAAAAATTGCGCTCTTCTCGTAGCCCTCAGGATTGCCTTCCGGCGTGCCGAGGTAGCGTTCCGTGTAGTGAGTGTCGTAGAGCGTCCAATCGGTGACCGGCGCGGCGGACACGCCAGCTGCGAAGACATCGGGTGCTTTCGCCAGGCACATCAATGTCATGAAGCCGCCATAGCTGTGGCCGAAGATGCCAATTCTCGATGCGTCCACTTCGCCCATCGCGCCGAGCATTTCTGCACCCAGCACCTGGTCCGCGACTTCCGCTTCGCCGAGATGATTGAAGATCACGTCTTCGAAGCTCTTCTCTCGATTGCTGCTGCCTCGATTGTCGAGTTCCAGGACAGCGAATCCGTGTGCTGCAAACAGCTGGTTCGTCAGCGGCGCGAAGGCTCGCGAGACGCGCTGGACGCCGGGGCCACCGTACACATAGATAACGGCGGGGCAGGGTGATTCGGCGCTGGCGCCCTCGGGCAGAGTCAGCCGATAGTGCAGATCGTGTCCAGTGCTGCTGACCAGGCTGCCAAAGCTAGGGGTGCGGTGGCTGGCGAGCAGTGGGCCATAGCCCGAGGGGTCGGCCAAGTCTGTTTTATAGAGCACTTGCCGGGCTTGCGACTGAGTATCGGTTAGCGTGATCTGAACAGGGGTCTCAGCGTTGGATTGTCGTAGCGCGACGGCACTGCCGTCCCGGCTTGCCGTTGCGTCATTCCAGCTTGCGCGCCAGGCCTCGTCACCGCCGTGGCTCAAGCACTCACTGCCGCCGCCGTCCAGGGCGACGCGCCAGATGTGATTGCAGGTAGGGTCCTCCTGCCAGCCGCTGGTGATGGCGTGCTGGTCGTCGCACCAGACAATCTCGTCCACACGGCCTAAGTTGCTTGGTACGGGGGTCAGGTTGCCGTCTGTATCGCCGACGTATAGTTGCTGGTTGCCTGAGCGCTCCGACAGCCATAAAAAGCGCTTGTTATCCGGTAACCAGGTAAAGCCGTCGTGCAGGTTGATCCAGGTTTTTTGCTCTTCATCGGCCAGCGTCTTCCAGCTGCTACCGTCGAGCATCTTCAGCGTCAGGCGTTGCTGATTACGGCTTTGTACCTGAATCACCAGGGCGGGGCCTGAGAAATCGACCCGTGCGAGGTAGTCATCGCTAGCCTCGGCCCAATCAGGCCAACTCACCGCTGCCGCGGCCAGGTCGAAAACCCCTAACTTCACCTCGGCATTGGGCCCCCCGGTAAACGGGTAGCGTTGAGCGACTGTGGTAATGCCGTCGGGGCCGACATCGTGCCGGTGGGTAATCGGAATAGGCGCTTCGTCAACCCGGGTAAACGCGATTCGATGCTCGTCGGCAGACCACCAGTGACCGGTAAAACGATGCATCTCTTCCGCTGCGATGAATTCGGCAAGACCGTTGGACACCGTATCGCTGGCATCCGAGGTGATCTGTCGTTCGGCGTCGCTCGCACGGTTGTAAACGTAGAGGTTGCCAGCGCGTACGAAACTGATCTGTTTGCCGCTCGGGCTGAACTGAAAATCTGTCTGTCGGGTGCCTTCCGGCGTGAACCGCCTCAGCTGTTCGCTGGAGGTGTCGAATAGATAGCCGGCGCCATCGATGGGGAGCAGGATGTGGCCACCATCCGGTGACCACTGGTAGCTGGTGATACCGTGGGCGAACAAGCGTTTGCGCTCTCGCGCAGCTTTCTCCTCTTCGGTCTCCGCACCGGTGTTGGCAATGGCAACCGGATCCAGCCATAGCCTCTGCTCGCCGCTTTCAACATCGCTGCGCCACAGGGTAAGCCGCTCGCGATCATCCTCGGCGACGGCCAGAAATGTGAGGATCGAGCCGTCCGGTGAGAATGCGAGCTGCGACGGCGCCTGACCCAGCAGTGGTGGTTCGGAGAAGAGGCGCTCGACGGTGAGTGTCGGCGCGGACTGGGTGGACGTCATGATGCGTTTCCTTGTGCTGCGCTGGCGAACGCTTCGCGTGTCAGGTTGCTGCAGCCGTTGTCGCCGACCACAACATTGTCTTCAATGCGGATGCCACCACAGGGCATGAGAGCGTCGATTGCACGCCAGTTGTAGAGGCCTGCGGATTCACCAGCTCGAATGGGTTCGAGCAGCAGTGGAATGAAGTAAATGCCCGGTTCTATCGTAAATACCTGATCCTTCTCTATGGTCCTGGTCAAGCGCAGCGCCTCGTATCGGGACGGTGGCTTTGAGATGTCCGGCTCAGGACCTCGCTGCTGTCCGGCAACATCGTGGGTTTGCAGGCCAATCAGATGCCCGAGACCGTGGGGGAAAAACGCATCCGCCAGGCCTTCGTCGTGAGCTCGCTCGGGTGATGTGTTGATAATTTCGTGTTCGCATAGCAGCGCTGCGATGCGTGCGGCCATCGAATCGTGCAGCTCCACATAGCTCATGCCCGGTGCGATGGTGTCGATCAGGGCGAGCTGAGCGCGATCCAGATCGTCTATCAGGGCCGCAAATGCGCTTTGATTGTCGCCCGCGTAGGTGCGAGTGATATCGCTGGCGTAGCCAAATTCGCTGGCGCCGGCATCGATCAGAAAACTGCGATGTACCTCAGGCGGTTCTCGATCGTAGTGCTGATAGTGCAAAACGCCGGCGTGTTCATTGAGGGCTACAATGCCGGAGTACGGCTGCTCGGTTGCCATCTGCCGGCTTGCCGCCAGGAACGCCATCGCGATATCGAACTCGCTTCGCTGGTCTCGAAACGCAGCTTCCGCCGCCAGGTGGCCAGCGACGGCGCGTTTTGAGGACTGACGCATCTGGGCAATCTCCCAGGGCGTTTTCCTGGCGCGTTGGAAGTGCAGTGCCGCCAGCAGATTGGTGGGGTTGGTGGTGCCTGGCAGTGCAGCATCGGCGGAAGGGCTGATGACGGCGCTGCGCGCTGGCATTTGCCGGGAAGCTGCTTCGATAACCGAGGCTCTGTCGTGGTGAATCTCAATGGCAATAGAGCCCTCGGCCCAGCTTGGTTTGGTACCCGGTGCGTGCCAGAAATCCGCCTCGCTCAGCATGTGCAGCACGGGCTTCTCGCCAGGCCGGAAGGCAATCACGCTGCCGACCAGCGTGGCTTCTGGCAGCCAGTGGCCGAAGTGTGGGTTGAGCCGGAATGGCGGCGATTGGTCATCCAGAAAATAGGGCGTGTGCTCGCCCGCGTCGATGAGCACAGCATCGAAGTCTGAGTTGGACATGCACGCAGACCAGATGCTGGCGACATGCTCGACGTGGCTTGCGTAAGTCGAAAGGGCAGTAGGCGTGGTAGTCATGGGGGTGCTTCTCTCAAGACGAAGTTCGACAGTACTGGCTCGTTTGTCAGGCCGGCGGGCGCTGGATTCAAAGCTTGGCTAGGTGATGGTTGTGACGCGGATGTCGGGCGTCGATCATGGCGATTGTACAGTCGGCGCGGGTTGCGTGTTGTACGGACTGAGATCGTGTTATACATAGCCCTAATTGAATGATTTTCGAGTATTGGGGAGAGGGGAACCATGTCCAGTTTTGCCTTTGCAACGCCAGCGAGCGTTGCCGATGCAGTTGCGCTGTTGTCGGATGCCGGCGACACACGATGTCAGATGCTCGCCGGTGGCACAGATGTGCTGGTGCAGCTGAAAAGCCTAGATCGAACGCCTCGTACGATCGTTGATATCAAAGCGCTGCCAGAAACCAACGCGCTGGATATCGGTAGCGATCAGATCTACATCGGCGCAGCCATACCGAGTGCGGTACTGAACGAAAACGCAGAGCTCAAAGCGCTTCTGCCGGGGCTGCTGGAGGCAGCAGACCTCATTGGTTCCACCCAGATTCAAGGCCGGGCGAGCATCGGTGGAAATCTGTGTAACGCCTCACCAGCAGGGGATTCGATCCCGGCTCTGATCGCCAATGGGGCGGTATGTGTCATTGCGGGTCCCTCCGGTCAACGGGAACTTGCTGCCGAGGACTTCGTGGTTGGTGTTGGCAAGAATGCGCTGGACAAAGGGGAGCTGCTCCTTGGCCTGCGTATTCCCAAACCCACGTCGAATACGGGTGATGCCTACCTTCGCTTTATCCCTCGCACCGAGATGGATATTGCGGTTGCCGGCTGTGGCGTTCGCGTTGACGTTGATGGCAATGGCGTCTGCACAGCGGCTCGTGTGGCCATTGGCGCCGTCGCACCCACCGCGTTGCTCGTGCCTGATGCTGCGGCTGCACTCATCGGAAGCAAGCTGGACGATGATGCCCTGGCGGCCGCGGGTGCTGCCTGCAGCGCCGCAGCGTCACCGATCAGTGACAAGCGAGGCACGGTTGAGTATCGCCAAAAGGTTGTGGGTGTTCTTTGCCGCCGGGCAGCAGCAATCGCTCGCGACCGGGCACGCGGTTAGCGCGAAGAACATGGTGCCGCTGACGCTTGCGTAGAGCGCCAGGGCAGAGCGGAACAACAACTCTACAAGATGCAGGCCGGGCGGAGGCCTGGGTTTCGAACAGGAATTATCGACAATGGCAAAAGTACACGTAACCACAACGGTCAACAGCGAAACGGTTGAGTTTCTCTGTGATCCCAATCAGACGCTGCTCGACGTATTGCGGGATGAATTGGGCAAAACCGGCACGAAAGAAGGCTGTGGAACCGGTGACTGCGGCGCCTGCTCGGTCACGCTTGATGGCAGGCTGGTTTGTTCGTGCCTGGTGCTGGGCGTCGAGGCTCAGGGCAAGGCAGTTGGAACGGTGGAAGGCATCGCGAACGCGGACGGTTTGCACCCGATTCAACAGAAGTTTCTCGAAAACGCTGCGCTGCAATGCGGTATCTGCACGCCGGGCCTGATAGTAGCTACCAAGGCGCTGCTTGAGAAAGACCCGAACCCTGATGAGAAAACCATTCGCTACTGGCTCGCCGGCAACCTTTGTCGTTGCACTGGCTACGACAAGATCGTGCGTGCGGTGCAGGATGCCGCGAAGGATCTCGCCCATCCGGCATAGTGGGCATCGGCGGCTGAAGACGCCTAAAGACGCCGATTGACTCGGCCAGAGCAGCAAACAGGGCGCCTTCGGGCGCCTTTTTCTTTGCCTCATTCTTTGCCGCTATCTTTGCCTGTAAGTGATGAGCCGGCACAAGGCTCGCCGCTGGCGCTGTGCGATAATCCCGGCTCAACAGGCAGGTGCGTTGATATGACTTCCAGTGTTGAAGAAATTGCTGAGATTCGCGATTCGGTACGCAAGCTCTGTGCGAAGTACGGTGAGGATTATTGGCTAGAGCTTGATCGCAAAGGCGGATTTCCGACGGAGTTTGTTTCCGAGCTCACTACCTCGGGGTTTTTGACCGTCCTGATTCCCGAAGAATACGGCGGCTCCGGGCTCGGCGTGCTCGAAGGCGCAGCAGTGATGGAAGAGATCTGCCGGTCCGGTGCGCACGCGGGAGCCTGCCATGCCCAGATGTACGTGATGGGCTCGGTGCTCAGGCACGGCAGCGAAGCGCAGAAACGGCGTTATCTCCCGGCAATCGCCGCGGGTGAGCTGCGCTTGCAGACGTTCGGTGTCACCGAGCCGACTACGGGTACGAACACCACCTCGCTCAAAACAACGGCGACGCGCGATGGCGACGACTATCTGATAAACGGCCAGAAGGTCTGGATCTCACGCATCGAGCACTCCGATCTCATGGTGTTGCTTGCTCGAACGACCCCGGCCGACCAGGTCGCCAAGAAGACTCAGGGTTTGTCAGCCTTTCTCATCGATCTGCGCGAAGCTGTCGGCAATGGCCTGGAGATTCGCCCGATCGAATCCATGATCAACCATCACTCCTGCGAGCTCTTCTTCGATAACCTGCGAATCGGCGCCGACACGCTGCTGGGTAAAGAAGGCGAGGGCTTTAAGGTCATCCTCGATGGCATGAATGCCGAGCGAATTCTGATTGCTTCGGAGTGTGTTGGCGATGGCCGCTATTTCATCGACAAAGCGGTGAGCTATGCCAACGAGCGCGTCGTGTTCGATCGTCCGATCGGCATGAACCAGGGCGTACAGTTCCCGATTGCTCGTAGCTATACCGAGGTCGAGGCGGCGGCGCTGATGGTCGACAAGGCGGCTCGCATGTTCGACGCTGGAGAGCCCTGCGGCGCCGAGGCGAACATGGCAAAAATGCTGGCCTCGGAAGCTTCGTGGAAAGCGGGTGATGTCTGCATGCAGACCCACGGCGGTTTCGCTTTCGCCAAGGAATATCATATTGAACGCAAGTTCAGAGAAACCCGCCTCTACCAGATCGCGCCGATCAGCACGAACCTCATCCTAAGCTTTGTTGGCGAGCATGTACTCGGCATGCCGCGCAGTTTCTAGCGGGCGCTCGGTTGTGAAAGTTGCCCACCTGGCGGAGCGCTTAGGCGTGATTGGTCTTTGCCTGATCGGCTTGCTCGTGACGGGCTGTGCCCGGGCTGAGGCGCCGCAAGAGGCTGCGCGATTGCTCTATGAGGTGGATTTTTCAGCTCACTTCCAATCGGCTGAGGGTGTCGCCGATGTAGCGATTACCGTACGCCAGACAAGCGCCGTTCTGCGTGAGCTGAAGTTGCGACGGTCGGCGTCGATGCTTGCGCCTATCGGTGCAGCTTGGGACTCAACTGAGGTTGATGCGTCGAACCCGGATCAGCTGATCTGGCAGGTGCCCAAGGCAGGTGGTGAATTGCGTTTCCGCATTACGGTGGATGAGAAGCGGGGCGGTGCATTTGATGCACGGCTGACGGATGAGTGGGCCCTTGGCAGATTGGGGGATCTGTTTCCTCCCGCCTCGGTTCGCACGCTGAAGAATGCGCGCAGCGTCAGCCGTATGAGGTTAACGGCGAGCGAAGATGACTGGTCTTTTGAAACTCGGTACGGACCAGCAGCAGACAAAGTGATCGAGTTGGCCGGCACGCGGAATTTCAATAGGCCGACTGGCTGGTATACAGCGGGCGACATTGGAGTACGACGTGCAGTTATTAGTGGCCGACGTGTGGCGGTGGCTGCTCCGGTCGCTTCAGGCTATCGGCGAATGGATACACTCGCATTTCTGCAGTGGACGCTACCAGAGCTGTTCAAAGTATTCCCAGAGCCGGCGGATCGGTTGCTCATCGTCGGTGCGCCCGCGTCGTTCTGGCGAGGTGGCTTATCCGGCCCGAATTCTCTCTATGTGCATGAAGCCAGGCCGCTGATCAGCGAAAACGGGACGAGCACGCTGCTCCATGAGCTCGTGCACGTTGCCTCGGGCTGGATTCCAGCGGAGGGAGACGACTGGCTGGTCGAAGGCCTGGCCGAGTACTACGCCATAGAGCTACTTAGACGTAGCGGCGGAGCCACGGCCAAACGCATGCAGCGAACGCTCGATACGCTTGCCCAATGGGCCAAGGCAGAGAATGCATCGCTAGCAGATCCATCGACGGGTGCGAATACGGCGGCTGCCGCTCTGATGTTCGCTGAGATCGATGCCGAATTGTCCGGGCGTTTGGATGACGTTGTTGCCTCCATGCCTCGGGGAAGCGTGAGTCGCGAGGATCTCGGGCGAGCGATCCAGCAGGTTCTGGGCAAGCCGTCTGAAGTGCTAAGCCAGTATCTGCGCGCGAACCGTTGACTGCTATGTTCCGGGGTTCGCGGCCTGGCTGATCACAGGCTGCGGGTAAGCCACAGCCGGATCTGTGCATCCGGTGAGCCGTTTGTTAGCCCGAGCAACACGCCGGTAAAAACGCTCCAGCCATTGTCGGTTCTGATATCGATGATGGGGCCTGCGAGATGGCTTTGGTCATTGATGCCGGCCAGATCATCGGTTCGGCCGTATCGGCTGAAAAGCTCGACGCCAGCGCGGGTGCGGTTGTTTATCGGTTTGGATGCGTGCATGCGCGTTTGCAGCCCGACACCCGACGCTCGATTGCTATCGAACTGGATGTCTGACATGGCGATTGCGCGAAGCAGCCAACCACTGCTGGTGGTCCAATCGCTCATCCAGTTCAGGCCAACCGATGATGGTTGCTGGTCATCTCGCCAGGTCAGATCGACTCGCAGGCCATGTTTGGAGGCTGATTGATCATCACTCAGTTCCCAGAACAGCTCGGCTTGGAGCAGGTCGAGATCGCTGCGTGCATCATTGGTCTTTCGACCCTGAATCACACCCCGCAGCATGAGCGAGCCGGTCAGTGCAGATTGCGCGTGCAGGCGGTGACTGAAGGCATGACTGTCAAGATCATGGGCGGCTCGATACTGCAGCGATCGATGACCCTCATCGACCACCGGACCGAATACGCCGCCCGTTGTACTGGCGTGCGCAACAGTTCCGCCAGCCAGCAATAAAACGGCGGCCACAGAGGCCGCCGCGAGGCGTCGAGGAAACACCGGTTTAGTTGCCGATGGGTGACAGCAGGCGCGGATCGCGAACCAGTTGGCGCACGCCGTGCGACTTGCTCTCATTGAACGGGTTGCCGTCTTCGGCCCACCGATGCAGTGAGTTGATATCGACTTTTGCGCACATCGGCCGGACGTTCCATGTCACCTGGGCTGGTGAGCACATCTGGCTGGTATAGCTCGGTCCGGTGGTTGAGCCTAAGAACTGGACCGGATCGCCGGTGCCGCTGGGCAATGCTTTCGCCTGGTGCATTCCGGAGGAGGGTGGGCCGGCGTAGGCGAAGTCAGTGAAGTCCAAAGCGTTATCGTCGTTCACCACCAAAAACACCTGCGCCTCGACCCGCAAAGTAGGGTTGTCGCAGCCTGCCGGTACACAGGCGCCAAGGCCTTCGCCGGGGCTCGCATCGCAGCTCGTGTGCACCCAGTGCACCTCGATGGTTTCGCCAGGAACAACACCCCCGTAAGCACCCGGTGCAGGCTCGAGTTCTGCTGGCGTGAGGCTCGCGGTGTCATTGCAGGCAAAGCCGCCGCGATCCGTTGCGTTTACGAACATCGAGTAGCCAGGGCCTTTATGCTCAGCATTGGTGTGAGTGTGGATGTTGCATAGGTTCATGTTCGCCGCGCTCGGCGCGATGCCAAACGTCACCGGGTTGGTCCCTGTGACGGAGCTGATGTCTCGCGGTGTTTGCGGGCCAGCATCGAGGCAAACGTCAGCGGCGAGGGGAGGGGCAACAGGGACAGGGGGCGTTGCGGGTGTGGCTGGCTCGGTTTCGGAAACCGAGGCGCAGCCGGCAACGAATAGCGCGGCTGCCAGTACGCTGGTGGCTAGGGGAAATGTTCGCATCGAGGGCATAGTTGAGTCTCTTCCTGAGTTCCGGTAAGCACATTTTGCAGAAGGCGTGAGTTCGAGTGAATGAGACTATACGGTGTTAACCATACGGCTTTCGCGAACTGTATTGGACGGGCGGATAGGCTGACTCGAATCTCATTATCTGTGGAGTAATTGGCCTGAAGCCAGGTTTCCGGCAAGCTCTGGAGGAGTCATTCAGTCTTTGTCGGGAGAGGGCGTTTTGCAGGCATTCAGAACACTATTGGTCGTTATCTTCGCAACCATCGCTATCTATACGGTGTTTGTGGTGGCTGAGCACGGGATGGGCCTGTTGCCCGTATTTTTCGGCGACATACTGAAGATGGGCTGGCCTGGGCAGTTCAACCTCGATTTTCTGGGCTTTCTGATGCTGTCCGGGTTTTGGTTGGCCTGGCGCAACCACTTCACACCGGCCGGTCTGGCCTTGGGGGTAGGTGGTTTTTTCCTGGGCGCACCTTTTCTGACCGCTTATCTGCTCTTCGTCAGTTTTCGCTGCGGTGGCGACGTGCGAGAGATGTTGCTGGGAGCCCAGCGCGCGCAAGCCTAGAGCTTGCCTGGAAGAAAGCAGCCGCCCGACAGGGCGGCTGCTGCATCAAGCTGCGGTATTACTGCAGATCGCTGAACTTCTTGCCTTCCGCGACGAGCTTTTCGAGCAACGGCGCGGGTTCCCAGGCTGAACCGCCATAGGTTTCACCGAAGCGTTTGATGTCGGCGAGAATGTTGTCCAGGCCCTGCTGATCAGCCCAGAACATCGGTCCGCCGGTAACTTCGGGAAAGCCGTAGCCGTTGAGATAGACAATGTCGATATCACACGGCCGCAGCGCAATGCCTTCTTCGAGGACTTTGGCGCCCTCGTTGATCAGTGGGTAGAAGCAACGCTTCAACACTTCTTCGTCTGAGATCTCGGTGCGCTCGATCCCCAGTTCAGCCGATGTCGCCTCGACGATTTCGATTACCTCGGGATCCGGCTGACCGACTCGGCTGCCGTCCGCATAGATGTAGAAACCCCGGCCGTTCTTCTGCCCGAAGCGTTCCAGTTCGCAAAGCTTGTCAGCAACTCGTGCGGTGATAGGCACATCTTCCGGTGCGACCTTCGCCAGCTTGCGTGCCCGCCAGCCCAGGTCCAGCCCAACCAGATCGTTCATCTGGAAAGGCCCCATGGGCATGCCGAAGCCGTTGATGACCGAATCCACCTGGTAAGGCGTCGCGCCCTGCAGAATGATCTCGCCGGCCTGCCGGGTGTATTGGCCCAGCATGCGGTTGCCGATAAAGCCCGGTGCGTTACCGGAGAGTACCGCAATCTTGCGTAGCTTCTTGCCGAGGCCCATCGCCGTGGCGATCACGTCTTTCTCGGTCTTCTCGCCGCGAACCACTTCCAGCAGTCGCATGATGTTGGCGGGTGAGAAGAAGTGCATTCCGATGACATCGCCGGGGCGTTTGGTCGCCTCAGCGATCTTGTCGATGTCCAGGGCTGAGGTATTACTGGCGAGAATGGCGCCGGGCTTGGCGACGCCATCGAGGGTTCTGAAGATGTCCTGTTTCACCTCCATATTCTCGTATACCGCCTCGATGATTACGTCCGCGTTGCCGAGGTCGCCATAGTTGGTGGTGCCGGTGATGAGGCCCATGCACTTGTCGACCGCGTCGGTGCTCATGCGGCCGCGCTTCGCCTGGATATCATAGTTGCGCTTGATGACGCCAAGGCCACGCTCCAGCGCTTCCGAGTTCATCTCCAAAACCGTGACCGGGATTCCGGCGTTAGCAAAGTTCATGGCAATGCCACCGCCCATCGTGCCGCAGCCAATGACCGCCGCCTGCTTCACATCGCGCTTGGGCGTGTCTTTGGGCACATCGGGAATCTTGGCCACTTCGCGCTCTGCGAAGAACATGTGGATCAACGCTTCGCGCTGTGGGTGCGTCATGCACTGGCGGAAGCAGTCGGCCTCGACCTTCATGCCGGCATCGAAGTCACCGAGGTTAACCGCGGCTTCGACACACTGAATGATCATCTCCGGCGCGAAACGGCCGCGCATACGCTTAGCGGCCATCTTGCGGGCGTCGTCGAAAATCTGGCCGTTACCGCGATCTGCTTCGACTTTGGCTTCCTCGTTACGAATCTTGCGAGTCGTACTGCCGTTAGCCACGATCTCCTTCGCGTAGGCGATGCCGCCTTCCACGATATCGCCGTCGATAACCTCATCGACAATGCCGAGGGCTTTTGCCTGCGGCGCCATTGCCGGGTCACCGGACAGAATGAACTGCAACGCTTTTTCTGCGCCAACCAGACGCGGCAGGCGCTGGGTGCCACCGGCGCCAGGTAGCAGGCCCAGTTTGACCTCAGGCAGGCCAACCGGCGCGCTGGGTGCCGCCACACGATAGTCACAGCAGAGCGCAACCTCGAGACCGCCGCCAAACGCCGTGCCATTGATCGCTGCGATGATGGGTTTGCTGCTGCCTTCCATCATGTCGAGGGCTTCGCCCAGGCTAGGGCCGGCGGTAGCAGCGGCACCGAATTCGGAGATGTCGGCGCCGGCAATGAACGCGCGCCCTGCGCCGGTCAGCACAATCGCATCGATCGCTGAATCCGCCAGCGCTTTGCTGACACCCTCGTGCAGGCCTGCCCGGACACCGCTTGAAAGCGGGTTGACCGGTGGGTTGTCGATGGTCATCAACGCGATGTTGTCGCGTACTTCGTAGTGAACGGTACCTTTCATGATATTCCCCCTGGGACGTTTGAATTCTTCTGCCTGCCGCGATCCTGTTTTAAGGACCATCGGAACGCTGTTGTTGACTGTTCGCCGCGCCGTTTCAGCCAGGCGCGCTAGTGGCCGGGTAGTATGCCGCCCGGCTCGACGTCAAGAAACCGTGGCTTGCCCTATTGCCCTAGGCAGCATTGGCCATGTCTGGGCGCGCAGCTGCGCTTGCGGGCTTGCTCGGACGTTTTGAGAACTGCATGGCTGCATCTTCGACGCCGCCGAGCTTCAAACCGAGATAGTCGAGGACATAGTTCTGATATAGACGCCACGGCCGGACACTGGATTGCTTTGGGAATTGCTCCATTGCCCGCTGGACATAGCCGGACGTGAGATCGAGGTAGGGTTCTTCGGGTAACTCCTGGCCCGCCGATATCGGCATACAGCGGCTGTAACCGTTCTTGTCCATATGCTTCAACAGACGAGCGATGTAAGCGCAGATGAGGTCTGACTTAAGAGTCCATGACGCATTGGTATAACCCATGGTGATGGCCAGGTTTGGCACCCCAGAGAACATCATGCCTTTATAGGTTGTGCTGTCTCGAAAATTGACTGCCTCGCCGTCCACGGTAACGGCCAGGCCGCTCATGAATTGAAGCTCCAGCCCGGTCGCCGTCACGATGATGTCCGCCTCAAGCGATTCACCGGATTCGAGTTCTATACCGTTTGCGGTGAATGTCTTGATCGTATCGGTGACGACGGCGGCTCTGCCGGCGCTGATCGCATCAAACAGGTCGTTGTCAGGAACCAGGCACAGACGCTGATCCCATGGGTTGTAGGAGGGCGTGAAATGCTTGTCCACGTCGATGTCGGTGTCCCCGAGGCCTTTGCGCACTTCCTCGATGAGATGTGCTTTCACTTTTTCCGGGCTGCGTTTGCACAGGTTGTAGAAGTACATGCCCATGAGCACGTTTTTCCAGCGCACCGCGGCGTAGGCGAGCTTGGTTGGAAGAGCGCGACGCAGACTGTTAGCGATGCCGTCCTCTGCAGGTCGGCTGGCGACGTAGGAGGGTGAACGTTGCAGCATAGTGACGTGTTCGGCCTGCTCCGCCATGTTGGGCACGAGGGTCACGGCCGTTGCGCCGCTGCCGATCACAACCACTTTCTTGTCGCTGTAGTCCAGATCCTCAGGCCAAAACTGAGGATGCACAATCTCACCGGCGAAATCGGCTTCGCCGGGAAAGCTGGGTCGATGCGCCTTGTCGTAGTTGTAGTAGCCGCTGCACATATGCAGGAAATTACAGGTGGTCTCAGAGATTGTGCCTGTTGCCTTGTCCTGCCAGGTAACCCGCCAGACACCCTCGCTGGAATCCCAGTCAGCAGCCTGGACGTGGCGGCCGAACCGAATGTGCCGCTCGATATCATTCTCTTCTACCGTCTCTTTCAGGTAGGCGAGAATTGACGGTGCATCGGCTATCGCCTTGGGATTTGTCCAGGGTTTGAAGTTGAAGCCGAACGTGTACATATCGCTGTCCGAGCGAATGCCGGGGTAGCGGAACAGATCCCATGTGCCGCCCAGATTGTCGCGCCCCTCGAAGATCATGTATGACTTGAGCGGGCAGCGCTTCTGAAGGTGGTAGGCCGAGCCGATTCCGGAGATGCCAGCGCCGACGATGAGCACGTCGGTGTGTTGAGCGTTCTGTTGCATGTGGGGTACTGCGTGAAAGGCGAGGCCGGAGAGTAATTCACCCCGGTTCGCCGATCAATTTAGTGCTTAAGTGGCGCCGGCCGAAGAATCCCATCGCAACCGTTCACATGCAGTCTCGCCTCCGCCGGGGAGGCGCGCTCGAAACCGCGTTTCGGGCTACCCCAGGGCCAACGGGCTCGCTACGAACTGCAGGACAGTTGCGAACATCCGACTCGGCTGCGAGCCCAGTCCGGTCGTTTGCCTGCGTACTCTGCTTCGTATTGCGGTTGATCGTCATATGGCCGGCGCATAACGTCGAGCAACTCTGAAGTCTTGCCGTAGTCGCCACGTTCGGCGTCATCGATCGCGAGCTGTGCGAGGTAGTTGCGCAGTACGTACTTCGGATTGTTCGCATTCATGCTCGCTTTGCGTTGATCTCCGGGTAATCCGGACTCGGTGCTAGCGAGCGCATAGCGTTGCGCCCACTGCTGCCATTGCTCTTCGACAGCGCGCCAATCTGACTCGTTGTACAGCGCAGCTTTGACCGCCCCTTCGACGGCAAGGTGGGGTGGGGCGTCAGCCAGCGTGCGAAAGAAGATGCTCATGTCGGTCTCTGCCGAGGCGAGGTTGGTCAGTAGGTCGGATACCAGCGCTTCATCGGCCCGCGCGAGCCCCAACTTGCTCGCCATCATGGCGAGCCATTGCTCGCTGTAGAGCGTGGCGAATTCACTCAGGCAATCCTCCAGTGGTCCGGATTCTTCCACTAGCGAAACCAGCGCGTTGCCGAGTTGCATGAGGTTCCATTGCGCAATGCCGGGTTGCTGCCCGTAGCGGTAGCGTCGTTGGCTTGCGTCTGTCGTGTTGGGCGTCCAGTTCGGATCAAAATCATCGAGCCAGCCGTACGGACCGTAATCGATGGTCTCACCGATGATTGAGAGGTTGTCGGTGTTCATAACACCGTGCACAAACCCTACTCGCATCCAATGCACCATCAGCGTTGCGGTGCGCTGACAAACCGCGCGGAAGAACGCGATCACGCGCTCCTTGTCAGACTGATTCCGGGTGGCGTTGGCCACCTCGGGAAACTGCGTGTCGATGACGAAGGCTGTGAAACGGGCGAGCAGCGGTGTTTCCTGTCGCGCGGCCAGCATCTGAAAATGTCCGAAGCGGACGAACGAGGGCGACACGCGACACACGATTGCACCGGGCTCGAGCTGTGCATTGCCGTCGTACAGCATGTCGCGCATAACGTCTTCGCCACTGCGAATCAGGCTGAGTGCACGCGTGGTTGGTATACCAAGATGAAACATCGCTTCACTACAAAGGAACTCACGCAGCGATGATCGCAACACGGCCAGCCCGTCAGCGGTTCGCGAGTAGGGCGTAGCGCCTGCGCCTTTGAGCTGCAACATCAGCAAACCTTGGGCAGTTTCGATCTCGCCGAGGTTGATTGCCCGGCCGTCACCTAGCTGCCCCGCCCAATTGCCAAACTGATGGCCACCGTAGCAGGTAGCGTGCGGATCCATGTCTGCCAGCAGTTTGCTGCCGGAAAAGACGCTCGTGAAGGCCTCAGAATTGGCATCAACGTCTCCCAGCCCAACCAGCTCGAGTGCTTCAGCCGAGTGTGCAACCAGTTCCGGCGCTGTGACGGGCGTTGGATTCACGCGGGAATAGATTGCGTTGGCAACCTGTCGACGCCGGCTGCCGGATTCCGGATCTGCGGGCAGCGAACGGGTGAACTGATTGTCAAAGGTAAGCTTCATGGGTTACCAGTAGCTGAGTTCACGCCACGGCGCGCTGTTGTCGTAACTGTTAAATCTTGCATGCATTTTCGCCAGTGGCATGTCCAGTTTGCTCGCACGGCTGATCGCCTTGCGCTGGTGACGCGAAGCTTTCTTGAAGTCTCCGGTCGCTGCGTAGGCTGCGGCGAGCGTCTCTAACGTGGTGATCTCATCGTTGTGAATTTTGCTGGCACGGCGGGCTAGCGCGAGAGCCCGATCCGGGTCGTGGATAGCTGCGTCCTCGTGGGTTGCGAGTATCCAGGCCAGTTTGAGCATCGCCGTTGAGTGATTGCGTCCGGCGGCTCGCTCAAGCCAGCGCAAGGCGCTGTCCATGGCTTGCTCACTACCTTGAATGCGTATCAGTTCGGTGGCCAGTGTGAATTGTGCCTTCGGATGTTCCAGCGCTGCGGCGCGGCCTAACCAGGCCAGGCCCTTGTCGTTGTCTGCGGCGCAGCCCTGGCCCCGGATGAGTGATTTACCGAGCTCATATTGCGCGGCCGGCAGACCGTCGACTGCGGCTTTGGAAAACCACTCGGTGGCCTCGCGCATTTCAATATCGTGTTCCGGTAGCGTGCGAATCGCGGAGGCGTAACGAAAGGCTGCGACTGAGCCGCCGTCCTGCGCAGAAGTATGCAAATCTTCAATCAGCGCGTTAATTTTCTCCTTATCGAAACCGAAGCCTTCCAGCTCAAACGTGATTCTTGCGCGGCGGCCAATGAGCTCTGTCGGATGTCCGTTCACTGAAAAAGGTTCGTAGCGCCAGGTTCGCGCGGCGTTGATAGCCGCCTCTCCAAAGGCCTCATCGGACGCAAACTCCACCTGGTAATCGCGGGCGTGGCCGCTGGGGGCGATTGAGTACTCGATAGTGGCGGTGCCGATGCGGCCTTTGTGCAGCATTGCCGTTGGATAGCGCAGTTTGCCTCTCTGGATGACTTTCAGATCAAAGTCGCAATCTGCATCGGACAACAATAGCGGCATCAGTCGGTTGGACAGAGCCGTGTCACCGAATAGTTCGACTAGCTCAGCGGCTCGTTGGTTTGCGCTATCGCGCTGACCCTGGGGCACCCGGGAATAAATTGCATCGCGCATGCTGATGCGTTTCTCATCGCCATCGGTTGCCGCGAGCGCTACCCACCCGTAGGCCTCAACCACGTTTTTGGTTCGGCCCTGACCGTGGAAATGCATCACGCCGAGATTTGCCTGGGCCAGCTTGTGGCCTAACTCGGCGAGGCTAGTGAATTCTGCGTAGGCTACCTCGAAGTTTTCCGCCTGGTAAGCCTGCATGGCGATGTGGAATCGAGGCGTGCCATCAGCGTTGCTGTTAGCCCATGCTGGCGCGGCTGCCGTGACAATTATTCCTAGTGCCAGGCTGAGCCAGCGCAACGTGTCCCGCAGAGCTGACAGCTCGTATCGAGCATCTGACATAACTATCTCCCTGTTTTGCTCTACTTGCGCCGCGCTCCCTGCACGCCTCCTCAGCCCGGCATTGCCGGGCTGGTTTCCTCGAACGGACTGCTTATGCAGCCTCATCAATCGATAGAACGTCGCGCAGCTCCCGCTTCAGGAACTTACCGCTGGCATTGCGCGGTAGCTCGTCGAGGAACCAGACGTAGCGAGGCAGTTTGTGTTTGGCAATCAGCGTGCCGGTAAAGGCTCGAAGCTCATCGGCAGTCAGCGAATGATCTGCTTTCAACACCACGGCAATGCCGACTTCCTCGCCCAGACGGTCATCCGGCACGCCAAAGACGGAGCATTCAGCAACGGCGTCGTGCTCGAATACCGCGCTTTCCACTTCTGCGCAGTAGACGTTCTCTCCGCCTCGAAGAACCATGTCCTTTTTGCGATCGACGATGAACACAAAGCCGTCTTCATCGATGCGTGCGATATCACCGGTGTGCAGCCAACCATCGACAATCGACTCGGCGGTGGCTTCAGGACGGTTGATGTAGCCTCGAATAACCTGCGCGCCACGCACACAGAGTTCTCCCAGTTCGCCCTGTGCTACCTCACGGCCGCTGTCATCGACGATCTTCGATTCGTAGTTCGGCAGAATCGGACCCGCGCTGTCTGGCTTGTCCACGAAGAAATCGCCGTTAATCGAGGTGATGATGCCGCAGGTCTCTGTCATGCCGTAGCCTGTGTTGGGACGGGCATTGCTGACGCTGGTGTCGATCTTGTCCACGAGGTCCGGTTGCAATTGCGCGCCGCCGCCACCGACGGACAACAGTGTTGAAGTGTCTGTTTTTTCGAAGTCCGGGTGCGTGATGAGTTCACGGGACATCACTGGTACGCCGGTGAGAGCGGTGATTCGCTCCGCCTCGATTAGCTTGAGCGCATCACCGGCATTCCATTTGTACATGTGCACGAGTTTGCCGCCGGTCAACAGAGAGCCCATGGCCACACAGTTGTTGGCGGTAACGTGGAAGAGCGGTGTGGTAATGAGCGCCGCGGATTGGGGTAAGGATTCGGGGTCTGGTACGGGCAGCCCGCGCAACTCGGCTTGCCTTGCTCCCAGTGCGCCTGCGAAGGCCAGGCTCATGACGTTGTTGACGCAACCACGATGCGTGAGCTGAGCGCCCTTGGGTCGGCCGGTGGTACCCGAGGTGTAAAAGATGCAGGCGTCGCTGTCGGGGTCGATCTCGACGTCCGGTAAGGGCTTTTTGTCCGCAACTGCTTCTGACCAGGGCACAACGTTGTCGCCTTCGAAACGCACGCCAACCACGGTGAGGTCGGGATAGCTGTCGCGGATCGCCGCGAATCGATCAAAGCGCTCGGCATCCATGACGATGACCTTTGGTTTCGCGTCATCGAGTCCGTACGTCAGTTCTGCTGGCACCCACCACGCGTTCATTCCAACAACCGCGGCTCCAATGCTGACCGTCGCCCAGTAAGCGAGCATCCACTCCGGGTAGTTGCGCATACAGATAGCGACCCGATCGCCGGGTTTTACGCCCTGGCTTACCAGCCAATGTGCGAAGGCATCTGCTTCTGCGTGAGCCTGCTTGAATGTCCAGCGTTCATCGTTGTAGACAAGATGATCGGCATCGCCGAACTGCAGGGAGGATTTCCACAGCTCTCGCAGGCTGGGAGGTGCAGTGGTGTAGTGACGCAGATCGACGCCACCGACGTTCACGGTGCCAATCTCGAATGGCCCGCCTGGCCCAGTCAGCTCATCCCATGCCTGCTTGTACTCTTTGTACATCCCTCAAGTCCCCTCTTTCTAAAATTGTTCCCAAAATCGCAGCTGTGATCGCTGCATTCGCTGTTGCGCGATCGTCGGCCAGTGTCCGCACGAATGATTCGCTCGCTGGGGCCGATGACTTTTCGTGTCACCAACAACGGCGTAGATTGACGTTTCCCCTTCAGACTTGAGTATGCCTCAGATATGACAAATGGAAAAAACCTTGCCGGTTATTTTCGGCTCATCGCGCTTTTCTTCGCCGGTCTCGTGTTGAGCGTGGGCTGCTCCCCGCTAGACGCGGATGTGATCGAGGAGTCTGTAGAGCTCAACGAGCGCTTCAGCGCGCTGCGCGTGGAGATTGCGGGCGATGTCACGCTGAAGCGTGCTGACTCCGCAGGTCGGTCGACATCAGCGGATGTCACCGCGACGTCAGACGATGCGGACGCGCTGACTTTTGAGGTGTCCGATGAGACGTTGACGATCGGTTCGAAGGAGCGCGATTGGCGATGGTCAAGCGAACCGGTGCGCATCACGCTCTACTACGAGCGTCTGGACAGCCTGACCGTTGCCGGCTCAGGAGATATCAGCGCAGGCTCGCTCGCCGCGGAATCACTGAAGCTTGTGGTTCTTGGCTCCGGTGATATCGAACTCGAAGAGGTCGATGCGGACAGCGTTACTGCGCAAGTACAGGGTAGTGGCGATATAGAGGTGGCGGGAAATGCCAACGAGCTACGAGCATCGGTTATGGGCTCCGGGGATATCGATGCGCAATCGCTTACCGTTCAAAAAGCGGTGGCATCCGTTGCCGGCTCTGGCGATATCGAGTTGACCGCTACGGCGCACCTGGAGGCCAGCGTTGCTGGCTCCGGCGATATTCGCTACACGGGTACCCCTGAGGTCAGTCAGCGTGTTGTGGGTTCCGGTGAGGTATCACCGGCATCCTGACGTGCTTCACCCGGGTTGTTTGACTCGTGCGTGCCAGGCGACGCTGCCTTCGGTAGCAACCATTGGCGCAGGCGCGCCGGGGCGATGAAGTGTTGCCACTCGTTAGCGGGCTGCGCCAGTCGATCCGCCATCACGTAAACCGCGCCTGGGTGCGTGGTCATGCCGCAGTGTGAGCCGATGATCTCGATGTTCTGGCTCTGTGGGCCGTGATATTCGAGGCAGCTGCTCCAGTGCACCACGCCATCGGACTTTGAGTAGACAGCTGTACTAGGAACCGGGATCGGGGCGCGGGAATCCTGCTCGCCCAACCTTGCCTTCATGTCTCGTACCGATTGTCCTGAAACCCGCTCGAACAGGTTGCCGACGACCGGGTGGGTGTTGTCGGCGCCGCTGGCGCCGAACGGACTACCCAGCGTGATGACTTGGCGCACGTGTTCGGGAAACTCTCGAGCCAACTCTCGGGCGAAGACGCCACCCAATGATTGCCCGATCAGGCTGATCCCACCTTTATAGGCCACGATGAGGCGCATGAAGCGGCGGCCGAGGCGTTGCTGGATTCGCTGGGAGCCGTTGTTTCTGCCCATGAGCCAGGGTAGGGCGCGATAGCCCTGAGCATTTAGGTAGCGGCGCAAGACGGCGGTTGAGTCATCGCCGGCGAGAAACCCGGGCAGAACCAGCACCGGGTGGCCGTCACCCCGGGGTGCTCGGCGTAGTAGTGGATAGGCGGTGGCGAAGGAAGCCAGCTCGGCCGCCATCCTTGGTGCTTCGAACATCGAGTGCAGTAGGGATGGCCCGTGCGACCGATAGTCCTGGACATCGAGTACGTCGTACATGCTGTGCTCTAACGTGGGGCTGTCCAGCAGCCGGAAGTTCGAGTCTGGTGCACGGCTTGGCTGGATTCAATGAGTGTCATGCGAGTGAAACGTAAGTATGGGTGTGCCTTAGCCCGCCGTGGTTGGTGACTAATACTCAGCAACTTCGTGCTGAAAGCCCCGTCGCAAGGTGATTACAGGCGATCACAAGAAAATGTTGCAATGCAATATGCTGTGGTGCACAATGCATTTGTGCGGTGCAACATCGACTTCGATTTGAGCACCCTGAATTGATAACCAGAGTTTGAAAACAATAGTTCGATAACCCGCTCCGTAGCGAAATGCGGGCCGACCGTTTCCTCAGCGGTACTCGAGGAACGGGCCCGGGCTTGGAGCAACTAAATTGAGGAATATGAAATGAGCTTTATCCAACGTCAGATCCAACTGGGCCGTGAACTGTTCGAAATCAACACCAGCACCCTTCGCCGTGTGGTTGAGCAGGACGCCGAGAACCTTCGTCGCTACTTCGAAATGAACTCAGAGTTCGCGAAGAAAGTTCCTGAAATCCGGGAAGTGTCTTCTTTCGTCGAGCTCCAGCGTGAGTACGGCGCCACCATGTGGGAAGGCGTGAAGGAAGCAGCCCAAGAGCGTGGCCAGGTGCTTCGCGAAGCGGTTGAGCACACCGGCACCGCAGTACGCGGCGCATGGTCTGGTGACGAAGCGGCAACCAAAGCTGCTGCGTAACTGAAGACTTAGCCCTGCCGACGCCTGGCTCGCGCCAGGCGGACCCTATCGAGCCCGTGACGCGAGAGACGACTAAATCGGCTCTTGCTCACGGGCTTGCTCGTTTTGGGCCATAGCAATGGCCTGGCATCTTGGTCCTGGCCGGGTTCTGACTGAATTGCTGTCAGACTTGCTCGCTGCCTGACATTTGCGCAGGATGGCGATGAACGTGGTGGTCTCTGAGCCACCCTAGGTACAGACGAACAGTGGGCCGGAACCATGACTGATTCGACGTCGGATGCTAACTCTAACCAGCGCGCAGCTGAGCTCGCTGATAATACTGGTGGCGCCGCGGCGTCTGGCGCTTTCGGAGTAGATGCTCAGTCGATAATCGATGTCTGGGGTGACGTTGCTGCGCAAGCCATAGCCCAGCCGATGGGGGCATTGAAGATCTCCGGTGAGCTCATGCGCAACTGGGCCGGCATCCTGCTTGGCCAGGGTGATGAGTTCGACGACGTCTTCGCTGATCGACGATTTGCCGATGAATCCTGGCATGACAATCCGGTATATCGCCGAATCGCGCGCTCCTACGGAGCCTGGGTCAACTCATTAGACACCTGGCTGGCACAGTCGGACTTAGCTGGTATTGAACGCGAGCGAGCGCGCTTTGTTCTCGATGCGGCGAAAGATGTATTGGCGCCGGTGAACATGCTGCCCGGTAATCCAGCTGCCATGCGCAAAGCGGGTGAGACGAATGGCCGCAGCGTCTGGACCGGCATCCAGAATTTCGTCGACGATTTACAGCACAATCATGGTTATCCAGCTGCTGCGGATCGCAATGCCTATGAACTCGGGGTGGATGTGGCAGCCAGTGAAGGTGCTGTCGTCTTTCGTAATGAGCTGCTCGAACTCATTCAGTACAAACCGCTCACGGAGCAAGTGAGCACAACGCCACTGCTGTATGTGTTCAGCCAGGTAAATCGATTTTACCTCGGTGATTTAACGCCCGACCGTTCACTTTTCCAGCGGTTACTCGAAGCCGGCATACCTGTTTACGCTGTGAGCTGGCGCAATCCGTCACCGGAACATGCCAGCTGGAACATCGACTCCTATGCCGATGGGGTTATCTCTGCCATCGCGGCCATCCGTGAGATATCCGGCTGCGAGAAAGTGCATCTCATGGGTCTGTGTGCCGGCGGGCTGGTAACGACCGCAGCTGCAGGAGCGCTCAGAGCACGCAAGGAAGACTGGGTTGAGTCGCTGTCACTCTTCGTAAACGTACTCGACTATCGGCCGGATGATAGCGACTTCGGCCTGTTTGTTAGCGACCGTGGCGTGGATGCTCAGAAGGCGATGGTCCGGCAGCAGGGCGTATTTTCCGAGAAAAACGTCTACGAAATGTTCGCTCTGCTGCGCATCGAAGAGAACATCATGTCGTTCATGCGGAGCAACTACCTCATGGGCGATGCGCCGGTGCAGCATCCCTTACTGTTCTGGTCTATCGACTACACCAGGGTGCCTGCCGAGATGCAGTGTGATTTTCTGGAGCTGTCGCGCAGCAACAAGCTCGCCAAGGCGGAACAGAGAATCCTCGGTAAGCGAGTGAACCTCGGCAAAATTAAGTACCCGGTCTACATCATGGCCGGCAGCACGGACCACATTACGCCGTGGAAAGCCTGCTATCGATCGACGCAGCTCTTCGGCGAAGACCCGACTTTTGTTCTGACGAACCAGAACCACACCCAAACCATATCCGGTCGCCTCGACAACAAGCACCTGAAGTATTGGGTGGCAAAAGATTTGCCGGAGGACCCGGAAGCGGCCATGGCTGATGCTGATGAAAAGCCCGGTTCCTGGGTGTTTCACTGGATCGACTGGCTCGCCGATGTACAGCCAGAGAAAGCACCTGCGGTCACTGAGCTTGGCAGTCCGGGTTACCCAGTTATTGAGCCTGCGCCTGGAAGTTATGTGCGTGAGAAGTAGCGCACTCATCATCAACGTTTCTGCTGACACTCAACGGGACCACGCCGCGTGACCTTACTGATTCTTCTACTTATTGCCGCCGGTTTGTGGTGGCTGACGAAAAACCGCCTGGATGGAGACGACCTGGCGGAGTTCCAACAGCCTCGGCCCACGTTGTTTCGAGACCGGCCCACTGCCAGCCCCGAGCACAAGCAGGTGTTCGATCGGTTGAAGGCGTTACGACAGACTGCTGAACAAGCCAAGGGTGGTAAGCGCCTGACGGCGATGCGCGACATGCTGGAGGCGTTTTTCGGTGATACCGATGTCGATGCCACCATTACCCCGGTGAACGAGCCAGGGTTGGTCGGCGAGTGGGTACAAGCGCCGGGCACCAGAACGGACAGACGGCTTCTCTATATACACGGTGGCGCGTTCACGCTTGGCAGCCCCCGCAGTCATCGCGGTCTAACGTCGCGCTTGTCAAAGATTGCTGACGCCGCGGTGTTCGCGGTTGATTATCGGCTCATGCCGGAGCATCCAAGGCACGCCGGTATTACGGATTGCCAGCGCGCGTATCAATGGTTGACCGTGACAGGACCGGATAGCGCAGCGCCCGCACAGACGATGTTTGTGGCCGGCGACTCCGCCGGGGGCAATCTGACCCTCATGTTGATTGCCTGGCTGCGAGATCGCGGCCTGCGCGCTCCGGATGCGGCTATCGCGCTGTCGCCAGCGACCGACAGCACCTTCCGCAGCCCCAGCATGAAAGACAACATCCCAACGGACGTCATGCTCGGAAGCGGCATCGGCCGGATGATGAAGTTGCCGCGCTTCCTGCTGTTGTGGATCGGCTTGCTGACAAACCGGATGCTGCCGTCCAATCCGCTCTTATCACCAGCGCTGGGCGATCTTTCGCACCTGCCACCGTTACTGGTGCAGGCGTCCAGTGCCGAGATGCTGTTTGATGATTCCATCCGTTATGTGAACAAGGCTCGGGCCGCAGGCTCGCAGGTCGACTTCCAGGTATGGCCGCACACATTGCACGTCTGGCAGGCATTTGAAGAGTTGCCCGAGGCGTTGGAAGCGCTTGCCGCAATAGGGGAGTTCATCGAGCGAGTTGCACCGTCCAATACATCAGACGAGAAGATTCACTCGGCTGGTTGACGCGATTCGCAAAATTGTTGACTGTTGGTAAACGCTCGGATGGCGGGTTGGGGAGCCTGCTAATCAGCGGCAAGTTGAGAACAGTTGAGAACAGTTGAGAAAAGTAGACAGCAAACATCGATGAGCTCGGAAACAGGAGCGAGCGACGCGCACGGATTACGACGATAGCGACTGCGGAACAGAAGGGGGAGCGGCGGCGCCGCTTCGGAGATGGGAGCCAGTCATGCTGACTCTCAAGGGAGACACAAAAGGGGAATCGCAATGGCGACCTACGTCATGATGTCCACGCTAACCGATGATGGCCGTAAGACACTCAAGCAGCGGCCGGACCGTCTCGGCGAAGTAAACAAAGAAGTTGAGGCAATGGGTGCGCGCGTCACGGCGCAGTATGCAGTGCTCGGCGGCTATGACTTCGTCAATATCATCGAGGCTCCGAGCAACGAAGCCATGGCTCGCATCGCGCTGGAGCTTGGCTCTCGAGGCACGATCAAGGTGACCACCTATCCCGCCATGCCGATTGGTGAGTTTATCGAGCTAATGCAGGGGTCTGGTCCAGGCGGGAGCTGATCCGTGCCGCACTACATCATGCTGCTGAAGCAGCGCGTGGATGCGCACAAGGCGATCAGAGACAAGCCGGAGATTCTGCGAGAAGTAGAAGAAGCGTTAGCCCGCTGGGAGGCCAAGGTGGTGGGCAACTGGTGGATCATGGGCGACTATGATCAGTGCACCATCTTTGAGGCATCGGATAATTTCAGAGCCTACCGGGCATCGTTTGCAGCCGAGATTGGCAGTACCTTTCAAACCGAGATCATGCCGGCGATAGACATTCCGTTGTTCGCTCGTCTGATGACCCGAGAGCAGGTCGAAACGGGTGGGCCGCACCCCTGGCAGAACGCCTATTGGGCGAAGCTCGTTCGGCTTTCCATGCGCTGGTATGCCTACGACCGCTGGATTCGGCAGTACTTCAAGCCGCTCGATGTTCGCGGCAAAGACAAACAGAAGTCCATCAAGGGTGGTTGTGTCGTAATTGCCAACCACCGCAGCCACATGGATGGCGTTGCGGTGCATGGCGCTCTGAGCACGCGACTGCGCTTCAGCCTCTATTCTGGCGCGGCTGCGGATCGTTACTTTGTCAAAGGCCGGGACGAGCTGACGATGCAACCGTGGTGGCAGTCGCTCATCAACGGTACGTTTCCTATTGCGCGTGGTGGCGGTTCCAAGGCGCTCGACTACCCGAAGTGGCTTCTAAAAAATGGCGGTAACATACTGATTTTTCCAGAAGGAACTCGCTCCACCGCGAAGGGTATGGCGAAGTTTCGGCATGGTCCGAGCATCCTTGCGCTCGAGACCAACGCAACGGTTCTGCCGATCTATTTGAACGGCGTTGACAAGCTCAGACCGAAAGGCACCCGGGAGGTGAAGCCGGGCCCCGCAACGGCGCTTGTCCTGGATCCCATCACCTTTCCGGCTGGCACCGAGGTGCCAGAGGCTACCTCGGCGATGTACAAAGCGCTGAATGAGGTAAGCAAGCGTGTGATTGAAGAGGGCATCGACGCCGTGAAAGAAGGGTGGACCTAGGCGTAACGCTTGCCGGCTGGGAACAGCCAGGATTATGATCACTTCTGGCCGATCGCCCCGGCCACCCTCCCTCCGCCTTCACTCGATCATGAGTGAATTGGGGAAGCATCTGACCTGCAGGGCCGACAGATCTAACCAAGCCTTCGTTTGAGTGGCTCGCATCAGGAGGGATTGCGAACACCCGCAAACGAGGTTTCTTATGAAGTTATCTGCTCCTATTTATCGGCTGAAGCGCGAAGCTCGCCTGCTCGCCCGTGCGAAGGGTATCCGGCTGTTTGAAGCGCTCAATCAAGTTGCCAGGCAAGAAGGGTTCGACACCTGGAGTCTGCTGGCTCGCCAGTATGCGAATGAACCGGCCGGCGCACGCCTGATCGATCAACTCGCTCCCGGCGATCTGGTGTTGCTCGCTGCACGGCCCGGCCAGGGCAAGACACTGCTGGCCTTGGAACTCGCCGTTGAGGTGTCCCGGCGCGGAGGTAGTGGAGCGTTCTTTACCGTTGAATACAGCCGCCGGGAACTCGATGTTCGCCTGGCTCAGTTAGGCTTTGATGGTTTGGATGCACCGATCGTTTTTCACGATTCAGACGATTTGTCCGCGGCAGAGGTCGTTGGCCGAATGGCGGAGGCGACGCGCGGGGATCTGATCGCCATCGACTATCTGCAAGCGCTCGACCATAGCCGTCGAAACCCGCCGCTTGCGGACCAGGTGGGAGCATTGAAAACGTTTGCGCGCCAGCGTGGGGTCATTGTGGTGCTAGTGAGCCAGGTACACCGAAGTTTCGACGTTGCCGGCGGCGGATTGCCCGGTCTTTCGGACGTTCGGCTGCCCAATCCGTTGGATCTCAAGCTCTTCGACCGCGCCTGTTTCGTCAATGATGGCGAAATGCGATTGCAGGCCGTGAGCTAATTGGCAGCCGCTGGACTTAGCCCGGAATGTCTCTGCCCATGGCATAGAATTCCGGGTTGGGTCGCATCGACGTGAAGTTGGCCATGCGGTTGCTCAGGCCGAAAAAAGCAGTGATGCCAGCGATATCCCAAATGTCCTCGTCGCTGAAGCCAAAGCCCTTGAGGCGTTCAAAGTCGTCATCGCCGATGGCGCCAGCGTTGTTTGATACTTTCATTGCAAAGTCCAGCATCGCTTTCTGTCTGTCGGTGATGTCGGCCTTGCGATAGTTAACAGCGACTTGATCGGCGAGGAGTGCGTTCTTGGCGCGGATGCGAAGAATGGCGCCGTGCGCAATCACACAGTACTGGCAGTTGTTGTCGTTCGACGTGGCAACAACAATCATCTCCATTTCCGCTTTGCTCAGACCGCTGTCTTTCTCGATAAGCGCATCGTGATAGGCGAAGAACGCGCGGAATTCCTCGGGCCGGTGCGCAAGCGTCAAAAACACATTGGGCACAAACCCGGAACGCTCGGAAATCGCCTCGATCCTTGCGCGAATGTCCTCAGGCATGTCGGATAGTTCGGGGACCGGATATCGGCTGATCGCGTCGCTTGTCATGTTTGTGCCTTCCTTGCCTGCTGTCGCTTTAAGCGAGGGCCTTGTTGAGCCATACGATCAAATCCCGAGTGACGGCATCGCGATTCGTCTCGTTCAGCATCTCGTGCCTGCCACCGGGGTATAGCCGGTAGGTCACATCCGCCAGTCTGTCGCGGTAGCGGGCCAACAGTCTGGATAGATTTTTCTCCTCGCCATGCACCGGATCATCGCTACCCGAGAACACGTATACCGGTAACTCTTGCGGTATCGCAGCAATGATCTTCGGGTCGGCGGCGCGCCGAGCACCGTTGAACAGATCAACCAGCGAGCCGGCAGTGAGCACAGCGCCACACATCGGATCATCAATGTACGCGCGCACCTCATCGGCGTCGCGAGATAACCACTCGAAACCCGTTGCCTCGTCGCTTTCAAACGGTTCGTTGGATTTGCCAAACAGTAGCCCCTGGAGCAGCTCGCTATCAGCATCAGCTCCAAGGCGCCAGCGTTCGAAGCGAGCGATGCTGCGGGACATAAATGATTGCAAGCCGCTGCTGAACCCGGGCGATCCTGAGAGCACAACCGCATCGATACTCTTACCGTACCGGCAGATGTACTGCTGGCTGGCCATAGAGCCCATCGAATGGCCAAACAGCACCATCGGAACGCCCGGGTGAGCTTTTTTTTCAGCTCGAATCATCTCGCGTAGATCCGTGATCAACCGATTCCAGCCGTCCTCGCCCAGCCAACCCTGTTGGCCCGGTGGTGCGGTCAGGCCATGGCCCCGGTGATCGTTTGCGTAGACCGTGTAGCCGGCGTCGTTGAGCGCGCGGGCGACTCGATCGTAGCGAGCAGCGTGTTCTCCCATGCCATGGGAAATATGAATGATCGCGCGAGCGTTATCGGCTGACCAGCGGTAACGCTGGATACGAGCACCATCGCTTGCAATAAACGACGCATCTTCTCGGCTAGTGGAAGATTCGGTTATCGATGAGTTCAGTGTCTCAGCCGACATTCGGCAGGTCTCCGTTGTCCAGAAGGTAGTTGATTGCGTAGGCAACACCATCCTCGTCATGCCTTCGCGTGACGACGCTGGCAGCCGCTTTGACGTGTGCTTCCGCTTGCCCCATGGCGACCGATTGACCGGCAGCTGCGAACATGTCGATGTCGTTATCGGCATCACCGAACGCGATAACCGCACTCGGCTGGATGTTCAGATGGGTGCAGGCCGCGCCGAGTGCGGCACCCTTGGTTGCGGCGGCAGCGGTGATCGCAACGATGATTTTGCCGGTCGGGCCAATCGAGTCTTTGAAATGAACCTCATCCTTCCATTTCGGTTCCAGCTCAGCGCGGATTCGGGCATTTGCGTTACTGCCCTGAATGGCGGCGACGCGAGGCAGGCTTGGATCGGCGCCAGCAAGTTTGGGTACCCAGTACATCTCTTCACTGAGAAGGCTTGGATCTGGCTGGCCGTCCAGCTTAATGAGTGTTCGGTCGCTCACCGTCACGGTCGCGACACAGCGCTCCTCATCGCAGAGCGCGTATAGCTCCTGCACAAACGCTTCGGGGAGACGCTCATCGAACAGATCTCGCTGGCTGACGCTGTCGTAAACCTGAGCCCCCGAGCATGCGATTGCAGGCCCGGTGACACCGACTTCCGCCATGATTTTCTGGGCCATCTGCCGCCAGCGAGCGGTTGCGATCATGATATGCAAGCCGGATTTGGAGGCGCGTACGAGCGCGTCGGCGTTGGCGCCTGGCAGGTCTTCGCCGACCAGCAGAGTGCCATCCAGATCGAATACCAGGGCTTTTGCTTTCATGCAGTTGATTTCTCTTTACGCGGAGGATTGCCGGGTGCGTGCGGCCGTGTCTGAACGTGGCTGGCGTGCAGGCATTGTGCTGTTTTACCCGGTAGGTGTACCTAATCGCCGGCTCGGTGATCGGCTCGGTTTTCTACCGGCGGGAACCGCCCATATTAACAGTGAATTGGCGCGTGTAGGCGCTCGCAGTGAATGGAGGTTGCGGCGTAATCTGGGGCGGAGTGATGGTGTACTACGCGCTGATCGAGCGGCCTGAGAAGTAGTGTCAAAAAGAGAGTTCATCACTTTTGTGACGGGCGTCTCTTGACGGTTTTTCAAAGCAGGCATAAAACGCATGTGTAGCTTGAGTTGTCTACGCAGAGCGGTACTTGGTCACCGGCGAAGCGGCGAGAGCAGCAATGGCAAACGGCAGTAAAAAGCGAGCGTCGATGCGCTCATCGAAACTGACCAATCAATCAGGTCACGGCAACGCGAAGGACGGCGACACCACTATGCTTGATGCGAGAACGAGTAACCCTAGCCAGCAGCAGAAGGCCCCTCCGGGCGAGATTCCGGATGAGCTCATTGACGATGCGGAAGCGTCCGATCTCGACGAATTCGATACGCCAGTCGATGCCGCCAACGAGGACACAGCCTACGCTGAGGCTGACAACGACGACGTCTTCGATGTGGTCGATGACTTCGATGGCGATGCCGATGATGACCCCGATGTCATCGAAGCGAGCCTCAAGGCTGCGCCAGGCGAGGAAATCTGTTCGAACGAGATCCGGCGACGGCTCGAAGAGCGCATGGAACTGCGCCGGCTCTCCGAAGACCTCGACTACCTCGATATCGATATCTGACACCATGCCGCGCGCCCCGTTCCGGCGCCGATGGTTGAAGGCTGACGATTCGTAGTCTTTGCTGGGACTCTCGCGTGGGCGAGGCTATGCTTCGCCCGTGCAATCCAACTCTTCTCACACGCCCTTCGTGCGCGAGCTTGTCCTGCTGGGCGGTGGTCACGCCCACGTCCAGGTTCTCAAACACCTGGCCATGAACCCGGTGCCCTGGCTTCGCACGACGGTGATCGCCAGAGAAGTTGATTCGCCTTATTCGGGCATGCTGCCCGGTTATGTGAGTGGCGCCTACGACAGCGATTCGCTGCATATTGACCTGCTGAAACTCTGCCGCTTCGCCGGCGCGCGACTCATCGCGGACGAAGCCGTCGCCTTGGACGCAACCTCCTCGATGCTGACCCTGGCGGCTGGCGCAGACTGTCGCTACGACGTGCTCTCTATCAACATCGGAGGCGCGCCAACTGCGCCAGCCGGTGCCATTCCAGTGAAGCCTATCGGTCAGTTTGTCCCCGCTTGGGAAGCAATCAAACCAACGCTTGATATCGACTCACGGCTCGCCGTGGTCGGCGCCGGTGCGGGCGGAGTCGAACTGGCGTTGGCAATGGCGAACGCGCTTCCGACGGGTGCCCGGGTCGCATTGGTGCATCGTGGCGAGGAGGTGTTCGACGATGCGCCAGCAAAGGCTGCCAACCTGCTTGCAGCTGCGCTGGATCGACATGGGGTTGAGGTCATCACTGGATTTTCCGCTCGCGAAGTCAAAGCGGGCAAGTTGGTCAGCGATGGCGGTGCAACGCTCGCGGCCGATCACGTGTTCTGGACCACTGGCGTAGCCGCGGCAGGTTTTCTTGCAGATAGTGAGCTGCGCACGAGCGAATCGGGCTTTGTTGTTGTTGGTGACACGCTTGCATCGGTAAGCCACAGCAACGTGTTTGCGGTAGGTGATTGCAGTCACTTTGCACCGGATGGCTTGCCGAAAGCGGGGGTGTACGCGGTCCGCCAGGGGCCGGTACTCGCGCGCAACCTCATAAGCTATGCAGCCGGCGAACTACTTACCCGATATCGACCCCAACGAACGTTTCTGACGCTCATTGGCACTGGTGATGAGCGTGCCGTGGCCATTCGCGGTAACTGGGTGGCTGAGGGTGCGTGGGTCTGGCGCTGGAAAGACTGGATCGACCAACGGTTTATGGCGCGATTCAATGATCTGCCACCGATGCCACTGGACGATGAGGCCGCCGGTGTGCCAGAGAACCTGCTCACGGATGCGCCATCAGCAATGCGTTGCGCGGGCTGTGGGGCCAAAGTTGCGGCGGATCCTTTGATACGCGTGCTGCACCGCCTGGATATTCATGTGGGGGAGGATGTTGTCATCGCCGGTGGCGATGATGCTGCGCTCATGCGCTGGCCGAACGCTTCGCTGTTAGCGACCGCAGATGCGTTTCGATCGATGGTCGATGATCCTTACCGCTTTGGTCGCATTGCTGCACATCACTCGCTGTCTGACATCTTCGCAATGGGTGGGACGCCGACTGCCGCGCTGGCGCTGGCGACGGTGCCGGCAATGGCCGATGCGCTCATGGAGGATGACCTCTATCGCCTGATGCGAGGCGCGCTTGATGTGCTTGAGCAGCATGATGTGTCGCTGATCGGCGGCCACTCGGCGGAAGCGGCAGAGACCTCTCTCGGTTTTGCGATTCTTGCGCAGCCCGGAGCGCGGACGCTATCGAAGGCTGGCATGCGGCCGGGAGACGCGCTGGTGCTCACTAAACCCGTCGGCACGGGTGTGCTGCTCGCCGCTGCTATGCGCGGCGAGTTAGCTGGGAAGCACTATGAGGGTTTGTTAGCCACGCTCGATTCCAGCAATGCACACGCTGCCTCAGTTCTGGCTCCACTCGCAACGGCCATGACGGACATCACCGGGTTCGGTGTGGCGGGCCACGCGGTGGAGATGGCGGATGCGAGCGGTTGTGGGCTGAGGCTGGACTTGGGCCGCTTGCCCATACTCGATGGTGCGGCGCGGGCGATTGAGGCAGGTGTGCGCAGCTCTCTGTTTTCCGGCAACCAGCTCGCCTTGAAACGATTCGATGGCGGCGGTCAGACGGAGGCGGCGATATTTGCAGACCCGCAAACATCTGGGGGTTTGCTCGCCTCCGTTCCCGCGCAGTCAGTTCCTGAAATTCTCAATGAAATTCCGGGTGCGGCGTCGATCGGTGAAGCATGCGCATCCGGTTTCGTGATCGAGCGGCGTTAGAAGAACCGAGCGATTGTCGGCCGGAAGCGATCCATATCGACCAAGAACGAGTCGTGTCCCTGAATAGACGGTAATGGCGCGAAATCGACGCTCGTGACATGTGGTTTCAGGCCATCTGCGAGTTCGCGCTGTTGATGCAACGGGAACAGTATGTCGGTCTCAACGCCAATCACCAGAGCGCGTTCCAGCTCCAGGCGGGCCAGCGAGTCGTCCAGTGAACCGCCGTGATCGGTTGCGTCGAAAAGATCCATTGCCCTGGACAGATACAGGTAGCAGTTGGCGTCGAAGCTGCCGGTGAATTTCTGCGCGTGCGCCTCTAAGTAGCTTTCGACTTCGAAATCGATTCCGAAGACAGCATCATCAGCCAGATCGTCGGTTGCGCGCTCGCGGCCGAAGCGTTGCTGCCATTCGCTTGCTGAGCGGTAGGTGATCATGCCGAGTTTGCGCGCGAGCTGCATTCCCATGACCGGTCCGGGGCCATCGCCATAGTCTCCTCCTTCCCAGGCCGGATCTTTGCGGATGATTTCGCGCTGCAACGAGCGCAAGGCGATGGAGAACGGCAGAGATCGTGCAGCGGACGAAATAGAAACCAGCGCGCGTGCGCGGCCGGGGTGCAACAAGCAGAAGGCGAGGGCCGTCATGCCGCCCATCGATGCGCCAATCACAGCGTGAAGTTGTTGGATGCCAAGTGCTTCGATGACCAGCAAGCCAGCGTTTGCGATGTCTTCCAGGCACAACACTGGAAAGTTCAGCTGATACGGGCAGCCGAGAATCGGATCGATGCTCGCAGGCCCGGTTGACCCGAAACAGCTGCCAAGGGAATTGATGCAAACCACGTAGTAGCGGTTTGTATCGATTGGCCTGCCGGGACCGATCATATCTTCCCACCAGCCCGATGAAGGATCTTCGGGTGACGAGGCCGCATGAGCGGACGGCGACAGTCCTGTGAAGATAAGGATCGCGTTGTCGGCTGAGCTATTGAGCTCACCCCAATGCTCATAGGCGATGGTCGGATTCTGGAGAATTCCCCGGCTCATGCGAAACGGGCCGTTCAATGTATAGCTATGGCGTGCACTCATGGCGGAGCAGTCTACCGGAGTGAGCCGGCGGACAGGAGCCAGGGGACAGGTCCAGGTGCCAGGTCCGGGGGACAGGACCAGGGGACAGGACCAGGGGACAGGTCCAAGGGTCAGGTCCGGGTGCCAGGTCCGGGTGCCAGGTCCGGGGGACAGGTCCAATTAGCTCTTAGCCCGGCGTGTCCTCTAGAATCAGGATCGACAGGTTCTGGCTCCTGGTCCTTACCCGGAAGTAAAACCGACCGAGCCTGCTACTAGTTCTCGCCTTAAGGATCGCACCAGACAGGAGCCCGCTATGCCGACAGCTACCAGCCACGGCGTCCAGATTTACTATGAAACCCACGGCAATCCAGATTCGCAGGACTGGATCGTGTTTGCTCATGGCATGGGTGGTAACGCTGCCAGTTGGTATCAGCAGATACCTTTCTTCGGTGATAGGTATCGACTTCTGACGTTTGACCATCGCTATTTCGGCCGTTCTACCTGCCCGCAGGAACAGTTCAAACCAGCACTCTTCTGCGACGACGTGCGTGCTGTGATGGTCTCCGCCGGCTGCGAGCGAGCTGCGTTTGTGTGTCAGTCGATGGGTGGTTGGACGGGTAGCCAGATGGCGCTTCACTTTCCGCATCAGGTTAGTGCTCTGGTCATGTGTCACACGCCGGGTGTGTTCGAGCACCCAGACGTCGAAAACGATATCCGTCAGACCGGCAAACTCATCAGTGAGAGCCTGCATGCGAATCGCTCGCCGGCGCTAGCCTACGATTTTCCGGATAAGAATCCTGCCGGCGCGGTGCTGTATCAGCAGATCAGTGCGTTCAATCGCATCGATCCCTCGGTCATCCCCAGAACCATTGCAGGCGCCGAACTTGGGGTCGACCTGAGTGAGATCACCGATTACGACCTGCCGACGTTGTTCGTCACTGGCGATCAGGATGTGTTGTTCTCCAGTTCGTTCATCGAAGCGCTGGCGGCGAAGGTGCCGGGTGCTCGGTTTGCCAATCTGGGCGAGGTTGGGCATAGCAGCTACTTCGAGCTACCGGATGCGTTCAACTCCACGGTAGACGAGTTTCTGCAGAGCGTGCGGTCAGCGTGAGTGCCGTCGTGGATGGAAGAAAACGAGTTCTTGCAAGTCTGGCTCTTGTCTTCGGTGTCGTGGTTACTGGATGCACGCCCAACGCGACGAACTCCACCGCCCGCAGTATTCCCGCGCTGTCAGAAAGCGAAATCGACAGCACGATAGAGCGGTTGATGGCAGCCAATGACGTCAAAGGCCTCGCGGTTGTACTTATTGAAGCGGGCGGTGTGACTTTTGCGAAAGGCTATGGTCATAGAATGGTTGAAAAGGACCTGCCGCTCGAACCAGATACCATCATCTATGGCGCATCATTGACCAAAGCCACTTTCGCTTATCTTGTTATGCAGCTTGTGGATGAAGGTGTGGTCGAGCTGGACAAATCGATCGCCGACTATCTGCCCAGGCCGTTGCCAGACTATGAGAACTACCGAGATCTTGTTGGTGATGCGCGATGGCGGGACCTGACCCTGCGCATGCTGCTTAGTCACACGCCGGGCTTTGCGAATTTCCGCTGGTTCGACCCCGCCGGTGACGACAAACTGCGTTTTCACTTCGATCCCGGCACGCGTTACGCGTATTCGGGCGAAGGTTTTCGCCTCGCCCAATTCGTGCTCGAAGAGGGACTCGGCTTGGATGTTGGCGAAGAGATGCAGGCTCGAATATTTGATCGGTTTGGAATGACCAAGACGTCTATGACGTGGCGGGAGGACTTTCTCGAGAACTACTCGCACAACTACACGATGACTGGAGAGAATATCCGCCACACTATTCGGGAAACGGTGGGTGCCGCCGGCTCCATGGACACAACGCCCGCTGACTGGGGAAAGTTCCTCGCAGCCGTCGTCCGGGGCGATGGTCTTAGCGCACAGGCGAAACAGGAGATGACCAGTGCTCAGATTCGGATTCACTCGGAAACCCAGTTCCCGACCCTCAGTACGCAAACCACAGACGAATACGATGGCATTCAACTCAGCTATGGCCTGGGTTGGGGCGTATTCGAATCCGTTCGAGGGCGCGCTTTCTTCAAGGAAGGGCACGATGACGGAACGGCAAACTACGCTCTCTGCATCGAACAAGAGGCGAGCTGCATCTTGCTAATGTCCAACAGCGTCCGCGCGGAAGGAATATTCAAAGAAGTTGTCGATACGCTATTTGGCGAGACCGGACTGCCTTGGCGGTGGGAAGGTTATGAGCCACAGGTTCAGGTTGGGGAACGCTAGGGTAGGGTTGGGACAGGGTAGGGGACAGGACCAAGTGCCAGGTCCAACTGGAATAATAGGGAGCTGGAAGTAGTGTTCGGTTCAATTGGACCTGGCACTTGGTCCTGTCCCCGATGATTCTGGCGGAAGCGGTAGGAGTCGAACCCACCGAGCGCTTAAACACGCTCCAACGGCTTTGAAGGCCGCGCGCCCCACCGGAGACGATACGCTTCCGAGGCCATCATACCGTCGCCGTGCGATCGCTGTCGCCTTGCAAACCTGGAGGAGCTGCCCGTGACAATTGAATCATCGCCGGCAGATGCTGGCCTCTTCAGCGCGGAGCAGCTGGACGCCTATCGCCGTGACGGTTATCTCGTTCGGGAGAACCTCCTCTCGGCCACGGAAGTCGAAACCCTCCGAGGGGCGTCGCTGCAGGTTGACGCGTCAGCCACTGCGCTAGCTCAACACGGAAAAACGTACTTCCTCGACGGAAACCGTTTTGTCGATGTCGGCATTCGTACGCTGCAGTTTGAACACAGTGAGGGCAGCCAGGCGCTTCGGGTAGTGGAGCCTGTGCATGATCTTGCGTCCGCGTTCGAGGCGCTCGTCGATGATCCACGCTTGGTGGGTCCGATGCAGCAGATCATCGGTGCTGCACCCTTGTCGCTTTGGACGAGCAAATTGAATTTCAAGCCGGCAGGGATTGGTTCAGGTTTTGGCTGGCATCAAGACTCGCCTTACTGGATTCACGACAGCGAGGATGTCGATCGATTGCCCAACGTTCTCGTCGCTTTCGATGAAGCCCGTGTAGACAACGGCGCACTGCAAGTTGTGCGTGGCAGCCACACTCAGGGCTGCTTGCCCGGTCGAGCCGATGGCAGCCAGCTTGAGGGTTTCTATACGCATGACGACTACATAGACCCTGAGGCTTGTGTGACGCTTTGCATGCCTGCTGGCTCCGCTGTGTTTTTCGACCCGCACCTCATTCATGGCTCAGGACCGAATCATTCGGAGGACGAGCGCCGAGCCATCATCCTCACGTATCAACCAGGCGGGGGCGTGTTGCTCAAGTCGAAGGAGGCGCGGTTAGTGAGGAACTGAATGATGCTCTGAGCATTGAGCGGTCGGCAAGTACTCGATCTTCGAGAGCAGATCGTTCAATGCACGATTGAGGATCGCTTTGAACTCGCCTTTTCTACTCCACCAGTTCACGGCGGTGTGTTGGCCACGGTGGTAAGCCATGTCGCCATTGTCGAAAGTAGCTAACTGCACAACGCCGGATATGCTCGTTGATAGATGATTGACATAAGCTCGCCGTACTTCAATTCTTGGATGCTGCTCCGTTGGAGGGTCACCAGTACTAACCAGAATCTCTGGAAAGTGGCTATGAATGCCTTCAGCAATCCAATTTTTGACGGTCTCGGAACTGATGTCCTTGAAGTGAGCAGTACTGGACTGACGTTCGTCGATAACCCAAAGACAGCTTTGGGCGCGCCGAATTTGTGTGGGTTGGGGCTGTGCGGAATGTCCCGCGGGCGGTTTGTACTTAAGCTCTAGCGGGACAACCTTGGCAGCGCACGCGCTACATAACAGCGCGCCGACGCATACGCTTACCCAACTACGTCTGTTTGCAGACATCAGTACCTTGACGGCACTGAATAGAGGTCACCACTATCTGCCCTGAAGATTTCGTGGCCGTCGATTTTCTTAACAAACTGCCCCTTCAAAATGACGGCTACACCTGTTGGCGCGGTGATAGGCAGACGATCGGCGGTCCTCATGTCCCCATCCGTTGCTTCTCGCGTGCTCAAGTCAATCGCAATCATCTTCGCGATATGAGAAGCGCCTCTATTAATCTCTGACAGTAGTTCGTCAGACGTCCACAAACTCTCCAGTGCAAGATCCCGTGATACGGTTGTTGAGCGCTTGATTCTGCGAATTTCGTTGTCGCGAGATCGGACCAAGCGTTGTCTCGCGGCAGACGCAATGTCGGTCTCTGCGATCTGGCTTCGATAGCTCGTTTCGATAGCCTTTATGTGCGCTTCCTTTTCTCCCTCATCCCATCCGCGCGGCATACCTTGAGATTCAGAAACATACGTAAAAACACGTCGCTTTGGTGGTTGGATCGATCCGTTCGCAGAATTGGGTTTTCGTAGGTAGATCTCTGCGAGAGCCGAGACTTCAACTTTGTTTAAATCAGATGTGATGGTGAAACGGTGCGTTGTCGCAATTACTGCATCGATTTCGGTATTCGAGAGAACTTCCCTCGCATGATCTCGAGTTTTGGTTTCGGGAGCCAAAGTGCGAACGGTGACGATCGCGAAGTTATCTGATTCGGGTAGTTCTGCGAGTGCAGCTTCAATTTTCCCCTGCAATTGGACGTCGGGTAACAGCCGCCGAACAACTTCCGCCTCTGCTTCCGCTTTTTTCGCCCGAGACTGGTTGATTCCAGCGTCGATGGCGGCGCCTATCAGAGCGCCCAAAGCGCCGCCCTGAGCACCCGCTACGGCAGAGCTGTTTGCTTCTACAAACTGGACGGTCATTTCCTGTTGCGGTGTTTTACTGCTAACAGCGAGATTCAGCGTGGACGTGTCGCTGAATGTTGGCGTATAGGTTGCCGTGCAACCGGCCGATATAACTAACGCGCATGTCGCTGGCAGAATTCTGAAGATGCGAGTATTCATTGCCTTCCTTAGTGTTGCTCTTGGTCGTACAGCGACAGCAGTCCCTGCTCGCTTCGACCTAAAATACTATCTGTCTCGAATCTCAGATTCACGCCGTTTCTGACTTAGCCAGGCCGCAGTATCCGCGTATTCTCTCTGCGCATCGTCACACCGGTTCGGTCGAGATACTCCAGCATCTCAATACCGGCGTTTCGGCCAAGACCGGTTTCGTCGCAGAACTGGCGTACGGTAAACGCACCGCCATTCGCGGCGAGCGTGCGAGCGGTTTGTTCGCAGTCCTTTAATGTCTCCGGAAGATACGCTCTGGTCTTACTCACGCGAATGAGGGCCTTGGCTTTTTCCATGGGCGCGATGGCGTCGGACAGCTCGCGGCTTGTCATTTTCAGCCTGCTGGCGATGTCGCCAAGGCTGAGCGCTGTAGCACCTTGCAAGTGCGGCTTCATCCTGTCGAGCAATGAACGCGCGAACGGATCCAGCTGTATCTGCCGGTTCGCTGGCGACAGTAGACCGTTGTCGTCTGAAACCAGTCCCTCGCGAATCAGCGTGCTAATCGCTTCGTTGACGAGCGTTCGGTCGGCTTGCTCGGGTGCGCAGTGGTTGCGTGACGTGCCGTCGCTGGTCGCCGCGATGAACCCCAAGATCTGGGCCAGAAGTGCGGACCACAGCGCCTCATTGACCACGCGACCATCGCCAAGTTTGCGTGTGTCCGTTGGGAGCGTGTGCTCAGTAAGATTGAGAAATCGTTGCAGGGAGTCCGCATCAATCGCTTCGTCGGCTAGAAGCGCTGCGGCCATCCCGTCTACTGCGCTGTTTGCGCTCGTCGTCAGGCGATTGAGTCTGGACGCCAGGCGTCGTTTGCGTCCCGGCGCATCGCTCCAGACCACTCTACCGCCGCCAATCGTTCGATCGAGGCCGTGATCGCGAAGGATGAGCTGGTCATCGAAGCGCGCGTCGAGCTCGTCGTCCAATACAAGGTCCACGAGGCCTTTGGTTCCGGGCGCGAGTTTCTCTGGTGTGGTCAACGCAATCTTGCCTTGGCGATGGCTTGTGCCTAGGTAGGCGTGCACGGGTAGCCAGTGTTTTACGCTGCGTGGGAAGTCAGCGAGAACGGTCAGCGCAAGGGTGACGTTGCGCGTCGGGTTGTGCAGCCGTGGATTGACCAGCCACTGGCCGCGTTGCACGTCGGCGAGATCGATGCCGGCAAGGTTGATTGCCGCCCGATCACCAGACTGAATCGATTTACTCTCATGATCCTGGGCTCGTAGGCCTCGTGCCCGTGCAGTTTTCTTCGTGGGGCTTATGAGCACCTCATCGCCGAGCGAGAGAGAGCCGCTATGTACCGTGCCTGTGACGACGGTGCCTGCGCCGCGAACATTGAAGGCGCGGTCGATCGCGAGGCGAAAGCCTGGATTGTGGGCCACGCGTTCAGAGGTGCGACGTAGCGACAGTAATGCGTTGAGCAGAGCTGTGATAGCTGGGTCATCGTCGAGAGCGGTTTCGACGACTTGCGCATCGGCGAGAAAGGAGCCGCCGACCAGCTCCGCAATTTCGTCGCGCGCCGTAGCGATTCGCGCCTCATCAACCCGGTCGCATTTGCTGAGCGCGATAACTCCTCGTTCAACGCCGATGAGCGACAGTATCTGCAAGTGCTCGCGCGTTTGTGGCATCGGGCCGTCGTCCGCTGCCACGACCAGAAGAGCGATCTGGTCCTGAGCGACTCCTGCGATCATGTTGTGAATGAAGCGGTGGTGTCCGGGTACATCGACAAAACCCAGCACCTCGTCATCGATTGCTCGATAGGCGAAGCCAAGGTCAATAGTCAGGCCCCGACGCTTTTCCTCGGCCAGTCGATCCGTGTTCACGCCGGTCAGAGCGCGTACTAACGTCGTTTTGCCATGATCGACATGGCCGGCGAGGGTGATGATCACGTCGCGAGCTCAGCCAACACGCTTTGCGCCAGAGGCCAGTCGTCGCAGCTGCGCAAGTCCAGCAGCAGTTCACCGTCGTGTAGTCGCCCGATCACAGGAACGGATAGTTCACGCATTGCTGCCTGCAGATCGCGCAGCGCCCGATCCTGTTTGTGGCTGATGGCAACAGCTGCGCTTGGTACGGTCGCGCTTGGCAGGCTGCCGCTGCCAACCTGGCAATTGCAGGACTTGCTACTTACGGAAAATTCCGGCAAGTGTGGCTGCAAATGGGCGGCGAGCTGAACGGCGGCCCGCTCTATTGCGGATATCGGTTTTGCGAGCATTGCCAGCAGTGGGATTTTGCTCTCCAACTGCTCCGGGTGTTCGTACGCTTTCAGCACTTCGTTGGCGATCACCAGGGTGATCTTGTCCGGCCGGAGCGCGCGGCGCAGAGCGTTGGCACGAATCTTTGCGATGTAGTCTGCGCGGCCGACGATAAAGCCGGCTTGGACGCCGCCCAGCAGCTTGTCGCCAGAGAACGTTACGACGTCTGCGCCGGCGGCCAACGATTCCGCCGGAGTTGGTTCGTGTGGCAAGCCGTAGCGGCTAACATCGATCAGCGCGCCGCTCCCCAAATCCTCAACAACACATTGCGCGTGCCGCTTGCCGATATCGGCCAACTCCGAAAGGCTCACCTGTCGCGTGAAGCCCTCGATATGGTAGTTGCTCGGATGCACCTTGAGCAGCATGCCGGTTTCAGCACCGATGGCTGCCTCAACATCCCGCGGGTGGGTTCTATTGGTGGCACCTACTTCGCGAATTTTGGCCCCGGCACGCGCGATGATGTCTGGTATTCGGAAGCTCCCGCCAATTTCGACCAACTCGCCTCGAGAGACCGGTACTTCTTTACCTTCGGCTAACGTGTTGAGCACGAGCAGAACGGCTGCGGCATTGTTGTTAACAATCGTCGCGGCCTCGGCGCCCGTGAGACGACACAGCCGTTCGGTAACAGACGCATCGCGCTCGCCACGCGCTCCGGCGTCGATATCGTATTCCAGCGCAATGGGGTGCGATGCCGCATTGATGGCAGCGGCGGCAATCTCTCTGCCTATCAGTGCCCTGCCAAGATTGGTGTGCAGCAGCGTTCCCGTCATATTCAATACGCGCGGATAGCCAGTAGTGAACGTGGGTGCGATAAGTGCGCCGTAGGCGGTGGCGTCGCGAGCGAACGGAGGGATTTCGCCGGATTCACGCCAGCTGTTCTGTAGCGTTGTTACGGCATCCTTCACGGCGGCGCGTCCGTGTTGGTCGATGAGTGGCGCGAGAGCATCCGAGCTGAGCAGTTGATCGATGCTTGGCAGGCGTCTTTGCTCGGTCATTGCCTCGATCTCATAGCTTGCATGGATGGTCTACGTCTGGATGAAAGCGGTACAGTGTAGCGAATTGACTGGCCGGCGGCGTCTCAGCGATGTCGCCAGCGATGCTTGAACCTCGGAGATTCGATATGCGAACCAGCCTGCCCACATCAGGTACTGCCTGGCCAGAATTGAAAGCGCAGATGCAACAGCGCCGCTCTGGCGATATTGATTGGCGAGGAGGGCGCGCGTCTGTCTACGTCTTTCACCCCGGCGATGATGTTCTCGATGTCGCGCATGAAGCGTACGGCGACTTCATCAGTGAGAACGGTTTGGGTCCCGGCGCTTTCCCGAGCCTCAAGCAAATGGAGCGAGACGTCGTCGACATGGCCCTGGGGTTGCAGAACGCACCCGAAGGAGCGGCCGGCACTATGACCTCCGGTGGTACAGAGAGCATCGTCATGGCAATGAAGGCATGCCGTGATCACGCGAGGGACAATGGGTTTACTGGCGCGGTACCCGAGGTTGTCGCGCCCCAGTCCACCCACCCGGCGTTCGATAAGGGCGCTAACCTGCTCGGCATGCGAGTTGTGCGGGTGCCGGTCAAAGATTTTGTGGCCGACGTCGATGCAATGGCTCGGGCGATCACAGAGAACACGGTCATGCTGGTGGGTAGTGCGCCGAGTTTCCCCTATGGAATCATTGATCCGATACGCGCCCTTGCTGAGATCGCGCGCGAGCGATCACTGTGGCTGCACGTGGATGCGTGTGTTGGTGGCTACGTGGCTCCATTTGTTGCGCGCGCGGGTTTTCCGGTTGAGCCGTATGACTTCTCGATTGATGGGGTTACGTCGATGTCCGCGGATCTGCATAAGTACGGTTATGCGGCGAAAGGCGCGTCAACGGTGCTGTATCGCGAAAAGGCCAGGTTTAACTACCAGGTATTCCGATTCAATGATTGGCCAGCAGGCTCAATGAGCACGCCAACGCTTGCGGGTACGCGCCCGGGTGGGGCGATCGCGGCCGCCTGGGCGGTCATGAATTATCTTGGCGAAGAGGGGTATGTCGAACGCGCTCGAAGAATTGTCGCAACGCGTAACAAGCTTGCGGACGGCGTGGGTCAGCTGGGTTTTGAGGTGTTCGGTGACCCGCAGGTATCGCTGCTCGCCTTCGGTGGTGATCGCCTGGATATTGATGCCATTGGTAAGGCGCTGTATGCCGAAGGTTGGATGTCGTCCCGCACTTCAGAGCCGAAGGGTATCCACCTAATGATTTCGCCGGAGCACGAGCAGGTGGCCGACGAATACCTCGAAACACTGGCTCGACTGGTCGCGGCGTCAAAATCCGGGCAACTGAGTAGTGAAGGCCCAGAAATCGGCTACTCGTCATAAAAATGACGCTTTTTATAGCTAATTGGCCCTAGACCAAATCGATTAAAGCGATTACGGTACGTTCCATATCGATTTAATCGTTTATATCGCTTCAAGCGGTTAACGATAGATCGAATCAGCCGAAACGCCAGCCGTCCATGGGGGAGGGTCAAGCGTTCGGCCTGAAGGGGAACGATTATGGCTGCTGAGCCAACGTCATTTCTGACACCCACCGAGGCCGCTCGGCTTCTCATGGTGTCTCCGGTCACGCTCAGGCAGTGGGCGCAGAAGGGGCTGATCAACGCCAAAGCAACGGTTGGCGGCCATCGACGATTTGCGCTCGCCGACCTCGAGGCCTTCGCTGCCGAACGCGGCATCAGCCTGGCCAATGCTGCGCCTGAGCGGGGTGAGACTCTGCTCATCGTCGATGACGACCGGCAGCTTAACGGCTACCTCACCGCACTCTTTACCACCCGCGTACCGGGCATAACGATTCGCAATGCCTACGATGGCTTCGAAGCGGGCCGACAGGTTTCCGACTTTAAGCCGGCGGTTGTTCTGCTCGACATCATGATGCCGGGGATTGATGGCCTGCAAGTCTGCGAATCGCTGAAGGCTACGCCGGCGACGGCGGACATCCGAGTAGTCGGCATGACCGGCCACCATTCGCCGGAGCTCGAAACCAGAATTCTCGCCGCAGGCGCCGAAGTGCTGCTGCGCAAACCCTTTGAGGCCGCTGAAGCGATAGAGGCCTGTGGCTTTGCGTCTGGCAATCCCACTCGAGCAGCGCCTGGATAACTGACACCGCGACAGACCTGCGCCAAGACGGCGTAAGAACCCAGAACCAATTGAATGATTCGAAAGCACCGCAATGTGGTGATCAAAGGACGGACACATGCAAACTGAAACAGCACAAGCCACTCAAAACAATGCCGTTGGCTCTGAATGGATCGCGATTGAACAGCCAATCTCGGAGTCTTCCGGAGCTAGCGCTCACGGCAATATCAAGGCCAGCATCAGAGGCATCGGTGATGCCACCGAAATGTACATGGCCGAGATTGGCGGCTCCCAGCTTCTAACCGCCGACGATGAGCGGGAGTTGGCGCGGCGAGTGCAAGCAGGCGATGCGACGGCACGCTGCCAGATGATAGAGAGCAATTTGCGGCTGGTCGTAAAGATCGCCAGGCGCTACCTGCGCCGGGGTCTGCCGATTCTCGATTTGATCGAGGAGGGTAACCTGGGGCTGATTCGCGCAGTTGAGAAATTCGATCCGGAGAAAGGCTTCCGCTTTTCAACGTACGCCACCTGGTGGATACGCCAGGCCATCGAACGCGGCCTCATGAATCAGGCGAAGACCATCCGACTGCCGATTCACATAGCCAAGGAACTCAATGCCTGCCAGCGCGCACTGAGAGAACTCGGGCAGAAGCTTGATCACGAGCCTTGTTACCTCGACGTTGCGGACCTGCTCGACAAAGATCCCGATCACGTTCGCTACCTGCTTGAGCTGTCGGAGAACGTTTCGTGCACGGAAGCCTCTGCTTTTGAGGCGGACAACCATTCTCTTTGGGACGTCGTTGAAGACGACAAGGCCGAGTCACCCTGGCATCTGTTGCAGAACGATCAGCTCAAGGGCCGTATGGACGAGTGGCTCGACTCGCTTCCCGAGAAGTCGCTGGACGTTCTTTGCCGCCGGTTCGGTCTGCGTGGACACGATATCTACACGCTGGAAGAAGTCGGCAAGCAGATTGGTCTGACTCGTGAACGCGTGCGCCAGATACAGGTTGATGCGCTGAAACAGCTCCGAACCATGATGGGCGAGGAAGGCTTGGAGCGGGATAGCGTTATTGTTGATTGAGTGGGGGAGTGTTTTTACCCGTCGTCGCTTCTTCTCGCGAAGACGGTTGAGTACGGCATTCCCAAACAACCGGGTAGCCTTTCAGATACAGCCCGCATGGATGCGGGTGCCCCAGTGAGCGTTGCGAATATCGACGGCCGGGGTGGCCGTCGCCGCCGGCGGATGACTCCGCCGGTCGCGTAAAGAGTCCGGAGCCATGGATGGCTCCGAGACGGGTAGAGAGCAGGAACCTAACCTCGGAATCAGCTTACTAACGGCAATCCCAAACCCCGGAGATCGCCACGTCGAAGCACGCTTCTTCTCGCGAAGACGGTTAGGGAGGGCATGCCAGAGTCCGGAGATCGCCACGTCGAAGCTACGCTTCTCCTCGCGAAGACGGTTAGGGAGGGCGCTTCAAAACAACCGGGTAGCGCGCAACCGCAGGCCGGCAGGGATGCCGGCACCTCAGTGAGCGTAAAGGGAAATACGAGCACAGGGATGTGCGAGCCGCCGCCGAAAGGATTCGGCGGGCGTAAGAGAGCGCAAGCACACGGAGGTGCGCAGCGCGGGTAGAGAGCAGGAGCCTAACCCCGGATTCCGCTGATCAAGGCTGTATCCAACCCCCGGAGCTCTCTTCAAGCAGGCTAGTGCCTACCTAGGCACCTCCCCTTCAGCGCTTGTCCACCGGCACAAAGTCCCGGGCGTTCTCACCCATGTACAGCTGGCGCGGACGCATGATCTTGTAAGGATTGCTGATCATTTCGTTCCATTGCGCGATCCAGCCCGGGGTACGGCCGGTTGCGAAAATCACGGTGAACATATCGACCGGAATGCCGATGGCCTTAAGGATGATGCCTGAGTAGAAATCGACGTTCGGGTACAGCTTACGCTTCACGAAATACTCGTCCTCGAGCGCAATCTGTTCCAGACGCTGGGCAATTCTCAGTTGTGGATCATCCTCCACACCGAGTTCGGCGAACACTTCGTGGCAGGTTTGCTGCATCACACGAGCGCGTGGGTCGTAGTTTTTGTAGACGCGGTGGCCAAAGCCCATGAGTCGGAACGAGTCGTTCGGATCCTTGGCTTTCTTGATGTACTCGTCGATGCGTGACTCATCGCCAATCTCCGCGAGCTGATTCAATACGGCTTCGTTAGCACCGCCGTGAGCGGGGCCCCATAGGGCGGCGATGCCGGATGCAATGCAGGCAAAAGGATTGGCGCCGGTCGATCCGGCCATGCGGACAGTCGATGTAGACGCGTTCTGTTCGTGGTCTGCGTGCAGAAGGAAGATGCGGTCCATGGCTTTCGCGATGACCGGATTAACTTTGTATTCGCTTTCGCCGTGATGGGCGGGCGTTGCGAACATCATGTGCAGGAAGTTCTCGGCGTAGCTCAAGTCGTTGCGCGGATAAACGAAGGGCTGGCCGAGCGCATACTTGTGCGACATCGCAGCGAGGGTCGGCATTTTGGCGATCAGGCGATGGGCCGTAACCTTGCGATGAACCTCGTCGTCGATATCCATGGAGTCGTGGTAGAAGGCCGAGAGGGCGCCGACAACGCCGCACATGATGGCCATTGGATGCGCGTCGCGGCGGAAGCCGCGGAACAGGTGCACAAGCTGCTCATGCACCATGGTGTGGTTGCGGATTGTCTCGACAAACTCCGTTTTCTCCGTGGCGTTTGGCAATTCGCCATTCAAGAGCAGGTAACAGGTTTCGAGGTAGTCGCTCTCCGCGGCCAGTTGCTCAATTGGATAGCCTCGGTGCAGCAGAATGCCTTTGTCGCCGTCGATAAAGGTGATCTTTGAATCGCAGGACGCGGTCGCAACGAAGCCCGGATCGTAGGTGAAGTAGCCGCTGGCGCTCAATTTGCCAACATCGACCACGTCCTGGCCTTCGGTTGGCGAATACACGGGAAGCTCAATCGTCTTGCCGTCGATAGTCAGGGTCGCCACGCGATCACTCATTTCGGTCAGTCCTCATAGTTCAATATTGGCTGCAAACTCTGGCGCTTCTGTGAGCGCATCAGCTTGCTGGTCTCAATCATCTCAGCGGGCGTTAGTGTCGTTGGCACCGCTGAAGTGGTCCACATTATTTGATCAGTATAGGTGTCACCGGCGCGCAATCGAACGATTTTCGCCGACCAGTTTGAGCAGCGAGGCGAATTGAGAACGGCAGCACCAGTGCAGCGGGCTATTTTGCCATGATCTTCGCCATTTTTTGACGATATGTTTGGCATATCAGCCTGCCACCATGCTCGACTCTAGGCTTTGGCCCCGCAATGCCTGGTGTCAGATGCGTTGTTCAGCTTGGGAGCATGCTTTAGAATTGCGCGCCGCCCGTGCCCTGCGTCTTAGCCTTTATCAGCTGTTCACGACGAGCACGTCTACTATTTGAATAACGGTGCCTTTGGCTGCTCGATACGAGGCCACGCCTGGGCTCCACTCTGGGCCGGAAGATCCGCTTTGTGGCGAGTTCAAACCGGTCGGACATTGCGACGAGCGACCACAATTATGAAGACAGATCGGCCAGTCAATCTGGCGCTCTATACGATTCACTTTCCCGTGACTGCTGTCGCGTCGATCACTCACCGAATAACCGGCGTCATCCTGATGGTTGGTATCGGCTTCGGTTTGTGGCTGCTGGATTTGGCACTGAGCTCGGAAGCGGGTTACCTGCGCGCGAGCGAGGTGATGCAGGGCGGGCTTGCGAAGTTCATTCTCTGGGGTTTGCTGGCCAGCGTGATCTATCACGTTTGCGCAGGGCTCAAGCACTTGTTACTCGACATGCACATCGCGGACTCGCTGGAAGGTGGTCGAATTGCCACCTGGGCGATGCTGGTGATCAGTGCAGTTTTGGTCGTTCTGGCGGGAGTCTGGGTATGGTAACTAACGTCACGAGCTTCTCTCGCTCAGGCCTGTCTGATTTTCTGCTGCAACGCGTGACGGCTGTGGTGCTCGCGCTCTACGCGCTTTGCATCATTGGCTTTTTCCTCGTCACGCCGGATCTGAGCCACGCCAAACTGGTCGGCTACTTCGGCTCCACATCCATGCAGTTGTTCAGCTTGCTTGCGGTCCTGTCGACAGCAGCGCACGCCTGGATTGGCATGTGGACGATCGGTACGGACTATCTCCGGCCGGCACACGTAGGCAGCAGCGCGACGCTGCTCCGCTTTGTTTATTTTGCATTGGTTGTGATCGCGTTGTTTGTCTACGTGGTCTGGGCCGTGCGCATCTTCTGGAGTCTGTAGTTGAACATTCGAAAGATGGAATTCGATGGCGTCATCGTTGGTGGTGGCGGATCAGGCATGCGTGCCTCACTGCAGCTTGCGCAGTCCGGGTTGAAGACCGCGGTCATCACCAAGGTGTTCCCCACGCGTTCGCACACCGTATCTGCCCAGGGCGGTATTACCTGTGCAATCGCTAGCGACGATCCGAACGATGATTGGCGCTGGCACATGTATGACACTGTCAAGGGTTCTGACTACATCGGAGATCAGGCCGCGATTGAATACATGTGTAGCGAAGGCCCGCAGGCGGTCTTCGAACTCGAGCACATGGGGCTGCCGTTCTCGCGTACGGAGAGTGGTCGCATTTATCAGCGGCCATTTGGTGGCCAGTCCAAGGACTTTGGCAAAGGAGGCCAGGCTGCGCGTACCTGCGCGGCGGCCGATCGTACTGGTCATGCGCTGCTGCACACGTTGTATCAGGCCAATGTCAAAGCGAACACGACGTTCCTGAACGAGTGGTTTGCCGTAGATATCGTCAAGAATGCCGATGGCGTTGTTGTTGGTGTCATCGCGATAGAAATTGAGACGGGCGAGGTGGTGTTCGTCGAGTCGAAGGCCACCGTGTTTGCAACTGGCGGCGCGGGCCGCATCTACGCGAGCACAACAAATGCCTTGATGTGCACCGGCGATGGCGCAGGTATGGCGCTGCGCGCCGGCTTCCCGCTCCAGGATATGGAGATGTGGCAGTTCCATCCCACGGGCATCTATGGGGCGGGAACGCTCGTCACCGAAGGCTGTCGCGGCGAGGGCGGCTATCTCATCAACAAAGATGGCGAACGGTTCATGGAGCGCTACGCTCCAACCGCGAAAGACCTGGCTGGCCGCGACGTTGTGGCTCGCTCGATGGTGCTTGAGATTCTGGACGGCAAGGGCTGTGGTCCCGAGGGCGATCACGTGAAGCTGAAACTCGATCACCTGGGTGAGGCGGTTCTGAACGAGCGCTTGCCGGGCATCCTCGAGTTGTCCCGCACATTTGCCCACGTCGATCCAGTTAAAGAGCCGATCCCGGTTGTGCCGACCTGCCACTACATGATGGGCGGCATTCCCACCGGTGTTAACGGACAGGCCATTACGGTTGATTCCAACGGCAATGAGCGACCCGTTGAGGGCTTCTATGCCGCAGGTGAAGCGGCCTGTGTTTCCGTGCACGGTGCTAACCGGCTCGGTGGCAACTCGCTTCTGGATCTGGTGGTTTTTGGCCGGGCAGCCGGCATCGAGATTGAAGAGAATCTGCGCCAAGGCGTGAGCTACCGCTCGGCCTCCGAGAGCGATATCGAAGCGTCCATGGCGCGCCTGAACCGCTGGAACGAATCCTCCGGTGGTGAGCAGGTGGCGGATCTGCGCAAGGAACTGCAAACGACGATGCAGAACAGCTTTGGTGTGTTCCGCACCGAAGAGCATATGGTTGCCGGCAAGAAGAAACTCGCCGAGCTGCGCGAACGCATTGGCAATGCGGAGCTTACGGACAAGACCAACACCTTCAATACGGCGCGCATGCAGGCGCTGGAGCTGGACAACCTTCTTGAAGTGGCCGAGGCCACAGCGATCTCTGCTGAGATCCGTAAAGAATCTCGCGGCGCACACGCACGCGATGATTATCAGGACCGGGACGACGAAAACTGGTTGTGTCACTCGATGTACTTCCCACAGGAGAAGACAGTGGGCAAACGCGATGTGAACTTCTCACCAGCAACCGTGCCCACCTTTGAACCCATGGAGCGCAAGTACTAATGAGCACTCTCAAGGTCAGTCTGTATCGTTACAACCCGGATACGGACGAAGCGCCGCAGATGCGCGAGATGTCTCTGCAGATGGAAGATGGCAAGGACATGATGGTGCTGGATGTGCTGGAAGCACTGAAAGTGGACGATCCGACCATTGCCTATCGTCGGTCCTGTCGAGAAGGCGTTTGCGGCAGCGACGGCGTCAACATGAATGGCAAGAATGGCCTTGCCTGCATCACCCCGGTCAGCGAAGTTGCCCAACGCGGCAAGCTGATTCTTCGGCCCTTACCCGGGTTGCCAGTGGTGCGTGATCTGGTCGTTGATATGAGCCAGTTCTATCGCCAATACGAGAAGATTCAGCCGTTCTTGATCAACAATACTCCGGCTCCGGCTCAGGAGCGTTTGCAGTCGCCGGAAGAGCGGGCTGAGCTGGACGGCTTGTACGAGTGCATTCTGTGCGCGTGCTGTTCTACCAGCTGCCCGTCATTCTGGTGGAATCCAGACAAATTCATCGGCCCGGCTGGTCTGCTGCAGGCCTATCGCTTCCTCGCAGACAGCCGCGACACGGCTCAGGCCGAGCGCTTGTCTGACCTGGACGACCCATTCAGTGTCTTTCGTTGCCGCGGCATCATGAATTGTGTGGCAGTTTGCCCGAAAGGACTGAATCCTACGCGGGCAATCGGTAAGATTCGCACCATGTTGCTGGAGCAGGGAACCTGATCTGACAGCAGTACTCTGGACAACCGGGCGCGGCAGCGGGTTTTGGATTCGCCATGCGGGCCCGGAGCCTTCTGCTACGCTTTGAAGGTGTTGTTCAGCTTTACTGTTTCTGCTTCCGACGGGCAGGGGTGATGTGCTGTGAGCCCGCGGGTTCGACGCCTCGCTCAAGTTGCCTAAGGCAGGCCGGATATCAGGTTCCTCTAGCTGTAGCAGCGTGCCAAGCGACGATGTGACCGCCACTGGTGTTTTGTCACATTGCCATGATCGAACACTAGCTACAGGACGCGCTCAAGCGCACCCCGCCACCGATGGCCGATACTTTTCTCCAGCGAATGCTCAAAAGCTCCCATCTGGCGGGCGGCAACGTGGCCTATATCGAGGCCCTGTACGAAGATTTCCTTGCCGACCCGAACTCGGTGCCGGAACAGTGGCGTGACTACTTCAATCGGCTACCAACGGTTGCAGGCGCAATTAATGCCGACGTGCCGCATAGCACGGTGATCGAACACTTTGAGCGCCTCGGCCGAAACCGCTTCAAGGCGCAACCCGAGCGGGTCAGTGCCGCTGTCGCAACCGGCCATGAGCGCAAGCAGATGCGCGTTACCGAGCTTGTTGCCGCGTACCGTCACCGTGGCCATAAACGGGCGAACATCGATCCGCTTGGCATGATGGAGCGGGAGGCGATGCCCGTTCTCGATCTGGCGTATCACAATCTCTCGCCGGCCGATCTGGATGACGTATTTCAGACCGATACATTCTTCTTCTCGGAAGGCTCCGCGACGCTTGCGGAGATCATCAAGGCCTGTGAAGAAACCTACTGCAGCTCAGTCGGCTGTGAGTACATGCACATTGTCGATGCTGCGGAGCAACTCTGGGTCAAGCAGAGGCTTGAATCTGTCCGCTGTCATCCGGGCTATAGCGTCGAAGCCCGGAAAACGATCCTTGAGCGTCTGACGGCTGCGGAAGGCCTCGAGAAATATCTGCACAAGCGCTATCCAGGCACCAAGCGTTTTGGACTTGAAGGCTGCGAAAGCCTTATCCCGATGATGCACGAGGCGCTGCAGCGGGCCGGTTCCCACGGCGTTGTCGAAACCGTTATCGGCATGGCGCACCGCGGCCGATTGAACGTTCTGGTCAATATTTTTGGTAAAGACCCCGCGGAGCTGTTTGATGAGTTCGACGGCAAGGTTGCCGTCAGCGATGAAGGCAGCAATACCGGTGATGTGAAATATCACCAGGGCTTCTCGTCCAACCTCGCCACGCCCGGCGGAGAAATGCACATAGCGCTTGCTTTCAATCCGTCGCATCTGGAGATCGTATCGCCAGTTGTGGAAGGTTCGGTGCGCGCGCGCCAGGATCGGCGTAAAGATTACGAAGGCGATCTGGTCATACCCATCGTGATGCACGGCGATGCGGCGTTTGCCGGCCAGGGTGTGGTGATGGAGACATTCCAGATGTCGCAAACACGCGGGTTCAAAACCGGCGGCACCATCCACATCATCATTAATAACCAGATTGGTTTTACTACCCACAGACAGGAAGACTCTCGCTCAACCGAATACTGCACGGAAGTCGCGCGCATGGTGCAAGCGCCGGTTTTCCACGTGAACGCCGACGATCCTGAAGCAGTGTTGTTTGTGACGCAGCTGGCGGTGGACTACCGTCAGCAGTTTCGTAAAGACGTGGTGATTGACCTCATCGGCTATCGCCGTCGTGGCCACAACGAAGCGGAAGAGCCGATGAAGACTCAGCCGCTAATGTATCAGAAGATTCGTAATCATCCCACGACACGGACCATCTACGCTGAGCAGATGGTGCGCGATGGCATTGTCAGCCAGCAGGAAGCGGACGCCATGGCCGAGTCGTATCGCGATGCGCTCGACTCCGGCGAGCACGTCGCGCTGTCACTAGTGCACGAGCCGAACCCGCAACTGTATGTCGATTGGGAGCCCTATCTCGGGCACGAGTGGAATGTACCGGCCGATACACGCTTTGACCTCAACCGGCTGCAGGAGCTCGCGCACAAGCTCGGCGAGCTGCCTGAAGGCTTTGTCGTCCATCGGCAGGTGAAGCGCATCATGGAAGACCGGCACCGCATGAGCGCTGGTGCACAAGAGGTCAACTGGGGCTACGCCGAGGTGATGGCGTACGCTACTTTGCTGGATGAAGGCCATCCGGTTCGGCTAACGGGCCAGGATGTTGGCGTTGGAACGTTTTCCCACCGTCACGCTGCCCTGCATAACCAGAAGGATGGCAGGCGATACATTCCGCTGAACCATCTGGCTGAGTGGCCAACATTCGATATCTACGATTCGCTGCTCTCCGAGGAAGCAGTCCTCGCGTTCGAGTATGGCTATTCAACCACGACGCCGAACGCGCTCGTCATCTGGGAAGCGCAGTTCGGCGATTTCGCCAACGGTGCGCAGGTGGTGATCGATCAGTTCATCTCCAGCGGCGAAACCAAGTGGGAGCGGCTCTGCGGTTTGGTGATGTTGTTGCCGCACGGTTACGAAGGCCAGGGTCCAGAGCATTCCTCGGCGCGCCTCGAGCGCTATCTGCAACTGTGTGCCCAACACAACATGCAGGTCTGCGTGCCGACGACTCCGGCGCAGGTCTACCACATGCTCAGGCGCCAGGCTCGAAGACCGCTGCGTAAACCGTTGATTGCGCTGACGCCAAAATCGTTGTTGCGTCACAAGCTGGCGACGTCCACGTTGGACGAACTGAGTGACGGACAGTTCCATGTTGTGCTCGGCGAAGTAGATGATATCGATCCTGCTGCGGTGGACCGATTGGTGCTGTGCAGTGGCAAGGTCTACTACGAACTGTTGGAAGCCCGTCGCGAGCATGAGCTTGAAAATGTCGCGATTGTGCGACTGGAGCAGCTTTATCCTTTCCCCGAGGCTGAGCTGGCGCAGACGCTCAAGCCTTACACGAAGCTCGAGCAGGTCATCTGGTGCCAGGAAGAGCCGCAGAACCAGGGCGCGTGGTATTCGAGCCAGCACCATATGCGCAAGGTTGTGCTGGCGCACGATGATGGGATCTACCTCGCCTATGCGGGACGCGAACCTTTTGCGGCGCCGGCTGGCGGCTACGCAAGTGTTCACAACGAACGGCAACACCAACTCGTGATGGATGCCCTGACGGGCTAGATAGCAGGTGGGTTTGACCGGGCCGGAGACGGTTCGGTTTGATCGGGCCAACAGGCGCTTTAGCGCCAAAACAAGGAATTTTCCGTGACTATTGAAATTAAAGCCCCAGCGTTTCCGGAATCGATTGCCGACGGCGAAGTGGCGACCTGGCTGGTTGCCGAAGGCGATTCGGTGAAGAGAGACGATGTTCTCGTTGAGGTGGAAACCGACAAAGTTGCGCTCGAGGTGCCCGCGCCTACGGATGGTGTGGTGACCAAAATCCTCAAGGCCGAAGGCGACACCGTGCTTAGCGAAGAGGCCCTGGCGACGTTCGAGGCGCAAGACGTTGCTGACGACTCCACTGCGATTGCCGCGGCCGATGATTCGCCCGGCACAGAAACCCGGGCGGAAGCATCGACCGATGTGCCGATTTCCCCAGCTGCACGCAAACTCGCAGAAGAGCAGGGCGTGGATCTCGCCACCGTATCCGGTAGTGGCCGGGGTGGCAGAATCACCAAAGAAGATGTTGTGCGGGCCGCCGCTGAGCCGGCCAGCAAACCGGTAGCGGATGCCAAGATCGCAGCCGACACGAAGAGCGCGCCGAGCGGGTCTTCAGAGCCGGCAATGCCGAACGCATTGCCAGGCGAGCGGGTCGAACGGCGAGTTCCGATGACCCGATTGCGCGCATCGATTGCCAAGCGTCTGGTCGAAGCCCAGCAGAATGCTGCGATGTTGACCACCTTCAACGAAGTCAACATGCAACCCATCAAAGACTTGCGCAGCAAGTATCAGGATGAGTTCGTCAAAGCGCACAACGGCACGCGGCTTGGCTACATGAGTTTCTTTCTCAAGGCGAGTGTCGAAGCGCTGAAGCGCTTTCCTGCTGTGAATGCCTCCATCGATGGCAACGAGATTGTGTATCACGGCTACTACGACATCGGTGTCGCGGTCGGTACCGAGCGTGGTCTCGTGGTTCCCGTGGTTCGCGATGCGGACGCGCTTGGCCTGCACCAGATCGAAGATACGATTGGCGACTTTGGCGCTAAGGCTCGTGACGGCAAGTTGTCGATTGAAGACATGACTGGCGGCACATTCACGATCTCTAATGGCGGCGTCTTTGGATCGATGCTGTCGACACCGATCCTGAATCCACCACAAACCGCCATTCTGGGTATGCACAATATCCAGGATCGGGTGATGGTCGAAAACGGCGAGATGGTCATCCGGCCGATGATGTACCTCGCACTGTCTTATGATCATCGCCTGATTGACGGTTCGGAGGCGGTTCGCTTCCTCGTAACCATAAAGAATTTGCTGGAAGAACCAGCGCGAATCCTTCTGGAGCTGTAGCTATGGAAACGAATTACGACGTCATTGTCATTGGCGCAGGCCCGGCCGGATACGAAGCGGCGATCCGCGCTTCACAGTTAGGCCTGAAGACAGCGTGCATCGACAAATCGTTGGGCCTCGATGGCAAGCCGGTTTTGGGTGGTACCTGCCTGAACTGGGGTTGCATACCCTCCAAAGCGCTACTCGATGCATCGCATAAGTATGTGGAGGCGAAAGATCACTTCGCCGAGATCGGCATCAAGACCGGGAAGGTCGAGATCGATGTGCCGGCGATGATTGAAAGGAAGGCGGCTGTTGTAAAACAGCTTACTGGCGGTATCGCCTCACTCTTCCAGGGCAATGGCGTCGATGCGCTGGCCGGTACCGGCAAATTGCTGTCGGGTTGCAACGTTGAGTTCTCGCCGCATGAAGGTGATGCCGTCGTTATGGAGGCAGAGCACGTCATTCTCGCTCCAGGCTCTGTGCCAGTTGATATTGGTGCGGCGCCGCTCGATGGTGACGCGATAGTCGACTCTACTGGCGCCCTTGAATTTGATGCTGTACCGAAGCGCCTTGGTGTCATCGGTGCAGGCGTTATTGGGCTTGAGCTAGGCAGTGTCTGGAGTCGGCTTGGCTCTGAGGTGGTTGTCCTTGAGGCTTTGGATGAGTTTCTGCCGATGGCGGATGATCGAGTCGCTCGTGATGCGCTCAAGACGTTTAGCAAGCAAGGCCTGGATATCCGGCTCGGCACGCGCGTCATTGAAAGCGTTGTCGGCAAGAAGGGCGTGACGATCAAGTACCAGGACAAGGATGGCGATCAGACCATGGAGGTCGACAAGCTGATTGTCGCGGTGGGTCGGCGGCCATACACGCAGGGCCTGTTAGCGCCTGATAGCGGAGTCAACCTGGACGAGCGCGGCTTCCTGTACGTCAACGATCTGTGTGCGACGGATGCACCAAATGTCTATGCGGTGGGTGACGTCGTACGTGGGCCCATGCTGGCGCACAAAGGCATGGAAGAAGGCATCATGGTCGCGGAGCGGATCGCTGGGCACAAACCCCTGGTCAACTACGACTGCGTGCCGTCGGTGATTTATACGCACCCTGAGATTGCCTGGGTCGGAAAGACTGAAGCAGAGCTGAAAGCGAGCGGTGAGGCATACAACGTTGGCCAGTTCCCGTTCGCGGCGAGTGGGCGGGCGATGGCGGCAAACGATACCGATGGCTTCGTCAAGATAATCGCGGACGCGCAGACCGATCGAATTTTGGGTGTTCATATCATCGGGCTGCAGGCATCGGAGCTGATTGCTCAGGCAGTGATTGCAATGGAGTTTGATGCCAGCGCCGAAGATCTCGGGTTGACGATGTTTGCCCATCCAACGCTTGGTGAGGCTGTCCACGAAGCCGCGCTAGGCGTCTCCGGAAACGCCATCCATATGGTCAATCGAAAGAAGAAGTAACGAGTTTGGCAGCAGCCGTGCCAGCCGGCACGATTGCGGTCATTCACTAATTTGTAAACACGTTCAGGAATCGACATGAATCTGCACGAATACCAGGCGAAGGGACTCTTCGCAGAATATGGCCTGCCGGTCTCGGTTGGCCATGTGGCTGAAACTCCGGATGAGGCTGTCGAGGCGGCAAAGAAGATTGGTGGCGACAAGTGGGTCGTTAAAGTTCAGGTGCATGCCGGCGGTCGAGGCAAGGCGGGCGGTGTCAAACTTGCCGATACGCTGGATGACGTGCGCGCGTTCGCCGAAAACTGGTTGGGCAAGAACATCGTCACCATCCAGACCGATGCGGATGGACAGCCGGTTACGAAAATCTACGTTGAAAGCTGTACAGATATAGCGACCGAGCTTTATCTCGGTGCGGTCATCGATCGCGGTACACGCCGGGTTGTATTCATGGCGTCCACCGAGGGCGGTGTTGAAATTGAGAAAGTAGCCGAAGAAACCCCGGATAAGATCCTGCGTGCAACGATCGATCCCTACGTAGGACCGCAGCCTTACCAGGGCAGAGAACTCGCCTTTGCACTCGGTCTGAAGGGTGCGCAGATCAAGCAATTCACAAGCCTGTTCATGGGCCTGGCAAAACTGTTTGATGAGCTGGATTGCTCGTTACTGGAGATTAACCCGCTCGTCATCACCGATGCTGGCGACGTTCATTGCCTGGATGCCAAAGTAAATATTGATGGCAACGCGATGTTTCGACAGAAGCGTCTCGCGGAGATGGATGATCCGAGCCAGGAAGACGAGCGTGAAGCGCAGGCGGCGGAGTACAACCTCAACTACGTCGCACTCGATGGCAACATCGGCTGCATGGTGAATGGCGCCGGCTTGGCGATGGGCACGATGGATCTGGTCAAGTTGCATGGCGGCAACCCAGCGAACTTCCTCGATGTTGGGGGCGGTGCAACGAAGGAAGCCGTAGCCGAAGCATTCAAGATCATTCTGTCTGACGACGCCGTTGCTGCGGTTCTGATCAACATATTTGGCGGTATTGTCAGCTGCGCAACGATCGCGGAAGGCATTATGGGCGCAGTTGAAGAGGTGGGCGTTACCGTACCGGTTGTTGTTCGCTTTGAAGGCAACAACGCTGAGCTTGGCCGCAAGAAGCTGGCCGACAGCGGCCTGAACATCATCGCGGCAGAATCGCTGGTCGATGCTGCTGAAAAAGCCGTCGCTGCTGCTGGAGAAGTTGCATGAGCATCCTGATCAACAAAGACACCAAAGTAATCTGCCAGGGTTTCACGGGTTCCCAGGGCACCCTGCACAGCGAGCAGGCGATTGCCTACGGCACACAGGTCGTGGGTGGCGTAACGCCGGGTAAGGGCGGCTCTACACATCTGGACCGGCCGGTGTTCGATACCGTGGATCAAGCAGTCGCCGCGACCGGTGCGACGGCGTCGGTCATCTACGTACCAGCGGCGTTCTGTGAAGACTCGATTCTGGAAGCACTGGATGCGGGTATTGAGCTGATTGTCTGCATCACGGAAGGCATACCCACGCTCGACATGCTGGCTGTGAAGGCTCGTATTGATCTGACAGACAGCCGGCTAATTGGCCCAAACTGCCCAGGTGTCATCACCCCTGGTGGCTGCAAGATTGGCATCATGCCCGGCGATATCCATCTGCCCGGCAAGGTAGGAGTGGTCTCCCGTTCTGGAACGCTGACATACGAAGCGGTCAAGCAAACAACAGATCGCGGCTATGGCCAGAGCACATGCGTTGGCATCGGCGGTGATCCAATCCCGGGCAGCCATTTCATCGATATCCTTGGCCTGTTCCAGGAAGATCCTGAGACGGAAGCCATTGTGATGGTGGGTGAGATCGGCGGCACGGCTGAAGAAGAAGCTGCTGAGTTCATCAAGGCGAACGTCACCAAGCCCGTTGTTGGCTACATCGCAGGTGTGACCGCGCCTCCTGGAAAGCGTATGGGTCATGCCGGTGCGATCATCGCGGGTGGCAAAGGTACAGCGGATGAGAAGTTCGCTGCTCTGAATGCGGCGGGTGTGAACACGGTGAAGAGCCTTGCTCAGATCGGTGATGCGCTGGCTGAGAGCACTGGTTGGGCCTAAGCCGTACAAGCGAAGCTTGGCGCCGAGCACTGCTCGGCGAGGCTTGGGCGGGCCGACGGGATGTCGGGCCAGGGGGTTGAGAAGAGGCGGGTGTCTCGCCAGGGATGGCGCCTTGAACTTTTCTTACTTTAGGGTGCGCGTGCTCTCGAGCATTGTTTGCCGTCCGCTGCTCCTATCGCGGATGTGAAGATCCCGTCTCTACGCAGCGCTCTCGAGCATTGATTGGCGCCCGCGGAGCGGGCGTCAATCCAATGCACTGCGCTTTCCCGAAGGTAGTCGCGCGTTGAAAGCATGGCCGCCTTCGGCGGCGATGGTTTCAACGTGTGGGGCCAGGGGGTTGTCGCTTGAGCCGCATCGTCTCGGCCGGTCATCGCGAGCGCAGCGACGCGATCTCCCGATTTACATAGATTGCGCCCGCGGGGCTCGTTGCAATGTGATGACCCCGTCGCTACGGAGCGCTCTTGGGCATTGATTCCCTATCGTTATAGAGCGCTCTCGAACATTGATTCACGCCCGCTTCTCCTGTCGCGGATGTGAAGATCCCGTCTCTACTCAGCGCTCTCGAGCATTGATTGGCGCCCGCGGAGCGGGCGTCAATCAATGCACTGCGCTTTCCCGAGCTGAACCGCGCGCCGAAAACGCGTCGCCTTTGGCGAGGCGTTATTCGGCGTTACTGCGCTTTCCCGAGCTGAACCGCGCGTTGAAAGCATGGCCGCCGAAGGCGGCGATGGTTTCAACGTTACTGTTTAGCAATTGTTCACAATCTGATCCATACTATTGTTACAGTTTTATGACACTGGTCTCGACGACTGGGCTCGTGGTTGTGCAGCCTGGGTTGTCGCCCGGATAGTACTGAGGAAGAAACAATGAACACTGCTGACAATACTAAGCCTCGCAAACCGCTTCGCATCGAGGTTCGCGCCGGCCGGAGTACGTTGTTGTTTCTGGCTGTCGTATTGGGCCTGCCGCTGGCGGTTCTGATCACGGCGGTCCAACCTACCCTGCAGGGGGCACTGTCAGGGATCCTGATTGGCCTGGCGCTTGTTGCCTTCGGTTGGTTACACCTGCGGGCTGTCATAGAAGTCGATGGTTCCGAGCTGCGAGTGCGCTATCAGAACCAGACCTTCGCTGAGCGTCTGGACAACCTACGCGTGACGTCAAGTCAGAAGCTCAACTTTGAAGACGATCCGGATCGCGGTATCGAACGCTCGATTCTTGGCTCAAAAGTCAAAGGCTTCCATGTGGGGTGGTTCAGCCTGCGAGATGAAACGGTTGCCTTCGCCTGTCTTTCGCGCAAACGAAACGCTCGTGCTCTTGAGTCTCGCGATGGCTATGTGCTGCTGTTGGATCCCAAAGTAGCCAGGCGGATCAGCGAACGCCTGCCCAGGCGCGCCGTCGCCCAACCAGCTTAACCTTAGCTGGCAGGGTCAACTCGGCGTTTACGTCTGCTGAGAATCGGTCTGTGTGAGACCGGCAGCGAGGGCGTTTAAGCCCAGTTCGAATTGCCCATCGAGATAGTTGTCTCCAGGTTCGCCGAACGCTCGGATCAACACAGCGCAGCCAGAGTTGGCGGCGTCTTCCCTGTTTTGGTCCAGGACTGCACCGACATCACAATTGCTCGACCAGCGCTCGTCACGTGCGGTCGATGCTTCGACGTAGTCAGCGATTACTCGCACGGCGAGTAGCGCGCGCCTTTCTTCGTAGCCCATGTCAACGAGCCGTTGCGTCGCCTTTTCGTGAACCTTGAGAATCTGCCCCTGTAGTCTCGGGGTGCTCCTGGCGATCTCGGCAAACCCCGGAGCGGCTGCAAACAACTGCCTGAGCCGGTAGCCGGCAGCTAGAAGAAAGGCGTGGGCATTCATGCCGACGCTCTCGTGCGCCAACACATCGACGTCACTGATCAACTGATCAGCAACGACGGCCTTAACCTCTTCGATTCCGCAGACGTGGTGATACAGCGTCGACATGGCGACGCCCATTTCGGCAGCGAGCCTCGTCATGGAGAGATCACGAAGACCGATTGTTAGAGCCGCCTGGATGATCTGGCTCAAGTTGACCTTGGCGGGGCGGCCCCGGTTTTTTGCGTCCATTGTGTTCTGGCGTGCTATTTATCGATAGTATATCGAAAAATATGTGAACAGGCGGTTCGTTATGGCTTTTACGGGTATCCACCATTTGGTTATCAGAGTTCACGACCTGGAAGAGTCGGTCTCACACTGGAGCAGCAAACTTGGAATGACTCTCACCCGCACACAAACGAATGCGGCGATGGGCGTGAACCAGGCGATTTTTGATTTGCCCGATGGCGGCTTTATCGAGCTGGTGTCGCCAATAGATCAACACTCGCCGATGGCTAAGACACTGGCAGCCCGGGGCGAAGGCGTGCATCTGGTCTCCATGAGCGTGAATAGCACCGACGATGAGATTGCCGAGCTGAAGGCCAGCGGTGTGACGATTCTGGGCGACGCAGACGGTCCGAATTTTGTGCATCCGAAGTCGGCCAGTGGAGTGATGCTTGGGCTTGCCGCTACGGGGAAACACTGATGCACCTGGACGGAAAAGTGGCGGTGGTAACCGGTGGGGCAGATGGCATCGGGCTGGCGGCAGCTAAAGCTTTCCAGAAAGCTGGTGCGCAAGTCGTGGTTGCTGACGTGTCCGAAGAGAAGCTTGCTGAGCAGGTGTCAGGCAGTGGTCTGCATCCGGTGACATGCGATGTCGCAAGTGATGCGCAGATCGAGCGTCTGGCTGAAACGGCCAATCAGCTTGGCGATGTGGATCTGGTAATGGCCAATGCTGGCATTGCGATCGGAGGGCGTTTTGAGCTCATCCCGACGACCGAGTGGCAACGGCTTTTTGACATCAATGTGCTTGGGGTTGTCAGGACGATCAACGCCTTCCTGCCGGCGATGCTCGAACGCGGGCGTGGCCACATTGTCGTCACCGGCTCTTCTGCCGGCCTGTTTCGAAGCAACGGAATGGATGCCCCATATGCCGCGTCCAAGTACGCCCTACGGGGCATGGCCCAGGGCCTTGCAATCTACGCGCGCGATAGCGGTGTGTCGGTGCATTACCTGGCGCCGCGAATGACCGACACCGCGTTTCCGCGCTCCTCCACAGCCTGGGGCCGCAAAGGCAGTCGAATCACCAGCGATCGTCAGCTGGGGGACGACTATGACACCGTCGACGACGTCATCGCCGCTCTGCTGGCTGGAATTGAGGCAGATCAGTTTCTGATAAGTCTCACACCAGATACCTCGGAGAAGCTCGGCGTGCTCGCGGCCGACCCATTGGCGAGTCTCTGAGCGCGGCGATGTAGCAACACGCCAAGGTTGGCCAGATGCGCAAGCGTCAGTAGTTCCATGGACATGACCTGATTGCTTGAATGGGCGCGGACGCTAACGAGATAAGGCCTCGACTACCGGGCAGGGAAACTTCCCCTGCCGACCCTTGAAACGGCGTCCACCGCCCCCACACTCCCCGCAACCGCAGTCTTATCCAGGGAGAGCCGCTCGTGGCCGAAACACACACATTCCAGACCGAAGCCAAACAGCTGTTGCAGCTGATGATTCACTCGCTCTACAGCTCACGGGAGATCTTCCTGCGTGAGCTCATATCGAACGCTAACGACGCCATCGACAAGCTGCGCTTTCGCGCCCTGGAAGACGGCTCGCTACTCGAAGATGGCGGTGGTGAATTCTATATCGACATCACAGTAGACCAGGAAGCCAAGACGCTGACGGTGTACGACAACGGAATCGGTATGACAGAGGCGGATGTCATCTCGCACCTAGGTACGATTGCCAAATCGGGAACGGCAGAGTTTCTGGAAAAGCTGACCGGTGATCAGAAGAAAGATGCGAGTCTGATCGGGCAGTTTGGCGTTGGTTTCTATAGCGCCTACATCGTCGCCGACGAGGTGACTGTTCTCACCAGGGCCGCAGGGACGGATCAAGGCGTTCGCTGGGTCAGCAAAGGCGAGGATGCCTACACCGTGGAAGCGGCCGATGATCTGCCGCGTGGAACGTCGGTCATCCTGCACCTGAAGAGCGATGCGGAAGAGTTTCTGGATGACTTCCGCCTGCAAAGCGTTGTGCGTAAATACAGTGATCACATTGCGGTACCGGTACGCATGCTGCAGGACGTCGCCAACGACTCGGAGCCAGCGGCTGAAGCTGAGGCCGACGATGAAGACAAAACACCGGAGCAGGAGTTGCAGGCCGTTAACTCGGCGAAAGCGCTCTGGACGCGTTCTCGAAGCGATGTCAGTGACGATGAATACAAAGAGTTCTATAAGCACGTCGCTCATGACTTTGAAGACCCGTTGGCCTGGAGCCACAACCGGGTCGAGGGCAAGCTTGAGTACACATCGCTTCTGTACGTGCCGAAACGAGCGCCCTTTGATCTGTGGAATCGAGATGCCTCGCGCGGTCTGAAGCTGTACGTCCAGCGCGTCTTTATCATGGATGAAGCGGAGCAGTTCCTGCCTCTGTACCTGCGTTTCATCAAGGGCGTGGTCGACTCCTCGGACCTGCCTTTGAACGTCTCGCGCGAGATCCTGCAGCAGGACGATCGAGTCACCACCATCAAGAATGCGCTCACGAAACGAGTGCTCACGACGTTAGAAGGCCTGGCGAAAAACGATCCGGAGGAGTTCGCTGCATTCTCCAACGAGTTCGGCGAAGTCATAAAAGAAGGCGTAGGCGAGGATCCGGCCAATAAGGAAACGGTCGCCGGGCTACTGCGCTTTGCCTCCACCAAAGCAGACGGCGAGGCCAAAACCGTATCGCTCGCGGATTACATCGACCGCATGGTCGAGGGCCAGGAGAAGATCTACTTCCTGACCGCAGACTCATATGCGAATGCGGCGGGCAGTCCACATCTGGAACAGCTAAAGGCGAAAGACATCGAAGTGTTGCTGCTGTTCGATCGAGTGGATGAGTGGCTGATGAGCCATCTGACGGAATTCGATGGCAAGTCTTTCCAGGATGTCGCTCGCGCTGGTCTGGAGTTGCCGGGTGATGAAGGCAATGAAGACGAAGAAGAAGCAGGCGACGATCCGCTCGCAGACCGTTTGAAGGCGGTACTGTCCGAACAGGTTGATGAGGTGAAGAAGTCGTCCCGGCTCACAGACTCGCCGGCGTGTCTTGTGCTCGGGCAGTTCGATATGGGCGCTCAGATGCGCGCAATCATGGCGGCATCCGGACAAAGCATGCCGGAATCCAAGCCGGTGTTTGAGTACAACGCGGAGCACCCACTGATTCAGCGCTTGGATAGCGAAGCGGACGAAGACCGATTTGCCGACCTGGCAACGCTTCTGTTCGATCAGGCAGCTTTGGCTGAAGGGCGGGCATTGAAAGATGCGAGCGGCTATGTTGGCCGTATAAACCGCTTGTTGCTGGAACTTCTGAGCGACTAGCATGGCATGATCCCTCAGGCGGCCCGGACAGCGGCGTGAGGTAGTCATTGCGGGCCTTTGCTCGCGCACTTCGGTGTGCTGGCAAAGGTGGCCGCCGAATCGACCGGATGGGGGAGTCGGCGTGAGTATGAGTAGTACGGGTGATACGACGGCGGGCCAGTCGCCCGATTTAGCTAAGGTAGCCATTGTTGGCGGCGGCGCCTTTGGCACAGCGGTTGCGAATATCGTCGCCCGCAACGGGCACAAGACGATGCTGTGGATGCGCGATGCCGATCAGGTCGAGCAGACGTGCAGGAGCCGGGAGAATACCAAGTACCTACCGGGTCATCGCCTCGAGGAGGCGATTGTCCCAACCGCGGATCTGGCAGAGGCGGTCACGGACGCGCCACTTGTGTTCATGACCGTGCCTAGTGCTAGTTTCCGAAGTGTGTGCGAGACGATCAAGCCGTTGGTCGCACCCCAGGTGATGTTGGTCAGCGCGACTAAAGGCATAGAAGCCGACGGCTTCAAGCTGATGAGCCAGATTCTCTCCGAGGTACTTCAGACCGAACGTGTGGGTGCCTTGTCGGGGCCGAACCTCGCGGTTGAAATTGCGCAAGGACAATACACCGGCACGGTGATCGCGAGTCACGATCGCGAGCTGAGGCAGGTAGTGCAGGCTGGTCTGGCCAGTGAAACGCTTAGGGTTTACGGCAATGATGACCTCTATGGTGTTGAGCTCGCCGGGGCGCTGAAAAATATCTACGCGATAATCTGTGGGATGGCGGCTGCCATGGGTGTTGGTCAGAATACATCGGCCATGCTCATCACCCGTGCGCTTGCTGAAATGTCTCGTTTTGCCGTGTCGATGGGCGCTAATCCCTTTACTTTTCTCGGGCTGGCCGGAGTCGGTGACCTGATGGTGACCTGCTCGTCTGAGCTGTCGCGCAATTACCGACTGGGCGCGCGTTTGGGCCAGGGAATGAGTCTGGACGAAGCGCTTAAGGACCTGGGCAAACTCGCGGAAGGCGTCAACACCCTCGGTGTCGTGTGCGCCGAAGCCGAGCGACGCGGTGTCTATATGCCGCTCGCGGGTGGCTTGCACAAAGTGGTATTTGAAGGCGCGGAACTGGGCTCAACGATTGCGACACTCATGGGCAACGCACAGAGCGACGACGTGGAATTTGCATTGCCCCAGGAGACCCGATGAAGGTGATCTGTCGTCCGTTACGTTGCTTAGGCGTTGTCCTGCCCCCCTGCCTGTCTGGGCCGCTGTGTGCCATCTCGTTTGCTTTCCTGTTATCTCAGCCGGCCTTCGCGGAGGTGGCGCTCGAACGCTTCAATGACCCTCAGTGGTTGCCTTCGGGCAGTATTCAGATTGATCGCGCCTCGGAAGAAGGCACGTTTGACTTTGTCCTCAGTGGCGCGGAGAAGATCAAACGCGACATCGTCATCGACCGCCTGCGAGAAGTGACGGGTGAAAGAGAGTCGATAACCTGGCAGTTGCCATCGGCGGCGCACCTACCTGAACTGGGTAATGCGGTGGTCGCTGAGTTCGATACAACTCTCTTTTCCTGTATAGGCCGAGATTGCGGCCGCTCGAACGTCTGGGCCAATGCGGTATTCAACAACGCGCTGTTGTTCGGGCCTGATGACAAGCAACGATATGCAGCGGGCATCGTGTCGGTGGACGATCGCCAGGTGCTGATAGCTGCGTACCTCGTGCAGCGGGGAAACCTGCGCAAGTATCTGCATTTGCAGGTTCTCCGGCCGAATCAGGCTGTTGAGTTTGATAAGGCGCGCGGTGTCGCCAATTCATTGATTGGCTCGGGAGTCGCTCAGCTGGAGGAACCGAGGCCGGATGACGATGGCAGTTTTGCTGACTCGGCAGATGCGATCCTTGCCACGCTTGGCCAACGCCTGCAGGCTCTGGAAAACGTCCAGATCTACGTGGTTTGTCACATCTATAGCAGCGACGCGGCGGCCGATGCGTTGCTGGCTTCGCAGCGGTGCGCGGATAACGCAGCTGCATCGCTGCGTTCGTCCGTTGCTGCGGCCGGCCCCAGCTATCTACCGTTTGGCGCAGGTTCGCTACTACCCAGACAAGGCGACGTTATCAATCGGTTGGAGCTGGTCATTCCTGAGCGGCTACCTCGGGACGGCCGTGCGGGCGCGACATTTTCACGGCAATGACTCGGCCCGAATCGGCGCCCGTTACGGTCGCGCAGAAGATCGCTCAGGTTCATGCAGAACTCGATTCTGCGGATCTCTATTTCGGTCACGGTACTGATAATGCGTGGGACGAAGCGGTCGCGTTAGTGACGTCGCTCGCGCAAGTGCCGGATGAGCGATCATCGCTCGAACGTGAGTTGTCTACAGATGTTGTCGAGCGTATCGATGGCATGTGTGCCCGGCGCATTAGCGAGCGCATTCCGTTGCCCTATTTGCTCGGGTACGCCTGGTTTTGTGGTTTGCGTTTCGATACGCATCCCAACGTACTGATTCCGCGCTCACCCATTGGTGAGTTGATCGTCGACGGTTTTGCGCCCTGGCTTGCGCGCGAGCCGGCATCGGTTCTTGACTTGTGTTGCGGTAGCGGCTGTATCGGAATCGCCTGCGCGCTGCGTTTTCCTGACGCTTGTGTGACCGCTGCCGACATCGATGATGACGCCCTCAAGCTCGCAGCCCATAACGCGCGGCTGCATTCGGTTAGCGAGGGGATAGCCATCGTGCGAGGTGACGGGCTAGGGGCTGTTACTGGTCAGCGTTTTGATCTGATCATCTGCAACCCGCCGTATGTCGATGCCCAGGCCATGGCCGAGCGTCCGCCTGAATATCGGCATGAACCCGAGCTGGCACTTGCCTCCGGTGAGGATGGTTTGGATTTCACCCGCGAACTGCTCGCCAACGCCGCTGACTTTCTCACTGACGATGGCTTGTTGGTGGTGGAGGTGGGCGCGAGCGCTGATGCGCTGACGCAGGCGTTTCCGGAGGTGCCGTTCGTCTGGCTTGAGCTGCGCTTCGGCGGCGAGGGCGTGTTCCTGCTTGATAGGGCTGCTCTCAATTCCCATACTTCCGCGCTGCCCTAGTGGATATGCCTGGGCAGTGTCATCCTGGGCTTTGGCTCAGGTTCCTCCCGGCCCCAGCGTTGGGGTCGACGCCCGTCATCGGGCACTAGCGGATACGTGTGGCGTAAACATGGCAGGCAATACCTTCGGGCAGCAGTTTCGAGTGACCACTTTTGGCGAGAGTCACGGCCTTGCGCTCGGTGCGATAGTGGACGGTTGCCCACCCGGCATCGAGCTCAGTGAGGACGATCTTCAGGGCGATCTGGATCGTCGCAAACCGGGGCAATCGAAGTACACGACCCAACGCCGGGAGGACGATGTCGTCAAAATCCTCTCAGGTGTGTTTGAAGGCAGAACCACCGGCACACCTATCGGCCTGTTGATCGAAAACACAGATCAACGCTCCCGCGACTACGGCAAGATTGCGAATGTATTTCGGCCAAACCACGCGGATTTTACCTACGACAGAAAATACGGCATTCGCGACTATCGCGGTGGTGGCCGCTCATCAGCGCGGGAAACGGCTATGCGCGTTGCCGCTGCTGGCATCGCCAAAAAGGTTTTAACTGAAACGTGGGGTGTGCGCATTCGCGGCTACCTGTCAGCGATTGGCCACCTTCGCTGCCAGAATTTCGACTGGGATGTGATCGACGCTAACCCGTTTTTCTGCCCGGATGCGGGCATTGTCGATGACATCGCCAGCCTGATCGATCAGCTGCGCCGGGATGGTGATTCCATCGGCGCGGAAATCTCCGTGCGTGCCGAGGGCGTGCCGGTTGGTTGGGGCGAGCCGGTGTTCGGCAAACTGGATGCGGATCTTGCATCAGGTTTGATGAGCATCAACGCGGTAAAAGGTGTGGCGATTGGTGACGGCTTCGATGTGGTTAACCAACGTGGCAGTGAGCATCGCGATGAGATTCTGGTTGATGGTTTCGACAGCAATCACGCGGGCGGTACGCTCGGCGGCATTTCTTCCGGGCAACCCATTGTTTGCCGAATTGCATTGAAGCCGACGTCCAGCATTCAGGTGCCTGGCCGCAGCATCGATACTGATGGTGAAGCCGTCGATGTCGTCACAACAGGCCGCCATGATCCCTGCGTAGGGATCCGCGCGGCGCCGATTGCGGAAGCGATGGTCGCCCTGGTGCTTCTTGATCACGCATTGCGTGACCGTGGCCAGACAGGCGCGGATCGCGGGCAGGACTAACGCGGCATTCACTGTTCGCTGGTTGAGGGTGCCATCGACAGCACTGCGGAGTCAGCATTCGCAACCAGCAGATCAATGAAGCTGCGTACCGTGTTGGACAGGGGGCGCTTTGGGTTGGTCACGCAGCCGAGCATCCGGGCCGGCAGGCTCTCGCTGAGCGCTTCGCCCGGGGCCAGTGCACACACGCGCTCGGTCATCATCGTAGCCGGCAGCGCGCTCCAGCCCACGCCGATATTGACGAGCATTGCAATCGTTTCCAGGTAGTTGGTCGCCATGCTGGGTTGCAGCCGGATGCCGTGGCTCGCAAACAGTTCGCTGACGATGCGCCCCGTATAGGTTGCCAGATCCGGTAGTACGCACGGGTAGTCGGCGAGTTGCGCCAGGTTAAGATTGCTTGCCGTTGACAGGGGGTGGTCGACGGCTGCGCAGAAAACCAGCGGATCTCGCCAGATTGGTTGGTAGGCGAGGGTGCCAGGCCCGTTGGGGTCTAAGGTCACAACGGCGAGTTCGCTCTCGGCGTCGCGCACCAGGGCGTGCGCCTCTTCCGAGTCTTCAAAACGGATATCCAGGCGCACGTCAGGATACTTAGCGGTGAATGCCTGCAATGCCGGTGCGAGCCGGTGCAGACCGATGTGGTGAGAAGTCGCGAGCCGAAGTGTGCCGGTGACTTCGTCATCGACGGAGGCCATGAGCGTCTCTGCATCGAGCATGGATAGCAGAATCTCCCGCGCCTTCGGCAACAGTAGTCTGGCGGCGTCGGTTGGGCGGATGTCGCGGCCAAGCCGATCAAACAAACGAACGTTAAGTTCGCTTTCTAAATCTTTGATTCTTCGGCTTATTGCGGGTTGGGTGACGCCCAGCTGCTCCGCCGCTGCGGTGAACGAGCCAGTCTCGGCAACAGCGATGACAGCGCGCAGGTCTGGGCGATCCATGGTGTGTCCTCGTTCTTCGCGCCCGTTTTTCCTTCTGCCTGGTCGTGGTCTGCAGGCAGGGTCGTGTTTTGGGCGCGATATAATGCCGTAAAAGATAATCAAATATTATAGAAAACATAAAAGTAATGCATTTGTTTTATCTTTAGGCGGTCACTAGACTGCGCCCCATGAACAACACGCTTTACGACAAGATCTGGCGCGACCATTGCGTCACCGAGCGAGCTGACGGCACATCGTTGCTCTACATTGACCTGCAATTGCTGCACGAGGTGACCTCACCCCAAGCGTTTGACGGCCTGCGGCTGGCATCCAGGCGCCCATGGCGGCTATCGGCCAACCTGGCGACGCCGGACCACAACGTACCGACGACCGGCCGCGCCCAGGGTATTGACGGCATCAGTGATCTGATCGCCCGAGAGCAGGTCACAACACTCGATGCGAACTGCCGGGATTTCGATATCGAACAGTTCGACATCCTCGATACCCGCCAGGGCATCGTGCACGTGGTAGGTCCGGAGCAGGGGGCGACACTGCCGGGCATGACCATCGTCTGCGGGGACTCCCATACCTCAACCCATGGCGCGTTCGCAGCGCTGGCCCAGGGTATTGGTACCTCGGAAGTCGAGCATGTCCTGGCTACCCAAACGCTGGCGCAACGCAAAGCCAGGAATTTCGCGGTCAACGTCGAAGGGCGGCTGCCCGATGGCGTCGCGCCGAAAGATCTCGTTTTGGCCATCATCGGCGTCCTCGGCACCGCCGGTGCGACCGGCCACACCATAGAGTTCCGTGGCCCCGCCATCGAAGCAATGTCCATGGAAGGCCGCATGACCGTATGCAACATGGCGATCGAAGCAGGTGCTCGGGCAGGTCTCGTCGCGGTCGATGACACGACGCTCGACTACGTCCGGGGCAGGCCTTTTGCGCCCACCGGTGAGCGCTGGCAACAAGCGGAAGCCTACTGGCGAACCCTGCACAGTGATCCGGGTGCTCACTTCGATAGCTCCATTACGCTTGATGCATCCACATTGGTGCCACAGGTGAGTTGGGGTACGTCGCCGGAGATGGTTGTCGGTATCGACGGCACTGCGCCCAATCCGGAGCAGGCGACAACCGAGCAACAGGCCCAGGGGATCCGCCAGGCACTGTCTTATATGGGGCTAGCGGCGGATCAGCCGATCACGGATATCAAACTTGACCGCGTCTTTATCGGTTCCTGCACGAATGCGCGTATCGAAGACCTGCGGGCTGCAGCCGCAGTTGCGCGAGGGCGCTCCGTGGCCGCGAATGTCAAACAGGCGATGGTCGTGCCGGGTAGCGGCCTGGTGAAAGCACAGGCTGAAGCTGAGGGGCTCGCCGACGTATTCAAAGCGGCAGGCTTCGAATGGCGGGATCCGGGCTGCTCCATGTGTCTGGCGATGAACGCTGATCGTTTGCAGCCGGGCGAACATTGCGCGGCAACGTCGAACCGAAATTTTGAAGGGCGTCAGGGCCACGGTGGACGGACACATCTGGTTAGCCCAGCGATGGCTGCGGCGGCAGCCGTTACCGGTCACTTTACGGACGTGAGGGGGCTGGTATGAAAGCCTTTGAAACCTTCGAAGGTGTCGTTGCACCGCTCGATCGAGCCAACGTCGACACCGATCAGATCATCCCGAAACAGTTCCTGAAATCGATCCGCCGCACCGGCTTTGGCGATAACCTTTTCGATGGTTGGCGTTATCTCGATGAAGGCATACCCGGACAGACGCTGAATGAGCGCCAGATCAATCATGACTTCGTTCTCAACTACCCGGACTACCAGGATGCGAAGATCCTGCTGGCAAGGGACAACTTTGGTTGTGGCTCCTCTCGTGAGCACGCGGTGTGGGCGATGCTCGAATATGGCTTCCGAGTGGTGATAGCGCCGAGTTTTGCTGACATTTTCTACAACAACAGTTTTAAGAATGGACTATTGCCGATTGTTGTTGATGCGGAGACGGTGGACGCACTGTTCGCGCGCACGCCGGGCCTAAGCCTCGAGGTTGACCTGGTGAACCAGACGTTGACACCCCACGGTGGCCAGCCCATTGCATTCGACATTGACAGCCATCGCAGGGAAGCCCTGCTGCAGGGGCTCGATGAGATTGGTGAGACGCTCGCCTATGCAGAGCGCATTCGTGAGTTTGAGCAGCGTCATCGCCAGTCAATGCCCTGGGTTTTTGCCCGCGACGGGCGCGGCTACAACACTGCCGGCTGAGGCCTGACGCGACACTGACGAACGCGCGCGCAACTCGCGCGCGGGTAACAGATTGACTACTGAGAGAAGTTTCATGAGCCAGCAAACGACACGTGATGTATTGGTGCTACCGGGTGACGGCATCGGTCCCGAGGTGATGCCCTGGGCGCTCGCCGTGTTAAAGCGTGCCGCCGCGGATGCGGGCACGGTGATCAATACCGATGACGCCCTGGTGGGAGGCATCGCCATCGATCAGGCAGGCAAGGCGTTGCCGGAGGAGACTCTGCGCAAGGCCAAAGCGAGTGATGCGGTACTCTTTGGCGCTGTCGGGGGAGTTGCCTGGGACGGCCTGCCGATGGCGGAGCGGCCGGAGCGCGGTTTGCTTGGCTTGCGCTCAGGCCTCGATCTCTTTGCCAACCTGCGACCGGCGCTGTTGTTTGCCCCGCTAGCTGCGGCTTCCTCTCTGAAGTCTGAGCTGGTCAGCGGCCTCGACATTCTGATCATTCGAGAACTCACCGGCGGTATCTACTTTGGTGAGCCCAGAGGCGTTGTCACCGAGGACAACGAGCGCAAAGGCTTCAACACCTATGTCTATCGGGAGAGCGAAATCGAACGTATCGCACGCGTCGCGTTCGATATGGCGGGCAAGCGTGGCGGCCGGCTGTGCAGCGTAGACAAAGCTAACGTTCTGGAAGTCACGCAGTTGTGGCGTGACGTGGTAAATGAAGTTGCCGTGGACTATCCGGATGTCGATCTGTCGCACATGTACGTAGATAACGCGGGTATGCAGCTGGTACGCGCTCCGAAGCAGTTTGATGTTGTCGTTACCGGCAACATGTTCGGCGACATTCTCTCCGATGTGGCGGCCATGCTGACCGGTTCGCTCGGAATGCTGCCGTCGGCATCACTCGCGGCGAATGGACAAGGCCTGTACGAGCCAGTTCATGGTTCCGCGCCCGATATCGCTGGCCAGGACAAAGCCAACCCGCTCGCCACCATCCTGTCCGCGGCGATGCTACTGCGTTACAGCCTTGAGCTGCCCGCAGCGGCAGACGCGATTGAGCAGGCCGTGGACCGTGTTCTGGCAAAAGGCCTGCGAACGGCGGATATCGCCGATGCCGAGTCACGAACCGTTGGGACAATTGAGATGGGTGAGGCCGTGCTGGCCGAGCTCGAGCAAGGAGCGCAGTGATGTCCGCTGGCAATATGAATGTCGCCGTTGTTGGCGCAACGGGTGCTGTTGGCCAGGCGATGGTCGAGATTCTCGAGGAGAGGGATTTTCCTGTCGCCTCATTGACCCTGTTAGCTAGCGAGCGTTCCGCGGGCAAGCGGGTTCAGTTCAAAGGCAAGTCGATCATGGTCGGCCGGCTTGATGAGTTTGATTTCTCGGGCATTGATATCGCGTTGTTTTCTGCTGGTGGTTCTCTGTCCGCGGAATATGCGCCCAAGGCGGTTGCCGCCGGCGCGGTCGTTATCGACAACACGTCCAACTTTCGCTACGACGATGATGTGCCGTTGATCGTGCCTGAAGTGAACCCGGGTGAGATCGAGCGCGGCATCACACGGGGCATCATCGCTAACCCGAATTGCTCCACCATTCAGATGGTAGTGGCGCTCAAGCCGATTGTTGATGCTGTGGGTATCGCGCGCATCAATGTGTCGACCTATCAGAGCGTGTCAGGTGCAGGCGCAACCGGTGTCAAAGAGCTGGCGGGGCAGACGGCGAACCTGCTCAATGCCAAGCCAATCGAACCGTCCGCCTTTCCGGTGCAAATTGCGTTCAACGCAATCCCGCACATCGATAACTTCGAAGAGAACGGTTACACGCGTGAAGAGATGAAGATGGTGTGGGAGACGCAGAAGATCTTTGCCGACCCGAGCATCACCGTGAACCCTACCTGTGTCCGTGTGCCGGTTTTCTACAGCCACAGTGAGGCAGTGCACATTGAGACCAAAGCGCCACTGGATGTTGCCCGCGCCAGAGCGCTGCTCGAGAAGGCTGCCGGTGTGACAGTTATTGACGAGCGCGCACCTGGTGGCTATCCCACCGCGGTTGGCGAGGGCGCTGGCACAGATCCAGTCTATGTCGGTCGGATTCGAAAAGACCTGTCGCATCCCAACGGTCTGAATCTATGGGTGGTCTCCGATAATGTCCGTAAGGGCGCAGCGCTGAACAGCGTGCAGATTGCAGAATTGCTGCTCAAGCACTTCTGACTTCCAAGCCCTCTTGGCGCTCCCGCGAGAGCGCGCTGCGGCCTGGCGGCATCGTTCCGGCCTGATACGGCGAAATCGTTGCGATGCCGCCCCGCAAATGCTGTCATAATGCGTGCGCTCGCGTCCTGCCGGCCGTGTTTGCGGCGCAATCGTGAGCAGGCGCTAAACTTTATGGGATCGGCTACACACCGACCTCGGGAAGACTGTCACACTTTGCCGATTTGTTCGCCGCCGTTGAGTGCCGCTGCAGGGCATAATCCCGCGAGGTGGACGGACTAGAGGCGCGAGTAGGGCTTCGCCGTGCGGCTCAGGACTAGCGTTCTGACAGCGCGGCAGGCACACGCAGAAACGAATTCTGCGCGACGTAGAACGTGCCTCTTGTTTCAAGAGTGAGGCACGAGCATTTGAGGCTCGAACTTTATGGGCCGGCTGTGCGTTCGACGCGCGGCTACCCGACATGGATTTCAAGGGAACAGACTGCGTGATCTCTCTAATTAACTCGTTGCTATCCAGCGCCACCCGCGCATCGATTTGTGCTCGCGGTCCTTTTCGGATGTCCGAAAATGCCTGGGCTCGAATCAACGCGTCCAAGTCGCCTCAACGAGAAGACCGTTTGAAGCGGCGAGTAACCGATCAACGGAGAGAACGATATGAGGACTCTGCAGTGATGGCGGAACAGAGATTTAAGGGGCTGGCGGCCAGGCCGTGGCAAAGCTTGGCAGTATTCAGACGCATTACCCTGGCCATACTTTTCTTAACCAGCGCGTCAGCCGGCGCTCTTGGGCTCGGTGAGATTGAACTCGACTCAGCGCTCAACGAGCGTTTCGACGGTGAGATCGAGGTGCTCGATTCACGTGGTCTGGATACCAGCGAGATTCTAGTCTCACTGGGCTCGGCTGAGGATTTTCGTCGCGTTGGTGTTGAGCGCTTCTTCTACCTGACAGACCTACGCTTCGAGGTCGAGCGCTCAGGCAGCGGCGCGGTGATCAAAGTTACCTCGTCTCAGCCGATAACCGAGCCCTATTTGAACTTTCTCGTGGAAGTTCTCTGGCCGAGCGGCCGCATGCTGAAAGAGTACACCGTGCTTCTAGACCCGCCGACGTTCGGTCAGGCTCCGCCCGCTGCGGTTGCCCCACCAACGCGTGACGTTGCGGGCAGCTCGGGCGCCGGTCGGGTGCCGCAAAGCAACCCCGCCAGCTCGGGTGGAACCCAGGTGCGAGTACCGGCATCGAACCCCAGCACGCCAGCGCGCACCGGTCAGAGCGCAGATGGCAAATACGGTGCAACCGATCGTAACGACACACTGTGGCAAATTGCGGAGCGGACGCGTCCGTCCAGTTCGCTGACAGTGCAGCAATACATGCTGGCGATTCAGCGCATGAACCCTGAAGCGTTCATCAACAACAACATCAACTACCTCAAAGCCGGCTACACGCTGGATCTGCCGAGCGAAAACGAGGCCAGAAGTCTGAGTGCGGCTGAGGCCTCTGGTGAAGTAGCCCAGCAAACCCAGGAGTGGCGTGATATTCGCTCCGGGCGGGTACCGGCAGCGCGTGATTCGGGTTCAGCTACCCAAGTTGCCCAGCAAGGCGATGACGCGGGCCTCCGCAGCACGGTTGATGCGCGGCCGGAGCAGGACACTCCGGTCAATCAGTCGGCAGATGCTGGCGCACAGCTGAGAATTGTCGCGGGTGAAGCAGGAAGCGGTGGTAGCCCTGACGGCTCTGGTGATGCGGGCGATGCTGCAGCCGTTGCAGAAGAGAACGACCGGCTTCTGCGTGAAGTTGAAGCGCTGTCCTACCAGTTGGATCAGCAGCGAACTCAGGTGGAGAAAGATCTTCTCGTTCAGCAGCGGCAGATCGAAGTCAAAGATCAGCAGATTGCCCAACTGCAGGAACAACTCGCCGCGATGCGCGATGCGCGCAGCGATGAGGCACAAAACCAAAGTACTCCATCATCCGTCGAGACCCCGTGGTGGCAAACCACGCCGGTTCTCTTTGGCGGCGCTGGTGCTTTGGTTTTAGGCCTTATCGGTTTCATGGTCGCGCGCCGTCGCTCCAATGACGACGACGATGACTTCGACTACGACTCTGGCGACGTGACCTTCGCCGACGAGCCTGCGCCGGATCGGCTTGAACCCGAAGTGGATGAAGCGAGCGGTTTCGAGGCAGAAGACGTCGATGAGAGCTACGTCGATGATCCGGTTCAGGCGATAGACGATGGCGACGTTCTCGAACTCGACGATGAGCTCGATATCAGTCCGGATGCGGACAGCGGATCATCGCCGACATCGCAAACATCCGACGTTCTTGGCGAGGCCGAGATCTACATAGCTTACGGCCGCTACCCGCAGGCTGTTGGCCTGCTGTTGGGTGTTCTAGAAGATGACCCGGATCGACACGACGTGCGCGCGAAGCTGCTTGAGCTGTACGCTGAAACCGGCGATGTGGAAGCGTTTGAAGAACAGCGTGATGCGTTGGTCGAACGCTGCGATGACGACGAGTTGCTTGATCAGGTTAGAGAACTCGAGGCTCGAATCGCAGGCGCTGCAGACGACGCTGACGACTCGTCATTGGATTTCTCGCCAGAGCCGTCGTCTGGAGGCGGCTCTGGCCTGTCGGCTTCGGCCACCGCCGTCAATGGTCTTGCGCAAGAGGCAGCTGAGGCAACGAGTGCCTCAGACGATTTTGCCAGCAGCGGTACCCTCGATGATTTCGATCTCGATATCGAGGATGACGATCTTGATCTGGATACCCTGGATCTTGATGCGGAATCACCTAAGGCGAGTGCTGAGGTTGATGACAGCGCCTTCGAACTCGAGTTTGAAAACGATGCCGATGACCAAGTGAGTGCGGAGGTAGCGGCAACCACGGCACGCGCCGGCGATGATCTCGGCGGCGATCTGGGCATGGATTTCGACCCGGACGCGCCGGCAACTTCCGATGCCAATCTGACTGGCACCAATGAAGCGCTCGATGGTGATCTGACCGCAAGCTTCGACGACGAACTCGACGCCCTGGCCGAAGACACCACCGGGGTGAGTGACCTTGACGATCTCGACGGAGATGATTTCGACGAAGACGATCTCGACCGCGCATTTGCGGAAGCAGAGTCCTCGGGCGATGAAGGCGGCCGCGAAGACTTCGACTTTGCCGATGATGATGACGGCGCCAATACCAAGATCGATCTCGCCCGCGCCTACATCGACATGGCTGATGAAGACGGGGCTCGAGACATCCTTGGCGAAGTGTTGGAAGAAGGCAACGACGAGCAGCGCAAAACCGCTCAGGAGCTGCTCGACGGTCTCTAGCGTCCTGCTGGCGCGAAGACGCGCAAGCCACTTAAGCTGGGCAAATGGGCGCAGAAATGACAACGGATGGTGAGTCGGCTGCCGAGTCAGAGCACTGGGCCGCTGGTGTCGAATATGATGGCCGCCGGTTTGCCGGCTGGCAGCGCCAGAACGATCAACTCACAGTACAGGGCGTTGTTGAACAAGCGCTTAGCCAGGTAGCCGCGCAGCCGGTCGCGATCGCCGCTGCCGGGCGGACCGACGCGGGTGTTCACGCCTGTGGCCAGGTGATCAGCTTCAGTAGTGAAGCTCGCCGGAACGCTGACAACTGGATTAAAGGCTGTAACGGCATTTTGCGGCGTGCTGGCTACGGCGTCAGCCTGTCCTGGATACGACCTGTGGCGCCAGCCTTTCATGCCAGATTCAGCGCAACCGCCCGTCGTTATCTGTACGTACTCGAACCAGCGGACCACCCGCGCGGTCTCAATCGTGGGTTAGTCACGAGTGCGGGGCACCTGGATGTCGAAGCGATGACGCGCGCGACTCGCTATTTCGTGGGTGAGCAGGATTTCTCGGCATTGCGAGGCAGCGGCTGTCAATCGTCAACCCCCTGGCGCTGCGTCCACTTCGCACGTTTGCATCGAGCCGGTCGCTATCTGGTTTTCGATGTACAGGCGAACGCCTTCCTGCTGCATATGGTGCGCAACATGGTGGGAGCGCTGTTAGCCATAGGCTCGGATCGACTGCCCGCTGAGCGCTTACCTGAATTGATTGCTGGCCGGGACCGACGCTGCTTACCGGCAACCGCGGCACCCGATGGCCTTTATCTGGCGGATGTTAGCTATGGCAGTGGTTTGCCCGAGCGATGCATTCCAAATAAGCCGGTGCAGCCGCTGCCGCCAATCCTTGCAGCGCTTGGCGGGCTCGACGCCTTCGTCTGATATCGGCTGGAGAGAAACTCGGGTGCTTTGAGCCTTAACCGGCTTTGCACTGCACCGATTTGGTCGATTTAGCTGGCGTTCCCGATATAGTACCGCTCCCTCGCGAGGCGTGATCTTCATTGAGCGCCTGGCTGAGGGAGAGCGTTGGCAACGCGTGCCACCAAAACCGACCATTGTTTGCCTCGCTTTTCGGCCCAGAGTGACTCAGGAGAGCGTTGTGCTGATCAAAATCTGTGGACTTAAGCAGCGTGAAGATCTGGCCGCCTGCATCGAGCTTGGTGTGGAAGCGTTTGGTCTGATGTTCGTCCCGGGCAGTGCGCGTTACGTGGGCCTGGAAATGGCTGCTGGGTTGTCGCAGCAGGCCCGTGGCAAAATTCAGCGGGTTGGCGTGTTTCAGGACGCAACACCCGAGACCGTGCAGGCGGTTTTAGCCGAGGTGGAGTTGGATGTCCTGCAATTTCACGGCTCGGAGTCGGCAGCCTTCTGCGCCAGCTTCGGCATGCCCTACGTGAAAGTCATCGCCGTACGTGCAGGCGACAGCATCGACGTGGACAATGCGATCACGCAACATCGATCAAGCTGCGGCCTGTTGCTTGATACCGCCAGTGGCGAAGGTAGTGGCGGTACCGGGCAAACGTTTGATTGGTCTGCCTGGCCGTCGGATAGCGCGCGTGGCGGTGATCTTCCGCTTTACCTGGCAGGTGGTTTAACGCCCGACAATGTTGCACGGGCAATAGCGCTCACCATGCCCGCAGGCGTTGATGTCTCCGGCGGTGTGGAGGGGGCGCAGCGGGGCGTCAAGAACCCGGATCGCATCGCTGCGTTTGTCACGGCCGTGCGAGCCGCTGCACGTGCGCTTGGCTAGCGGCGGCGCCGTACCTGAGTACAAAATTTTCGTTCGGAGAAAGATGTGTTGAATCGATATGAGGCGCCAGATGCAACTGGCCATTTTGGTGAGTATGGCGGGGCATTCGTCGCCGAGACGCTGACCGCGGCGCTTGCTGAACTCGCGCAGCTATATGAGACCGCGCAAAGCGACCCTGTGTTTCAACGCGAGTTCGATGCAGATCTTGCGAACTTTGTCGGCAGGCCAACGCCGCTGTATCTGGCGAGTCGTCTGACGGAGAGCCTTGGTGGCGCGAAGGTCTATCTCAAGCGTGAAGACCTGAACCACACCGGCGCTCACAAGGTGAACAACACCATTGGCCAGGCACTGCTCGCGAAACGGATGGGCAAACCCCGGGTCATCGCGGAAACCGGGGCAGGTCAGCACGGCGTCGCCACAGCGACGGTAGCGGCGCGTCTCGGACTGGAGTGCGTCGTCTACATGGGCGCTGAGGACGTGGAGCGCCAGAGCCTTAATGTTTACCGGATGAAGCTTCTTGGTGCGACGGTTGTGCCCGTAGATTCAGGCACGCGAACGCTGAAAGACGCCATGAACGAGGCGCTGCGCGACTGGGTTACGAACGTCGACAACACGCACTACATCATTGGTACGGTTGCGGGACCGCATCCGTTTCCGATGATGGTGCGCAACTTTCAAAGCGTCATTGGCCAGGAAGCACGATCGCAGATTCTGCAGGCCGAAGGCCGGTTGCCGGATGTGCTTGTGGCCTGTGTCGGCGGTGGCTCAAACGCTATTGGCTTGTTCCATCCGTTTGTCGATGATCCGGATGTGCGAATGGTTGGTGTTGAGGCCGGTGGCCTGGGTGTTGCTACGGGCAAACATGCCGCGCCTCTGAACGATGGCGTTCCCGGTGTTTTGCACGGCAACAAGACGTACCTCATGTCTGACGAGGATGGGCAGATAAGTGCCACTCATTCGATTTCGGCTGGGCTGGACTATCCAGGGGTCGGCCCGGAGCACAGCCACTTGAAGGATCTGGGTCGCGCTGAGTATGCAAGCGCGACAGATGACGAGGCGCTCGCTGCGTTTCGCAGCTTGAACCAACTCGAAGGCATCATGCCGGCGCTTGAGTCGAGCCATGCCATTGCCTGGGTCATCGCGAATGCGCCTGCCATGTCACCCGAGCAGATCATTCTGGTGAATCTGTCCGGACGCGGTGACAAGGACATAAACACGGTAGCCAACCTCGACGGGATCGGACTGTGAGCCGGCTGGAGACGCGCTTTGCTGAGCTGCGCGCCGCCAATCGCTCAGCCCTGGTCACCTTCATAACCGCCGGTGACCCGGAGGTCGATGCCACCGCACCGGCGCTGCACGCGTTGGTTGCGGGCGGTGCTGACGTGCTCGAAGTCGGCATGCCGTTTTCTGACCCCGAGGCCGAAGGCCCAACCATTCAGCGTGCGAACGAGCGTTCACTGGCCGCCGGAACCCGCCTTGCGGATGTGTTCGGCTGTGTTGCGACGTTTCGCACAACGGATGATTCGACCCCTGTGGTGCTCATGGGCTATCTGAACTCGATACTCCGTATTGGTCCCAGGGAATTTGCCCGCCTGGCGAGCGAGGCGGGTGTCGATGGAGTGATCATCGTTAACCTGCCGCCAGAGGAGGCGAGTGAGATACGCGCCGAATTCGACCAATATGGCATGGACCTGATATTTCTGGTCACGCCGACTACTACGCCGGAACGCGCAAAACTGATCGCTGACGCCTGCACGGGCTTCGTCTACTTCGTCAGCCTCAAGGGCGTAACCGGTGCGAGTCACTTTGCGATCGAACCGATCGCCGATCAGCTTGCGCACCTACGTTCAGTCACGGATCTGCCGGTGCTTGTAGGCTTTGGAATCAAGCAGGGCAGTCACGCCGCGGCGGTCGTTGCTCATGCGGACGGCGCGGTTGTCGGCGCCGCTGTTGTGGAGACGATGGCCGCGCTTTCGGGCGCGGCGCGCCTGGACAAGCTCACAGAGCAATGCCTCGAACTGCGCTCCGGATTGGACGCCTAGGCGTGCGCAGCCTGGATGAGTGGCTGTCTTTCATAGAGACAGCGCATCCGAGCGGGATAGAAATGGGTCTCGAACGAGTGGCTGAAGTCGCGCGCGCTGCGGACCTGCTGCCACCTGCCGAAAAGGTTCTGATCGTCGCAGGCACAAATGGCAAAGGCTCGAACTGCATTGCAGCCGAGGCGCTGCTGCGTGCACAGGGGTTGCGCGTCGGCACCACCTTGTCGCCGCACATAGTTCAGTTTAACGAGCGGATTCGACTCGACGGCGCGATGGCCAGCGATGAGACCATCTGCGCCGGTTTCGAGCACATCGACCGGGCTCGTGGCGAGATTCCACTGACCTATTTTGAGTTTGCGCTGCTCGCGGCCCTCAGCGTGTTTGTGCGCGCGAAAGTAGACGCTGTCGTACTGGAGGTGGGTCTCGGCGGCCGGCTTGACGCGGCCAATGTGTGCGATGCCGATGTGGCGATCATCGCTTCTATTGGCCTCGATCACACCCAGTGGCTGGGAGACGACCTGGATAGCATTGGCAGGGAGAAAGCCGGTGTCATGCGCGCCGGGGCGTCTCTGGTTTTAGGCAGTGACGATATGCCATCGAGTATCACGCAGTTGGCCGCCGAGCATTCCGGACCGGTGTTGTGGCCGAATCGGGACTATCAGCTGCGGCCGGCGCCTGGTTCGGGTGGCCAGCACCTTCTGCTCGGCGGCGAGAGCTATTTTCTACCGGATACAACGGCGCTCGCAGCGGTCAACATCGCCAGCGCCAGCATGGCGGTCAGCAAACTCACCCGCAGACCGACGGCGGTTGAGTTTGCGCAAGCGCTTACCAGCATGTTTCTACCGGGTCGTTGTCAGACACTGCACTGGCGCGGTCGAGTCGTGATCGTCGATGCTGCGCACAACCAGGCGGCGGCTGACTTTCTCACGCGGCAATTACTCGCGCGCTTTCCCGGCAGAAAATTTGCGGCGGCGGCTGGCTTCTTCAAGGACAAGCCAGCCGAGGCGATACTGCGTTGTGTGGATGAGAAGCTGAAACCTACCACGTGGGGTTTACTCAGCACCTCCGGCAGCCGCGGCCAAAGCGCTGGCGAGCTGGCAAAGCTCATTCAGGCGTCGGTTGAACTTGCCGCACGAACGGAGCTCGCCCGCGCAGAGATTTACCCGTCGCTCGCGGCTACGCTCGATGGCCTGTGTTCGGCGACCTCGGACGACGATATCATTTGCCTCTTTGGATCCTTCGACGTTGTCAGTGCAGCGTTCGAACTCCTTGGTCAATAGCGCACACCATGACACCACCAGCTGCAGACAAGAAACCCGCATCCGGCGCCAGCGGTGGGCGTCGAAAGCGCGCTGAACCGCCAGCCAACGAGGCGGAAGCCGCGGCAACTCAGCGGCGTTACCGTGTGACCGGCGGGATATTTCTGGTCGCGCTGGCGGCGATCGTTCTGCCCATGTTGTTTGATCTCGAGCCACCCGCACTGGAGCCTCTGCCTGATGTGTCCAGCAAAGAGGCGTTGCCTCAGCTTGAGTCTCTGCCAGAGACAGCGACGGACACCGGCTTCATCGAGGAAGCGCAGGCCCTGTCCGATCAGATTGACGCCGATGGCTACCTGGTTGATGGCGGCCAACGTTTTGGTGAGCCGACCTTGCATGAGTCTGAGCAGGAGCCGGTGTCCGCTGACGACACCTCACCGGCGGATGCACAGGCACAGCCAGCCTCGGCGGCAGCCTGGGCGGTACAGGTTGCCGCTTTTTCGGATCGAGATAACGCCAGGGCGTTTCGCGACCGGCTGAAAGCGGACGGATTTGCGGCATTCATCTCGTCCGTCAAGCGTTCAGGCAATGTGCTGCACCGTGTTGCCGTTGGTCCCATGATCAACCGTTCCGATGCGGATCGTGAGCGCGGTCAGTTGGCACGGCGCTACGATGTCGAAGCAATCATTGTTGGTTTTCAGGCGTGATCCCTAACGGGTTGACGCGCGTTGCCCTGGGGAGAGCACCTTGAGCGAGCTTGATTTGACGGGTGTTGATATCGTCATCGCCATTGCCGTGTGCCTGTCCGCGATGCTCGGGTTGGTTCGGGGCCTGGTTGCGGAGCTGTTCTCGCTCGTCACCTGGATCGCAGCGGTTCTGCTGGCGATTGTCTTTGCACCGGCGGTGGCGGAGTTTCTCCTGCCCTATATCGGCAGTGCGACGCTTCGCAGTGTGCTGGCCTACGCTGGCATATTTGTCGCAACACTGATGGTCGGCGGCATCGTTCGCGCACTCACCAGATCCCTGATCGATACCGTCGGTTTGAGCGGCCTGGATCGTATATTGGGCCTGGTGTTCGGTGCGCTACGCGGCTGCCTGATCTGTATTGCGGTATTGATGATGGTGAAGTCGTTTCTGGATGATCTGCCTGCCTGGTGGACGGAAAGTGAATTTGTACCGAGGCTCATGGTGTTCGAGCAGGATGTGAAGGATTTGGTCGGACAGACCAGTGCGGTTGCCGACCAGGTTTCAGAACAGGTGCTCGGCAAGCCTGCCTCGGACGCCGCGAAAGAGGCCTTTGACGATACGTTGCGCGAATCAGCATCCGAGGCGGCCGAGCGCGCGGTGGAAGAGGCCATGAAAGGCGCTCCAGAAACCCCCTAGCGAAGCGCTCGGCGAGTGTGCAGTAAGAAAATTGCTGCGATTTGGCCGTGATGGGGCCGTGGCGAGCCAGCGATGTGCCCAAGATGTGCATGTTGGCCTTGACCAGCAGCGGTGAAGCAACGACAGTGCGAGCCTGTCAACCGCGGGTCTGCCACGGTCGTGCCCGTCGGGCGCGACGCGAGCTGAACTGAGAGCAAGACAAGCCAACAGGCGAGGGTGAAACATGTGCGGAGTTGTCGGGATGGTTGGCCGCGGTGCGGTTAACACGGAACTCTATGATGCGCTGACGGTGCTGCAACACCGGGGCCAGGATTCAGCCGGCATCGTCACAATCGATGCGTCCAAGCTCTACATGCGCAAAGGCAACGGGCTGGTACGCAATGTCTTCGGTCAGAGTCACATGCAACGCCTGGTTGGCAATATGGGGATTGGCCATGTCCGCTACCCCACGGCCGGCTCGTCGACGCCCGCAGAAGCCCAGCCGATGTACGTCAACTCTCCCTACGGCATCACGCTCGCGCACAATGGCAACCTCACGAATGCCCGCAAGCTTGAAGCCGACCTGTACCGGGAAGACCTGCGGCACCTGAATACCAGCAGCGACTCGGAGATCCTGCTCAACGTTTTCGCCCATGAATTGCATGCCCAGAATGCGTTGCGACCGGAAGCTGCGCATATCTTCGCTGCCGTAGAAGGCGTTCATAGGCGCTGCAGTGGCGCTTACGCTGTTGTTGCCATGATCATTGATGGCGGACTCGTTGCGTTTCGCGATCGGCATGGGATCCGTCCCCTGGTTTTTGGCCGCAGGGACAATGCCAGTGGTCCGGAGTATATGGTGGCCTCGGAAAGTGCTGCGCTCGATATTCTGGGCTTCACTCTGATTCGCGATGTTCGACCCGGTGAAGCGATCTTCATCTCACCGGACGGCGAGTTTTCATCCTCGGAAACCGCATTGGAAACCTCGCTGAACCCGTGTGTCTTTGAGCATGTCTACCTTGCCCGGCCGGATTCCATTATCGATGGCGTCTCTGTGTACAAGGCTCGGCTGCGCATGGGTGAGCAGCTGCACGATCGAGTACGTGCCCAGTTCCCCGATGGCGACCACGATATCGACGTAGTGATCCCGATTCCCGACACTGGTCGCACGGCGGCGCTGCCCCTGGCGCATATGCTGGGCGTGAAGTTGCGCGAAGGCTTTGTCAAAAACCGCTATATCGGGCGCACGTTCATCATGCCGGGCCAGAGTGAGCGGCGAAAAAGCGTGCGTCAGAAGTTGAACGTCATCGAGCTGGAGTTTCGTGACAAGAACGTTCTGCTGGTGGATGACTCCATCGTTCGTGGCACCACAATCACCCAGATCGTGGCGATGGCTCGCGAGGCCGGTGCACGCAAGGTCTATATGGCGTCCGCTGCGCCGCCGGTGAGACATCCGAACGTCTATGGCATCGATCTGCCGGCGCCGGAAGAATTTGTTGCCCACGATAGATCTGAGGCACAGGTTGGCGAGCTGATCGGTGCGGATTGGCTGGTTTATCAGGATCTGGAACTGCTGGTGGAGGCGGTTTGCGAGGGCAACCGCTCGATTGGACGGCCTGAGTCCTCGGTCTTTGACGGCGAATACGTGACAGGGGACATAGACGCCGACTACCTTCGAGACCTATCGTTGCAACGTAACGACGATATGAAGCGAAAGCGTGAGAACGAACAAAACGATGACGCCAACGTCATTGAGCTCCACAACCACGCCTGACCCGCTACAGCACCGATCTGACAAGGACTTGACGGACGATATCGTTGCGCGCCTTGGCAGTGTGCTGCTCGGTAAAGAGGCTCAGATTAGGCTCGCGCTCGCGTGTCTGTTAGCCCGTGGTCATCTCCTGATCGAAGACCTTCCTGGCATGGGCAAAACGCTGTTGTCCCATGCTCTGTCGAAGACCCTTGGGCTTGGCTACAAGCGCGTTCAGTTCACATCGGATGTGCTCCCTGGCGACATCATCGGCGCATCGGTTTTTGATCGTGATGCGGCCAGCTTTCGCTTTGTTCCTGGCCCCGTGTTCACGCAAGTGTTGCTGGCCGACGAAATCAACCGAGCCACGCCGAAATCCCAGAGCGCGCTGCTCGAAGCGATGGAGGAGGGGCAGGTTACTGTCGACGGTGAGACTCACGATCTGCCGAAACCGTTTTTTGTCATCGCGACGCAGAACCCAAGCACGCAGACAGGAACGTTTGCGCTACCAGAATCTCAGCTCGATCGCTTTCTGATGCGAATCCGTATTGGCTATCCCGAACCCGATGCGGAGCGTGAGTTGCTGCGCGGCGGCGATCGGCGCCGATCGCTGGCAGACGTTGCAGCCGTTCTTAGCGTCGAGCGGTTGCTGCAGCTGCAGACACGGGTGGATGAAATCAAGGTGAGTGAGGCGTTGATCGATTACGTTCAACGGCTGGTCGCCTACACCCGGCATGACAGCGAGTTTGCCTACGGCCTCTCTCCACGTGGCGCTTTGGCATTGTTGCAGAGCGCGCGAGCCTGGGCGCTCCTGCATGGCCGTTCACATGTCGTGCCAGAAGACGTGCAGGCTGTACTCACAAGCGTGGTCGAACACCGGCTGCGCGACGCAGCGGACTTCTCCGGACACGGTGGCGGCGCGCTGGCCCAGAAGTTGTTAGCCAGCGTCAACGTCGTCGCCTGACGCCGCATGGCAGCCCCGAACGCGCCGACCCAACGCATCGACGGCGCTCCGCTAAATGGCCCGCGTCTGCCCCCTGGCAGCCGTAACGAACGCTTTGGTAAGTGGCTCGATCAGCGAATCCCGCCAGCAGCCAAAATCACGCTCAGCCAGCGCAACATCTTCATTTTCCCAACGCGAACCGGGCTGGGATTTGCGCTGCTGTTGTCGTTACTGCTCCTTGCGGCCATCAACTACGCCAACGCGCTGGTTTACGGCGTCGCCTTTTTATTGCTCAGTCTGTTCCTCGTCACGATTCTGTACACCTACCGGAACCTGTCCGGGCTGACGATTGAGGTGGCGAGCAGCGGCTCCGGCTTCGTGGGCGAAGACGTCGCTTTTGAGGTGCGGCTGAGCCGGCCCAAAGGCAGGGGACGAGAAGGTATTCAGCTCGGCTGGCCGGGCGCATTGAAACAGTGGTGTGAGCTTCACGAGCGAGAGGCCGATACGGTTCAGCTGTATGTGCCGGCTGCCCGCCGGGGCCTGTTCAACCCCGGGCGCTTGCTGATCGAGACATTCTTCCCGCTGGGATTGTTGCGGGCATGGACCTGGGTGGATCTCAGCGCCAGCGCTATCGTCTATCCGAAGCCGATCTTTGGCCCATTGCCGGATGCGAACCACGGTCATCGAGACGATGGCGTGCTCATCGATCCTCGCGGTTCGGATGATTTCACCGACATCCGCGCGTATCAGGCTGGTGATCCTGTCCGGCACATCCTCTGGCGCTCGTACGCCCGCGAGGGCGAGCTGGCGGTCAAGCAATACGCGAGTTATGTGGAGCCACGTTTGTGGCTGTCGCTCGACGATATGGACGGCCCTTTGGAATCCCGGCTCAGTCGATTGACGGGGCACGCGATCAGTTGCCACCGGGCCGGACGCGAGTTCGGCCTGCGGCTGGGCAGCAGCGAACTGTCGCCGGATGCTGGCAAGGATCACCTTGAGCGAGTGCTCAAGGAGTTGGCGCTGTATGGCCACGGGTAACATATTCGAGGCCCAACGCCGCGCCGCCGCCCCGGATCGCGCTCCGGCTCGATTTGGCGCGCCCTATCAGATCCCGCGTAATTCGCTGGCATTGCTGATGCTCGCGCAGCTTGCGGTGCTGTTGCCGCTAACACCCTATGTCTCGCCGTGGATCATCGGGGTGGCACTTTTCTGCGGATTCTGGCGCTGGCAGATCTACCGTGGCCGTTGGAGCTATCCGGCGCGCTGGGTGAAAGGCGCATTGGTTCTGTTGAGTGCCAGTGCCGTTGCGTTGTCACAGGCATCGGCTTTCAGCGTCGAAACAGCCACCATGCTGTGCTGTGCTGCCTTCGCCTTGAAGCTGATCGAGATGAAGACTCAGAGGGATGCATACCTCGTTATATTTCTCGCCTACTTCCTGATCGCCGTAGCCTTTCTGTTTGCGCAGAGCCTTGGTCAGGCCGCGTATCAGTTGCTGGCGTCGATCCTGGTCACCGGGGCGATGGTGGCTATGAACCAGCGACACAATCAGGTCCGGCCGATTGCATCGTTGAAAGTTGCCGCCTCGTTGCTGCTGCAGGCGCTGCCCATCATGATTGTGGTATTCCTGTTCTTCCCACGCCTGGCGCCGCTGTGGTCCGTGCCGTTGCCCGGCTCGGCGCAGACGGGTATCAGCGATTCAGTCACGCCAGGTGAGATCGCAAGGCTCAGCCAGTCTGACGAGATAGCGTTCAGGGTGGAGTTTGCCGACCGCGTGCCGGGTAACCGATCGCTGTATTTCCGAGGCGTCGTGTTCTCGCACTACGATGAGGGCACGTGGCGACAGCTCGCTGCGCTGCCGGCCGATTTCAATTATCCCAGCACGACTGACGAGTCTGCTATCGACTATTCGGTGTTGCTCGAAAGCACCCAGCGAAACTGGCTGTTCGCTCTGGATCTGGCATCGCCACTATCCGGCCCGACCACCATTACCCAGGATTTCAGGCTGCAAAGCTCGGAGCCGGTGACTTCGCTGCTGCGTTACGACGTGCGCTCATTCACTGCAGCCCGTCTGCCAGCGCCTGTGCAATCGCAGATGTTGCGGCGGGATCTGCAACTGCCCGCGGATCAGGAAATGCGGACTAGAGCGTTCGCCCGGCAACTCTATGCGCAGCTCGGCGAAGACCCGGATGCGTATCTGGATTACCTGTTGCGCTACATCCGTGAGCAGCCCTACGGATACACACTCAATCCACCGGCTGCGGGAACTCGAGACAGTGTCGATCGCTTCTGGTTCGACACGCGCCGCGGCTTCTGTACTCACTATGCAGGCGCTCTCGTGGTCTTGCTGCGTGCCGTCGACATTCCGGCTCGAATGGTGGGTGGCTACCAGGGTGGTGAGGTCAACCCGGTGACCGGTCACCTCGTTGTTCGCAGTCGCGATGCCCATGCCTGGGTTGAAGCGTTATTGCCCGAGCGCGGCTGGTTGCGCATCGACCCAACGGCAGCGGTTGCCCCCAACCGTATAGAGCAAGGCCTGGAAGCTGCGCTGAGTGATGCGGATCGAGCCGCCCGTGCAGGCTTTGCGAATGGCTTGCTGGACGGCATGCCGTTGTTGTCCAACCTCGCGTACTGGGCGGAGTCCATCGACCATCGCTGGAACATGTGGGTGGTTGGCTTCGACGGCGCACAGCAGCAGAAAACGTTGTCATCCTGGCTCGGCGATGTCTCGCCAACGCGCCTCGGTCTCGCATTGGTGATCGGCGTTGCTCTGGTGATGGCGGCGGTCGCGGGGGTGCTGTTCTGGCGCGAACGCGCGGCTCCTACCTCCGAGGCAGTTCGAGTATTGCTCGGGTTTGAGCGCACAGCGACCCGTTTCGGTATGCCTAGGGCGGTGAGTGAAACGCCATCGGACTATCTCAAACGTGTGGCTGAGGCGTGCGGTCTTGGCAGCGAGGAGGGTGCCGGTCTGGCCCGACGAATGTCGAGCGCGCTGTACGATCCAGGCTCGGATGAGGCGGAGAACCCCTCAGACTCCCTGCGCGCGCTGCGTCGTGATTTGCTTCGCCTGCGCTGGCGGCTTGCCTTCGGTTGACGATTGTTGGCCGCTGGTCGTAACCAGTGACGGCCAATGTTCGACGCGCGAAAGACTTATGCCTACGCTTTGCGCGATACTGCCGGCATGCCTGTGCAACGACGCGCGACACCCTGTGTAGGAATCTGCTCGACCACTTACGGCGATCTGGTCTGCCGTGGCTGTCGTCGCTTCTCCCATGAGATTACGGGTTGGAATGGCTACGACGAAGAACAGCGCGAACGTGTCTGGGAGCGCCTGTCGAGCCTCAGGTCAACGGCGGTCGATGCGGTCGTTCGTCCGGATAGTCCGGATCTGCTCGAATCATTGCGCGAGCGTCTGGCGTTGCCGGAAGACGTGACCTGGCAGGAAACCGCATACGATGTCTTATGTCGGGCGCCAGGTGCGAAACCGTTATCTGAACTTGGGCTGGCATCGTTGGAGCACGTCGACGTCGGCGCAGCACGAGCAGCCATCGACGCACTCACCGGCCAGCTAGCGGAGGCGCACTACGAGCGCAATTTTCGCGTCTCATTGCTCGATGCCCAATGAGCTTTGAGCAGTTACGCCCTGGGGGTTGCGCCGTCCGGAACGTGCTTCGCGGGATTAACGAGGAAGGTAGGCGAGAGAAATGAGCGTGTCTAACCAGCCAATCGCGGGCGCGCAATACGGGGAGGATGCGCGCGTGGATCTCGAGCCGGTGCGGCGTTTCCTTTCGGTCGCGACGCCAGCTGCCTGGCTGACCGCCGCACTGGCTGACTTGCCAACGTTGCTGGCCGACCACGCCAACTGCGAGCGTAAAGCGGCCAACACCGCGCTTGCACTTATCGCTCGCTATCCAGAACACACCAGCATGCTGCAGCAACTGTCTCGCCTGGCACGCGAAGAGATGCGTCACTTTGAGCAGGTGGTTGCGCTCATGCAGGAGCGGGGGATTGCCTATCGGCGTTTGTCCGCATCCCGTTATGCAGGCGGCCTCATGCAAAGCGTCCGCGCTGGCAACGTAGAGCGTCTGGTCGATACGCTGATCGTCGGTGCGGTGGTAGAAGCGAGGAGCTGTGAGCGTTTTGCCGCTCTAGTGCATGTGCTCGAGCCTGTCGATGCGATCCTGGCGCGCTTCTACGCACGACTGCTGGCGAGCGAAGCACGGCACTTCGAGGTCTACTTAGACCTTGCGCGCGCGGTTTGTTCTGCGCCCGGGCTGCTCGCGGAGGTCGACGAACGCATTGCTCACTTCGTTGCGCTGGATGCTGATCTGGTCTGCTCGGACGACCCACAGTTCCGCTTTCATAGCGGCGCGCCCGCCAGCGGCAGACACTGCAGTTCGTAGCGACCCCCGGTGTTGCTGACGTGCCAGCCGCAACGGTTCCAGTCGCCAATGACGATGCGCTCGGTGCCGTCGACGGTGTGAATGCCTGGACGGTGGGTGTGGCCATGAATGAGTCGCGTGGCCTTGTACCGACGCAGTAGATCGCGCACCGCGGTTGCGTTGACATCGGTGATGTTGCTGGCCTTGTTTGCGGTCTCTCGGCTGCTGGCGCCACGTAACTGACCTGCGAGCGTTCGACGCTCTGCAAGGCTCATACCCGCGAGTTGCTCCGCGAAGGCTGGGGAGCGCAGCCAGATTCGCAATTGTTGGTACTGACTATCGTCTGTGCAAAGCGAATCGCCATGGCACAGCAACGTACCATCGTCCAGTTGATGAACGTCTTCCATCAGTGTGACGCCGGTGTCCGCAGAGAGCTTATCGCCGTACAGGAAGTCTCTGTTACCGTGCATGAGATAGACGCGGCATTGCTTGCTCGCGCTGATCAAACACTCGCGCAGAAAGGTCGCCATCGGGCTGTCGTCGTCGTCGCCAATCCACGCTTCGGTGATATCGCCCAGCAGATACAACTCATCCAGGTCGGGCGTACTGCGGTCGATGAGGTTGCGAAAACCTAGAGCGTGCCGGCTGTCCGGCGAATCCAGGTGTAAGTCTGAGACGAAAAGACGACGCATGCGGTTCAGTTAACCTGCTTGCCTGGGTTGGCTTGAGCCGCAGTTGGCATCAGCCGATTTCGCCATTGGCAACCGCGAGGGTGGATTCGAGAATGGATACTCGGGTCATCGGGCCAACGCCGCCAGGAACTGGCGTTATCCAACCGGCGCGCTCCCGCGCCACCTCAAATTCGATATCACCCCGGAGCTTGCCGCCGGCATCGCGTGTGATGCCCACATCGATCACGATGCTGCCCGGTTTGATCCAGTCGCCGCGAATGAGCCCTGGTTTGCCGACCGCGCTGACCACGATGTCGGCCTGGCGGATATGGCCGGCGGTGAAGCGGGAAAACTTGTGCGCTGTCGTGACCGTACAACCAGCCAGCAGCAGTTCCAGACCCATTGGCCTGCCGACGTGGTTGGACGCGCCAACCACCACGGCGTCCAGGCCTCGAATGGGCACTCCGGTTGACTCCAGCAGGGTCATGATTCCTTTGGGTGTGCACGAGCGAAGCGTCGGCCGACGCAATGCCAGCCGACCAATGTTGTAGGGATGAAAGCCATCCACATCCTTGCGCGGATCAATGCGATCTATGACGTTGTCATCGTCAATATGCGCCGGCAGAGGTAGTTGCACGAGTATGCCGTCGATACTGTCGTCCTGGTTCAGCTCGTCGATTTCGGCCAGCAACTGCTGTTCTGTGATCTCCGCCGGATGATGACGAAAGTCAGCTTTGAACCCGACTTCCTTGCAGTCGCGTTCTTTACCGCGCACATATATCGCTGATGCCGGATCATCGCCAATGAGAATGGCGGCGATGCCGGGTGGACGCTCGCCGCGTTCGGCTCGTTGCTTAACAGCAGCTTGAATGTCCAGGCGACGAGCGCTGGCGATGGCGTTGCCGTCGAGAATATTGGCGGTCATGGCGCTTGCGTCCAGTGGTGAAAAGCTGCGGGCGGCCATTGTAGCCGCCAGGATCGATTGCTCAAGGCGGCTCTGTTGATTGGCCCGCGTCGTGTCGATGAGATCACGGGGCATTGCCACACTAATTGACCGGCAATTGGCGCCTGCGTATGATCGCCGCGCGTCACCAGGTGACGCACTTCGGGGTATAGCGCAGTCTGGTAGCGCGCCTGCTTTGGGAGCAGGATGTCGGGAGTTCGAATCTCTCTACCCCGACCAAATTTTGTAGACGTTGCAAGTTTTGTGTTGGCGCTACGTTTCATCGTCTGCTGGCTATCGTTGTTGAGTGCGACATAGCGAGCAGTAGCGGGCAGAGGTGATGAAAAGCGATGAAATGCGAAAATCGCTAGATGTGGTGCCGGTCCATAATGAGTTGTGATCTCGCCTTGCGCCTGTAGCTCAACTGGATAGAGCATCGGCCTTCTAAGCCGGCGGTTGAAGGTTCGAGTCCTTCCAGGCGTGCCAGAGTCGCAGGCGTCTGTGGCATTGCTACCGGCCCGGTTGTGATGGGCAAAACGGCGATGCACACGCGGCGCACAAACGATGCACAAAGACAAAGCCGGGCCTCGATGGGTCCGGTGGGCGATAGACCAGTTACTGGTGGGTGTAGCTCAGTTGGTAGAGCTCCGGGTTGTGATCTCGGCGGTCGTGGGTTCGAGCCCCATCATCCACCCCAGTTTCCCCTTGGCGTCGTCGACTGTCTGGCTGGTTCATGCAAACCGGTCATGCGCGTCTGCCGGGTAGCCGCATGCCAGGCGGAGATACCGGGCCGAGATAGCCGAGATAGCCGGAACAGAAGACGGCTCCAATAGCGAATTTCAGTTAAGCACCAATTGACCAGCAGAGGACGTTCGAAGCAAGCCATGAAGGTATCGATCGAAACCATGGGCGCGCTGAAGCGCCGCCTGACCATCACATTGCCGTCGGAAGGCTTTGAAGAACAGATTACCGAGCGGCTGAACGACGCGGCGACCCGCGTGCGCCTGCCCGGCTTCCGGCCCGGCAAAGTCCCGATGAAAGAAGTGCGACGGCGTTTCGGCGATTCGGTTCGCGCCGAAGTTGCGGGCGAGTTGATGCAATCCAGCTTCTCGGAAGCGGTTGCGCAGGAGGACTTCTCGCCAGCGGGCTCTCCGAGCCTCGAAGTGGTGAAGATGGATCCAGGCATAGACTTCGAGTACACCGCCACGTTTGAAGTCTTTCCAACGATCAGCCTCAAGCCGTTGACGGACGTGAAAGTGCAGCGCCCATCTGCTGATATTGGCGACGCCGACATGGAAACGATGATCGAGAACCTGCGCGAGCAGCGCCGTCATTTCTCGGTTGTCGAACGAGCGGCGGCTGAGGGTGATCAGGTCAAGGTCGACTTCGAAGGGCGCGATAACGGTGAGGTCTTTGACGGCGGTAGTGCCGAGGACGCCACCTTCGTGATCGGCGCCGGGCAGATGATCGAAGACTTCGATAAGGGTGCCCGTGGCCTGGCAGCTGGCGAGTCCAACACGTTTGAAGCAACGTTCCCTGAGGATTACCAGGCGGAAGCGCTGAAAGGCAAAACCGTTGAGTTCACGATCAAGATGAAGGAAGTTGCCGAGCCTCGAGTGCCGGAGTTGGACGCTGAGTTCTTCAAGTCCTTTGGCGTTGACGATGGCGATGAGGCCGCTTTCCGCACTGAGGTTCGCTCTAACATGGAGCGCGAGCTGACCGGCGCAGTAAATAACCAGGTGAAAGGGCAGGTACTCAAGCAGCTGACCGACAGCCATGATGTGCAGCTTCCGGAAGCGCTGGTGAGCCAGGAGGTGCAGGCACTGAAGGAGCAGATGCTCCAGCAGATGCAGATGTACGGCAGCCAGGGCAAGATGCCTGAACTCGATGATGCGTTGTTTGCCGATGAGGCGGAGCGCCGGGTCAAGACTGGCTTAATCGTGAATGAGCTCATTCGCAGCAACGAGTTAGAAGCGAGCCCGGATGCCGTAAAGGCGCGAATCGAAGAGATGGCGGCGCCCTATGACGACCCTCAACAGGTCATCAACTATTACTACGGCAACCCGCAGCAGCTGCAACAGATTGAATTTGCAGTGTTGGAAGATCGAGTCATCGAGTTTGTGCTCGAATCTGCGGACATCGAAGAAGTAGTGAGCAACTATGCTGATGTAGTGGCTGGCAAAGCTCTGCCGGAAGAGGAAGAAGCAGAAGCCTGAGCCGGCTGGTCGGCGACGAGTCGACAAGGGCGGTTTAGCTCGAGGCTGCAATGACAGCTATGCTGCCTTAATGCATCGATCGACAGGCAATCTTTGGCCGATCAGGTGGGCCAGCTTGATAATTGAGCGGTGAGGACCCACATTGAGCGGGTGAGGTGCCGTGAGCCCAGGTGGGCATGGCACAGTCCCCGGCCGGGCGGCAGGGTTTTGAACCCGGCGGTAGAAAGCGTGAAGAGGCGTGACAAGGCGCGAAGGAGCGCGATAGAGCGCGATAGAGCGCAAAGAAGCGCAAGCGCACAAGAAGCGCAAAGCAGCCGGCAGCTCAACAGCAATAAGACCGCTAACAGACAGCTAACAGACAGGAAGCGTTCATGACAAACAGCGACCATCGCATCGAGAACCTCGGCTACGTGCCGATGGTGGTCGAACAGTCGGCCCGTGGCGAGCGAGCGTACGACATTTACTCCCGGCTTCTCAGCGAGCGCATCATCTTCATGGTGGGCCCGGTAGAAGACCAGGTAGCCAACGTTGTGGTTGCTCAGATGCTCTATCTGGAATCGGAAAATCCGGACAAAGACATCCACCTGTACGTCAATTCACCAGGCGGCTCGGTGACGGCGGGACTGGCGATATATGACACGATGCAGTTTATCCGTTGTGATGTAGCAACCATGTGCATCGGTCAGGCGGCTTCCATGGGCGCCATGCTGCTGGCGGCGGGTGCGCCAGGTAAGCGCAATATGTTGCCGAACTCACGGGTGATGATTCACCAACCCTCGGGCGGCTCCCGCGGTAACGCTGCTGATATCGAGATCCAGGCGCGAGAGATCCTGCTCATGCGCGAACGCATGAATAGCTTGCTGGCAGAACATACTGGCCAGAGCGTGGAGCGGATCGCGAGTGACTCAGATCGGGATTTCTGGATGAGCCCTGATGACGCGGTGGAATATGGTCTGGTTGACCAGGTGCAACACCCTCGGCACAAGCTCAAAGGCGTCGATTCGACTAGCTAGCTGCGCGTCAGAGCCCCATGCCGATTGTTTGGCGGGCGGTAACTGGCGAGTTGCAAAGACACCCGGCTCGGGGCATCGTTTGACGTTCAATGGCCGTTATGGGCCGCTCCGCGCCAGTCCTGCGTCGTTGACTCGGAAATCGCCACCCTCTGTGTCGCGCTGCCCTGGTCAGATGGGTAAATCGTTAGCAGGTTGGCGGTCTGAGCTTGACGTCATTGGTATGCTGGGTGGCTAGACTATAGTCCTAGAGCGAGCGATCCCTGCATGTATGGGCTGAGGCTGTACATTCGGGGCGGAAGAACGGAAAAAGAGGCTGACTGAATGTCGGACGAAAGCGGAAAAGGTGACGATTCGAGCAAGCTGTTGTACTGCTCGTTTTGCGGCAAGAGTCAGCACGAAGTTCGTAAGTTGATTGCGGGCCCATCGGTGTTCATCTGCGATGAGTGTGTCGAGCTCTGTAACGACATCATCCGGGAAGAAGTGGCCGAAGGTGCCGAGACCACCGAGCGCAGCAAGTTGCCGGTGCCCCAGGAGATCAATTCGATTCTCGACAGCTATGTTATCGGCCAGGCCCATGCCAAGCGGGTGCTGTCGGTTGCCGTTTACAACCACTATAAGCGGCTGAACTATACGGGTAAGAAAGACGACGTTGAGCTGTCGAAATCCAACATTCTGCTGATCGGACCAACCGGTAGCGGTAAGACGTTGCTCGCCGAAACGCTTGCGCGCCTGTTGGACGTGCCCTTCACCATTGCCGATGCCACCACGCTCACCGAGGCTGGCTATGTCGGTGAAGACGTCGAGAACATCATTCAAAAGCTTCTGCAGAAGTGCGACTACGATGTGGATCGTGCCCAGGTCGGCATCGTTTACATCGATGAGATCGACAAGATTTCGCGTAAGTCAGACAACCCGAGTATCACCCGCGACGTGTCGGGTGAGGGCGTACAGCAGGCGTTGCTCAAACTCATCGAAGGCACCGTAGCCTCGGTTCCCCCTCAAGGCGGTCGCAAGCATCCTCAGCAGGAGTTCCTGCAGGTTGATACGTCCAATATCCTATTTATCTGTGGCGGGGCTTTTGCGGGTCTGGACAAGATCATCGTTGATCGCTCAGACAAGAGTGGTATCGGCTTTGGCGCGGTCGTCAAAGGCGAAGAAGAGCAGAAGAGCATCGGTGAGACACTGCGCGGCGTGGAGCCGGAAGACCTGATCAAATACGGTTTGATTCCTGAGTTTGTCGGCCGTCTACCGGTGGTTGCAACGCTTGAAGAGCTCGATGTGGAAGCCCTGGTTCGCATTCTGAAAGAACCTAAGAACTCGCTCACCAAGCAGTACTCCAAGCTGTTCGAGATGGAAGAGGTCGAGGTGGATTTCCGCGAGGATGCGCTTGCGGCCGTCGCACGCAAGGCGATGGAGCGCAAAACCGGCGCTCGAGGCCTGCGCTCGATTCTCGAATCGGTGCTGTTGAGCACGATGTACGATCTGCCATCGACCGATAACGTCAGCAAGGTCGTCATCGATGAGAGCGTGATCAAGGGTGAGAGCGAACCGATGCTCATCTACGAGAACGTCGACGCGCCCAAGGCGGCTGAAGACTAGCGCAGCCTCGCCCTCAGAGGTCGTCTGGCGCTTTAGCCCACCGGTTGAGCGTCAGGCTTTTGGCGCTCCCGCGGATTGCCGTTCGGGCCGCCCGTCATGCGGCATACATGCAGCGGGCATTCATGGCAAAAGTGTGGCCGATGTCAGGCTTTGGCGCGCTTCGCTCACGATTCCGAGACAACCCTTCACGCCTCACCCTCTGTGGTGCGGTAAAGTTCGCCGCTGACATACGCTGAAGTGGACATCATGCAAGATATTCCAGTCATACCCCTGCGCGACATGGTCGTCTATCCCCATGGGGTGCACCCGCTATTCGTTGGCACGGCCAGCTCGATTGACGCGCTTGACGCCGCCATGTCTGCGGACAAGCAGGTGTTGCTCGTCGCCAAGCGCGATGCAGATGTCGATGGTCCTAATGCGGATGACCTGTTCGATGTCGGCACGGTCGCTACCGTCCTGCAGTTGCTGAAACTACCCGACGGCACAGTGAAGGTGTTGGTCGAGGGAGGCTTCAGAGCTGCTGTGGAAGAGCTGCGCAGCGATTCCGCTGGCTTCTTTGTCGCTGATGTCACCGTCCACGATGAGCCGATCGTAGATGCCTCGGAGCGCGATAGCGCGGTCCGCTCGATCATGAGCCACTTCGAACAGTACGTGTCGCAGAGCAAGAAAGTGCCGAGCGAAGTGATGTCATCGTTGGCCAGCATCGATGATCCCGCTCGCCTGCTCGACACCATTGCCGCCCAGTTGTCATTGAAGATCGAGCACAAACAGGCGCTGCTGGAGACCATCGATTTCCCGGAGCGAATGGACTACCTCTTGAGCTTGCTCGACAGCGAACTTGACCTGGCGAAGATGGAGAAGCGAATTCGCGGCCGGGTCAAGAAGCAGATGGAGAAGAGCCAGCGCGAGTACTACTTAAACGAGCAGATGAAGGCGATCCAGAAAGAACTCGGCGACATGGACGATGCGCCGAACGAGCTCGAAGAACTCGCGAGCAAGATCGCCGAACAGAAAATGCCCAAGGAGGCTGAGGAAAAAGCCAACGCTGAACTCAACAAGCTCAAGCTCATGGCGCCGATGTCGGCCGAGGCGACTGTTGTGCGCAGCTACCTGGACTGGATTGTCAGTGTGCCCTGGAGCAAGCGTTCTCGCGTTCGCCGGGACCTGGCGGAAGCCGAGCGGATTCTCAGTGAAGACCATTTTGGTCTGGATGAGGTCAAGGAGCGGATCTTGGAGTTCCTCGCCATACAGGGGCGCGTTCGTAAAGTCAGCGGTCCGGTGTTGTGTCTCGTTGGCCCTCCTGGCGTTGGCAAGACCTCGCTCGGCGAGTCGATTGCCAAGGCAACCGGTCGCAAGTTTGTACGGATGGCTCTTGGTGGCGTTCGTGACGAGGCTGAGATCCGAGGCCACCGACGTACCTATATCGGTGCGTTGCCGGGCAAAGTGATTCAGAAGATGTCCAAGGCCACCGTGCGCAACCCGCTCTTCCTGCTTGATGAAGTGGACAAGATGGGCATGGATATGCGCGGTGATCCGGCGTCTGCGCTTCTCGAAGTGCTGGATCCGGAGCAGAACAGCACGTTTAACGACCACTATCTTGAAGTGGATTACGATTTGTCCGATGTGTTCTTCGTGTGCACATCGAATTCCATGAATATTCCCGCGCCGCTTCTGGATCGGATGGAGATCATCCGCCTGCCGGGCTACACCGAAGATGAGAAGCTGAATATTGCGTCTCGTCACCTGTTGCCGAAGCAACGCAAGCTTGCTGGATTGGCTGACGATGAGATCAACGTCAGCGATGCAGCGTTGTTACACATCATTCGCTACTACACAAAAGAAGCCGGTGTACGTGGTCTTGAGCGCGAGATCGCCAAGCTTTGCCGCAAGGTTGTGAAAGCCAGTGCATTGGGCGAGGAGGGCGCGCCGCACAATATCGAGCCGGCGGAAGTTGAGCGCTTCAACGGGGTGTGGCGCTACAGCTACGGTCTGGCTGAAGAAAAGAACCGCGTAGGTATCGTCACCGGGCTCGCGTGGACGCCCATGGGTGGTGAGCTGTTGAATATCGAAGCAGTCAGCGTGCCGGGTAAAGGTCGGCAGACGAAGACCGGATCGCTCGGTGATGTCATGCAGGAATCCATTCAGGCAGCGCTCACGGTTGTTCGTTCCCGTAGTGATGCGCTCGGGGTTGCCAAAGATTTCCACGAGAAATTCGATCTGCACGTACACGTGCCGGAAGGCGCGACACCAAAGGATGGGCCCAGCGCCGGTATCGGCATGTGCACGGCTCTTGTCTCCGTGCTTACGGAAATTGCAGTGCGCGCCGATGTCGCGATGACCGGTGAAATCACGCTCCGAGGTCAGGTCTTGCCAATCGGTGGGCTCAAGGAGAAGCTGCTTGCCGCGCATCGGGGCGGTATCAAGCAGGTCATCATTCCCAAGGAAAACGAACGAGATTTGAAAGAGATACCGGATAATGTGAAAGCGAATCTCGTCATCAGTCCCGTTGAGTGGATTGATGAGGTGCTGGCGATTGCGCTCGAGCGTCAGCCCGAGCCATTGGCACCGGTCGCGGTTGTCGGCGGCGAATCCGATGGGCCCGACGAGCCGCGGGGCGAGTCGATCAGCGCGCACTGAAGCGCCAAGCGGGGATGCGGCTCGAGCTAACGTCCGGCCCGTTGCGTGAGATATCTCCCAGCCCGTGTTGCAGTGCTGATGGGTGCTTGTTATAAACCGCCGGGCTTTGGTGCTACGCACCGTCTGGCGGTCTCTGCCGGTCGGTTCGCGGCTCACAAAGCCAACCGCAACAATTTGAGATAGTCCTCCATCTGGCCCGCTGTTTTCGGTCCGCCCACGCTGCGCTCTATTGCCCTCGTTTGATTTGCTCTGCAATTCAGCGGCTTGCGCGCAAGCAGGCGGTCTGCACGGATATGCGGGATACTATGTGCCGTCGCGCCGAGGTCAGTGCGCGGACTAACTCGTTCACTCCATTAGAGGGGTCATTAGTGAATAAGACAGAACTGGTCGATAAAATCGCCGAGGAAGCGGATATTTCCAAGGCATCCGCAGCCCGCGCACTGGATGCGGCTCTTGAAGCGATTACTGAATCGCTGAAAGCAAGCGATCCCGTGGTACTCGTTGGATTCGGTACCTTCCTTGCTCGCGAACGCGCAGCTCGAGCTGGCCGTAACCCTAAAACTGGCGAAACGATTCAGATCAAAGCCGCTCGCGTACCGGCGTTTAAGCCTGGTAAAGCACTGAAAGACGCCCTGAACTAGGCCGTCCACAATGGCTGATTCCGAGCTGCACTGACTTCAGGCAGCTCGGAAGCCTACCCATTTTACTTTGAGCACAGGCGCTTTATCGGCGCCTGTCTCGTTTGCAGGAGATGCCCGCAATGCTGATGAAGTTGCGAGACAAGAGCCAAAGCGCTGGAAGCAAGGTTCTCGTTTTCATCATCTGCGCCGTTCTGGCGCTGTTTGGTTTTGGTGGTTTCGATGCGTTTTCCAATACCGACCCTGATGTCGCGAGCGTTGGCGGCGTCGATATTCCGCAGAGTCGGGTTGATGGCGAAACCCAGCTCGAACAACAGCGGCTACTCAGCCGCGGCGATATTGATCCCGCGCAGATCGATCCACTGGTGTTGCGCGAACGTGTGCTGGACCAGTTGATTACCAGAACCGTACTCGAAGAGAGTGCCAGCGAGTTGGGCCTGGCGGCATCGGAGCGGCAGGTCGCGGAAGTGTTGCAGTCTGACCCCAGTTTTCAGGTGGATGGCCGCTTCGACGAAGATACTTTTGCTCGCACGCTCTTAGGCGTTGGCTATTCGCCAGCGCGCTTTCTGGATGAGCTTGATGGCAACATCAAAGTCTCCCAGATGACTCAAGCATTGCAGCGTAGCCACTTCCTGCCCGATTGGGAGTTCGCGATGAACGCGGCTCTGCTTGCGCAACGTCGCACGGTTGCCTACATCGCGTTTCGTACAGACGAGCTGCTGCCCGAGATCGAGATCAGTGAAGAGCAGGCCCTGAACTATTTTGACGACAATGCCGACCGTTATCTCACTGAAGAAACGCTGGCGCTGGACGTCATCAGCTACGGCGTAGACGACTATCTCGCGGCAAATCCAGTTGAGATCAGCGAGGAGGATGTCGTTGCCGCCTATGAAGCCGATCGTGAAGCTGCGCAGCTGAGCGAAACTCGTCGTGCGTCGCACATCCTTCTGCAGGTGGATGAAGATCGCAGCGAAGAACAGGCGTCTCGGTTGCTGGCAGATATTAAAGAGCGCGTTGCAGCTGGTGCGGATTTCGCCGAGCTCGCGGCAGAGTACTCGCAGGATCCTGGCTCAGCAGCGTCCGGTGGCGATCTGGGTTTTGTTCAGCGCGGCACGTTTGTTCCTGAATTTGAGGAAGCGACCTGGGCACTCGACGTTGGCGAGATATCGGATCCCGTGGTGAGTGAATTTGGCGTGCACCTCATTCGCCTGGAGGAAGTGCGTCAGCCCGATTATGTTCCGCTTGAGAACGTTCGCGAGGAGATCATTGCCAGGCTCACTCGCAGTCGCGCACTCGATGCGCTCACCAACGATCTCTTGCCGGAGATAGATAAGCTCGCGTTTGACGAAGCCGATTCGCTGGACCCGATCGCGCAGATGCTGGACCTTGAGCCCGTACGGGTAGCCGGCGTGTCTCGTCGCTCCGGTGATGGGCTGTTCCAGCAGGCGCCCCTGCGCGATATGGCGTTCTCCGAGGAGGTGCTGGACGACGGTTATAACTCACGTGTTGTGGAAGCCGACGACGGCAGTCTGGTTGTCATGCGTCTGGCGGAGCGCACGCCCGCCGCACAGCGTCCATTCGATGAGGTGCGCGAAGACATTATTTCTCTGCTCGCACGGCAGCAGGCCCGAGAGCAGGTCGCAGAGCTGGCAGATGAGGCGTTAGCCGCGCTTGAGGCGGATGAAGCGGCGGCCGAGATTGCGGATCGCTTTGAGCGTCCCTGGGTGGTTGTCGAAAATGCCGCGCGCACCATGCCCGATACGCCCTTGAGTGTATTGCAGACCGCCTTCCGGCTGCCTGTGCCGGATGACAATGGCAAGTCTAACGCCATTGCGCCGCTCGGCCTTGGCGATCTCGCGGTCGTAACGGTGACTGATGTGATCGATGGTGACGTCGAGAACCTCAGTGAGAACGAACAGCTTTCGCTGCGTTCACAGTTGCTTGGTCAGCTGCAGCAGGGCGATGTCGCCAGTTTCTACTTCCACGCGGAATCTGAGCTCGGCGTGGAGCGGCAGTAAGGAAAAGCAAAGCGAGCCGACCTTGCGTTGGTCGGTGCTGATTTCCGTTCTCTCTCTGAGCGGATTGTGCGGCCTCGTGCTGAGGGCGGGAGGCTCGCGCGTTGACGAGCTGTTAACGAACTGTTGACGAGTTGGGCGATGCTGCGCTGGTGCGCGCCTGTTAGCGTGCGCTGGTGGCGTTCACGGTTAGCTTCAGCATCTGCCCCGGCTGCAGCAGGCGGCTCGCATCTAGAGAGTTCCAACGGCTGATCTGGGCGACCGTGACACCAAATTTATTGGCGATTCGATGCAGGGAGTCGCCACGGCGAACGGCGTATCGAAGTGTGCGGTTGGTCTGGGGTGGCAGTGCAACGGCTCTGCTGCTCGCCGTTGTTTTTGCAGACGCTGGTATCAGCATTTCCTGACCAACCCGCAGCGTGCTCTTGGGGCCAACCTCGTTGAGCTTCATGAGAGCGGTCATGCCCACATCGAAGCGCCGAGATATTGTCCATAGCGAGTCGCCGGATGCGACGATGTAGGTGTCACCCTGGCGCTGATTGAGTGGCGTGGGATAAGCGTTGGCGTCCATCGATGCTTTCGGTATGAGTAGCGCCTGACCGATTTTGATACGGTTGCTGCGCAGGTGGTTGACCCGTACGAGCGTTGCCGTGTCGGTGTCATTGCGGCGAGCGATAGTGCTGAGCGCATCACCGGGCTTAACCACGTAGCGGGCAAACTGAACCCGCTCTTTGACGGGGACCTGCGCAAGCTGCGCGGCGACGGTCGTCGGCTCCTGCGCGAACTCAGATGGAATCAGCAAACGATGGGGTCCACCTGGAGGGGTTGCCCATTGATTCAGGGCCGGGTTCCACCGATACAACGTCTCCGGATCCACACCGATTTCGCGTGCGATGACGGCGATGTCGTACTGACCGTCCAGTTCAACGACTTGAAAGCCGGGAGCGCGCCCGACCTGGGGTAACTCAATACCGTAGCGCGCTGGATCTGCCACAACGGCGGCATAGGCAAGCAGGCGCGGTACGTAGGCGGCGGTCTCGCGGGGTAGCTTCAGGTTGAAGAAGTCCGTCGGCTTACCAGCTGCCCGCGCGCGTCGAATGCTGCGCGCAACCCGGCCTTCGCCGGTGTTGTAGCTCGCCAGAGCGTGGGGCCAGTCGTCGAATCGGTTGTGTAGTACCTGCAGGTAGTTGAGGGCGCCGTCGGTTGCCTGCACTGGATCCCGTCGTCCTTCGAACCACCAATTCATGGTCACTCCGAAGCGCTTTGCCGTGGCAGGTATGAACTGCCACAAGCCAGCTGCGCCACCTGGAGAAAACGCATACGGGTCCAGTGCGCTTTCAACAATGGGTAGTAGCGCCAGCTCCGACGGTAAGCCGCGTTTACTGATCTCTATGTGCATGTACGCGAGATAGCGCTCGGCACGCTTGCCAATTCGCTTCAGGTAATCGGGGTGTCTCTTCAGCCAGGCGATCTCTTGTTGAACGCGTTTCTCGTCCACGCGGTGATCGAGCTGAAAACCGGCGCGCAGCAGCGGCCATAAACTGGTCTGTGGGGCCACGTCCAACTGATAGGTCAGGCGAGGGGGTTGCTGTGGTACGTGCACCGCACTGGGTGCATCCATGAGCGCGGTGGTGAGGTGCGCTGTCGGTTGGCTGGTAGTGCAGGCGTTGGTGGCGAGCGCACAGGTGACGGCGAGGGCGGCCCATTGCCAGCGTTTGAGTGCAGTGGATGGCCAACTAGCGGATAACACGGGCATTGAGCAGTCCTTATCAGTTCCCTACGGCTGAAAATCGAGCGCGAAGCGATAGCTGCCGTGCATCAAAGATGCGTGCCAACGCCTCTTGTTGAACCGGCCAGGCCGGATGGGCGTTTGGTGCTGTGGCAGATACGTGCGCCAGGATTTTCAACGGTGCCTTTCGTTGGCTAGAGTATCGGCGGTGGCTGTCGGCAGCAATCGACAAACCGCTGTTTTGAGAACCTCGTTGTAGGTGCTGGCTGTAGGTGCTGGTAGATGGCCAGCAGATTGCTGGCATCGCCCGGTCAGCGGTCTCGGTGGCGGATTGAGATTCGGCGTATGCTGGTGCATACGGTCTGTGTTGAGTGGTGCTCCGGGCCTTGTAGCTGGCCCGTGAAAGTTGATTGAATATTAATAGTAAATAACATGAAAAACAGAGAGTTAAAGAGTATTCCTGATCTGTTTTGTCAATGGCTTTCGAGCCCCATAGGTCAGCGCTTGCTGGCTGAGGAGCAAAGCCGGCTTGAGGTTGCGGCGCGCCGATTCCACGGTGATGCGATGTTGTGGGTTGGGCCGGTCTGTCATCCGGCGGACTGTACGGAGCGTTCGATGGTGCGTAGCCGCGTCTATGTGCCTACCCAGCGGGCGGTGGCAGACGCTCGTCCGGGCAGTCAGGATGCAGCGGAACTCGTACCCTGGTTGCGGGCTGATCTGAATGAGCTGCCGCTGCGAACCGGGTCGATTACCGCCGTCGTTCTGCATCATGCGCTGGATCTGGTTGACGAGCCGAGGCATGCGCTTCGAGAGGTCGTACGGGTTCTCGCAGACGGTGGCCGGCTTGTGGTTTGCGGCTTCAACCCTTACAGCTTGTGGGGTCTTCGTCGGCTCTATGCCGCCGTGCGGGATGATGCGTTCTCTGATCTTGCCTTCGTGGCACCGAACCGGCTGCACGACTGGTTGACGGTACTTGGCATGGATGCGCCGAGGCTGGTGCCGACATGCCTGAATCGGCCGCCGTTATCGTTCGCGAGATTCGATGGTCCCAGGTTGCAGGCGCTGTCGAGGCGCCTGGATCTATTGCCGATAGGTGGTAGCTATCTCATGACCGCGATGAAATCCAGCAGCGCGGGGCAGCCGCCCTGGTCTGAGCGAGTACGGGCGTCGCTTGGCAAACGACCTGCCGCGCCCGCGCCGGTTACCCGGCTTAGCACATCGAATACGGTGCGCCGCTGAGCGCTGGCTCAGCCGCTTTTTTTTGTCCCAGTGATTCGCCGTGATTTCCACGGTCAGGCGTAGTTTGTACGGCTGCCCGAAGATAGAATGCGCGAGCAGGCACGGAGCCTTGTTTTCCTCATCAGAAGTCGAGCCGCATCGCGGCGAACGGAGTGTTGTGTTCTCTAGTTTTCTTGTAGCAGCCGCGTGCAGCTTGCGTCAGGCGGTGTTTGCGTGAGCGCTGGAGCCACCCCCGTTATCGCGTTCACCGACGGTGCGTGCCTGGGTAACCCCGGTCCTGGTGGTTGGGCGGCGTTGCTGCGTTTTGGCGACGAAGAGAAAGTGATCAGCGGCGGCGAACCGGACACGACGAACAACCGTATGGAACTGATGGCGGCCATCGAGGCGCTTGCCGCTATCAAGCGCCGATGTGACGTTCACCTCACCACCGATTCGCAATACGTGAAGCAAGGCGTTGAGAGCTGGATGGCTCGCTGGAAGCAAAATGGCTGGAAGACGGCAGCAAAGAAGCCAGTGAAGAATCAGGATCTATGGCAGCGCATGGACGAGCAGGTGGCGCGTCACAACGTCACCTGGGCATGGGTAAAAGGGCACAGCGGTCATCCCGAGAACGAACTCGTTGATGATGCGGCGCGTGCCGAGGCCGAGGCCCTACGCTGATGCGACAAATTGTCCTTGATACAGAAACAACGGGCCTCGAAGCGGAACTGGGCCACCGGGTCATCGAAATCGGTGGTGTGGAATTGCTGGATCGGCGGCTAACTGGAAGTCATTACCACCAGTATTTGAACCCAGAGCGAGATATCGATGAAGCCGCCCAGGAGGTTCATGGAATCTCGCTACGAGACCTCGCCGACAAGCCTCGGTTTGCGGATGTGGCCGAAGACTTTCTCGATTTTGTCAGCGGCGCGGAATTGGTCATTCACAACGCGCCGTTCGATGTCGGTTTTCTGGATGCAGAACTGGCCAGATTAGGAACCGGGCGGCGCCTGGCTGACGTCTGCACCGTGACGGATTCTCTCGCGATTGCGCGTAACCGGCATCCTGGACAGAAAAACAATCTCGACGCGCTGTGCCGACGCTATGGCATCGATAACAGTTCTCGAGATCTTCACGGTGCGCTGTTAGATGCGGAGATTCTCGCCGACGTCTATCTGCTTCTCACCGGTGGGCAACCGACACTGTTCGAAGACGGGGAGAGCTTCGATCCTTCCGCCGTGGACTTGCGAGGTATTGCGCGGATTGATGATGCGTCCGGCTTGCCCGTGATCCGGGCAAGCGAGGCCGAACTTGCTGCTCATGCAGCCTGGCTCAGCGAGCTTGACAGCGCCGATGAGCCGGCGATCTGGCGCCGACTGTTAACACAGTAGGTGGTGACCAGCCGCTGCTCAGGCGGCTCGGCGCGAACGCTTGGTTTACAGTACGTAGGTCACACAGATCCAGCCGGTAATGCCCATCGTAATGGTGTAGGGCAGCGCCATCAGAACCATCTTGCCGTAAGACAGCCGCACCAGCGGTGCGATGGAAGACGTTAGCAGAAACAGGAATGCAGCCTGGCCGTTCGGCGTTGCCACCGATGGGATATTCGTGCCGGTGTTGATGGCTACTGCCAGGCTATCGAACTGATCGCGCGTGATGGTGCCTGCGTTAAATGCTGCGTAGACCTCGTTGATGTACACCGTCGCGACAAAGACATTGTCGCTGATCATCGACAGTACGCCATTGGCGATATAGAACATGCCTGGTTGGTCCTCGACAGGAAGCGAGAGCACGTAGTCGATGACCGGGCTGAACAGGTGTTGATCGTGAATTACCGCGACGATGCCGAAAAACACGCACAACAGCGCGGTGAAAGGCAGCGCCTCTTCGAAAGCATGGCCGATGCGATGTTCCTCGACGACGCCGTTGAACGCGGTTTGCAGAACGATAATCAGCAGCCCGATCAGGCCGACTTCAGCCACGTGAAATGCCAGTGCAAACACCAGGACTACGGCAGCGATGCCTTGAATAACCAGCTGCGCGCGATCTCGGTCTGTGCGCGCTTCCGCCTCTTCGCGATCGAAGTCTTCCAGAATGTGGCGCACGGCGTCCGGCAAGGTGGCGCCGTAACCTGCGATTTTGGTTTTCTCCAATAGCAGGCAGGTGATCAGACCGACGGCGAGAACCGGCATTGTGACCGGAGCCATGCGCAGGAAGAACTCGATGAATTCCCAGCCAACTCGGCTGGCTATCAGCAGGTTCTGCGGCTCGCCAACTGTTGTGCACACGCCACCGAGGGCGGTACCCACCGCGCCGTGCATCAACAGAGAGCGGAGGAAGGCGCGAAACTGGTCGAGGTCCGAGCGGTGTAAGTCGTGGACCTCGTGGTCTTCGCCATGATCATGATCGGTGTCGTGGCGATGATGTTTGCCCGAGGCCACGCGGTGGTAGACCGAGTAGAAACCGACGGCGACGGCAATGATGACGGCGGTGACGGTTAGTGCATCGAGGAATGCCGACAGCACTGCTGCAACGAAGCTGAACAGCAGCGAGATCGCCATCTTGGAGCGAATACCCAGCAGAATTTTGGTGAAGACAAACAGCAGCAGATCTTTCATGAAGTAGATGCCGGCGACCATGAACATGAGCAGCAGAATCACCTGAAACGCGCCGAAGACTTCCACGCGGATAGTCTCAGTCGACGTCATGCCCATCAGGACGGCTTCAATCGCTATCAATCCTCCTGGCTGGAGTGGATAGCATTTGAGCGCCATCGCCAGAGTGAAAATGAACTCAATCAGAATCACCCAGCCGGTGAAGAAAGGATCAGTTAGGGCGAGGATTATCGGGTTGATCACCAGGAAAGCGACGATCGCCTTCTTGTACCAGTCTGGAGCGTTGCCAAGGAAGTTTGGCCAGAACGCGTTCTGTAGGAGTCCGATCATCGTTGTGCTGTCCGTGGGCTATTGTTCATACCGGCGAAGTGAGGAGACTGTGCGTCGCCAGTGCACACTCTGCCACTTCTTGCCGATGGGTGGCAGATTGCCGTGTTTAGCAAAAATCTGATAAGCACAGCCACATGGCCAAATTGGGACATGTAGCTCCATGCGGCTCAGACGGCAAAATCAAGCCGCGCTGCACATAGACTGCCGCGCGGCCATCCTCACTCCTTCAATCAGTATAGAGACTAACCGCCGTTCTGCCCGATCGGTCTTGGGGTTGCGTGAGATCGTGCTCTGGGGATGAGTTCGTGGCCGACTAACGGTAAGGTGTCGGCCGTTCGATGTGGCGTGGAAACACACCAGTGCACACTTGTGCGCGTCTTTGCTATCGCTGACCCGGAGGAGCCGCTTGTGTGGCCTAAAGATCCTGATGACTTTCTTTCGCTCGTTGAGCCGCCCCACGATGCGGACCCGGGCAACGCACTGATCTACGCGTTTCTTGATGGTGAACTTGTCTGTCTGCCGGAGCAGGGCACACCCAAAATTCCTACCCAGGATGACTTTCGCTGGCTTGATGTCGAATTCACGTCCAAGCACTACATGGGTGAGTTGCGCGGTCAGTCCTGTTATGCGGCCACACTTAACGGCAAGTTGTCCGAAGGTTACTCCTCGCTTGGTCTACGAGGTTTTCTTGGCCGTGTGGATGCGGCTCACTTTTACCTGGCGGGGCGTGCTCAGCAGATCGTCGCTTGGCACAACGAACACGGCTTCTGCGGTCGCTGTGGCAGCGAAACACAGGCCCACACCACGGATCGAGCCAAGGTCTGTCCGGATTGCGGGTTGATTGCATACCCCAGATTGTCACCGAGCATTATCGTGTTGATACATCGGGGAGATGATGTACTGCTCGCGCGTAACGCCCAGTGGCCTGATGGTATGTTCTCGACGCTGGCGGGGTTTGTTGAGCCCGGTGAGAGCATTGAGCAAACCGTGCACCGGGAAGTTAAGGAGGAGGTTGGCCTCGATGTCACCAATCTTCGTTACCTCGGCAGCCAAAGCTGGCCGTTCCCGAACTCGCTGATGCTCGGCTTTCATGCTGAATACGCGGGCGGCGATATCGTCTGCCAGGAAGGCGAGATTGCGGAAGCCAATTGGTTTGCCCCGGATGCGTTGCCGCAGATACCGCCACCAGTTGCGATATCGCGTTGGTTGATCGATGACTTCCTGAATTCCCTGTAGGTCAAGACGGCCCGGTGTGCGGGCATATTCAGGGTGGTGGTTCCGCCGGCAGAGACGGGTTTGCAAACATCCCCAGCAGGACGTAGGTGAACGCGATGTGCCCGGTTGAGCGAAAGCGCTCCTCCATGAACGCGGTCATGACGTCACCGCCGTTACTCAACAGGTCAACGGCCGTGTCGACGCTGTCGAACAGGTAGGTCACGTCGATTCGGTGGCTGGCCGTATCGTGCAGCGATAGCTCACCACTGGCAGCCCTTACGTAAATGGGCGCCAGGCCGGAAACGGCCAATTCAACGAACATGTCCACGGCGAGAGTGGCAGCGGGGTTCGCGCGCGAGGCCAGGCGTTGCTTTAAGGCCCGGCGCTCGGAGTCTGCGTCGACGGATGAGGATGTGACGTTGGAGTGCATGTGCTGGTTTGCGGCGCTTAAGTCGTGGGCGCGATGGTTTCAGGCTCTGCCACCGGCTGCAAGCCTATCGAGGGCCGCAGTGTCCCAAGCCGTAAATGGGCGGCGAAGCCTGACAAACCTGATAGAGTAACGCGCCGATTTTACCGGATGCCCTGGCATGGAATTTGTCTTCGACTATCTGTCCTTTTTGGCCAAGACAGTCACAATCGTTATCGCGGTCGCCTTCGTCATCTCGATCGCTCAATCAGTCTCAAATCGCCGTCAATACGGCGGCGGAGGCCACCTTGATGTGCGCAATGTAGGCGATGAGATCCGGCATTTGCAGCGCTCGGTCCAGGAGGCGCAGATGTCTCCGGGACAGATGAAAAAGCTCTACAAGGCGGATGCCAAGGCCCTGAAGGCGCGCGAGTCTGGCAAGGCCGAGCCTGAGACGAAGAAAGGCAGGGTGTACGTGCTGCGCTTTCGCGGTGATATGGACGCCAGCAGCGTCTCTAACCTGCGCAGGGAAGTCACAGCGGTGATTGCCTCTGCACAACCCGACGATGAAGTGGTCTGCGAGATCGAATCTGCCGGCGGTTACGTGCACAGCTACGGCCTGGCTGCATCCCAGTTGCATCGCATTACGAGCGCAGGCCTCAAACTCACGGCAGTTGTCGACAAAGTGGCGGCCAGTGGTGGTTACCTCATGGCCGTGGTTGCGGATCGAATCCTGGCGGCGCCATTTGCAATCATCGGCTCCATTGGCGTTGCAGCCGAAATTCCGAACGTACACCGTCTCCTGAAGAAGCATGATATCGACTTCGAAGTCATGACAGCCGGCGAGTACAAACGCACGCTCACGGTGTTTGGGGAAAACACCGATTCGGCTCGCCAGAAGTTTCAGGACGACCTCGAGGACACGCATACGCTGTTTCAGGAGTACGTCTCGGAACATCGACCGTCTCTCGATATCGCGACCGTCGCGACAGGTGAAACCTGGTACGGCCAACGCGCGGTTGATCGCGGGTTGGTCGATGAGTTGATGACCTCGGATGAGTACTATTCAAACCGAGCGGAAGCGACCGATGTGTATCGGGTTAAGTGGGTTGTACATCGCAATCCGCTTGAGCGAGCAATGGGGCAGGTGCAACAGGGGATGGCCAAAATTGCCCGCCGCCTGGGCGCGACTGACTAACTGAATTCGGCGCTCTGTGCAGGCACGGCGCGGCCAAACAACGACTATTGGGAGAAGTGATATGAGTGAGACGTTTCGCGCGTTCTGGGTTGAGAAAGGTGATGATCGAACGTTCACGCGATCGGTGATTGAGCGCAATGTCGATGATCTTCCTGACGGTGACGTACTCATTGATGTGCAATATTCCTCCCTGAACTACAAAGACGGTTTGTCCGCCACGGGCAACCCGGGAGTGACGCGCAACTTCCCCCATACGCCGGGTATCGATGCCGCAGGCACAGTGGCACACGCCGCAGCCGACAGCGGTTTCAGCGTCGGCGACAGTGTTCTGGTGACCGGTTATGACCTTGGCATGAACACCGCTGGTGGTTTCGGTGCGAAGATTCGAGTGCCCTCAAGCTGGGTGGTTGCTATGCCCGATGGGCTCACCCCGGAAAGCTCCATGTTGTACGGCACCGCGGGTCTTACTGCTGCTTTGTGTGTCGACAAGCTGATTAGCAGTGGGCTCGAAACGGGCAATGGCCCTGTGCTCGTTACCGGTGCGACCGGTGGCGTTGGTAGCGTCGCGGTTGCTCTGTTGGCCAAGCTTGGTTTCGAGGTGGCGGCCGTAACCGGCAAGGCGAGCCAGCATGATTATCTGAAGGAGCTGGGTGCATCCGAGATTCTGCCACGCGAAGCGCTACTCGAGGGTGGCGGCAAGCCCATGCTCAAGGAAACCTGGGCGGGTGCTGTTGATACGGTCGGTGGCGAGCCGTTGTTCAATGCCGTCAAGTCGCTGCGCTACGGCGGTTCGGTCGCGGCCTGTGGCCTGGTTGCATCGCCAGCGTTCGACGCAACAGTCTTGCCTTTCATTCTTCGTCACGTGAATCTTCTTGGTGTGGACTCGGTGGAGTTACCGCTCGCGCAAAAGCGCCAGATCTGGCAAAAGCTGGCGGGTGATTGGGCATTGGATAGCCTGTCGCTGATGCGCGAAGACATCGGTCTTGAGCAACTCTCTGGTGCCATTGACCGGATACTGGCTGGCGAGATGGTTGGCCGTGGCCTGGTGAATCTTGCCGCCTAGTCTGGCTGCGTGAAGCTTGCCGAGACTGAGCCCTCAGTCTCGGCGCAAGCGCGCAGAAACCGCGATTGGGCTTGGATAGCGAAAGATCACCAGATAAGTCGATAACACCAAGGTGAGCACCGTAGCACCCTGAACAATGTGCGCGGCGTGCTCTCCCATCAGTCCGACACTGACCGCCAGGAACGTCACCAGGAGCGAAAACTCGCTCGCCTGGCCAAGACGGAAGCCAACCTCCCAACTCGCCGCCGTCGACTCACCCGACAGCTTCAGCGTGGCTGCGAAGATCGCTGGCTTTGTCGCGATGAGCGCTGCTGTGAGTGCGAGAGTCGGTATAGCGAGTTCGAGCAGGAGCGTGGGATCGAGACCGGCTCCGACGGTGAAGAAGAAGAGCACAAGAAAGAAGTCACGAAGTGGACGCAACGACGTCGCGATGTATTGCGCGATTGGCGAGGTTGCCAAGGCAACACCGGCGATAAAGCCTCCGATCGTGAACGACAGACCAATTGCTTCAGCAAGCGAAGCAATGCCCAGGCACCAACCAACGGCGATGAGAAAGATAAATTCCTCGAAGGCGTCGAACCTGGCGATGAGAGGTAGCAGGGCATAGCGCACTCCGAGAAACGCCGCTGCTGCGACAATGGGTAGGGCAGCGACGGTGAGGGACATCGCGCTGAAGAGGTCTGCGCTGGGGTCTGCGCTACTAGCCAGGTACAGCAAGGCCAGAATGGCGAGAAAGTCCTGCAGCAGAAGCAGGCTGATTACGATCTCGCCAACGTGGCGATGGTGCAACACGGTGGTCGGAAGCAGCTTGATGCCCATGATGGTGCTGGAGAACGTAACCGCGATGCCGGTGATGATTGCTTCGGAATGGCTGAACCCAAATGCCAGCATTAAGGCATAGCCGATGCCGAAGAATGCAGCGCAGGTAACAATGGCGACGATAGATGTGCGACCGAACATGCCACGCAGTTTCGACAGCGGCAGATCGAGCCCCAGGAGAAACAGCAGAAAAATGATTCCGATCTCAGAGATTTCTGCGAGCAACTTGGCATCGCCCACCCAGCCCAGAGCATGAGGCCCGAACAGGCACCCGAGCGCGATATAGCTCATTAGAAGCGGCTGGCGTGTGAATAGCGCGATGCTGGCGGCGGCCGCTGCGCCGGCAAAGATGAGAAACAGGGAATCGAGAAAATGCGCTTCCATGGTCGCCATTATGCCCCGCTAGCGCAGGGCATACCCAGGCTCAGGAATGCGCTCTATGATCGAAAGTGCGGCTGGGGATCTTCGACGCTCGCCTGGTACTGCACGCTGTACGGAGACAGCAGCTTCAGAGCCTGCTCCGGGTCGCGACCGTCCGGCAGCTCGTAGCTGTCGAAACCGCAGCGGCGCATATAGTGGAGAATGTCCTGGTGCACATCGCCAACGGCGCGCAACTCGCCGGTGAAGCCCAGGCGAGTACGCAGAAGAACGGCCAGCGATAAACCACGGCCATCATTGAAGGCCGGAAAATTGATGGCGATGGCCGGAGCCTCGGTGACTGATGCGTCTGGTTCGGCGTCGCATTCGAGCAGGAGCGGTTGCTGGGTCGAGTTTTGCCACAGGTCAAAAGCCAGAAAAGCTCGTTGATCATTAGGCAATATCGCCTCGTTACTAAGCAGCGTCGGCATAAACTGCCTCCTTGAATGGCTCGATGCCGATGCGTCGATAGCAGTGAATGAACGATTCGTCGTCTATTCGGCTGGCAACAAACGTCTCCAGAATTCGGGCCAGCACATCACAGACCTCCGCGCGGGATACGGAAGGGCCGACGATTGCACCGATCGAGGCGGCCTCGCCACTATGACCGCTATGGCCGCCCAGCGATATCTGATAGAACTCGGCGCCTTTTTTATCCACGCCAAGGATGCCGATGTTGCCGACGTGGTGGTGTCCGCAGGCATTCATACAGCCGGAGATGTTGATATCCAGTTCGCCCAGATCGTGCTGGTAGTCGTAGTCATCGAAGCGGCGCGCGATAGCTTCGGCAACCGGAATGGACTTGGCGTTGGCTAGTGAGCAGTAATCACCGCCGGGGCAGCAGATCATGTCGGTGAGCAGACCGACGTTCGCTTCTCCCAGCCCTTGTTCCGTGGCCTTCTGCCACAGCTCGAAGAGGCTACCCAGGGCGACATCCGGCAGCACGAAGTTTTGCTGGTGCGAGATGCGGATCTCGCCGAATCCGTAGGCGTCTGCCCAATCGGCGACGGCCTCCATTTGTGTGTCAGTGACATCGCCAGGAGGGATACCGGTCTTCTTGACCGACAGCGTGACGGCGGCGAAGCCATCGACCTTGTGTTCGCTCACACAGTGTCGCATCCAGCGGTCGAAACCGGGATGTTGTAGCCGCTGTGCAGCTAAGTCACCGGCATCGCTGTCACTGCGTTCTGCATAGTTATGGGGTTTGAAGAAGGCTTCGACGCGGGCAATCTCTTCATCGGTCAGTGTCGAGGCCGAGCCTCTCAAATGCTGCCACTCTGCCTCGACGGCTGTAGCAAACTCTTCAGCACCCATCGCGCGCACGAGTATCTTGATGCGGGCTTTGTACTTGTTGTCTCTTCGACCAAAGCGGTTGTACACGCGCATGATCGCTTCGAGATAGGTGAGCATGTCTTCGATGGCGACGCCGGATTTGATTCTCGGGCCCACAACAGGCGTGCGACCCAAGCCGCCGCCGACGTTGAAGTCGAAGACTTTGGCGTCGTTCTCAAGTCGCACGGTGATGCCGATATCGTGAACATCCACTGCAGCCCGGTCGCTGCCAGCGCCGTTGACTGCGATTTTGAACTTGCGAGGTAGCCAGTCGAATTCCGGGTGCGCCGTGGACCATTGCCGGATCAGTTCGCAATATGGTCGCGGGTCGACGAATTCATCGGCCGCGACGCCTGCGAACTCATCGGTGGTTACGTTGCGAATACAGTTGCCGCTCGTCTGGATGGCGTGCATTTCAACGCTGGCGAGATCTTCCAGAATGTCCGGCACCTCTTCGAGTTTGGGCCAGTTGTACTGCATATTCTGGCGTGTGCTCAGGTGTCCATAGCCTCTGTCGTAGTGACGGGCGATGTGGGCAAGCATCCGCAGTTGAGTGCTGTCCAGGGTTCCGTAGGGCACCGCCACACGCAGCATGGGGGCGAGCCGCTGGATGTAGAGCCCGTTGCGCAGGCGAACCTGCAGGAACTCGGCCTCGCTCAGATCGCCCGCGAGGAAACGGTTGGTTTGATCGCGATAGTGGGCGACGCGCTCAGCGACAAACTGCTTGTCGAGATCGTTGTATCGATACACGTGGTGTTCGCTCTTGCTGCTGCTTTTGGAGGCAGGCCAGAGGCCCGCCAGAGTCGGGAGCGCAAGATAGCAAAGCAGTTATCAAAGCTATATCGGTAAACGGTCTATCGTTAGATCAGCAAGCGCCGTAACGCCCGCAGTATTGTTTGGCGACTGGGCGAGCTTTACACTAGCGCCGCCTAATCCCTGTGGTCTATGGGTGGCGCCGGCGCGGCGAAGGGCATCGATACAAAACTGAAAAGAGACCCGACATAACGGGTTTGCTTATCAGGGCAAATGAAGGCAAATAAAGCCATAGAAAGGCAATAAGGGATAGTAAAGTGACCGATCAATACGACTCAGCAGCACAGCCTGGCGACGGCGAAGATTCGCGAGCGGATGCCATCGCTATCGGCATGATTTTCAGCGCGCTCGTTGGCATCGCCGTATTCTACATCTCGGGCTGGACGCCGTTCATCTAGCTCTTCGTCGACATCTTTAGCCCCGGTTCTTGGCCCAGACGCGTAGGTCCGGGGCCTCGGCGCTGTGAGATGGGTGGTGATTCGCTACTCATCTCATCTCGTCTTCTCTGATCTCTATTCGTCGATGAGCGACGGTCGCAGCCAACGAACGGCCGTGTCGATATCCCAGCCTTTTCTGGCCGCATAGTCCGCCACCTGATCGGCGCCAATTTTCCCCACTCCGAAGTAGCGCGCCTGAGGGTGGCCAAAATACCACCCTGAAACCGACGCAGCTGGCGTCATCGCCATGTGCTCGGTCAGCTCAATGCCGGTCGCCTCGCTCGCACCCAGCAAGTCGAAGAGCGTCACTTTCTCCGTGTGGTCCGGGCAAGCCGGGTAACCGGGAGCTGGCCGGATCCCCTGATAGCGTTCTTTGATCAGAGCCTCGTTGTCGAGCGATTCCGATCCCGCATAACCCCAGAACTCCTTTCGTACCCGCTCATGCAGATGCTCAGCGAATGCCTCGGCCAGCCGGTCGGCCAGAGCTTTAAGCAATATCTCGTTGTAGTCATCGCCGTCGAACGCGGCGAGCGCAGCATCCATGCCGAGGCCGGTTGTCACCGCAAAACCGCCGAGATAGTCCGCGGTCGGTGCCTGGGCCACGTAGTCAGCCAGGCAGTGATGGGCGCCAGTCGCACCTTTCTTTACCTGCTGGCGAAGGTGATGCAGACGGGCTTTCACATTGCCGCGGGTATCGTCCTCCCATAGGACAATGTCATCGCCTTCCCGGTTGGCTGGCCAGAGACCGAACACCGCTTCGGCTTTCAGCCATTTCTCATCGATAACGCGGGCGAGCATCGATTGGGCATCAGCAAACAGTTCTCGCGCGCTGGCGCCGACAACCTCGTCATCCAGTATGCGGGGATACTTGCCGGCGAGCTCCCAGGTCATGAAGAACGGCGTCCAGTCGATATACGGCACCAGCGTTTCGATGGGGTAGTCGTGCAGTGATGTCACACCCAACTTCGCCGGCTTGACCGGGGTGACCTCGCCATTGGCCAGCCAGGCGGCATCGCGAGCCTTTGCGATGGGCGTGACCACGAGTTTGCGCGAGCGCTGACTGGTGCGAGTTCGCGTCTCGTCATACTCGCGCCGAACATGGTCGATCAAACCCTGCTTTTGGGTATCAGAGACTAAGGCGCCGGCGATGCCCACCGCGCGCGAAGCATCGGTGACGTAAATCGTGGCGTCATTCTGGTAGGCCGGTTCGATCTTGATCGCGGTGTGCGCACGGGAAGTCGTTGCGCCACCAATCAAGAGCGGTTTTGTCATGCCGCGCCGCTGCATCTCGCTGGCAACATGCACCATCTCGTCCAGTGATGGCGTGATGAGGCCGGACAGGCCGATGATGTCGGCTTGCTCGCGCTCGGCTGCATCGAGGATGTCATCGCAGGGAACCATTACACCAAGATCGACAACGTCGAAGTTGTTGCACTGGAGCACAACGCCGACGATGTTCTTGCCGATGTCGTGCACGTCGCCCTTGACCGTTGCCATCACGATCTTGCCCTTGCTGCGGCTGTTTTCACCTTTCTCAGCCTCGATATACGGGATGAGATGTGCCACCGCCTGTTTCATAACGCGAGCGCTCTTAACCACCTGGGGCAAGAACATCCGGCCGGAACCAAACAGATCGCCAACGATATTCATGCCATCCATCAAGGGGCCTTCGATCACCTCGATCGGACGATCAAACTGGGTGCGAGCTTCCTCTGTGTCGTCCACGATATGGCTGGTAATGCCTTTGACGAGCGCGTGAGATAGCCGCTCGTTCACAGGCAGTTCGCGCCAGGCGAGATCCGTTGCGTCATCAGCTTTGCCGCGGCTGGTAAATTCCGAAGCGGCTTCGAGCAGCCGCTCCGTTGCGTCAGCCCGTCTGTTCAGCACCAGGTCTTCAACCAGATCCCGAAGTTTCTCGGGGATGTCGTCATAGATCGCCAGCTGACCGGCGTTGACGATCCCCATCGTCAGGCCCGCATTGATCGCGTGGTAGAGAAAAACCGCGTGGATGGCCTCGCGAATCGCGTTGTTGCCCCGGAACGAGAACGACACATTGGATACGCCACCGGAGGTGTGCGCTCCGGGTAGGTTGTCCCGAATCCAGGCGCACGCGTCGATGAAGTCGACGGCGTAGTTGTTGTGTTCCTCGATGCCGGTTCCGATGGCGAAGATGTTGGGGTCGAAGATGATGTCTTGCGGCGCGAAGCCTACGGTTTCGGTCAACAGCTTGTATGCGCGCGCACAAATCTCGGTCTTGCGCGCGAAAGTGTCCGCCTGGCCGACTTCATCAAATGCCATGACGATGACGGCCGCGCCATAGCGCAGGCAGGCGCGAGCCTTGTCGAGGAAATCCGCTTCGCCCTCCTTGAGGCTGATGGAGTTGACGATGGCTTTGCCCTGAACGCACTTGAGGCCCGCTTCAATAACTTCCCACTTGGATGAGTCGATCATGATCGGCACACGCGCGATGTCCGGCTCGCTTGCGATGAGCTTCAGAAAGCGGTCCATCGCCTGGATGCCATCCAACATGCCTTCATCCATGTTGATGTCGATGACCTGAGCGCCGTTCACCACCTGTTGCAGGGCGACCTCGAGAGCGGTGTCGAAATCGTCCTCCAGGATCAGGCGTTTGAAGCGGGCAGACCCGGTAACGTTGGTGCGTTCGCCAACATTCACGAACAGCGAACTGTCATCGATCGAGACGGGCTCGAGCCCCGCCAGCATCATGCGCGTTGACGCCTCAGGCACTGGCCGCGGTGGTGTTGAACTCACGCGTTGTGCAATCGCTGCGATATGTTCAGGCCCGGTGCCGCAGCAACCGCCCACCAGGTTGAGCCAGCCGGCGTCCGCGAAGTCACCAATCACCTGCGCAACCTGCTCGGGAGACTCGTCGTAGCCGCCGAACGCGTTTGGCAGGCCGGCGTTTGGGTGCAGGCTGATGCGGGTGTCGGCTACTCGAGACAGGATTTCGACGTAGGGGCGCATCTGGGCCGGACCCAATGCGCAGTTGAGGCCAACGGCGAGCGGCTTGGCGTGCGCGACCGAAGCCCAGAACGCTTCTGTGGTCTGGCCGGAGAGGGTGCGCCCGCTCGCGTCCGTGATCGTGCCGGAGAGGATCATCGGGATGCGTTCACCGCGCCGCTCTGCGATGTCGAGAATGGCGTAAATCGCCGCTTTGGCATTGAGCGTGTCGAAGATGGTTTCCACCAGCAGCAGATCGGCGCCGCCGCGCAACAAGGCTTCGGCTTGATCAACATACGCCTCACGCAGTTCATCAAAGCTGACGTTGCGGTGACCTGGATCGTTTACGTCGGGAGAAACGCTTGCCGTTCGATTGGTCGGGCCGATCGAGCCGGCGACGAAACGCGGTGCGCCCGGTTCGCTGAACCGATCTGCGCATTGCCGGGCTATGCGCGCCGCGGCTTCGCTCATCTGTGGCGCTCGGTCTGCAAGGTCATAGTCGGATTGCGCGATACTGGTTGCGGCAAAGGTATTGGTTTTGATGATGTCCGCGCCCGCCTCAAGGTAGGCATCGTGAACGGATGCGAGCGCATCGGGTCGGGTCAACGACAGCATGTCGAAGTTGCCTTTCAGGGGCTTTGGGTGGTTCTCGAATTCGCCGCGATGAAAATCCGCTTCCGTCAGCTCTTTGCCCTGCAGCATCGTGCCGGTTGCGCCGTCGATGATCGCAATGCGCTCATTGAGCAGCTGGTCGAGTTCGGCAATACGGTTGGCGGCTGTCGACATGGTCTGGCAAATCCGAAGTGAGTTTGAGCTGGCGTTCATGGTCACAGGACCCGGAATCGGCGGGCCTTTGCGGCGGCTATTGTATGAGGGCTCAGCCTGAACTCAATTGAAGATGAAGAGGTTAGAGATGACTGACGCTCAAGACGGCGAGATTGGTCATTTGCAGGATGCCCCCCGCACTGGCGTCTCGCTCGCACTCAAGTACAATACCTGAGTAATTTAGTCGGGTTTAATCGGCTAGGGTTTGTTCGAGCGAGGTCGGCCTCGCTGCTCGCCCCGGCAAACGTCCGAACCCGAGCGCAGATCAGGAGAATTCGCGTGATAGAAATGACCGAGTCAGCTCAAGCCTATCTGGCAGACCTGCTCGCCAAACAGGGTGAAGAGGGTGTTGCTATCCGGGTGTTTGTGGCTCAGCCGGGCACACCGAATGCGGAGACTTGTATTGCCTACTGCCGCCCTGGCGAGCATCAGGAAGAAGACATCAGCGTGGCCTACGAGGGTTTCAACGCCTGGATCGACTCGCCGAGCTTGCCGTTTCTGGAAGAGGCGAAAGTGGATTTCTCTGAAGATCGAATGGGCGGCCAACTCACGATCAAGGCGCCTAATGCCCGCACACCGAATGTGGACGAAAACTCGCCGCTGCCGGACCGTCTGAACTACGTGCTGTACAACGAGATCAATCCCGGCCTCGCATCCCACGGCGGCATGGTTTCGCTGGTGGAGATCGATGCCGAGGGTTACGCCATTCTGCAGTTCGGCGGCGGTTGCCAGGGCTGTGCTGCTGTGGACATCACGCTCAAACAGAGCGTGGAGCAGACGCTTCTCGAGCGTTTGCCCGAGTTGTCCGGTGTTCGTGATGTCACCGACCATACCGTGACGGAGAACGCCTACTACCAGTAAGGGTTCTGTCAGAGATCGCGTCGTTGCCCGAGCGCTGCGCGCTCGGGCGCCTCGCGAAGACGAGTGCTATATCTGTCGTCGCGAGGGAAACCGTAGGTTGACCGCGGCGATCTCCGTCTCCGCGTGTGGTGCCCTGGTGGGGAGATCGCGTCGTTAACCGAGCGCTACGCGCCGGACGCCTCGCGAAGACGAGTGCTATATCTGTCGTCGCGAGGGAAACCGCAGGTTGACCGCGGCGATCTCCTTTGCCGCGTGTGGTGCCCTGGTGCGGAGACCGCGTTGTTGACCGAGCGCTACGCGCCGGGCGCCTCGCGAAGACGAGTGCTAAATCTGTCGTCGCGAGGGAAACCGCAGGTTGACCGCGGCGATCTCCTTCTCCGCGTTTGGTGTTCTGGTTCGCAGATCGCGTCGTTGCCCGAGCGCTGCGCCCCCGGGCGCCTCGCGAAGACGCGCCGGCCACTGTTCTTCAAAGGGAAACCGCAGATCGATCTCGTCGATCTCGAAGCACGCTGCCAAGCCGGCTATGCAGCTCCCGCATCAGCGCCTCGCTTTCTGCCCAATCAATGCAGCCATCGGTGATCGATACGCCATAGGCCAGATCTTTGCCGCCGGGTGTCAGCTTCTGGTTACCGGCGCTCAAGTTGCTTTCGATCATCAGACCGTTGATGGTGCTGTTGCCTCCCTCGATCTGGTCAGCGACATCACGTGCAACACTCACCTGCCGGCGATAGTCCTTGTCGGAGTTCGCATGCGAGCAGTCAATCATGATGTTGCCGCTCGAACCGGCAGCGTTTAGCGCCGCCTCACAAGCACGCACGCTGTCGGCGTCGAAGTTGGGTCCGCCGTTGCCGCCGCGCAGCACGATGTGAGCATTCGGATTTCCGCGGGTGTGAATGACAGACACCTCGCCATCGTGATTTATACCCAGGAATCGGTGCGGCTTGGCGACGCTCTGAAGGGCGTTGGTAGCAACGTCTAGCCCGCCGTCGGTACCGTTCTTGAAGCCGACGGCGCAGGAGAGTCCAGAGGCCATTTCTCGATGTGTCTGGCTTTCAGTCGTGCGCGCGCCAATGGCGGACCAGCTGATCAGGTCCTGGAGATACTGCGGTGTTATCGGATCAAGGGCCTCAGTAGATAGCGGCAGCCCGAGTTCGGCTAACTCGATGAGCAGGGCGCGGGCGAGCCGTATGCCTTTGCCAATCTGAAACGAGTCGTCGAGATCGGGATCGTTAACCAACCCCTTCCAGCCCACCGTCGTGCGCGGTTTTTCGAAGTAGGCGCGCATTACCAGAAGCAGGGAGTCGGAAACCTCGTCCTGAAGCGTGCGTAACTTGCGTGCGTACTCGCGCGCCGCGTCCAGATCGTGAATAGAGCAGGGTCCGATGACAACGAGCAGGCGTGGATCGCTACCGTTTAGAATCGCATTTACCTGCGCGCGACCCTCACTGACACTGGCTGCTGCCACCTCCGACAGCGGTAACTCCGTTTTGATTTGTGCTGGTGTGTCCAATTTGTCCAGTCTCGCGATGTTCAGATTGTCTAGTGGCATCGTTGAATACTCCTGTTCATGTCTTGGTCTGCGTTAGGTTGTTCAGGTCGTCTGAGTTGCCACTACTGGCTTTTGCTTCACCCAATATGAAAAAACCCCGAGGGCATTGCCGCTCGGGGTTTTACATCGAGGGGCAGTTACTGCTGCCCCGATTGTTTTTGCTCAGGCAGCGTCAGGGCTTGCTAAACGCAAACCAGAAGCCGAGCCAATAGCCATCGCTCGCCGCAGACGTTCTCGCGTGCAAATTCGCGTGCAAGGTAATCGCCGTCGCGTGCTGCTCATGTTGTTGGGTGATTTCCATGCCGGGGACTCTAGACGTTGAGCAAGGCTCCCGCAACTGTGGGCGCTGTGCCGGCGAACCCGATTGGCCAGCGAGCCGCTGGTGCCAGTTGTCCGTCGATGTCCGGGCTTTATCGATTTTGGCCGAGTTGATTGCTGGGTGAATCGCTCAGGATGATTTAAACTGGGGGTATCTGGAATATGACTAGGCAACGCAATGTGGCATCTGATCGAAGACTTCTTTGAGCAAAACCTGGTGATGAAAGGGTTCATCGGCCTCGGATGGCTCTGCGTCATCATTATGGTGTTCTCTCTGGGTGATCACGTATGGCGTGAGTACAAAACTGCGACCGAAGCCTCCAGTGCGCAAGAATCGGCCCAGGTCGTTGCGCCGTATTCGCGCTCGCTGAGCTAGCGGACGCTCGCCATGAACTACCCCGGTGCCGTCTGATGTGGCTTGGGTCGCTATCGTCGCGCCAGCGCACGACTCTGCTGGGTCTTGCGCACAACGTGGTTGTGTCTGACGGGATACTGGATCCTCATGAAGAGCTCATGATCGATGAGTTCAAGCGCGAGATGGATCTCGGCTCTGGCCTTGAGCCTGAGTACCACGAGCTCGATGGCATCGACGCTATCTTTAACTCGCGCAGCTCCCGGCTCGTGGCGATGTTGAACCTGCTGCGCTTGAGCTATTCGGATGGCGCTTTCGAGATAGAAGAAGAGTGTTTGCTGAAAGAAATTGCGGCAGCGTTTCAGATCGGCGATGACGATTTTCTGCTGCTGGACAACTGGGTTCGGCGTTTCCTCGCGCTCGAGGATGAAGCGCGATCGCTCATTCGCAGCTGATACCAACGCGTCGCGCTAGGGCAGTAGCGTTCCCGGATCGATCGTTGAGGTCAGGGTCGCTATCGGCTGCAGCGTAACCGGTACCTCACCGGTGCAGGCATCGACAGCCTCGCCACCACTCAAGCGTTGCTCCAAACGCTTGAGCTGAGATTCGATGAGTTCCCGATCGAATTGAAGTTCTGAGGTCGTGCGAAAGCGCAGGCCGCAGCGATAGCCGTCATCCGTTGTGCAGCAGTTGTGCAGCACCGCAACCACGTTCTGAATGTTGAGCTCTTCTAACCTCAACTGCAGGAAAAGCGGTTTGTCCCGAGGTAGTGGAGCGCTCGTCACGAGTGCAAGACCGTGACGCGAAAAATCCACAACGTCAGCTTTTTGACGCCCGAGCCGGCCTCGAACCCGCACGCAAGCGGTCAGCGCGCCGGCATCCCATCGGGGTTCGGCCCTGCGCTCCATCGGGTTGTTGTCGCCGTCGCAGCGGGGAGGTTGGGTCATTGGACTAGTGTATGGAGCGCCCTTACGCGATGCTGTGATTGATGCCACAGCGCGGCGGGTTCGACGTTAGAGAAATGACCATAGTTTCCCTAGTACACTGCGCGCAGGGGCGTGCGGATAGGCCTGAGGACGGGCCTTCGAACAGGCTTTTGCGGCCGTTATCTTGGATAAGACAACGGTCTTGAGTGCGGCAATGGTTAGGCGGAGTGACGAAAGACCTTGGAAACCGGCGAGATAGTCGTTTGGCTGCAGAATCTACGCGTTGAGCATCGCGATCTGGATGAGGTTATCGGCCACCTTATCGCGACTGCGCACCCCGATAGCATGCGCATTCAACGATTGAAGAAGCGCAAACTCAAACTCAAGGACATGATTGCTCGCCTTGAGAGCGAGTTGATTCCGGATCTCGACGCGTGAGCGATTTGCCCCGCAAGCCGCTACTGACAGTCGCTATCTCCTCGCGCGCCCTGTTTGACCTTGGAGCGAGCAATGAGGTCTACGAGCAGGAAGGACTTGAGGCCTACCGACGCTATCAGATAGACAACGAGGACGAGCCGCTGGAGCCGGGTGAGGGCTTTCCACTCGTAGTTAAACTTTTAAATATCAATAAGATACTTGATTATCCTCGAGTTGAAGTTATCCTTTTGTCCCGTAACTCAGCGGATACGGGGTTGCGGGTTTTCAACGCCATCAAGTATCACAACCTGACCATCACCCGGGCGGCGTTCTGCGGTGGTCGCAGCCCGTATCGCTATGTCCGTGCATTCAATAGCGATCTCTTTCTGTCGACGGATGGGGACGATGTTGCCCAGGCGCTCAGCAATGGAGTTGCTGCGGCGACTCTGCTGAGCCGGGCTCGCAGCCTGCCCGAATCGCCTTCAAACAATGACGAACTCAGGCTCGCCTTCGATGGTGATTCGGTGTTGTTTTCGGACGAAGCTGAGCAGGTCTACCAGCGTGAAGGCCTGGCAGCGTTTGCCGCCAGCGAAGCCAGTTCCGCGTCCAAGCCTTTAGAGGGTGGCCCATTCAAAGGCTTCCTGGCTGCGTTGCATGCCCTGCAAGAGGAGCTGGCGGAAACGACTCTGCCGATCAGAACCGCGTTGGTCACCGCCCGCGGTGCTCCCGCCCACGAAAGGGTGATCAGAACGCTGCGTGCATGGGATATCCGGCTCGATGAGAGCCTTTTTCTCGGCGGTCTCGACAAAACGAGCTTTCTGGCATCGTTTGGCGCCGATGTATTCTTTGATGATCAGCGCCAGCACGTTGAGCGAGCGGCGAGCGAGGTGGCCGCCGGACATGTGCCGCACGGGATCACCAACGAAGCAGGCCCCGGCAAGCGCTAGGCGGTCGTTCGGGTCACATCAGTCCTGCATGTCGTAGGTATAGCCGATGAACGTTTCTTCCTCGTCCGGGTTGAGGGAGCGGTACAGAGCGTTCGCCGGGACGTTATCGTCTTCCGTCCCCAGCCACAGCTCCTCGCATTCGTTCGACTGGGCAATCTCGAGCAGCTTGCGCATGATCGCTTTGCCTGCCCCGCGCCGGCGTTGATCCACGCAGACATCGACCTCATCAACATACAACCAGTGCTCGAACGCATACGGCTTTAGCTCCAGCCGCGCTGACGCGATGCCCACAAGGGTTGCCGGGGCCACGCTTGTGTCATGGCAAGCGATGAAGAAGGTCCCTGGATGGTTGATGTAGTAGCGTAAGGCTTCACGGTCGTAGTCGCTGATGTCATTAGCGTCATCCCACCGGGCTGCGTTTATCTGTGTCGTGAGTTGATCGAGATCGTCGTCGGTAGTGATCAGGCGGGCACTTAGCATTGTCGGTTCTCTGTGTCTGGATGCCTTTCGAGGGTGATCGTGAGTCAGCGATTGCCTCGTCGGGTAGCAATGTAGCGGCAAACTCAGCACCGCGGCGAGCGTTACTGGCGACTCGCTTATAACCGTATCTCTATGATTCGGCTGCTCGTTATGCCACGCTCTGTCGGCGATAAGGTAGCCCGGTACGGGCAGAACCGAATAGGCGAGCGTTCATCGTCACCGGAGATCAGAATCTATGAAACTTCAGCAACTTCGCTATATCTGGGAAGTAGCCAGGCACGATCTCAACGTCTCGGCGACTGCCGCGAGCCTGTATACCTCGCAGCCCGGTATTTCCAAGCAGATTCGCCTGCTTGAGGACGAGCTTGGTGTGGAAGTGTTCTCCCGAAGCGGTAAGCACCTCACCGAGGTAACGCCGGCCGGCGAAGTGATATTGGAGACCGCCGGCGAGATTCTGCAGAAGGTCGAGTCGATCAAACAAGCGGCCGAAGAGTTTGCCAATGAGCGTCGAGGTCGCCTGGCGATTGCGACCACGCACACGCAGGCGCGTTATGCCCTGCCGAAGGTAATCATGGGTTTTCGCAATGAATACCCGGAAGTCACACTGCACGTGAACCAGGGCTCACCCGCGCAAATCGCGGAGCTTGTGAGTGACGGGGTGGTGGATTGCGCCATCGCGACGGAAGCGGAAGAGCATTTTTCTGACCTGGTGATGATGCCGTGCTATCGCTGGACTCGATCACTCGTCGTGCCCAAAGATCATCCACTGGCAAACAGCGAGCGGGTAACGCTGCAGCAACTGGCGGCCGAGCCGATCGTTACCTACGTGTTTGGATTCACCGGCCATTCGGTTCTTGATGAGGCCTTTGCGCAGCAGAACCTAAAGCCGAATGTGGTATTCACGGCGACGGATACGGATGTCATCAAGACCTATGTTCGGCTCGGCTTTGGTGTTGGCATTATCGCGAGCATGGCTTACGAGGCGGATCGTGATGATGATCTGGTGTGTCTCGATGCATCGCATCTGTTCGATACGAACATTACGTACCTCGGCTTCCGCAAGGGCGCGTTTCTGCGCGGTTACATGTTCGACTTCATGCAGCGTTTCGCACCGCACCTCACCCGGGAGCGGGTTGAGAGCGTATTCGCGGCGGGTAACAAGAGTGAGCGGGAAGAGCTGTTCAGCGTCTCGGAGCTACCGCTCAAGTAGCACGCACGGCTTGCGCGCAACGGTGGCTTAGATCAGATCCAGATCGGGGTTGTCCCGAAGGATCTCGGATGCCTCGGCGCTGTTGCTCACCGGCGCCTCCAGCACCTCGCGCAGAAATTTGAAGAAGACCGTGTACACCACTTCGCCGCCGTCATTCTCAACCACGAAGAACGGCGCGCGTTCCACACCAAGGCGCGCGGCGGTGCGCATGCCGTCGGACTCCGGGTCGCGCTCGTCGGCAACCTGAGTCTCGTCAATGCGAGAGAGGTAGTTGCCGGTGCGTAGCCGCGCTTCCACATCTGCGCACTTTGCGCACGGCTCGCCGTTGGCAAGGATTTTCTTAACGAATGTGATTTTCATGGCGGTACGTGCGGCAAGCTGCGTTCAGGGGCGCACTAGCCACCACTCGCCGGTATGAGCGGCGTGACGTTTTGCGCATGCAAGCCACATTCTTTTGCTGTGGCCTCTTCCCACCACCAGCGTCCGGCTCGCTCATGCTCGCCGGGCCCGATCGCGCGGGTGCACGGCTCACAGCCGATGCTGACAAAACCACGGTCATGCAGCGGGTTGTAAGGAACCGATTCCTGGCGGATGTAGGCCCAAACCTGGCTCGACGTCCAGCGCGCCAGCGGGTTGAACTTCATCAGCGTGTGGTCGTCGCTTGAGAATGCCTTGTCGATCTGATCCTGTGGCAGGTCTGATCGGGTCGGTGACTGGTCTTCTCGCTGGCCCGTTATCCAGGCATCGAGCTTGCCCAGATGGTTGCGAAGAGGGGCGATTTTGCGAACGCTGCAGCACTCGTTGTGGCCATCTTCGTAGAAGCTGAACAAGCCCTTTTCGGCGACGAGTTCGGCGACGTCGTCTCCGTTTGGAGAGAGGATTTCCAGTGCCAGGTCATAGTGCTTGCGCACTCGCTCAAGGAATTGATAGGTCTCGGCGTGCAGGCGTCCGGTATCCAAGCAGAACACGCGCGGCTTGAAGCCTAGCTTCACGGCCATGTCCACCAGCACGATGTCTTCCGCGCCACTAAAGGAGATGGCGATCTTGTCAGCATCGAACGAGGAGAGCGCGTCCTCGAGCACCTGCTGGGGTGAAGCATCCAGGCTCACAGCGATGCTCTGCTCTTCAGCCTGCTCGTCTGCCCGGCCGTGGCTGTCAACGCCGTGGCTACTAACGCCGTGGCTGTCGTTTTGCGAGATCCGTTGCGCGGTCATGTCGGTTTCATCTATCACTAGTGATTCAGGCAGGGGAGGCTAGCAACAGGTGGTGGCCGAAAAAAATACCGTGTCGATATATGCTTACGCGCACATTTGATCGAAATCGATGTTGGCACGACTGCGACAGGCGAGCCGATGCCCGAAACAAGAACTGAATAAGGAAAACGGCTGATGGACATCCTGTGTCTGGACTTGGAAGGGGTGCTGATTCCGGAGATCTGGCAGGCCGTGGCTGCAGAAACTGGCGTTGATGCGTTGCTCAAAACCACCCGGGACATACCCGTGTACGACGATCTCATGAGAATGCGGCTCGAGGTATTGGAACAGGAAGGCATCACGGCCTCCACCATTACCAAGGTGATTGACACGCTGGACCCTCTCGAAGGCGCCGCAGAGTTCCTCGATTGGGCTCGTCAGCATTACCAAATCGCGATCCTGTCGGATACGTTTTATGAGTTTGCCGCCCCGTTCATGGCGAAGCTGGGCCATCCGATGCTGCTGTGCCATCGGCTTGAGATCGAAAACGACCGCATCACTGGCTATCGGATTCGTCAACCAGACCCCAAGCGATGTTCCGTCCAGGCCTTTCACTCGCTGAAATACCGCGTGCTGGCCGCCGGTGACTCCTTCAATGATGTGCCGATGTTGCAGGAAGCAGATGTTGGCTTCTTCTTTGATGCGCCCGCGAACGTCCTGGAGCAGTACCCTGAAATCTCAGGTGTTTACGGTTATGAGGCGCTCAAAGCAGCGCTTATCGACGCGTAAAGCTGAGGGTCGACCGTAGATTATTGTCGACAATATGGGTCAACGGGGATAGTATTCGCCCAAATCAGGCGGCATGACCCGTAAATTGTCGACACAAAACCCCCAATACGCGCTTTCTGATACGGCGATGGAAACTCTGCCGGAGCAGCTGCTGTTTCGTTTGCAGGAGCAGATTGTGCGCGGCGAACTGACGCCAGGGCAGCGTTTGGCGGAAAGTGAGCTTGCGTCCCGGTATGGCGTGAGCCGAGGGCCATTACGCGAAGCTATTCGCCGTCTGGAAGCTCGGCGCCTGGTTGAAGTGGCCCCCCGAACCGGCGCTCGAGTTGTAGATTTCGACGCTGAGCAACTGGCGGATGTCTACCAGGCCAGAGAGGCGCTGGAGGGGATGGCCGCGAGGCTCGCGGCGCAGGCGATGACGGACGCGGAGATCGAGCAGCTTTCCCAGTTGCTTGACCATCACGAGCAGAGCATTGCAGCCGACGAGGGTCAGCACTATCTGCAGGACGAGGGTGACGTCGACTTCCACTACCGCCTGGCCGCCGGCAGCCACAATGCAGTTCTCGTGGGCATGCTATGCGATGAGCTGTATCAACTGGTGCGCTTGTTCCGGCATCGTTTTTCTTCCGTTCGGGACCGGCCGATTACCGCGCTGTCCGAGCACCGGGCCATTGTCGAGGCCCTGCGTGAACGAGACGGCGAGCTGGCGGAGCTGCTCATGCGGAGGCACATCGCGAAAGCTCGACGCTCCGCGCTGAGTGCGTTTGCCGATGCCCAGGCGAACGCAGCCGGTACTAAGGTGAAGTCGGCATCGACCGAGCGAACGGCTACCAAGAGCAGTTTTCAAACAACCACTTCAGATTAACTGGTCTGTCATTCGAGACGGGCCTAACAACAGGAGACGAACTATATGTCGACATCGAATAGCAGCGCGGGAGCGCGCTTCAGGGCCGCCGTCGCGAACGAGAAACCGCTGCAAATTCCGGGCACGATCAACGCGTACACATCGCTCATGGCGACCGACGTTGGTTACAAGGCGATCTACCTGTCTGGAGCGGGCGTTGCGAATGCCTCCTACGGGCTGCCCGACCTCGGCATGACCTCCATGAGCAATGTGCTTGAAGATGCGTCCCGGATCACCTCCATCTGCGACACGCCGCTGCTCGTCGATATCGACACGGGCTGGGGCGGGGCGTTCAACATTGCACGCAGCATTCGTGAATTCACGCGCGCCGGTGTTGCGGCGGTTCATCTGGAGGATCAGGTCGCTCAGAAACGATGTGGCCACCGGCCAAACAAAGAAATTGTCTCAATCGATGAGATGGTGGATCGCATCAAAGCCGCGGTGGATGCGAAAACAGATCCGGATTTTGTCCTGATGGCGCGTACCGATGCTCTGTCGGTTGACGGGCTGAATGCGGTGGTGGATCGGGTTGGCGCTTTTGTTGAGGCCGGCGCGGACATGATTTTTGCCGAGGCAATGACGGATATCGAGATGTATCGGCCGGTTGTGGAAGCGGCGGGGGCCCCGGTGCTTGCGAATATGACCGAGTTTGGTCAAACCGATCTCTATAGCGCGGAGCAGCTCGGCTCTGTCGGGGTGGCCATGGTTCTCTATCCGCTGTCGGCGTTTCGGGCCATGAATGCTGCCGCGCTGAACGTGTACCGGGCTATCCGCGCCGAAGGCAACCAGTCCAGTGTTGTAGACACCATGCAGACTCGTATGGAGCTCTACGATTTCCTGGGTTATCACGACTACGAGCAGCGTCTTGATGCGCTGTTCGCCGAGGGGAAATCCTGATTTACGCATTGGGGCCTTCGGCCTAACAATGCGCACAACGTTTCACTTAGCAAAGAGTTTTGGGAGATACAGACATGGTCAAGAAGCAACTAGGCGGAGCCGGGCTCCGCGGTCAGAGCGCCGGTGACACAGCGCTATGCACGGTTGGTCAGAGCGGCACCGGGCTTACCTATCGAGGCTACGATATTTCCGAGCTGGCCGACGGCGCGACCTTTGAAGAGGTTGCGTACCTCATCTTCTACGGTGAGCTGCCGAACGCTGCGCAACTGGCTGAGTACAAAAGCTCGCTGAAAGCGCAGCGGGAACTGCCGCTCGTTCTGCGTGAGGTGCTCGAGCGCATTCCAGCGAGCGCGCACCCAATGGATGTCATGCGAACGGGTGCGTCAGTTCTGGGCAACCTCGAGCCTGAGGGAGACTTCTCGAACGAGCAGGTAGCGGCGAACCGGTTGCTGGCAACGCTGCCGGGCATCATCAACTACTGGTATCGCTTCAGCCACGACGGCAAGCGTATCGAAACAGCAACGGATGAGGACTCGCTCGCAGGACACTTCCTCAAAATGCTGCTCGACAAATCGCCCAGTGAGCTGCATCAGCGCGTTATGGACGTGTCACTCATTCTCTATGCTGAGCACGAGTTCAACGCGTCGACATTTACTGCGCGAGTGTGCGCATCAACGCTGTCGGATATGCACTCCTGTGTCACCGGCGCGATCGGCTCGCTGCGCGGCCCGCTACATGGAGGCGCGAACGAGGCGGCGATGGAACTGATTGAAAAGTTCGATTCCGCCGACGCTGCCACTCAGGGCATCAAAGACATGCTGGCGCGCAAAGACAAGATCATGGGCTTCGGTCACGCGATCTATCGCACATCGGATCCCCGCAATGCGCTGATCAAGAAGTGGTCGGAGCAACTCGCCGATGAGGTTGGCGATACGGTCCTGTATCCAGTGTCCTGTGCGGTAGAAAAAGTCATGTGGGATGAGAAAGAGCTCTTTCCCAACGCCGACTTCTTTCACGCCAGTGCGTATCACTTCATGGGGATTCCCACCAAGCTGTTTACCCCGATCTTCGTATGTTCGCGCTTGACCGGCTGGGCAGCTCACGTGATGGAGCAGCGGGTCAACAATCGGATTATCCGTCCGAGTGCTGACTACATTGGTCCAGAGCCTCGCTCCTACGTCCCCCTCGATCAGCGCGGCTGATACTTTGAATCGCATTCCGGGCGGCCTGTGGGCTTCGCCCGGTATGCGATTGGCGCAACAGGAGCGTGCTCGTGACGGATCAATCTCAGCAGCAGCTATCCCTGCCGGATCTGTGTGATGAGCATAGAGATGTACTCGCTATCGCCGAACCGGGTTATCGGCATTTTGGTGGCCGGCAGAGCTTTCATGGCGAAATCCGCACCATTCGATGCTTTGAAGACAACTCCCTGGTTGGAGAGGCTTTGCGCGCTGAGGGTGATGGCTGCGTGTTAGTTGTCGATGGTGGCGGTAGCCACCGGTGTGCCCTGGTAGGGGACAATCTGGCCTTGGCCGGGCGCGACAACGGCTGGGCCGGGGTTATCGTCTATGGCTGCGTGCGTGACGTCGAGATCATGGCTGACATCGATTTCGGTGTCGTGGCGCTCGCCCCGCATCCGATGAAAAGCGTCAAGCGCGGTGCCGGGGATCTCGATACGCCGGTTCACTTCGCCGGTGTGCGATGGCTGCCCGGGGCCTATGCCTATGTGGACATGAACGGGATGGCGTGCGCGCCCAACCCGCTGCACCGTTAGGCTCGAAGTAGTTAACGGCCAAGAAGTTTCGAAGAAAGTGATATCTGAACGAGCGCGTGTATAGCCCCAAGCCTTCTGGTGCTTAGTGTTGGCTGCTGGGCGGAAGGTGCTAGAACTGCTTGGGTTGTCGGCGAGAGAAATCCGCGGACGTTATCGGCAATCCGCCGATTGAGTCCGTGTCCCAGTCCTGCACGATCTTCCAATGATCACCGATTTTTGCGAGCACGATGTGGAATTGCCCGTAGAAGGCGCTGGCCTCTCCTGACGGGCCCTCGACCAGGAGCCGATAGAACCCCACTTCGTACGAGGAGGATTGATTGGTGTGCCTGCTGTCGAACCAGAAGTCCAACTGAACCTGATCCCTGCGCCGAACGTTCTCTTCAAAACGCATCCGGTTATACGCCTTGAACTTCTCTTCTTCATCAATGCCCGCTGGCGTCACTCGAAGCACATCATCGGCGTAGACAGCGTTTAGGGCCTCGCCATCGAGGTTGTGGAACGCCTCTCGAAATGGCGCCCATACGGTTGCGTCGATTTCCTGCTGAAGCGTGCTTGCTTGAACATTGTTGGCGGCGAGCGTGGGATCGTTGTCGGCATTGCCGTGCAGTGAAGTCAACGACGCCAGTAACAGCGCGCAACTGCAAAGCATCAGCCCCTGAGTCTTCGATGTCATTGGCGCAGCTCCAACGTGGGATGTTTGCTTAGATACGTAACGTGCGCAGATCAGGGTCGCGCTTGGCACGCCGACTAAGTTCGGCGAAACGTTCCGCAAGATGCTGGGCTTGCACAGGGTCATAGGCGCAGGCGATGCCAGTTGCCTGCTGACAATCCGGTAGCAGCCAGTAGCCTTCACCGTCCGCAACGACAAAGCTACGGTGTTCATTGCGCTCATCTTCGCCCACGAGCCGAATCGTGAATTTGCTGCTCAAACGCTGCGCGAGTGCCACCAGTTCGTGGCTGCGCGCTCGGATCTTGGCGCTGCTGTGGATCAAAATATCGACATGTGCACGAGCGTTGCCGCGTACAAATTCAGACAGCGCGGCGACGAGGCACTCTCTTGCGAAGATTTCCTGATCAAGCAGTTGGCTGTAGATGACGATGTGGCGCTGGGCGGCCGCGCACAATTCTGCCGCGGTAGTCGCGGCCGCTTCCTCGCCCTCGAACGGTGCGAGATTGCGGCCATTGAGCCCGGCGGACAACAGGGTGTCGATGCCCTCTGTGGGCTCCGACGTCAAGCGCATGCTCTGGTGCTCAATGCCTGCTTCCATGAAGCGATCGCCGTGTGCGGTAAAGCCGTGTCGCTCATAGAAGGGCAGAACCTGGACCTGTGCGTGCAGGTAGGGCTCAGAGATGCCTTCTCGCTTCGCAGCGTCCATCGCAGCGACTAGCAGCCGGCTACCCAGACCGTTTTTGCGCTCACTTGCCAGCACCGCCATGCGGCCAATCTGTCCGGAAGGCATGAGGCGAGCGCAACCGACGGGACCATTTTCGGTTTCAGCCAGAAAGTGCAGGCAGTTTTCGTCTTCGCCATCCCATTCGAGAGCTTCCGGCACGCCTTGTTCGACCACGAACACCTGCGTTCTTAGCAGGCGCAGCGCCTCGCGATCGGCTGGCCAGTTTGCCCTTCGAATAACGACGCTCAAGTCAGATTTCCTGGCTCCAGCCCGCGCGCCAATTCCTCGGCCAGGCCGGTGTACGTTTCGGGGCGCAGCTCGCGGAGAACCGCGTCCGCCTCGGCGGGCAGCTCAAGTTGATCCAACAGCTCGCTGTAACGTTTCTCGTCCAGCTGCTCGCCGCGAGTCAAACGTTTCAGGGTTTCATAGGGCTCGGGCATTGCGAGGCGACGCATCACCATCTGCACAGGCTCAGCCAGCACCTCCCAGCTGCGGCCCAGATCGGCTGCAAGCGCCGTTCTATTGAGGGTTAACTTGCCGATGCCTTTGAGGGTCGCCTGGTATGCGAGCAGGGAATGACCAGCAACCACGCCGAGGTTTCGCAGGACAGTGGAATCTGACAGGTCCCGTTGCCAGCGCGATACCGGTAGCTTGTCTGCAAGATGACCCATCAGCGCGTTCGCGATACCCAGGTTGCCCTCTGAATTTTCGAAATCAATCGGGTTCACTTTGTGCGGCATGGTTGACGAGCCGGTCTCTCCCGCAACCTGTTTCTGACCAAAGTAGCCGATGCTGATGTAGCTCCAGATGTCACGGTCAAAATCGAGTAGCACCTGATTGAACCTGGACAGGCAGTGCAGGTACTCCGCGACGTAGTCGTGCGGCTCGATCTGTGTGGTGTAGGGGTTCTGTTCAAGCCCGAGGCGCTGCAAAAAACTGGCGCTCAGTTCACGCCAGTTGGCCTCTGGGTAGGCAACCGTGTGGGCGTTGTAGTTGCCTACTGCGCCGTTGAATTTGCCGAGTACTTCGATGGCAAGGAACTGTCTGTGCTGTCGGCCGAGCCGGCTGGCGACGTTCGCCAGCTCTTTGCCCATGGTTGTTGGTGACGCCGCCTGGCCATGGGTGCGCGACAGCATGGCATCGCTGGCATAGTCGTTGGCGAGCGCAGTAATGCGCTCGATCAGCGTCGTCATCGCCGTGCTGAGTTCTCGTCTGAGCGCTAACAGCATCAAGCCGTAGGCGGTATTGTTGATGTCCTCGGAAGTGCACGCGAAATGCACAAACTCGCGGTGGGGCGCCAGCGAGGGCAGGTCATCAACTGCACCTTTCACAAAGTACTCGACTGCTTTGACGTCATGATTTGTCTCGGCTTCGAAGTCTCGAATGCGCTGGGCATCGTCGCTTGAGAACGCCTCGTAACGCGCGCGCAAGGCAGTGCAATCCGCATCGCTCGGTATCGGGATTTCGCTGATCGCCTCACTGGCCGCCAGATGCAGCAACCACTCAATCTCGACCTGTACTCGATAGCGCTGCAGTGCCTGTTCTGAGGCCAGCTCGGATAAGCCCTCGAGTTTGTTGCGATAACGGCCATCGAGTGGCCCGATGGCGGTGAGTTCTGTCAGGCTCAAGCGTCGTCTCCGGAATGGGGTGGTTTGTCGTTGTCGCCGCCGGGCAGGGCGGTCATGGCGCCGCGCAGCAGCCCAATCAGGGCGGCGCGAATTTTGCCGCGAGCGAACATCAGGTGCCAGCGTCGGCCACCCGTTTGCTGCCACAGCCAGGCGAAGCGAACGCCGCCCAGCAGCACCGCGCGTATCTGAGAGGCGGTTTCGTCTTGGGCGAGCAGCTCCGGAGAGCCGGATACCTGAACGCGCACTGGCAGCGTCGAGAGCGTCGCCTTATATGCCTGCGCCAGTTGTTGGTAACAGCGTTCCTGATCCAAAGGAGCCGCATCTATGGGCAGCGCCTCGATCTGGCTGAGCTTGTCACCGAGCCGAGCAACAATGTTTGGGTATTTGCGCAAGCTGCGCGTCACATCGACAAGCGTGATGACGTAGCGCAGAACCGGGATAAGCTCGCGAGGTGGTTTGCGCAGTATGTCAACGGCGGTGCGCAAGCCTCGTCGCCAGGGTTGCAGGTCGCCGCCGAATGCCTCGACCACGGATTCGCTGTCGATCCGAAGCGTACTGCGATGCAGCGCATTCAGTTCGTCGCTGTCTGGATGCTTGCCGCTCGCGAGTTCGTGGGTCAGCAAGGCGCTTTGCACGATGCCCGCCAGTGACAGAGCCTGCTCCTGCAGTCTGCTGAGCAATGCGGGCGGCTGGCCTGAGCCTGGTGGCGTTTGCAGATCAGTGGGCATGGCGGCCGAAACTCCTGATCACGCCGCCGCCCAGGCAGCGTGTGTTGGTTGCCTCGTCGTAGAGACACAGATACTGGCCGGGTGTTATGGCCCGTTGGGGCGAGTCGAAGCGAACCCGCAGGGCACCATCGGCGCGCAGCGTCAGGGTGGCTGGAGTCGCCCGTTGTCGATAGCGGGTGCTCGCATAGACTCGGCTCGGCAGTGGCGGTTCATCGGCAAGCCAGTTCAGATGAGTGGTTACTAAGTAGTCCTGCATGAGCAGGCCAGAGTCCTGGCTGACAATCAGCTCGTTTGCCGCCACGTTTTTGCCGATCACAAACCATGGGGCGTTCTCGCTGCCGCGTTGGCCCCCGATGCCCAGCCCTTCGCGCTGCCCGATTGTGTAGTAGGCGGCGCCCATGTGCTCGCCGCGGGTTCGGCCGGCAGTATCGACGATTACGCCATTCTTCGCGGGCAGATAGCGGGCTAAAAAGTCACGAAAGCGGCGCTCGCCGATGAAGCAGATACCCGTTGAGTCCTTCCGATCGAAGTTGTGTAGCCCGAGCGATTTTGCCTGGGCTCGAACCTCGGTTTTTTGCAGGTCGCCCAGTGGAAAGATCACACTGGCTAACTCGTCTCGGTTCACGCCCAACAGAAAATAAGTCTGATCTTTACTGGCGTCTGCGGCGCGCATCAGGGCCGGACCGTCGCCAGCGACCGCGGCGCGTGCATAGTGGCCTGTCGCGACGTAGTCAGCGCCCAGGCTGCGAGCGTAGCGGCTGAATTGTTTGAATTTGATCTCCCGGTTACACAAAACGTCCGGGTTTGGCGTCTCGCCACGTTGATAGCCGGCAAGAAACGACTCGAACACGTTGTCCCAGTACTCAGCTGCGAAGTTGGCGGTAACCAGTTCGATACCCAGATGATCTGCCACGCGTTGGGCATCGGCGAGATCTTCTTTGGCGGTGCAGTATTCGCTGCCGTCATCCTCATCCCAGTTCTTCATGAATAGCCCGGTAACGTGATGGCCCTGCTGGCACAGCACTGCAGCTGCAACGGCAGAATCAACGCCACCCGACAGGCCCACACAGACCTGGCTTTTGGCGGGCACGGAGGATGTTGTTGGTAATGCTTGGGTCATTGTGGATTGCGGGTCAGTTTGCGCATGGCCGCAGGCAGTGCGAACGTGGATGGCTTCTTGCCGCTGCCTGGTTAAGGCCTGCATGAGCTGTCGGCGTTCGAGAGGTGCTGCGATAGGGGGGCATTGTAACGTAGCATTGCGCGCGCGCTGGTTTTACTGTTGCCAGCGCCCTGAACCTGATAACCGAGGCCATCTCTGCAATGTCGTCTAGCGATAAAACGAGAAGCGACCTGACACACATAAACGAGGCTGGCCACGTACACATGGTCGATGTCTCGGACAAACCGCCGACAGTGCGGGTTGCGCGTGCCCAGGCGCTGGTGCGAATGCTGCCGGCGACACTGCGTGCAATCCAGGCGGACGAAATCGGTAAAGGCGATGTCCTGGCCACTGCCCGCATCGCCGCGATTGGTGCGGCAAAGCGCTGCAGTGACCTCATACCGCTTTGCCACCCGCTGCCGCTATCCCGCGTCCGTGTTGATATCGATTCGCCCGATGACTGCACACTCGCCATCACCGTGGAATGTAAGGTGACGGGGCCAACGGGTGTCGAAATGGAAGCGCTGACAGCGGCCAGCGTTGCCGGGCTCACGATTTACGATATGTGCAAGGCGATCGATCGAGGCATGAGTATCGAACGGGTTGCGTTGCTGCACAAAAGCGGCGGAGCGAGCGGCGATTTTGACCGCGTTGCGACCGTGGGCCAGGACAGTTAGGTGGTGCGAGTCCTGTTTTTCGCATCGCTAAGAGAGGATGTTGGCGTCGCTCAACTTGAATTGACGCAAGCACCGGCCACGGTCGATGCTCTATTTGCGGAGTTGGAAAGCCAGTTGAGTGAATCGGCGCTTCTTGCGCTTCGCAGCGACAACGTGAGAATCGCCGTCGATCAGGTTCTGGTGGAAGGTAATGCCAGCCTCGAGGGTGCGAGTGAGCTTGCGTTTCTGCCCCCGGTTACCGGCGGCTGATGGACACCTCCGGTCAATCAAAGCCTAGCCAACCGGCCGCAATCGAGGTGCGGGTTGAACAGGCAGACTTCAACGTGGCGGCGGAGCTTGCGGCGGTGCGCGAGCGCGCCGGAGCCCAGGTCGGCGGCTATGCCAGCTTTGTCGGCCTGGTTCGCGGGTCGGATAACCCGGATCTAACACTCACACTCGAACACTATCCCGGCATGACCGAGCGGAGCATTGAAGCCATCGCCGCCCAGGCCTGCACTCGTTGGCAGGTGCTTGATCTTGTTGTGATTCACCGGGTTGGCCGGCTGTCAGTGGGCGAGCAGATCGTGTTTGTTGGCGTGGCCAGTGGCCACCGCCCGGACGCTTTTGCGGCCTGTGAGTTCGTGATGGATTACCTGAAAACGGATGCGGTGTTCTGGAAGCTCGAGGAGGATGCCAGTGGCCGACGCTGGATTGACTCCACCGACTCGGACCAGCGTCGGCAGCAGCGCTGGCGTTAGCCGCTAGCGCCGACGGCTAGCGCCAACGGCTGGCAACCACCAACTCTCGACGCTCGCCTAAGCCGCCCTGCGTCCGTATAATACGGCCCCGTTCTCGCGGCGAAGTTAGCCGCAGCTTCTGTCGTTCGCGGCTTCTGATATTACTGCGCTATCTCGCAGTCAATCGATCGCTCCGTCAGATTGAACCCATGCATTGAGTCGCGCCAACGCGGTCTCGATAGCTGGTGACGATCAGCGGCGCCAGGAAGCAATTCGCCCGGCCTGACCGGCCGGGATTTCCCGCAATGAATGCATCGAATTTTCGAATGCATCGACAATAAGGACGCACTAACAGCAATGGCTTATCAGCACATCAAAGTCCCCGCCGACGGCGCTAAAATCACCGTTAACGCCGACAAATCACTGAACATTCCGGACAACCCGATCATCCCGTTCATTGAGGGTGATGGCATCGGTGTCGATATCACGCCGGTTATGACGAAGGTTGTCGATGCCGCCGTCAGCAAAGCCTACGGCGGCAAGCGTCAGATTCACTGGATGGAAATCTATTCCGGTGAGAAGTCGCTCGAAGTGTATGGCGAAGACGAATGGCTCCCCAGCGAGACGCTGGACGCCATGCGTGACTTTGTCGTCGGCATCAAAGGCCCGATGACTACGCCAGTAGGCGGCGGTATTCGTTCGCTGAACGTCGCGCTCCGACAAGAACTCGACCTGTACGTTTGTCAGCGCCCGGTGCGATGGTTCACTGGGGTGCCGTCTCCGGTACTCGCGCCGGAAAAAACGGACATGGTCATCTTCCGTGAGAACACCGAAGACATTTACGCCGGCATCGAATGGGAAGCCGATAGCGAGGGCGCTGAGAAGCTGCTCGCTTTCCTGCAGAACGACATGGGCGTCAGCACGATTCGCTTCCCCCAGCATGTTGGCCTGGGTATCAAGCCCATTTCCGTCGAAGGGACTCAACGTCTGGTTCGCAAGGCGATTCAATACACCATTGAAGAAGATCGTGATTCTCTGACCTTTGTACACAAAGGCAACATCATGAAATTCACCGAGGGCGCCTTTAAAGACTGGGGCTATGAACTTGCCGCGAGCGAGTTTGGTGCAACACCCCTCGATGGCGGTCCCTGGCATGTGCTGAAAAACCCAAATACGGGCAAAGAAATCATCATTAAAGATGTGATCGCTGATGCGATGCTACAGCAGGTACTCACCCGCCCGGACGAATACGACGTCATCGCAACGATGAACCTGAATGGCGACTACCTGTCTGATGCGCTGGCTGCGCAGGTTGGCGGTATCGGCATCGCTCCGGGCGCGAACATTGGCGACACGATCGCACTGTTCGAGGCGACCCATGGTACCGCGCCGAAGTACGCAGGCCAGGATAAGGTCAACCCAGGCTCACTGATTCTCTCGGCTGAAATGATGCTTCGGCACATGGGCTGGCGCGAAGCGGCAGACCTGATCATCAAGGGCACTGAAGGCGCCATCTCTGCTGGCACGGTTACCTACGACTTCGAGCGTCTGATGACGGGTGCAACCCTTCTGAAGTGCTCTGAGTTCGGCGATGCCATGATCGAAAAGATGTAAAGCGCACGAGATCAGCTAGCCGTTAGCGGTTGGCTGGCTTGAACGCACTTGAAATCTACAGCACCGGCGTTTCGCGTCGGTGCTTTTTTTTGCGTGCGAATATTTGGCTTCAGGAAAGAAAGTAACAGTTGGAGGTTAGCTGTTGGAGGTCACGGCGCGCTAAGCGACGAGTGAGGGACGGTCGGCATCAGATCGCTTCGCGCCAGATCACACGAGATTAATCGCCTGGAGAAGGGCGGTCGGTCAGCGCTGCGCCGCGCTGTCCGGGAGGTCGTCGTCGTGTTTGTCCACGTTTGCATCGGCGTTCGGAAGCTCAACGTCGATGCCGGGGTGTGATACGTCGTCGTTGTCGTTGCGTTCGTTCGAGGTTGACGGTTCGAGGTCGTCAGCGGCTCGAATGTCCATCGCGTGCAAGCCTTTGGGGCCATCTGCTGTTGTGAAAGACACGTGCTGTCCTGCTTTCAACGTTCGATAGCCGTTCATGTCTATCGCGCTGTAGTGAGCGAACAGATCGCTATCGCCGTCACTGCCATCGGCAACGATAAAGCCGAAACCCTTCGTATTGTTGAACCACTTTACCCGTCCGGTGCTTCGTTGACCGGCTACAGGCCCGGTGGCGCTGTCGTTCTCTGGATTGTCGTCAGCCACTAGCTTCCCTCCGGTGGCGAGATGCGCTGATTCGACCGAGATATCTGCAGCGATATCCCTGGCGCTGCTACTCGCTCGTGCGGCAGAGCGCCTATCAGCCCGTCACAATCATCGTCGCCGTTTCTCATCCCGATCTTGAATGTCGCCCTACGCAGCCCGGTGTGTCAAGTCTGAACCGAGGGCAGAAAACGCCGTACAGCTGCCGCTGGCCACGTTCCGGTTGGGGAGATAACGCTACAATGGCTATTATTGCGTCCGGTATTTCGGCCTGTAGCCGTCCGATTTTGGTTCGAGCCTGTTTGCCTCCTGTGGGGGCGGCGGGTCTTTGCGTTTCTCGATTTCCAATGAGCTGTTGATGATGAACAAGACCCCGCAATGGGCAAATGATTGGCTGGATAAACCCGATTTTGGGGTTTATGAACGGGCTGTGGTGTGGCGCCTGTCGGCAGATGAGGACGATGCTGCTGGTTCTGGCGGCCTGGACCTCGCTGAACCAGAGGCTGACGTAGAGCCTGAGCTGAAGCGGCCCTCCATGTACAAAGTCATTTTGATGAATGACGACTACACCCCAATGGAATTTGTGGTGCACGTGCTGGAAAAGTTCTTCGGCATGAACCGTGAGAAAGCCACGCAGATCATGATCACGGTGCATACGGCGGGGCAGGCCACCGTTGGAATTTTCCCCAGGGACGTCGCGGAAACCAAGTCCGAGCAGGTCAATAACTACGCGCAGGAGAACCAACACCCGCTGCACTCTGTGATTGAGATGACTGACTGATTGTCCGGCGCGGGCAATTGTGAGTGGCAATCTGGTCGATGACGAATTGATCACCAGGGGGCTAGTATTACAAGGTGGGCAGCTCGCCCAGCTAGCCAGACTGTAAGTGCAGCTAGCTGAAACGGATAGGATAACTCGGGCAGGCGGAGTCGATAGAGTAGGCAGAGCAGATGGACTAGGCGGATGAGATCGAGGTCGCGGTAGAAAGCAGTGGATTGAAAACCGGCGTGGTTGGCCCAATAAACTCATGGTCGCGAGCTGCCACCAACGCCAAACAGGGTTCTCGGCGCTCCCTCAGACAGGGTAAGTAGCGGCGTAGTCAGACGTAGTTAACAGATCAAGGGCAAACCTAATCGATGCTGAGTAAAGATCTCGAAGTCACACTGAACGATGCGTTCAAGCAGGCGCGTAGCAACCGGCATGAGTTTCTGACGGTTGAGCATCTGCTGCTGGCATTGCTGGACAACGCAATGGCGCAGGATGTGCTGGCGAAAGTCGGTGCTGACACTGACAAGTTGCGTACCGATCTGCAGGAGTTCATTGACAGCACCACTCCGCTGATTCCGGCCGGTGAGGCCGATAGGGAAACCCAAACAACCCTTGGCTTTCAGCGCGTTCTGCAGCGTGCAGTGTTTCACGTGCAATCCTCGGGGCGTAAGGAAGTGACCGGCGCCAATGTGCTGGTTGCCATCTTCAGTGAGCAGGAAAGCCAGGCGGTGTTCTTCCTGAAGCAGCAGAATATCGCCCGCATAGATGTCGTTAACTACATATCACACGGTATCTCCAAGGTCTTTGGGCCGGCCGAATCCGGTGAGCCCGGGGTTGAGCAGGAAGGCGATGCCAGCGAGGAAGGTGCCGCCCAGCAAAGCGCGCTGGAGAGCTTCGCCAGCAACCTCAACGAGCAGGCTAAAGCCGGTCGAATAGACCCGCTGATCGGGCGTGAGTTTGAGGTGGAGCGAGTCATCCAGATTCTGTGCCGCCGACGCAAGAATAACCCGCTGCTGGTGGGTGAGTCCGGTGTCGGAAAAACCGCAATTGCGGAAGGCCTGGCCAAGCGAATTGTCGATGGTGACGTGCCCGAGGTTGTTGCCGACGCCTGCGTGTATTCGCTGGATATGGGCGCATTGCTGGCTGGTACGAAGTACCGCGGTGATTTCGAGAAGCGTTTCAAGGTGGTACTCGCTGAGCTCAAGCAGCAGGAAGGAGCCATCCTGTTTATCGACGAGATTCACACCATCATTGGCGCCGGCGCCGCCTCTGGCGGTGTCATGGATGCCTCAAACCTGTTGAAACCGCTGCTGACCAGTGGTGATCTGCGCTGCATGGGTAGCACCACCTACCAGGAATATCGTGGCATCTTTGATAAGGATCGAGCTTTGTCCCGACGCTTCCAGAAGGTGGACATTGTTGAGCCGGACGTCGAAGACACCTATCGCATTCTGAAGGGGCTGAAGAGCCGTTTCGAAGATCACTACAGCCTGCGTTATACAGACAAGGCTTTGCGCGCGGCTGCTGAGTTGGCCGAGCGTTACATCACGGATCGCTTCATGCCTGACAAAGCGATCGACGTCATCGATGAGGCCGGTGCGGCGCAGCAAATCGTCGCTCCGAGCCGTCGCAAGAAGTCGATCGGTGCGTCGGACATCGAGCAGGTCGTCGCAAAAATCGCGCGCATTCCGTCAACTCAGGTCACCACCTCGGATAAGGAAGCGCTGCGCGACCTCGACAGCAAGCTCAAGATGGTCGTGTTTGGCCAGGATGAGGCGATCGATACCATGTCATCGGCGATCAAGCTGTCCCGGGCCGGCCTGAAACCGGCGGACAAGCCGATCGGCAGCTTCCTCTTTGCCGGCCCCACGGGGGTTGGCAAAACGGAAGTGTGTCGACAGCTGGCTAACATCATGGGCGTTGAGCTGCTGCGCTACGACATGTCGGAGTACATGGAGCGGCACACCGTGTCGCGGCTGATTGGTGCACCGCCAGGGTACGTAGGATTTGATCAGGGTGGTCTGCTAACCGAAGCGGTGACCAAGCATCCGCACTGCGTAGTGTTGCTGGATGAGGTGGAGAAGGCTCACCCGGAAGTCTTCAATCTCCTTCTGCAGGTGATGGACCACGGCACGCTGACGGATAACAACGGTCGCAAGGCTGACTTCCGCAATGTCGTGTTGATCATGACGACGAACGCGGGCGCCCAGGCGATGTCGCGCCGGTCAATCGGCTTCAGTGAGCAGGATCATACGACCGACGGCATGGAAACCATCAAGAAGATGTTTACGCCTGAATTCCGTAACCGCCTGGACAGCATTATCTCGTTCAACCCACTGGGTACGGATGTAATCAAGACGGTTGTCGATAAGTTCCTGACAGAGCTTCAGGCTCAGCTGGACGACAAAAAAGTCATGCTTGAAGTGGATGATGCGGCCCGTGAATGGCTGGCCCGTGAAGGCTACGACGAGAAAATGGGTGCTCGGCCGATGCAACGTCTGATCCAGGAGAAGATCAAGCGCGAGCTTGCAGAAGACATTCTGTTTGGCGACCTTGCCAAGGGCGGTGTCGTTAAGGTGACCGTCGAGAATGATCAGTTGTCTCTAGAGGTCGAATCAGCGGCAACCGCATAGAGCGCGTCTGCGGCCGGCCTGTAGCGGGAGCGCTCAGGCTAGCCCGTGGCCGGGAAATCTCGGAGCTGGACTAGCTGGAGCGCTGAAAGTGCTGAAAGTGGTGTCCACGCGCTGCGAGCGATTGAACCATTGTGGGTCTCAAGCCGCGGGTTAGCGCTCAAGTAGGCCAGCTGGTCCGGCCAAGGCAGGTCCGGTAGGTCAGATAGCTCAGTAGGCCTATGAGAATAGGCGGCTATTTCCGGAAAGTGATGCGACCTTTGCTGAGATCGTAGGGTGTGAGCTCCACCTGTACTCGGTCCCCGGTGAGGATGCGGATGTAGTTTTTGCGCATCTTTCCTGAGATGTGGGCGGTTACAACGTGGCCGTTGTCCAACTCAACACGAAACATCGTATTGGGCAGGGTATCCACCACGGTGCCTTCCATCTCGATCTGTTCTTCTTTCGCCATAGGCTGAGGCTTTCATTCCTTAGAGGGTTGCCGGCGCACCGTTTGTCGGGGCGCTACGCGCTTTCGCGGCGGCGAAGTTTGCCGCATGCCACCGGTAAACGCAAAGTGGCGGAAGGCGCTCCAGGCAGGCTCTACGACGCACGCACCCAGCGCTCACGCGTCAGCAGCTCAATCGGCCGGTAGTCGATCTTGTAGTGCATTTTGGCGCTATTGCGGATCCAGTAGCCCAGGTACAGATAGGGCAGTCCACTCGCCAGCGCGGCTTCGATCTGCTTGAGCACGCAGAACACGCCCAGGCTGCGCTTGTCCATTTCCGGGTCGAAGAAGCTATAGATCGCTGACAGCCCGTCATCCAACATATCCGTGACCGCCACTGCGACGAGATGCTCGCCTTCCCACACCGTCATGAATTCCGTGTCACACCACGGGCTCAGGAGAAATGAGCGAAACTGTTCCGGTGAAGGGGGGTACATGTCCCCGTCGCCATGACGCGCGGTGACGTAGCGTTCGAACAGGTGGTAGGCCTCAGCATCGAAGCTGGCTGGAACAAATTCGATTCTAAGATCGTCGTTTCTTGCCAGCGTGCGCTTGAAGCGACGTTTGAGCTGAAAATCGAGCACCGGTACACGTGCCGGTATGCAGGCTGAGCACTGCTGGCAGTGCGGGCGATACACGTGGGAGCCACTGCGTCTGAAGCCGAGCTTCGTCAGCGCCGAGTACAGCCGCGTGTCGAGGGTTTCCCTAGGGTCTAGGAACAGGGTTTGCGCTTGCTCGCCGGGCAGGTAGCTGCAGTCGTGCGCCGGTGTGATGAAGAACTGTTTGCTGCCAACCTCGTCCCTCATCAACGTCTACTCGCTTGCTGTCGCGGCACATTGCACGTTGCACATCGCCCAGGGGAATCTGGCCGCTCAGTTTGGCTCTCGCTCCGGCTCGTCATAATCGAGGGAGGATTGGATGTCCAGGTACGCAATGTCGTTGATGCTCGTGCTGTCACCCCAATCTCCGACCTTGCTCGGTTGCATCACAGCGCGCCCGACGCGATCCAGAAACTGCTCGCGCGGAATCTCGCTTGCTCCCATTGATCGTAGGTGCTCTGTCATCATCTGACAATCAACGGCGGTGAAATGCCAGTGCTCAAGCGTCTCGCACAGAGTGGCCAATGCGACCTTCGATGCGTCCGTTGCATGAGAAAACATGGATTCAGCGAAAAACATGGTGCCTAGAGAGACGCCGTAGAGGCCGCCGACAAGCTCGTCGTCTGAGTAAACAGACACGCAGTGTGCCCAACCCAGGCGGTGCAAGCGTTCGTATGCCGCTGCCATCGCAGGTGTTATCCAGGTGCCATGCGAGTCCTCGCGCGGTGCGGCGCAGGCCTGTACCACGGCGTCAAAATCCTGATCCAACGCCCAACGGAACCTGCCGCTGCGCAGGCGCCGCGCCAGGCGCCGGCTGATATGCAGCTGCGTCGGTTCAATAATTGCCCGGGGATCGGGACTCCACCACAGAATCGGTTCGTCGTCGGAATTGAACCACGGAAATATGCCTTTGCTGTACGCCGCCAGGAGGGTGCCTGGTGCCAGGTTGCCGCCTGAAGCGAGTAACCCATTCGGGTCAGTCAGCGCATATGCGGGATCGGGAAACAGATCGATCATGCACATTCGGTGGCGCTTCGACCCGGGTCAGCGCTAATGATCAAACGGCTATCAACTAGTCCACTGCGCCGTGTCGGCTCAGCAGGTCGACGAACGGGGCGCCGTGGCGGTGCTCAGAAATGGTGCATTTGAGCGTTCGGCCGGCCGAGCTTTTGGCGTTCAGATCGCGGCCAGCGCCGCAAAACAACGTTAGAAAGCGGTCGAAATCGTCCTCTCGCATGCTTTGGTAGGCGGTGTGGAGCGCGAAAAAATCAGCCGATTCGCCCGCCGGAGGCTGCTTTTCCAGGAAGCCGGCAATACGTTCGTCGTCCCAAATCTCATCGACGACTTTCTTCTTATCCGGTCGCATGGGTGTCTCCTGTTTGTGTGTTGGCGTGCCAACAGGCTGGCTGAACATTCAGCTGAGGTTGGCATTTGCTGCGTATGGTAGCCGATGCTTGGGTCTTTCGTTACAGGGCAGTAAAGATGCAAGTTCCCTCGTGGCATTAGAACGTTGTTCTAACGCGCTGAAATCGATAGAGAAAGATTTTTTTTGACGGTAGACTGCCGCTGTTCCAACGGGAGGCTGACATGGCTGTCACGCAACAATCGACAACGGATTTGGCCGATGCCTCGGCAGCTCCGGGTTTCTACGGCCGCGAAATTGCACTGGTGTTTCTCACGGCGCTGGCAACCTTCCTGCTATTGGCGTTGGTGTCCTACTCCCCATCAGACAACGCCTGGACCGTTGCTGGCGGCGATGCCAGCATCAGCAACTGGCTGGGATTGGCTGGCGCGTGGAGTGCAGATGTCCTGCTGTTTGCTCTTGGTCAGGTTGCCTATGCACTGCCTTTGTTGATGCTCGCAAGCGCAGCGCTTGCTCTGTTTCGCACCAGTACGCAAACCTTCAACTGGCTATTCGCATCCATCAGGGCGCTCGCGTGGCTGTTCCTTGTGTTGTCCTGCTGCCTGTTGGTTGAGTTGCACTGGCCAGGTGAGTCGGCGCTGCCAGCATCGCACGGTGGCGCCCTCGGTAGTGCGATTGTCGACGTCTCAATTGAACCCGTTGGCCACCTTGGTCTGACACTGATCGCTGTCACCGCGTTCTTCATGTCGCTACAGGCGAGTTTGAACTTTTCCTGGCTGTCGGTCGCTGAGCACACCGGGCGCGCGTTGCACTTCAGCATGAGCCATCTCGTGGCGAGCCTGCGCCGCACTCAGGTGGCGATGGCGGCCGCCATGGATCGTTATCGAGACCGTCGCGAGGCGCGTCAGCTTGCCAGGGCGGAACAGGCCGAGGCTGCTCGAATCGAGTCGCAGGAGCAGGAGCGTATTGCTGCACTTGCGGATTCGCAGCAGACCCCGGCATTGGACACGCCAGTGAGCTTAGGGCCGGAAGAGGCGGTGGAGCCGGTGCTGCGCCTGGTCGAACCAGACGTACCCGCCAAACCCAAGCTGATCATCGAACAGCCCAAAAAGTCAGCCTCGGCAGCGAAAGCCAAGCAGCGCCGCCTGCTCTCTACCCACGCCGAAGGCGAATTGCCGGATCTTGATCTACTGGATGATGATAGCGGACAAACGGATATCGGTTACTCGGCGCAGGAGCTCGATTCGCTGGCCAGGCTGGTCGAGACAAAACTCGCCGATTTCAATATTCAAGCCGAAGTGGTGTCGGTACTTCCCGGCCCAGTGGTTACGCGTTTCGAAATTCAGCCAGCACCAGGCATCAAAGTGCAGCGAATCAGCTCATTGGTGAAAGATCTGGCACGCTCGCTGGCAGTGGTTAGCGTTCGAGTGGTTGAAGTGATTCCAGGCAAGTCGGTCGTCGGTATCGAAATTCCGAACGAGAGACGGGAGATCGTACGGCTCAAGGAAGTGCTGGAATCGAAGGCCTATCAGAGTTCCAAATCGCCGGTCACGTTGTGTCTTGGAAAGGATATTGCGGGCGAATCCGTCGTTGCGGATGTCGCGAAGATGCCCCACCTGCTGGTGGCTGGAACAACCGGTTCGGGTAAGTCCGTCGGTGTTAACGCCATGATCCTCAGCATTCTGTACAAGGCGACTCCTGAGCAGGTGCGGCTGATTCTGATCGATCCGAAGATGCTGGAATTGTCGATCTACGAAGGCATACCGCACTTGCTCACGCCGGTTGTTACCGACATGAAGGATGCGGCCCAATCGCTGAACTGGTGTGTTGCGGAAATGGAGCGCCGCTATCGGCTCATGGCAGCGCTCGGTGTGCGTAACCTGGCGGGCTTCAATAAGCAGGTAAACGATGCCATCAAGGCCGGTACGCCGCTCACGGATCCGCTGTACAGCGGCGAAGATCCGAGCGAGGCACCGGAACTGGAGAACCTGCCGCTCATCGTTGTCGTTATCGACGAGTTTGCCGACATGATGATGATTGTCGGCAAAAAAGTTGAGCAGTTGATTGCTCGCATCGCTCAGAAGGCGCGGGCGGCAGGTGTGCATCTGGTGCTCGCCACGCAGCGACCCTCGGTCGACGTCATCACGGGGCTCATCAAGGCCAATATCCCCACTCGAATCTCGTTTCAGGTGTCGTCGAAAGTCGATTCCCGAACCATTCTCGATCAAGGCGGTGCTGAGCAACTGCTCGGCCATGGCGACATGCTGTTTCTGCCGCCTGGTTCAGGCATTCCGCGACGGGTGCACGGTGCGTTCGTCGATGATGATGAGGTGCATCGCGTGGTTGCCGACTGGCGGGAGCGCGGCGATCCCGACTACCTGCCCGAACTGCTTGAGGTGGCTGGTGATGATGCGTTCGTTCAGATCGAGGGCACCAGCAGCGATTCGGCCGATTCCGAGAACGATCCGCTGTACGACGAAGCGGTGGCATTTGTACTCGAGTCACGGCGCGCCTCGATCTCAGCTGTGCAGCGTAAGCTGCGTATCGGCTACAACCGGGCGGCCAGGCTCGTCGAGGCCATGGAAGCCGCCGGGCTGGTGACCCCGATGAACAGCAATGGCAGTAGAGAAGTGGCGGTGCCGGGCCGTGAACACTGAAGCCAGACAAATGACGTGTAGATTCACCGCCATCGTGATGTGCTGCCTGCTGTCCGTCGCCAGTGTCGCGGACACGGTGTCCGGGCCGGATGCGCTGGCGCGTTTGGGTGCGCGGCTGGCCAGTTTCGATCGCTTGTCGGCAGACTTTAACCAGCGCATATACAGCACCGGCAACAGCGCGATGCAGGAATCGAGCGGCGAGCTGAAGGTTGCAAAGCCGCTGCTCTTCGAATGGACGACCAATCTTCCCTATCCGCAGACCGTCGTAACGGATGGGTTGCAGGTGATCGTGTACGATCCGGATCTGGAGCAGGCAACGGTTCGACCGCTAGCAGATGCGTTATCCGACACGCCCGCCAGTTTGCTGACCGGCGACATGGACGCTATCGCATCGAGCTTCTCCGTTGTTGCGACAACGGATCTACCGAGCGAGCTGTTTCTGTTGAAGCCACTTGCTGAAGACTCCTTGTACGCCTCACTCAGCCTGGGTTTCGACGATGGCGTGCTGGATAGCCTTGAGGTCACTGATCATCTCGGTCAGGTCACCCTGGTGCGTTTCGGTAACGTTGATACCTCGGTGGAATTTGCTGAGGACGAGTTTTCTGTGTCACTGCCGGAAGGTACCGATATCATCGGTGACTTGATGGATGTCAGTGACGAACGTGCCCCAACTCTTTAGCGACAATCCCGATGAGCCGGCCGCTGAGTCGGATGAGACTAGCCAGAGCCGCCTGGATTCCACAGGACCGCTCGCGGCACGCATGCGACCGCGCGCGCTGGCTGAGTTCGTAGGCCAGCAGCACTTGCTGGGTCACGGTCGTCCGCTCGGTCGTTTCATCCATGACAAGACGTCGCCGGCCCTGCATTCGATGTTGTTGTGGGGGCCACCGGGCACTGGCAAGACAACGCTCGCCCGGCTGCTTGCGCAAGCGAGTGGATCGCCGTGGATCGCATTGTCGGCGGTGCTGTCGGGCGTGAAAGATATTCGTGCGGCCGTGCAGCAAGCGCAACAGAGCGAGGCGGCTTCTCCGGTTCTCTTTATCGATGAAGTCCATCGCTTCAACAAATCTCAGCAGGATGCGCTCTTGCCGCATGTGGAAGCTGGAATCGTCACCTTGATTGGCGCGACCACGGAAAACCCTAGCTTTGAGGTGAATGGCGCGTTGCTGTCGCGCGTTCGAACCTACGTGCTGCGCGCATTGAGCGTGGATGATCTGATCGTCATCGCGCGGCGCGCCCTGACGGCACATTACACCGCGGCTCACGCCACTGATGAGGTTCTGGATCTGCTGGCTCAGTTTGCCGACGGTGACGCCCGCCGGTTGCTGAACACGCTCGAACTCGCCATGCAGCTAACGGACGATGATGTACTCACCGTCAGCGCGGTTAGTGAGGCAGCTGGTGAGCGCCAGCGCCGCTTCGATAAAGGCGGTGATGCTTTCTATGATCAGATTTCAGCTCTGCACAAATCGGTACGCGGCAGCGCCCCCGATGCGGCGCTGTATTGGCTTCAGCGAATGCTGGATGGCGGCTGCGATCCGCGCTATCTCGCTCGCCGGCTAACGCGCATAGCCAGTGAAGATATCGGTAACGCCGATCCGCGGGCGCTGTCATTGTGTCTGGATGCCTGGCAGGCCTTTGAGCGCATGGGTTCACCGGAGGGTGAGTTGGCACTGGCGCAGGCGGTTCTCTATCTTGCGAGTGTTCCGAAGAGCAATGCGGTGTACACGGCGCACAGCCGCGCAGTCGAACTGGTCAGCAGCACAGGTAGCTTCGAGGTTCCTATGCGGTTGCGTAACGCGCCCACCGCGCTCATGTCGGAGCTGGGTGCCGGCGAGGGCTATCGATACGCCCATGACGAAGAGGGTGCTTACGCAGCCGGTGAACGCTACCTGCCCGATGACATGTCTGATGTGACGATATACGAACCAACCGACGCCGGACTTGAGAGCAAGATCAAGGCGCGGCTTGCACGCCTGCGCGAGCGAGACGCCGCAACTGGCAAGCAGTCGCCATCCGGTGGAGACGAGTGATGACTCATTCGGCGGGCATGTACGCGCTGGTAGCGCTTGGTGGTGGGGTCGGCGCGATGCTTCGTTTCGCTGTTGGGCTGACGATGAACACTCTGATGTTCCCATGGGCAACCCTGGCCGTTAACATCGCGGGCGCCGCGCTGATCGGTCTGCTCTGGGGTGTGGCTGAAGACGCGCAATGGTTTGCCGACTGGGGGCGTGCGTTGCTGGTAGTTGGTCTGCTTGGCGGCTTCACGACGTTCTCGGCGTTTTCGCTTGAAACCATGAGCTTGTTGGATTCGGGGCGTTGGTCAATCGCATTGGCCTACGTGCTCACCAGCGTTTTCGGCTGCATCATTGCTACCTGGCTCGCCTATCGAGCGGCGAGCCTTGGCGCGTGAGCTTACGCAGATGTTTACTTTCACCAGCCAGGCGCTGACGCCTGAACACTATTGAGGCTTGAGATGTTGGACGTAAAGCGGCTCAGACAGGCCGGCGAAGAGGTTCGCGCTGAACTGGCGCGCAAAGGCTTTGACCTTGATTTGTCCGCATTTCTGTCGATGGATGCTCGCCGCAAAGACCTGCAGGAGCGCACCGAGGCTTTGCAGAACGAGCGCAATACCGCGTCGAAAGCCATTGGTCGGGCGAAAGCCGCCGGTGATGATGCGGCGCAGTTGATCGCGGAGGTCGGCGATCTCGGTGACAGGCTTACGGCTGCGAAGTCAGAACTAGAAGCATTGCAGGATGAAATCGATCGCTTTACCCAGGCCATCCCGAATCCACCGCATGAATCCGTGCCGGACGGGTTGAAGGAAGAAGACAACGTTGAGATTCGGCGCTGGGGCGAACCGACGTCGTTTAACTTTGAACCGAAGGATCATGTTGACCTGGGTGTTGGCGGGGCTTTGGACTTCGAAGCGGCGGCGAAATTATCTGGTAGCCGGTTTGTGGTGTTGCGAGGTGATGCCGTTCGGCTTCAGCGAGCGCTGACTCAGTTCATGATCGACACCCATGTGAATGAGCACGGTTACGAAGAAATCTATGTGCCCTACATCGTTAACCGGGCGTCTCTCTATGGCACGGGACAGTTGCCAAAGATGGAGGAGGACCTTTTTTCCCTCGATGGCGATGCTGACTACTACCTCATCCCTACAGCCGAAGTGCCGGTAACCAATCTGTACCGCGACACCATTGTCGACGCCAGCGAGCTGCCGATACGTCATGTCTGCCACACGCCCTGCTTTCGAAGCGAAGCGGGCAGCTATGGCCGGGATACTCGAGGCATGATTCGCCAGCATCAATTCGAGAAGGTTGAGATGGTGCAACTGGTGAAGCCAGAAGACTCCTGGGCGACGCTTGATGCGCTTGCCGGCCACGCGGAGATGATTCTGCAGAAGCTGGGGCTACCGTATCGAGTGATGACGTTGTGCGGTGGCGATCTGGGTTTTGCGTCGGCTAAAACCATCGATCTTGAAGTCTGGCTGCCTGGGCAGGACGCCTATCGGGAAATCTCATCCTGCAGCAACTTCCTGGATTTCCAGGCTCGCCGAATGATGGCGCGCTACCGAGACCCACAAACGCGTAAGCCAGCTTTGCTGCATACCATCAACGGCTCGGGTCTGGCGGTCGGCCGTACCATGGTTGCAGTGATGGAGAACTACCAGCAAGAAGACGGCTCAATCGCTATTCCGGATGTCCTGCAGCCCTACATGGGCGGCCGGGACACCTTAAGCCTCTAACGCCGCGCAACCTAAAACGAGCCAAGAATGGATACGTTGCCGCTTCAACTCAAGTTAACCGGTGAGCGCTGTCTGCTCGTTGGTGGTGGTTCCATCGCTGCACGAAAGTTAACGATGCTGTTGCGCGCCGGAGCGGACGTTACCGTGGTAGCGCCACAGATTGGCGACGCGGTCGCGGCAGAGGTACCGGCTGAGAGGCTTCATCGTCGCGCTTTTGCCGCAGCGGATGTCAGTGGGTGTCGTTTAGTGATGGCAGCAACAGGCGATCACGAAGTTAACCAGGCGGTGTTCGATGCCTGCCAGCAGGCCAATATTCTGATCAACGCGGTGGATGATCCGGAACTCTGTACCGTTATGTTTCCGGCCATTGTCGACCGTAGCCCTATTACCGTCTCAATCGGCAGCTCGGGTCGCGCACCGGCGCTCGCTCGGATAGTACGCTCCGTGATCGAGCGGGCATTGCCACCTGGCATCGGCAAGCTCGCAGAGTTTCTACAAGCGCGTCGCGATGTGATCAAGACGGTGAAAACGGATCTCGATGCACGCGTGCATTTCTACGATGACCTCTGGGCCAGCGGCATCTCGCGCGCGCTTGAGGCCGGCAAACTCGATGCCGCTGAGGAACTGTTTGAACAGGGGCTGTCATCGACCCCCAATGGGGAGGTTGCCATCGTTGGAGCTGGGCCTGGGGATGCTGAACTGCTTACCCTGAAGGCGCTGCGTTATATCGAGCGCGCTGATGTGCTGCTCTACGACAATCTGATTGGCCCCGATGTGCTTGAGTTCGCCCGCCGGGATGCTGAGAAAATCTATGTAGGCAAACGCAAACGCTCGCTGCAAACTCAACAGGATCGTATACACGAGTTGATGGTCGAGCATGCTCGAGCCGGCCGTCGGGTTGTACGCCTGAAAGGTGGCGATCCGTTCATCTTCGGCCGAGGCGGTGAAGAAGTGGACGTGCTCCGCGAGGCGGGTATCGCGTATACGGTGGTCCCGGCGGTGACCGCAGCGATTGGTTGTGCGGCCTACGCGGGTATCCCGCTGACCCACCGGGATGCGGCTCAGTCAGTCCGGTTTGTAACCGGGCATCGCAAAGAAGATCGAATCAATCTGGATTGGCCTGAACTCGCTTTGCCCAACCAGACGCTGGTGCTCTACATGGCGCGCGGTGGCTTGCGAGAGATCTGTGGCGAACTGATCAGCCATGGCCGTGATGCGGACACACCCGCAGCGGTAATCGAGAATGGCACGCGGCCAGATCAGCGCGTATTGAAAGCAACGCTGTCGACATTGCCTGATCTAGTGGAAGCGACAGAATTTACCGGGCCGACGATAACCATCGTGGGCGAAGTGGTGGCGCTCGCTCCATAGCGGTAGCTGTGTGTTGCCTTGTTCGAGTTCGACGGCTCGACGTGGGTATCTGCTAAAGGCAGTTTGTCGGTCTCGGCAAGCCGCCAATTTTTGCGGCTAGCCGGGCAGGGCTGCCGGGAAACAGCTGCAGTAGCGCGATGCTATTGCCAAGCTCTTCACCAAGTTCCTGTCTGATGAGCTTCACAAACGGACGCATTGCGGGCGCCACTTCGTGGTCGCAGTAGAATCTGCGCAACGCGATGATGACCTGCCAATGCTCGTCGCCAAGAGAAATGTTTTCTCGCTCCGCGAGCCAGGTGGCAATCTCCGTGCTCCAATCCCCAAGGTTTTCGAGATGCCCGTCAGCGTCTAGTGGGGGTCTGGGTTCTATGGCGGTCATGGTGGCAAGGCTACCAGCTGACGACGCGATCGTGAGAGGTGCAGAGCTTCACCCAGTCTTCGGTGCTCACCGCTTTGGCGTTGCCAGCCTCGATAAGCTTTGATTGGATTCCTCGGGCCGTGGCATCTATGTGATGCACGTAGATTGTCGTCGCTAGTTCCAGCAATTTCTTCATCGAGTTCGGTTCGAGCACTACGCTCACGGCCTCTTCGATCAGCAAAATAGAGTCGTTGATGGCGAGCGCGGGACAGCAGGCATCGAGGCTGGCCAGGCGATTTATCTGGTGGAGCGTGCTCATCGGTGACTGAACACCATATCCTGCGCACTGATCAGAGTCTTGAGCATCTCGCTATCCGCCATGAGCACGTCGATGACCGTGTCAGTTACGCCGTATCGTTGCATGGAGGATTTACAGGCGTAAACCGATTCCACGCCATACAGTTTGAGTGCGCCGAGTTGTTTTGACGGTGTCTTGCGTGCCAGGCCGTCCGCGCTTTGCTCCGGTATCAGGTTCAGGACCCCTGCGCCTGAGAACAACAGCGTTGTCGGCACATCGAACGCAGCCGCCACGAGCAGTAGCTCAAGCGCCTCTGCGCTGTTTGCGCTGGATAGTGGTGGGCTGCTGATGATGGAGAGGCAACTGGCGGTCATGGCAGGAATGTGATCGTTCGATCAGACGTTATTGCCGCATCCACCATCTGGCCAACGCCTGCCAGGACGAAGCCGTCTGCCATGGATATTTGCGTCCCATAGCGTTTCGCTTCCCGCTCATCGAATATGCCTCGCTTCAGAGCTGCGGCGATGCAAACCGTGAGTTCGACACCAGTGTCGCTGGCGAACTTCTGCCACAGCGAGGTGGGGTTTGCCTCATCCTGCAACGTCTCGCGCATGAGGGCGTTCAAGACGCCGTCGTGGTAGAAGAAAACGCGCGCGATCTCGTGACCAGCGGACATTGCGGTTGTTGCAAAGCGAAGCGCGCTGATCGGAGCCTGGCTCTCGTAGGGCCCGCCGTGAACGGCGATGGCGAAACGGGCCAACGCTACTGACCCGAGCTTGCGAGCGCGCGCTTAAAGCCTGAGTAACGAGGTTGGTCGATTGCGATCTGATTGACGACCGTAGTGCGCAGGTGCTCGGCTAGACCATCAGCATCGAGCGCCATGCTGCCGTCGCGCAAACCGTTGGTCAGCGCCCAGCGCAGCGCAAGTAGCGATGTATCCGCTTGTTCCGGCAATAGTACTTTGAGCCTTGAACGCTCTTCAGCCTGAGCAAGTGGCGCGATGCGCAGTTCCCGCTCAACAATGTCTAGAGAGTTCCCGGCAACCCGGGCGAGGAACTGAGTTCGCCCGGTGGTGTTGGACATGACGTCTGCGCGCAGAAAATCGCGCACGCTCAGCAGTAATTCATCAACTCTGGGCATCGCCAGGTTTTGCGGCTCGGCAGGCTCTACCAATGCAACTGGTCCGGGGATGATGAGGTTGACGCAGTCGATCTGGCACTCTGAGGAGCGTCGGCCGATGGCTGGACGCTCGACTGTCTTGTCCGGCCCCGTGCGGTAGTGCTCCGCCATACCGAGGCAACCAACCGCCCACCAGTACGAGCCGAAAACTTCCCAGAAACGAACGCGTTCCGGATCAACCGTTGTGCCGGAAACCGCCTCATAACCAGCGAACAGGTCTTCTCGAGTACCGAAACCTCCAACCGGACCATCACCGCCGAAGCGCCAGGAGTTTGTGCAAATCCAGCCGAGATCACGCATTGGGTCGCCAATGTGGGCGATCTCCCAATCCAGCACTGCGTTTATGCCTTCCGGAGTCACCATGAAGTTGCCGTTGCGAAAATCGTTGTGAACCAGCGCCATCTCCGGTGCCTGCGGCAGGTGTTGCAGCAGCCACTGCGCGGCGTAGTCGATCATCGGTTCGGGCGTGTCTAGATCCTGGTAGCGCTCCCAGGTTTGCCGGACAAAAGTTTCGGGTTCGATGGCATCGAGATGATCGCGCAAACCGGTGGCGTCCAAATCGATCGCGTGTATACGTGCCAAAGTTTCGCCGCATTCGTAGGCGAGGCGAGGGCGAAGATCGGCAAATTCCTCAGAGCGCGTTATACGCGCACCTAACGCTTCACCCTCCAGCCACTGCATGATGAAACCAGCGCCCAGGCCGTCTTCGGGCTCCAGTACATAGTGCACTTCTGGTTCGGGCACGCCCGCTGCGCGGGCGGCTCTCATCAGCATTGCCTCTACATCTAAGCCAGGATGGCCTTCAACGTGTTCCTCAGGAACCATGCCACCAGGAGCACGACGCATTGCAAGGAGTTGCTCTCGGCCGCCAGCGTTCACCGTGAGACGGTAGGTTTCCTGACTGGCGCCGCCCGACAGCCGCTCAACTCGAAGCAGAGCATCTACGCCAGCCACTTCCCGGCACACGATGGTCGAGAGGATGCGCTGAAACTCCTCGGCCTGGCTTGCGAAGTCCAGGCCTGGTTCGCTCATCGCAGTTGCCATGGGTTACTCGGTAACGCCCTTGGGTGCACGTTGCTTCATGTAACCGAACATATAGCCGGCAACTCGGCGCATCTGGATTTCCTCCGCGCCCTCGGTGATGCGGTAGCGGCGATGGTGTCGGTAGATGTGTTCGAAGGGCTTGTGCCTTGAGTAGCCCAGGCCGCCATGTACCTGCATCGCCCGGTCAGCCGCTTCGCAGCAAAGCCGGTTTGAGTAATAGTTGCACATGGAGACTTTGTCGGATTGTGAGAACGCACCGTATTTGTCCATCGCGGCTGCGGTCTTGTGAATCAGTGCGCGGAGCATTTCTGCCTGGGTCTGCAGTTCGACCAGCGGGAACTGAACGCCTTGGTTAGTAGATAACGCTTTACCGAACGGCTTGCGCTCCATTGCGTACTGGATAGATTCGTTGATGCAGTACTGCGCTGCACCAAGGCTGGATGCTGCCTGGCGAATGCGATTCTCGTTGAAGAAATGCTGAACAACCCCCAGGCCGCGACCTTCGCCACCGAAAATGGCGTCTTCGGGAACACGTACGTTCGTCAGCGAGATGTGAGCGTGGTCCGTCGGCATGTTGAACGTCCAAAGATATTCTTCCACTTTGAACCCGGGCGAATCTGTAGGAACCAGGAAGCAGGTAATACCCATGGCGTCGCCAGCATTACCGCTGGTGCGGGCGAAGATCAGGTCGTATTGAGCCTTGTGGATGCCGGTGTTCCAGGTTTTCTCGCCGGTAATCACCCACTCGTTGCCGTCTTTAACGGCCGTCGTCTCCATGTGCGTTGCATCGGAGCCGTGATTCGGCTCGGTGATGCCGAACGCGAAGCCCTTGCGACCATTGAGCAGGTCGTCGACCCACTCTTCTTTCTGCTTCTCCGTGCCGTGGTTCAGCATCAGTAGCAGGCCGACGTTGTTACCAACAATCGAATGCTCATTCTGCAAGTCGTTGTGCAAGCCGAGGCCCATCGTCGCGAGGTGTTCCCGGATTACGGCCATACCGTAGTTGCCGCCTTCCTTGCCGCCGTACTCCTTGGGGTAGGGGTAGCGGTAATGGCCGGCCTTGTCTGCCAGCTGGCGGGCTTGACGGAGCAGTGCTTCCCATTCCTCGTTAGGCAAGCCGCCGCGTTCCCAATCCGTGCGCGCATCCTCCCGGCGATGATCGAAGAAGCGAATGTTGTCGTTGCTGTTCTCGAGCGGCTTGATCTCTCGCTCGATGAAATCCTCCAGCTCGGCCAGGTAGTCCTGCAGGTCCTGCGGAATCTCAAATGACATGGTGGTCTCCTCCCTTGATTTGGACCTAGTTTACCGTTTTGTCGGGCCCCGTCTCTATCGCAGATGGTTCTATCGACATCGTTGGGGGGCTTTTGGACAAAGCCGACTGTGGCGTGCTCGTGGCGCGGCGCGCGAAGGACGTGCAAAGTAAGGCCCTGGCTCTCTTCGCTGCGATGGTGATGGAGTTCGTCGGGAGAGAGGGTTTTGGATCAGAGACGGGAGATGAAGAAGCGATGATTATCGTGACCGCGACAATTGAGTACGCAAACCAGGCAGCACGCGACGGCGCAGTCGAAGCCGGCCAAAGCTACCAACAGGCAACTCGTGATGATGAGCCGGGCTGCATTGCCTACTGCTTTGCTGCCGACCCGTGCTCACCGACACGAGTGCAGGTGTATGAGGCTTGGGAAGATGGCCCGTCTTTGGCGCTGCATCTGAAACACGACAACTATTTCAATATGCGCGATACGCTTGGCAAGTTCGAGATGGTGTCTGCCGAGAGCGCGGCCCACAATGTCTCTGAAAGCACGACGGTGTATGACGAAACCGGGGTCCCCCGGACTGAGTTTTTCGGCCAGTAGCGTCAATTAGAGCCGCGGTGGAATTAGGGAGCGCGGCGCTGATCAGCGTCGCATCTCTGCCGTCGCGGGCTTGTATGACCTGATCGATGCTTGCCCGCCCGGTTGCCTTACTGGGACCATTTGATACCAGCGATGAACCTGGATCGAGACTCAGTCCCATCGAAGCGAACGAACCAACCCCAGTTTGAGCGACCAATCTCATAGCTCAGCTCTGCCGTGATTCCGTGACCAGTGCCGAGGAAATCCTCGGTCAGGTCGGCACGTGAGCCGAAATCATCGCTGACGTAGGCATACAGGGCTGACAGTTCAGCGGTCTCGCCGAGCATCGGTAAGTCCGACTCCACACCAAGCACCAGTTTTTTTGAAGACTCGCCCAGTCTAGCCACCAGCTCGCCGAACGCGACCAACGACTGGCCGACGTCGCGGCGCAACTCCATGCGGGTGAAGTTTGCGCCAATCATGCGCTCGACACTGACTTCATAACTGGTCTTCTCGTTGATGACGGCGGAAAACTCGAGCTCGAGATAGTCGATCTCAGACGGTGCCCCCAATGCCTGACTGGGGTCTGTAGAGTCCAGTTGGCCCACGACCAGCTCTAGCTTTGAGTTAGCGAGGTTGCGGACGTGCCGCAGGCCTTGAATCCAGCCATCTTTCGACAAGCCAGAAGACGAAACCGCGCCCTTGTACGTGGGAATGACGCCCACTTCCGTCTTGCCGTATTCGCCTTCGTGCCGAAGGTAGGCTCGTCGCGCGCTCACGTAGGCTGCAGAACCATCGCTAGCCGTGTTGTGGCTGGAACCAAACTCATCGCCGGTCACCACAAAAGCGTGGGCACTGAGCGTATCGCTGAGCCGTACGCTGGGGTAGTAGCGGGCTCGATACTGATATCGAAGCTGCCTCGAAGAGCGGTCATCGATGCGGGCTTGAAGATCCAGCGTCTGATTGAACTCAAGCGCCTGCGTTCTGGCTGCGAGGCATGCAAGCGTGAGCAGCAGGCAAACATGAAGGAGGCGTTTGGGTAGACATTGTTGAATTAGTGGGAATACAGGCATGGGGCTACTTTAACAAGTCGTTGTGTATCGGGTGGTGGAGGGCGTTGCTTGGTTAGTAAATTGCGGAGCGATTGGTGGGTGAATTCGATGTTATTAAGTCAGGGCGAAGGAGCGGAGGGATTGATGGGTGTTTGTCGGTGCGAAGAGTTGGGTGGACGCTCTCGCGCATTGTCCCTGCGGGCCGGGGCCCTTGGGATCAATACGCTGCCGCTCTCCCGTGTTTCGAAGCGCGTTGATCGCGTGGCGATCAGCGGTGCTGATGGGGTGTTTGTCGGATGGATGAGGTAGATGGGCGCTCTCGCGTATTGTCCCTGCGGGCCGGAGCCCTTGGGATCAATACGCTGCCGCTCTCCCGTGTTTCGAAGCGCGTTGATCGCGTGGCGATCAGCGGTGCTGATGGGGTGTTTGTCGGATGGATGAGGCAGATGGGCGCTCTCGCGTATTGTCCCTGCGGGCCGGAGCCCTTGGGATCAATACGCTGCCGCTCTCCCGTGTTTCGAAGCGCGTTGATCGCGTGGCGATCAACGGTGCTGAT
>JANSWO010000008.1 GCA_024743435.1 Pseudomonadaceae bacterium | reverse complement strand
GATCAATACGCTGCCGCTCTCCCGTGTTTCGAAGCGCGTTGATCGCGTGGCGATCAGCGGTGCTGATGGGGAGTTTGTCGGAGGGATGAGGCAGATGGGCGCTCTCGCGTATTGTCCCTGCGGGCCGGAGCCCTTGGGATCAATACGCTGCCGCTCTCCCGTGTTTCGAAGCGCGTTGATCGCGTGGCGATCAACGTTACTCAGATCACCTTTGGGTCATCCTCGCCCTTCGGGCTGCGCGCGACCTGCGGTCGTGCTCGTTCGCTTCGCGTCCGTCGCATGCGACGGCCTGCTACGCAGTCGAACCCAGTGGCTTCTCATCCTCACCCCGCAGCCAAAAGAGTGCCTCTCGCCACTTCGCTTCGCGAAGGGCTGCCGGCTGCGGCCTGAGATGCGCGTCGTTCCTGGCGGAACGCCGTACGTGGCGGAGGGGGTGTCGGATTACTCGGATGACCCTTGGGTCATCCTCGCCCTTCGGGCTGCGCGCGACCTGCGGTCGTGCTCGTTCGCTTCGCGTCCGTCGCATGCGACGGCCTGCTACGCAGTCGAACCCAGTGGCTTCTCATCCTCACCCCGCAGCCACAAAAAAAGGCTCCGAAGGAGCCTGCTTTGTGGCGGAGGGGGTGGGATTCGAACCCACGGTAGGTTTCACCCTACGCCGGTTTTCAAGACCGGTGCCTTAGACCAGCTCGACCACCCCTCCGAAGGGCGGCTACTGTACCAGCGAGTGTTGCGCTGGTGAAGATGTCGGGAGAACTTTGTGTGCGACGTGATCGTTGGTTTGTCGTCGGTGGTCGGTTGAACCAGGCGGGCTAGCGCGTTCGAGCTTTAGTAACCCTCAGGATGGCGTGATTGCCAGCGCCAGACATCGGCGCACATTCGCTCGATATCGTATTCAGCTTCCCATCCCAGCTCCTCGCGGGCTAGGCTGGCGTCGGCATAGCACTCTGCGATGTCGCCAGGGCGTCGCTCGACGATATCGAAGGGCACGCTTTGTCCGCTGGCCTTCTCAAAGGCTTTGACCATTTCGAGCACGGAATAGCCCTGACCAGTACCCAGGTTATGGGTGTGCACACCGGTATTGTTCTGCAGGAACTCAAGGGCTGCGACATGGCCTTTGACGAGATCGGTCACGTGGATGTAGTCACGAACCCCGGTGCCGTCCCGGGTAGGGTAGTCGTTGCCGAAAATGGCAAGGCGCTCGCGTTTGCCAACTGCCACCTGGGCAATAAACGGCATCAGGTTGTTCGGTACGTCTTTGGGGTCCTCGCCGAGATCGCCGGATTCGTGCGCACCAACCGGATTGAAGTAGCGCAGCAACGACAGCCGCCAGCGCTCATCGGCGGCGCCGAGGTCACGCAGCACATGCTCGATCATGAGCTTGGACTGCCCATAGGGGTTGGTCGCGCTGGTGGGGAAAGACTCCGTGATCGGCACGCTGGCGGGATCTCCGTAGACGGTAGCTGACGAGGAGAACACGAGTGTGCGCACGTCTGCGGTGTCCATCGCGCGCAGCAATGAGAGAGTGCCGTTGACGTTGTTGTCGTAGTAACGCACGGGCTGGGCCACGGATTCGCCCACGGCCTTTAGCCCACCGAAGTGCAGAACGGCGCTGATCTCATGGTCCCGGAACAAATCCTCAAGCGCTTTGTCGTCGCGAAGGTCGGCCTCAACCAGAGCGACGGGACGGTTGGTTAGTCGCGTGATGGCCGCTATGGAGTCGTGACTGGAGTTGGCGAAATTGTCGAGTACGACAACCTCATGACCACTGCTCAGCAGCTCAACGCACATGTGACTGCCGATGTAGCCTGCGCCGCCGGTTACGAGAACCTTAGCCATGAAAATGCTCCGCTCAGCGCTCGTTGATGCCGTAGTACTCGCGATACCAGTCGACGAAGTTGGCGATGCCGGTTTCGATCGTGGTGTCTGGCTTGTAGCCCACGTCATTCATCAGCGCATCGACGTCGGCATAGGTATCCGGGACATCGCCTGGCTGGAGCGGCAACATGTTTTTCTTGGCTTCGACGCCCAGGTTCTGCTCAAGTACTTCGATGTAGCGCAGGAGATCGATCGGGTTATTGCTGCCGATGTTGTAGATGCGATAGGGCGCGGCTGCCGAGGCCGAGTCCGGGGCATCGCCAGTCCAATCCGGGTTCGGCGTTGCCGGTTGATCAAGCGTCCGAACGATGCCTTCAACGATGTCGTCGACGTAGGTGAAGTCACGTTTGTGATGGCCATAGTTGAAGACATCGATGGCTTCGCCTTTCAACATTTTGTCGGTGAATTTGAATAACGCCATGTCTGGCCGACCCCACGGGCCGTACACCGTAAAGAAGCGTAGTCCGGTCGCTGGCAAGCCAAACAAGTGAGCGTATGTATGTGCCATTAGCTCGTTTGATTTCTTGGTGGCGGCGTAGAGGCTCACCGGATGGTCAACGTTGTCGTGCACCGAGAACGGCATGTTGGTGTTAGCGCCGTAAACGGAGCTGGTGGATGCGAACACGAGGTGCTCGGTTCCAACTTCCTTGAGACTCTCGAGAATGTTGAGAAAGCCGGTGACGTTGGCTTCTATGTAGGCGTACGGGTTTTCGATCGAGTAGCGGACGCCGGCTTGTGCGGCCAGATGTACCACCCGATCCGGTTTTTCGCTGCGCACGAGTTCTTTGACCCCATTGGTGTCAGCGACATCGATCTGCGCGCATTCGAAATTCGCTTTCGACTCCAGGCGCTTCAAGCGAGCCTGCTTCAGAGTCACATCGTAGTAGTCGTTGAGATTGTCCAGGCCGATGACGCTGTCGCCGCGGTCCAGCAGTCGGTGGCTGGTGTGTGAGCCGATAAAGCCGGCAGCGCCGGTAACCAGTACTTTCATATCGCGTAGAACCAGATGTGTTGAGGAAATTGCCCGTTGAATCGAGCTGCACCGAAAGCCAGGGTTCAGCCCCAGCTTGGTATCGCGCGCTTCGTGGTGCTAGAGCCTGGCGGTTACATATTCGCTGGGCAGTGCATGTTTTACGTCGAATAGCACATGCTTAGCCTTCCCGAGCGATACGATGGCCTCGGCTCCGAGTGCCATGAAGTCTTCATGGGCGACCGCCAGTACGATGGCGTCGTAGGATCCTTGTTTCAGTCCATCGATTGTCTTGATGCCGTACTCGTCGCAGGCTTCCGCTGGGTCGACCCATGGGTCATAGACATCGACGTTTGCGTTGTAGCGTTCAAACTCGCGGACCAAGTCGACGACTTTGGTGTTTCGAATATCCGGGCAGTTTTCTTTGAACGCGAGTCCAAGTATCAGAACCTTTGAATCGACTACGTGGATCTTCTGCTGGGTCATGAGTTTCAACACGCGATCGACGACATGCTCAGCCATGGTGTCGTTAATACGACGTCCGGCCAGTATGACTTCCGGGTGGTAGCCGATCTCTTGAGCCTTGAACGTCAGATAGTAGGGGTCAACGCCAATGCAGTGGCCCCCGACCAATCCCGGTTTGAATGGGAGAAAGTTCCACTTTGTCCCGGCCGCAGCCAGCACCTCCTCGGTATCAATGTCGAGCCGCTCGAAGATGAGGGCAAGCTCGTTAATCAGAGCAATGTTGAGGTCACGCTGGGTGTTTTCGATGACCTTTGCCGCTTCAGCGACACGGATGCTTGACGCCTTATGCGTGCCGGCAGTGATGATGCTGCGGTACAGGTTGTCGACGCGATCAGCCACTTCCGGCGTTGATCCGGACGTTACTTTCACGATGCTCGGTAAGCGGTGTTGCTTATCGCCGGGGTTGATTCGCTCGGGCGAGTAACCACTGAAGAAATCAACGTTGTGTTCCAAGCCGCTTTCGCGCTCGATTACCGGGATGCAGACCTCTTCGGTTGCACCCGGGTAGACAGTAGATTCGTAGATCACGACATCACCCGGTCGGATCGTGCCAGCGATGCTTTTGCTGGCGGCCTCCAGTGCGCGCATGTCTGGCCGCTTATACTGATCGATCGGTGTTGGCACCGTTACGATGTAGACGTTGGCGTCCGCCAGGTCTGCAAGATTAGAGCTGAAGGCTAGCTGGGTGGATTCTTTGAAAGCCTCTGGCTCAACCTCTCGCGTTGCGTCGTGCTGGCGTCTGAGTTCCGCGATCCGCTTTTCGTCGATATCAAAACCGATAGTCGGCGTTTTTCGACCGAATTCCACGGCGAGTGGGAGCCCGACGTAGCCGAGTCCGATAACGGCGATCTTCGCATTTGACAAGTCATTTGCCAGTGTAATCATTGGGCAGTGAGGTCCGTTTCAGTGTGCGGGGGCGATTATAGAACGGCGTGGTAACCGGAAACTGTGACGATGTTGTAGTAACATCAATTGCGTAGGCTACTGGCGAAAGTGCGTAACTGCTTAGGCCGAGTCGTTCCTCTGTCACGCGTTTTCTCCGATTCTCTGTTCCTGGTACTCAAAGAGGGAGCCTAAAGAGGGAGCCTAAAGAAGGAACGTGGCGGGCTACGGATTCCAAGTTCCCATACGATGCGGCCTTATACCGCTGTCTTCGTGCACAGTTCCCAAATCTTACAACGCTTTACACCGTCGGCCCCCGCTTGTCGTTACAATCTGCCGATCGATCCTGGAAGAACGATCAATGAGCACCATTGAAAAAGCCGCCGCGCGATTGGGTAAGACCTCGCCGCTCGCGACAGGCACGGAAGCATCACAAGCGCCGCCCTCTGTCGAATTCAGCCGTCCCGCTGATGATGCAGAACGCTTGCCACCGGTTGCCCCCAGCGGACATGTCGATCTGGACATCGCCGATCTGGTCGACCGTGGCTTCATGGCGCCCGTAGGTGGGCGTTCGCAGCTGGGGCAGGACCTCCGCCGCATCAAGCGCCCGCTGTTGCTGCACGCACAGAAGCGCCAAGCCCTGGCTGTTGAGGGACGCCCGGGTAACGTTGTGATGGTGACCAGTGCGGTCCCTGGCGAAGGCAAGACTTTCATCTCAATCAACCTTGCGATCTCACTCGCGGCCGAGCTCGACCGTCGAGTGCTGTTGGTGGATGCAGACCTGGCTAAGGGCGATGTCGCCCGCCAGCTCAATATCGACCCGCCACGTGGCTTGAGTGATTTGCTTCGTCAGCAGTCATTCGTTCGCGAAGACGCGGTGCTGACTACCAACATAGAGCGCCTGAGCATTCTGCCTTCGGGCAGTTTCGTCGAGCACATCGATGAGCTTTACGCGAGTGACCTCATGCAGGACATCATCGATGGGCTCGCCGCCGAAGATCCTGACCGAATGATTGTGTTCGATGCTCCGCCACTGCTTGCTACGACAGAAGCTGCTGTTCTTGCTCGCCTGATGGGGCAAGTATTGATGGTGGTGGAGGCGAACAACACGCCTCAAAGCGCGGTTACCGAAGCGCTTCGACATCTCGATGACGTCGAGTCGCTTAACCTGTTGCTCAATAAGTCGACGACAAGGCCGCTGACTAGCTACGGCTATGGATACGGCTACTCTTACGGTGACGGCGAGCGGGGCTAACACGCTCCGCAAGGCATGCTGGTGACTTAGTCATCAGCTACGTGAACGACGAGGTAATTGATGTACGAAGAACATTTCGGGCTCACCGGCAAGCCTTTCCAGCTTTCGCCCGATGCTCGCTTCTTCTTTCCGAGTAACGAACACCGCAGAGCGCTGTCGTTTCTGCAGTACGGAATTGAGCAGGCAGACGGATTTATCGTCATCACCGGTGATGTTGGAACCGGTAAAACGACCCTGGTTCAAGCGCTACTCAACGACATCGACCAAAGCTCAGCCCTCGTCTCCAACATTGTGACCTCGCAGCTCGCTGAGGACGATCTTCTTCAGCTGGTCGCGATGAACCTTGGCCTGCGCGTCAACAACAACAGCAAAGCTCTGCTTCTGAAAGATTTGGAGCGCCTCTTTATTCAGCGTTCCCGCGAGGGTCGGCGCGTGCTGCTCATTGTCGATGAGGCCCAGAATCTGCCGGCGAAGTCCGTTGAAGAGCTGCGCATGCTCACGAACATGCAGTTTGAAGGGCGCCCGCTGTTACAGGTTTTCCTGTTGGGCCAGGAGGAGTTTCGGGGAACCTTGTTGTCCGAAGGCTTCGAGCAGCTCCGACAGCGGGTTATTGCGACGTATCATCTGAACCCGCTGAAGGAGGATGAAACGCGCACCTACATCCTGCATCGGTTGCAGACAGTTGGTTGGAACCGTCGCCCTGATTTTGAAGATGATGCATTTCCGGCGATTTTCGAGTTCACCGATGGTGTCCCTCGGCGCATCAACAACCTTTGTGACCGGCTTATGCTGTTCGCCTTTCTGGAAGAAATCACGACGATTGACCGAGAGGTGGTGACTAAGGTCTCCAGTGAGATTGGCACCGAGTTCTGGGGTGGGGCAACGCCACCCCAGCCCAGCAGCGCGGTTGAAGCAGGCATGCCCGAGGAAGGCGTGAATAGCCAACAGGTGTTCAATACGCCCGGTCAGCCGCTGGAGACCATGGCTCGCATCATGTTCGATAAAGCCAACGTACAACAGCGTTTGGCCGGTCTTGAACGGGCGATCGATGGGCTTGGCCATAGCGTTAAGGAAGAGTTGTCTTTCATACGATTGATGCTCGAAGACCTTCTGCATGAAACCCGACATTCCAGTCATTCAAGCATGCCGTCCGCTTCCAATAAGTCTTCTGACAAGTCCTCTGACGGCGATGCTGACGATAGCAATGCCGGAGCGGCAGCTGACGTGGATAAGAAGCGGGCCTGATACCAATTGCAGTCGACAGGGGGCGCCAGTCGCTCTCGTCGCTCTCGTTCCTTTCGTCTCTCTCGTCTCTCTCGTCTCTCTCGTCCCCTTAGCTCTGCTCACGCAGGCTGTTTAATGGAAATCTCTCGACCGAAAGCCGCCTGGCCGCTCACCTGGCTGTTGGCTGGGCATGTCGGATAACGCGCTAAGCTCTTCAGTACAATCTTCGAAGTATCCTCCAATTACATGAATTACTTCATTTTCTTTCTCCACATGGCCTTTGACCAATAGCAGTTGGCTCTGCAGGATCACCGCTCTGAACCGCTCGATCATGGATGCCCAGACAACGACGTTGGTGTTCCCGGTTTCGTCTTCCAAGGTGATGAACATGACGCCGGTAGCCGTTGCCGGACGCTGTCGGCCAGTGATGACCCCTGCGATCTGGATATGCTCGCCTTGCTGTTTGTCAGGAAGGTCCGTAGCAACGCAACACCGTTGAAAGCGGGGCCGGCTCCGAAGTAGTGCCATCGGGTGTGCTGCGAGGCTCAAGCCCAGATAACGATAATCACTGAGGAGGTCATCACCGCAGCCTGGCTTATCGAGTTGAACCTCGGTTGCGTAGGGTTGCTGCGATTCAGCGGCGGCTTGCAGCTGTGTTGGTGCATCGATGCCAGCGACGTCCCAGTGCGCTTGATAGCGATGGCTGGACAAGGCAGTCAGCGCGCCGGCGCGCGCCAACATGCGCATGGAGCGATCGTCCAGCTCGGCGCGCAGGCGTAAGTCACTGACGTCTCTAAAAGGCTGGCTTGCCTGGATTCGCAACCCAGCCTCCCGGCTGAGCCCTTTGATTAACCGGAGGCCCAAGCGCAAAGCGCCCTGAGTGGAGAGGCGCAAAGCGCCTTGATTAGAGGAATGCGAAGCGCTCTGCCCAGACGAGTCAGCCGCATCCTGCTCGGATGGATGTGCGCTATCTCTATAATTCCCATAAGAAGCGCGCGCCACTTGGTCACCGGGCGGTTGCAGATGATGATCCCAACGGCTGCTTTGCACATCCACCTCACGCACCTCAATGTCGTGACGCCTGGCATCCTGGATCAGTTGCGAAGGAGAGTAGAAGCCCATCGGCAGCGCGTTCAGTAACCCGCAGCAAAACGCTGCCGGTTCATGACATTTCAGCCAGGCCGAGACATATACAAGCAGAGCAAAGCTGGCTGCATGCGATTCCGGGAAACCGTATTCGCCGAACCCCTTAATCTGTTGGAAAACCCGTTTGGCAAAATCCCGGTTGTGGCCGCGTGCCAGCATGCCGTCGATCAGTTTGACTTCGAATTCTTCCAGGCCGCCGCGCCGCTTCCATGCCGCCATTGCCCGACGTAACTGGTCTGCTTCTCCGGCGCTGAAGCCGGCTGCAACCATGGCCAGTTCGATGACCTGCTCCTGGAAGATGGGAACACCGAGTGTTCGTTCGAGGACCCGCCGGACGCCGTCGTCTGAATAGGTGACCGGTTCCAACCCCTGTCGTCGGCGCAGATAGGGGTGCACCATATCGCCCTGAATTGGGCCAGGCCTGACAATGGCAACCTCGATAACCAGATCATAGAAGTTTTGTGGTCTGAGCCTTGGCAGCATTGTCATCTGGGCCCGGGACTCAACCTGAAAAACACCGACGCTGTCGCCGCGCTGAAGCATCCGGTAGGTGACTTCATCCTCTGCTGGAATGTCCTGAATGCTCAGGTTCACGCCCCGGTAGCTGTATAATTCGCTCAGCGCCTTGCGGATAGCTGTCAGCATTCCAAGCCCAAGCACATCGACTTTCAGTAAGCCCAGCGCCTCTAAGTCATTTTTGTCCCATTGGATGACGGTGCGATCTTCCATCGCAGCGTTCTCAACGGGCACCAATTCCATCAGTGGCCCGCGCGAGATAACAAAACCGCCAACGTGTTGAGATAAGTGTCTGGGAAACCCCATGATCTGCTGAACCAGGGATAGGAACTGACGAACGAGTCGGCTCCTGGGCTCCAGACCAGCTTCTTGCAGGCGTTCTTCGAGTACTTTGGGTTTGTCCCACCAAGCCAGTGATTTGCAAAGCAGATCCACCAGGCCCTGATCCATGCCAAGGGCTTTGCCGACATCGCGAATGGCACTTTTGGGGCGATAGGTGATGAGTGTGGCGGCCAGTGCCGCTCGTTCTCGACCATAGCGCTTGTAGATGTACTGAATGACTTCTTCACGCCGCTCGTGCTCGAAGTCGACGTCGATGTCCGGCGGCTCGTTGCGTTCTTTAGAGACGAAGCGTTCGAACAGCACACTCAATCGCGACGGATCCACCTCGGTGATATGCAGGCAGTAACACACCGCTGAGTTTGCTGCGGAGCCGCGACCCTGACAGAGAATGCCCTGGCTACGGGCGAACTGGACAATGTCCTGTACCGTCAGGAAGTAGTACTCGTATTTCAGTTCTGCAACCAGTTTGAGTTCTTTGTCGATCAGGTTGCGGACGTGGTCCGGGATCCCAGCTGGCCATCGCTCCTCGGCACCTGAATAGGTGAGCTGTCGAAGATATTCCTGCGGGCTGAGATGATCTGGAACAAGCTCTTGAGGGTATTCGTAACGCAATTCGTCCAGGCTGAACTCGCAAAGCGTAGCGACCTGGTGGGCCTCTTCCAGCATTTCTCTCGGATATAGCGTCAATAGCTCATCGATACTGCGCAGGCGATGCTCCGCGTTGCGCATGCCGTTGTGACCAAGCCGATCTACGCTGCAGCCAAGACGAATGGCGCTAACGACATCCAGCAGCGGTTGTCGAGCGTGATCGTGCAGGCGGATATCGTTAGCGGCCAACAAAGGCAATTTAAGGCCAATTGACAGTGTTAACGCATTAGCCGTCTTGTCCAGATCGTCGCCGTCGCGAAACAACTCCAGCGCGATCCACAAGCGTTTGAATTTTGCAGACAGCGCCGTTCCTTCCCGCATGGTTTGTTCAATGTCATGTCCGCCGGGAATCCATAGCGCCAGGCAGTGATCCAGACCCCAGTCGAGATCTTCCATACGTAACTCATAACTGCCTTTGGCGGCTCGCCTTCGACCCTTAGTGATGAGCGTGCACAGCTGAGCGTAACCCTGTCTATTGCGCGCCAGAAGCACCAGCCGGATGTTGTTGTTTGGCAGCCGCTCAGGGCTGTTGTCTAGCCGCTCAGGGCTGTTGTCTAGCCGCTCAGGGCTGTTGTCTAGCCGCTCAGGGCTGTCTTTCCTTAGCCGCTCAGGGCTGTTGATCCGTATCTCTGTGCCAACGATCAGTTTGATGCCGGCAGCCTTCGCGGCAAGGTGAGCTTTTACTGCGCCGGCAACGGAGCATTCATCCGTGATGGCGATTGCGCTGTAGCCGAGAGCTTTGGCGGCGTCCACCAGTTCTTCTGGCTGCGAGGCGGAGCGCAGGAAGCTGTAGTTGCTCAGGCAGTGGAGTTCGGCAAATGGTGGCTGCATCAGGCGAAGTACCCGTGCAAAAACCATTTGCCGGACGCATCCAGATACACCCAGACATGGGCACCATCCGCGGTGCGGGCGATGTAGTAGTCCCGGCAAGTGCCACTTTGCCACCAGCCGGTTTCTATACGTTCGGGACCGCTCAGGGGCTGAAATGAGTTTTCATGGATTGGCCTGGGCTTTTGGAAAAGCCACAGGGGGCGGTTGCCTCGTGGCTCACCGAGGTGGTTTGTACATGGCCGCTCAGGGCTGTTGTCTAGCCGCTCAGGGCTGCTGTTTAGCCGCTCAGGGCTGTTTTTCCTTAGCCGCTCAGGGCTGCTGTTTAGCCGCTCAGGGCTGTTACGGCTGCTGTGAATGGCGGGTTGCTGAGTCCAGGCATGCTCGGGGCGGTAGTCGTTGTGGTTTGCGATCGTTCGTAACGCTTCTTCGCCCAGCCTCGCGGTGAGTTGGTCAATCAACTCACTCGGCAGCCTGTTGCTCTGAGCCAGCTCGGGGAACAGTTGCTCTGGGCTGTCAGCACCCGTCGTCCATGGCTCCCATTGCACGGCCTGCAAGGTAATGCCGAGAACGTCGGTTGGCAGGTCAATCTGCTCGAGTTTCAGGTGACTGATCAGCAGTAGCCGACGCTCGCTTTGCTCGCTGCGAGCGAAGCGAACCGTCAGGTCGGCCTGGGTGGGCAGATGTTTATGCCCTGTATCACCAGTGAGCTCGCGAGACTGGCCGGCAAAGTGCCAGCGTGCTTGCAGCAGGCCGTACTGATGACGCTTCAGCCACTGGTGCAGTTCCTTCCCGAGGCGCTGCATGGGATGTTCAAGGTCCGCTTTGCTGGTTGCCGGGTCCAACAGGTTCAGCGTGCTATTGAATTGGGCAACCGGTGTTATAGGGCGGCGTGGGTCAGGTCTTTGGCCGGACAGCCGCAACAGGTAATCCACGAGTTGATCTGCTGACCGTATAGCGAGTTCTGAGCGGGGTAGCTGTAGTAGCTGTCCCAGCTTGCGTAGTCCCATGTTGGTGAAGTGCTCAATTTCTGCCGCGCTCAGTTCCAGGCAATGTATTGGTACTTCGGCCAGGATTTTTTCCTGAGACGTTTCGTGGTGCTTTCTATCGGCTGCACTGCAAGTTTCAGTGAGCCGCGTGTCGACGGAACGAGGTTGCAGACGCCGTACGTTGCCACTCTTTGCCAGAGCCAATGCGGCGAGTGGGGTTTGGGCTGTGGCAACCAGGCAGGTATAGCCAAGACGCTGATAACGCTCATCAAGAGAGTCGACAATGCTTGCGATGCCCTTGAACAGCCGGCGACTTCGATTGATCTCGAGCAGTACGCTCGATGGCGGTTGTAGACTCACCTGAGCACTGAACCGGTAGGCTATGTTGGCGAGATGGCGAAGATGCCGCTGTTCGTTGTCGGTGTCTCGCTCAGTGCTCTGCACGCCTGCAGTAATGCTGTTGGCCGTTGCGAGGCTGGAACCAACGGCTATCCCTGCCTGGCAGGCTACGTCGTTGCGTTGAATGATTTTCTTGCCTTCAACGACGACAATGGGACGATCAGCGCCGATCGCCTCGCCATTTTCTTGCGTGCCTTTCAGCGCGATATCCAAGGCCAGCGTGGGGAAGTGCACGCACAGCCAGGCATCTGCAGTGATGCTGTGCTCTGAAACTTCTGCGGAAGTCTCTACAGACGTTGCAAGAGAAGCGCCGGCTAACCGTTTGTCAGACGACGCATTGGCTGAAAGTGATCCAGACATAACGTTCCGGCGGTTGATGCTGGTGCCTGACGCTAGCGTCAGAAAGCATAAGAGACGCTAGCGTCAGAAAGCATGAGAGACGCTCGCGTCAGTAAGCGTAAAGACGCTGACGCAAGTTGGCGGTGTTAATGCAGCATTGATGTTTGGGATGTCCGGGATGTCCCGGCCGCATGATCTGCTGCCACTCCCGGATCGGTCACCGCTGCTGTTCCCTGCGATGCTTCGCCAGCTACCGCGGCATCTTGCTCTTCCTGTTCTGTATTCTGATCTACGGAAGACTGCAGCTCTCGCCACAATTCCAGCTGTTGCCGTATCTCACGCTGGCGTCTGCGCTCAGCGATGTCGCCAACGTCCAGCCGCAATTCCTGCACTGGCCAGCCGCCTCGTCGCTTGAGTATGTCCAGGCTCAGGCTGTCGCCGCTGTCCGCTGGCTTAAGGCGAAGGCGAAGTTCTGCCATGGACGCTTTGCTCTCAGCTTGATCGGGCCGGAACAGCAGGCTCAGTGTGCCGCCGCTTTTGCCGGCCAGTTGCAGACGCCGTGTATCGCTGGCTTTCAGTTTTTTCTCATCGAACCAGGCGAGTACCGCTGAGCAGGTGCCGCTTCGGCTAGCCTGCTCGACAGCCCACAACGCTTCGGCGTGATCTTTGGGGTGGATGAGCAGGATTTTGTCTACATCTATGCCGGCAGCTTTCAGGGCCGGGGCGTAGGGCACGAAAGGAGGGTTTACCCAGGCTATCCAGCGCTGTTGACTGGACAACTGGCGTAGAGCCGGAGCCAGCAGGCGCAGTTCGCCGATGCCCGCACTGCTGCATAGCAATTCCGTCAGGCCTGCTTCTGGCCAGCCGCCACCGAGAGCAGCATCGAGCTGGCTGAAGCCACTGCTGGTGGTGTTACGCCCGTACTGGTGCATTTGGCCAGCGCGCCACAAGTGCGGGTGTTTCAGAAGAGCGGCCGGCGCCTGTGTGCTTGCATGGGCCATGTCTCGTTGACCACTGTGGTCATTGGTTTGGAATATCGTCATTGACCGAGCCTCTAGTGTTTCTGGCTTGTTTCCGCTGTTTATCTTCGAGTTGCTTGTCTTCGAGTTGCGTGCTTGTCTGGGCTGGCGCGTGCTTACGCGATTCTCGTGTTAGCTCGTTACTGCTTAGGCTTGCTACTGCTTAAACTTGCCACTGCTTAGATCCGCTATTGCCTGGAAAAGCCTCTCAGAAAAGCTGTATTTATGTACAGGGGTCGGAAACAGTAGCTGTATAAAAATACAGTTTCAAGGGCTTTGTTAAATTTCCCGGTCTTCGCCGGCCAAGCTGCCGGTTAGTCGTCCGTAAGCTGGTACTGTGCGGATCCGGCGCACGGCTTTCGTGGCCGCATTAAAGGGTTTCAAGTCAACGGCATGGATGCTGAACACAACACAACCTCCTGGCGCCTGTATCTGCTCATACCGCTGATCCTCGGGGCAGCCTTCGTGCTGGTGATCCTTCTGGCGGATACCGCTCGCAACGCGATGCTGCTGCTGGTGGAGGTTATCTTCGCGCTAGTTGTTCAGCTGAATAACAAAAGGCTTGGCCGCTCGGCAGCCATCCATCTGTTAGTCGGCAGCCTCTGCATCTATCAGCTCATCGTGATGGAGCTGAACCGGGATCTGATACACATTGGCGTCGTGTGGTTTTTATTGCCGCCGGTTTACGTTGCGCTGTTTGGCCGCAAACAACACGTATTCGTCTGGGGGCCTCTGTGTCTGCTCGCTATCTTTTGGGTTGCGTATAGGGCGTCACCGCAGGACTTGCTCTGGCAACATCCGTTGACGTTGATCAATGTCAGCGCCGTCAGCATCATGCTGTCGCTCTGCGCTTACTATGTGTTGCTCAACCGCGACAGGCGAGAGCAGTCCATGCGCGAAGCGCTGGCCACGGCGCAATCCGCCGAGCGTGCTCGTGCACGATTTCTTGCCATCATGAGTCATGAGCTGCGCACACCGTTGATGACAATCAGCAACGCTGCCGATCTGCTCGAATCCGATGGCTTGAGCGACAACCAACAATCCATGCGCACAGCAATTCGCCAGGGTAGCGATGCCCTGGTCAAGCTGTTCAATCACGTGTTGGATTTAGCGCGCATGGAGGCCGGCCAGTTTGTACTGCGCGAGGAGCAGTTTGACTTGCTTGAGTTGTCTGAAGACGTTTGCCGATGGATGGTGAATGATGCAGCTCTGCGCGGTAATCGGTTGCTGTTGGATCTGTCGCCGAATCTACCGCGCTATTGGTATGGCGAGCCCACCCAACTGCGTCAGATCCTCGTTAACCTGCTGAGCAACGCAATCAAGAACACGCGCGATGGCTGGTTGTTGGTACGGCTGCGTGAAGAGCGTGGGCTCAGTGTGGAAGTGAGCGATACTGGAGTCGGCATGTCGAGCGAACAGCTTGAGCAGATCTTCGAGCCATACACCCAACTCAGTACAAGCGATAGCCAGGAGGCTGCAGATTCGCTGGTTGGTGGTGCTTCAATAGGTAGCGGCTTGGGTCTGTCGATCGTCAAAGCCCTGCTGGATACGATGGGCGGTGACATCGAGACAACGTCCAAGCCCGGTCGCGGCAGTCGTTTCTGGTTGAGGCTGCCGTTTGAAAAACGTTTGGACGAGCGCGTTGGCGACCACTTTGCATTGCCTGAGCGTGACCGCGGCAAAAAGCCAGTGTGCTCGCTTAGCTCGCATCAGCCCTGGTGCCGGGAGTGGCAGGACAACTGGCTGCAGTATTGGCAGATCGATACCAAAGCGGCACAGGAACGTGACCTGGCGGTGGATCTTTGGCTGGAGAGCCAGGAGCCTTTGTATCTTGCCGATCCGTCAGATCTTCAGGCCCTGCTGTTTACTGCGTCGGCTGAGGATGCGTCCGTAAACTGAGCAGACGCAGGGCGCGCTCAAAGTGAGCACACTCTGCTTCCTGCCTCGCTGGAACGAGGTGTCTACTCGCCTGCGCGGACAGACGGACGCCCGATGCTGTAGTGACTGAAGCCTAAATCGCGCATGATCGAAGGCTCAAACAGATTGCGCCCATCGAAGATCACCGGCTGTTTCAGTGCGCCGCGCAACATCTCAAAGTCCGGGGAGCGGAACTGATTCCATTCGGTGATGATGATGAGCGCGCTGGCGCCTTTGAGCGTTTCATCGCGTTTCTCGCAGAGCGTCAGATCGTCGCGCTTGCCGTAGATGCGTTGTGCCTCGTCCATGGCGGTAGGGTCGTAGGCGCGAACGTTGGCGCCGTGTTGCCACAAGCTCTCCATCACGGAGCGCGCCGGTGCTTCACGCATGTCATCGGTGTTTGGTTTGAAGGCCAGGCCCCAAAGAGCGAACGTCAGACCATCCAGCTTGCCGCCAAAATGCTCGATGATCTTGTCTACAAGCACATGTTTCTGGCGTTGATTGACCGCCTCAACTGCGCGGATGATCTCAGCGTCGTAGCCAATGTCCCCAGCGGTATGGATAAGGGCCTTAACGTCTTTGGGGAAGCAGGAGCCGCCGTAACCGGCGCCCGGATAGATGAAGTGATGACCGATCCGCGGGTCTGAACCGATTCCCCTGCGCACCGCTTCGACATCGGCGTCGAGACGTTCGGCAAGATTCGCAAACTCATTCATCAGGCTGATCTTGGTGGCCAGCATCACGTTTGCTGCGTACTTCGTCAGTTCGGCGGAGCGAACGTCCATATGCACGATCTTGTCGTGGTTGCGATTAAAGGGGGCGTACAGGCGGTCGAGCATTTCCTTGGACCATTGCTCACTACTGCCGATCACAACCCGGTCAGGCTTCATGAAATCCGCGACTGCTGCGCCTTCTTTGAGAAATTCCGGGTTGGAAACTACGTCGAACTCGACGTCAGCGCCGCGCCTGGCCAGTGCAGCGACGATCGTTTCGCGAACCTGGTCTGCGGTGCCCACCGGTACGGTGGACTTGTCCACGATCACCTTGCGTGAGGTCATGTGCGAGCCGATGGTATCAGCCACCTGTAACACGTATTTGAGATCTGCCGAGCCATCTTCGTCCGACGGCGTGCCGACCGCGATGAAGATGATCTCGCCGTGGTCGATCCCAGCTGCTGCGTCCGTTGTGAAGTCCAGGCGACCGCTGGCCGTATTTGCCTGAACCATCGATTCCAGGCCAGGCTCAAAGATGGGGATCTCGCCTCGAAGGAGCGCTTTGATCTTGTCTTTATCGACATCGACGCACATCACGTCGTTGCCCATCTCAGCAAAACAGGTTCCGGTGACAAGCCCTACATAGCCTGTTCCGAACAGAGTAATTCTCACGTCGTGCGTCCTCGAATCCGTGCGAGTTTAAATGCGGAGTCTACAAGAGCACTTCCACCAGATATGGGCCAGGCGTCTCAAGACCGCGCCTTAATGCAGCAACAAACTCATCCGCGCTGGTTGCCTGCTCCGCTGGCACGCCCATGCCCTGAGCCAGGGACACCCACTGCAGATCTGGCCGTGACAGATCGAGCATGTCGAATGCCTTGGGGCCCGGGTTGCCCACGCCCACGCGCATCAGCTCAACCTGAAGGATGGCGTATTTGCGATTGGCAAAGATGACCGTGGTCACATCCAGGCCTTCTCGAGCTTGTGTCCAAAGCCCTTGCAGGGTGTACATACCGCTGCCATCTGCCTGCAGACAAACTACCTTCCTATCCGGGCAGGCGACGGCCGCACCGGTTGCAGCCGGGATGCCCATACCGATCGCGCCACCGGTGAGGTCGAGCCACTCGTGGGGCGCAGCCGTTGCCGTGGGGCCGGGTATAGCAAAGCCAGAGGTTGCCGCTTCGTTCATAACGATCGCATTTTCAGGCAGCAGAGTCGCAACCGCAGCGCCGATCGCGGCGAGATCCAGACTGCCCGAGGGTAGCCCTGGTAGTGCAAGCTCGGCCCGGGGCGGCGCGAGCTTGTCTGCGCCAAGCGCCTGAGCCAGGCCGTCCAGAGCGCCGTGAATATCATCGCCGACGCCAGCAAGAGAATGAATTTGAGTGTCCTGACCAGCCAGTGTGCTGGGCACGCCAGGATAGGCAAAGAAGGATACCGGCGCTTTGGTTCCAACCAGAATCAGGTGCTTGAACGGCGCCAGTACTTCAATTGCCTGCTCGGCAAAATAGGGTAGGCGATCAAGGGGCACGCGTCCTGCACCCCGGCTCTGTCGGCTAAGGAATGTATCGCCCAACAACGTAGCGCCGCAGTGCTCAGAGATTTTGCCCAACGTGTCCAGAGCCTGCTCGCGGGTGGCTATATCACCCAGCAAAAACACACAGGGCTCGCCGCTGCGCAGCACAGCTGCGACGCCTTCGATCTGCGCGTCGGTCACGCTGGTGCGAACGGGCAGCGGATTTGGCTCTGCGGTGACCTGGGTGTCGGTCCAGGCTGTATCGGCGGGCAGAATGAGCGAAGCAATTTGACCGGGAGGCTGGAGGGAGGCGGTGACAGCGTCGGCCGCTGCGCCAGCCAGCTCATCGGCGCTGTTACAGGTCTTTATCCAGCCTGAGACCGGTTCCGCAAAACCATTGATATCAGCGGTGAGTGGTGCATCCAGTTCGCGATGATAAGTAGCGTGCTCGCCAACGAGATTGATCACAGGCGTGTGCGCCCGTCGAGCGTTGTGCAGATTAGCCAGGCCGTTGGCAAGCCCAGGCCCCAGATGCAGCAGCGTGCAGGCCGGTTTGTCGGCCATGCGCGCATAACCGTCAGCAGCGCCGGTAACAACGCCTTCAAACAACCCGAGAATCGAACGCATGCCTTGCTGCTGATCGATTGCGGCCACAAAGTGCATCTCGGATGTGCCGGGGTTGGTGAAGCAGGTATCGACACCGGCATCCACCAGCGTCTGCAGCATCCGGGTGGCACCGTTAGCTGCACCGCTGTTGGCGCTCGAAGAATCTTCCTTGCTCATTGCTGCTCCTGACTGTTGGGTTCTACCGGCGCTGGCTTGCATGGCGCGTGCTACTAGTGCGCCACGTTCCGCTCGAATGTCGTTGCCGGGGCGCAGACCGAGTGAACGCGGCGGCATTATGCGATGCACAGGCTACATTGCAATTGGGGCTTGATGCAGTAGTCTGCCGAGGAAATCTCGCGCTATAGCCGGTTCCTCGATTAGGGTTCGAAGGTTCTGTTCCAGGCGCAACTCAACAGATCAGGTGTGACTCTTTTTATGTCTTACGATTTCGACCTTTTTGTCATTGGAGCAGGTTCAGGTGGCGTTCGCGCCTCACGCATGGCAGCCAGCTTTGGTGCCCGCGTTGCTGTCGCTGAAAGCACGTACCTGGGCGGTACCTGCGTCAATGTCGGTTGTGTGCCGAAGAAGTTGTTCGTTTACGGATCGCATTTTGCTCACGATGTTGAGGACTCAGCCGCTTATGGCTGGGACGCTCAAGTGAACGATTTCGACTGGCCAACGCTGCGCGATAACAAGAGCCGGGAAATTGAGCGCTTGAACGGCATCTACCGAACGCTGCTGGACAACGCGGGTGTGACGTTGTTTGAGGGCAGGGCTGTGCTGCTGGATGCACACACACTGGAAATCGATGGCAGGCAGGTCACGGCGGAGCGGATTCTGGTAGCCACCGGCTCAAGGCCATCCCGGCCTGATTTCCCGGGCAGCGAGCACGTCATCGTCAGCGATGATGCGTTCTATCTGCCAGAGTTTCCCAAGCGGGTGATGGTGCTTGGCGGCGGCTATATCGCGGTGGAGTTTGCCGGCATATTTAAAGGGCTTGGCGCGGAGGTTGACCTTATCTACCGCGGTGATGTCCCACTTCGCGGTTTTGACCTGGGCATCCGCAAATTTGTGCTCGACGAGATCCGCAAACAGGGTATTCGGGTTCATCTCAACACCGTCGTCGAATCGCTCGAGCATTCAGATGATGGCGATAGCGTCAAACTCAGTAATGGCGAAACGCTCGACGTTGACTTCGTGATGGCTGCCATTGGCCGTCGGCCGAACACGGAGAATCTTGGCCTGGAAGCCGCAGGGGTGAAGCTCTCGGAAGGCAATGCCGTGATTGTTGATGATGCCTTTCAGACATCAGTGCCGGGTATCTACGCGATTGGTGACGTGATTGATCGCTTTCAGTTGACGCCGGTTGCGATTGCCGAGGCGATGGTACTGACGGCCAACCTCTACAACGGCGAAAGCCGGACTATGGACTACGACAACATCGCCACCGCAGTATTTTGCCAACCCAATATCGGTACCTGTGGGCTGACTGAGGAAGAGGCCGCGGCTCGCTACGAGATCGATGTCTTTGAATCGACCTTCAAACCGATGAAGCACACGCTTACTGGTCGCGATGAGAAGACGATGATGAAGCTCATTGTGCGCCGGTCAGATGATCGCGTTGTCGGCATTCATATGGCAGGCCCTGATGCGGGAGAAATCATTCAAGGCATGGCGGTGGCCATGCAATCGGGCGCGACGAAGGCGCACTTTGATCGCACCATCGGCATTCACCCAACCGCGGCGGAAGAGTTTGTCACCATGCGGGAGAAGCGTGCATGAAGTTCTCAATCAAACGATTTACCCAGTCCTGTGTTGTCACATCGCTTGCATTGGTCGCCGGCTGGGTCAGCGCAGCCGATGATGAACCGACGGCCAAGGCGCGCAACGTCATCCTGTTTATCGGTGACGGCATGGGCATCTCCACCATTACAGCCGCGAGAATTTTTGACGGTCAACAGCGTGGTGAGCCTGGTGAAGAGAACTCGCTGTCATTCGAGCGGTTCGAGAATGTCGCGTTGGTAAAGACCTACAACACCAACGCCCAGGTGCCCGATTCTGCTGGCACGATGAGTGCAATCATGACCGGGGTAAAAACGAAGATGGGGGTGTTCGGTGTCGATGACCAAGCTGCCCGCGGTATCTGCCAATCTCAAGAAAAAGCGCTGGTAAAAACGCTGTTGGAAGCGGCTGAGGAAAACGGTTATGCAACCGGCGTGGTGTCAACGGCAACGCTCACCCACGCAACGCCCGGAGCAACATACGCCCACACCGTTGATCGCAACTGGGAGGCGGACAGCGATATGTCAGACGCCGCAAGGAAAGCAGGGTGCATCGACATAGCAACCCAGTTTGTCGAGATGGCCTACGGTGACGGCGTTGATATCGCGCTCGCTGGTGGCCGGGAGAAATTTCTACCCAAGGAGATGATTGATCCTGAGTATCCCGACGTGCGCGGCGCCAGAGACGATGGTCGTGATCTCACTCGTGAGTGGCAGGCAGCTGCGCCGGACCGGGCTTTCGTATGGAACGCAGCCCAGCTTAAACAGACAGATGCGCGCCAGGTGCTTGGGCTGTTTGAGCCGTCGCACATGCGCTTTGATGCGGATCGAAGCGATGATCCCGGTGGCGAGCCGTCGCTGGCTGAACTGACTGCGCGGGCCATCAGTCATTTGCAGAATCATCCGGACGGTGCGGAGCGGGGCTATTTTCTGATGGTTGAAGCGGGCCGAATCGATCATGCACACCATTTTGGTAATGCGTATCGCGCTCTGACGGATACCGTCGCATTGTCCGATGCGGTCGCTGTTGCTCAGGAGATGACCAGTGCCGCCGATACGCTGACATTGGTGACTGCTGATCACTCGCACACGCTGACCATCGCGGGCTATCCGAGGCGCGGCAATCCGATCCTGGGCAAAGCGGTTGCTCTCGGCGGTGCCGTGATGAAAGACGCTCAAGGCCAGCCCTACACCACGTTGGGGTATGCCAACGGACCGGGCCACCGAAACCCACCGCAGGATCTTGCAGGGATAGATACGACGAAGTCTGATTATCAGCAACACGCTGGTGTGCCGATGGCTGTCGAAACCCATGCTGGCGAAGACGTCGCTGCGTTCGCAACCGGCCCGGGCAGCGCTGCGTTGCGCGGCGTTATCGAGCAGAACGAGATCTTCTTTGTTCTTAATAGAGCCTTCAGCGGATTTGAAAGAGCCCTCAGCGGTTCGAATGAAAGAGCCCTCAGCGGCTTTGGTGGGTGAGCAGCAACTGATGGATATCTTCACTGACGGCCTGAACTTGCTCGATTCGCTGCTCGGTAGCGCAATCTATTTCCCTTTCCTGCTGTTAGGCGTGGGACTGTTCTTCACGCTCTACCTCGGCTTCCCACAGATTCGCTTCTTCCGGCACGCCTTTTCGGTGTTGCTGGGCAGAAACAAAGATGACAAGAAGCCCGGAGATACCAGCCACTTTGAAGCGCTGTCGACCGCGCTGTCCGGCACAGTCGGCACCGGCAACCTTGGTGGCGTTGCCTTCGCCATTTTCCTGGGTGGCCCGGCTGCCCTGTTCTGGATGTGGATGACTGCATTCGTCGGCATGACGACCAAATATGTCGAAGTCAGCCTCTCACATAAGTATCGAGTTAAAGACGACAAAGGCGAGATGGCCGGCGGTCCGATGTACTTCATGGAGCGGCGCTTGAACATGAAGTGGCTGGCAGTGCTGTTTGCACTCGCGACCGTCATCAGTTCTTTCGGCACGGGCTCATTGCCTCAAAGCAATAACATGGCCGCTGGTATCGAGGCCTCCTTTGGCTGGCCAACGTGGGCCACCGGTGGTGCACTTGCGCTGCTTCTTGGAGCCGTCATTCTGGGTGGTATTCACCGTATTGCTTATGTTGCGGCCCGCATCGTGCCTGCAATGGGTGTTCTATATGCCGTCGCCGCCTTGGCCGTTCTGGTGTCGAATCTGGGTGAGGTTGGACCGGCGTTTATCTCGGTGTTTGAAGGTGCCTTCACGGGTAGTGCTGCTGCTGGCGGTTTCCTCGGTGCAAGTTTCGCCTATGCCTTTAACCGCGGTGTCAATCGAGGCCTGTTTTCTAACGAGGCTGGCCAGGGCAGTGCGCCCATAGCGCACGCCTCTGCGCGAACGGATGAGCCGGTGTCGGAGGGCATGGTGTCGATACTCGAGCCATTCATCGACACCATCATCATCTGTACGTTAACCGGAGTCGTCATTCTGTCGTCGGGTGTATGGAACGAAAAGTTCGACAACGAATTCCAGCCCTTCGACACTCAGGTCGTCGCCGGCGTTTACGCCGAATCGAACGCTGTGCATGTTGCACAGTTGTCGGCTCATCTCGATCTGACGCCGCCCGAAGATGACCCGGTCGTCGCCTATGAGGGGGTCATCAGCGTTGTCGGCGGCGCTGTACAAGCTGGTGATTTCACGGTGCTGCACAACCGCTCGATTGCGGAAAATGTCGTCGTTGCAACCGCTGACGGTGATCCGTTTACCGGTTCGCTTGAGATCGCTGGTGGCTCTCCGGTCGATTCAACGCTCGTCCTCAGTGGCCAATCTTTGCTGCACTCCGTTCCGCTCACGCGCGAGGCCTTCAAGCGCAGTTTCTTTGGCGAGTTTGGCGGTGATGCGGTAACCGTTGCCCTCGTATTGTTCGCGTTTTCTACCGCGCTCGCCTGGTCGTACTACGGTGATCGCGCGATGACGTATCTGTTTGGTGCCCGATCCGTTCTACCCTATCGAGTAGTCTATGTGCTCGGGTTCTTTCTCGCCGCCGTTGTCGATACGTCGCTGGTGTGGCTGATCTCAGCGATCACGATTGCGCTCATGACCTTGCCTAACCTGTTTGGCATATGCCTGCTGGCCAGAGAGATAAAGAGCGACACGTCGGAATACTGGCAGCGGCATCGTCGGACGTGACCGATCCACCTGCGGATCACCTCCAATGTGGGTTTCGCCAGCGCGGGGGTGGGGTATAGTGCGGGGGCGCTCAGCTGGCGCGTTCGAATTGATTTACTACTGAGGGGGAAGGCATGCCGTTGCGTGTGACGTTTGATCTGGAAGATGCGGACCTTCGCTACTTCCGAAAGCTGATGAAGAAAGCTCGCGACAGTGTGAGTGCTGACGATGAACCCACGGTCATCAAGCAGGCCGCAGCGGTTATTGAGGAAATCAAGGCGGCATCGGTACCGGCCTTCGTTCGGTCTCGGATTGAACGCTTGCAGTCGCTGGTCGACATGCTTGAGGACGAGGAGTGGGCGCTTGCCGCCAAGGAGCGAGGCAATGTACTCGCTGCGCTCAAATACTTCGCTGATCCTGCGGATCTGATTCCCGACGAAATTCCTGTGCTGGGTTACATCGACGACGCCATCATGGTGGAGCTGGTGGTTAAAGACCTGAAGCACGAGATGGAAGCGTTTGACGATTTCTGCCGATACCGCAAGGAAGAAGCGTCGCGCAATCGAAACTCGAATATTTCGCGTAAGCAGTATCTCGATGTGAAACGACGGGAACTGCAATCCCGAATGCGCCGCCGCCGTACCGGCCGTCGCGTAGGTCGTGGTTCAGGCTCACGTCCGAGATTCCGCCTCTTTTAACTTTAGCCAAGCGCGGCGCAAGCGGCAGTCCAGAGGCGATCGCCTCAACGAGCCCAGCACTCGAGCAGAGTGCTGGGAGAGTGTTGGGAGAGTGCTAGGCGATTCCCTTAGCGTCCGTTCGACGTGACTCGGCAGGCTTCACAAAGCGCCATGTTGGTTGGTCGTTCGGTGGCCATCAGTAGCGTTGCCAGCGCGTCTTCGGCGTCAGCTTTGTACCTGGCGACGCTCACGGCAGTACCGGCGCGGCCTAGCAGAGATGGCGCGAGCGATACGCTCCCCATTTGATCAGCAAGCTGCGCCAGTAGCTGCTCCTGTGGGGTGAGCTTACGCTTGACGTGCAACACGTCGTAGTCGTCACCAAGTTCGGCTATCTCGGCTGCCACTTCGATAGCATCTTCCAGGTCACCGAGGCTATCCACCAGGCCCAGCTCAAGAGCGCGTTCGCCTAGCCAGACGCGACCCTGCGCGATTTCATCTACGGCCTCCGGTGTCATATCCCTACCTCGGGCCACGAGATTCAGGAAGCGTTGGTAGCCGTGCTCAACACTGCTCTGCAGTACTGATGCGAACTCTTCGGTCATCGGTGACAGCAGGCTTTGCGAGCCGGACAGGGGGGTTGTGCCAACGCCATCCGTCTCGATACCGATGCTGCTCGCCGACTCATTCAATGTCGGAACGATGCTGAATATGCCAATGGAGCCGGTGACGCTGGACGGTGCGGCGACGATGTGATCGCTCGTTGCAGAAATCCAATAACCGCCTGAAGCCGATGTCCCGGCGTAAGACGCAACGACAGGTGTGCCGGCTAGCTGAACCAGCTCAATCTCCTGGCGAATGAGCTCACTCGCCAGCACACTGCCTCCGGGTGAGTCGATGCGAACAACCAGGGACTTGATGCTGTCGTCATCGCGCACCTGGCGAATCAGTTCGATCACGCTATCTGCACCCATTAGCCCGGGTCCATCAACGCCGCCCATGATGGTTCCCGTGGCTGTGATGACGGCGACCTTGTCGTTATTCGAAGGCAACTCCGGTCTGTTCGTCGCCGACAGGTACTCGGTCATCGTGATGCCCTCAAAGCCAGCACCGTCTTCGCTTGAGACGCCGACACGCTCCGCCACCCTCCGGTTAAATTGGTCGGGTGTCATCAATTCATCTGCGAGGCGTGCTTCAATCGCAGCGCGTGCCATGTCGCCACCGGCGGCGTTTATCAGGCCGGGGAAATTCTGTGCGTAAGCGTTGACCGCCTCGGTGGTCAGAGATCGATTGCCGCTGATTCGCTGCAACGCCTGTTGCCACAAGCCTGCGATCAGTTCCGAGAAGTTTTGTCTTGCGGCGGCGGACATATCGTCCCGGGTGAATGGCTCGACAGCAGCCTTGTACGTGCCCACTCGGAACACATTTACGTTAACCTTCAAGCGGTCCAACAGACCCTTAATGTACGGTTGATAGATGCCGTAGCCTTCCAGGAGCACGGCTCCCATGGGGTGCAGATAGACAGCGTCAGCGGCGCTCGCGAGTTGGTACTGCTGCTGGCCAAAGAAGCTGCCGTAAGCCAGCACCTGTTTGTCCTGCGCACGAAACGACTTAAGCGCAGATTCGATGGCGGTGACCTGCGTCGAGTTGATGCCAGCGAGTTGATCGAGCTTCAGGACAATCGTATCGATTCTGTCGTCATCGGTGGCGCGCTCAATTGCGGTGAGCACATCGCCAAGAGCGGTTTCGGGTAGGGCCGAGGGGCCCGTCAGCAAGCTGATTGGGTCGCGGACGCTGGCCTTCTCCACGATCACGCCGGATGGTTCTAAAACCAGTGCCGCGCTGTCTGGCACTCGAACTGCATCTGACGGTGCGAACAGAATCGACAACACAATGACGATGAAGATCAGAAATATGATATTGGCCGTAGCAGTGCGGGCAAACGTGAATGCTCGCCCCACTGCTCGAAAGAAACCTCTCACTGGCATTGCCCTTTTGACTGGTTTGAAAGCTCTGATTGGCTATTTAGTTCGACACCCAAAGACGTGACGGCCTGTAAATAAGCTGCTCATCGAGTGAGCACTTCAAATGTGCTCGATGCAAGCGCTCTGGTCCGTACCGCTGCGTGCGATAGACGCCAGGTGTGCCGCGTTCTCACAAGCGGGTAGCATGTCAGCGTCGCGATGCTGGCTCAACTCGAACAGCCAATGCAACTGCTTGGGTGCCCGCTCGCAACTGAGGTAGAGGACTGTCTCGCGGTGAGACAGGGTCACACTGGGCTAAACCATCGCAGCCGGTTGGCTGGAGAAGAGTGTTGATTGAGATGCTGAAGCTATTTGTTGATTTACGATGCTGAAGGAACAAGGGTCCGAAGAGGCGCCAGTGCTTTGGTCCTGGTCTGAGTTGAGTGCTGCGCTTTGTCTGGACGCAGCCAGTGGCCCAGATATTTTGGGCTTCTGCATCGATTCCCGACGCATCTCCCAAGGCGATCTGTTTGTTGCGATTCCTGCGGATCTTGGTGGTCGATTCAACGTGCCGGTTAGCCCTCGGGATGGGCATGATTTCGTTGCCGCTGCGCTCGCGGGAGGGGCGGCCGGGGCGCTGGTATCCCGTCTATCCCGTTTTGCCCTCGACGGCATCGAGCCGGGCACGCCTGGTGACAAGCTGCTCGTCGTTGACGATTGCATTGATGCCCTCTGGACACTTGGTAGAGTAGGGCGACAACGAGCGAGCGAGCAGTTATTTGCCATCACCGGTAGCAGCGGCAAGACCACGGCGAAAGAATTTCTCGCGGAGGCGTTGGCTTGCCTCGGCGCCACTCACCGGTCGGCGGCCAGCCTGAATAATCATCTCGGCGTACCACTGACGCTTGCGAGCATCCCTAAAGGTACAAAGTATGCGGTGGTTGAAATCGGTACCAATCATCCCGGTGAGATTGGGCCGCTATCTGATCTCGCAGCGCCGACGGTTTCGATTCTCTTGAACGTGCAGCGCGCGCACATTGGCAACTTTGTCGATATCGATGAGCTCCGCGCTGAAAAAACATCAATTATCAGTGGCTTAAAGCCTGAATCTCCATTTGTTGTACATGATGAGATTGCTGCAAAAGGACTGCCATCGGGCTTTCCGATCGTGACCTTCGGTGATAGCCGGGATGCGCGAGTGCGCTGCCTGTCGATGTCCGGTGACAGTATCGAGCTTGCGGTGGATGGCCGGCGTATCACAGCAAGCGTGCCTGGCGGAGGGCGACACCGTGGCACCACGGTTGCCTCGGTTGTCGCGGCAATGTTGGCAGCCGGGTTACCGATAGAGTCAGCGCTTGAGTTATCCGCATCACTGGTTCCCGCCGGTCGCGGCAGCCGGAGCGATATTCGGGGGGTTACGGTCGTGGACGACAGTTACAACGCGAACCCGGACAGCATGGCCGCTGCATTGTCCAGCCTGCCTGAGCAAGCGTCCGGAACTTCGCGCCGGGTGGCTATTGTCGGCGACATGCTTGAGCTTGGCGAGATGAGCGAGGCTGCGCATCGCGGGCTTGCCAGCTCGGTGCCGGCAGGGATCGAGGTATTGGCCGTTGGGCCCGAGATGCGCAATTTGTATGAAGCATTGCCTGCTGATCAGCGCCTCGGATGGCATGCCCAGGCAGCAGATATCGACACTCAGGCGCTGGCAGATTCTCTTTCCAGCGGGGACGTCGTTCTTGTCAAAGGCTCAAACCTGGTGTTTTGGGCGAGTGGCTGGACGGAAGGACTGCGCGATGCGTTAGGCAAAGCTTCGCGCTAGTGCGTCAAGCCCTCATGGCGATTTTCAGCTGACATGCGCTGCTGCTCATGCTTTCTCGCCAGCTCACTATCGATCGCGGTTTCGATGACAGATCGAGCTTCATCGCTGAGGCCCGCGAGCCAGGCGGTCACTTCTTCGAGGGTGAATTCGGTGGGTTGCGCTGGTTGGGCTTTCATTTAGTTTCCTATTGAGAACTGGGGAAATAGAGAGGGTCGTGGAGGCGAATTCGAAATAGGGGATGGACGCTCTCGAGACATGGCAGGCTGCGCTTCGCACGGCCTTGACCATGCTCTGTCGCTCTCTCGAGGTTTGAATCTGGTCATTTTTTTGCGAGCGAATTCAAAATAGGGGATGGACGCTCTCGAGACATGGCAGGCTGTGCTTCGCACTGCCTTGGCCATGCTCTGTCGCTCTCTCGAGGTTTGAATCTGGTCATTTTTGAATGCGCTCGCTTTGCGAGCGAATTCAAAATTGACCTAAAAAAGGCCCGGATCACTGGGGGGAGATCACCGGGCTAGTTCCGTTAGGAGTCACAGGAAATTAGGCATTTCACTGTGTTTCAAAACGTATGCTTGCCCGATCTCAAACCTCTGAAAACCAGCCTTTTTGTTGTTCACGGGTAGATACTACCCTTAAATCCTGTTTAAGTACGTTTCAATGCCTTTGTAGGGTAAGGCGTAGGGTAAGCGCGGTTTCAATACATGCCAACGGTACTAGGGCGGTTTAAGACAGACGCCAAACTCCGCAAGCTCCAACCACCGCGGAAAGGCAAGGTCTACTACAAGGACGAGGGCTCATCTGGGCTCTATCTGAGCGTTAGCAGTCGCAGCTTGTTTGCTTGGGAGCTTCAGCTGCGCGGCGCAGGCATGCGCACCATTGGGTATTACCATGGCTCTGGTGAGGCTATGGGGCTTTCTCAGGCGCGTGAAGCGGCCGAAGAGGTGCGGCGCCGAGTTAAAGCTGGTCTTGCTCCATATCCAGACGCGGTGATGTTTCCAGACGTCTGGGAACGCTACGAAGCCAGACACGTCGCTAAGCTCGCGCCGCGATCCCAGGAGATCTATCGATACCTGCGCCGGCGAATCGGAAACCGGTGGGATCGACACCATATCCGGGACATCGCACCCTCAGACTGTCAGAAGCTGCTTGATGAGGTCGAAAGTGCCGCTGCGGCAGACAAGCGGTCAACCAGTGGAGGTCGGGCGGCGGTGAACAATGCTCATGCGAGCCTCACCGCGTTCTTTAAGCGCGCCTGGCAGTGGTCCCTGATCGACCTATCGCCACTGGCACGGATTCCGAAACCCCACCCCATGGCGGTGCGAGATCGCGTCCTGGAGCCTCGGGAGATGGTTGCTATCTGGGATGCGGCCGGCGATGAGCGGTACCCCTACAAACAGTTGGTTCGATTCTCGATGTTGGTGCCGCTTCGGATTTGGTCGGATGTGTCGACGATTCGCAGACGAGATGTAGTGGACGGACGGTGGCGCATCCGAATCCAGAAGACCCAGGTGGAGCAGATACTTGAATTGCCAGAGCTGGCGCGAGCGCAGCTCGAGGACTGCCCGCCGATTGGCGATTGGTTCTTCACCAGGACAGGCGAGATCTCCAATGGCAGTCGTGGAGCCCTCAGACGCCGTATGACAGAGCGGGCGCAGATTGCACCGTGGACGTTCCATGATTTCCGCACTGCCTTTCACACTCATTGCTGTGAGCTTGGGGCGCCTTTTGACCTTGTGGATCAGATCGAGCGTCCTGCTTCTCGCAGGAAGACGGCTGGTGGCCGGCACTACGATCACTCTTTGCGAGTAGAGGATAAGGCTGAGCTGCTGGAGTTTTGGTCAGATACGGTTCAAGGCTGGCGGGCGAATAAGGAGGCGATTCGATGGGGCAAGAAGAACAAGCGGCAGCCGATCGTGCTGTGAAAGTGATATTCGAGGCCTATGAGGTCTCATCGGTAGAGGAGCTTACGGATCAGCACATTTCCAAGAAGCGGCTTTCGAATTACACGCGAATCTTGGAGGTGCTACAGGCTAGGGAAAGAGAGCACGATTATCCCGATAGTCAGGTGATCGCTGAGCATCTTGATGACCTGGTTGATATGTTCCGCCGTATGTCGACAGGGGAGGATCCGACCGAGGTTTTCAAGAACCCTAGCGGTAGCAATCGTTTCGTAAAAGGGCGTGCGTTCATCCTTGCGGGCTTGGCGTTACTTTTCGGTACAGCGCCAATCGCTCGGTCGCTCGGAATGAAGAAGGACAAGCTTAAAGAGATGAAGCGATCTGCGAACTTGAATGACGCTCAGAAGATGCAGGTAACGGCACTTCTCGCGCAAGCCGTTGCGCGTTCATATGAAAACGCCGATAGGGGGGGTGTTAAAGAGCCCTATTGATTCCCACCTGGGATCGACCATTACAGTTGGTATCACCTCATTAAAGTAAGGTGATACATGATTCTCAGTACCGAAGAGAAGATCGACCGGCTTGTAGCCGATCATGGTCTTAATCCCACGTTTGAGCGCCGAACAGCCCTCCGAGAGAGTTTGGGGATTTCCTCTGTTACGCAATGGCGCCATGAAAAACGGCTAAATCTGGTCCCGAGTTTTTTCATGGGCAACGCTGCCATGTTCTCGACCCGAGACTATCTCGAAGCTTTCGTACTGCAAGATAAGGGGGCCGCGTAATGGAGATACCCCGCACGAATGCGGGGCTAGTGTTACACGATCGTGAGGTGGGAAGTGTCGTCGCCAAACAACACGCCCTCGATAGTAACCGACCCCGAAAGAACACGAAAGCGCTACGCATTCTTGAGGCGCTGGAGGCAGGTTCCCTAAATCGTTTTGAAGCTGAGGATCTAGGCGATCACGCGCTGAATAGCACCATCGCTACGCTGCGGGCTAAAGGTTACGAGATTCAGGGGATATGGGAAGTTGTCCCAACACGGTTTGCCGCTCCGGCGCGTGTTCTTCGATACCAAATAGTCCCAAGAATAGCCGGCGGGCCTACTTCAACTGCCGATCAAAGACCTTGATCTCGCGTGGCTCCAAGAAAGAGGCGAGAGCGATTTGGTCAGATACCCAAACGTGTCGTCTACAGCGCCGAGTATCAAAAACTAACCGGCAGGTCGCCACATCTTCTGATGATGGCGGCCTGTGAATACCTTGGGCCAGATAGTAATGGGAACATTTCGCTTCCCTACAGTCGCTATCGAGAGTTTGGTTTTAACAGCAAAGCTTCGATGGCTCGAGCACTTGGACAGCTGACGTCGAGTGGACTGTTGGTGGTGACGAGGCAAGGGGGGCGTACGAGTGCGCGCATCCCTAGTCTGTATGCCCTCGGCTGGCTGGCGGTCTCAAAAACGAAAGGACTTGATTTCGACTGTGGCTCCCTGCCGCTAGAAAAATGGCAGTGCCACGAAAAATCACCGTCCTCATGAACGAGTACGGACCGTACTCGTTTGTGAAGGTAGTCAGTCCTCATGAGTGAGGACGAGCGAGCGTTTGCCATACTCGTTGGTGAGGACCGTACCGTACTCGTTTGTGAGGACCCTCTTAAGATCTTTCCCGGAGGGTCGCCTAGCTAGCGCTTGGCGACTAAGCGCGGGAGCGGCTGGCGACTCAAGCACGCATAGCCTCTCCCGCGCGATTTTTCGGCGAGCGCGCTGGAACTCCGCTAATGATCAAAATATGTGAGGTCCACGAGCACCGGCAGTCCCTGCGCGTTTTGGCCCATGGCCAAACGCACTAGATGAAAGCGAAGTTCCCTTGTCGACCTTTTCGCAGATACTCACTGCGTGGTATTCCGGACCCGGTTTCATAGAGAGTTCATTTATCTCTACTTGCGTTTTCTTGTTCGTGATTGTTTCATGTCGTTGACGAGTGAGTAGCGTGAATGAATCTAGCCAGCTCGTTCACACAATCGATCATTGCAACCAGGGAGGGTGAGCATGTCGACACTAGGTGGTTTTCCGAAGGTTTCTTGTGGTTTTTCCAACCTCAGAGATCACACCGAACGCAACAAGTTGTCCGCTTGGCTTCTCAGTAGCGGTCGACTTCTGATAAAGCTCTCGTTACTAACCCTTCTTTCGCTAACCTCATACGCGTCACTTGCTTGTGGCGTGTACATCTCGGGCGGGTACTACGATTCGCCATCGCTTGCTCAGTCAGCATGCTTAGCAGCGGAAGCTTCCGCTTCCGATGTGGTCAGTAGCTGCAATCTCAACGCTGCTGCCGTGAACACTTATTGGGGTGGTGCTTACCCGAGTCCATCTTCTGGATGGGGCTTTGTAACTGCGCCTAACCCCGGCGTCAGCTGCGAGGGGGTTAGCACCTATTTCATGTACAACTCTGCGGCAGGAAGTGGTTGCCCCGCCGGATGGGCTCTTCAGCCAAATGGTACGTGCGAGGTTGAAGACAAACCCGAAAAGGGAAGCTGCGATGTCGCGGGTAATCCGATGGAGATTGGTACCGGAAGTAAACGACAGACAGACTCCGATATTCGTCCAATCGGTACCAACTTACCTCTACGATTCGACCGGTACTACCGAAGCCTAGAAGGTGAGTGGCGGTGGAGCTATTCACGTGAAGTCCGCAATCTTAATGGATTGCTTGACGTAGTTAGGGACGATGGCCGTAGCTACCGGTTCTCCGTAGCCGCAACCTCACCAGTGTTGATCTACGAGGCTGATTCGGATGTCGACTTTCAGTTAACGCCAATCGTTACGTCGCCTAATCCTGTCGTTGTGGACGGGTGGACTGTAACAACGCCGGACGATTCGATCGAAGAGTACGACGTGGATGGTCGTCTAACATCCATTACCAACAAAGCAGGGCAGGCGTTGACGCTTACCTATGATAGCAATGGCCTGTCATCTATCACGGATGACCAGAATCGAAGCCTTTCAGTCGTCATTCAGTCTGATCAGCTTGTAAGCGTTTCTGATCCGCTTTCGAACACGTATTCCTATTCGTACGATTCAAGTGGGCGTTTGGAGACGGTTACGTATCCAGACGAGACTCCGTTGGTTTCGAATGACAATCCTGTCCGGACATATCACTACGAAGACTCTGCTTTTCCGAATGCGCTGACTGGCATCACCGACGAGAACGGTGATCGATATGCAACATGGGACTACGATTCGAGTGGTCGCGTGATCTCGAGCGAACACGCTGGCGGTGTTGATAAGAACACGTTGGCATTCAATACAAATGGGACGGTTACGCTTACCAATCCACTCGGTAAGCAATCCATTTTTACCACCCAGAATGTTCAAGGTGTCGAGCGGGTCGTTAGTACCGAAGGAGTCGCCACCGCCTTGTGTGGTGCGACGGTTCAATCGCGCACCTACGATTCGAACGGCTACGTGGATCTCGAGACAGATCCAGAAGGCAACGTTACTGACCACGACTTCGATTCTAATGGCTTGCTTCTCACAAAGACTGAGGCGGTGGGCACGCCCGATGAGCGTGTCGAGACCCGCACTTGGCACTCCAACTTCCGTGTACCGACACAGATCGTCCGCCCCGGCCAAACGATCGATATGACCTATGACGCCGAAGGTCGACTGCTGACACGCACGACGACGGACACACAGACACAGACGGTTCCCTACACCACCACCGGAACCTCGCAAACCACCACCTACACCTACAACGCTCAGGGTCTGATTGCGACGATCGATGGTCCGCGTACTGATGTCACCGACGTCACAACGTTCACCTACGACACCGCCGGTGACTTACTGTCCACCACCAATCCCCTGGGGCAGGTGACAGAAATCAGCTCGCGCGATGCTCGCGGGCTGCCCACGGCCATCGAAGACGTCAATGATGTGGTCACTGAGCTCGCGTACAACGCGCGCGGCTGGCTGACGACGAGCACCATCAAGTCTGCCCAAGGCGATGCGATCACGACCTACGGCTATGACGCTGTCGGCCAGGTCACCAGTATCACGATGCCCGATAGCTCGACGCTCGATTACGAGTACGACGCGGCGCACCGATTGACGGCTGTTGAGAACAGCCTGGGCGAGCGCATTGAGTACACGCTCGATGCCGCTGGCAACCAAACCGCTGAAGTCATTCGTGATGCTGGCAGTACGATCCGAAAGAGCCAGACTCGAGTATTTGATGAGCTGTCTCGGCTGAGAGAGATTATTGGCGGCGCTAGTCAGTCAACAACCTACGACTACGATCTGAACAACAATCAGACGTCTATGACGGACGACAATGCTCGGGTCACGTCCAACGTGTTCGATGCGCTCGATCGACTCATCACCGTGACGGATCCCGCTCAGAACGACACGGACTATGTCTATGACGACCGGGATAACCTGGTTCAGGTCACGGACCCTCGCGGCGTCGTGACCTCGTATACGTACGATGGCCTTGATCGACAGATTCGGGAAGCAAGCGCCGATGCCGGTACAACGGTGAATGTCTACAACGTCGCGGGCAACATGACCCAGTCCACGGATCCTCGCGGAGTGGTCGAAAATTACGCCTATGACGCCCTGGGACGAGTCACCAGCATCACCTATCCAGCGGCCACGTCGGAGAACGTGACGTATACCTACGATGCTGGAACTAATGGTCTTGGCCGTCTGACATCCATGGCGGATGTGAGCGGGACAACAGCCTACGCCTACGACGATCGCGGCAACGTCCTGACCGAGACCCGCACGTTTGGTGGCCAGACCTATGTGACGAGCTACACCTACGATCTGGCTGACAACGTGCTCACGACGACGTATCCATCAGGGCGGGTAGTGACACTGTCTCGAGATGCGCTGAGTCGCGTCAGCAGTGTGACGACCCAAGCCAGCGGCGGCAGCGTCGAGAACGTCGCCTCGTCCATGAGCTACCTGCCCTTTGGAGGCCTCACCGGCTGGACCTACGGCAACGGCTTAACCGCGACCTTGACCTACGATAATGACTATCGGCTAACGGGCATCGCGACCCCTACCATCTTCGACCGCACAATCGCCTACGACGGCGTCAGCAACATCACCGCCATCACCGACAATATCGACTCAGCTCGTTCGCAAACGTTCGTCTACGACGCGCTGGATCGCCTAACCGATGCAACTGGTGTCTACGGCGACATCGACTACGGCTACGATGCGGTTGGCAACCGAACCAGTCGTTCGATCGTCGATGGGACCGATACCCTAACTGAGACCTATGCCTACGGGACGAGTGACAATCGGCTGACCTCGGTGTCGAGGACTGACAATGGCGTCGCGAGTACACGAACGTTGGGTTACACCGCCGGTGGCAACACCAGCAGCGACGTACGCCACGATGGCACCAGCCGCACCCTGAGCTACAACAACCGTAACCGGCTGACGAGCGTCGATGACGGCACCGGCAATCTCGGGGTCTACACGCTCAATGCGCTCGGCCAGCGGGTGGTGAAAGTCGAGGATGGTTCGACCACTCACTACCACTACGATCGTGACGGTCAGCTGATCGCTGAATCCGACGATCAAGGCGTCGTAATCCGAGAGTACATCTTTGCGGACGGGCTGCGCCTGGCGATGGTCGCCGCGCCGACGGGATCAGGAGCCTCGGAGATCGTGCTCGATCACACGAGTTCTCAGTTCACTGGGCTCAGCCAATGGGAGGATCTCGGTAGCGGCGGATACACGCGACAGAGAACTCAGAACACACCCGCGGGCGGCATCATGGTCGACGAAGACCAGGCGGTGCTGACCGGCAGTTGGACGACAGCGAGCGACAACCTGGCGATCAATGCGGACTACCTGACGACGCCCGCGAGCGCTGGCACAGCCACGGCGACGTGGACCATCAACATCCCAGCCGCAGGCAACTATTACGCGTACCTGACTCATGTTGCCTCGAACCAGAACACCACGGCGATGCCCATCACGCTGGACCTACAGAACGGTCCGGTGACCGTAAATGTGAATCTGCGACAGGGTGGAAATATCTGGGGAACTAATGGCTCTGCGCTCCCTCTAGCGGCTGGCAACATGGACGTCACTGTTGAGAGCTCAACAGGAGGTATCACGACCCTTGATGCGTTCTACCTCGTGCCAACGTCGTCGTCGGCGGTCCATACGGGGACATGGGATCTCCAGGTTCCGGCAACGGATACCTATGATGTCTATGTTAAGTGGCCATCAGGACAGGCCAATCCGGCGACCCAGGCGGTTTATAGCGTCGATCACGATGGCGGAACCGCGCAAGTAGCATTCGATCAGACGACGAATGGCGATCAGTGGAATCTCGTCGGTAGCTACACGTTTGCATCCGGCACCGGTGTAGTGCGAATCACAGCGGGGAATAACCCACAACGACGAAATCTGTACGTCGGTGAAGTGAGACTAGTGCCCCAGAGCAGTGGCCCGGCTGGACCTCCTGCGTTGAACTTTGTTCACTCGGACCATCTCGGAACGCCGCAAGTGATTTCGGATGGTTCTCAAAGTGTCGCGTGGGACGCTAACTACAAGCCATTTGGGGGCGTGACGGAAGTAACGTCCGTTATAAATCAGCCGCTGCGCTTTCCGGGGCAAGTCGAGGATGGATCTGGTTCGAGCTACAACAACTTCCGAGACTATGATTCGAGTTTGGGTAGATACAGCCAATCGGACCCAATCGGGCTTGATGGCGGTTTGAATCAATTTTCCTATGTCGCGGCCAACCCTATTTCGAGGACGGACGCTTTCGGGTTAAGTTGGACTCCGCGTGATACTCAAATCAGACCCGGTGATCGAAATGCGACCGCTAGGTTCGTTCAAGGTCAGAAATTTGGCTTTGTTGCATCGCCATGTGTTAGGCGATGCTTAGCTGAAGTAGTTGGGTATGAGGAGGCAGCTCTTGCAGGAACTGCTGTGGCTACGGGAAAAGTGGTTCGAAAGCCGAGAGGTGGGATTGCTGGCGGTGGTCCAGCTGGTCCTTGGACCAGCCCGGCGAGCAAAGCAGCCGCGGCGCTTCCTACCCCAGCGGCCCGTAGATTGGGGCGCGACGGCGCTCGTGCGGCAGGTAAAGCCGTCCCATATCTAGGATGGGGACTGGCGTTGAAAGATTCGCTGGATTTCTCTCGCTGTAAGCGCGAGTGCGAGGAAGAAGGCACCTGCTTGATCGGAGATTATTAAAGTAATGATCGAAGCAAGACTCGTGGATTTAGCTTCTGAGTTCTCCGGTGTGGATCGAGAGAGAATTTCGATGTCTTCGTCTATCGTGAAGGAGCTTGAACTTGTTGGAGATACCGCCGAAGAGTTTCTATCTTCAGTTCAATCCGAATTTGGAGTGTCGCTGTCTGATCTAGATTTTGAGCGGCATTTCCCGACCGAAGCATCCGCGAGCATGCATTACGTGTTGTCGAGCGTTCGTATGAACAAACCTGAGCGTCACCCCATTTTGCGTCTCCTTAGTCGTGTTGATTCTCTGCTTTGGTCTATCTGGGCCAAGCCCAAAAGGTACGCTGACTTAACCCTTGGGGAATTGGCGGAAAACGTGCGCGCGGAGCAGTCGGATTTGTAGACCGTGGCTGATTTATGCTTGGCTTGGATAGGTCCCGCGTTCTAAGGTGGTTTGGGTCCTTCCTGTGAGTTAGACCGCAGGTAATTCGCATTGCAGTCGTTGAATAGCTATCAGGTCCTCTACGGATGTCCGGCAAAGAAACAATAGAAATCAATCAGATAGCAGCTCTATTTGATAGAGATGCTCGTACTGGGAGGCGGTGGTGCGATCGACCAGAAGACCCGCTTCCCGTTTTGCGCCGTGGAGGCAGCGGGCGCGGCGCGAAGCACCAATTCGATCCAAACACTGTGTTCGAGTGGGGTGTGCGTCAGCGCCTGGCGGCCTTGATGACGGATGAGGATGGACAGATTCTGGACTATACGCAGGAGCGCGCGAAACTTGCCCGGGAACAGCGCCGAAAGGTGGCGCTGGAAGCCCGCGTGTTGGCTGATGAGCTCGTGCCAGCAAATGAAGTAACTTTGGCTCTCGAGCAAGTGTTTTCAGTAGTGCGGGCGCGGTTGTTGTCGATACCGACAAAGGCCGCTCCAGTCGCTGTGGCAATGCGCGAGGCTCAGATAGAAGCGCTATTGGCCACCGAAATTAGCGACGCGCTCAGCAGCCTGGCTACGGCCACACTTACCTTTTCTGCAGGCGTTCGGTTGGGAACGACAGAGCCGCCCGGGGACCCCGAAGGTGAGCGACGGCATCTTGAGCATTGATCCAGTCTGGGTGGCCTTTGCTTGGGTTATTGGTCCCGCCGCGCTATCTCGTGTTTTCTGATGTATCACCAATTTTTTTCAACGCCTTCGAATCGAAGGTCGCTTCTCCGACACCAGGGATGTTCAATTTGAGCCCAGTGGCAGCCAAGAGCAGTGAGGCGAGGTCTTCGTTGGGATGGGATGAAGCTTGCTGAGGTTCGCCCGAAGTGAACAAGCCGCGAGTAAGGGTTGTGGCGAGTTCAGGTGGCAGTTCTTTGTCCGCAGAGTCATTCCACTCCATGGCCATCTCAACCACCCAGCTGGCACGATCGAGATCTAGTTGGAGTCTTTTGAGCTCGAATTCTTCATCAGCGTGTCTGCGGAACCAGGAATCGAACCATCGAATGAGAAATATGGTTGAGCCAGCGAAGCCAAAAAGCGAAGTGACAAACCGTATGTTGGCCAGTACATCCGTAGGGGCTGCCAAGAGATGCCAGCCTGAAACCCCTGTTGCGGCTCCTAGTGCCAGGACGAGCAAGCCGTATGCGGCTGCTACTGGCCAACGCTTTTTCCTAGTTGAATTGGTCAGATTGAACTCTTCACCCCTAGATCTAAGCTCTTGCTGTAGCTCCTTCCGTATTTCTCTTCTAACGTGCTTCGATTCTCGATTGTCTAATTGTTCTTCTCTCTCATCGAGCTCTGCGGTCCGAGTCTGAAGTTTGGCCACTGCTGCTTCGTTTTCACTATCTAGACTGGTCTTGTGTTTCTTGAGCTCATTTGCCGTTTGTTCCTGAAACGCTGTTTTCTCTTCGTCGAGAGCCGTTCGTAGCGCGATTCCATCTTTTAGTAGGTTTTCGACAATTCCCTTGAGCTTCTCCAATTCGGCTTCGCGATAGAGATGGTATTCGCGCAGTGATGGTTCTAGCGCCTCTTCGAGGGCCATGTTTCGTGAATAGGGGGGGAATTCATCCTTGACAGCAATAATGAACTGGGTCTTTTCTTCAGGAGTGCAATTGTGCCCGGGGAATACTGAAATTTTGTCAAAGCCGCTCTCGTCCCTATCTACCACTAGTCGGTGCCGATTCGTTTCGGCAAGAGTGGCTCGCACGAAATAGTGGCCGTTTCTTGCCAACACACCTAGAGCAACCTCGTTCTCCAACGCCTCAGACGCAGTGTGCTTGAAAGCAGTGTTTGAGCCGGTAGCCACTTCCAAGTTGAGGGTTGTTTGATCTGGGTTTGTTCCGGCGGTGGTCGGCAAGCGCAGCAGGCTCTCATGAAGCTGGAGATCGGTTTTTTGCTGCGCAAAATACTCATTGGCTTCGGCCATGCAATTCTCCGTTGCGGCCTTTCTATAGAAGGTCGCTGTTTTCGAGGTCAGCGCAAATGCTGTCTTGGTCCAGCTCAGTAATCTGAGACTACATCGGTGAGTGTTATTGATCTAGAAGCTCGCGTCCCACCTTAGATGCTCTTTGATTGGCAGGCTCTGGACATCGACTGCGGAGCTTGGGTGCTTGGCATGTTCTGCCCGTCGTAGCTTTGAAGGAGATAACCCTATGCCCTTGACGCCGAAGCAGTATCTTTCAGGTTCCTACCGGGCTGAGTTTGTGTTCCAGGGGTTTATTGATCGATTCGTGCCACGTGCGGGTGAATCGATCGGGCGTAATTTGGTACAAGACTTCAGGAGTTGCGCGGCCAACGAGGTGTCTTGTGCGGCCCACAGGGCGGACCGCCAGTTCTTTTGTATCCCGGTCTGCCTTGGAGCAGTGTTTAGCGAAGCGAAACTTGCAACAGATCGTCGGACCGAATCTAAAAGTGCGTCGCCTACGGGTGGCACCATTGGCCCGTCTCTCCGGGCTGTCACACCACTTATTGTCTGGTCATCTAATCCTACGGTGGCAAGTGTTGCTTACTTTGCTCGCTAGTCCTCTCTAGCCTCGTTAGAGCGAGATAGCCTCAAGTATTCCGCATCGATCGCTGATTCGATCCGCTGTCGAACGTCGTCGCTCAGTCCAGTTAGCCAGCGTGTTACTTCTTCGAGGGTTAGTTCAGCCATTTGCATTCCTCTTTGGCGCCCCTGCGCCTTGCTTATCTTCCAATGCTGCCTTGTAGAGTCTAGTAAACGAGCTTTCGTACGGCTCCAGATCGCCAAACAGCGAGACGTTGCCAGCTTCATCTACGCTGGCTCGGCCGGCTTTCTCGAGAACTCGCACCGCCGCGGCGGTGAATAGATCCGGCCAGCCATCCGCTAGCCATATCAAGCCTTGTTCGACGTACTCTCGTTTATCGCTCTCACACAGAGACTCTAGGAAACCTTCTCGTTCTTCTGCGGACAGGTGCTCATGGTTGTACTTGAACTGATGTAGCAAACTAGGGCTCTTGGAGGTGCTCATGCTGCGACCTCCCGGACCTTTGGCGGGTTGTCTAGCAAGCTCTGAGCGTCGCTGCGAACGTGCTCAAGTGCGCTCGACAGCTCCGCTAGGAACTGAATTCCCCATCCGGCGTCGATTACCACTGAATCCGCCACTTCACCGTGAGCTTGGCTGGTAGCCAGCAGAATGCCTAGTGACTGCGCGACGCTGTCGAGCGGGAGCTGCGCATTGCTGACTTGCTGAATGATGCTTTCGAGTAGCGCGCGGTTCCGGGCTTCGGGGTTGGCGTTGAGTTGGTGGTTCTTGCCACCGTGTAAGCGAGGTAGCAGGGATACAAGCAGATCGGTCATCGGCTCGTTGGGTGAGGAGATTAGTTCGTCAATCTTGGTAGTCATAAGCGTGTGCTCCTGTAGGGCGTATCGTAGGGCAGGCGTTGCCTGGCGCCGATTTCCCTAGTTCATGATATGCGTGCAAGACGCTGTAAATGAACAAAAAAAGGCCCGGATCACTGGGGGGAGATCACCGGGCTAGTTCCGTTAGGAGTCACACATGTAGGGTGGTTACCCACCCCTGTCGTCATCGTGTTCGTTGGGGGAGGGGGGAGATCACGATGCCGACAACTTCAGTTAAGCAAAGAATTTCGGATTCGCCAGTGATCTGGTTCCCGAATTTGCCCCTCGATATCTCTGAAAGGCCCGTAGGCAGCTGAAAAAATGGGGTCAGGACCAGGTGCCAGGTCAAAAAATGGGGTCAGGACCAAGTGCCAGGTCCAAAGTAGCCACAAAGTAACCAGATACTCGTTAGTCACCGGGGACCTGCTTGGACCTGGCACTTGGTCCTGACCCCTGGTCCTGACCCCTGGTCCTGACCCCTGGTTTCCTATCTGCATGATATCGAACGATTTTTCGATTAATTGAGAAGAGAATCGCGGTTTTGGTTGAATCTGCTGGGCATGTCATACTGACCCATTAGTTTTGCCTATGGGTGCTCGCGCGCATGATTAGCGACCGCTACGGCCGCAGCTTCTCGAACCTACGCATCTCGCTGACTGCGGCGTGTAACTACGCGTGCACGTATTGCGTTCCGGATGGAAAGCGCTTGATGCCTGCCCGAGCGGAGCTGGAAGCCACTGAGGTTTTGCGCGCGGTTGATCTGATGATTGCTACCACTGGTATCGACAAAGTGCGTCTTACCGGTGGTGAGCCATTGTTGTCGCCGAAGTTTGACGATCTCATGCCAGACCTCATGCAGCGTCCGCTGCGAGATGTATCGCTCACCACTAATGGTCAATTGCTGGATAGAAAAGCGGATCTGATCATCGATAGTGGACTCAAGCGCATTAACGTCAGCCTCGATACTCTGGATCCAGAGAGGTTTCGAGCCATTGCGCGTAGCGGTGACCTGGCAACCGTGCAACGTGGTATTGATCGAATGCTGGATGCGGGCATCAGCGTTAAGTTGAACATGGTGCCGCTACGAAGCGCGAACCGTGATCAGGTTCTGCCCATGCTCGACTACGCGCTGAGCAATGGCATGGAGCTTCGCTACATCGAGCTCATGAAAATGGGCCACCTGCAGCATGACCCGCGCTTTGAGCGTGATTTTCTCGGCATGGATGAGTTGCTGGATATCATCGGTTCGCGCCATGCCTTTACTCGCACGGATGCGCCGTTTGATTCCACTGCAGTGCGCTTTGCCGTTGAGTCCGGTGGCACCTTCGGCATCATCGCTAACGAAAGCGAACCTTTTTGCTCCTCCTGTACCCGGTTGCGGCTGTCGTCGAACGGGCGCCTGTACGGTTGTTTGTCGAGCGCCAAAAGTCACGATATTCGCGACTTGCTGACGCTGGACGATGAGCAAGCACGCGAGCGCCTAAAAGACGTTCTGGGTATGGCGCTCGCAGACAAACAGCCGCTGCATTTTACGGGCGAAGTCACCGTCATGAAGTTCATCGGCGGCTGAATCCTCGGCCAGCGAGATTCTCAGCGCTTTCTATACTCTCCGGACAAGCCGCGAGCGGCGGTACTGGGAGCCTGTGATGTCTCGTTCAATATTGCCTCGTGGGGGGCTTCTCCTGCTGGCCCTTTCTGTATTGCCAGGCTGTACGGCGGCGCGCATCAATGCCAGCGCCGGCGATGCCCTGCAAGCGATCGATTTGCGCAGCGGCATCGAGGTATCTCGACTGCAAGGGTTTAGGCTGTCGCCAACGACGCCGGTGTTCCTGCAGCATCGTGGTCGCGATGATGGTGTGGAGCTGGATGTCGCGCTGACCGGCCTGGCCCGAGTGTTTTACCAGGTGAGTCCGGCAGACCCGGATGCCCTACCGGCGATGGGATTGCTGATGGTGCTGGAGCCGCCGGCGACTCGCCCGGAGCCGGCGCTTGGCTTGCGTGTGCGTCTGCTTCCGATCGAACATCTGCTGCCCAAACCCGCAGCGAGCGCCGTTTATCGCGTGCATTTGTTGGACCTTGCCGCCAATCAGGTCGTTGACGTGGTCGAGCTGACCATTGATCCCGCGATGTATCGACGCGACCCGGTGGGTGCTGCTCTGCTCGCTCACGGGTTCGAGCGCTTCGGCCGCGCGCTCGTATCCCCGAGCGATGCCTGAGCCGGATTGATCGACGTTTCACCCCCACGGCGCTAGTGTGCCGCAATGAATACGAAAAGCCCGGCTACTGAGCCCTCAGGGTCCGAGACCCTTAATCTGCTTTTTGCGCGCCTCGAGAAAGAACAATCCGAGCGTTCCCTGCCGCCGGTTCACGCCTGGCAACCCAAGCGCAACGGCCAGATCGATATTCGCATTGCCAGCGATGGTCGTTGGTATCACGAGGGCGGTGAGATCAAGCGCGAGGCGATGGTGCGCTTGTTCTCAACGATACTGCGCCGTGATCCGGACGGGTTTGTATTGGTTACGCCAGCCGAGCGGCTCTTGATCGAGGTGGAAGATGCTCCCTTTGTCGCCATTGATATGGTTGTCCAGGGCGCTGGTGACGAACAGCAATTGCTGTTCACCACGAACGTGGGAGAGCATGTTGTTGCCTGCGAGGAGCATGCGTTGTTCATGCGGGCAGGCAAACCGTACCTGCATGTTCGCGACGGGCTGAATGCGCTGCTCACGCGCAGTGTCTACTATCGGCTAGCCGATCTGGTTTGCGTGGAGGAGGGTGCCCCGGCATATGTTGTCAGTCGAGGCTGTCGTTTCTCGCTCGAATGATTCGTTTGAATAACTCTCTCGAATAGCTCTTTATAGTTAAGAGATGCGGCCATCGAGTGTTCTGGCCGCATCACGCAAAGCTACGGTCTCGGGCCGCTACATATTCGGGTAGTTCGGCCCGCCAGCGCCTTCTGGGGCAACCCAGGTGATGTTCTGAGCTGGATCTTTGATATCACACGTTTTGCAGTGCACACAGTTCTGGGCGTTGATCTGGAAGCGCGGGCCGCTGCCCGGTTCGTCGACCACTTCATAGACGGCGGCGGGGCAATAGCGCTGTGCTGGCTCGTCATACATCGGCAGGTTCTTAGCCACCGGAATGGATGGGTCTGACAACACCAGGTGACAGGGCTGGTCTTCCTCGTGATTGGTGTTTGACAGGAATACGCTCGATAGCTTGTCGAAGGACAGAACGCCGTCTGGCTTCGGGTAGTCGATCTTTTTGCTCGACGCCGCAGGCTTCAGTGTTGCGTAGTCCGGCGTCGGGTCAGCCAGCGTGAATGGCAGGTTGCCTTTGAAAATCTTCTGATCGATGAACTGGAACGGCGACATCATGAGCACGCCAAATTTGTGTATGGCGGGGCCTGTGTTGCGCGCCCGATAGAGCTCATCAAACAGCCACGAGGCCTTGAATTTTTCCGGGTAGCCGGACACCACGTCCGCTCCAACGCCGCCGGCAGCGATGTGCTCGAACGTTGCCTCGGCTGCCAGCATCCCCGACTTCATCGCGGTATGGCTGCCCTTGATCTTGAGCATATTCAGGAAACCTGCGTCATCGCCTATCAGCATGCCGCCCGGGAAGGTCAGTTCGGGAAGCGCTTGCAGGCCGCCTTTGACAATCGCCCGTGCGCCGTAGGAGACGCGCTTGCCGCCCGCCAGCGTTTCACTGACGAGGGGATGATGCTTGTAGCGCTGGAACTCATCGAATGGGCTCACGTGTGGGTTTTTATAGCCGAGATCGACAATGAGCCCGACCGCAACCTGGCCGCCTTCCAGGTGATACAGGTAGGAGCCGCTGAAGCCGTCGCGGCCAAAGCCCATTGGCCAGCCCATGGTATGCACAACTTTGCCCGGGACGTGTTTCTCCGGCTCGATGTCCCACAATTCCTTGAAGCCGATGGCGTAGTGCTGTGGCCCCGCGTCTTTATCCAGCTCGAATTTCTGGATGAGCTGTTTGCCCAGATGGCCACGACAACCCTCGGCAAACAGGGTGTATTTTGCTCGCAGCTCATAGCCCGGGGTGAAGGTGCCTTTCTTCTCGCCGTCGGCAGCGATGCCCATATCGCCGGTTGCAATGCCAGCAACGGAGCCATCGTCGTTGTAGAGCACCTCGGTTGCGGCAAAGCCAGGGAAAATGTTGACGCCCATTGCTTCTGCTTGCTCGCCGAGCCAGCGGCAGAAGTTGCCGAGACTCAGCGCATAGTTGCCTGCGTTGTGGCTGTCGGATGGCAGCATCCAGGGAGAAATCTTGATTCGGTTGGTGTCGTTGACGAGGAAATAGTAGTCATCATGCGTCACCGGATTGTTGAGTGGCGCGCCGCGCTCGGCCCAATCGGGGAACAATTCGTTCAGCGCCCTCGGCTCGAACACCGCGCCGGACAATATGTGGGCGCCGATCTCGGAGCCTTTTTCAACCAGACATACGCTGATCTCTGTGCCGCTGCTCTCCGCCAATTGCATTAGCCGGCAAGCGCTCGCTAGTCCTGAGGGGCCACCGCCCACTATGACTACGTCAAACTCCATCGATTCGCGTTCCACAATCACCCTCGCTTCTAGCAATCTTCTATTGTTAGTTCTTGACCAACGCTCTGTCTGCGTTGGCCGGTCCTGTTCGTGGCAGCATACGGCGTGCGTGCTTTCACGGCGCCACGATAATCCGGCGGCAAGTATAGCCCAAGGCCACTCATTGCTGCACTGCAACAGCTTGACCTGCAACGGCTGTGACGCGAGAATGTCGCGCCGCGATTTCAGCCCACAGTCGTAAAACGCTGGTACGGCACTTAAGGGCAGACAAGTCCAGACATGGACAGAGCTCGCTGGCAAACAACGAGTGAGCGACAGGCTATCGTTATGTTGGCTGTCAGCGGTTGCGAGCACACACGCGCTTGTGACGGTTTGAAGGTTAAGACGAATTATTCACTGATACGGCGCCCGTGTGGCGCAAACAGAGAGGTCCAATGAAGGTACTTGTGCCGATTAAGCGCGTCGTCGACGCCAACGTAAAAGTCCGGGTTAAGCCCGACAACTCAGGCGTTGATTTGAACAACGTCAAGATGGCGGTCAATCCGTTCTGCGAAATTGCCATCGAAGAGGCGGTACGCCTGAAAGAGGCGGGCACTGCGAGTGAAGTCATCGCGGTCGCGATAGGTGCTTCGGTTTGTGCTGAGCAACTGCGTACCTGCCTTGCGTTAGGTGCGGATCGCGCAATTCTGATTGAAACCGACGAGGACGCTCAGCCGCTGGCGATCGCTAAAGCGCTGGCTGCGATCCAGGAGAAGGAATCAGCAGACCTCGTGATCTTCGGTAAGCAAAGCATCGATGCGGACAACTCTCAGACCGGCCAGATGTTTGCTGCCCTGACCGGAATGGCGCAGGCAACGTTTGCCTCGGAGCTAACTGTCGCCGATGGCAAAGCCACGGTTGTACGCGAGATTGACGGTGGTCTGCAGACCATTGAGGTGACGCTGCCGGCGGTAGTGACGACCGATCTACGGTTGAACGAGCCACGTTATGCCTCTCTGCCGAACATCATGAAGGCTAAGAAGAAGCCGATGGATACTCACTCTCCCGCAGACCTGGGTGTGGACATGGCGCCGACGCAAGAGATTTTGAGCGTCGAGCCGCCGGCCGAGCGCCAAGCCGGCATCACGGTTGAGAGCGTTGACGAACTCGTCGACAAACTGCGCAACGAAGCAAAGGTGATTTCATGAGCATTCTCGTTATAGCCGATCACGACAACGCCGAGCTGAAGGCCTCAACTCGTGTCGCCCTCGCTGCGGCTGCGGCCATTGGCGGTGATGTCGACGTACTGGTTGCCGGTGCTGGCAGTGAAGCCGTCGCGGCGGCAGCTGCGGCATGTCCCGGCGTGGCCAACGTTAAGCACGCAGACAATGCAGCGTATGAGCATCAGTTGGCTGAAAATATCGCCGGCCTGATCGTTGAGCTTGCATCTGGCTACAGCCACATCATTACGGCGCACACCACGAGCGGTAAAAACTTCCTGCCGCGCGTTGCAGCACTTCTTGGCGTCGGCATGGTGTCGGACATCATCTCGGTCGAGAGCGAAGATACCTTCAAGCGCCCCGTTTACGCGGGCAACGCCATTGCGACGGTTAAGAGCAGCGATGCGGTGAAGGTAATCTCAGTTCGTGGTACCGCTTACGATCCGGTAGCGGCCGAAGGTGGCAGCGCCGCCGTTGAAGCCGTCGGCGTCGTTTCCGATGCAGGTACCTCCAGTTTTGTCTCCCAGGAGATTGCGCAATCGGAGCGTCCGGAGCTCACCGCGGCCAGCATCATCATCTCTGGTGGTCGAGGCATGGGCAGCGGCGAGAACTTCCAGCTGCTCGACGGCATTGCGGACAAGCTCGGCGCAGCCATTGGCGCATCGCGCGCGGCGGTAGACGCTGGGTTTGTGCCGAACGACCTGCAGGTTGGTCAGACGGGTAAGATCGTTGCACCAGACCTTTATGTGGCAGTCGGCATCTCGGGTGCTATCCAGCACCTGGCTGGTATGAAGGACAGTAAGGTCATTGTCGCGATCAACAAGGACGAAGACGCACCGATCTTCCAGGTTGCGGATTACGGACTGGTTGCAGATCTGTTTCAGGCACTGCCCGAACTCGAAGCTGCGCTCTAACAGCCAGCATTCATAACCCGTAGCGCCCGGCATTTCGGGTGCTACGGTGTTCCCTCCCTAAAGGATTGCGCACCCCCGCAAGGATGCACTCGCGCCGATAACCGGCAGGAGTGATGTGGTGGCGGTTTACGAACACAATGATGGCAAATTGCTACGCGTTGCTCGCTCGGTTGGCGGACAGGTGCGGCAGCAGTACTTCGCGCTGTCCGGACACAAACCGGCAGAAAAAAAGCGCCTTCGCAAACAGGCAGAGGCCCTCGATGCGCAATGGGCGCAGGAGCAGCGCGAACAGCGACAAACCCGCTTTCGTCGAGCTGCCGCTTCGGATGATCACAGCACCGGTGTGCGCGGCATCAACATCGTCTATCGGCCGGCCCCGGCTTTTCGTTTGCAGATAGTTCTCGATGGCAAACCGTTCGTTCGCGAGTTCGCTCTGCGGCGGCATGGTGCTGATAAGGCATGGAGAAATGCATGTGCAGCGCTGGCAAGGGCGCGTGGGTTCGCGCGCACGCCTAGCGCCTGGCTTAAAAAACAGCCAGAGATCGACGCCGAGTAGCTACCCACGTCCGCTCGCTTGGCTGCGTTTATCCGTCCCGCTTTTCGGTGTACCAGGTGACGGCACGCGCGTTGCGGTGCACCTGATCAACGACATCCAGCACCAGCGCGAACAACGCCATTCGGATGAGCACGCCGTTGTCGGTTTGCCGGAATATGGCCAGGTTCGGGTTCTGGTTCAGATCCGCGTCGAGCTCCTGAGCAGATGAGCGAGAGTCTCTCGGCAGGGGATGCATGATGACGGTGTTTGGCTCGCAGTGTTCGGTGTAGACGTTCTGGTTCAACCGGAACAAGCCTCGATAGCGATCGGCCTCGTCCTGGGATGGGAAGCGTTCTTCCTGGGTTCGAGTGACGTACAGGATGTCGACGTTGTGGATGCCACTGCTCATCTCATCATAGTGCTGAACAGCGTGTCCGCGAGCTGCGAGCTCACCGACGATGTCATCAGGCGCTGACAGCTCGGGGGGTGAGACGAGCTTAAAATGCAGGTTGTCGAATAGCGCCAGCAGCTTGCACAGAGAGTGCACGGCGCGGCCGTACTTCAGATCGCCAATCAGTGCGATGCGCATGCCGTCGATGGTTTTGCCCCGTGCAGCCAATTCCCTGGATATTGTGTATAGATCCAGCAGGGCCTGAGACGGGTGCTCGTTGCTGCCGTCGCCTGCGTTGATCACCGGCACTCGCGACGCCTCGGCGAATTCGGCGACGGAGCCCGAGTTGGGGTGGCGCATAACGATGATGTCGCTATAGCCAGAGAGCACGCGCGCGGTATCGTAGAGCGATTCGCCTTTGGCCAGGGATGAGGCCTTCACCTCGGTGGTCTCACGAACGTGCCCACCCAACAGGTTGAACGCGCTCCCGAACGAGACACGTGTGCGCGTGCTTGGCTCGAAAAACATATTCGACAGGATTGCGCCTGATAAAACGCTCGAGGTTTGCTGGCGTAAAGCGTAGGGCGCCATCTCATTGGCAACCTGGAATATTCGGCTGATCGCTTCGCGATCGAATTGGGAGACGCTGAGGATGTGGCTGCCGCGAAACTGCAAAGTGGGATTCCTGGGACACTCGGATATGCGACGGCAGTGTCCCCTCCGCGTAGCGCCAACTCAAGCGCGAACTCACATCTTGATTGCAGATTGTGCGCAGCGCCGGCAACGGCGGTGTTTTTTGCGGAAACGGCTTGCCGCATAATATTCATGCTCGTTTGAGATGTGTCCTTAATCTGCCACTGCAAAGAGAACGGAAATGAAAGATCAAACTGCCGTCATCAGACGGTACGGCTGGCAGACAATCTTCGCTCTGCTGTTGCTTGTTGCCGTGCCGTTGCAGGCTGATGAACTGCTGCAGGATGTACTGTCCTCAGACGACTTTCAGCGCGCTGGCCTGAACAAGTTGAGTCCTGACGAGCTTGCTGTGTTGAATCAGCTGTTGGGCCGGGCAGAGGTGCCGGCGGAAGTGGTGGAGGAGAATTTTGGTCGCGAGCAGATCAAGGCCGAGCGGCGTGCGGTTGTCCCGAATGACGGGGCTGAGATCAGCAGCTTCATCAAGGGCGAGTTTTCCGGCTGGAGTGGCAAAACTATCTTTGTGCTGGATAACGGTCAGGTTTGGCAGCAACGGGTTGGTGGTCGCTATCGATATCGAGCAGACAGCCCGGCTGTGACGATTAACAAAGAGCGATTCGGCTACTACTTACTGCTTAATGCAACCGGCCGGAAGGTTGGCGTCAAACGAGTTCGTTAATATTCAATAGGTTACGAAGATTTCTTCATTTGAAATAAATATGAAGAAAAAAGTGAGGGGTCTCCCAGCTCAACCGTCTTACATGTAGCGATCTTTTCGCGAGTTGGCCGCCTGAGGGGCGCGGTCCACAAGACTGCGCGACTGCTTGTCGGTCAGCGCCAACTGTGAGTAACACAAGACCTTAGTTGGGGGATACAACATGTCTATCGATCTACTCGTGCGTGCACGGGCGTTTTTCGCCGTGCTCCTCGGGTCAGCTCTCGTAATCTCCACCCCTTCTGCCTTCGCTCAGGACGATGCTGATGACGAAGAATATGTAGAAGAGCAAGTGGTTGTTACCGGTTCACGAGTAAAGCGTTCTGACTTCGTCTCAGCATCACCGATTACGGTGATCGACGGTCAGGCACTCCTCGAGTCCGGCTACGGCGACATTGGTGAAGCACTGCGAGCGCAGACCACTACCGGTACCGCTGGTTTTAACCAGTCCAGCATTCTGTCTGGCGGCGGTGCAACCTCTATCGACCTTCGAAACCTTGGCCAAAGCCGGGTTCTCATTCTGATCAACGGCAAGCGCGTTGCCAGCTTTGCTGACGCACTGGCTAACCAGGCTGCTGACCTTTCTTTCCTGCCGAGCGCTATGGTTGAGCGCGTTGAGATCCTGCGAGACGGCGCATCTGCCATCTACGGGTCTGACGCAATCTCCGGCGTAGTCAACATCATCCTTAAAGAGGGTTTTGAGGGCATCGAAGCCGGCACGTCTTACGGCATCTCTGGCGAAGGCGACGCGGAAAACTACACCGCAGAATTTGCCATCGGCACGACCTCTGACCGTGGTTCTTTGATGATTGGCGGTGAGTATCGCAAGCGCGACAACGTCAACCAGAGAGATCGCGACTGGGCGTACCCGAATATCTCCAGCCTGAACAATACTTCGTTCAACAACGGATCTTTCTTCTCGCCAGGCGGTGTTTTCTTCGGTGATCTCGGTGCGGGATTCTGTACCGAACCAAAAGCGATTTTTGGTGGTGACGAAGTCACCGATATTTTCCCGAATTGCCCATCATTTCGCGCTGCTGCAGACCGTAACGATGTGGCCCGCTACGACTATGGTGTAGCCCAGTTCCTTATTAACGAGAATGAGACCTACTCACTCGCGTCATACGGCACTTACGAGTTCACCGACGGCATCGAAGGCTTCATGGAGTTTCAGTACTCGAAGCGTCAAACGAGCTCAAACCTCGACGGAAACCCGGGCTCATTCGGTACTCCTAACATCCCTCAGGGATGGCGTATTCCGGCAACTAACCCGAACAATCCGACTGGCGAAGATGGTAGTTACTACATCCGACCGAGTTCGACGATCGGTATTCGTGCGTCCGAATATGAGTCAGACACGATTCGTCTGGTCTCAGGTCTGCGTGGCGATATCGTGAATGAAGGCATTCTCGACGGCTGGAGCTGGGAACTTTCCTATCTGTTTACGCGTGTCGATTCTGACCTGCGTACCGATGCGACCTGGAACCTGAATCGAGCGAACATCATTTCCGACCCTGCGCTTTGTGCGGGAGACACGATTTGTTCACAGGTAGTTAACCCCTCAGGTGCACTCGATGCGCTGCGTCCGGGCAACTGGACGGACGCTGAGATCGCTTACTTACGTCAAAGCACGCTGGCTACCTCCGAGTTCCAAACGACGGGATGGTTCGGTATGGCTACTGGCCCGATTGCCGAGCTGCCTGCTGGTGAAGTAAACCTCGCTATCGGATTCGAGACCCGAACAGAAGAGGGCTTCAACAAGCCTGACTCCGTCACCGAAGCCGGTGAGTCGGTTGCTAACCAGGTATTCACGACCAAAGGTGATTTCACCGTTGACGAGCTGTTTGCTGAAATCGACGTGCCCGTTTTGCGCGATGTACCCGGTGCAGAGACGTTGGACCTGAACGCTCAGGTTCGATACTCCGACTACAGTAACTTCGGTAGCGAGTCTGTATATCGCTTCGGCCTTAACTGGCAGGCGATCCAGGACGTTCGTGTACGAGCGACCGCCAGCACGGCCTACCGCGCGCCTCAGATCACTGACCTGTTCGGTGGCGGTACGGTGAGCTTTGACTTCTTCACCGATCCTTGCGTCGGACGAACCCCTGGCTCGGACGTCGATGCAAACTGTTTGGCTGACGGTGTTCCGGCATCCGTTGTTCAGCTTTCTGCTCAGTACCCGGTACTGTCAGGTAGCAACCCGGACCTCGAACCAGAAACTGCAGACACCTACACGATTGGTGTGATCTTCACGCCTCGATTTGCCGAGTGGATGACGCTGTCCGTCGACTACTGGAACATCGAAGTTGAGAACCTGATCAACCGTAATACGTCGGATTCTGTCCTGGACGCTTGCTACGAAGGCCCCGTGGGCTTAACCGCCCCGGAATGCGATCAGTTTGATCGTAATCCCTCCAACTTCGTCCCGGTGAACTTTGTTAACCGACTGGCTAACCTGAACGATGTGAAAACTGACGGCTACGACGTTCGTTTCCGCGCTGAGTTTGGCGGCCCTTACGACACCAACGTCACCATCGATTCACAGGCTACCTACGTTGTAGAAAACACGTTCTACCCGGGTGCTGGTGGCGCTGATGACCGTGGCTCTATTCCGCGCATCGTGGGTAACACCAACGTCATTGTTGACTGGCAGGAGTGGGATTTCCGTTGGGGCATCCGCTACATCCACGGTATCGACGATCCTCGATACGACGGTAACAACCCGTTCGGTTACAGCGGCGCAAGCTCGCATACCGAGCACGATCTGCGCGCGGCTTACAACTTCGATAAGTACCGTGTAATGGTTGGTATCAACGACGTATTCGATAACGATCCTCCATACGTTTTCTCGTCAGGTAACAACACTGACCTGTTCCTGTACGACGCGATCGGTCGTTACGCGTTCCTGCGTCTGTCAGCGAACCTGTAAGACGACACACAAACAACAATAATAAGAATGACCTTAAGGGCTGCTTCGGCAGCCCTTTTTTTAAGCCGCATTTTGTATGCAGATCGCTTCGCGATCTGCATACAAAATGTCGGCCACCTTTCCGCCCCGGACTAATTCCCCCGATTGAAATGCCTCGGGCATTTCAATCCAGATCGCTTCGCGATCTGCATACAAAATGTCGGCCACCTCTCAGCAGCTAACTAATTCCTCCCATTGAAATGCCTCGAGCATTTCAACCCAGATCGCTTCGCGATCTTTATACAAAATGTCGGCCACCTCTCAGCAGCTAACTAATTCCCCCGATTGAAATGCCTCAAGCATTTCAATCCAGATCGCGAAGCGATCTGCATCGCGAGCTATTTGCCTGCGCAGCAGGCAAGGCCGCGCGGCGATCTCATCACTCCTTCCAAGCTGCATCGTTTTTAGGCTCACGCGAACAACCGCTTGGCTGTTCCCAACTGATTAATCTTCACGCAACTCACACTGCGCCCTTTACCTCAGCCTCGCTAGGCACTGTAATGACCGGCTACTGGGGAGAGTGGATTGACAAACTTGCTTGATCGTCGCCGTATCGGCCTGGCCCTTTTTGCGGTGTTGTTTGTGCTGGCTGCAATCGGTGCCATGCGAGTTACCGTGTCCAATGACGCAGCGGAAGCGATGCTGCCTCAGGATCCTGAAAGTAGGGCACGTTACGCGGAATTTCTTGAGCGCTTCCCTTCCGACAATGGGGCTCTGCTCGTCTTCATCGATCTACTGTGCACCGATGCGGGCTGGCAGCTGATGCTCGATGTCGAAGATGCGCTAGCTGGCAATCCGATGATTGACCGCACGATAGGTCTGGCTTCCCGGTCATCGCGCTACATCGTTGAAACCGACGACTACGTCGATCTATCCCGCTTCCGCGAAGCGGAATTTGATTCGGCGCAAGAACGATGCGAAGCCGCGCGGGACTATCAACCCTTTGCGCGGCTGCTCGTGAGCGCCGATGGGAGCGCCAGTGCGGTATTCCTCATCTCCGAAGGCGACCTGGACGCAACGACGTTCTCACAAGCGCTGACCGAAGTTATGGCGCCATTCCAGGCGCGCGCAGCCGCGCTCGGTGGACAGCTTGTGGTGACAGGTGAGCCGATCATGAGTGCTGAGTTGTCCCGGGTGGTGGGCTCCGATTCCGTCTTCATCGGCGCATTGCTCGTGCTGATGCTGGTACTTGTGTTCCTGATCACCCGCTCCTGGGTCACAACCCTGGCAAACCTGGGACTGACGCTATTTGTGCTCGCCTGTGCCTATGGCTTCATGGGTTGGAACGGTTTGTCGCTGACGCCGGCAACCTCACTGGTGGTTTTTCTGCTGGTGCCGCTGTCGACAGCTTTTGTTGTCCACGCCCATGGCTATGCCGTGCGAAACTCGCCGCTTGTCGGCACGCCCGTAGAAGCCAGGTTGCCGTTCGCTATGGCGGGTGCCACGACCGCCGTAGGGTTCGCATGCACCGCGCTGACGCCGGCACCAGACGTGCAAGCACTCGCCTTGATGGGTGTGGTTGGTATTGCTGCGGGAACGTTTGGCATCTTTGCCTTCGTGTTCCCGCTATTGTGCCGCATTGATCAGCCCAGTTTTCGCAGTGCTCAGGGCGTTCCACGCTGGACGATTGTCAATCCATTCGTCGGCTTTGCCTTGCTGGCGTTGCTCCTGGTGCAAACCGGTGTTGGGCTTTCGCGCTTGCAGGTCGAATACACACCCTCTGATTATTTACCGCTGTCTAACCCCGTTCGAGCTGATTTTGAAACGGTAGGCGAGCACTTTGGGCGCATGAATATGCCGCTCGTGATTTATGCCGATAGCGTGGAATCGCCCGAACCTTGGATTGCGCTGAAGCCGCTGATCGACAGTCTCTACGAGAAGTACGATGGCCGCTTCCAGGCTTCCTGGTTCTATGATCATTTGTCTGAAGTGACATCAGCGCTCACCGCGCCCGAACCGGGTGAGGTTAACCCTGAGCCTGCATTAGATTTTCCCGACAGCCCAGACCTCTTCGCACAACTAATGCTGTGGTTTGACCCGGAGGATCTCGAAGTATTTATGGATGACGAGCGCAGCCGCTACGTTGTGCTGCTGCAGCTTCCTTATCTCGGTTCCGGCGACTACTTTGAAATGAAAGCGATCGTCGATGGCTATCTCGAGGCGAATGAACTGGAGGGAGGCTTTGTCGGCCGGGTCAGTAGCTTCTTCGAAACCGGGCATCGAATTGGCGGCGACAATTTGAAAGGGCTGGCGGTCGGGGCAGTTGTGGTCTTCTTTCTGTTGCTGTTGCTTTTCCGATCCTGGGGCATGGCAACGATCGGAATATTCATCAATGCCGTCCCAGTGCTGGCCAGTCTCGCGTTTCTCGGCGTCATGGGCGTGACGATCGATATGGGCAGCTCAATGGTGACTGCAATGGCGTTTGGCATTGTGCTCGATGACTCCACGCACCTGCTTGTCCGCATTCAGCAACTGATGAAAGCTGGCTACGACGCGGGTACTGCTTCCGTGCGGGCAACACGTGAGCTGATCGCGCCGATTCTTACAACGACGCTCGTGGTGTGTGCGGGATTCATGGTGTTGTTTGCAGCCGAGATGGTGCCGTTTACTGACTTCGCTACGGTGATATTGATGACGATGCTGACGGCCCTACTTGCTGATGTGGTCATCCTGCCGGCGCTGGTTCGTGTGTTGCTGCAAGAGCGGATCGTCAGGGATGACTAAGTTTCTTTGCGCTCCCGATGATGCGCACCTCGGTCATTGCGAGGCGCCGAGCTGCGCAGTGGCTTGGCAACGCGGCAATCCCGTGAGGTTGGCGTGGTCGCCACAGCAGACGGAGATCGCGTCAGTCGCTTTGCTCCTTCGCGATGACGGGGCAGTTGGGGGGCGATGACGGGGTGGTTGGGATTCGATGACGGGGTAGGGCTTATGCGCTCGCGATGATACGCACCTCAGTCATTGCGAGGCGCCGAGCTGCGGAGCGGCTTGGCAACGTGGCAATCTCGTGAGGTTGGCGTGGATGCCACAGCAGACGGAGATCGCGTCAGTCGCTTTGCTCCTTCGCGATGACGGGGTAGGTGGGATGCGATGACGGGGTGGTTGGGATTCGATGACGGGGTAGGGCTTCTGCGCTCGCGATGATACGCACCTCAGTCATTGCGAGGCGCCGAGCTGCGGAGCGGCTTGGCAACGCGGCAATCTCGTGAGGTTGGCGAGGATGCGATGAGCTCGCGTTTCAAGTCCCACCCAGCGGCTCAAATTAGCCGATCGAGACGCAGATACCAGAAGCGCCCGGTGATGTCGTAAGTGCGCGCGTCGTAGCTGTCGTTGAAAGCGGCCGCGGCAAATGGTGGTTCGGCATCAAATGCGTTATCCAGACCAAGTGTCACGCGGACATCGGCCGTTGCAGGGCCGCCGTAACTTGCCTGAATGTCCTGAGTTATCCAGGAGTCGATCGTGCGTCTGGTGTCTTCAATCGGCACCCGTTCACTCAGGCTGTTGACGAAGTGCAGAGTGTAGGCCGCGGCCCAATGCCGATGTCGCCACTGCACACCGATATTCGCCTTCAGGTCCGGTAGTGCGCCGTTGCCGCCGCTCGCTTCATCAGTGAATAACCCTGCCTGGTCGATTCGTTCGCTGTCCGGATCGAACCGATCAGCAAAACGCGCGATGTGAGCTGCGTTGAATGCGAAATCGAGTTGCCCGAACGAACGCCCACGCATCCGGTAGGCGAGGCTCAGGTCAACCCCAGAGACGTCTCGCGTACCGATGTTCAACAAGCTGGCATCGACGTTAGTAATGTTGCCGTCGCTACTACGCGGAACCCGCTCGCTGAAGCGACCGCTGCGCGCGTTCTCATTGATGATGTACTGGGCGGAGGAATCCACCACGTTTCGTTGCCGAATTCGCCATGCATCCAGCGATGCGGTGAGCCCTTCGAGCCGTCCAGCCCCTGTCCAGCTAAGCCCCACATTCAGGCTACGTGACGTCTCTGGCTTCAAACCCGCATCGCCACCGATTCGGGTGAGAACCTGGGTCAGAGTGCTGTCAGATTGGGTAGGGCAGCCGGGCAGGACTGGTGATGAGCTTGCGTCGTCGCCAGCGCTTCCGCGTGCACACGGGTCATTGAGGAATTGGAAGCTTACGACAGTGCCGCCAAACAACTGCTTGAGAGTTGGGCTACGAAAGCCGTGCGCGTAGCTCGCACGAAACGTAACGGTCGGGCTCGGGCGCAGACGAAATGCAATGCGAGGGTTACTCGCACGGCCGAAATCGCTGTAGTGCGAGACGCGACCTGCGAGCTGCATGTCGAGCAGGGTCCGGTCATCCGAAGCCCGTAGCAAAGGTACGTACGCCTCGGCGTAGACCTCCCAGATAGTGCGTTCACCATTCGTTGGGCCAATGTTGGCCGCGCCCAGGGTGCCGCCTGCTGCGGTGAGCGCATCCGGTGATACCCGCAGGCCTTCCTCGCGATACTCGGCGCCAGCCGCAAATTCGATCGAGCCTGCGGGTAGCTGCCAGGCTCGGGTGTCCAGATTCAGCGTCAGCGCGCGGCTGTCTGAGCGAGAGTGGGTTGTGGTGTCCGCGCGAATGAACTCGACCATTTCCTGCGTCACCGAACCGGCCGGGCCAAACAGGTTCAAAGGCACACACGGCGCAACACAATCGCGGCTCAGCGCATCACGCGTGTTGAAAGCGTTTAATCCCCCGTACATCTCTTGCCGAGCGCGCGTGCGGTTGCTGCTAGCGAGTACCTCGACGTCCACTCCACGAATAGTGCCCTGGAGGCCCGCAACAATTCGTCTGCTGCGGCTTTCGTTGCTTTGTACCCGGTCACCAAGTTCGACCATGCGGCGCCGTACATCGGTCAGCTCAACGTCAAATGGGTTGAACGGCTGCTCAGCAGCGATTGGTAGCGCAATCGTTTCAAACCCGGTGAATAGTGGGGCGGGTGCGAACCGGGTTGCTGACGTGTTGCGGCTGAAGAGTATCTCGGTAAAGACCTCCCAATCGCCGACAAACCCGCGAACATCAGCAAAGCCTGACCATCGCCGCGAGGGAACGATGGAGCTTGTAGCGTCTCGATACTCGAAGCGATCTTCGGTCGTTGCGGTGCGGAAATGGCTCGCATCGGAGCCATCAAGTGCATCGGAACTCAAAATCAAGGCGTCGCCGCCCACTGCAACCCGCGCTGGGGCGGTTGCGCTCGAGCGTTTGTCGATGCCGCCTCTGGCGCGATCATCAGAGCTCGCTGAAAGCTTTCGGTCTCGGCTGGCCAGTTCATTCTGATCGTAGTACGACGCGCCCAGCGTAAATTGACCGTTGGCGAAGCGGCGGCCGGCAAGCAGGGACGTATGTTGAGTCTCGTGATCGTCCTGTCCGGAGGCGCCAAAGTACGTATCGATGTGTATGCCCTCGATATCCTGGCGCGTGATGACGTTGACCACACCGGCGACGGCATCAGACCCATACAACGCGGAGGCACCATCTTTGAGAATCTCGACGCGCTTAACCAGTGCTAGCGGCAGCGTATTGAGATCGACGCTTCCCGCACCTGAAGCGTCCGCATTGACGCGCCTTCCGTTCAGAAGGACAAGCGTGTTGCTAGCTGGCAGGCCGCGCAGCGTAACGGATGCGCTGCCGTCGCCGCCGTTACTGATTAGTGTGCTGGTCGAGTTGCCAGATACAGCGGGGATGTAACGGAGGATCTTGTCCAGGCCTTGAGCACCGGCGCTATCGATCTCGCTTCGCTCGATGATGTCGACCTGGCTCGACCCTTGCCAGGTTGGGTTACGCAGACGACTGCCCGTGAGAGCCCGCTCGCTAACCACGATCTCTTCCACGCCCGGCGGCAACGGTTCATCGGCGAACGCGATAGTGGCCTTTGCTTCAGCCGGGTCTGGGTTGGTTGTGTTTGGGCAGCGCTCACGAACGGCAATCAAGGCCGGCGCAATGAGCTTGGCTTGCAGGCAATGCTCGCGCAGGACGATATCGAGCGCCCGCATCGCGGCGCGATCGCCTCGGCCCTCGACGGACACGCCCTCAGTATGAATGCTGCGCGTAATGCGCGGTGGGAAAACGATCGAGATTCCCGTTTGTCGACCGAGTGCGAACAGTGCGTCATCCAACCGTCCGGCTGGGATTGTTGCGTCCGCAAGCGCCCAGGGAGCTGCCATCAGCGTTATGAGTGCAGCTACTAAGCCTCGGCTGCCAATTCGCGCCCACACAAAGCCCGGGCATTGCTGCCGGTGGCTGCTGCTTCGTGCGGAGCACGCACGACTGGCTGGTTGGCGTAAATTGCCCATCGGGCCAAGGACTGTCTTCCCGGAATGTAGGTCGCAATCCTAAAGCAGGCCAAATTGGAAAGAAATCAGCAGTTTGTGGCGAGTTTCCGAAGAGATGTCGGTCTGTTTATCGGTTTATCTGTCGGTTTGCTTAACAAGGAGAGGCCGAATAGGAGCGCAACAGGCGTGCAACACATGGCGTCGTTCTGACCTCGAGAACGTCGTGCTGCGGTGGCTGCTACATCAGGCCTCGTCGAGCGCCGAAGGCTCCGGCTCGAAGTCGCTGGTCGGTTGGATCACCACCAGCGAATCCGACAACAACTCCCAACTCATCGGTAGTGCATGGCTCAGCGCGTTGAGCATATCGCTCTGCTTGGACAACTGGAGCACCGCAGAGACTTTGGTGGCAGCCAGCTCATCGTTGCCGATGGTCATAGGATGCGGCAGATAGCGGTTCAAATCGCTGATAACCGTTGCTAGTGGCACGTCGGAGTAGATCAGCTGGCCGTGTCGCCAGGCTGTTGCATCGTTGGCGTGGACGGAGGATGAGTGGATATCACCCTTGGACACGAGCGCTTGTTCATTGGCACCCAGACGAACAGCCTCACCCGTGCGGCCGCGCAATTCAACGATGCCTTCTTCCACGACAACTTGTATGGAGGCAACAGCGGCTGATCCCGGACGAACGTCCTGCGCAGAGTTCAGATGCACACTGAAAGCCGTGCCTATGGCCGTGACGGTCCACTCGCCAGCGCTCACTTCAAAGGGGCGAGATGCGTCTTTGGCGACATCGAAGTAGGCCTCGCCAGCTGCCAGCGTCATTTGCCGCCGGTCGGCAGCCAGAGTGACGTAAAGCTCAGAATTCGTATTCAGGGTCACCTGACTGCCGTCTTGCAGTTGCAGGCTGCGCTGTTCTCCCAGCACGGTGGCAATCGCTGCCTGACCGCTTGTCGTCAGTCCCTGCCAGAGCCCTGCCCAGCGTTCGCCGACCGAGCCGTTTATGGGGCTGAAACTCAGGGCTGAAACGACGAGCCCAGCCGCGACGATCAAGAGCGTGGACGCGGCCAGCGCGTAGCGAATGGGGGCAGCGCGCCGTTTTTGGTTCGATATTCCCAAGGGCTCAGGCAATGCGTCTGAGTTTGCCGGGTATGCAATCGTCTTGGCTGGGGTGGACGGCTCGGAAGTCGGTAGCGCCTTGCGCTCAGCGATCTGCGCGATAGGTTCTGCAAGCGCGGCCCACAGCTCAGTGACCTCATCAAACGCCAACTGATGCGCAGGATCGCGTGCTAGCCACTGGGCAAACTCAGCCTGGTGAGCCACCGAAACGAAGTCGCGACGCAGCAACGCAAGCCACGCGATAGCCTGATCTTCGATCTCGGTATCGCCCGTATCTCGTCGATTTTGCGTTGAGCTGTTCAAGCTGATTTCCAGTTGCCGCGAACACCACGGTGAAAACTGCGGTAGATGACGCCTGCGCTTAGTTGTTGCGCACAAGTATTAGACGGTTGTGAGCGCTGACCCCTCACGACTTTTCTATGACAATTTGTTTCTGAAATGCTTCAGCGCGCGAATAATGTATTTCTCCACCATGCTCACCGATACGTCGAGTTCGGCAGCAATCTCGGCGTAGGAGAGGCCCTGTGTGCGGTGTAGAACGAACGCGCGCTGGCATTTTTCCGGTAACTCTTTGAGCGCCTGCGCAACCATGTCCACTGATTCTCGCGCCTGCACCGTTTGCTCGACGGAAACAGACTCTTCGTCGGCGAGTTTGAGAGCCTCTGCTTCGGCATGGCGCAGCTCGACCACCTGCCGTCGTTTGCGGTCGATTGCGAGGTTGTTCGCGGTCTGAAACAGGAACGCCCGTGGGTTGTCCAGCATCTCCGGATGATCCAGCCGGTAAATCCGCAGCCACGCTTCCTGAGCAATTTCCCGCGCCTGTTCCGGATCGCGATATTGTGACGTCAGAAATTTGACCAGTGCAGTGCCCTGATCTTTGAACAGCTGGTCGATAAATTGACTCTTGCGGTCCGACACGAAGCGGCGCGATCTCACTGGTTGACGATGGAATGTGCGTAGTCGGATCGCTGGCGTGCAGGTTGATGCTCCACGCAACCCGAAAGCTACGCGGCCCTGAGGCGGCGCGCGGCAGCCGATCCAAGACCCCACTATACAGAGCCATGCGTCCGAAGCGGTTGACCGAGTTGCGTCTACCCCTCGCGTCATGAACACCGAGGTCGGATGTGCCAAGTGCTTGAGCGAGCCTGTGGGCTACCCGGTTTGATGGTCCTTCGAGTACCGCCATCTCCCTCGGTTTCGTCACGGCCATCAGCTCACCCATCGCTTCTCCCATCACCGCCCCCATAACCGTTCCCATCACAATAGATGCGCCAGCTGCGCAAAAGGTTGCAACCTCCCGCCAGGATCTGGGGTGTGGGAGGGCATCACGGATCTGCCAGCCCCGCTCGTTCGGGTGCAAAGCGGTCAAACCCCGTGACAACGGGGTGTCGAGATCGTTTCAAGGGTGCTACAAACGGCACCGGTTGGCTGTGTCGTGTCTACTCGCTCACAGCTCGACAATCTCGGGCTTACCGAGTCGCCATCTTTGTCCGATGACCTCGAGCTTTCAGTGCGCAGCTCTCAGCGCCACTGGTATGATTTAGGGGTGTGTCATACGTCCGCCTCGCCAGGATTTTCGAAATGAGCGATTTCGCCAGTGACGACAAGCCCACTGAGGTGCTCGCCGACGGCGCGTCTGTGTCGGCCGCAGTAACGCCTGCCACCGCTGACATGGGGCTGCTGCCGTTCGCATTCGCGCGCCGCTTTGGTGTGCTGATAACGGGCCCTGCGCTTGATACACCTCACAAAATTGACGTTGTCCATCGAGTCAAGCCAACGCTGACAACGCTTGCCGAGCTGAAACGCTATGCCCGCAAACCACTGAAACTGCGCGCCGTGGGCGATGAGGAGTTTGATCAACTCCTCGCTGCGACCTATGCGCGTGACTCCTCAGAAGCTCGCCAGATGGTTGAAGATCTTGGCGATGAGATGGACCTGGCCAGCCTTGCCGAGTCTCTGCCGACGACAGAAGATCTGCTCGAGCAGGAAGACGACGCGCCGATCATCCGACTGATCAACGCGCTGCTGGCCGAAGCGATCCGTGAGGGCGCCTCGGACATCCACATAGAAACGTTCGAGCGTGAGCTGATGGTCCGTTTCCGGGTGGACGGCGTCATGCGCGAAGTAGTGAAACCCAAGCGAGCGTTGGCGCCCTTGCTGGTCTCGCGTATCAAGGTCATGGCGCGACTGGATATTGCTGAGAAGCGGGTGCCTCAAGATGGCCGTATCTCGCTGCGCATCGGTGGCCGCGAAGTGGATGTGCGGGTTTCCACGATGCCCGCGGCTAACGGTGAGCGAGTGGTCCTGCGTCTGCTCGACAAACAGGCTGGCCGCCTGACATTGCCTAACCTCGGCATGGTGGAGTCTGATCTCACCCGACTGCAGCAAGTGATAAACAAGCCGCACGGCATCTTCCTGGTCACCGGACCCACCGGTTCAGGTAAGACGACCACACTCTATTCGTCCCTGGCAGAGCTGGATACCCGTACCATCAACGTACTGACCGTTGAAGATCCGATCGAATACAACCTGCCGGGTATCGGCCAAACGCAGGTCAATACCAAAGCAGACATGACGTTCGCTCGCGGCCTGCGCGCCATCCTGCGACAGGATCCGGACGTGGTCATGGTTGGCGAAATTCGCGATCTCGAAACGGCGGAGATTGCGGTTCAGGCGTCTCTCACTGGCCACCTCGTACTATCCACGCTGCACACGAACACTGCGGTTGGCGCGGTGACCAGGCTTGTTGATATGGGCGTTGAGCCGTTTCTGCTGAGCTCGTCGCTCGTGGGTGTGCTGGCCCAACGGCTGGTGCGGACGTTGTGCCCGGATTGCAAAACGCCGCGCGCAGCGACGCCGTCTGAGGTTACGTTTCTCGGAATCACGGACAACACATCGCCCATCGTCTACGAAGCGGCGGGGTGCGAGGCGTGCTCCCGTACGGGCTATCGCGGCCGTACCGGCATTTACGAACTCGTGCTCGTAAACGAAGACTTCCGCCAGTTGATTCACGATCAGGTATCCGAGCTGGATTTAGCGGCGACCGCTCGCAAGAGCTCGGATAGCATTCGCGATGATGGCCGACGCAAGGTGCTTGCGGGTGTTACCACTGTGCAGGAGGTGCTACGGGTCACGTTGGAAGATTCGTAGGCGCGGCGACAGCGGCTCGATGCAGCCGCACCCGCAACGAAACAACGTTAACCCCCAGGCGAGGCCATGGCCGCATTCGAATACAGCGCTCTCGACGATCGAGGCAAGCAACAAAAGGGCGTGTTGGAGGCGGACAGTATCCGCCAGGTTCGTCAGCTGTTGCGCGACAAGGGGCTCGCGCCACTCGCGGTAGAACCGGCATCCCAACGCTCGAAAACGCTGTCGCTGCAGGGATTCAATCGTAAGCTGACCGGCCTCGATCAGGTCCTTTTTACCCGCCAGCTCGCCACGCTGATTAACGCTGGCTTGCCAATTGAGGAAGCCCTGCGCGCGGTAGCCCAGCAGTCCGAAAAGCGGCACGTTTCATCGCTCATCATGGCGGTCCGATCCAGAGTCCTGGAGGGCTACTCCATTGCGGCTGCGCTCGCCGAATTCCCAACGTCGTTCGGACAGCTGTACGTCTCAACGGTCGCCGCAGGTGAGCAATCTGGTTTCCTCGACAAGGTGCTGGAAAACCTTGCTGACTACCTCGAGCGCAGATTCGAATCACGACGTAACGTCGAGATGGCGCTGTTTTACCCAGCTCTCATCCTGGTGGCTGCACTGCTCATGATTGGCGGCCTGATGGTCTATGTCGTGCCCGGCATCGTCGAGATGTTCGATCAGATGGATCAGAACCTGCCGCTCATGACCCAGATTCTGATCAGTGTGAGCAGCTTCTCCCGCGACTACTGGTGGTTGATGTTGCTTGTTGCGGTCGCGGCGGTGTTTACGGTTCGCTGGCTGCTGCAGAATCCGGCCCTGCGCCTGGCGTGGGATGAACGCAAACTGTCGATGCCCCTGTTTGGCCGAATTTCCCGTCTCAACAATGCGGCCCGCTACGCCTCAACGCTGTCGATCCTTGGCTCGTCTGGCGTGCCGCTTGTGGATGCAATGAACATTGCCGGCGACGTGGTGTCGAATACCTGGCTGCGGCGCAAGCTTGCCGATGCAACCGTGAAGGTCAGTGAGGGCGGCTCACTGCGCAACGCGCTCGAGGGCGTTAGCGTTTTCCCGCCCATGTTCCTGCATATGGTTGCCAGCGGTGAAGCCAGTGGCGAACTCGACACCATGCTGGAGCGCATATCAAAGTATCAGCAGGACGAACTTGAGCGGCTTGTCACAACCCTGGTGAAGCTATTCGAGCCGACCATGCTTTTGGGAATGGGCGCGCTTGTGATGATGATTGTTGCCGCTATTCTTGTGCCGATTCTGTCGATTAACCAAACCATCTGACGAGGCAGTAGATGCAACGTCAGCAACGCTGAGAACTACGCAATGAACACTGAAGTACAAGCACGTGCGCGCAGCGGAAATCGAGCGATATCTCGCCGCCCGGCTATGGGTTTTACGCTGATTGAGATTTTGGTGGTGGTCGTCATCATCGGCATCCTGGCCGCGCTCGTGGTGCCTAATTTCATCGGTCGTCCGGATCAAGCCAAAGTCACGGCTGCACGTGCGGATATCAATGCGCTATCTAACGCGCTCGACATGTATCGGCTGGATAACCATAGCTATCCGTCCACGGATCAGGGGCTCGAAGCTCTGGTGCAAAAGCCCTCCGGTTTCCCCGAGCCGAAGAACTACCCGCCCGAGCCTTACGTTAAGAAACTCAACACCGACCCATGGGGTTCCAGCTACGTTTACTTGTCTTCGGGAACCAGCTTCGAGCTGTACTCGCTTGGTGCTGATGGCCAGGAAGGCGGCGAAGGCGTCGCGGCCGATATCCGCTACCAGGACATCTAACGGCTGTGGTCACCCAGATTGCGGTGGCCCGAAGTCGAGGCTTCACGCTGATCGAGCTCTTGGTAGTCGTGGTGATCGTTGGCGTGCTCGCCGGCACGTTGCTGCTCAATGCCACGAATCGCGGAACTCAGTACCGGCTTGACGCGGATGCCCAACGCCTGCTGCAGGTGATCGAGACCGCGAGGGCGCAGGCGCTGCAACGCAATCGAGAGTGGGGCGTCGTCGTAGACGAGGCGGGCTACAGCTTTGCTGAGTTGTCAGATACCGACGGCTGGCAGGTGGTTGCCGATCGAGTGTTTGCGAAGCAGCAGCTACCTGACCTGGAGCTGCGACTGGAAGTCGAAGGTCGCCAAGCAAAGCTGATCGAGTCTGTTTCCCAGCGAGCGCGGCCGGTGACAGACAGCCAGGCGGAAGGCGAAGAGGCCGAGGCGGCACTGACGCCATCTATTGTGCTTTTCTCAAGTGGCGAGATGACACCGTTTGAACTCGAACTCTTTCCTGGCGATGCCCTGCAGACAAATTTTCTCATCAGCGATGGACTGAATCTACGCCTTGCAAGGACCAATGAGCCGCTAGACCTGCAGCTGGACTTTGACCTGTGAAGCTTGCTATTCGACAGCGTGGCAAGCGCGGCTTTACTCTGATTGAGATGCTGATTGCGCTCGTGGTGTTTGCCTTTGCTGGCGTTGCGGTTTCATCGCGGCTCGGCACAACCACGACAAATTTGTACAAGCTCGAACGCAAGACCGTGGCTCAATGGGTGGCGGACAATCACTTAACCGCCCTGCGCCTGACCCGTCGAAGCACCACCGAGCCCATTCCAACCGGCCGCGACAGCACACGCGTTCGAATGGGTGATCGGGAATGGTTGATTGAAGTTGATGTCGTCGCGACCACAACGCCGCTGTTGCGTCGTGTGGATCTTGCTGTGTTCGAGTCTGTGGATGGCCGTTCTGTCGGGCCGCTACACACGGCCACCGGTTTTCTGGGGCGCTTCTGATGTCCATGGTGTTGACTCGGCCCCTCTCGACCCACACAGGCCGGCGTGCCGGCTTTACGCTGTTCGAGATGTTGGTGGCGCTGTTCATCTTTGCCATATTGGGTACGGCGTCGGCGCAGCTGGTTCGGGATGTTTTGAAGCAACAGTCCGCAAGCGATGGCCGTGGTGAGCGACTGGCTCACGTCCAGCGACTGATGCGCCTTGTTGAGACTGATGTGATGCAAGCCAGCCGCAGACCCATTCGTGAAGCTTATGGTGACGCCGCGCCCGCTTTGCGGATAAACCCCGATGGCCTGTTCGAATTGACCCGAATGGGCTGGCGTAACCCGCTTGCGCTCGCGCGGGGAAACAACCAGCGGGTCGCCTACCGATTTCATGACGGCGCGTTGTTGCGCTACTACTGGTCGGTTCTGGATCGTGACGTTGATTCGGAGCCGGTCGCACAAACGCTGCTGTCTGACGTTGAGGCTGTGGAGTTCGTAGCTTTGGATGTCTCTGGAAACGAGCACCGCATATGGCCGTTGCCGGGCGATGGCGCGAGTGACCCGCAACTGGCGATTGCGGGTATTCGGATGCGGCTCGACGTGGAGCCGTTCGGGAACGTCGAGCGGCTATGGGAAGTACCGCCGCTATGACGTTCCAGCGCCGCACTATGGCCAGCGGCATAGGACGCCACTCGCGGGCGCGTCGAATCTGTGGCGTTGCGTTGGTCAGCATTCTCTTCGTCGTCGCGCTGATCAGCGCGATTGCGTATCAACTGATGCAGCAACAGTCGCTCACCATCGCTCAGTCGCGCGTGGCGTTTAATGGTAGCCAGGCGCGCCACTTTGCCATCGGCGCGGAAGCGTTTGCGCGACAGGCGTTGTATGAGGACTGGAACAACGGCGCAACCAAGTCGAAGGACACGCTTGCCGAAATCTGGGCGCAGCCGCTTGCGCCGTTTGAGATTGAAGGCGGCTTTCTCGAAGTGCAGTTCACCGATCTGCATCGTTGTTTTAACGTCAATTCGCTTGCGAGCGCAGGCGCGCACGGGAACGGTGACGAGGAAGACGAGGAGTTTTCTCGTGGTGAATCGCCGGCCGGTGCAGATCCGTTAGTGCGCTTTAAGGCCTTACTGCGCTACCTCGCCCTGGATGAAGCTATCGCAGATGCGGTGAAAGACTGGGTGGACGCCGATGACGAGGTGACAGGCTTTGGCGCGGAGGATAGTGAATACCTGATTGCTCAGCCTTCCTACCGAGCGGCGAATACATTGCTGACCGATATCGGTGAGCTGCGTGCGGTGCAGGGGGTGACCGATGAGGTCTATGCAGCGCTCGCCCAGCACGTGTGCGCGCTCCCTGAATCCGAACTGGCAGTCAACATTAATACGGTTAGTCTGCCGGTGCTTATGTCACTGTCGCCGGCTCTCACCGAGGCGAACGTCGAACCCTTTGTCAATTCAGAGCGAGACTTCTCAGACGTCGCGACGGCGGCGTCGGAGCTTGCCGAGTTGGCAGCGGCAACGGATGCGCTTACGGTCGTGAGCGAGTACTTCGCATTGGATGTTCGCGCCGACTTCGAAGGCGCAAGAGTTGAACTTCGCTCGATTCTGGCCCGTGATCCGGGTGACGGCCGTATCAGGCTGATCAGCCGGGACTTCGGACGTCGCTTCTACACCCGCTTCCAGGCAGAGATCGAGGAAGCATGATGTTTGGCTATATTCAGCAATCTCCGCTTCGGCGGATGACGGGCCGGGTTTCGGCCGGTACAGTGCGCCCCGTTGCGGTGGGCTGTGCAAGCGCGCGGGCGCGTCGCCTCAGCATCTCTTTTTCGCTTGAGAACAGGACACACTAACCAGGCATGCCGCGACTATTTATACGATTGATATCGCCGGTTGATCACGACGAAGGCGAACCCAGGCTGGGAGCGGAATGGTTGCTGCTCGAAGACGATGGCAGCCATCGCGGGCATGGCGTTACCGATTATCGTGGTCTGACAGAGCTGACGGATCTGGATGCCGACTGGTTGTCCGACCCCGAAAACGTCGTCGTTTTTCTGCCGACGGAGTACGTTCTCAACGTCCGGGTCAGTGTGACGGCAAGTTCCGCGCGTCAGATCCGCCTCGCGCTGCCTTATGCGGTCGAGGAATTCACCGCCGGCGACATCGATGGGATGCACCTGGCTCACGGCAGCATCGTTCGATCTCAGCCCACCGTATGCAACCTGGTCGATCGAGCAATGCTGCGCGATTGGCTGGCGTGCCTGGCCGAAATTGGCTTGTCTCCGGGCTATCTGCATGCCGATGCGCAATGTCTGCCGCAAGCTGCTGGTACCGTCGCATTGTTGTTCGATGCCGGGGAGGTGCTGGTTGCCACCGAAGATCAGTTGGCCTCGGTTGACCGGGAGAATGTGACTTTAGCGCTGTCCGCGTTGGTTGAAGACGATGCGCAGTCGCCGGTTACCGTTATTCAGATCAACGACGAACTCACGGCGCTTGAGCAGGCAGAGCTGGCTGGTGCAAAGTTTCGCGCGGAAGGCCATGACGGCGGCGGCCTCACATACTTCGCTCAGCGTTGGATCGCCGGCCATCGCGGGCTGAATCTACTGCAGGGCGATTTCGCCGTACGTCGGCGATCCACGGGTGGCTCTGGCTACTGGCGTTCAGTGGCTGTGCTGGCCGGTCTCTGGGCCGTTGTTGCGGTGCTGGCGATGGCTGGTCAGGCCTGGTGGGCGGAGCGCCAGGCGGACGATCTACAGGCGCGGCAGAACGAATTGTTCAAAGACGTATTCGGTCGCGCGCCGCGCAGCGCAGCGCGGGAGTGGCGGCTGGCGCTCGGCGAGGCAGGCGGTGGTGGCGAGGGCTTCATCGAGCTGCTCAGCCGGTTCTCTGAATCGTCAGATGCATCAATCACGCTACGTTCTGTCAATTACTCAGGCACCAGAGGCGATATGACGCTGGACCTGCAGGTGCCTGGTTTTGACCGGGTCGATGCCCTTCAACGGACGCTCAAAGAGGCTGGCAACAGCGTTGAGATTCTCAATGCCGAAGAGAGTGGTGGGGCGGTCAACCTGCGCTTGCGGCTGGCGGCGACGGAGGGATCATCGTGAGTATCATCGATACGCTCAGTCAGCGAGTGTCCGAATCACAGGCGGCTCGATGGTTCGCGGCTCAAACGCCGAGAGACCGGAGCTTGCTGGCCTTGCTGGCCGGATTTCTCGCTGTCGTTTTTCTTTGGCTTGCTGTCTGGCAACCCGTATCACAGTGGCATGATCGTGCGGTGAGCACGCACCAACGCCTGCAGGGCGACCTCGAGTTTATGCAGAGGACCGCCAGCCGGGCGCGCGGCAAAGCGCAATCCAGCCAGGCGGAGCGCGGCCGCAGTCGACCCACGCTCACCATCATTACGCGGTCAGCCGCTAGCGCCGGCCTCAATATCACCCGTGCCCGCCCGGAAGGCGGCGGTGAGACCTACAGCGTTACGTTTGAAGGCAAGCCGTTTAACGACATCCTGCAGTGGTTGTCAGATTTGTCCGCCAACAACGGCATTGTGGTTCGGGACGCACAGGTGAGCACGGATTCAACTCCCGGCTACGTCAACGCGCGTTTTGCTCTGCAGTAGCTTGTCGCTGGCGCCCTGCACCTGGCTTCTTGCATCTAACGCGATGGATCTGTCCTAACGCGAACGCGTTCTCGTTTTCACAGCTGCCCAGGTCACCGAAGTGTGCCCGGCGCGGGCATAGACTGGCGCTCGGGACATAAAAGAGACGACCGCCTATGCAACCGCGTAACGTGGTAACAGCAATGCACCAGGACGTAACGGGACAACTGGTGGAGCTGATTGAGGGACTGTATTTCAATATCGAAGACGGACTGTTTGAGCTCGCTTTTCGGGAGGACACCGAAGAGGCTCGCTCACGCTGTTTTGACCTGATGCGGGAAATGCGCCTTCGCAAACATCAGCTTGTTCAAATATTTGCGAACAAACTTACTAAATATCAAAGAGTTTGGTTCGGAAACCAGAATCTGGATGAGATATCCGCCGAGGCTGAGTTACTGTCAGCCAGGGCGGCTGAGCAGGTTAGCGATCACTTTCAGGTGCTCCTCGGCATGATCAGCGAGCGGGTAAACCTCGCGATTGGCAGTGAGCTTGACCCGAACGAGATGCCGATATCTCCGCGCATGGTCGCCCGGGCGTTTATCAGCACGTGCCTAGCTCTGCGCTTCGATGGCGCAGCGGTGGATCTCGTTCAAGACCTGTTCCGACGCTTTGTGCTCGAACGTCTTGGCGGCATCTACGCCCAGTGCAATGAGCGCCTGGAAGCTGCGGGTTGTCAGACGGCATCCGAACTCGATTTCGCATCGACAGCCTAGCGAGCTGGCACCAGCTCGCTCTGCTGCGTTTTCAGCGCTGGGCGCTATTGAGCCAGTTCCATAGAAAGGCCTGCCCGGCTGTGTTGCGGCGCTCGGCCACTCGCCGTTCGTTACCCTGGTAGGCGCCCCTCGGCTTATCCTTTCTGCGTCGATCCGCCACGCGTGTTTCGACGTTGATCAACGGTGGTAGCTGCCTGCTTTCGCAAGCAGCCGGCCCGCGCCTGGTTTTACCATTAGAGCCCACGGCTGGCCTCCTCGAATGCGCGTTTCTCCGCCGCTTTTTGGGCCGCGATACGAGCCTGCTCTTCTTTGCTCGAGCGGGCGCGCATCGCCATATGTGCGCGCCGATCGATGAACGACAGTTCCAGCGCACCGTCCTGCATAACTCGAACGACGGCCCAGTCTGCGCCGGCACTGTGAATCCTGTGCCGCGGCGTATCTTTGACGATCACAGGGTATTTGGCTGCCAGGGCAGTTTTGATGCGCTCAATGAGCCCTTGCGCCGGTTGCTCTAGCCGCGCATGCACGGATATCGGATTGCCGTCTGGGGCCAAAGTGAGGTAGGTGCGAGCGTTCTCCAGAAACAGAGGCAGGCTGGGAAGCCGGCGCTCAAACTTCTCATCCGGTGTGTAGCGCCCGGCTTGGAAAGGGCGCCTGAAAGGCACGCCAAGCGCGCCGTCCAGCCGTGAAGGCGAGCCTTGCAGAAAGCTGTCGGCAAAGCGAAGTGCGGCGTTTTTGCGGTGCTCGCGCGCGCGCTTGTCGTGCCGGTGTAACCACGCCTCGATTGCTTTATCGGCGGCATAGTCGAACAGTAGTTCGCCACCAGGCAGGCAGCGCACATCGAGGGAGCCGTTGTCTGTGCCGTAGCGCACCGGCGCGCTGGGCGGGCTGCCGCTACGGCGATAGCGGCGATGCAGTAGCGGAATGAGAGTCTCGGCCAATGCAGCGCACGTTGTGGCCGGCTGGAGTAAGCCAACGATTCGAAGAGGCCGCTTCTCCTCATCCAGAAGTACGAAGTATTGACGTGGCAGGCTGGCGAACACCCCGGGCTCTTCCGAAGGCGCCAGCTCCCGCCACGGTGAGATCATGCCGGCAGGCAGATCTACTTCGCGCTCAGATAATCCTTGGGCGCTGAACGGGATATCCATTCTGGCCAGAGATCCGCGCAGTGCTGCAGCCGACACCGGCGTATCAAACTGCAGTCCGAACGCGCCTTCAACCACCGCGGCGGCGGCAAAAACGAGCGTCGCTAACACACGAATTTTCCGGCCTTGCGGCGGGCATTGCATTCGCGCTGGTAGTTATCGCAGGTGATGGCCATGCCCGGGCTCTGATCAACCACCGTTCTGCACTCGTGCATTCGATCGGCCAGATCGGCGTCATCCATTTCAGCCAGTTCACTGCTGCATCCTGCCACGAGCAGAGTGCCGCAGGCGGTTATCGCAAGAAGTATTCGGCGCGCATTCATTCGTTGTGTCCAGAGGGATTGTGCTTCGCTTTAAAGCTAGTTCACGATCGCGGACCTGTCGAATGATGAGCCTGGCCTTACAGCGAACACGTCTCCACTTGGAATAGAGCCTTGCGCAGGGCCCGGCTATGCGTCGGTATCACTGTGTTGGCTCTCGCCTGGGCTTTTCGCTCGCTTGTTGAGGGCATTGTCGAGCCCGCGGCTCGCGCGGCCAACCAGACCATCGCCGCGCACTTCGTCGAGTACGCGTTGCTCGAAGGGTTGCAATAGCTCATCTGATTGAGCGCCCTTGCGGTAACCGAACAGGTTGATCCAGTCCTCGCTCTTGCGGCCCCACACCATGACGCGACGGAATGCACGGTCCGGGTGGGGGTCGGTGCTGAGAATGCCGATCAGCCCGGCAACGATGGAAATGGGGCTCAGCAGGATGTCCCGCATGCCATCCATAAGCAGTTTGAGTTGGAAGCGGGCCACAGCAAGCGCCAGCTCGGCGCGGGTCACCTGCGCTGCGTCAGCGGGTGCATCGCTCGGCGTGTGTTCCTGGTTTTCCGCATCCTCGCTCATTCGACATTCTAGTCACCGTTGCGCCTGGGCCGCCATATCCTTGTGCGTTCGGTGCGCGCTTGGCAAGCTGCCAGCCAAAGATTCGGCAATTGGGAGAGAGTTGTGAAGTCATTTGAAGGCAAACTGGCGGTGGTCACCGGCGGCGGCTACGGCATGGGCCGCTCGTTGGTACGGCAGCTGGCGCGTGAGGGGGCAGCTGTTGCGGCCTGTGACCTGTCTGCTGACAACCTGGCGGAAACGCTCGCGCTGGTTGAGGGTGAGAGCGCCGGAGCAAAGGTTACCAGTCACATTTGTGATGTGAGCAATCCGCAGGCGATTGCTGAATTCCGACGCGAAGTGGAAGAGCAGCAGGCAACGACGAGCGTGAATCTGCTGTTCAACAATGCCGGTATCGGTGGCGGCGGCAGCTTTGTTGATGGCTCGATCGATGAGTGGGAAAAGACATTCAACGTCTGTTGGGGTGGTGTCTACCACATGTGCAGGGCGTTTCTACCGATGCTAGTCGCCAGCGATGAGGGGCACGTGATCAACACGTCCAGTGTCAACGGTTTTTGGGCAGCTATCGGCAGGGAAACACCGCACACATCCTACAGTGCAGCCAAATTTGCCGTAAAAGGCTTCACGGAAGCGCTGAAGACTGACCTCGAGGTGAATGCACCACATGTGAAATGCTCCGTGGTGATGCCCGGTCATATCGGCACCGGCATCGCCCGTAACTCGGCTGAGATTCTCGGTGGCAACTCGCTGTTCGACATGACCGAGGCGCAGGTCGCCCAAGCGCGAGCCCGGATGGAGCGGGCCGGTATGAATCTGTCGAACATCTCTGATGACACCATTCGCGAAATGGCGGCCCAACGCGCGGACGATTTTGAGCACAGCGCACCCACGAGTGCCGACGAAGCGGCGCAGATTATCCTGCGAGACGTTAAAGCCGAGCGTTGGCGCATTCTCGTGGGTGATGACGCCTATCAATTGGATGCGCTCGTGCGCAGCGATCCGGAGGCCGCGTATGACTCTGAGTTTTATGACCGACTCGAGTCCGAAGGGGTTTTCAACACCATCATGAGAGAGCAGGGCGAAGGCTAGCTCTGGCAACTAAGACAAGACTAAGGGTGTGGCGAACGCGGTGAAGGTTGTTACAATCCTCGGGTTATCAACATTCAGGTTAGGAGTAGGCGTAAGCGATGGCCAAGATCACGTTTATCGAACACAACGGCACCAAACATGAAGTGGATGTCGACAATGGCACCTCGGTCATGAATGCGGCCATCGACAATCTTGTTCCCGGCATCGATGCTGACTGTGGCGGTCAGTGCAGCTGCGCAACGTGTCATGTCTATATCGACAGCGACTGGGTTGCCAAGGCTGGCAGTCCAGACGATCAGGAAGAGTCCATGTTGGATCTGAACCCGGAGCGTCAACCTAACTCTCGTTTGAGCTGCCAGATCCCGGTAACCGACGAGCTGGATGGTCTGGTTGTCACGCTGCCTGAGTTCCAGTTCTAGCAGCATTACACGACGGATGTTTGGGCCAGTTTGGGCTGGCTCAGGGCGTTCCTGGCTCCGGCCAGAGCAGGCCTGAATTGACGAGCTAGAGATAGCGTTAGTCTTTGAGTGTGAGATCGAGTAAGACAACGAGTGTGAACAGTGCCGCGCCGCGGCAGGAGCGAAAGATGAGCGAAGTACGTGAACCCCAGTCCGACGAACGTTTGCAGATGCCGAGCGATCCGTACTCCGTTCCACTCGACAAGATCGACGTAGCCCAGCCGCACCTCTTTGCCAACGGCGATCACTGGAAGTACTTCGAACGCCTGCGCTCGGAAGCACCGGTGCACTACTGCGAGGATGGCTTCGAAGGGCCGTACTGGTCAGTCACGAAGTACGACGACATCTGTCATGTCGACAGCAGCCACAACCTGTTTTCCTCTGAACCAGCGATCGTTCTGGCTGATCCTGAAGAAGATTTCGAACTCGAGATGTTCATCGCGATGGATCAGCCCAAGCACGATGTTCAGAGAAAGACCGCCAGCCCGGTGGTTGCGCCGCAGAATCTCAAAGTGCTGGAATCCACGATTCGAGAGCGGGTGTGCACCATTCTCGATTCACTGCCCGTGGGCGAGTCGTTCAACTGGGTAGACAGAGTGTCCATTGAGCTGACGACGCAGATGCTCGCCACGCTGTTCGACTTTCCGTTCGAAGATCGGCGCAAACTCACACGCTGGTCCGACGTGGCAACCACAGACCCGGAACAGGATCAGTCGATCGTTGCCTCCGAAGAGGAGCGACGCGCCGAGCTTATCGAGTGTCTCGAATACTTCGGCAAATTGTGGCACGAGCGCGCGGGCAATGGTGGTGGCAGCGATCTGATCTCGATGCTCGCCAACGGTGAATCCACCAAAGACATGGTGAACAAGCCGCTCGAGTATCTGGGCAACCTGGTTCTTCTCATCGTCGGCGGTAACGATACGACCCGTAACTCGATCACCGGTGGTGTTCTCGCACTGAATCAGAACCCGGCTGAATACGACAAGTTACGCGCGAATCCCGCGCTGATTCCGAACATGGTGTCAGAAATAATCCGTTGGCAGACGCCGCTCGCTTACATGCGCCGTACGGCTAACGAAGACACGATCGTTGGTGGCCAGACGATCAAAGCGGGTGACAAGGTCGCCATGTGGTACATCTCAGGCAATCGCGATGAAGATGTTATTGAGCGGGCAAACGAGTTCTTGATCGATCGGCCGAAGGCGCGTCAGCATCTGTCATTCGGCTTTGGTATCCATCGTTGCATGGGCAACCGGCTGGCCGAGATGCAATTGCGCATCCTGTGGGAAGAGATCGTCAATCGCTTTGACTTCGTTGAAGTGGTCAATGAGCCCACCCGTATCTTCTCAAGTTTTGTGCACGGCTACGCCGAAATGCAGGTTGTATTGCATCCGAAGAAAGCTTGAATCGGCGGCAGCTTCTTAAGGTCCCGGATCACCGGTATGACTAGCAATGCCAGCGCGACAGCAATGCATGAGCTGGGGTTTTACACCCTGGCCGGTGCACCACGCTCGCCCAGAGACCTCATCGCGGAGGTCACTGCTGCGGAAGCCATGGGTATCGGCAGCTGCTTTATTTCCGAGCGTTTCAATATCAAAGAGGCGGCGACTCTCAGCGGAGCGGTAGGTGCAATCTCCGATCACATAGGCATCGCAACCGCGGCGACCAACCACAACACTCGTCATCCACTCGTCACGGCCGCCTACGCAAGCACCATGCACTTCCTGACCGGCGGGCGTTTCTCCCTGGGATTGGGTCGGGGTATCGATGCGTTGTTTGATGCCATCGGCCTGCCCCGCATCAAGACTGCAGAACTGGAAGACTTTGTGGGGCTGATGCGCAGGCTCTGGCGGGGTGAAACTGTATTGGGTCACGATGGCCCTTGCGGCAAGTACCCTTATCTGCGGCTTGATGAAGGCTTCGATGAGCACATACCGATCACGTTCACGGCTTTCGGACCGAATAGCCTCGCGTTTGCCGGGCGCGCGTGTGATGCGGTTGTCCTGCATACGTTCTTCACCGACGAAACCACGCAGCGTTGCGTGCGAGCGGTAAAGAGCGCAGCTGAGAATGCTGGCCGTGATCCTGACAGCGTGCGCGTCTGGTCCTGTTTCGCCACCATTGGCGATCACCTGCCAGAGGCGGTGCGGCTTAAGAAGACGGTGGGCCGAATGGCGACGTATCTTCAAGCCTATGGCGATCTGATGGTTCGAACCAACGATTGGGACCCTGCAGTGCTCAAGGCGTTTCGAGCAGACCCATTTGTTGCGAGTTTTTCCGGCGCTCTCGATCAGAAGGCCAGCACGGCGGAACTCGAGCACGTTGCGACGTTGATTCCCGAAGAGTGGTTAGCGCCTGCCGCCAGCGGCACACCTGAGAACTGCGTGGCGGCAATTCAGGGTCAGTTCGATCTAGGCGCGGACGGCGTGATTCTGCATGGCGCATCGCCCGATGATCTGGCGCCAATTGTCAGCGCCTGGCAGAGCCACCGAGACCCCGCTGAGTTTGCTCATCTTCCCGCCAACCCGGGCGGCCTGATCGAACGCAGATAGGCCGCAGACCGGGCATTCGTGCTGGTCAGACTACAACGCTAAAGCAGCCGGCCGGCTCTACAGCGCTGGCGCAGGCACTCCCGTGAGGCGCGAAAGCTCATCGATCGCAACGTCGGGATCAATGACTTTGATCGTTTGCATGCCCATCGCTCGGGCGGGTTTCAGATTGATGCCCAGATCGTCCAGGAATACGCACTTCTCTGGCGCTACGCCCATGCGCTCGCACGCGATCTGATAGATCTGCGGCTCGGGCTTGCGCACACCCTCTTTGCTGGACTCCACCACAACGTCGAACAACGCCATGACCTCACCAACCGCTTTGGCTCGTTCGGCGTCGGCAGCCATGCCTGGGCCAGAGCCGGCCTTGACGTTGTTGGTGATGCAGCCGACTGGCATCTGGCTTTTGATGGCTTTCAGCATCGCCACCATGCGCGGGCGCACGTGGCCCGACAGTAGGGCGATGATGTCCTTGCCTGGAACCTCAAAGCCTTTGGCTTTTGCTTCGTCGGCAAACGCTTTGTCGAAACCGTCGATGTCGATGCTGTTCGATTCGAATTGGGCCCAGGCATTGGTTCGCGGGTTTTCGGCGTTGATCTGCCGGACGAGGTCTTTCGGTAAGCCGCGTTCGGCCTCGTAACGATTAAAAGCTTCGAATGGGCTGCTGGTAAGCACGCCGCCAAAGTCCCAGAGAACGGCGCTGACACTATTGCTCAAGTTAACTCCGATTGTTGCAGTGATGGTTTGGTAGGCATTCGTACATTTGCTGTTAAGAACACACGTGGCTAAAAGTTGGCGTAGCCGCCGTCGATCAAGAAGGTCTCCGCAGTGTGATAACTGCTGAGGTCAGACATGATGTAGATCGCGATGCCGGCGAAATCATCGCCTGTTCCCCATCGTCGCATCGGCACTCGCGGCATCACGTTGTCGTGAAATTTCTTGTTGGCGAAGGTTTGCTCGGTCATTTCGGTGGCGATCCAGCCAGGGAGCAGCGTGTGCGAGGTAATGCTATCGCGTGCGTACTCGACAGCGAGCGCTTTGTTCATGGCGAGCAGCGCACCCTTCGTGCTGGCGTAGTGTTCGCCTCGGGCTTGACCGGATATCGCGGCGAGAGACGCTGTGGTTACGAGTCGACCACCAGCATCGCCAGCGGCTGCGCGTTCTTTCATGTGTCCGGCGGCGGCTCTAAGCGTGTAGAAAACACCGTACAGGTTGACGCTGAGAATCTGCTCCCATTCAGCCGTTGTCATCCGATCGAAGGCGGTGCCGCGGATGCCGATGCCAGCATTGGCGAAGCAACCATCAACGCGACCGTGATTGTGCAGGGTGTCAGCGAATGCGCTGTTGACCGCGTTCTCATCCGCCACATCGACAGTGGCGGTCGTTACCTTGGTATCGAATTCCGCGAGTACATTTGCAGCGGCAATGTTCTTGTCCGGGTTTGTCCCCCAGATGCAGATGTCCGCGCCGGCGGCGGCAAGGCCTTTGGCCATGCCCAGGCCAATGCCTCCGTTACCGCCAGTTATCAAAGCGGTTTTGCCGGTCAGGTCCATTGGGTGTGGCATGAATCGTCTCTCTGCTTGTGCGTGATGGGGTTTAAAGGCGCGGCCATTTTAACCCGTACGCGCTCGCTAAGTGACAGTGGTTGACTCGACGCCGCTGAACTAAGGTATGGCCTGCAGATACTTTGTCAGCGCAGAATTTAGGGGGGACTATGGATCTTCGGGAAGCGGTTGTTATTGTCACTGGCTCGTCCAGTGGTGTCGGTGCGGCGTGTGCGCGTCAGCTTGCGGAACGCGGCGCAAACGTTGTCATCAACTATGCGAGCAATGCCGCTGGCGCCGAAGCCGTTGCGGCTAGCTGCGAGGAGTTTGGGGTCGGTACAGAAATTGTCCGGGCCAATGTAGCCAACGATGAAGACTGCCGAGCGTTGGCGCAGGCAGCGATCGCGCGATGGGGTCGGATAGACGGTCTGATCAACAACGCCGGCACCACCAAGTTTGTGCCCCACGATCAACTCGATGGCCTGGATAAGCAGGATTTCCTGGATATCTACGCCGTGAACACGGTTGGCGCTTTCCAGATGACCCGTGCCGTCAGTGAGACGATGAAAGCGGGTGGCATGGGCAGCGTTGTCAACGTCGCGAGCATTGCCGCGATCATGGGAGTTGGTAGCAGCATCGCTTATGCCGCATCGAAAGGGGCGATGATCACGATGACGCTGTCGTTGGCTCGGGCGTTAGGCCCGGAGATTCGTGTCAACGCCGTATGCCCTGGTTTCATTCAGGGCGAGTGGCTGCGCGAGGGTATGGGCGAGGCGTACGATCGAAGCAAAGCGTATCTGGAAGCCAATACGCCACTGGCGATGACGGTGACTGCAGATATCGTTGCTGAAAACATTCTTATGTTGCTGACTGGAGCGCCTGGCGTAACCGGTGAAACGCTGATCCTCGATGGCGGTCATCACCTGATGCAGACGCCGCTTGCGAGGCGCTGACCAGATGCAGCCCACTCGCTCAGCAGTTTGCTCTCACGAGTCTTTGGCAGGCGCTGATTTCGGTGAAAAGCGATAGCCTACGCCTCGCACGGTTTGAATCAGACCGTCGCGCCCGTGGGATTTGAGAATCTTTCGCAGGCGCAGCACGTGTACGTCCACGGTGCGCTCTTCTACGTAGACATTGCGGCCCCAGACGCGGTCGAGTAGCGCGGCTCTGTCGAAAGCTCGCTCGGGGTTCCCCATCAAGAACGCGAGCAGGCGAAATTCCGTGGGGCCGATATGTACTGGTGCATCATTGATGATCAGACGGTGACTCTTCAGCTCCAGCCGAATGCCACCTGAGTCAACGATGCCTTCCTCTGGAGCGCCGACCCGTCGCAGGAGGGCCCGTACACGCGCTGAGAGCTCTTTCGGAGAGAATGGCTTCACGACATAGTCGTCGATCCCGGCATCGAAGCCTTTGAGCTTGTCCGCTTCTTCACCGCGCGCCGTGAGCATCAGCAGAGGCAGCGATGCCGTGTGTTCATCCCGCCGCAGTCGCTGCGCCAGTTCAACACCGCTCATGGCCGGCAGCATCCAATCGATGATGACAATAGAGGGCAGCACGCCGTCGAGCCGGGTAAGCGCATCTTCGGCGGATTCCGCCTCCCAAACGTCGAATCCTGACCGGGTCAGCGAAAAGCGAGTCATCTCACGGATTTCCGGATCGTCTTCGACCAGTAGAACTGAGTGCATCATCGCTTAAGTCTAACCCTCGTCATCGCTGGCTCCAACGCCTCAATCGGCGCGCGCAGCATCGGCTGATTGCATGACAAAATGATGACTGTCATTGCCGTCGATTCTCGATAGTTGCCGCGTGGTTTCGCGCCCAGTTGTGCCCTCGGATCGAATAAACTGCTCGCTATCAGCCAAAAGAACAGGAAGTGATCATGTCTAACGTTACGCTTAGCGCCGAAGATGGCGTGTCCATATCAGCTTACGAAGCCAAGCCCACAGGCGTCGCCAGAGGCGCGGTGGTGGTGATTCAGGAGATCTTCGGTGTTAACCCGCACATTCGCGAAGTCGTCGATGGTTATGCCGCGCAAGGCTACTACGCGATTGCGCCTGCGATATTCGATCGGGTGACAGCCGGTGTGGAGCTGGGTTATGACGAGGCGGGGATGGCCCAGGGAATGGATCTGGCGTTCTCCAAGCTCGAGATGGCGAATACGCTGAAAGATCTGCAGGCCGCCATCGATCACGCCAGCGCGCACGGTAAGGTTGGTGTTGTTGGCTATTGTTTTGGCGGTCTGCTGACCTGGCTGTCTGCCTGTGAGTTGAATGGAGTGTCTGCAGCATCCAGCTACTACGGCGGTGGGATTGCAGGTCAGCTTGATCGGCAGGCCAAGTGCCCAACGATCATGCATTTCGGTGAGCTGGATGCCCACATTCCCATGTCGGATGTCGAGGCAGTGAAAACTGCCCAGCCGGATGTAGATGTCTATGTTTATCCGGCGGATCACGGCTTCAACTGCGATCATCGAGCAAGCTTTGATGGCGCCGCTGCCGCGCAAGCGAAGGCGCGAACGCTGGAACTCTTCCAGGCGAATCTGTAGCGCGCTTCCGCGAATCCATCTATTCCCGGACCTGCGTCCTCTGCGCAAGTTCCGTGCTCAACAAAACTCGCGCCTTGAGTCAAGGCGCGAGCGCTCCTCGATTGCAAAATCCTGGTGCTGTCGGGATGTTGCTTTCAACGCGCCGTGGTCAACAGCCAGATAGACATTGTCGGGGCGAATCCGGGTGTCAGCCTTGACATCATAGGGGTGTTTGTTGATGCTTCGAGGCGTCAAGGGGTAGGGAACTCGACAAAGAAAATATCGCTCTGAGCAGTCATCTTCATACTTGCTCCGGTGGCTGGGAACATGCTTGAAAGAGCGTCTTCCTGCTCGGTTTATCAGCGCAAGCTGATGCTGACCGATTCAGCATCCGGACGTAGTTTGGACATGTCATGAGCAGCTTTTCATCTCCAGGGTAGAACCGTGCGCCGAGTCATCGGCGTCGCATGAAACACCGGGGGCCGGTTGTTCAGGTAGTCGACTTGGAAAAACCAAACCAGTTAAAGCTGGAGCGGTTTGCCAGGGGTCAGGCGAGAGCGTAGCAGTGGCAGCCATACGCCTAGCCGCACGCGTGTTTTCTTAGTCGGTGCATCTAAAGACGAGGCGCTGGGTATAGCAGCCGCCATTGAGCACAGCGTTCATAGAAGCGCATGCACAGGCAGTTGATTCTCAGCACTGGTGGTTAGAGCTTTTTCCCTATCTCAAAGTTGCGGACAGCTGTTGCTGTCTGTTTTGGCGTGGCTTTTAGGCAGTGTTGATGCCTGCAAGCTTTTTGCGGTGGATGCCAGGAACCGGCCTTCGACGCTCACGTCTCGAATGACGTCGGGTTTGAGTAGTAGAAGCAGGTAGCGTGGCGGACCGCTGGGAAGAGCAAAAAAGAGACAGATCTGGATAGATTCAGATAGATCCAGTAAGTCCAGATAGAACTAGATTCGAATTTAGACAGAGCTAGTTAAGAGAGTGGGAGGGTATCGATTGTTGCGACTCATCAATGAGCGCTCTGATCGGTCCGAAGTAACCAACACGATAGACAGCTGTTAAACGAGCAGAAAACAACACGCGCTAGATAGCGCCAAATTAGTCAGCAAGCGAAAACGCGTAGTCACTCGCGCATTGCGCAGGCCTCTCTCCTCACGGTAACGTTCACCGAAGAGGAGCGCAGGCTGGGCACCGCCAAGGGGACGGCGCGGCGTAGCTAAAACACATTCATCCCGTGGGAAATCAGAAAAGATGAAACATCGATATCTCAAACTTGCAGCGGTATTGACCTGCGCCGGCGCTTTGTCGGTGGGCAGTGTTGTCAGCGCATCAACACTCAGTGATGTCTTTCGCGTTGCGGATCAGCTCAATCGTCAGGCGAAGAGTTCGCAGGCGAAGGTCGACGCGTTGACCGAAGAAACGCGAGGCCTGTTGAATGAGTACAAAACGGTGCTCAAAGAGATCGAAGGCCTGCGGGTTTACAACCGACAGCTGGACAAGCAGATCGCCAACCAGAATGAAGAGATGGCGCAGCTGTCCCAGTCGATCGACGACGTGACCCTCATCGAGCGGCAGATCATGCCTTTCATGCTCGAGATGATTGAAGGGCTGGAACAGTTCGTCGATCTCGACATGCCGTTCCTGATGGATGAGCGGAGCGGTCGCATCGATCGATTGCGCCAGACCATGGATCGCTCCGATGTGGCGGTTTCCGAAAAGTTCAACCAGGTATTCCGGGCATACCAGATTGAGAATGACTACGGTCGCACGATGGAATCCTACCAAGACACCGTAACGGTCGATGGCCAGGAGCTCTCAGTTGACGTGTTGAGGTTAGGCCGCATCTCGCTGGCCTATCAAACGGCAGATTCAGCTCACACTGGGTGGTTCAATCCAACCAGCAGGCAGTGGGAGGCGCTGCCGGATAGCTACGCTGACAGCATCCGCGACGGCATCCGTATGGCGAAGAAGCAACTCTCCACCAATATTGTCACCATGCCGCTTGTCGGCCCGCAGGAGTAAGAGAGGTCGATGAACATGAAAGCAAAGACATTGTTTAAGGCGATCTCACTCGCAGCAGCGCTGCTGTGTGCGCCACTGAGCATGGCGCAGGAAGCCGCCAGCGAAGCGCCTGCGGTAAACCAGGCCCGGGATTTCTCAGAGCTCCTGAGAAACATCAATCAGCGTCGTGTTGTGGAAGCGCGCGACAACGCTCGCCGGGAACAGGCATTCCGGTCAGACCGTAATCAGCAGCAGAAGCTGTTGAATGACGCCAAAGCGGAACGCACCCGTGAAGAGCAACGCTCTGAGCGCCTCGAGACTACGTTTGAAGAGAACGAGATCCGCATTGGCGAGCTCACGACTCAGTTGGATGCACGCCTTGGTTCGCTTCGAGAGTTGTTCGGTGTTCTGCAGCAGGTTGCTGGCGACACCCGTGGCTCACTTGAGGGTTCATTCGTCAGCCTTCAGCAAACGGAAGACCGAGGTCAGTGGCTAGGTGATCTGGCTAAGAAAATGGGTACGGCGACCGAGCTGGCAACCATCGAAGAGATGAGCCGCCTGCAAGCCATATTGATGGAAGAGATGATCGGCAGTGGCGAGATCGTCACGTTTGAACAGCAGGTCACCTCGCTTTCTGGTGAGCAACGCACGGTTCCCGTCACTCGCGTAGGTAACTTCGCGCTGGTCTCAGATGGCGAGTTCCTGAACTATCGTGGCATTGCCGCCGACGTTCCGGTCATCGATCTGGCGCGTCAGCCTGAGTCTCGCTTCACGAACACGATCGAAGATTTTGAAGAAACCGCAGCTGGCGAGCTGGTGCCACTGGCGATTGATCCGACTCGCGGCCAACTCCTGGGTGTGTTGGTCAACGCGGCAACCTGGGGTGATCGCATTGGTTCTCTTGGCGGTGAAGAAGGCTGCCGCATGCCGTTCTGTGATGGTGATGGTGGCCCGATGGGCTCCGCAATCCTGATCCTCGGTTTCATCGGTTTGCTGTTGTCACTCGAACGTCTGTTCTCGCTGTTCGTCATGGGCGGCAAAGTGAACTCGCAGAAGAAGTCTGACACCGCCAGTGACGGTAACCCGCTGGGTCGCGTGCTGGGCATCTATCAGAACAACAAAGACGTTGACGTCGAGACGCTGGAACTCAAGTTGGGTGAGGCAATCCTTGGCGAAACGCCGAAGATCACTCGCAACGTCACCATCATCCAGGTAATCAGTATCGTCGCGCCCCTGATGGGTCTGCTGGGTACGGTTATCGGTATGATCCAGACGTTCCAGGCTATTACCCTGTTCGGTACGGGTGATCCGAAGACGATGGCTGGTGGTATCTCCACAGCGCTAATGACCACCGTACTTGGTCTGGTTGTCGCGATCCCGATGACGCTTTTCCACGCCATCATCGCGGCGAAGAGCAAAGGCATCATCCACGTTCTCGAAGAGCAGAGCGCTGGAATCATCGCTGATCACGCCGAGCGCACGGGCCAGGCTCTCGAGTGATACTCGCAGTAATGCAAGACGGTCTCGCGCGGCTCGCGCGAGACATCACCCGGGTGATACGAGGAAGCCAACACAATGGGTAACGCGTTTCAGGCGATACAGAGCTTCATCTTCCAAGGCGGAGATGTGCTCTATCTGATTGCGATCACGATATTCCTGATGTGGACTTTGATCGTGGAGCGCATCTGGTATTTCTATTTCGAGCATAAGAGCGTCGTGGCTGAAGCCACAGAGATCTGGGAAGACAGAACCGAGCGCCGCTCCTGGTCTGCCCACGCGATCCGCGATCGGCTGGTGTCGGAAGCGTCTGACAAGATCATGGGCAGCCTGCCGATAATCCAGACTTGCGTGATACTTTGTCCGCTCCTGGGATTGCTCGGTACGGTGACCGGAATGATTCAGGTATTCGATGCTATGGCCACACAAGGCGGTAACGCTCGCTCCATGGCAGCAGGCGTTTCCGCGGCCACGATTCCGACGATGGCCGGAATGGTTGCGTCGCTGTCAGGCGTGCTGGGTTCGACCTGGATCAAACGTAAAGTAGATTTTCAGATTGAGTTGTTTCAGGACCACCTGACGATGGATCACTGAGTGCGCAAACAGGAGCATGCGTGCCTGGCGGTGCGCATACCTGTTGCAGGTGAATTATCTTATTGGGTTTCTGCAATTCGCGTTGATGGGGCTTGCGGGTTAACCGCTTGTATCCTGGTCGACCAACTTAGGGACGAATGATGAGAAGAAGTATTTCTCGCTTTTCCAGAGCGGAAGAAGATTCGGATATCAACCTCACGCCGATGCTCGATGTGGTTTTTATCATGTTGATCTTTTTCATCGTGACGGCCACGTTTATCAAACAAACCGGCATCGAGGTGTTTCGACCTGAAGCCCTGACCGCGATACCGAAGGCGACGGTCAGCGTGTTGGTTGCGATTAATCCGGCCGGCGAGATCTGGATCAACAAAGAGCGCGTAGCTACCGAGCAGGTGCGTACGCGTATTGAGAAATTGCACGCAGAGAACCCGAAAGGTTCTTTGGTTGTGCAGGCAGACGGTGAGTCAACTTACGAGAAGCTAGCGGTTGTCCTCGCTGCGGCTCGTGCTGCAAAGATTGAAGACGTCGCTATCGCCACGGAGCCGAACTGATATGACTGAAGTGTTCAGAGAATCAGCCCCGCACAGGAGGTCAGCATGGTAGTTCGATACGCCGTCGGTATGCTGCTCGGGATCGTTGTTACCTTCGCACTGTTTACGCTAATGCGTGTGCTTATTCACAACGATGAGAACCCGTTAAACGAAGCTAAAAACGTTCGTATTATCGATTTCCTGCGCGCGCCGGAAGACGAATCGGTTGAGTTGAAAGATCGGAAGCCTGAGCCGCCTCCGCCGCCGGATGAGCCGCCACCGGATATGGTCAAACCTACGTTCGATAGCGCTAACGTCACGCAAGGCGTCGACATCGGGGCGGTAAACTCCGGGGTGGAGTTGAACATTGAAGCAGGTGGTGGTTTTGCATCCGATGGTGAATACCTGCCGATCGTAAAGGTTGCGCCACAGTATCCAAGACGTGCCCAGACTCGCGGCATTGAAGGCTTTGTGCTGCTGGAGTTTGTTGTGACGGCCACTGGTGCTGTTCGAGATCCGGTGGTGATCGAATCTGAGCCCGGTGGCATATTCGACCGGGCAGCCATGAACGCGGCGCTTAAGTTCAAGTACAAGCCAAAGGTGGTTAACGGTGAGCCGGTGGAAGTGGCGGGAGTCCGCAACCGAATTACGTTCGAGCTTGCTGAGTAGATGGAGCGGCCTATGAATCGTTTGTATCGTTTGAAAGTAGCGCTGTTCGCTGTAGTGGCGCTGATCATCGCGGATGTTTCCGACGTCAGTGTCGGCAGTGTTGGTCAACCTGCGTTCGCTCAGGAAGAGAAGCCAGCCAAAACCCGGCGCGTTCCAACGATCAGTGAGAGGACATACAAGCGACTGTCAGTGGTCCAGGAGTTTGTAGACGCAAAAGACTACAACAACGCCATTGCCGAAGCTCAAGACCTGCTAACTGGGCGCAACATGAACGGCAACGAGATCGGTCAGATTCAAAATCTGCTCGGCTTTGCGTACTTCAGTAAAGAAGACTATGCCAACGCCATTCGTTCCTACGAGCAGATTCTGGCGCAAGGCGAGCAGGTTCCTGAGGGTCTCGAAGTCTCAACGATCTACACGCTGGCGCAGCTGTATGCCGTACGCGATAACTTCAAGAAGGCGCTCGAGTACATGCGCCTTTGGCTCACCAAGGCAAACAATCCTGGTGCAGACCCTTATGTATTTATGAGCCAGCTCGAGTACCAGGACAAGAACTACCGCAGTGCGACTCAACTGCTGGAAAAGGCCATCGGTATCGCGAAAGAGCGCGGCGTGCCGATCAAAGAAAACTGGTGGGGTTTGCTCAACTTCCTGTACTACGAGCAGGAAAACTACCCGAAGGTTATCGAGATTCTGGAGATCCTGGTACGAGAGTTTCCGAAACGCCAGTACTGGGTTCAGCTCGCCGGCATGTACGGTCAGCGTGGCGATGATAAGAAGCAGTTGCACGCCATGGAAGCAGCATTCACAGCGGGCATGCTCAGTCAGCCAACAGACTTTGTGAATCTGGCCGGCCTGCTTATGCAGGAAGAAGTGCCGTATCGCGCTGCCAAGATTCTCGAAAACGCAATGAAAGACGAGGGTGTAGAACGCTCGTCGCGAAATCTGCAATCGCTCGGTCAGGCTTGGCAGATGTCCCAGGAAGTCGACAAAGCGATTCCGGTGTTTGAAGAAGCCGGGCGCAAGGCGGACGACGGCAAGATATTTGAGCGCCTGGCGTCTTTGTATCTGGACAAAGACGACTACGACAAATGTGTCGCCGCGGCCGACAACGCGCTGAGCAAGGGTGGCCTGCGCCGTTCCCAGCAAGTGCTCGTGGTTAAAGGCATGTGCCAATACAACGACGATCAGTTGAGCAACGCGAGAACAACGTTTAGTCGAGCCCGTGATATTGCTCGTCGTGCGGAGGATGACACGACGCTACGCATGACCCAGCAGTGGATTGGTTTCATTAATCGTGAAGCCAACCGTCGCGAGCAGCTGCGTAACGCGATCTAGATCGCTCGAACCGGAAGCGGGGAGAATGGCGCTTTGGCCTAACTTTCAAATCCGCTTCCGAGTTTCGCTTGGCTTCCCAGTATTCCCTCCAGCGTCTGTTTGACCGGTGCTAGCACGTATTGGCACGTTTTTGCCCAGCTGTTGTTGCGCCGATGTACGTCGTGCGGGGTTGTGCAGGGCGTAACGTTCCACCGGCCGCTCATGCGGCCGGTTCTCGTTTGGGTGTGCGGCGGCGCTAGCGGTTGCGAGACCTCGGATTAAGACGAGTACGGTTCATCTCACCCGTGAGTGCGTTGAGTTTGAACGGCAAACCATTGACGGTAGTGTGAGCAGCTATGTTTACCGGAATTGTGCAAGACCTGCGCGCTGTTGAGGCCGTCGAATCGACGGCAACTGGCGTACGTTTGGATATCGCGTTGGGGCCATTAGCGCAGGATCTGCAACTCGGCGCGTCGGTTGCGATCAATGGAACCTGTCTGACGGTCACCAGCGTCAGCAATACGTTGGTTAGCTTTGATGTGATTCCGGAAACGCTTGAGCTGACCAACCTTGGCACGCTGCGCGCCGGAGAGTTCGTGAACATTGAGCGTTCCTACCGGGTAGGGGACGAGGTAGGCGGCCATATCGTATCCGGCCATGTCACCGGTCAAGCGAAGGTTATGGAAATCGCGGGCGGCGACAAGGAAACCCGCATCTGGTTCGAAGTGCCCGCGCAGGCGATTGATTCGCTCTTGATGAAAGGCTTCGTCGCGCTGGATGGCGCATCCCTGACTATTTCTAACATTGACCGTGATGCCAGCAGAATCGAAGTGAGTTTGATCCCCGAGACACTGGCTCGAACGACGCTGGGGCGAATTGCGCCAGGCGGTCATGTAAACCTTGAAGTTGATCAGCAAACCGCAGCGATTGTGACGACCGTCGAGCGCGTGCTCGCCAGTGATCAATGGCTCGATAGGCTAGCGGCGCGATTGGAGCAACGAGCAGCGCAGCAAGCATAGAACCTATGCTCTGGTGCTCGTAGCGCGGTTTACGTGGTTGGCTGGGGGCGTTCGTGCATCTGACGCAGGCTGCCGATGACGGCCTGTAGAGCTCGGTCGAACACTTCGGACTCATCCAAAACAGAGAGGCGGGCGGCTTTGAGGTCGCATGCCAGGCCCATTCGGGTGCGTTCTGCTACCTTCATGCCGCGCCGATTCACGAAGACATAGCGGTGATTCGGCATGACGATGGTTGCGAGCTTGCAGCGCAGCGGTTTGCCATCTTCGCCGGTCAATTCAACCCAGGTGCCCTCGGTTAGCTGCTCGATCTGCTCTAGGTACTTCGGCTCAGGCTCTACCTCTGGTAGCTCCTCTTCGAGATCATCAACGCTTGTGAGGATGATTTCGTCCACCTCAGCAAAGCCAGCGTCCACTGGTTCTTCAATCTCGTCTGCTAAGAACGCCCGGTCGTGATCGGCGATATCGAGGAGCGTTTGCTTGATGTCAGCAAGCAGTGCCTGCCGATCTTCATCGCCAACGTTGATCAGTTCCAGATGGGTTGCGAGGCTCGGGATGAGCGTCTCAATCAGCGTGTCACGGCTCTCCATATCTTCGCTGGTTTCCAGCGCCTGCGCCGACCACAACAGATCGTCCATCACATTCAGTGCTTCGCGCCACTGTGTCGATTCCTGACCATGGCGCACACATAACAGGACCATCACTCGGCTGAAGGAATCGGAAAGGAACTGGCCGATATTGCTCGGCAGGCGCAATCCGCAGGCTTTCTGGTTGATCAGCCGCTGTACCGTGACTTTTGCTTGTTTTGTCTTGGCCCGCCCGGTTTCCGTCTCTTTGACGCGAGCTTCTACTTTGCTGTTGCGTTGCTGATCGCTTTGAACGAACTCACGCAGTTCGGAAACCAGCTCAGCGATCAGTTCCATGTCGTCGCCGAAGCCGTTCAACACGCGTAGAACAATGGATTCGATCTTGTCGTAGAGCGCATCTCGCTTGAGCTCGGCGCTGTTGCTCCAGCCGATCCCTGCGCTTGATAGCTCATTGAGCAGCAAACGGGCGGGGTGCGACGTCTTGTCGAAAAACGTCTTGTCGAGAATCGCGATTTTTAAGACCGGAATCTGAAGCCGACCAATCAACGCCTTCATTGGAATGGCGAGGTTTCTGTCATTCAGAATGTAGTCGAACAGCATGCCGACAAGATTGACCACATCGTCTTCGGTGTCTTCAATCTTGTTGTGATCTTCGCCAGTGATTTCCGGTGCGCGCGTGAGCACAAATTCGCGCAGATCGAGCAAGGCGGGAGGCGTATCTAAGTCGATGGGCGCGCTGCCGGCATCGTATTGAGCCGTGTTGAGCATGCCCATCAGCTGATCCGTGGAGATCAACGTCGCCGGACCTGCGGGTGCGCCGCCGGCAAATCCCGATGTACCAGCCGGTGCGCCCGAGCCGCCAGTTGCGCCGCCGAATCCGCCGCCCGGTCCGCCGCCGAATCCGCCGCCCGGTCCGCCTCCCGTGCCAGCACCTGGGGCTCCACCAGTAGTACGAGCCTGCGCGAGCAAGCCTTGCAGCAGGTCGAAACCCTGTTCGGCCCCGGTTGCACCAGGGATACTCGACTCCACCAACGCGTGCGCATCCTGGCCTTCGCTGGATGTTGCACTGGCAGGGGTAGGGCGACTTGAGCGTTCGTCTTTCAATGCCCGCTTCAGATCAGGCAACACTCCCGCCTCGGCGAGCAGCCTGTTGGATTCGACGTAGATGGGTTCGAGCTGCTCCATGACGTAGCGTTCGAACAGCTTCAGAAGGATCAGGCGTACTTTGATTGGCGCTTCCAGAGTGCCCGTGACTTCCGCAAAAGCCTGACCAAGCGCTGCGGGTCCCATGGGGTTTACGTCGTCGGTTACTGCGGCGACTTTGCACAGGCTGTCGATTCTGCGCGTTAAGCAAAGCACGGCGTTCGAGTGGTTTTCCAGAACTTTGCTGACGATGCCGGATACCGCGACCGATACTTCCAGTTCATCGTTTCGAAGCAGCGACATGTCGTCAGCGTCGAGATCATCTTCGTCCTGTCCCGTCACCACCCCGTCGAACAGGTCGTCAAAGCCCTTGTAGAAGCGTCGGCTGTAGTCCTCTGCGATATGCCGGCGTTGGAGGCGCAGTTCGCGCATCGCATCGAAGTACATGTTCTGGTCTGCATCGCTGCGTGAGCGATCGGCCATCTCGAACAGGGCGTCGTCAGCGCCGTTGAACAGGCCCTGCAGGCGCTGATTCAGTAACTTTCTGGCGCGGCCACGGACTGTGTGCAGCACGGGCGGCAGGCTGCCGCGAACGGCAGTTGCCCCGCTCGCGGCTGCGCGAGTCTTGTCCAGTGACACGATCTTCGACGGTGACGACACGACAGTCCAGTTTCCGTGGATAACGCGCACGATTACACCGGATAAGGGCGCAGTTAGTCCGAGAACAGCCTCGCAGTTTCGCTGTGTGGGTGGTCACAAAGCCTGGTAGAGAGGTGCTTAAAAGCTTGAGAGTAGGGATGTGCGTGGCGCGCCTGTGCGCGCTCGGATCAAGAAGACGATCAGATGAAATCAGGCCACTTGTGGGGTGCTTCGGCCCCCGGTTTTGCCGCGCCGGTGGGCGCTAGTATTGCGGGGCAGGGCGGCTCGACGGCCACGTGATCAGATGATCAGAAGCTTTAGCGGCTGGCTGCTTCGGCGTGAAATTCCCGCCAATCCAGGAAGTCTGTCGCTGCGCCCGATTTCAGTTGAACACCGATGAACTGCTCCTCGGCATCTCCCTCACGTGCAACGGTAGGGCGGCTCCAGCGAACTTCGCCGGACAGGAAAAACTTGCCCGGTCGGTTGGCGACGTCTACCCAGAGATCCAGCAAAGTGCCAGGGGGCACCGGCGCATCCGTACGGAACTGAATACCGCCGACAGAGAGGTTCACCGCGCGACAGGACAGCGTACGGCCGACAAGCTCCGGTCTGTCGGCGCACAGAACGATCTGGGCGAACAGACGGTCATTGCTCTCCAGGCGAGGGTGCATGCGCTTGTCGTCGTGCTGACGCTCTGCGCGGGCTGCCTGAAGTCGTTGTCGTGCAATGTCGAGTTCGATCACGTTGTTATCACTCATAAGGTCCACTACTGCTTAAAGATGGCCGGGTTAGCGATGTCAGTAAGCTAGCGATTATCGTGCCAAGTCGATAGGTGGAAGTCGTAAAGACATGTTCGAGAATTATAAAAGCATATAATACAAAGAGATATGAAGATTATATTACTTCGAATCTAGATAAAGATCGACTTGATCTATCATTGCCGGAGCGCGTCGTGACCCTTAAGGACACGGCAATGGTGACGCGCAGCGTCGCACGCTCCTATACTCTCGCGCCATGCGTAAACCGTTTTCAGATCAGCTCGAAGAGCGATGGCTGCGTGCCGACAGCATGCTGTGTGTGGGGCTCGACCCCCTTCCCGATCGTTTGCCAGCCGGGGTTTCGGTAGCTCAATTCTGCATCGATATCGTCGATGCAACCGCTGAACTGGTGTGCGCGTTCAAACCCCAGTTCGCGCATTTTGCCGCTTTGGGTGCTGAGCAAGAGCTGGCGGAGATTATTGGTTACATCCACTCATCTTACCCGGATATCCCCGTCATTCTGGACGCCAAGCGCGGGGACGTGCCAAGCACCGCTGAGCGATACGCTGTCGAGGCCTTCGAGCGCTACGAGGCGGACGCGGTCACCGTTAATCCCTACCTTGGCACGGACTCGATCGAGCCATATCTTCAGTACGCTGATCGAGGCGTCATCATCCTGGCACGCACCAGCAATGAAGGCGCAGGTTGGTTGCAGGATCAGGGCGAACCGGTGTTTCTGCGGGTCGCCAGAGCAGCGGCGCAGCTCAATCGTAGTGGCAACGTGGCTCTGGTCGCCGGCGCCACGCATCCGCAGGAACTCGCGCAGATTCGTAGCGAAGTGCAGAACATGCCACTACTGGTTCCGGGTGTTGGCTCGCAAGGCGGCGATGTGGCTAAAGTGCTGGCCGCCGGACTTGCGCCGCACGGCAACGGTCTGATCATCAACTCGTCCCGCGGCATTCTGTACGCGAGCCAGACGGACGACTACGCGCAGGCTGCCCAGGCGGCCGCGTTTTCTGTCGTCAGCGATATCAGACGAGCGCTGGCAGGCCTGAACGCCTAGCCTGGATTGCACGGTCGCCCACTTACAAGCCGCTGATGAAACTCCCCCGCGATCGCAGCTAACTTGCGTACACTGTGCGGGTTGGCACTACGCCATTGCGCCCGGCAGCACACGGAATCGCTCACGACCCGCGGCGCGTTGATCTTGGGGAAGGTTAAGTAAGGTTCGTCGTGACGCCTGACGCGGTGCTGCATCGATATATTGAGATTGCTGCCTGGCAACCGGTACAACCGGATGCGCTGGCTGCATTTGTATGCAGTGACGCCTCGTTACTCGCGCGCTGGTGCCAGCTGCTGGCAGTACCTGCGGATGCAGAACGACTGAAAGTTGCCATGATTGCGCTCGATGCCCACTCGCTCAGTGCGTTGGCGCAGCTTCAGGCGTGGACGTTATCGCCAGCGGCAGATACCGCGCCTATGAGCATCGAACGCTGGCAGGACGAATTGCGCCTGGCTTGCCTTGCTGAGGCGCTTGCCGAATATGTGGATGTGGCGGAGCCGACGGATGCTCGGGTAAAGACGCTTCTGGCTAGCGCCGGGGTTCAATTGCCGCTGGATCCGCTGCTCAATGATCTCTCTCGCTATCGCGGTTCTGACCTGGAGCTGCTGGAAGATGCGCAGATTCTGATTCGCGTGTTTGCGGTCATCGAGCGGTTGGCGCACGAAGGCGAGACGGCGGCGGAAGCTGCAGCGCAGTCGCTACTCGGCATACCAACCGATGACTTTGCGGATCTTGTCGATCGCTCCGCCAATCACGCTCTCGCCATCATGAGCGATCTGGGTCTCATGGATGATCTTGGCGCTGATTGGCGTGCGAAGCTTCGCCTGGAGCAGCAGTTGCTCGCGCTCGGCCGGTTCTTCTCGGAGTGGGATGGCGATTCAGACCCACAGGCTTGCATGACCGCGCATGACTTTGTTGCCCGAGCGCTACTCGAAGAGCGCTCGATGTTACTAATCGTGGACGATGAACAGCTTTGCCCGGTGCGCACGGATGACCTGGCGGAACTGAAGATAGATATCGCTTCTGCAACCAGCTCTATCGCACGGCTTGCCAAACGAGGTGAGCCTGCGGAGGTCGCAACCAGCGAACGAATGTCCATAGCGGATCGACAGATTCTCGACCGGCTCGGCAGTGAGGACGTCAGAATCTATCCCATGCAACGGTCCGGCGTTTTGGTCGGCGCGTTGCTGATTGGCCGTGATGACGACGAGAGTCACGACGAATTCGTCAGTGCCTATGCGGCTATGTTGAGTAGCCGGCTGCCAGCGCCGCTGGCCGTGGCCGATGAGGCCAACGTGGAAGTGGATGCCCTGCACGCATATCGAGATGCAGAATCCGCTCGCCTTCGCGAGCTGGTGCATGAGGCCAATAACCCACTCAGCGTGGTTCGAAACTACCTGCATATCCTCGAGATGCGATTGTCGCGGGAACCGGAAGCGCTGGCTCAGGTGCAGCTAATCAGCGAGGAGATCCAACGGGCGGCGGCGATTGTCGCAAAGGCCAAGGATCTCACAGACCCGCTGACGTTAGCTGCACAGGAAGACGATACCGGCGATATCGAAGCGCTGCTTGGGCCTGTCGATGTTGCCGAAGTGGCGCGTCGGGTTGCCGCGCTGCAACGTCATGACGCGGAGCAACGTGATGTCGTGGTCGCGCTCGATCTGCCGCGTGGGCCTGTTTTTGCGCACAGCGATGCAGATATGCTCACACAGATTCTGTTGAACCTGTTGCGGAATGCAATCGAGGCAATGGCGGATGGCGGCAATGCCTCGCTCTCGGCAACTGGTGGGGTTTATCGCTCGGGCGTGCAGGGTGTCGAGGTGACCGTTTCGGATGATGCATCCGGCTTGCCGGCGCAGGTGCTGGACAACCTCTTCCAACCCAAGCAAAGCGATAAGGGCGGTTCTCATCAAGGCCTGGGCCTGCACATCGTGCACCGTTTGGTGGCCGAGCTCGAAGGCCAGATAGACGTTCGCACCAGCGATCGGGGCACTTCGTTCACGATTTTCCTACCCGCTGCGACAAAGGTAGCTTCCAGCTAGCGCACAGCGCGTGCATTGTTGCCTCAAACGTTGCGCCTGCACTCGCGCGGCGCTACCGTTGCCGCGCTGAATTTCACGGCTGAGAGAGCGCTTCTCTATGGTCGAGCCTTCAGCGCCACCTACTTGTTGATGACCTATAGGGCTTAGCTAATGTCTGATCGCGCGCAGTTTGTTTGGGATGATCCGTTGATGCTGGATGACCAGCTGAGCGAAGAGGAGCGCCTGGTTGCGCAATCGGCTCGTCAGTACGCTCAGGAAAAACTCATGCCGCGAGTTCTGGAGGCGAACCGACACGAGCAATTCGACCGCGAGATCATGAATGAATTTGGCGCGCTGGGCATGCTCGGCAGCACGTTGCCTGAGCAATATGGTGGTAGCGGCGTCAACTATGTTTGCTACGGTCTCGCCGCGCGCGAGGTGGAGCGGGTGGATAGCGGTTATCGCTCGGCGATGAGTGTGCAGTCATCGCTCGTCATGCACCCGATCTACAGCTTCGGTAGCGAAGAGCAGCGCATGAAATATCTGCCCAAGCTCGCAACCGGAGAGTGGGTGGGTTGCTTTGGTCTCACGGAACCCGATCATGGTTCAGACCCCGGCAGCATGGTGACACGCGCAGAGCCGGTCGACGGCGGCTATCTCCTCAACGGCGCCAAGATGTGGATTACCAATTCGCCGATTGCTGATCTGGCAGTGGTGTGGGCGAAGCTTGCGGGCAAGATTCGTGGCTTCGTTGTCGAGCGCGGAATGGAGGGTTTCAGCACGCCGAAAATCGAAGGCAAGATGAGTCTGCGTGCATCGATCACCGGCGAGATTGTGCTGAGTGACGTGTTTGTTCCGGAAGACAATCTGCTACCGAATGTGCAGGGCCTGACCGGGCCCTTCAGCTGCCTCAACCGCGCCCGCTACGGTATTTCCTGGGGCGCGCTTGGCGCGGCGGAATATTGTTGGCACGCGGCCCGCCAGTACACGCTGGATCGACAGCAGTTTGGTCGGCCGCTGGCCGCAAACCAGCTGATTCAGAAGAAGCTGGCCGATATGCAAACCGAAATTGCGCTCGGCCTGCAGGCCTGCTTGCGGGCAGGGCGACTGCTAGACGAGGGCCGCCTCGCGGTAGAGAACATATCGATGCTCAAGCGTAACAATTGCGGTAAGTCTCTCGACATTGCTCGAATGGCCAGGGATATGCATGGCGGCAACGGCATTTCGGATGAGTTCCACGTGATTCGCCATGTCATGAATCTGGAAACCGTGAACACCTACGAAGGCACGCACGATATCCACGCGTTGATTCTCGGCCGCGCACAAACCGGGTTGCAGGCGTTTATGCCGTAGAAGGCAGAGCTCGTGGCGTCTGATATCACCGTGTTATCGGATTATGGAGATTGTCCGCTGCGCGTAGTCGGCGCCAACAAAGCGATTGTTCTGATCGCCCGCTCAGTTGAGTGTTTGTCGTCCTTGATGAACAACACTGGGACTGGGAGGTCTGATGGTTGATGTAGTGCTGGCGGATGATCACCGCCTGTTTAGAGCGTCACTGGCGCACGTGCTGGGCGATGTAGAAGGGCTGCGGGTGGTGGCCGAGGTGGATTGTGGGGAGGATGCCGTCGACTGGGTGCGTGCGCACCCGGACGTGGTGGTTCTCATGGATCTTGCGATGCCCGGTATTGGCGGGCTTGAAGCGACACGGCGTATCACCCGAATCAACGGCTCATCGCCTGTGGTGATCGTTAGCGCCCATGCGGACGAGCCGTTTCCCACCCAGGCGCTGGACGCTGGAGCCAGTGGTTACGTATCGAAAAACGTCGCCGCGAGCGAGGTCGCCACGGCCGTTCGCAAAGTGGTTTTGGGTGGCCGCTACATGAGCAGCGATGTTGCCCAGAATCTTGCGTTGCGATCGTTTGAACGGTTCGAGGCGTCGCCATTCGAAGTGTTGTCCTCGCGAGAGATGCAAATCACATTGATGGTGATCAACTGTCAGAAGGTTCAGGAGATTTCCCAGGGCTTGCACCTGTCGCCAAAAACGGTGAACAGCTATCGCTACCGTATATTCGAGAAACTCAACGTTCGTAGCGATGTGGAGCTTGCGCTCCTCGCGGTACGTCACGGCATGATTGACCCCGATAGAGCGCGCGTTAGCGCGCAGCCTAAACGTGCGGGCAAGCAGGGCACGGGTATGGATACGGGCGTACAGCCGCGAGCGGCAGCGTCGCGCTAAGGATGTTCGGTTAAGCCATGGCGAGTCGCACCGCTGAACCTGCGCCAAACTGTCGACGTTGTCCCAGGCTCGCCGAACACCGGCGAGCGATGCGCAAAGTCCAACCGGAGCATCACAACGCGCCGGTACCATCTCGTTACGGCTCGAACGCACGGTTGTTGATCGTGGGACTTGCGCCCGGAGCCCGGGGCGCGAATCGGACAGGCCGCGCCTTTCATGGCGATGCATCGAGCCGCGCTCTGTTTGCGGGTCTGGCCGCCGCTGGATTCGCTCGCAGTGCGGACAGTGCTGTGCTGCCTACGGGCGTTGCGCTGACGAACGCCGTGCGCTGTTTGCCGCCGGTGAATCGGCCAACGGCGGTGGAAGTCAGCCGCTGCCGGCCGTTTCTCGAACGGGAGATTGCTCAGTGGACGCGGCCAACGTTGGTCAAACCGCGGGTCGTGCTCGCGTTAGGGCGAGTTGCGTTCGAGGTGCTCGCGGAAATCGCGCAGTTGCCCGCCGCGACGTTTTCGCATGGCGCCGAGTTTGATCTGCCGGGCAGGGCAACCTTGCTCGCGAGCTACCATACGAGCCTGCAGAACATGAATACCCGGAGGTTGACACCGGAGATGTTCGAGCAGGTTTTGCATCGCGCACGGCAGATCATCGACGGTGCTTGATAACTCTTCGCACGTGACACGGCAGAATGTCGTGCAGCAGCAACCTGGGCTATCCCGGTGGTTTTGACGGACGCGGTATAGTTGCGCCATGAACTCCAGTGATTCAGGTCAGAGCCAATCCGGCAAACCAGCCGATGTCGTGGGACGAGATCTGGCGAGCATCGCCGAGCGCGAGAAGCACCAGTTTGATGTGGAAGCCTTTCTTGCGACCCTGCCTCGTCGAGCAGGGGTCTATCGAATGCTAGCTGCGGATGGCAGCGTGTTATATGTCGGCAAGGCTCGGAGCCTGAAGTCTCGAGTGACGAGCTATTTTCGTGCAAGTGGTCTCAGCACCAAGACCATTGCGCTTGTCAGCCGGATCGCGAGCGTCGAGGTTACGGTTACCAGCAGCGAAACCGAGGCCTTGCTACTTGAACAGAGCTGGATCAAGCAGGAGCGTCCGCCGTACAACGTTGTTCTGCGCGATGACAAGTCGTACCCATTTATTCACCTGACCGCAGATGAGGCATACCCGAGGCTTGCGTTTCATCGCGGAGTGAAGCGAAAGAGCGGCCGCTACTTCGGGCCGTACCCGTCGGCAGGGGCCGTGCGTGAGTCACTAAACCTCATGCAGAAGCTGTTTCAGATTCGCCAGTGTGAGGACAGCTTCTTTAAGAACCGAACTCGCCCCTGCCTTCAGTATCAGATAGAGCGTTGCAGTGCGCCCTGCGTTCAGGCGATTTCAGAGGAGGACTACGCTGAAGATCTGCGTCTGGCTGCGCTGTTTCTCGAAGGCAGGAATCAAACCCTGCTCGAAGAATTCAAAAACAAGATGGAGTCGGCTGCGGCGGATCTGGCTTTTGAGCGCGCAGCGAAATATCGAGATCAGATTAAGCAGCTGAGGCGGATTCAGGAGCAGCAGTATGTCCATGGCGAAGATGGTGATGTCGATATCTTCGCGATAGCCAGCGAAGCGGGCGTCAACTGTGTTCAGGGCGTGTTTGTGCGAGGTGGGCGGGTGCTTGGACATCGCACGTGGTTCCCACGCAGCGAGCTTGATGACGCGCCTGCCGCGGTGCTGGAGGCGTTTATCAGCCAATACTACTTCACGGGCGCGGACCGGGAGCTTCCTCGCAGTGTCATTGTCAGTGAGGAGATCAGCGGCGCTGCAGTCATCGCCGATGCGCTGACAACAGCCTCGGGCAGGAAAGTTGCGGTTGCGCATCAGGTTCGAGGCCAGCGGGCGCGCTGGCAAGAGATGGCGCTCGAGAACGCAAAGATCTCGAACAACGCCTACATCGCGGATCAACGTAACGTATTCAGCCGGTTCGTGGCTCTGCAGGACGGCCTGGGTCTGGATGACGTCCCCAGCCGGCTCGAGTGTTTTGATATCAGCCACACCAGTGGTGAGAAAACGGTTGCGTCCTGCGTGGTGTTCGACCACAACGGCCCGCTGAAGTCTGACTACCGCCGTTTCAATATCGACGGCATCGAGCCGGGTGATGACTATGCGGCGATCGAGCAGGCCGTCAGGCGTCGATACCTGCGTTTAAAGAATGGCGAAGCTGCATTGCCGGATGTGCTCTTGATCGATGGCGGAGACGGCCAGCTTGCGAAGGCCAGGCAGGTGCTTGAGGAACTTCAGATAACCGATGTCGCCTTACTGGGCGTTGCCAAAGGGCCGACGCGCAAGGCCGGTTTTGAGCGCTTGTTGCTTGATGGCGTTGGCGAGATCTCAATGCCCCCATCCGGCGCTGGGTTGCATCTGATCCAGCACATTCGTGATGAAGCCCACCGGTTCGCGATCACCGGCCACCGCCAGCGCCGGGCAAAGTCCCGCACGCGTTCAGAGCTCGATGAGATCGAAGGTATAGGGCCTAAGCGCAAACGCGAGCTCATTGCGCATTTTGGGGGTATTGCCGGGATTAAAGGCGCATCGCGCGGCGAGCTTGCCAAGGTTCCTGGTATCAGCGAGCGCCTTGCCGGCACTATTTTCGATGCGTTGCATGTAGAATGAGGCGTCCCAAGCGGCCCAATCCCATTGCTTAACCTCCCAAACATACTGACGCTGTCCAGGATCCTGTTGATCCCGATATTTGCGGCGGCGTACATACTTCCGGAGAAGTACTACCTGTTCGCGGCTGCGTGCTTCTCGCTCGCCGCGCTTACCGATTGGCTGGATGGCTACCTCGCCAGACGACTCGGACAAACCACGCCGTTCGGTGCGTTCTTAGATCCTGTCGCAGACAAACTGATCGTTGTCACCGCGTTGGCCCTGTTGATCGGTGAGCACGGCTCCGTCTGGATGACGATTCCCGGCCTGATCATTATCTGCAGAGAGGTCTTTGTCAGCGCCCTGCGCGAGTGGATGGCAGAGGTGAATCAGCGTGGGGAAGTTAAGGTTGTGCTGGTGGCTCAAGTGAAAACGACGGCGCAGATGATCGCCGTAATCGTGCTTCTCGCTAACCCAGCCAACCCCACCACGATGTGGGTGTTGATCGGCTACACGCTTTTGTACATCGCCGCTGCGTTGACACTGTGGTCGATGGCTCTGTATCTGCGATCGGCGTGGCCCGCGCTGCGCCACGGCTCCAGACAGTAGCGACGGGCAAAATCCCGGCCGACGGGGTGCTGGAGCAATAGCGGATTAGGGCGATGTTCACAGATATCGCCGACAGCGCGCAAAGATCGCACGATGTCACGAATCGCCCTTGTCACAACCCACCCCTGACAGGCTAGAATGCGCGCCCCACACGGCTGAGTGGCAGAGTGGTTATGCAGCGGACTGCAACTCCGTGTACGCCGGTTCGATTCCGACCTCAGCCTCCATCTTCTCGCACGTGCGCCTGTTTGCCGCGCGGTGGCGTGCGCCTTAACGCTTTTTGCAGCGTTGCTAGCCATTCGCCCGGATGGTGAAACTGGTAGACACAAGGGACTTAAAATCCCTCGGGGGAAACCCCGTGCGAGTTCGATTCTCGCTCCGGGCACCATCATTTACCTCTTAAATAACAAGGGGTTAAGGCATATTCGCATAGTTGAATTTCTGAGACCAACGAGGCCCCAGAAGCTCTGGGTAAGATCCGGGTAAGACCAGATCGACTTGGTTCAGGAATTCTTATGCAAACCACTTAATCGAAATCCGTTGCCGCTCTAACTCCTCAGGCAGCCATCATCCGCCTAGCCAGGCGCTCACTCAGACTCGGGCGAAACTCTCACGCGGAAGTGGATAGCCTGCTGTCACTCGCGCTCGCGACCGAGAGTCAGAATCCGGCTGCACGGGAGGTGAAAAATGTTTGAACTCATCAACGAACGAGGCCAGATCGAAGACGGCGCGCACGACTTCGGAGTGCTCTGGGCGAGCGTCACAGAAGCATGGCGGCAGCTCGATTTAGATGATGGCCGGTACAGCCTCAATTGGGGCGATGAGGGGCTTTTCGAGGTGGTGGCGGACGGAAGACAGCCTGTCACTGAAGCGCCTTCAGAAACGCTCCTGAGCGCCTCTGGCGGGGCTTAGGCTCCGCCCACTTTGGATGTGCGAGGGCGGCTGCTTTCGGCCGAGGCGGATGGAGGGAATGGTTGTAACTAGCTCAAATCAAGTCCTGAGGCCAGCCCATCGGGATGCGATAAACTAGTCGTTACTAACTCGGTTCATCCTCATGGCAAAAAAAGATGTAAGTTCCTTCGAGACCCTAGTCGGCGCATTGATTCTAGGTGCCGCTGTTTGGTGGTTTTTTGACTCGCCTGATGAGGTGGTCATGTACTCGTTAACAACGACAAACGTTCGCGATGCTCCATCTCTATCGGGTCACGTTGTTCGTCAGCTCCCAATCGGCTCAGCAGTTACCGTCGACCTTGACGAGCTTAGCGGGCAGCTCGAATGGTTTGAAATGAATTCGGGAGAGTTCGTTGCGACGTCTGTGCTGTCAACATCGAAGCCTTCTCAAAAAACTGAAGCACACGGAGAATTCGAACATCCGGAAAGCTCCACAACTGGTAGCGATACGAATGTGCTGGCGAAGCCACCATCAGGGTCACCCGAAGTACCCGACTATGTTGTAGAGCACTTCGGTACTATGTATTTGGTATCGAAAAAGCATGTTCAAGATTCAATCTGGGAAGTCGTAACTTTGGCTGTGTTTCCAGAAGGGCGATTTCCAGCGAGCACCGTTTTTACCAAGCAGCACGTCGATTGTCGGAAGCGCGAAATGAAGACAATAGGGGAAGGGCATGGTCTACAGCCCGCGAGTATTGAGCCGTGGAAGCGCGAGAATCAACAGTGGAGAACTCTTGTAGAGGGGTCTACCACCTCCAACGTAGCGAGATTCGCTTGTTCGATCAGTGGTGAGGTGTCCTACCAATAGTTTCTCCCACGTTCAGGGAGAGCAATCAGCAGGTCTGGACTGCGTTAATCACCTATGTCGGAAACGGACTTTTGGGTCGATCGCAACCCCTCACCAGCGCCTCCACAGCCCGGTTAGCGGGCTCTCCCGTGCGGCCTGATGTGTTTCCGCCGGGCTCCCTAGAGCGCTCAGAATCGCTGCTGAGAGCGTCTGAAGTTGTCAGTAGGCGCTCGTCAACGAACAAAAGAAACACCCGCATAGACCCAGTGTTCACGAGTAGACCGGCTAACGGCTGCTTAGTAGTCTTTGGGGATGAAGAACTACCGACACATCTCTGAGAAGCCCGTGGTCGCAGCATCCGACTGGAAGCGCGCGGCTATCTGGTTTGACGACTGGAGGCCAGTACCATGGTGCCGCATAGACAATGTGAGTGAACTCGATGATCTAGTGGCTGAGGTCTGGGACGACCACTTTGAAAGATCACTTGGCGACTTCTCCGTCCACATCCCCAGAAATAGTATCGCAATCACCCAGGTTGTCAGCGCGATACATACGTTGGCAGAAGACTCATCTGAAGAGTCGTCGCTTATTGCCGCACTCGCCTTTTTCAAAGAGATGCGCAGCGCTGACAACCCTAACCGCAAACTCTTCGAGGACCTCATGCGAGGGTTTGACGAGACGATCATTGCCAAGATGCTCACATCGGAACAAGACCGCCTAAGGTACTACTCCAAGATGTCAGGCTTCGAGCTTGGCGAGTTTGACTTGATCGGCGCGGCGATGGCGACCGAATTGGAGTCAAGCAATGTTGACCTCGCGCTAAGCAACTTGACCTTGGTCGATACCGATCGCCTGACTTGGGAACAGATCTTTCATCTCCGGAGTGACAAGGAGGCCCTCAGACAACTTCGTCAGCTGAGACGATTTGTTGTATCGGATATGCAGGGTTGGTCTTCGAGCGACGTCCAAGAGGAGCTAGAATCTGCCCTCGATGAGCATCAGCAAGCCGCAAAAAAATGGGGGCTTGCGCGCTCACCAAGTGAGCTCGAGATAGATTGCGACGCCAGCATGGTCGTGGGTTTACTTGCTGCCCTCGGTGCTGCGACCACAGGAAACCCGCTTGCGATCGGCATCGCCCTCGGCTCGGTGATTCCCCTAGGCCAGAACCTCGTGAAGATCAATAGGGGGCGCAAGAAGGTCCTCGAGAACTCGCGCGTGAGCTACCTTGTTCGGCTTCAGGAAGAGGCTGAGAAAGGTGCTGAACCGAGCGGGCCGCCTGATCGGATAGAGCCGACGGTTTAGTTACTGCAAAGCGCCCGCTGGGCACTAAGGCAAAATTTTCCGAGCGCGTGAGGCGCTAGAAGAACTTCTTACAATAAGCGATCAGATATGAAAAGCAGAACGTCTCCGGAAACGGTCTCTCGGGCGTGGGACATAGCTGGAAAGATGGTGATCGCGCTCAGCCTAGCGGCATTCAGTGTCGGTATCGCTACATGGTTGTGGTCTTCTATGAGGGGGCCTGAAGTTGTCGCGTACGTGTCCGGGTTTGACTTCGGCAACCTCCCGATCACCGCAGACGGCGATGCGTCCTCCCTTGCTGTTTGGAAATCGATCCACCCTCCAAGACAGTACTTCGAAGTGGTCGTCGAGAACGAGGGTAGTACTCAGATAGACAACATCTCTTTTGAGATTCCCTATGAGGGCGTAGTCAGCAATCCGCGCCCAAACTCGGAAACTAGCTTTCTACGTTTCGCTGGTAGCATAGATTTGGGTGCGCTCAAGCCTGAAAGCAGCATTCAGCTGTCTATCTGGACGACCGGTATACGCCATGCGCGCTTCTACGATCGTGAGTTCGCGCTCAAGTACAAGACAGGTGTAGGTGCCGTATTGGTCGGAACTGTGACCTATGGCTTATGGGATGCCGCGAAACAATACGTTCCCTGGCTGTTTCTCGTCATGCTGGGCGGGATAGTCTGGTTCGCCTTCTCGATCTGGATGCTGGCGACTCCCCGGGCCGATGTTTTAAACCGCAGGATCGACAGCGTGCTTAAAGGAAGGAAAAACAATACGAACAGCGACGAAGAGCTAGACTGCGACTAGGTGCTTGAAACGACTGATGGCCCCAATTAGGGGGCCTCATACCCCTTTGTTTCGACCTTCGCCAACTAGGACCGGCTAACCCAGCGCTCTCGCGAAGTCCTCGCTCAGGCTGTCTAGAGCATCCCTAGGGATTGCGAAGTGAATGCCTGCGGCATTTTCGACGTAGCGCGCCAAGCCGCTCGCCCAATGCGTGAGATACAGCCCGTGATCGCTCAGATACAGCCCGCGACGCTCGTCCTTGTAGAGCAGCGCGGTTCGCATCATCACTAGTCTCTGAGCGCCAAACGCCTGAAACAGAAACACGCGATCAACCCAGCCGCCGTACTTCTCAGCCAGCGTCGCCAGGGCCTCTGAAGGGCTCATTTCGAGGCGTTTGAGTATGATCTGATGGTCTATCACTGCCAACCCAAACCCCTCTGGAGCGGCCGCTGAGGGGCTGAACCGAGACCTAGTGTGGAACAGCTGTAATCGGCGATTTGCACCAGTGCTTCTTACATGTTTCTCACAACTTTTCGGTCTTCCACGATGCGTCTGCGTGTTCTTGCTGGTTACTCTATGGTTGCTGCGTAGGACAAGCGGCCAATACACATGGACGAATCTGCATCCAAGGGGGATACATGCAAGCACCACTCATCGCAGTCACGGCTGCCGTTCTTCTCGTCGGTACTGCTGCTCAAGCTTCGATTATTGTCAAAGCCGACAAGACGTTCACTGAAACATCTTTGTCGTACGATACGTTCGACGGAAGAACGATAACGACCACCGAGAGGCGCGACACAACAATATTTGATGGCTACTCGGCAACCACCAAGAACTTTCGCTACTACGTTCCCGAGGACGAGGAGTGGTACCGAGGAGGCAACGGGTCGCAGGTTTTTGGTGCGGGCGCATATGTAGAACTCATGTCTGAATCAGAGTTGTTCATCAATCCTGCCCCGCAGGAGCCAATTGGTGAGCTTGCGGATGCCCCTCTGGGCGTACCACATGCACCAACTACTGCCTCAACTAATCTAATGTTTAAGGCCACTACCGATGGCTTGCTTGACGTTGGTTTCACCGACTTTGACAACGGCTTAGGAGAGATGTCACTTAAGCTTATTGATCTCACCAGTCGATCGGTTGTACTCGATCTTGGCGTAAGCGGTGAGTCGTTTAACCCGTTTACCACACTCGCGAATCTTCACGCGGGTCACAACTATCGACTACGGGCTTCGACGTTTGATTTGAATACTGGAGATGATGAGGTGAGCTTGAACTTCCAGTTCCAAGACTTGGATCGCAACCCAGTATTCGTAGATGTTCCGGAACCATCGACTCTCGCACTGTTTGGTGTGGCGTTGGCTGGTTTGTTCTTGCGGAAGCGAATCGCTTGAGTAGGATCGTTATCAAGCTCTTGTTGAGCGGGCTACTTCTAAACGTTGGTAGCATCGCTACCGCAGCGTTGATTACGTTTGATGATCGAGCAACTTTTACGGAGGCCTTAGGCGACTCTTTGCAGGTGCAGGATTGGTCCGATTTCCCGGCAGGAACGGTGCTGGAGGGCGCGCCGGTAGATGGCATTACATATTCTTCAACCTCGTCTGAAGCTCTTGTGGTCGGCAGTTTACGAGGTGCCAACTGGCGTATAGGTTACGATCGAGGGAATGGAAGATACTCAAGCTTCTCGAACCAGATTCTGACCTTCGCATTCGATGAACCACTAGATTATTTCGCGGTGGCACTAAGCCAAGGCAACCAGAATCAAGGTGTGCGGGGAGAGGGCTCAAGTACTTGGCGTATCACTACCGGCGATGAGTCGTTCGAGTCTACGGCCATCTATACGCTTGATGATTTCTCAGGCGAGTCGTTCTTTGGTGTGTCTGGGCTATCTGGTGCGTCATTCGTAGACGTGCAGCGAGTTAGTAGCGACTCAAACATTGTGTGGAATGTGCGCGAGATGCTCTATGGCGTTGGAAGCAACTACGCCGTGCCTGAGCCACCCCCGTGGGCTTTGTTGGGGCTGCCACTGTTCGGCCTTTTTGCTCGGAAGTTTTTCGGCTGAGTTGAGCTCAACTTAGGACAAGGGGGCCAGAAGACCCCCTTGCGGTCTACCATGGATTGCCAGCTATTTGATGCGCTCGACATAAACCGTCATTGACTCGACACGTTTCTTCAGACCCCTTGTTCCACAATAATTCGAGCCGACCACGCCTGCGACATCCCCGACACCTTGGAGGTGACAGCCGTACACGATCTGATAGGACGGTGCGAGTTGACCCGTTAGTCGCATTGCAAATCCTTCTAGTCGCCTTTTCTGGCCTCGGGTGCCACAAAAGGTGCCAGCCTTTACCCAAAGAGAGTCTCCGCTGCTTTGAAGGTGGCACATATACTCAAGACCAAGCCCAGGGATTTCTTCTTCAAAAGATACGCTAAACCCTTCCAGGCGCTTGCTCTGCCCTTTGATGCCGATCCAGATGCCGTCCTTCCCTTGCAGATCAGAGTAAGTCTGTTGGTGAACTAGAACCGATAGGCTTGGGCGGTATCCGGGAATTAGCCAAGGCGGCAGGCTCTCGTCGTCACTTCCACCCAGAACCGGTATCGATATTCGTTTGGGTAGATAGCCCTCGGCTTGTATCGTGAAGCGGAAGGGCTCATCGGCGACCCTCTTGAAATCTAGGGCGTAGTAGTAGTTTGGCTCTACTTCAGATGGCGGTAAAAAGGTGTCAACAAGGCGGCCACCTTCTACGTTAAAGGCAGTGACATCACGTTCACCGATTCCTGCTGGAGGATTCCAATAGGCGTCAACAGAAACGTATGTTGGCGTCACCTCTTTCTGGATAAGGTGAAGACCATTGGTCGATTGAGCCTTAATCCTCAAGCAGTCTGTAAACGCCTTGAAGCCACCTTCTGGAACGTAAGTAGCCAAATATGTTTGTGCGTTCTCCTTTGACAGGTTGAAGCTGTGCTTCTCGAACTCTTTCTGTCGGGCTTGATCGAAAGTGTCGTAGTCGGCGAATGCGCTGACAGGCACGCCCTTTATGGGAATGGTGAAGCCGCCTCCACCTGACTTTCTACGTTCATTGAACGACTGCCTGTCAATCAGGTGCAGCATCGACATTCGTAGAGTTGAGTCAAACTGATAGTTGATGTTCGTTTCGACCAATGCCACTTCGCAGCCGAATGTATCTGATGCATGTGCGGAGTTCACCGAGAATAGCGCGTTAAGCGCAATAGTGAAGATCGCGAGATTCGTTCTGATTGTCATAGTTTCCTCCTAGGTCCACTGACATTGAATATGACAAATTGCCGTACTCTGCAAGGGTTTTTGGATGGTCGCTAAAGGTAGATCAAGCACAATTGCGGATGTTGAAGCTCGCAATACTGGGTATGCGTGCGGTACTTTGTCGAAGGGAACAGATTTGCACATTGTGCAAGTTGCCTTGATCGGAAAGTGCCACGTTTAACGCCCGTGGCCACGGCGGCGCGCTTCTCCGGTCAACTGCGCTAGTCGCTTCTCACTCCGCAAGCGGAGATCCGGAACTCCTTTAACGTCGTGGAAGACGGCGACGTTCTGGTCGGTGTCGCAAGCCGCCTCGCCCGAGGACGGGCGCCAGACGCGGGAACCCGAAACCCGCAATTAGATAGGTGCCACCTGCCGGAGCGCTGGCTGAGCTGGATAGCGTGGCTGAACTATCGGGGACAGAACCAAGTGCCAGGTCGGATCAGCTATGTCCCCGACGTTCTGTGCTTCGGCATGGCTTCGCGTATCGTCCCCATTGTCTCAATAGTCTTACTTCACTGAAGGTGCTGGCCGATGCTTACGATCTATCATGTGCCACGAACTCGATCCGTCCGCCCGATTTGGTTGTGCTATGAGTTGGATCTACCAGTGTCGGTGGAGTTCATGGACTTTTCGCCGGAATTTCGCAATTCATCTCAATGGCGTGCAATCAGTCCAGCGGGCAAGGTTCCCGCTTTGGTCGATGGCGATTTGTCTATGTTCGAGTCAGGCGCGATGGTTGACTACATACTAGAACGCTACGGCAACGGTCGGCTTCAACCCGCTCCGGGCACTAATGAAAGCGCTGCGTATCGGCAGTGGTGCTGGTTTGCGGAAGCAACGCTCGTTCGTCCCCTTGGATTGGTTCGGCTTTTGCGAGCGAGAGATGAGTCCATTGATACCTTGATCGATGAAGCAGAGGCGAAATGCAGGGAATCGCTCGCGGCCGTTGAGTCAGTACTCACGGACCGTCCGTATTTGCTAGGCGAAGACTTTTCTGCGGCCGACATCATGATGGGTTATTCCGTCGCGATGGCGCAGCCGCTGCTTGCTGATCGCTACCCGAATCTCGCGGCGTATGTGCGGCGGCTAATGGCGCGGGAGGCCTACCAGCGGCTTGCCAGCCTCACGCCGTAGGGGATAGGTCCTGAGGCCAGGTCCATTGACGTTTGTCTCCCAGCTCTCGGCCCCTTAGCCTTTTTGGACCTGGCACTTGGACCTGGCACTTGGACCTGGCACTTGGACCTGGCACTTGGACCTGTCCCCAGGCTCACTTGGACCTGTCCCCAGGCTCAGGCTTACTGGCAACTGGTCCTGTCCTGAGCGGAGCAACGCATGGAAAATTTTGTCTACCCGGGCATCCTCAGCGCGGTTGCGCTATTGGTCTATTACTTCACGCTCGCCATGTCTGGTGTGGCGCGGGTGAGATTCAAGGTGCCGGCGCCGCTTCATGAGGGGCCTGAGGCCTACGTCCGGCACGTGCGTGCGCACCAGAACACGCTGGAGCATCTGGTGTTGTTTCTGCCTGGATTGTGGCTGTTTTCCTTTGCGGTCGACCCGGTATGGGCCGCGGGGATCGGTGTGTTGTGGCCGGTCGGGCGGCTGATGTATGCCCTGGGCTACTACAAGGCGGCGGAGTCGCGCTCTATTGGGCTGTATCTGAGCATGCCGCCGATCTACATCTTTGTGCTTGGCTCGCTTATCGGCTTCACGCTTAAGGCATTTTGAGAGTCGGAAATATAGGGACAGGACCACGTGCCAGGTCCAATCGAGCCAGACCATGCTGACGGCTAGCTAAGGTGGACCTGGCACCCGGACCTGGCACCCGGACCTGGCACCCGGACCTGGCACCCGGACCTGGCACCCGGACCTGGCACCCGGACCTGGCACCCGGACCTGGCACCTGGACCTGGCACCTGGACCTGGCACGTGGACCTGGCACGTGGTCCTGACCCCGGGCTTCATGCTTGCTAGAATGCGCGGCGCGCCCAGGTGGTGGAATTGGTAGACACGCCAGGTTTAGGTCCTGGTGCAGGCAACTGCGTGGAGGTTCAAGTCCTCTCCTGGGCACCATCGCTTTGATCGCACCGCAGTGAAACACCACGCAATTGGTGGCAGTGTGGTGCGATAGACAAGCCCTGGGGAGGGACTATGGCTAGCGCTGATCCGTACGTTTTGATCACCGCCGATACACACGCCGGTGGCAGTCATGCCCAATACCGGGAGTACCTCGATCCGAAGTGGCGCGATGCGTTCGACGAATGGCGGGGTGGCTATCGCAACCCGTCAGAAAAGCACTACGCCCGCAAGAAGCTGCGTAATTGGGATCTCACGATCCGCGCGGAAGACCAGGATAGCCAGGGTGTGGTGGGTGAGGTCGTCTTTCCAAACACGGTGCCACCGTTCTTCAACAAAAGCGTTGTCACAGCTCAGCCGCCGAAGCCGGAAGACTTCGAACGCACGCTCGCTGGCGTGCGCGCGCACAACCGCTGGTTAGTGGATTTCTGTAACGAAGACCCAGCGCGCCGGGCTGGCGTTGGGCTGATCCTGCCAAACGATCTCGACGAGGCGATCAAAGACATTGAATTTATCGCCAGATCAGGCCTTCGCGGTGGCGTGTTACTACCGCTGATTCCACCGGACTGCACCTGGTTGAAGCCGTTGTTTGATCCCGCCTGGGATCGGGTGTTTGCCGCGATTGCGGATGCCGGACTGGTGATGAACCAGCATTCCGGTCAGGGCTCGCCGGATTATGGCAGCGGCGCTGTTGCCGAAGCGTTGTGGATCTCCGAGGTCACGTTTTACTGCCAGACCGGATTCCGCCATCTGTTGATGAGCGGCGTCTTCGAGAAATATCCGAGTCTCAAATACATTCTCACCGAATCCGGCTGTGGCTGGGTGCCGGATATGCTGCAGTCGCTGGATCGAATACACATGGGCTTCAAGCACGGCGCTATCGGTGAGTTGAGTTACGAGGGCATGGAGTGGGTACTGAAAGAGCCGCCCAGCGCGTATGCCGCCCGGAACTGCTACTACGGCGCGAGTTTCCCCAGTGAAAAGGATCTAGCTGGCATCGATCAGATCGGCACGGATCGCGTGTTATGGGGGAACGATTACCCGCATTACGAAGGTACTTTTCCGTACAACCTGGAATCGCTACGCCTGACGTTTGCCGATATGCCTGAGGAGATGCGCCGTGCTGTCTTCGGTCGCAACGCGGCGAAGCTGTACAACTTTGATTGGGATGAGATGACGCGTCGAGCCGCAAAGGTCGGGCCTACACCGGAAGAGGTCGATACGCCGCTGCCAAGGGACGAAATCCCGACGGATTCGATGTGCTACCTGTTTCAGAACGCGCTTTACAAGCAATGACAATAAGCGCCCAAACGCTGGCCAGCACGCCGATCGTCGACACGATGATTGGCTTTCCCGCCGAGGATTTCTCGCAGTACGACTTCATTCGAGCGCAGTTGAAAGAAGGCTCGATCAGTGACGACTTTCCCGTCGAGTATATGTTTCGCAACGTGCCGAAGTCGCTGTACGGCGCGGAAGATCCCATCGCAATCACCCTCCATGAAATGGACCGATTTGGTATCGATGTTGGCGTGATCGGCGTCGGCGGCGATGTTTCCCGCGCAGCGTTGAAGCAGCACCCCGATCGATTTGTCGGCCAGGGTTTTGTCGATCCAAATTCAGGCATGGATGGCATCCGCCTGATGGAGCAACAAGTAGCGGAACTTGGTGTGACCTCGTTCTCGGCATTCAATTGCGGCTACAACCCTCAGGTTGCGATTGACGATGCGCGCATGTACCCAATCTATGCGAAGTGCGTCGAGCTAGGCACGCCAATCTTCTCCTGCGCGGGTGTGCCTGGGCCGAGACTACCGATGTGGCCCCAGGAAGTGAGCCGGATCGATACGGTCATGTACGACTTTCCGGAATTGGTGTTTGTCACCCGTCATGGCTGTGAGCCTTGGCAGGAGCTTGCGATTAAGCTGATGCTCAAATGGCCAAACCTGTACTACTCAACGAGCGCCTTTGCGCCTCGTTACTATCCCAAGGCGATCATCGATTACGCCAATACTCGCGGCGCGGATAAAATCCTGTACGCCGGATATTTCCCGATGGGCCTGTCAGTAGAGCGGATCATGACGGATATGGTGGATGTGCCGTTCAAAGAACACGTCTGGCCCAAGTTCCTTGCTGGCAACGCCAAACGATTGCTGGGTCTGGTCTAGCACTTTGCGGTTTCAATACGCCGCTTCAACTAACAAACTGGAACTGCTGGCAGGCAGCCAGGCGAACTAAGGACGTTTGATGAACGACGCCACTTCTAACCACGACTTTCCGATTCACGGCGAGGTTGCGCCCGGCTTTGAACGCGTGCGTGACGTGTTTGCGGCGAACTTCACCCAGGATATCGAAGTAGGCGCAGGGTTCTGCGCGTACTCCGGCGATACTCTCGTTGTGGATTTGTGGGGTGGATTCACAGATCGAGAGTGCAAAACGCCGTGGCAGCGCGATACACTGATTAATGTCTACTCGACAACAAAAGGCATTGCATCGCTCGCGTTCGCTCAAGTCGTCGAAGCCGGGCTACTCGACTACGACGCGCCAGTGTCCGATATCTGGCCCGAGTTTCGCGCGGCCGCAAATGGATTGACGATTGGTCAGTTTCTGTCCCATCAGTCCGGCGTTCCCGGCACTCGTGCCAAGCTTGAGGTTAAAGACCTCTATGACTTTGCCGGGATGTGCGAACGGCTCGCTGCCGAGGAGCCGTTTTGGGAGCCAGGTACGGCCGCCGGCTACCACGCCATCAACTGGGGCTTTCTGGCCGGCGAGCTTGTACGTCGGGTCTCCGGCGAGATGATCGGAGAGTGGTTGCGCAAGCGTTGCGCAGAGCCTCTGGCTGCAGATTTCCATATAGGACTTCCCGCGTCAGAACATCATCGCGTCGCCAGTGTGATCGGGCCCAATCACGCTCGTATTCAGCCGGACATGGCTGCGCTTATGGCGCTCAAAATGCCCGAGCTGTATCCCGTTGCATTACAGAACCCAACGGTCAGACCCTTCAAGGACGTCGGCAGTGCCGAGTGGCGACAAGCGGACATCGCGGCGGCAAACGGTCACGGCACCGCGCAGTCCGTCGCACGCTTGTACCGAGGTGCGCTGTCGGGTGAACTGTTCAATGCAGACACGTGCGCGAAGCTGAAGCAACTTGAAGTTGGCGACAACGAAGACCTCGTTCTCGGGCGACCGATGCGACGGGGTCGAGGGGTGATCATCAACACAGAGCAAGGCTACGGACCGAGCCCCGTTGCATTCGGCCATGCTGGCGCAGGTGGCTCGGTGGGGTTTGCAGATCCGGCGAGCGGCTTGAGCGTGGGCTACGTGATGAACCAGATGCAGCCCGGGATCGAAACCGATACGCGCGGCAAGCGACTGATCGATGCGCTGTACAGCTGCCTCGAATAGCTAAAGCGAGCAGGGCAGCTGGCGACTTTGTAACGGTTCGCTAACCGCTGGCGCGGTTGTGTGAGGCGTTCGTTGCAGCGATGTCACTGCGATCAAGCAATGAGTGCACACACTCGAGCATCTCGCTGATATGGAATGGTTTGCTCAACACATGTTCGATTCCCAGCGCTTTCGCCTCCTCGAGCTTGTCCACATCGCTGTATCCCGTGATGAGTACAATCGGTAGTGATTCCCGCAGCGCCAGCGCGTGGGTCGCGAGTTCCACCCCATTCAATCCTGGCATCCTCTGATCGGTGATCATCAAGCTGATGTTGGCGATGTTCGATGACAGGTAGCTTTGCGCCTTGATGGGGTCGTTGAAGACAACCGCGTCAAAGCCGTGGCTGCGCAATACTTCGCTGATGAAACTCGAGACAGAGACTTCATCGTCCACAACGATGATCTGGCCACGATTTTTGCTTATCGCCGGTTGCGCAAGAGATAGCGCCGCAGGGTCGATGTCTGAGGCTGGGGTGCCTGATTTGCGTGCTGAGTCGGCGAGGACGCCGCGCTGCGAAGCGTATGGCAGGTGTATTCGGAACTCCGTGCCCTCTCCCACCGTGGAGCGCACGGTGATGTGGCCGCCATTGTCGTGAACGAGTTTCTGGATGAGCCAGAGGCCCATACCGCTGCCGCTGCTTTGGCCGGGCTCGCGCGTAGTCATGTAGCGTTCGAAAACTCTCGGCAACAGTGCCTGTGGAATTCCGTGTCCGGTATCGCTTACCGATAGTACGCAGTGCTCGTCATCGAGCTTTTCACCACAGGCCGCACAGGCGCTTATCTGTTGGCCAGGACGCCCTTCGATGGTGATCGTTCCGGTGCCTTCGATGGCGTCGCTCGCATTGACGAGCAGGTTCATCAGTATCTGCTGAAACTCGAGATTGTCGATGTGCACTGGCTCCAGGGAATGGTCGAGCTTTGGCGTCATGCGAATGGTGGAAGGTATCGCGGCGCGCAGCATCTTGGAGACGTCATCGATGACGCTACTCACCGCAACGGCGGATACCTCTTTGCGATTGCCGCGCGTGAATTTGAGCATCTGGGCGATCAGGTCTCGAGCCCGTTTGGATGCAACAACCACCTCGGACAAATAGGCCTCAACCTGGTCCGGGCTCAGTAAGTCTCTTGATTCCAGAATGAGCTCTGCATATCCGATGATACTGGCAAGAATATTATTGAAATCGTGCGCAATGCCGCCGGCCAGGTTGCCCAGAGCCTCCATCTTGTTTGCTTCCTGCAACCGCGATTCCATCGCGCGCCGGTCCGACTGAGCCCGATGCTCCTCCGTGCGATCCCGTAGCGAGGCCAACATGCAGTCCACACCGTCGAGCTGCAGCACTCGCGCGGTGACATTGTAAAGAGCCGGCTGCCCCGAGATTTCACGGTCGATATGAGTTTCGAAGAACGTTGGCGAATGTCGCAGGCCTTCGATGAAATGAGCTCGTTCGACTGCGCTTGCCCAGATGAAAGAGTCGACCGCCGCGTCCTCTGCGCCAAGCTGCTGCGCAAGCAATCTGAAGTTGTCGTTACCTTCCAGCAGCGCCCCGGTGTCCAGTTCCGAGATGAAGATCGCATCCGGACTGTCCATGAACAGGCTATAGAACTTCTCCTGGCTCTGCGCGAGCTGGCGATCGATCAGCCGGGCGTGAGTTACGTCTCGCACCACGCCATAGGTGCCGGAATAGACTCGTTCCCCCTGGCCGTCTCCCGGTTGATAGAGGCCGCGCGCTGAGAAGTCGATGACTCGAGGTTCGCCGTCGGCTCCGGTGATATCCATTTCGTAGTGGCGAGTTGCTCGATCGCCGGTGCGCCGCTCGTTGAATCGCCAGGCAATGCGCTCAGCTAATTCCGGATTCAGCACTTCCTGCCAGGGTTGCCCTTTGGGATCTGTGGTCGTCGCAAGCCCATCGGGTAGGGGTTGGTTGATGAACTCGAAACGTCCGTCCGGGCCCAGCATATAGATGACATCTGGTGACGCCTGCACCATGAATTCGTGCAACCGGTTGGTTTCTCGGCGCTCCGCCGCGAGCACTTCATTCTCTGCTATCAACCGGCGTCGGGTCAGCGAATTGGTGACGCTGTTCACCAGCTGCTGTGGTTCAAACGGCTTGTGCATGAAGTCGTCTGCGCCCAGGCGCAGAATGGGTGTTACGTTGCTGACAGCTTCCTCGCCACTCAGCACGATAACGGCGACGTCCAAGCGCGACTCGCGCAACGCGCCAAGCACTTCAATGCCGCTCATGTTCGGCATATTGAGATCGAGAATAATCAGGTCGATTTGCTCGTCGCGGGCGCGCTCAACGGTGCGCCTGCTGTCGGTTTCGATCTGACAATTGAAATGATGCAGGGACAGAAGATCCGCGACGCTGGCGGCGTGCCGGCGCTCGTCATCGACGATGAGAATGGACTGGCCGTTTGCTGAGCCTGTCACGCGCTGCAATCCCGTGTTTGGATGCCGCATACTAGCACAGGAGCTACTCGAAACATGAGGTGGAGACTGTGAATTCAGAGGCGCAAGGACAGTTTGCGGGGTTACCGCAGTTCAGTCAGATTCGCACGCGGCAAGAGGGCAGAGTGGCTGTGCTGACTCTGGATAGGCCCGAGCGCTTGAATGCCTGGACCTATGCCATGTCAGACGAGCTATGCCTGGCGCTTGACGCGGGTAACGCCGACTCGAGCATCGGCGCTTTTGTGCTTACTGGATCTGGCCGGGGCTTCTGCGCTGGGGCAGACATTGAAGCAACGTTTGAAAAGCGCAGCGATGAGGGTTTCGGCGCCGACTCCCAGCGAGGTCAGCGTGACCCGAATGACTGGGTGGCGTTGATCCGTGCTTCCAAGCCGGTGGTTGCAGCAGTGAATGGTGCAGCCGTTGGCATTGGCGCCACGATGATTGCGCCTTGCGATGTGATTCTGGCGGCGAGATCAGCTCGCTTTGCCATGGCTTTCATCAAGATGGGGCTCGTGCCGGAGTTGGCGAGTTCTCACTTTCTCGTGCAGCGCATGGGCTTTGGCCGGGCGAGCGAAATGTGTCTGACCGGCCAGCTGTACGGCGCCGAGGAATCGGTGGCGATGGGTTTTGCGGATCGTCTCGTTGAGGACGACAGCTTGCTGAGTGATGCGCTCGAGTTAGCCGAGGCGATGGCATCGAATCCCGACCGACAGTTGCGCTGGGTGAAAGAACTGCTTACCGAGAATGGTTGTGAAACCGATCTTTCCGCGGTCCAGCAGCGCGAACTGTCACGATTGCGACAGGCTCAGGCCAGCGATGAGCACAAAGCTGCCGTGGCGAGTTTCATGAGTCGATCAGAGTCTTGAGCATCGCTACGCTAAGGCCGTTCGCGGATGTTCTGATTGCTCTTGGGCTCGGCGTTCTCCTGGCGGCTGTTGTCGCCTGGCTGTGGCACCGCATCTCGCTACGGCGAAGGCTTGACCGAGTCACCAGTGAGCTAACCGAACGGGCAGATTTAGAGCTTGAACAGCTCAACGCTGAGCTGGAGCAGAGCCGCGCCCAGGTACTGCTCGCGAATGAGCGGGCTGAGCGCCTGGATGATCGGGTCATCGAGCTACAAAGCAGGCTCGATGTAGAACAGGAGCAGCGTCGTACGTCACTCGCGGAGGGGGCCGCGGCGGCTGCACGGCTGGAGGCGTTCAAGGCGAGCGTTGCCGACAAAGAGGCGTCAATGAAGGCGGCGCGCGATGAGTTACGCAAGGAGTTTGAGCTGGTTTCTGCACGCCTGTTCGAGCAGAACGGAGAGCGCTTCGCTGCGCGTTCCAATGAACAACTCAATGCGCTTCTGAAGCCCTTCCGCGAGCAGATTGGCGAGTTCAAACAGCGTGTCGAGATGGTGCACCTGGAGGATGTGAAAGGTCGTGAGAGTCTTCTCAGCGAAGTTCGAACCCTGCAATCCGCGTCTGCCAAGATCAACGAGGAGACAGCGAATCTCACCCAGGCGCTGAAAGGCGACAGCAAAGTTCAGGGCAGCTGGGGCGAGATGGTGCTCGAACGCGTGCTGGAGGAGTCCGGCTTGACCCGCGGCCGCGAGTACCTGGTTCAGGCCTCTTTTCGCGACGGCGGTGGTAGCCAGAAGCGTCCCGACGTCATCATCCGCTTGCCCGAAGGCAAAGATGTTGTGGTGGATGCGAAGGTGTCGCTCACGGCCTATGAGCGGGCGTTGTCGGCGGATGATGAGGAGGCTCGGGAGGCGCATATGCGCGAGCACCTCGCCAGCCTGAAGGCGCACGTGAAGCGACTGTCGAGCCAGGGTTATGAAGACCTCGCTGACGTGCGATCGCTGGACTTTGTACTGCTCTTCGTGCCGATCGAATCCGCGTTCACTCTGGCCCTCGAGGCTGAGCCGGGCTTCTTCAATCAGGCATTTGAACAACGCATTGTCATCGTCAGCCCAACAACGCTCATGCTGACCTTACGCATCATTGCCAACGTCTGGCGCTACGAAAACCAAAGCAAAAATGCTCAGGAAATCGCAGAGCGGGCCAGCAAGCTGTACGACAAGGTTCGGCTTGTGGTGGATGAGCTTGGCACCTTGAAACGGCATCTGGACAACGCCCAAAGCAGCTTCGACACGGTAACCAACCGTTTAACCAGTGGCCGCGGAAATGTCGTGAAGCAGGTCGAGTCGTTTCGCACGCTCGGTGCGCGTGTTAAGGAGCCCATGCCGCAATCTGTGCTCGATAGCCTCGATGACGATGATGAGGAGCCGGCGAACTTATCTTCAGCCCTGGACGAGGGAGGCGCTGGCAATAGTGATTCGGCGTCGAGCCAGGACTGAAACAAGCCGGTGGCATGCGAGCCAGCATTTATTGGAGCATAGGAACTCCGTCAACAAATCTGCTTGGCTAACCGCTTAGCCTCTACTCACCGGGCTTGTTGTGTGGATGCGCTGGGGCGCAAAAACCGGTGGCAGAACGCCGAAAACGGCCCTGTGACCTGGTTCTCACCCTGCTTCATACGCTGTGAGAGCCGATACAAGAACTTACATAGGCGTCACAGAAACCCATGCCCCGGCGCGGGTAGATTAGGCGCTCGAAACGGACAGCAAGGAAATACGATGCTGGTGCTTACCCGCCGGGCTGGCGAATCCATCATGATTGATGACGAGATCGAGCTGAAGGTCTTGAAGATTCGCGGTAGCCAGGTACATCTCGGCATCGACGCACCCAAGAATGCGGCGGTGCATCGAAAGGAAGTGTGGTTGCGAATTCGTGAAGACGGAACGCCGATCGCTGCCAGCCAACCCCCTCGTCAGGCTCGGTAACGAGCCTGAAGTTCTCTTCTCGATATTCTCACTACTTTACCGCTTCGTCTTCCGACTCGTCAGCTCTCTGACTTTCTCGCGCCCCGACTCTCTCGCTCCCGGACTCTCTCGCTCCCGGACTACGCGCATCGCTCGCCCCGCGATCCATGCTCAGGTCTAACCCCATCGTTCTCGTTGTCGATCTCGTACGGAATTCCGCTAACCCGAATGCTGCTGGGCTGGATGTTGCTGTGTTGGTGCAGTGATGAAGTCTGGCTTCAAACAGAGCGCATAAGGGTGCAGGTCACGGCGAGTGACGCCCTGCCGATGCGCCGCCAGACCTTCCCGCTGCTCGCGTTGCAGTTGGTGCTCGGCGGGAAGCAAATAGACGCTGTCCAGGTCTCTAAATATCTCGGGCATCAGGGTCAGGCGTTCGAACTGGCATTGGCTGCGATAGCCACCTGCAGAAAGATCGACCACGCTGAGCGTTCGTACCAGCGCCCATCCCAGCCATTCGCTCGTGTCTTCGCTGGCCAGTAGCAAAACAACGCGCTGGCCTTGTGCCTCAGCAGCGCTTGCTATGTCACTGGCGATCCACCAGGGATGATCATCGGCGTAGCTGCCTTGGCCTGCGTTGTCGCGAATGGAATCGAGCGCTTTGTCGGCAACCACAGCAGCGATGCTGACATCCGCCAGTATGATCTGCGACGAGGTGGTGGCCGCGTCGCCGCGCTGTTGCTCACTGTTGTACGGAGCGTTGTCAGTGGACATGAACCGATGCCTGAAACCCGTTAGTGGGTATACTGGACATACGTACAGACAATTTCCAGGCTCGAAAAGAAGGTTTTGACCAGACTCGTTGCCCAGCAACCAGCGCCCGCTGATTACTACGAGCGAAATCTCGACGCTGTACTTGCGTTTGTGCTCAGTAAGCGGCGTAGCTTCTTTACTGATAGCGAACTCGCCCGCTTGGATGGTCTCGCCCGAGCGCCGGCTGGCGCACGGCGCTTGCTCGCGCGTTTGCTTACTCGAAAGGGACGCGTGTTTCTGACTCGTAGCCTGCGCTATTCCGAGGTCGCTGATTTGCCAGGCGCAGTGGCTGAGCTGGCAGATCTTGCCCTTGTTAGTCCCAATCACGCGGTTGCCGCAGATCGTCTGCTCAATCTCTGCCGTAAATCTGAGTTGTCGACGATGTGGTCGGCCGCGTTGGCGGGCATGGCCAGCAGGCGCAAGGGTGAGCTGATCGATGCGCTATGCGCGCGCTATAGCGATGGGGCGTTGCGACGAACCATGGCAAGCGAAGTGTCCTGGCTGGTTGTGACGGGCTCAGCATTGATTGAGCGCGTCGAAGCGCTTTTCTTTGGGGTGGGACCGGTTTATCGAGAGCCATGGACATCCTTTGTACTGCAGGATCTGTCTGAACTGAGCGTTGTAAAGCGCCCAGTGAGCGAGCAGAGCAGCCAGTTCGAGGGTCGCCTCGAGTTGGATGCCTACCTGGATCTCAGGCGTCGGCGTCGATGGCTGGATGTTGCGTTCGAGCGCCCGAAAGTCTTGCAGCAGTGGTTAAGAGATTCGCGAGATCCACACGCGAATCGTTCGCTGGAGCGCGGCCGCTCGGCGTTGCTGTATTCGATTGGTCAGCGACTCGAGCGTGCCGGTGAGTTGCGACTTGCGCTTCGCGCCTATCGCTACAGTGATGATCCCGGCGCTCGAGAGCGGCTAGTTCGAGTGCTGCATCGCTGTGGTCGGCTAAACACGTGTGAACGCTTGTTGGCGCACATGGCGGAGCATGGCAGCACCCTTGCTGAACAGCAGTTTGCCCGGCGCTTCCCAGGCCGACATCCGGTAGGCAATAGCCGCGTCACCAGCTGGCAACTGGCGCAGCCAACTCCGGCCCGGATCGAGACGTTCGCTGCGCAACAGTTTCGAGTTAACGGCGCGCTGGCGTGGCATACAGAGAATCTCATACCCCGGTTGCTGTTTGGCTTGTTGTACTGGCCGGCGATCTTCGCACCGGTTCCCGGCAGCTTCGTGCATCCCTTTCAGCTAGCACCCCTGGATCTGAATTGGCCGGATTTTTATCGCCGTCGCGAAACGCTTTTTTCTGATGCCCGGCAAAACGCGCAAGACAGCGGTTCCGCCTGGTTGCTCGCCTGCTGGCACAAGCACCACGGGCTATCGAATGCGTTTGTGCCGTGGTCGGAGCGCGTTTATGCATTAACCGTCGAACTCGCCGCTAGCATGCCCATGCGGCAAATGTTGGCCATTGCTGATCACGTCGCGCACAACACTCGGGAAGCGCGTTCTGGTTTCCCCGATTTAACGGTGATTCATGGTCCCGGCAATATAGAGTTCGTTGAGGTGAAGGGGCCTGGCGATCAGTTGCAGCCCAATCAGCGCGTGTGGCTTCGAGTGCTGGATGCCTCCAATGTCCCTCATAGAGTGCTGAGGCTAAAGGCTATGTCGGTAGCCAAACGCACAGCGCGCACCGGCGAAGCGGCCAATACCAATGCTCGGTCCAGCGCCCAGCATGCGTAATCAACTCTCGGTGACCGCACTCGCCGAACGGCTCTTTCGGAGCGGTGATATCCACGCTAGCCTCGATGGCCGAGCGACTACCGAGGAAGGGTTGCGCACCCATTCGATTGTGCAGAAACGACGCAAACTCGAGTTCGGCGACAGCTTCACCAGCGAAGTTGCTGTGTTTGGTCGTAGTCAGGGTGTATCGGTCAGTGGCCGAATAGACGGGCTGCTCAAGCAGGGCGAGAACTGGATTGTCGAGGAGTATAAAACCACACGAATAGCCAGTGATGAGTTGCTCGCTCATGTTGGCGCTGTGCATTGGGCGCAGGTAACGCTCTACGCTGGCCTGTTGCCCGAAGCGCCGGATTCGCTCTGCCTGCGGCTGATCTATATCCACCCGGATTCGCTGGTGGAGACGGTTCGAGAACAGTCTTTGCTGCGCTCGCAGTGCGCCGAGTTTGTTCTGCAGGCACTTCATCGTTGGGCACTGCGGCTCGCGGAGCACGCAGCTTACGTGCGGCAACGCAATACCGGCATTGCAGCGATGGTATTTCCGTTTGGTGCCTTTCGTCGTAACCAACGGGCGCTTTCAGGCACGGTATATAACGCGGTCAGAAAGTCGGCGAGCCTGTTGCTCGAAGCGCCCACTGGAGCGGGTAAGTCGGTGGCGACATTGTTTCCAGCAGTCAAAACCCTTCTTGATGGCGCTGCGGATCAGCTGTTCTATCTGACCTCGCGCAATACGGGTAAGCAGGCGCCTTTGGCAGCGCAGGCACTGCTGGCGCGTGCCGGCGGAACTATTCGCTGTGTTGAAATCACCGCTAAACAGGACATCTGTTTTGTTGACGGAACGCCATGCACGCCTGATGAGTGTGAGTTCGCCCGCGGCTATTACGACAAGCTGCCTGCAGCTCTTGCCGATGCTCTGGAGCAAGATGTTTTGAACAGAGGCGCTGTTGAGGCGATAGCTTCCGAGCATGTGGTCTGCCCGTTCGAACTGTCGCTCGATGCGGCGCTGTGGTGTGACCTGGTTGTCTGCGACTACAACTATCTGTTCGACCCGCTTGTTCGACTGCAACGTTTTTCAGGTCCTCAGCAGGCCGTTCTGCTGATCGACGAGGCCCATGCGCTGACGTCCAGGGTGAGGGATATGTACTCGGCGGAGTTGACGCGTGGTGAAGTAAAGAGTGCGACGCGCCAAGCGCAATCGTTCAGTGCGCTGCTCGCGAAAGCGTTTGCCAGTATCGACCGCGCGTTTGCCAAACGGCTAAAAGGCGTTCCGCGTGGCAGTCAGGAATTGGTTGATGTCGACGGTGATGATTGGTCGAGCCTCGGTCGGGCCTTCGACAAACTGCGGGATGCGCTCACAATGCTTGCCAACGACGACGGGCAGGGCGGAGCGCTCGATCAGGCGCCCGAGCCCGGGCAGATCGATATGGTCAACGAGCATTCGCTCTCAACATCGGATGCGCAGCGGCTCTGGCCCGATGAACTGCAAAAGGCGGTATTCAATGCGTTGCGTTTTGCCCGCGCCCTGGAGTGGGCTGAAGCGGAGCGCTATCTGGGTGTAATCGATCGGCGTCAAACAGACGTGTTGCAAATACGGTGTCTGGACAGTGCGCCGCAGATCGCTGAGATACTTTCTCAGTTTCAGGCCAATGTGCGCTTTTCCGGAACGCTGGCGCCGCTTTCGCTGTCGCAACGAAGCCATGGCCAGCACGATCTACCCGACGCGCAGGCGGTCTCGGTGGCAACGCCTTTCACGGAAGATGCTCTGTTAGTGGCCATTGTCTCGGATCTGCCGACGCGCTACCGACAGCGTAGCGGTTCGCTGACGCAGCTCGTTGAGCTTGCCGTTGCCATGTCTAAGGAGAGGCCCGGCAACTACCTTCTGGCCCTGCCGTCATTTGCCTATCTGGAGCAGGTTCACGAAGCGTTTGAGCGCGACAGTCCACATACGACGCTACTGGTCCAGACGCGGGATATGGCGTTCGACGAGCGGGCCAGATTCGTCGATGCGCTGCGCGATGAGTCTCGGCCTCAGCTGGCGCTCGTTGTGCTTGGCGGCGTGATGACTGAATCGTTGGATTTCAGCGGTGCGGCGCTACTGGGCGCAATGATCGTAACGGTGGGATTGCCACCGCCGGACCCAATTCGAGACGCCATCAGCGAGCATTTCACCGCAGATGGCCACGACGGTTTTGCCGCCGGTTATCTGTTTGATGCGATGTCGAAAACCCTGCAGGCGGCGGGGCGGGTTTTGCGATCACCGGATGAGCGCGGGGTGGTGGTTCTGGTGGACGATCGCTATGCGCGAGCAAGCTACCAGAGCTACTTTCCCAGTCACTGGCAACCGCGCGTTATGCGCTCACATCAGCTACCGGCTACGCTGCGCAGCTTCTGGGACGCAGCGCTCGACTAGGCGCCGGGCTATTTCGCTGCTGCGTGCTCTGCGTCGTGCGTTATAGTCGCGCCCGTTCTCACTAGGCTTGCACGCTTCAGGACCTTTTCGTGACAGATAAAACTCACCGTCGCCGTACCAAAGTCATTTGCACCATTGGTCCCGCGACCGCTTCCTATCCGATGCTCAAATCGCTGTATGAGGCTGGCATGAATGTCGTGCGACTGAACATGTCGCACGCTGACCATGACAGTGCAGCAAAGGTCATTAACTGGATAAAGACCCTGAATCGTAAGGTTCGATATCCGGTGCCGATTCTCATGGATACCCAGGGGCCTGAAATCCGCACGGGTGTGCGTGATGCGCCCTTGAGTCTCAAGACGGGCGATATCGTGACGTTGACGGTGCGTTCTGGACGCGATGTCGAAGCCAGCTCGATTCGAGTGGACTACGACGAGTTGGTGGATGCGGTCGCCATTGGTGATCGGGTAACCATTGACAACGGTCTGATCAATTTTGATGTGTTGAGCAAAGAAGCGGACCTTCTTACGTGTGCGGTAGTCGACGGTGGCGAGCTTGGCAGTCGTCGACACGTCAATTTGCCAGGTGTGCGAGTGAATCTGCCGGCTATAACTGAAAAGGATCGGCGCGATATTGAGTTCGGGATGGCCCACGATATCGATTTTGTCGCATTGTCTTTCGTGCGTGAGGCATCCGACGTGGAAGAGTTGCGAGCATTGCTTGGTCGCAAAGCCGCCAGTATCAAAATCATCGCCAAGATCGAAGACCGGGAGGGGGTGCGCAACATTGATGAGATCGCTCAGCAGGCTGATGGCGTCATGGTGGCTCGGGGCGATCTGGGTATCGAAACCAATATCGCGGAACTGCCGAACGTACAACGTGACATCGTCCGTCGCTGCCTAACGCTCGGCCGTCGCTGCATTGTGGCGACGCATTTGCTTGAGTCGATGATTGATCATCCTATTCCTACACGTGCTGAGGTCACGGATGTGGCGAACGCGATCTATGAAGGCGTGGATGCCGTCATGTTGAGTGGCGAAACCAGTGTTGGTGAATACCCGGTTCGCTGTGTTGAGCAACTAAACGCAATCGCTGCGTCCAGCGAGCGTTTTGCCAGTCTTGGCTTTGAGGCGGATCTCGAAGCCAAAGATGATAAGCAGCACATTGCGCGTACTGCCGTCTACCTTGCCCAATCCATTGGCGCAGCCGGTCTCGTGGTGATCACCCGGCGCGGTTTGACCGCAGATCTGGTCAGCAATGCCCGGCCGACATCCGTACCGGTGTTTGCCTTTACCAACCACTCGCAAACTCGTAGGCGCCTGGCGATGAATGCCCACGTTTACGCGCATCGAACAGCGTTCAGCAAAGATCCTGAAAAGACCATTCAGACCGCGCTGAAGACGTTGCGCCAGCGAGAAGGCTTTGTTGATGGTGACAAAGTGGTCGTTATCTCAGATGTACTGGCAGAAGAGCCGGTGGATGCGATTCAGGTGCGCTCCTTAGCCTAAGCAGACTCGCCGGCCGCAACACGTGTGCAATCGCGCAGGGCTAGCTGGTCGTAAACGCGAGATACAGCATCCTTGCTGAGACGAACAGCAGCAAAGCGCCGAAGGCCCGGCGTAGCGGCAACGGCGCGATGCGATGTGCCAGTGCCACGCCGAGCGGTGCAGTCATCACGGCGGCGACGATAATGGCGAAGGCGGAGGGCACATGGATATAACCAGCCATGCCCGAATAGCCGGGATTGCTGGTTGCCCAGTCCAGGCCAGCCAGCAGGAAGCCCAGTGCGCCGGCCAGCGCCAACCCGACTCCCAGTGCCGACGAGGTTGCGGTCGCCTCGTGTACGGGCACATTGTTGTAAACCAGAGTAGGTACGATCACGTTGCCGCCACCGATTCCAGCAAGCCCGGAAACAACGCCCGCGATGGTTGCGATTACGCTACTGGCGAGGCGGCCGGGTAGGGTGCGATGCGCGCCTGGTTTCCACTGCGTCAGCATGACGATGGCCACGAACAGCAGAAAGCCTCCGATGAAGCCGCGCAGCGTGGTCAGGCCCAATTGACTGGCAATCTGACCAGACAAAACGGCGCCAAGTGCAACAAAGACGGCCCACACCTGCACAATGTCCATGCGCACCTTGCCCGCGCGGAACTGCGCACGAGCGGCCGAAACAGACGTGAAGACGATGGCGGTGAGCGACGTGGCGAGTGCGACCAGGATCGCTTCTGCCGGCGGGAACATCTGATAGCCGGCAAACAGCGCGATCAGGGCAGGCACGATGACAACACCGCCGCCGATGCCAAGCAAACCGCCCAGAAAACCGGATGTGAGGCCTATGCTCACGCAGCCTAAGTAGAAGAAAATGTCGCTCAAATTCAGTAAGGTGGCTGCTGCATTGATCACGAGTCTAAAGAACTTGCGTCTACCCCTCCATCGTCAGTTTCAACGCCCTAAACCCGGCGTGATCGCGAGCGCGCCACGCAGGGTTTCCGTGAGCGTTGCCAGTTGGCTGCGATCCGCCAGCGGCGTCGTTGTGCTCGGCGTGTCGCTTGCGCTCGCATTACCCGCCTCCGCAGATGGCAAGGTGAGGCGTATCGAGTTAGACAATGGCGATGTCTACGAAGGGCCTATCGTCGACGACGTCAGAACCGGGCAAGGCAGCTATGAGTGGGCGGATGGATTCCGCTACGAGGGCGACTTTCTGAACAACCAGATGCATGGCACCGGCGTCTATACATGGCCGGATGGTCGCCGCTATGAAGGCAGTTTCATTGCCGATAAGCGCCATGGCCGTGGTGTGTTGACGTGGCCGAATGACGATCGCTATGAAGGTGAATTTGCTAACGATCAGATGCACGGGGTTGGTTCATTCAGCTGGGCAAATGGCAATGCCTATGTCGGTGACTTCCGCGCGGGCGAGCGTACGGGCCAGGGGACATTCACCTGGCAGTCCGGCGAGCGCTATGAGGGCGCCTTCAATGAAGGCTCACCCGAGGGGCAAGGCCTGTTTACCTGGCCGGATGGGCGCACATACCAGGGCGAGTTTCTGGCGGGCAATAAAAGCGGCCGTGGCATATTCAGCTGGCCGAATGGCAATAAGTACGTCGGTGAGTTCGCCCAGGACCAACGGCTGGGGCTCGGGGTTTTCTACTGGCGCGATGGAACTGTGTTTCGTGGCCAGTTCAACAACAACAAAATGCATGGCTATGGGGTGAAGGAACTGCCCGATGGACAGCAGGAAGTGCAACGCTGGAGTGATGGTGAACTCAGCTGGTCGCGTCCGCTTGCCCCTGAACCTCGGTGTCGCCTCGAACTCGAGGCGCGGCAGTGGATGTTTGCTGACGAACGCTGCATCAATGGCCATGCGCACGGTGAAGGCCTCGCCGTGAGCCTCGATGGCCAATTGCTTGTGGAGAGCGGCCGTTTCGTTTTGGGTAACCTGATTGCTGGCGAAGTCGTTTCGCTGTCGCTCGTAGAACAGTAAGAGAGCGCCTCGCAAGTTCGCCGATGAAGAGCCTCTATCTCTCTATTAGAACACCGTGCCCCTTGCGGGTTTGCGCAAGCTTGTCAGGCAGGGTGCTGGAACTCGCGCATGCCGAAGCCGGCATGGTTGATGATGCGGGGGGCGCAGCGCTGTGGCGTTAGAGATCCCCGGTTACCAGATTGAACGCGAAGTCGGCCGCGGTGGTATGGCGCGGGTGCACCTGGCTGTGCAAAACAAGTTTGGTCGTCTGGTGGCGCTCAAAGTGGTGTCGGCTGAATACTCTAAAGACCCGAATTTCCGTAAGCGTTTCGTGCGCGAATCCCGCATCAACGCGCAGCTATCTCACCCACACATCGTTCAGGTCTATGACGTTGGGGTACACGAGAATTACCTGTACCTGGTGATGGAGTACATGCGTGGCGGTGATCTTACTCAGCGCCTGAATCGCGGTATGCACATGCAGGAGCTCCTGCAGGTCATCAGAGATATCGCCCGCGCGCTCGACTTTGCTCACGGCAAAGGCTTTGTTCACCGTGACATCAAACCGGAGAACATTCTCTTTCGGGAAGACGGTTCGGCGGTGCTGTCGGACTTCGGCATTGCCAAAGTGGTGGGTGATGGCCCGAATATCACCCGCATGGGTACGGTGGTTGGCACGCCCCAGTACATGAGCCCGGAGCAGGCCGCCGGAAAAGAGCTTGATGGCCGCTCGGATATCTACAGCCTGGGCGTTGTGTTCTTTCGCATGCTCAGCGGTGATGTTCCCTATCGAGGAGATTCCGCCGTCGCCGTTGGCATTCGGCACCTTCAGGATCCGATCCCGAAGCTGCCGAATCATCTGTCTGCGTTTCAGGCGATCATCGACAAGATTCTGGCCAAGAAAGTTGAAGAGCGATACCAAAGCGGCGAGGACATCATTGCCGACCTCGACGATGTTCGCTCCGAGGGGTTAGTGCCAAACACTGTGGTCCGTGCGGATGCGGTATCCACGGATGAGATTGAGGCGATTCGCAGTACGGTGATGACGGCAGTGCGCGGGGACGCATCGGCCATACGTGCGGAACCCAAAACTCGCAGGAAGCGACGCCGCCCGGGTTTTGTTGTGGGCGTGACTGCGGTTCTCGCCTTGGCGACCGCCGCAACGTTTGTTGCCACCGAGCGGCCAGAACTGGTTCAGCGTGCCATCGGCGCGTTGGGGTTGGGTGACGACCAGGCGCTGTCGGAGGCGTGGAGCGCCGCGCGCTCGATGCACAACGATCCGAATCAGTCGTTGGCGGCTGTGGTTGCGGCTTACCGAAGGGTTCTGCAGATCGCACCCGGACACACCGAAGCGGAGAGCGCGGTTGCTGGCCTCGAGCGCCAGTGGCGAGACCAGATCACTGCGGCGATCGATTCGGGTGATCTGGTGCAGGCTCAAAACCGCCTGGCCGAGGCGATGTCCGCCTTTCCCACGAACGCTGAGCTGACGGGCTTTACGACGGTGATCGCCGATCGCGAGCGGGCCGAATCCCTGCTTCGTAGCACGGAGGGCCTGCTTCGCAGCCATGGAGTGGCGGACGTACCGTCAGCCACAGCGGCGATCCAGGCGTATCAGGAGGTGCTGAGGCTGGCACCCGGTAATGCCGAGGCGGTGAAGGCGCTCAACGATATCGCCAGCTTTTACTCGCAGCGGGCAATCGAGACAGCCAGCACGGGCGATACCGAGAGCGCAATCGCACTGCTGGATCGAGCATCGGCTGCTAATCCAGACCTTGCTGCGCTTGCTGATGTACGTCTCGCCATTGCCGATGCGACTTCGATGCAAGGCGCGATTGATGAAATGCTGAGCTCAGCGAGTGCCTACCGTGCCGCGGGTGAGCTGATTAACCCGCCCGGGGAGAACGCGGCAGAGATGTATCACCGGGTGCTGTCGACGGATCCTGACAATGCGATTGCGCAGCAGGGGCTGTCGGAGATCGAAGCGCAGATATCATCGAACGCCGCGGTGCTGATTGAAGCCGGTGATCTCGCTGCTGTGCGAGCCGTGGTTGATCGCGCATCCGCCGTTGGTTTGCAGGGCGAAGTCGTCAACGATCTCAAGGTTCGTCTTGAGAATGAGCAAACCAGGCTAGGGCGCGTTGATACGCTCATTACCGAGGCGGCTAACCTGTTTGATGCCGGCTATATCACAGGGCCTACAGAGAACAACGCCGTGTCGGTCCTGCGGGATGTGGTGACCCTTGATCCGGGTAATGTCCGGGCGCAATCTCTGCTCGCGCAATGTGCCAGCAGGTTGGCAGCCGTTGCACAGGAAGCTTGGGAATCCGGACTTGCGGCTGACGCTCGCTACTATCTGGATCTCGCTCTCACCGTAACTCCAGACGTTGCTGAATGGCGACGCATGCGTGAGCAATGGAACAATGAAGCGGCCGGCTGACGTTTCCCTGTTTCTTCGGCTGCTCGATGACGAAGAGCGTATCGAGGTCGTGGATTCTGCGACCGTCGGACGCCATCTCGACAATGATCTCATCGTGCCGGGCGAAGCAGTCGCCGATTTTCATGCGCGCCTCGCCCGGGCAGAGCGGGGCATGCTGATTGCATCGATTGCGGATGCGCCAGTACGGGTTAATGGCCGCGCGATTACTCAACCGACGGGCGTTGCGCCGGGTGACGTCATAGAGATCGGCCACAGCGATGTGCTGCTAGAACAGGAGGGTGACTCCGATCCGGGGTTTGTTTGGCAACTCGTCGCGCGCGCCGGCAGCACGGTCGCCAAGCTTGATACCGAAATGCTTGTCGGTCGTGGCGAAGATTGCGATCTGGTGCTGGCTGATAGTCACATCTCGCGACGGCATGCATCGATAGCGGTGCTGTCCGGCGCAGTGTGGTTGCGAGATCTGGGTTCGGCGAACGGAACTTACGTCAACGACGAACGCGTACACGGTGCTTGTCAGCTTTTTCATGGCGATCAGCTGCGCTTCGACGATGCTGAGTATCAGTTGCTTGGCGAGGGTGGTGATTTGACACCGGCGCGTCCGCGCGGCGAGACGCAGTACCGACCGCTGGCGCCAGAGCCAACGTCGGGTAGGCTGGAAACCACGGAGATCGCTGATTTATCCGCACATACGGCGCCCGAGCGTTCGCCAAGCTCGGTGGCGTCGGCGGTGGGTGAAATTGCTGGCGCTTATCTGGTGGGCATGAGTCCGCCAGTCGAAGGTCGCGTGTTTCGTTTGCGTCCCGGGCGTCTGCGAATCGGTCGGGACGTTGATAGCGACGTCTGGATCGATGATGAATCAGTCTCGCTCAACCACTGTGAGCTTAACCTGTCGGTGGACGGCTGCTCGGTTACAGCGCATCGGACGACTAACGGGACCTGGCTGAATGGTCGGGAGGTGCTGACAGATCAGCTGAGCGATGGCGATGTATTGCAGTGTGCTGGTGTGCAGTTAGGCTATCGAGAGGGGGGCAGAACGAGCCTTCCCGGTAGCCGGAGCGGGTTCTGGATTATCACCGGTGCTGCCATACTGCTGGCGCTGTCTGCGCTTCTGATCTGGTGGCTATTCGTCGATTGAGGCGACGCTGCGAGCTGCCGATAGCGGCGGCATTGAGTCACGCATACGTTGAACGTTTCGGTTAACAAAAAAGAGAACCAGCCATGGCCGTTGAGCTACCCCTGATTAGAGAGCTTGATTTCAACTACGGTGAGATCGAGCAGGTCGCGCCGGGTGTTCGCCGTCTCGTGGCAAACAACCCCAGTCCCTTCACGCTGTACGGCACCGGCACCTACATCATCGGAGAAGGCGAAGTAGCCGTAATCGATCCCGGCCCCGCTGACCCAGGGCACATCGATGCACTCGTCAGCGGCCTGGCCGGAGAGCGCATCACGCATGTTCTGGTCACGCATACTCACATGGATCACTCCCCTGGGTGTGCCCTGCTGGCGGCACACACTGACGCGCCAACGTATGCGTTTGGCCCCCATGGCGCTGGTAAAGCGGCCGATGGGGTGGTCGTCGAAGAGGGTGGTGATATGGAATTCCAGCCGGACGTGCTGGTCACCGATGGTCAGATCATTGAAGGCAACGGTTGGTCGGTCGAGTGTGTTTACACTCCGGGTCACACCTCCAATCACATCTGTTTCGCTTATCGCGAACAGAAAACGCTTTTTACGGGTGATCACGTCATGGGCTGGTCGACCAGCATAGTGTCACCACCGGACGGTGACATGGCAGCCTATCTCGATAGCCTGCACAAGCTGCTTGGGCGTGACGACGAAACCTACTGGCCCACCCACGGCGCCTGTGTCACGAAACCGAAAGAGCTCGTCCGCGCGTTCATTGCGCATAGAGCAGAGCGTGAAGAACAGATCCTGAAGTGTCTGCGCACTGGAGTGGACACTATCGGTGAGATGGTGCCGGCGATGTACACCGATCTGCCGGAGTTCATGTATCCGGCTGCTGCACGCAGTGTTTACGCGGCCATCGAATTGCTGGTTCGCAAGGGCGAGATTGATTGTGATGGCGAACCGAGCCTCGATGCCCGCTATACGGTAGCCAATTGAATTCGTTCACTGGCTAACGGCGAATCAGGCAGGCCTCTCGCTGCCTACTAACTGTCCTGGGTCAGGAGATCTAATGTCGCATTCTCTGTTTCTGTATTCCGTTCTGGCGCTGTTGAGCTGGACCTTTGTCATGTGGTTCTGGATGTACGCGACGCGCATACCGGCGATGCTCAGAGCGAATATTGATGTCGATGAGCTGTCGAGAACGGGCGCGCCACTGGTGTTACCCCCGCAGGTGTCGCGAGTGGCGGACAACTACAACCACTTGCACGAGCAGCCCACGGCTTTTTATGCACTCGTGCTGTGTGCCGCTGCGCTCGGTGCGATAGACGATATCCAAATCGGGCTCGCTTGGGCCTACGTCGCCGTGCGAGTGATCCATTCGCTCGTCCAGGCCATAAAGAACCCGATTACCATTCGCTTTGGACTGTTCGTCATTGCGAGTGCAATCCTCTTGGCACTGCTTCTAAGAACGATCTATCTCGCTACTTAGGCAAAAGTAGCGTCAGGAGATTGGATCGATCGCGCAGAAACTCGGTGGCATTACCGCAATCTAAGCCCCGTCCTTGAGCCTAGCGTACCGCCCGCAGGGCCTCGCCGCTCGAGCGGCTGTTGGCGGTTTCCTTGTCGCTGCTGCTATCGCCGCGCACTCTCGGTAGTTGTATCAAGACAGCGACACCCGAACCGTCGGTCAGGTTCATCGCTCGGACGAAACCGCCGTGGTATTCGGCGATGATCCGCACCACGTACAGACCAAGCCCGAAGTGCAGGCGATTCTGTGGACCGCGATGGCTGACCATCGAATCGAACAGGGTTGCTGTCGAGTCTTCCGGAAGAGTTGGTCCTCGGTTCGCGACCGTAATCTGAAGGTAGTCTCGAACAGTGTCCAGCTGCACGCGGATGGGGCTGTTGCTGCGATGAAAATCGATGGCGTTGTCGATGATCTTGTCCAGCATCTGTTCGATACGGTAGTCGGCAACATTCGCCATCACCGGTGAACTTGGCCCTTTGTAGACGAACTTGCAGTTGCTGTGGGTCAGCGAGCAGTTATTAACGTAGTTGCCCAGAAGCTGATTCAGATCGATCCGCTCCTTTTCTTCTGATTCGAGTGATTCTTCCAAGCTGGCAGCATCCGCCAGGTTCTGCACGATTGCGCCGATGCGCATGACGCCTCGCTTGGCGCTATCCAGGTATTTACTGTCCTTGATTTCCGGAATCTCGAGTTCGAGATTCTGCAGAGATGTCGAAAGCGTGTTGAGTGGATTGTTGATCTCATGACGCAGCGTACGCGGCATGGTTTCAAGGAACTGATTGTGTTGAGCAAGCTTGCTGAGCATGCCGCTGACCGCGCGCGACAAATCACCGATCTCATCGCCTGCGTTGTTTTCCCGATACAGAGTGCTCGCGCGTAGTCGGCCATATTGGTCAATGGCGGCGCTGGCTTCCCGACGCAGTTTTCGAATCCGCCAGGCGAGCCGGCCGGCGAACGCGAGCAGAGCGACGAAGATCGCGAACAGGGACACCACCGATAGCAACACCACCTGGCGCAGGGCCTGTTGTTGGAAACTGAGGATCTCATCGGTGTTCTGCTCAACGATGACGGCGCCGAGGATCCGGTCTTTCGAGACGATCGGATTGCCCGCTACGATGACTTCATGTCCGGCGGTGCGTCTTCGCAACGCGATGGGTTCGCCTTCCAGAGTGGAAGCGATGACCTCGCCGACGATGCGCTCCGCGTCTTCCGGAGCTTCGCTGTCCGGCAGCGTTTCGCCAGTGATGACGCGATGAACCACCGGCCGAATACTCGCGAACGCGCGATCGACAACCCCGCCCAGATCGCCGTCACTTGGAATCGGCTCGCTCAGATCCATGTTGCCGGTCCGCGCTCGAACCCGACGCTGGTTGTCGAGTACGGTGATGGCGGTGCCGGAGTAGCGCAGGCCTTCGATGATGCTGAGGGCTTCCGGAGACCTGAAAACGACGAGATTGAAGCCTTCGCTGCCGTCGGTGGGTAGAGTCTGCGTGAAGTTCGCGATCGCCCGTGTCTCTATGTCATCGATATCGACGTAGGTAATGCCGAAGTAGCGGCGTGATCCAACCACCTCGATAGGAAGACGAAACTCGAAGACGATGCCGTCGTCGCTGGTTTGGGCGACGCCTTGCACGCGGGTGTCTGGGTCACCGTTGGCGGCAAAACGCCATTCGGCGTCCATCTGATAAGCCGTGAACGGGCCAGATTCGGTGATCGTCAGCGCGATGAGTTCGTCCTCAGCATCAGCGCCGATGAATTTCAGGCGTAGATGATCCGCGAGATCCAGCCGGAGTTTGCTGCGATCGCGGTAGATCGTCTGAGGGTCTTTGACGCGTACGAAGCCATAGAGTTGGCCAGCGCGCTCGCCCAGTATCAACTCAAAGCTGCCGTCTGCTCCCGGGGTGCCGAATGACAGAAGCCTCGATTCTGCGGTGTCGCCCCAGTCCGTGAGATCGCCATCCAGTCGCACGGGTTGCTCCAGTGGATAGGCGAACAGGTTTTCGAAGTCTTCGACGTTGACCGGCAGGTCGCGAAACAACTCGTCGCGACCGTTAAACAGCGAGGAGACTGTCGTTGCATGGCGAATTTGATTCTGCGACTCCGCCTGAATCAACAGCCGTTCCATGACGACAATCTGGCGATAGCTGAACCAGGGCACGACGAGCATCGTCAATCCGAGCAGCATCAGCTTTGTGCCTAGGCGGGGCCCTTTCACTCGGTAGGCTTTCACGCTTGGTCAACTCCGCCTGGCATCCCTAGAGCTGCGACCAGCGGTAGCCGAATCCGTATTCGCTCTTAATCGCGCTGAATTCGCTGTCTGCCTTCTCGAACTTCTTACGGATGTTGCGCATGTGGGTGTTGATGGTGTTGTTGGTGACGAGGCTCTGCATTGTCGCATTCATGAGAACTTCGTAGCTCACGGCATGGCCGGGTTGTCGAACGAGTTTAGCCAGCATACGAAACTCGGTTCCGGACAAATCGATCCGTTCACCTCGCCAGGACACCAGCAGCGCGTCCTCGTCGATGGATAGATCGCCGATCTGTTTGCTGTTGTCGTTCGCATCCGAGGCCGCAACGAGGCGCGCTTCATCAATTCGCAGTAGAGACGCGATTCGCTCCGCCAGGTAGTCGAGCGATATCGGCTTGGGCAGGTAGTCCCACGCGCCTAGACGTAAGCCAGAGATCTTGTCGATTTCGTCGATGCGTTCGGTCAGGAATATGACGGGCAGGCTGGGCGCCAGACTCAACAGCTCGCGGCAGAGCTGAAAGCCACCATCGACTTCCTCGCCGAGAATGATATCCAGAATAGCGAGATCCGGCAGTTCCCGTTCGATGCCTTCGAGAGCCTCGGTACGTGAGCCAAAGGCTGTTACCTCGTATCCCTTCTTGGTGATCGCATCCGCGTAGTTGGCTCGCTGATCTGGGTCGTCTTCGACGATGACGATGGATTTGGCCACGAAACTCTCTATTGCTGATAGTCGACGTGGTCAGTATCCCGCGTCCGCGCAGCCCTGTGAAGCATGTGATTTGATTGCTGTGGAGGTGGTTCGAGCGCACGATCTCATTTGCGCGCAGGCGTGCGTGAGCCTCAGACTACAGGCAACTCGTTCGTCGTCACCGCGAGTGCTGTTTGTGTAATCAGGAGCCAAGAATTGGATTGGTTTGAGATCGTTGCCACCGCCTCCGGGCTGCTATGTGTGTGGCTGTTGATTCGACAGAATATCTGGACCTGGCCGCTCGGAATGGCCTACGCCCTGCTGTCGCTGTTCGTTTTCTACGGCGAACAGCTTTACGGCCAGTTTGCGCTGCACGTTTTCTATGTGCTGGTCAACGCCTACGGCTGGTATCACTGGCAAACGGGCGGCGCGGATGGAGCGCCAGTGGTAGTCGGCAGAACGCCCGTGGCCGTTGCGTTTGTTCTCGCGTTGCTGGTTGTGCTTGCGAGTGTCGCCTCCTGGCTGTTGCTCGATACCTACAGTGATGCCCAGCAGGCTCTCTTCGACAGCGCTCTGACGGCGGCTTCGCTCGCGGCCTTCTGGATGCAAACCCGCAAATATCTCGAGTCCTGGCTGGTCTGGTTGGTCATCGACATTGTCTATGTCGGATTCTTTGTGCTGCAGGAGCTGTACCTGTACGCGATCCTCTATGGCGTGTACCTGATCATGGCCGTATGGGGTTACGTGCAATGGCTGCGAGATACCAAGGAGCGGCCGATTAGCGAGGTCGCATGAACGTGAGCGCTTCAGCACCGCAAGCCCTGGTCTGCGCGACCGGACCGGAGTCGTCTGGTAAATCCAGTCTCAGTTTGCGCCTGGCGCACCATCTCGGCGGAGTGTGGGTGCCGGAGCTTGCGCGTTCGCTGCTGCCGCGCATGCTGGTGGACGGCGGCTATACGATAAACGACGTTGAAGCCATTGCGCGCGCTCAGCAGGCAGCGGAACGCAGCGCGCTTGCGGCGGGACATCGATTGGTGGTGGCTGATACGGACCTCACGGTGATCGCGGTTTGGTGCGACGTTCGCTTCGCACGGATACCACAGCTCGTGCTTGATGGCTTGGAATGCGCGCCTGCACGCTTGTCGCTACTGTGTGCGCCGGACCTACCCTGGCAAGCTGACGACCTGCGCGAGAACCCTCACGATCGAGACGAGTTGTTTGAGCGTTATGTCGCGCTGCTTAACTCGCTGGGTTGGCGCTATCGAACGATAACCTCCGTAGGTGAATCGCGTTTTCAGCAGGCTCTGGCTTATGTCCATGAGAGTGCGGAGAGTGCGGAGAGCGCAGGGTCGCGTCGATAGCGATCACGCTGGGCAATGAGAGCGATGTGTGTTGCAGGGTTTGGATTCACCAACGCGCTCACGGCGTATGCGTACTCCCGCAGGCAGAACCAGCGCCAGGCGAGTGCTCGCTCTTGAGCTGTTGCGCCGGGTGTTAACTGTTCGAGCGTTGCGCAGCCCGGCGGTAAATCGGCGGCGAGCGTCGCGGCGTCGAAGAGTCGACTATTCAATCCTCCCCATTCCCAATCCAGCACCAGCCACTGGCTGTCAGCATGCAGTAGATTGTCGCCATTCAGATCGTTGTGACAGGGCACAAGCGGACCCGGCAGGTCGGGTGTTTGGACGAGCAACTTGAGCGCTGGTTCGTCCCGTGCGTGCTCGAGCCACACACGTATCTGCGTTCGAAGCGGGTAGGGCCGACACTGGCCTGGTGGCACTGGCAACGTGGCAATCGTGCTGAGTAGTTGCAGGCAACTGTCCAGCGTCGGGGCGTTCTTGTGTTGACTGGGCCAGGAACACCACTGGCTGAGAAGATTGCCACTTGCTGTATCCCAGGCAATCAGCCTCGGCGCGAGGCCAACGGCCCAGTGAGTCAAAAACTCAAGCTCTGTCCATGGTGAAGGTGGCTTTGCCCGTCGGATGCGCAGGGCAAACTCGCCGAGGTTGCAGATGATGTGGAAGTTGTCATGGCTATAGCCGCCGCTACAGCGTTCGACCGTTGCGTCTTTTGCGTTCAGGGGCTGCGTCGGCGGCAGCTTCGATTGCGCGAGCAAACCCTCGACTGTCGGCAGCACCTCGCTGGATAGCTGCGTCGTGTCAGGCATTCAGGCCAACGGCGAACGCCAGTGTCTGGCCGATCTCTTCGTGCAACACGAGATCGGCGATGGGATCGAGGGGCGTTTCTTCCCGATTCAAAATAGCGAGCCGACAGCCTAAGTGGTGCGCGAGTTCGGGAAAGCCCGCGGCGGGTTGCACGGTGAGCGAAGAACCAACGACGATGAACAAATCCGCATCTGTCGTCGCCTGCTGCGCGCGCGACATCGCCTGTTCCGGCATGGCCTGCCCGAATGAGATGGTTGCGGTTTTGATGATGCCTGTGCAGTGCTCGCAATCAGGCATTGTGCCCTGGCGCTGAAAGCGGCCTTCTAACTCGTCGAGCTCGAAGCGGTGGCCGCAATCAAGGCAGGTGGCGTAGCTTGCATTGCCATGCAGCTCAATCACGGCGTCATCAGGTAAGCCCGAGTCCTGATGCAGGTTGTCGATGTTCTGAGTTATGACTGCGCGCAGGCGTCCGGCGCGTGACAGCTCGGCGATGGCGTTGTGGCCCGCGTTGGGCTGAGCAGAGGAGATGGTGGAGTTGTTGTCGAACTTGCGTCGCCAGGATTCGTCGCGCACCGACTGCGAGGCCAGGAAATCCTGAAACATGATGGGCTTCATCTTTGTCCAAAGACCGGTGCCGGGGCTGCGGAAATCCGGAATGCCCGACTCGGTAGATATGCCGGCGCCGGTAAAGAATACGATGTTTGAGGCGTCGTCGAGCCAACTCTGCAAGGTACTGATGGCGTCCAAGACTTTGTCTCCTGTATCGATCGTCAACAGTTAGCGCTGCACCCAGCCGCCGCTGAAAGGAATGGCCTGACCCACGAAGAAATCGGATTCGCTCGTGGATAGAAACAGCGCGAATTGAGCGTCCTCTTCAGCGGTTGCCAAGCGGCCTAGCGGCACCTGGCGCCTCAACGACGCTTGAAACCGCTCGTTGTCCTGAAGCTCGGGTGGGTAGTACACCGGGTTCTCGACGTAATTCTGGGCGATGAGGTTGATCTGAATATTGCTGGGCGCAACTTCGACGCCAACCGATTGCACGTAGCCAACCTGTGCGGCGCGCGCTGCACTGTAGGCTGCGACCGTTTTGGCTCCCTTCAAGGCAACCGCGCTACCGTACACAATGATCTTGCCCGAGCGGCGTTCCAGCATCTGCGGCAGAACGGCCCGCACCAGCCTGTGCAATGGGTGCACCATGATGTCGAAGGCCGTGTGCCAGGTGTCGTCCGGCAGTGCATCGGTCGCGATGCCAGCAAAATTGCTGCTCGCAAGGTTTGCGATAAGTACATCAACCCGGCCGGCGGCGTTGATGAGAGCATCTGCGTGGTTGGGGTCAGTCAGCTCGCCCGTGTCTGCTATGACATTTGCGCCTTCGCGCGTGAAGAGTTCAACCGTTGCCGGGCCCATGTAGTCGTTGGCTTGTGTTACGAGCACGCGTTTGCCGGCCAGCCGGCGCATTGACTCTTTCATTTGGCTTTGTCCTGTGTTTCTGCCGCAACAGATGCGCCGGTCTGCAGGAACATGCGTTTGCGTTGTTCATCCGTCATTTTGCTGGGATCGCTGCGGGCCGCTTTGCCGACGTCCATGCCGCGTTGAACCGCCGGGCGGTTTTTCATCGCGTCGAACCAGCGCCGCACGTTCGGGTATGGCGTCATGTCCTGCTTGAAGTGTTTGTAAGGAACAATCCAGGGCCAGGACGCCATGTCGGCAATGGAATAGTCGCCGGCGAGAAACTCATTGTCAGAAAGCGTTCGTTCCATCACTGAAAACAGGCGGTCGTATTCGCCGGCATAGCGGGCAAAGGCGTATTCGTTAGCCTCGGGCCCACCTGGTGCATAGTTGACGAAGTGGCTCAGCTGGCCAGCCATCGGTCCCAGGCCGCCAACCTGCCAGAACAGCCATTGCAGAACGTCGAATCGCTCGCTCGACTCAGCAGGCATGAACTGACCAGTCTTTTCCGCCAGGTAGATGAGTATCGCTCCCGATTCGAACACGCTCTGACCAGTATCTGAGTCGACAATGGCCGGCATGCGATTATTGGGGGAGATGGCGAGAAACTCCGGTTTGAACTGATCCCCCGCCCCCAGATTGACCGGAACGATTGTGTAAGGCAGGCCACACTCCTCGAGCATGATGGTTATCTTCCAGCCGTTTGGCGTGGGTGCGTAGTAAAGATCGATCATGGCTTGCTCTCGTTGGGGGTGGTGTCAGTTAGTTTGGGCGCTGTGATTGGCAAATGCCTTGGGCTGGCGATCCAGCGCATCCGCGATCAGTTCTGCGGCCTGCCGTGGCGCGAGTTCACTCGTGTCTACTTCGATGTCGTAGGCGATCGAATGGGCGTGGACACTGTAGAAGTGGCTGGTGGCGGTGCCTGGGAAGCGTCCGGGTCGCGTTGCCTCGCGCTCGTTAACCACATCCAGAGGGCAGCGCACACCGACAAACGTTACGTCGTAGTCAGCGAACACAGCAAGGTAGTCGTCCAGGTATTCGGGTTTGAACAACAAATCGTCCACGATGATGTTGTTGCCCATTGATGCGAAAGCGGCGATCGCCCGGCGCATGCCAGCAAGGGCGCGCTCGCCGACATCGCCGAAGCGAATCTCGGTCATCCGCTCACCATCACGAGTGATGGGCACGACGTTCAGCCCTCGGTCTCCCGGCGTACCGGGTGGCGCATTAAGCCCGCGATACCGGCCGGGCAATCCGTCACGGAACTGATCCAGCGCCATATGCTGCCAGGCACCGGGCAACACTTGCTGAAGCGCTTGCGCGAGGGTGGTTTTGCCGGAACTCGAGGAGCCGTTCAAGAAGATAATTGCCATGACAAGATAGTAACCTTGAGGTGATTCTGTGAACCAGTGCTGGGCGGTGAGTTGAGGCATCTCGTCAGTATCTACCGGCGCCTGCGGGCGACGATTCAAACACTTCTCGAAGACGATCTGCTGATGACGGATAGATGACCGACAGATGACCAATAGATGAGAGACAAACTGCCCAATGGGCGCCCGAGCCCTTCGCTCACAACCACGCTTGTCGGCTTCACTGATCCGGCCATTATCGGGCTTAAGCGGCTCGAATGGCCGGAGCCGGCGCAGTCTGAGTTGGTTTTTGCCCCGGTGGCCGACCATTGTGCCCAGTTGACCGCGCGCGAGCTTGTGGCGGTGAGCAAGTCAGTGGCGTCGCGCCGCGCTGAGTTCAGCACCGGCCGCCTGTGCGCGCATCTTGCGTGCGAAAGATTGGGTGTTCCGGTGGCTGATCTGGTGGCCGATGAGCAACGTCGCCCGCAATGGCCTCAAGCGCTCGCAGGAGCGATTAGCCATACCGATGAACTCGCGGCAGCGTTGGTGGCCCCGTCCGCTGTTTACGCAGGCGTCGGCATCGACATCGAAGGCTTGGGGCGAGTATCGGCCGACCTCGTACCTCGGCTGCTGACGCGCGAAGAGCGCACCATTGATGGCCTCGATCCCGCGATCGTTTTCAGTGCCAAGGAAGCCGTGTACAAAGCCATCAATCCGCTCGCCGGCGCGTTCATTGGCTTCCAGGAAGTACAAGGCAGGTTTGATCTGGCAGCGAAGACGTTCTCCATGCGCTACACGGGTGAACATGAAGCCAGTGAGCGTCTTGAGAGCGGGCGCGGCTATTGGCGGGAGTGGCGGGGCTGGGTGATCAGCGTCTTTGTTATCGATTCTTAGCTCTTCCCAGCTCTTCCTGGCTCTGATCTGATCCGATCTGCATCGCATCCCGTTACACAAGAGTTTCACAACTGATTGAAATATATCAGTAAATTATTATTGACTCAGTCAACATATAGAGCGAAATGAACGGGTCGGTTGAGTCGCGCTCCAGTTCAAACCTCGAGCGAGGTTTTGCTAGCAGATCCCGGTGCCCGGCGTTGAAAACCTGGTCGGTAGTACTCGCTAGGCACAATCTCGCCAGGCACAAACTCGCCAGGCAAAAGAAAGCCGGCATGCGCCGGCTTTTCTAAACAAGCTAGTGATTTGCGGTCAGCGTGCAGCTAGTGACACCGCGGCACCGGCAAGGTTAGCGGAATCCATCACCAGGGTGATGAGCCTGGTTTCAGCATCGTCATGCGGCTGGATGATCACGGGAGCCTCTGGGTTTTCAGCGTGCAGCCGCTCAAGGTTAGCGCGCACGTTGCGCTCATCGACGTCCCGCATGGCGATGATGATTCGATTGCGGTTAGTGATCTTCACGACAATGCTCTTTTTGTCCGGATCAAGATTTTCCGGCGGGTTTTCCGGTGGTTGAGCAACGTCGAGGCCAACCTCTTTCACGAACGTTGCCGTTACGATGAAGAAGATCAGCATGATGAAAACCACGTCCAGCATGGGTGTCAGGTTGATCGAGTCTTCGGCCTCTTCGTCGCGGCCACCACCAATCATTCTGCGCATTTGTAATCCCCCAAGTGTTTGTCGCAGCCGCCGGAAGCTGTCTCACTCTTTCTCAACTCTTCTCACGTCGTCTCAAGCTGTCTCAAGCCTGCTGTAAGACTCTCGATAGCACTTTCCGATTATCGTCAGATTGGCGGCTCAGCAGCGCGCCTTCCCAAGCCGCGCTGCCCCTTTGCGTCTGATGTTAAGGCAGAAACCCTGCCCAGGCCAGCATTGTGTCGGGCGATCGGTATGTGCAATTGCAGCCGGGTTCAGCGGTTCAGGAAATGCAGTGGTAGACCGCCATCCTGCCAGGGGATCTTGACCAGCTGCCCGGTTGACGACAGCGTGATGTAGGCGGTTTTCAGATCGTCACCGCCAAAACAGATGTTGGTTGTCAGTGCATCTGGCATGGGAACGTGCCGTGGCGCATCGCCGCTTGGCGAGATAACGGTAATGCCGCCGTTGACGATGGTTGCTACGCATACGTTGCCCGCGCCATCGACCGCCAAGGAGTCATACAGGAAGTAGCCGCTTGGGCTTCTCAGCAAGCGCCCGCCGTTGCGATGATCGCCTCGTTCGCCGGACAAACGCCCGGGACCAGACAGGCTAAATGCCCACAACCGGCCATTCATGGTTTCCGCGATATACAGCTCGCTGTCGTCGGCCGACAGACCGATGCCGTTTGGTGCTTCCATCGGGAAGATCACTTCCTCGATGAAGCTACCGTCGGCCTTTGCGTAGTAAATGCCCGTGACGTCGCGCTCACGAGAGCGTGTTTTGCCGTGATCGGTAAACCAGAAACCACCGGTACTATCGAAGACCAGATCATTTGGCCCGCGTAGAGGCAGGCCATTGCAATTCGTATAGAGAACCTCGATTTCACCGCTCGCCGGGTCAACGGCTTCGATGCGCCCGCCGGTGTAATTCTCAGGCTCCTCGCCAGGGAACAACCTGCCGTTGTTCTCGATCCAGCGGAAACCGCCGTTGTTGCAGATGTAGATGCGTCCGTCCGGTCCCATGGCGGCCCCATTGGGCCCCGCGCCAACCTGGGCGACCACCGACTTGCTGCCATCTGGTTTTACGCGAGTGAGTGCGCCGGCCGCGATCTCGACGAGGATGATGTCGCCGTCAGGTAGGGCAATCGGACCCTCCGGAAAGCGCAGACCGTCGGTGATAATCTCTGGTGTTGGATCGTGTTCTGTCATGCTGGCTCCCCCCGGATGTTTGCGGCATTGTACCGGCTTGGAGCACAAGTCCGTCAGGCCGGTCTTTGGACGGCGCACAAGAAAACGGCCGTGCACCAGTGCTCTGGGCCAGTAATCAGGATTTCCATGCAATCTCGGTGGTGTGAAATGGATGAGTCAGTAACTTCTCAACGCTCAAAAGCTCCGATAACGCGCATGCTGGCAACGCTGCTTGTCTGCGCGTGCGTCGTTGGCTGCGCAACCTATCGAAATGAGGGCACCCGAACGCCCGGTGAGTTCACAGACGACGCAGCGATTCAAACGATCATCAAGAGCAAAATGCTGGCGGATGGTCAGGTCAGTGGTCTTGCGATTAACGTCGATGTTCGCAAAGGGGTAGTTGCCATCTACGGACCTGTGCCGGATGAAGCAGCACGCCGCCGGGCGGTAGAAATCGCCGAGGGCGTCAAGGGAGTCACGGTTGTGGAAGATAATCTGACCGTCGTGCAGTAACAATCCTTTGGTGGGCTGTAGCGGACCGTAGCTGGCTGTGGCGGGCTGGGGTTGGCTCTGGCGGATAAGCTAGCGCGCTCCGGCCGCCGGTACCCAAACAATTACCGCGAGCCAATCGATAACAAAGCAGCCTAACCCACTGAGCCTAAAGGCGGCGGATGCCGCCGCTGGCCACCCCTGAGGCTGATCGACTTCCGCTGAGTTTTCTGCCATCGCGTTCACCGACAATTGGCGATGAAAAAAACTGAGAGAAAATCTTTTACCCACATTGCATTTTTGTGACAGCGGCGTTATACGCCGGATACAGCGCTGGAAGATATCTTTCTATGTCCATGATATATATAGATAATATATCGAGAAGGGCGCATGCGAGGTTCGTGTTTTGTTGAGCGGCGCAATTTGCCGGATTTTAATCCTCAGACTTATCCACAGCCTTTGTCAGCCAGTCCTGTGGTGGCAGAAACTCATCCACCAGAGCGCGCTCTGGCGAGCCTTCGGGATCGTTACGCTGGTATTCCCAACGCGCCAGCGGTGGCAGTGATGCGAGCACGGATTCCACCCGGCGACCGCTTTGCAGCCCGTACTTCGTTCCCCGGTCGATGGCCAGATTGAACTCCGCGTAGCGACCGCGCCGGTATAGCTGGAACTGGCGCTGCTGCTCGTTGAACGTCGTTTCCTTGCGACGCTCAATGATCGGCAAATAGGCCGGCAGGTAGGAATCACCGATGGCCTTCACGGCTGCAAATGACGCATCGAAGCCCTCCGCGAGGCAGAAGTCATCGAAGAACAGCCCGCCCACGCCGCGACACTCACCACGATGAGGCAGAAAGAAGTAGTCATCGCACGCCTGTTTCATCGCGGGGTAGCGCTCACCCGCCGCTTGCGCGGCTTGTAAGTGCCAGTGCACGCAATCTTCCGCGAATCCGTACACCGGGGTTAGGTCATAGCCGCCACCGAAATACCACACCGGCTCGTCTGCATGCACGGCGAAGAAGCGCAGGTTGGCGTGCGAAGTCGGGACAAAGGGGTTGCAGGGGTGGGTGATCAGTGAGATGGCAACCGCTTCGAACCGGTGCCCCGCGAGCGCCGGGTTGCGCTCGGTTGCTGCGGGTGGCAGTGAATCACCGATGCTGTGGGTGAACTGGACAGCGGCTTTTTCCAAGTGCGCGCCGTCGCTCAACACCCGCGGCCGGGCAAGGCCGCCGTTATCGGCCGGCAGGTCCTCGCGGCTGAATCGCGCCGAGCCATCAAATGCCTCGAAGGCTTCACAGATGGCGTCCTGAAGCGAAATGAAGTAGCTGCGTACAGAGCGAATATCGAAGCCTGACAATGTGGTTTTCCTTCAGTGAGAAATGGATGCGCAGTCATAGCAGGGAGGGCCAAACCGCTTCGGTTGGCAGCGCACGGCGGCGCGCGAATTATCCAATATACTGCGCTGCTGTGCAGAGAGAATCAGGGGTTCCCCCGGTGGCAACCATGAAGCCTGGTTCGAAACAACAACCGGAGTGAAGTTATGCGTTTGAGCGTTCTCGACCAAAGCCCGATAGCAAGCGGCTCGACGGCCAGAGAGGCGCTGGCTCAGACGCTCCGTCTCGCTCAGCGAGCAGATGAGCTGGGCTATCACCGCTATTGGGTGGCCGAGCATCACGGATCATTGAGTTTCGCTGGTTCATCACCCGAAGTGTTGATCAGTCATCTGGCTGCGCGCACCAATCGGATCCGTGTGGGCTCAGCGGGTGTGATGCTGATGCACTACAGCCCACTGAAGGTGGCGGAGAACTTCAAACTCCTCGAGAACCTGTATCCGGGTCGTATCGATTTGGGGCTTGGACGCGCTCCCGGGTCGGACGGCTTGACGGCGGCTGCGCTGGCATACGGCAACCAGATCGGGATTGAGTATTTTCCGGCAAAAGTAGCGGATCTGCAGGCCTTCCTGATGGACAAGACGCCGCACACACCATCACTTGCGGGCGTTACGGCAACACCGCAAACAGAGACGGCACCACAAATGTGGATGCTTGGTTCGAGCCTGGATGGCGCGAATTTCGCAGCTCGCTTTGGCTTGCCGTTTTCTCACGCCCACTTTATTTCTCCGGATCTGGCCGTGCAGGCCTGCCAGCACTATCGCGACAACTTCAAGCCTTCCGACTTCGCCACCGAGCCATCCGTTAACCTCGGCGTCTTTGTGATCTGCGCCGAATCGATGGAGGAGGCGCTGGCAATGGCGCGCTGCCGAGATGTTTGGCGGCTACGAGTGGAGCGGGGTGAATTCGGGCCTTACCCATCCGTGCAGGAAGCCGCAGATGTGGAGTTCACCAGGGCGGAGCAAACGCGGCTGGACGCCCGCAACCAGCACCAACTGGCTGGAACACCCGATGTAGTGGTTCCGAAGCTGCGTGAGTTAGCCGCGAGCTGCGGCGCAATCGAGTTGTCGGTGATCAGCATTACGCATGACTTCAACGCGCGACTTAAGTGCTACGAATTACTCGCAGAGCACCTGATGGGAGCTGATCAGCCAGTATCGGCGAGCGCGGGTTAAGACGCTTGCGAGATCTCCTGACTGGCGGCGAGATCTTCACGTAACGTACGGGCTGCGGCGAAATACATGGCTGCTGAAACGACGTTGAAGAAGAGGCAGATCACGAGCGAATAGCGCAGAGAATCCTGGCCAAGATCGGTTGTCCAGTTCAGGACGTCGCTGATAATTCCGGTGAATTGTGGCCCCAGCCCCAGGCCGATGATGTTCAATATGAAGAGCAGAATGCTGGCGGCGAGTGCGCGCATGCGCAGGCCGACAAGGCCCTGTGTCAGCGAAAACGTTGGGCCCAGGTAGTAGGCGCCCAGCACGTAAGGAACTGACAAGACCCACAAGGCCACATAGGGCTGATCAGCCATGTACACATAGGCTGAGAACGGAACCGATGCCAGAGTTGCGCCAGCGGGCAGCCAGACATACCAGCGCGCGTCACGTTTGCCGAGTTTGTCGGCAAAATAACCACCCGAGAGCGTGCCTGCGATCGAGGCGAATCCCAGCCAGAAGAGGGCGTTACCGATCTGGCTTGTTGTGAAATCGTGGCTGCGGTTGAACATTGGCGCGATCCAATAGCCAACGCCGTAACCGACAAAGGCATGCAGGGCAGCGCCGATTGACATGAAACGAAAGCTGCGGCGTTGCCACAGGTGGCGAAACACGTCTTTGACCGGCGGCGCTTCACCGGCGGAGAGTTTGACTCCCTCCGAGTAGCCCCTTGGCGGTTCGCGCAGAGTCAGGCGGACAAGAAGCGCCAGCAACAGGCCCGGTGTGCCCACGATCAGAAAGGCCGTGCGCCATCCGTACTCGTCGTTCGCCCAGCCGCCGACTTTGTTACCGATCATGGTGCCAATCGGTATGCCCAGCGCGTAGATCGCGAGCGCGGTTGCCCGGGTTGCGGGCGGGAACATATCGGAAATCATGGAGTGCGACGGCGGACTGCCGCCAGCCTCGCCCACAGCAACGCCGATCCTGGCAAGCAGCAGGTGGTAGAAGTTGCCGGCAAACCCGCACAGGGCGGTCATGCCGCTCCAGATCGTCAGACAAACCGCAAGGATGTTGCGGCGCGATCCGCGGTCGGCCAGACGCGCAATCGGCACCCCGAGAGCCGTGTAGAAAATGGCGAAGGCGATGCCGCCGAGCAGACCCATGGCGGTGTCGCTGACGCCGAGGTCCTGCTTGATGGGTTCAACCAGAATGCCGAGGATTTGCCGATCGACGAAGTTAAAGACGTAGACCACGACCAGCAGGCTCAGCGCGTACCAGCGATAGCCTTCGGAGAAGGGCGCAGGGGCGCTCGCTTGCTCTGTCGAAGCTGTCGAATCGGTCAAATTTTTCTCCCCTCAATGCGCAGTCGAGTGTGCAGTAGGGCTCCGGGAATTGATAGACTAGCGGCTGACCTGCAAACGATTGGAGACAAGACCGTGGATCTATCTTTCAGCGATGCTGACCGCGAGTTTCAAGCCGAAGTCCGAGCCTTTCTGGATGAGGCATGGCCCACAGAAATGCGCGAACGAAGCGAGGGTAGCGCGATGCGTCGCCTCTCGAAGGAAGATCACGTGCGCTGGCAGAAGAAGCTGGCGGAAAAGGGCTGGGCTGCCGATAACTGGCCCGCAGAGCATGGCGGCGCTGGTTTCACCGCCACCCAGGGATACATCTGGGACCTGGAAACCGCGCGGGTCGGCGCCCCAGGCGTCATCCCGTTTGGCATGACCATGGTCGCGCCAGTGATCATGAAGTTCGGCACGCAGGAGCAGAAAGACAAGTATCTGCCTGACATTCTGAATTCCAATGTCTGGTGGTGTCAGGGCTACTCCGAGCCGGGCTCAGGGTCAGACCTTGCGTCGCTGAAGACCAAAGCTGAAGACAAGGGTGATCACTACCTCGTCAATGGTGTGAAGACCTGGACGACGCTGGCGCAGCACGCGGATATGATGTTTTGCCTGGTGCGAACGAGCAATGAATCCAAGCCGCAGCTTGGTATCAGTTTCCTGCTGATCGACATGACCTCTCCGGGTGTCGACGTGCAACCCATCATTACTCTGGATGAACCCAAGCCCGGGCATCAGGAGATCAATATGGTCTACCTGGAGAATGTGAAGGTTCCGAAAGAAAACCTGGTCGGCGAAGAAGGCAAGGGCTGGACCTGTGCGAAGTACCTGCTCGAGTTCGAGCGCGGCAATGCCTATTCGCCGTCGCTCAAGAACTCTCTCGAAGCCATAAAAGCCAACGCCGCGACGGTAGACGACGGCTTCGGCCAGCCGATGAGCAAGAACCCGGATTTCATGAAGCGTCTGCTGCAAACTGAAATCGAAACGCTGGCGATGGAATACACCGAACTGAGGATTCTCGGCAGCCTCTCGGCTGGCCAGAACGTAGGTCCGGAATCGTCCATCCTGAAAACCCGGGGTACGGAGTTGCAGCAAGCGGTTACCGAGCTTGCGATGGAGCTGTCGGGTTACTACGCCTTCCCGCTGGATTTGAGCACGCCGGAACCCGGCGACAATTTTGTGCCAGTCGGACCGGAGCACAGCAACGGCACGGCGCAGAGCTATTTCAACGCTCGGAAAGTGTCGATCTATGCGGGCTCGAACGAGATTCAGCGCAACATCATGTCCAAGCTGGTACTTGGCCTCTAGCCAGCATTGCCAATAGATTGGCACTAAATTGCTTGTGGGGCTCGCCTGGTACGCCCGGGCGTCAGGCCGAACAACATGGATTGCCGGTGTGCGGGAAGCGACCGGCAAGCGGCGGCCTGGAACGCAGGCGTGAGGACGCTGGCGGCGCTTGCCAGCGGTTGGCAGCGTCTATTGGTCGCTAAAGCGAGTATTGTCAGCACCGCAAGGCGCACGCGAAAACGAGGTTCAGGGCAAGAAGTGTGCGGCTTTTCACAACTCGCTTACGTCTTCCGTGGGCGCGCTCACAACCAAAAGGCGTGATTGCGCCATAATTCTGCCCTGATTGCGTGATCACGACAGGTGTGAGCGCGGATACAACTCGCACGAACTAGACAGGAAGCTAGTTATGGACAAGATCGTGCATGTCGTCGGCGCTCGCCCGAACTTCATGAAAGTTGCACCCGTCATCGAAGCGATGGCAGCTGAAGCAGAGGCCCAAGGCCGATCGCTTAAGCAGATTCTGGTGCATACCGGCCAACACTACAGCCCGGAGATGTCGACGCTTTTCTTCGACGAACTCGGCTTGCCCGTGCCGGACATCAATCTGGAGATTGGTTCGGGCAGTCATGGCCCGCAAACAGGCCGGATCATGGAAGCGTTCGAGCAGGTACTGTTCGACGAAAAGCCGGATGCGGTGCTGGTGGTAGGTGACGTCAACTCGACCATCGCCTGTGCCCTGGATGCCAAGAAGCTCGGCATCGAGGTGATCCACGTTGAGGCTGGATTGCGTAGTGGCGATCTCGGTATGCCCGAGGAGATCAACCGGATTCTCACCGATTCGATCTCAGACAAACTCTTCATCACCGAGCCAAGCGCCGAGCACAACCTGGCGAAAGAAGGCGTGCCGGCTAGCCGCGTGCACTTCGTTGGCAACGTGATGATCGATTCGCTGCTCAAGCATCGCGATGCGGCGCTGGCGCGAAGCACCCTGGATCAATTCCCGGTTTCAGCTGGCGAGTATCTGCTCGTGACCCTGCATCGACCGTCGAATGTGGATAACGAGAAAACGCTCGGGCAATTGGTCGATGCGATCATCGAGGCCGCGAAGGCGTTGCCGGTGCTGATGCCTCTGCACCCTCGAACAGCTGCCAACCTTGAGCGTTTCGGACTAAAAGACAAACTGGTGTCTGACCGGATAACGATCACCGAGCCCCAGGGTTATCTCGACTTCATGCATTTGACCGCCAATGCCCGGGCGGTACTCACCGACAGCGGTGGCATTCAGGAAGAAACTACGATCCTGGGTGTGCCATGCATCACCGCCCGCGAGAACACCGAACGCCCGGTCACCATCAGTTGCGGAACCAATCAGCTGGTTGAATCGAACTGGTCGGCGATAGGCCCTGCACTGAAAGGCGTATTGGCGCGTGACGGCTCCAGCAACGGCAAGAGTGTGCCGGAGTTTTGGGATGGCAGCGCGGCACGCCGGATTGCCAAGATACTCCTGAAATAGGGCGTCGAAGTGGCCGAGCTATCACCCACACGCGCCGTTGAATCCAGCCAATCCTATGGCTGGGTTCTGCTGCCACTTGCCTGTATTGCGGCGGTGTTTGCGGTAGTGCCTGCGGGTCTGAGTCTGGCGCTTGAGAACTGGAATTCAGGGCAGGGCGCCTATGGTGCCGGCTGGCTGATGGTTGCGTTGTTTGCATACGTTATCTGGGAAGAGCGAGAGTCGCTGGCTCCAAAAGGAGTCGCGTTTGAGAAGACTGGCCTGATATTGGTCGGGGTCGCGCTCGCGCTAGTCTGGCTCGCCCAAGAGCGAGGCTCGGTGACGCTCAGCTGCGCAGCGGCCATTGTCGCAGCGGCGGCAGGCTTTGTTACCGCCTACGGCTGGACAGCGGGCCTGCGAATCCTGGCTCCGTTAGCCTTGTTGGCGCTGGCCTTGCCCATGTGGTCCTGGCTTCGTGAACCGCTACAGTTCGTTGCGGCTTCGGTTGTGGCGTCGGCCTTGTCACTGACCGGCATGTCCGTGTTCATCCAGGGCACTTTCATTTCTGTACCCGCGGGCACCTTCGCCGTGGAAACCGGTTGCAGTGGTCTTAACTATTTACTGGTGTCGACGTCGCTCGCGACGACCGCTGGGTTGCTCGCCCGACGCTCGACGACCAAGCTAGCCGGCATCGTCCTTGGCGCTGCCGCGTTCGCTGTGGCAATTAACTGGCTGCGAATCGCTTTGATTATCGTGGTTGGCAATGCCACACAGATGCAGAGCCCGCTAGTCACGGATCACGTGACGTTTGGCTGGCTGTTGTTCAGCATCGCCTTCATTCCTTACTGTTTGTTTGTACTGCCAAGACCGGCAGCGCGCTAGGAGCACAACGACAATGATGGATCTGCTGAAAGATCTTATGGTCATGCTGAGAGGCATGTGGAAATACAAGTGGCTCATGCTGTCCTGCGCCTGGATCATAGGTCTGCTCGGCTGGCTGGTGGTGTTTGCAATGCCCAGCAAGTACGAGGCAACGGCTCAGGTTTACCTGGACACCAGTTCGCGACTGCGAGACGTCGTTCGTTCTCTTGGCATGGAGCCGAACGTCGAGTCACGGGTGTTTCTCGTCCGTCAGGCTTTGGTAGGACGGCCACAGCTCGAGGCAGTTGCCCGGTCGACGGATCTCGATCTCAGAGCAACCACTGAAGAAGAAATGGAGCGGTTGATCGCTGGCCTGCAGGAGTCGATCTCGCTGCGCTCCGGGCGAACAAAAGAGGCTGCAAACCTCTTTAATCTTGCCTATGCGGATAACGATCGCGACACGGCTATCGCCGTGGTGGATGCGCTGCTGAACAACTTTGTCGAGAACGTGTTGCGCAAGAAAGACAGCGATACGTTGCGCGCGACGGACTTCCTGGATGAGCAGCTCGCCTACTATCGAAAGCTGCTCAACGATACGGAAAGTGCTCTGGAAGCATTCAAGCGCACGAACCCCAGTTACGTGCTCAACGAAGAGGGCCAGGGTTACTTCGAGCGGCTGCAGACCGAGGAGACCGAACTTGAGCGATTGCGCCGTGAGCTGCGCGTTGAGCAGGACAAGCGCAATGAGCTTCGTCGGCAGCTGACGGGCGCAGAGCCCTATGTGCCGGAAGCCACCGGCAACGGTGGTGGATCATCCGTTGCGATTCCTGGCAACGATACTTCCAATCGCATCAAGTCACTCGAATCACAACGACGAGATAAGCTGCTCTCGTACACCGAGCAGCATCCTGATGTGGTCGCGCTCGATGAGCAGATCGTCCAGTTGCGAGAGCAACTGCAGTCTGAGCTGGCGGCGCTGAGCGGCGGCGCTGACGGAGCTCAGGCAGCAAACAACCCCGTCTACATCGAAGTGCAACTGCAGCTATCGAACAGCAATCTCAAGATCGCGGCGCTCAGTAGTGAGATCAGCCAGGTGCGCGGCAAGATCGCCGAGTTGAACTCATCGATCGATACAGCGCCGGAGCTCGATCGACAGCACACCGAACTGGTGCGCGACTACGATAAGTACCTCTCGCTCTATAACGAAGTGAAGCTGTCAGCCGAACGCGAACGAATTGGCCGGGTTGGCGAGCAGCAGGACGTTGTCACCTTCAATATCATCGATCCACCGGCGGCAAGCATCAAGCCGGTCTCACCAAACCGTACGATTCTGCTGTTCGGTGTGCTCGTTGTGGCACTCGGCGCTGGCGCTGGTCTTGGCTTCATTGCCTATCAGGTGAAGCCGAGCTTCTCTGACACGGCGACGTTGCAGGAGACGACGGGAATCAACGTGATTGGCAGCGTTTCCTACACATTCCCAGATGCGAAACGCTTTACCCAACGCATGGATGTGACCGGCTTTGGCATAGCACTTGGCGTTCTGGTTCTCGTGTTTCTTGGCTCCATTGCGATGGTAGATCGAGTAACTCCCCTCATTCACGGCGTGCTCTACGCAGCTGCGTAGCTCGCGCTCGAAAACAACAACGGTTGATAGCTGACAAACAATGAACTGGTCCAAAACCAAACACCTTGCAAGCCTGTTGCTCGCGCTGGATCTGGCGCTGACGGGGCTTGCATTCATGTTGGCGCTGGACATCGGCTACCAGGCACACCGCTTCGGTACTGACTCGTTCTACGCTCACCTGGTGCTGTTGCCGTGCGTGTTGTTACTCAATGGCTATTCGTTCTATCGCCAGCGAGTCGGGCTCTTCGCGACACTGAGATGGTGGTCGACCATCTACATGCTCAGAATCTTTCTGATCCCGCTGGGTGGTCTGATGACCGTGATCTTCCTGTTTGATCTCGAGTTTGTATCCCGTCTGGTCATCGGTCTGTATGCCGTCTTTCTGGTGTTGAGCGTTGTCGGTTCGCGCCTGTTTCTGAGCTGGTGGTATTTCTACCGGCGTAAGGAACATCCGGAGAACTACAATAAGGTTCTGCTCATCGGCTCAGGCCCGCGTGCCTCGCGGGCGCTGGAGATTCTGCGCAACCACTCTGATTGGGGTATGGAGGTCGTCGGAGCACTCGATCCGAACCCGGATAGAGTCGGCACGGTGTTCGACGGCATTGAAGTGATCGGCACCCTCGATTCGGTGGAGGAGATTCTGTCTAACTCGGTCGTCGATGAAGTTGTGGTATCGCTTCCTCGTTCGCTGTTGAACGACATTGGGCCGATTGCTCAAGCGTGTGAGGAACAAGCCGTTTGCATGCGCTACTTCGCTGATCTCTACGATATGAATATCGCCAACGTGCACCTGGACATCATTGATGATTTGCCCGTCCTCAACTTTGAGCCGGTATCCCAGGATATGGGCAAGCTGATGATCAAGCGCATATTTGATCTGGCCGTCACCATGGCGGCTCTGCCGGTATTGCTGCCAATCTTTCTGATCGTCGCAATCGCAATCAAACTGGATTCCAAAGGCCCTGTCTTTTTCTTTCAGGATCGAGTTGGTCTGCACAAACGACGCTTCAAGATGATGAAGTTCAGAAGTATGCATACCGATGCTGAGGAACGACTAAAGGAGATCGAGCACCTGAATGAAGCCGAAGGGCCGATCTTCAAAATGACCAACGATCCCAGAGTGACGCGGGTCGGTAACTTCATTCGCCGAACGAGCATTGACGAGTTACCTCAATTCTTCAATGTCATGCTTGGTCACATGAGTATTATCGGGCCGAGGCCGATGTCGGCGCGAGACGTGGAACTGTTTGACAAAGGCGTTCAACGCCGTCGTTTCAGTGTTCGTCCAGGGCTCGCCTGCCTGCGTGAGGTATCCGGGCGCTCCGCATTGTCATTCGAACGCTGGCTCGAACTCGATCTTCAATACATCGAAGAATGGTCGCTGTGGCTGGATCTGCGCATCCTGATGCGCCTGGTGCCCGCAGTATTGCGAGGCTCCGGCGCCGTATGATTAAAGACGCGCAGCGTCACTGTCGGCCGGAGCGGTTCAGCGCGTGAAGAAGCTCCTCTATAGCGCGCTATACTACTGTGGTGGCTTGCACCTCTGGCACTGGCTGCGCCGGCGTCACGTGACGATTGTGTTTTTTCACAGCGTGTTGCCTTCCGATGAGAACGTACTCAACTGGAAGCCCTGTCGCACAACGATACCGTCGAATACATTGCGTGCGCTCACGAGTTTTCTGTCCCGGCACTACACATTCGTCAGTCTCGAAGAGGCCGTGGCAATGCTTCGCGGTGACATCCCAGCAGTAGCCAATGCGATGGCTTTTACCATTGATGACGGCTATATGAACACGCGCGATGTCGCGTTACCCGTGCTGCAGGAGTTTGGGATAACCCCCACGGTCTACGCGGTGAGCGATAACCTCGTTGCACCGTCAGCCTTCTGGTTCGATCGTCTCGATTTCGTCATCCAACAGATTGCTGCTGCTGGTGAGACGCTGTCGTTTGGTTCTTTGGAACTCTCGCTCAACGCCGCTATGAACTCCGAGGATCTTCGTTGGGCTTGTAACCAGGTGATCGATAGCAGTCACGAGATGAGTGAAGATGAGCGAGCCCGTGCGTTGGAGACCTTCATTGCGCATTGGGAGCAGAAACTTAATGCCAGTGTTGCCGCCCAGCCAGCACCTGATCTGCCATCAGCCACTATGAATGCATTGGAGCTTGCTGAAGCCGATCGGCGCGGTCTTCATGTCGGCTCACACACCGTATCTCATCGACGCCTGTCACAACTGTCAGACGACGAAATTGTCTATGAACTGCGTTCTTCACGAGAGCACATCCAGCAGGCTGTCGGAAAACCCTGTAAACATCTCGCGTATCCGGAAGGCTTCTTTGATGCACGAGTGTCCCGTCAGACGCGGTTGGAGGGCTACGACAGCGCGGTGACCACCCAGGAAGGTACCAATGCTCCCGGCTGTGATTTGTTTGAACTCAAACGAGCGCACTTGTCCGATTTTGGAAGCAACGCAGTGTTGTGGAGCAATATGGCCGGGCTGAATGCGCTATGGAGTCGTTTGCGCGGCGACTAGCACGCTTGGCTGATTTTGCTATCTCACCTCGCAGCCCTCACTGAGTTTGTCCCGTTGTATTCGCATCTGGGGCGGCATTCACAATCGCGGCTCACATCGAGCATTGCTCAGTCACGTTCCGCGGCCGCTGCTGATTCTCAAGCGGCCTTTTCGGTCAGCCATTGCCTGGCTTGTTGTGCCATCGCATTGAAGCCAACCCCTTGGAATTTGTGTTGTTTGAGGAAGGCGTCGAGCTGAGAGAGCGAGTAACGGCTCAGTGCTTTTGGATGTCCCATGAGGTTTAGGAACTGATCGCCGCGGCGTGCACGCTGGCGTTCGATCTCTGGTAGCAACATGGCTTTTGAACCATCAATGCTTGCCGGTGCGATCGAGCGCTGCGTAAGCCGGTTAAAATAGTATTGCCAGTCAGCGCGCAGGGCGCCGCCGTCGCCGAGGCTTGCATGTTCGGCTTTGTTGAGGCGTTGCGCGATCTGCGACCGCCAGAAAAACGTTGGCCCCACGTCAATGGATCCAATCGGTATCTCAAGGAACTTACCTTGTTGCACCGGTTTTAAGGGGTCTGAATCGAAACGCCACAGCGCATCGATCGGTGCGTTGGAAAAGTCGAAGCCGCGCTGCCTGTCTTCGGAAACCCCGCCAGCGAATACTGTCGAATCGACAGTAATTTCCGCAGCTGCAAGAGCAGCGGCCAGCTCATCGAACGGTTGCATGCACCAGCCGCCGGCCCTGTACGTTGTTATCTCGTTTGCGCTGAACGACTGCAGATGCGTTTTGTATTCGGCAACGAGTGAGACCTGCTCGCTCGCACTGAAATCGTGCAGTCGGTAGCGTTGTGTATTGATCGCCCAAGTTTCACCGTCGAACTCACTGTCCTGCCAATGTGGGTGCACGTGAAGTTGCACCTCGTGGCCGCGTTTACTCAACGACTCGAGCTGCCTGGCGACGGTTGCGTGATCTCGCTGTGCTTTTTCACCTCGGTGTCTGGACAACGCAAGCAAGTAGCCTGCATCAACAAACAGACTGAGAAACATGCCATGCGTTTCCAGAATGTCGATGAGGGCGTCCGTGGGCTCGATCAAACAGTGTTCGATGGAGCCATGGTTGCGACCAAAGAAGAGTTCGTAGTCGACACCGACGAGTAGGTACGGGTTATGAGGGACAGTCGTCACGATTTATACAATTCGCTAACCATTGAAAGAGTGTGCAGGCGTATTATACGGGCACTTAATCGGCTGAATTGTTATGGATAACGCAGTTTCTTCAAATGCTGAAGCAAAACCTCCTCAAGTTGACCCGGCGGTAACGACGGCCGAGTCGACACTTGCTGTCGCCTCGAACGATGCTGAGATTCTGGCCCCGATTGCAATCGATGCGCCAACCTCCGAGGTCCTTGAAACCCATGTGCACGGCATGACGATGGGGCAAACGCTCGAGGCGGTTGCCTCAGCGATCGCGGAGCGCAAGCGTATGCGCATTGGTGTGGTGAATGCCGCCAAGCTGTGCAAGATGCTGGAAGACCCGGAGCTTGCTGAGGACGTTCGCTCATCAGACGTTGTGCTGGCGGACGGTATGTCAGTGGTCTGGGCAGCAAAGCTACTGAATCAGCCGCTGCCGGAACGCGTAGCGGGCATCGACATCATGCATGGGATTATGCAGCGCGGCGATGTTCTGGGTTATCGGGTTTTTCTGCTCGGTGCGAGCGAAGAGGTATCGCTGCAGGTTGAGGCAAAATTCAGAGCGCGTTACCCAGGCGTTGTCATTGCTGGTCGACGAAATGGCTACTTTGACGACGATAAGGACGCGCCGGGCATTGCGGATGATATTCGCGACAGCCGGGCCGATGTGCTTTTCGTTGCGATGACCTCGCCTAAGAAAGAACGCTTCATGGGCCGGTTCGGTGACCACATGAACGTGCCGGTCGTGCACGGTGTGGGCGGCTCGTTTGACGTCGTCGCCGGCAAAGTTGAGCGAGCACCGGAGACCTGGCAGAAGCTTGGCATGGAGTGGGCCTACCGCGCCCTACAGGAACCTCGACGACTAGGCGGCCGGTACCTGTCTACCAACGCATCATTCGTGCGACAGGTTCTGCGCCAGAAAGCAGCCAGGAAAGCGGGCTAGTCGCGCCTACCTGTGCAGGTCTGCCGGGTAGCAAGAATCACATAACAAGCTGGCAAGCTGGAAAGAGGACAGTCCATGCGAGTGGCAATGGTTAGCAGGTTTCCCGAATCGGTTTTAACCCCGAAGGGTGGCGTCGAATCCGCGACAGTAAACCTCGTGGATGGATTGCTTGAGCGCGGCGATGTTGATCTAACGCTCATCACGCTGGAACACGGCCTCAGCACACCACAAATCGACAACGTTGACGGTGTCTGCGTACACCGATTGCCTCGCTCGTCCATGCCCATGTTCATCGACGTCGTCGCGGGGCCGAGTACGCGCAGACTGAACAGCTACATTAACGATCTTGCGCCCGACATCGTTCACTACCAGGAGAGTTGGGGGCTTGGTGGTTATCAGCTGTCCAGCCCACACGTCATGACGGTTCACGGGTTCGATAGCCTGAACCTCCCCACCGAAGCGCGGCCCGGCTGGCAGGTGCGAGCCAAAATCTGGCAAACGGTGGAAAACTATTGTCTTGCCAGGCACCAGCATCTGATCTCGATTGCCCCTTACGTGACCGAGCAGATTGGTGCGACGCAGGCTGAGATCATCGACATCTCAAATGCGATATCCCGCAGTATCTTCGACATTACCCCGGCACCGGTCGCCAACCGAATTTTCTACGCAGGTTGGCTGGATCGTCGTAAGAATCTGACCGGTCTGCTAAAGGTCATTGCCCGACTCCGTGACGAGCATGGCATTCGTGCGGAATTGCGCGCGGCAGGCACAGCCTCGGATGCGGCCTACAAGCAGGAGATCGACGAGTTCATAGATGAGCATGACCTTGCCGAACAAGTGACGTTGCTTGGCCAGGTAAACCAGCAGCAGATCCGTGAAGAGCTGAGCCAGACGAACCTGCTGGCGCTGCTTTCCTATCAGGAAAACGCTCCCATGATCATCTCTGAAGCCATGGCTCTCGGTGTGCCGGTAGTCTGTTCAGATTTATGCGGGATGGTGAATATGGTGGCCCATGATGAGCGGGGCTATCGCGTTGATCCCGATGATATTGCTGGCGCAGCGGCTCATATGGCTGATGTCCTCACAGACGCCGGGCTTCGTGAACGGCTGGGCCATGCGGCCAAGGCTTACGCTACGGCGGAGTACCACCCGGATTCGGTCGCGGCAAAAACGGTTGCCTGCTATCGCCAGGTGATCGATGAAACAGCGCACGCCGCGACCATTGCCGAGGCTAAATCATGAGTCTGGTCAAACGCTGGGTGGCGATCTGCGCCCTGACCGTCATCTATAGCTTTGCTGCGGTCATATCAAAACTCAGAGCATTCTCTCTGTTTCGTGGTCCTGAACGAAACGGCCCGATCATTCTCATTGGAACATTTCATAATCCCAACTGGGTATGGGCGCACGTTGAGCCGATTGCCCGTTGCGGCGCCGCGCCGATCATTCTCGTCGCAGATGAACCGATCGAAGGCATTCCGAACGTCAGCAATATGATCCCCCCGCAGTGGCTGCAGAAAGTACTGACGCGGGCGGGCGCAAAGTTTGTCTGGAGCATCTACGCAGCGGTGAAGCACAAGCCATCGATGTGTATGGGTTATCACGTGTTTCCCGCCGGCGTCATAGCGCTCGTTGCCGGCACGCTGTCCGGGGCGCGAACATCGTTTCAGGTGACCGCCGGACCGCTTGAGCTGGAAGGTGGCGGCTGGCATGCAGAGAACGCACTTCTGGTCGCGTTGCAACGGGATTCCGCGATCGTTGAGAAAGCCGTCATGTGGATGTGCCGTCAATTTGATTTGCTCGTCGTACGAGGTCGAGAGGCGGAGGCGTTTCTCCGTTCCCATGGATGTGAACAGCGTATCGAACGGATCACCGGCAGCGTTGTCTATCCTGACGGTATTGACGATGCGGTCGAGCGGGATATCGACATCCTGTTTGTCGCTCGCCTGGCTGAATACAAGCGGCCCGATCGATTTGTGCAGGCAGTGGCTGGGGTTGTAGAAGTCATCCCCGAGGCGAAGGCCGTTATGCTCGGCGACGGGCCAGATCGCGCCGCCCTGGAGCAACAAATCAGAGAGCTCGGGCTCGAAGCCAATATTTCCCTGCTAGGGCAGCGAACCGATGTAGAGGACTTTCAGGCAAGGGCGCGCCTGATGGTGCTGACGTCCCGCTGGGAAGGGGTTTCGATTGCCATGCTTGAGGCAATGGCCCGGGGCGTTGTGCCGGTTGTGTCTGATGTGGGTGACCTGCGTGATTTCGTCACCGAGGACACCGGTGCGTTGCTGGATGAACATGATATCGAGGGTTTCTCAAAAGCGATGATCAGCCTGCTCAGCGACCATGCGCGCTGGCGCCAGTGCAGCGAAAATGCGCGAGCATTGGTGGGGTCGACCAGTAGCAAACGAGCCGTGCAGAATCGCTGGTTCGGGGTGTTCAGCGATTTTCAGGGCAATTCACCGACTGACGCGAGTACCGCGAGGACCTGATGCGCTTGCCTGTTTCCAACATCTGCGTCGCGTTGGCAGCCATCGGTAGATCGAAGGCTGTACATCGTCATGGCATGTTCGAGACAATTGGCTGCGACTGGGCGTATGTGCACCTCTCTTGCGACGAAGTACGCACGAGAGATTGCAAGGGCAACACAATCGAGAAGGAGTGCGATCAGTGATTCGTTATACGCTGCTATGGCTTCTGGTCTCCTTTGTTTGTGTCTATTCCTTTAAAGACTGGTTCAAAGCGCTTTGCCTGGCGCTGCCATTGCTTGCGTTTCTGGAACGCCCGGACATGCCGCGCGCCATTTTGGATATTTCCGGCGCGAACCCGTTCAACCTCATGCTGGGCTTCATTCTTATGGGCCTGGCGACGCAGAAAGCCAAAGAAAACCTTTACTGGCCGGTAGACAAAACCGTCACACGGCTGATGATTGCTTACGCGATCATCATGGCCATCTCGACTTTCCGCGGCATGATGGATCCTGGTGCCATGCGGGAAGTCGCCCTTTACCTCGGTAAGGCGCTGCCGTCGAAGAAGCAGTACTTTATCGACGGTTATCTGAATACCTTCAAATGGGCGCTACCCGGCTTGCTGTTCTGCTACGGAGCTATCAACCGACAGAGGGTTGAATGGGCTGCCTGGGCAATCATGGCGACCGGGCTTCTGTTGTCACTTCAGGTTATCTCGAAAATGGCACCGGCCTTTATCGGCGCTGATGATCTGGCAACTCGCGCACTGCGAGTGCTTGACCGGGATCTGGGTTATCACCGGGTCGATCTGGCTACCATCACCGGCTCAGTATCCTGGGGCTTCCTGCTCATGAAGCCGCTGGCGCGCAACCAGTTGCAATCCTGGGCGATGACAGGTGGATTCCTGATCTGCGCCATGGCGCTGGTTGGTACCGGGGGCAGGGCAGGGATGCTCGCCTGGGCTGCCGCGGGTTTTGTCATCGGCTTCTTCAAATGGCGACGGCTGCTGTTGTTAGGTCCTGTGTTTGGATTGATCGCGATACTTACGGTACCCGGGTTGCAGGAGCGAGTGCTTGAGGGCTTCACCGAAGATAGTCATGAATCTGCGGCCGCTAAGCGCGGTTTGGATACCGTCGATGAATCCGGCCGAGATACGTTTGCTGTGACGTCCGGGCGCGTTGTCGTCTGGCCGCGCGTGGTCGATAAGATCTTGGAAGAACCACTGAAGGGGCATGGCCGTTCCGCCATGCAGCGAACGGGTATCACTGCCGGCTTGCTCGATGTGCTTGGAAGCATGAGTTTTGGCCACCCCCATAACGCCTATCTTGAGCTCTTTTTGGATGTTGGCTTTGTCGCGGCCATACCGATTCTGGCGTTCTTCGGGATCCTCGGTTGGCGATGCCTGCGCTATTTCATCACGAGAACCAATACGCTCAACGGAGCGGTAGCAGGCCTGGCGCTGGGTTTTCTCGTTGTTCAGTCGGTCGCTGCCATGGGATCGATGTCGTTTTATCCCAAGATCGGAGCAGTATTGCTGTGGAGTGTGATCGGTCTTGCTCTGCGCCATGTCTGCGCTAAGGACTCTGTGGTGGATGAACTTGAGCCGGAGAAGCCCGTGAAGGATCTTGGCTATAGGCGTCGCATCGATACGCCGGCTTCGACCTCGGCTGCCAATGTCTCGTCTGATTCCGCCTCATCAGGCATAGCCACCAGTCAACGTGTGAGGCATCAGTGAATCCAGAAGATCACCAGGGTCCGGACTTTATTGGTATCGGCGCAGCGCGCTCCGGCACAACCTGGATTGCGGCTAACCTGTCCAGGTCTGAGAAAGTCTGGATGCCACGGCGCAAGGAGCTGCACTATTTCAGCCGTGACCCCAAGTACCCATCTCCGAGCTTCCTCAATGCAACCGGGGGGCTTTCCCGCTTTACTGCGGGCGGCATGCACGGCCGCCGTTTTAGACGCGAGTTCGTCAAGGCGGTTGGTCGAGACGTTCTGAAACTCTCGCCTGGCGATCTTGCCTGGGATCTACGCTACTTCCTGGGCTCGGAAAATGCGGACTACTACGAGCGGCTATTTGCAGGCCATCCTGGACAGCTAACCGGAGAAATTACACCGGCCTATGCGCTTTTGGATGATCACGATGTTGAGGCGGTTTGCAGCAGGCTCCCTCATACCAGGTTCCTGTACATCGTCCGCAATCCAATTGACCGGGCCTGGTCGACCATTTGTTATCACGAAAGCCGGGAGAAGCGTGGCCTGACCAGTGCCGGAAGCGACAAGATTCGTGAGTATCTGGATCAACCTGGATTGATGGCGCGATCTAACTACCTGGAAGTGATAGAACGTTGGCAGCGGATCGCCGGTCCTGAACGCTTGTTCCTGGCATTCTATGACGAGATTACGGCGAATCCCGCCGATTTGCTCAGCCGTATGACTGACTTTCTTGGACTAGATGATCCGGGTCTCGTATCCGGCTTGTCCACTAAGCGGGTCAATGCATCAACGGGCGAAGCGATGCCGGACGATATCCGCGCGCACCTGACCGAGCGTTACATCGACGCGATCGATCAGCTCGCAGACAGGGTTGGTGGATACGCTGAGCAATGGCGAGATAGGGCTAGAGGAAGCCAGAGCAGTCCTGGACTAACTCCTGGCTAGCCGCAGCGACTGCTATCTTCGCAAAGCCGGCTGCGGACGCCATTTTCCCGGATAGCCCTTACCCGGCGAAATGCCAACGGATTCCGTAACTCTGCTAGCGCCGCGCGCCTCGTAGTTCCGCCAGTGGTGGCGGCGAGGAGAGATCGAAGCGACCTTCCATATACATACGATGCCAAGCTTCAAAGGCCAACACGCTCCACAGCTGCAGCGAGTAGTCTGCCTTGCCGGCGTAGTGGTCGCTCATCATGTTTGCGACGCCGGCCCCCGATAGAAATCCCGTTTCGTTCACCTGTGCTTCGGACAGGAACGAATCCAGGAAGGGCCGCAACTCGGTTTTGAACCATTGTCCTATTGGCGAATCGAAACCTACTTTCTTGCGATGAACAATATCGGCGGGCAAGTAGTCGAGTGCGATCTCTTTCAATACGTACTTGGTTGTTGTCTTGTGCAACCGAGCATCAGTCTCAACCCCAGCGACGAGCTCTGCCAGGCGATAGTCGACCAGCGGGCTGCGTACCTCCAGGCTGTGAGCCATGCTCATGCGATCCATGTAGGTGAGCTGATACTCCGGCAGGTAGCCGGTCAGGTCGACCCGGGTTACTCGATCGAAGACATCCTCGCTTGGATCGCCCAGTAGCTCGATCAACTTGCGCTCGCCAGCGACGTCGTCGATAGCTTCAATCGTCGAATCACTGAGCAAACCGCGATGCACAGCGGGCTCGATCAGGCGCGTCCAGAAAAGGTAAGCCATGGCCGGATCATCAACGGCGGCTCCGGATAGAAAGCGTTTGACGCGTTTGCCGAGTCGACCACCCTTGGTATTGACTGGAATAAAGGATGCCATGCGAGCGAGCACGTCTTTGCGCAGGAACATCGGTAGTTTGCTGTAGCTGCGCAGGAAACGGATCGCCTTGTGCTTCGGGTAGCCATAGAAGAGTTCATCGCCTCCCGTGCCACCGACGGCGACCTTGAGGTGCCCTGCAACGAATTTACACAGCTGATAAACCATGACCGATGTCGGTTCGCCGTGCGGCTCGTCGTAGTGCCACAGGATGTCAGGCAGCAGATCGATCGAGCTGTTTGCATCGAGCAACAGCTCGTGATGCTCTGTTCCCAGCGCGTCGGCAACAACCTTCGCATAAGCGAGTTCATTGAAGCCTTCGGCTTCGCCCTGGTAGCCGATAGTGAAGGTTTTTACCTTCGCCTCGTGCTTGCGCATCAGAGCGGTCAGGATCGATGAGTCCAACCCTCCGCTGAGAAACGCCCCGACCTCAACGTCACTCTTCAGACACAGTTTGACGGCCTCATCGAGGCTGTCGGCAATGCGAGGTTTCGCTTCGGCATAGGGGATTTTGTCAGCGGGATAGAGCAGATCCCAATAACGGCTGCGGGTGATCTTGCCAGGCTGCCACACCAGCATCTCGCCGGGTGCTAGTTTGCCAATCTGCTGATACGCAGTGTCCGGTGCAAACAGGTAACCCTGGCTGAAGAAATCCGCCACAGACTGTCGGTTCACACTCAGGTTACTGAGTGCCGGCAGCATAGCTTTTACCTCGCTGCCGAATACCAAACGACGCTCGTCGCCGCTGATGTACAGGGGTTTCTCACCCAACCGATCCCGCACGAGACAAAGCTGTTGAATCTTCTGATCCCACACGGCGATGCCAAACATACCGCGCAAGTGCTTAGGAAAGTCGAGACCGTATTCTTCATAGGCGTGCACGATCGTCTCGGTGTCTGAATTCGTCTTGAATACATGACCCCTCGACTGCAGTGACGCGCGCAGCGATTCGAAATTGTAAATCTCGCCGTTGAATACAACATGTACATCGCCAGTCTCATTCGAGATCGGTTGCGTTCCGCCAGCCAGATCGATGATGGACAGGCGACGCATCGACAGGCCTGCGATGCCATCCATGAAGAAGCCGTCTTCGTCGGGCCCCCGGTGAATGATTCTGTCGCACATTCGCTCAAGCAGAGCGCGGTCTGGATTGCCGACCAGGCCTGCTATTCCGCACATGTGGATTTCCTGAAATGACGATTCACGTTAGCTGTCCAAGTCTTGTTGTGAGTGATCAAGCAGTCGGCGCCGGGGTCAGATGTCATAGCCGAGGCCGCGGGCAACGTCCCCAGCGATGCGAGTAACCTCGTCTACCTGCTCAGGCGTCAGATGATCACGCCAGGCCTGGTCTTCGCGGATTTCCTCGAGCGCCCGAAGCCGCGTTCTGTTGCCGGCGATGGTGTGTCGCTTCGCGCGTTCAGCTTCAGGCGGCAGGGCTTTGCGCTCGATGCCGATGAACTGATGAATGCGATCCAGTTCTGCCTCGACGTCGTGCGTGATGTCTTCGTAGCGAACTTGAGTCCACATCTCGCTGGGTAACTTGCGCACGAGCTTGCCGATACGGCCATTCTCGATAGCCCATCGTTTGGCCTCGACACTGGGTGAGCCACGGCCCTGGCGAGCGGAGGACCAGGCGAGACCCCGTGCGTCCCGCGTGAGGAACAGCACTTTCAGAGGTAGCGATGAATACTGCGCCAGATCACCCATCTGGAATACATCTTTCGATGCATCCACTACAGCTTCGGCGCCAGCGAGCTCTGCGTAGCTGCGGGCGACAAAGTCTCGGTGCTCAACCCAACGTTGATACGGAAAGACGCCCGGCAGCGGGACGTTCAGATATTGGTTGGCCATTCTGATCGCGCGATGAGCTCGATATTTTATGACCGATTGCGGACGTCGCCACCAGTATTCCTGTTCTAACGCGATATCTGAGAGCTTCCAGCCAAACGGATCGGCAACCATGTCAAAGCCGAACGTCTCGTAGACACGCTTGATAATCTGCCCCCAGATCTCGCAGTTGAAGGGACGTTCACCACAACTGCACAGGCCGGTCCAGCGGGTACGATGATCTCGATAGATCTGCAAGCTAAGCTGATCGATCTCGCCCATGGCGGCGATGTTCTGACTTCGATTGAGCAGCAGTTCGAGCATAGTCGAGCCAGAATGACCGCGACCGACGATGTAGACGTAGGTGGGGTTATTCATACGGCACCCCCTGCATCACCGGTATCAAAGTCATAGCCGAATAGTTCGATCTCCTCGGCGTAGCGCTGGGCCACGAGTTTGCGAGAGGCGTTGTCGTAGAAACTTGTGTGGCTGTCGCTGCCACCGTCCAGCAGATGCGGTAGGTCTGCTTCGGTCTTACCTAGCTTGTCCGCGATTATCCGCATGGCTTCGCCAAGCGCTTCGAAGCGACCGACATAGTCGACACAGACCCGACCATTACGATCCTTGATCCAGGCCATCTGCGGTCGCAGTTCGGTATGCCAGCTGTGTTGCTCAAGAAAATCGGAGAAGCTTATATCCGCGGGCACGTTGCGATTCTTCTGATGAATTTCATCGCGCATGATGTTTTTGTACCAGGACACAACTCGTGCAAACGGATTGCGCACAATGGCAAAGCTGAAGTAGCTCGCGAACGCTTTCTGACTCATACGCTCTGGATAGCGCAGTACGCCGCGGAGTTCTCGGGCGGCCTGTACCGGGCCCTCCCGGCGTGCAACCGTCACCAGTTCACCCGGAGTAACGCTCAGCATTTCACGTACGGTGCGGTGATCCTGCATGCCGCGTTCGAGTTCTTCGAAGTGTCCGAGCAGTTTTTCGATCGACGTACCTGCAGTTTTCGGAATGTGTACGAAGACATACTTTTCATCGTGGGAAATCATGGTGCTACTGCGCCGCCGCAGTCGGTCGCAGGCGCGCAAGTAACGCGCTGCGAGCAGCTTCGGGGAGCATCCATCTCCAGTAAACGAGCAGTGTGATAACGCCGCCTCCAAAGAGTGCAGCGAGACAGATGAGCCATTGCTGTTGGTCGAAAGCCTGTCGCGCGTAGGCAATGGCACCGATCAACGGAATGTTCCAGAGAATCGGCAAGAAAATCGATTGGCTCATGTAACGCCAGATGGATACTTGGTAATCGCGCCACAGGTAGTACGGAATCACCAGTCCTTTGGCGAGCGAAAGACAGACGCTTACGACAATCGCAGCGGTTACCGGAGACCAACCCATTGAAGCGGCAACAGGGAGCATGGCGATCAGGCTGAGCGAAGCGACGACGAGGCTGGCCAATGCGACTTTGCCATGAGCGTTCAGACCGGCCAGCACGTTGAATGTGCCAATCTGGGACAGGCGAATCAGGCTGCCAAGCGTTAGAGCCCACATGAGCGGGGCGTTGGCATAGCCTTCACCCATCCAGAGTTCAAGCGCGACATCGCCGAAGAATGCGAGAAACAACATCATGGGCAACGCTATTCCGAGACCGTAGCGACCGACGGATTCCAGTAGCTCGCGAGTGTCTTTTTCGCGGTCCAGGCCAATCAGAGAAGAGGTGATTGGCATGAACATCTGGGCGGCTTTGGTGATCAGTTGTTCGCAGTGACTGACGAGAGCGAGACCACGGTTGTAGACGGCGAGCGCCGCCGGGCCAGCAAATCCGGCTAGCAGCACGGCGGTCGTCTGGTACACGACCACGTTAGATGCCGTGTTGACGAGCGTCTTAATGCCAAAGCGCAGCAGCTCCAGCGCTTTGCCGGTATCCCACATTGACAGCTTCATTCGGATTTCGGGCGCGAGTTTGCGTGCGATGGCGATACGCACGATTGCAGTAAGAACACCGATACCAAAAACCGCGTAGGCGAGATCGGTTAGCTGCGCATCCAGGAACAGCATGCTCACCAGAACTACCGCGATCAGCAGATCCTGTCCTGCATTGATGCTGTGCTGAATATCCCAGCGATGGAATCCACTGATCAACGAGCCGGCGGGGTTGGCGAGCATCTTCACCGCCAGGGTCAGGCCGAGCATCAGCAACACGATTTGCGCCGTTTCGGCGTCGTGTGGATCGGGTAGATCAACCCACCCGGTTATCGCCGTTGCCAGCAGGACGGCAACCCCTGCGGTTAACGCCGCGATCAAAAGCTGCCAGATACTGACAATGGTCGTCGTCTGAGACAGAGCCTCCATATCCCCGGCACTGCGCTGCAATGCGGCAAAGCGCGACAGCGCTGAGCCAACGCCGAGGTTGGCAAGGGTCAGGTAGCGTAGGGTAGCCCAGCCCAGATCCCAGATGCCCAGAGCATCCTGACCGAGAGAATCGCTGATCTGGCGCGGCACAACGAATCCAGCGATCAGCACGATGATCTGCACCGACCAGCTGACGACAACGTTGCGTCCGAGTTGGCTGAATCCCGTAAGGTCAGTCATGGCAACCTGCCATCGTGTCGGATTCGGCAACATAAGGCTCGCCAGATGCGTAACCGAGGCGGCGATTGGTCTCGCCTGCCAGCTGCTCGAAGCGTTGAGCTTCTTCAGTCGTGACGTCACTGCGCCAGCGCTCGTCAAGTTTGATCTTGATGCTGTCTCGCGTACGCATCGGATTGCCGAGAATGTGATGCGGGCGCTTACGCAAATCCACGTCGCGCCAATCCTGATCTAGCGCCTCGATACCGATGAAAGGCCACAGCCCTTCGAGTACCGCGTTCGGATCTGCGCACAACTCTTCGTACACCACCCGTTGGATCCGATCTGCAGGCAGACGGCTCGCCACGCGATCCATCTGATCAATAGTCTTTGCCCATTCCGCTGCGGCGCCCGCGTAGTCAACCGGCCAACGCTTTTTCTGGCGCCGGGAATTGCTCTGGGCCCGACCGTCGCGGTGCATGTAGATAACCCGTAGATCGAACAGGTCGGAATCGATGAAGTACAGCAATCGATTTGGATCTTTTGAGCCATCCAGAAACAGCGATCCGCTCTGTAGTTCCAGCGTTTGTCGAACCAGGAACTCATTGCGCTGCAGTATCGACTGGTAGTTCTGACGAAGACCAGGCACGAGGCCGAGCGTCAGACGCCGTACCAGTTCGAAGGCAGGGCCGCGAACCTGTGCGCCGAGCACGCGATTAAACAGGCTGTTGGAGGAGGCAAACTGGGTGCCGAAGTTGTCGAAATCCAGCGGCTCACCGGCGCCTTCGCTACGCTGAATAAGTGTCTGCCAGAACGAGCAGGCGTTGATCAGCTCGCCGCAGGAGCAGTGATAGTCCTCGATAGGCCCCATGGATGTCGCTTTGAGTTCGCCAATGGTGGCGATCTGCGGATGCTGGCCAAGCATCAGCGTCAGCAGGGTAGAGCCTGAGAAGCTGGGCGAGAGTATGTACAGTAGCTCAGGCTTCACGATCTACGCCATTAACACTGATGTGGGTTTGCCATTGGCCGGAATTGGTCGCGCTGCAGTACGCTGCCAGGCAACTGCCTTCCTCTCGGACGTGGTAGCGCGGGCTGTAGGCACGCATGAATTCATCGCTGAGGTTCTCGCATGTCATATCTGCAGGGAACTCGATACGGACGATGTTGCTGTCCCGTCTCAACTCAAATGTCTGGGTTCCCACCGGGATGACCTCGATTCCCGGCGCGATGTGGAAGTGCAGAGCGATCTCGTGGGTACCCGGACAGATGACGTCGTCGGTAATCATAATGTCGCCAGCTGAACTGGCGCTGACCGAGCGGGTGTGTGCGGTTTGTTGAGGCAAACCCAGGTATCCGGTGAGTCTGCCGGTTGCACTCATACGCCCGCCAGACTCCTCGCTGTGCAGAAGCTGGGTATCGGCGCGCTTGCCGAACATGAAGGCCCCGAGAATCTCCGATTGGTTGAGGCCATCGATGCAGAGCGTGTTGTGCGCACGAGTCGATTTCAGGTGTGCGCGCCACTTTGGATAGGAAAAGTAGTCGTACGTGCCAGGGTCAACCAGCCAGTTACTGCCGTCCACATATAGCAGCACCTGCAGGCCGTCGCAGTGTCCGTGAGCGGCGAGCGGGCCGTAACCGAGCTCAGCCGTGTCGAAAAGTAATCCCCAGTTGTCGCCCTGCATCTGAACTTGGCCACTGCCCTTGAACACTCGCAGCGAGCCAGCGACAGGCTCACACGCCATATCGGTGAAGCCAGAATGTTTGCTGCCGAGCAACCAAAGCGCCGCCTCGCAGGGAGGAGGGGAGTCTTCGCTTACGCCGTCTCGAAGCGCCCGTCCGAGAGCGATTACGGACGATGCATCATGCTGATGAGCGCCCAGGTCAAGAACGTAGCCATCGTCCTGGTCGCCGTAGAACGGCAATGGCGAGCCGAGCTCAGCAATGGATTCGATGAAGCGATGCTGACGCCCTAGTTGCTGCCAGAAGCGAGAGCCGAGATCGTCGCCACTGCGCTCAGCCGCGAGCCCGACAATTGTGAAGAACTGGATGACGAACAACTCGTAGTTGATTGCCTGCTCAGCCGTGCCGCCATCGTCATGCACCTGATCCTGGATTTCTTTCAACAGGATGGAACGCGCATCCGCGAGCCATTTGTCTTCGACCAGCTCGGGCCAGTAGCGTCCTACCACGTAGACGCCGGCAGCCTCGCCGATCACGTGATTGTTTGCCGACGAACCCGGAGAGAACTTGCGCGCCATGTCCCAGCAATGCAGGTAGAGACAATCGAGGATGGCCTCTCGTGCTTCGCCGCGAAAGGCGCCGCTGTCTCGGATCAGGTCGAGTGCCACAACCCAATTGATAGCGCGGACACCCAATTCAAGTGGGCTACGCCAATTCATGCCGTGGCCATAAGGATTGCTGCTGATCCATTGCAGCATCAGCTCGATGAGTCGGTCTGCGTATTCGTGGCGTCCTGTTGCTCGATAGGCGCGCGCGATAACGACAAATTGATGGTGCCGGTTCGGCTCCCAAACCTGTTTGCAGTCACCGGCACTGGGCACGTCCCGATAGTCGATTCCCGAAGAAAGCGTCACCGGCGAATCCACATCGTTGTGCCAGTCGCGGTGCCAGTTTGCAGGCTCCCCGAGTGACTGGCGATCTCGGTCAAAGTAGCTTATGACGTTATCGCAGGCATCGTCTGCCTGCTGCACCAGGCGTTCGAACGCACCGATGGGCGCGTAGGTTTCAAACTCTTCCACGCTCACCAGGGGCAAGTGAAATTGCGCCTCGCCAACGTCGCCAGGCCGGCCCGGTATGAGCCCACGTCGGATCAGATCATCATCCGCCTTCTGTTTCACGAGGGCATGTACACGTGAGTACACCTCGATCGGTGACATCCGGCGAAGCCTGTTCACGTACCACTTAAGGCTAGCCACAGACCTTCTCCTTCAGCCACTCACGAATGCGTGCAATCAATTCCTGTCGTTGTTCCGCAATGGGATAGAGATGTTTGGCCTTGACGGTCAGGCGCTCATCCAGATGCTGGCTGTGATGTCCACTCGAGCGAATGATGTCGTGCAGTTGGCCTTCGTAGTAGTAGTAGTCCGAGGAATCTGACGTAAATATCGACAGGTTGTGAACGCCGGCTTTATCGAGCGCGACGTAGCGCGACACCATCGTCTCGTTGTTGTCCCATTCGCGGATGTTTACGCCCATATCTTCACCAACGCGTTCGCCAGCAAGCGTGCCTTTGCCTCGGCCTCGCTTAAGCAGGCTGGAGAGCCGTAAGATCTTGGGCAGGAAACGATGGCTGTAGTAGGACAGGTTGCGGTGCGCATATCCGTCCAGCATGACAACGCCGGCCAGATCGGGAATGTCGGTTGCGTAGTTCAGGATATCGTCAGCACCGGAACACAAGCCGATGACGACGAAGCGTGTGCATTGATACGTGTTGCGCAGGTAATCAGCGGCAACGTGAAGATCCATGCGAGCCGTTTCTGCACGGCCAGCGTCGGTGCGAACTTCGCTATCACCTTTGCCTGACTGATCCAGCCGCAAACTGATGCAGCCATCACTGGCCAGTTGGCGACCGAGGTGAACATGTAGCCGGTATGGTCCAACCCGGTGCAGGATTCCCGAGTTCAGAATGATTACGCCGGTGCCGTTGCTCGCGGCATCCGCGTCTTTGCTGACGATTCCGAACAGACCACTCGAGCTATCGACAATAGTTGGGATGTCTACGGCGCTCACAGCGTGGACTCCAAAGCTGTGATGACATCGTGGGGGTACAGCATCCGCAAGTCCGCATCCTCCCAGGGGCACTGGCTTTCAACATTGAGCTGCTGCGCGCTATCTGGCAGCCACCTTGCGTAGCGATCAGCAGACAGTACGCAGTGGGTCTCGCGTGCCTGGGGCAGTTGCCCGCGATGTTCAGCGATCGATTGCGTCAGCGCCGGGTTGATGGAAGCGCCAATCAGCTCGTTGTTGCTGAAGCGTTCAATTTCAGCGGCGTCGAGATCCCGGTGCTTGCGAACGAGACGCTGCTGGGCAGCCCGAGCGTCATCCATATAGGCAGCACCGTCCATAATGGGGTCCCACAGAATCAGCTTCTCTATGGGTTGCGGAAGATTGCTTAGAAGAGCCGCGCCAAAGCGAACGGCGATAACAGAATTGCTTGTGGTGCCTGCCAGCTGCGTGAGTTCGGTCATTGCGGTCGCAACATTGTCGACCCAATTGGCAACGTTGTCGCAGTCGCCCTGGGAGTCACCGGTGCCAACATAGTCAAAACGCAGGACGTCGTAGCCTTTGGCCGCAAGATCTACGGCAGTGCGGCGAAGGGCAAAGTGAGTCTTGTAGAACTCTTGCAGGAGCGGCTGGCAGATGAGCACGCCGTGGCGCTTGGGTATCCCTTCGGCAGGCGTATAGGTGCCGAATAGCGCGTCGTCGACGCCAAAATAGAATGCTTCGATGGAATGCACGGGCTAACTCAATCCTTGTCGTCAGCAACAGAGGCTATTGTACGTTGCCAGCTTGCCTCTGCGGGGAAACTGGCGGCTAAAATGTGCGCCATCTCTCAGGCGTCGCGGGCTTAGCCCGGTGTTTGTTCAGACGTCGGCACGTTTGTGCCGGAAATCGGTGTTGCGCAGCAGTATCAGATTCAGCTCGAGCCCCGCAGAACCTTCATTATCCTCTTTATTACGCCGCTCTTTGTCGGTTGATCCATGGCGGATTCGAGGTAGTCATGGGCGATCTGGCCGAGTGTCTTCAACACGAGCTCTCGCACGGGGATTTCCACCGCGTATTCCCGCCTTACCCTGGTAACAAATCGGGCAGCCAACAGCGAATGGCCGCCTTGTTCGAAGAAGTTGTCGCTTACGTCGAGTTGCAATGTGTCGCTTGCAATCAAATCGCGCCAGATTTGTGCGACGTATTGCTCCGCAGCAGTGGCCGGCGCGCTGATGTTTCGGCGGGCGCCCAATGAGGGTTCCGGCAGCGCGTTTCGATCAATCTTTCCATTCGGTGTCTTCGGCAGTTCCGACAGGCTCAGGATCTGTCCGGGAATCATGTACTCCGGTAGGAAAGCTCGTAGCGCTTTTCGTACCTGGGGCACTGACAGAGTGGATGAAGACGCCGCGTAAGCGATGAGCTGAGCGCCTGAACCCGGCATGTCATGTACGACAACAGCCGACTCATCCACCTCATCCAGATCGTTCAATGCCGCCTCGATTTCGCCGAGTTCGATGCGGAAGCCGCGCACTTTGACCTGATTGTCGAGGCGGTTGTAATACTCGAGCGAGCCATCGTGCCGCCAGCGCACCTCATCGCCAGTTCGATACAGGCGCTCGGTTGCACTGGGGTTGGTGCTGAACGGGTTGTCTACGAAACGCTCGCGGGTGAGCTCGTCCCGACCCAGATAGCCCGTAGCCACTCCGCCGCCACCGATGTACATCTCGCCAGGAACACCCACTGGAACCGGCTGCATCTGAGAATCCAGAACGAAAATGCTGGTTTCATGGATGGGTGTGCCGATGTTGATGTCGCGATGGTCGCTCACTTGCGCCACGGTCGACCAGACCGTTGTTTCGGTGGGGCCGTACATGTTCCACAAGCTATCGGTCTTGGTGAGCAGGGACTCCGCCAGGTCTTTCGGCAACGCCTCGCCACCGCATAGCGCCTTCAATGTTCGATGTCCGCTCCAGCCGGCATCCAGAAGCAGTCTCCAGGTCGCGGGAGTTGCCTGCATCATCGTGACACTGTGCTTATCCATCAGTTTGATGAGCGCCTCACCATCGACCAGTTCCTGGCGATCGGCAATAACGACTCGCGCGCCGAGTGTCAGCGGTAGATACAGCTCAAGAACCGAAATATCGAAGGACAGGGTGGTTACTGCCAGCAGGACATCGCTTGGCGTCATGCCAGGCCGCACCGCCATGGAGCTGAGAAAGTTAGCGACGCTTCGGTGAGGAAGAACAACGCCCTTGGGTTTGCCGGTAGACCCTGATGTATAGATGACGTACGCGGGCCAGTCCGGCGCGATGGTCGGTGCATCGAACGTAAGATCTCCCTGCAGACCCTCGAACTCATCGAGTCGAAGCACCGGCATTGCCGTGGCACCTGCAAAGTCATCGTTGTCGGTAACCAGCATCGCGAGATCGGCATCCTCGATCATGTAGCGAATGCGTTCCTCCGGTAGTCCGGGGTCCAGGGGAACGTAGGCTGCACCGGTTCTCAGCACGGCTAAAACGCTGGCGAGCATGTTGACGCTTCGATTGACGCAGATACCGATTCGACTGACGCCGGCGTGCACGCCAATTCGAGCGACCTCGACAGCCAGCTGATCTGCTCGGGTGGTTAGCTGACGGTAAGTAAGCGTTTCGCCTCCAGCCGATACCGCGATTTGCTCAGGCTGGACTTCGGCCCTGGCCCAGATACTGTCGACAAAGCTCGTCTGCCAACGGCACTGGGCTGCCCGCTGCCCCCAGCGATCCAGCACTAGCGCGGTCGATTTCTCTGCGAGTGCTGGTATGGCAGTAACCGCCGTATCCTGATGACTTGGCAGGATTCTCAGAATGTGTGCAAAGCTCTCCATCCAGTGGCCGATTGTGCGGATATCGAACAGCTCAGAATTGAAGCCACATTCGATGATCAGACGGTCAGCCCGGACGTTGCAGTTGACCGACAACTCCATGTTCTGATGGCTTTTGGGAAGTTCCGAGTAGCTCAGGGTTAGCTCGTTGCCAAAATCGAAATCGTGGGGCGCCTGGTCGACGTTAAACATGACCGACACCAACGGCGGACGCGATGGATCGCGATCGAACGCAACTCGCTCAGCGAGTTCACCAAAGGTGAATCGCTGATTGGCATGTGCATCCAACACTTCCGAAGCGACCGCTGCCACGTGTTCGCTTATCGGGCTTTCCGGTTCGATGTGCATTCGAAACGGCAGAAAGTTGACACAGTGGCCAATGAGGTTGAGCGCGCCGCTATCAACCTGTCCAGATGCCGGCACGCCGATAACGAGATCGTTCTGCCGACTGATCCGGCTCAACACCATGCTGAAGCCCGCCAGGAGCACTGAGAACAGGCTTGCGTTGTTACTGGCAGCAAGTTCTCGCAAGCGGATCAGCGCGCTCTGCTCGAGTACAACATCCTCACGCCCGGCGACGTAACCGCGAATTGGCTGACGAGGGCTGTCTACCGGCAAGTCGATTGTCGTCGCCGGGCTGTCGTACCTGTTCAGCCACCAGGCAAGAGCATCCGTAGAGCCCGTCGAGTATTCGCGGGCAAAGCCACTGAAAGCATCGGCAGCAGGCAGGGTGTGTTCGGCGCCGTAGCACGTTCCGAGCTCGTCGAGGATGGTGCCTTTGCTGTAGCCATCGATCACGATGTGGTGGCCAGCAAAGAGCAGCAGGTGTTCGTTGTCTGAGAAGCGCAAACACGAGAAGCGAACGAGAGGTCCCGTATTCAAATCAAACGGTTGATCGATCAGGTCGCGAATCTGTTGTTGACACGCGGGCGAGTCAATCTCAGGAGCCCTTGCATCCGAAAGCGTAAGGGGCAGATCCACATCACGGCGAATGATGAAGAGGTGACCATCGCTGTCTACCTGGCCGCGCAGCGCCTCATGGCGAGAGGCTATTGAGTTAATGGCCTGGTGTAGTCTCGTGACGTCGAGCGGCCCGTGCAGCTTGATGCTGGCGGCTTCGATAAAAGCAAGCTCCACACCGTCTCCGCCGAGTTGCTCGGTCAGCCAGAGTTCGCGTTGTGCCTTGGTTAGTGGCGCAACGGTCGCTATCTCACCAAAGAGTTTCGGTTGGTAGCTGACTGTGCGGGTACTGTCTTCCTCTCGATTACCTACCCAGTCGACCGCGCCATCTCTGATGTAAAAGTCGGCGCCGATTCGCTGATATGAGTCGCGTCTTTTCTGTCGGAACCAGCACGGCCGATTGCTTTGCGTCAGGCCTATTTTCGCGTCGGGTGACGGTGCTTCCAGGACTATCGGCGCGAGCGCTTCTCGAACAGGTGCCGGTTCATCGGCTGCGTCATTGCGGCTTTGATCACCCAGGTAGGCCGCCAGTTTGTCCAGGCTGTTAGTCGTTTGCATCAGCTCTTTCAATGACAGTGAGGCACCAAACTGGCTCGCCAATGCCTGACCGACCTGCGTGAGCAGCAGCGAGTCAAAACCGAGTTCGACGAAATCGCGATAGCGATTCTCACCTGACAATTGCAGACCCGAGACTGCCTCGAGCAGTTCCTGCAGCGGTGATGATTGGCCCGTTTCCTGCTCGCCAGCATCGACCGGCAGCGCGCTGAGTTTCATTGGCTCTAGCCAGTAGGTAGGGCCTGCAAACGGGTAGGGTGGCACTGATAGGAAGCTGCCAACGGGATTGGAGCTTATTCGGTGCCATTGCATGTCTGAACCACTTCCGTCCAGCACGGTGAGTGCTCGCAGCATGGCGTCCCAATCGGTTTCGTCCTGATTGGGTGCATTGCTGGTGACGGTGTTGGACTCACCGCCCTCGACCGTAATCTGTTTGGTCAACGACGTAAGGCTCTGACCAGGGCCTACCTCCAGCTGAAAGATATCGCCGTCTTGCGCGATGCTGTCGATCGCGCTGCGAAACAACACGCTATGTGAAATATGTCGCAACCAGTAGTCGCTGGTCGCGAGCTCATCCCGTGAAACAGCCTCTCCAGTGAGCGTTGAAACCATCGGGATCGCCAACTCGCCATAGTCGAGGCTCGCACATTCCTGGCCAAAGGCCGCCAACATGTCGTTCATCATTGGCGAGTGGAACGCGTGAGATGTCGACAATGTTCGAACGAAAACGCCTTCCTGCTCGAGAGTGTCGGCAAAAGCGGCAAGCGCATCAGTAGGGCCTGCTGCAACGCTTAAGGTGGGTGCGTTGTCGGCCGCTACAGCGATTGAGTCTGGCAGGCGCTCGCGCAGTTCGTCGGCGCTCAAACCAATTGCGGCCATGGAGCCTCGCGGAAGTGCCTGCATGAGGCGGCCGCGAATCGCGACCAGCCTGCTTGCTTGCTCTACGCTGAGCAGCCCCGACAGACAGGCTGCAGCAAACTCGCCGATGCTATGGCCAACCAGAACATCCGGGCGCGCGCCCATCGACAGTAGGAAGCGCGCGGCGGCCAGCTCTGTTGCGAACAGGCAGATCTGTGTGTAGCGCGTTTCGTGAATGCGCTCATCAGGATCGGCTGAAAGCAGGAGTTTGCGAATATCAATGCCGGCAATTGGCTCGGCCACCGTCGCCACCGTGTCGATAACGCTGCGTGCTATATCGCTTTGGGCATAGAGGTCCATCGCCATGCCCGGCCGTTGTGCGCCTTGTCCGGGAAACGCGAAAACCAGTTGCCTGGCACCAGTATGGGCTTCTGCCGCTGGCATGCGTTTGCCGAGCTGTCGCTGGAGATCTGTGCTCGAGCTGGCAAGAACGGTGCGGCGAAATGGAAGTTCGGCCCTGCCAAGGCGGAGGGTATAGGCTAAGTCGTTGAGTCCGACATGGCTGTTGTCAGCCAGCCAGCCCGCAAGCTCCTCGCCCTGGCGCTGCAACGCATCGGCGCTGCGCGCGGACAAGGTAATTCGTACTGGTTTGTCGGCCGGCACTGCGCCTGCGCTTTGGGTTTGCGGCGCCTTGGCGCTGATGCCGGCCGAAGATTCGACGGATCGAAGGATCACATGCGCGTTGGTTCCACCGACTCCGAAAGAGCTTACGCTGGCTCGCTTTGGCAACGCACTCGGCCAGTCTTCTGTCTGGTTTTGGATACGCAGGCCAAGTGTGTCGAAGTCGATTGCCGGGTTCGGCCGGTCAAAGTTCAGGCTCGCGGGCATGCGGTTGTATTTGAGCATCAAGGCGGCCTTGATCAGACCGGTTATGCCTGCGGCGGCGTCGAGATGGCCGATATTGCCTTTCGCGGAACCCATTCGGACAGGCTCGGCTTGTCCGCGATCACCATAGGCCCGCGCGAGGGCCTCAACCTCGATGGGATCGCCCACGGGTGTGGCAGTACCGTGAGCTTCGACATAGCCGATATCGCTACCCACGACGTTTGCATCTAGCAGTGCGGCGCTGACACACGACGCCTGGCCGGTGACGCTGGGCGCCATGAAGCTGACTCTCTGGGCACCGTCATTGTTCGTCGCGACACCCTGAATAACTGCGATTATCTGATCGCCGTCACGTTGGGCTTGCTGCAGTGGTTTCAGCAGTACCATGCCGGCACCGCTTGAGAAAACAGTTCCGGTTGCGTTGGCATCAAATGGGCGACAGTGGCCATCTGCCGATGCAAATCCACCTTCCGTATGCAGGTAGCCGGAGCGTTGTGGCGTCGCGATGAATGCTCCGCCCGCCAACGCCATCGAACAGCGTCCGCTGCGCAGTGCCTCAACCGCTTGTGCCACAGCCACCAGTGAGGTGGAGCAGGCGGTATGGACGCTGATCGCGGGGCCAGTCAGGTTGAGTTTGTAGGCGATTCTCGAGGCGACATAGTCCTTCTCGTTCGCAAGCCGAATCTGATGCTCGCCTACCGCGTTCAGGAGACGCGGGTTGCTCAGAATGTTCTTGAACAAGTAGCTGTTGTCACCAACGCCTGCAAAGACACCGATACATCGATCAGTGAGCCGCTCGCCGGCATAGCTGGCGTCTTCCAGCGTTTGCCAGGCGGTCTCGAGCAGCACCCTTTGCGCCGGGTCAAGCAGTTCAGCCTCCCGTGGTCGAACACCGAAGAAGTCAGCGTCAAACTGCTTGGCGCCGCTGATAATGCCGCGCGCCGCGACGTAGTTTGGCGCATTGGTCGTGTTCTCATCGAGGCTCGGATCAAGATCATCCGGTTGGAACTGAGAGATGCTTTCCGTCTCTTGTTGGAGAAGCTGCCAAAACTCCGCCACTGTCTTTGCACCGGGAAAACGTCCCGCCATGCCGATGATGGCTATCTCGTGGCCGTGTTCATCAGTTCTCGCGCGTCTGGCGGCGGTGGCGCTCGTTGCACTGTTTTTCGATTGATCAAGCTCAGCGGGGCCGTCGAGATACGCGCCGATTCGCTCAACGGTCGCGAGGTCGAAGAACGTCGCTATGGAGAACTCACGGCCAGGGAATTCGCGTTCGATGTCAGCAATAAAGGACATCGCGATCAGCGACGTGCCGCCGAGATCGAAGAAGTTATCCCGGATGCCAATACGGTCAATACCCAACCGCTGCCCGAGTAGCTCACACAGTAGCGCTTGTGTTTTCGTGCCGGGTGCAACGAATAATTGCGCCTGTGCTGGACGGCTCGAATCGGGGATTGGCAGGTTGCGTCGATCGATCTTTCCTGAATCCGTGAGCGGCAGTTGCTCCAGTAGCACGATCCTTGATGGCAACATGTGTTCCGGTAATCCGCCGGCCAGCTCGCGCCGGATGGCGTCTGGATCCGGAATGTCGTCGCCGGTTAGATAGCCAGCGATGAGCGTGCCTCCGGCTGGCAACACGTAAGGATTAGCAACCGCCTGGCGTACGCCATGAATCGCGCGTAGCGCGGTTTCGATCTCCGCCAGCTCGACTCGTTGCCCGTTGATCTTGACCTGGCCGTCTTTGCGACCGGCGTAGTGCAGTAGCCCCGCATCGTCGATATAGCCCAGATCGCCGGTCGCGTAGCTGCACCCGGCCGCATGAAAGTCGAATTGTCGACGCGTACGAATGTCGTCGCCCAGATACCCGGGGCAGGGTTGGTCGACATCAATAATGATCTCGCCGAGTTCGCCGGCCGCTTGTTCATGGCTCCGGTTGTCGACATCGCAGATACGAATATCCGCCCCCGTTATCGCCTGGCCGAGGGGGACAATGGCGTCGTCTGCGTAGCTAGTAGAAACCTCATAAACCACCTTGGCGAGCGTGGTTTCTGACGGTCCATAGACATTGAACACCTTGCAACCGTTGCTGATGCGCTCGCGCCACATGCGCACGTCCCTGCCGGTTAGCGGCTCACCGGCGAACAATGCGTGGCGCAGGTCCGGAAGCGATTCCGCGGCCCCGGTTGCCGCATCACAGAGCGCGCGCGCAAGCGTTGGCACCACGTGGATGAGGGTGACGGATTGACTCGTTAACCACTCGAGCAAGCGACTCGGTGAGCGAGTCGTTCGTGGATCGGCGATGCAGAGCGTGCCTCCGGCGAAAAGACCAACCAGTAGGTCTCGCAGACTGACGTCGAACGACAACGCGGTGAGCGCGCCGATCCGGTCAGACTGGCTGAGTTCTAGATTGCGAACTTCCCAATCGATGAAGTCCGCTAGAAGCTTGTGGCTGCCCTGCACCAGTTTAGGTGTTCCGGTGCTGCCGGAAGTAGTAATGATGTAGGCGGTATCACGGTTGCCATCACCGCTTGTGGCGATGCTGCCAGAGATGCCTGACTGTTGATCGGCCCAGCGACTTACATCGAAAATCGGCATATCGGACTGGTCGAGCAACGGCATGAGGGTCGCGTCAGTGAGCACGGTGCTCGCAGCCGCTGCCTGGCTGGTTGCTGCCAGTCTTGTGCTAATGAGGTTTTCGGTTATCGGTATAAACGTTCTACGCATGCACAAACACGCGAGCATCGTCGTCAGATAGTCCACTCCCGGTGCCATCACGAGTACTAGTGGCGCATCACCCGGGGCGTGGTTTTCGATTTGTACTGCTCGCTGCGCGACCAGGGAGCGAAGGCGCGCGTAGGACGTCGATCCGCCGTCGTGTTCCACGGCGATGGCGTCAGGTTGCTCATCACCCCATTTGTTCAGCTTGTCGGCAAATACACTCACTGGGTTACTCATTAGCCCTTCGTTACTCGATCCATCATCCATGATCGATTGCGCGATGGCGCATGTGGCGTCGCAAGTCGGGTTGTAGGTCACATCAGTTGCGTGATGTGGCCCTCGGCCAGCGCTCTGTGGTTGCTCCCTTCAAAGCTTGAACAACGGGCTCCCAGGTGAGACCGGGAGACAACGTTACTGTAGCCGCCTAGACATGATCTGAAGTAAAACCCTGTCCGGTTCTGTAAGCCGGTTGTGTAGGGCGGATCCCAAGCAGCCAATGCCGCGCTGGGCAGGAGATGATCAGGCGATCTTGTCTCGGAGAAAGCGTTTGGCCCGTCGCCACCAGGTAGAGCGTGCATCAAGTTGTTGCTGCTCCGCTGACTCGGCGATCTGGGCAAGCGTCTCGAGTACCAACATGCTGGCGGTCACCTCGCAGCCTAGCTGCTTCTCCATGCGTGCAGCCGCTTTAACTGCGAGCAACGAGTGACCGCCGGCTGAGAAGAAATTCGACTCCCTGCCAATGGCTTCGCCGCCGATAAGGTCACGCCAGATCTGCGCGATGATCTGCTCTGTTTCGGTTCGCGGTGCTTCCGCCTCTTCAGCTGAGCGCCCGCCGGTGTCTTTCGGTTGCAATGCTCGGCGGTCGATCTTGCCGTTCGGTGTGAGCGGCATGACATCGAGCACCACAAATTGCTGCGGCACCATGTAGTCCGGTAAATCAACGCGTAATGCTTTACGCAGGGCCGATACCTGCACCTGCACACCGTCGAGACTGGTTAGAAACGCAACCAGTCGCTGATCGCCGGGCGCAGGCTCGTGCACAATGACAGCAGACTGTGCTATGCCATCGATCAGATTGAGCCGCGCTTCAATTTCCCCCAGCTCAATTCGATAGCCACGAACTTTCACCTGAGTATCCATGCGACCCAGGTGCCACAAACGCCCATCAGCCCCGCGCTTGGCCAGGTCGCCGGTTTTGTATAACCGGGCGTTCGGGTTGTTGCTGAAGGGGTCTGCGACGAACCGATCTGCGGTCAATTCTTCTCGGTGCAGATAGCCCTTTGTGACGCCATCGCCACCGATACACAGCTCGCCGGCAACCCCCGGTGGCTGGGTTTGGCCAGCAATGTTGAGAATGTGAACCTGAGTATTGGCTATTGGCCGGCCAATGGTTACGGGCTCCCCCGGCAATAGTCGCTGGCAAGTTGACCAGACAGTCGTTTCGGTGGGGCCGTACATGTTCCACACTTCCTGGCAGCGCTCCAGAAGACCCAACGCCAGATCATGTGGAAACGGCTCGCCTCCGCAGAGTACCCGCAGGTTGGCGCGGCCAGGCCAGCCGCCATCGATGAGCAAGCGCCACGTGGCCGGAGTGGCTTGCATGATGCTGATCTGATGTTCAGACATGGCATTTGCCAACGCCTGGCTGTCTGTACTCATTGCGCGATCAGCGATCACTACGGTGCCACCGACAAGCAACGGCAGATACAACTCGAGGACCGAAATATCGAAGGATGTGGTGGTAACGGCAAGCAGCACATCATCACGGGTCATGCCTGGCTCATTAGCCATCGACGCAAGGAAATTCACTACGGCCTGATGCTGCACCATGACGCCTTTGGGCTTGCCCGTGGAACCTGAGGTGTACAGAAGGTAAGCCAGCGATTGCGGATCGCCCGATGCGTCGATAACTTTGGAGCCCGCCTGTTCAAGCTCGCTTGTGAGTTCGTCCAACTTCAGGATCGGACAAGGCGTCGAATCGCCGTCCTCTGATGTCAGCACGGAACTCAGACCATCCGCGAGGGCTGCGGTGCTGAGCGTCAGCTTACTCCCGGAATCGCTGAGCATGTAGGCGATGCGATCTGCCGGGTAGAACGGATCAAGCGGTAGATACGTTGCACCCGTTTTCAGTACGGCAAGCAATGACACAACGGTCCACAGCGAGCGTTCGAGATAGATGGCAACGACGTCGCCTGGCGCAACTGATGCATGGATCAGATAGCTCGCCAGTTGATTAGCGCGCTGATCCAGCTCCGCGTAGGTGATCGAGGTATCGTTGAATATGATGGCGGTCTTGTCCGAGTGCTCGCTGCAGCTCTTGCTGATCAGACTGTGCAGGAGTGCGTCGTGCGGGTAGGGCGCATCGGTGCGATTCCACTCATCAATCGACTGGCGCTCGCTTGCGTCCAGCAACTCGAGTTGCGCAAGGCGCTGTGATGGATCCGATGCGAAGCGCTCACAGCAGGTTTGAAAGTGACGGCTGAACTGCGCCATCTCACTCTCAGTAAAGAGATCGGTGTTGTACTCGAGACCCAAGCGCACACAATCGCGTTGTTGGCTGAGGAAGAAAGTGAGATCGAAGCGCGCAGCGTTTGCCGACAACTCGATTGGCGTTGTCTCCAAGTCACCATAGCGCCGTTGCTGTAGCGCTGGTTGATGATAAGACACCATGCTTTGGAAAATGGGTGAGCGGGACAACTCCTGCGGCGGGTGCAACTCTTCCACTAGCCTCTCGAAAGGAGTGTCCTGATTGTCGAAGACATCGAGCATCGTATTGCGGACGTGATCGAGTAGCTCGCTGAACGGCATGCCATCGCTCACGGTAAGCCGCAGCACCAGCGTATTGACGAAGAGGCCGACGACATTGGCAAGCTCAGGTTTTGATCGATTGGCAATCGGGGTGCCGAGAAGAATGTCGCTGCTGTTGCTGTAGCGCGCGATAGTGCTGGCGACCAGCGCGATGAGAACCATGAAGGGAGTGACACCCTTGGCTCGATGCGCCTCGACAATGGCCTCAATATTGGCGTTCGGAACGTCAACGTGCAGCATCGCTCCGTTGTACGTCATCATGCGCGGCCGGGTTTTGTTGCTCGGCATATCCAGAGATGGCAGCTCGCCGCCTAATTGCTGGCGCCAGAATTCGAGTTGAGATTCGAGTGAGCCGCCGTCGAAGCATTGCTTCTGCCAGGCCGCATAGTCTGCGTATTGGATAGGAAGTTCGGCCAGTTCCGGTGAATTCTCATCAACAAATGCCGAATAGGCGGCGGCGAGATCATCCTGCAGGATTTCGACTGAACCGCCATCGCAAACGCTGTGATGTACCGCGAACACAAGCGCGTGATCTTGCTCGCCCACACGCACGATCAACGCTCGGGCCAAGGGCCCCTGGGCAAGATCGAACGGACGCTCACCAAACTCCTGCACACAACGCTCAAGCTCGCTGTCATTGCTGCTCGCCTGGTCCAGATCGCAGTGTTCGATGGGCAATGCTTGCGCTGCATCGATGATCGCCCTGGGTTCTTCATCCTGCATGACAAAGCGAGCACGCAGCGCTTCATGTCGTTCAAACAACAGCTGCAATGCCCTGGCCATTGCCTCGCTATCGAACTTACCCTTAAAGCGCAGTGCGAATGCCATCGTGTAGACCGTGGATGCGCCCTGTAACTGATCGAGGTACCACAAGCGCTGCTGTGCAAAAGACAGCGGTAGCGGTTCGCCGCGAGCGATCGGTTTGAGCTCGGGCGGTGCCGCGCGCTTGGCCTCGCGCTCCAGATGGTCAAGCAGAGAAGCCTTGTGCTCCTGCAGGAGGCTCTTGAGCTCGGCGCTAACGGCGTCCTTGCGTGCCTTAATGACGAGGCGACCATCTCGCGCAGAGACGTGAACGTCCTGAGCGGTTAGTTGTGCGAGCAACTCAACGGGGTTCAAAGCTCGAATTCCTCATAATTCCCTGCGGAGTCTGCATTTCCCTGCAGGCTAAGACGGATAGCGTTAGCCAGGCCGATGAGAGTGGGTTCTTCAAAAACGCTGCGCATGGATATCTCAGCGTCAAAGTGTTCGCCAATTTGTGCCATCAAAGCCGTGATCATCAGCGAATGCGCGCCCAGGTCAAAGAAGTTGTCTTCTCTTCCGATACGCGAAACATCCAAAATACCCGCAACGATGGCTGCCAATGTTGTTTCCAGCTCGTCTTGTGGCTCTATATAGGCTGCAGTGGACGTCGTGTCGGGTGCGGTTGGCAGCGCGGCGTGATCGAGCTTCCCGTTAGCGGTCCGGGGCAGCTCATCAAGTTGCAGCCAAACACTGGGTACACATGCTGCTGGCAGCAGCGCCCGCGCTTTGGCCTTGAGGTTTGCCAGATCCAGCTCCGGATCAGCCACGATATAGGCAACAAGTCGCGCGCCGCTTGTGTGGCTTTCGTCCAGCATAACCGTTGCTGACGTAACACCATCCTGGGCTGCGAGAATCGATTCAACCTCACCCAATTCCACCCGGACGCCGCGCACCTTCACCTGATTGTCGAGACGGCCAAGGTATTCGATCGCACCGTCGTTTCGAAATCGTGCCAGGTCGCCGGTTTTGTAGATGCGCTGTCCAGACTTCTCTGGATGGCCAGGGAAACGCGTATCGGTTAGTTCTGGACGGCGCCAATAGCCGCGCGCAAGTTGCACACCGGCGAGGCATATCTCGCCAGCGACCCCCGGCAGTTGGCGATGGCCAGCCGAATCTAGAATCAATACTTCAACGTTATCCAGTGGCCGGCCGATCGTGATGCCGGTAGCCAGGTCGTCAGCGGTGGCCGCTGTTGCACAAACCGTGCACTCGGTAGGGCCGTAGCTGTTAACGAAATGGCGCTGGCTGGACCAGCGCCGAAACACGTCGGGTGTGCAGGCTTCACCGGCTGAGCCGATGGTTAGCAAGTCGGGTAGTTCATCCGCCTGGGTCATGCTGAGAACGGTTGGCGTGAGTACAACGGCGGTGACCGAGTTATCGGCCAGGAGCCGGTGCAAAGGCGCGCCCGGAGCTTTGCTGGCGAGGCTTGCAACGCAAACGCAGCCGCCGCTGATCCAGGTTGCGAAGAAATCACAAACCGCGGCGTCAAAATTCACGCTGGCGAACTGCAACAGGCGGGTTTTGCCGTCCAAGCGGTAGGAGCTTGCTTCGCTGAACGCCATGTTCGTGAGGCCGCGGTGTTCGAGCATGACGCCTTTTGGTGCGCCGGTTGAGCCGGAGGTATAGATGACGTAGGCGAGGTCGTCAGCGGCAACTGAAACGCCTTGTGGCCTGTCGGTGGACGCGTCGGTTAGCTCATCCGACAAACCATCGACACACAGCAGAGCCAGGTTGAGTGATTCGTCTTCCGTCAGATCCGTCTCTGCTTCGCTTGCTGTTAACAGGAGTTCCACGTCTGCATCTTTGATGATGACCAGCAATCGCTCTAGCGGGTAGCCCGGGTCCAGAGGGAGGAATGCAGCGCCGGCTTTCAGCACGGCCAATTGGGCGACGGCATAGTCGATGCTCGGCTCGAAGCAGAGACCGATGAGCTGGCCTTTTTCTACGCCTCGCTCAATGAGAATGTTTGCGAGCGCGTTCGCCCGACTGATGAGCTCGGCGAAGGTCAGAGACGCTTGTGTGTCCAGGTTTTCAACCGCAAGTGCATTGCCCCTGGAAACTGCCAGATCGTCGAGAAGGTCGATGATCGGCGTATCGTTGGGGTGAGAGACGGCCCGATAACCCCAGGATTTAACCAACTCAGTTTCAGCCCGGGACAGCAGTTCGATCTGTGCAATCGGCAATTTAGGCGTCGTCTGGGCGGCGTTGAGGAGGGTGAGCATGTGGTCAATGCAGCGCTGCTGCGCGGCTGCATCGAAGATGCCTGCGTTGAAATCGAACGTCAGGCTAAGACCGCCAGTATCGAACAGATCCCACACCTGGATGGACAATGGCTCGCTGGGGTACCAGTGGCCCGGATGAACGACGGTCAACGTCGTTGGCACTCCATCGAAGTCTACAAAGCTCGACGGGACGTAATTAACGCCCACATCGAAGGAGCGATCGTCTGCCGGGTTGCCTGGCGAGAACTTAGCGTGCTTAACAGCGTATCGATATTTCCGGTTTAACTTCTTGAATATGCTAGCTAAAGAGTCCTCTTCTTCGATCTCGATCCGCATTGGAGCCCAGCTGATCAGCGGCCCGTATAACGATCGATCTACATCCGTTCGGCGGTTGTGAAAAAACGAGCCAATGCCCACGGAGGTGTTGCCAGAGGCGCGCGAAACCCACGCTGCTGTCAGGGCAGCCGAGAGCATGAACAGGCTCTGGTGCAGGGTGAACGACTTGAACGGCGGCGCCTCGGCCATCGCCCGGATCGCCTTTGCTGTCTCAACCGGGAGCTCTATCGTCCGGCGGACACACTCAGCTGTTCCGCGGCTTCGATCCACACCGTAGATGTTCAGTGCAGGCAGCGGGGTAGCCAGTTCTTTTGCCCAGTAGGCGGCTGCAGCGTCACAGGCATCGCTGACAACGTATTCGCGATCTGCACTCACCGCGAGATCAAAGCTGCCGATTTCGAGTTGGGGTAGGGCGGCCGGATTGTCACCGTTGCGTGCCAGCTGCGAATACACATCACAAACCGCCTGGTAGTGATTCGCAAACGAATAGAAGTCGTTGATCAGATGATGCTCAACCCAATCCCAAACGTATTCCGACTCAGAAAGCTTGATGAGGTAGTGGCGCTGCAGGCGCGTTTCGATGTCGAGCTGGACGTCGCGCTCATTAGCAAGCCAGGTCTCGAAGCGCGCGCTCGGATTGGAATGGGAGGAGAAATCGAGTTCGTGAAAATGCAGCGGCTGTGGCCTGGCTACCCGCTGCGGTACGCCCCCTCGTTCGATGAAGGCGCTGTTGTGCAGATCGCTTGCATCGTTGACGAAGCTGATCGCACAACGTAGCCGATCAGCATCAACCGCTGTTTGTACCCGGACATAGCCACCCGTGTTGTACAACTGCGGATCCATTTTATGCCCAAGCCACAGGCGTTGCTGCGTTCGCGTGAGATTGCTTGGTGCGTTCGAATCCATTGAACTCATGAGATCGTTTCTACCCAGTACTTCGCTGGCGCAATCGCTCGCAGCACTGCGTTAGCAGCGTTTCGGTGTCACTCCAGCCCAAACAGGCATCGGTAATGGATTGACCGTATGTGAGTTCGTCAACCTGGCTTTGGGATTGCCTACCCTCAACCAGGTGGCTCTCAATCATGAGACCGAGAATCGATTGGTTTCCAGCCAGGATCTGATCGATGCAAGACTGCGCAACGCCGGGTTGCTTCGCGTGATCCTTCGATGAGTTGCCGTGGCTGCAATCCACGACGATGGCCGGCGCCAGACCTGCTTTTGTCAGCTGTGTTTCGCAATCGGCAATGCTGTCTGGATCGAAGTTTGGCGTTCGACCGCCTCGCAAAACCACATGTCCGTAGGCGTTGCCACGAGTTTGAAAGACGCTCATCACGCCGGTGTTGCTGATGCCCATGAAGTGGTGCGGTTCACGAGCGGACTGCATTGCGTTGATCGCAACATCAATCTGACCTTCCGTACCGTTCTTGAAACCAACCGGCGTCGACAGGCCACTGGCGAGTTCGCGATGGCTTTGCGATTCCGTAGTGCGTGCGCCGATTGCCGTCCAGGTGATCAGGTCGCCAATATATTGCGGAACGGTCGTGTCCAGAGCTTCGGTTGCCGCCGGTAGCCCCATTTCTGCAAGTTCGAGCAGCAGGCCGCGCGCCCGGCGCAGACCCACGTCGAGCTCGAAGGAGTCGTTGAGATTTGGATCGTTGATAAGACCCTTCCAACCGACGGTCGTTCTGGGCTTCTCAAAGTAAACCCGCATGACGATGAACAACTGATCGGCGAGCGCATCGGTAAGCGGTTTGAGTTTGCGAGCGTATTAACGAGCGCTCTTGAGATCATGAATAGAGCAGGGGCCAACAACCACAAGCAGTCGCTGGTCATCCTTATCGAGGATGCTTTCAACGGTGCGCCGGGAGTCAGCAATGAATTGGCTGACCTGACGGGAAGCAGGCAGCTCCGCTTTCAACTCGGAAGGTGTGGGCAGGGGCTTCCTGTCCAGTACATTGACGTTTTCGAGCGGCGAGTCGACGCTACCCTGAACAGACTCCGCTGTTGTCATCGGGCGCTCCTGTTTCGTTCTTCCATGATTGTACTCTCGTCAGAGAAGGCCGCCATCAACCAATGGCATCCTGTCTATCGCTTGAGACACCGCGCCCAGCACCAAAATAGGGCCGAACCAAACCAGCACCGAAGCATGCTGGAACTGCTTGCTGTTATCCGCCTCACGCACCATACGTCGTTGCGCTCTGATGGGGTGCTCTGTTGTTGTGAGGGGCGCAAAATCCAAGCGTTCGAACCGTGAAGTATGGCAGGCATTGCAGCTTTCGTAGTGACCGGTTTCTCGAAGTTGTGATCATAAGCAGCTCTATCGGATTGTCCGCCTTCTTGTCCGTTCGCCTTCGGGGCCACGCCGGTGCTTTCGACGTTAGCATGGCTGAGCAATTCGCTTGTGTGACTTTGTAATCCGTCTGTGCAATTGGCTACGAAATGCTGACAACTCGTTCAGTCTCTATGCCTATGATAGGCATCGTGACGGAAGCGATCAGGGGTTGCTGGGGGCATCGACCGCCACTGCTGCAAGCCAACTGAATTTATCGGACAGGTCACAGCGTTGTTACAAGCAACACGGCACACTGCCCGGCGCTGACAATCGAATGTACGCAATGGCTACTGGTGTCAGATCGCCACACTATTTCGCAGGCGTTTGCACGCCATGCAATGGAGCTGCAGAAGACAATGAAAACCCTGCTCATTGATAACTACGATTCGTTTACCTTCAATCTGTTCCAACTGATTGCGGAAGTTAACCGGGTACCTCCCATCGTTGTCCGCAACGACCGGGCTCCGTGGAGCGAGATACGCGAGCTCGAGTTCGACAATATCGTTATCTCTCCTGGCCCGGGTCGGCCGGAAGTTGCAGAAGACTTCGGCATTTGCCGAGATGCAATTGAGCAGGCTGACGTGCCATTGATGGGAGTCTGCCTGGGTCACCAGGGTCTATCGCATCTGTTCGGTGGTGAAGTCGACTACGCAGATACCGTTATGCACGGCCGGACGAGCGAGATTTATCACAGCGGTGACGACAGTGGGGTTTTTGCAGACATCCCCAATCCGTTCACCGCGGTTCGCTATCACTCGCTATATGTGAAGAGCTTGCCGGAAGAGCTGGAGAAGACTGCCTGGCTCGACAACGGGATGATCATGGGAGTCCGGCACAAGAGTCGGCCGATCTGGGGTGTTCAATTTCACCCGGAGTCAATTGGTACTGAGTACGGACACCGCTTGTTCGAAAACTTCCGTTCGCTAACAGCTGCTCATATCAAGAGCAGCGGCGTGGTTGCGGTTCCGAAGAGCTATCGCAATGCGGATGACTACAACGTGGTCAAAGACACGGCTGAGCGCTTTGAAGAAGGGGCTCGTGGTCACATCGATGGCAGCCCTTTCAAAGTGCATTATCGACGCCTGCCCATCACGCTCGACGCGGACGATGTGTTCTTCGACAACTTCGCGGAATCGAGCCCCTCGTACTGGCTGGACAGCGCGCTCGTGCGCGGCTTTTCAAGATTCAGCTACATGGGTGATGCGAGTGGGCCGCATGCCGAGTACATAACCTACGACATGCACAACAAGCGCTTGAAGGTCACCAAGCAAGGCGAAACGAGCGAATCGGACGAGAGCATTTTTCCATACCTGGATCGCAAGCTGCGTGAGCGGCAAACCGTGGTTGAAGGGTTGCCGTTTGATTTCAACTGCGGTTACGCGGGATACCTCGGCTATGAGCTGAAAGGCGAGTGTGGAACGCAGGCGCCGCACGTGGCGGATACTCCAGATGCGGCTTTCGTCTTCGCGGATCGAATCATCGCGTTCGATCATGAGGAAGAGATCATCTACCTCGTGTGTCTTGATGACGATGAAGCCCGCGCCAAGGGCTGGATGGACACGATGGCAGAGCGCCTCAAGAACACGCCGAAAGCGCCGCCCTGGAGCCGTGCCCTGCACCCGCAACCGGTTCAGCAAACCCTGCGCCACTCGCCGGAGCAGTACCTTGATCAGATCAAAGCCAGCCAGGCGGAAATCAAGAAGGGCGAGACCTACGAGGTCTGCATGACCAACATGATCACGAATCATGTTCGTATCGATCCGCTGAATACCTACCGAGCATTGCGGCATTCGAATCCGGCGCCGTACGCGACTTATCTGAACTTCCCTGAAGTGCAGACGCTCAGCTCATCGCCGGAACGTTTCCTGACCATTGATCCTTATGGCGTGGTTGAAGCCAAGCCCATCAAAGGCACGCGCAAGCGCGGCGAAACGAGCGATGAGGACGAGGCGCTCTATGAGGATCTGCGAACGAACGAAAAAGATCGCAGCGAAAATCTGATGATTGTGGATCTGCTGCGAAATGATATTGGCGTGGTATGTGATGTCGGCTCGGTGCACGTATCCAACATCTTCGCTGTTGAGAGCTATGCGACCGTTCACCAGCTGGTCAGCACTATTCGTGGGCGGCTGCGTCGTGGTGTTTCATCGGTTGAGTGTGTGAAAGCGTCGTTCCCAGGAGGCTCCATGACCGGCGCGCCGAAGAAGCGAACCATGGAGATCATCGATAGGCTGGAAGGTGGCCCGCGCGGCATCTATTCCGGCTCTATGGGCTTTTTCGGCCTCAACGGCAGTACGGACCTGAATATCGTCATTCGTACAATCGTTTGCGCCAATGACACCGTGACAGTGGGCGTCGGCGGCGCCATTGTGGACTTGTCCGATCCCCAGGACGAACTCGATGAAATGATTCTCAAATCGCAGGCATTGGTGCATGCTTTGAGTGAGACCGCACTGGAAACAATTCCGATGCCACAGGCACAGGAGCCGACCGCGAATGGAAAAGCTGGCTGATTTTCGAAAGCAGATTAATGCTCTGGATATCGAAATCATCGCGCTGCTTGGCAAGCGTCTTGACGTTTGTAGAAACGTTGGTGAATACAAAAAAGCCAATGAGATACCGATGATGCAAAGCGCTCGGGTGGGCGAGGTCAAAGACCGGGTAGCCAAGCTCGGTGCTGAGCACAAGCTGGATCCGGATTTCATGCGTTCCCTGTATACGCTGATCATCGATGAGGCGTGCCGCATTGAAGACGAGATTATCGACGGCTGATCCTGCAGGATTGTGTTCGGAAATCAGTCGGTGACCGACTCGGCGTTTGACAAGCCGGTGGTGATTCTAGGCGCCGGTGGCGCCATTGGCCGCCTGGTGCTGTCGTTGCTTGCCGGCAGCGATTGCCGGGGGTTCGATCTGGATGCGGACCCCCAGCGAGCAATCGTCGGCGCGCACGCAACGGACAACGTTGTGCTCGACGCCGTCTCAGATTGTGCGGCCGTCATTTTGTGTTTGCCCGAGTCTGCTGCGCTCGATGCCATTGAGTCTCTAGCACCGCGCTTGTCATCCGAGCAACTGCTCGTTGATACGTTGTCTATTAAGTCGCCGTTTCTCACTCGCTGCGCAGAGCTAGGGCTACGCTGCCAGCATGTGAGCATCAACCCGATGTTCGCGCCGGACCTGGACCCGAGCGGACGGGCAATCGCGACGCTTGTACCCCGGCAGGGCAGACGCGCAAACATTTTCACGGAACTACTCGCATATAGCGGCGCAACCCTGGTTGATATACCGGATATCTCCGGAGACGAGCACGACCGTATGACGGCGGCGCTGCAAGTGGCAACGCATGCGAGCATTTTGAGCTTTGGTCTGACCCTTGCGACGCTGGGTTATCGAGCAAACGAGGCGAGCGCGTTATGGACACCTCCGCATAAGACGCTACTTGCGCTGCTCGCCCGTATCGGCACGCTAAGCCCGGAAGTGTATCGCGACATTCAGCACGAACACCCCCTCGCCGAGCTCGTGCGTTCATCCGCGCAATCAGCGCTACAGGACATTGGCAGTTCGACCACGCCGGAGGCTTTCGCGGATCTGGTTCAGCGTGCTCTCGACCCCCTGGGCGCGAGTTCCGAAGAGTTGGCTGAGCTGTGCTCCGAGATATTCTCGCGTTAACCGAACAGCAGGTTAAGTGCGCTGAGCGACACGATCAGAAACAGCACTGTCATGATTGAGCCGACCCGGAAGAAATCACGAACGCTGTAGCCGCCTGGCCCCATGATCAGCGCATTGACCTGATGGGTGGGCAGCAGGAATGAGTTTGATGTGGAGATCGCGACGGTCAATGCAAACAGGGCCGGGTCTGCGCCGCTCGCCAGAGCGAGCTTGATGGCAATCGGAACCAGTAACACCGTCGCCCCAACGTTGGACATCACCAGCGTAAAGCACGTGGCGAGTACCGCCACGACAGCCTGTAGCCCCCAATCGGGGAGGTTGGGCAGCACATCGAGCAAGTGCACCGCCAGGTATGTTGCCGCACCGGAGTTGGCGACCGCATTTCCCAGGGGTAGCAAGCCAGCGAGCAGAAAAACGGTCTTCCAGCTCACGGCCCGGTAGGCCTCATCCATGCTCAGCACGCCCGAGACGATCATGCCGACTGCCCCGGTGAGTAGCGCAACCGGCAACATGATGTTGGTGAACAGGACCAGGAACAGCGACAGCGCGAAAAACGACAGCGCCAGAGCGACTTTGTACGGATGCCGGGATTCGCGTGGGTAATCTGAGGTAACCACAACAAAATCGCGGTTACGCTCGAGATCGGCAAGTAGGTCCCAGCGCGTGTGACAGATGAGCGTATCGCCACCCTGCAGCGGAGAGTCGGGCAGATCGTCCGTCAGCGCTTTACCCGCCCGAAACACGGACAACAGGCTTAGCCCGTAGCTTTGTCGCAAGCGCAGTTCACGAGGCGTCTTGCCAACGAGTGATGAATCAGGCGGCACGACAATTTCGGCAATACCGGCGATGGAGCGGGCGAGGAGGTGCCGGAACTCACGCAGTTTGCCGCGTAGCGTCAATTGGCCGGACGCGACAAAGCGGCGCAGGTGTTGACGGTCTGCAATGACTGCCAGGGTCGCCGGCGCCGCGATTGGCGCGGCGGTTGGCGGCGATACCAATACCTTGTTTGCGTACCGGGACGCGACGATTTTGACGTCGTACTCATTTTGCAGGCCTTCGATATCCAGACCAACAAACGGGCTTCCAACCGGCACTTCAACTTCCCTGACCGCCGCATCGATCCCGTGAATTCTGCGCAGGTAGCGAACCGTGCCGCGGCCTTTGCTGCGCTGACCGAGTTCATCCGGTCTTGGCTTGAGCAGACTTGGTCCGAAGAGCAGAAAGTAGATGAGCCCGGTGGCGACCAGCGCCAGACCGACCGGCAGCACCGAGAACAGCGAGAACGTTGCCATCGTCTGTTCAGGCTCAACGAGTTCGTTGGCGTTGGCGATCAGGTCGTTGAGCATGATGAGTGGGCTCGAGGCAACCATGGTCAGTGTGCCGCCGAGGATCGCGCAAAATCCCATCGGCATAACCAACTGGGACATCGCGATACCGGTTCTGGAAGACACCCGCGCGACTACAGGCAGGAAGAGGGCGGCAGCGCCGACGTTCTGCATGAACGCTGATATGCCGGCGACGGTGCCTGACACTAAGCTGGTAATGCGAGGTCTGGTGCGACCGCCGATACTCAGAATGGCGAACGCCAGCCGGTCCATGACGCCGGTTTTGTCCAGCCCACCGCCCAGAATCATCACGGCGATGATCGAGACCACAGCGTTACTCGACAGTCCCGAAAATAACAACTCCGGTGCAAGCAGTGATTCCAGGCCTGGTACGTAAATGAGCAAGCCAAGCAAGGTCATGATGAGTATCGCGGCGACATCGACGCGCAGTAACTCAGTTGCGAACAGAAATACAGCCAAGCCCACAAGCGCGAGCACGAGAGCCATGTCGGTCGTCAGTATAGGCAGGGACTCCATAGCAACATGGTAGCCGGGGCGAGTGTGGATTACCTTAAGATCCAGGGACTGAAGTAGACTTGTCGGCGTTGAACAAGCGCCAGCAAAACCCTCCGGCATCGGTCACGAAGCATCGGATAAGACAGAGCGAGCAGTTATCGTTGCAATATGAAGGAGTGCTTTTCGATTTGGGTGGAACGCTGTTCGAGCACCTACCCACGAAGATTACCAACGACAATCTCCTGCACGTTCTGGCGCGCAGCGGACTGGCGACGGCTAATGCGTCTCATGCGCAGGCGGTCTATCGCCAGTGTCGCGGGGCCAGTGAGCACGTGCGGCTCAAGGCGCCTTTTTTTCTGCATAAGGAGGTCGTCGTTGAGGCCTTTGCGGATACGCTGAACGCGCTAGGCCTCGAGCAAGACCCTGACGCGGTGGAAGCGTTCTACCAGCGCCAGCGCGAGAGTGTCGTCAAGACGCTAACGCTTCGTGCAGAAACGCAGCCGTTGCTGACCACGCTGCGCGAGCGCGGATGCTATCTGAGCATCGTCTCCAACATAGACAACGACTACTTTGAGCCACTGCTGGAGCGTTCAGGGTTGGCGGCCTTGGTTGACCATTGCATCAGCTCCGAGTCCGCGCGTTCTTGTAAGCCAGATAGCGAGATTTTCAGCAAGGCCATTGCCGCAAGCGAGCTCACGGCTGATCGATTGCTTTACGTAGGCGATTCCCCGCAACACGACGTCGCCGGCGCGCATATGGTTGGATTGGCTGCTGCGTGGTTGCACAGCGGAGCACTCGCGGGAGCGGATCAAGCGCTGGGGCGCGCGGCCGAACATCGAATCGAGACTCTACTCGATCTCTTAGACATCGTGACGGGCAGCTGACACGAGTTCCTCAAGCGTACGCGCGAGTCGCTGCCGTCCGCCGGGTTGCCAACCGAGTTGCACCAGCGCATCGCAGCGTAAAGACCGCGCTGGCCAGTTGTCTGGGTGAAGCTGGGCAAAGCGTTCGGTGAGTTCTCTGTTGTTCGCTACATCGTCGAACCCTGCCACAAGCTCGCGCCTGGACACTGCGATGTCAGAGCAATTGAATACACGCCCGGCGACATCTTCATGTGGGGCTGCCAGTAGTAGCAGAATCGCACTGGCGACATCCTCCCCATGTACCTCGGTTGCGAGCCGCTTTGGCAGGTGGCTGTCAGATGTGGTCTGACTAAGATGCGTATTCGCGCTGGCTCGTACTGCGTTTTGAGCGTAGTCGTACCATTTGCTGCTGGCCCACTGCAGGCGGCGTCCATAGACACCGGTAGGGCGGAGCGTCGTTATGGATAGCCCCTTATCGTTGGCAAGCGTGCGAGCGACGGCCTCAAGGGCGGCTTTCATCGAGCCGTAGTGAGTATTCGCCGCTGTACCCGCAGCGTCATCGAGCCGTCCATCGGGCGCGAGGGATGACGCCTCCACAGCATCAAACACAGCGCGAGACGAGAGCTGAATGACACGTGTGAGCTTAGCCCCCTCAGCTTGCGCAAACAGCTCAAGGCTGGTCAGAAAATTTGCTCGCCAGAAGTCGACGGGTGAATCTCCTTCCCCGCCACGGTAGCGGCCATCGACGTGGCTGAAGGCGCAATGAATCAACGCATCGACATGGCTGAGCAGGCGCTGTTGAACATCGGTATCCGCCATGTCGCCGGTAACCCAGGTGATTTCGGAGCGATCAACGGCGTGTGCTGGTACGGTGCGGCTCAACGCCACCACCTGGTGGCCTTGAGCGAGGAGGGCGCTCACGACAAACTCGCCGACTACGCCGGTAGCGCCTGTTACTGCGACGTGCATGCCGGGCTTGGTCTTTGTCGATTCACGAGTGAGCAGGGTTGTTGAGGTTCTGCGGTATCTCGCCGGTCTGAGCGACCTGATGCCACAGATTGGTCAGTACTTGCAGTTCTGTCGAGCGTGCGTGCGCCCCCTGCCAGGGCTTTTCGTATTGATAGTGCACAACGTTGATCGAATCCCAATCCCACAGCTCGGGTAGATTGAAGTAGACATACTGCAGGGCGTTAAAGGTGTAGGGCAGACCGTGCCAGCGTGGGAAATAGGTTTCGAGAAAGGTCTGATCCGTTCGGCGCCAGTACGCCTGTGGCGCGTCAAGCTTTCGCAACATGTCGTCGAACGTTGCATCGCTGGGCTGCGCCACAAAGACTCCCGAGTTTAACCGGTGCATGTCTGAAAGCGTTTCGTAGAGATTGGGTGCCGCGGAAAATTCCGGATAGTCGAAAAGCTGATCGATGTTGCGCACTACGAGCGTATCGGCATCTAAGAAGACGATTCGCTCAAATTCCGTTTGCTGCCAAAGCCGTAGCTTGCAGAAGTTATCCAGCGGCGTGTGAAACGCGGGTTTTTCGCCCTTGGTGAACGGCGAGTGTGAATGCAGGCGATCGCGCTCATGACGGCAACGGAAAGCCTCACTTACGGGCAGCGGATCGACTGCGACCACACGCGCATTGAAGCCTTCGATCTCCGCGAGCTCGCCAGACAGCTGTTGTCTTGCTGAGGGCGTTGCCATCACCAGAAGCGGCGCTGTACTGCGAACTGCGATGAGAGAGCGGGCCAGGGCTCTGGCGCCACGTGCGTAGTCGCTGTTGGTCACCAGTGTTGCAAAGGCGATGCTCACCGCTTATGCAGAACCGGATCGCTTGAAGTCGACACCGGACTCCAGCCGGCCGACAACGCTTTTGCCGATCGTTTTTGTCCAGGCCGACGTAGAGGGGATTCGAGACATGTCGATGCGGTGCTCGTAGCGCTTCGCAACGTCCACTAGGTCTGACAACAGGCTGTCTTGCAGCGTGATAGGGGAGAGCCCTAGTTCCAGAAACTGCTCCTTCACCACGACTAGATCATTCTCGTCCGCTTCCTTTCGAGGATTCGGCAGATAAGCGATGTCAGCCCCCGTCAATTGCGCTACCAGCTCTGCAAGATCACGCACCCGATGCGTCTCGGTTACCTGATTGAAAATCTTGGTCCGCTCACCGGCGGCGGGTGGGTTCGCCAGTGCCAGCTCAATGCAGCGGACCGAATCCTGGATATGAATGAATGCGCGGGTTTGGCCACCTGTGCCGTGCACGGTTAACGGGTGGCCGACTGCTGCTTGAATGACAAAGCGGTTGAGAACCGTGCCGTAGTCGCCGTCATAGTCGAAGCGGTTGATCAACTGTTCGTGCTGGCGGGTTTGCTCGGTATGCGTTCCCCAGACAATACCCTGGTGCAGGTCTGTGATTCGCAGAGAATCGTTCTTGGCGTAGAACTGGAACAACAGCTGATCCAGACATTTTGTCATGTGATAAATGCTGCCCGGGTTCGCGGGGTAGAGAATCTCCTGGCTGACCTTGTCGCCATCAGCCCGGGTTATGTCGACATTGAGATAACCCTCCGGTATCGCGGCACCCACGGTTGAGTAGCCATACACGCCCATGGTGCCCATGTGCACCACATGGCTATCCAGGCCGACTTCGACGAGCGCTGCCAGAAGATTGTGGGTGGCGTTGGTGTTGTTGTTGACCGTGTAGACCTTGTGCCGGTCTGTTTTCATGCTGTAGGGCGCTGCGCGTTGCTGCGCCAGATGCAGCACTGAATCCGGCTTGTTTTCCGCGAGCCAGACTTTCAGGCGTTCATACTCGGTGGCGATGTCGATCAGCTGAAACTCGATGGTCTTACCGGATTCGGCCTTCCAGATGCGCAATCGCTCCTGAATGGAGTCCATTGGCGTGAGCGACTGAACGCCAAGCTCGGTATCAATCCATCGCCTGGAGAGATTGTCGATAATCGTCACGTCATGACCCAGGCTCGACAGGTGAAGTGCTGCCGGCCAGCCAATAAAACCGTCGCCACCGAGAATAGCTATACGCACACTAATGTCCTCAGCCGAAGCTGTCGTGAAATTGGCGGCATTCTACTGCTGGCGGAGCGGGTAATGCACCTGTGGGAAATCACCAGTGCATGTGGCAAGTGCTTGCGCGACTGGCTCCATACTATTTGTCGATGGATGACCGCGAATCGGGCCCAAAAATGAATACACACTGGATTAGGTACTCAATACAAACCATTGAATATATGGCAATTTAATGATCTTAGTCGCCTGACAGATCGCCTCGTTTAAAATGAGGCTGAGATGCGAAAGCGACTGCGCCGGCATGGGTAACGTCAAAAGCAACGTCCTTTAAAAGCAACGTCATAAGCACCGTTAGACCAACAACGAGCTATGACGATCCTCGTTGGTTGTCCCGAGCATCGCTGCGTGGAGCTGCCGTTGATTACCTTTTGCCTGCACCGGGAACGCGTAAGTTAGTGCTACGTGCTGGCTTGGGTGGTTAGCTGGTCAGCTGGTTGGCTGGTTTGCGCGGTTTGGCTGCGAGAGGGGTAAATGCCGTTAAAGTTACTGGGTGATTGTCGCTAAGCCGATCACGAGTATCGACGGCGGTGACGCATGCGTGCTGTCAGCTGCAATCGTCCCCACATATTCTATTTAACATAATATATATTATGCGCAATTATGTATCGCGAAGCGACGTGTGTCCTCAGCAAGGTCTCGGACTAACTGGCGCTGAAGAAACCGTGAAATTGATGTGGCACATGGTGCTTGAGGCCCAACACACAACGCGGCGCGGAAATATCTGCTGCGCTGAATATCTGGAGTTCACTCAGATGTTTGCGTGCGTCGTAAACAACCTCGAGCAGATATCCATCGGCGGTTTTATCTGACGTTGTCGACGGCGCGTAAAGCGGTTCAGAGGCGTAGCTTCCTGGCGTCAGAATGTGGCTGGAGGTGTTGTCATTAGGGTCCACGCAGACAATGCCGTTAAAGAAGCTGTTGGCGCCGTTGTCTACGGAGCATGCGGCGAATGTTGCCTGGCCTGCATCTCCTGTGCGTCGCGTGTCGAATGTGGGAAATTCCATCTCAAGATCGCTGATGATTTCATCCCGAGCCTGGCCGCTCGCGAGGTTCAGAAAATACCGGCGAAACTCACCGCCGCCGAAGCGTGCATCGGGTTTGAACACATCGGCGAGCGTCTCGTTAGCCTCGAAATTGTCGGTAAACATGCCGTCGACGATAATTTCGTCGCCCTGTTCCCAGGCATTGCCGAAATGGATCATCGCGCCGGGTGGCATCGAGAACTCGCGTTTCGTCTCAAGCGTTTCGAGATCGACAACGATGACTTTCATTGCCCGATCTGAATCGAAATGCACGACATCAGAGATGGTCTTGAAACCAGCAAGTACCGACAGCATGTCGCCAAAAACGATCGAATTGATGAAAAACACGGCGAAGCGATCTGTAATCACGAAGTCGTGACAAAACGGAAAGCTGTCGAGTGCGACGGCGCGTTGCTTGTACAAACTGCCGTTGGTATTGATTCGGTAAACGTTAAGGCACGGTTTCGGGCCTTTCAGCCCAAAGCCGTTCATACCCGCGCCGAAGTTGATGTAGTCGCCGGAGCGCGGATGCACTTTGCCATGTGCGCTGAACACCTCGTTGCCTGTCAGCGCGCCGTCGAAGGTGCACTCACCAACGGTTGATAAATCCCCAGGCTGCAACTGCCAGGGCTTGCCGCCTTCGTTCAGAGCCAGCAGCCGGCCGCCGTGTTCGATCGTATTGGTGTTTGCGGGGTTTGCCGGCATGCGGCCGATATTTGCGAGCAAACCGCCCGGCTTTTGCGTGCCGAAACCCCGATATCGAATCGACTGCTCCCTCGTCTCGTCGATGTACTTTGGCGTGCGCACGTAGCGATTGCGGAAGTGAGGCCGTTCACCCGTAAATGTGAACGCGCACAGCATGCCGTCGCCGTCGAACCAATGCCCATACGGCTCGCCGCCTATCCGTTGCCGGCCTGGCCCGTTTCGATAGAAGGTTCCGCGCAGATCAGACGGCACCTCGCCACGGATATCGTCGATGTAGTAGCTGTGCTCATCATCCAGATTTTCGAGCCCGCCCGCGCAGCTCGGCGGCAGATTAGAGTCGGCAGTAGCCTGTGTTGCTTCACTCATTAGCTTCTGTCCCTCGGTCGCTGCGTGTTCGACTGACGAGTTGCTGATATCTCCAACCAGCGATGTGGCTAGGACGGATATCCCAACCAGTCACCGGACATATCGACGGGTCCGCGGTAGATGACGCTGAAACGACGGACCGCGAAGCGCCAGTTGCCTGCCTCTTTGATCAACTCATCGTTGTAAACGCCGGCAACGCGGAAGCCCTGACCCTCTGCGTCCTTGATGTTTTCCTGTACGTAGAAACGAGCAGTTGCAGTGTCACCATCAACCTCGATGAGGCCAGGTTGAACCCAGTGCAATACCTGCGGGTAGCCGGCCATCACGTTCGTCCAGAACGCCTTCAATGCCTCGCGACCGGTAACCGGATCCATATCGGGCGACAGGTGCCATGCGCCCTGCTCTGCCCAGGTGTTACCCCAGATCTCGGCGTCCCGTTGCATCACGCCGTCCGCGTACTGCTGGGCCAGATGCGTAATCGCCAGAATGTCGTCGGTCATCGTTATCTCCCCGTCCAATGAATCGTGTCTCTCGTCAATATACCGACTTTGCAGAATTTCTCCCCACATTTGCCGACGGTCGTTGCAAGTGTCAACTACAGTGAAACGATGACCTGCTCTGTTCCTGCTAATGTCTGAAACCATCACGTCGCGTAGAGAGCATCCCCTACGAATTCTCGCTCTGCAAACGAGTGAATCGAATGAGGCATTGCTTGCCGCATTGCGCACGTCGGGCTTCGATTACCAGCTGACTTCGCACTCGGATCTAGGAGCACTGCTCGCAGCGTTTGATGCCGAGGATAGTGATCTTGTCATCATCGAGTGGCGGTCATGGAAGGCAGATCAAATTCGTGAGTTTCACGACTTACGACGGCTCACCCAGGGTATGCCGATGGTCGCTCTACTGGTTGAAGACGATCAGGCTCTTGAGGCCGTCGCGCTTTCTTGTGGCGTTCAGGAGACGCTGCCTATCAGGCACTTGGCTTCGGAAAGTTTTTCGCGGGTAGTCACTAGGGCGATGCAACGCTGTGCTCATACGCAAAAGCCAGCTGCAGATATCGCTTGTCGCCCGGAATACAACCAGTCTCTAGCGCGGCTGACTCAGATCGACCTACTCACCGGCCTTGCTAATCGCAAACACTTCAGTGAGCTGGTAGGCACAGCATTGTCCAAGGCAGCGGGCAGCGCTTCAATGGCGGCACTCGTCTACTTCGACATCGATCGCTTCAAACTCATCAATTTCGCCTACGGCCAGGAAATGGGCGACGCAGCACTGTGTTGGTTCGCCCACCGAGTGCGAGACCAGTTACGCGACGGTGATCATCTTGCGCGCGTGGGTGGTGATGAGTTTGCTATGTTAATTCAAGGCGTTCGGAACCCGATCGAGGCGTTTCAGGCCGCCCAGAACGTTCACGACTTACTGGTGCAACCGGCGATGCTTTTTGGCATTGAGGTCAAACTAAGCGTGAGCATGGGTATCGCTGTGTATCCAAAGAGCGGCGCGGACGACCTGATACGGCATGCGGATATCGCCATGTACCACGCCAAGCAATCACGAGAAGCCTACCGAATTCGGTTCTTTGATTCGGACCTCGAAGGCCGCCTTCGCAGTGAAGAGACAATGCAAGTTGAGCTTGCGCGTTCGCTCGAACGGGGTGAGCCCACTGTCGCCTACCAACCCATATATGACTACGCGCAGGAGCGGGTGACGAGTGCCGAGGCGTTGTTTAGGTGGCCGCAGCAATCGGAATACGATGTTCAGCAGATCATCTCCCATGCTGAGACGAACGCCATGATTCGTGATATCGATCGCTACTCGGTAAATACCGTGCTCAACGAGCTAACCAGAAGCCCGATTTGCAGCCTTGCACAGGTAAGCGTCAACTCATCGGTGTTGTCGTTGGATCAGACCTATCTGAGTGAATTGGTTGGTGCGGTCGCCAAAGTGGGCCCCCTGCCCTTCACCCTATGCGTCGAACTCACCGAAACGGCGGTATCCGCGGACTTCGGCAACATGAAGAGACTTGTGCAGCAATTGAGGTGCTGCAATTTCAGGGTTGCGCTTGATGATTTCGGCACTGGCTTTGCTTCGCTCAAGTACGTGCGAGAGCTAAACGTCGACTACCTCAAGTTGGATATGGAACTCGTGCGAGATGTCGCGCGAGATCCGAGTGCTCGCGCAATCTGCGAGGCCGCCATCGATATGGCGCATACCCTGAACATCGCGGTCGTTGGTGAGGGTGTTTCTTCTGAGGACCAGTTCGAAACGTTGCGTGAGCTTAAATGCGATTACGCTCAAGGCTTCTACATAGCGGAGCCTAGTGGTCTAGCGGATCTCGCTGAGATTTGTGCAGCTTGACACCGGTTCAGATCAATTCTTTGAGGCGGGGAAGGCATCGCATGTATCCAATGTGGTCACGCTCGGGCGTTCCTTAGCAGGTGCAGACGAATGAATTGCCGATTCGATGGGTTAAGTGACTCAATTATCCGATATAAATATTATATATAACAATAATATAGAGGCTATTTTTTATGTGAAATATTGTTAGGGTTTCGTGCGCATGCCCCGTCCGTCGACTTTTACAAGTACAGATCATTTGCAGCGAATCGTTCACACCGTGTCGTAGCAGTCAGCGCTACTATGTTTCACCTCCTCGCATGACAGCGAGGCCGCTGGAACGGACGGTAATGTGATCGATAGAACAGAAAAACTTTCTTTCAACGATTTTGCGCGAAACTATTTGAAGCCCATGACACCGGTGGTGATGACGAATGGGGTGTCGGAATGGCCTGCGGTAGGCAAATGGACTCCGGAGTATCTACGGGACACGATAGCCCCGAAAGTCATTGAATTGCGTCCCAATCAAAGTGGTCAAACCACTTATCGATTTCCTGACCACATGGAGACGTTCCTGGCTGCCGAGCGCGACGGCACTGTTCCTCCCTATCTGACCAATGCGAATATCTACCGGTTCTTTCCTGAGCTGATCTCCGACGTCGAGCCATACCTGCCCTACGCATTGCCGGACCTTTCAGCCTCCCCGTTTCTGCCGAAGGATTTTCTCTACGAGAAGTTTCAGCTGGAAATCCTTTTAGGTGCAGCTGGCAATGGTTTCTCAGTCTTGCATGCAGACAAGCATCATATGAACGCATTTATCGCTCAGATCTACGGCGAGAAGGAATTCATTATATTTCCGCCGGATCAGGCGCGTTTTCTTTATCCGCGGCTGGCGCAGCCACTGCTATCTGATGTCGACGACATCTGGAATCCTGATCTCGAGCGGTACCCGGATCTTGAACACACAACGCCGATACGAGTGACATTGAAACCGGGCGATTTGCTGTTCGTGCCCGGTAATTGGTGGCACACAACCCGGATGGAGCAGACGTCGATTGGAGTGACCTGTAACAGCGTATCTGCGTCGAATTGGCGGGCATTTGCCAGCGATGGCGCTCGTTTGATGGCGCAGACCAAACCGTTGAAAGCCAAGATGCTGAAACTGTATATGGCGGCCATGACGTTGCCGGTCCGATGGTCGGTGCGCAATCAACGCCGTGGCAATTTGCCGCATTGCACGCCTAGCCTCAAGGATCCCAGAGCCCGCTCCGTCGCCAGTGCCTAACGTCCACTGCGCAGGCGGAATGTTCGATTGAGTCGAAGAGACGCTTCTAACAGCCGTTAGTGGCTACAATGGTGTTTTCAACAACGTTGCTTCGTCCTTGGCCCACGTACGCGTTTTCCGCCACTACTTCCATACGCCATTGCTGTTGCTCAGCACGATTGAAGCTGTGTGCCTCATTGCCGTGGCGTATCTGGCGTACCTGACGGCCTATCAGGAGCTGCCTGGGGCTGGACGCCCATATTTTATCTCGGCGCTGATGTTCAGCCTTTGCATCGTGGCATCCATGGTGGCCATGGGGGTCTACGAGGCCCGAATTCGGGACGGTTGGTTGGGCATGTTGCTACGCACGATCGCGGGGATATTCCTCCTCGGCGGCATGCTCATTGGCCTCTTCTCGTATGTCTTCCCCAGCCTTGCCATAGGCCGCAGCGCGTTGTTCTTCGGCCTGCTCGAAGCGTTTGTGGTGGTGACCGTAGTGCGCTGGCTGTTCAATGCTTTCATTGGCGACTCGGTCATGAAGCAGAATATCGTCGTCTACGGCACCGGAGTGCGGGCGCGAAAGATCGCCACTCGCATGCGCCGCGCTTCCGATCAACGAGCTTTCGTACTGCTGGGCTTCGTGCATGCGGCAGGCGATGAAGATCTTGTCAGCGAGCATGGTGCGACGTTGATCTCGCTCGAGCAGCCGCTAGCGGAGTTCTGTCGTGAGCATGATATCGATGAGATTGTCACGGCATTGGATGATCGGCGAGAGCGGGATGAAGCTGGCCTGCCAATCAACGAGTTGCTTGAGTGTCGCCTGATGGGTGTGAACGTCATCGACATACAGGCGTTTATCGAGCGCGAAGCCGGCAAAATTGACGTCGAGCTATTGCGCCCATCCTGGCTTGTGTTCGCGGATGGTTTCGCCACAGGCATCCTGCGCGATGGCGTGAAGCGAGGGTTCGATCTCGTTGTGGCGACAACCATGTTAGTGCTGACCTGGCCAATCATGCTTCTGGCCTGTCTGCTTATGTGGTTGGAAAATCGCTGCACCGGTCCTGTATTGGCTATACAAACACGAATTGGTCTTGATGGGCGCGAGTTCCGATTGACGAAGATTCGAAGCATGAATGTGGACGCCGAGGAAGACGGTCAACCACAGTGGACCGAGCCGGATGACCCGCGCATTACGCGTGTCGGACGTTGGCTGCGAAAGACACGAATCGACGAGCTGCCCCAATTGATCAGTGTCATTCGTGGCGATATGTCATTCGTGGGGCCTCGGCCGGAGCGACCGGAGTTCGTGATCCAGCTAAGGGATAAAATTCCATTCTACGATCAGCGACACAGAGTAAAGCCCGGCATTACTGGCTGGGCTCAGGTTTGCTATCCGTATGGCGCCTCGGTGGTCGACTCCCGCGAGAAACTCAACTACGACATGTACTACCTGAAGAATCAGGGTTTGCTGCTAGACCTGATTATTTTGTTGCAGACCGTTGAAATCATCCTCATCGGTGATGGCGCCCGCTGATCTTCGGTGTGGGGACACACGGTCTTTCTTTCGGTGTGGGGACACACGGTCTTTCTTCGGTGGGGTGACACACGGTCGTTGGAAAAGTAGACGACATGGGTGTCGGGACACACGTTCTGGAGAACTAGAGGCACACATTCTGTTCGCTGCAGGAACAGCTTTCGTTTGGAGTGATACATCGCGCGATCTATTCGGCAGATTCTCACGCAGATTCTCTTGAATCTCCGACATGAGCTGTTGCCGCATCGGCGTAGGCTGACCGGATGGCTACTCCACGTTCTCTGCTGATCGATCAAACAACACCTGGTTTCTACCACTTGATATCGCGATGTGTTCGACAGTCGTGGTTGTGCGGACGAGTGGGCACACGCGACTACAGCCACCGAAAAGCATGGCTAAAGCAACGTCTAAATGATCTGGGTGGTTCGTTCGCAATAGAGATTCATGCGTACTCCATACTGAGTAATCACTTTCATCTCGCGGTGTTTAGCGATCCTCTCGCGCCGTTGGGATGGCCTGATGAGGAGGTTGTTGATCGGTGGCTCAGTGTTTGCCCTCCAAAGAAGTCTGACGGCGAAATAGACACGATTCGAAGCGAAAACCAGCGCCAAAGCTTTCTGGCAAATGCCGATAAGCTGGTCGAGCTGAGACAAAAACTTGGCTCAGTTTCTGTGTTTATGAAGCTACTTAAGCAACCTATCGCGCGCCGAGCAAACCTAGAAGACGGTACTACCGGACACTTCTTCGAGCAGCGCTTCTACTCTGGTGCGCTATTAGACGACAATGCTGTCCTTGCCGCGATGGCATATGTTGATTTGAACCCCATCAGAGCCAGGATCGCGAATTCGATTGAAGCAAGCGAACATACCTCTGCTCATGATCGTCTCCACAACACGAGCGAATCCATTGACGAATACCTTGCACCTGTTGTCTCGGGATTGCTTACTCCTACTCGTGTTCCGATTTCGAAGCGCGAGTACTTCGCCCGCATTCGGGCAGCAAGCAAACCGGTGGATCGCGTAGCACCCAGTTCAGTTGGGGAAAATCTGCTTGCCCACATATTCTCTATTGCAAAGCGTCAACGTGCTTATGGTGGTGCGGAAGTGCTCACAAGGTGGCTCGCAAAACGCGGGTTTCAACCGCGAGAACGCGCGCTCGCCTAAGTGATTCTATCGAGCTGATTTCCTACTCAAGTATCAGCGATATCAGATAGCAAAAAGCTAACTTTCTCTGGACCTCACCGAAAGTCGACCAAATCTGTCCGGTCGCTGAACCCTTTGGTTCTGACTGCGAAAGTGGAGGACAACTGGCGGGATGGCGTGTGTCCACACCTGCTGGAATTGTGTGTCCCTATTGCGAAGGCCTGTGTCCTCGCAATAGGGGGCGTAGCGATCAGATCAGATCGAGTGTCTGCTCGAGAAGTTCCATGCGGGCTTTGGCGCTCTTTGCTTCGAGGCGCAGGGTCAGGCCATTGATGCCGGCAGCGGCGTATTGTCGGAAGCGTTCGGCGACCATATCGCTGGTGCCGACAGCGCCGAACTGAGTGACCATTTCATCGGGTACACGATGCGCAGCGTCTTCTCGTTTTCCTGCAATCCAGAGCTGCTGGATGGCCTTGGCGTCGTCCTCGAAACCGGCCCGTTGGTACGCAGCGTTGTAGAAATTTGTTTGTGCACTGCCCATCGCGCCCATTTGAAAGGCGACAGCGGCCTTGCGCTCGCTGATGAGTTGCTCGACGTTCTCACCGATGGCGACGCTGCACGCAGCGTTCAGGTGAATGTCGGAGAGGGACCGTCCGGCTCTTTCCGCACCTTCGGCGATGTGTGCCAGGTGAGCATCTGCATGGTCGGGTGAAAATGAGGTGCCGAGCCAGCCGTCGGCCGCGGCGCCAGTGTAGTGCAACGATTTCGGAGCGAGCGTCGCGAGATATATCGGGATCTCAGCGGGCGGATGATCGATTCGTAGCGGTTTGCCCTGTCCGCCGGGTCTGGGTAGCTGGTGATACAGGCCGTCGTAGCTGATTTTGTCGCCACGAAACGCCATGCGGATTATTTCAACGGTCTCTTTCAGCCTGGTGAGAGGCCCCTGGTAGGCAACGCCGTGCAAACCTTCCACGACCTGTGGCCCGCTCGCGCCGAGACCAAGCATAAATCGCCCGCCGGATAAATCGTGCAGGGCAAGGGCTGTCATTGCGGTCATCGAGGGCGCTCTGGCACTGATCTGCATGATGCCGGTGCCAAGCTTGATGCGTTCTGTCTTTGCCGCTAGATAGGCAAGCGGGGTCACAGCGTCAGTCCCCCAAGCCTCAGCTGACCAGACGGAATCCACACCGAGGCTTTCCGCTTCCTGCACAAACTCGACTAGCGCCTTGGTGTCAGTTCGGGCGTAGCCACCGACGGCTAGCGCCGTTTTCATTCCAGTTTTTGCTGCTGTTGTCATTGTGGCCTCCGCGCCTACGACTCTCTATCTGGTGACGTATTGTGCCTGCTGACAATCAACCCCGCACGGTTTGCCTAGCTATGATCTAGACCAGCCGATCCAGCCATGCTTTCAACGTTTTCGCGGCCATCGGCGTGAAGCGGGACCGAGTGTAGGCATCGGCCAGGCGCTTGAGATACTCCGCGCGCGTCGGATACGTGACAACGGACTTGCCCGCGGCTTTCAAGCCGAGCCCGTTGGACATGAGCAAGCCAATGCTCGCGATCTGTTCGCCGGCGTCGCGCCCGAGGATAGTTGCTCCCAGGATTTTGTCTGAACCCTTCTTGGTCAACACTTCGGCGAATCCAGATCCATCAGGGTCTGCCTTACCCCGGTCAAGCTCATCGAACTGAACGGAGAAGCGTTCAAACGCTACGCCCTGCTCGCTCAGCTCTTTCGCACCACGCCCGATGGAGGCGACTTCGGGATGCGTGTAGGTACACCGAGGAATGACGAGCTTGTCGGCTTTGGCCGTTGGTAAGAACAGCGCGTTCTGCACAACGATGCGAGCCTGAGCATCCGCATGGTGGGTAAACTGTAGTTGGGATGCGCAATCTCCCGCCGCGAAAACGTGCGAATTGGTCGTGCGCAGTTTGCTGTCCACCTGAATCAGACCGCGTTTGTCCGTATTGATGCCGGCAAGTTTGAGCGACAGGCCATCGGTATTCGGCTTTCTACCGAGTGCCACCAGCACCCTATCGACTTCAATTTGCTCACCGCCGGCGCTGACGAGGTTCGGTCCTTCGCCGCTGACCGATTCCACACCCGCCCCAAGATGCAGCGCAACGCCCAGTTCGCGCATGGATTCGGCGAGTGCCGCCCCAGCTTCAGGGCTCTCCAGCGGAAGCAACTGTTGCGCCATCTCAAAAATGTGCACCTCGCTGCCCAGACGGGCGAACACCTGAGCAAGCTCACAGCCGATCGCACCGCCGCCGAGAATGGCGAGCCTTTCTGGTTGTGCAGTGAGGTTGAAGACCGTTTCGTTCGTCAGCGCATTGGCCTGTTGCAACCCGGGAATGGGCGGCACCGACGCCTGTGCCCCCGTTGCGATGACGTAGCGGCGCGCGTTGATGGGCTGATCGCCGATGCTGATTTGATCTCGGCTATCGAACTTTGCTGAGCCAATGTAGACATCGACACCAGCCTGCCGATATCGCTCGATGCTGTCGTGTGGCGCGATGCCTGCCCTGACCTCGCGCAGCCAGGCAAAAGCGGCGTCAAAATCGGGCTTGGGGTTGGCGGCTGTGAATTCGAGTAGCGCCTTAGATGGCACGCAGCCGACGTTCAGGCAGTCCCCGCCCATCATGTGACGCTCGATCAAGGCGACGCGTGCGCCCAGCCCTGCGGCGACGATCGCTGTGATGAGGCCAGCCGGTCCGGCACCGATGACAGCCAGATGATACGGCGTCGTTGGCGGTATCGGGTTTTCATAGCCTTGCGGCGCCAGCAGAGATTGCCAGCTTTCGTCGAATTCTGATCCTGGGTAGCTCACACTGCCTCCGAGTCCAGTTGTTTGTTTAGTGCTTTCGTTGCGATCCGTGTAATGACGACCGTCAGTATTGCCGTTGCAATCAGGCCTCCCACAAACAGATAGCCCGTGAGATTAGACTCGCCGACATCACCCGAAAGCAGTGCAGTGAGCGATTGCCCGGCACTGCCGAGGTATACGTAGAGCGCCGTGCCTGGAAGCATCCCGATCATGGAGGCACCCACATAATGCGGCAGCGGCACTCGCGTGAGGCCGAGACCGTAATTCAGCAGGCTGAACGGAAACACCGGTGACAGGCGCGTCAACAGCACAATCAAAGCGCCCTTTTCCGCTACCGCCGAATCGATCGCTCTAAAACGAGCGTTGCCGGCCACCCGCTCGTCGATCCAGCTGCGCACGAAGTATCGGCCCAGGACGAACGAGATAGTGGCGCCGATGCTGGCTGACACCCAGACAAGGACAATCGCAATGGGTAAGTCGAACACAAAGCCTGCGGCGAGCGTGAGAATCGAACCCGGAGCCAGTGCAACTACTGCTGCGATATAAACGAGCCCAAACACCAGCCACGATATGCCCGGGTTTGCGCTCACCCAATCCAGGAGCGCGGTTAGCCATTGTCCTATCGGGAGCAGCAACGCGGCTAGGCCGAGACCGGCCAGAACGGTTACAAAGATCACCAGTCGCGTTTTCATGCCTACCTTATTCGTATGATTTGCCGCTTGCCGCTTGCCGCTTGCCGCTTGCCGTGTGCCACCAAGCGAGTTGTGTGTTGAGCTTCGACCAGGTAACAACCGGTCAGTTCCTATCAACGATGCGAAGCCTCTGATCGCTCGGACGGCCGCCCTGTTTTCCGCCATTCAGACACGCACGACTCCATCATCGGGAACACCGCGTGAAGAAAGCAGCATCACGGTGACCACCATCGCCACACCGGATAGTGGACACCACAAAAAGTAGGCAATACCCAGGTTCGCCAGCGCGGCGACAACGGCGCAAGCAACAACGAATCCGGCGATGAAAGTCGGAAAGCGGCCAATCCCCAGCCTTGCCAAGACGATGGTTGCGAATATCGCCCCGTACAGGTAGTTCGGGAGCTTAAAGGTTAGATCAAGCAACGAATCCGCGGAGAGGCTGTTCACGGCGAGAGCGAGACCAAGAAATACTGCACTCCATAGTACTAAAGCGATTCGTGATGCTCGAAGGTAGTGACGCTCGCTCGCAGCGGGAATGACACGTTGGTAGATATGCCGGATCGTGAGGTCCGCGCTCTCGGTTAGCAACGAGTCCATCGTCGATATCGCCGCCGCAAAAATCGCAGCGATAAACAGCCCAGCCAAGCCAACGGGCAGTTCGTTCAAGATGAAATAGGGAAATATCCGATCTGGCTGCGCAGCGATCTCGGCCGCTACCGCCGCGGGCAGTGGCTGTTCGTAGTAGAACACCGTGAGTCCGAGTCCGATGACAAGGATGATGAGATGCAGCGCGTAGAACGCGGCGGCGAGAGAGTACGCACGGCGTACGTCCCTCAGTGATCGGCACGCTCGCACCCGCTGCCACGTACCTTGGGTTGCAGAGACGGCGATACTCAGGCCAAGCGTGCCGAGCAATACGGAGAAGAACGCGTAGCGACGGGTTGGGTCCATGGTCAGATCGACGAAGACCAGTTTCGCCTTGTTGTCCAGAACGACAAGCGCTTCCGCAATCGACATCTCGATGGCGAAGTGCAACACGAAGACCGTGATGATCGCGCCGGCCGAAAACACGACGAACAGCAGAAAATCAGTCCAGATAACGGTTTTCAAGCCGCCCAGTGTGCTCCACAAAGCGGACACGGCCATGATCGCGGCGCCGCAATAGAACGCTCCCCAACCGGTGATCACGTCCAACACAATCAGTGCAGTCAGCAGTTTCGCAGCGCTGCTTAAGACATTAAGCAGCAGGCCCAGGAGCATCGAAAACTCACCAGTTGTCCTATCGAGTCGAGCACCGATGTACTCGTAGCAGCTGTTGATGCCCTCACTATCGTAGTACGGACGCGCGACCATGGCGGCAATGAGCAGCTTGCCGATCGCCAGGCCAACAACGACCTGAAGGTAAGTAAGGTCGCCACCAACACTGAACACACTCGCCGGCACGGAGATGAAGGTGACGGAACTGACGAGCGTTGCGACCACGCTGGCAGATACCGCCCACCACGGCAGGTTGCCACTGGCTTCAAAGAACCCTCGTCGATCGCTGATGCCGCCGCTGAGCCGATGACCCATCGCGGTGATTGCGACGAAAAGAACTGCCATGACCACTAGGTCTTCGAGGCGCACGGTTTTCCTCAGTTAGCTGGTTGCCAGGCCCCCGGTCAAGGCTGTCGGCAGTGGCCGGGCATTGTGTATGAGCCGTGCCGACAACGATAGTGTCAGTGCTGAATTCGACGTACGGCTCTATCGACCCAGATTCGTTGGGTGTTGTCATCCAGCCGCGCGTAAAAAGGGCGTGCCAGGTTACGGCAGAAGCGGCGCATTCGCTCACTCGCCTGCTGCAATGAGGCGGCTTCGAAATAGACGTCCTGATAGTCGGTGATGGGGTAAGGCTGGTCAGCCGAGCGGTCCGGCTCGAACGGTAGAAATACGGGCGGGCTTCGTGGCTCATCCTCTGGCGGTAGCCAGTCCCCGTCACACGCATACTCAAGCTCACCGAAACTCGAGAGCAGCCCTGCTCCGTATGCTCTGCGTTGGCCTGCTTCGTTAAGGACTCCGAACTCGGCGGAGAACCAATAGCAGCGAGCAAGCCTTTCGATATCCGCATCGCTCGCTCCGAGCGACGCCAAACCGATCTCCTGCGACAGATTGGCGAAATCGTGATCAGCAAACATGGGCGCGTGGCCGATGAGTTCGTGACAGACATCTGGTTCAGGGGTGTACATCGGGCGGCTTACGTGCCGAATATACTGAGTCGCGAAAAACACTCGAAACGCCAGACCGCTCAGAAAATCGCGGCTGCTCAGCAGCCCCGCGACCGGCCTTAGTTGGAATCCGGTTCGCTCGCGCAGATAGTCACTCACCACCTGAAACTGGGGCGGCCGATGGGCACCCAGCACGTCAGCTCGCTCCATTTCCTGCACACACGCAAGATAGCGGGAGCACGCAAAACGCTCCTGCCTACCGCGCAATTCTAGGTAGATTGACGCCCATACGCGCTGTTCATCAGGGTTGTACTCGACGTTCGGAAGCGCGTCACCAAAACGGTAAGCTCGGGCGGCAGCGTCGATCTCCGCCCGTCTTTGTCGATACGGCGCATCCTGGAATCCAGGGTGATCGGCGCTTAGGTCGGTACCCGCATCCAGCGTACGGTTCGCAACGTCGTCGAGATCCGATATGTGGCGCGGAAACCAGGCAACCCAGGAATCCTCAAGCACGTGAACCTCATGGCCGTTTGCTGCCAGCGCCGCGATTAAGGATTGCCACTGTTTCGACTCAGGTGTGAGCGCGCAGTTGACGTAGATGTCGAAGCGACCATCGACACTTGGGCGGGATTCGATCTGTGTGAGGTTGATACGTTGCCGGGTAAACTCGCTCAGCACCTGCTCGAGCGCGCCCGTTTCATCGGCAACACTGATCAACATCGATGATCGTTGATCACGATCAAGACCGCCGGCAGAGCTAGCTCTCGGTTTGTCAGGATGGAACTTGTCGACCATTTTGCGCCACTCAATTCGCCGGTGGTTTGAACAGGGATCACAATACTGCAAAGCGCATAGCTCGGCTCTGCGTTGAGCTGCGGATAGGCTACAATCGGGCGTTAGTCGGCCTGGCGTTGAATTCCGGCCAAATGCGGACCGGATGACGATAATCAATCGTCCGTATACAGACGAAATCTGAGCGGCGAGGAATACGGGGACGTGAGATCTGTGGACAGCGCAACCAACCGTCAGCGCATGAGCGCGGTTACTCACTTCTTCGCGGCAGGCGCTCTCGTGCTCCTGACTGGCTTGCTTGGACTGTCAGGGCCAGACGCTCAGGCGAATACCACGAACGCCGGGAGCGAAAACACAGAATCTGAAAGCGCTGAAAAGCCGGTTCCGGCTGAGCGCAACCCGTTCGCACCGGTCACTGAGGAGCACGCCTCGGCAGACCCATTGCTCGGCATGATCGATGGACGCGAAACCCTGTCTCTGAATGGCGATTGGCGGCTCATTGTAGACCCGATGGGGGTCGGCAATCCGGGTAGCTTCTTTGGTGGCTTCCCTCGCAACAAACAGGCGCCGACGGGTATGGAGTTGGTCGAATACGACTTCGAGCAAGCCTCGGTGGTGCGCGTACCGGGCGATTTCAATAGCCAATCAGAACGGCTCTTTTTCTACCAGGGGCCGGTGTGGTACTACCGCACGTTCACCACGCCGCAGCCCAACGGTTCACGCCAACACCTCGTGTTTGGAGGTGCAAACTTTGATGCGACAGTATGGCTCAATGGTGACAGCGTTGGCCGTTACACGGGCGGCTACGTGCCGTTTTCCTTTGATATCAGCGAGCAGCTGAGAGATGGCGAAAACACGCTCATCGTGCGGGTGGACAACAGGCTATCGAACGACACCGTGCCAACCGCTCGTACGGATTGGTGGCCATACGGTGGCCTAACCCGTGATGTGAGCATCGTAAGCACGCCTGCCAGCTACATTCGCAATGTCCGGGTGGCCCTCCTCGATGCTGAAACTCGGCAGGTCGATGTGACGATAGATGTTCACGGCATGCCTGCGGGAACTCCTGCGCTTGTCAGCATCCCGCAGACGGGTATCAGCGCGGGTGGGATCATCGACGAAGGCGGCCGCGCTCGCTTTACAGCTACTCTGCCGCTCGCGTTGTGGTCGCCGGAGAATCCGGTGCTTCACGAATTGCGCTTCCACGCTGGCGAGGACAGCATCAGCGACCGCATCGGCCTGCGCACCATCGAGACTCGGGGCAGCCGAATTTTTCTAAACGGCCAACCCATACGGCTGCGCGGCATCAGCACTCATGAAGAGCCCATTGGTGAGTCGGGCGTTGCCTATTCACATGCACACATGCTTCGACTGTTACGCGAAGCGAAAGCTCTGGGCGCCAACTTCGTGCGGGCTGCGCACTACCCCTACTCTCGACACCTGGCCAGGGCCGCTGACGAGTTGGGTTTGCTGCTCTGGGCCGAGGTTCCGGTGTACTGGAACATTAACTGGGGTAACGAGGCGACCTTGGAGATGGCGCGCGACATGTTAGCGCGGCTTATTCGCAGGGACTGGAATCGGGCATCGGTTGTCATCTGGTCCGTGGCGAACGAAACGCCGCTGTCTGACGCGCGAATGACATTTCTTCGCACGCTTGTTGATGATGCTCGCGAACTGGATTCGAGCCGGCTCATCAGCGCCGCTCTGCTGGGCGGCGGCCGTGAAATGTTTGCCGATGTGCTTACTCATCTGGCAGTTCGCGCCCAGGCGCGCACCGATATTCCCCCGGAGGCTGAGCAGATTTTTGCCGCGCTTCGAGAGCAGGCAGGAGATGCCTTGCCGTCTACCGATTCGCTCCTGACGCTCACGATCAGCGATCCGCTGGCCGAGCACACGGATGTCGTTGCCTACAACGAATACTTCGGCTGGTACTACAGCGCGCTATTTGCAGACCAGACGGGCCTGCCGGAGTCGCTGTTGCGCAGCATGATTCTGGATCTTCTGGCCGACATGAGAATCACGGCGGACGTCGAAAAACCGATTGTCATCTCGGAATTCGGAGCGGGTGCACAGTGGGGTCGTAAAGACGTGAACGGCACGCTATGGAGCGAGGACTACCAGGCGGCGGTTTATGCGGCACAGCTCCTGATGTTGTCGGCTTCGGAACAGGTGCAAGGGATCTCGCCGTGGATACTCAAGGACTTTCGCGCGATGCTGCGGCCACTTGCCGGTGTGCAAGACTACTACAACCGCAAAGGCCTGATGGATGAATTCGGGCGCCGTAAACTCGCCTTCGATACGCTTCGAGAGTTCTATGAGACCGATTGGGGGCGTTTAGCGCCGAGCATATCCCAGGGGTCATCAACCGTGAGTTCAGCCCCAGACGACGATTCAGAAGAACCGGTGGACACGCCATGAGCAAGCCCGAAGATTCACCGCGATTGCCACAGCTCAGACTGCGGCAGATTGCGCTAGTTGCCGAGAAACTGGCTCCCGTAGAAGCATTGCTCACCGACATTTTCGATATTCAGGTGTGCTACCGGGATCCGGGAGTCGGCTACTTCGGTTTGGAAAACGCCCTGTTTCCTATAGGCGATCAATTGCTCGAGGTGGTCGCTCCGATCAAGACTGGCACGGCGGGTGGGCGCTATCTCGAGCGCCGTGGTGGTGACGGTGGCTATATGGTGATCACCCAGTGTCTGGGTGACCACAAACCCTTCCGAGACCATGTGCTTGAGCAAGGTTTCCGCATTGCCCACGAGTTCACAACCGAAGGGTTTCGCAACATGCAGTTGCATCCAAAGGACACGGGCGGAACCTTCTTTGAAATCGATCAGCAGCTCGGTGCGAACGCTGATGAAACGGACGGTCCCTGGGAGCCTGCTGGCCCGGATTGGCAAGACTATCGTCGTCTAAATCGAATCAGCGCGATCACAGCAGCCGACATTCAATGTGAGCAGCCCGCTTCGGTGGCGGAGCGATGGGCTCGGATTGCCGGTGTTGCACTCAGCGGCAATGAGCTGCCAATGACAAACGCGGTTGTACGCTTTGTCGACTGCCGCGACTCTCGCCCCGAAGGTCTGGGGTCGTTGGATATCACAACAAACGACCTGGATGCCGTTGTGCGCGCGGCTACCCACAACAACGTGTCCGTTACGAGTCGCGATGCCGGCTCGGCAACGCTCGAGTTCGCGGGCATGCGCTTTCACCTGATCACGCCAGCAACTTCGTAATACCCTGCCAGACTAACCCTTCGTTAAGCGTGCCGGATTGAGAAGATCCGCCAGTTCGGCCCGCGCGATCCCGGTTACTTCTTCCGCGACATCCAGCACCGATCGACCCTCGGCGTATGCCTGTTTCGCGATCTTCGCGCCGGTCTCATAGCCGATCCGCTCGTTGATGGCAGTTATCGTGATCGGGTTGCGAGCAGCCCACTCGCTAAGCCGCTCGGTATGCACGTGCAGTTCGTCGTTGAATACACGCTGACGCAGATTATCGGCGCTGTCGGTCAGCAGCGAGAGGCTTTCAAGCAGCGAATTTGCCACAACCGGCAGCATGACGTTGAGTTGGAAATTGCCGGACTGACCGGCGACCGTCACACAGGTATGGTTGCCCATTATCCGTGCGCACACCATAGCAACCGCTTCCGGTACCACGGGATTTACCTTGCCTGGCATGATGCTACTGCCGGGTTGCAGCACAGGCAGTGTGAGCTCCGACAACCCTGTTACAGGACCGCTGTTCAACCAGCGCAGATCGTTGCTGATCTTCATCATCGATGTCGCCAGCACATTCAACTGGCCCGACAACTCAACGGCCGTGTCCTGGCAGGCAATATCGCGAAACGCGTTGTCGCTATGGGTGAATGGCAGATAGGTCTCGGTGACAAGCCACGCCGCGATTCGTGCGCCGAGCGCTGGGTCTGCATTGAGTCCGCTGCCGATCGCTGTACCGCCTATCGCCAGACGGTGTAACCGCGGCCTCGAAGATTCCAGCCGCAGCAGATTGTCTTCGAGCTGTGCAGACCACGCCCGCATCTCCTGGCTGACAGTCATCGGTAGTGCGTCCATCAGGTGCGTTCGGCCTGTCTTTACCACATCTGTAAAACGATCAGCCTGGCTATTGATGGCCTCAATAAGCGCTCGCACCGCGTTCTGAAGCTTTGCTGTGGCTAACGCTGCGCTGATGTGTATTGCCGTCGGGATGACATCGTTGCTCGACTGCCCGTAGTTCACATCGTCGTTTGGATGGATCGCAAGCCCACTCGCCTGACTTGCCAGGCTGGCGATGACCTCATTGGCATTCATGTTAGTGCTGGTGCCGGAGCCGGTCTGGTACGGACCCAGAACGAACGCTTCGTCATGTTGGCCGTTGGCGACCGCTATAGCCGCCGCCTCGATCGCCCTCGCCTTGTCAGCGTCGAGATGACCTAGAGCTGCATTGCAGGATGCTGCGGCGGCCTTGACCAAAGCGATTGAGCGAGTGAAGGCCGCAGGCAGAAGAGCGTCACCGATTCGAATGTTGTTCAGTGCCCTCTGGGTTTGCGCCGCATAGAGCGCGTCAATCGGCACTTCTATGTCGCCCAATGAATCGCGTTCTAGTCGAGTCTCGGTGGATGTCACGGGATTCCTCCTTTAGTCGTTAAGCGGCAATCGTTAAGCGGTGGTCAAGGCTGCTTTTTGTTATCGCAGTTGTTGAGCAGGCAACCGCGAATTGACGCCTACCGGCAAAGCCACCATGCTGCGGGCCCCCTCCAAGGATGGTAACTGATGGCTCTTGAGCGCTGCTCGATACTGGCCCATATAACCGGCAAGTTGTTCTTGCGGCTTTCTCGCTGGCGAGTTCATGGCGAGGCTCCAAACAGCAGTCACGTCGTTATCATCGCGGCGCCGCACACAACCAACTGGGATTTCGTGTATTTGCTGGCCGCGGCCTGGTCGCTGCGGGTTCGTATTCACTGGCTAGGCAAGAAAGAGCTATTCCGGTTTCCGTTTGGAGGGATTATGCGTGCATTGGGCGGCATCGCGGTTGATCGAAGCCAGAACAACGATCTCGTGGCAGAGTTGGCCGAGACCTACGCCCAGCGACCTGCCTTTGCCCTGGTCATACCGCCATCAGGCTCGCGGTCCAGGGCCAAGCACTGGCGTTCTGGCTTCTACTGGATCGCCAGTTCCGCAGGAGCTGATATCGTCTGTGGGTATCTGGATTATCCAAAGAGAACCGCCGGGCTGGGCCTCACCTTCAAGCCCAGTGGCGATGTGTCGGTGGATATGGACGCGATACGAGCGTTCTATGAGCCCATCAATGGCAAATATCCGGAGCGAGAAACCCCTACGCGTTTGCGCGAAGAGGCATCTGCACCTGAGTAGTTCAAGTCCTGGCAGCGTCTACCAGGGGTGGATGTCGCCGTTCCATTTGTAGAAGTTGCCGGAATCTGCGTCACCCAGATTATCGATAACGTTGATGATGCCAGCGGCGCTCTCCTGCGCGGTAATTTCAGCGTGTGGCCCACCCATATCGGTCTTAACCCAGCCGGGATGCATCAAGGCAACGGTAATGGGCTCGTCTTTCCAATCAATGGCCAATGCCTGGTGCACCTTGCTGACAGCCGCTTTGGTTGATGAGTAGATATACATGCCACCCATTGGCCAGGTAGACGCCGCGAGCTGGCTGGTAAGCGTCATGAGCTTGCCATTACCGGACGCCGATAGATTGCTTTTTGTTGCCCGCGCCAGCAGCAAAGGACCAATCGTGTTGACGTTCAGGGCGTCGTGCCAGTCCTCGATGCTGAGATCATCCAACGATTGATGGCCACCACCCGTTGCCCCAGCATTGTTTACCACCACATCGAGCGGTTGATCGCCAATCTTGGCGGCCAGCGCCTCAATCGAAGCCGGATCGCCAATGTCGAGGGCCTCAACCTGCACGCCGTTGATCGCTGCGAGATCAGTTGCCGCATCGGGCTCACGTGCTGTCGCGATGACGTTCGCTCCGCTGGCCGCGTATTGGCGGGCAAGCTCGAGCCCGATTCCGCGATTCGCGCCGGTAATTAGTACTGAAGCCATCCGGATCTCCCTAGATTGGTCGAGTGTTTGATTGAGTGCTCAATCTAGCACGATGGCTGGACTGACATAGCGAATTTTGGGCACGGGAAGCCGCGCAATGTCAATCCGTATCAACCTTTGCTCGAGGCGGTTCCACGCTGGTAACGTTAAGGCTTGGGGAGAGAAAATATGTCTGAAGAGCTACCGCGCAAAACTATCTTCGCGCACGGTTCGCTGGGCCTGCCGCTTGCGGTCATCGGCTATCCGTTATCGATCTGGATTCCGGCTCACTACTCGGGTGGATTGGGCATTTCGCTGGCCGCTGTCGGTACGATCATCATGCTCGCGCGGCTCACGGATGTCGTGACTGATCCGATCATCGGTGAGATTTCTGACCGGTGGCGAACGCGCTTTGGTCGGCGTATACCCTGGATCGTCGTCGGCTCCCTCGTGATGATGACTGGCGTCTACAACCTGTTTATGCCGTCGCCGGATGTCGGGCTCATCTACTTTTTGATCTGGCTCGCAATCTTTTTCCTGGGCAGCACGATGATCGTGCTACCCCACAGGGCATGGGGCGCGGAGCTGTCCCCGGACTATCACCAGCGCAGCCGCGTTACTGCCGGCCGAGAGCTCTATGTGCTGACCGGGCTTATGGTCGCCGCAGCGGTGCCGATGATCGTCGAGATACGCGCGGACGGCGCCGCGGTGAGCCAGGTTTTCAGTACGCTATGGAATGATGCAATCGGTGCATTCTCCGGTAATTTCGCCGAGAAAACCGTTGTCGACCGGGCGACGTTAACCGGCCCAGTGCTCGCGGGCCTCGCCTGGACGATCATCGTCCTCCTGCCGGTTTGTTCGTTCATTGTGATTTCTCAGGTGAAGGAACCGCCTGCTCCCGACGTGATCGTCAAGCGCCCGACGTTCAAAGATGGGCTGAAGCTCGTCATGAAAAACGGTCCTATGCTGCGCGTGCTTCTGATCGTAATCCTCGTGACGTTCGGAGAGGCGTTTCGAAACGCCGTATCACTGTTCTTTATCCGCGACATCGTCGGCGTGCCTACCATTGGCGCTGCCTATTTCTTCTACTTCATCGCCGGGCTAGCTGCGATTCCATTCTGGCTGTGGCTTGGACGCAAGATAGGCAAACACCGCGCCTTCATGTGCACCCTGCTTGTCGTCGCCAGTGTCAGCACGGCCAACCTCTTCCTCAGCTACGGTGACTACCTCCCCTTCTTCCTGCTATTCATTATCAAGGGTTTCTGTTTTGGCGGGCTTCAGTTTCTGCCGCTTTCCATGCTGGCTGACGTCATCGACGTGGACTCAGCCCGCTCCGGCAGCCAGCGCTCCGGGACCTATTTCGCGTTCCTGGGTTTCTCCGAAAAACTCGCGCTTGCCTTCGGCACGGGTGTTTCGCTCAACATCGTCGGACTGCTTGGGTTTGATCCGAGTGGTGGTGTGGCTGCGAGTTCCGAGGCCGGTGTCACTGCGCTGCGGATGGTGTACTGCCTGGGCCCTGTGGTTTTCTACGGACTGGCGTTAAAGCTCATCTGGAATTATCCGCTGACGCCACTTCGACATGCGGCGTTGCGGGATCGGCTGGAGCGTAGGAAGGTGTGGATAGCGAGAATTAGGCAGCCTTGATTGGTTTCAGCCAATCTCGTCTTTGCGAGCGAAGCCGGAGGCTGAGAGAAGCAATCTCGTAACGTAGTGAGATTGCCGCGCTGCACACGCTGCGTTGCAGCTTGTTTGCTCGCAATGACGGGACGTCGTCGCTCGCAATCACGGATATCTGGCTGATTGGTGTCGGTAACCGTCTTTGCGAGCGAAGCCGAAGGCTGAGCGAAGCAATCTCGTAGCGTAGTGAGATTGCCGCGCTGCACGCGCTGCGTTGCAGCTTGTTTGCTCGCAATGACGGGACGTTGTCGCTCGCAACTTCAGAGGCGGCACCTCATCGTTGACAGACGCGGCGGCGGTACCTAACATCCGTCGCCCTTCAAGTCGTCCTGCTACTGCAGACGCAACCTTGGGGCCATAGCTCAGCTGGGAGAGCGCTACAATGGCATTGTAGAGGTCGACGGTTCGATCCCGTCTGGCTCCACCAACTTCTCTTGATCTTCCGTCGAAAGCACTGCCACCGGTACGCTATCCAATGGCGAGAGTCCGCTCTACTGTGCGGCTCGATCTAACTGATCGAAAGCCTTATCCAGGCGTTTCCCAAGCTTCTTTGATATCCCACCTAACGCCTCGATCGCTTCACGCAGCCGTACCCTGCAAACATCCGGCCCGAGAAACTCCATGGAATCGAACAGCGGCAGGCTCACCGTTCGGCCGCTGACGCCTATGAATAGCGGGTAAAGGAAATCTCGCAACTTGATTTCCATGTCATCAGCGAGAGATTTGCACACCTGATAAAGCTCATCCCGCTGCCAGCTTCGCTGTTCATCGAAGCGCCGGCCAATGTGATGCAGGATGGCCAGCAGCTGGTCGGTCTCCAGCTTGCTATCCGCAAAGCTGGATTCGGTCAGCGGTATTCGATCGCCTAGCAGATATTCCACCTGCGGGGCTATATCGGCGAGTCGCTCAGTGCGCTCCTGAATGAGCGGCACGAGCTGGGCCAGCCGGTCCCGGTTGAGTGCCCATTCAGCAATCGCGTCCATGAACGCATTTGGCGTCATGGCGCGCAGGTACTGGCCGTTCAGCCAATTGAGCTTCTCGACATCGAAAATGGGGCCACCCAGGCTGATCCGGTCGAGGCTGAACTGCTCGGCGAACTCGGTCATTGAGAATTGTTCGCGCTCGTCCGGCATCGACCACCCCATCATCGCGAGATAGTTGGCCAGCACCTCGCCCAGATAGCCGCTGTCGCGATAGTAGGAGATGCTGGTGGGGTTCTTGCGTTTGGACAATTTGGACTTGTCCGGATTGCGCAGGAGCGGCAGATGCGCGTGTACAGGCATGTCCCAGCCAAAGTACTCATAGAGCAACTGGTGTTTCGGCATGGAATTGATCCATTCCTCGCCACGCAGCACGTGTGAAATCTGCATCAGGTGATCATCGACGACAACGGCGAGATGATAGGTAGGCATACCATCGCTTTTGATGAGCACCTGCATGTCGATCTGAGCGTAGGGAATGCGAATCTCGCCGCGCAGTGCATCCGAGCAAACGCACTCTCCCTCCTCGGGCACCTTCATGCGCACGACGTGTGGCGTACCCGCGGCTATCTGCGCAGCGACCTCATCTTTGGCAAGGCCGATGCAATGGCCATCGTACTTGGTTTGCTGACCGGCGCTCTGTTGTTCGCGACGTACCTCGTCCAGCCGTTCTGAAGTGCAGAAACAAACAAAGGCGTGATCGTCGCTGATGAGCTTGTCAGCGTGCTCCGAGTAAATCGCCTGGCGTTCGCTCTGGCGATAGGGACCGTGCGGTCCACCGATATCAGGACCCTCATTCCAGGTGACGCCTAACCAGCGCAGGGAGTCGAGTATCGCGGCTTCGGACTCTGGCGTGCTGCGCGCGGCGTCAGTGTCTTCAATGCGCAGCAGGAACTCGCCGCCGGCGTGCTTCGCAAATGCCCAGTTGAAGAGCGCAATGTAGGCGGTACCTACGTGAGGGTCACCAGTGGGAGATGGTGCAATCCGGGTTCGAACGGTCATGGCCGCGCCTGAGTTGGGAATCGGCGCGAATTATACGCGCCGCTCCCGCGAGCGACAGGGTGAACTCGCCTCGTGTGGTCGCTAGTACCAGAAGGAGACGAACGCCCTGAGTACAGTTGCATCGAAACTGTAGAACGGCTCTTCGCCCGGCGCGAAACCGCTCTGGGTAACATCCCGAAAATCTTCGTAGTCCAGCGAGATGAAATCCGCCGTGACGTTGACAACGCCCTTCGTCAGCAACGGCATCCACTCCATGGAGAACTCGTAGCTGACACCCACACCAAGGGTGGTTGTTTCGAAGGTTGCGAGTTCTTTGTCGCGCGCAAGAAAATTCTGAGCCTGGGAGCGGGCAAACAGATCGCTGTAGAAGTCTGCTGATGTTTGCGAGTAGTAGCGTACCCTGCCCTCAATGGTCAGACCGTTGTCGAAAGGATGGATATAGGCCAGCTCAGTGTTGAAGGCATCCACCCCCCAGCTGTCACCGTAGTTGCGGTATTCGGCTTTCAGCGCTGCACGATACGGAAGGTAGTACATGCCTCGCACTGCCACGGCGTGGGAGGTTTTCGTTCGCGGGTAGACTTCCGCCTCCCAGTTGAAGCCGCCGGCACCGTCCAAAAATCTCACCTGTCGGTAGGGATTGTTCAGAAATCCTTCGTCCGTGATGCTCTCGTAGTTGACGCTCATGATCAGGTTTTTGGTCATGATCTGCGACAGATCGACACGAAACGCCTGGCGTTGAATCTCGTCTTCAAACACGTCGTCGCCGTTGCGACGAACCTCATCCCAACCGTAGGCATAGCTGATGCCCAGGGTCGTCAGGTCACCAAAGAAATCCTGACTGATTCCGATGCGAGCCGCGTTCGCGGTGTAGTCCGATTCTTTACTGCGCAGATAGGAGAAGCCCATCATCGTCTTGTCGCGCAGATAATCGATGCCAGCGCTCGTCTCAGTGCGCTCTTCTGTGTATTCGCTCGCTGTTGCCAACACATCGATCGATGCGCTGGTAATCATGTCGACGTAGTAGTTGGTCCACACGGACACTTTGTCCTCGAGACCCTTACGCACGAGAACTGATGGCCCACCAACCTCAAGACCGCCACCATCATAGCCGTGGTACATGATGTCGGCGCGGTCTTCGGGAAGAATCGCTGCGTGGGAGTAGTTACCCCATAGCAGTACGATGAGCACCAGAGGCAGTGCGAACAGCACGATCTCGGTTGGAGTCAGTCGCGCGATGGTTCGACGCGGGCCTCGTCGGGGATCAGTTGCAGCCACAACCGCCTCCTGAGCCGCCTTCGGCACCACGCGCGCCTTCGCGCGCTTGATAAACGTGATGCATATAGCCAGCAGAAACCGGGTCTTTTGAGAAACTCATGATCGGGTCTGCAAGGTTGTTGCGCTCATAGGGCGTAACCCAGGGTTTGATCTCCATGCTGCCGCAGCCGGCTAACATGGTCAGCAACACACATCCCGCTAGTCGAATCTTCATCAACAACTCCTAGAAAAAGATCGTCAGACCACCGCTGATCTCAAGGTTGTGTTTGGTTTCTTCGCTGCCGAGTAAGTCGGATGAGAAAACGTGGTCGCGTACATCAAAGCGAAATGCCAGCCAGTCTGTTGCAGCCAACCGGTAGCCAATACCCGCGTTGTAAGTGAACAACTCATCGCCACCAAATTCCGAGGAGCCGATGCCGCCGATGAGGTACAGGCCGCCCCGCCACGCCCAGCGGCGAGCGAGAAATGACTCGCCAGGAAACAGGTTCACACCAACAGACAGGTTGTAGTACGTGAAATCGCGTTCTTCATCCGTGAGCAGGCGAGCTCCACCGGAGAGCGTTTCGAAACTGGTTTCGCCAAGGGTGCTCTGGCCGTAGACCCCCTCGATGAAGAAGTCTTCGGTTACGTGGTAAGCGGCTCGCACTCCGACGACCGTATCACTGCCAAAGTCCTCGATACTCATGATGCCGCCGTAGGCACCGATCTCGAAGTCTTCTGAATCGATCTGGTCGACATCAACCTGGCGCCGATCATCTTCACGGATGACCAGCGGTTCCAGCTCGAGTTCATCCGGATCAGTGGCTGCGAAAGAAGCTTGTGGTAGTAGCAGCGTGATGCTGAGCATCAGCTTGATGGCTACATGAAGATGCTGAACCCGACTTTCCATTGATTTATCTCTTCGTTGTCGTCCCGACTCGTAAGAACGGTGTGGCGTTTGTACTCCACCCGCAGCAGGAACCGATCCGACAGGTACGCATTCGCACCGAGGCCTGCATGCACAATCTCGTCAGTCCGATCCTCAGCCTGAACGATTGTCGATTGTGGTTTGATGGTGATGATGCCGCTTCCGATCGTAAAAAAAGGTGATACACGCCACTGTGGGAACGGATGCATGACAATATTTGCGGATCCCATGTAACCGTCGGAGAAATCACCGAGGATCTGAGAACCCTCAACCTGCAGCGAGATGTTCCGGGTTAGCGAATAACCGAGATAGCCGCTGATCGATGCGGCGCCCCCAAAATCGCCGGTGGACATGCCAAATTCCCAGTCTCGACGGCCATAGTCAGAAAATCCGATGGCGTCCATCTGCACGGGCTGTCCGTCAAGATCTAACGTGTCGCGAATGGAATCGCGATTGACCCAACCCTCTTTGCCGCGCGCTGTTCGCACCCGATACCAGCTGGTCTTGCGTTTGAGCACGGTGACGGAGTCACCCTGGCCAACCACATGATGGATCGGATAGCCGCGGCCGGGGCCGGTATGCATTTCTACATAGGGGTCCGCAACAACCACCTCGGGCTGATAACTCTCCCACCAGGCGTGGCTTATGGGCGCCGCGATAGCTGACGCGCAGAGAAGCAGCCGCTGTATGAGTTTGCCGGGCATCCGTTTTCGGCGAGGTTTGATCATGGTGGTACGTCAAATGGGTTGTTGTAGTACTGACCACCTATGTCTATCCATTCGCTGATCAGTTTGAGTTCGGCTTGAGTGAGTCGTCCGTCGTGGCTGCCGCCGGGCGCGAAAATCGAAAAGAATCGTGGGCTGACATTGGCGCCTGCTACGGACAGCGGCGGTTGAACGCCAACGGCAACCAGCACTGGAATTGGATTGCCATCCGCGTCGAGGATCAGATCTCCGTTCTCATCTACTTCGAACAATGGATCGCCATTGCCATCCGTGGCCTGAATGAGTCGATCCAGCAATGCGCCGTCAATCACTTCCTGCTCGTTGTCGTTGAACAGAAGCTCACGGTAGCCAACGACATGATCGGCCTCATCCGGAGATTGTGCGGACGTTAGATCCAGTTGTGCGGCTGGGACCATGGCGGCGCCCATCTCATCCGCTGGCGCATGGCAGCTGATACAGGTGTTGTCGTTGAGTACCGTCACACCATCGATATCGAAAACCCGTCTATCAACCTCGAAGATCGGCTGAACATGAACCGGATAGTGTGGAGTGATGCGGCAGCTTGCCTGCCAGTTCGACAGGCATCCTGCATCGACGGGAGGCGTGGTACTTAAATCACTGTAGAGATAGGCAAAGCTGGCGTCCGGAGCGCGGAGCGCCGCATCGGTCCACACGTCATCGAAGACGAGGTCCAGTTGCGGGTCAGGAACCCCGTTGATTCGGGTAACGGTTTCCGCCATCGATTCACCCTGGTCTGCGAACAACGCCGGATCGGTATTTGGGAACGGTGATCCGTCGACGGGCGCCCCGGGGTTTGCACTGGCTGCCTGCGCTGCGTAGCGACCATGGGGCAGTTCGCTATCGACGGTATGGCATCCAACACACTCTTTCTCTTCGCCCGGGACCACCTGGAACCAGTTCTGGTGTCGAGGCGAGATACGGCGGCCGTCAGCGTCAAGCACGCTAACCGTCAGTGGCACGTTAGCTGGCACCCGCACTTTCACTGAACCGTCTGGTTCGACCGGCGCATAGCCGATGACTTCGCGCATGAGTTGAGCGGCTGAACGTCCAAAAGCCGTATTGTCAAAGTCGAGAGTATCGTCATCCGGCATGGGCACGGACTTCACGATCTTCAGGAAACGAGCTGGGCGTTCGGCTGCTGTGGTCTGCATCGGATCGCTGAGCGCTGCAATATCAACCGATGCTGTGCCGTCGAAATCGTAGACGCTGCGTATGTGTAGAACACCGACGCCGTCACCGGCGTTGTCAGCATCAACATCAATACCGGGAACCGCATCGAGAATGACGGGCGGATTCACGCGAGGTTCCATCACGACCGGTTCCACGAAGACGCTGCCAACTACGCCAGGAACGACCGGTTGTTGGGTGTCTTCCAGTACGTCGTACATCCACAGACCGTAGAGGGGATCGGCTTCTACGAAGTTAGGGTCACTCAGAAATGGCTCAATACAAGCAGAGATGACTGGATCCAGTGGATCGCTTGTGGAATCGCGCAATCGACATTGGCTCCAACTGGTAAGCAAACGCTGGGTGCCGTCGTTCAACGGGTAGACACCGGCGTAGCGCCCGGCCAGGGGTGCACTGGATTCATCCAACGAAAGCTCTGCGGCAATGAGAAGCTCCTGCGCATCAGCTAGCAGCCCGGCGTTTGCCGCGGTCGGGATGTCGTGATCGACATAGTTCGCAGTATCGATTGCGACTGGCAGCGAGCTCATTAACGCCTCGTCCTGGTTAGTTCGCAGCGTAACGAGCAAGCGACCATCAGGCAGTTCCCGCGGCTTCATGAATTCGACTGTCTCGCCGTTCGGCCCGGTATCGTGAGAATGGGCGCCATAGAGCAATTGTTGGTCGCGCCCATCAGGCAGCATGCTGTACAGACTGATCTGATCAACACCAGCGATATTGTCCCAGCGACTGTAGACAACCCGGCCATCGCTCGTGACGGATGGGTCCAGATCGGAGCTCGCGTTGAAGGAGATTTGATGAACATCTGTGCCGTCTTCGTTCATCACGTGCAGGGTCAGGGCATCGTCATCCCGGTCTTCATCCTGGGCGGCATACTGGGGCTTGCCTTCATCAAGCAGGATGGCTTTGGCCTGGCGCTGACGTGTTGATGAGAAAACGATTCGGCCGTCTGCGAGGAAGGCTGGTGCAACATCATCACCCTCTTCGGCCGAGATGTCGGACTGGATAACCCGCCGCAGCTCGTCGAGTTCGCGATCGAACAGCCAGATGTTCCAGGTGGCTTGTTCGTCCTCATCGAGGTCCGGGTCTTCCGGAGCTCGCATTGCAAACACGAGCTTCTGGCCATCGAACGATGCTGATAAGTCTTTGACATCGTATAGAGGTGGGTTGCCATCAGCATCGTCAGGAAAAACACCTTCTGTGAGAACGCGGTCGAGAGCGCTGGGGCTGGCGCGATCGCGCAATAACAGGGAGGCACCGGGTCGGAACGAGACTGCATCGCGAACGGATGACGTCAGCAGGTTGCCGTTGTCATCTACGAGCAGGGGTCGCTGAATGTAGGCAACAGGGAAATCCAGTACGACTGGATCTGGGTCCTGTCCGCCAGCCAGCGAGCTGCTGCTGCCGGAGGAGCTACCGCCGCCGCAACCGGCCAGCAGTGCCAGAACTACGGAAAACCAGGTAATCGCCTGCCAGCTGCGACACTTGTGCACTCTTGTCACCGGATACTTACAAAGTGATGCGATTGTTCCACAAGCCTGGGTCGCACTTGTGTGACCTCCCGCACAGCGGCTAATGCTGCTCGATACCACGCGGTAGCCGTGAACGTGCCCTACATCACAGTTACAAAATCCGATTTCGAAGATTCTTCTCACCTGTCTCACGTCGTCTACGGATTGATGACTACGTGGTCGTACGCCGTGCTTTAGCGATCGGAAAGAACGCGGCGACGAAAAGAACGCTCAGGGAGCTCTCAATGTTCAAACTCTTGCCGAGGCGCAGCCTTGCTTCGCGAGCCACCACCGTTCTGGCTGCTGGCCTAACGATGGTTTCGGCGACCAGCGGTTTCGCCGATTCAATCGACCAAGCCAAACGGCTTCATGATCGAATAGCTGGCGTGCCGCCGGATTCAGCAACCCTCAATCAAATGTCGGCGTTGATCACCTCGGGTGATGAGGTCGATGCGGCTCTCGTAGCAACCGAGGCTCGTGAGTTCTACGACGTGACCCTGAAAAACTTCGCCGCCCCCTGGACCAATCGCGACGCCAACATCTTTGTTCCTCTCGATGACTACATCGCTACCGTCATCGGCATCGTTCGTGACGAACGAGACTTTCGCGAAATTCTCTATGGCGATGTCATCTACACCGGTAACGTCTCGCCGGCGTACTCGAACAGTAGCAATGCCCACTATGAAGCGCTGGAGGATGCAGGTGATCTGCAAAACCGCCTGCAGTTTGCAACGCAAAGCTCGGTAACAGGCTTGCCAAGCTCCGCGACGGCGGGAGTCATCACGAGTCGATCCGCATCGAAATCGTTTTTCATTGATGGCACTAACCGGGCGATGTTCCGCTTCACGATGCTGAATCATCTATGTAGTGACATGGAGCAAGTTCACGACGTTACGCGTGTGCCCGATCGAATTCGCCAGGATGTGTCGCGAAGCCCGGGTGGCGACTCGCGGGTTTTCCTGAACAACTGTGTCGGCTGCCACAACGGAATGGACCCACTCGCGGGTGCGTTTGCCTACTACGACTATCAATACGATGACGTAGCAGATCCGGATGGTGAGAACGGCGCGCTAAATTACAACGACACAGGCGATACCGACCCAGTTACCGGTTTGCGTGTTGACGAAAAGTATCATCTGAACGCCGCCAACTTCGAACATGGGTTCGTCACTCAGGATGATTCCTGGTCAAACTATTGGCGAGCCGGACAGAACGCTTTACTTGGCTGGGATTCTTCCCTGCCCGGCGCGGGTAACGGCGCAAAGAGCATGGGCCAGGAACTGGCGCATAGCGATGCGTTTGCTCAATGCCAGGTCGAAAAGGTTTTCGAGAATGTGTGTTTAAGACCGCCTCAGGACAGCGTGGATCGCTCCGCGGTGGATTCAATGGTGTCTTCGTTCCGATCCAGCGGCTTCAACCTGAAGCAGGTGTTCGCTGAATCAGCCGTTTACTGCATGGGCGATTAGGAGCAACACATGACAATTAGAAATACTCTCGCGTGTTTATCGCTCCTGACTCTTCTCGCAGCCTGTGGCAGCGGTAGCGGAGCGGCAACTCAAGAAAATCCAAATACGGCGCCGCCCAGTACAAGTAATTACACTGGCCCCGCGCCGGCAACTGCAGACATTCAGACGTTCAAACTGGAGGTTTGGGACAACCTGGTAACCAACGATCGTTGTGGCAGCTGTCACAATGAGAGTCAGTCGCCACGGTTTGTGCGCGCTGACGACGTCAACATGGCTTACGACGAAGCCAACATCATTGCCGACCTGCTCGATCCGGGTTCATCGCGAATGGTGCTCAAAGTTCGTGGTGGCCACAATTGCTGGGAAGCAAACGATGACGTCTGCGGCGACATCATCGAAGCCTATATAACCAACTGGGCAGGCGCGACGCTCGGCGGCGGGCCACAGGAGGTTCAGCTGACGGCACCGGTCATCAAAGATCCAGGCGCCAGCAAGAACTTCCCGGAAGACAGCGCTCTGTTTGCCAGTAACGTCTATCCGTTGCTTACGACCTATTGTGCAGGCTGTCACACCGATAGCGCAGCCGTGCCACAGTCGCCCTACTTTGCGAGCAGCGAGATCGATACTGCGTATCAGGCCGCGCAGGCGCGCATGGATCTGGACAACCCGGCCAACTCAAGATTCGTACTTCGGTTAGGTAGCGAATTTCACAACTGCTGGGGTGACTGCACAGCGAATTCAACGGAGATGGAAAATGCAATCGCGGCCATGTCCGACGGCATAGCGCTCACCGAGCTCGACCCTGCGCTTGTTACCAGCAAGGCGCTCAATCTTACCGACGGTATCGTAGCGTCATCCGGCGGTCGTCATGAGGCGAATGTCATCGCCAAATACGAGTTCAAAACCGGTTCTGGCAACATTGCCTACGACACCTCCGGGGTCGAGCCAGCGCTGAACCTGACCCTCTCTGGCGGCTATGACTGGGTCGGTGGTTGGGGTGTTGCCCTGAATGCGGGCAAGGCACAGGGTTCAACTGCGGACTCTGCGAAGCTGCACGACCTGATCACCTCAACGAATGAATTCACGGTCGAAGCCTGGGTCGCCGCTGCCAACGTCACCCAGGATGGACCGGCACGGATCGTCAGCTACTCCGGTGGTAGCGATGCCCGCAACTTCATGTTGGGACAAACCCTGTACCAGTACGATTTTCTGAATCGTACGGACGAAACGGGCGAAGATGGTGAACCTCGACTGTCCACCAATGATGCTGACGAAGATCTGCAGGCGACTCTACAACACGTGGTTGTTACCTATGACCCGGCGGGTGGACGCATTGTTTACGTCAACGGCGTCTTTACCGACGACATCGATTCGGTAGCCCCTGGACTGCTCAACGATTGGAACGATACCTATGCGCTCGTCGTTGGCAGTGAAGTAGACAACGACAATCAGTGGGCAGGCACGGTTCGGTTCATGGCGATCCATAATCGAGTTCTGACTCCGGAACAGGTGTTGCAGAATTTCGACGCGGGCGTCGGTGAAAAGTACTACCTGTTGTTCAATGTCAGTGATCATGTTGGCGTCGCCGATGCGTATGTCGCCGTCGTGGTCAGTCAGTTTGATTCCTATGGCTACTTGTTCGACGAGCCATTCTTCGTTGTTCTGGGCAGTGATCCACAGCCCGGTTCTTTCGATATAGAAGGCATTCGAATTGGCTTGAACGGCCGTGAACTTAGCGTCTCCCAGGCGTATCAGAACATCGACATCGACATAAGCGATGCAGCCTATGCAGTGGAGGGACTTCAGCGCCTGTCTGACCTAGGCACATTGGTACCGCTGGAGAAAGGCCCCGCTCAGGATGAATTCTTTCTGACCTTTGAGACGATCGGTAGCGCGAGCAACACCTACAACGAAGCGGCCCCCACCCCGCCGCCGCCGGCTCCAGATCTTCCGCGCGATCCGGCGATCGGCGTTCGGGACTTTGCTGAGGTCAACGCGACGATGTCCAAACTCATGGCTGTCGATAGCGCAACGCCGGCCGTGCGGGCAACCTACGAATTGGTTCGCCAGGCAATGCCAGTGCAGCCCGCTATCGGGGGCTTCATATCATCACAGCAGATGGGAATTACCCAGCTGGCGATCTCCTATTGCAGCGCGCTCGTGGATGATCCTGCTGCGCGAGCCAGCTTCTTCCCAGGCTTTGACTTTTCAGCCCCGGCGGCAAGCGCATTTGGCAACCGCAGTCTCATCACAGATCCACTCATGGAGCGCCTGGTTGGCACAACCATCGCCACGCAAGGCGATACAGCGACGCTGACCGCTGAGGTCAATGCCTTGATCGATCGGCTAACGGCGTGCGGCGGGAGTTGCGAGGCCGATCGAACGGAGCGTGTCGTGAAAGGCGCGTGTGCTTCGGTGCTTGGCAGCGCCACCATGTTGGTTCAATAAGCGGATTGAGGAAGTAATCATGCGACGACGAAAGACTCGACACTACGACGATCCGCTCACACACGCGGATCACCCACGGCCCAAAACCCGACGGCAGTTTCTGGCTCAGGGTTTTATCGGAGGCGCCGGTACGGTGCTTGGAGGTGCCAGCATTGGAATCTCCAACAAGGTTCATGCGTCGCTGTCTCCCGATTTGCTGCCTCTGGTCAGCCAGTGCGGTATCGCGACTCAGGGCGCTGGCAAGATTCCGTTCATTTGCTTTGATCTGGCGGGGGGCTCAAACCAGGCTGGCTCCAACGTTCTCGTTGGCAAGCAAGGCGGACAGCTCGATTTCCTGTCTGCCGGAGGCTATGAACGCCAAGGCTTGCCTGCCGATATGATTCCGCCGATTGCAAATCCACAGACCGGCACCAACGACTTTATTGATACAACGCTTGGCTTGGCCTTTCACTCGGATAGCGCCTTCCTGCGCGGAATGATGACGCGCATATCTCCGGCAACCGCCGCCAACATCAACGGTGCGGTCATCCCGGCGCGAAGTGAAAACGATACGGGTAACAACCCACACAATCCCATGTACGGCATCGCGAAAGCCGGAGCGGACGGTTCGCTGTTGTCTCTCATCGGCTCAGAGAACTCGGATTCCGGTGGCAACTCCATGGCCCCGCAAAGCCTTATCGATCTGACCATGCGGCCCACCAAAGTGGATCGCCCGTCGGATGTGACTGGCCTTGTCGATGTGGGTGATCTTACGAGTGTTCTGAGCCAACAGGACGCGGTAGCGGTTATGGAATCGATCTACCGCATCTCAAGCGAAAAGATGGCGGCTGTCGATGTCGACGGCAACCCGGTGACCGCGGATGATGTGGTTAAGGACCTGGTGAAGTGTGGCTATCTGAAGAGTGCTGATCTTGCTGATCGGTTCGGTGACCCGACCACGCTCGATCCGGCAGGCGACCCTGAGATTGTTGGCCCCAACGCCATTTTCTCTGATCTCGAGTTCAATGCCGGCGACCGGGATTCGCGCGAGTTTCAAAAGACCGCATCGGTCATGAAGATGGTCATCAATGGCTTCTCTGGTGCGGGCACCGTTGAGATGGGTGGCTACGACTACCATGGCGGACGCCGGGCAGAAGGCGAAGTGAAAGACTTCCGTGCCGGACAGTGTATGGGCGCTTGCCTGGAGTATGCAGCTATTCGCGGTGTACCCCTGATGCTCTACCTGTATTCCGATGGCTCCCTGTCCTCGAATGGCGCCATCGACAACACCGTTGATGGCCGAGGCAAAGGCGAGTGGGTGTCGGACAACCAGCAAACGGCGGCCACGTTCTTCCTGGTCTACAACCCGAATGGGCGACCCAATTTGATTGGCGGCACGCCTGAAGAACAGGCAGTACACCAGCAGATTGGGTATATGCGCTCGGACGGATCAGTGGAAACGGCGGCGACCCCTGCCGCAAACAACGTCAACTTGCTGGTAGAGACGGTTGTGCTGAACTACATGGCTCTACACGGCGAAAACGGCAGCTTCGGCAGCGTCCTGCCGGGTAACGGCTTGGGCAACGCTTCCCTCCAGGATAGTTTGACCGCGTTTGAACCCATCGTCTCGGGAACGATTGATAGCCCAGTCTGATAACGTCCTATAGCTGCGTTCAGAACTGGACTGAGACCCGGATCACTGACGACCTCTGCTTGCGCGGCAGGGGCGTCAGTGAACCGACCCTACCCCTTGCGCTGCGGCGATGAGCGATGCGTGTCAGGAGTTAAGCTCCCGTAAGGCCGAAAGCACCGCTGACCTCGCCGCTCGTCTATGATTGTCCAATGCCTACTCGATACGTTCGTGATGACCTGTTGCAAGCTGATGCTGAGTTCGCGCGACACGGCGAGATGCTCTCCTTGCTTAACGATGACGCACTCAGCCATTGGCTGGCGCGCTTCAAACGCAGTACCGGTGAAATTCAGCAACGCATAACCGCCTGCCGGCAGGCTCACGCTGACAGCCGCGGAGCTGCGCGCCAGCGGCTGGGCTCCGAGATTTCGCATCTCGAGGCGTATCTTGAGCAGCTTTCTGCCCTGCTTGCTCCCTTCGGCCAGGTGTCGCCTCCGGAAACCATGGGCACTTATGCGGGCTTGCGCGTTGGACTGGCCGAACACACCGACATCACCGGCTATAACACGAATGCGCATCGGGACTGGTGCTGGGGAGCGCGCGAGAACGAACAAGCACTAGCGATCGTTTCCAGCTTGCTGGCTAGTGCCTCTGACGAGCCCATTGAGAAGGTTTTGGTGCTGGGGGCTGGCGCTGGGCGGCTAGCCTTTGATGTACATCAGTCACTCGCACCGATGACGACGCTCGCGCTCGATATCAACCCGCTTCTTGTCGCTATCGCGCACACGGTCTCCAGTGGCGCTGAGCTGCATCTCACCGAATTTCCGGCAGCGCCTCGAGACCCTTTGGAGGTGGGCTTTCGCAACGAACTTGCGTTGGCTGCAAATGCACCACGGCCCAGGAGCGGGCTGCGCTTCGCCGTGGGTGATGCGTTTACCGCACCTCTTCGTGAGGGCGCGTTTGATCTCGTGCTTACACCCTGGTTCATCGACATCGTCCCGCAATCCGTCGCCAGGACCGCCAGCCGGATTAACGCTTTACTGCGCCCGGGAGGCATCTGGTTGAATACCGGCTCTAGCGCCTTTGCTGCCAACCGCAGCGGCGACTTCGCGAATCCCGCTGAGTGCCAAAGTCAGGCTGAGGCGCTGGAGATAGTCCGTGCTAACGGCTTCGAACTGTTTGACGCCCGCGATGACGAGATTGACTACCTGTGTTCACCCCATAGCCGGCAGTCTCGGCGCGAGCTCATGCACAGTTGGTCGAGCACGAAGCTGCGGCAGGTCGAGAGCATTCGAGGCGTTGCTGATAACCGGTTGCCTGAGTGGCTGGCGAGCGACAGTGAACCCATTCCGGCGTTGGAGGCATTTCGCTATCAGGCCGAAGCCACAAAGATCCATGCCTATGTCATGGCGCTCATTGATGGCGAACGCAGCATTGCGCGCATAGCTGACGTTTTCGACAAGCAGAACCTCATGCCCGCGAGCGAGGCACGCCCGGCAATCCGAGAGATGCTCACCACGATGTGGCGAGAGGCCATGCGCCTTTAGGTGTTTGCGCGCCTTATGAGCCGGCCGAAAACGAAAGCGCCCGGTAGTACCGGGCGCTGATTAAGCGATGGGAGCAGTAAACTCAGCGCCCTTAACTGGCGTTATCGCTCGACTGTCTTGTTCAAAGCGATGCAAAAACGCTCACTAAACGCTTCTGAGACAGCGCTTCTAGACAATGGCAGGCATCGCCAGAGGCTCGACCGTTGCCTCGGTCTCGTCGGCGCCGACAGTCACAATTTCCCAAGCGTCTTCGCAGCGGTAGATCGCTCGCGCCAGCTTGTTGTTCAACGCATGACCGGACTTTTGACCGACGAACTCACCCAGTACCGGGCGGCCCAGCAGATACAGATCACCAATCGCGTCGAGCAGCTTGTGCTTAACGAACTCATCGTTGTAACGAAGGCCTTCTTCGTTGATGACGTCGTAGTCGTCGATGCCAACGGCGTTAGTCAATGAGGAGCCCAGGCAACGATTGATCGCCTGCGCCTGCTCGAGTTCCTTGGCAAGCCCAAACGAGCGTGCGCGACTCACTTCATCGGCGAACGATGTGCTCGAGAAATCCAGACCGACCCGCTTTGGGTAACGGTTGTAGACCGGATGGTCTGCCTCAAACTGATAAGAAGCCTTGAAGCCCATGTACGGCAGCAACGTGGCTTCCGAGTCGCCTTGGCTGACCTTGATCTCGCGCTTGATGCGAACGAACTGCTTGGCGGCCGTCTGTTCCTGCACGCCTACGGTGCGAATCAGGTAGATGAACGGCGCAGCGCTGCCGTCCATGATCGGCACTTCCTCAGCGTTCAGTTCCACGATGAGGTTGTCGATACCCAGGCCCCAAAGCGCAGACATCAGGTGCTCGACGGTGGCGATCTGCACGTCACCTGAAGAGAGGCTCGTTGACAGCGTGGTGTCAGAGACGTGCTGCGCGCAGGCGCGAACCTCAGGGCTACCGGGTAGGTCCGTGCGGACGAACCTGATCCCGGTGTTCTCGCCGGCAGGGCGTAGAGTCATGCGTACTTTGCGCGAGGAATGCACACCGATGCCGATGGCATGGACCGGTGCGCAGATCGTTCGCTGCTTAATAGTGTTGTCCGAGTGTAGATGGCGCATATCGTTGTCTCTGTCCGTGTACCCGCTGAGGCCTTGCTAAGGCGCACTCACAAAAAATACTGAGATACGCAGTGGAACAAGTGCCGTTCGCGTGGGTGGTCGGTTGTTCTTTTGCCAATCAGTGACTTAGGCGAGAACTATACAGAGTTGGACAGCTAAAATGAAGAGAAAATGGAGGTAAATATGGAGAATAGTGAATACCAGTAGAATTTCTCTCCATTATCTATTAAATCAATGAGTTAGCGATCTTTTGAGGTTGCTGTGGTCACAAAAATGGAGGGATTCTGCGTTTTCTCAGGCGCAACTGACTGACAATTCTGCAACGCATGAGCGTCGGCGCGGGAGCTGGTGACGGCGCGCGGCGCGGTTCTGGGCCACGATCAACCGAGGTATATCTGACTCGGCAGAATGCCCTTACGCTGGGCCTTTCTGAACAAGTCCGAAGCCCTTCTATCTATTCTGTCGAGGTGCCGGCGGTCTTCCGCCAGGCACTGGCGCACGGGCTTGTTGAAGTACGCGGATAGGAATCTGAGGCGATCGGCTCTGCTCAGCCTAAGCTCCATAGAGGAGTAATGCAGGCCGGCGAGATCCCGGATGAGGTAACGCTGGGGTACCCGTTCTCGACATTGCGCACGATGCAGATCGATGATTGTCAGGCGAGCTCGATCGATGGCCTCGACGGTCAATGCGCTGTCTGTCTGTAGCAGAAGATGACACAGATAAAAATCGCGGTGGTTTACCCCGGCATCATGCATCGCCCGAGCAAGCTTGGCGACGCGCCGAATGAGTGCGCGTCTGACCGCGGGCGCAGGTCGATTCAACTGCCAGCATAGTGCCAGAGCTTCAAGTGACAGCGCGGGACTCACTGGATCTGTCAGCAGGAAAGACTCTCTGGTTGCCGGATTTGCGCCACGCCGCGCGAATGCAGCCACCGACAACGATTCAACGCCGGCTGCCGTTAGACGCTCACTAGCTAAGCGCTCGTTATTTGCATCAACGACCGCGAGCCGTCCAATAATCAGGTTCTTGAAGATCTCACGCCAGCCCACGCCTCGATGGAACTTGCAGTAGTAGGGTTTGTCTGCAATCCGTACGAGCCGAGTTGAGCGGCTGGCTACCTCACGCATGGATTGACCAGGCAGGTTCATGAGCACTTCAAATGCATCGCCCGCTTCCAGCAGCGGCTTCAGCTCAGGCCGGGCGATCAACTCGTTCAAGCCGGGCTTCCCGCCGGAAGGAATAGCCCATAAAGCGGTACAAACAGTGAGCTGATGTGACCGGGTCGGGCGTGGTTGTCGGAAGCGTGCCTGTGCATGAAAGCATGATAAGGCCCGTATCCAGTCAGCTACAATGAGCACCTAGGCCAATGAGTACCCGGGCCAGGCGTTGTCTCGACGCCTGGTTTCTATTTGCGTAGGTGAACCCTTACCAGCCATGCCGCCAGAACGACAGACAATCACGCGAGTGCCCTGCCCGACCGCCCCGGTTGCACTAGCACCCGTCTCGGTTGCGCCGATGATGGAGTGGACCGATCGGCACTGTCGTGTATTGCTGCGAAGATTCAGCCCCAGCGCTCTGTTGTATACCGAGATGGTGACAACGCGCGCGCTGCTTTCCGGTGATGTGGAGCGTTTCCTCGGCTTCGATGTCAGCGAGCAGCCACTGGCGTTGCAGCTGGGCGGCAGTGATCCTGAGGAGCTTGCCCGCTGCGCTCGTTTGGGCGCCGCTGCAGGCTATCGGGAGATCAATCTGAATGTCGGTTGCCCCTCCCCCCGCGTCCAAAAGGGCGCGTTCGGTGCGTGCCTGATGCGCGAGCCGACTCTGGTCGCGGAGTGTGTGAGCGCGATGGTGAGCGCCGTGCCCATACCGGTGACGGTTAAGACCCGGATAGGAGTCGATGACGAGGACAGCGAAGCGTTCCTCTTTGCGTTTGTTGAGGCGGTAAACGCCGCGGGCAACGCAGCATTGGTTGTGCACGCGCGCAAGGCGTTTCTCAACGGGCTGTCTCCCGCGCAGAATCGGAATATCCCGCCACTGAACTATGAGCGCGCCGAGCGCGTTCGTACCTGCTTTCCGTCCGTACCGGTCATCGTTAACGGCGGCGTTACCGAACGCAGCCAGTTTAACGAGCTCAGCGCTCGATTCGACAGTGTCATGATTGGCAGAGCGGCGTACCACAACCCAGCGCTACTGGCCGATATCGAGCATGCGAGAGACGGCTCTCTATCATTGGCTGATCGTCTGAGCCTGCTCACTGAGCACCTCGACTATGTTGACAACAAGCTGCGCGAGGGCGAGCGATTGCACGCAATGACAAGGCACATGCTGGCAATCTTTAACGGCTTTCCAGGCGCTCGCGCTTATCGACGGGCGCTGTCGGAGCTGCCGCGTAAAGACGGCGCCGGTACAGCAGATGTACTGGCGGCACTCGACCACCTGCGTGACCGCGCCGCATGAGCCTGGCACGTCTGAAAGCGTTGTTCGGCTTGAACGATGACGGAGCGCGGGCGGGTTCGGAAGTTGCAGCCAGCGCGATCGATCTGGCTTATACCGTCGCTGTGCTGCTGATCGAAGTGGCGTGGGCGGATCACAATGTCTCCGCGGAGGAGCGCCGAGCGGCAACCGATGGGCTACGCGATTTGACCGGCCTTGAGCTGGCGGACGTTGAGGCAGCTCTGGTACGCGCTGAGGCCCACATAGCAGAGCAGGTTGGTGTCATCGAGTTCACGGCTGAACTGATGAGGCGCTGGTCCTACGACCAGCGCTGTGCGCTTATCGAGGCGTTATGGCGAGTAGCACTCGCGGATGCTGAGGTAGCGCCCGTCGAGGAAGGCCGCATTCGACATATCAGCGATCTTCTGTATGTGGAGCACGGTGATTTCATCAACGCGAAACTTGCCGCTCGAGACGGCGAGTAGCGCGTCCCTCCGATCAGCATTTACTCATCGAAGTCATCCAGAAAAGGGTCATCCTCTACGACGCCATCCGTGATCAAAAAGTGCCTGCGTTGCAGGTAGGCTTCGCGAATGAAGACGTACTCGTCGCCGCTGATGAGGTCTTCCGCGGATAGCAGGCTGGCCCGTGTATCGATGATGCTTGCGGCCAACATGCTGTAGCGCGTGGGTTCGTGATCCACCAAACGAAGCGGGTTCAACAGAGTATCGAACCCCATTCCTATCGCATCGCGCACCGTAGACGGCCCGCGAAACGGCACAACCAGATATGGCCCTGAATCAATTCCCCAGCGACCAAAGGTCTGACCGAAGTCCTCGCTGTGCGCAGGCAAGCCAACGCGAGACGCGATATCGATGAGCCCGGCAATGCCGAACGTTGAGTTGAGAAGGAAACGCCCGGTATCGGAAGCCGCCAACCTCGGCTTGCCCTGAAGGATCTGATTGATAGCAACGCCGGGAGTGCCAAGGTTGTCGAAAAAATTTCCGATACCATCCTGCACTATTCCTGGCGTCACGGTGTCATAACCCACGGCAACCGGCCGCAGAACCCAACGATCTGCAAAGTCGTTCAGTGCATGAGTTTTCCGGTTGAGCGGTTCCCACGGGTCATTGTTGGTCTGCTCCTGCGCAAACATCTGCGAAGTCGGCAGTGCGAGGGCAAACATCAGGACTAGCGTCCTCAAAGATTGCCGTTTATTGCGCCTAGCATTCATGTGCTG
>JANSWO010000005.1 GCA_024743435.1 Pseudomonadaceae bacterium | reverse complement strand
TTGTCGCGTTGCGACGTGGAAAATCGTCTGCCGCTCTCTCGGGTGTTGAGTCTGGGAGCTTTTTCTTATCGCTCGCGATGCGAGCGGTAAGAAAAGGCCCCTGGGCCGCAAAGGTGGGGTGAGTAACCGGAGGTAGGTTGAGCAAGGAGGTGGTTGGGCGATGGATGAGGTTAGGTGATGGTAGTAGTTAGGTGATGGTAGTAGTTGGGCGGTGGTAGTAGGTTGACGCTCTCGACAGATTTTCGTCGTCGCGTTGCGACGTGGAAAATCGTCTGCCGCTCTCGCGGGGGTTGAGTCTGGCCGCTTTTTCTTATCGCGCGCAATGCGAGCGATAAGAAAAAGCGGCCTAAAAAGCGGGCCGAAGCCCGCTTACTCACATCGTACGCATTGTTATTGTTGTTCTAGGCAGCGATGCGACGTCGGCGTAAGCCGAAGAGACCAAGCAATGCGCTAGCAAACAGAGCCACTGTGCCTGGCTCAGGAACGTCGGTAACGGTCGTGGTGTGGTTCGAGATGTCGTACCAACCCTGATTGCTGTAGCTGAACGAGAACGGATCCGTCGTCATGTTCGTGCCCCAGGTTGGGTGATACCACAGGCCGATGTTTTCGCCGAACTCAACGCCGGTCCAGTCGCTGGACAGGTTGGCGTTGTTGATGTTGTTGGCATCAATAGACAGCGAGAAGCCTGATCCCGTGTTGGTGATCGCGCCGCTGAACGAATCCAGCAGGTTGCCCGGAGTGTTCCAGGAGTTGGCGCTGTTGAGACCGTTGTACTCATAAGCGAACAAGTCGCCTGATGAGAGATCGCCATACAGGATCGCCAGTTCTTTATCGTGACGCTTCGGGTTCGGGCCCGTTGAGAACACAGTCCAGAAACCGTCGGCTGCTTCTGCACCAAACTCGGTGGCGAATGTCAGCGTGCCATCTGTGTTGTAGCTGGCGCTGATCGAATCGTATGCGCGCTGATCAGCGTTCAAGCCGCTGTTGCCGAAGTTACCAGGGCCTACATCGTACTCGTAGAGCAGTGAGCCCATGGCGCTTGGAGCCACGACCAGCGCAGCGGCTGTCAGGGCTGTGGAAAGAATCTTTTTCATGATTTGCCTCTGTTTGAGAATTTGCGTTCGATGCCGGAGCAGTATGGCAAGAGGCGGGTAGATGATCTGTCTGTGCGATGCCGTTGGTGCAACCAAGATGTAAAACGTGCTGCGAAAGATCAGTGTTTTTACTGGTTGTAAGCGTGATGTATCGAAATCAGCCGGTCTTAACGAACGTTAATTGCTGTTAAGCGGCATCGCCTCTCAGCTGCTCGAACAGGTCGGCTGGGAAGCTTCCCTCGAAAACCGGAACGGCCAGTTCATTGCGCAGGCTGTCAATGTCCTTGTGCCAGCACGATTCCCAGTCAACTGCCATTAGGGGAGTCACATTTCTGCCGTGCTGCCACGCTTCACTAATGGTTTGCAGAAGTAGCCCAAAACCTTCTGGTGCGTTGCGATGACTGATGCAGGCGACGGTCGCCAGGAACTGGCCAGAGTAGTTGTGCCCGAACTGGGCAAGTTGAAACGCTGAGATGGCGATCTCATGCAAAGCGGTCGTCTGGTATCCGGCAATGAGGTGCCAGACATCGTGCATTTGCAGGATGCGGGTATTGAGATAGCGCAAAGCTAGTGGCAGCTGAGCAAGGCCTATGGCGTCTCGATCCAGAACTTCCGGATCAAAATTGTTGTCTACCCACATACTGTGCAGCTCGCGGGCCAGTGAGCCCTTGGGCTGGCGAGCCAGCTCGGCGAGTGAGAGCAATCCAGGCGCGGTCTTATGAACTGCACCATCTGCGCCTGGGTGTGCAGCAGCGGCGCGCTCTGCCAGCTCTGTAAAATCCGAATGAACGTGCGCGTTCAAAGCGGCAACGGTGGTGGTGATGCTCGTTGCATCGTAGCCGGCGTCCGAACCATCGAGTACGTCTTCAAATGCCTGCCAGAAACCCTGTGGCAACGGGCACTCCTGAGAATCCCAGCTACCTGGCTCGCTTTGCCCGCGCAGGAGCCAGGCGTGGCTTAATGCGTCGAACACCGATGTCGTTGCCGCGGGAGAAGCAAAGGCTGCCCACAGCATCGCACCGCACACATGCAATCGTCCTTCTGCATCGCCCTCGCGCGCAGCGTTCGCCACCCTCTGGAGCGCTTCCAGGGAAGGCCGTTTGCAGTGAGGGATAAGCGTGTTGACGAGGGAAGCAGACACAGCGAGTCTCCGTTCGTAAGGTTCAGTCAGATGGTTGTAGCGGCGCTGAATCGTCGAGGCTGAGACGCCAGAGTGGAGACCACACGGTGGTGGACAGGTTGACGATCAGCATGAGTCCACAGCTGATGATAATCGCCTGGGCGGGTCCGTATCGAGCGGCGAGGAAGCCGCCCAGCAACATTCCGATGGGTCCGGCGCCCATGAAGGACAAGTTGTAGAAGGACATGACTCGACTTACCTGATGCGTCGGTGCCAGTTGCTGCATGATCGAACGTGACATGGCGATCGCGAAGCCACCGTTGAGACCCCAGGCGAATATGAACACGGCCAGCCATACGAACGAGCCGGAGAGCGCACCGGCCGCGAGCGTGAGAGCACCGATACCGTGGTTGAGCAGGAGTGTTCTGCCGGGCCTCTTTACGTCGCCATAGGGCAGAAGCAGGGCTGCCGTCAGAACGAGCCCTGCCGAGTTGGCCATGTTGATCCAGGATAGGTCTTGAGCGCTGCCGTCGAACACCTCGCGAATGAGAATGGGCAGGCCCACCAGGTATGAACTCATGAAGAACATGGCCATTGCGACGTTCTGAACCATGACAGCTACCATCGATTTGTTGCCAATCACGGTTCGAGCGCCGTCCGCGATGGAGCGTCCCATCGAGCGAATGAAGCTGTGTTGGCGTGTTTGCGGCTCATAGCTGATCGGCACCCGACTGTAGGCGAGGGCGCCGGCGCTAAGCAGAACACACTGGGCGATCACGATCGGCACTGGCCCGAAGCGATCGGCAAATCCAGCCAGAATGAAGCCCACAATCTGGCCGCCGAACTGCATCATCGTCGCGAACACAACTGTCCTTTGCAGACGGTTGCCGGCCACCGCATTGAGCATGCCGTCCCGGCTGGGTGTGACGAATGCCTGGGCGATGCCCATCAACACACCGTAGATCAACATCGCGTTGTAACTGAGCGTGTCGCTCGTCAGAACATAAATCAGAAAAAGCAGCGGCACGAGCGCAAAGCACTGTGCCGATACTACGACACGCTTGGGTCCGAGCACATCGCTAACGGCTCCGCCGAACAGCATGAGCAGAGTGCCCGGAAGCAGCAAAGCCATTTGGGCAAAGCCAACCATGGCGGCGCTCTGATCCAGCACCATGGTCACGAGCCACGCGAACAACACCCCCTGGATACCGAAGGCTGCGAACCAGGTGAAGGTTCCTGTTAGATACTTAGCGCGGGGTGACATGATGTGATGGCGATGGCTGGTTCGTTGAGCCCGGCGAAGCACAATGCCTGAAAGACGCTGGCTTTGCAGGCGGCGGCGTCAGTCCATCGTCGGCTTGCGACGATTCGATTTCAGCTGTGCGCGCTTTTTCTTGCCGGTTTTGCGGCGCTCTTTGGCGGCCCGGCTGGGTTTTGTCGGCACTCGCTTCTTGGGCACGATGCGGGCTTGCTCGATCAGATCGGAAAGCCGCTCTAGCGCATCTACTCGGTTGCGCGCCTGGGACCGGAAGCGTTCAGCGGCGATAATGAGGTAACCGTCGCGCGTTGCACGACTGCCGGCCAATGCCAGTAGCCGACGACGAACCGGTTCGGCCAGTTGAGTTGCGCCGACATCGACACGCAGTTGTACCGCGGTTGCTACCTTGTTCACGTTCTGACCGCCGGGGCCGCTGGCGCGAACAAATTGCCACTCGAGCGCGTCTTCCGGAATGCCAGGCAGTAGGTTCATGTCTGCATGGTAGCCAGGCTGCACAGCCGCTGTCACGAAAGGCGGTTGTGTGGTCCAGCCGAGCTTTATGTTTCGTGCTGCGCGCGCTGGCGCTCAGTATCTTCGCGAATTCGTTGAGCGAGCTCGTCCAGGTCTACTTGCCCCGCGGCGTCAACGCGAATGACATGGTCGCCGCGCGGCGGTTCGAAGCGCTGCAATTGTTTATTCAGCACATCCACAGTTGCCTCCGACGGATCGTTGGCGTTGCGTTGGCGTTGCCAAATGCGTTCTCGAAGAACAGACCCTGGGGCATCGGCATAGACCACTACGCATGGCCCAGTTCCGGCGGCACTGGCCAGCCTCTGACGTTGGGAGGCAAGCAGACATGCTGCATCGATGATGACGTTTTCGCCCTCGCGCAGGAGTATCTCCGCAAGCTCGGCCATTGAGTTGTAGGTCGCCTGCGCGTGATCGGCGCTATAGATGCCGGCATCGACCCCGGAGTTCGAGTTGTCCAATGGCGCGAGCCCGGCATGCTGTTTCCGCATTACATCGGAGCGAATGCGCAGCGCATAGCTGCGATGCACCAGACGCTCAGACAGATAGGATTTCCCGGAGCCAGACAGCCCACACATGATGATCAGGCAACCCGGAGTGCGCGTGCTGCGAGCGAGCGTCCAGTCCAATCGATGCGCGAGATCCCGGCGCGCTCCCGGGAGCTGTTGATCGGCCTGTAGCGCGGCTACCTTCGCGCGCACAACAGATCGATAGCGGGCGTAAAGAGGCAACAGAGCCATGCCGTTGTAGTCGCCACTGGTGTCGAAGTAGGCATCGGCAAAGGCGAATGCGAGGTCTTCGCGATCGTGTTCGGCGCAATCCATGTACAGAAATGCCACATCACTGATTGGGTCGATACAGCGCAACAATCTGTTGAACTCCAGCGCATCGAACGTCCGGATGCCATCGTCTGTGAGCAGCAGGTTACCCAGGTGCAGATCACCGTGGCACTCGCGAATGAAACCATCATCGGCCCGTTGCACCAGCCGGCCACCTAACGCGAGTACATCGGAGTCCAGGCGCTCGCGCAGCGCGCTGATCACAGCTTCATGCTCTCGACCGCTCGGGCTCGACATGAGCGTTGCGAAATTGTCTGTCATGGGTTTAATCAGCGCATCGAGGCTGGTGACGTCGGGTTCGTACAGCGGCTGCTGTTGGCTGTGAAGGCCGGCGAGAACGGTCCCGAAGTCGGCAAACAGTTCGGGTGTGAGGCGCGAATCGCTTAGAGCCCGATCCAAAGTGTCATCGGGGTTGAACTGCAACATCTTCACAGCCCATTCGAACGCCCCTTCGGTATCGCCTGGCTCGCCAACTCGTGGTGTCCGTGCAGACCCCAGGATAGGGACCACGTCCAGATAGAGTTGCGGCGTGAATTGGCGATTCAAACGCAGTTCCTCGACGCAACTGTCGCGGCGCAGGTCCAGGGTTGAGAAGTCCACAAAGTTCAGTTTGATCGCCTTTTTGATCTTATAGGCGTAGTCGCCGGTCAACACGATCCAGGAAAGGTGTGTCTCGATCAGCTGCAGCGCGGAAACCTCGTGCGGAAACGCGTCGGGGTTAAGTAACTGGCGACCCAGATCTATTGGCGGTTCCGGCCGTGTCATAAGAAACACCGCGACGGGAATCAGAACAGCGACCTGCGCGGTCAGAGCCCACCAGGGCACCTGCATGGCAATTGAGCTCAAGAAGGCGACCAGCATGAGCGCAACCCCGGTAACCTTGCTACTGCGTGAAATCGCTTTGTGAGCACGCCATTGATGTATTGGCGGTCCGAGGTATCGATGGTGGTGTAACCAGTGATGCAGTCGTTCGGAGCCGCGGGAGAAGGCGAAAGCTGCAAGCAATAGAAACGGTGTCGACGGCCACAGGGGTACAGCCAGGCCGATGACGCCGGACACCAGCGACAGAATTCCCACAATCAACCAGAGCACTCGCATACGCAGACTGTAACAGGGCTGCGTGTTGGCGGTGCGGCCTATTGCGGTTGCCTGTTGATGTTGTGCTTGTGTGCCATGTTCAGTGCCGCGCCGATTGATCAGAGCCCATGTGTTTGACGCTAGGTTGCTGCGGCTTGTGGTTCGTCGGCTACCGGCTCGCTGGCTGGATCGAAGCGTTGGAACACTCTTTTGTAGGTAACCTTTTTGCCGCTTTTCGGTTTGATGACGATGGTGACTTCGAGCATTCCGTCACTTCGAAGTTCAAAGCGCTTATTCACCTTCCTGGACATGGTCTGATAGCGGTTGGTCAGCCGACTTCGGCTCCAGCGCGTGGTCATGCCCCGGAAATCTCCGCTTCGCCACTTAGCGCTGGCATCACCATCGTAGGTGAGCTCAACAGCTTTGGCGGTGGTTGCAATGGTCAGAATTCCGCAGTGCAACTCCTCGGGGTCTTTGGGTTGGCCAAGGTCTTGAGTTTGCTCACCTCCTGGAAGCGGTATCGGTACACCGCCCACGGTGATGCTGGGCTTGACTCGGCCAAAACCAAAATTTGATTTACGCGCGTCTTCTGGCTGCACGGCGACGGTTGCGTCGTTGTCGAGGCGCCAGTGACCATCGATCGAGGCCGCTTCAGTGGCCAGTAACGGTTGTACGCTGAGCATGAGCGCCGTGATCGAGACAAGCAAGGCGATGCGGGTCGTCTGCCGCCGCGGCAGGTAGGTTGTGGTTCTGTAAAAACTTGTCATAGCTATTGGCTTGCCTCTCTAGCTGTAGTCTCTTTAGCTATACGCGCGATGTCTCCCGTTGGACCAGGCGTATTAGTAGGCGGATGTGCAGTGCCAGGCGTTTGCGCTGGATTGACGCCTACCGTGTCATGCTTGCACAAGCTGGCGTTGCTGTCTGCGGCGTGTCGGACCGAATTCCATCGAGCCAGCTATCGCGCTTGTCACTCGATGCAGGGATACACGGCGACAGGACAGCACCGCTTTCTACGAGCCTCGGCGCACTCAGAGACTCATTTGGAGACCAGATCATGTTACGGGTAATTCGTTGGCTGCTGGGCGTACTGCTGGTGCTGGTTGTGGTGGCGTTGGCCGTTCTTCGATTTGCGCCCGCCGCCTTTTCGCCGCTGCTTGAGAGTTTGGCCGAGCGCGCGGGATACGCGCTTTCGTATGACGGCCTCAGCGTGACCTTTTTTCCCCTGCAGTTAGACATCCGGAATCTGCAGGTCTCCGCTCTGAGTGTTGGTGAACCCTTCGTGGCTGTTGCCGATGCGTCGGTTACGGTTAGCCCAATAGACTATTTGTCCAGCGAAGCCTGGGTTGGCGGCGAATTGAACACGGTGCGTGCCTATCTCGATCGCCTGCCTCCCACGGAGGCTGCAGCGTCGGACGCAGGCGCTGACTCCGACTCGGTTGAGCTGGATCTCGCGCCGCTGTCGCACCTCGAAGGGCTTGTGTTCACGAACATCAGTGTGTTCGAAAGTTCAGGCCAGCCCGCGCTTGTCAAACTGGCGGGTAGCCTGAGTCCCGATGCATCCGATTCCGCAACCGGTGCCGATTTCTCGGTGGTGGGTGATGTCATGGATCTGGCGGTTGATGTAACCGGCCGTCTCAAACACGGCGCGCCATCTCGCCTCGTTGTCAGCGCGCAGCGGTTGGACGTCTCGCCGCTGCTGACGCCATCCGCAAATACGGATGCCGAGGCAATCGACGATGCCTCGTCACCGCGACAACCGTTGGATCTGCGACCGCTTGCCGGCGCCACGCTCAAAGTAGCGCTTGCGGATGCGGGCGGCGATGCTCTCAGTGTTAGCGCTGAACTCTCCTTACCCACATTCATTGTTGAGGTGGAGATCGATGAGTTGTTTGGGCTGCGCGATCAGGTGCCGCTGGCAGACGATGATGTTCTACCGCTCGATCTCGCGGTTGGCCTGGATGGCGAAGTGGACCGGCTCTCCTTTGAGCTGACGAGCTTGCACTGGGGTCCGAATTCGCTCAATGGATCCGGCTCGCTTGAATTCTCACCGCTTCGTATCGTCTCTGTGCTGCAAGCGCCGCAATTGTATGTGCCACGAACGCAGCCGACGCCTGATGAGCCAGCAACGACGGCGGTCGAACCCGCCGCAGGCCGAGTGTTTTCCGATGCTCCCATCAACTGGTCCTGGCTCGCGCGCACATTTGTTGATGTGGATCTGAACGTTAGCGAGTTGCATATCCTTGACGCTGTGTTTTCACAGGTGGAGCTGGGGGTGCGTGGCGAAAACGGTGTGCTCAGTGTTGCACCGATCGACGGTGTGTTTGGCAATGGTGGATTTACTGGCTCGCTTGGGCTGACGCTGCAGGGCGAGGCGGTGCAGCTGATTTCCGCGTTCAATCTGGAAGGAATAGATCTACAAGCATTTGGGATTGTGCCGGAAGAGGATCTGACTGGAGGTGCGTTAATTGCACGGATTGAGCTATCTGGCGCGGGACAGAGTTCTGCCGCCCTGGCTGGCTCGCTCGATGGTTCTATCCTTGTGACCGTGCAGGACGCCGTGGTTCAGAATGATACGTTCGAGCTGATTGGTTCCGATCTCTTGATGGAGACGTTGAATAAACTCAACCCGTTTGCCAGAACGGATCCGACAACGCGGCTGGATTGCGCGCTGGTGCAATTCGATGTTTCGGGCGGCGTGCTGCAGGCAAGCAACTCGCTCGTTGTCGAAACTGAGAAGATGGAGATCGTTGGTGACGGCAGCATCGACCTTGGCGATGAAACACTGTCCATCGGTCTGAGCCCCTCATCGAGAGCAGGCGTCGGTGTCAATGTTGGCTCCGTTGTTAAGTTTCTGAAACTTGGCGGAACGCTATCGGCGCCGAAACCGACTGCTGATGCAGCTGGATTATTGAAGAGCGGCGCCGCGGTGGGGGCAGCTATGTCCACCGGGGGCGTGTCGATTCTGGCCGAGGGTATGTTCAAGCGTCTGGCCAACGCCGGCTCCGCGTGTGAGCGAGCGTTGGCCGGAGAGCCCATCCTCGCTCCCGAGGAGCCGGTTGAGACCGTTGATCAATCGTCGACCGGATGAATCTTCACAGACAACACGTCGCACTTGACACCGTGTAGCACTGAATTGGCAGTAGAGCCGAGCACCAGGCCAAGGCCATGACGGCCGTGCGTGCCCAGCACAATGAGGTCAGCACCGAGCTCCTCGGCAATGCTGCGAATCTCATGAGCGGGGGTGCCGAGCCGGACGTGGCAGTCTTCAGCGGCAACGCCGTAGCCGCCAGCGAGCTTGGTCAGTGAGGCCGCAGATTGCTTAAGCGCTTCCTGCTCGAATGTGATCGAGGTGTCGGCCATTGTCGACATGTCCAGGCCGCCATAGACGCGAGCCAGTGGCTTCACGACGGTTACCGCCGAGGAGCGGCAACCATCCGGTATGACAGCCTGCGCCGCAGCCATGACTTCATCCGCCTCGTCGGTGGTGTCGACCGCGATCAGAACGTGTTTGTAGTGCGAGTTGTTAGGCATGGTGTCCACCTCGGTTGTGAGTAAGAGGAACTGTATCGTGAAAAGGCCGCAGTGGCCCGCTTATAGGCTATCGCGCTGAAGCTGTCGTGCAGTCTTCCCGATACAGATAGTGTCCCGATACAGATAATGCTAAATCGCGAGGGATGGGTGAGTTATTCGCAAAGCCACCGCGCTCGCTTCGGAAACTACTTAGTCATTGCGTAGCGCTATGCGCCACGCTTGTTTCTTTCCGGCGCTCGCAGGGGTGATAATCACGAGTCTACGAGCACACTCTTATCGATCGAGGACGAGCCTGACCTTTCAGGTGATGCGCGAATGGACAAGACCGCCAGACAATGGCTGCAAGACAACGCGATAAGCGTTCTAGACGCTGTTGTCGATGCGATCATCACGATCGATTCAGGCGGTCACATTCTCTCCGCAAACCAATCAACGTTCGATATGTTCGGCTATCGCGAAAGCGAGCTACTCGGCCAACAGATTTCTGTATTGATGCCGGAGCCTTATCGGTCGAGCCATCAGGCGTTTGTCGATCGGTATCTCGAAACGGGTAATGCGACCATTATCGGTATCGGCCGGGAACTCACCGCCGTAACGTCTGCGGGCACAGAGTTTCCCATCTACCTCGCGATCAAGGCGCTACCCGGAGATGGTGAAACCTATTTCACCGGCATTGTTCGTGATCTGTCCCTGCAGAAAGCCTCAGAACTGGCCATTGCCGAACAGCGAGAACACCTAGCTCGCGTTGGCCGCTTGAGCACGATGGGGGAGATGACCGCTAGCATCGCGCACGAGATCAACCAGCCGCTGACAGCCATCGCGATGTATGCCCAGGCTTCAATCAAGCTTCTGCAGCGTCCCAACCTCGATCGCGACAAGCTCTCAGGTGCTTTGCAGAAACTCAATACACAGGCTCTGCGTGCGGGTTCGGTTATCGAACGCATACAGCGTTTCGTTCGCAATGAAGGCGGTCAGCGGGAGATGGTTGACATGCCAGAGCTTCTGGCAGAGCTGCAGCATCTGGCAGCTGGTGATGCGAGGGCACACGGAATTGAAGTGGTGTACAGCGTCAGTGAGCCAGTTGCGAAGGTCTTTTGCGATCCCGTTCAGATCCAGCAGGTCGCGCTCAACCTTTTGCGTAATGCGATTGACGCAATGGATGATGTGAATTGCAGCAACGGCAATCGGATAGACGTTGCGGTTGCTGAGGAGCGATCTGGAGTCTCGGTTACGGTGGCAGACGTGGGGCCTGGGATCGAAGATGATCAACAAGATCTTGTTTTTGGCGCATTTCACTCCACAAAGAGTGATGGGATGGGTATGGGCTTGTCGATTTGTCGCTCCATCATTCGTGACCACAGCGGCGAGCTCGACTACGAGAACAATGTTGGCCCGGGTGTTACGTTTCGTTTTTGGTTGCCGTATGCAGATGACCTGGATTACTCCGACGACGCTGCAAGCGAGGGCTAACATGATTGCGAATAGCACCAGATTGGCCCCGGAGATTGGGCGAGAGATGAAGCGCGCGCCATATTATCTGACGCTACATAGGACAAGTAATGAGTAACGCAGGCAAAGTATTTATTGTCGATGACGACGAACCGGTTCGAGATGCGGTCGGAATGTTGCTGGATACGGTTGATATCGAGTACCAGGCATTCTCCGATGCCCAGGAGTTTCTCGACGCTTTCACGCCTGAATTGCGTGGTGCGCTGGTTCTGGATATCCGCATGCCCGGAATGAGTGGCCTGGAGCTTCAGCAGGTGCTCGCAGAGAAGGGCTCCACACTGCCCATCATCTTCATCACGGGGCACGGCGATATTCCTATGGCCGTAGATGCCATGCGGCGCGGTGCTGTCGATTTCATTCGTAAGCCGTTTCGCGATCAGGAGTTGCTCGATCGCATCCATGAAGCTCTACACCGTGAAGAGACCGATCGCGATCAGCAACAGGCTATCGCGCAGGTTCGAGCGGCCATCGAAACGCTGACGCCAAGAGAGTCCGAGGTGTTTGAGCGGGTCGCATCGGGCCAGGCTAACAAGGTGATCGCGATCGAATTGGAAATCAGCGAGCGCACCGTTGAGATTCACCGCAGCCAGGTCATGCGAAAAATGCACGCGCGCACACTCGCCGAGCTAGTGCGCATGAAAATCCTGTACGAGTCATCGTGAGGCCTGAGGCGTCCGACCTCTCCTGAATCTCTAGCAATCTGAAAGCCATGCCTTCTTGATGAAGGCATGCGGTGAGTAGTGGCTGCGACGAGCCGAGGTACTCGCATACCGGGGTAAACCCGTATTTTCCCCTGAGCGTTCGACTTTCATATTTAGCCAGGCACCCTCAATGCTTCATGCTGGATAGCCATGTCGGACGCCTCGCCATTCCTGATGACCCAATTGCGTCGTGATCATCGCCGCATTGGGCGTGTGTTGCAGCTTCTTGACGCGCAGATTGATGCCCTGGATAGCGCCGGCGTCGACGGCATTGTGCTCAGGGATATCGTCGAATACCTCGCAGGCTACCCAGAAGCGGTGCACCATCGGTTGGAAGATGAGCTATTCGACAGGTTGGTTAATAGCGGGCTGAAACCAAGTGAGTGGGCGCTGGTCAGCCGCAATATGTCAGAACACTCGGAGATATACGTACGTACCCAGAAACTGGCGGAGGATATCGATCTCATTCTGCGGGATGTTGTCCTGCCGGTGGAGCGCCTGCGCGAGGATTTGCTGGCGTACAGCGATCTACAACACGGTCATATGAACCGGGAGGAGCAGCAATTGTTTCCTATGGCCCTGCGCCTGTTGACCGACGAGACCTGGCGCGAGCTGGAAACGCAAGCGCGGGATATGAGTGATCCCATGTTCGATGGCACGGTTGAGCGGTTCAATGATCTGTTCGAGTTAGTGCTGGCGGCGACGCCGGAATAGCGGCTCCGCTTCGGAAGCTCTTCACGTTGGACTAGGGGTAACCCCTGATGGCCTGAGCTGTGCTTCGGCTCTAGCGTAACGTGATGGAAATGCACCTCGATATCGATGCCCCCCAGCCATCTGGCGTAGTTTGTGCGCTGGAACCTGATCCGGCGGTACGTGATTCCCTGGTGACCTTGCTCGAAGTTGAAGGTTTATCTGTCGTCACTTTCGCGACTGCGAGAGCCTTTTTCCACGCTCTGCCTGACCTTTATCCAGACCTGGTGATCTGCGAAGCACAGCTTCCGGACAGCGATGGCTACCGCGTGCATGCGGATCTTCAGGCTCACCGACGGGACACGCTGTTCGTGCTGTTGAGTTCCGATCGCGAAGAGCGGCACGGTCCGGACGCTCGACGCTGCGGCATTTCCCATGTTCTGCGTAAACCCATTGTCGATCGACAACTGCTATCCCTCATAAGCACTTCGGGTTCCACGGATTAGAAGACTCCGCATCTCTCTCTAACCTTGCGCCGTTAACCGTCACCGGTGGTGGGCTCGTGCGCCGATCAACGCTGACCAACAGTAGCTAGGACTGGGGAATAGAGTGTTAGACGAATCCGAATACGACCTGGCGGTCGTTCGCCGATTTGCGGTGATGACCGTGGTCTGGGGCATCGTCGGGATGGGAGTGGGCCTGCTTATCGCTGCTCAGCTCGCGTGGCCTGCGCTGAATTTCGACTTGCCGTGGCTCAGCTACGGCCGGCTTCGACCACTGCACACAAACGCGGTGATCTTTGCTTTTGGCGGTTGCGCGCTCATGGCCAGCGCCTTCTACGTTGTACAGAAGACCGGTCAGACGAGGCTCATATCCAAAGGGCTCGCTGAGTTTGTCTTTTGGGGCTGGCAGTTGGTCATCTTGTCCGCGGCGATCACGTTGCCGCTTGGGATTACATCCTCCAAGGAGTACGCCGAGCTCGAGTGGCCGATCGACATCCTGATCGCTGTGGTTTGGGTTTCGTTCGGTGTCGTCTTCTTCGGCACGATCGCCAAACGCCGTGTTCAGCACATCTATGTTGCCAACTGGTTCTTCGGTGCATTGATCATCGGGGTCGCCGTTCTACACATCTTTAACAGCCTCGCCGTTCCGGTATCGGCGTTTAAGAGCTACTCGATTTACCCGGGCTCCGTGGATGCAATGGTGCAGTGGTGGTATGGCCATAACGCGGTAGGTTTCTTTCTGACCGCCGGCTTCCTCGGAATCATGTACTACTTTGTGCCGAAGCAGGCTGACCGGCCGATCTATTCGTACCGGCTGTCCATCGTCCACTTCTGGGCGCTGATTGCGATTTATGTCTGGGCCGGGCCGCACCATTTGCACTACACATCCCTGCCGGACTGGGCACAGGGCCTTGGCATGGTTATGTCGCTGGTTCTTCTGGCTCCGTCCTGGGGCGGCATGATCAACGGCATCATGACGCTGTCCGGTGCGTGGGACAAATTGCGCACAGACCCGATCATCAAGTTTCTCATCGTCTCTTTGTCTTTCTACGGCATGTCGACGTTTGAAGGCCCGATGATGTCGATAAAGACCATCAATGCGCTGTCGCACAACACGGACTGGACCATCGGCCACGTGCACTCCGGCGCGCTCGGCTGGGTCGCGATGATCTCTATCGGCGCGATGTACCACCTGCTGCCGATCATGTTTGGTCGCAAAGCGGGCGACATGTACAGCGTCAAGCTGATCAACGTGCACTTCTGGCTGTCCACCATCGGTACGGTGATCTACATCGCCTCGATGTGGGTGAATGGGCTGCTCCAGGGGTTGATGTGGCGTGCTGTCAGTATCGATGGAACGCTCACCTACAGCTTTGCTGAGACGGTGGAGGCGAGTTACCCCGGTTACTACGCCCGCTTCATTGGCGGCGCCATCTTCTTCAGCGGCATGCTCATCATGGCTTACAACACGGTGATGACCGCGAAAGGCAAAACGCGGGTCGAGGACGAATCGCCCGCAACCCCGTTGGTTTCACGGCCCGGTGAGACCCCTGCCGTGGAGACAGCATCATGAGCAAACCACTCGAAACGAAAGTTGGCTACCTGATTGCGTTGACGCTGGTCGCGGTGAGCCTGGGCGGCATGATCGAGCTTTTCCCGCTGGTGTTTGAACAGAGCGCAACGAAGCCCGTTGCGGATCTGAAGCCTTACACGGCGCTTCAACTCGAAGGCCGTGACATTTATATCCGGGAAGGTTGCACCGTGTGCCATACCCAAATGGTTCGGCCCCTGCAGGCTGAGGTCGGCCGCTATGGGCACTACTCGGTGGCGGGGGAAGACGTTTATGAGCGGCCATTCCTTTGGGGCTCCAAGCGCACCGGCCCTGATCTGGCGCGAGTTGGCGGCCGCTACAGCGACGAATGGCACAGAGCTCATCTGATGGACCCGCGAAGCGTAGTGCCCGTATCCAACATGCCGGCGTACCCATGGCTGTTCGAAACGCAGCTCAGTGGCGAGACCACATCCGACAAGTTTGCCGTTCTGCAGATGTTGGGTGTGCCGTACAGCGATGAGGAAGTTGCCGCGGCCAGTGAACAGGTTAAGGGCCAGTTGGAGAGCGATGCGTTGATCGCATATCTGCAATCCCTCGGTAGTGACATGCGTCGGTATGGAGCAGGCAAATGAGTGGAACCCTCTTTTCTCTGATCAGTGTTGTGGTTGCGTTCTCCGCATTGCTTTTCTGGGTCTACGCACCCTCTCGTAAGGCGCGTTGGAACGATAGCGCGCATCTGCCTTTCGCGGACCAGGATCAACGTCAGTCAGGGCGCGTAGACGCCAGCAAAGGAGAATCATCATGAGCGGCGGCTGGCACTGGTTTGTCATCATCGGCACGGTGGGTTCCCTCATCGGCTGTCTGTGGTTGTTGTTCAGCAACCGATCAACGTCGGGTGACAAGACCACCGGCCATGTATGGGACGGGATTGAAGAGCTGGATAACCCACTGCCCATGTGGTGGGTGTGGATGTTTGTTGGCACGGTGGTATTCGCGGTTGGTTACCTGATCTGGTATCCGGGCCTTGGTAACTTTGCGGGGATCTCTGGCTGGACGTCGACGAGTCAGTTCGAAGAGGCTGCCGAGGCTCACGAGGAGCGATTTGCCCCGCTTTACCGAGAGCTGGCCGCACTGTCACCTCCGGAGCTTGCCGCTAACAGACAAGCGCAACAGGTCGGACGACGATTGTTCATCAACCACTGTACCGCCTGTCACGGTGTTGGTGGCGGTGGTGGCTATGGTTTCCCCAACCTGACCGATGATGAGTGGTTATGGGGCAGCGACTTCGCAGCGATTAAGCAGACGATTCTCGGTGGTCGGTCCGGAATCATGGCGCCTTGGGGCGCCGCGCTTGGCGAGGATGGCGTACAGCAGACAGCGCAATATGTTCGCAAAGTTGCTGGTCTTGAACACGATGCAGATCTGGCCGAGGCAGGAGGCAAACACTACGCAACCTTCTGTGTTGCCTGTCATCAGGCCGATCACACGGGCAATCCGCTTCTGGGCGCGCCAAATCTGGCGAATGATTCCTGGCTGTACGGCAGCTCGCTCGAAGAGATCAGTTTCACCATTCGACATGGCCGCAATAACAACATGCCAGCGCATGCAGACGTGTTGAGTGAGGAGAAGGCCCACATTCTCGCAGGCTATGTCAGCTCGCTTTCCAGGAAAGGTGAATAGACGAATGTCGGCCATAAACCCAATCAGACTTACTGGCGCGTAAGTGAAGCATGAACGCTGATCCCAACCCTAAATCGGTGCAACAGACTGGCGATGGAGCCGAACCCATCACCCTTGAGGGGTTCGGTCCCAAAGATCTGTACCAGAAGCGTGAGAAAATCTTCACGAGGTTTGTTGGTGGTTTCTATCAGCGCCTGCGCTTCTTTTCAGGTTGGCCGTTATTGCTTGGCTATTTCCTGGTTCCGCTACTGAACTGGGGAGATCGGCAGGCGATACTCTTTGATCTACCTGCGCGGCAGTTTCATTTCTTTGGCCTGACGATCTGGCCACAGGATTTCTGGCTGCTTGGCTGGCTGCTGATGATCGCAGCGTTTGGTCTATTCACGGTGACCACGGTTGTTGGTCGATTGTGGTGTGGCTACACGTGTCCGCAAACCGTTTGGACTGCAATCTTCATGTGGATCGAGCAGTTCGCAGAAGGCCCGCGGCATCAGCGCATGCGTCTTGATCAAGCTCCCATGTCGTTCGAGAAGTTGCGCAAGAGGACAGTCAAGCACGTTATGTGGCTGGGCTTCGCGGCGCTAACCGGTATTGCTTTCGTTTCATACTTTGTGCCAGTGCGCGAGCTGATCCCAGATCTTTTGACGTTTGATGTCAGTTTGATGGTCGTGTCATGGATTGTGTTCTTTACGCTTGCGACCTACATCAATGCAGGTTGGATGCGAGAACAGGTCTGCAAATACATGTGCCCCTATGCACGCTTTCAGTCAGCCATGTTCGACAAAGATACGCTCATCGTCTCTTACGACGAGCGACGCGGGGAGACTCGAGGCTCACGCAAACGCGGCGTACCCAGCCCGGAGTTGGGTGACTGCATTGATTGTCAGTTATGCGTTCAAGTATGCCCAACCGGAATCGATATCCGCGATGGTTTGCAGTACGAGTGCATCGGCTGCGCTCATTGCATCGATGCCTGCAACCAGGTGATGGACAAGATGGGGTACGAGCCCGGCCTCGTCAGATACACCACGTTCCATGCGCTGGAAGGCGGCGAGATTCGTTGGTTGCGTGCCCGAAGCATTGGTTATGCCTTGATATGTCTCGTTCTGATCGGCGCATTCATCGCAGCGCTGTTGAATCGCAGCTCGTTTGCGTTCGATGTGCTTCGAGACAGGGGTGAGCTTTATCACGAAAGCGCTGAAGGCATACGGAACGATTACCAGCTGAAAATAATGAACAAGACCCAGTCGCCGGCGAGCTATGAGATAGCCGTTGAAAGCCCGGACTGGGTGGAGCTTGCGAGCCAAAGCGATGTGACGATTGAGCCTGGCGAGGTCGTAAATCTGGCGATGTCTTTACGCGCCTCAGCGCCGGTTTCAGCGAATTCCGAAGTCGTGCTCAAGGTTTGTCGAGCGATCGACGATCGATGTGTTTCGGAAGAAACCCGTTTTCTTTCACCGATGAGTCAAACAGGAGCTCGATGATGCGCTGGTATAAGAAGAAGGAGCTGGTTTTAGTCATTACGCTACCGTTGATTAGTGTTGCGATGGGGATAACCGCAATCGTCGTGTCGTTCTCCGGTGCTGATCAGGAGATACCCAGGGAAACACCGGCGCTAAACAAGACCAGCTGGCGCGAGGAAGGGTAGTGATTACAAGCCTCGCCATTGCGGATATGCACTGCGCCGCCTGTGTTGGCAAGGTAGAGGCGGCACTTGCCCGTGTGCCCAACGTGATTGGCTGCGAGGTTAATCCCGTACGCCGGGAGGTTTTCATTGAGCACGAGGACGGTGTTCGCAGCGATGAGCTAATCAGCCGGATTGTGGATGCGGGTTTTAGCGCATCGTTGCTCTCCGCGTCGCTGGGTTCATCTGATGAAGATCGGCGTCTGCTTTCGCGCCTGGGAATCGCGGGGCTTGCGATGATGCAGGTCATGATGGTGTCGGTTGCGCTCTACGCGGGCGGCTTCTACGGAATGGAAGAACACTTTCGGCAACTACTGCAACTTTCATCGCTGATCTTTTGCATTCCTGTCGTCAGCTATTGTGCTTTGCCGTTCTTCACCAGTGCGCTTAGCTGTCTTGGTGTTGGCGGACCAGCTCGCGGGTTGAATATGGATGTACCCATTGCGCTCGCTATCGCCGTTGCGTTCTCTGCCTCCCTGGTGGCGACGTTCAAAGGCACCGGCGAGGTGTATTTTGATTCGGTTGTCATGTTTACCTTCCTGATGCTGGGTGCACGCTATTTTGATGCGCGCTTGCGCAACTCGCTGACAATCAGCGATGGCGTACTTGCCAGTTTGCCGCGCACTGCCCAGCGCAGGAATGCCGATGGTCGCTGGCAGCCTGTGCCGCTTAAAGAGTTGACCATCGGTGATGTGCTGTGGATTGCTGAGGGTGAGTTGATACCCGTTGATGGAGTCATCGACGAATCGCCCGGCGCATCCGATGTTGCCCTTGATGAATCGGTGCTGACCGGCGAATCGGCAATAGCGCGGCGGAGCGTTGGTGAGGCGGTCTATGCTGGAACGATCAATCTTGGTGCCGGCTTTTCCCTCGCTGCAACGACAACTGCATCCGCCACTCGGCTTGCTCAGATTGATGAGTTGGCGAAGACGCTACACGGTGGCAAACACGCTCTGGTTCGGCTGGCAGACCGAGTGGCGCGCGTGTTTGTGCCCGTCGTTCTCTGTTTGGCGGCAGCGACCTACATTGGCTGGAGCCTGGTAGATCCAGGTCGAGCGCTGTCGGCGGCCCTGGCCGTTTTAGTGGTTAGCTGTCCATGCGCGCTGGCGCTGGCCTCTCCAGCTGCGCTAACCGCTGCGATGTCCAGCCTGCGACAGAAGGGCGTATTGGTTAAAAACAGTGCTGCCCTGGAGTCGGTAAGCGCTATTCGCGACGTGTATTTCGACAAGACCGGCACCCTCACTGAACCGCTTCTTTCTATCCAACACATAGAGCGCTATTCGAATGTCGATGAAGCCTGGCTTCGCGGTGCAGTCGCGGCGCTGCAGAAACACTCCTCGCATCCATTCGCAACGGCGTTTCGAACAGCCGATGCCATGCAGGCGGAACAGGTGGAGACCGTTGCCGGAGCCGGCATCAGTGGCGTTGTAGATGGCCGTCGGATACAGGTTGGCAGTGCCGATTTCGTATCGGCGCAACTAGCATCAACAAACGTCTCGGCCCCATCGACCGTAAGCTTCTTTGTTCGAATTGATCAGAAACTCGCCGCGCGAATAGATCTTGCTACGAGGCTGCGCGCAGATGCCAGGAGTACGATTTCTGAACTGGCGAGGCTGGGTATTCGTTCAGTGATCTTGAGTGGGGATGACGATGCCCATTGTCGAGCAGTCGCCACGCAACTGGATATCGATTACATCGCGGGCTGCACGCCCGAATCCAAAGCAGAGCGTCTCGCAGATCAGGCCGCGCTCTTTGTTGGCGATGGCATCAATGATGTGCCTGCCCTTGCCGGTGCGGCGGTTTCAGCGGCCACGCTTGAGACATCGGACCTGGTGAAGTCGCGAGCGGATGTACTGCTTTTGTCTGATCGGCTCGGTGCGCTGACCTCTCTTGTGCAGGTTGGGCGCAGGATGTTGACGATCATGCGTCAAAATCTGCTCTGGGCCGCGCTGTATAACCTAACGGCGATTCCGCTGGCTGCGTTTGGCTTCGCTCCACCCTGGCTGGCGGCGATAGGTATGGCGTCCAGCTCATTGTTGGTTCTCGCTAATGCCACACGCGTTCTGCGCGATCAGCCCCTGCCACCGGGCGACGAACATACATTGGCGCTGGCGACAGCCCAGGGAGCCGGCTGATGCAGGCGATGCTGCTACTGATTCTGATTTCCTTCGCGATCATGAGCGTTGCCGGGCTCTGCTTCTTGTGGGCGGTCAAGAGCCGCCAATTTGACGACATGGATCGTGGCGCGCTCATTGCGCTGCGGGAGGCGTCGGATGAGACGCGGCAATCGAAAACTCCATCTACAGACAACGAAGAATGACATCACTCATGAGGGGAGATTTACATGCAGACGGTGATTAACGGGTTACTGATTCTCTTTGCTCCACGACGCGGATGGGCAGCCATCGCGGCAGATAGCCCATCGCTGTTCAAGGTGCTACTGCTGCACACGATTCCTTTTGCGCTTATTCCGGCGCTTTGCTGGTATTACGGTGTGACCGTGCAGGGCTGGAGTTTCTCGAGCGAAGTGATTCGGCTGACACCGGAGAGCGCATTACCGATGTGTGTGCTGTTTTACCTGGCGATGGTTGCGGGGGTGTTGTTCCTCGGCGCTATGGTTAGCTGGATGTCAGACACCTATGGCGAGATCGGTAGCCTATCGTCCGGCGTTACCCTCATCTCCTACACAGCATCGCCATTCTTCCTTGCCGGACTTCTAGGGCTATATCCGCTGTTGTGGCTCGATGTTGGTCTGGGTGTACTCGTGGCGTGCTACTGCATCTACCTTCTGTATCTCGGCGTTCCCTACATCATGAAAGTCAGCTCGGAACGTGGCTTTCTCTATGCGAGTGCCGTGTTCGCAGTGGCATTGGTTGCGTTTGTCGGCTTGCTGACAGCAACCGTTCTCGTCTGGGACTTTGGTCCTGCACCCGAGTACACGTACTAGTTGCTGGCGTCAGCAGCTTAAGCGGACGTAGCAACAGCGGTAGGTGCTGCGTTATTCGTAGCGCTTACCGCGGTACTCCAGCCAACCGCCCGGGTGTCTGCCCGCGGGATCGTGATGAGTCCAGTGCAGCACACCTCCCTTTTCGGTCCATTCGTATTCACCCTGAAAACTGATCTCGCTGCCGACCTGTGGGTCAGGTACGCGTGGTGCGAGATCGATGTTGTGTGCGATCAGAACGGTCAGCCCCGAGGGAGTTTCGACGAGCATGCGCTGGTGTCGTGAGCCTTTGTTGTCGTCGCTGAGCACCCGCTTGATGCGCGCGCTGTCTGTCACGATCACATCCGAGCGTTGCTCTGCGAAGAGCTGATCGAATCGGTGGTTATCCGCCGGCTCGGCGCGTGGACTGGTGGTCTCGGGTTGAGTGGATGTTTGAGTCGATGTTTGAGTGTTGCTGAAGCCAGACAGCAGCGCACCGACATCGCCGCCGGTGAGGTAGGTAATGATTGCGACAACAATCAGTACGCCAATCGACATGCCTTTCTTCTTTCCTGACGTCAAAACAAAGTCTCCTCGGAGATTGGGCTGTAGTACACGCGCGTGTTCAGCTGAACAGGGTTGGCTTGAGCATTAGGCTCTGACCGTACGCGAGGGATGCTGCGAAGCATACGAAGCCGATGAATGTAGCCAGCACGCATGCGGTTGTTGGCCACCGGTTGTCCGCACTCACCACAAAATTCACTGGTGAGAGTCGCACTGCAGTTTTTACAGTTCATCGCACAGCTATTTGAGTAGCGAGCCGAGTATCCCGCGCATGAGGCGCGTACCGAGCGAACGTCCAATTGATCGGACGGCACTCTTCATGAATGTCTCGCCGACGGATTGACGGCTGGACTTTCGGCTGCTCGATTTCTTGCTGCGTGATTTGGATCTGGCACTCGCTTTGGCATCGGCCTCCTCCTGTTTGGCAGCCGCCTCAGCGGCTTTCTCCGCGCGCTGCTGCAACATCTCGTAGGCAGACTCCCGATCGATAGTCTCGTCGTACTTGCTGCTGACCGGTGATCGAGCGCGCAACGCTTTCAGCGCCTTTGCCGACAGCGGACCGATCTTGGATTCCGGCGGGCAGACCAGCGTCTTGCTGGCAAACGATGGCGCGCCGTTTTCATCCAGCCCGGATACAACCGCCTCACCCTGGCCAACGGTCGTGATCGCCTCGGCGATATCGAAGCTGCCGTCGCTACGCAGGTTGGACGCAACGGCGCGTACGGTCTTCTGATCTTTTGGTGTGAACGCGCGCAGCGCGTGTTGCACTTTCAGGCCGAGTTGCCCAAGTACAGCTTCCGGTACGTCCGCAGGATTCTGGGTCACGAAATAGACGCCAACCGATTTAGAGCGAATCAGCCGCACAACCTGTTCCACCTTTTCGAGCAGAGGCTTGGGCATATCGTTGAAAAGCAGGTGCGCCTCATCGAAGAACAGAACGAGCTTGGGCTGGTCGAGATCGCCGGCTTCAGGTAGCTCCTCGAACAACTCGGACAACAACCACATGAGAAAAGCCGCGTAGAGGTTGGGCGCATCGCGCGTGAGCTTGGTTGCATCCAGCAGGTTGATGATGCCTTTGCCGGATAAATCCTGGCGCATCAGATCAGCCAGCTCGAGCGCCGGCTCGCCGAAGAACAGGTCTCCACCTTGTTGTTCGAGCACGAGCAACCGTCGCTGGATAGCGCCGATTGATGCGGAGCTGATGTTGCCGTAGGTGTTGCGTAGCGATTTGGCGTTCTCGCCCATCCAGGCCAGCAGGGAGCGGAAGTCCTTCAGATCCAGCAGCAACATGCCTTCGTCATCGGCGATGGCAAAACAGGCGTAGAGGATGCCAGTCTGGGTATCGTTCAGATCCAGAAGGTTCGCCAGAATCAGCGGCCCCATCTCAGAGATGGTGGTTCTGACAGGGTGGCCTTTCTTGCCGTATATGTCCCACAGAATCGTCGGGTAAGCCTGTTGTTCATAGCCGTCGATGGGTATGTGAGCCAGGCGTCTGTCGATCTCCTTATGCGGCTTGCCAGCCTGCGCGATTCCCGTGAGGTCGCCTTTGATATCGGTCGCGAAAACCGGCACACCAGCGCGAGAGAAGCCTTCGGCGATGACCTGCAGCGTGACAGTCTTACCAGTGCCCGTCGCCCCGGTAATCAAGCCGTGGCGGTTGCTCATCACGCCGAGTTGATTGATCAGCCTGACGTCATCTTCAAGGCTTCCGCCGATCGGTATTAGGGTGGTCATGTGCGCTCGTCTCTGGGTGTGCTGGCGGCCGAGTGTCCGGTTTGCCAGTGCATAGTGTGGGCATGCTCGGTCTTTCACCCGTCAAGAGCGTAAAAGGCATGCAAAATCAAAGTCCAATTGTCCGGTATTCCGTTCCCCTTCGCTATATTCGATCGACTCAACTGATTCAGGTGTGAGGGGGATACATGGAATTTCTAAATGATTTGCTGCGACCAGTGATGGACCAGCTCGGTGGCTTCATGCCAGATGCGGTTGGCGCCGTTCTGGTTTTTCTGGTCGGTTATGTGGTGGCTCGACTGCTGGCATCCGGCACTCGTAAGCTCGTAGGCGCCAGCGGGCTGGGAGCGCGCATGGGCAGCGAGGAAGACGGTGACAAGCTTGCTCACCTGATGTCGCGTCTGGTGTTTTTCCTGGTGCTGCTGTTTGTGCTCGTGTTTGTTCTGAACTCTCTGGGCTACAGCGAAGTGCTGCAACCCATAAGCTCGATGTTCGATACGCTCCTGGGTGCCGTGCCCAACATCATCGGGGCGGGGTTTATCGGCCTGGCTGGATACATTCTTGCCTACATTGTCGCATCTCTGGTGGAGATGGCTGGTAGCGGGATCGAAGCGCTGATGTCACGGGGCGGACTCACCGGTATCGATGTTTCCAAGGTGCTCTACGTCATTGCCTTCGTGCTGGTTTTCGCACCTTTCCTTCTGGCTGCTCTCGAGAAACTGGACATCCAGGTGATCTCTGAGCCCGCGACCAACATGATGACAGCGCTTCTCGGCGCTCTGCCGAAGCTGCTCAAAGCCGCCTTGATCCTGACGGTCGCGATTGTTGGTGGCCGAATCATCAGCTCGCTGGTGCAGCAGCTTCTGGTTGGGCTTGGTGCGGATACTCTGCCGGCTCGAATAGGTGCTGATGGTGTGTTTGCTGGCACATCCTTCGCGCGCTTCGCCTCGGGCGTATTGCTTTTCTTCATCGTGCTGTCTGCCGCTGTGCAGGCAGCAGCGGCTCTGGAGATGGCAGGATTATCAGCAGCATTGAATCAAGTGCTCTCCTTCGCTGGCAGTATTTTAGTTGGTCTGGTGATTCTGGCAGTGGGCAACTGGCTTGCAAATATTGCCTACCAGGGCCTGACGAACGCAGGCAGCTCGCTAGCGCCAGTTGCGCGTTTTGCCATTCTCGGCCTGGTTCTTGCGATGGGCCTTCGAGCGATGGGTCTCGCCGATGACATCGTGAACCTCGCGTTTGGACTGACGCTCGGTGCTCTGGCGGTCGCGTTTGCGCTGGCCTTCGGCCTTGGTGGTCGTGATGCCGCGGGTCAACAAGTGCAGCGCTGGCTCGGCAAGATCGGAGACTAGCGACGACGCAAGCAAATGCGGGTCGCGACTGTCGTTTGATAGTCAGATCGCGACTCGCGCGGATTAACGGTATCCAGGCGGCAAGCCATGAAGTTGGGTGCAACAAGAAAGATACGGAGAGCGCCCGCGGCTTATAAAAAAACCGCGGCGGATAGAGCAGTTGCGGCGGATAAAGCGCCCGCGGCGGACAGAACAATTGCAGCGGGTAACACTTTTGGGCACGCCGAGTTCGCAGCCTTGACCTGGACCGACGAGCTGCTTAGCCAATCCACCGAGTTGCGGACAACGCTTGCCGGTTTAGGGATCAGTCGGGGTCAGTGCGATCAGCTGTTTCAGGATGTCGCAGGTCAGTTTCGGGCTCGAATGCCGAGTGCAGCGGAACTCCGCGCGAGCATCGATGCAGATCGTTTGTCTGGCAAAGTGGGTATTCCGGTCAGTGTGGTTCGCTCAGCTGTGGCAGCGCTTGCCCGGATACTCGAAGGAAAAGCTGGTCCAATGGGCGCGCCCACCGCTAGCTAGGGTTGATGAATGCCTCATCTGTCGGGTGAGGCGATATAAGGAATAGGTGATGCGGGTAACACTCCTGGAAGATGATCCGAATCAGGCGGCAATACTGGTTGGTTGGCTGCAGGAAGCTGGCCATGAAGTGGCCCACTACGCGAGTGGTGAAGAGCTGAAGCCCGCCCTGGCTGATGGCCGGTTCGATCTTCTGATACTCGATTGGGAACTCCCAGACACCACCGGCATCGATATGCTGGAGCAGATTCGTAGCCAGGTCACCTGGCATGTGCCAATACTGTTTGTCACTGCACGGGATTCAGAAGCGGACATCGTGCACGCGCTCAGATCTGGTGCAGATGACTACATGGTCAAACAGATTGCCAAGGCTGAATTTATGGCGCGGGTGGCCGCTCTGAGCCGGCGTCTTGGCGGTGAAGAGCTTGATTTTGAAGTGGGCTGCTATCGGTTTGTGCCGCAGTCCAAGACAGCTTATGTCAACGGTGAGGAGGCGGATCTGACCGCCAAAGACTTTGATCTGGCGTGGTATCTGTTTCGCAACGTTGGCGCCCTGCTGTCGCGTGAGCAACTCATGCGTGAAGTTTGGAACGTATCGGGTTTGAAAACCCGTACAGTGGATGTGCACATCTCTCGAATTCGAAAACGACTGAACATCAATCCGGAATCCGGCTATCGTATCAAGACGATCTATCAGCATGGCTATCGACTGGAGGAAGTCTGATTCAAACGTATTCCCGAGTGTTGGCTCGTCGCGCCGTTGCCGGCATCTCCCTTATTTTGTTGTTGCTGTCGCCGCGTCCTGCGATCGCTGAAGACTGGGTCTACACCATTCGGCCCGGCGATGAGCTGTGGTCACTTGCCGCCAAGTACTGTGGCAGTGCGAACTACGCAGACGAGCTCGCGACACACAATTCGATAGCCGACGCTGCGGACATTCGGCCCGGTTCGCGCTTGCGCATTCCCGTTGATTGGCTCGTCCGTGCGCCTGCTCATGCCGTGGTAGTGGACGTGCAGGGCGATGTCGTTCTGGTGGCTGACCAGGGCGATATGAGTGTTGCTATCGGTTCAGAAGTACAGATGGGGATGATCATTCGCACGAGTTCCGGCTCAGCAGCGGTGCGCTTTGCGGATGGTTCGATTTTGCGTGTGGCGCCTGAGTCCGAGGTGCTTTTCAACGTGCTTACGGTCTTCGGTGATACGGGTATGGTCGATACCCACCTGCGCTATCTGCGTGGCCGCGGGGAGTCTCAGGTCGTGCGCCAGCGAACCGGGTCCAGATTTCGGGTAGCAACGCCCAGCGGCGTGGCGGCGGTGCGGGGCACTAACTTCCGGGTGTCAGTTGGTGCTGACAAAACGCTGAGCGAAACCGTCACCGGCAGCATCGATTTTGTGCAGCCTGCGCAGACGTCAGAAGTCCCGGCAGGCTTTGGGGTGGTGGCGAGCGCAGCTGGAGTAGTAAAGGAGACGCTTCTCGCCGCGCCGTCAGTTACTGCTCCGCGGGGGATGCTGCCGCCGGAATCGCAATTCCAGTGGCAGGCTTTGGCTGAAGCGAGCGGCTACCGCGTGAAGCTGTTTCGCCCGGATCGGCTCGATGTCCCTGATACTCAGGTTATCGTCAGCTCCGCCGTGTATCAGTTTGCGCCCGAAGCTCAGGGCGATTATCTGCTGTCGGTGCGTGCCATCGCAGACAGTGGTCTCGAAGGGTTTGAAGCCAGGCAGAGCGTGAGCATTGGTCGGGTCGGTCCAGTGCCGGAGCTTCAACGCAGTGCACGCAAGCGCGTGCTGAGCTGGTCGCCAAGTCAGCCCCCGTACGATGTGCAGGTTACGGATTCTACCGGCGCCCGTCGTGAGCTTACCGTTGCAGAAAACGAGTTGTCCGTGGAGACATTCGCACCGGGTCGTTACTCTATGCAGGTGCGCGCAGCGGACACGGCTTTCGGTATGCCTGCTGAATTTTCTGTACAGCCAGATGCTGTGAGTGAAGTCGACGTACTAGTCGCAGCGGAAGAGAAATCAGCGACAGTGTCGTGGACTGCACCGGCGAATGCTGAACAGGTTCGCGTGAGTGTGCTTGATAGTCGGGGCCGAACACTGATCAGTGAGCTGACGAGCGAGGCGAGTTTCTCGATTCCGGTGAAGCCGGGCCGTCAGTACGAGGTTCAACTCGTCAGCATCGCAAACGGCATCACGTCGCAACCCGCAATCGAGAAGTTCTCCGGGCCACCGGTGTCGCGCTGGTGGCTACTGAGTATGCTGGCTCCGTTGCTCGCGCTCTAGCGCGCTATTGGCGACGGCCATGATGAGAAGCTCGAGAGATCCCGGCCAGCGTATTCGCCTCGAGCGCACAGTGCTGTTTGTCGTTGCTGTGGTGTTCCTGCTTGCTGCGACGCACGGCCGCTGGTTTGCAACACTCGATCGGGCCATCTACGACGCCTGGGTCAGCTCCTTCACGATTGAATTGACGGACGATGTGATCGTCGTTGGCATCGATCAGCGCACGCTTGATGCGACTGGCCGGTGGCCGTGGCCCCGTGAAGTGCAGGCGCAGCTAATTGAGGCGGTCGCCGCGGCGGGCCCGCGAGCCGTTTTAGTAGACGTACTTTATGCCGGCAGTTATGACGAAGCCGGAGACAGGCGGATGCGAGAGAGCTTTGAAGCCGCTGATACCGTTGCCTTGCCGGTTGCGCTCGATGTCATCGCTCACGCTGAACCGGCCTTGGAAATACTGCCACCGGTTGAGTTCATGTCCGCCGTTGACGTGCTCGGACACATCCACGTTGAGTTGGATAGCGATGCGATTGTTCGCGGGGTCTATCTCTACCAGGGCATTGGCGAGGCGCGCTGGCCCCACGTCACCTTGGCGTTGGCGCAGCGTATGGAGGCGACTGAGTTTCTGCCTCGTCCGTGTGAGCCCCCAGCTCAGTTCACGATCAACATCGTGCAGTGTGAGTTTTACTACGTGCCGTTTGTCGGGCCTCCTGGCTCCGTGCGCGAAGTGTCTGCGCTCGATGTCATGAGTGATGAGTCTTTGCGGATGCTGCTCAATGATCGGGTCGTATTCATTGGCTTCACCGCCTCTGGTCTGGGTGATCAGGTGACCGTTCCCGTGTCCAGCCAGTCTCGGCCAATGACCGGTGTCGAATTCAACGCATCGCTCTATAACGCGATCGTTCAGAACGAGCTCATTCGCGAACTGGATCCACTGTGGTGGTATCTGGTGGGGTTGGTCTGTGTGATCGGGCCGGCATTGCTGCTGCCCACTTTGCGGGCGGGATTGATGTTGAGTGTTGCTGTCATCTTCGCGCTCCTGCCCCTAAGCATTACCGGCGTTGCTCTCGTACTGGGCAATATGCATCTGCCGCTTGGTGCGGCTGCGCTCACCTGCCTGCTGATCTATCCGGCCTGGAGCTGGCGTCGGCAGCGCATCGCGGCTCGCTTCCTGGAAGACGAACTGTCGCGCGTGCAGCTTGAGCATGATCGTTGGGCTCAGGGGCAAGTACCGAAGATTCGCGACGTTGCGGAACGGCTCGCTCAGTTGTTGGGAGCCGACATCGCCGCGGATGCTGGCGAGCCGTTGTCGGTTGAGAGTTTCTCTCGCGCTAGCGCGTTGTCGGCTGCCGAGCGCGATCTCATCGAGCGCACGCTCGCCGGTAGTCGCAACGACGTTGCCGCGACCGCTCCATTGCCCGGCGAAGTATTAGCGGCGCAGATCCGCACGCTTCAGCTGCGGGCGGACGAAGTTCGGCTTGGTAGAGATATCGGTTTGCTTGGCATCGAGCAAATGGCGAGTGGGGTGCTGATTCTGTCAGAGCTTGGCGAGGTTGTATTTGTTAACTCCGCTGCACGCGAACTTCTTGGTCCTGCTGCAATCGTTGGGGCCGAATTCGAAGCCGCGTTAGCTGAGTTGACGATGCCGCTGGGCCAGTCGCGCAAAGACCTTTACCGCCGGGTGGTGATAGAGGGAAAGCAAATCGATTTCGAAAGTGTGATCGCAGAGCTACCGGTATTCGTCGCAGCGAACCGTCTGCCCGGTGAGCATGGCCTGCCACCGCGATGGCTGATCACGATAGCCGACATGTCGGATGTACGCTCTGCGCAGCGGGATCGAGACGAAGCGCTGGCTTTTCTGTCGCATGATTTGCGATCGCCAATGGTGTCCGTTCTCGCAGCGGTGCGTAATCGCGATGATGGTGTCGATGTTGCCGCGATCGAGCGCTATGCCCAGAAGGCGTTGGCAGCGGGGGATCAGTTTGTGGCGCTGTCCCGTGCCCAGGCGCAGGAGCAACTCGAGCTGTACGACTGTGAGATGGGCAATCTGGCCGATAACGCTGTCGAGCAGATGTATGCGATTGCCAGGAGCGCCGACATAACGGTCACTTCCTCCAGCGAGCCTCTGACATCGATTGATGAGCACGCGACTACTGATGAACTCGATGAAGATCAAGGTATTTGGGTTTCTGGCAATGGCGAGTTGCTGGAGCGGGCGCTGATCAATCTAATCAGTAACGCCATCAAATACAGTGAGCCCGGCAGTCGGGTCGACGTCGCCGTAGTGGAGCAGGAGTCTCAGGTTCTGATTCGAGTCACCGATCAGGGGCTTGGTATCCCGGCGGCTGAGTTGGATCGTGTGTTCGAAGCTTACTACCGTTCGGTTGCGCCGGACCTGGCGTCGAGACGCGGGGCGGGGCTGGGGCTTCGATTTGTGAAGACCGTTGCCGAGCGTCACGGCGGCAGCGTTCGGGTCGAGAGCCAGCAGGGCGTCGGCTCCGTGTTCACGCTGACGTTGCCGAAGCCCGCGGAGGGGGAGTTTTGAGTGGCTCGGGAGTGGCTCGACAGTCGCGCTTGAATCGCGATAGTGGGTATATGGCCCGAGTCAGCTCGGCAAAACGCTGAGCTGACTCGTAACGCCTGCTGCTCGTCTAAAACGTTATGCCGACGCCGATTGCGTAGGTAACGTCAGTTTTGCCGTTACCCGGTTGTGGCTTGGTCTCATGCTGAACGTCGGTGCGAATGTTCGCGTTCCAGGTATCGGATATGTGCATCCGAAGGCCCGTTGATGAGGTCAATACTTCGCCCCGGTCAGAGCCGATGATTTTCAGCAGTTCGTGATTGTGGAAAAGCTCGAAGCGTTCCGGCTGTAACCAGCGATTGTATTGCAGTGCCCAGCGAGCGGCAGGGTTGCTGTCGGATTCACCGTCCAGAGATTCGAAAACCTGGCTGGCGCCAAGTTCGAGGCTCAGCGCGCCCAGTGAGTTATCCCATACGCGATGGCCAATAGCAGCGCCGACAGTTACTCGTCGATCCACTTCTTTGATCTTGTCGCTGAAGTAGCCAACGTTGGCGGCGGCATACCATGCATCACGGAAGAAATATCGGAAGTCGTAGCCGATGTCGTATTGGTCGCGAGTGGTTTCCTCTTCAGCCTCCTCCTGATCAACGGCAATGGTGAGCTGATGTTCGTAAGGCCCGTGCGCATAGACAGAGTTCGTGCGCACGCTTGCACTTTGGGTGTCTGAGTTGCCATTGGTAATGACAATGGAGAGGTCCGCTGTCGATACCCAGCTTGAATCCGCCGCTGCGGCGCTCGTGTCGTTAGGCACCGAGATACTCGCGATATCCGACAGCGCGATGTCCGTGCGCGCGCCGTTGGCATCGACGATCTCAACGGCGCTACCGGTGCTCGCGAGTTGGCCGGTCACATTGTCACCGCCGACCTTAACGTTCACCGGAGCATCCGTTGTCAGGCTGGCGACGTCGTCGAGTGCCACATCGAGAGTGCCGAAGAGTTCAGTGGCGAAGGCAACGCGACCGCCTGCGACGGCGACGACCGTTCCGCTGGCTCTGTCGCCATTTGTCATCACAATTGTATCGGCATGGCTTGTGCTGGTACTCAGCATGAACACGGCTAACGCGATCGCGAAAGCCTGGCGTTGGTTCTTCATGAAATTTCCTTAGCGGGCGGCCAACGTCTGAATTGTGGTCCGCCAGTAAAAACGGGGCGCAATGCCCCGTTCACAGCAGGCATGCATTGCCCGCGAGTTATTGTGGTGAGTTAGTGAGTGATGACCCTCGGTAGCGCCTTTGCCTGTTCTACCCAGTCCGCGACTTGCTTGGCGGATGGTACTGAGCGTACGAGGTTCTTCTCATCGTTCACTTCCTGCATTTTCGCAGCAAGGTTGTCTGAGTTGCGCTGGGCGAGTTCCGGTACGGTATCAACACCGGCGGCTTCCAGCAGCTCTGAGTACTCGCCGCCCACGCCTTTCACGCGGCATAGATCGGCGTGATTGACAAACTTCAGAATGCGGCCTTTGTCCATGCCGCTGGCCTCGACAATCTCCGCCCGACCTTTAGCGGTGGCGCCCTTCTCCAGGAGCTCTTCACAGCTGTTGATGCCGGCGCTGTTCAGCTTTTCTTCGTAGGCGGGGCCGATGCCTTCGATGGTGGTTAGTTTCGTCATGTCGCTCTCCGCTTTAGTGATCCGGGATTCGTGTTGTGCATTTTAGGCAGACCACCGCCTGGCTGGCGAGAAGCACGGTAAAACGAGCGTAAAACCGTGCGAGGAAAGTTGGTTCCGGGCGCCGAAAGCCGCGTGTTCTGCGAGCGAGCTGAGAATGCCGAAAGCGGCCGGTTTTGCCAACATTATCGTGCCCAGCTGGGGCGTTCTTGCGAATGCTGGATTGCCGGTACAATAACGTCGGCACGACATTGTTCAGTTAACACACGAGGATTCGCATGGCGTTTGAAGTAGTAGATCGAGGATATGATTTTTCGGCGCTTAGTGAGCGTATGCAGTGGTATATCGATTCCGAGATTCTGGGTTGTTGCGCCTCTGTTGTGGTTAAGAACGGCGAAGTGGTTCACTTCAATACCCAGGGCTATCGAGATGTTGAGTCTGCAGATCCGCTGGCGCCAGACGCGATATTCCGCATGTATTCCAACACCAAACTCGTGACCTCCGTTGCGGCGATGATCCTGGTTGAGGATGGACGTCTGGAACTTGACGCGCCGTTGGCAAAATACCTGCCTGAATTTTCTGACATCAGCGTTCTCAAATCGGATGCGCAGTCTGTCGAGGATGTTGAACCAGTCAAAAGCCCGCCTACCGTTCGACAGGCGATGAGCCACAGCGCGGGCCTTTCCTACGGGTTCATCGAGCCTATGTCGGTGGTCGATCAGGCCTATGCCGCAATTGGCATCGATATTCTTGGTGATCGCACAATGACCCTTGCTGGTCTGAGTCAGAAGGTTGCGTCAGTACCTCTTGCTTATCAGCCCGGCAGCGCATGGCGCTATTCCTTCGGCACGGACATCCTTGCCCGCTTGATTGAGGTTGCTTCCGGCGAAGCGTTTGATGATTTCTTAAGCCAACATATCTTTGCGCCGCTGGCGATGCCGGATACCGGATTCCACGTTCCCCAGAGTCAGCATGGCAGGTTGGTGTCCATGTATGCCGCTGCTGATCTTCTTGACCCCATGAAGCCCGGCTTACCCAAGGTGGATAGTTCCGAATCCGGTCAGTATCTGACGAAGCCGTCATTGCTTTCTGGTGGTGGTGGTCTGGTTTCCACGATATCTGACTACTTGCGCTTTCTGCTGATGCTGCGCTCGGGTGGAAGCCTTGATGGTGTGCGGATCGTCTCGGAAGACTCCGTGCGTGCGATGAGGACGAACGAGCTTCAGGGTGATTTGCACGTCAGCTTCCCGATGTGGGCGATGCCGGGAACTGTGTTTGGGCTTGGTTTTGCCATTCGAGAGTCGTTGACTGACGATGATCATCCGAGCGCGCTAGGTGAGTATTTCTGGGGTGGCATGGCTGGCACCCACAGCTTCTTCTCACCCAAGGCAGATTTGATCGGCTTCAATCTGACGCAGCGGATGCCGGGCTATTGGCACCCGTTCAGTCACGATTGGCGCTCTGAGGTGTATCGCGTAGCGGGCTAGCCCGCTACCGATGCGCAAGACTTCAGGCAGCGGAAAGGCCCGGGCTCTGGCTGTTGAGGATGTCCCGGTAACGCTCGGGAGCAGCAACTCGAAGCTGCTCGCGTACGTCTGACAAGGGCAGCTCGAGTAGGGCCTCCCAGTCTGCAGCAGGTAACCATTCGGCATTTTTGCCGTCGCGGTAAGCCTGCCACGCGGCGCCGAATACGCCACGGCCGCGCTCACGGGCTATTTTCAATGCCCCGATGATGATGATCGCGAGGATGCCGAAGTTGCGGGTCTGAGCATAGGTGAAAGCCAGCAGGCACAACTCACCGAAGGTGTCGCGGCCGTAGTTCGTGGTCACGTGCCACAGATCGTGCATATCTCGATTACGTTCACCAAAGGCTAACAGGTGCGGGTTTGGTTCGACGCCCTCATCGAACTCGCTGGCTTCTACCAGACCGTCGGCGCTCAGGTTTTCGTTGTAGATGAACTGATAGTAGGTGTGTCCCAATGTGCCGGCCGGCAGGGCTTTGAGGCGATCGCGGTCAGACAGGGTCGTCAGCAGGTTTCGCTCCAGCAACTCGCCGCTGCCAGGAATCTGGCGAAAACGCTCGTAGCTGTGCCACAGGGAATTTCCAGACAGCCCGCGCAGAATCTCAAAGACTTCCTCGGTGCGCTCAGGATCGTTGATCAAGCGTTTCAGCGCCTTCATCGCCTTGATTGGCGCGAGACGGTGGTTTGGCTTTGGAGTCGCCGGCGCGAAGGACGGCGCTACGGTTGCATTGGCGTTTGTCATCCAGGGAACCTCTATCCAGTTCTGTGAAGCTCAGAAATCGCGTTCAGTGTGCTGAGCTATGCACCGGCTGTCGCCGACGCTGTTAACATTAGTGTTAACACTAGCACTATCAACATTGATGTCAACAGCTGGCGGCGGCGATCAAGCTGAAGACAGCAGTCCACGTGACTCTCCAAGCAGGAGGCCGTTTTGGCCAGAGTTCGTCGAACACCAGAGCAAGCCCGTGAGCTTCTATTGTCGATTGCGGCGGAGCGGTTGCGGGATATTGGGCTCAAGGGTCTTAACGTCAAAGACGTAGCAGCGGCGGCTGGGATGTCCCATGCGACCCTGTTACATCATTTTGGCAGCGCTGAAGCGATGCAGCAGGCGCTTGTGCAGCGGCTGACGCAATCGCTGGTCACTGATCTGGTTGATGCGTTGCAGGGGCCGGCGTCGCAGGAACCTGCCGAGATTTGCCGCGGTCTGTTTACCGCGATGGCGCGGGATGGACACGCGCGGCTTGCCGCGTGGGTCAACGTAACCGAGCAAGCGCTACCGACCGGACTGGATCAGCGGGATCTGTTTGCGGACCTGGTGGAGGCTCTGCGAGATCGTCTGGGTTTGGACAGCCTCGATGAGGCGCGGCAAACCGTGGTGATGGTTGCCAGCGCCGCGATAGGGTTCGAACTGGTGCGCGATGCATTGCCAGGAGTAGTCGGTCTGAGCGAGGAGCAAACCGACTCCTTCCCTGCCTGGTTGGTTGGCAGGCTGCCCGGAATCTCGGACTGCTAGCGCGGCGCGCGAGCGCGATAACCAGCCAGCGATAGCGCGGCGAGTAGCAGCAGTATCCAGTCACTGCTGCCGCCGCCCCCACCACCTCCACCGCTGCTCGCCGGTGGCGTTGGTGGCGGAGAGGCAACCGTTGCGCTTGCGCTGTTCGAAGGTTGCGAGTCAGACAGGCCGTTCGCGGTGGCGATGATTCGATACTCGTACTCGGTATCCAGATCGATATTGCTGTCGCTGAAGCTCGTGCTGTTGGCCGCCAGGGTGGTCAGGGTACTGAAACCGGCTCCGGCGCGGTTTCTCTCGATGCGAAACCCGTCTTCGTCAGTATTGCTGTCGGACCAGCTCAGCGATATGGCGCTGCTACCGGCGGTGGCGCCCAGGTTCGTTGGTGCCGACAGCACAACGACGGCGTTGACCGTGATGTTGCTTGAAGCACTCGAATTGCCCTCATCGACATCCACGAGCTGAGGATCGTTATCGGCGTCTGCCTGTGCACTGACGCCCAGGGTTCCGGCGCCGTTGGCCGTAACAGTTACTGCCAGCGTCACAGGCGCGGCGCTGCCGGCCACGTTGCAGGCGTAGCTCAGGCCGTCGGCTGCGATAGTGCAGGCATTACTGTTGGCAGTGGCCTCGGTAATCTCGCCGCTGCCTGCCGTGATCGCCCCATCGATATCGACGCTCGCCGCGCCGCGTCCCGCTTCGGCCAGTGACACGTCAAAAAGAAGTTGTGCGCTGGCGCCTGCGTCCATCTCAACCGGATTGCCGGCTCGGGCGTTCAGGCTGACGTCGATTGGGTAGTTGAAACAGTTGTCGAGGCTTGCCTCATTGAGGTCTATTTCCGCGATGATCTCGTCTATCGAGCAACTCGAGAAGTTTGTGGCTTGCGGGTTTACCGATGGCGCCATGATGAAACCACTGGCGCATGCGTTGTCATCGCCGTCGTGCACCGCGCCCAAGTTGTGGCCGATCTCGTGCGCGGTGATCAGCGCGGAGATAGGGAGGCTCGGATTTGATACGGGCGCCAGGCGAGACACGCCGGAGTTAAAGTTGAATGAGCAAGCGACGCCGAGGTAGGCGATGCCGGCCGTAGTGCTGTCGAAGTCGCGCCCGGTGACAAGGTGAAACAACGCGCGCCTGTTCTGCACGAAACTCAGTTGGTTGCTGTCTTTCTTGGTTCTGACGTCATCGAGAAGATCATCGGCGTTCGTCGTAGTGCTGAAAACGGTGTTGTTGACGAATTCCAGCGTGAGAAGGTCGAATGCGATGTTCAGATCGTTACGGTAGTAGCCCTCGACCATGTTCACCATGGAGGCGGCCTGGTCCTGAAAATTGGTAGGGAAGTCCTGCTGAAATTCTGCATCGAACGCCATTTCCAGTTCGGCTAATAAGCAAATGCCATTGACGGTAGCAACGCAGTTGTCCGAGTAGGTGGCCGGCAGAGTAACCGGGGCTTGGCTATTTATATCGAGCGTCGCCCTTGCGACCTCAAACGGATGATCATCGAGGACTTGGCTCGAGGGCGTGGCGCAGGTGCCCAAAGCCTGGGTATCGGGTTGACTGAAGTGTAGGCCGCCGTCGTTACTCGGCGTGCTGTCGATGATCTCCAGGCGACCATCGACCGCTGCGATGCCCTGCCAGTTGCCGTCGACTCTGGACAAGCTCACCCAGCTGTCGGACTCGCCGTGCAAACGGCCCCAATAGTGAGAAGAGTTCAGCTCACTTCCGATGGCGCGTTCAAGCCGGTCGGTACGCTCTTCGAGGACGGCGGTGTATTGATTGCCACCGATAATCACATCGATGTCGAGCGCCGCGGCGTGGCTGCTCATCAGTGGTAGAACGAGTGCGGCAAGGAAACCCGAAAGTAAGGCCTTCGGCTTGGCGAATAGTGTTGGCGTCTTCATAACAGCGAAGGATCCTGATCTCGTGGGCGGCTCGTGTATGCGAGAGTTACCTGGCCAGTATTGTGAGCCTTGCTGGCAAGCTTACGGTGGCCTGACAGCCTGTCTTTGAACCAGTGCCCATTGTTGATGGGTTGATGGGTTGATGGGTTGATGGATAGATAGTTGATGGATAGATCATTGAGTCTAGGCAGCGACTACCGAACTGCCGCGCAGGTCAGCCCTTCGAATCGTGCTTCTCCGTTTGCCTGGCGCGAGCGTCGAGCGCTACCCACAGCAGCACCAGCGCCACGCCAGCGGCATATCCGGCCGCGTGGGCGCCTGTGGCGGAAGGCCAGGCAGCTCCGGGAATGTGGCTCGATGTTATAGACGTGTGCGTCAGGGTCTCGATGATGACCTTTATTGCGGCAATGAGCGCAATCAGCGCAGCGACTTTGTTGGACAACCGTTGACGCTGGCAATAGAGCGCAACGATCAACAGGGTATTGAGTGCGCCGGATGCGCCGACGTAGCGAGTGAACTCGTCCTGCATGAAGAACCATACGGAGACAGCAGCGCTACCAACCAGCAAAGCCAGCACCAGCCGCGTTCGAGATTCCAGCTCGATCGCTGTGCCGATCAGGGCGAGTGCCCCGATGTTCCAGGCCAGATGGGTTGCAGATGTATGCAGTGCATGGGCGCTGACGAACCGCCATGCCTGCATTGTCCGGCCCTGATCCAATGCGAGCGCATCGAACAACGAGCTGCCGAGCGGAGCGATGAGCCACAATGCGATGAGCGCTGTGCAAACTGAAAAAGTCAGAAGGGGGACGCGAAACTTCACGTCGCTATAGTCTCATGTTGGCAGGGGCAGCAGCCGTCGCCCTTGCAAGCCCAACGAGCGTGAACAATCAGACTGGATGGTAGGGCTTAGCTGACGTACCACGGCTTGAAATGCCCGTAGTTTCTAACTCGTGAAGCTCATCCCAGTGAGCGTGTCGGATTGGCAGGTAACGATGCAACGCGTAGGCCACCACGGAGCAGGTTAGCAGGTAGCCTAAAGTCGCGGCGGTTACAGCAGCGGGCACTCGAGGTGCGATGAGGGCGAATACGATGAGCAGGCCTGCGGCGCAGAAGCTGATGTCCGCAATCCAGGCACGATTTCGACTGTCAAGCCAGGCGCCTTGCACGAAACTCGAGCCAATGATGAGCAGGGCAAACGGGGCGACAACGCTGAGCCCCAAGGTTTTTATGTTCCAGATCAGAATACCGGCCACGATGAAACTCACGACAAACTGGATGCCGGTGTACAGGTACACAGCCTTCGACATCGGGTGCTTCTTGCGTGGAGCCGGCATGGGAATATCGATGGGCGATACGCCGGGCGTGGCCTGCGCGGGCGCCTGAAACCACATCGTGAATTTGTCGCGCCAGCGAGGGGTGCGCAGCATCTCGTTAGCGTACTGCCACCACAAATGCATGTTTATCCAGACCGGGTTGTAACTTTCGACTGGCGTCGTGATTCCGAACTCGCACGCTTCTTCCTCACGTTCTTCGGCGTAAGTGCCAAACAGTCGATCCCAGATGATGAAGAGCGTGCCGAAGTTTTTGTCGATGTAGTTCGGGTTACGCGCGTGGTGAACACGATGATTGGAGGGAGTCACCATGACGTACTCGATTGGAGCCCACAGTTTGCCGACATGCTCGGTGTGCACCATTGTCTGATAGATCGCGTTGACGGCGACGGCGGCTGCGATCACGTCGAGTGGATAGCCGAGCATGAACAGCGGCACGAAAAACAGAAAGTTCACGAGCGGCATTGCGTTTTGGCGTAGCGCGACTGCCAGGTTGAAGTGCTCGCTGGAGTGATGGGAGACGTGGGTGGCCCATAACAACTTCCAGCCATGGCTTAGCCGATGTGACCAGTAGTTGAAAAAATCCCAAAGCACGATGGCCGACAACCAGACCCATATCTCATCCCGAGGCAGCGTCTGCGGGTCGAACGGTGCAGCAAGCCAGAGCGACAGGATCGTCACATAGCCCATTGGTGCGAGCCCGCGCAGGCGCCGCAGCGAGCCAACCTGTACCGATGCAACGGTGTCGGCGAAGTCGTAAGTGTTTCGGCCACGACGCATTCCCCACGCGTACTCGATGAGCATTGCGATGACGAATATAGGGATGAATAGAGCGGTTAGAGACATGGGTGCGAAACGCGTCCGTGCTTTGCAACTTAGTTGACGATAAATTTCGAGAAGTGTTCTTCGAGGAGAAAGTTACCGCAAAACACGTTTCGGTTTGTGAACAGTGTGTATAAAAAACGGAATCCAGCGTGGACGGTGTTTTTCCACTCGGCAGCGAACATGAGACGTGTCTAACGGTAGCGCGCGAGCGCCTTGGGCAGGATTGCTGCGGGAAAAACCGGTAATGGAATCACCGATGGTGCATGCAAGCCCGCCGCGCGAGGGCCACAACGAAGTCGAAGGCAGTGACGAAGCCGCTAGCGAAAGCACGGCTGATGTCAGCGCGTCGTCAATTGCGCATTTGCAGGAAGAAATCGCGAAATGGCGATCTCGCGTACCCAAATTGGCGGCCGCTCTGGCCGAACGCACCGAACGAGTTAACCAACTCGAAGCCCAGCTAGCCGACGCAGGCCAGTCCGACGAGTCGGCTGTTGAAGGTGGCGCCGGTGCCCGTGCGCGCGATGAGCGCATACGCGAACTTGACGGCAAGCTGGAGCAAGCTCGCTCGGAGTTGCGTAGTGCCCAAGGCGCTTTACACGAGCGTTCACTGCGAGTGGCGGAGCTGGAAGACGAGTTAAGCGAATGGCAAAACAAGTGGCAGTCGGTTACCAAAGAACTCGATAACGGTGATTCAGCAGCGGCTCGTAGTGCAGCTGCGCTGGAGGAAGCCAATACCGAGATCGCATCGCTCAAGAAGCGAGCTGACGATCTGATAGCCACTGCCGAGATGGCTCACAACGAGGTCGATGTGCTGGCCTCCGATCTGCGCGGCGTTCGCTGTGATCTGGGCCGAGTGGGTGATGAGAAGAAAGCGCTGGAGTTGCAGCTGGAGCAAGCGATCGCTCGTGCAGAGCAGTCCGAGCAGGAAGCAAGCGGTGTGCTTAACGATGCGCAGGCCCGGTTCGAAGCGCTGACTGAAGAACACGAGACGCAAGCGCAAAAAATCACTGAGATCGAAAAGGCGCTTGAAAAGCGCGAGGCGGAGCTTGGTCAGAGCCAGCAGCAACTGGCCGATGTGCAGCGACAATTGGGCGACGCCCAGGCGACGATCGAATCGACCGGTCACGCCGGGGAGCAGAAGTTGGCTTCCCTGCAGGCACGCTTCGATCAACAGGATCAGGAACTCACCGAAGCTCTGTCGCTTGCCGAGGCTGCGCGCACGGAAAGCCAGGCGCTTACCGCTGAGCTTGACACCTTGCGCGCGCAAGCTGACGTCATGACTGCGTCCCAGCAGGCTTTGCAGGGCGAGGTGGCAGAACGCACGGAAGAGCTGCGGGCAGCGGAGCGAGAACTGACAGCGATTCGAGAGAGCGCCAGTGTTGCTCGGGCAGAAGCCGAATCCGCACGCGTGCAGTTAGATGATGCTCGTCAGGGCAAGCGTCGAGCGGAGGCTGCAGCAGAGCAAGCGGCCGAAAACGATGCCGGTATTCGACGTGAACTCGCAGAAGCGAAAGGGTTGTTCGAGCAGGCAGTGAGCGATCTAGCGAGTTTGCGAAGTGAGCTCGCCAGTGCGCAGGCGAACGCCGATAAGCTGTCCACTGAACGTGATGAGGCGATTGCCGCGCGAGAGGAATTTCGCTCTGAACTGCGCTCCGTGCAAGAGAACGCCGCGGCCGCTGAAGCGACGCATCGAGACGAGGTCGTTGAACTCGACGCGCTCAAGGAACAACTCGAGCAACGCCAGCAGGAGCTTGAGTCTGCTCACAGCGAACTCAAGGAGAGCGAGGACAGTCGTCGCACGCTGGAGCAGCAACACACAGAGCTCGAGGCCAGCCTGACGGCTCAACAAGCAGAGTTCGATCAACTGGAGCAGAACCAACCCGACCAGTCAGAGCTGGTGCAGTTGCGCCAGGCCCTGGCGGACAAGGAAGCTGATCTCGACGAGCAGAGCGCTCGGCATCTCGGTGAGCTCGAAGCTGTGCAGCGAGGAATAGCCTCTATAGAGGCTGAGCGTGATCAGCTAACCCAACAGTTAACGGAACAGGCGAAGGCTCACGAAGATATTCAATCGCAGCTGCTCGCCGAGTTGTCTCAGGCCAGTGCGTCCCAGTCGAGCGCTCCTGCGAGCGACGACGCCAGCACGCAAGGCGATAGCGAACAATTGCGAGCGCTGGAAGATCGGCTAAACGAACATCGCAAAGAGTTCGATCAGTACAAGATCAAGTCGATTGCCCAAATCGACATTCAGGATAAAACGCTGATTGTGCTGAATCAGCAGCTCGTCGATTCGCAGGCAGAGAACGATCGTTTGCGAAGCGCGTTGAGCGAGGCGAAGCGGAGCGTGGAAGAGCCGGATCTCACTGAGATAAAGGGGATTGGCGCCAAGCTCGCGAAACAACTCAACGAAGTTGGGGTAACCCGCGTGGTGCAACTCGCTGAACTAAGTGACAACACGATTGATGATGACCATGTGCTGGCACCATTTCGCAGCCGTGCCATTCGCGACAACTGGTTTGAGCAGGCGCGCCAACTGGCGCAGACGGGCCCGGTAATTAACTAGGCGCGAGCCCTACCTCACTGGCGTCGTTCGGTACGGCGGTGTGTTCGGCGGCCCACAAACTTCGCTCAACTAGGCCATTTACATCAGGCCCGCCGGCTGCAGCCGCTGCATAGTATCGATTCGAGTCGCCGACATAATGGCCACATCACGGACGACCGCTCGCGCCGCGCCTGGCCGGTTACGGAATAATCCGCGCCAGGGCGCTCTCTAGCGCCCCCCCCCAGGGCAAATCTCTCTCAAGATTTCCCAGCCATCTGCTGCAAACAGATGAGTGCTTCGTGCCAGCGCGCGTACAGCATCATTGTGCCCGCGCCGTCCCGTACTTCGAGGCTACGCTCCGGCCGTTCATCAGCGGCGAGAAATACCCGAACGGGGTCTGCTGAGGTAATGGCTGAATCAGATGCGTGCCAGAAACGAATGGGCGTATGAATGTGGCTGAGATCGGGCAGTGAGTCGCGCGCAAAGCAGGTTATCTCGCTGACCATGCCGGCAGCCGTCACTGTCATCGACTCCTGGGTGTAAGTCGTGATGTGATCAAGAATTGCTGGCTCTTTCGCGAACAAACGCTTATCGCTTTCGCTGCTGCAGACCGATCTGAGAATGTCGCGATTCACTTTGTCTGATGCGCGATTGCGCAGAATGTTGAAAAACGTGCGGACCAGCCACGGCTGTTTCAGCAACCGGCTGGTGATGAGATTCAGGCTTCGGGTTTTGTTCGCCTCGCCGCCGGGCCCAGGCAGCCGGGAGTTAACACAAAGAATGCCGCTGATTTTCTCGCCGGCAATGGCGGCGAGAGATAAGGCATGCGCCGCGCCGGACATATGGCCGAGCAGGGCGACCTTGTCGAGGCCGAGCTGCTCCAGCAGTGATGCGTTATCTCTGGCAACCGATTCAAAAGTCATACCTGCATCTGAGTCCGAGAAGCCGGCCCCGGGGCGCTCTACGGCGATCAAGAGTAACCCCAGCTCGTCGCATCGTTCCTGAGTGCCCGGTGGCAGCAGGCTGCTTCCTACTGTCTCATGCAGATATAGGCAGGGTTCTCCCCTGGAATCTCCATAGCGGCGATAGGCGAGGCGGCGGCCGCTATCGAGAACGATGAACTGATGATCAGGGGCAGTTGCAGCAGGATTGACCATGCTGGGTTGGCCGACGCCTGCCAGCATTACACCCAATTGGGTGACCACGAGTATCAAATCGCTTTGTCTCTTGATGCCACTCTTATCAAAGACGGATTGCAGATGATTGCGGGCGGTGTTGATGGAGATGTGCATCGCTGCGGCACAGGACTTCAGCGGGGCACCGGTTGCCAGTTGCATGACCAGACGAGTTTCGGAGTCGGTCAGTGCGAAACTGGATTTCACCAGGCTGGCCAGGGTGTCTGATGGAACCGCTCCTGGAATCAGTAGCGCGTAGCCGCTGTCGGTTTTCGTGGCGTAACCGAATCGACGCTGGGACGTTGCGTGCAGGACGACGAGCACCTGGCCGCGGTCGGGATTGCTTGCAAGATCGTCGAGTGCTTGCTGCCAGCTCGCAAGCGTTCGCTCATCGGCGAACGTCAGCGGCTTCCCATCCGCCGCGTGCAGGTACTCTGTAAGCTCGGGCAGCGTGTTTTCCTGGTCGATGACGAGACCGCGTCGATCAACCGTGATTCGTTGGGCAAGGGCGGGTTTCTGTTGCTGCCCGCGCAGATTCCAGGCGACGCTCTCGGCTCTCGATAGATGGCTCAGGAGCTCCTGCGGATCCACCTCCTCCAGCGCCTGGCCGTTGTTGGCCAGCTCGTCGAGAAACTGCTGCCACTCGCTCGGCGAGATCGCATAGCGCAGCAAAGCGTCCAGCAGGGACGAAAGAGGGCGAGCGTCTGGGTTGGCCTCGTTCATGAAGCGAGTATCTCGCAATTTGCCCCTCTAGTGCGTTTACATCATCAATTTGTCATATAGTTTGCGTAACTTATGTGCCCTCGGCTTTGGATTGTTCACGACTGTCCTGCCGAGAAAATGCGAGCGATTTGGCGTGACACACACGTAGGGGAGTGCACATATGGTTGAATCACCAACCCCCTCAGAAATCCCGTTAACCCCCGTTGCGTCTACCTACCCGGAGCGGATGGAGCCTGGGCTGTCGCGAAAGACCTGGTTGGCTTTCGCCGGAGTTGCCTGGGTGGCTGTTCTGGGTTTTCTAAGTCTCTAATCGCAACTGAACGCGGCGGGCGCGCCGTAATCGCCTGGCTCAGGCTCATCACACCGTTCCTCTGCGTGCCGGGCTCTACATTATCCTGGCGAATTTCGCACTTTTTTTCGCGACTTTTCAGACTGGCGCTTTACGGGACAAAAGTTATAGTTGGCTCTCGTAACACGAAGGGTGAAGCCAATGGACACCGAGACAGGCATCGACGCCGCCTCGGTCGAGTCTGAACAGGCCCAACATCCCGACAGTCGTCGTTCAGGGGAAGACCGCCGTGCGCCATCGGATAGGCGCCGTCGAGTGTACGGATTGTTTGAACTGCCTGTGCGTAACGCACGGGAAGACTATGACCGCAGAGGCAAGAATGATCGTCGTGATCGTTCGTTGCTGGATGTGATTTTTCGCAGGGCTGCGCGTAACTAACGTCAGCTGTCGCGAGCACACGGTACTACTCAACTCACTCGTCACTGAGAATTCGAAATACAGTGGTCGCGGTGGTTACCGTTGCGTAGCCAGAACTGAGAAGCTCTGGCATCCGGCATATCCGGTTTAAAGAGTGGCGCTGTCAGGCGTGGGGATCTGGACTTTGGCCAGGAAATGCCGGTGAGCGAAGACCTGAGCCGTTTTTCAGCTGCTGAGATCATTGTCGATCTGGACGCGCTCGCGCGCAATACACGCGAGATCCAGAGTCGCGCTGCCTCCCCGATTGCTGCCGTGGTCAAAGCCAATGCTTATGGGCTGGGTATGGACAGGATTGCTCCGGTCCTGGTTTCAGCAGGGGTTACCAGCTTTTTTGTTGCGACGCTTGAAGAAGGCTGCAAGTTGCGCGAGCTGCTCGGCCCTGAAACAGGCCGAATCGCCGTGTTCGAGGGGCCCTGTCGCGATTCTCTGCCGATCTACGCGCGCTACCGCCTAACGCCCGTGTTGAATGATGCTGAGCAACTCGCGTGCTGTGCGAATTGGCCCGAGGATGTGGTGGTGCATGTGGACACTGCTATGAACCGGCTTGGTTTTGCCGAGCCGGCGCTCAAGGCGTTGGTTCGCGATGGCCGTTTCAAGGCGGTGAGAGTTGGCCTGCTAATGAGCCACCTTGCCTGTGCTGACACGCCGGATGCGCCGTCTAACGCAGATCAACTGGAGCGCTTCAAGCGGTTGCTCCCCTTGTTCCCCGGTGCGCAATCCAGTCTGGCAAACAGCGCCGGAGTATTGCTGGGAGAATCGTTCGTGAGCGATTTGCCTCGCATAGGCATTGCCCTGTATGGCGGTGAGCCTGCGGCGCCGGGGACTGCTTTCGAGCCGGTGGTCAGCCTACGTGCCCGCGTGCTGGCAGTCCGATCGGTTGCTGCTGGTGAAAGCGTGGGCTATGGCGCGACTTTCGCTGCTAAGGATGACACGACCATTGCTGTACTCGGAGTGGGCTACGCAGACGGACTTCCGCGTCAGGCGTCGAACAAAGCGAGGCTCGCGTTCGGCGCTGAACGACTGCCGCTGGTTGGCCGAGTGTCGATGGACTTTTGCACCGTTGATATTGGCCAATGCGCTAACGCGCCGGTGGTGGGCGACTGGGTAGAAGTGTTCGGCGCGAGCGCGCCGGTTGCTGAGCTTGCCCTGGCAGCCGACACCATCGACTACACAATCTTCACAGGTTTATCGCGGCGGCCACGCTGGCGGTACCTGTCGGCCGACAACGCGGGCTAGGCTTCTGGCTTCGGCGCAATCGCCGTTTTCTTCACAACGGTTCTAAGCGCGAAGCTCGAACGAACCCGATCCACCTTGGGCAATCGAGTGAGGTGCTGAGAGTGCAGGCGTTCGTAGTCTCTGGCATCAGCCACGATCACCCTGAGCAGATAGTCGTGATCACCACTCATCAGATAGCACTCCATGACTTCGGGCAGCTCGCGGGCGGCGGCCTCAAACTCATCGAGATCCGAGCGCTGCTGGCTCGTTAGCGTGATCTGCACGAAGACGTTGTCTGGATAACCGGCGCTCGACTGATCCAACAGCGCAACGTAGCCGCGGATCAGTCCTGACGCCTCCAATTGCCGCACGCGCCGCAGACAGGCGGATTCAGACAATGCGATGCGGCTGGCCAGTTCCGTGTTGCTCAGGCGGCCGTCTTCCTGAAGCGCTTCAACGATACGGCGGTCTATGCGGTCCATATCTTTTATATAAGCAGAATATTCTAACCGAGGCGACAATATCAGTGGATAATGCCGTTTATTACTCAGGATGCCACGTATTTGCGCAGGAAGCTCCATGGCTTCGGCGTTAGCCTGAACCCTTCGCTCAAAGTGCAAATCGGCGGTAGAGAACGATGCAAATTGGTGTTCCGCAAGAAGTGAAGGTTCATGAATATCGAGTGGGCCTCACACCGGCCTCGGCAGAACAACTGTGCCGGGCAGGCCACCAGGTCAAAGTGCAAGCCGGTGCTGGATCAGGGATTGGCTTTGACGATGAGGATTACCTGGCCGCTGGTGCCCGGATTGTCAGCGCTGATGACGTGTGGCGCTCAGAACTCATCGTCAAAGTGAAAGAGCCGCAGCTTGATGAGTGCAGCCGGCTGCGAGCGGGTCAGGTGCTATTCACCTATCTCCATCTCGCGGCGGACAACGCCCAGGCCGATGCACTGCTTGCATCCGGCGCTACCGCCATCGCTTATGAGACGGTGACCGACAAACACGGTGGCCTGCCGCTGCTGACGCCCATGAGTGAGGTCGCTGGGCGGATGTCCGTGCAAGTGGGCGCATCCGCGCTGCAAATGGCTGCTGGTGGGCGCGGCGTCCTGTTGGCTGGTGTGCCCGGCGTCGGGCCAGGCAAGGTAGTCATCTTGGGGGGCGGTATCGCCGGAAAGAATGCAGCTGAAATTGCGGTTGGTCTCGGCGCAAACGTATCTATTCTCGATTTGTCCGTGAGTCGGCTGGCGGATCACTTCGGTTCCCGCGTCAACGTTCTAATGTCGCGCCCGGATGCCATTGAGCGCGAGTTGCTGGACGCTGACCTGGTTATCGGCGCCGTGCTCATCCCAGGCGCAGCGGCACCCAAATTGGTGACAAGGGAACTGCTCAAGCGCATGAAACGCGGAGCGGCCATGGTCGACATCTCGATCGATCAGGGCGGCTGTTTCGAGACGAGCAGACCGACAAGCCACGACGCTCCAACCTATATCGAAGAGGGTGTGGTGCACTACTGCGTCACGAACATGCCAGGTGCTGTTGCCCGAACATCAACCCTTGCGCTGAATAACGTAACGCTGCCCTTTGTCGAGCGGCTTGCAGATCAGGGATGGCGCTCGGCGCTTGCTCATGATGAGCATTTCGCACGTGGGCTCAACGTGCATGCAGGCGAGATTTACCATCCAGCGGTGGCGAGTGCGCTGGGTGTGAAAAGCGCGGAGCTCGATGGGGTGTTCAGCAACCGAAGCTGTGTAGCCTGACGGTATAGCGCACATTGCGTATCGCTTTGTCCCGCAGTTGCCCGACACTTGCTCGAGTTTCCCGGGCAGCACGTGCGCCGTACACTAGGCGCTGGATGCAGGTTGGCGCGCTTGTCGGCATATTGCCGCGAGCAAGACATCGCTGCCTGACAACGATAGCCGGACGGAGTGCGATACGTGATTCTCGAGACCAGCGTTCGGCGAGCTGATGCCAGCTTTCGTAGCAATGCGCAGCATCATGAAAAGCTCGCTGAAGACCTGTCCGCTCTGGTTGCCAGGCTTAGCCTCGGCGGTGATGAATCGAGCCGGTCCCGGCATAGTGCTCGTGGCAAATTGTTACCCCGCGATCGCCTGCATGGGCTGTTGGATGCCGGCTCGGCATTTTTAGAAGTCGGTCAGCTTGCTGGTTACGAGCTGTATGACGATTCGGTACCCGGTGGCGGGCTGATCACCGGTATTGGCCTGGTGGCTGGCCAGCCCGTGATGGTGGTGGTCAACGACGCTACGGTCAAAGGCGGCACCTACTACCCCATTACCGTCAAGAAACACCTGCGCGCCCAGGAGATCGCTCTAGAGAATCGCCTGCCCTGTATCTATCTGGTTGATTCAGGCGGCGCGTTCCTGCCCGAGCAAGCTGAAGTGTTTCCCGACAAAGACGATTTCGGCAGGATTTTCTTCAACCAGGCACAGATGTCTGCCCGAGGCATTGCTCAAATTGCAGTGGTCATGGGGTCTTGCACTGCCGGTGGTGCTTACGTGCCAGCGATGTGCGATGAATCCATCATCGTTCGCAACCAGGGGACTATCTTCCTGGGCGGCCCGCCTTTAGTGAAGGCAGCGACTGGTGAGGAGGTTGATGCTGAGAGTCTGGGCGGTGGCGATGTGCATAGCCGCAAGTCAGGCGTCACGGACCATCTGGCGGAGAACGACGAACACGCCTTGGCGATAGCGCGTGAAATTGTGAGTCACCTGCCGAAGCGCGAGATGCCCTGCGCCGCGTCTGCTGACGACATGGCTCCGCCACGCTATCCCGTCGAAGATCTGTACGGCATTCTCCCCCAGGATTCGCGTCAGCCTTTCGATGTTCGAGAGATCATTGCCAGGCTCGTCGACGACTCTGCGTTTCATGAGTTCAAAGCGCTGTACGGAGCAACACTGGTTTGCGGTTTTGCCCGGATCGATGGCCAGCAGGTCGCGATCGTGGCGAACAACGGCATTCTGTTCTCCGAGTCCGCGCTCAAGGGCGCGCACTTTGTGCAGCTTGCGGACAGGCGTGGAGTTCCTCTGGTCTTTCTGCAGAACATCACCGGCTTCATGGTGGGCCAGAAATACGAGAACGCCGGCATAGCCAAAGATGGCGCGAAGATGGTGACAGCCGTCGCCTGCGCCAGCGTGCCCAAGTTAACGGTGGTAATTGGTGGCTCCCATGGCGCCGGCACGTACGCCATGTGCGGGCGTGCTTATGGCGGTCGGTTCTTATGGACCTGGCCGAACGCGCGCATCTCAGTCATGGGCGGTGACCAGGCGGCACATGTATTGGCAACCGTGCGCGATGAAGCAATGGCTCGGCGCCAGCAAACATGGCCGGCCGATGAGCGCGAAGCGTTCATGAACGACGTGCGCGAGCGTTATGAGGCTGAAGGGCACCCGTTTTTTGCCTCAGCACGCCTTTGGGATGATGGGGTGATTGATCCGGCTGACACCCGGCGGGTGCTCTCGCTTGCGCTGGCGATTTGTGATGGACAGGACAACAGCGATACCGAATCGGCCACTGCCAGCCGGTTTGGTGTGTTCCGAATGTAGTGCGTTCGCGATCGACTTGATGCTTCCAGACACAGATGCAGGTTCGAAGAAATGTTTGATTCGTTGCTGATAGCCAACCGAGGCGAGATCGCTTGCCGCATTGCGCGTACGGCCCGCTCGATGGGGCTCAGGGTGATTGCTGTCTATTCAGAGGCTGACCGGGGAGCACCGCACGTGCGTCTGGCCGATGAGGCCATACTGCTGGGCCCGGCGCCAGCGCTCGACAGTTATCTGAACCTGCCAGCCTTGCTGGAAGCCATTGAGATAAGTGGTGCTGCTGCCGTGCATCCAGGTTATGGCTTCTTCTCAGAAAATGCCGAATTTGCGGAGGCGGTAACCACTGCCGGCGCGGTATTCGTTGGCCCGAGCGCAGATTCCATTCGAGCGATGGGCTCGAAGATAGAAGCCAAAAACCTCGTTGCTCAAGCGGGGGCGCCGGTAGTGCCCGGTTACTCTGGCGACGATCAATCGGCAACCGGCCTTGCGGCGCGGGCGGAAGAAGTTGGTTTTCCGTTACTGATCAAGGCGTCTGCCGGCGGCGGTGGTAAAGGCATGCGTATCGTGCACGAAGCCTCTGAGTTTGCCGCTGCGCTCGCCGCTGCGCAGCGAGAGGCCGCTGCGTCGTTTGCCGATGATCGAGTCTTACTTGAGCGTTTTCTTACCGAGCCAAAACACATCGAAGTGCAGGTGCTTGGCGACCAGCACGGCAATCTGCTGCACTTGTTTGAGCGTGACTGTTCAGTCCAGCGTCGGCACCAGAAGGTCATTGAGGAAGCGCCAGGCCCGTCAATCAGCGCTGATGTTCGTAGCGAACTCGCGGCAGCGGCGCTACGTGCGGCATCCGCAATTGACTATGTCGGTGCCGGAACCGTGGAATTCATCGCGGAGGGCGACGAGTTCTTCTTCATGGAGATGAACACGCGGCTGCAGGTCGAGCACCCGGTCACGGAGGCGATCACCGGTCTCGACCTGGTGGAATGGCAGCTGCGTGTCGCGGCTGGAGAAGCTCTGCCGTTTGCTCAGGATGAGCTTGCTATCTCTGGCCATGCGATCGAGGCGCGCGTTTACGCCGAAAACCCGCAGCGCAAATTTCTGCCATCCACGGGTGAGCTTCAACTCGTTGCGTTTCCTGATCATGTACGGGTTGATAGCGGGGTCGAAACCGGTGGCAGCGTTTCGATGCACTACGATCCGATGCTGGCCAAGGTGGTCGCGACTGGCGCGACCCGGGCTGCCGCGATAGCCGGGCTCGATCGCGCGCTGGCGAACTCAGCGATTGTCGGTGTTCAGCACAACATGGGCTTTCTAAGACGCCTGCTTGCGGACGATGCGTTCGTTGCCGGGGACTACACCACTAAACTGATTGAGCGGGCAGGTGATGCACTATTGCCCGAGCCTGAACAGCTCGCACCTTTTGTCGCTCTGCTTGAGTTGACCGGTGGCTCTCGGTCTGGCGCAAGCGCCGTCGATCAACATTGGCGCGTGCTGGATGGGTTCCAGGTTAACGGCGAGCCGCGATCGAGCACACTGCGTCTTGGCTGGCGCGGGGATGAACTCCGCTGTGCCCGGTTGGACCGTGAACTATGGGTGGGCGATCTGTGTGTTCAGGTTGAGGAATACGAGGCGGATGGGTGCGAGCGGCGGATGGTGCTCTCCGGGGAAGCGCTTCGAGCTCATGTTGTCGAGGTTGCGGGCCAGCTACACATCTGCATCGGCGGCAGCAACGAGACGATTGTCCGGGTAGATCCGTTGGCAGTCAGTTCAATGCGGCAAGACGCGGGTTCTGGGAAAATTGAATCGCCCATGCCCGGCCAAGTGTTGAGCGTCGCCGTCGCCCAGGGCGATCAGGTGGCCGCGGGTGATGTGCTGGTCGTCGTTGAGGCCATGAAGATGGAGCACCAGGTCACGGCTCCGTCCGCGGGCAGGGTAGAGCGAATCAACTGCGCCCCGGGAGCGCGAGTGGATGAAGGGTTCGAGCTTGTCGTGATCAGCTGATCCGGTTGCTCAGTGTGGATTTGTCCGACCTGGGCGGCCAAGTTTCACGGCCGGACTACACTTTGACTTGTTAGATGGCGGATGAAGTGCGTAGGTGGCCCCGGATGTGGTCCCGGGGATATAATGCGCCGCCGCGAATGCGCGCTGCCAGGTTGGTGCGCATCGACTGTTTTAGTTTTGGAGTAGCAACGTGTTCCGATCTCGTCTGTCTGGGCTTAAGGGTTTTACAGCACTGTCTGTTGTGTGTGTTCTGGCCTGGCAGGCATTGGCGTTGCCGCCGGGAACTGACGATGAGATCAGCGAACGCCTCGCGCCCATCGGTGCGATCTGTCGTGCTGGCGATGATTGCGGTCAGGCGGTAACTGCCGCAGTCTCTTCGGGCCCGATGTCTGGTCAGGAGGTGTATGACACCTTCTGTTTCGCATGCCACATGGTGGGTGTGTCCGGCGCACCGAAGCTGGGTGATACGGCCGACTGGGAGCCTAGACTTGCCCAAGGTATGGATACGTTGTGGGACCACACGAAAAACGGCATCAACCTCATGCCGGCAGGTGGCAGCTGCGTCAGCTGCAGCGATGACGAGTTGCGTGACGCTCTGGACTACATGGTCAGTAGCGTCGAGTAACGCAGCCGCCTCATAACCTCGCAACCTCAGAGCGAGTGGAGCCTGACTCTCAGCTCAAATCAGCTCAGCCCTCAGCTGGACGCTGGCGATGCGTCAGTTCCGGCGGTCTCCGCCGCCGGGTGAGTGATCAGCCCAGGCAGCCTTAGCTGCTTTGCCAGTCCAGGCTTCGGTAGCTGAGCGCCTCCAGTAGATGCTCGTCCGCCACCTTCTCGCAGGACTGCATGTCCGCAATGGTTCGGCTTATGCGCAATATCTTGTGCACCGAGCGCATCGACAGGTCGAATGTTGCAATCGCTTTTGTGAGCACGTCTCGCCCGTGCGGGGACAATTGGCAGGCCGTCTGAGCCTGCTCGCCGCTCAGTTCGGCGTTAACCATCCCCTGCCGCTGGAATGCCCGCTGGCGGGCGTTTTCACACAGTTGGACATCGTCTTGAGCGCTTAACGTACCGGCGTCGGGCGCGCTGGCGTTCAACATGACATCGGTTGCCAAAGCCGGCACGGCGACATGCAGGTCTATGCGGTCGAGCAGTGGCCCAGAGAGCCGAGATTGGTACGCCTGTTTCTGGTGCGGGGCGCAGCGACACTTGTCTGGCCGGCAGACAAGCCCGGCGGGACATGGGTTCATCGCCGCAATCAGTTGGAAGCGTGCGGGATAGACGGCTCTGGCGGCAGCGCGTGCGAGAGAAATGGAGCGAGATTCCATCGGCTCGCGCAGGTTATCCAACACAGATCGTTTGAACTCCGGCAGCTCATCCAGAAACAGCACGCCGTTGTGCGCAAGGGTAATCTCACCCGGTTTTGGCACAGAGCCGCCACCCACGAGTGCTGCTGCGGATGCGCTGTGGTGCGGTGCGCGAAACGGTCGTTCGCCCGGTGGTGGTGGTTGGTTATCACCGATGGAGTAAATCTGCGCAACCTCCAGGGCCCGTCTGCGATCCAGCCGGCCGAGCAACCCAGGCAGACGGCTTGCCAGCATGGTCTTGCCTGAACCGGGTGGCCCGACCATGAGCAGGTGGTGGCCGCCGGCCGCAGCGATTCGCAGTGCGCGTTTCGCACTCTCCTGGCCGACCACATCGCTCAGCGCGGGCTGTCTGGATTGGGGCGGCTCGAGTGTCGGCGACGCTCGGCGCCTCGTGGCCGGCACGCGTCCATAGCGAAGGAACTCACATACCTCGTTGAGATGGCTGCAGGCTAATACGTTGGAAGGCGCAAAGTGCTCAAGCTGCGCCATATCGCTGGAGGGCAACACCAAAGTCCGGCGGGCCCGGGCCGCCGCGGTCGCGGCGCAAAGCGCGCCAGGGCTGCGACGAAGGTCGCCGAACAACCCGAGTTCGCCAATCATTTCCAGCTGCTCCAGCCGTTCGGGAGGCAGCTGACCGGACGCAACGAGAATGGCGGTGGCCATCGCCAGGTCAAAGCGAGAACCGCCTTTTTGTTGGTCAGCGGGCGCCAGGTTGACCGTGATCCTGCCGCTTGGGAAATCGAAGCCGCTCGTCGTCATGGCGCTGCGCACGCGGTCCTTTGCTTCTTTTACAGCCACTTCAGGCAGCCCCACGAGGGTAAACGCAGGCAATCCGACATTCTGGATGTGCGCCTCGACGCGAATCAGTGGCGCATCCAGACCAATCTGGGCACGCGAGCGCACGCAGGCACCGTTTGGCGCTGCCATTCTTTCTCTCCGTGGATGGCTGGGTGGGTGATGCGGCGGCCGGCGTTTGCATCCGTTTGCTTCTGTTTGCTACTGGGCCGCCTAGGCGTTGTTAGTCGCCCGGTGCTGGTGCTTCCAGGTTTTCCAGGCGTTTCTCAAGTTCGCCTACGCGCTCGTTGAGCTGGCTCACAAGCGCAAGGTGGGCGTCCAGCTCGCTCTTCGGTACGAGGTTCGCTTCATCGATGAGGCGATTGATGATGGACTTCGCCTGCGCGCCGGCGCCTGTAGGAAGCAGGTTTTCAATTCCATTCAGCAATGCTGAAGAGAGCTCTGCAAGCCCCGGTGCGCGGCCGCTGCTGAAGGCTTTTGATTCGTTGCTGATGGCGTTCTCTCCAGTCGGATATCGAGTTATCTCAATTCACACCCGGTTGCATTCTCAAGTTCGCGAATGGACCCGCTGAGCACTTGCTAGCTGCAGGCCCTCGGGGCCTCAACCTGCTCGTTCAGCCAGTTGTTTCAGGCGCGTGTGAAGCCAGTTCAATGATGGTAGATCGGCGCGCGAAGGCTGCCAATGGCTGATCACGCTCGCCCACGTGCGACTTTGACTCACTGCATGCACCGAAATAGCGCCTGCGCTTTCTGCTGGTGCGACAAATCGCACCGGAACGGCGTCTATTGTCTGTTTGATTTGAGAAAAACAATAAAAACATAGGCTTAGGTACTTGGCACGAATGCTGCTCTCTCAGCTTCACCCGATTTGGGGGTGCGCGCAAAGGGGTGCGCAAGAAATCAAACAGGAGTTCGCGCCGAACTTGGCGCGCAAACAACGGAGTTCAAAGATGGGACTTATCAAGAAAGTCATGATTATCGCGGTTGCCCTCGGCGGCCTGGCATTTTCCGGGACGACGGCTGCTGCCGCAGAAGTGTCGGGCAACGTAACGTTCGCCACCGACTACCGCTTCCGCGGTATCTCCCAGGGCGATCGCTCAATGGCGGTGCAGGGTGGTTTCGATGTCGCCTGGGATAACGGCTTCTACGCCGGCACCTGGGCTTCTAACGTCACGTTCTCGGGCGCGGCGATCGAGACCGATCTGTATTTCGGCTACGGCGGCTCGTTCAACGATGACATCAGCTATGACGTCGGCTACATCTATTACGCCTACCCGGAAGACGATTCTGACCCGGATCTCGACTACCAGGAAATCTACGGCAGCCTGTCGTTCAACATCGCAACGGTCGGGTTCGCGTATTCAAACGACTACTTCGCTGAAACCGACACCTTCATCTACCTGTACGGCGGCGTATCAGTTCCGCTCGGAGAAAACTTCAGTCTCGACGCCAACATTGGTCTGAATATGTTCGATAGCGACGAGGCATTTGCATCGTTCATTGGACCGGCGATGGGCGAAGACCCGGGTGATGACTACATCGATTACAGCATTGGCGTAAGCACCAGTGCCGGCGGCCTGGATTTCGGTGCCGCGTTCATTGGCACAGACCTCGACGAGGATGAGTGTTTCGGCGGCAGCAAGCTGTGCGACGACACCATTGTGCTGTCGGTATCGAAAAGCTTGTAAGTAGGCGAGAATCGGGCTGCTGAGATCTTCCACATCTCGACTGCAGTGGCTGGGCGTGAGCCCAGCCAACCAAACGCTGAACTCGGCTCGCTGAGTTCGCAACCGGTTGGTCTAGCGGCCCGAACCGCAAATTAGGAGAAAAAAATGAAACTAATCACCGCGATCATCAAGCCCTTCAAGCTCGATGACGTCCGAGAGGCGCTGTCAGAAATTGGGGTCCAGGGCATGACGGTGACCGAAGTGAAAGGATTCGGTCGTCAAAAAGGACACACAGAGCTTTATCGCGGCGCCGAGTACGTCGTTGATTTCCTGCCAAAGGTAAAGCTCGAAGTTGCCATTGGTAGCGACCTCGTTGACCAGGTCATCGAAGCGATTACCACGGCTGCAAACACCGGCAAGGTTGGCGACGGCAAGATTTTTGTTACCGCGCTCGACGAAGTCGTCCGAATAAGAACCGGTGAGACCGGAGGCGACGCGCTGTAGCGCAACGCCTCCCCACCATTAGGAGAATAGATTGTGGAAGATCTAGCAAACACATTAGCTCAAACGAACTACGCGATAGATACGTTCTACTTCCTTGTTATGGGCGTGCTCGTCATGTTCATGGCGCCTGGTTTTGCCATGCTGGAAGCGGGTCTGGTTCGCGCCAAGAATACAACCGAGATTCTGACCAAGAATGTCGCGTTGTTCAGTATCGCCTGCATCATGTACATGGTGATTGGCTACTCCATCATGTACACGGACGTGTCCGGCTGGCTGCCAAGCTTCGGCTTTGGGATCGGCGCAGAACACACGGCTGACGAAGTCCTCGCCTCGGGCGGTGACACCTATTATTCCGCACGATCGGATTACTTCTTTCAGGTGGTCTTTGTGGCGACTGCCATGTCGATTGTTTCCGGTGCGGTTGCAGAGCGCATGAAGCTCTGGGCATTCCTTGCATTCGCCGTCGTTATGACAGGCTTCATCTATCCGATTCAAGGTGCATGGTCCTGGGGCGGCGGCGCGTTGGCGGACGCAGGATTCTCGGACTTTGCAGGCTCCGGCATTGTGCACATGTGTGGTGCTGCAGCAGCGCTCGCTGGTGTTCTGGTCCTTGGCCCCCGCAAAGGCAAGTTCGGTCCGAACGGCGAAGTGAATCCGATGCCCGGTGCGAACATGCCGTTAGCAACGCTCGGTATGTTCATCCTCTGGTTCGGCTGGTTCGGATTTAACGGCGGTAGCGAACTCAAGCTAAGCAACGTTGATGAGGCGAACGCCGTATCACAGGTGTTCGTGAACACGAACATTGCAGCTTGTGGTGGTTTGGTTGCGGCTCTTTTGCTTGCTCGGCTTTGGTTCGGTAAGGCGGATTTGACCATGGCCCTGAACGGGGCGCTGGCTGGGCTGGTGTCGATTACCGCATCACCGCTTACGGGGAGTATCGAGATGTCCATGCTCGTCGGCATGATCGGCGGTGTACTGGTTGTTCTGTCGATTGTTGGCCTCGACAAGCTCAAGATTGACGATCCGGTTGGTGCGATCTCCGTACACGGCACGGTCGGTATCTGGGGATTGTTGGCAGTGCTGCTGACGAATCCCGAGGCAACCCTCATGGGACAGCTGACGGGCCTCGGTGCAATCTTCGTTTGGACATTTGGCGCTAGCCTGGTGATCTGGTTGATCCTGAAAGCGGTGATGGGTATTCGCATCTCCGAAGAGGAAGAGCAGTCCGGTGCTGACATCGCTGAGTGTGGGATCGAAGCCTATCCTGAGTTCGCTAAGAACTGATAGGTCCGATCCAAACTCCTGAAAGGGGCGCAATGCGCCCCTTTACGTCGATCGCACAGCGATCGACGCGCGTAGAACCCCGCGAGAGCGGCAGACGATTTTCTCCGACGCGAAGAGTGATGGGGACAGGACCAAGTGCCAGGTCCAACGATCTGGCGGTGGCACCGGCTCCGTGTGATTAGACCTGGCACTTGGACCTGTCCCCTGGACCTGGCACCTGGTCCTGTCCCCTGGACCTGGCACCTGGTCCTGTTCCCTTAGCTACAGCGCCCGGCGGGCAACCCCACTCAACTTCACCAGCCGCTCGTCATCCACACCCAGCAACTCAACCAACACACCCCGAACATAGCGGGCATCTAGGGTCGTCTTATGGGGAGCGTCCGCATAGCGAACGCTTGCCATAAGACGACCAGATCCAAATCTCGAGATAGCGGCAGTGCCTATTTTTAAGATCGCAAAGCGATCAAGAAAATAGGCTCGAGAGCGTCCAACGACCTACAGCGCCCGGCGGGCAACCCCGCTCAACCTCACCAGCCGCTCGTCATCCGCACCCAGCAACTCAACCAACACACCCCGAACATAGCGGGCATCTAAAGTACCCGCCTCCTGCATCGCTTCCAGATCAGCCCAATCTTTAGTGCGACTGAAGAACGCCTTGAAGACCGCGAGATCACGACAAGCAAGAAAGGGCACTCGCGCGCCTGCGAAGTCCTCCCAGCGGATCTGTCGCCCAACCTCTTCGTGAAACGACAGAACGTTCAGGAATACGTCGACGGGAGTTGCGTCCCACCACAGCCGAGCTTGACCATCGCGACGGAGCAGACGTTTGTCCGCGTCGCGAACCGCGACCTCACTTGGTAGTGAGCTGAGCAACACCTCGAGTTGATCGACGGTGAGGAAAACGTTGACGTCGATATCGATGGTTGCCCTGGCTTGGCCCGTGCACCAGGCCAGTGCCAACGCGCCGCCAAAAGCGTGGGGAACTTTGGCTGCTGTCAGCGCCTGATGTAGGGCGACTATTTTTTCAGCAAGCGTCACTCGGCCGCCGAGATGTGTTTTAGCGGTGGGAAGCGCAACGTTTTGTCCGGCCGGGCCGGGAACTGTTCGGCAAGCTCAAGAACGGCCAACAACTCTTCGCCACGAGGCACGCCGTTAGACTCACGGATTCGTGGGCGCAGAGTGAGATCGACGCCGAAGCCACACGCATCAAGCAAGCGCAGCCACGTCTCGGCTGATGGCACTTTGCGGCCTCCCTCATAGGCGCTAATCGTCGCGTGGGACGTGCCTGCCCGAACGGCAAGAGCGCGTAGCGTCAGGCCTGCGGCCAATCGGGTTTCTCGCAAGCTGTCTGCGATCGCATTCGAGCCGGGCGCAACGTTTTGTGTGGTGGTAGACATGCCCTAACGGTAGCATGGTATCCAATGGGATACCATTTCGAATCATCGAGATGAAGGCAGGTGCCAGGTCCAAGTGCCAGGTCCAAGTGTGATTCTGCTGGTTATCCCTGCCCGCAACGGTGGCGCGAGGCGCATGCCGTGCCGCTCTCTCGATGTTCTACGCGCGTCGATCGCAGAGCGATCAATCTAACGCCCTCTCCTCTGGTTTTCTGCGGCCAGGACGCGGATGTTTGGAATTGCACAGCCAGCGCGACCCGCCTATCGTCGCTGTAACTTCTCTCGTCGGAGCTTGGTGTGAGAAAGACCTGCTTTGATAGCCTGCTGCCTTTGCTTCGGCTATTGCTTCTCCCGATTCTCGGGCTCCAGATGGTCGCCTGCGAGACGCCCACGCGTTCCGAGCTGTGGTTTGATGCCATGGGGCACTCGCCCCCGCTACCATTGCGGGTATCGATGGATCCGGTACTGCCAGAGGACTATCAGGCAGCAGTGCAGCTGATCACGGAACAACTCGGCTTCACGCCGGCGACTGAGCCGCTAGCGGCGGGTGCAGCCGAGCTGGAGCTGATTTTCCAGATCAACCAGTCGTCGGACTTGTTTGCTCAAGTCGGCTCTCCTTGTCATCTTGGTGTTGGCGAACCTGACCCCAACCAACCGGGACAATACAGGCGCTGCGGTACGCGTCTACCGGTCCTGCGTTGGTGGGTTATGCTCTACGGCAATTTCAACGACGGGACTTTCGACGACGAGGGTGCTCTCGTTCCTCTGTTGTTCTCAAACCACTGGGAGTTCAGGCGTTCGTTCTCGCCCTACGAGGGTGAGCCTCTGGAGTACGGAGAGTCTGATTTGGCGAATGCGTGCAAGGCGCTTGTTGGCTATTTTCGCTATGGTCGAGATTCACTGGGCGTCGTCGATGTTATCAGGGGACGCAATGCACTCGCATCACGCGTTTGCTACAAAGGCGTGTTTGGTGACCCGTCGCGAAGTGACGACAAATCTGGCGTTTCCTACCAACGTCGGTTCAACATTGCGCGGGCTTTGATGCTTGTGAATTTCGGCGCAGATGATCCTGCCATAGTCTTTGACCTGCTCAAGTACCAGAATCCCCAGGATCCGATAATCACCCCCATCGTTCAGCATCTGACAAATCACAGTCGCGCTGAGGTTAGAGAACTTGCGCGTGAGATGCTCGCGACGGGTGAGCCGGGTATCAAGTGCCCTTGGCCGTCAAAGACGTCGAGATGCACCTACCTTTTCAAGTAAGTCTTGCGCTTGCTCGGATCAACGTAAGGTTCTGTCTCCTGACCCACCGGCTTCCCCTGACTCAGTCGAGCTCGAACGCGAGGAACTCGATGCCTGAGAGAAAGCGCATTGCCTCTTCGTTGAATGCCTCGTTGTCATCGACGTCCGGTGCTCGCAGCGAGTACGACAAATGCACGCCAAGCCTGGGTTCACTCGGGTGTCGGCAGCGGTATCCGAGGTCGCGGAAAGGCAGATCGATGATAGTGCCGTCATCCATTCGCGATTCCAGATCGCGGTAGTGGTAGTCCAGGCGAATGCAGGTGGCCCCACCGAATGACTCGACCATCTCACGCATTTCGATGACGTCAGTTCGGACATCATTTTCAAAACCCTTTCGTCGCTGCTTTGTTACATGCGCGAGAAAAGCCTCGTCACTGGCAAACTCCGGCAGGTTGTAGATCTGCACCGAGCCGACGTTCGAGTGCATACCACCTTGGTATGAGCGCCGCACGGCGACCACGTTGAACTCGCTGCGAACCAACTCCCAATCCTGATTCGTTTGCACATGCAGCAGGTAAGCGGGATGCTCAATGGTGCGGGTTGGCGGTGAAGCGGTAACGGCGTCTTTTATTTCGCCATCGATCAACTCGATCTCCGCTAGTAGCGTCTTGCATGTCGGCTCGTCGTGCCCGCAGATCAGATTTGTCTTGATGGATATCGTCTCGTTCTCTTCGACAACCTGGCGGTGCGCTACTGAGAGATGCGCGGGATGCCCCTCGCGGGTGAAGAGCCACTGTTCTAATGCGCGGTTTGCGACAGTCCAGTCATCCGCCTCCAGCCACTGCACCGTAGGGTCGTCCTGCAGCTCAGTTAGCAACTTCTCAGCTCGCTCGTTGGCAAGCACCGGGACGCTTATCAAGCCTAGGCAGATAGCCCAGATCATGTGTTTCATCGACAGAGTCCTCCGCAGGGCGCGAACGCCGGCGGCGTATGGCTTTGGTTCAGCCTACGTCAAACGCGGCCCGACTAACCAGATATGCACACTCAAGAAGCCGGGGCACTTTGCGGGTGACTTGCGAGATGCTCAATCTGTCCTATAACTAAAGCCGAATCTCGCGGGCTGGGGGCTGCCATCGTGGCCCATAAGGCCCAACGCGAACCCGCTGTTAGGAGAGAACATGAGCGCAGAACGCCACAACCCCGTTCCTGAAGAGGTGCACTCCGTTGAACTACGTGAGGAAGCTCGGCGCTCTTTGGCCGATGATCTGGCTGCTTATCTATCTGAAGGCGGCAAGGTTGTAGAGGTGGAAGCGAATCTGCGCGCTGACCCGCCGCGCAAGCCGCAGAACAACTATGGGCGTGGCTCTATCTAGCAAAAATGGGGACACGTCCAAGTGCCAGGTCCAACGATCTGGCGGTGGCTCCGGCTCCGTGTAACTCGACCTGGCACTTGGACCTGTCCCCTGGACCTGTCCCCTGGACCTGTCCCCTGGACCTGTCCCCCGGACCTGGCACCTGGTCCTGTCCCCGAGCTGGCGAGTGCGACGTAACCAGTCGAGAGCGGTACACTAGCGCGCCTTGATCATGGAGGCTTGTCGGTGCGCTACATCAGCACCCGCGGCGATACACCGCCGCTGTCGTTTTCCGATGCTGTACTCACCGGCTTAGCTCCGGATGGTGGCCTGCTGCTGCCCGAGAGCATTCCAGACTTCTCGTCGCGTCAGGCAGAACTTGCTGGTATGCGATACAGCTCGCTGGCTGTAGAGATATTCTCCGCCTACATCGACGATATCCCCAAACAAGATCTGACGGAGCTCGTTCGCGCTGCCTACGAAACGTTCGATGCGCCCGACGTAGCGCCCATCTCAGCCCTTGGCGAGCGCTACGTGCTGGAGTTGTTTCACGGTCCGACGCTTGCCTTCAAAGACGTTGCGTTGCAATTGTTGGGCAAGCTTTTCGGCTATGTGCTCGAACGCAGAGGTGGCCAGCTGAATATTCTGGCGGCTACCAGTGGCGATACTGGCAGCGCTGCGATTGCCGGTGTCCGTGGTCTGAACAACGTCAATATCCATGTTCTCTTTCCGGATGGTCGCGTCAGCCCACTGCAGGAATTGCAGATGACAACGGTGCCGGATGAGAACGTGCACTGTTACGCGGTGCGCGGCAGCTTCGATGACTGTCAGCGCCTCATCAAGAGCGCTTTCGAAGATCTGGAGTTGAAGGATCGCCTGCACCTGGGCGCGGTCAACTCGGTCAACTGGGCGCGTGTGCTGGCGCAGACCGTCTACTACGCCTATGCGAGTCTTCGGCTGGGAGCACTCGGGCCAGTCTCGTTTACTGTACCTACAGGCAATTTCGGCAATATCTTTGCCGCGTATCTCGCGCGACGCATGGGTTTTCCTGTGGATCGCCTTATCGTTGCCAGCAACGCCAACAATATTCTGCCGGTTTACTTTACGAGCGGTGCTTATCGTCGGGGAGACGTACACCATACGGTTGCCCCTGCAATGGACATTCAGGTTGCGAGCAACTTCGAGCGCTACCTCTACTATCGGCTCGGTTGCGATCCGCGCGCGTTGAAGCAGGCGATGAAGCAATTCGCCGACTCCGGCACGGTTGACGTGCCGGGTGAAGCTGCTGAACCGGAGATGATGGCGGCCATCGCGGTGGATGATGATGAGATTCGACGAACGATAGATCGTATCTGGCGCCACTACGGCTACCTGCTCGATCCGCATACTGCGATTGCCGTTGCAGCATCCGAACGCTTTGATTGTGCTGGCCCCATGGTCTGTGTCGCGACTGCGCACCCGGCAAAGTTTCCAGAAACCGTCGACGCGGCGGTTGGTCAGCCGCTCGCTCGCCATCCGTCGCTGGATGCGTTGAAGGGCAAGCCCGTGCGGCGCGGTGTGCTGGATGCGAATCTCACGGACGTTGTAGGCGCTATGGAAGCGGCGCCTTAGGTAGACACAGGCACAAACGCGTAATCGAACACAGGCATAACAGAGCGGAACGGGATCGAGTCTGTTTACAGCAAGCTGTCGATCGCTGCCGGCAGTTCTGCTAGTCGGGCGACCTGCCGGCTCGCGTTTGCTGGTTCGCCTTTGTGGGATGCATGGGGAATCCAGATGGTATGCATGCCAACATCGCTTGCCGCTTTGATGTCGTCAAAGGGGTGATCCCCGATGTGTACCGCTTGATGCGCCTCTGCGTCAGCGTGCCCCAACGCCGCATGAAACATATCAGGTGCGGGCTTACTGGCGCCCACGCGTGCTGCGGAGAACGATTCACTGAAATAGTCACCCAGACCAAGCCGGGCGACGTCGGCGTTGCCGTTTGACAGCGCAATAAGCTGAAACCGCTGTGCCAGAGCCTCGAGTACTTCAAAGGTATCCGGGTAGTAGACCACTTGATGGCGGTGGTGGATGAAGAGTTCGAAAGCCTCCATAGAGAGCGCCTGAGCTTCCTGTTCAGAGTAGCCGCAGACAAGAAATGCTGCCTGTAACGTGCGACGCCGGAGTTCGGACAGGTTGTGAGCAAGTGATGGCTCTTCTTTAACGAGCTCGTTGCGTAGTTGCATCATTCGCTCGGGCGGACACTCGTGAGCGACATTCGCCGCGCGTTCAATCAACCAGTCACGCAACGCACCCTCGGCGCCGCGAATGACGGTTTCGACGTCCCACAGTGTGTTGTCGAGATCGAAGGTGAGCAGTCTAATCATCGCTGCTATCGCCAGGCGCTTGGTTGTTGGCGCTACCGGCTCTCGGATGCGCAGCATCGTAGACTTTGGCCAGATGCTGGAAGTCCAGATGGGTGTATATCTGGGTGGTCGCGATATCGCTGTGGCCGAGTAGCTCCTGGACGGCGCGAAGATCGCCGCTGGATTCAAGCACATGGCTCGCGAAGCTGTGTCTGAGCATGTGTGGGTGTAGTTCGTTACTACCGAGGCGGTCCTTTGAAATCGTTTTTAAGATGCTCTGGACGGTGCGGTGGGCGATCCGGTTAGCGCCGCGACCAGTAAACAGTGGCGCATCCGGACGGCTCGTATCACGCCGGCTCAACCAACGCGTCAGTGCGGCAACGCTTGCCCGCCCGAGCGGTACAATGCGGTCTTTCGAGCCTTTGCCGACCACGCGCACGCTGCGTTCCTCAAGGTCGATATCCCGAAGGTTGATACCAACCAGTTCCGCCAGACGCAGTCCGCTGCCATAAAACAACTCGACTATCGCATCGTTGCGCAGGCTTCGGTCGCTATCGTCGTTTGCTCCGAAAAGCAGCGTGGTGCGATCGGCGTCCAGATTGCGTGGCAGTTTGCGAGGGCGTTTTGGCGGCCGCACGTTGTCTGCCGGGTTTGCCGGTAGATCTCCCCGGGCAACCAGCCAGGTAAACAAGCTACGCCAGCTCGATAGCTGTCTTGCGATGCTGCTCGGCGCAAGCCCGGAACGGTTCAAAGAGGCTATTCCCGCGCGGATATCATTGCTGGTGAGACGCTGCCAGTTGCTATCACCGAGCAACTCCGGCAGCGCATTGAGATCGCGTCTGTACGCACTGAGCGTATGTGGAGACAGACGCTGGGTTTGCTCCGCCTCAGTTAAGAAAGAGTCGATGCGTTCGGCAAGTGAAGCCGTCATCGCGTGACCCTACGCGGTAGCGCGCAGTCGGGCGACGGCTTGCGCGAGACTTGCGCCGATAAAGTCGAGAAAGACAGTGCCAAGAGATTCGTCGAAGCGAGCGGGATCTCTGCTGCCGATGGCGAGAATCGCCGCCGGGGTTTGCTCACCAAGCCGAACCGGCACCAGCGCGACGCTACCGGCGTTGGTTTCTGAGTCGAGGGCGAACCACTGCACAAGCTCTACCGCACGCACTGGCTGGCAGCGCACGCTGGCGAGCGACTCTGCGACGCCTGTTGCGGTTTCCTCGGCTTGAACAACGTGGTCCAGGCTGTCGGCTATTTGCCCCGCTGTAACATGCAGACAGGCAAAATCGGCGGCAAACGCGCTGATCAGCTGGTCGCGAATGACATCATTGAGCTGTTGCCAGCTATCGATCTGCCACAACGCGAGAGCAAACTGGGCACTCTTGCTGAATAGAGCATCGTTCGCGCGGGCCGAGCTGACCAGTTCTTCCAGGTGCGCCTTCAGGCTGGCGTTGTGGTCACGTAGCGTGCCGAGTTGGCGCTCCACCAGCGAAACCGCCTCTCCCGTCTCGTGGGGAATGACAATCGTGTTCAGAAGCTGAGGGTAGCGATCGAAGAAATCCGGGTTGTTCTGCAGGTAGCCGGCAATATCCTGTTCAGACAGCTCACTGTGATCGATGGCTGCAGGAGTGGGGTTGATCTGGGCCGGATTGTCAGCGGACATGGCATATTCCGATATTGGTTGGCGATGAATGAGACTGGCAGGACTGGGCGTCAGTTTACCGGGCTTTTGGCTTTCAGTGTTTCTTACGCGCAGCAACGCCGAGCCTGCGGAAGTTGGTTGTTGTGCGGCTCAGATCTCGATACTGCCCTCGAAGCTCAGAGCCGCCGGCCCGATCATCTTGATGCTCGCATCGCCACCGGACCAGCTCAGGCGGAGCTTACCCCCAGGAAGCGATACCTTCACATTGTTGCCTAGTCGGCCTGTGTAAATGCCTGCAGCGACTGCCGCGCAGGCCCCGGTACCGCAGGCCTGTGTCTCACCGACACCACGCTCGAATACCCGAAGGCGCACAAAGTTCTCATCGACGCGCTGACAGAAGCCAACGTTGACGCCTTCCGGAAAATCCGGGTGCCGGGTGAGAGCAGCGCCTAACCGCTGCACCGGCGCGTTGGCAACATCTGGCACGTCGATAACGGCATGTGGGTTGCCAACCGATACCGCGGTGAAGGCGATTGTTTCTCCGTCGATATCTACGCTTTGCACGCCATCGCTTGCTGCGGGTCCCCGATAGGGCACATCGATAGGCTCGAATGACGGAGCCCCCATGTCCACCTCCACATCACCGTCGTTCAGAATGGAGGTCGCGATTCGACGGTTGTTGGTGTCGAGGAGCAACTGCTTCTTTGGCGTCAGCCGGCGTTCGAACACGAAGCGGGCAAAGCAGCGCGCACCGTTACCGCACTGCTCCGCTTCTGTGCCATCGGAGTTGTAGATGCGGTAGCGAAAATCCGCGCTCGGATCGGTTGGTGGTTCCACGACAAGCAGCTGATCGAAGCCGATGCCCAGGCGACGGTCTGCCCAGGTGCTGATTTGCTCAGGCGTCAGATGCGCAGCCTGGGTGACCAGGTCGATCACCATAAAATCGTTGCCAAGACCGTGCATTTTTGAGAATCGCAGGCGCATGCGGAATTCCCTCTCCTTGTTCGGCTGCGCACAGGGCTGACCCTGGGCTGGGCGTCAGTCTATCAGTTCGTCTGCGAACAGCTGGGACAGTGCTTCGCGACGGCGAATGAGCCTTGCCTCACCACTGGCAACCATTACCTCCGCAGGCCGCGGCCGCGAGTTGTAGTTGGACGCCAGGCCGATGCCGTAGGCGCCGGCTGACATCACGGCAACGAGTTGGCCGCCCTCCAGCGCGAGTACGCGCTGCTTTGCCAGGAAGTCACCGGACTCGCAGACTGGCCCAACAATATCCCACTGGCGGCTCTGCGCTGTCGTCGTTTGCGTTTCATCGACGGCAACGACGTCGTGATGAGCGCCATACAGTGCTGGCCTGATCAGATCACTCATGGAGCCGTCCACGACCGCAAAGCTGATCCCATCATCCTCTTCGCTTGGCTTTACGTATTCGACCCGGCAGAGCAACAAGCCCCCTGACGCAACTAAAAAGCGGCCCGGCTCAACCAGAATCTGTAAAGCACGCTTGCCGCGGCACTTTGCTAGCGCACGGCCGTAAGCCGCGACGTCGAATTCCGCCTCGTTGCCATAGCGAACACCGAAGCCGCCGCCCAGATCCACGTGAGACATGGCGATGCCTTCGCGGGCGAGAGAATCCGTCAGCGAGAAAACATGCTCGGCCGCTTCGATGAGTGGGCCGACCTCGGCGATCTGAGAACCGATATGGCAATCGATACCCTGGACGCTGAGGTTCGGATCCCGGTGGGCGCGACGATACAGCTCCGGAGCACTCGCCATCGGAACGCCGAACTTGTTTTCCTTCAGGCCGGTAGATATGTAGGGGTGAGTAGCCGCATCGACATCTGGATTCACGCGAATTGAAATGGGCGCAGGTTGGCCGAACGCCGCTGCACGCTGGCTCAATCGATCCAGCTCCTCGCTACTCTCTACGTTGAAGCATTCGATACCCACCTTGAGCGCAAAATCGATCTCATCGACACGCTTGCCGACGCCCGAGAACACGGTTCTCGAGGTGTCGCCGCCGGCTCGCCTCACGCGCTCCAGCTCGCCGCCTGAGACGATATCGAAGCCGGTTCCGGCCTCCGCGAACAGCTTGAGTACGGCGAGGTTGCTGTTTGCCTTCACGGCATAACGTACGCCGGCGTCTACCGGCGCCAGGCCATCAGTGAGCTTTTCGAGTTGGCTCAGGAAGTGGTTGGCGCTGTACACATATGTAGGCGTGCCGAAGCGCTCGGCGATCTCTCGCAGAGAAACCCCGTCAACGCAGTCTGCGCCGTTTTGCGAGGTGATCATTGCCTACGCCACACTAGTGGTCAGGGTGTAAGCGCTGGCGCTGGGTGGCGGCAGTTCGAGTGGGCCCTTCTGGCCGCAGCTTGCAACCCAGAATGTGATTACGATCAGAATCGGCAAGCGCATGATGGCATCCGTTGTGACTGGCAGCGGCGCAGTATACGGAAAATGAGCCCAACGCTTGTGCTTGTGCAGCGCTAGACCCTATTTGTCGACCCCGGGCGCGTTCGAAGCGCGACGGCTCATGCGTTGCCAGAGGCGTGTCTCGGTTCGGGTCTTCAGCAGCATAGCGTCCGCAAGCGAGGCATCACTTGTCAGCAGATGCACTTCAGTCAGATAGATCGGGTAGAGCGTCAAAGAGCTTCGCTGGCTCAGAATGGTTTGAGTCAGGTCGTCGAGCGTTGCGTCGTCCAACGCCACATCGTCCCAGTGCTTGTCGCCGCAGCGAATGCGGAACCGCTCCCGGCTGTGTTCCGTCAGGCTGAGCCGAAATGGCACCCGCACGCTACTCGGCCGGTAGGCGAGCAGCTTGTCATCCGAGCGAGTCAGAATTCGAGGCGGTTCTTCACCAACTCTGCTGGCGAAAAACAGTAGCCATGACGCCGCAACCTCGTCCATCGGCCGCCTGGGCTGCGCGAACCTGTGAATGCGCCCGTGTTCGCGAAGATACAACAGCAGCTGCTCTTTCTGCGGCACGATGGCGAGTGCACTGCGATCCTGACTTGCGTCGATGAGATCCCGAACGAGTCGCAGCCTGCTGCTGACGGGGTCGGCATAGAGAAATGGATCTGCCGCCGGTGAGCTCAATCGTGCAATCAGAGCTCGCTCGTCCGCCAGAATCTCGCTGGCGGCATTGCCATCACTGATCTCGATCAGGCCGAAGCGACCGCCCAGAGCGAATAGGAACCGGCCTGAACCGTTTGTCTGGAGGGCTTCATTGAAGCTGTCATATAAGCCCTTGATTCGCTGCTCGATGAGTTGGCCCCGCAGCTCTGTAACGCAGTGCCAGCTACCTTCGCGGCCCATCGTGTGTAGCGCGCAAAAACACTGCAACAGCGCGGTGTCGTCGGTAAACGTGTGATGCAGCCAGTCACCGTCGTGTTCGATCAGAAGGTCGATGCTGGTGACGAGATTATGGTGGAAACCGCTGAACTCAAGAGCGTCGTCTCTGCTCGTGACCAGAGTGTTGTCGCTTGTATCGCCTGGGCTATCCGCATTGATAAACGCGATTGCACCTCGATTTTCTTTGAGAATCCGCAGCAACGTTCGGTGTTCGGTGTTGCCTCCAGAGATCTGGAGGTGACTGGTATCCAACCCGTTTAAGTGATGCCAGCTCAGTACCGCCGTCAGGCGAGCATGTTGAAACAGGGTGCCGCCGGAGTCTGCCAGGCGCCATCGGCTGTGGCCCGCCGATGTGTTGGTTCGAGAGAGCGTTAGCCTGCCCTCGAAGCCCCGCGGCATAACCGCTGAGCTGATGAGTTTCAGTTTGCCCGGTCGATCGGAAACCCGTTCTCGCAGCCGCCGGCCGACGCCGTCGAATGCGCTCTTGCTGGCCGCATCGATTTCACCCATGGATTCTGCGAGCTGGCGCAGCAGAATGTGCGCGCGCGTGAGCTCGCCATCAATAGCCTCGTCCTCAGCGGCCAGTGTCGACAGCAACCAGCTCTTGGGTCGTTTGAGTTTGTTCAGCGCGTTGCCTTCGATTCCCCATTCCTTCAGCAGATCCGGCAGAGGTGTTTCCCGCCATTTCGGCGCCGCAGTTTTGCGAATGAAGCAGCGGCGCAGCAACTCAAGGCGCGCATCTTCTCCGGCGCCCGTCAGGTGAGCATCGAGGTGCCGATAGAGCTGCACGTAGGTGTCCAGTTCGTTGTCCGGTATCTCCTCGCCGGCAGCGCGGCTGTGAATCAGCCGCTTGTAGCTGTCCGAGAGCATGTCTCGCTTGAGCGCATAGCTCTCGATTAGCATGAGTTTCATCAGTGATTTGTGGGGCGTATCAAAGCAGGCACGCAGTTGCGCGAGCCCGGCAGACAGGAGTTCGCTGGCATCCGGTTGCGTGACGTCTCCGAAATCAAGGTAGTCGTCGCCTTCGATGAAGCGATTGTTAATCAGGAACTGTGCATGGGCGGCATAGTCTGGATGCTGCGCGTCGATTAACCACCACAGTGGCTTGCGACCGGCAAGCCATGTGCCGCTGCGATAAAACTCATCCAGTAGCAAAGTCCTTGGTGTCGGGCTTGAGCTTGAACCTTTGAGAAATTCGTCCGGGTCGACAGCGAACCCCTGCAGGGTGAGGCCCTGTTTCTCAGTCCAGCTTGCCAGCGCCTGCAGCTTTTCGCCGAGTGGTTCATGCAGATTGCGCGGAGCACACACCCACAGATCGATGTCGCTATCCCGAGTTTGGCCGACGCTGCCACCGCTACCCATGAGGAACACCGCTTGCAAGGCGCAGTCGGACTCACGCAGGCGTTCAGGGACAAACGATGATGCCAACCGGGAAGTCGCCATGATGGCGGTGCGGCTGGGATCGTATCCGTCGATACCGCAGGGCGTGCTCGCCCGCACATGGCCGGGCAACCCGGGGTGATTGCTATGCAGTAGCAGCGGTAGCGCCTCGAGAATGATGCGTTGGCGCGCATCCAGGCGCAGCGCCAGATTGTTGGCTCGCTGTTGGTGGTGCGCCATGAACGCATCGCCGATCTTGCGCAGCAGTTTGCGATCTACCTCCGAGCCGTCTGGCGCGGTTGTGGGCTGGTTTTTCGGGCGGAACAGTGCCATGCCTCTGAGTATAGGAGCCGCGGCGACACCTGCCCGATCGCTTCAGGGGCTGCTCAAGTCACCAACAGCGCTCCAATAAGTCGCCAACGCATCGATATGTGCCTGCGGTGAGTCAAGCCCACCACCCAGGCCTCGAAGTGCCATGGCACGCATGCTGACGTAATCAGCTCCGCGGGCTTGCCAAGCCTCGGCCTCCGCGCGCCAGTGCTCCTGTCCGGATTGGTAGTTCAGGAAGGCCTCGATTCCGAAACTGGCTCGCTCTCGAGACGCTGCTGCCAACAGTTCGCTCACACGCTCGAAGGCTGCGAGGTTCTGCTCCTGACTGCTGCCGAACATGAAACCGTCGCCCAGGCGTACTGCCCGTTTGAACGCAACGTCCGCGAAGCCGCCAAACCATATCGGGATCTGCCGCTTGGGAAGAGGCTTGAGACCGGCGCGCTCGACCTCGTGCCACTTGCCCTTAAAGGTAACAAGCGGCTCCTGCCAGAGCGCTCGCAGAACGTCCACTTGCTCCTCCTGTCGTGCCCCGCGATCGGCAAAGCTCTCGTTCAGGCTGTCGTATTCCACATAGTTCCAGCCGACACCGATGCCCAGACGCAGGCGCTCGTTCGAGAGCAAGTCGATCTCGGCAGCTTGCTTTGCCACAAGCGCGGTCTGGCGCTGCGGCAGAATCAAAATGCCGGTGCCCAGGCCTATCGTTTTGGTGCAGCCGGCGAGATAACCAAATAGAACAAAAGGCTCGTGGAAGGCATCGTGCTCGGTATACGGCCCCCACAACGGCGGTTCCCGATTGTCGTGGTTGGCACCGAGAACATGGTCGTAGGCGATGATGTGGGAGTAGCCGAGCTCCTCGGCTGCTTGCGCCCAATCGCGAATAACGAGCGGGTCTGATCCGATTTCCTGGTGCGGAAAAATGGCGCCGATCTGCATGTTGCTTCCCCTGTTCGGTGCGAGCGGTCTTGTGGCCTTGCGAAGTATCTTGGGTAGCCAGAATCGCTTCTATCCCAATATCGCTCGGCAGACAGTAGACTCGCGGAATGACAAACGCGAGCCCAACCAGTTCTGCCGGCGGTGTCCGGGCCAAGCGGAAATACGAATCTGCCCGGCAGCTGGAACGGCAGTCGAGAATCTTGAATACCGCGCGTGAGATGCTCGCGGAGGTGGGTTACAACGGCCTGACTATACGTGGCCTGGCAACACGGGCAGGCGCGGCTCAAGGCACGCTGTACAACCTGTTCGGCAGCAAGGATGAGCTGATTGTTGCCGCCATCGAAGATCAACTCTCTGAGCTGGCCGAGCGAGCGGCTGCGCGCTCGCAACCCGGAATCGACAGAATTCTCACGCTCGGAGAGGAAACGTCAGGGCAGATTCGCCGAACCCCAGAGTATGCGGAGGCAATGGCCCGAGCCGTGTTCAGCTCGTCTCCCGAGGATGCGCTGACTAAAAACCTTTATCTGCGTGGCCTTGCTAATCTGCGCGAACAACTCAACGCTGCGAAGGCTGCCGGAGAGTTAGGTGAATCAGTGCATGTGCCGCGCCTCGCGCGTCATCTGCACGCCCAGACATGGGGTTTGGTTGCGGGTTGGATGCTTGGCATGTTTCCACTGAAACAGTTGAGTCGGGAGTACCGTCGCAGCCAGGTGATGACGCTAGCCTCCTGCGCGAGCGGCGAGGCTAAAGAGCGTTTGCAACAGGAACTCGAGGCCGGCTCCTAGTAGCCGGCGGACCTTGGTGGGAGAAGCGTTGGGTGTTTGAGGGAAGTTGCCTGTGCGGACAGGTCAAATACGAGGTCGATTGCGAGCCACAGCCAATGGGCCACTGCCATTGTCACACCTGTCGAAAAGCGCACAGCGCGGCGTTTTCCACGGTGATGTCCGTGCCCAGGGCGGTTTTCAGCTGGCGGCAGGGCGAGGACCAACTGTCGAGCTATGAATCATCGCCCGGCAAGAAGCGCTTCTTCTGTAGCGGTTGTGGATCTCAGTTGATTGCGAGTCGCGAGGCAACGGACTACGTGTTGATCCGCGTCGGCTCGATTGATTCAGTGATCAAGCAACGGCCGAAAGTGCACTTCTGGTGTTCGGACGGAGCGTCCTGGTACGACCCGGAAGAGGAATTACCCATCCTGCCGAAAGGCGTGCCTGATTGAGCGTGCCGGCTGCGGCTGTGGATTATAAAAATGTAACGTGTTACAAAAATACTTTCGCATTCGGAGCGAGCTGTGTACGAACACGTTCTTAGCCCAATCGATATTGCCGGAGTCTCGGTTCCGAACCGGGTGGTAAGAACTGCCCACGCCACCGGCATCGGCGCCGGTACCATGAGCGATGAACTCATCGCCTATCACGCCGCCCGCGCTCGGGGTGGCGTGGGCCTTTCCATCATCGAGATACTCGCCATTCATCCCTCGAGCCCGGGTTCGCTGCAGGCATTTGATCCGAGAATGCCGGAAGCCTATGAAAAGTTGATGGCGCAATGCCGTCCGCATGGAATGAAGGTGTTCCAGCAGGTCTGGCACGCTGGTCACAATGGCACCCCACTGGACGGGGGCGCGCCCTGGTCAGCATCGGATATTCCCAGCCCCCAGGTCGGTCTTGTGCCCAGGCCGATGAGCAAGGCGCAGATTGACGACATTGTTGCCGCCTACGCCCGGGCCGCCAAACTCTGCAAAGACGCTGGCCTCGATGGTGTCGAGATTCATGGAGCACACGGCTACCTCATCCAGCAATTCCTCTCCGCCAACACCAACAAGCGTCGCGATGACTATGGCGGCAGCCTGGAAAACCGTATGCGATTCATGCTGGACGTCATGCGTGCGGTGCGTGCTGAGGTTGCGGAACCCGGCTTTGCGGTCGGCATTCGCCTTGCTGCGGATGCAACGGCGGGTGGCGTAGGCCCGCAGGACAACATTGCGTGTGTCGAAGCTTTGAAACGTGAAGGCCTGGCGGACTTTGTGAATGTCAGCCTGGGCAATTACCACTCCTTTCCCAAGCTGATCGGCGGCATGCATGAGCCAGTCGGCTACGAGTTGGAAACGGCTGTGCCAGTCACCACCCAGGCGGACGTACCGACGATCGTCACGGGTCGATTCCGAACGATGGAAGAGGTGGATCAGGTGATCCGCCTCGGTCAGGCGGACATGGTCGGTATGACCCGGGCAACGATTGCGGATCCGGATCTGGTCGTAAAAACGCGCTCCGGTCAGGCGGATCGGGTGCGGCCGTGCATCGCCTGCAACCAGGGGTGTGTTGGCCAGTTGCTTGGACCAGAGCGGCGCATGGGCTGTGCGGTCAATGCGGCTGCGGGCTTTGAGACGACGCTCGGTGACGACAAGCTAGAGCGCGTCGCAACAGCAAAACACGTGGTTGTCATCGGCGCTGGTCCTGCGGGGATGGAGGCTGCGCGCGTTGCCGCCAAGCGTGGCCATCGAGTAACCCTCACTGAAGCCGCGCCCGATCTGGGGGGGACGCTGCGCTATGCCGGCATGGCGCCAAGGCGACAACAGATGGCTGACATCATTGGCTGGTTGCAGAACGAGATCTACGCCGAAGGCGTCGATGTGAAGTTGTCCATGTATGTGACAGAGAGTGATCTGGATGCGTTGGCTGCTGATGAGATCATTCTTGCCACTGGCGCAGAGCCGAGGCGGGATGGCGTTCAGCAATCGCACCCGGGTGAGCCGTTCGAGGGCTTTGATTTGCCGCACGTCGTGGCGAGTAACGATCTCTTCGACGATCCGTCCGCGCAGGCGACGCGAGCACTGGTCATCGATGACGTCGGCCACTATGAGGGCCTGGCAGTGGCGGAGCATCTGCTTGCTAGCGGCGTTGAAGTCACGATGGTGACCCGGCTGCCAACGCTTGCACCTTCCGTGCGAACCGCCTTGATGACGGACCCGGCCCTCGAACGCTTTGCCGATCAACCATTTGCCTATCGCGTGGGCACCCGGGTGCGTCGAGTGGATGGGCAGTCGGCGTTGATTGAGCGAGTTACTGGCGGCGGCGTTGAAACGGTAAACGCTGACTTAGTGGTGTTTGTCTCCCTCAATCGTCCTCGTGATGAGCTGGCCGGTGCGATTGAGGCGCGAGCTATTCCTTACACCCGGGTTGGTGATGTAAATACGCCGAGGTTCCTGGTTCGCGCGATTGCGGAAGGCAATGCAGCAGGGCGTGCGGTCTGAGCCCCTACTGCTCGGGCGATCCCGGAGGAAATCGAATCGGCAGATTGTCGAGGCCATTCAGCGTCGAGTACGGATAGCTCACTGGCTCGCCATTAGCTTCGAATGTCGGAATCCGACGCAGAAACTCCTCGGCGAATACCTTGCATTCGAGTCGCGCCAGCGGCGCCCCGAGACATTTGTGCAGTCCCTGGCCGAACGTCATGTTCTTGCGCAGCGTCTGCAGGTCGCGCTCGATGTTGAAGGTGTTCGGATCGTCGAATACCGCGGGGTCTCGATTTGCTGAGCCCCACATCAGACAGATCTTGGAATCCGGCGGGACCGTATGCTCGCCAAGGCGCACCTCTTCGTTGTTTGTTCTAAACAGTCCGTGCACAGGCGCATCGAAACGCAGCACTTCTTCGATGGCCTGGTCCATAAGGCTCGGGTTCGACCTGAGCTTTGCCTGTTGCTCCGGGTGCGCAAGCATCAGTTTCACGAAGTTGCCGATGAGGTTGGTTGTGGTTGCGCTTCCGGCAACCAGTAGAAACTGGGCGAAGCTCTTGATCTCGGCATTGCCGATGCGCTCACCTTCCACACGGCCTTTAGCCAGCAGGCCAATCAGATCGGCCCCGGCGTCTTCGCCGGCTTCGTCCTTCGCAACCTTGGCGGCGATGTGCGGGTCGAAGAACGCCTGCAAATCCATGACCTTCTGGATTCGTTCGGCCTCCATTGCCTCGCCCGTAGGGAATACAGAACCGGCAAGAATCTCGATCCATTCCCGCAATTGCACTTTGTTTGTCTCGAAATCGATGTCGAGCAACTCGCAGATCACCCACAAAGGGAGCGGTACCGCGATGTCTTGTACGACGTCGCATTCGCCGGATTCGATAACGGAATCGATGCACTGATTCACGAAACGCCGTATGGGCTCTTCCATATCTCTGATAAGTTGCGCGTTGAAGGCCGGGATGATCGCGGCCTTTTGCTTGCCATGTAGTGGCGGATCGGCGCTGACCAGAACGGGTGCGGCATCCGGGTCGGCATACGCTGGTCCTGGTCCGAAGCGGGCAGAAAATGTGTCGTTATCGCGGACAATGTCTGCGATGTCATCAAACCGGAACACCGAGTACCAGCCGTACTGCTGTGACTTGTGGAACGGACACTCCTGCTGCATTCGAGTGAACGTAGCGCCCGGTGCGCTTTGGAACTCATCGCTATGGAAGTCGTAGTCGCCGGACATCTAGGTCGCTCCCGATTCTCTATCGGGATAATGTAACGCGTTCTAATATTCAGTCAAGCGCTGTTCTGGCTGCTCTTATCCTCTGACGAACCTGTTCCGGGGCGGTGCCGCCGAAGTGGTTGCGCGCAGCCACCGAGGCTTGAAGCGAAAGGACCTCTCTTGCCCCTGCATCGAGAGCGTTTGATATGCCCGCGAAGTCGGCATCACTCAGCTCGTCCAACGCGCAGCCGCGCTCGACAGCTTTGGCCACCACCCGGCCTACGATGTCATGCGAGTCGCGGAATGCCACGCCATTGCGGACCAGGTAGTCGGCCAGGTCTGTGGCGGTGCTATAGCCTCGTCCTGCCGCGTCGGCCAGTACGTCGGGCCTCGTTTCGACAAACGCGAGCATGCCTGTCAGGGCAGTGAGGCAGTTGCGCACGGTGTCGACCGCATCGAACAGCGGTTCTTTGTCTTCCTGGTTGTCCTTGTTGTAGGCCAGCGGTTGGCTCTTCATGAGTGTCAGCAGTGAGGTCAGGTGGCCGTAGACTCGGCCCGTTTTACCGCGAATCAGCTCAGGCACATCCGGATTTTTCTTCTGCGGCATGATTGATGAGCCGGTGCAGAACCGGTCTGGCAGGTTGATAAACCCAAACTGCTGCGACGTCCACAAAACGAGTTCTTCGCACCATCGGGAAAAGTGCATCATCATCAGCGAACTTGCCGCTGTGAATTCGATAGCGAAATCCCGATCACTTACCGCGTCCAGTGAGTTAGCAGCGATAGCGCTGAAGCCGAGCGCATCGGCCACGTGCTGACGATCGATAGGAAACGTCGTGCCGGCGAGCGCAGCTGCGCCCAGGGGCAGCACATTGGTTCGCTCGCGGCAGTCGGCAAACCGTGCGCGATCCCGTGACAGCATTTCGAACCAGGCCAGTATGTGATGACCAAAGGTGACGGGCTGGGCGGCCTGCAGGTGTGTGAAACCCGGCATGACCGTATCGGTGTTGCGCTCAGCCAGATCCAGCAATACCCGTTGCAGCTCTCCGATTTGCGCATCGATGGCGTCCAGCTCATCGCGGAGATAGAGGCGGATGTCGGTGGCCACCTGATCGTTCCGTGACCGACCGGTGTGTAGCTTCTTGCCAACGGCGCCGACCTTCTCAGTGAGGGCGGCCTCGATATTCATGTGTACGTCTTCGAGGTCCACGCGCCACTCGAACTGGCCCGCTTCGATGTCTTTGTGGATGCTCTGCAATCCCGCTACGATCAAATCCGCCTCCTCGCCGGTAAGAACGCCGACGTGGGCTAACATGTTTGCGTGAGCGATCGAGCCGGTGATGTCCTGTCGATACAGGCGCTGATCGAAGGATACGGATGCCGTGAATACCTCAACAAATGTATCGGTGGCTTCGGTAAATCGGCCACCCCACAGCTTGTCTGCTGGGTTGTCGTTTTGATTACCCGGGGGTTGCGAGTTGGAATTGCTGCTGGTCATGGTGGCCTGTGAGTACTAGCGGATCTGAAAACGTCGGCCAGTATAGCAACGCCCGCGCCGTGGCCCCTGGCTCTAATCCGGTGGAAGAGCTGAGCGCATCGGGCGCCGGATATCTTATCCCTGACCTGTGCAATGCAACGGCTTTGTCGCTGCTGGTACTGGTTGCTGAGCTGCTGGCCGTCGTGCTTCTTTTTGCCGGCGAGGTCTCCTGGGGACGTTTCGCGCTGCTGTCGCTGTTTGTGCAGTGGATAACCCTGACCAGTGCCGGAATCCTGTGTTCGACCAGGCGTCTGTTAGCAAGGCTTGGAGTAGTGCCGGGCGCGTTGGTTGCCTTCGGTATTGTCCTGACCGTGACGTTCATCGTCGGTGTTGCCGCTGATCTCATCCTCTCCGGTGATGGTTTCTCAGTGAGCTTGGATTGGACGACGATTCGGGCTCAGTTGGTCATTGCCGGCATCATCGCCGGGCTGGCGCTGCGGTACTTCTATGTTCAGCAGCAGCTTCGCCAGCGAGAGCAGGCTGAGCTGCAATCCCGGATCCAGGCGCTGCAATCGCGTATTCGGCCTCACTTTCTATTCAATAGTATGAATATCATTGCCAGCCTCATCGCCACAGACCCGGATGCGGCGGAGGACGTCGTACTGGATCTGTCGGAGTTGTTCCGCGCCAGTCTTAACGATGCAGGTAATCAGGTTTGGTTGGACGATGAGCTGGACCTATGCCGCCGCTATGCTCGTATTGAGCAACTCAGGCTTGGCGACCGCTTGCAGATTGAGTGGTCGGTTGCGCCAGAGGTGGTGCCTCGGCGCATTCGGATTCCGCTATTAACGTTGCAGCCATTGCTCGAAAATGCGATCTATCACGGCATCCAGCCGCGGCCGGATGGTGGTCTGATTGACGTTGTGGTCGGCAATGGCGATGGGGCTCTCAAGATCATGATTCGAAATCCGTTGCCCGACGAGGACAGTCAGTCGACCAGCGAAGGAAACCGTATGGCGATACAGAACATTCGTAGCCGGCTGCAGGCGCTCTATGGCAGTCGGGCCAGCTTGCGCAATCTGGCGTCCGATCATCATTACGAGGTGACGCTCGAGATTCCCATTGATACAGATAGAGACGGTGAACGCTGATGCGAGTGCTGGTGGTAGACGATGAGCAACTGGCGCGTGATCGCCTGCGCAGAATGCTCGATGACAGCGACGCTGAGTGTGTTGGCGAGGCGGTCAACGGCATTGATGCGATCGAACAGGTCAACAAGCTCCTGCCCGATCTCGTGCTGCTGGATATACGTATGCCCGGCATGGACGGATTGGAGGCTGCCTCTCACATCGCTGAACTCGAAGAGCCGCCTGCCGTTATTTTTTGCACCGCTTATGAGGAACACGCGATCGAAGCGTTCGATGTGAGTGCGGTGGGCTACCTTTTGAAACCGGTGCGCCGGGATGATCTGAAGCAGGCGCTGACCAAAGCGGGCCGGGTGAACAAGGCGCAGCTCCAGACGTTGACGCCGGAGAGTGAAGCCGTGCGCACGCATATCTGCGCACGTACTCGGCGTGGTATCGAGTTAGTTCCCATTAACGATGTGCGCTACTTTCAGGCCGATCAGAAGTACGTCACCGTACGCCACGGTGAGGGTGAACTCATCATCGATGACACGCTGCGTGAACTGGAAGATGAATTTGGTGAGCGCTTCGTGCGAATTCATCGAAACTCGCTGGTTTCCGTGCGCCATATTGCCGGCCTTGAGCGAGACGATGATGGCCACTTTTCGGTTCGTCTCGCGGACGTGGACGAACTGCTGGTCATATCACGTCGGCACGTGGCCGGCGTTAGAAAGTTGGTGAAGCAGCTATGAAGCTCGTCATCGCAACCCGTCAAAGCAAACTGGCTCTATGGCAGGCAGAATTTATCCGCTCCGAACTTGAGGCGCTGCCCGCGGTTGATGAGGTGGAGCTGCTTGGAATCACCACCAAGGGCGATCGCTGGTTGTCATCGCCGCTATCTGAGATCGGTGGCAAAGCGTTGTTCGTGAAGGAGCTGGAGCAGGCATTGCTCGACGGTCGAGCGCACCTGTGTGTGCATTCGATGAAAGATGTCCCCGCAGTTATGGAGTCACCTTTCGAACTGGCCGCGATCGGTTACCGTGAAGACCCAAGCGATGTGCTCGTCAGTCGCGATGGCGAAACGCTCGCCCGGCTGTCGAATGGCGCGGTGGTTGGCTCCAGCAGCCTGCGCCGGGCCAGCCAGATTCTTCATGTTCGCCCGGATCTGCAAGTGCGCTCCATTCGAGGCAATGTCGGCACTCGGCTTGCCAAGCTGGATGCGGGCGAATTCGATGCCATCGTGCTGGCGAAAGCTGGCCTGGTTCGCCTGGAGCTGGCTGCGCGTATTACTCAGGAGTTGCCGTTCGACGTTTGTCTGCCATCGGCCGGTCAGGGCGCGCTTGGTATTGAGGTTCTCGATTCAGCATCTGAAGTTCGTGACATCGTGGCTCAGCTAGCTGATGCGCGGGTGATGTCCTGCGTCGAAGCCGAACGCGGGGTGAGTGCTGGTCTACAGGCGGATTGCACGGCACCCGTCGCGGCCCACGCCCAAATGCGCGACAACGAGGTATGGCTGCGTGCCCGAGTTGCAAGCCCGGACGGAGTGCGATTGCTGCACGCGGAGCATCAGCATGCTGATGGGGCACAGGCGGCGAACGCCGTCGTTGCTGACCTTCTCGGCCAGGGCGCGAATGAGTTACTGGCCTGAGTTGTCTGTATGACGGGGCCCGACTCATCCGCTAAGGGGGTCTCAACTTGACGACCGCCGCGGTTTGGATAACCCGCACCGAGCCCGCCGCCAGCCGGCTGGTTGATGCTTGCCGTGATTTGAAGCTCACCGTGCTGGCGCAGCCGTTGCTGAGCATCGAGCCACTCAAACAGAGCCTGCCCGATGAGTGCTTTGATCTGGGCGTTTGCGTGTCGGTTCATGCCGCGCGGTTGTTAGCCGGCCGGTGTGATCTGGCCAGACGGTGGGTTTGTGTTGGCGAAGAGACGGCCCGAGCTCTAGCCTCTTCGCTGGGCATCGCAACAGCCTGTGTCGAGCATCCGGAGGAAGCTACCTCGGAAGGGCTTGTCGCCATGCTGAAGGAGCAGCTTCACCCCGGCGAAACAGTTGTCCTTGCGTGTGGCATTGGTGGCCGTGGGTTGCTTGAAGCGGCCATCCAAGCCGAGGACTGCACGCTTTCCCGGCTTGAGCTGTATCGGCGGCGCAAGGTTCGGCTGTCAGCTGTGCCGGAAGCTCGCGTGGTCGAGATCGCGAGCGCCCAGGCTCTTGAGGCGCTTGTTGCATCGCCCTGGGATAAGCGTCGAGCGGTCGTTGTCGCCTCCACACGCCTTGCTGACTTAGCCGCGACGAAAGGTTTTGAAAACGTCCATAATAGCGGCGGTGCGGAGGCCCATCGGGTGGCCGCGACCCTGGCTGCCATTGCCAGAGACCGTTGAACAGCGACCGATCCGCGCAGGCTGCTCATGCAGCCAGTGCCTGGCCGGGAGCATCTTCAGACTGATGAGCTATTTATGACTGAGCCACGCGAGCCGAAACCTGACGATCAAAGCGAATCGAGCGATCCGCAGGATATCGACGCCGCTGATACCACGGCCGCAGAAACCGGGGCCGATATCGAATCTGCAGCAGGGCAAGAGCCTTCAGCGGGTAAGGAGCCTTCAGCGGATAAGGAGCCTTCAGCGGGTAAAGAGCCTTCAGCGGGTTCAGCGGGTAAGGAAACTCAAAGCGCGGTCGAAAAAGAATCCGTTGCTGAGCAAGAACCCGTGGCTGAGAAAGACACAGCTGCTGCCGAACGAACTGAAACGATGCAAGAGCCAAAGAAAGCCAAAGGCTCCCTTATCGGCTGGCTCGCTTTCCTGCTTGCGCTGGTCGCTGTGGGCGGAACGGGCTATCTCTACTATCGCGTCTACTACGACAACCCGCTCGATGAAGTGAACGCGCAGCTCACCTCCGTTGCGGCGGAGCAAAACAACGTCACCTCGGACATTACCGAACAACTCGAAAGCGTCAGAGCGCAACTCTCGGCTGACCTGGCAGACGTTGAGAAGCGCCGCGCAGATAGCGAGTCCGCGTTGGTTGCGAGTTTGAACGAAGCGATAACGGCGGGCCCGCCGACGGAAGATCGTTGGAAAATCGCGGAGGTCGAGTATTTGCTGCGCATCGCCAACCATCGGGCACTGATGGAACGCGATGCCAAAACCGCACTGCAATTGCTGTCTACGGCGGATGCGATCCTGACCGAGCTGGACGATTTTGCCCTACACCCGGTCCGGGCGGCGCTAGCCGACGAGATGCTGTCCTTAAAAAGTCGTGGTGCCAGCGATCGCCAGGGATTGTTCCTGCGGCTTGATGCACTAAAGGGCAAGCTTGCGAGCCTGCCGCTGAGGGTGCCGGACTACTTTGCACCGGAACCCCTCGAGCAGGCCGACGCCGAGTCGCCATGGCAAATGCTCGTCTCGCAGCTCTCGGGCTACTTTAAGTTCCGCAGGCTCAGCGGTGATGAGGCAGCCCAGCCGCTCCTCAGTCCCGATGAAGGCGCATACCTGGAGATGAACCTTCGGCTGATGATTGAACGTGCCCAGCTTGCGTTGCTGCGCGAAGACTCGGTGGTGTTCACGCACAGCATAGAAGATGCGGCGGCCTGGATTGAGCGCTACCTGGATCCGCAAGACCCTGCAGTGGGTGCCGTTCGCGGTGAGCTTGAAGAATTGCTGAGCGTGCAACTGGATGCACCGATTCCCGACATTTCATCGTCGCTTCGGACCCTTGAATCGTTGCGAGGAGCCATCCAGTGAAGGTGCTTCTGGTTTGGTTGCTGCTGGCACTGGTACTTGGTGGTCTTGTTGGCATGTTGGCCGGCAGAGACCCTGGCTACGTACTGATCGCGTATGGCGACAGCGCGATTGAGACCAGCCTCTGGGCGGGGATTGTCGTTCTCGTGTTTGCCTACATCGTCGTACGCGCGCTGTTCTGGCTGTTTTCCCGCTTGCTCGCGGGACGGGTGCGGTTCCGCAATTGGTCTGGTAGTCGCCGCGAGCGTTTGTCCAGCAAACGAACCGTCGACGGCATGGTTGCCTTGGCTGACGGTGATTGGAAGAGTGCCGGTCGCTTGCTGGTGGACGCCGCGCCGCATTCGACGACCCCATTTGTTAACTACTTGGGTGCGGCGAGGGCGGCGCACCAGCTTGCCGACTACGAAGGCCGCGATGCACTGCTTGGCCAGGCGCGTGAGTCGACGCCGGGAAGTCGCCAGGCAGTGGATCTGCGCCAGGCTGAATTCCAGTTTGCGTCAGGCCAGACCGAGCAGGCACTTGCGACGGGATTGCATGTGCTGTCGGGATCACCCAAACACCCTGGTGCACTGGCGGTTGTGAAGCAGTGTTATCTGGAACTCGAAGAATACGACAAGCTCTCGGACCTCCTGCCATCACTGAGAAAAGCCAAGGCAATCGATGCGGCTGAAGAAGAAAGCCTGCAAGCGAAGATCGCGCTCGCCAAGCTTGCCAAGTCACCGTCTGCAGAAACCTGGCGAGCGCTGCCGAAGTCTGTGAAGAGCGATGCTGACGTTGTATTGACGTATGCACAGCAGTTGCTCGAGAACAGTGAAGGCGCAGCAGCTGCCAGCGTCTTACACAATGCACTGACCGCGAAATGGGATGACTCGCTTGTCGATCTCTACGGTGCGATGCCGTCGAACGACCCTGGCGATCAGATGGTGCATGCCCAGCGCTGGTTAAAAGAGCGGCCCAACAATCCACGCTTGTTGCTGGCTCTTGGCCGTATCGCGCTCAAACAGGAGCAGTGGAATCAGGCAAGGGAATACCTCGAGGCAAGTGCTCGGCTACGCAAAGATCCGGAAGTCGCCGGAGAGCTTGGCCGTCTCTGTCTATCTCAGGGTGATGAGAAGCGCGGTAGTGAATACCTCGCCCAGGCAACCTCTCTGCCGAAGTTACCGCAGCCTGAGCTTTAGAGCCGAGTCTCAGCCAGCGCCGGGCGCAGATGTGCGAGGAGCGTAACTGAACGCATCGGCCCGAATAGCAGCTTCGGGTACTCCCGCGCCAACGAGGGAATCCAGGCTCTGATAAGCAAATGCCGGTGGTCCGCACACGATGATATCGGTGCGCTTCAAGTGGCGCGCATCCAGGATCAACTGTTGCTGGAGCTGGTTGCGCGGGCCAATGCTCGGGTCATCGGCGATGAATTCTATCGGGCTTGCTTCGGCTGCGGCCGGGCATAACGAAATCCAATCGATACCGGCATCCGCTTCTGATCGCGCCCAGTAGAGCCGTGACTCACCGGCTCTGCCTGATCCTGCTTCCGCTGCCAGAAGAGATAACGCCTGGCTGATGCCAGTGCCCGCGCACACCAGTGACAGTGGGCGGGTTTCCGTGGCCGGGCGTGTGACATCGCCCGCAGCGACCCCGATGCGAATGGTTTGTTGCTTGAGTTCACGGCTCAACTGCGCGGCGGCATCGCTACCGTCGTGCCGGAACAGAAACCGTATCGTTGGTAGCCGCTCCGGCGCGCTCGCGATTGAGAACGGAAGAGAAGCCTCGCCAATCGGCGCGTATTGGCCTGCCTGGAAGGAATAGCCGGCGGGTGCTTCGAGCAGGATGTCCGTGAACGCGCCTTCCGTGATGGAGGTTATGTTCGCTCTAAGCATTATTTGATGGGCACGAATTGAATCGTCGATGCCCGCGGCAGGCCCCGGCAAATTCAGAGACAACGCTAATTGTCCCTTGGTTGCTGAGATCGCCGTGGGTGACTGATTGCTGCGCCGTTAGCTCCCGTGACGAGCGTGACGTGGTTTGGAAGAAAGAGCTCAGGGCGCGTGGTCTTATTTGCCGCCGCGCATAGCCGAGAAGAACTCTTCGTTGGTCTTGGTGTCCTTCAACTTGTCCAGCATGAACTCGATGGCGTTTATGTCGTCCATATCGTGCAGGAGCTTGCGAAGGATCCAAACGCGAGCCAGATCGTCTTCGCTCATCAGCAGTTCTTCGCGCCGTGTTCCGCTGCGACGGATGTTGATGGCGGGATAGACACGCTTCTCGGCGATCTTTCGCTCCAGGTGCAGTTCCTGGTTACCGGTGCCTTTGAATTCCTCGTAGATGACTTCGTCCATCTTTGAGCCGGTCTCAACCAATGCGGTTGCGATGATGCTGAGGCTGCCGCCTTCTTCGATGTTTCGTGCCGCACCGAAAAAGCGCTTCGGACGTTCCAGAGCGTGTGCATCGACACCACCGGTGAGCACCTTGCCGGATGACGGCACGATGGTGTTGTAGGCGCGAGCGAGTCGAGTGATGGAGTCGAGCAGAATAACCACGTCTTTCTGGTGCTCAACCAATCGCTTGGCTTTCTCGATCACCATCTCCGCAACCTGCACGTGGCGTGAAGGTGGCTCGTCAAAGGTGCTGGCAACCACTTCGCCGCGCACGCTGCGCTGCATTTCGGTCACCTCCTCTGGCCGTTCATCGATGAGCAGAACGATGAGGACGGTCTCGGGATTGTTGCTGGTAATTGACTGGGCGATGTTCTGTAGCACCAGCGTCTTACCTGCTTTGGGTGGCGAGACGACGAGCGCGCGCTGGCCTTTTCCGATCGGTGCAACCAGGTCGATGATTCTGGCGGTGAGATCCTCGGTCGAGCCATTTCCGCGTTCGAGCATGAGCCGCTCATCCGGGAACAGAGGCGTCAGATTCTCGAACAGAATCTTGTGCTTCTTGGCGTTTGGCTCACTGAAGTTGATTTCGTCGACTTTCAAAAGCGCGAAGTAGCGCTCGCCATCTTTAGGTGGCCGGATCTTCCCGGCGATGCTATCGCCGGTACGCAGGTTGAAGCGCCGAATCTGGCTGGGTGACACATAGATGTCATCGGGGCCCGCCAGGTATGAGCTATCGGCGCTGCGAAGAAAACCGAAGCCGTCCTGCAGGATTTCGAGTGTGCCGTCGCCGTATATGTCTTCGCCATCTTTCGCGTGCTTGCGCAGGATGGCGGCGATGACTTCCTGTTTGCGAGAACGCGCGAGATTGTCCAATCCCATCTCCTGGGCCATATCGACAAGCTCGGTGACGGGTTTTCGCTTCAGGTCAGTTAAGTTCATGAAAACGTTTCTTCTTTGGTGTTGTAGGTGTCGGTGGTGTTGATCTACGAGTGCTGGTTGCGGCGGCGTGATACACACGCGGCGCGAAGGCCATCATGTTGGTCGATCGGGTGTTTGTTTGCTTCGTTCGAAGGCGTAGTGCTCTTCTTCGGAAAATTGTGTGGTTGTGTTCTCTGCCAGAAAAACCGGGCGGCGAGCTAGTGGCGGATGGCTGGGCGTGGTTCTCTGCTGCGCGGTGCAACTCAAGGCAAGGCTGGTGTTTCAGGTTCTTGCTTTAGCTTGCGTCTCGACCTGCGGGTCTCGCGGGTGGAGAGATGGATGCGCGCTGGGTAAGGGTGACGCTGAGCCGTATCCGTCCAGGATGGTCAGTTGAGGTAGTGTAGTAAATGAAGCTTCCGCGTCAAGTGCTTGATGTCACTCATTCGATGAGTCTGCATCACATCAGAAGGCGCGCCGGAGCCTGAACGTGAGCCCTTTGGATGGACTCACGCGGCTGGATTAAGCTAGATCGTCGCGTCGTGCTAGATGTTGCTTTCGATGAAGGTGGCCAGCTGGCTTTTCGACAAAGCGCCAACCTTGGTGGCTTCCACTTCACCGTTCTTGAACAGGATCAGCGTAGGGATGCCGCGGATACCGTACTTCGGCGGCGTTGCCTGATTGGCATCGATGTCCATTTTCACAACCTTCAGGCGCTCGCCGTACTCATCAGCGATCTCCTCGAGAATGGGGGCGATCATCTTGCAGGGGCCACACCACTCGGCCCAGTAGTCAACAAGTACGGGTTTGTCCGCGCTCAGAACGTCTGACCCAAAGGCTTCGTCGCTGGTGTGTACGATGTTTGCGCTCATCAAAATCTCCAATATGTCCGAAACGGTCTCGATCCCCAGCACGCAGTTACTTGCCACGTGTGGCTCACTGAGCCGATTGAGTGCAGGCAGTCGAAGTCGGGCTCAAGCGGGACGTTCAGCTGATGCAAGCTCAGGTAAGATATGGGGCTTGGGGCGGCGAAAAACAACGCCCGTTGGCTGCGGTGATTCTAGCATGTTGATTCTGTCGAGCACGGTGCCGGGCTCGCGAAAGCGGCACTGATTCACTATATCGATATGCGCGATTCGAGCCTTGCTGCTCTGATTCGGCCAAACAGTGAGAAATTCAGGGTGGTAGGGCAGGCTTTTGATGTGTGTGCTGTGGACCAGCTCCCGGCGGTCTAGGGGGGTGGCGTAACTTGAGTGATGCAACGGCAATCAGTGGCCGTCTGCCTGAGCTGCCGCCCCTGCTTCCAGGTAGAAGAATCGCGGTGCTGGACCTGGGCTCGAATAGCTTCCATCTCCAGATAGTGGTGGCCAGTACCGGCGGCGAGCTGCTCGCGGTGGAGCGAATCAAGGACAAGGTTCAGCTGTTGGCCGGCTTTGCCGATGGCGCGCTTGCCGGTGACTCGATCGCGCGCGCTCACCATAGCCTGGCTCGCCTCGGCCAGCGCCTCGGCAGCATAGAAGCGCCCTGGATATTCGCCATCGGCACATCGGCGCTCAGGCAATCAAACAACGTTGAACTCGTGCTGGACCGCGCCCGCAACCTGCTTGGCGTGGAAGTCGAGGTGATCAGCGGCAAAGAAGAAGCGCGGCTGATCTATGCCGGCGTCGCGCATCACCTGCCAGCATCCCAGGAGCGGCGAGGGGTCATCGACATTGGCGGTGGCTCAACTGAATTCGCGCTTGGCCGAGGCTATGAGCTCATCGAATCCGACAGCATAGAAGTGGGTTGTGTCGGGCTTACCGATGCCTATTTCCGTCAACCTGATTTGATCGCTGCGCGCTTTGCCGAAGCCCGGGAAGCCGCAGCTTCGCGCTTTCGCCACATTGGTCTCAGCATTGAACCTGGCCTTGCGGTGTATGGCACATCCGGCACGGTTGAATCGATCCAGTCGGTGTTGTTGGCCAATGGCTTTTCGCGCACCTGCATTACCCGCGATGCCCTTGAGCTGCTCATTGCCGCCATTTGCGAGGGTCGCACCCTGGTTGATATGGGCATGCCCGGGCTGCAGCCGGAGCGGGTGGATATTTTCCCGGCCGGCGTTGCGATCGTTGGCGCGTTGTTCGATGTATTCGAGTTCGATGAGTTAGCCTATCTGCCCGTTTCGCTACAGGATGGTGTGCTCGTGGACGCACTGAAGATTCCGCATGAAGCCGATGTTCAGGAGTCGGCTGTCCGTTCCTTGATGAAGCGCTTTAGAGTTGAGACCGGCCACGCTGAGCGGGTCCAGGCGACTGCGTTGCGTCTGCATGACGGCCTGGCCGCGGGTTGGCAGATCGATACTGACGAGCTGCGCCGGCTGCTCGGCTGGGCGGCCTTGCTATGTGAGATCGGTCTCTCCATCGGCGTTCGCGGCTACCATCGTCATGGCGGCTACATAATCGGCAACACAGAATTGCGCGGCTTCTCTCGTGATCAGAAACGCGCGCTTGCGCTACTGGTGCGCAGCCACAGACGGCGGCTGCCATCGCTGGCGTTTGTCGACCTTCCGGTCGCGGAAGCACAGCACTTGCGTTATCTGAGCGTCGTTTTGAGATTGGCGGTCATTCTGAATAGATCGCACGCCGATGAGTCCGTTCCGGTCAGCGTTGATACCAGCGCGCAGGTACCCCGGTTAGTCCTCCCGGGCGGCTGGCTCAGTGAGCACGCGCTCAGCGCAAGCGAGCTGCAGATCGAGCAGTCGGTGCTCAACGACGTTGGCGTTGAGGTCGAGCTGCCTCGGCTTCAGCCGAGTTGAGTTGGCGCGGGGCTTTGAAGCTAAGCCAGGTTCTTCGCTAGGCCAGCTCGGCGGCGATATCGAGAGCAAAGTAACTTAGAACGCCATCGGCGCCAGCCCGTTTAAAGCCGAGCAACGCCTCCGCGATGGCGGCATCGCTGAGCACTCCAGCGTCAACGGCGGCGCGGAGCATCGAGTACTCGCCACTCACCTGATAGGCGAAAGTGGGCACCGCGTAGGTTTCTTTCACCCGGCGCACAATGTCGAGATACGGCATGCCGGGTTTGACCATGACCATGTCAGCGCCTTCTGCCAGATCCAGGCCGACCTCCGCAATGGCTTCGTCCGTGTTCGCCGGGTCCATCTGGTAGGTCAGTTTGTTGCCTTTTCCGAGATTGCTCGATGAGCCAACCGCGTCTCGAAACGGGCCGTAGAAAGCCGATGCGTATTTGGCGGAGTAGGCCAGGATCTGTGTATTGATGGCGCCGGAAGCCTCCAGCGCCTCCCGGATATAGCCGATTCGGCCGTCCATCATGTCCGATGGCGCGATCACATCAGCCCCCGCCGCTGTGCAGACCAGGGCCTGCCTGGCGAGCCGTTCTACGGTCTCGTCATTGAGCACGTAGCCGTCCTCGTCGATCACGCCATCCTGTCCGTGACTTGTGTATGGGTCGAGAGCGGCATCAGTGATCACACCGAGCTCTGGGCGAGCCTTCTTGATGGCAGCAACTGCTCGCGGTACGAGGCCATCGGGATTTTCAGCCTCTTCTCCGTTTGGCGTGCGCAGCGCGGCCTCGACATTTGGAAACAGTGCAATTGCCGGAATGCCGCGATCGGCGGCCAGGCTGGCATCCGCAACTGCCTGGTCAATGCTCAAGCGCTCGATCCCAGGCATGGAATCGATTTTCTGGCGCTTATTGCTGCCCTCGATGACAAACATCGGGTAGATGAGGTCGAAGCTGGTCAGGCCGGTCTCACGCACCAGGTTGCGGGAGAATGCCGTGCGTCGGTTACGACGCAGGCGAGTGGCGGGGTAACGGCGATCAGAGGTTGCCAAGGTCGAGCTCCATCGGGCGTATGTTGGTTTGGATCAGTTTCGAGACAGGCCGCGGCCGAGTTTCTTCAGCGCTTGTCTGGCGGCTCTGCGGTTGCCTGTTAGACGGGCCAGAGCGAGGCCGCCATAGAGATTGGATAGTAGCTCGGCCGCCTGTTTGCGGGCCGCTTTTGGCTTGCGTCCATCTGCCTCGAACAGGCTGGCGAGTGCTTGCGCCCAGTCATCGAACTGGGTGGTGATCGTGCTCTGGTAGTCGTGCTCCGGGTTTCCCATGCCGAGTACCAGCAGCAGGCAATCGCGCTCGCCGCCGTCCACATATTGCTCGAAACCCCGGGCAAATCGCTCAAGCCGCTGGTCAGGGTCTCCTGCTGCGGTCAGATGACTGAATGCCTGGCTGTGCACGCTCGCGATCTGCTGGCGGATCAGTACCCCCGCCATGTCCGATTTGCCGCCGGGAAAGTGGTGATAGAGGCTGGCCTTGCCAATACCGGAAGCGTGCGCCAACTCGACCAGGCTCGCACCATCGAAGCCATGTTTGCGAAAGACCTCGGCAATTCTGGCGAGTAGCACTTCCCGGTCGATACCCGGTCTACCCGGGCTGCGTTTCACAGCGTTCATCCCGCTATGATAGGCCAGATTGAGGCCAAACGAACGTTCGGCAAGGCCTATTGAGCCGTTGTCGCGCCATAATCTCAGCCGATTTTCGTGAATTTGCCATTACTACAGAAAAATTACGCGAGAGTTGCGACCTTTTGCACCGCCGGGGCATCTTTATGTCATGACGCCATTCAGTTCGATTGAGATTGACCCCGGGACGGTGGCGGAACTGCGTCGCGGGCTGCGCGGTGCCCAGGAAGCTGTGTACAGAGCCTTCGAGCGGCCGGTTTTCGGGTTGTGCGTGCGGATTCTGCAGGATGATGCGCAAGCAGCCGATGCCAGCCAGGACACGTTCATTCAGGTGCTCGGTGGCGCTGCGAAACTGAAGCAGGGCGATGCCCTGGCCGGGTGGATTCGCTCCATTGCGGTAAATGAATGCCTGCAACGGTTGCGCTCACCGTGGCACAAGCGCAGGCAGGCATTGCCCGAGAGCGATGCGCTCGATCCGACGGTAGCTTGCCATGGTGCAGCCGCGAGCGATGCGGAGAAGGCGTTTGCGCGCCTGGACGGCGATGCGCGAATGGTGGTCTGGCTGCATGAGGTCGAGGGTTACACACATGGCGAGATCGCCAGCCTTTTTGACAAGACGACGAGCTTTTCCAAGTCGCAATTGGCGCGAGCGCTGGCCGAGCTGAGGCAGCGTTTGGCACCCGGCGACGCAGTTGCTGCCCGTTCGACGCCCTCTGTGGCCACATGCGAAGGCGGCGCGGGCGAATGAGTTGTGCGCGGCAAGCGGGGCGAACAGTTACGGCCCTGAGCTTTGAAAATTTGGACAACAGGCGATCGTTGGATCGCTGGAACTGCGACAGCGAGAGGTTGTCGATATGACAGAAGACAAAACATCAGGCAGCGAAGACCTTAGTCGCCAGCAGGAAGCGGAGGTAGCGGGGATCGATGCGGTGATCCCCATGGTTGCCGACGATGCGACGGACGTGCGCCAGGCGCTGCTTGGGCTGCCGGAGGTCGAGCCGCCACGCGATCTTTGGCCTGAGGTGCTTGCCGGATTGCCGAAGCGGACTCCCTGGTATCAACGAGCGCCTCTGGCCCTGGCTGCTTCTGTGTTTCTTGCAGCGGTTGCGTCAGTTGTATTGCTGCAAAGCCAGCCAGAGCCAACGGCTGAGTGGGCGTCCCTGATGGATCGCTCACAACAGCTCGAAACGCAAGTTTTGAGCAATGGCGTACCGTCTGCGCGCTGGAACACAACCCAGCGATCGCTGGCCTATCGAATTGCGGATGTTGACCAACAGCTCAACGATTCGAGTGGGTTGGCCGCACCGGCGAGCGCTAATGAAGATGAGACCGTCGCGCTGCTACAGCAGCGGGTCGAATTGCTGGAAACGCTGCTGGCCGAAGAACTCGCCCGGCGTGACGCGCACGTCTACTAGAGATGATCTTTAGTACGTGGCAAAGAAAGTGGAGAACAAGATGACAATGATCAGGCACCTGGTATGCGGGGCGTTTTTGCTCGCGCTGGCAAGCCCAGTACTGGCGGACGATGCCGAACTCGAACAGCGTATTGAAGCTGCCCGGGCCAAGTTGGATGCGGCCGCGAAGGAACTCGCGAGTTTGCATGCGTCCAACTGGGGTAGCGAAGGCAAGCGGCTGATGCTCGGCGTGCTCATTGATGACAGAGATGCAGAAGACGGGATTGTGCTGTCTGGCATAACGCCTGGCGGCGGCGCCGAAGCGGCTGGACTGCGCGCTGGCGACCGCTTGCTGGCCATTGATGACACGCTGCTCGCGCACCCAAACGAAGTTCGTCGCATTGGCGATGCGCTGCAAACCGTCACGCCGGGTGATTCGGTGATGGTGCGTTACGCTCGCCGTGGTAAAGAGGCTACCGTTGAGCTCACGCCGCAGCCGAAGGCACACAAACTTGTATCGGTATTGAGCGGCGTCGGTGATATCGACCTGGACCTGGACTTCTCCGGCCTGGAAAAACTGGGTGAGATGATTGATATGCCGCACATCTCAGTAGCCACGGCACCCAGGCCTCCAACTGCTCCCGCGCCGGTCAAGCTCATGGCGGTGGACGGCACGCTGGCGCGTTACTTTGACGTGGATGCAGGCATTGTGGTGCTGGAGCTGGATGCGGCGATTGACGGTCTGCAGCCGGGCGACGTTCTCCGAGAGATCGATGGCAAAGCGATACGCAGCGTGCGTCAAGGGTTGACGGCGCTGCGCAGTATCGATGATTCGGCGTCGATCACCGTCGTTCGAGACGGCCGAGAACGAACACTTGCGCTTCCGGCGTTTGCTGAAGAACTCGCCTGGCTATCTGATGGCAGCCCCAGAGTTGAATCCCGCGTCATCAAAATCGATAGAGATTAAGCGCGCGACCTTGTTCCCTCAGGGCCGGGAAGCGGTGTGATCCATCGTGACCCGGCTCACCCTTTTCTGCACAGGCGGAGACTCAGGCTCTCCCTCTAATCAGAGCCTCTGGCCTCGATCTGCTCTGACAGTTCAAGCCAGCGCTCTTCGAGTTCGTCTTTGCGGCGTTGGCTGCTGCCGTGGCGAGCAATGCGTTCGCTGATCTCTTCATTGCTCATGGCGGCATAACGCTCACTGTCTGCCAGCTCGGCCGATAGGTCGTCGAGTTCCCGGCTGAGTTTGGACAGTTTTCGCTCAATGTCCTTTACCTCGCGAGTGAGCGGTTTGAGTGCTTCTCGCTCGGCTGCGCGCTGGGCCCGGCGCTCAGCCGCGGTTCCGCTCGGCCGCTGGGAGTTGTCGTCAGAGTCACGATGAGCGGGGGCGTCCAACGCCAGAACCTCATCGAGCGTTTCGGTGTGGCGCTCGAGTTGGCCCTGGCTCACCAACCAAAACTCGTCCGCAACCTGGCGCATGAAGAAACGATCGTGGGCAACGAGCACGACAGCGCCTTCGAATCGCTGAATTGCCAGGAGCAGGGCGGCGCGCATGTCCATGTCCAAATGGTTGCTCGGTTCGTCGAGGATCAGCAACGCAGGCTCTTGCCGTGCGAGTTTCGCAAGGACCAGTCTTGCCTTCTCGCCGCCGGATAGCGTGCTGATTGGTCGGCTCAGCGCATTCGCGCCGAAGCCCCAGCCGCCGAGATAATCGCGTTGCTGTTGCTCGCGCTGGTCCGGGTTCAGCTTGGCGAACATCGCAAGTGGCGTGGCAGTCAGATTCAGCGTCGCCATCTGATCCTGGGCAAAGTAGGCGGTTTCGCAATGCTGGCCACGAACGATCTCGCCGGACAGTTCAGGCAGCTCACCGGCAAGGCTACGCAGAACAGTCGTTTTGCCTGCGCCGTTGTCGCCGATGAGCGCGATTCGCGCACCGGGCAGAATGCTCTGGTTCACCCCCTGAACAATCGGCGTGTTCGCGTCGTAGCCGAAGCTCACATCATTCATCGATAACAGCGGCGTCGAAATCTTCGCGGGTGGCAGAAAACTGAAGTTGTACCCGCGTTCGGCCTGCATCGGAGCAACAAGCGTCATCTTCTCCATCGCTTTGATGCGGCTTTGAGCCTGTTTGGCTTTGCTTGCTTTCGCTCGAAAGCGGGATATGAATGCCTCCATGTCTTTGCGAACTTTATCCTGCCGCTCGCGGGCAGCCAGGTTGTTGGCCAGTTCCTGCGCATAGACGGTTTCGAAGGTTGAGTAGTTGCCCCGGTAGGTTCTCGCCTGGCCGTGGCTGACATGCACGATGTGGCTTGCGATGTTGTCCAGGAAATCGCGCTCGTGGGCAACGACGAGCAGCGTGCCCGGATAGCGGGCGAGATAACCTTCCAGCCAGCTGATCGCGCGCACGTCCAGGTGGTTCGTTGGCTCGTCCAGCAGCATGAGTTCGCTGGGTTGTAGCAGCGTTCGAGCAAGCGACAGGCGGATGCGCCAGCCGCCGGAGAATGAAGCATGCGCCTTGGCAAATTCATCCGAGGTGAACCCGAGCCCGCTCAACACCTCCCTGGCTGTGACCTCAACGCGATAGCCATCGATTGCTTCGAACTGGTTGTTGAGTTCAGCAAGCTCCAGCCCGTCTGCGCTCTCCATCAACCGTTGCAGGCGGCGGAACTCTCGGTGTCCATCCAGTACGAAATCCAGTGCGCTGATTGGCTGCGCCTCGGTCTCCTGGGCCATGTAGGCCAGGCGCCAATTGCGCGGCCTGTTCACCTCGCCGGACTCCGCCTGGGCTGCGCCTCTTATCAGCGCGAGAAGTGTCGATTTTCCGCAGCCATTGCGGCCGACGATGCCGACGCGCTGGCCATCGTGCACAGCCATGCTCAAGCCATCCAAGATGGCGGTTTCATCCCGGCGATAAACGATGTCGGTAAGTCTGAGCATTGGCTCGTGCGTTGGCTGCGAAAACGAGCGGCGCAGCTTAACGCAGGCGGCTCACAGCCGCCCTAACTTAAGCTGTTGATTCAGAGCGCGGCGGCGGCGATCGCCGCCCGCTGAGTTGGGCTTGCAGTATCAGGCGCGGGCCGCGGTGTCGCTGTCTTGCTGGGTGCCCTGTCGCTTCGCGCCGAGCGGGCGCTGACGGAGCGCGGCCACGGTGACGCGACTGCAGATGGGCTGCTCATCTACCCATTCCATGATGGTCTCGAGTGCTGCCTGCTCACGGGCAAGGCTTTCTGCCCTCGACTGGCTTGCGAGTTCGCTGATACCGCATCCGAGTTCTGCCGCATCCGAGTAACCCCGGTCATCGTGCAGGGTTGCAACGTGGGGAATGTCCGCGCAGCTCAAGAAGTGCTCGACACTTTCCGGCAAGCCTCGTTCGGCGTGGACGCGATTCACCACGACGCCGACCGCGCGAGGGCGAGCTCGGAATGCCCGATGGGTAACCAGATCGGTGAGGAAACGCATGCTTACTCGCATGTCGATGGCGGACGCCATCATCGGCACCAATATGATGTCAGCGTTTTTGATCAGTACCTCGAGATCGTGGCTATGACCTACCGAGGTGGTATCCATGATCACTCGTTCGATATCGCCGGGCATTCTGGTCTGAAACGTCCGCGTTTCGTACATGCCCTCTCGGCGGTAGGCTTCGATGAGGCGAATGTCTTCGTGCTGTTCTGATCGCACACGATGCCATTCGGCAGATGAACCCTGTTGGTCCTGGTCGATCAGCGCCACCTGTTTGCCTGCTTTGCTGTAGGCAACGGCGAGGTTGGTCGCAATCGTGGTTTTTCCGCAGCCGCCCTTACCATTGACGACGAGGATTCGGCGAACGCGTTGCAAGTCTGGCTCCATGGCCAACAACCCCTTAAATACCCACGACCGGGTTCAGACCCGGAGCGTGCTGTGTCCTCTGCGCGCGTCTTTGAAGCACCTGCGCGCGCGTGTGTCGCTTCCTGCGATGTCTCACTCGGTAGCCTGGGTGTTCCGTTGTTATCGTCAACGGTTTGCCCAGGCAGAGACCACCTGCCGGTCATAGCAACTGGGCAATGTACGGATATGACAGAGTCTGATCGGTAGAGGTGCGCATGCACGAACCGATACACCAAAGCCACATCATCGCCGAGCGCTGATGTTCGCGGACTTACCTGGCGCATTGACACAACGTTGCCGGCATTCCCACTCTGCGTGGGTCGTAGCAAAGCCTGATTTGCCTCTGCTTTGTCGCGCTCTCCGTCTCACAAGCGTTGCTGATCTCAGCGCGCTTGTGGCTGGTCTTTGCCAGCTAGCGGTGATGTCGCGGCACTCTCTGCGTCTGACCCTGTGGGTGCTGGCAGTGAGTTGGGCAATTTATCGGGGCTTCAAAGCCGTCGTCGATGAGTATTGTCGCCTTCCCCCAGCCACAGATTCGCTGATCTGCAGGCTGTGGATAAAGTCTACACTCGCGGCGACGGCCTGCAAGGGCAATTACACATTAAATTGTGAGCGTTACTGAAGGCTTACGCTCAGGTGCTACGAAGCTGGAGTAAGCGACCGCCACCCGTTAAAGCAAGTAAGTTTCCATTATCGGCAAAGCTGACCGCGACGATTGCCGAGCCATTGTTGCGCCACGGATTGGCACTGCGAACGCGCCAGTGGCGAATCTCGCGACCCGTTGCGGTGTCGTACAAGCGTACTTCACGGTTAACGAAGCCAACCGCAACACGGCGATTATCTTTGCTGAAGGCTGCGGACGTCGCGCCGGTATTGCGCTCGCCGAACGTATGCAGCTTGCGGCCGGTGCTTGTATCCCACAGTCCGAACCATCGGCCCTGGCTTGCCGTAAACGCGAAACGAGCATCTGGAGAGAGGGCCGCGACGGTGACCGGATTGTCGTGGGTCAGGACAAAGCTTGGCGTACCCTGTGGCAGTCGCCACAGTCGTGCGGTTTCGTCTTCAGAAGCGGTCAGCGCGAGTTGATCGTCGTCGCTCACATCAACATCTACCACGGCCCCTTCATGCAGTAGCGTCGTGAGGTAGCTGCCATCCTCGGCGTCGAACAACAGCGCACTGTGATCCTTCATGCCGAGTAGCGCGCGGCGGCCATCGGACAGAAGCGCAACGTCTAACACGGCGGCCGGAGTTGCCCAGTATTGCAACGCAGCGCCGGTTTCTGTGTTCCACAACACGAGGGTGCGCGGATCTGTCGTTACGGCGCGCGAACCATCGGTTGCAATAGTGCCCGCTACCAGTTCAGCGAACTCGCCGTCACTGTGGCGCCAGTCGTACAGGCGCTCGACATCACTGTTTCGCCAGAGGCTGATGCCGTGATTGAGAGAGCCGACAATCGTGAACTGCTCGCTTATCGCGCCGTTGTAAACGCCTTGCGCGGCGAGTTCACCAATCACGGTTGGTTGTTCGGCCCCGTCGCAAGCCACGAGCAGTGCCAGACAAAGTGCGATGGCTAACGGGGTTTTGATAGCTGTGCCCATATCCGCTTGTGCTTGTTTGCGTGCGCGCTGCGCAGACTCAGGGGGTTGAATGAACACTCGATTGCACGTCGGTCGTGGCGACTGCGCTGGTGATGTTTGAGCGAGTGCCAGCAAGGTATTGGTCTTCGATATCGAAACGGGTATCGAGTACGTCGGCCAAGCGAGCAAGGCTGGCGCGGAGTTCGGCCGAGACAGCGACCCCCGCCTCGCCAAATGTTTCGCTGAACCTGATCAGCGCATCGGTTGTCGCGCTCAGTGCGGCGAGTGTTGCGCTGATGGTCCGCTCGGAGTGGGATTCGAAAATCTGGAAGTGTCCACGCGAGCAGTAATCAATGAGGTCGTCGCACAACCGGCAGCGAAGAATTTCCGCAAGGTCCTGGTGGTTTGCCTGCAGCGCGCTATCGAGTTTGACGATTCGGGTAAGCAGAGCCGGTCTGGCGTTGATCAGCTGTTCAATGGTTCGAGGCTGGTGAGTATCCATGACGTTCCCCTTTGTGTGTATTGCAAAGGTAGTCCATGGATTGAAGCTCGCCAGTCGAGCCGGATTTGAGGCTTGTTAGCGCCAAACCTGTTTGAGCATTGCCCGCCACTGCATGACGGCCAGGGCAAACACAGCCAGAAACCCTGCCAGAGCCCAAGCCGCGAGCGACAGGCCCAGAAATAAATCAACTTCTGCGCAGTTACCGGTGCCTTGAGTCATGGCTGCGATCGCATCGCCATAGGCGCCCATCTCCCAAAGATCTGCAACCGGACGCGTGCAACTGGGCACTTGATCCGCCGGCAGGCTCTGCAACCACAGCTGTTTCGCCGAGAAGTACGCGCCGCCCGCGCAGGCCAGCAGCGTGAGCAACGGATAGATGCCGAGGTTGGGGTTGTGAGCCAAACCCGCCAGAGCACATAGACCAGCGAGCCCGATAAACCAGCGCTGAGACAGGCACAGCGCACAGGGCTCCATCGACATACCGAACTCCAGGATGATCGCAGCAGCGAAGCAAAGCCCCGCGATTGCTGCGATGACAATTGCCCAGTGTTCGGCGGTGAGCTTGTTCAAGAGCGCACTTCCAGCACGACTTTGCCAATCGCGCGACGATCCATCAGGCAACGCAGCGCAGCGGCATAGTCGTTGAAGGCAAACGTTTTGCCGACCAGTGGATTGATTTTGCCATCGGCGTGGAAGGCCAGGATCTCAGCAAAGTTGCTGGCGTTTTCTGCCGGTGATCGAGCGACCCATGCACCGTAGAACACGCCAACGATCTGGCAGCTCTTCAGCAGCACAAGATTGATGGGCACTTTCGGAATGTCCCCGGCGGCGAAACCGATGACGAGGATGCGACCGTCCCAGTTTATGCAGCGCATGCACTGATCGAATAACTCGCCCCCGACGGGGTCATAGATGACGTCAGCGCCTTTGCCGTCGGTCAGCGCTTTGACCTTGTCCTTTATCTGACCATCACTGTAGTTGATCAGCTCATCGGCGCCTGCGGCTTTGGCAGCCGCCAGTTTCTCGTCGCTACTGGCAGCGGCGATCACTCGCGCGCCCATCGCCTTGCCGAGCTCGACCGCGGCGATGCCGACGCCGCCAGCTGCGCCCAGCACGAGGAGAGTTTCCCCCGCTTTGAGCTGAGCTCGTTGTTTCAGCGCGTAGTAGCTGGTTCCGTAGGTTGTGCGAATGCCGGATGCCTGGGCAAAACTCATGCCTTTGGGAACCGGCGATGTGGCTGCTGCCGGCATGACCGCCTGCTCGGCGAAGCCGCCAACTCCTGAGCCGGCAAAAACCGGATCGCCAATTTTGACGTTGTCTACGCCGTCGCCGACAGCCCGAACGATTCCTGACACTTCGCCGCCTGGCGAGAACGGGAAGGGCGGCTGACTCTGATACTTGCCTTGAATCATGAGAACGTCAGGAAAGTTCAGCGCAGCTGCGTGTACGTCGATGACTACCTGACCAGGGCCTGGCAGGAGATCGTCTACGTCGTCGACAACGAGGTCTTCGGGCATACCGTTTGCGTGGCAGCGAATGGCTTTCATAGAGGCGATAGTCCTGTGTTGGTGCGATCCCGAATGTGGCCACAAGGTTACTAGCGCGCTGGCGCTGGTCAACTATGCTTTCGAGGCAGTTCCTGTAGGAAGCCGAACATGAAAACCTCGCGATCGATCCGTCATCTTCCCATTGCCTTGCTGATTCTTGTCACCTTTGGCGCGTCTGCGGAGGAAGCGCCGCCTGAGGAGCATCGTTACCTGGAACTGAAGCCGACGTTCATAACCAATTTTGACTTCTCAGAGACAGGACATCTCAAGTACCTGAAGGCGGATGTCAACGTAAAGACGGGAAGCTCAGCGGCAGAAGCGGCGGTGAAGTACCACCTGCCACTGATGCGCAACGCCATTGTTTTGCTGCTGTCGCGCCAGAACGAAGGCACAGTCTCCACCAGCGAGGGCCGCCAGGATATGCGTGCAGAGGCGGTTGAGAAGCTCAATGAACTGCTCGTGCAGGAAGAAGGTGAGGCGTACATTCAGGATGTGCTGTTCACCAACTTTATCGTTCAGCGCTAGCTCGGTGGTCGCGCTGCCAGGTGATCGCATCGTCTCGCAGTTGGGGCAAGTAGACGTGGAAATCGTCTTTCAGGTCCGCAAGTCTCGATAATACGTGCTCGGCCAGGCCGCTCTGGTCGACTGGCCGCTTCAGGCGTCGATTAATGCTGGCAAACAGCTCCAGCAACACCTCCTCCTGTTCGTAGCGGGCGAACAGATCCGTATCCACGGCATAGTTCAGAAAACGCTCCGCGTGTTTCGGGAAGTACGCTCGATACTCTCGCAGTGCCTCGTAGCAACCAGCAGTAAACGCTTCCAGCTCCAGGCTGTGATGCCTCTCGAAGTCGCGGGCGAGTAGATGGTCAGCGATCAGATCGACATACACCGGTGCCAGCCGACGGTGCGGTGGCTCGAAGCGAGCGATGCTCTGGCGGAGGGCCGTGTTTGAGTTACTGCACGCATCGATGTGGCGATGCAGCTGGATACCAGCTCGCAGCTCTGGTGGTAGCGAAGGATCTGGCCTGCCTTTGACAAAATCACCCAGCACGCCACCCGCGACGAGGGCTGCTTCGGGAAATTCATCCCGCGCTCCGGCCAGCAGACAGTGCGCCAGGAAATTCATGGCAGCGCGAGATAGCGCTCCAGAAAGACCTCAAAGCTCTCGCTCTCACTTGCCTCGATATCTGCCTGCTTTGCATGCGATTGCTCGCTCACAGCGGCCATTTCCGCAAGCTCCGTTGCGCTCAGAGGCGAACTGGCGAAGCGGTCGGCGTGCTCAAGGGCGAGGTTCATGGTGAGGCGGAAAAAGGGCACGCCCTGTTGGTTCATATCATCCACTATGCGAGCCGATGCGGTCAGTGACGGATCGTTGATCTTGTCCAGCTGGGCGGCGAGCGCTTGTTGATGAAGCGGCGGGCCGCTGCCGTCGAGCATGCTGGCGACAGCGTCGCCGTGCGTCAGTAGCGCCTGGGCCCACTCTTGCATTGATCGTTGGCTGCCCTCGTGATTGAGAGTCAACCCTGGTTCTCGGCCGCGTTCGACGATAGCGATCTGATTGTCCTGCATCGCCTGGGATTCCGCGGGCGTGTCCAGCGGGCTCTCTGACAACAGGCAGCTGAGCAGGAACGTATCCAGAAAGCGCATGGTTTCGGCGTCGATTCCGGTGCTGATGTACGGGTTCAGATCCATACACCGGACCTCCACGTACTCGACGCCCCGGCCCGTCAGCGCAGTCAGCGGCCGCTCTCCTGTGGCAATGGTGCGCTTCGGGCGAATGGTTCCGTAGAACTCATTCTCAATTTGCAGCAGCGACGTATTCAGCTGTTGATACTCACCGTCGCGGATAACGCCAATCGCCTCATAGTCGGGGTAGGGCGTGGTCAGGCCGAAGCGCATGGTCTCGGCGTAGTCGTCGAGGTTGTTGTAGGAGATGTGCAGAGATTTCTGGGCATCGCTCTGATAGCCCAGCCTGCCCATGCGCAGTGAGGTTGCATGGGGCAGGTAGTGGGTGCCGTGATCGAACTCCTGCAATCCGTGGGACATTCCGCGAGTGAATGATTTGCAGACGGCAGGGGATGCACCAAACAGATATATCAGCAGCCAGGAGTAACGGCGAAAGTTACGGATCAAGCCGAGGTAGGCATCTGTTCGATCGATTGCGTGGCCGCGAGCACTCGCCAGGGCGGTCCATGCAGTTTCCGTCAGCGAGAAGTTGTAGTGAATCCCTGAAATGGTCTGCATCAGAGCGCCGTAGCGATTGGCCAGGCCTCGACGATAGACCGACTTCGCCTGGGCTATGTTGGAGCTGCCGTATTGACCAATCGGCACGTCATCCGCGGCGCCGACCATGCAGGGCATGCTGCCAGGCCACATCAGCTCGCCATCGAGGTTAGCGTGCACGAACTGGTGTACTTCGGTCAGCTCGCGCACGCAGTCATCGATGCTGGTGTGGACACCGGTAATGAGTTCGAGCTGCGATTCACTGAAGTCAGTGGTGATGTTTGGGTGGGTGAGCGCCGAACCCAGGCTTGGCGGATGCGCGCGTTCAGACAGGTTGCCGTCTGCAGCGACCCGCAGGCTCTCCTTTTCTACGCCGCGGGCGAGCAGAGGGTCGGGGCCGGCATTTGCCAGCGCGGCGAGGTCAGCTGCCAGCGTCACTATGAGTCCCCACAAAAATCAGGCGCGTAGCGTAGCGCCCGCGCCGGGATCGGACAAACCCAAGTTGCGCGCTGGCTATATCGATAGTCGGATCGTGTCACGCACGAGCCCTGCCTGGGCAGGGCGGTTGTGAGCTGCTAGGCGCCGGGTCCTGCGGCGACAATGGCGTCAGAGACGTCGAAGCGCTTGAAATTGGCTTGGAACTTCTCAGCCAGGCTCGCAGCGGCTGCATCGTATGCTGCCTTGTCTGCCCACGTGTCGCGCGGGTTCAGCATGCTGCTATCCACGCCGTCCAGGGCATTCGGGACGTCGAGGTTCAAGGCGTCGATATGGGTAGTGGCCGCGCCTTCCAGCGCGCCGGATTGCACGGCGTGGATGATGGCGCGCGTAACCGGAATCGGAAAACGTTTGCCGACTCCGTAGCCACCGCCGGTCCAGCCGGTATTGACTAGGTAAACCTTTGAGCCGAAGTCTTCAATGCGCTTGATCAGCAGATCAGCATAGACGCCTGCTGGTCGCGGGAAGAACGGCGCGCCAAAGCAGGTTGAGAATGTGGCCTTGTAGGCTTCGGTTGAACCGATCTCTGTCGAGCCCACTGCTGCGGTATAACCTGACAGGAAATGATAGGCAGCCGCTTCTTTCGACAGGATCGACACGGGCGGCAGCACGCCGCTCACGTCACAGGTAAGGAAGACGACAGCCTTCGGCTCGCCAGCGCGGTTGTCCGGCACTTTCAGCTCGATGTTGTCGCGCGGATAGCACGCCCGCGTATTCTCGGTCAGCGAGCTGTTCTTGTAATCTGGCTGCCGGTTCTCATCGACAACCACGTTTTCAACGATGGCGCCAAAGCGAATGGCATCGAAGATGACGGGTTCGTTCTCGCGGCTCAAATCGATGCACTTCGCGTAGCAGCCACCTTCGAAGTTAAAGACAGTGCCCTTGCCCCAGCCGTGCTCGTCATCGCCAATCAGCTCGCAAGTCGGATCCGATGACAGCGTTGTCTTGCCGGTACCGGACAGACCGAAGAACAACGTGACATCGCCGTCAGCGTTGACGTTGGCCGAGCAATGCATTGGCAGCACATCTTTCTCGGGCAGCAGGAAGTTGAGAACCGAGAACATCGATTTCTTCATTTCACCGGCGTAGCGCATCCCCGCGATCAGTACGCGTCGCTCCTTGAAATTGATCATGACGGTGCCGTCACTGTTTGTGCCGTCACGGGCCGGATCACACTCAAAGGTGGGCGCGTTTATGATCTGCCAGGTGTTTTTGTTGTGCGGGTTGTAGTGCTCAGGCTTGATGAACAGGGAGCGTCCGAACAGTGCGTGCCACGCATACTCGGTGTTCACCTCAATCGGTAGATAGTGCTCCGGGTCTGCACCGACGTGCAGGTGCGACAGAAACGTTTCACGCTCTGACATATGCATGGAGACGCGTTCCCAAAGGGCATTGAATACGTCAGCGCCGATAGGCTGGTTGACGTCGCCCCAGTCGATGGAGTCCGAGGTGCTCGGCTCATCGACAATGAAGCGGTCTTTTGGTGAGCGGCCCGTTCGATGGCCGGTCTCAACTACGATAGCGCCAGATGCGCTGAACTGACCTTCACCTCGCGCGACGGACATCTCAGCCAGTGCTGCTGGTGACAGGTCCTCAAAGACGGCGGCGTTGCGGGTATTATCGATATCGACGGCCATGGTGTTATCTGCGTGATCTGAGAGCGCGGCATTATGCCAGAGCGATTGAGCGGGCTATAGCGACGAAGGTCGTAAAATGTAAGCGACCTGTGGCTCGGTTTTGCACCTGAGCGGGCGGGCCTCAGTCATCGCCGTCGCCATAATCGCTACTCTTCAGGCTGGTCAGCGCGCGTCGATCCCGCTTGTTTGGCCTGCCCTGGGGTACCCGCAGACCGAGCCGAAGCAAACGCGCCTCACTGCGTGCAGCCTCCCGCCTCTCGATGCTGGCCTCGTTTTCCGCGAATAGCGTTGCAGCCACGCTGGCGGGGCCTCGGCGTTTGGCCAGGCCCGTGACTATGACGGTAAATTGCTCTTCCCCGCGTCGAACATCGATCTGCATGCCGACGTTCACAAGTTTGGAGGGTTTGCTCCGCGCGCCGTTGACGGTCACTTTACCGCCCTCGATGGCGTCTCGCGCCAGCGAGCGTGTCTTGAAGAAACGCGCGGCCCACAGCCATGAGTCGAGACGGACAGGCTCGGTATCCGGCGTTTCTGGCTTAGCTCGGGACATATGGCCGCACTGTGGCAAGACGCTCGCTGAGCTCGTCAAAGTGATCGATCGCGCTGTAGCGCAACGCGTCTCGGCGCGGCTTCTGAGAATCCGGTTGATGTACCGCAATGAGATGGCGGATACCGAATTCGGCGGCCGCATCCAAAACCGCTTCGTTGTCATCGACGAAGACGCATCGTTCCGGGTTGAAGGGTTGCTCGCGCATGAGTGATTGCCAGAACAGCTGGTCTTCCTTGGGGCTGTTGTAGTCATGTGATGAGACCACGACATCAAGCTGGTTGCTCAGTCCTGCAATCGCATCTTTGACGCCAAACGCGCCGCGATGCGCATTGGTTATCAGTGTGCGTTGAATGCCTGCGGTCTTCAGATGGCCAAGGAATGCCTGCGCGCCATCCCGATAGCTCACCAGGTGAGTGAGTTCTTCATGCAGGGCGATGATGTCCATGCCGGTATGTCGTGCCCAGTAATCGAGGCAGTAGAAGTCGAGGGTGCCGTAGATCTCGCGCATGTGTCCGTACAGCGCCTTTTCTGCTTCGTCGTGCTCGAGATTGTTGTTCGCGGCGTAGCGCTTGGGCAATTCGACATTCCACAGACGGTTGTCGAAATGCAGATCGAGCAGGGTGCCGTCCATGTCGAGGAGCACAGTGTCGATTTCCAGCCAGTTGATCGTGTCGGGCATGGGGTCAGTTCCCGGCCAGTGTGTGCATCACCGTCGCTGCGGCGCTGGCGGTTGCTTTGGATTAAGTTGGTTTTTCTGGACGCAGTTAGTTGCGATGATAGCGGACGCCCGCGCCAGGCGTGACCACCGTGCAACGATTCAGCGGACTTGCGTCTGAAAAAGGGCGGAAGCGTCAAAGCTTGCTGAACACAGGCGCCAGGTGATGGCTGTCTGCGTGACACAGCGCAAGTCAACATTGAGCGAGTTGCGGTTTACTGCGGCGTGCACGTGGCCCGTAGCGGGCGGCGAGGCTGTACAAGGATATTTCGGAGAACTCATGGACATCGCACTAGAACCCTTAATCGAGATCACCCAACAGGCGGGTGACGCCATCCTAGAGGTGTATAAGACCGACTTTGATGTCGAAATAAAGGGTGATGACTCACCGGTAACGAAAGCTGATCTCGCGGCACACGCAGTGATTGAGCGTGGCCTGAAAGCGCTCACGCCGGATATTCCAGTTCTCTCAGAAGAATCAGTCCCACCGGAGTTCTCGGTGCGTCAGCATTGGAATCGGTACTGGTTGGTGGATCCGCTGGATGGCACGAAAGAATTCATCAACAAGAACGATGAGTTCACCGTCAATATCGCGCTGATGCAGGATGGCGAGCCAGTGCTTGGGCTCGTGGGTGTGCCAGCGCAGCAGCGCATCTACGTGGGCGATGTCATAGAGGGCAAAGCGTTCTGTGAGGAAGGTGGCACGCGTACGGATATGACCGGCCGCGCCATGCAGCGTGACCGAGGCGTTACTGCGGTCGCCAGTCGTAGCCATGGTAGCGATCGATTGGAGGCGTACCTTGCGGCACTCGGCGAGCAATTCGGTGGCCTCGAACGAACACCGGTTGGCAGTTCCCTGAAGCTGTGCATTCTTGCCCGGGGTGATGCCGACATTTACCCGCGCCTGGGGCTCACCTCAGAGTGGGATATTGCGGCTGCGCACGCTTTGCTGAAAGCCGCTGGTGGTGATGTTTGGGCAGCGGACGGCTCGCCCATCGCGTACAACAAGCCTGATACGTTTCTGAACCCTGAGTTCATCGCCGTCTCTGACCGCGGCTTTGACTGGCGCGGGTGTCTGCCGGATGTAAGCGCGCTGTAGTCGATTTCTCACCTGGGGCGTCTGCCCTCGCAAACTCGCCGGTAACCGCGACAGTCAGTCTCGGTTGCCGTGCAACCCTTCTTTTCTCCCGTCTTCTCCTCACTTCGCCGCTTCATAGCCCGATATAGCCTGCCCGATCCTGGCGATAGCCGAGCAGTCTTCTGTGCGCGGCTGTTGCCATTGCAGCAGGCAATAAGAAACGCACTGTCCTGTCGGGCCAGAGCGCTACTGCACGTGAACGGTGACAGAAAGTTGAGAAGTGGGGTGCCGAGTTGGGAGAGCCGAATTGGGAGAGCCGAATTGGGAGAAGAGAGTTGGGAGAAGAGAGTTGGGAGAAGAGAGACGGCTAGCGGAGAATGCGCGCCGGTTTTAGTGGCCTCATTCGATGACCACTTCTCGATGGCCACTTCTCGTTGACCACTTAGAGTGGCCTCACCAGCCAGGCTGCACGGTCGTGTAGATCGCCCTGCCGAGGAGATTAACACTGTATAACCATACAGCCCGACTAGTGAGGCTGCGCATATTAGCCGCTCCAATCGGCAAACAAAAGCCCGAATTCTGCTATGGATATCTCGGTTTTTTGGAAACTTGCATGGGATCAAAGCGTTAGGCGTCGGCTCTTCGTTTTCGCCTGACGCGCACTCCATTTTCCCTTCATTTTCCTCGTGGTGTTTTTGCCTCGGCTCTTGAGCGGCTGTTCAAAGCGCGTTACATCTCGCCCACAACTGACACGTTTCGCTGATTGTTCTGCGACCGGCGCAGGGCTACTTTGTCGTTGTGATCAAACGCGATCCAGTCGATACAAGGCTTGCACGGGTGGGGACCTGAGCAGGCGGCGGAGAGAGCGATATCGGCGGCGCGTTGGATGCTTTATGAGCGAGTGGGGACTTGCTTCAGACACACGCATGAGGGGGACTACATGCACCAATACGAAGAGCCCGATGCTATGGCTACCTACAGCGAGACTTATCACGAAGAAGACGACGGCGCTGCGCGCCTTCTGGCCTATTCGGGCCCATATGTTTTCTGGGGTGTGCTGTCAGTGCTGACCATCGGAGTGTTGGCGATAGCCTGATCCTGATCGACCGCGCTCTGCGCGGGCGCCGCTAGCTTGTAGACATGCAGCTGTCGGCTGGTAACGCGACTGGCATCAAACGACGGCGGCGGCGGGCTGGAATTCCCGTCGGTAGAGCCACTTGATGGCCATGTCGTAGCTGTCGAACATTTCAGCCTTGCTGGCAACGCAACATAGCCAATGCACATCAGCGCACAGGCTTGCGTTCCAATGGTCGTCTATGACCACGGCCATGCTGCCGCAGGCCTTGTGCGCTTGTCTTGTTTTCGCGAGTTCTTCCAGATGCAGGCGAGCGTCATCGTCGCTCGCGATATCATCGCGATTGATCGCAATTCCACGCAGATCGATCAATGTCGGCAGTGCCGGGTCGTAGTCGACATCCATGGTCAGGTTCAACGCCAACTGGCACAGCTCCTGGGCACAGACCTCCCCGGTCGCCTCCACGGTGGTTAGCTCGTCTTCGGTATTGATGTGATAGGTCACACTCATGCAGTAAAGACTAGTAGTCAGCTGCAGCCTAGTCCGTGTGCTGGCCCGCAATTTTCCCGCTTCAACTCACACGCAAGTTACAACTCCCACATCTCGTTGCGCCACGCCACAAACCGGCGACAGCCATAAGGCGCAAGCCAACCTAAGGTGTCTGCACACCAGATTTTCGAAGGGTGATGGAGATGACCGTGAATATGAAATTGGGGATCAAACAGGCAGCAGGGCTTTGTCTTGTCGCCGCGATGTCGATGACGAGCCAGGCGGCAATCATCGATGTAAGCAACAACAACTGGCTCGGTGGCCAGATCATCGCTGCGCCAGCGATGGCGGACAACGATAACTTCGGTGACGACAACTTCCAGTACGGCTTCAATGAAGCTCAAGGCGTTGTATTGACCGAAGAACTGACCGCGACGACCGGCACCATTAAGGCAGGCAAGCATGTGAACAGTCACATGATTTTCTTGAACCACGCGTCCAAAGATGACACCAGTAAGCTCTGGGCTGACAACACCTGGACGTTTGATGGCAAAGTTCTCGGCGTCATGTACGACACCATGGGACTGCACGAAGCCGCTTCAACGCCATTGCTCGGCGCGGCGGGTACTATCTATCCGGGCAGTGGCTACGGCTATCGGGGGATGGAAGGCAACGACAAGATCTGGGTCAACGGCAACACCGTACGAGTCTTTACCAAGATCAAGCAGCCTGGGGACTGGATTCGTGTTGTGACCTCAGTGCCGGAGCCTGCGACGCTGTCTCTGTTCGCGCTTGGTTTTGCACCACTGCTCATGCGTCGTCGACGTAGAGCCTGAGGGCATCCAATCTCGAGCGCGGGCCATCTGCTCGCTCACAAGAAAACGCCGGGCTTGCCCGGCGTTTTTGTGTTTGAAGCTTAGGAGCAGGCGCTGGTGGCGCCGGCTTTAGTCGCGGATGCCGCGACGATCCAGCACGTAGCCGTTGCGAAGAAGGTCTTTCACCTGCCGGCGTCTTTCGCCGGTTTTTCGGTTCCGGAAGCTCGCCTCGTATGGCGTTTTCTCGATCCGGTAGATCACGCCCATCGCAACCGGCAACGGCGGTGCAAGGTTAACCAGCATTTGTGCCAGCGGCAGCGAGGTTTCATCGTGGATCAGGATGTCCGCTTCAGTGACACCATCTTCCCCGATGGTCACGGCTTCTAACGACAGATTGGCGGTGTTCAAGCGCAGGCCTTTGTCAGAGTTTTTGCCGAACAGAAGCGGTTTGCCATGTTCACACTGCACCTGGGTATCGGCGGCGGTTTTCTTCGCCGCGACGTCCTCGAACACATCTTTGTTGTAGACAATGCAGTTCTGCAGGATCTCAACGAGAGCAGTGCCTTCGTGTTCCTTCGATTCAATCAGCAATCCAGGCAGGCGTTTCTGGTCGATGTCCACGCCCCGGGCGAAGAAGGTTGCGCCGGCGCCCAGCGCGAATTGACCCGGCCCGATGGGTGCATCCAGAGAGCCGCCAGGGCTGGACGGTGACTTGGTGCCCTTGCGCGAGGTGGGTGAGTACTGGCCCTTCGTCAGGCCGTATATCTCATTGTTGAACAGCAGGATGTTCAGATTGACGTTTCTGCGCAGTGCATGCAGCAGGTGATTGCCGCCGATCGAGAAGCCATCGCCATCGCCGGTCACAACCCAGACATCGAGATCGGGATTGGCGAGCTTTACACCTGTCGCCACGGCCGGTGCTCGGCCATGGATCGTGTGAAAGCCATAGGTCTCGATGTAGTAGGGCATTCTCGAGGAGCAGCCGATGCCCGAGACAAACACCGTTTTAGCCGGATCAGAACCGCCCTCTGCGAGTGCCTTCAACGTGCTCTTCAAAATGGAGTAGTCGCCGCAGCCGGGGCACCAGCGCACCTCCTGATCGGTGGCAAAGTCTTTGAAGCTGAGATCGGCCATGACTATTTTGCTCCTTGTTGCGGAGCAACAGTTGTGGAGTGTTGCGGAGCAACAGGTTTGGAGTGTTGCGGAGCAACAGTTGTGGAGTGTTGGGAAGCAACTGACATTTCTGTTGCTCCCGGCAGCAGTTGATGGATCGCATCAGTCAGCTCGGAAACGTGCAGCGGCTGACCGGAAACTTTGTTCAGCTGAACGACATTGAGCAACAGCTTGTCTCTCAGCAATGTCGCTAACTGGCCGCTGTTGAGTTCCGGTACAAGCACATGATCGAAACGGTTCAGAAGCTCGCCGAGGTTCTTGGGCAGCGGCGCGATGTGCCGAATGTGCACCTGGCTGACACTCATGCCTGCTGCGATAGCGCGTTTCACCGCCTGGAATACGGTGCCATAGGTGGAACCCCAGGCAACGACGGCGACGCTGCCTTCGAGCTCACCCTGCTCAACCCCTTGATCCGGAATGAAATCAGCGACCGAGGCGACTTTCTGCTGACGCAGATCGGTCATTGCCTGGTGATTGTTGGCGTCATAGGAGATGTTGCCGGTGGTGATATCTTTCTCGATGCCGCCCACGCGATAGATCTGGTTAGCGTTGCCGGGTTCGGCCCACACGCGGGCGCCGGTTGTCGCATCACGCTCGAAGGCATTGGTTGCGTGCGGGAGCTTGCGGGTCTCGATCGGTGCTATCGCATCGAAATCCGGTATGGGCCACAACTCGGAGGCGTTGGCGATGTAGCCGTCGGTGAGCAGAATGACCGGCGTCATGTGGCGCATGGCAATTCGAGCGGCCTCGGTGGCCATGGTGAAGCAGTCACCGGGCGTGGCGGCGGCGAGCACGGGCAGTGGTGTGTCACCGTTGCGGCCATAGACCGCCTGATACAGATCAGACTGCTCGGTCTTCGTGGGCAGTCCGGTCGATGGCCCCGCGCGCTGGCTGTTGATGATCACCAGCGGCAGCTCAGCCGACACGGCGAGGCCCATGGCTTCTGTCTTCAGCGCGATGCCTGGACCCGAGCTGGAGGTGACGCCAAGCTTGCCGGCGTAGGAGGCACCAATCGCGGCGCAAATCGCGGCGATCTCGTCTTCCGCCTGGAACGTGCTGGCGCCACAGTCTTCGAGCGCGGTCAGATGATGCAGGACGGATGATGCCGGCGTAATCGGGTAGGAGCAGAACATGATCTCCGTGTCGGAGAGCTCCGATGCGGCCACGAGGCCCAGAGCCATCGCTTCTGCGCCGGTGATGGTGCGATATTCCGTTGCATCCAGAGGCGCGACCGGCAGCTTTTCGTATTTCAGCTCGTGGCCGAACTCGGCGGTCTCGCCAAACGCGTGGCCGGCGTTGAGAGCGGCGAGGTTGGCGTCCCGGACGGCCGTGTTGTTTGCGAACTTGGCCTCTATCCATTCTGCCACCGACTCTCTCGGCTGCTCGAACATCCACAGCACAAGACCCAGAACGAAGAAATTCTTGCAGCGCAGGCTGTCTTTGTTGCCCAGCCCTGACTCGGCAACGGCTTGCAGCGTGAGGCTTGCGATGTCGATGGCGATAACCCGGTAGTCGGCCAGGCTTCCGTCATCGAGCGGATTGCTGGCCAGGTCTGCCCGTTTCAGACGCTGCTCGGTGAAAGCGCTTTCATCGACAATGATCTGTGAACCGGGCGGCAGAGCAGGCAGGTTCACGACGAGGGCAGCCGGGTTGAACGCGATGAGCACGTCCGGCGCATCGCCTGGAGTCGTCACCCGGTTGCCACCGAATTGAATCTGGAAGGCTGACACGCCGTAGCGGGTGCCAACTGGGGCGCGAATTTCGGCTGGGAAGTCCGGCAACGTCGCCAGGTCGTGGCCTGACAGTGCTGACGCGATTGTGAACTGCTGGCCCTGCAGCTGAATGCCGTCGCCGGAATCTCCGGCAAAGCGCACGACGTATCGATCGGTGGCGCTGCTCACATCTTCTCTCCTGAGTACCGCGGTGGCGAATCTTGCGCATTACGCCGGCGCGCTGGTGGCTTATTCATTGGCGGCACTTGGTCGTTGCACAAGCCGCCGCCGGCCTATATTGCGCTGCAACATTGGCCAGCCGGGCATTAGAGATAAGCCGCCGCGTCATTTCAACCATTGTATTAGAACCTTCGCGAATAGCCTCAGTAGGGGTTACCGAAGTTTCCGGGCGGCGGCAGCGCTGACACTCAAACCTGCGAGCCCTATCATGTTGCTATGGGGCACCGAAGACACATTGTCGCCAGTTGGCTGGCCTGGCTGAGCATTGTGTTCGGCGGCTTCCTGCTGGGTATTGGCAATGCGGTCACAGGCGCCCTCGGCAGCGTGGACCATAGCGCTCACATGTCAGCGCCGAGCACGGACGCAGCCGGCGCGGCCCACGCACATCATCACCACCATCAGCCATCGCCGGAATCCCCGGTTCTGGTGGCGTTTCAGCCGCCGACGGTGCCCGCCTCTTTTATGGAGGCATTGCCGGCCCATTGTCTGTTTTGTCTGGATGGCGTTACGCCGGCTCCCCTCGGCGTGCAGGAAGCTCTGCTTCTTGGCGTTACCAGGCTTGCTTCGAGCTGGCTTGGTGGCTGGTGCTCGACCTGGCCTGCAAGCAACACTCGGAATCCTCACCCAGCGCGGGCCCCTCCCATCTTCTCCTGAGTTCAGCAACCGCCGGCTTGCGCCGGTCAGAAAACTTTTTCAGGAGAAAACTATGTCTGTTTTTCAGGGCGTAGGGCGCTGTGCGTCCACGCTGGGCTTGCTCATGGCTGCGTCGGCAGCTCCTAGTGCGATCGCGGGCGGTGATGGCCACCAATACGAGGTCGATCGTCCAGACGATCACGCTCCGATAGGCGTGATGGCTGACCATGTTCATGAGCGTGGTGAGTGGATGCTGTCCTATCGCTACATGGACATGCTGATGGAGAGCAACTACGACGGTAGTGCCGAGCTTGCAGAGTCCGAAGTGCTGCGCTCGGGCACTGGCCGCTACATGGTGGCGCCGACGGAAATGACGATGCGGATGCACATGTTCGGAGCCATGTATGCACCGTCAGACAAACTGACGCTGATGTTGATGGCGCCCTATGTCGAATACGATATGGATCATGTCACGGCGATGGCTGGCGCCTTCAATACCGCCTCCAATGGTTTGGGGGACATTAAGGTGTCCGGCCTGGCACGCGTCGGCCCAGGCGTGTTGCGCATTGGACTGAGCCTGCCAACTGGAGATTTGGACGCTCGGGACGACACGCCGATGGGTCGATCGGTACTGCCGTACCCGATGCAATTATCATCCGGTACGGTGGATTTGTTGCTTGGCTATACCGCGGTTGCTCAATCCGCTGGCGGCAGCGTTGGCGGTCAGATCAGCGCGGTGCTGCGCGCCGGAGAAAACGATGAGAGCTATCGTCTTGGCAACAGCGTTGAGGGCTCACTGTGGCGGACATGGCGCGTAGCTGATCCCGTCTCGCTGTCCACTCGAGCGCGCTATTTGCTCTGGGGCGATGTCGAGGGGGCGGATCCGCGTTATGCGATGGGGCTTGCCAGTAATCTGGTGCCCACGGTCGATCCTGATCTTCGAGGCGGTGAGCGTTTTGAGGTGCTCGTCGGTATCAACGGTCTCGTCGCCGGGCACCGGTTATCGGCGGAGATTGGTGTGCCCGTCTGGCAGGACCTCGATGGCCCTCAGCTGGGCACGGCGTGGTCAGTCACACTTGGATGGCAATTGGCCCTTTAACCGCGCCATATGCGCTTGGTGGCGCCGGGCTGCAGGCTGGCAAACACCAGCCTGCGAGCTCACTGGGCCGCGCTTTCCGACAACCAACTCGCGGTCAGTGCAAGAAGCAACAGTGCTGCGATGCCCTGCAACGATCCCGGGGCAGGTAAGACGCGTTCTGACTGAGGGCTGCTGATCGCCGCAACGTTGGCGGCGCTGGCAATCTGGTCCGAGACTGCGTGCATGCTTTCGCGGCCCAGCGCGATGAAATCCAGCAACCCTGACACGCTTTCGAACTGCAGCGAGCTGAGTGCCGCGGCAACGAGCAATGCACCAAACAGCACGACGCGCCGTGTGATGTTGTTGGCTTTGTCCTCCACCAGTTCGATGCGGCGGATGAAGTCAGCCGCCGGCAGTTCCTCGGCAGCGTTGTCGAACGCTTTGCTCAACCACTGATCCAATGGATCGTTACTGTGTTGAGCGTCCTGCTGGGTTGTTGATCTGGTCATCGACTTACTCGCACGCCGGTTCACCGGTTGTTGATCTGGCTGCCACCACGCCAGGAGCGGTTGTTGCGGCTGAATTCCTATTGGAGCCAGCCGGGTCGGAAATCTGAAAGCGCTGGCGGATCCGCTCTTTTGCTCTGTGAATCAAGGATTTCACAGTGCCTACGGGTTGCGCCAAGGCCTCTGCAATCTCCCGGTGAGAGTAGCCGTGTCCGTAGCTGAGAACCATGGCCGCGCGCTCGGTTTCAGATAGCTCACCGAGGAGCCGGTCCAGATCCTCGGTTCTTGGATCATCCGCACTGAGAAGCTGTTCGGCTTCCGTCGACTCGTCGAGATTTACCGACGTCTGGCTGCGCGGATGCTTACGAAGGTTCTGGCGAAATTCGTTGAAGGCAATCTGCATGAGCCAGCTGCGAACCTCGCCGTCACCTCGAAAGCTTGCTCGCTTGCGCCAGGCTTTTTCAAATGTGCTTTGAGCCAGATCATCTGCAACGGCAGCGTCACCCCGGCACAAACGACGCAGAAACTGCCTAACGCTGCTCGAATGCCCGACGACCAATTGGCCAAACGCCTCTCGATCGCCCGACATTGCCAACGCAACGACCGCGGAGGTAGCGGCGTTGGCATGGTTCCGGTTCACTGTCGGTTCGACCTGGACTGGTTACGCGGCCCCTTGAGCATCGGCAGGTTTGCGGTTTGCGAACCAAAGCCCGAGGTAGGCGGCACCGATCGTGAATGGGAACGCAGATATTCCCATCAGTGGGCGAACGACGTCTTCCTCTCCGACTACCTGAGCAAAGATAAAGATTGCAATGCCGATGGCGATGGCTATGACGCCACGGCGCAGATCCGAGCCAGCGCTCTGCAGCTGCTCGGCCAGCCGGCTGACGACCTCGGGCGACATCGATTCGCCGTGCTCCATCGCGGTTCGGAGCGTCAGCTGAGCCTCTTGCCGAGCGCGGAAGCGAAAAAACATCGACATGCCGGCAATCGCACCGATCATCGTGAACAAAGCAATGGGTACAAGAACCTCTTCCATCTCAAATCTCCGTTAGTCGTCAGATTCCGGCCAGTCCGCATGCTACGGGTAGGGCCAAGCTTATTGGGTGAGATGCGCGCAAAGTCGTTTTGGATGCACGTTGGCCCGGATTTACTTCGGGAAACCGTTGGTTTGTTCGCGCTGGAGGCGTGATATTGTCAGACAGGATAAGCAAATAAGTGAACATTGGCGGGTCTATCGCCTGTTGGGAGGCCATTGATGCTGGCTGAAGTTGCGGATTCCCTCATCCCGAATAGCCTGCTGTCGCGAGGGGTAGATACTGCCCGGCGCGCTCGGCTGGTGCTGTATGGAATAACGCTGGCTAACCTGGCGTCGATCTGTGCGATCGGGTTGATGATCAGCATGGGTTATCCCGAAACCGCCGCGTCCCTGCTGCTCACCGTTCTTCTGCAATCCTCGGTGTACATCGTAATGGTGGTGAGCCGCTCGCCGGTGCTGGCGGGGCATGTGTTTGCGGCGGTTGTGCTATTCGAGATCGCCTGGGATCACGGCCCTGATCGGGGCCACGCAGTGGTCGCGGCCATCGCAGTGCCCGTTCTTGCAGCCGCACTGACCGGTGTGCGCGGGGGACTCCTGTGGACGTTCGCTACCGTCGGCTGGACGGTGGTTCTCGGGCCTTTTTTGGTTCGTGCTGGGGATATGGATCCGGTTCTGTCCATAACCTCGGGACTGTTAGCGCTGGTGGTCGGACTTGCCTCGGTTGTTGTTGAATCTACTCGAGCACGCGCCGAGCAAGAGTCGAAGATCGCCGAAGGCCGACTGCGAATTCAGCAGAACCGTATTCGAGAATTCGCGGAAGAATTGTTCCCCGGGTTGGCGGTGACGTCAGGAAGCATCGTGCAATACGTAAGCCCTGGTGTCCGCACGCTGATTGGCTTTGCGCCCGAGCGCATGCTGGGCCGGGACCTTGTCGAATTTGTGCATCCTGATGATCGGACGGAAGTTCTCGCGCCGGCCGTGAATGAGGGTCAGCGGCGATTTCATGTTGAACTGAGATTGTCGTGCGAGCCCGATGGTTGGCGCTGGTGTGAAGTGTTTGGCCTGGCCAATGGTGACGAAGACGATCCGCATCGCTGGATATTCGGAGCGCGCGACGTGGCAGAAGAGAAGCACGCGCTAGAACGGCTGCACCAAGCGCAGCGTCTGGAAAGCGTCGGCACGCTGGCAGCCGGTGTGGCGCACGATTTCAACAATCTGCTGACCGTGATCAATGGCTTCGCGGACCTGCTTCCCGAAGGTCGCGAGCAGGACGGAATACTCGGTGCAGTCTCGCAGGCATCAGATCTCACAGGCCAGCTGCTCAGCTTCGGACGGCCTGTCGCAGCAGAGTCGCAAACAGCCGATATCGTCGCCGTGCTGCGGCATATGCAGCCGATGGTTCGTAGCCTCCTGGGCGAGCGGATCGAGCTTCAGCTTTCCTATCCGAAGGAGGCGATGCCGGTCATGCTCGACCAGGCGCGGATCGGTCAGATCCTGCTCAATCTGGTATCCAACGCCCGGGATGCGATTGACGATGCGGGTCAGCTGACTATCGATATTGAACCGGTAGAGCTGGATTCGACCAATGCCCAGCGATTTGGCCTGCCCGCCGGTGGCTACGTGTTGCTGGCGGTACGAGACAATGGCGTTGGCATGAGTGAGGAAGAGCGCAGGCGAGCGCTCGATCCGTTCTACTCAACGAAGGCTTCGGGCACCGGTCTTGGGCTTGCCAGTACCTATGGCATTGTCACGGCATGTGGCGGTGCCTTTGAACTGCGTAGTGCGCCGGGTGTCGGTACGGATGTCGCGATCTACCTGCCCGTCGGTTCCCCGCCAGAATCCGCGCCGGTTGCAATGCCTGGCCACGCTGAACTCAACAAGGAATCTGCGCAAAGCGTGTTGCTGGTTGAGGACGAGCCCATGATTCGCCAGCTCTGCTGCCAGATTCTGGAGCAGGCCGGCTATAGCGTGGTTGCGGTCGAGTCCGGTCGAGAGGCCATCGATGCCTCATCCGCCTGGCAGCCGGATTTGCTGGTCACCGATATCGTCATGCCCGGCCTGAGAGGCACCGAGCTTGCTGAAAGACTACGCGGACGCTGGCCTGAACTGCCAGTACTGTTTATCTCTGGTTACCCCGATGACGAGCTTCGGGATTGGCAAACCGGCCCGGCGGCGAATGCGCGCCTGCTTGCGAAGCCGTTTCGTTCAACTGCCTTGCTTGCCGCGGTCGCGAGTCTGATGCCGGACGCACGCGTACCCGCCGATCCTGGCTGAGCCTTCTCCACCCTCAATTAGCTGGCGAACTCGATGCCAATGAGCGCGATGACGACGCTGATGACGAGTCCGACAAATGCTTTACCTGCATCCATGAACACGAGGTTCCAGGTCTCTTTCATGGGCCGCTGACTGAACAGAAGGGTCATGGCCACCTCTCGGCCTGCGAGCAGGCCAAGGAACACCCAGGTGGTGCTCATGGGCATGTTGCTCCATTCCTTGAAGATCAGAAGGATCAGGCCGTAGATAAAGTCGACGATGGTTGCGGCACGTATGTCCGAGGTCATGGTTTTGGAGGTGACGATCTTCTGAATCCGGCCGCCGTACTGATAGAAAGTCACGCCCTGCATCACCAGCAGCACGAAGATCGCAAACAACAGCCAGGACAGATCGATCTCGCGAGGGAGAAAGACGAAAATGTTCGCCAGATCCTGTACCAGCCACTGGGACCACAGGAAGCCTGTCGATGCCCACTGCAGCAAAACCCAGTACAGAGGGACTTGTTCGTCCCGTGTTTCGCGAAAACGCACCATGATCTTCGCGACGACAAATTTGAAGACGATGATGGCAACGACGAAGGCGATGAAGTAGCCGACGAGTGACTTGTTCAGCATCGGCGCGATATTGCCGGGCGCGAAAACAGCGAGAACCAAGAAGGTTGTGCTGACCGGAATTCCGAAACGTGTCAGAAGCAGCAGCGTGAAAGGTGCCAGCACGTGAATGATATTGACCCCGCCTTCGGGGACCGGGAACTTCTCGAGGCGTCCATACGCTGGGTCACCGCCGTTGCTGTACCAGCCCCACAGCAATACAGCCATCAGAATGGAGACGGAGAACAGCCAGAGATGCCACCACGGGCGTTGGGCGTTGGAGGCGAGAAACGTTCCGAGCGTCTGGATGGAATCGTTAGCGATGACTGCGTAGGCGGCGAACAGAAAGCCCGCCACCATAAGTAGTTCAGGTATGCCCATAGCGAATAGTGTGCGTGTTATCCGATCTGTGGCTGGCCCTTGTGATCTGGCCATGTCGCACATGCCGGTACGGCGCACGGTTGCCTCGTGTGTGCCCCAAGTCAGGCGCGAGTGTACCGGTCTGGCGGGGGCTCGCCACCAGCAAATTGTGACGGATTGTCGCGTCTTTCAGGAACAAAGTTCCGAGTATTCCCGGCGCTTCAGGCCTTGATTTCTCTGCCTTAGGGGTGCCCCACATACCGCTTGCTCCCCCTGTTTGCGCGAGCAAAAAAAACTGCTCTTAAGTGTCGAAACTGTCGGCGGGCCAAGCTTAGCGACGGCTGTGCCTCACCGAGGGTGAGGCACACAGCGTTTGCAGTTGCTGGCGGAGTTCAGCCTCGCGAGTATCCAGCCGCTCCTCGGTATCACTGCTGTAGCCTCGGCGCCGACGGGCCTTCAGCTGTGCCAGATCGAGGCGAATGCTGGCGCATGGATCTGGCCTGGCGTTCTGGCGGATACGACGATCCCTGCGCGGGCGCGGCTGCGGTGCGCCACTCGCGCGCACTTTAGGGGCTGCGTAGATACTGATTGGCGTATCTGAGCTCACCGGCTTGCCTGCCCGGTTTGCGGGGCAGCCACCATCGGTAAAAACGCGCTCATTGCACTGGTATATAGGCTTGCCCGCTGCTGAGGCTGCGATGAACAAGAGCAACAAAGCGGCAACTAGCGAGATGTGCATGGCAGGAGGTTGAGCTGGGTGACGCGTACGGATTGCATGCAGAAACTATGACTCAGCGCGTTTCGCTCCAGCGTGCGTATTTGGCTACGTCGCCTGCCGGCAAAACGCGTTGGCAGGCGTGAGCATTACGTTAAAAAATCCGCAGGCGTTGACCCGGCGCTGGGGCTGGGTTATCACCACCCACTAATTCAATGGAGAACAACATGTCTGCGGCCAACAATGCTGAGAAGGTTCGCTGCGCCAGCGACCGGGAAATGTCCGAGCGTCTGTTGAAAGATCGCACCGTCATCCGGGTGAACGAGAAGATTGCGCGGGCAGAGAATGATGGTCCGCTAGGCATCCGTCGTCGGCTGCTGGCAACCTCCGTCAGGCTCAGTGAGCGTATGGCGCCTTCGGTGCACCGACATGCCACCGAATGCGGCGACATGCTCGGTCTCGGGATACCGCTTGAGGTCTATGTCTACAGCAGCCCACAGTACAACGCGGCCTGCTTCAAACCCGAAGACGGACGCTTGTTCATCATGTTTTCCTCCAGTCTCCTGGAGGCCTTCGATGACAGCGAGCTGCGATTCGTTATGGGCCACGAACTCGGCCACCATGTGTATCGACACCACGAAGTGCCAATCGGCTACATCCTCAAGGGTGGACGCCCAGACCCGCGATTGGCGCTGGAGCTTTTCACCTGGTCACGCTATGCCGAGATATCGGCAGATCGCGCTGGCGCGTATTGCGCGCAGGATATCGTGGGAGTCTCGCGAGCCTTGTTTAAACTCGCCTCAGGCCTTTCGGGCTCCAGCATCACATTCTCGATGGAGGACTTTCTCGCCCAGGTCGATCAGATGCAGATCGAAGATGCAGAACCCGGTCAGGGCGCGCCGAAAGAGGATTGGTTTTCGACGCACCCGTTCAGCCCGTTGCGAGTGAAAGCGCTCAAGCTCTTCGACGAATCTGAGCTCATGTCTGGTGCTGCGTCAGTAGAAGATCTCGAAGTCGGTGTTCAGGGCGTGCTGAGTTTGATGGAGCCGAGTTACCTGGAGGGTAGAACCGACACGGCTGAGGCGATGCGCCGCCTGCTCTTTGCCGGTTCATTGCTCGTTGCAAACGCGGACGGACACATCAGCGATGCCGAGATTGCGCTGTTTGAACAGTTCTTTGGTCAGAACACGTTCGATGCGGACAAGCTGAATCTGGAAGCCCTGAATGCAGAGCTGGCACCACGTATTAGCGCAGTACGGGAAAACGCGAGTACGCCTCAGGCGATGCAAGTGGTGCGCGATCTGTGTGTCATCGCCAGAGCGGAAGACCACACGAGCGATGCTGAGCGCGCGGTACTAGACACCATCGCTGATGGTCTCGAGGTGCCGCGAGCCTTTATCTGCCAGGCGATGGATTCGGATGTTGAGCCGGATTAGCGCATTGAAGCCCGGCTAGCGATCGCAGCCGCCGGCTAATTCGGCCCGATCGCGAAAACAGCGGACACTCGTGAGGTTATCGAAAGCTCGCCGCCCGCGAAGGGTACGCCGCCGGAGGAGTCCATCGCCATCATTCGCGCTTCGGCGCGGACGGGCGAGGGCGTGTGAGATCCGACTTGAACGTCAAGCAGCGTGCCGGCGCTGACCCCAAACTGCGACGCGACGTGTTGCGCCTGGTCAATCGCATCTGCAATGGCGCGATCCAGGGCTTGCCGTTCCAGCTCCACGCGTCTGGACGTGTCGAGGTTGATATTGCCGATGCCGTTTACACCGGCTTCTACCGCGCCTTTCAGTAAAGCATCCAGCTGATCCATATCGCGCAGCGTCACGTTAATGCTGCGGTTAGCCTGGAAGCCTTCGATGCTGGGCGGGCCTGACGAGTTGCTGTTTTGCCGGCGATACATCGGATGCACTCGGATTGTCGCCGCAACCATGTCTCGATCTTCGACGCCCAAGCTGCGCACAATTTGCAACACGGCACGGGTGACCTCATCGGTTGCCTCGCGAGCCGCGCTTACGGTGCTGGATTGTTTTGTGACGTCGAAGTCCACTCGCAACAAGTCTGGCTCGATCCGTACTTCGCCGACTCCTCTGACGTTGATTCCACGCAGGTTGTCATCAGCCATGGCGGTTCCTTCGGTTGGCAGGCACGCGGCAAGAAGCAAGACTGACAGTGCGACGGTGGTTAGACGGTTAATTTCCGGAGACAAAGGCATTGGCGTTACCTGCGCGTTGACTGAGGTGGCAGTTTAGCGCGATGCAGGCGCGGCTGCCCGAACCTCTAGCAGTCGCCGATACGCCTGGCGTTGAGCCGTGTCGTCACTCTGACAGCAGTGTTGTCCAGCTTCATGGCGATATCGCTGGTGAGCACATAGCCGGTTCTTGTGTAGGTGCCATTGCCGGTGAGCGTCAACCGATTAGCACCGCTGCCGCATTGAACCTGTAGTGATATTCGGCCACTGGTTATCGATTGACTGGTTGTGCGGCATTGGGCAATTCCAAACTGCTTAGTCAGATGGCTCGTGTTGATTGCTTTGGCATCGGTGATGCAGTGTTCAGCTGTGATGTGTTGGGCAGACTGCCCGGCGGTTCCGGCAATCTCACTGGTCACCTCGTACAAACCGGGCGTGAAAGCGCCTGCACTGCTGGCGCTCGCTGAAAAGGCGGCAAGAAGCAACCATGCGGCCGTCATGTGAGGTAGGCGTTTAAGCATGCGCTGGCTGGTGCTGCGTGGCACCGTTGTCGTTTGAGTGGACATGATCCTTCCCTGGTATTGCCTTGGCACTACCTTTCACTGCCTTTCACTACCTGTCGGCCTCGAGCTGCCGCAAAGGTCTCGTTTGCGTTCAAACTTGTCTACGAACCAAAAGTCGATCTCACAGACTACGGCTGGCGTCGCGGGCAGCACAAACCGGTTTTGTAAAAGTCTCGAAAATCGCCAGGCGCATTGCGCATGCGTTCACCAGATAGGCACCGAGCACGCTTCACCACGCAGGAACGCGGTGATGGCATCGCTGTTTCTAGAGGCGTCTTCTTCGCCCAGTTCGATGAGAAGCTTCAAGTACTCGGGTTCGAAGTTAACCATCGATAACGCGTCTGCGCTTTGATCTTCTCGCGATGAAAGGCCGCGCTCGAAGAAACGAAACGCCTTAGGCAGACGATATTCGTTCTGAGCGGCGATAACCCCTACATCTCGTGATGGCCGAAGAACCATAACGTCGACCTTGCGCATGCCTTCGGCTTCTTCCCGGCCGGTGGCTTCGATCAATCTGTTTATGCGGCTCATCTGGAGAGCGTCGTAGTCGAGCAGATCGAGAAAGACTGCGTTCAGCATGACGCCGGCAATCTGCGCGGGGGCGGGATAGCTCGGTAGGTGATCCGGCACCTGCGTGACTGGCCGCATGCGAGGCGATACCGCCAGTATCCTGTTTGCACCGAGGTGCAGCGCCGGAGATAGCGGGGCCGACAGACGAACCCCGCCATCTCCGTGCCAGGCATTGCCAAGAGCAACTGCCGGGAAGAAGATCGGCAGGGCAGCGGAAGCCAGCACGTGCTGAACCGTCATTCGTGTCGCCACCGCGCGCAGCTGAGCACGCTGCCACAGCTCCTCATTCTGGGTTTCAACCCATGCCGTTGAGCGCCCGGTTGTGTAGTTGGTGGTGATGATCGCCAGGGCGTCGAGCCAGCCGTCAGCGAGGTTTTCAGCGACGCCGCTGAGCTGCCCGCGCTGGTGCGGCAGGTTGCGATCCAAAAAATGCCGCAGCGGAGTGGTGTCCACCATGCCTTTGAGGTCTTTGCTCGACAGCGTACCACCGCTGGCAAAGCGCGTACCCCACTTGATCATGCGCCACAGCAGATTGCCAAAATCAGTACAGAAGACCTGCTCGGTATCCAGGTTACTCCATAGCTTGCTCAGGTCATCAACAGAGTGTTGCCAGTCGCGGGTGTTGGCCGCCAGGTGGGCGGCGTTGATAGCGCCTGCGGAAATGCCTGTGAGTATCTGCGGTCGAAACTCGGGCATGACACTCGCGATGTGGCGCAGGCAGCCAACCTGATAGGCCGCGCGAGCGCCGCCGCCCGTCAGCAGAAGAGCGGTGCGGTCTGCACGATCGGTATCGAGTAAGTCGGGGTTCGGCATTATCAGTTAGTACCGCTGCATTGGATGTTTCACTGCTTTACTTACGGTCTCTGTGGTGCATTCCGGCAAAACGTCAGCATATGCCTCCCGTCTGCCACAAACCCTATTCGCAATCAGGTCCTTGCGCGTAATTTGCAGATTCCAGACTACCTACCACGGCAAAAGTGTAAAACCGGAGTAAAACAGGTCTGAAGCAACAAATTCGTGTGATGTACGGTCATTTGCAATCGACGCCAGACGTACATAATGCATCGGCTGGGAGGCCGACGCTTACAGGGCCATTTGCTGTCTTGTCTGGCCCGCTCTGAATGATGGATTAACGATAGCTAGTCGCTGGTGTTGCCAGCCGACAAGATAATAGTCAATACAGGCAAGCGCTATGTGGATGAACACTTGCAAGAGAAATCGCCCCCGATTTCGCAAGCGACTTACGTTGGCGTTGGCATCGGCGTTTGCGCTCAACGCAGGCATTAGCGTTTACGCAGATACGCCTAACCTCAGCGCTGCGCCGCCCGCCGAAGCCTTCGTTGGCGAAGAATTCTGTTTTGATGCAGGGATCACCAATTCAGGATCTGCCGGTTACGGTCCCTACCACCAGATCATCACCAAGCCCGACTACACGCTCGCTTCCGCCGACTTCATTGGGCTTGCTCTCTCGCCAATAACCGTCGGCACGTTCCCGGCCGCGCCCGGAAACCAACTGACCGATCCGGTTTCCGGTCTCGACGTCACGGGTCCCGAAGGCGGCACGCTCTACGCCGTTCGCTACCCGGTCGGTTCGGTTGTGACCGGTCAGCCGAGCCTGGAAATGGAGCTCTGTATCGATGTCGATGCAGCGGCCACGATTGACGTCTTGGAAACAGATGCCTTCGAAGTTACTCCCGGTTATGAGTTTGGCGATACACCGACCGGCGATAACGGTGCCACGATCGGCACGCGCACGGACTATGACTTTACCCCGCGCGTCATCACCTATCAGGTTTCCGACATTCTGGCGGAGATGGAAAACCCGCCCGGTCCGGCCTGGACGTGGGACATCGAAGTGGTTGCGGACATCGCGGCCGATCGAACGGTCACGCCGATTGATTTCAGCACGGTCTCGCCCATCGTTCTGCCGGCAAATGTTCAGTTTGTCGGGCCGGTGACCTTTACCGGATCGGGTGTTACCTGTACCGCCACGAGCCCCGCTGCGCCACCACCCGAGAGTCCCGGTGGCAGTGTAGATCTCGACTGTGTCAGTGGCACGGGCACGCCCGGTGAAGATCGCGACATCGTGGCGACCTTCCCCGTCTACATTGTGGACACCCTCGACGAAGGTACCTGTGGTACTGCGGGTGCGATTAACACCGCAAAACACGTCACGTTGCGTAAATCCAGTACCGGCGGAACGTTCCCCGGCGGCACGGTTACCTACACGCTTGCCTTTCAGGTCTCAGAGTTTGTGGATGGCATCGATTCGCTGAGTCTCGAAGACGTTATGCCGGACGGTTTGACGTTCGTGAACTCGCCAACGGTTACCTATAACGGCGGTGGTGCAACCGCCATAACGCCGACTGTCGCAAACGATACTCCGGGCACGGGTGAGACCACCGTCACCTACGATGTAACCGGCGTAACCGGCGCGTTGCTGCCTGCAACCAGTGGCTTCATCACGTACAGCGCGACGATTGATCAGACCTACGCCGGGGGCGCTCTCGCGGGCCAACCGGTGCGCGCTCGTGATGACCTAGCTAACAGCGTAATCGGTACCTACGACATCACAAACGGCGCCAACGCCTGTACAGATGACTCAGCCGAAACGATCACCGTGCCGGACGTTACTTCGAGTAAGACCCTCGTAGGATCAGCCAACGTGCAGCCGGGCGACTCCGTAACCTGGCGGTTGCAGCTGGATGTTCCATCCGGTGACGTCCAGGGCATCGAGTTCAACGACTACTTCCCGTTGCCGGTGTTCGATGTCTCAACGATTGATACGAATACCAACATTGCCGCCAATACGGATATCAGTTTTGGCCCGAACGACACCCTCGGCGTAAACCCGACGTCGATCACAGCGGTTCCCGCGGAGAACCGGCTTGCGATCGTGTGGCCCGACATCGTCAGTGCGATGGGCGAAACCATTGAGGTAGATGTTGCTGTTGTCGTGTCGAATGAGCCGTTTGCGGACGGCCTCGTGCTGTCCAACCTGTTCCAAGCGATCACCGACAACTCCGCGGTTGATAACGGCGATGCTCTGAATATTGATGACATCACGCTGCAGCAACCTGAGCTGGCAATCAGCAAGACCGCGACAACGGCGGCCACAGGCCTGGAAGCAGGTGACTCGGTTTCCTTTGATATCGACATCACCAACGACGGTAGTGCGGAAGCCTTTGATGTCACCGTTACCGACACGCTGCCGACATCGTTAACCAGTTGCGTTGTGGACTCGGTGACGGGAGGAACGGGAGCGGGTGACATCTTCGGCGCTGGCTTCACCTTCGCAACGTTCACGGGCGCAACCGCTAACGCGCTCGATCCGGGCGACAGCGCAACCATAGCCATCACGTGTGACATCGCAGCAACGGCGGCGAATAACGAATCTATCGACAACGAGGTCAGTGTTGTCTGGGCTACGCAGCCGGGCGCAACGTTGTTCCCCGCGCAAACAGCGCAGGAAACGGTCAGCACGCGTCAGGCCCAGGCGTTTAAAGAAATCGTCACGACCTCTGAGGCGTCGACAGCCGAAGGCACTGCCGATACCAATGGCGATCCGCGACCGGTGGCAACTGGTGAAGTGATTCGCTACCGAACCTGGTTCTACATTCCTCAAGGCACGCTCGGTGGCGTTTCGGTTCGGGACTTATTGCCGGCCGGTCTGGCGCACATCGCTGACAGCGAAACCCTCGTCGGATTAGTGAGCGACTCGGGCACAGACCTTGTGAGCTCAGCCCTCGCCTGCGCAACGGGCACCCCCGCGCGCGCGGGCAATGATGCAACCGATCTGTCGACGCTTGCTCTGGATTGTACGCTCGCGATCGCGGGCACCGGCGGTAGTGGTCAGGATCCGGTTCTGTCGCTCGGCACGCTGACCAACAGCGAGGACGACGCAAACGAAGAGCTTGTCGTGCTCGAACTGAACGCGCGCGTTGTTGGTGACGTTGCGACCGGTGCGAACATGAACAACCGAGCGCGCCTGCAGACATCCAACGGCAATGCGACCTCCGGTGGCGTGTTTGTGCAGCAGACCAATCCGGCTGTCGATATCACCAAGACGGTCATGCCATCGACTGCGGATGCTGAAGATACTGTTGAGTACGTCATCACCGTTGAGCACAACGCCACGGATTCGACGGCGGATGCGTTTGATATCTCTTTCACTGACATCATTCAGCCCGAGCTCACCTATGACGGCGGCACCGGAGTCACCGGGCCGCAAGCACCTACCGTTGCCGATACGTGTACCGCCGCAGGGGTAGTGGTCGACGATGCGGACCCTGCTGGTGCGGGCATCACCATCACCTTCGACAGCCTGCCTCAGGGGGAGAGCTGTGAGGTCCGCTACTTTGCTGAGACTGCAGCGGGTGTTGTGCCCGGGCAGACCATCGATAACACCGTTAATCTTGGTTATTCGAGCCTGCCCGGTAACGGCACTGACCCGAACCCAACGGGGTCCACGCCCGGTGCAGAAGCGGCTTTCGTCGGATCGGACACGGCCCAACTGACGATCGACTCTGTAGAAATCGAAAAGTCGATTATCGCCACAGACTTTGCTCACACCTCCGATGCCTCCGCTGGCACTGCGCTCGATCCGAGGCAAGTAGCCGTTGGCGAGACGCTGAGCTACCGCTTGCAAATGCGTCTGCCGGAAGGCACAGCCAATAACTATGAGGTCACGGATCTGTTGCCGGCAGGGCTTGCCTACGTCGCGAGTTCTGCGCGCGTCGCGTTCGTCTTCGATGGCGGCGGTGCTATTACACCAACACCGGGAATTGTCTGCAGCAGCGGCACGCTGAATCAGGCCGGCAACGAAGGCTCGGTTGCTGGCATAACGCCAACCTGCGGCCTGGAGCCCACTGGCGGGCCCTTCAACTCGGGAACGGATCCCGTGTGGGATCTTGGCGATCTGGTTAACACCGATATGGATGCCAACCAGGAGTTCGTTGTTATTGAATTCGATGCACGAGTTCAAAACGAAACCTCAAACCAGGACGGCGATACCTTATCCAATACGTACGAGCTATCCGTGGATGGGGACGTTGTCACCTCATCGGCGGTCGTTGCCGAGGTGGTTGAACCACAACTCACACTGGCCGCGGTTGCGACGCCAAATCCGGTGGACAATCGCGTCGACACCACGCCGACTGTAAGCTGGGATATCACGCTGGCGAACGCCGGTAATGCCACGGCGTTTCAGATCGATTCCGATAGTGGCGGTGGCTGGGAAATTGTTCTGCCCACGGGCATCGACAACATAACCTCTCTCGCACTTACGCCGACGGGTAGCGTGTTCAATAACGGTACGGCAGTGCCAGTGGTTGTTGGCGACATCACCGTCAGTACCACAAACAACACCAACGACACCCTGACGTTTGCTAATCCCTTCCAGATGGCTCCGGGCTCGTCACTGCTCGTTGAGTTTGATGCGGATCTGCTGGCCTCCGTGCTGCCGGGCGATACGCCGAGCGGCGTAGATGATGTTGTCTACGCGGGCAACGACACGGGTTCGACCGCTACCGGTATTCGTGATGACGCGAGCCTCGCGAACGGCACCGGTAACACACCGATCACCGACACCACGGATCTCGACGACTACCGCACCGAGGTAACACTGGCCGTTGCAACCGTTGCAGAGAACCCCGCGCTCAGCGTTGGCAAGACCATTACGGCTGGTCCGGTCAACCTGGGCACGGGTTCGTTTACGCTGACTTACACCATCGCGCTGGAGAACACGGGTGACGTAGGCCTGGACACGATTGCTATCGAGGACAACCTCGATACGACGTTCGGTGCGGGCAACTATGTCGTGGACGATGTGCGAGTAACGTCGGACTCCACGACCCTGGCTGAGGACGTCGCCTATACGGGCGCTCCGGCAACGATCGAATTGCTTCTGCCGGGTACATCGACGCTGCCGGTTGGCGAATCGGGTGCGATTGAGATCGATTTGACGGTCACGCCTAGCGGTGGCCTTGGTCCGTTTACGAACACGGCGGTCGGCACTTCGCAGTCGGATCGCACCGGTAACGCTGCCAATGACAACGGCGCTGTCGATGTCACGTTTGACGACGGCGGCGAGCTTGGTCTGGCGAAGCGAGTCAGCGCCGGCCCAACCAACAACAACGATGGCACCTACACACTCGACTTTGAGTTTTTGATTGATAACTCCGGTCTTGTTGTACTCGACAACATTCTGCTCGCTGACGATCTGGCAACAACGTTTGCTGATGCCACCTCCTTTACCGTCGACAACGTAGCCAGCGCCGATTTCTCCGTAAACTTCCCCGGCTTTGACGGAGACGCTGATACCGCCTTGCTGGACGGCAGCGACACACTGGCCGCGGGCGCGGACGGAACCGTCACGCTGACGGTCACGGTTACGCCGGGCGCAGACCTTGGCCCGTATGAGAATTTCGCGATCGTTCAAGCCGATACTCCGGCCGACGCGACGCTTTCAGACCAATCCGAAGACGGCACCAACCCGGACGGCAACAGCAACGGCGACCCGACGGACGATGCTGATCTGACCATTGTGACGTTTGCCGAAGATCCGGATATCGGCGCCGCGAAAGCAGTGTCCGCTGGACCTACCAACAACGGTGATGGCACCTATACGCTCACCTACACAATCGTTCTTGAGAACGTCGGAGATGTACCACTCGTTGGCGTTCAGGCGACGGATAACCTGCAAGCCACCTTTGCGGGCGCGACCAGCTTCACGGTCGACAATGTCACGTCTACTGACTTCTCGGTGAACTTCCCGGGCTTTACCGGCACCGGCGCCGGCAGCACCAGCCTGCTCGATGGCACAGACGGGTTGGCCGTTGGGGCAACAGGTTCTATCGATCTCACGGTGACCGTCACACCGGGTGCCAACCTGGGTCCATATAACAACCAGGCCACCGGTTCGGCCGAAGGCCCTGGCGGCACGAATGCGAGTGATGTCTCCGACAACGGTTCGGACCCGGACGGTAACGGCAATGGCGATCCTTCAGACGACAACGATGTTACGCCAGTAACCTTTGTCGAAGACGCTGAGATTGGCGTCGCGAAAGCCGTTGCTGCTGGCGGCCCGACCAACAACGGTGACGGCAGCTTCACGCTCACCTACGACATCCTTGTCGAAAACAGTGGCGATGTGCCGTTATCTGCTGTGCAGGTCACCGATGATCTGGCGACGGCTTTTGCTGGGGCGACCAGCTTCACCATCGACAACGTGGTGAGTGGCGACTTCACGGTTAACTTCCCTGGCTTCAACGGCGATGGTGATCAGGATCTGCTCACCGGAGTGGATACGTTAGCGGTAGGCGCTTCGGGCACCATCAATCTAACCGTAACGGTGACGCCGGGAGCGAACCTCGGGCCCTACAACAACGCAGCCGATGCGTCCGGCGATACGCCGGGTGGAGCGACGACGACTGATACCTCTGACTCGGGTACTGACCCCGACGGCAATGGCAACGGTGACCCGACGGACGATTCGGATCCGACGCCGATAACGTTTGCAGAAAACCCCGAGATTGGTTTAGCCAAAGCCATTCAAGGTGCGGTAACCAACAACGGTGACGGCAGCTATGAGCTGACGTATCGCTTTGTGGCGGAAAACTCCGGCGATTCGCCGTTGTCTGATGTGCAGATCACCGATGATCTGGCGACGGCTTTTGCCGGCGCGACGTTCACTGTCGACGCGGTCGCGAGTACTGACTTCACGGTCAACTTCCCAGGCTTCAATGGTGACGGGGATCAGGAGCTTCTGGCTGCTGGCAATTCGCTTGCGACGGGGGCGAGTGGGACTGTTGATGTCACGGTTACCGTGACGCCTGGTGCGAACCTCGGCCCTTACAACAACACGGCTGATGCACAGGGCACGGCACCCGGGGGCGGTGTTGCTAACGATACTTCCGACGATGGCACGGATCCGGACGGCAACGGCAATGGTGATCCGACCGATGATTCTGACGTCACGCCAGTGACGTTCGCAGAGAACCCTGAACTTGGCCTCGCCAAAGAGATCCCTGCCGCTCCGACCAATAACCTGGATGGTTCGTTTACGCTGACCTACCGCCTGTTCCTCGAGAACAGTGGCGATGTGCCGGTTAACGACGTTCAGATCAGTGATGATCTCGCGAGCGTGTTTGCTAGCGCCACCAGCTTCACGGTGGATAACGTTACCTCAGCCGACTTTGCCGTGAACTTCCCTGGCTTCAATGGCGACGCTGATGCCAACTTACTGGCGGGCACTGACGACCTGGCAGTGGCGGCCTCTGGCAGCGTCGACGTCACGGTTACCGTGACACCCGGAGCTGACCTCGGTCCTTACGACAATACGGCGGATGCGAGCGGAACCTCAGCCGGTGGCGCGCCAGTCACGGATACCTCTCACCTGGGCACGGATCCGGATGGCAACGGTAACGGAGATCCGAGTGATGACTCGGACGTCACCCCAGTAACGTTTGTCGAGGGTCCTGCGATCGCGGTTGCGAAGTCGGTACTGGTCGCCCCGGTTAACAATGCTGATGGCAGCTATAGCCTTACCTATCGCATCGCTGTCAGTAACTCTGGAGATACGCCGCTAAACGGCGTCCAGGTTACCGATGACCTTGAAGCCGTATTTGGTGTCGGCGCGGTCGTTGTCGATAGCGTGACAGCGCTGACGCTTACAGAAAACGCCGGCTATGACGGGCTAACCGCAGGCGATATCAATCTGCTCGATGGCACAGACTCTCTGGCCGTTGGTGCGAGTGCGGATATTGATCTTGCGATTACGGTGACGCCTGGGGCGAACCTTGGGCCGTTTGTAAATACCGCGACAGCAAGCGGAACGTCTCCAGGCAACCAGGCAGTAAACAGCCCAGGTAACGCCCCGAACGTGAGCTTCACCGAGGCGCCCGAAATTGGCGTCGCGAAACAATTGACTGCCGCGCCGACGAATAACGGCGACGGTACCTATACGTTGTCCTATCTCATCACGGTGGAAAACTCTGGCGATGTGCCTTTGTCCGCAGTGCAAATAGATGAAGACCTCACAACAACGTTTGCGCTGGCGGACAGCTTCGCTGTGGATTCGGTTGTGGCATCGGCCGGCCTGACGGCGGCACCAGGCTTCAACGGTGATGCGGTCACCGGTTTGCTCGCAGGCACAGATGTGCTCGCGGTTGCTCAGAGCGAGACCGTCACACTGACGCTGACCGTAACGCCAGCTGGTGTGCTCGGGCCTTACAACAATACTGCCGTTGCTGCCGGCACCTCGCCCTCTGGCGCGGCCAGCACGGATAACTCGACGGATGGCGTTGATCCTGACACCAATGGTAACGGTGATCCGACGGACGATAGCGTTCCAACGGTTGTCACGTTCGCCGAAGCACCGGAACTTGGCCTGGCGAAAGCGCTGGTTTCGGGCCCCACCAATAACGGTGATGGCAGCTATACGCTTGGCTATCAGTTTGTTCTCGAGAACAGCGGCGATGTTGTAGTGAACGGGCTACAGATCTCGGACGACTTGTCGACAACGTTTGCCGGTGCGACCTTTGTCGTCGATTCGCTCACGAGCGCTGATGTCACAGTAAACGCCGCTGGCTTCAACGGCGCGGCTGATACCGATCTTCTGGCGGGCACCGATAGCCTGGCGGTTGGCGCGAGTGCGACCATTGATCTGACCGTTACCGTGACGCCGGGTGCGAACCTCGGACCCTATGACAACAGTGCCCAGGCGACGGGTACGTCACCAACCGGCGCGGCCGTTGCAGACACCTCGACTGACGGCGCAGACCCGGATAGCAACGGTAACGGTGATCCGACGGACGACTCGGACGTCACACCAGTCACCTTTACGGAGGCGCCTGAGCTTGGTCTGGCGAAAGCTGTCTCTGCAGGCCCCACGAACAACGGCGATGGCACTTACACGCTCGACTATCGATTTGTGGTTGAGAACAGTGGTGATGTCGTCATCAACAATCTACAGATTGTTGATGATCTGGCCACAACGTTTGCTGACGCTGCGAGCTTTACGGTTGATTCGGTGACCTCGGCTACGCTCACCGTGAACTTCCCCGGCTTTAACGGCGCTGCAGACACCAACTTACTCGCCGGCACACAAGCGCTTGCTGTCGCGGCAAGCGCCACCGTCGATGTCACCGTCACCGTGACTCCAGGCGCGGATCTTGGCCCTTACGACAACACCTCAACGGCTGATGGTGAATCACCAACAGGTGCGCCGGTTTCCGATGTCTCTGATGCGGGTGCGGATCCGGACGGAAACGGGAATGGCGACCCCAGTGATGACTCGAACGCTACCAGTACAACGTTCAGTGAAGCGCCGCAGATCGGTGTTGCCAAACAGATCACCCAAGGTCCGGTGAACAATGCCGACGGCACGCACACGCTGACTTATGCATTCCTTGTAGAGAACACCGGGGATGTTGCTCTGACGTCGGTGCAGGTGAGCGATGATCTTGCAGCAACCTTTACCGGAGCCAGTAGCTTTACGGTGGACTCGCTGTCGTCGGCGGACTTCACCGTCGCACCCGGGTATGACGGTTCGGCCATTACCGATCTGCTCGCCGGTACGGATACGCTGGCAGTCGGTGCGAGTGGCTCCCTTGAGCTGGTCGTCACGGTTACTCCGGGGGGCAATCTGGGCCCGTATGCGAATAGTGCAACGGGCACGGGTATATCGCCGGCGAATACGCCTGTGAGCGACTTGAGTGATGACGCAGCGGATGTCGATGAGAACGGCAACGGTGACCCAGGCGATGATTCCGACAGCACTGATGTCACTTTCACCGAAAACCCGGTCATTGGCGTCGCGAAAGCGCTGCTTGCCGGCCCGGACAACAATGGTGACGGCAGTTACTCGCTGACCTACCAGTTCGTTGTCAGCAATGACGGCGATGTTGATCTGTCCTCGGTGAATATCGTCGAAGATCTGGCAGCCGTGTTTGCAGCTGCTGACAGCTTCTCGGTCGATTCCGTATCAAGTGCGACGCTCAGTCCTGCAGCTACGTTTGATGGCGTCAGCAATACCAGTCTGCTTGATGGCACGGACGTGCTGGCGGTTGGTGCACAGGCAACGGTTGATCTGGCGATTACCGTGGTGCCGGGTGCCAACCTTGGGCCGTATCAGAACGTAGCGGCCGCTTCGGGCGAATCGCCCTCCGGCCAGTCGACGACGGATGATTCGGTTGCCGGCGGCGATCCGGATGCTAATGGCAATGGTGACCCGACCGACGACAGCTCGTCCGTCGATGTCACGTTCGCGGAGAACCCGCAACTTGGTCTGGCGAAGACCGCAACGTTATCGACTCCGAATTTCGACGGCACGTTTACAACAACGATCGAGCTGACGGTTGTAAATAGTGGTGACGTCGAGATTCGCAACCTGATTGTTGCGGACGATCTGGCCACCAACCTCGCACCGGCCACGGTTACAGGCGTCGCTAATGTCGCTGTCGTCGGTTCGTTGGCTGCGTTGAATCCGAACTTCGACGGCATTGCGGATCCGAACATCACGGATGGTAGCGAGTCGCTTGCGCCTGGTGAGTCCGCGGTCATCACCTTTGACCTCACCTTTAATGGCAACGGCAACATCGGGCCGTTCAGCAATCTTGCAAACGTTGCTGGCGAGTCGCCCGGCAACCCGAATCCGGGACAGCCGAACGTTGAAGACGACTCGACAGAAGGCAATGACCCCGATGCCAACGGCAATGGTGACCCCACGGACGACACCACGCCGACCGTGATTGAGTTCAATCCTGGGGTCGATGGCACGGTCGATATCACTGACGAGTCGGTGCCTGGCGATCTGCTGGACGTCACTGTCACTGATGCCGATGAGAATATGGATCCAGCGGTGATCGAATCCTTTGATGTCACCGTTGTTAACGATCAGACCGGTGAGTCAGAAGTCATCACGGTGGTTGAGACCGGTCCGGACACCGGCGTGTTTGTGGCGCAGGTTCCAACAACGTTCGCACCCAATGCCGGCGTTAATGATGACGGCACGCTCGTTACGCGTCCTGAGGATACTGTCACGGTTCTGTATGAGGACCGATTGACGTCGGTTGGTGACGTTCAAACTCGAACGGATACCGGCGTGGTCATCGGCCTTGCGACCATCGAAGGCAACGCTTGGCTCGATTCGGATACGGATGACGTTTTCGACATTGGCGAGACGCCACTGGACGGCTGGATCATTCGCGTTGAGCGCGATGGTGTATTCGTTGCCGAAGTGCCGGTTAATCCCGATGGTTCCTACAGCATCGCGGAGCTGTTGCCGGGTGCTGGCTACTCGGTATCGCTCATCCACCCTGATAGCGGTGTGACCTTTGGTGTGCTCGACGACCTGGACCTGCCGCCAGAGACGGTAGTGCTGGAACAGAACCTGCCGATCGATCCGACCGGTGTGTTCTACGACTCGGTTGAGCGCGCACCGGTAGAGGGCGTGGTCACCACGATCGTCAACTCGGCAGGAACACCGTTGCCGGATGCTTGCCTGTTGCCAAACCAACAGGATCAGACCTCCGCAGCCGATGGCCTGTATCGCTTCGACCTGATCCTCGATGCAGCCCCCGCCTGTCCGTCCGGCGAGACATTCACGCTGGTCTACCAGGTACCGGCTGAGTTTAATCCGGGCATATCAGCTCTGCTGCCGCCGATTGGTGGCGCCCTTGATCCGACCGGTTTAGGTAATCCTGTTCGTGTTGCGCCGCAGTCCGGCGCACCGACGCTTGCGCAGTCGACCGACTACTACCTGGCGTTTACGCTGGAGAACGGCGATCCGGACATCGTGTTCAACCACATCCCCCTCGACCCGCTGGGTGTTGGCGGCTTTACGGTTCGACTGACGAAAGATGTCAATCAGCCCACGGCTACGGTTGGCTCGCTCGTTTCTTACACCATTACGTTGGAAAACCTGTCGACGGTTACGTTGCCAGGCGTAAGCGTTGTGGATTCGCTGCCGCCGGGCTTCAGCTACGTAGAAGACTCCGCGATCCTGGATGACGGTACGGATGCGTTGATCGTCAGTGGTACGCGTCCCGTGACGTTCGCCGGGATCAACCTGGCGCCAGATACTCGCCGAGTGCTGCGCTATGTGCTGCGTACTGGCGCGGGCGTCACGCGTGGCGAATACGTCAACACAGCCGAGCCTTTCATCGGTCCCGCACCGATCGGTAACCGCGATAGCGCGGAAGTGGTTGTCATCGCAGATCCAGACTTCGAAGAGACGACAGTCATCGGCAAGGTGTGGAACGATCGCGACCAAGACGGTTGGCAGGACCTTGCGATCGTGAGCGAACTGAAGGTGTCTGTACAGCTGGCTAACGGCGATGTCGGCCGCGATACGTTGGTGCAGCGTGGCGATGCGCCTGCCCAGCCCACGGACATGCGCCTGTCGAATGGTGCTGTGGTCGTTGCAGAGCTGCCAGGGCGCTATGGCGCTGCCGACTTGCGTGATGGCAACCGAGTGGTGTTGCGCGAGCGGTTTGATTCGCCAGTGAGTGTTCGAGAGGTTGCCATACGGACCAATGAGGGCAGCGTGATCAAACTCGATGAGTTAGGCAACGCAAGCATGGAGCATCGCGGTCAGGTTCGCCGTGGCGAGAACAGCCAATCACTTGAGGCAAGCTATGACGTCATCGAAGTCGATGGCAGCTTTGAGCTTCGTGTCGAGATCGTCAATGTAGGCATGGACGAACCAGGCATCCCGGGCGTGCGCCTGGCAACCGTGGAAGGCCTGCTTATCGAGACTGATGCGTATGGGCGCTATCACATTGCTGGCGTCGATGGTGGCTTCTTCGAGCGTGGTCGTAACTTCATCGTCAAGGTAGACCCTGAAACGTTGCCTGCGGAAACCACCTTCACGACGGAAAACCCGCGCGTGAAGCGTATCTCCCAGGGCCTCATGAACCGTTTCGACTTCGGCGTTCATCTGCCCGAGAGTGCGCCGCTCGAGCAGCGTTTCACGGTCAAGATCGCAGAGATGTTCTTCATTCCTGGCAGCTCGACCGTCGAGCCGGGTTATTTGGCAGCGCTGCGTGATCTCGCCGACAAACTCGCTAATGGCTCGTTCGTTACGCTTTCAATCGAAGCGTTTGTCGATCCCGCTGATGCCGATGCGGGCGCTGCGCGGGATCTTGCCGAACGACGCGCGCAAGCGCTTATCGAGGTGCTGTGCGAACTCGCGGATCGAGACGTATCTGCAAACATTGATGTACAGATCACACCCATCGCCTCTGCCGCTGGGGTGGGCGATACGCGCGAAGGAGGAAGCCTCATGAGCATGAAGCAGTGGCTCGGTGGTTTGCTGATGTCCATGTCGAGCGTGGCCTGGGCGAGTGAGCACAACATCGACTGCAGCGCGCTCGATGCATGCCGCAGTGCTGACGGTATTCCCGTGATTGTGGTTGAGGAGCATTCGCCAAGTGTTTACGAGCCATCAACCGGGCTGCCGGATCAGGGCCGTGTGGATCTGTATGGTGAGACGGTACAGCGACTGGTTGGTGGCGGCGTGGTTTGGCTTACGGAAGATCCCGCTGCCCTGACGCCTCAACTGGCCATCGAAGGCCCATCTCATTTGCCGCTGCGCGGTGGCCAGATCGATGGCGATCAGGAGTTCGTCATCTACACGAACTATGCCGCCTTCATCGATTCACTGGAGGTGCGCGTCTATCGCGATCGCGATGTTGACAGGCGTGATCCCGTTGTCGTCATGACGATCGATACGAGTGACGACAAGCGCAACCTGTATCGCCTCGCCTGGTCGGTGAATGGTGACACGAACCTCGCTGCCGGTGTGGCCAACGCGCTGGGCGTATCAGGGCTCAATTATGAGCTGATCGCGACGAGCGCCAACGGCGAGCGAGATCGCACCTCGGTGAAGCGAATGTTCTTCATTGATGCGGATCTGTATGACTCCCATCAGGCGAAAAATAACCGCTTTGGCGAATCGCTGGTGCCAGAGGTTATTTTGCGCGAAGCCGAGGACGGCATCGTGGTATTCCTGCCGCCCATCAGTGGCAGTGAAGCAGCCCGGACCCTGCGCTTCACCTTTGCTGAACTGTCCGCCGAACTTTCCGATGCCGATAAGGCTCAGCTGGCGGCGGAGTTGGACCGGCTCGAAGGCACTGAGCTCGTGCGCATTCGCGCTGATGGTCATACCTCATCGCTCGGCATCGCTTCGCGCAGCCGACACATCTTCGCCGACAACTACGCGCTGTCGAAGGCGCGCGCTCAGAGTGTGGTCGACTTTGCGAGAGAGCATCTCGGCTCGCTCGACGCAGCCGTTGAGACGAACGGTTTCGGACCAAAGCAACCTGTTGCCACCAATGCAACGCCAGAAGGCCGGGCAACGAACCGGCGCGTTGCAACGTTGCTTGCTACTCAAACCGAAGGGGATAGCAGCAAGGTGGTTGTGGTGGATCGTGCAACCGGCGCAGCGCTGGCCTATCAACCGCGAACCGTAACTAGCCTCGCGGACAGCGAAGATGGTCGTGCTCAGGACCCGGCACTGCGTGCCATGGGGAGGAATGATTTAGCTACCCAGCGTATCCCGGTCTACGGCTCACGAATTCGTATTCAAGGCACGGATCTGGGTGAGGACTATCGCCTCTGGCTGAACGGCGAGCCGGTCTATGTTGATGACGCGCGCGCGTTTGCCTACGAGTATCTGTTGCCGATCGGTGAGCATCGCTTCGATCTCGTTGTCGCTAACAGTGCGCGTGTTGTCGTTGAGCGATCTATGCCTGTCATGATTGATGGTCAGTACCACTTCATGGTGGCGCTGGCGGACTTCACAGCGAGCGACAACGACATCTCGGGTTCCCTCGAGGCGCTATCGGGTGATGACCGGTATGACGAAGACATGCTGGTAGAAGGCCGTCTTGCGTTCTATCTGAAAGGCAAAGTGAAAGGCAAATACCTGATCACCGCTCAACTCGATACCCGGGAAGAAGAGATCGATGACCTCTTCTCCAAGATTCATGAGAAAGATCCCGACAGCCTGTTCCGTCGCCTAGACCCGGATCGCTACTACCCCGTTTACGGTGACGATTCGAAAACCGTCGCCGATACAAACTCCCATGGCCGTATGTATGTGCGCGTGGATTGGGATCGATCGCAAGCGCTATGGGGCAACTTCGATACCGGGCTGACCGGCAACGAATTGATTCAATACAATCGGGGTTTGTACGGTGCGCGTCTAAGCTACGAGAGCCTGGCGGCAACCGAGCACGACGACACGAAAACGCTTGCGAACGTGTTTGCGAGCGAAGGCCAAACGGCGCTGGGTCATTCGGAGTTTCTCGGTACTGGTGGCTCGCTCTACTACCTGCGCCATACAGATATTCTTCCTGGCTCGGATAAGTTGCGCATCGAAATTCGCGATCCGGACACGAATCGCGTGATCGATAACCAGCTGCTCACCCGTGAGATCGACTATGAGGTCGATGAGATTCAGGGCCGCGTGATCTTGTCCAAACCGCTTTTGCAGGTTTCGACTCAAAGCGCACCGTCGCTGATCAACGATGGCCCGGTTGATGGCAACGTCACCATATTGGTTGCGGACTACGAGTACGTACCCGATGGGTTTGACGCCAACAACTTAACCGCTGGCGCGCGCGCGAAACACTGGATCAGTGACAGCATTGCTGTTGGTGGCACCTACGTCGAAGAAGGGCGCAGCAATGAAGACTATCGTCTGGGCGGCGTAGACATAACGCTCAAGCCAAAGCAGGGCACGTACCTGAAGGTGGAGTGGGCGAGCGCAGAGGCAACGCAAACCTCTCGTTTCTTCTCAACAGATGGTGGCCTGTCGTTTGCGAACTCAACGCCGACAGGGCAGGGCGACCGCGCCGGTGATGCCTGGGGTGTTGATCTGCATATCAACGCCGGTGACTACGGCGGCAATTCAGAGTGGGTGAGCAATCTGTGGTTCCGCGATGTGGACGATCAGTATTCTGTTGCGCGTCGAGACGACGGCAACAACACCCAGGAATACGGTTTCGAGACGCAGCTGCCGGTTAGTGATACCTGGCTTATTGGTCTGCGGGCATCTCGAGTGGATGTGCAGGATCAATTTGAACTGACCGATATCGGACTCCAGTCGGACTGGCGTATCGGCGAGCGAGGCGTTTTGGCCAGCGAGCTGAAGCACGTTGACCAGCGCCGCACAGGGCAGGCTGATGCGGATGCATTGCTCGCCGGGTTGCAGTATGAACATCGCCTCACCGATAGATTGACGATGTTTGGTGGCGGGCAGGTCACGGTTGAGCAGAATGGTCCGTACGATAACAATGATGCGGTGAACCTCGGTGCCAAGCTCGCGGTTTCCAGCGACACCAATGCCGAGATCGAGCTGCGCGATGGACATCGAGGCTCCGGCGGGGTCGCAACGTTGGAACACGCGCTCAATAGCAAGCACACGGTGTATGGCACTGTTACCCATTCAACCGACACGACGAACGATCCGTTTGCTCGTAGCGATAACGGTGCGTCGATGCTCGACAACGTCGGCACCAACTTCGCGGTTGGTCATCGCTGGCGCTTGAACGATCGCACGCTGATCTTCACGGAAGGCCAGCACAGTCGCGGTCCGGATTACTCCGGCGTCGGCGAAGTGTTCGGCATCGATTACGCCATGAAAAGTGGCTGGCATCTGGGCTTCACCGCGCAGGATGGCGAGATTACCGGCAACAACGGTCTGGTTGATCGTCAATCGTTGACCGTTGCGACAGGCTATCAATCACGACGAATCAACTTCTCTTCGCGGCTCGAACATCGCGATGACTCTGGCGCGGAAGACGTTGTGCAGTGGCTGACAACAAATCGGCTCGATTTCAAGATCAATGAGACGTACCGGCTGGCTACCAAGCTGAACTGGTCGGATAGCGATAGCGACCTCGGCAGTGATGAAGATGCAAAGCTTGTTGAAGGCTCGATAGGTCTTGCTCGACGTCCGGTTGATACCAACCGCTTCAACTGGCTGGCCAAGTACACCTATCTGTATGACCTTCAGAGCTTTGGTCAGGAAGACAGTGAGACCGATCAGCGCTCGCACGTCATGTCCTGGGAAGGCATCTACCGGTTGAACCGCAAGTTCGATCTTGGCGGCAAGGTTGCTCGGCGTGAGTCGGAGCTACGGCTTGGTCGCAACAGCGGCCCGTGGTTTGAGAGCACCGCTAACTTTGCATCGACGCGTTTGCGCTGGCACGTCATCCACAACTGGGACGGCATGCTCGAGTATCGCTGGCTTGAAGTGGAAGAGGCTGACAACGAGCGAGCTGGATTCCTTGCGACCATCAGCCGGCACATCGGCGAGCACTTCAAGGTGGGGGTTGGTTATAACTTCACGGACTTCTCCGATGATCTGACGGATCTGGATTACGACCACAAAGGATTCTTCTTGAACGTGGTCGGTAAGTACTGATTCGGATCGCTTGCGATCCGAATCAGTATCCCGAGCCAACTGGTCGCCATGGCGGCCAGTTGGTGTGGGGATCTTCTGAAGTTCGGGCGATAGTTTCGGCCGTCTTCGCGAAGGAAGCCGTAGGCTGACTGCGGCGATCTCCGTGGTTTGGGTATAGCCCTTCCGAACGGATACCGGGGTTGGGCACTTGCTTTCTACCCGCTGTTCGCACATCCCCTTTCGCGAGTTCGCTATGCGAACCGCTGCCGGTCGACGCGTGTGCTCACGCTCTCTTACGACCGCCGAATCCCTTCGACGGCGGCTCGCACATCCATGTGCTCGGATTTCCTCCAATGCTCACTGGGACACCCGCATCCATGCGGGCGCGCGCTGATACATTACCCGGTTGTTTAGGCCGCCCCTCCCGTACCCCTGTCTTCACGTGGAGTGGAACGCGCTACATCGTGCTTCGCGGTGATCTCTCGAGTACTTATGTCGCCGCGTTGTTGCTTCGCTGATGCTCTCGGCAGCTCGCAAGCGAGCGCCTGCCGGACACCGAACGCAAGACGTTCGGTAAATCTCGCGATGACGGTCAGGGAAGGTATGCCGAACAACCGGGTAACTTTTCAGAGAATGCCGGCAAGGATGCCGGCACCTCATGGAGCATCGTCTGTATGTGGGCACAAGGACGTGCCCACCCGCCGCCGAAGGGATTCGGCGGTCGTAAGAGAGCGCAAGCACACGCGTCGACCGGCAGCGGTTCGCATAGCGAACTCGCGAAAGGGGATGTGTGCAGCGACGCCCTCTCGAGCATTCGTTGTACGAATGCCCTGCCGGGTGTCGGTTGCTTCGCAACACGACTAGATAAAGAGCTAGTGGCATACTTCCCCGGTCATCGGGGGAGAAGAAAATGACCAAACTACTCAGTATCCTGAGCCTCGCTGTGCTCTTGGCGGCATGCGGCGAGTCTCAGAACGAATCAGCAGTTGCGCCTGTGGGCGATGCGCCGCAGAGCGAGCCTCGGGTAGCCTATTCCCAGGAGCGAGAAGCGTGTGATCAGTATTCGGATACGCGCATGCCGCTATTCGGTGACCTGCACGTACATACGAGTTATTCCTTCGATGCGGCGGCAAATACAATTGGTTCTACGCCGGTAGACGCCAATCAGTTTGCGAAAGGCGAGGCTATCGACTTCTGGCCGCTGGAAGACGGCAAGCCAGCGGGTTCATACAAGATTGATCGGCCGCTGGATTTTCTGGCGGTGACCGACCATGGCGAGTTCCTCGGCGAACGGCGCCTGTGTCGCGAGCCGGATTCGCCGAGCTATGACAGTGATTTCTGTAAAGGCGCGCGAGTCAGTGAGCGTCAGGGAATGATCATGCTGGGATCGGTCATTACGACGGACGAACCGGCCCGTATTCCCGAGGTATGTGGTGAAGACGGTGCATTGTGCCGCGACTTCGCAACGACGCCCTGGCAGCGCATGGCAGAAGCCGCGGCCCAGGCCAACGACTCAACATCAGCCTGCAGCTTCACGAGTTTTGTCGCCTACGAATACACCGGCACGCCGTTCACGTCGAACTATCATCGCAACGTGATCTTCCGCAATAACAACGTGCCTGATCTGCCGGTTTCCTATATAGACGCTCCGTATGACAGCAAGCTCTGGGAGAAACTCGACGCGGCTTGTGACGTTGCCGAGGGCTGCGACTATCTGACCATTCCGCACAACTCTAACCTCGCGAACGGACGCATGGCGCCCTATATGCGACTCGAACCGACGCTCGCCAATAAGCGCGCATATGCTGAGAAACGGCTCGAGCGTGAACCCATCATGGAGATCTTCCAGCACAAAGGCGGCAGTGAGTGCATCAATGGCCTCGCCAGTGTTCTCGCAGCGCCCGATGAGCTGTGCGATGTCGAGGCTGTGCGGGTCGTGGGCCAGGAAGAGCAGTACGCAACCCGGCAGCTCAATGGCTCTGAGTTGGTCATGGGCGTTGCGACGGAGACCACGGCCGAATGCGCGCCGGGCGAAGTCGGGGGTAACGGCATGCTCGGTGCGGGCTGTGTCGATGCGACGGACTATCATCGTTCCGGTTTGCTCGTCGGGCTGGAAGAGGAGCAGGCCACGGGTGTAAACCCGGTGAAGATGGGTGTGATTGGTTCTACGGATACGCACACCGCGACCCCGGGCGCGGCGGTTGAAGATGACTGGCGCGGTGCAGTGTCGGGAGAGGCGACCCCGGCTGAGCGGCTGCAACCTGGCCTGCTGACGTCGAACATCGATGGCAATCCTGGCGGCCTTGCCGGGGTTTGGGCGGTTGAGAATTCTCGGGATGCAATCTTCGATGCGATGTTGCGCAGAGAGGTGTTCGGCACCTCCGGGCCGCGGATCGTGCCTAGATTTTTTGCTGGCTGGTCTTTCGATGACAATCTTTGTGACGCCAGCGATCTGGTGGCCGTAGGTTATGCAGAGGGTGTGCCGATGGGTGGCGATCTGACATCGCCACCGTCTCCGGATTCAAAGCCGGTTTTTGTGGCTAACGCATTGCGCGACCCGGCAGACAGCGCGACCCCGCTCGAGCAACTACAGCTGATTAAAGGCTGGATCGATGCGGACGGTAACCGCCGCAGCGAGGTAATCACCATTGCCGGCGGCAAGAATGCGAACGCCGGTGTGGATCTGTCTACCGGTAAGGCTTATGGCGATGGCCACAACAGCTTGTGTGCAGTGTTCACTGACGCCGACTTCGACCCGAACGTACCTGCTTACTACTACACCCGGGCCGTTGAGAACCCAACCGCGCGTTGGTCGGTTCATGACTGCCTGGCGCTACCGGAAGCGGAGCGCCCAGCCGTCTGTACGGATGGCAGTTATCCCAGCGTCATTCAGGAAATGGCCTGGACGTCACCCATCTGGTACGCGCCGACGCAGTAGAGGTTTGCTCAGTGATCGATCTGCATACGGTAGCCACGCCGAACGGACACAAGATCAGCATCATGCTGGAGGAGATTGGCGCCGATTATCGAGTGATCGAAGTGAACATGGGGGCTGGTGAGCAGCTGACACCCGAGTTTCTGGCGCTCAATCCAAACAACAAAGCCCCCGTGCTGGTTGATAACGATCCGTTGCTTGCCGAGCCGATCACCGTGTTCGAAACGGGAGCGATTCTGATCTACCTGGCGGAGAAGTCGGGCCAGTTTTTGCCGGCAAGTGGCGCGGACCGCTACCGCGTGCTGCAGTGGCTGATGTTTCAGAAAGCCGCTGTTGGTCCGTTTCAGGGTCAGGCGCATCACTTTGTGCGCTACGCACCAGTCGAGCAGGAATACGCCGAGGAGCGCTTTCTGAATGAAACGAGGCGTCAGCTGTCGATTCTGGAGAATGAGCTTGGGCAACGAGCCTATCTTGCTGACGACTACAGTATCGCGGACATGGCGCTTTGGCCCTGGATTCGTTGCCTGAGTCTGATCGATATCCATCCGGAGCAGAGTCACCCCAACCTACATGCCTGGTTTGAGCGAGTTGGGAGTCGGGAGGGCGTGCAGCGCGGGCGTGATGTGATCAACGGTGGTGTCTACGAGCTACCCCCAAACTTCAAGATACCACTGCCAGAGGAAGTCTGGGCGGTGAACTTTGGCGACAAACAGTTCAACAGAGACTGATGCCGCTGGCCAGCTATCGGGCGTTGCTCACTTGCTATTCAGCGTAGCGTCCCTATGCTGCCGCGCCATGAGCACTCTCAATCCCTCGAAATGGTTGCCCCGGTTGCTGGCCTTACTGTTCGCCTCGGCATCTGTCGTGGTTGCGGCGGTGGAGGTGGACAACCCGGAGCGGCGCGGCACCTGGAACCTGATCGTTGAGAACGACAGCTTTACCGGAACCGATCGAAACTACACATCCGGGGTTCAGCTGTCTTATTTGTCTCGCGCCGAACGCGTGCCAAACTGGCTGCGCCGAGCGGCCGTATTGTTTCCAGATGTGAATGATCGGTCCAAGTTGCGGGCTGGGTTCAGTCTCGGCCACAGCATCTTTACGCCAACTGAAATCACGCAGCCGCTACTCATTGCCGATGATCGGCCGTATGCCAGTTATCTGTATGGCGGCATCGCAGTGGTTGTGGAGACCGAGGAGCGCCTTGATACCTGGTTGCTCAACCTGGGCATCGTGGGGCCGTCCGCTCGCGGTGAGGAAATCCAGAATGGCTTGCATGAGAAAATTGGCTCGCCCACAGCCGAAGGCTGGGCCAACCAGTTACGCGACCAATTTGCCGGTGCTCTCGTCTCGGAGCGGCGCTGGCGCAATTTGTATCAGGATGACGTCTATCGGCTTGGCGTTGATATCAACCCGCATGTCGGCTTTTCGCTCGGCAACACGAACACCTACATAAACGGTGGCCTGACGCTGCGAGTCGGTAATGATCTTGCGAATGACTTTGGCCCGCCACGCATTCGTCCGAGCCTGCCTGGCTCGAGCTATTTCGAAACTCAAGATGGTTTTGCGTGGTATCTGTTCGCGGGAATCGACGTGCGCTATGTGGCGTACAACGGGTTTCTTGAGCGTGATCCGGCGCGGGCGGAAAATCGGATCGATCCTGAAAGCTGGGTCGCCGACGCACAGGCCGGAGCGGTACTGATGTGGCGCCGCCTGCGGCTCAGCTATACCTACATCTACCGCACTGATGAGTTTGAGCAGCAGCTTCGGCCAGACGAGTTCGGCTCACTCGCGCTCTCGGTCAAGCTTTAGGGCGCCATTGCCATCAACGTCGTATTGCCGCCGGCGGCCGTGGTATCGGTACTGACATGACGTTCCACGTAGTTGCCGATCACATCGCCGGGCTCGGCGATCCAGCGGACAATGGGGCCATCCCGCTCGGCGAGCGCTCTGCGCATTTGCTTTGAATCTTCGTCACGAGCGTAGCAAGCAACTGCCGCTAAGCCCTCAAGGGCCGTTAAGGTGTTTGCCGATGGCCAGCCAATCAGCCGCGCGATCGGTGCGCCGACGGCGGCGAGCCTGGCGATCAGTTCAATCGTTGCATCGCCCTCGGGTGAGCACACCAAAACGCTACAGCCTGCGCGTAGCGCGCTCAACACCTGAGTCTCGATAGCCTCAAATGTTGGGCCCAGACAGAGAACGACACCGCGAGGCGCGACCCGCAGCGTATTGTCCTCGCCGGTTGGCCCCGGCATGGACTGGCTTGCCAGTGGTTCTGGCGGTAATGCTGCCGCTTTGGGCAGGCAGCGCTCGAGGATGCTCGAGCGGTTTGTATTCTCTGACCAGGCTCGGTTATCGAGCAATGCAATGCTTGCTGCCATGGAGGCCAAGGACAAAACCGGCATGACTGGCATTGCTGCCTGTTCGTCGTCGGCGCTTGCGCGGGGCGCTGTGGTGAAACGAGGCAGATAGTTCGGGCCCCCGGCCTTCGGGCCAGTACCGGAGAGTCCCTCGCCGCCGAAGGGCTGTGCTTCGACAACCGCGCCAATCTGGTTGCGATTAACGTACAGATTGCCAACGCGAAGGCGATCAACGACATGCTGAACCCGGTCGTCGAGGCGTGTGTGTAAGCCTGCGGTGAGGCCGTATCCGCTCGCGTTGATCGCATCGATAACGTCATCCAGCGCATTGGCTTCAAACCTGGCGATATGTAGCACCGGTCCGAACACCTCAAAGGGCAGGTCTTCGATGCCATTGACCTCGATGACGGTGGGTGCGACGAAGTTGCCGGCCAGTTCTGTGGCTGTCTGGTGACTCACGACGCGCGAGTTCAGGTAGTCACGAATGTCAGTGCTGGCCTGCGCGTCGATGATCGGGCCAACGTCGGTGTTGAATAGCCACGGATCAGCGATCGTCAGTTCGTCCATCGCGCCTTTCAGCATGGTTAGAAAGTGATCAGCGACATCGTTCTGCAGGTAGAGCATGCGTAGCGCAGAGCAACGCTGGCCGGCGCTTTGGAATGCAGAGCTGATTATGTCGCTCACCGCCTGCTCAGCCAGAGCCGTGCTATCGACGATCATGGTATTCAAGCCACCGGTTTCCGCGATGAATGCTGCATTCGCGTCGAGATGCTGGGCGATACTGATGTTGATCAGGCGCGCCGTTTCGAGACTCCCTGTAAAACAGACGCCGTTGACGCTTGGGTTGGCAGTCAATGCAGCTCCGACTCGGCCATCACCCTGGGCCAATTGGAGTGCAGCCGGCTCAACACCGGCTGCGTGCAGCAGCTCAACAGCTCGCGCAGCGATTAGCGAGGTTTGCTCGGCCGGTTTTGCAACGACCGTGTTGCCTGCTGCCAATGCGGCAGCAATCTGGCCTGTGAATATGGCCAGCGGAAAGTTCCAGGGCGAGATGCATGCAAAAACGCCGCGGCCGGGAGCTAAGGTAGAGATTTGTGCCTGGCGTGCGTAATAGCGTAGGAAGTCGACCGCCTCTCGAACCTCATCGATGCAGTCGCTGATGGTTTTGCCTGCCTCACGGCCAAGCAATGCGCACAGCTCCGGCGTGTGCCGCTCATAGAGATTGGCCGCTTCGCACAGTGCTTGCGAGCGAGTGTTCACGCTCAATGCCTGCCACTGGGGTTGGGCGATCAATGCGGTATCGACGAGGTTTGTTACTTCCTCGACCGTAGTTGGCACAACGTAGCCTACGATTTCTTCGGGGTCTGATGGATTGAAGACGGGTATGCCGTCAGCTGACTCGGCAGAGGCTTCAAACCAGCAGGTATCGGCGAACGCCTCGCGGTTCTGCCAGAGCAGCTCGCGGCTTTGTTGTCGATACAAGTTCCAGCCGCTGGAGTTTTGCCGCCCCGGAAAGATCTGCCCTGGGCCGGGCAGCACGGAAGGCTTCGGCCCGATGGCATCGAGCGGGTCGGCCGCGATCTCCGCCGCGCTCACATCGGCATCGGTCAGCTGATTGACGAAAGAGCTGTTAGCACCGTTTTCGAGCAAACGGCGAACGAGATAAGCAAGGAGGTCGCGGTGCGCCCCAACCGGTGCGTAGATTCGACAGCGACCGCCGTGACTGTCTCTGTGGAACTCGTGTAACGCCTCACCCATACCGTGCAGTCGCTGAAATTCGAACTCCTTCTGGCTAATGCCGGCGCGCACTGCGAGGTGATTCACGGAGCAGACGGTGTGTGCGTTGTGGGTCGCAAACTGTGGATATAGCCAACGGCGGTGGCGCAGCAGCCTGGCGGCGCAGGCAAGATAGGATACGTCGGTTGCGGCCTTGCGCGTGAACACAGCGTAGGCGTCATGACCCTGTTGCTGGGCGTGCTTGATTTCGGTGTCCCAATACGCGCCTTTGACGAGCCGCACCATGAGCCGCCGGTCCAGCCGCTCGGCGGTTTCAGCAACCCAGTCGATCACGTCTGCGGCGCGCCGGCTGTAGGCCTGGATCACAACGCCAAAGCCCTGCCAGTTAGCCAGTGCAGGCTCGGAGAGCACCGCTTCGATTACCGCGAGCGAGACTTCGAGTCGATCGTCTTCTTCGGCATCGACGTTCAGGCCAATGTTGCTCCCCGCAGCGAGCACCGCCAGCGAGCGCAGGCGAGCGATCAGGCTTGGCAGCATATCGGCAGATTTCAATACATCGTATCGCGGGTGCAACGCTGAGAGTTTTACGGAGATGCCCGGGTTATCTGCGATCCCTCCCGTTGCATGGGGGGCGATCTCGGTAATCGCATCGGCGTATGCGAGGTGATAACGCCTCGCGTCAGCATCTGTGCGCGCGCCTTCGCCCAGCATATCGAACGAGTAGGTATAGCCGGCCGCAGTCTGCGCCTCGCCGCGTTTGAGAGCATCATGGATATTCTCACCGAGCACGAACTGCTTACCCATCTCACGCATTGCCTGGGAAATGGCACGTCTGACGAGAGGTTCGCCCATGCGTCGGACGACACCACGAAGACCGCTGATCATGCCGTCTTCCTGGGGCGGCGTTAGTACCCGGCCAGTTAACATCAGGGCCCAGGTTGATGCATTCACGAGCACCGACGATGCTCCACCTGCATGTGCGTCCCAGTCGGATGCCGTGATTTTGTCGACGATAAGGTCGTCTATGGTGTCGGCATCTGGCACGCGCAGTAGCGCCTCAGCCAGGCACATCAGTGCAACACCCTCGTCCGTCGACAAGCCATACTCCGAGAGAAAGGCCTCCATCAGCGTTGGCTCGCTATGCCGGCGTATGCGCTCGACGAGGCTAGCTGCATCACGAACGATGGCCCGCCGGGCTTTCGTATCGAGATCCAGGTCGGCGATCAGGGCATCAAGGATGTCCTGCTCACTGGCAGTCGGGAAGGGGGGGAGTGAGATTGGCGCGGCCATGAGCTTCTTCGCTTAACCACAGAGGTTGAGCCCACGAGTTTACCGCAAGCCTACTGGAGCAGAGGATCCAGTGGCCGTATCCAGGGCGTCAGCGTAGCGAGTGAAGCGGGGAGCGTTTGCGCTGCAGCGACAGCCTCGGCGCGAGTTGAGTAGCTGCCAGTAAACAGCACGTAGCGCGGCTCGCCGTTGCTCACGATCTGTTTCGCCATTAGCCCCGAAACGCCAGAGCGCAGAACGAATGCTTCCAGGGCGTCTCGGCTAGGTAGCGCGAGCAGCTGAATCGTGTAGCGGCCATCGACCAGGGCATCGGCTGTCGGCATGGGGATGGAAGGAACTGGCAGGTCGTCCGCGCGTGCAATGCTCGTTAACAGCGTCGCAAGCAGAATCATCGCAAGTACTGCGAATGATTTGGCTACTGCACAGGACGAAGTGCTCATGGTTGCCTGGCTATCCCTGCTGGCTACGGCGTCGACGACTGAGCGTCAACGCAACCAAGCCAATTGTGAACAGCGCAATCGAGGCAGGCTCTGGTACGGACAGCGGCGTCACAACAAGGCTCAATCCGCCAACGATGTTGACGTCCGGATGCTGGCTTGCGCCATAGCTGCCAGGAATCAGTGAGCTGAATGCAAGGCCGCTGACGAGAGAACTGCCTTGGATGTCGTAATCGATCCGCGTGGGCACAAAATCGGATAAACCAAGACGCAGATCGTCGAACTGCGAATCCGGGTTGTAGTCGATATGGACGCGTTCGAGATTGAAGCCATCAGCGAACTCAACCGGGTTGGCCAGATCAAACCAGCTATTGTCCGGGCCAGTCGGGAGCACAAAGTCGCCAATGCCGTGGGCATCGAGATTAAACTCGAATGCTCCGTTTGTTGTTCCGGCGCCCCAGAAGTTTGCTTGTGTGCCACCGTCTCTACGTTCGGCCAACTCCACAATCAGCGCAGCGCTTGCGCTCGCACTGAGAAAACTGACGGCGAGTGCAGTGGTGAAGGCTCTGCGCAAAAATGCGCGGGCCCGATGCGGCCCATGTCGCTTGTTTGCTTTGCTGTCGATGTGCGTGCGCTTCATGTCGCGATCTCTGACGGTTGGCGTTGTTTCTATGGCGCGGTTATTTGAGGTCTGCGCCATGTTATCGACACTTGGTCGCAGTTGAGGCGCTGGATTTGTAAGGCTGTGCGTTGCATCACACTATTGCCGTGCTGTTGCCAGCGGCATGCTTTGAGCGAGTGCCAGGTTTCGGTTTGTGCAGTTTGCTGTGCCTGCTGCAAGCAGTTTCTCGCTAAGCGCGCCTTCGTCCAGCCAATACAGAATCACGCCTGTGCTATCCGCTGAGCACTGTGCTTCAAGTGTTGATACAGCATCGGCTGGCCTGGCCGGCCTAACGGTAATTTTGCGCTCGCTAAGCTCTACTGGAGCAGGAGCCTGACGTTGTGCAGTTACTGTTGCCATTCGGTTCGGGCGAAGTGATTCGGGCGCGACGTGCGGTTGCGGTGTTGCTTCCTCGGCGAAACCGAAAAGACGTTTCAGCCAGTCCGGTGGCCAGCCGCGGCCGCTGATCTCGGTGCGCGCGAAGAGTGTCGGGTATGCATCTAACGTTGCATCAAACTCGATGCGCGCCATTGGCGCTCGCTTCGTCTGGTTGAACCGATCTTCGAACTCTGGGGGCAGTTCCGCCGTCACTGGGTAGATGCGAGCGACTCGTCCCGCGTAGCGATCAAACCCTAGCCGTACAGTGACCCGGTCGCCGGCCTCAAGGCTGTATAGAGCACCCTCTGGGATTGCAGCGAGCACATACGGTTTTCCGTGGAACACCTCGAGTAGCGGCTCGCCGACATCTACGACACTCCCCGGGCTGACATGCAGATAGCCGACGACGCCATCCGCAGGTGCCAGCAATTTGCCGTCCGCATAGGTCTGGCTCAGTCGGTTCAACGCCTCATCGGCACGCTTTACGGCAGCTTCGATTGTAGGTAGATCGCTCGCGATGGCACGTCGCTCAGCGGCGATCTGCGCTTTCGTCTGTACGCTCGCCAGTTCCTGTTCGAAGAGACGGGCTCTATCGGTAACCGTGAACATGGCCCGCGTGCGACTGGCCTCGGCGTTTGCCCGGTTGGACTGTGCGGCGAGGAGGTTTTTATCTACAACGGGCTCGATGGCTTCGATAACAGAGGCCCTGACTCGCATGTCTGCGGAACGGGTCATCAGCTGGGCCAGATCGGATGACAGTTCGGCCAGATTCTCTTCCACCGATTGTGAGCGCAGACGGATAATGGACTCGCCCGCGGTCAGTTGATCGCCTTCAGATACCTGTACTGATTCGACAGAGGCCGGGAATTGAGTTGCCACCACCACTCGGTCTCGAACGACGAGGCCGTCAGCCTTGAAATACAACAGGTCACCGGCGAACAGATCGCCAAGCCACAGCACGAAGGCGGTGATGGCGCCCAGGTACAGCCAGCGACCGAGCGAGCCTTTGCGGGCGCGGATCTCGTTGTCCAGTGCATCCAGTCGTGGACGTTTCTTGAGCCGCATCAGAACTTCTCGGCCGCATCGAGAACTCTGCTCGGCACGTAGCTGTCTTTGTACGACTTACGCAGGAACCATTCATCCAGATAGGAATAGACGCTTACCGCGCGTAGGAAGAACGCGTTGAACAGCGAGTAGCCTGGCACGTAGATGAGCAGCTTCCAGTCAGCGTAGGCCGGGTTCAGTGCCAACGCAGCGATGAATGCGAGCATCGTCGTGACAATGTAGGCGCCGGAAACGATGGCCAGTATGCCGAGCGCCGCTGAGCCGTACATGGCAAAGAGTGTCAGCACGTAGAAGTAAAAGCTGATGGGTAGTACACCCTGGAAGAAGAGAATGTCGATGTGGCCAATTGCGTTGCTTAGTGAGAAGTTCGGCCGCAACGGATTGAACAGCGGGAAGAACTTGCGCAGGCGTACGCGCACGAGCGAGCGGTTCCATCGCAGTCTTTGGCGCGCGAGTGATAGTGCATCTACCGGTACATCCGTTAGCGCCCAGGCATCGGGGGCGAAGCGAATCTGCCAGCCGCACTGTCTGAGCTTTACGGTGATATCGGCATCTTCACCCGGACCGACCTCCCAACCGCCAATGCCTTGCAGGGCTTCTCTGCGAAAGGCGGCGAAAGCACCTGAGGCGATGTACAGCAAGCCGACCATCGATGAGAAGCGCCGGCCGAGAGAAATACTCAGTAGGTACTGTATCGATTGGTAGCGAGTGACTGCAGATTCCGCGGGGTTGCGAACGGCGAGGTTGCCGGAGACAGCGCCGACCTCCGGATCCACGAACGGTTTGATGACTGTCTCGATCGCGTCGATATCAAAACTGGTGTCGATATCGGCAATCATGACCAGATCGCCAGTACAGTAGTTCAGACCGAAGTTTGCGGCCGCGCTCTTTCCGCCGCGCAGGCCGGTCGACAGGAAAATATCGATCTGTCCATCGGCCAGTAGCTTCTGGCCGACACTCGCCATGTCGTCGGTGGAGCCGTCGTCGATGACGATGATTTCAATGTTCTTGTAGGTCTGTTCCTTCAATCCGAGAACCGCAGTTGTCAGGCAAGCACCTTCGTTGTGACCCGCAAGGAGCAGGCTTACCTTGAGCGGCGAGGCACCAGGCATGGGCTGTCGATGTGGTCGCGTGACACTGCCTGGCTTCAACACCTCTGCGGTTGCGACGGCGAGCGTTGCGAATACGAAGCGCGGAAGCTCGAAGATGACCGCATACCAGAACATGAACAGGAATTCGGATGCATCGGTCGGCAGGAAACGAAGGATCGCGTCCATCATGCCAGCTCATCCAGAAAGGCTTTGATCTCATCGCCTTCGATGTAGGTGATCTGGGTGTCCACTTCATCGCTGACGTTTGCATCGATGCTTGCTTGCAGACGTTCGACCAAAACCAGGGCGTCCGCCCTCGCGGTTTCCGGCAGACAGGCGATGACGACATCGCCATGCCGGGTTACCAGATCGCCTCGGCGTACAGCCTCGCACGTCAGACGTGCCAGGAAATCGGTGAAGCGTCCGCGCCGATCGGGCATCAGAGATTGGCTTTCACGAGATTCGCAATACAGGGCCACCAGAGTCAGCGGACGATCGCAGCGAGCCGCGATATCGACGTGATGTCTGCCGATGGCGATGAAGTCTGTGAGCTCGATGAGCGTGCTGGAACCGGCTTTGCTTTGTCTGTTTGGCAGACAGCCGGCCGCGGCTGCACGTGCGCCATCCGCCGTCAGTGAATAGCTGTGCCAGGTGTGAGTCGGAGAATCGTCGCCCCGCGTTTCGTGTTGGCAATCGCCGCAGACGAAACTGACATCTGGCTCAGACATCGTTTTCTGGCAACCATTGCAGGAGACAATCTGCCCGGGTTTGTCATAGTCGACGCCGTAGTGACGCAACATCTTTTTGCACTTGGGACAGGCCAGACCATCATCCGCTGCAAAAAGGTTTTCGGGACCCTGGAATGCACAGGCGTAGTGATGCACCAACGGCGCTTCGGTGAGATCGCTGCAACCGCAGCTGATACAGACTTCCCGAGCAAAGACCTGCGCGGAGGCGCAGTGGCCACACTGATGCAGGCGTTCGAAGAAATGGCGTTGCAGCAAGCCATCGTCGGCGAGCTTCTCGAGCAGAGCTCTGGCGTCCGGTGTTGAGGAGATCAGAGGATAGCCTATGGGCTGATCAGATCTCGATTGCCACCTGGCCTCGATGTTCGATTGCCTGGTGTGAGCTTTAACCAAAGCGAGCACCGCGTCTCTTGAGGCATCGCTACCCAACAGTGGGATGCGCCGTAGGCGTGCGATCGTGTCCAGATAGGGTTGCAACGGTTCCCAAAGCGCAAGGAGTTCGCCGGAGTTCAACTGTACGTCTGGATGTACGCCAAGCGCCGGCTGATCGACAATCACCAGCGCGCCAGGACTCGCGCTTTGCAGAAGATAGTCCCGATAGCGTCGGGCGGTAAGCTGGCCGCGAAAAACGATGGCGTCGTGGCTGTCTGCTGGATTGCTGAGTAGCAGCAGGCCGGGCTGATCACCCAGTAGCCTTGGATCCTGGCCGGAAACACACACGCGCAGCTCACCGAGGTCCAGCCAGTTCGCTGAATCGGTAGTAGCTGTATCCCTCGGCGGCGCGCCTGCGCTTGGGGGAATTGAACTGCTTGCGCTCCGTTGCATAGCTGTTCGCGTGAGAGCCGTCATGGCTCGCCTACGTATCCTTAGAGTTCGGGTTTCACACGTGGGCGATTGTAGGGAGGTGGCTACCGTTGCGGAGTCACGGGAGTCAAAAGTGTGACGTGGCGCGCACAATTAGCGTCAATAGGGCAGCGCCAGGCGCAGATATTGACGACATTGAGTTGGCGGCGGCACAGATGAGTATTCAGCGCCGCTGATTCCGGATTGTTACCGCCAGAGCGTTGACGCTCGGCCGAAGGCTATTATGGTGGCTGCGTCAAAAACTCGAGTGTAGTCATGACCTTTGAAAACCCACCGGTCGCGTTGAGCGAGCTGCCACGTATTGCCGATGTTGAGCTGCATCCCGTTCAACGTTCTCACGCCTGGATTGGGTTGGTGCTTTGGCTGGTGATATGTGCGGCACTCGCGGCTGGTGCTGCTTTTGTGCTGCAACAACAGCAGCCTCCACCACCCGAGTGGTTGCTACCTGCTCTCCTGCTGTTGGCAACGGCGCAATGTATACGCGTATTCGCCTACAGAAGGACGCTCCGCTATGCGCTGCGCAGTCACGATATGATTTTTGCAGCAGGTCTCTTCTGGCGATCGCAAACGATTCAGCCGCTTTGTCGGGTGCAACACGTGGAGATCGAAAGAGGGCCTATTGAGAAACGCTTCAACCTGGCAACACTCAAGTTGTTCAGCGCCGGTAGCTCTATGGCGACCTTTGCGATTCCCGGCTTGGCTGGCGACGATGCCGAGCGACTCCGGGCATTTGTTCTGGACTACACGACGCCCAGTGACGAGGCTGACTCTGTAACGGAGCAAGCCTCGCTGTGATTGCAGAGCAGGCAAGCGCTGACGAAGAGCAATGGCAGCCGCTGTCGGTATGGTCTGTTGCGTACTTTGTGGTCTCCGGTTTTCTTGCTCTCGCGCGCAACGTCTGGGCGCTTTTTCCCGTGGTCTTCGTGGGCATACAGATGGATCAGCTGTGGTTGGTGCTCGGCATCGCCTCGGTAGCGCTCGCAATCATCATCGGCGCGGTACTTCAGTATCTTCTATTTCGCTTTCGCGTCATGGCCAGCCGAATCGAGGTGCGCCAGGGCGTGCTCAACCGACGCGTTACGTCCTTGGAATTCGCTCGCGTACAGAACGTATCCATTGAGTTGCCTTTCTACTACCGGCCTCTGCAACTGGTGACGCTCAAGATCGATAGCGCAGGCTCGTCGTCGGATGAGATTCACTTAAGCGCCCTCGATCGCAGTCACGCCGAGAGGCTGCGAGCGAATATCCTGCGTCAGCGTATTGAAACTGAAAGCGCTGCCGGCGCTGTTGAAGCCGAAGAGGAGGTTCGCGATGCGCTACTCATCTCGCGGTCGATACCGGATCTCATCATCCATGGCCTGACAAACAATCGAGCCTGGATTATCGCAGGCGGTGCGGCAGCGGTGCTTGGTCAGATGGGTGATCCCGGCGAGCGTTTGCTTGGTTCGTTGTTTGCTGATCTGGGTAGCGACACGGCGGCGGCACTGGCCGATCAGTCGATATTTATTGTGATGCTCGGCGTGCTTTCCTTGGCGCTGATGCTTGTTGCTGTAGTCACAGCCCTGTCGGTGCTCGGTAGCATCCTCAGCTACTACGGATTTGAGTTGCGGGGAAATAGCCAGCGTTTAACCGTGCGTCGTGGCTTGCTGAATCAGCGGGAAACGAATCTTCGAAAATCCCGTGTCCAAGTTATCGCTTCGAAAGAAGGCTGGCTGGATCGCGTATTTTCCAGGCGTAACCTCGTGTTCGAGCAGATTGCCCAGGGCGGCAATGACTCCTCCGGTGGCGACGAGACGAAGGTATTGGTGCCGTCTGTCACCGCCCCACAATCGCTTGAGCTCAGCGAAGCGGTGATGCCATCGCCTGATGTGTTCGCTCTTGACTATCAGGCGGTGTCGCCGAGGCTGCTTGCTCGCGGCCTGCTGCTGCTCGGACTCGTCTACGTTGCTCTTGCGGTTGCCGCCACCGCTGCTCTGTCTTTGCCGGGTTTTACGCTCTATGCGCTTGGCGTTATCGCGAGTGTGCACGCGCTTGTTGTGTTTGGCCGCTACAAGCGTTGGGGGCTGGCGCTAACCGGACATCACGTCGTTGTTCGCAGCGGCCTTATTGGCGTGACCTACCTGGTGGCGCCGCTGACGAAGATTCAGCGGGTGCGGTTGCGTCAGACCATTTTCATGGGGCGCGCGGACCTAAGCCATATTGGCCTGCAGATCGCGTCTCGAACCATGGAAGTGCCCATGTTGCCGGGTGCATTCGCGCGGGAGGTGGTGGATCGCTGCCTGGCCTATGTGGAAAGTCGGCGTGAGTCGTGGATGTAGGCTCGCCTGCGTAGGCGTCAGGCGTCGTTCTCAGCTCTCGCGTCTACCGACACATCGTCTGCATCCACTCGAACGCTGAGTGTTATCGGCCGGCAGCAAACAAAGCAATCTTCGATATAGCTCTGTTCTGAGACACTGGGGTCAATGATGACATCGAATCGCTCGGCGCAGTAAGGACAGCTGATGCTGACCATGTCCGTGGTCATCTGGCTTTCGGTTTCGAATTCATCGCCTGCAAGCTCGGCGAGTAGCTCCATACGCGTTGGCAGTATGCTCATGACTTTGCGCCGGGCTGCGTCATCGAAGCCTAGCCAGCCGGCAATCTCAACGCCGCTGCGACCACAACCGATACACCAGCCGGAACGTTCGTCCAACTGGCATATCTGCACGCACGGCGATTCAAGTTTTACGCGTTCGACGCGTTCACTCATCGATGGTTTCCTGATCAGTCGCTGTTAGAAATCTACCCGCACACCGGCGTATCCGGCAGCGCCGGGCGCGTTGTAGCTGAACACTTCCTCGATGTCTTCGTCGAGCAGGTTCTCGCCGCGGACGAACACGGCGATTTTGGGGGTCAGTTGATAGCGCAGCGCGATGTTAAGCAGATTATAGCTGTCCAGCGTCACTCGATCTTCTGCTGTTGCGAAGACAAACTCTGAATCCTTGGTTTCGCCGTTGACTAACTGGGTGAGAGATACGACGCCTTTGTCCTCGGCAAAACGCCAGCTCAGGCTGAGCGAGCCTGTGTGCCGGGGGCGACGCAGCTCCTGCTGACCATCGTTTTCTTTGGCGTCGAGGTAGGTGTACTGACCGCGCAATGCGAGCGTATTGCTCAGTTCAGCTTGAAGAGCGACCTCAACCCCGCGGCGTTTGCTTGCCCCGGTCGAGTTTTCGGGTCGGGAGATGAAGCCCAGAACCGGGTCGAAGTCGAACACGGTTGCAATCTCGTCGTTCAGCCTCGAGCTGAATAGCGTTACATCCAGTAGAGCGCGGCCAGCAAACAACGATTGCTCGACACCGATGTCCCAGCCCAGAGAGGTTTCGGGCTTGAGGCGGGAGTTGCCGATGAACGAGCTTGGAATGAAGCCGAACAGCTCGAAGAAGCTTGGGTTCGTAACTCCCTGGCCAATACTCGCATGCAGCCGTGTCCTGCTGGCATCAAACCGAAAAGAGGCGGTAGCGCGAGCGCTGGTCGCGTCGTCGAAGCGATCGTTAACATCATGTCGAACCGACAAGCCGGCGCTCGCATTGCTGCCGAGGGCCTGCCAGGCCAGCGTTACCGAAGACTGCTCATCGTCTGCGCGATAGTTGGCATCGGCAATGCTCGCTGAACGGTTCGTGAAGTCCAACTGCTCGTGATTGAGCGATGCGGTGAAGAAGTTGTTCCAACGCTCACCAGCAACCCGCCAGGTTGAATCCAGGCCGATCTTTACGCGCTTGCCGTCGTTGCCCCCGGATACCGAACCATCCGTGATGAAGTCGGCTTCGGTGTCCGTCAAGTCAATTGCGAGGTTGTGGGTAAGTGCGCCATCCGCCTGTTCAGCCTGAAACCCGAGTCGCGCGTACAGTCGAGTTGCGTCATTGCCGTTGTTGGCATCCACGATCAAGCCCTGGGTTTGTGTTGAGGGAAAATCGAAATCCTGACGATCAGCATCTGCGCTGCTGTCGTTGTAACGAATGACCAATTGCGCCTCGACTGCCTCAGTCAACTTTGCCCAGCCTTTGCCATGCAATGTGAGTACCTCGAAGCCATCGTCTTCTGAGCCGACGCGCGAAGCATCCACGCCGTCGGTTTTCTGATGGTCAGCGCTCAGCCGCAAGCCTTGTTCCTCATCGCCAATTGCGATGCTCGAACCCAATCGCAGAGTTGCAAAGGAGCCGGCTTCCGCGACGAAATTTCCGCGCGGAGCAGCAGAGACTCGCGGGGTGGTAATGCTGATGACGCCACCAATGGCATCGCTACCGTAGAGCGCGCTTTGTGGCCCCCGCAGCACCTCGATACGCTGCAGGCTGCCGGTCGTCAGGCTGGAGAAATCGAATTCAGACCCGAACGCTGGATCGTTCACCTCGATACCGTCGATCAACACCAGCGTGTGATTACCCTCAGCGCCGCGTATGCGAGCCTGAGTCACGGCGCCCACGGGTCCAGAGCGATTTATCGACAGTCCGGGTGCCTCACGCAACAGATCTGATGCGAAAACGGTGCCACGATTGTTGATATCGGTCGCATCGAAAGTGCTCACGGCGGAACCGGCGATGCCTCTGGGCGTCGGCACGAAGGCAGCGGATACGAATACCTCCTCCCAGAGTGCCTGCCCCGGTGATGGGGCTTCGTCCGCCGCGCTTAGCGGGTTGCCTGTCAGGACGGCAAAGGCAAACGCGGCTGTGAATGACGCGCGTGAGTAACGAAGATTTGATGTCGATAGTGGGTGGATTCCATACATGGCGATAGCTCCCGCTGGCTCGCAGGGATTGCTGCGAGCGTGGTGTGAAAGAGCTGTTCCCAGGCTTTTGCGCCCGAGGCAGCGACGTTTGTCTCGTCGCGTTGAAGTCGGTTTGGAGCCTGCAGCTGTCTGCCAGAACCCCGCGTACCGCAACGCAGACGATCGTCACCGCAATCGGTAGAACCGCACCTTCGACGCACCCCGGGCGAAGGATGGATGACGTGGCGGGCCGGTCTCCTGACTTGCGTGTCGAAGCGAGCAGGCCGCCTTCCCGGAGTCTCCTCCAGTGGCCGTTGGCCGTTCGCTCTACGCTCACAGTTGCGGGGGCAGTCCCGGATTTAAACCGGATTCCCATGCTGGCTTGAAAAGCCAGCGCCCGTCGGGAGGCGACGCTACGCCTCCTGAGCGAGGTCTGTCAATTGGCCGGAGGCTGCAAGAGCTACTTGCAAGTGACTTGCAAGTAGCGGCATAACCGGAGTAGGGTTCGCGCCCTCGCCGTAATGACGGCGCCCGTCAGCTTCCGGCTGGCCGAGCTGAAAAAGCCCGCGAGAGGGTTAGCAAGAGGGTTAATTGGATCGATGACAATGCATCAACAATTCGACGTAGCTAAACGTGCGGGGCGTAACCCCGACGCGCGCGACCTGCTGCGTGCGTCATCGTTGCGCTGCACCGGTCCAAGACTCGCGGTGCTGACCATGCTGGCCGAGCAGCAGCGGCCGCTCACATGCAGTGACGCGACGCGGCAACTTGGCCCAACCGGTTGCGACCCAGCCACGGTATATCGGACGCTGGTGACGCTTGCCGATGTCGGCCTGGCTCGAATTGTCAACGGCGTCGATGGCAAGACGCACTATGAGCTGGCCAGCGCCGATGCGGTTGTGTCGGCTGATCACGACCACACGCACCAACATGCGCATTTTGTCTGCGTAACTTGCACGACAGTCACGTGCCTGGCGGCGATTAGCTCCGTTGAGATCTGTGCTGACGATGCGTGGGCGCGGGCGGCTGCGAATGCGCAGATGCAACTGCACGGGGTGTGTCCGGAATGCGAGTTAATCGGTAATGAGTGACCTGCCGCCTGCGTCAGCTGATGGAACACAGCCACGGCGTCGCTGGTTGGATCGATTTGCGGTTGGGCTTTCCTTTGCGTGTGCTGTGCATTGCCTGGTCTTGCCCGTGGTGGCTATCGGCGTGCCGATACTCGCGGAGACCGGCTGGCTCGGCTCGTCCGCACATGTCTGGATGCTGCTGCTCGCCGCGCCGATTTCGCTAGCGGCGCTCGCGCTTTCCTGGCGCCATCACCACAACCGGGCGATAACGACAGGAATCATCGTGGGCTTGCTGCTCTTATCGAGTGGCGTTGCCCTGCATGAAATTCTCGGTCACGGGCGTATCGAAGTGGCCGTCACGCTGATCGGAGCGATGATTCTGTTGCTCACCCACATCTATAATCTGCGCCTGCACCGTGAGCATGCCTAGGCTTGGAGTGTTCCGGGCAAGCCATCCGAGTGTGCAGTTTGCGCAAGAAATTGAGTAAACCATGAACCAATCCATCCCTGCCGGCCTGCTTGCAGCTTCGCTGCTGGTGTTGGCCGTCGGCTGCGCAGCACATGCGCCCACGTCTTCACAGGAGACCTCGATGAATCCGACTGCGCTTGAGCAGCTTACCGACACGACCAGCTACGGGCACATTGCCCACCTACCAATCTGGCCCGCGATCACGCCAGAGATTGTCGAGCCGGGGGTCAGGGCTCAGCTCGACGAAGTGCGGCGGGAATTCGAGCAACTGGAAAGCAATCACGAGGTCAGCTGGGATGGACTGATGGTTCCTCTTGAGTCGATGAATGATCGTCTCGGTAACGCCATCGGTCGCATCAGTCATCTGTTGGGGGTTGATTACTCCGACGAATTGCAACAAGCGTATGACGCCGTGCGGCCGGCGTACATCGAGCTTGCGAATGATATGAGCCAGAGCGTTGCGATTTACGGCGCGATGAAAGCGTTGGCTGAAACTGAAGAGGGTCAGTCACTGTCCGAGGCTCGGAGCCGGATTCTCAGCGAGTCCATTCGAGCGATGGAGCGAAGCGGCGTGCATCTGCAGGCAGATGATAAAGCGCGTTATCAGGCGCTATCGACCCAGCTGTCTGACCTGTCCACCAAGTTTCGTAACAATCTCGTTGCCGAAGAAAAAGAATCGCGTGTCATCGCAACCTCCGCAGCAGAGGTGGCTGGTGTCCCGAAGGCCATTCTCGATATGGCTGTCGCGAAAGCCAAGTCCGACGGTGTCGAAGGCGCCAATAGCGAAAATGGGCCATGGCATTTTGTGGTTAACGGGGTCAACTACGCTGTTGTCCAGAATGGCGAAAACCGCGATTTGCGCGAGCGTTTTCTGCGCGCCTTTCGTGCGCGCGGCACCACAGACGGTTATGACAACACGGATATATTGCTGGCCATGCTTAAGAAGCGACAGGAGCTTGCCGCTCTCGTTGGCTTCGCAAACTACGCCGATTACTCGCTGGACGCGAAAATGGCGCCCGATGTCGATACGGTCTGGTCACTTTTTGAAGAGTTAGAAAAGGCAGCTAAGCCGGCCGCGATTCGAGAGAGGGCAGCGCTGGTGGACTTTATCCGCGCCGCGGGCGCGCCAGAGGCGGATGATCTGCAGCCCTGGGATGTTGCTTACTGGGCAGAGAAACAGCAGCAAGCGCTCTACGGCTACGACTCAGAAGCGCTACGCGAATACTTTCCACTGCCGATTGTTGTGCAGGGATTGTTCGAGCTGACCAACACGCTCTACGGCGTGACGTTCGAGGAGGTCACGGATGGCTCGGTGCCTCTGTGGCACGAGGACGTGCGCTTCTATCAAATGCTGCGCGATGGTGAGCCAATCGCCGGCTTTTACTTTGACCCGTATGCCCGCCCGGGAGCCAAGCGCGCTGGCGCGTGGATGAATACGGTCGTCGATCGTTCGGCTCGGCTTGCACCCGACGGCATGCCGACTTCCTTGCCGGTGGGTTTCATGATCCAGAATGCGAGACCTCCCGCCGATGGCAAGCCTGCACTGATGTCGCTCGCTGAGGTTCGGACGCTATTTCACGAGTTTGGCCACCTGACGCAGTTGATGTTCACCCGCGTTGAGGAAGCAGGCGTCTCAGGTATCAACCTGGTTGAATGGGATACCGTGGAGGTCGCCAGCCAATTCAATGAGTTTTGGATGGATTACCCGCCCTTTCTCGAGAAACTCACTTCCCACGTCGATACGGGCGAACATCTCGATAGAGAGACCATTGACAGGATCATCGATAGCCGCACATACATGGCCGGCAATGGGGTCCTCGGCCAACTCGTTCTCGGCAAAACGGATTTGAGAGCGCATGAGCGCTATGGAGTTCCCGGTAGCGGAGATAACCGCAGCCCATTTGAGATGGAGCAGGACATCATTGCTCAGACTCGGGTGATGCCATCGCTGCCTGGGGATTCCTTTCTGCATTCCATCACGCACCTGTTTGCGGGCGGCTATGCGGCTGGCTATTTCTCATACAAGTGGGCTGAGGTGATGGCGGCTGATGCGTTTTCGGCCTTCGAAGAGGTGGGTTTAGATAATTCTGACGGCGTTCGAGAGGTGGCTCAGCGCTTCGAAGACACCGTCCTAAGCCTTGGCGGCAGCAAACCGGCGGCGGAAACCTATCGTCTGTTCCGGGGGAGAGATGCAACGCCCGAAGCGCTGCTGCGAAGCCAGGGGCTGCTGCAGGGCAACGGTTAGCATCCGCAGGTGGCCGTCTGGCAAACCGATGCGGTTGTGATCGGCGCGGGTGTGGTTGGCCTTGCCGTTGGCCGTAGCCTGGCTATGGCGGGTCATGAAACGGTCGTGCTGGAGCGTCATAACCTCATAGGATCAGAGACCTCCGCTCGCAACTCCGAGGTGATTCATGCGGGTATTTACTACCCGCCAGGATCGCTGAAAGCGCAAGCGTGCGTGCGTGGTAAGGCGCTTCTTTATGAGTACCTGCGCGCGCGCAATCTACCGCATCGACAGATCGGCAAGCTCATCGTCGCCGGCAGCCGTGCTGATGAGGAGGCGCTCGATGAGATCGCGCAGCGCAGCGTAGCTAACGAGGTGTCTGATCTCGAACGCCTCACAGCGTCAGCGGTGCATGAGCTAGCGCCAGATGTCCGTGCGGAAAGCGCACTCTTCTCGCCATCGACAGGGATCATTGATTCCCACCAGTACATGCTGTCGCTCCAGGCGGATCTCGAAGCTGCGGGCGGGGTGCTGGCGCTGGCTAGCCAGGTTACGGGCGGGCAAGTGAGCGCATCGGGGGATCATCGCATTGAGGTAAATGGCGGCGATGAACTCAGCTGCGGCTTGCTTGTGAACTGCGCTGGCCTTGATGCGGCGAGTACGTGGAACGCACTGGGCGCTGGTTCTGGCTGCCCAGCGCAGCATTTTGCCGTGGGTCACTACTATTCGTACTCGGGTCGTGCGCGCTTCAACCACCTTATTTACCCAACGCCGGTTCCTGGCGGGCTCGGAATCCACGCCACGCTCGATATGGGCGGGCAAGTTCGTTTTGGGCCCGATGTGCGTTGGCTCGAGTCGCCGAACTATGACTTCGATGATAGCCGTCGAGTTGAGTTTGCCGAGGCGATCGAGCGCTATTACCCGGGCCTGGATCGATCCCGACTGGCTCCAGCCTATACTGGAGTCCGGCCCAAGATCTCCGGGCCCGGAGAGCCCTCAGCGGATTTTCGAGTTCTGTCAGCCAGCGAGCATGGGCTGGCTGGATTCGTTTCCCTGCATGGGATCGAATCGCCTGGGCTTACGAGTTCTCTTGCGCTGGCGGAACGAATCGTCTCGCTGGTTTGACCTGGTTGTCACTGCCATGATGACACCCTGCCTAGCCCTCGATGATGGAATTCGCTGTGAAACTGATCCGTTACCAGATGAAAGATCTGAACGATGCTGAAGTGAGCCGAGTACTCACTGCTCCGGTTTCCGCTGTTCTGGCCTTCGTCGATGGTGAGGGTTATCCGCGTCAGGTTCCGTGCTGGTTTCTGTACGAGGACGAGCGTTTTTTCGTCACCTCCATTGCCGGCAAATTCCATGTCCGCAAACTGGCGGCGAACCCCAAAGCGTCCATCTGCGTTGAGTACGTATTCCCGGAGCAGCCTGTCGAGGGGCCCCACGAGCGGGGCCACTGGCAGGTGAAGGGCATAGGCGATGTGCGTATCTACCCGGAAGCCGACAGTGAAGTAGGCGCCCGCATCATGCGCAAATATCTGGGTGACAACCCGTGGCCAGCGATCAGTGAGCAGCGAGTGGTTATCGAGCTGTCACCGCGAAAACTGAGCGCCCACGGTGGTGGTATGCGCTTTGAAGCAAACGCAGCGGCGCGCTAACTGACGCGCCTGGGTAATGCTGGGCAATGTTGCGGCATGAGTTGCGAGCCCTGGGCATCCCTCACTGAGCGGCTAGCCACAGCTCGTTCAAGCCTCGGAAGCCGGGTGTCGTGCGATAGTCGAATGAGTGCATCGATAGAGCGCCGAACCTGGCCAGTATGGCTGCGATAGCCTCTTGGGCCTCCACCCGCGCCAGTGGAGCACCCAGGCAAAAGTGTCGGCCGCCGCCAAATGACTGGTGGGAGGTATCTTCGCGCTCGATGTTAAAAGTATCCGGGTCTTCAAAGACCAGCGGATCGCGGTTAGCCGCTGCCAGGGACACGCTGATCGATCCGCCCTGGTGAATGGGGCAGCCGGCTACTTCCATGGCTTTGTCGGCGATTCTGCCGGATTGAGTCACTGGCGAGTCGAAGCGCAGCATCTCTTCGACTGCGTTGGCTATAAGTTCTGGTTTGCTCCTCAGTAGCTCGAGCTGCGCCGGGTTCTCCATCAGCGCTTTCAATCCGTTGCCGATCAGGTCGGTGGTGGTCACGTTGCCGGCCACGAGCAGCAGGTTGCATTGGGAGACGATCTCATCGTCGCTCAGCGTGTCATCACCCTCTCTGGCTAACACCATCGCGGACGTAAGGTCCGTACCCGGATTGTCTCTGCGCAGCCTGATCTGCTCGCGGAACAGCGCATCGAGCTTTGCCCCCGCCTCAGCCCCGGCCGCGAGATCGTCTTCGCTCCGAAACGGATTGAAGAATGTGGCGGTGGAGGTGTCAGACCACGCCTTGAAGTTGGCTATGTTCGCTTCTTCAATCCCCAGCATCTCCGCGATGACGATGGCCGGCAGCGGAGCGGCGACATGAGCGACGATGTCGAATGGATCTGACTCGATGCCGCTCACCAGTTCCTGTGCGATCTCGCGAATGCGTGGACGCAGCTTCTCAACGGCAGCTGGCGTAAAGGCTTTGTTGACGAGGTTGCGCAGGCGCTTGTGCTGGGGGTCATCCAGGAACAGCATGGATGGTTCGCGCTGGTCATCCCTTTGATCTGGCCGAAACATAGCGCTGAAAGAGTCCTGGGAGGCTTTGCGGGGGTCAGACCACATGTCACGGTCGCGCAGTACTTTCTTCACCGCAGCATGGTCAGTTACGAAGACCCGGCGAAACTCGCTGTCAAAGTAGCTGCGGTTTGTCGCTTGTGCCTGTTTCAGAACCGCGTAGGGGTCTTGCTGGTAGGCCTCATCAAACGGGGTGAGTGCGACACCCATGGGTAGATCGGAAGCATCTGTTGCGTCTGTGGGCGCAGAATCGGAGGCTGACGCTGGCGAGTTATTTTCAGTCACGCTGTGTTTCTCAACAATTGTTGGCCAGCGCCACTATAGCCTGAGCACTCACGTTGAAAAACGAGCCCTAGCTGCGTGCTGGCTGGAGATTCCATTGTGCATCGCACAATAGAATCTCCGCTGGAAACTTTCCGCGGGTTCAGTATGATGCCGCGTCTATTTTTGCACCGCCTGTTGTCGGGCTAGTCATTGCGCCGGCACAAATCGGTGGGTTCCATTCGCGAACACGACCAATACGGGTACTACGATGGCAGAGAAAAAGACGCCGGCCAAAGGCAAAGCAAAGCCGGCCGCCAAAAAAGCGGCTGCCAAAGCAAAAAAAGCGCCTGCCAAGAAAAAGGCAGTGGCTAAGAAGAAGGCGGTAGCTAAAAAGAGCGCTGCGGCGGAGAAGAGCGCTGCGGCGGAGAAGAGCGCTGCGGCGGCTAAGGCTAAGAAAGCTACTACCGCAAAGAAAGCCCCCGCGACCAAGAAGGCCGCGAGCAGCGCAGCAGCAAAAGGCACAGCTAAAGCCAAAAAAGCCGTGAGCAAAGCCACCAAGCCGAAAGCGGCGGCTAAGAAAGCACCGGCAGCAAAAAAGGCAGATTCTAAGAAAGCGGCGGCAAAGAAGGCTGCCGAGAAGGCTGCACCGCGCAAATTGCCATCGAAGGAAGCAGCGGCCAAAAGAGCGGCAGCCCGACAGGCACCAAAGCCTTCGCCACTGGCGCGGCGGCCCAGTGGCGACGTTATGTCTGGCCCCGTGCATGGCGTTGAACCCTACGAGCCTCGTAAGAACGAGGAGTACATGAGCGACGATCAGCTCGAGCACTTCCGCAAGATTCTGCTGAACTGGAAGCGCGAGCTGATGGAAGAGGTCGATCGCACGATCAACCATCTGCAGGACGAGGTTTCAAACTTCCCGGACCCAAACGATCGAGCGACCCAGGAAAGCGAGTTTGGGCTGGAACTCAAGGCTCGAGACCGCGAGCGCAAGTTGCTGCGGAAAATCGACTCGGCTCTCGCTCGAGTAGATAACGGTGAATATGGCTACTGTGAGGAAACCGGTGAGGAGATCGGCCTGAAGCGGCTTGAGGCTCGCCCGATTGCGACGCTGTGCCTCGAAGCCCAGGAACGACATGAAATGTCAGAGCGACACTTCACGGATCGCGACTAAGCCCGAACTACCACGCCGAGGACCCGGGCTCCCCTTTGATTGGGCCCGCGAGGTCCTTGGTAACCCAACCGCCGTAAAATCCGCCTGGTTGGGCGATAACCTTCTCAACGCCCACAAAGCAGTCAAGTTTGCCTGGGTAGAAAGACGGCCAAAGGTATAGCTCGGCAAAGGCCGGGAACATCTGTACGTAGCGCCAGCCCGCGCCCGCAACGCCTCTCACGCTGAGCGTTTGAGCAGCGCCTTTCCATTCGCATACTGAGGCTACGTCGCCGTAGGTGATCAGCGTTTCGTCTACGTCTTCGGGTGGCAGGTAATAGGTGGGGGCGCCGGCGGTTTCCTCGACGCGCACAGCCCGCAGACTGCGCGCCACGACGCGTGATCGGTGCTCCACCCGAATCTCCTTGTCGCACCAGATCATCCGGGGTGGTCTTGGAAAGTCCCAGACCGATTGCTGACCGCGCTCGGGTTGCGCGGCGAAGTCTGGCCGACGTTGGCCGTAGTAGCGCCAGTGGCTACGCGCCGCGCGGACTCTGTTGTCCTCTTCCAGCAGAACAATGCCGGTTGGGCTGTGGTCGGTCATGGCAACGCTCCATCGTGCTCGCACCCGCCAACTCGCGGGCACGCAGAGCGTTATGTTGAAGTCGCAGGTGTGAACTCAATGTGTAGTTGTTTCAGTGAGCGCAGGAGATAGTGGGGGTGATAGGTGAAGTCGTTTTTGCCGTCGGCGAAACGCATCTCATCTATCTTTTCCGTTAACGCGGTAAAGCTCCAATGCAGCTCACGCCGAGCAAGCGGTGCGCCCAGGCAGTGGTGTACCCCAGAGCCGAATGCCATGTGGCCGCCAGCACCTTTTCGCTCCAGGTTAATCTCGTCGGGATTGTCGAATTTGCGCTCGTCCCGGTTGGCCGCGGCATAGCGGACATTGATGAGCGAATTGGCCGGGATTTGCGTGCCCGCTATCTCGACATCGACGGCTGTCGCGCGCATCAGGCTCTGAACCGGAGACTCGAGGCGTAGCACTTCTTCGCAAAAGTTCTTCATGTATCGATCTGGGTTGCTCTTCAGCTTGTCCCAGACGTTGGGGTTCTCGATCAGCAGCTTCACACCGGCGGACAGGGCGTTGGTGCTGGTTTCGCTGCCACCGACAAACGTGTCTGCCATCATTTCGGCGTGTAGTTCGTTGTCGTTTAGCGGTCGCCCCCACTCCTCGATCACGGAATTGACGAGTTCGCTCAGCAGCGTGTCATTCGGTTGCTCGCGCAAGCGCTCGAAGATGGGCTGAAAGTAGTGCTGGGCTTCGATCTCTTTGCGCACTGTTCCTAGTTCGTCTTCCTCCGCGAGCATCATCGAGATGCGGTGGAAGAAGGCGTTGGTCCAGTCTTTGATCTTCCAGATGTCTTTGGGGTCCGCACCCATCTGGCGGCCGATGATCACCAGCGGCAGTGGCACCGCAAACTGGCTGACGAACTCGCAGTGGCCGTCGTCAATGAAGTCATCGATCAGGCTGTACGCCAGGTCATGCACCTCCGGGTCCATGGCCTGAATCTTTTTGGGCCGGAATGCGTCATTGAACATCGCCCGCATTTGCTTGTGGTTTGGGTCATCTCTGCCGGCGAGCGTGGGTGCTGGCAACCAGCCCTCAGACTTGAACAGGTCATTCACTTTCTGCTGTCGCTCGCTGGGCTTGGCGTTCGCATTGAGGCGCGCGGTTTGATTGGTGAACGTGACGGGGTCTGTCAGCACGCGTTTCACATCGTCGAAGCGAGATATGACGTACATGCCGGTAGCAGGGCATTGGTAGACCGGCGCCTCATCGCGTAGCACCCGATACGCGTCAAACGGGCACTGCTGAACCTGTGGGTCGAAGAGGTTGACGTCGTTTACGGTCAGCGATTCCTGGTCTGAAGTGGCCATGTTGGTTCTCTCCCGTTAAACCGGCATAGTCGATTCATAAAAGAAGCTATGTTGATGGTTTTCTTCTGTCAAACAAATCGAACGCCGGGAGAGACGGTATGGCTGCACTTGAAGTGCTGGTTGTGTGTAAGGGGCATGCGTTTGCGCACGATGCCTTCCAGGAGATGCTGGCGTCGCTCGACGGCGTCAACACGTGCCTCGTAGAGCACCCTGCAGCCCAGGTTGTGCTGGCGGCCGCTGACGCCGATCGTTGGGATGCGGTGCTGTTCTACGATATGTGTGGCATCCCGGGCATCGGCGCGGTGCACGATCTGGCCGATGAACAAGGCGCACCGACCAGCCAATACAGTCAGGCTATCGAAGGGCTGCTGTCTCGCGGCACCGGCATTGTCATGCTCAATCATGGCACGGTGCAATGGCCATTCTGGCCTCTGTGGCGACAGATCAGTGGCAGTTCGTTCCAGTTAACGGACACGATGGTGGATGGTGAACTGGTGCCTGGCTCCGGCTATCGCGGCGCCCACGGTCCTCTGCCGAATGCGACGGTTGCGCTGTCGGCGCAAGGTGAGCATCCAACGCTCGACGGATTGCAGGCCGGCTTCACCGTGACGGACGAGCTCTACCTGAAAACCGCTGGCTTTGAGGCATCGGTGCTGCCCCTGTTGCGGGCTGACTATGATTTTGTGCAGGGAAACTTTTCGCCGCCGCCGCTGGCCCCGGCCGATCAGCAGGCAAATTGGACACATCCCAAAGGCAGCGACCTCGTCGCCTGGGCTAACGCTGCGGGCCGTTCAGCGGTGGTTGCCACGGATATTGGTGATGGACCCTCGACCTACGGATCAGCATCGTTTAGACGATTCCTGGCCAATTCTCTGGCCTGGGTTGCTTCGCAGGATGGGCGCAAGTGGGCGCTCGATTGGCTAGCTAGTCGGGGTTAACCCGGCTGGTAGGCGTCGCGACGGCTCGTGATCTCGGACAGCTCCTCCGAGGTCAAGATGCGTGGTTCTGCAATCGGCTCGCGAGTGACGGGGTGGAAGAACGGGGAGCGTCGGCCGGCGCCACGCAACAGCCCCAGCACCATCATCTTGGCAAACCGATAAATCATGCCGATCGGTGCCTGGAAGCGTTTTGGGATGTCGCTGGTGTCACCGCGCGCGCCGTCGACAAATACTCTTCCAGTGCATTCGCCGGCAAACACCTCCAGCGGTTGGCCGGTAACCGAGTGATTGAGGCACGCGGTGATCATGCCCAGGATGGGTAGTCGCGGGTGTGGTGTGTTGGCGAGTGGTGTGTTGCAGCAGCTGGCGTACCAGCGCATGAGCCCACCCGCCTTCAGGCGTACACAGGCGATATGATCGAGGCCGCTGCGCAGATGCAGCCGACGCGGAGATACCTGCACAATGTGTGTGCCCGCGTTGGCGTCCAGAAAGGTGGGTGGATCGCCCAGAAAGTGCGCGAAGGCCTGGCAATCGTTGCAGTAGCAGATGCCGTGGTTCGCCTTGCTGGGACGAATTCCTTTCACGACGCCGCTAACGCTGCCACAGGCACACTGTATAGGAAGATCCATCCTTCGAGATTGACAGTGTAGCGCGCCGGCGTCTACTGCCTGATCGAAGAGTTCGGTTATACCGATGGATGCGTTTGTACACTCTTTAACTCGGTTTTCCGCAAGGTTTTCCCCGACAACCGACAACCGACAACCGACAACCGACAACCGACAACCGGTCGGCCGTTGTGGGACGGCTAAGTTGTCTTGCGCATCCTCGCTCGGTCGTAGAGCAGGTCATCGGGCTTGCGTTGGCCGATTATCATATCGCTACCTTCAAACCAGGCATCTGCCGCAGGACCCTCGCGTACCCAGTCCACGAGCTCGGCTCGGTAGCTGATGCGCCATTCTTCGTTTCTGCGCTCGTAGCGATCGATGTAGCGGCCTGCGATGAACAGATCGCGGTTGTCTGACGCGTCATCCGCATACCGATGGTACGCCTGGTAGTAGACCTCTCCCCACGCCTCATCACCGTCAAGCTCTATCTGGATCTGGCCCAGCATGTGTTGGTTCGCATCATGATTCGCTAGCGCGTTCTGACAGTAGGCAACAAAATCCTCCGCGTTGCCTTCGTAGATCCCGTAATCGAGGTAGGCGTCCGGCCAAAAGACAGTTGCCTGGATCTCGCCATCAAGCCGATCCAGGCCGCGCATATAGGTAGCTGAAAGATCCATGATCTCCAGCTTGTCGGCCGCATCCAGCAGGCGTTGCTGCCGGGCAGCGCTCTGTTCGGGATTGGTCATTGGCTGCTCTCCTGAAGGGGTCTGAACTGCAGCGGAAATGGTGTCCAACAGAACACTCGAAAACAAGCACAACTGACGGTAATCTCCGCCGTTGGGTTTTCGAGGGCCCGAGCGCGGGTGGCCGCGATCAACTTTCGAGACCGGCTTTGCGCCGATTGTGGCGCCTTGCAGGGTTGCCGGGGCAACTTTTACTGGGGAGAGATATGGAGCGAGTGGTTGGCGCAGTTCCAGAAGCTGCTGAGATCGCCGATCGTCTGGCGATCTCTGACGTGCTGGCGGTTCATTGTCAGGGCGTTGATCGTGCCGATGAGGCTGCCCTGAAAGCCTGCTACTGGCCGGACGCGACGGTCGCCTATGGCGGCTTCAATGGTGCCGCGCACGAGTTTTGCGCTTCCCTGCCCACGGGTATTCGCGCTTACCGTTATACGCAACACAAGATCGGCAATACGAGTTACGTGTTTACCGGCGATCGAGCGTTTGTTGAGACCTATGTGACCGCTTATCACTACCGCGCTGCAGCGGACGGCGATGATCAGGAAATGACCTACATTGGGCGCTATCTCGACCGCTTTGAGAAACGCGCTGATGTGTGGAAAATGTCGCACCGCCAGGTGGTGATGGATTGGAATCAGAACGCCGCCGCAACTGCGATTCTGGCTGGGCCTCCCTTTGACGGGTTGGCTCGCGGGGATCGGCACGAAGCAGACCCGCTGACGCAAATGATGCAAGAAGCGGGGGGCGTGGAATTGGTTTGAGCCTGCTGGCGAGTCACCGGCATTTGGGCTTTGAGAGTTTCGGATCGAAGCTCGCTTCGATCAAAAAGTGGTAGCCGGCGTTTCGCCAGCTGCTTTGGAGAGAATCCGGTTTCGGCCGGAAACAACGGGGATTTCAGATGAGAGACTGTTTTATCAAGCTGGCCGCTGGCCTGCTTGTTCTGTCGATAGTCGCTATCGACGCGACGCCTCTGTCAGCCGCACCAGCGATTGAAGAGGTAGTCGTTACCGCCCGTAAGCGGGAGGAATCTGCACAGGACGTTCCTGTGGCCATTCAGGCGTTTGATGCCGAGAGCATCGAGCGCTATGGCGCAACCAATCTGAATGAGATCGCGGATCTGGCAACCCAGGTTGCCATGTACCCGGGCTCTTCTGGTAACGGCGCTAACTTTGTCGTGCGTGGCTATGGCTCTACAAGCCTGGATCCGGGCATCGAGTCCAGTGTTGGCGTTAACATTGATGGCGTACAGGTCGACCGCGGCCACATCGTGCGTCAGGCGTTCTTTGATCTTGGCACCGTCGAGGTTTTGAAAGGACCGCAGGCACTGTTTTTCGGAAAGAACAGCCCCGCCGGCGTGATCTCCGCGATCAGCGCTATGCCAACCGAAGAGTTCGAAACCAAGCTATCGTTTGGTTATGAGACTGAAGCTCAGGAAACCATCATCGAAGGCATGGTTTCAGGCGCTTTGTCCGAAACGCTGAACGCGCGACTTGCGTTTCGCCTCGCAGACGCTGAGGGCTGGTTGAAAAACAACGCCGCTTTCATCGAAAACAGCGGCGGTGAAGTGAACCCGGTGGAACCCTTCGATTATCCTGGTGGTGCTGAGGACTTGGGCTCCGAGCGGACGGCCGCTGCTCGATTGACTCTCGACTGGAACCCGACCGATCGCTTGCAGGTGACCCTCAAGTACCTGTTGACGAGACTCGATTCGGACAGCTTTCAGACCAACGAGAACAACAACTGTTCCGGCGCGCTCCCTGTGAGCAACGGCCTTTTTGATCCGTTCGGCGATTGCAAGCTAGATGGCAACGCGTCAAACGGTTCGCTGCCGCGAGAACTCGCAGCTGCCTACAGCCGCGACATCGGCAACGGTGACCCGGTCGGTGAATTCGACAGCAAGCTGGCTACCCTGAACATCGAGTACGACCTCGACTGGGGTACCCTTACCTCGGTTACTGGCTTCATGGACTACGACTATTTCCGTTTCGATAACTTCGACGGCACGGTCTACAACAATCTTCTCGGCGCTCAGTGGGAAGACCAGAAGCAGCTTTCGCAGGAAGTGCGGCTGCTCACCCAGTTTGATTCTCCTGTGAACTATATGGTCGGTGCGTTCTACGAGACTTTCGAGCGTAACTCCGACAACGCCGGCAAAATCGCCGCCCTGGGCTTTGATCCGATCACGGGTTTCAGCAACACCTGGGAAGGCGTGTCTACCGTAGACAGCGATTCCTACTCGGTCTATGGCCAGGCGATCTGGAACATCAACGAGCAGTGGGAACTCACCGCTGGAGCACGCTACACGGACGACCAGAAAGAAGCCGCGCAGTCGAACACTTACGTTCACTTCGTCTTCGGCCCGGTCCTGAACATTCTGTCTCCCGAAGGCGTTGTGCTTTCTAGCGACTTCGACGACACGGAAGTGTCTCCTGAGGTAACGCTGACCTGGCGTCCGAATGACGACATGACTATCTGGGGTGCATACAAGACGGGTTACAAGTCTGGTGGTTTCTCCACCAACACTGTGCTCAGTTCATCTTCGACCGGTGATTCGCTGGTGTTCCAACCGGAAGATGCGGAAGGCTTTGAACTCGGTATCAAGAGCACGTTGGCTGATGGTCGGCTTCGTCTGAACGCCACGGCCTATCGCTATGAGTTCAACGATATCCAGATCAGTGTCTTTGACTCTGCAACCACGTCGTTCTCGGTAGACAACGCGGCGACCGCGACGACCACAGGCCTTGAAATCGAAACCATCTACGCTGCAACCGATGGGCTCACCCTGCGTGGCCAAGTTGGCTTCAACGAAGGCGAGTACGATGACTTCCCAGGCGCAGCCTGTAGCCCAACCGTTGATCCTCAGTGTGATCCGGTTACGGGTACGCGCGATCTCAGCGGTGAGCCGCTGACGCGTGCTCCTGAAATTCAGGGCTCTCTCGGCTTTGACTACTACCGCGCACTCAATGATGCGTGGGCGTTGTCGCTCGCAGCAGAGGCTATCTACTCAGATGAGTATCAGACCAACACCAACAACAATCCGTTGGCGATTCAGGACAGCTTCTGGCGTTACAACGCTCGACTGGCTCTGAGCACCACTGACGGTATGTGGGACTTCTCGGTTGTTGGCCGAAACCTGTCTAACGAGTACTACCAGGGTGGCCAGGCTGATAAGCCAGGCGGTACCGATGGTCGTGACCTCTTCGGTGGTATTGTCCGTCCGCGTCAGGTGATCTTCACCGCGACGTACCGGCTGTAATTAGTCAGCTGAACACCCGCTGCCATGCGGCGGGTTGGATCAAAAGGGTCGGCTATGCCGGCCCTTTTTTTTAACGTCGACTTTTGCATAGGCCGAGTGCAGCGCACTCGGACTATGCAAAAATCGACGGGCTTAGAATCTCGGAACAGCGGCAGTGCGTTTTCCCAAGCGCGAAGCGATTGAAAAAATGCTCGAGAGGGCGTGCGGCTGATGGATGTCGTCGCTAACCGGGTGCCGGGGTTGGGGTCGTGAGATAGAAAAGCGACTGCGGGTATTGGCGGCGGACTCTTTACCCGCGCTGCGCACGTCCTAGTGCTTGCGCTCTCTTACGACCGGCGGAGTCATCCGCCGGCGGGTGGGCACCTCCATGTGCCCACGATAGCTGAGATCAGCTGTGTGGCACCCGCATCCCTGCGGGTGTTCGCTGAATTGCTACCCCTTTTTTCGGCATAGCCTTCCTGATCTTTGTCATCACGAGGAGCCAGATGCGCAGCATCTGACGACGCGGTGATCTCGTAAGGTGTGGAGATCGCCACGGCTTTTCTTCGAAACGCCTCGCGATGACGATCCGCTGGCCTCAAGCTACCGCGCCAGATACTCATCCAGCGTCTGGTGCATATGCCGGATTCGCACTTCCTGATAGTTTCCCAGGGTCTGGCCAGCTTTCGCAGACGCCTTGATGCCAAGGCTCTGGCGCTTGAAGTTCTCGGTGTCCTGATCGAGCACCATGGCGAGTTCGAAGCCGGGCACTTGTGTGTAGGAGTCGTCGATGCCCAGTATGTGCGGCTCAGCCGGTGCGGGCCTATCTCCGTCTTCGGGTACTGGCTGCAACAGCAGGATTTCGTGAATGGTGTGATCCACATCGACGGGGCGGAAGCGGTATATCAGGCGAATTCGCAGGCCGGGAAAGAAACAGGCATTCGGGAACAGGTAGTACTCAATGGAATCGAGGGTTTGGCTGTCTGAGTAACCTGACAAATCCGCTTGCCACTCTTTGCCGCATTCTTCGCGCACGAGGCGCGCGTGTTCGGCCCTGGCACTGGCACCCTCGGGCAGATCCTCGCGATTGCGACCGAGGCGCTCGAACAGGTCTTCCTGGCTCATCTCGCGCGGGTAGTGCGGGCTTGGATAGCCGGTCAAATGCATGAAGCGGTTCACGTGTTTGCCAAACACATCGTACTGAGCGTTGGCATCACCAGCAGTTGGGACGCCCTCCGGGTGTGTTGCCAGCACGTGATAAGCCTCTAAAAAGGCTTCTATCACCGTTTTCCAGTTTGCCGGCAACAGCTTTTGGGTATGCAGCGCAACATAGCGATTCTCAAGACCGCCCAGCTCCCGATAGTGCTCCGGTAGCACCTCGAGATAGTCGGCCAGCGGCTGCGCATCCGCATCGAAATTCACGAACACGAAACCGCCCCAGGTGTCGGTAGGAATCTCGGTTAAGCCAAAATTGTCTTCGTTGACGTGCGGGAAATCCCAGCGGCACGGGATCTCTCTGAGCGAGCCATCAAGATGCCAGCTCATGCCGTGGTAGGGGCAACGGATGAACTGTTTGCCTTTGCCGCTGGAGCCCGGGTCAGCGAACATCATCGCCCGGTGCGGGCAGGCGTTGACGTAGGACTTGATCTCGCCTTCGGTGGTCCGCACTACCATGGCCGAATACGGGCCAACGTCGTAGACGTAGTAGTCGCCTTTGTTCGGAATGTGTTCCTCGCGGCACGCCCACTGCCAGGTCTTGCCCCAGACCTTATCGATCTCGGCGTCGAAGAAGTCTTTGTCGGTAAAGCGGGTGTAGGGAATGTCGGTATCGCCGAGGAACTCGTAGGCCTGCGTCTTCAGAGCGTCAGGCGTGGGCGTGGCGTCGGTTGCGAGGATGTCCTGCATGGACGGGCCCGGACAGCGCGCCTCGCCCGGCGCCAGCGATGGGTCAGATGGTGAGGTCAGATCAAGTTTCGGCATGAGATATCACCTGAGCTTGGAGAGTCTTTCCGGTGCTAGCCGGCTTTAGTGAAATCGACGTTGAGTCGGTACAGCCCCATCATGATGCCGGGCTGGTACTCGAAATCGTTTTCCTCGGCATAGCTGAGCGAATCCAGGCGCGGCAAAAGTCGCTCCCACGCGATAGCCTGCTCCAGCCTGGAGATACCATTGCCCGGACAGGTGCGAGGGCCTTGGGAGAACGTCAGGTGGCGGGTTATCGGCTTACGGTCGAGGTCGATCTGGCGCGGGCACTCATAGACTTCGGGGTCGAGATTCGCAGCGCCCCAGCGCATGTGTAGCAGTGAGCCGGCAGGAACCTCGACACCCTGAAATACTTCATCCTGGCTGGTCATGCGGGTAGACAACCCCTGGGTGGGTGCGCGCAAGCGGAGAACCTCTTCGTTGAACAGCTTGATCTTCGCCGGGTGGGCTTTCAGGTCCGCGAAGACCTGGGGGTTTTCGCACAGCAGGCGCGCTTGTTCAGCGATCGCATACTGTGTCGTTTCCAAGCCGCCGAGTTGCATCGCATACACGATGCCAACGATCTCGATGTCTGTGAGCTTGCGATCCAGTGCTTTGTAGGTGACCTGGGTCAGCCACGAGATCATGTCTTCCTTCGGATTCGCCCGTTTGGCTTTGACGTGATCGAGCACGTAGTCGGCGAACTCGCTGAGGACTTTCACCTGGTCCGCTTCTTCCGCTGCCGTCAACAGATTGCGATGGCCATGGCCGTGCACATACCGTCGTACCTGCTCGCTACCCCAGGCGGCTAACTGTGGAATATCCTCAAGGGGAAAGCCCAGATTGGTTGTCATCACTATCTGCGGTAGGGGTCTGGAGAATCGCTCGACGAAATCGATGCTGCCAGGCTCGTCAATCCACTCGTCAATCAACCCGTCAACCGTGTCGGTAATCATCTTCGTGTGGCGGTCAGCGCCTGCGCCTACCCAAGGGTCCGTCAGCTCGCGCTTGTGCTTCTTCCACAGGTCCATGTTGGGCCGCAGTGATGCCATGGATACCTGCATGGCGTTCATCTGTGGCGAGAACACAATGTCCTTCATGGCTGAGCCGTCGGTCTCGTCACCCTCAAGCTTAGGCGCTTCGGTGTAGCGGGGCGGAGGAAAACGAGCCGGGTCGCGCACAACCATGGCGATGTCTTCGTATTTGCTGAGGATGAATGCATCAGCCCCTGGTGCTAAACCTTCGCCGGGAATTCGGTGCACCGGCGCTTCGTTGTGCAGGAATTTGTAGGACTCATGCCAAGTCGGTTGAGAGCCCGGCACAAACAGATTCACCTCATCGAGGCTCATCGGGCACTTCTGCTCGTTCTGTGCGTGCATTTCGATCTGGGCGTCGTCGCGGCTGCTATCGATTTGTTCGCTCATGATTCCCTCGTCAGCCTAGCTGGCTGTCTTCGATTGGATAGGCGGCGGATTCCTCCACCTCGCAATAGAGTTGCTGGAACTTCCAGTTGCCGTCAAGCCGGACATACCGTTCCCGGTACCAGCCGATAATTCTCTGATACTGAACGTCACCATCGGGCGTGTTAGCGGTATAGAGCATGATCAGGCGCCAGTGGCCAGTCGCCTCGTCACCGGAGACTTCGATATCCGGATTGATCGCGTGATGGGCAGAATTACGAATACGGCCAGAGGTGCCCATGCCGGTGAAGAACTCCCGAATCTCCTCAGCGCCTTGGGCACGAGCAATGCCACTGGCTTCCCAAACCGCATCCGGCGCGAACAGCGCAACCAGCGTGTCCGGGTTGTGATCATCGTCGCAGCCGGCGCAATAGCGGGCCTTGAGCTGCCTGATGGCTTCAATATCTTCCAAGCGCGCAATCCGCGCTTCGAGATTGTCTGGTAAAGGTTGATTGCTCATTGCGTTGCCTCCGCTTGATTGCGTGCAACCGCCGCAGCCAGGGGCTTCAGCGACAGGGCCAGACAGATCGCTGCCAGGCCGTAGTTGATCACGGCGAGCGTCGCCATGGACAGATCGATCGCTGACTCTCGCTGAAACACGTAGTCGTTCATCACCGCGATGATTGTCGGGGCCACAAGATAGGACAAAAAGGATACGCAGATCAGGTAGATCGCAATGAGCTGACCGCGCATGCGATTGGGCGCAATGGCCTGCAGCGCGGCGCTCGACAGCCCGGTTGGCATGGCCATGCAGAAGGTAATCGGTATCACAAGCAGCATCGCGATAAAGCCGTCGCTTTGCAGCGGCATAATGGTTGCGATTGGCGCTAAACCCAGTGTTCCCCAAAGGCAGACGCGCATCGGTGCATCCGGTCGCTTCGCGGCAATCATCTTGCCCGCTAAAAAGCCCGCAAAGATGCCCCCGATGATCCCGGCAATGATTGCGATCAGGCCGTAACTGATGCCGATGTCGGTGCGAGTCCACTCGTACTTGCGCACGAACAACTCGACAATCCAGGTAAGAAAGGCAAAGCCCTGCAACGACAGGCAAAGATACGCCGTGAAGTGCAGGCTCAGGTAATGCTTGCGCGACTTAACAAACGCCCAGACTGCGCTGAGCGGATAACCCTCGGTTTTGTCTGCGCCCGCGCCGCGCCGGGCGGGCTCGCGAATCGTGAACATCAACGCGGCGAGAAGTATTCCTGGCAGTCCAACGAGTATCAGCACCATCTGCCAGGAGTAAACCTCACCGAATACCGGGATTACCTGATTGGGTTGTGATTCCAGGTAGTCGATCAGCGGCCCGCCGACGAGGTTTGCCAGGCCGGTACCGATAAAGGGCGCGGTGCCGACGATGCCGTAGGCAAGTGGCAACTTGGCGTCCTCGTAAATATCCGCCAGATAGGAGGTGGTGGCAGGCCCGAGCCCGGCTTCGCCTACACCCACGCCCATCCGCGCGAGAAACAGTTGAAAGAAGTTACCGGCAAGGCCTGCCAGGGATGTGGCCATGCTCCAGAAGAAGATACATCCCGCCATGATGTTGCGACGGTTAAAGCGGTCGGCCAGCCGTGCCAGCGGGAATGTTGAGAGTGAGTAGACGAGTGAAAAGGCGAGGCCGATGATCAGTGAGATTTCGGTATCGCTCAGGCCGCCGAGATCGCGTTTCACCGGCCCGATCATCACATTGAGTATCTGACGATCGATGAACGACAGCGTAGAAGCCAGGGTCAACAGAATGACCGTCCAGCCGAAAGCGTGGTGGGGTTTGTTGCTCACAAAAGCTCATTGGGCCGATAAGCCGACGAAGCAGCACGCGTCGGCGCTGCGTCGTCGGTCACGCCGGCTTAGCGTGGGTCTAAACCGCGTTCAGCACGCAGCTTGGCCATGCGAACTTTGTCGGATTCGAGACGCTCGCCCAGTTCTTCCTCGCTGATCGTGCCGGCCATGTGTCGGCCCGCCGTGTTCGAGTTGTACATGATCTTCTTCACGGGCGTGACGCACAGGATTGTGCGCAGCGGCGTGTCGAGAAGCTTGTTGAAGAACGCCTCGCCGTCATCGTTGTTCGGGTTGGTCTTCTTCGATAACGCTTTATAGAACCAGTCCTTCGTCTCGTCGTCGTTGAAGAACTCGCCAGTGCCTTTGATCGTAATCGCGCCCGTTGGCAGAGATGGATCGTGATCAGGCCAGTAGCTGGCACTGGACACGTTCACCGATACCTTGTTGTTGCGGCGAATAGCGGCCGCGCGATGACGATGCTCGGCAAACGTCAGCCAGACCTTGCCGTCTTTCCAGACGTAGGCGTGGGTTACTCCGACCGGCCAGCTGTCCTTGGTTGCCCACATGAGAACGGCTTCGTTCGCGTGGGTCATGAACTGATCTACTTCCTCATCGGTGAACGGGTAAATCGATACGATTTCGTGGTCGTCTGTCTTCGCCATGGTTGCTCTCCCCCCGGAATAGCGTTGGTGTTAAACCTCATCCGACGCGTGGCCTCGCGACAAGGTGGCAAGGCAGCGCGAGGGAGGAAGCTCCCTAGAACCGTCAGGCCTGCTTGTTTTGTATCGTGGCCTGCAATGCTGCAAACATCAAGACGGGATTTACCATCTTACCCGGTCGCTGTTGGATGGGTTTTGGCCGCTCATGTAGCGTCAATCCCCGATATGCTCAAGGCGATCGCGCTCGAACATCTCCTCCAGTTCGAGCGCTGCCTCTTTGGCCAAATCCTGCATCTTCTCATCGTCTGTGTGCAGATCCCGATGTTCGTACAAGCGATGTTCGTCGTGGTCGCGAAATCGCTTGATCGAGCGGGCGGCCTGCTCGGCATCGTAGCCCAAGCCCAGCAATACGCGCTCGGTAATGTCCAACGCTGACAGGAAGGTGTCGCGCTGGATGTGCTCAACACCACGGTCCATTAGCTCGTATGCATGGTGGCGGTCGCGCGCCCTAGCGTAGACGGTAATGTTCGGGAAGTGCTCCCTGATCAACTCGGCTGTCAGGAGCGACTGCTGTTCGTTGTCGACGGCAAGAATGAGTATTTTGGCCTCGCCGGCGCCAGCGGCCTCCAACAGGTCGAGGCGGGCTGAGTCGCCGTAGTAGACCTTGTTGCCATAGCGCGATACGAAGTTGATCTGTTCGTGGTTCTTGTCGACGGCGGTGAAGGGGATGTTTTTAGCGCGCAGAACACGCGCCGCAATCTGGCCGAAGCGACCGAAGCCGGCAATCAACACGGGTACGGTCTCCTCGGGCATTGGCTCATGAGGCTCGTCGCTGCTTTCTTCTTCTCGACTCAGCCAGTCGGCCAGCGCAAGCAGCAGAGGGGTGGTCACCATGGATAGCGATACGACCACAATGAGCGTCGCGGCCAGACCCGCTGGCATCGCGCCGGCAGTGACAGCAATCCCGAACAGTACAAAGGCGAACTCGCCTCCCTGGGACAACACCAGCCCTAGCTTGCTGGCCGAGTTGTTGTCGAGGCCAACGAACTTGGCAAGTCCAAACAGAACCGCGAACTTTACGCTCACCAGTACCACGACCGCGGCGGCGATCGCCCCGGGCTGGCTACCGAGCAATCCAAGGTTCAGCGTCATGCCAACGGCGATGAAAAACAGCCCTAGCAACAGCCCCTTGAATGGCTCGATGTCAGCTTCCAACTGGTGCCTAAACTCGGAGTCAGCCAGTAGAACGCCCGCCATGAACGCACCGAGTGCCATGGACAGACCGGCGTATTCGACCAGAACGGCGGTACCCAGCACCGTCAGCAGCGCGGTCGCAGTAAGTACCTCGCGTACGCCACTTCTCGCGACGGCGCTCAAGACGAAGCGGAGCAGATAACGACCGCCGAAGATAACGGCGAGAACCACCGCGGCTGCCTGCAACGCCTGCATCCCAGCGGAGCTCGAATCGTCCGATGCGGTGCCCAGCAACGGAATGAGTGCCAGAAGGGGGACAACGGCGATGTCCTGGAACAGCAGGGTGGCGAAGGAGCTGCGGCCGTAGTGGGTGCTCATCTCGCCGCGTTCGGCGATCAACTGGAGGGCGAATGCGGTGGAGGACAAAGCGAGTACCAGGCCGACAATGAGCGCTGGTTTCGCTTCGATGCCCCAGAGCCATGCGGTGCCCGCGAGGACAATTGCAGTGATGGTCAGCTGCGCGCCACCAAATCCGAAGATTGATCGGCGCAGCGCCCAGAGGCGGCTTGGCCGCAGCTCCAGACCGATGATGAAGAGCAGAAAGACGACGCCCAGCTCACCGAAGTGCAGGATTTCTTCGCCGTCCTCACCGCCAATCAGACCCAGACCATAGGGCCCTATCGCAACACCAGCTGCCAGGTAGCCAAGTACGGCGCCTAACCCCAGTTTCTTGAAGATCGGCACAGCGATAACCGCTGCGGCCAGAAAGATGATGGTTTCGGCAATCACGGCAAAATGTCGTCTGCTGCGCTCAAAGAGCTGATCTATGGAGTGTAGGAGGCTTCCAGAGAGTGAGGAACCGCAATTCAGCCCAATTTGGCGGAGCTGCCACGGGCCGCGACGAGGCAACAACGGCGAGTGCCGCTGCTTTATAACCAGGTAGACGCGCGAGCATGACGCTCGCGCCAAACCCGGCTAGGCCATTCTCATGTCTCGACGCACCAGTCGGTGATGCGTGATCTTCCATTCGCCGTCGATACGCTTCATCTGCGTTTTGTAGGTCGCCCAAAGCGTCAGATTGGGTTTTTCTGAGTCTTTGAAGCAGTGCAGAGCCTGAACATCGGTTCGGGTCTGTGCGACATCACCATCGATCTCGGCGTAGGTTGGCCCAAGCATATGCTGGGTGTCACGGTAGTCTTGTAGCGCGCCAATCACATACTCAACCCAGGCCTGCGCGCCGTGGGTTGGCTCCGGGCCGAAATCGACCACTTCGACGTCGTCGGCAAACGCACTCCGATATAGCTCGAAATCCCGCTCGTCCACCCCAGCTGCGTAGCGCAACATGACGTCAGCAATCGCTATTCTGTCCGCGCTGTTCTGTGCCTGTGAATCCGTCATTTCCGCCATCTCCCCAAGAACGGTTGTGAACAGCAACGGTATCTAACCATCCCAGTCGATGTCGACTCCCACCGGGCAATGATCTGATCCGAGCATATCGGGCCAGATGAAGGCATCCCGCACGCGCCTCGCGCCTCCCTTCGAGGCAAGCACGTAGTCGATTCGCCAGCCGACGTTGTCGGCTCGCGCGTTCCCCCATTGACGCCACCAGGTGTAGTGTCCCGGCTCGCCGGGATGCTGATCGCGAAAGACATCGCACCAACCGTTGGCGAGCCAACGGCTCATCTCCTCGCGCTCCTCTGGCAGGAAGCCGCTTGCTTTGGTGTTGGTTTTCGGCCGCGCCAGATCGATCTCAAAATGGGCGGTGTTGTAGTCGCCGACGACAAAAACGGGCCCGCGTTTACGCGCGGCTGCAAGCTTGGCTTCCACCGCGCGATAGAAGTCCAGTTTGTATGGAACTCGAGAGTTGTCCCGGTCTTTGCCACTGCCTTTGGGGAAGTAGACGCTGGCGACGCTGAGCCGCCCGAAGCGAGCGAGCAGGAAGCGCCCCTCGCTATTAAACCGCTCTTCACCCAGGTCGCAATCTACGGCGCTGGCTGGCTTGCGCGAGTAGATCGCAACCCCGCTGTAGCCCTTGCGCTGCGCCGGGAAAAACACGCTATGCCAGCCATCAGGATCTCGCACCTCATCGGGGAGCTGTTCCTCGAGCGCGCGAACTTCCTGCAGAGCGAAGACATCCGCGCCGCTTTCGTCGAGGCGCTCCAGAAAACCCTTTTTGGCGCACGCGCGAAGGCCGTTTACGTTCCAGCTGACAATTCGATATCCCATGGCGCAAGGATACTGCAATCCCGATGCGTATAGCTGCGCACATGCTGTACGCTTTGCGTTCGTCCTAAACCCAAAGTACGGAGTTACCGTGGATTTCACAGTTGCCAGGCTGCCTTTCGAAGAAGACGCGCTGGAGCCGTTCATCAGTGCGCGCACCCTTTCCTACCATCACGGCAAACACCACGCGGGTTATGTCAAGAAGCTCGACCGCGCCTTGGCTGATGAACGTCGGGAGTGGCCATTGGAGAAGATTGTGGCCGCGAGCAGTGGCGGTGTATTTAACCTGGCAGCCCAGGTGTGGAACCATGATTTCTACTGGAAGTCTCTGGCACCCGGAGGCGGCGAAGCCTCCAAAGTGATGGTCTCCCTGATCGATGCGAGCTTCGGCGGCATGGCCGGCTTCCGAGCTCGCTTCAAGGACGCCGCCGCCAGTGAGTTTGGTTCTGGCTGGGCCTGGTTGGTCTATCGGCCCGTTGAACAGGACCTGGCGGTTCTGAGCACGACCGATGCGGTTACGCCGCTAACGAGTGAGGCGGTACCTCTGCTGACGCTTGATGTCTGGGAGCACGCCTACTATCTGGATTTCTTCAACGATCGGGGACGCTACATCGAGGAGTTCCTCGATGGTTACCTCAATTGGAGTTTTGCCAGTGACGAGTTGGCGCGAGCACTGGCCCGCTAACGTCTGGAACCACTCGCGCTGGCTATCGCGATGAGGCCGGCGGCGTTTAGGGACGCGTGAACTCGTATTCTTCGCTGCCACTGGCGTTGTGCAGCTCGAACTGCAGAACGGCTTTCAGGTCGCTCACGCCTTTGAGCTCGCGGTACTGTTCGGTGATGGTGCCCAGTAGGGCGCGCAGCGTTGTCTCTGCATCAACGCCTTCGGCGTCGGATTGACTCAGGGCGGTGTTGATTGCTTCGCGCGCTACGCTGTATGCACTCATCTGCTTGTTCCTTGTGCATCGAACTCGCGAGCCCGCATGCGTTGTGTTTGTTGATTCCGGCTCACTGTAGCTTCGACGAGCCCCGTTGCAGATAGGGGAAACCCGCAGCGATTGCTGCGGGTTTGTGGCGCAATGGATATCCGGCTCCGCTAGAACCGATAGCCAACGTTCAGGCCGAACGCGAACGGGTCAATTTCGACATCCGGTGTCAGGCGTAAGCCGGGAGCGGTAACCGTAGCCTCGGTATCGATATCGAAGTAGCGAACGTCGGCATTCAGGAACCACTTGTCGTTCAACGGGATATCGATGCCCAGAACAACCGCAGGCCCAACCGAGGTGTCGAGCTCGAGCTCGGTACCAGCCAGGGGGCCGCGCTCATCTTCTTCGAAGAAGATTGTGACGTTCACGCCAACTCCGGCGTAGAACTGAACGGTGGATTGCGGATTGAAGTAGTAGAGCGCGCTGATGGTCGGCGGCAGGTGTTTCACCGAGCCCGCGTCTGCACCCCCGATCTTGAGGTCATGCTCGAATGGCAGTGCTGCGAGTACCTCCAACCCCCAGTTGTCGGTGAACATGTAGGTCAGGTCAAAGGTGAGCTGGGTGTCGTCGTCGACATCGATGTCTGCGGCAAGTTCGTTAACACGGCCGTTGTCTGATTTTGGATCCACGTTATGGAAACCGGCGCGCACCATGATGTCGCCTTTTTCAACAGCAAACGCGGATGTCGATGCGATCGTCAATCCGGCCACAAGCATGGCACCGAGCATTCGGGCTGGCTTCGACATTGACTTCGCAACAGTGCTTTTCATGATCTTTATCCCACTTCTTCTATTGGCTTTTTGGTCAGGCTTTTGCCTGTGTTTTCGTTCAGTGGAATTTTAGTTTCTGGGGTACTTCGGTCTATACGAACAACTCGCAACGGCAGTCATCCTCAATGAGAACGTTCTGCAACAACGTAGGTACAAATACCTAATTTGAGAGTGCTATGGAGTGCGGACTGACGACCGTTGGGGTTTGAGCTAACGAAGGAGGTCGCTCGTAACTGGAATCGTCGAGGGGGCGCTACAAGCGCGTGTTTGGCGTCTCGTACAGATGCCGGAAGTCGGAGTTGTCTCGGCTCATCACGATCACTTTTGGGTGCACTGGCTGATCAGCCAGTTCGAAGCCCATCACGATAATCTCTTCACCTACGCCAATGAGGTGCGCGGCCGCGCCATTCAGGCAGATGTCGCGTGCACCGCGCTCGCCCGCGATGGTATAGGTTTCCAGTCGAGCCCCGCTCGTGTTGCTGACCACTAAAACCTTCTCACCCGGCCACAAGCCCACCTCGTCGAGCAGGTCCTCGTCGATCGTGATGCTGCCGACATAGTGCAGATCGGCCTGGGTGACCGTCGCCTGATGTATTTTGGAACGCATGACCCAACGCATGGTGGTCCGCTCAATTGGCCGCAACGCGGCGGGGTTGCGCATCCTGCCAGAGCCCTCTGAGCGGGTAAATGGTCTTTCTGCCCTGAAGATATGGCGGCGAGGGGAGTCTTCAGTGTGTAAAAGCGTCGTAACGTTGTTGCCAAACCAATTGCAGGTTACCTCAGTTTGACTCACGTTCGGTCTGAGGCGAATTCAGTGATCGCTGAGCGAGCGATTCGGAAACTGCAGGGGAAGGCATATGTTGAGCAAATTGAGCGCAGAGTTTTTTGGCACGGCGTGGCTCGTGCTTGGTGGGTGTGGTGCGGCGGTGCTCGCCGCTGGTTTTCCAGACGTTGGTATCGGGCTGTTGGGTGTGTCGTTAGCATTTGGCCTGACGGTTGTCACGATGGCTTATGCGATTGGTCACATTTCAGGCTGTCATTTGAATCCGGCCGTTTCCGTAGGACTTGTTATTGGTGGCCGACATCCGGCGAGTGAACTGCTGCCGTACGTGGCAGCTCAGGTGGCGGGTGCGATTGCAGGCGCGGGCGTGTTGTATGTGATCGCCTCGGGTGCCCCGGACTTCGTGCTTGGTGGATTCGCCGCCAACGGTTATGCCGAGAACTCTCCCGGCGGCTACACCATGATGGCCGCGCTCGTTGCGGAAGTTGTGATGACCGCTTTCTTCCTTTTCGTCATTATGGGTGCTACGGACAAGCGAGCTCCGGCTGCACTTGCGCCCCTCGCTATTGGTCTTTGTCTCACTTTGATTCACTTGATCAGTATTCCTGTTACCAATACTTCGGTTAACCCGGCACGCAGCACCGGCCCCGCCCTGTTCGTGGGTGGCTGGGCACTTCAGCAGCTTTGGCTATTCTGGGTGGCGCCAATAGTGGGGGCGGCGATTGGTTCGATGGCCTATCGTATGACGAGTGGCGTTAGCGACGAGTAGTCAGCTGCAGCCTACAGAGTGCCCTCGCGTAGTCCGGCTTTGACCTGGCTTGCCTGAGCCCGAATCTCGCGGCGCTCGTCGGCTCGCTTGCGCGCGAGATTGGCCAACTGGAAATTCATACGCCCATTGCCTGCGAACTGGCGCTCGTGGCGATCCAGGAAGTCCCAGTACAGAGTGGTCACAGGGCAGGCATCGTCACCGGTGGCCTTGGTGGGGTTGTACTCGCAGCTTCGGCAGTAGTTGCTCATTCGGCTGATGTAACGTCCGGATGCACAGTACGGCTTGCTGCCGACGATGCCGCCATCTCCGTACTGGCTCATGCCCAGTGTGTTGGGTAGGGATACCCAATCAACGGAGTCCACGTACATCGCCATGTGCCATTCGTGAAAGGCATAGGGGTTTGTGTCTGCCAGCTGGGCAACCAATCCCAGCACCATCAGACGTTGAATGTGGTGAGCGTAGCCCGTGGCCAGGACGCTGCGCATGCTGTCGCGAACGCATGCCATCGACGTTTCTCCGCTCCAGAAACTTGCAGGTACGTCTGCCGTTGCATCAAGGACGTTGAGCGCTGCGTAGTTCGGCATCTCTGAAAAATAGACGCCACGTATGAATTCCCGCCAGCCGAGAATCTGCCGGACGAAGCCCTCTACCGCGTTAATTGGCGCCATGCCCGCATCGAAGGCCGCGATGGCTGAATCAACACAGAGCTGGGGCGTAATCAGCTTCAGGTTGAGCGCGAAGGCGAGATTGGAATGCCAGAGTTGCGATTCACCGGCCCACATTGCGTCCTGATGATCGCCGAACCCCGCCAGACGCTGCTCGATAAAGATGTCTAGCGCGCGGTTGGCTTGGGTGGGTGTGACCGGCAGATTAAAGTCGGAGAGGTCGCCTGGATGATCCGGGTAGCGATCGTTGATCAATGCGATGACGTCTTGCGTGCTTGCATCCGGAGCGTACGCCGGCACCGGTGGGAGATTGGCAGGCCCATGCCTGGAAAAGCTCTTGCGGTTGTCTGAATCGAAGTTCCAGGCACCGCCCCTCGGCGTACCGTCGTCGTTTAACAGTACGTTGAAGCGTTTGCGCATGTCTCGATAGAACGTCTCCATCAGCAGGGTTTTGCGTTGCCCGCGCCATTGCGCGAAATCGGAGGGCGTGCTGTAGAACGAATCATCCTCGAGCATTTCCCAAGAGGCAGGAGCGTCAGCCAGAACGGCTTCGATCTCCTCGCAAACCCGATGATCGCCGGGACGCACCAGCAGAACGTGTTCTGGCTTTAGCCGCCGCAAGTCCTTTGCCAGCAGTTGCGCATGGCTGGTCGGCGCCGAGGGCGAGGGGCTGTCGGCGTCGAGACGGTTGTAGATGACAGTCCAACCCTCATCCCTCCTCGCCTTGGCGTAGTGGCGCATGGCGGCGAGAAAACCGGTGATTCGCCACTTGTGGCTGGGCAGGCGCGATATCTCGCTATCAACCTCCGCCAGCCAGAGCGCATCAGTTGTGCTATCCAACTTGGCGAGCGCCGTGCTATTTGGGTTGAGCTGATCACCTAGGACGATAAGAAGTTGCCGCGGTGCGTTCGTTTTCCTGCTCAAAACAACGCCCTCACCAGGGGATATCCGTTCCATCCCATGCTTTGAATGAGCCTGAGTCGGACGCTTGCAGTGAATCGATCACATTGAGTAACGCACGCGCCGAGTACGCGCGGGTAAACAACTTTCCATCGGGTACGCTGCGCTGAAATGGTTCAGACAGAGCAGTGTCGACCGTTCCCGGGTGCAAAGCGACACATACCAAGTGCTTGTAACGCCGGGCCAGCTCGATCGAGAGCGTTTTGAGCAGCATGTTATGGGCGGCTTTGCTCATGCGATAGCTGTACCAGCCTCCCAGACGGTTATCCGAGATGCTGCCTACTCGCGCGGAGAGCGATGCAAGAACGGCGCGCCGATCCCGCGGCAGAAACGTCTGCACCGCCTGGACCAGATTGGCCAGTGGCAGACAATTGCCAGCCATATTGCGGCATAGCGATTCGCTCGAGATATCCTCCAGGCGTTTCTCCGGTCCAATGCGCTCATCGTGCAAAAATCCTGCAGCATTGAAGACCCCCGAAAGCTGATCAGTTTGTTGCTTGAGCGTGCTGGCGAGCGAAGTACAACTGTCAGCATCAGCCAAATCCACCACGGCCATGGTCGCTCGCGCTTTTGCCGCTGGTTGCAGCTCGGCAATGGCCGCCACCAGTGATTCTTCGCATCGGCCCGTCAGCGTTACTCGTCGGCTGGGGTCTGATCGCAGCAACTCTGTAGCGACTGCCAGGCCAATACCGTTCGCCGCGCCAGTTACGAGCCAGTGATTCATCGTCTTCTTCGCCTGCCAAGGTGGAGTTGCGCCAGGATCGCATTGAATGTCTCGCGGCGTAGCGGCTAAGTGAAGGCAGCTCACAACGGTTTTGATATTGATCGGCGCTCATGGGAGAGTGCTGGCGGTCAGGAGCGGCGGTGTCCGTTTTTTCAATCTCAACCTCAGGAATACGCATGAAGAATCGTCAGATACAGCTCGCCCGTCGCCCCAGCGGAACACCGGTGCCGGACGACTTCCGAAGCGTTGATGTTGATCTGCCGGATCTTGATGAAGGCCAGGCGCGCGTGAAGGTGAGCCACCTGTCGATCGATGCGTTTATTCGCACGGCACTGGATACAGGCAGTTTTCACGACACGGTTAGCATGGATACGCCCGTAGTCGCGCTTGGCGTTGGCGAGGTGGTGGATTCTCTCGACCCCTCTCTCAAGAAAGGCGATTGGGTCACGGGTCCCATGATGGCCCAGGCTATCGCACAGGGGCCGGCTGAGATGTTTAACAAGATTGACGTCTCCGGCAACCTGCCGCCGCAGGCGTACCTTGGCGCGCTGGGTGTTACCACAGGGCTTACAGCGTACTTCGGAATTCTTCGCGTCGCGGAAGTGAAAGAGGGCGATACGGTAGTCGTTTCCGCCGCCGCAGGCGCTGTTGGAAGCGTCGTTTGCCAGTTAGCCAAGTTGCACGGCGCGCGGGTCGTGGGCATTGCCGGCGGTGCCGAGAAGACTGCTTTTCTCACCGGTGAGCTGGGCGTCGATGCTGCTGTTGATTACAAGGCGGCCGATGTTGGTGATCAGTTGAGCGCTGCATGTCCGGATGGCATCGATGTTTTCTTCGATAACGTTGGCGGTGATGTGCTCGATCTGGTGCTCGATCGAATCAACTCGGGTGCACGGGTCACCATTTGCGGCGCGATCTCGCAATACGATCACATGGATGATGTGCAGGGTCCGAAGCTCTACCTTCGCCTGGCGGAGCGTAACTCCAGCATGCGCGGGTTTACGGTATTCAATTTCGAAAGTGAATATGCGGATGCGCTGAAGGACCTTGGTCGCTGGCTGCAGGAAGGGTCGCTGTCGATGCCGGAAACGGTTGTGGACGGCCTCGACAACTTTCCGGATGCACTGGACTCACTATTCAGCGGTGCAAACGTTGGCAAAATGATGGTGAAGGTATAAGCCTTTGATGAACTGAGCCTCGATGACTATGGCCGAGATGGATCGAGCCGAGATGGATCGACGCTAGTCGAGCTTGTAGCCGACACCGTAGACCGATGTTATCCACTCGCTACCGGCATCGGCCGCCTTAAGTTTGTTGCGAAGGTTCTTGATGTGGGTATCGATCGTGCGGTCACTCACGATGCGGTTGTCATCGTAGATTGCATTCATCAATACTTCCCGGGAGTAGACCCGGCCTGGCTTACTCATCAGCTTGTGTAGCAGTCGCCACTCCAGCGGAGTGAGATCGAGGAGTGCGTTGTCAACGCGGGCCTCAAATCGTTCCAGGTCAATCCGGAGTCCCAGGTAGCTGAGTACCGTTGCTGAGGCCTCTGTATCGATTTTGCGACGCATGCGGCGCTGGATTGCGCGAATGCGCGCGATCACCTCCCGCGGCGAGAATGGCTTACAGATGTAATCATCAGCGCCCAGTTCCAGGCCGAGAAGTCGATCGATCTCCTCCACTCGAGCCGTGATCATGATGATTGGTACATCGCTGAACGCTCGGATTTCCCGGCACAGATCCAACCCGCTCGTTCCCGGCAGCATCAGATCCAGCAAAATGAAATCAGGTTGGTTCGCCCTGACGAACTCAACCACGACATCGCCATGGTCCAGGATGTCAACGTCGAAGCTATCCGCCCGCAGGTAGTCGCGCAGCAGCAATGCGATCTTGGCTTCGTCTTCGACGATCAGTACCCGCTCGGTCATTGATCAGAGTCCACTGGCAAGGTGATTCGAATGCGCAGTCCTCCCAGTGGCGACGTGCTGGCGCTTATGCTGCCTTTGTGTCCTTCAACGATAGCCTGGGCGATCGAAAGCCCGAGACCGCTGCCATCAAATCCGTGTCGGCTGCGCGAGTCGTCTGCGCGATACAGCCGTTCGAATATCCGCTCGTGCGAGCCGGTCGGTGCATCGGGCGCACTGTCATCAAAGAGAACGATCATCTCGTCTCCTCGCCGCTCCAAAGCGACTGAAATCTGACCTGGAGCGTTGGTATGTCGGCAGGAGTTGTTCAGGACGTTGTTGAATAGCTGACTCAGGCGTTCTGCGTCGGCGACGATTCTGGCTTGATCTGAGTTCGGCATGGCGGTCCACGTGAGATGCAGATTCGCGGCGCTCGCTGCATCCTGCCATTGTCTGATGCTCGCCTCGAGTAGCTCATTGAGGTCGACTGCGGCCATTGTGTAAGTTAGTGCGCCCTCGTCACTCAGCGCCAGAACCCGCAGATCGCTCACCAGCACAGTCAGCCGTTGGGCTTCGCTCTGCAGTGATCGGATGGCATCTTTATCGAGTGGCCTGACACCATCTTCAAGAGCCTGTAGCTCGCCCGATAAAATGGTCAGCGGTGTTCGTAGCTCGTGTGCGATATCGCTAACCCACTGACGGCGGGCCGTGCGATTTGCCTTCAGTGTTTGAGCGAGCGCGTTGAAGCGCTGTGCCAGCTCGCCCAGCTCATCGGAAGACGTGACCGGCAGTTGCGTATCGAAATCGCCGTTGGTGATTGCTTGCGCGCCAGAGGTCAGCTGCGTCACGCGTCTACGCAGACTGCGGCCAATAAGATACGCGCCCAGGCTGGCGATCAACAGAGCAATGCCCGCGATGGCTAAAGTGGAGGTTGTCTGGCGGCCGGAGAAGCGCGCTTCGGTACCTGGCCCCCGCAGATCCAGCGGGGTGAGGAGTACCCGCCCGATGCGACGGCCGTCAACCTGTAGTGAGGCCTGGCTGGCCGCCTCGCTCACGAGGCCTCGGCCTGCGATCCGGTTGCCGTTGCTGTCCAGCAGCACTAGGCGCGGTAGTAGCCTGTCCCGGCCCCTGGGATGCCGGGGTGGTGGTTCTCTGTTCTCGCTGTCTCGCAGCGAATGGATGCGTGCCTGACGAATCAGTCGGAGCCACAGTCTGGGCTCGGACTTCAGCCGTTGCCAGCCGCCTTCGGAGACGTAGTGATCCTCCAGTACTGGCGCGAGGTCGGCCAGAAGTTCGCTATCCCGCTCGGCAAGAAAAGTGCGGAAACTGTGCTCAAAACTCCATCGGTTCAGCAGCGCACTCACCACAAGCACCAATGCCGTTATGGCGACGAAGCTTGCGATGAGGCGTCGGACGATGCTGCTGTTCATTAGCGCCTTGAGCTTTTCTTGTCGTCAATCTCTGCTGGCAGCTGGCCGCACCGGGTCGGATGACTTATCGGTAACGGCCAGCTCGCCGTTCCTTTTGTGTTGAAGCCGGTTTTGCTTCGGACTTCAGCTCTTGGGGCCGCCGCGGCGACCTTGCTTCAGCTCAGTATCGCTCAGTGCGCCGTTGCCGTCGCTGTCCAGGGCGTAGAAGCGTTCTTCCGGGCTGGGCATTGACTCGCGGAACGCCTGAAACTCTTCCAGGCTTAGTTTCCCATCACCATCGCTATCCATAGTGTTGAAGCGATCACCACGCCCTTTGCGCTCACCGTCGCCACCACGCTTTCCATGCCAGCGCTTGCGCTTCAACTCATCATCGCTCAGTACGCCGTCGCCGTTTGTGTCTTTAGCTTCGAATCGCTCTTCCGGAGATGGGCGTTCAGCGGCAGCCGAAACGTATTCATCCTGGGTCACAACGCCGTCAGAATTGCTGTCCAGGGCCGAGAGTCGCCGGTCGGACCGTCGCTCGCGATGCATCTGCATTCTCTCGCGATGATGTTGGAACATTTCGCGCTTGGTGACCGCGCCGTCTGCATCTGCGTCTATGGCTGCAAACGCCTCTTCAACGCTTGGCCTTGAGTCGGCTCGTGCCATGAATTCGCTAAGGCTGATCTGTCCATCACCATCCGTATCCAGTTGTGCTGCCGGACCTGGCCCTGCAAAGGTGCTCGCGGCCCAGATAATGCCGATTCCGACGCCGATGCCGGTAAGTGATTTAGCTGTTGTGTTCATGACGTTTCTCTCAATAGATTCTGGTTAAGGGTTCCCGCCCTTGATGTGTCTCTGCGTTGCAGCAGCCACGTCATGGAAGTCAGTGTCCGGAAACAATGGGTAGGAGTGAGGTAGGAAATGTGAAGAACCTCGGCAGATTCCCTGCGCGGGTGTCTTGCAGCACTCGAAGCGCGCTGGTTTTGGGTGGTAAGGTCGAACCAGTCGGCATTGTTCGTTGGCAAGACAGGGGAAGACGATGAAGCTTGGATTGATGCTTGGGTACAGCGGTGCGCATCTGAATGTGCCGGTGGCTAAAGTGCAGCTGGCAGAGGAGCTTGGTTACGATTCAGTCTGGACGGCTGAAGCGTATGGCAGCGATGCCATCACGCCGCTGGCGTTCCTGGCTGCCCACACCAAACGCATCAAGCTTGGCACAGCGGTTCTTCAGCTGGCCGGCCGAACGCCTGCGAATGCGGCGATGGCCATGGCAACACTCGATCAGATTGCCGGTGGCGGTCGGGCGATTTGCGGTATTGGAGTGTCCGGACCCCAGATCGTTGAGGGCTGGTATGGCCAGCCCTGGGGCAAGCCTTATTACCGTATCAAAGACTATGTCTCCATCATGAAGAAGATCTGGGCCCGGGAAGAACCGGTTACGCATGATGGCAAAGAGATCTCCCTGCCGTTTACCGGCGAAGGAGCGATGGGTATCGGTAAGCCGCTGAAGTCCATCCTTCACATGAACCCGGATATTCCGATCTATCTCGGCACCGGCATGGAATCCACTGTGCGTCTTACCGCCGAGATTGCGGATGGCTGGCTACCCCTGGGCTATGTGCCCGAATCGGCCGACCTGTACACGGGTTGGATCAACGAGGGGCTGGAGAAGGCAGGTAAGACGGCCGATCAATTTGATCGCCAGGCCATGACACAAGTACAGGTGACTGACGATATTCGCTCAGCCCTTGATCGACAGAAGCCGGGTATCGCGCTTTACGTCGGCGGTATGGGCCACAAGAGCAAGAACTTCCACAACGAGATGATGGTCCGTCGGGGCTATGGTGACGCTGCTGCGCGAATTCAGGAGTTGTATCTTGCCAAACGTAAGGACGAAGCCATCGCTGCGGTTCCGGATGAGTTTGTCGACGAGGGTGCGTTAATCGGTCCGCCTGAGCGGATCAAAGCCAGGTTCAAAGCCTGGGAAGACTGCGGCATCACCGGGCTCACCATCACTGGAGACGAGCAGGCGCTGCGGGTGATGGCAGAGGTTGCTCGGCTCAACGTTCCCCCGAGTGTTTAGTAAGTTCGTTCCCATTTCCGATCGTTTTGCGATCGGCAGTGGGAACGAACACCCGGCAGCGCATTGGGATAACCAATGCGCGAGAGGTACACACCCGGCAGCGCATTGGGATAGCCAATGCGCGAGAGGTACAGACCCGGCAGCGCATTGGGATAGCCAATGCGCGAGAGGGACTTTCTGACCGCGTCGACTCTCTTGCAGAGGGATGATTCCAACGCTTTGGAGATCACCACGTCGGCCTTCGGCCTCCTCGTGATGACTTGGTTCTCCCGTCACCCGGTCACCCCATCACCCCGTCGTCGCGAGGAGTGGCATCGCCACGACGCGGCGACCTCGTGACCAATTGTTGTTCGAGCGCAGTAGATGATGCCGAGGCTTTGGAGATCACCACGTCGGCCTTCGGCCTCCTCGTGATGACTCGATTCTTCCGTCACCTCCTCGTGATGACTTGGTTCTCCCGTCACCCGGTCACCCCATCACCCCGTCGTCGCGAGGAGTGGCATCGCCACGACGCGGCGACCTCGTGACCAATTGTTGTTCGAGCGCGGTAGATGATGCCGAGGCTTTGGAGATCACCACCTCGGCCTTGGGCCTCCCCGTGATGACTCGATTCTTCCGTCACCTCCTCATGATGACTTGGTTCTTTCGTCACCCCGTCACCCCGTCACCCCGTCACCCCGTCGTCGCGAGGAGTGGCATCGCCACGACGCGGCGACCTCCGCAGAGTATCTCGAGATGCGGCGGTCAGTCCGCCTGCCAGATGTCAGCCGCGTAGGTGCCATCCATCAGTGACGAACCTGGCATCACTCGCAACCGCCACGGCTCCAGCTTGAGAATGTCGAAACTCTCGGACTCTGCGTTTTCCCAACCGGGAATCATGGTTAGGTCATAAGCAACGGGAGCCGGACCAGTTGTGTAGTAGTCCCAGACGTGTTGTTTGGTCGCTTGATCTGCTACCCAGGAGGCCGCGCATTCGGCCACGCAGGTGTCCTGGCTCGGCGCCCAGTAGTTACACGATACGTTTGGGCTGGCATCGATATGCGCGAGCTTGATTGGTGTTTTGCCGGTTGCAATCCAGCCGGTGAGCTTGTCGTCCTGCCACTGCCATATCGGATGCAGTACGCGTGAGCGTGGCCTTCCCTTGGCGTCGACAGTGGCTGCAGTACACCAGACAATCTGATGCGCCATCTCAACAAACTTGGGGGCGACTTCGGCAAGGGTACCCATGATCTTCTCCAGCAGTTGGCTAGTAAGCGAGTCGAAACGTTAACACTCCATTGTCACCGAGTCAGAGCGTATCGATCAGATTCTCAACCAGTGCTGCCGCAACCCACGCGAGTGGTGGAATGATTCCGTAGGCAAAAATTCTCGTCACAACCTGGGTGTCGATAGGCAGGCTTGGCGTGTCCTGGATTCTATTGATGTGCGCCGAAATCGGTTCGAGCAGCGTTATATCGTCGCGCGCCGTTGCCGCCAGCTGTTCGCGCAGCTCGGCGACGCGGGCCGCTTTACGCCTGGTTATGTTGCTACGTAAGCCCCATAAAGGCAGCAGGAACAATGCGATGGCAGAACACGCGCCAACCATGAGCCCGGCGCCGTAGTTCTCCACGCGAAATTCGGCATCCAGTGACTGCATTGGCATGAATGCCATGGCGCCAGCGACAGCCAGGACATCGGTCGTTGCGACTCGCGCCATTGGTCTTAAAACATCGAGTCGATAGATATCCAGATCTAATCGTTGCGCGAATTGAGACAGAGCAAAACCGATCGGCAAGCGCCAAACGAGCAGCACGCCCACACTCAACCACAGCACAATGTTGCCGCAGACAAACACCACATCGATAACTTCGAAACTGGCGCCTGCGAACATCCGGCTGATAAACAGCTGGTTCTGCGACGCACCGAACACGAGGCTCAACAGCACAAACGGCAGGCCCCACATGCTGATTCGGTTCAAGCGCGCTCTCACGCGCTGCGTGTCTTGTCTGTTTGCTATCGAGGCCAGCGCGTCAACCGCTTCACTCGCTCGCCGGTGCATTGGTATTGCCATCAACCATAGATACGGTGGTAGCAGAGCAAACATCAGTAGCGTACCGATGACTTGTCCTAGTGGCAGCACCTCCAGGAGTAGCGGTGATTCGCGCGCGAACCATGCAGTGAGGAATATGGCCCATAACAGAAGCGTTGCGCACAGGATGCGTATCGTGGCTCGCGTCATCATAGGAATAAGCAGGCTATCCGGAGCTAAACAACTGCGGGTAAGCTTGGCCAATCGAGATCGCGACGGCAATGCCCTGGAGAGGTAGTGAGACAACGTAAGCTTCAGACCATTGCGCTAGGGCTTTCGCTACTTGCGAGCAGTTGTTTTGTATCTGCTGGAGCTTTGGCAGATGAGAGCCCGCTCTTCGAGACCACTGACACACTCGAGATCACGCTCACAGCCGATTGGCGCGCAATTGTGAAAGACAAAGCGCAGAAGCCGCGTGAGCACCCGGCCCAGCTACAAGCCGAGTCACAGACCTACGACGTTACGGTTAAGGCGAGAGGTAAATCCCGGCGTCTGGAGTTCTGCCGGTTCCCGCCGCTTTGGCTGGATCTGCCCAGGAAACAGATGCAGGATTCCGTTTTTGCAGGCCAGAATCGACTGAAACTGGTTACCCACTGCTCTCGGCTTGGCCGGCCTGACGCTCGTTCCGAAGATGTGCTGGCGGCGGAGTTTCTGGTCTATCAGATGCTGTCGCATATGACAGATACCTCTTTTCGGTCGCGCTGGTTGAGCATTAGCTATGTCGATACCGACGGAACGATCTCCGTACATCCCGGATTTGTTATCGAGCACAAACGGCGCCTCGGCGAACGTCTCCAGCTAACCGAAGTGAAGTCGAATCGGATTGGGCTGTCCCGCATCGATCCTGCGCACGCATCGCTCATGGCCGTCTTTAACTACATGATCGGGAACGTGGATTTTTCCATACTGGCCGGACCGCCGAATGATGATTGTTGCCACAACGTGGTTCCCATGGCTGACGCTGGGCCTAAGCCCAACGTTTTCCCGGTGGCTTATGATTTTGATTCCACCGGTCTCGTGGATCCCAGTTACGGGCGGGTGCCGGACGGTTTAGGGATCACGCGCCTCACGCAACGCTTGTTTCGTGGATACTGTCGACATTCTGACGAACTGCCCTCGGCCATTGCGCGTTTTGTTGATGCTCGCCCGGGGCTCGAACGTCTGATCGCAGATAGTCCGGGGTTGAGTGATCGAAAACGAAGCAAGATCGCAGCCTTTGTTGCTGGCTTTTATAAGCGTATCGGCAGCGAGAAAGCGATTGAGCGTGACATGATCAGGCGCTGCCGCTGAGGCTCTCAACCAGCAAGCGCGCGACGCGAGGGTGGGCGAGGTAGCCGGCGCTGTGGTGCGGTTCCGATTTTCCATATCGGCAGGCGACGTTGTAGATGCGATAGTCAGCCAGTTCGCTCACCATGCGCCGTGCCAGCATGTCTGAAAAATCGTTGGCAATCGTTTCATCGTGGCAGAAGTAGTCATCTTCGGCAGCCACGTTGTGCCAGCGTAGAATGTTGTTGGGATAGCGTTTGTCGATTGGGCTCGACGCTCCCGCTAGGCTCGATCGAATGGTGTCATCGGACAACGGGCTGCCGAGTGTGAGCCAGGTGTCGATGCGCCCGGAGAATCGCGGCTGAGCCTGATCGATGCGCCACAGGGCGTTGTAAGCGGGAATGCAGCCAAAACCATGGCTGATCAGAATGACATGCCGCTCCTGACTCAGCGCATCGCCCAACGCACGCTCCAGCCTGTCATCGACCTGTCGGGCAAACTCACTACCGCTTTGCCAGTATTCCCGCAGCTCTGGTACGACGGCTCCCGTGGCGGCTCGGCCCATGCCGAACGCCCGCAGCAAAGGCGCACTGACATCGGCGACAAACTCACGAAACGGAGACTTGCCCGGCAGCTTCTCGTAGGTCGCGCGGCGAAATCGTTTGGCTTTGTCGAGCTCTGCAAGTTCTGACACCACACGCCGTCGATCCGCCAGGTCGATCTGTGGGTCTACCGGGGTGTGAAGAACTGACAGCAAGTCGCCAAAGTAGACCAGCTGGAACTCAGCCCGTTCAAAAACACCTAGCTCATCAACGCCTTCTCGAGCGACGCCCGCGCGCAGTGCGTCATGCCACAACTGTTGATACTCGGCCTCAGTAGGTTTGTGGCCGCTTCCGTGGATCGCGAGAATCAGCGGCGCTCGGTTTTCGGTTGTCGTTGGGATTGTCATTGACGGTTGTCTTGTTGTTTGAGCATGTGCGACCACACCCCGGCGGGATAGGCGAACAGCCTTCCGATCGCGCCTTCGTTCGCGATGAAGAGCGCTTCGCTTTTGTCGATGGCAAGCCCCTCCGCTTGCGCGTGCAGGGGCGCATCTATCAACCTTCCGGCGCGAATGTAACGAGGGCTGTCAGTTAGTTGGAAGAACGCGAAACTTTTCTGCCGGGCGGCAATAACGAGAAAACCGCGCCGATCCTGCGTGATTGCGATCGCGGATGGATTGAAGTCCTTCTTGTCGAGGGCATCCAGGATCGGACGGTTTGCTATGTCGAATTGAACGGGGTGCTCGTTAGCCAACGCTGGATCCCAACGTAGGAAGCGAACGCTGTTGTCATCCCCATCCCCGAGTGTCCGCTTGCAAACGAGCCAAAGCCCGCCGCTTTCATCGGCGTTGCTTAAGCCTTCAATCTCGCAGTGATCGCGAGTATCGAGATCGATCACCTGGATTAACTCGCCGGGCTGACTGCCAATATCGACCTGATATAGAACGCCATCGCTAGTGACCGCGCTGATGATATTGCCATCAATGGCAAGGCCTTCGAAATCGCCCTTTACCGGCGGCCGGCCGATATCGATCTGGCGCAGGGCCGCGCCGGTCGTTGCATCCAGTTCGAGTATGCGACCCACTTCGTCGGCGATGGCGAAGAGCGCGCCGGTGTCGCTCAATGCCAGACCAGACACTTCGCGCAATGCGCTCGGAAGCTCATGGATTCTGGCTGAACTCTCCGTTGTCGAGTTCAAACGTTGCGTCTGAGTTGTCGATTCGGCGCCGTTCTGCTCGCAGGCAGCCAACGTTGAAACGGCGATCAGGAGCAACGCAGGAAAGCGTGTCAAACCCCAATATCGGGGCAGCCACTCACGCGCTTGTTGTGCGCTACAGATCGTTGTCATCAAAGCCTCGCCCGGTCAGGAAGGAGAAGAACGGCGTGGTGAGGTTGGCGCCATAGTTTGCTCGCCACAGCAGCAGGTTCACCAACACGAAACCAACAGCAACCACGTAAGCAATACTCAGAGCACTGATCCCAGCGGCAAGGCCGATAGCAATGGAGACGAAGACGTACAGGGCGTGAGCAGGTTGGGTCAGTGTGAAGCGAAAGCGAACCGCCGCTACGATTCCCGCCAGCGAGAATGCCAAAGCGAGAGAGTGTTGAACGATGGTCGCGATGCCCGCCACAACCACCGGTAGTACAACGATGGTTTGCGCGAAAGAGCGATCGACCTCTTTGCTGCGTGTCGTAATGAAATAGACCCAGGAGACTGGTAGCGATAGCAGGACGGCTGAGGCGATCGCGATGGCGAGGGTAATACCTTCGAGACCGGCGAAGTTTATCGGCGCGGCGATCGTTTGAATGATTTCGAGACTGGCGGCATTGCTCTGACTAAGTGCATCTATGCCACCGAACGGAAGGTAAGTTGCGATGCCGGGGAGCCAGCTGACAACGGCCCACACCAGCACGGGCAAAGCCAGATAGTAGGTGACGATCAGGAAAAGGGGGCCAGTGAGGCGGGTAGCGGTGCGCACGGTTCAAACTCCTGATGCGATCGGACGCGAGTGCAATTGAGCAAAGCGTGTCTGCATGGTGCTATGCCCTAAGGCGTGGATTGGGTTGATACTGGTTCAAACGAGCTGAGCTCAAGCAGCGCATCCCGCCGTGCCAGCAGCGCTCGGACATCGGATTTGCTGAGCTGGCCCTGTGTGGTTGCGTTTACAGAGGCTGCGCTCAATGACGCGAGGCGAGTTCGTAGCAGGGGTGGAATAACTGCTTGTTCCGGTGTGATGTCGATTTGCGTCCGCCGACCAAAACTCGCGTCGTGGCCGGTGAGCCTTACATCCCATGAGCGTCGGCTATAGGCCAGCTCTTCTACCGAGCGACTTGCTGGCCGCATGAGCGTATCGCTGAGCCTGACCAGATCGAAGACGTGTCCGGACGCGCAGAAGTTCGGCACGTTCCTGTTTTCAAGCTGACGTTGGGCTTCTGTTCGCCACGCCCCTGAGCTGATCTGGACATACCCTCGGCGGCCGTCAACAGATAGCGTTAGTGTCAGAGGCACGAAGTCAAAGCCAAGCTGTCGATCGAGTTGCCATGCGGCTACCGCTCGGCGTGTTTGTTGCTTGCTGGCAGGTATGAACTCTGCTGTTAACGAGAGTCCATTTCGCTTGATGTTCAGGCGGCCGTCGGCATCGAACTTTGGTGGCAAATCGGCCCACAGATCCGCCAACTCGGCGGCAAGTGCCTGCTCAGCGTCATCGGAACCGATGCGCACGGCACTTCGTTCAAGGATAGGTGCCCTCGCACCGGATTTGTCCAGGGCAGAGGCGTCATTACCGTCCTGGCTAAGTTCAAGTAGATATGGCTGGCCACCGTAGACTTTGGTCAGCATGCCCGTATCCAGTGTTATTACAGATCCGTCGAAGCGTGACTCCGGATAACCGGATGGTGTTGGCGTGTGGCCTACAACGAGTCTGTCGACCTCTAGCGCAGCCAATGCTCCCCGCAGCCGTTCGGTTTCAAGTAGCTCATGACAAGTCGCCGTTCCTCGATACCAGAAAGGTCCGAGCTGGCCGAGTAGCTCAGGAGTTGAGCGAGTTGATGAGCCGTGGCTGGAAACCAGCGTAGAACCCTCTATCGCACGCCGAGCCTGGCCGTTTGTCTCCTCTAGTTTGCTTCGCTCTATGGGTGCTGACAGTCCGGCGTGAACGAAAGCTGTGTTGCCTCGAACGGCGAGTGCCGGCTGCTGCAGCAGCCAGCGTCCGTAGTGTCCAGTAGGGCTGAGCGCGCGCTTTAGTTGAGTGTAGCCGGCTGGCTTATCTGGCTCTTCCGTCACATCGCTGGGGAGAGGATCGCTCGCGAAGGCGGCGAACTCTTCTGCTGAAACGTCGCGAAGCTCGCCGGTAAGGTTCATCAGCTCATGATTGCCGAGTAACACCACAACCTCGCCCGAGGCTGCGCTTGCTTCATCTTGCAGGCGCATCAGCAGGTCCATCACCGCGCGTGAGTCGGGGCCTCTATCCAGTAGATCACCTAGTGAGACGAGAGTCGTGTCACCGGCAATCCAACGCTGCTCAGAATCGATAATCCCATTACCTTGCAGTAATTGTGTAAGGCTATCGCTGGCCCCATGCACATCGCCAAACACGACAATGCGGGCACTTGTTGCATTGGGCATTGCAAGAAGTAGTGCGAAGAATAGTGCGAGGGTAAGAGCGCCGCGTCGCATTAGTGCAAACCCAGGTCACGCACGATGGTCGCGGAGATTTCCTCGATGGATACGTTTGACGTATCCAGAAACTTGAGGTTCTCGTTGTGGAACATCGCCTCCGCACTGGCAACCTCTGCTCGGCATTGGGCCAGGGTGCTGTAGCGACCCTCAGCCCGTCGCTCGCGTCGAATGCGACTCAATTGCTCGGGCGCGATAGTCAGGCCGTAGGTCTTGGCCCGATTCGCTCGAAAGAACTCGGGCAGTCTTGGATGATCGAGATCGTCCTCCGTCAACGGGTAGTTCGCGGCCATGATTGAGTAGTGCATTCCCAGATAGACGCAGGTTGGCGTTTTACCGCAGCGCGACACACCAACGAGGATAACGTCAGCCTCGTGAAACGTTGCAGGGCTCAAGCCGTCGTCGTGGTTGAGCGTAAAGTTGAGCGCGCGCATTCGCTTTTCGTAGGCAGCGTGATCGCGCATCCCGTGCATCCTGCCCGCGGTGTGGCTGGAAGCGGCGCCAAGGGCGTGCTCAAGCGGGCCGATGAACGTGCCGAATAAGTCAAATACGAACTCACTACTGCTGGCGATAATGCTCTGGCTTGCCTCGTCTGTGAGTGTGCTGAAGACCAACGGCGGCAGGCCGTCTGCGCGCCCTGCGACGCGGATTCGATCGGCTGCAATTTCTGCAGCAGTCGGTGTGCTGACAAACGGAATAGTGTGCCGATTGAACTCAAACTCAGGGAACTGGGTTAACAGACTCTCACCAAGAGCCTCCACCGTGATACCGGTGCGATCAGAGACAAAGAAAACAGTGCGATTCACCAAAGTTGTTTCCTGCTGAGCTATCACATGCTGCCACATGCTGCGGTGCTCATAGTAACGCAGCACGTGCGTGAACCGTGCCCGCTTGCAAATGCCAACCTGCGCTCATCCGTCAGGCGCATTGGTAGGTAGGCGGCCGCGGGTCCGCTAGAATGGCGCTTTTCCGGCAGATGCCGGAGAGCACACGTTTTTCGGCTTCAGGGATAGGAATATGACGACGTATACGGTGGCGCTGTCGAGCGTCAGCATGGCTGATCTGGATCAGGTTGGCGGCAAGAATGCATCGCTCGGCGAGATGATCCGACATCTGGCGGCCGCTGACGTTCGTGTGCCGGGCGGCTTCGCCACAACGGCTGATGCGTTCTGGGAATTCCTGGCCAAGGACGATCTGGAAGCGCGTATTCGCAGCCGTCTTGAACAGGTAGACGTAGAAGATGTGGATGCGCTGGCGGTTGCGGGTAAAGAAATCCGCCAGTGGGTGATCGATGCGCCACTACCGGCTGCTCTCGAACAAGCTATTGCCGCGTCCTACGCCGATATGGAATCGGACTACGATGCCGGTTTTTCCGTGGCCGTGCGCTCCTCGGCCACCGCCGAAGACCTGCCGGAAGCATCCTTTGCTGGCCAGCAGGAGACCTTCCTCAATGTCCGGGGCCTCGAAGAGGTGATGCTGCGGATCAAAGAGGTTTTTGCGTCACTGTTCAATGATCGAGCCATCGCCTATCGAGCCCATCAGGGTTTTGCTGATGAGCGTGTCGCACTGTCGGCAGGTGTCCAGAAGATGGTGCGCAGTGATATCGGTGCCAGCGGTGTGATGTTCACCCTCGACACCGAAAGCGGCTTTCGTGATGTCGTCTTCGTAACCGCCAGCTACGGCCTGGGTGAACTCGTTGTGCAGGGCGCAGTGAATCCGGATGAGTTCTACATCTACAAGCCGGCGCTGGCGGCAGGCCGTAAGGCCGTGTTGCGCAGGAATCTGGGTAGCAAGCACTTGCGCATGGCGTACTCAGAAAACCCCAGCGAACAGGGGTATGTCGTCACCGAAGATGTTCCAGCGGCAGATCAGGAGCGCTTCAGCCTTAGCGACGACGACGTGCTGGAACTCGGACGCATCGCCCTGGCCATCGAATCTCACTACGACCGGCCGATGGATATTGAATGGGCCAAGGACGGAGGTGATGGTCGGCTGTACATCGTCCAGGCCAGGCCGGAAACCGTGAAGAGTAACGACGGCCAGATGATGGAGCGCTTCGAACTAAGGCAGAAGAGCGCGGTGTTATCGACCGGCCGAAGCATCGGTCAGCGCATTGGTTCCGGTCGTGCGCGCATTATCTCGGACATCTCTCAAATGTCGGCATTGGAGCCCGGTGACGTGCTTGTCACGGACATGACCGATCCGGACTGGGAGCCGGTCATGAAGCGTGCATCGGCGATTGTGACCAATCGCGGTGGACGTACCTGTCACGCCGCCATCATTGCCCGCGAACTCGGCGTCCCAGCCGTAGTCGGTTGCGGTGATGCGACCTCGAAGGTCGCGGATGGCGTCGATGTAACCGTGTCCTGCGCGGAAGGCGAAGCGGGCTTCGTCTACGAAGGGTTGCTGCCGTTTGAGCGCGAGGAAATTCGTCTGGACGCGATGCCCGAGCTGGACGTCAAGATCATGATGAATGTCGGCAACCCGGACCGCGCTTTTGCGTTTGCCAATTTGCCGCATCGTGGGGTCGGGCTTGCGCGCCTGGAATTCATCATCAACCGGATGATTGGCATACACCCCAAAGCGCTGCTCGAATTCGATACGCTTCCGGACGATCTGAAAAACCGAATTGCACCGGTCACGGCAGCCTACGGCTCACCGCGAAATTTCTTCGTGCAGCGGCTCGTCGAAGGCATCTCCACCATTGCCGCAGCGTTCGCACCGGAGCCGGTGATCGTGCGGCTATCCGACTTCAAGTCCAATGAATACGCCAACCTCGTGGCCGGCCGGTTGTACGAACCGGAAGAAGAGAATCCAATGCTTGGCTTCCGCGGAGCTTCTCGCTACATCGCCGACGACTTTCGTGCCTGCTTCGAGATGGAATGTGAGGCGCTGCGCATTGTGCGTAATGAGATGGGGCTGACGAATGTGCGCATCATGGTGCCGTTCGTCAGGACCACCGATGAAGCTGCTCAGGTGATCGACTTGCTCGCTGATAATGGGCTCAAGAGCGGTGAGAACGATCTTATGGTCGTGATGATGTGCGAGCTGCCCTCCAATGCGTTGCTGGCGGATCAATTCCTTGAGTACTTCGATGGCTTCTCCATCGGCTCCAACGATCTGACTCAGCTCACACTCGGGCTCGACCGGGATTCGGGCTTGATCGCGGACCGCTTTGACGAACGCAATGAAGCCGTGAAGATGCTAATGGGGCGCGCGATTCAGGCGTGTCGGGAAAAAGGCAAATACATCGGCATATGTGGCCAGGGCGCGTCAGACCACGAAGACCTCGCTGCTTGGCTGCTGGAGCAAAAAATCGAGAGCATCTCGCTCAATCCAGATACCGTCGTACAGACTTGGCTTGATCTCGCACAGCGCTAGATAAGTTGGCGTTTGCCTCTGCGCGTTGAATCCGGCAACTTGTCGCTGATGGCAGTATCGTTTCGTGTTGAATTGCACGCCGGCGTTGCTTCAGGTTTTGGGGATTCGGGATTTAGAGCAGTTGGATGACACGTTGCTGACTAAGCGGCGGAGACCAGCTTCCTATCCCAGGGGAGATCGTTGTGGATTGTTTGAACGCTCTGAAAGGGCTGGCTTTGGCTGGCCTGTTGGTTGCTGGCTCGGCAAGCGCCGAAAACTACTCGCGGGCTGTCGGTAAGGATTATCCACAGGACGTCTTCTGGGGTGACACGCATTTGCACACCCGCAATTCTGCAGATGCCTATTCGCTTGGCAACATGAATCTAACGCCGGCTGACGCCTATCGTTTCGCGCGTGGCCAGGAAGTGTTGGCGCACAATGGCATGACAGTGAAGCTGCGCCGTCCCCTCGACTTTCTCGTCGTCTCTGACCACGCCGAATACCTGGGCGGCTACTACCGCTTCAACGTTGGCGATCCATCGGTAAAAGGTACGGACGCTGGCAGACAGTGGCAGGGGTATCTTGATGAAGGTGATCCTGGCCGGCTTATCGGCGCTTTCACCGCCAGCATGAGCGATCCGGATAACAACCCCGCGTTTCCGGAAAAGACCCGTAAGTTGATTTGGGAAGACGTAGCCCAGACTGCGGACGACTACAACGATCCGGGTCTGTTCACAGCGCTTACTGGCTATGAGTGGACGTCGATGATTGAAGGCAACAATCTGCACCGCGTGGTTGTGTACAAAGACGGCGCCGACAAAGTGGCGCAGCTGCCACCATTTTCCGGCCAGGACAGTCTCGACCCGCGAGAGTTGTGGAAAGCGCTTGCTCGTTACGAGGAGGAGACCGGTGGCGAAGTTCTGGCTATCGCGCACAACGGCAACCTCTCCAATGGAATGATGTTTCCTGATCGCTCTGTTGATGGAAAACCCATCGATCGCGCCTACGCCGAGCTTCGTGCCAGGTGGGAGCCCATCTACGAAGTGAGCCAGGTAAAGGGTGATGGTGAGTCTCACCCGACGCTATCCCCTAACGATGAGTTCGCCGACTTCGAAAACTGGGACTGGGACAATATCGGTCGCACGGCCGAAAAAACTGACGACATGCTGCAGCACGAATATGCGCGTGGCGCGTTGAAGCTAGGCCTCGCCTATGAGCGCAAGCTCGGCGTCAACCCATTCAAGTTTGGCATGATCGCCAGCACTGACGGCCACAACACCATCAGCACGACCGAAGAAGACAATTTCTTCGGCAAGTTCCCCGAATCAGAGCCGGCACCTGAACGTATGACCAATGCGATGGCCGGTGACATTCTCTGGCAGAACTGGCGCATCGTGGCGTCCGGCTATGCGGCGGTATGGGCGAAAGAGAATACGCGCGAAGCCATTTTCGATGCTATGAAGCGCCGGGAAGTGTATGCGACCACGGGTTCGAGAATTCGAGTTCGGTTCTTCGGCGGCTGGGAATACGAAGCTGGTGACGTGAACTCACCCTCCTACCTGGACACCGCCTACGGCTCTGGCGTGCCGATGGGTGGCGATCTGACCCGTGGGCCGAAGGGGCGCGCGCCATCCTTTATGGTGGTTGCGAGTAAAGATCCGGATGGCGCAAATCTGGATCGCGTGCAAATTGTCAAAGGCTGGCTTGAGCGCGACGGTTCGCTCGAAGAGAAGGTTTACGATGTGGTTTGGTCCGGCGACCGAACGATCGACGCAGACACGGGCAAGCTGCCGGCTGTCGGTTCTACGGTTGACGTCGATTCCGCAACCTACACGAATACCATTGGCGGGGCGGACCTCGCGACGGTCTGGCAGGATCCTGATTTCGATCCGAAGCAGAGAGCGTTCTACTACGCCCGCGTTCTGGAAATTCCGCGTCCGCGCTGGACGACTATTGATGCAGCGTACTTTGATGTAGAGCTGCCCGATGAAGTGCCGAGGGCTATTCAGGATCGCGCTTATACTTCGCCAATCTGGTACACGCCTTGAGCACCGGGAGCCTTAGTCGTTGAGTTCAAACGAGGGCCCATCAGGGCTCGGTGATTGGCTTCGAGACCCGCTCGGTTACTTTCTGATCGCAAGCCTTTTGGTGTACGCGCTGTACGATTGGGTGCAGGCCGACGGAGAGGGTGATGCAGATTCTTCGGTCGAATCCAGCACGATTGTGGTTGATCGCAAACGGCTCGAAGAGTTTGTTGCCTACCGCACCCGTCTGTTTGATGAGGCGCGGGTTCGCGAGCGACTGGATGCGATGTCCGAGCAGCAGCGCGGTGACCTGATTCGCGATTACGTCCGCGAGGAGGCGTTATACCGCTCTGCTATCGACTTTGGCCTTGATGCCAATGATTACGTCATACGCCGGCGGTTGGTACAGAAGATGGATTTCATGGCGGAAGGCGTGAATGGTGCGGGCGATGAGCCGAACCCGCAGACGCTAGCCGCCTTCTTTTCTGAGAATTCGGAGCGTTACGCTCAGCCGGCGAACATCACGTTAACTCACGCTTTCTTCTCCACGGCGATGCGATCCGCGACAGAAGCCGAGCAACTAGCCATCACCGCCCGAGATTCGCTGAACGCGCGCCAGGCAGAGTTTGCCGATGGCCTCTCAGTTGGTGAGCGCTTCGTTTATCAGAACAACTATGTGGAGAGAACCAGGCAGGAAATCGAAGACCACTTCGGTTCAGGTTTTGCGAATACGGTTTTCTCACCATCGGTTGAACTTGGTAGCTGGATTGGCCCGCTACAGTCGCCAGTCGGTTTTCACGTTGTTTACATCGCACAGCGTGAGTCGGCGCAGCCGGCGGCTCTCGACAACGTACTGCCAAGAGTTCGCCGGGATTTTCTTGCTGAGCGTGCGCAAACCGATCGTAGTGAATTCGCCGATGCGATTGTTTCGCGATTCGATGTGCTGATCTCTGCCGAGTTTTCTGCTGCAGCGGGCGAGGTGCGGTGATCTATCGGTGCCGTTACCTGGCTCTGTTTGCGCTGATCGGTGCTGTCACTCAGGCCGCCAGCGCCCACGATTCGCGGCCTTTGTTTATTGAACTGGTGCAACTGGATTCGCAAAACTACTCGCTCGCCTGGAAAGTACCACCGTCAGTGGATGCTCGTGATTTTCCATTGGTCACACTCGCCAGCTGCGAGCGGGTTGGCGAAAGCGCTGAAGCCGAGCGCGGTCGTGCTGCCGATTTCGTCGCATATCGCTGCGCCCCGGATGCGGCGATTGGCCCGATTCGGATTCGCTACCCTGGCGGCAACCCCTCTCTTGCGACGCTCGTTAGATGGCAGTCTGCAAATGCGCGGGATGCGCGGATCATCAGCGCTCCGCCGGATCAGACAACGATAGAGCTTGCGGCGAGTGGAGGTATGTTGAGCACGTTTCTTCAGTATGCCCAGCTCGGCGTTTCTCATATCGCACTTGGTTTCGATCACCTGCTGTTTGTTGCCTGCCTTGTGTTTCTCGCGGGCAGCGTGCGCAAACTCATTCTCGCGATTACCGGCTTTACCATCGCCCATTCGATTACTCTCTCCGCAGCGACCTTCTCCGTACTCAACCCGCCCATCGCTCCGACGGAGGCGGTCATTGCGCTCAGCATTTTATTCCTGGCCACCGAGATTTTTCGCGATAAGGAATCGACGCTTGCCTGGCGTTTTCCCGGCGTTGTAGCGCTGATTTTCGGGTTGCTGCACGGCTTTGGCTTCGCCTCCGTACTGTCCGATATCGGCTTGCCTCCCGATGATCGGCTGGCGGCGCTGTTTGCGTTTAACGTCGGTGTCGAACTCGGGCAGCTGGCGTTTGTTGCCGTATTGCTGGCTGCGCTCGCTTTAGTACGTCGGCTCCGACCGATTGATCTCGCGGCTCGTCGAGTTATCGCTTCATTTGCGGGTGTATTGGCTGGATTCTGGTTCTGGCAGCGCGTTTTGGGCTTTGTGCTCTGAATGGCTCGCAGGATATGGGGTGATCGCGCGACGAATCTGTCACCCTGTCCGGCCTCTTGATACATGCGAACCACAATGACGGTCATCTGTAACCCGCTCAGCCAGTGGCTGACCTCGCGCCCTTGCCATCGGGATCGTCGATGACGCCCGATGTAGATGACCTTTGGCTACTGCCGCTTGGCGGTTGTGGCGAGATCGGCATGAACATGAACCTCTATGGGCACGACGGTCGCTGGCTAATGGTGGACTGCGGCATCACGTTCGCTCGGCCGGGAGAAACGGCGCCGCACGTGCAGATGCCAGATCCGGACTTCATCGAGCAGCGTCGCGAATCGTTGGTGGGCTTACTGATTACCCACGCCCATGAGGATCACGTGGGAGCGGTGGCTCACCTGTGGTCTCGTCTGCGCTGTCCCATCTACGCGACGGCGTTTGCGGCGATCCTAGCCCGACGCAAGCTGGCCGAACTGAACCTGCTTGAGAAGGCGGAGATCATCGTCGTCGAGCCGGGTAGCGAGCAGCAGCTGGCTGGCTTCTCAATCCGCTGGCTTAACATCACCCACTCCACGCCGCAGTCCCAGGCGCTGTTGATTCGGACCAATGCTGGCGCCGTGTTTCATACCGGTGATTGGAAGCTGGATCCGCAACCGGTTGTTGGCCCCTCGGCATCCGCGCAGGACCTGGCTGCACAGCTCGATGTGCCGATTGTGGCGATGGTGTGTGATTCGACTAACGCCATGGAGAATGGCCGTAGCACGAGCGAGGGAGAGCTCTATGACGGGCTGCTCGATGTTGTGGGCGCAGCGCAGGGTCGCGTTGTTGTGGGTTGCTTTGGTAGCAACGTCGCACGCCTGATTACTCTTGCTCGCGTCGCGCGAGCCTGCGGTCGCTATCCCGGTCTCTACGGTCGATCGCTGATTCAGTATCACGCCGCAGCGAAGGCCTGCGGGCTATTGGATCCGGCGGATACGTTGGTCGATGGCCGGCATCTTGGTTATCTGCCGCCAGAGGAGGTTCTAGCGGTGGCCACCGGCAGCCAGGGAGAGCCGCGTGCCGCATTGCACAGGTTGTCTCTCGGTAATCATCCGGATATGGAGCTTGCCCGGGGCGACACCGTTGTTCTGAGTTCGCGCACCATTCCGGGTAACGAAGAGGCGGTTGCCTTGCTGTGTGATCGCTTCGACAGGATGGGCGTGGAGGTGGTTCGCTCGGAGGCCTGTAATCGCCCTATTCACGCGTCGGGTCATCCCGCGCGGGATGAGTTAGCAGACCTCTATCGCGCTGTGGCACCGGCGATAGCCATACCCGTACACGGAGAAGACGAGCACATGGCGGCGAACGCGGAAGTGGCGGTTGCCAATGGTGTGGGAAGGCAGATGCTGGGCCACAACGGTGATCTATTTATGCTGGCGCCCGTGCCAGGCATACGCCGACAGGTCGTGAAAACCGGTCGGCTTGGCCTCGATCGTGGCCAGTTGGTGGCTGTCAACGCTGACTGAATAAGAGTGCTGCGGTATCGTAATGCTGGTCCTGACACCTCAAATGCTGGTGGAGATATCCCCATGGCTACATTGATCCAATCGTTTGTCCTCGGCCTGCGCTCTAGATCGCGCACCTCGCTCATTCTTGCCACCGTGTTCGCCGGTCTCGGGACGCCGGTCTTTGCCGCGGACCCAATCAAGGTTATCGCGGATGTTCCCTACTCACCCCAGGCCCGAATTGCTTACAACGTGAAGAGCGAATGCACGCAACTGGGCACTAAGCTGTCGAAGTTCCTGGTGCAATTCGGCGAGAAGAGAGGCCTGGAATTCGACGTGGTTGAGTCGCTGGATACGACTGTCGACGGTGGCGTTCTCATGGTGGAGATTGACGATGCGATCAGCCGCGGCGCCGCCGGCATTGGCCACGCGAAGTTCATGCAAGCGACCGCGGTACTTTTTAAAGACGGCGATCGAGTTGCCAGTCAAACGTTTACGCGCGATTCGATGGGCGGCATGTTTGGCGCCTATAAAGGTTCGTGCGCGGTGCTTGGCCGCAACTCCAAGGCGATTGGCAAAGACATTGCGAACTGGTTGTCGTCGGAGCGTGGTTTGCTGATGTAGAGCATCAGCGCTTTTTTTGAATCGACAATCCCGCGTCGATATCTCGGTTGTTGATAATCCAAAATGCGGGGATGCCAGAGTCCACGGGGGGAGCATGGCGACATACGAGACACTTCTAATTGAGAAAGACGGCGCCGTTGACTGGCTAACGCTGAACCGGCCGGATGCACTGAACTCCATAAGCCTGACCATGGTCGACGAACTGCGCGACTATTTTGGCAAGCTGGCTGAGGATGAGAGCGTGCGCATCGTCGTCATGCGCGGCGCAGGCAAAGCGTTTTGCGCCGGCCTCGATATCAAAGATGCCCAAACTCGAAACGAACAACCCTTTGGCGGCGGTATGGGTTTTCAGGGTTATCTCGCGGAGGTCTACATCCGCATGCGCCGCTGCCCGCAACCGATTGTCTCGCTTGTTCAAGGGCCAGCCTGTGGTGGTGGTTTCTCTTTTGTTCTTGCCTCCGATATCCGTATCGCCGGCGAGAGCGCCCGCATGAACGCGGCTTTCATTCGTATTGGTTTGTCCGCCTGCGATATGGGTTCCAGCTATTTTCTGCCAAGGCTCGTCGGTACATCCGTGGCTTCCGAGTTGATGCTCACTGGTCGTTTCATTCATGCCGACCGAGCGCTCTCTACCGGTTTGGTCTCTGAAGTTGTACCGGATGACCAACTCGCCGAAGCCGCAAAGCCATACCTCAAAGAAATGTTGACGACCTCGCCACTGGGGCTGCGCCTGACGAAAGAAGGGCTCAATGTCGCGATAGATGCGGCTGGATTGGAGGCTGCTATGGCGATCGAGAATCGTAATCAGCTCATGTGCTCGCGAACGAGTGATGCGAAAGAAGGAATGATGGCGTTTCTCGAAAAGCGAGATCCGGTGTACACCGGGCGTTAGGTCGAGCACACCTCACAGTCAAGAATTGGAAACTACAGGAAGCGAAAGTGAACTTTGATTTTTCGGAAGACGAAAAGCTGGTCGCAGATCAGGTGCAGCGGCTGCTGTCGGATCACTGCACAACCGCACATGTGCGTCAGGTGCTTGAAGGAGACGCATCCATGGCGAAGGAAGCCTGGAGCGGCCTGGTTGATATGGGCTTGCCTGGCACGGTCGTGCCGGAGAGCTACGGTGGCGTGGAAGCGGGGTATCTGACGCTTTGCCTCGTTGCGCAACAGCTCGGTGCGCATGTCGCGCCGACGCCGTTTTCTTCGTCCGTCTACCTGGCCACCGAAGCGTTGCTGCAATTTGCTGACGAAGCACAGAAGTCGACTTGGCTGCCCAAGCTTGCGGCGGGTGAAGTTACTGGCACGCTGGCCGTTAACGAAACGACCGATGAAGTAAGCCAGAACAACATCGACTCAATCGTGGCTGATGGCCACCTGAGCGGCCGCAAGTTGATTGTCGCCGATGGACTGACGGCTGATATCGCGGTGGTTCTCGCCGTTGCTAAAGATGGCGGGCCTGCACTCTACCTGGCGGACTTGCGACATGAGTCGGTCGAGCGCGATGCGGTTGAAACCGTCGACCCGACAAAAGCGTCTGCCACCATCACGTTCGATGGCGTGCCCGTTGAGCTTATCGGCGGTGCTGGCGAAGGCTGGCAAAACTTGCAGCGTTTGTACGATCGAGCGGCTGTTTTGTTTGCCTTTGAGCAGATTGGCGGCGCTCAGAGTGCATTGGACATGGCCGTTGCCTACGCCCAGGAGCGTTTCGCTTTTGGTCGGCCTATCGGATCCTTTCAGGCGCTCAAGCACATGATGGCCGACATGTACGTGGCACTTAAGCTGGCGGAGTCTAATTGTTACTACGCAGCCTGGGCTCTGGCCTCTGATTCCGCTGATCTGCCACTCGCAGCAGCTACTGCTCGTGTGTCGGCAACCCAGGCTTACCAGCTCTGCTCGCGCGACAACATTCAGGTGCATGGCGGTATGGGATTCACCTGGGAATTCGACTGTCACCTGTACTACCGACGGTCAAACTATCTGGCGTTGCAACTCGGCGGCCTCGCAGCCTGGGAGGACAGACTTGTCGATGTTCTGCCTCTCGGCGATTCACCCGAAGCCGCTTGATCGTCATTTAAGGAGTTAGCTATGGATTTCAACGACACAAAAGAAGAAGCGGCATTTCGAGCGGAAGCTCGATCCTGGATTGCCGGCAATGCCCCAGCACATCTGGCGGCACCTCTTGCTTCCAGCACGTTTGGCGGCATCAACACCGGCGATGAAGACCCGCTGCAGGCGGCGAAAGCCTGGCAGAAGAAAAAGGCGGATGGTGGCTGGGCCTGTCTGCAGTGGCCCACCGAGTACGGTGGTCGCGGTGCAACTCCCATGCAAAGCGTGATCTGGAGTCAGGAAGAGGGCGTCTACGGCAAGCTGTCTGGCACGTTCATCATTGGCCAGGGCATGTGCGGGCCAACGCTGATCGCCTACGCGAGTGAGGAACACAAACGACGATTCCTGCCGAAGATGGCCAGCGGCGAAGAAATCTGGTGTCAGCTGTTTTCTGAGCCCGTCGCGGGATCCGATCTCGCCGGGCTTCGTACCAAAGCCGAGAGAGACGGCGATGATTGGGTAATCAACGGCCAGAAGATCTGGACCTCGGGCGCTCAGCATTCTGACTACGGCATTTTGATCACGCGCACCGATCCAACGGTCGCCAAGCACAAAGGCCTGACGATGTTTTTCCTGGATATGAAATCGCCAGGCGTCGATATCCGGCCGATCAAACAGGTAAACGGCCAGAGCGGCTTCAACGAAGTGTATTTTGACAACGTCCGTATTCCGGATGCCCAGCGTCTAGGCGACGTGGGCAACGGCTGGCAGGTTTCCCTGACGACGCTCATGAACGAACGGCTCGCAATCGGCGGCAGCATCGCAACTGGCGTTCCTGAAGTGCGTGAACTTGTCGAATCGCTGAACATGGGCCCTGGCAAAGCGATTGATAACCCGGCCGTGCGCTCCAAGCTGGCGGACTGGTACGCGAAATCCTCGGGACTGAAAAATACCGCGGCCCGTTCGCTCACGGCGTTATCGAAGGGTGATGTGCCTGGGCCTGAAAACTCCATCGGCAAACTGGTCGTAGGTGGAATGATGCAGGACATCGCAAAGTTTGCGATGGACATCCAGGGCTTCGGTTCTCTTGTCATGGATCCGGAGGTGGCTGAAGGCAATGCCCGTTTCCAGGCGATGTTATTGCGCTCGCCCGCCATTCGCATCGAAGGCGGTACGGATCAGATCCTGCGCAATATCATTGCTGAACGGGTTCTTGGCTTGCCGGCGGATATGCGCGCTGACAAGGGCCTGCCATATAACGAGATACCCACCGGTAGCTAGATATTGCAAGTAGTGTCCGGCGTTTCCATCGAGTGTTGGGACGTAGGATTGCGTGCGCGTTGCACCTATCGCGCAGGGGGATGAGATGGACAGACCGGTTGGCACGAGTACGCAATTTGCGTGGCGGTTATTCGCGCCCCTTGTTTTGTTGGCTGCATCCGTATCTGTTTTCGCGGACGCGGCGCCCCCCAATATCGTCCTGGTGCTTGCCGATGATATGGGGTTCTCGGACATTGGCAGCTTCGGCGGAGAGATCGACACACCGAACCTAGACAAACTTGCGGCTGACGGCTTGCGTTTCAGCTCGTTCTACAACAGTGCGCGATGTAGTCCAACACGAGCCGCACTGTTAACTGGGCGCTATCCCCATGATGTGCAGATGGGGCACCTTGCTGGTCGTCGCTTTGCCGAGGTTGATGGCTACCGCGGCGATCTTGATCAAGCCGCCCGCACGATACCCGAAGTTCTTTCGGATCACGGTTATCGCAATGTGATGGTTGGCAAGTGGCATTTGTCTTCCGCAACGGAATCCGACTTGGATCAGCCATCGATTGCGGAGCTGACCAACACGCCAGCCAGGCGCGGGTTCGATGAGTTCTACGGAACGCTCCTCGGCGGAAACAATTACTTTGAGCCTAAGTATCTCTTTCGAGATGACGAGGCCGTTAGCGACGTCCCGTCGGGTTTCTACTACACCGATGCGATCGGCTCGGAAGCCGCCGCAGCGATTGAGCGACACTGGTCTGACCCGGATGAAGAAGCGGAACCGCTTTTTCTTTACGTCGCGTTTACTGCTCCGCATTGGCCGATTCAGGCTCCCGAGGCGTCGGTCGCTAAGTATCGATCGGTCTACCGGGACGGATGGCAAGCAGTTCGTGAGAAACGGTTTGAAGCGTTGGCTGCGGACAACATGATTGTTGAGTCCTGGGTTTTGCCGGGACTCGAGGATGGCGCCCCGGAATGGGACGAATCGCAGCGAGCCTGGCGGAGTGAGCGGATGGCTGTTCACGCGGCTATGGTGGATCACATGGATAGGGGCATCGGGCGCGTCCTGTCTGCATTGCGCGAGACAGGCCAGTACGACAACACCATTGTTCTTTTCCTATCGGACAATGGGGCGAGTGCGGAATCGTTTCCGGCAACGCTCAGCCCTGCGCTTCGCGCCCGATTTGAACCCTACCTTGGCAAATACGCGCCAGCCGGTGGCGCGCCGCTGGTGGTCGGTAATAATCCCGATGTTATGCCGGGGTCCGCAACGACCATGCAGTCCATTGGAAAGCAGTGGGCGGAAGCGTCGAATACACCGTTTCGTCGTTACAAAGGTTGGGTTCATGAGGGTGGAGTCGCGACGCCGTTGATTGTGCATTGGCCTGCCGGAATGCGTGCGGCTCCAGGTTCGATCGATCACGAGCCCGGCCACGTGGTAGACATACTTCCCACGCTATTGGATGTCATTGGAATTCGGCCGACGGATCCCGATTTGCTTGTGGACCTGGATGGTGAGAGTTTGCTTGCGAGTTTTGCGGGCGCGGCCAGGCAGCGGGGTGCTATCTATTTCGAACACGAAGGCCATCGCGCGGTACGAGCGGGGCGATGGAAAATCGTGGCCGCGCCGGGCGAGAGTTGGGCGCTTTACGACATGCTTCTCGACCGCACTGAGACACTTGATCTCAGCGGCAAGTACCCTTCGATCGTTAGGGAGCTATCGGCAAAGTACGAGGCCTATGCGACTCAGAACAAGGTCTTGCCATGGACAACTGTATTGGAAAACGCTGAGGTCAATCCGTAGGTGGTTAGAACGAAACTGGACATCGGTGTTATCGGCGAGTGCATGCTTGAACTGCGGCAGGACGCGGGTGGTTCGTATCAAATGAGCTACGGCGGGGACGCTTTCAACACGGCTGTTTACGCACACCGGGCTGGGCTCAGCGTCGGATTTCTTACAGCGACGGGCGATGACTACTACAGTGATTGGCTCCTTGCGCGCTGGCAGGATGAGGGCATGGATTGTCGGGACGCGCGGCGACTGGCCGACAGTGCGCCGGCGCTTTACGTCATCCGTAACGACGATGAAGGCGAACGCTATTTCCACTATTGGCGGGATGCCTCGCCTTTTCGGCAGTGGCTTGTCGGTATGGATGCTGAGGCGTTGCAGAGTACGCTCGTTGGGTACGAGGTTATTTACCTGACTGGGATCGGACTAGCGCTGCTTCCCAGTGAAGACCGAGAAAGGCTGTTGGCTGCATTAGAGCGATACCGCGCAGCAGGGGGGCAGGTGGCGTTTGATCCAAACTACCGGCCGATTCTTTGGCGTGACGCTGCTATTGCCAGGCAATGGATTGACCGAGGCTACTCGGTGTCTACCCTGGCCATGCCCTCATTGGAAGATGAGGTCGCACTGGGTGCCGATTCGATCGATCGGGTTATTGATCACGCTCTCGGGTTGGGCGTAGAGGAGTTGGTTGTCAAAGATGGAGCAAGTGGGTGCACAGTCGCCCGTTCGGCCGGGCGCAGGAATTATCCAATTGCGCAGCCGGTACGACCGGTCGACACAACTGCTGCTGGAGATTCGTTTAATGCGGCGTATCTCGCTTGCTGGATTGCCGGGGAGACAGAAGCGCAGGCCGTCGCTGCTGCCCAGAAGTTGTCCGCTCAGGTAGTGTGCGTGCGCGGTGCGATATCGCCTGTTGAGGAGATCCAATGAGCAGCATGAATAGCATATTGGCTAGGGCTAACTCTGTGCTGCCGGTTGTGGTGCTCGATGATGCGTCAGCGGCATTGCCGCTTGCGGACGCGTTGGGTGGCCAGGGATTTTCGGTGCTTGAAATCACGTTGCGCACATCGGCTGCGATCGATGGTATTCGCTCGTTGGCACAGCATGGGGAGCAGACTACCGTCGGAGCCGGAACCGTTCTAAGCCATGAACAGGCGGTGGTGGCGTGTGACGCCGGTGCGCAATTCCTCGTGTCGCCCGGATTTAGCCAAGCGGTCCATCAGGTTGCTGTGGATCGCGGCGTGCCTTACCTCGCGGGGATCGCAACACCCAGTGAAGCGATTGCTGTAGCAGGCCTGGGTTATCAGGCAGCAAAACTCTTCCCGGCTAATGTGGTTGGTGGTGTGGAGATGATCAAAGCGCTCAACTCCGTGCTCCCAGAACTGATGATCTGCCCGACCGGCGGTTTAAGCTTGAGCACCATGCCGGATTATTTGAGTCAACCAAACGTGCCTTGCGTTGGTGGGAGCTGGCTGGTTCCGCGTGGGCTGATCCATGCCGGTGAGTGGTCGGCGTTGGCTGATTTGGCGGCGCAAACGGCTGCGCTAGTGGCTCGAGTTCCCGGTTGACCCTTCTCCAGCGCACCCAGTATGCTGGCAAGGTGGCCTGACCAATTGGCCGCTTATGTCGACACTGGACGGGGAGACCAGGATGAAAAACCAAGTCACTGCACTTGTAGCGAGCGCCTGCATCGGGCTGTTTGGAATTGGAGCGAGCGCCCAGGAGCTGGCGATCGAGGAGATTCTAGTTACGGCGACCAAACGCTCGCAGAGCGTGCAGGATGTTCCAGTCGCCGTTAATGCCGTCGATCAAGACACGATCGAAGCGCTCAACATTGATGAGTTCACCGATATCACGCGAATCTCTCCGTCACTTACGGTAAATCAGGGTGACTGGGCCACTAACAGTGGCTTCAACCTGCGCGGGATCGGCACGAACGTCTTCAGCATCAACATTGAGCCGAGTGTTGCGATCATCATCGATGACGTACCACTGGTTCGATCTGCCCAGGCCTTCTCTGATCTGCTCGATATCGAGCGCATAGAAGTACTTCGCGGACCGCAAAGCACCCTATTCGGTAAGAGCGCTTCGGCCGGCGTGATCAACATTGCCACTCAAGGCCCCGGCGAGGAATTCAACGCACGGTTTCGTGCAGGAATGACCGACGATGACGAACTATCTCTCGCGGCAACTGCCGGCATTCCGATCTCGGATGTGCTCGGTTTGCGCGTCAGCGCGTTCCACAAAGATCGCGATGACGGCCACATCGATAATGTCTTCGATGGTGCTGAGCTCAATGGCGATGAGTCTTCCGGCGCGCGTGCCAAGCTGGTCTGGGATGCGAGTGATACGGTAACCGCTACCTTCAAGGCGGAGTTCAGCGAGTCTGAGTCCACCTGCTGTGCTCGTCCCTACCGTGATGTGCCGTCTACGGCAGCGTTTCTCGGGGCCTTCCCGGCTGCGGCTATCGTAGGTGGCCTCAACGTGGGTGAAGACAACGACGAGGTATCGGTCGACGATCCGACAACGACTGAGTCAGATTCCTGGGGGGTTGGTGCGCGCTTCGAAATTGCCCTCGGCGAATTCGAACTGCTGTCCATCACGTCATACGACGAGTGGGAATACGATGTGTCGACCGACGTCGACGGAACATCGTTTGATCTGCTTGCGGCCTTCACGGGCGGCGCGCTTAGTGGCGGCTTGGTCCAGGGTGGTGGTTTCCAGCTGGATTCACTCTCCCAGGAGTTTCGTCTCGTCTCACCCGCATCCGAGCGCTTCGAGTACGTTGTCGGTCTGTATTATTCCGAGGTTAACTACGATCGCGACTTTAACCGCGGCCCGCTTTTCGCAGCTGACTGGGTAGCGGAGACCGGCAACGAACAGCTCGCGCTCTACGGCCAGGGCACATTAGGGCTAGGTGAGAACACCAACCTGATCTTCGGCATTCGGTTTAACACCGAAGAGATTTCTCACAGCTTCGATAACGCGCTGTCGGGCCTCTCATTCTCTGGCTCGGATGACGAAACAGCAGTGCCGGGCAAGATTGGCGTTCAGCATTTCTTGAATGACGACGTCATGTTCTACGCTACGTATTCGATCGGCTATAAGGGCCAGGGTTACGACATCTCCAGTAGCTTCGGCCAGAACACCTCTGACAACCCCGTCGGTTCTGAAGACTCCACGTCCTTTGAGTTGGGTATGAAGGCGACATTCTTTGACGGACGGCTGCAATTGAACCCGACGATCTTCTTCGCCGAGTACGATGACTTTCAGGCGCAGCAGGCTCGCATTGTTGGCGGTGTAGTCGAGCTGGGCATCTCTAACGTGGGTAAGCTAGAAACTACGGGAATCGAGATCGATTTCCAGGCACTACTTAGTGAGAACCTGCGGCTCGTTGGTGGTCTCGCCTATGTCGATGCTGAGATCAAAGACTTCTCTGGTGCCGATTGTTATCCCGGCCAGACGGCAGCGCAGGGTTGCCAACCTATTCTGGATGCGATGGGTATGCCCACGGGTTCAACTGCCCAGGACCTAGGCGGGAAAGATCTCAACAATTCACCGGACCTGAAATTCACGCTAAGCGCGGAATACGATCTGCCTTTGGGCAATCTTCCATTCGATGGCTTTGTGAATTTGTCCTACCAATGGCAGGACGACGTGAACTTTTCGCTACTGGCTGATCCGGGTGCTGAGCAAGATGCCTATGGCATTGTGAACTTCAGTGCCGGAATTCAGGGCCGCGAGCACGGCTATGAGGTGACGCTGTTTGTGAACAACCTTTTGGATGAAGACTACGCCTCAGGAATTGGCAACGTGGGTGGCCTGTGGGGTGGCTCACCAGTCTATATCCAGACCTATCCTCGCGAAGCTAACCGTTACGTTGGTTTGCGGGTAGGCTTCTCGATTTAGGTTTGTTGGCGACAGGGAAGGGGGTTGCAACGATGCATCGACGACGAGTGTTACAGGCTGGCGTGGGGGCATTATTGCTCCCCACGCTTGCGGGTCTCAGTGGTTGCCAGACGCAGGCGAAAACTGTGGTGAACGCACGGCCCTCTGGCCAGAAGCTCGATGCGTTCGGGCTTCAACTGTCAACGGTTACGCCCCTCATGCTGGCGGACTTCGAAGGCACGCTCGCGAGCGTTGCGGAAGTTGGCTACAAGCAGGTCGAGTTTTCGGCGATGGGCTTTCTCGGTCGCCCGGTTGGGTTGATCGAGAAGTTGTTGGCGGATAATGGCCTTTCAGCGCCGGTTGGACGAGTGACGCCCAAGCTACCCGAGGGCTTCTTTAGCTTGTCCCAAGACCAGGCTATGGCGGTCTTTCGCGAGCGTGGGCATCCGGATCACCTGCTTGAAAACGTTTCCCATTCGCTTGATTCTGCCGTTGCACTGGGCCAGAAATACCTCGTGTTGCCGGCGTTGATGCCAGACACCTTTGCCACCCTCGACGACGTCAAGCGCAACATCGACGTTATCAGTGCGGCTGGTGAGCTATGCGCGAAATCCGGTGTTCAGTTCGGCTATCACAACCACAACTGGGAGTTTGTTACGGTCGATGGCGTCGTTCCCTATGAGCTAATGCTGAGCGAGACCGATCCGCAGCAAGTGACGTTCCAGCTCGATGTCTACTGGGTGGAGAAAGCGGGTGCGAGCCCGGCCGATCTGCTGTCCCGACACGCGGGCCGGTTTGTCACCGTGCACATGAAAGACATCGCTGCCGATGGCGACTTTGCCGATGTTGGTTCCGGTGAGATTGATTTCCCGGCGTTCACCCGACAGGCATTTGATCAAGGCGCTCGTTACTTCTTTGTGGAGAGGGACAGCCCACCTGATCCAGCGAGTTCCATTCGCAACTCTTATGCCTACTTGTCTCAGATGACCTTCTAGCCATGCGCGATCGCCGTTTTCCGGCGCTGACCCTGTCAGCATTGCTTTGCGTTTCTTCACCCACGCACGCTGAAGAAACACCGTTCTATCTCACGATCGACACGCCGCCCGCGCCGGAGCTTAGCGCCGAAGAAGCGCTGGATGCGTTCACTGTCGCGCCGGGCTTTGTAGTGGAGGCAGTTGCGGTCGAGCCATTGGTGGAAGATCCCGTAGCGATCACCTGGGACGAAGACGGCAAGCTTTATGCGGTCGAGATGCGCGGCTTCATGCCCGATGAAGAAGGCAGTGGCGAGCGAGAACCTGTAGGCGTCGTGGTTCGGTTGCACGATGATGATGCTGATGGCGTGTTCGATCGTCGCGAAGTCTTGCTCGACAAGCTTGTGCTGCCGCGAGCGGTTGCGATCGTCAACGAGGGGCTGCTGGTAGGCGAACCCCCAAACTTGTGGCTTTGTCCGAGTGCATCCGGTTTCGCTCGAGACATCGACTGTTCGGCGAAGCGCAATCTGGGTACTTACGGCGACCAACCGGGTTCGGTCGAACATGCGGAGAACGGCCTGCTTCTCGCCCTCGATAATTGGCTGTACAACGCCAAATCGAATCGTCGCATGCGTATCGAAGATGGCGAGCTTGTTGTTGAGCCGACGTTGTTCCGCGGCCAATGGGGCATTGCTCAGGACAACGATGGCCGTCTGTTTTACAACACCAATTCCAACTTGCTGAGCGGCGATAGCTTTGATGCGCAGGGTATTGTCGCGTCGGGTGCCAGCAACGCACCCGGGTTAGGTGAGCGTATAGTTCGTGGCGAGAGTCTGCACGCCGTCAGAGTCAACACGGGTGTTAATCGCGCTTACGTGCCTGGAGTGCTGAAGGAGGACGGCCGCCTTAACCATCCGACGTCCGCAAGCGGGATGGCGATCAATCGTTCGGGTGCGTTGCCTGAGATGTTCGCTCAAGACGCCTTTGTGGCAGAGCCGGCGGCAAACGCGGTCGCTCAGCTGCGAATTCGCTATGACGGTTTGTCTATCACCGCGGAGCAAGTGCTGTATCCCGACGAGCGGTGGGGTCAGGTCGAGTTTCTCGCCTCGACTGATGAGCGTTTCCGACCGGTCGACGTGCAACTCGGTCCAGATGGCATGTTGTACGTGGTCGACATGTATCGCGGGATTATCCAGGACCACATGTTCTTATCCGACGAACTGAAGGCTCAAGCACTCGCGCGACAGCTTGAAGCGCCGATTGGCATGGGGCGAATCTGGCGGGTGCGGCCAGCCGCGCTGACGCCACCCCAATCGCCGGCACTGGCTGACGCGAGCACCGATGTTTTAGTCGCTGAGTTGGCGAGCACTAACGGCTGGGTTCGAGATACTGCACAGCGCTTGTTGATTGGCCGCGATGAGCGCCGATTGTCGAGCCGTATCAAGCGGGTTTTGCAAAGCGACAACGAGCGTGCGCGAGTGCACGCGCTCTGGACACTGCAAGGTCGCGGAGAGCTGGACAGACGCACGGTGCTGCGGTCGCTAGAGCAAGAAGACGCGGCACTCAGCCTGGCGGCGATTCGGGCCGGTGCAGAACTACTCAAAGCGCGCGATCTGTTGCGTTTGCTTGCAGCGAATGACGATGCGGTGATTGGCCAGCACCTCGTTCTGGCACTGGCTACCCACAACCAACGTGATGACGTGCTTGCGACCTTGGTGGCAAGACTCATCGAGAGCGAAGGTGACCGCTTCCTGCCCGCAGCGATCCGTGCGGCAAGTGTCGGACAGGAAAGCGCGATGCTCACGATGCTCAGCGCAGGCAATGATTGGAGCGCTGCGCGTGAGTCGGAATCCCGGTTTGTACAAGGCCTGGCCACCCAGGGCGTTGCCGGTTCGGTAGACACTGGCGCGAAATTTCTCGACTTCGTATCCGGACTTGACGCCAATCAACGGCACCTTCAAGTGGCGGTGTTAGACGGTCTGTTCGATCTAACCAGACAAGATGGATTTGAACGCGTTGTATTGACCGAGCCGCATCCAGTATTTGAGACAGAGGTCGAAGCGTTGTGGCCAGCAATGGCCCGAGCCCGCCGCGGCTTTACGTGGCCAGGAGACGATCTTGATGCGGATGCCAAGCCGCTCACGCCTTCTCAGCAAGCTAATCGCGCGGAGGGTGAGGCATTCTTCAAAGCTCGCTGCGCAAGCTGTCACGGAGTAGACGGGCAGGGCATCGTGTCGCTCGGACCAAAGCTCGCAGATTCACCCTGGGTGACGGAGTCGGCTGAGCGACTCTTGCGCATCGCGCTGCATGGTCTCAGCGGGCCTATCGAGGTAGCTGGTGAAACCTGGAATGGCGTTATGCCGGGCCACGGCGCAATGCCGGACTTCACGAACGACGTGGCCGCAGGTTTGCTCACGTATCTCAATCGCGCCTGGGGTCACACGGGCCGAGCTGTAGAACCGTCGTTTGTTGCCGAAGTGCGTGAGCAGACAGCTGAGCGTACAGGTATGTGGACGGTGGCTGAGCTTCTTGAGGTGGACATCAATACACACTATCAGCGCTACACGGGCCGTTACGGCAGCCCGGCGTTTGAGCTGGCTTACGTCTTCAACGGTGCTGAACTGGAAGTGCGTTCGGGGATCTTTAATGGTCCGCTTATTGAAGAGAAAGAGGACCACTTTCTGTTTGAGCCGCGGCAGCTGCGTATCGAATTTATCTATAGCGATAGCGGTGACGTGGTTGCAATGCGTATGCCGGGTCCGGACGGGGATATGGTGCTGCCCCGGATCGGTGACTAGTGATGACAGTAGATGCGGTCCGGCTGGGCGTCATTGGACTCGGTAACATTGGCAAAACCTACGTTGACCTGATTACCAGCGGCGAGGTGGCAGGCGCGATGCTGGGGGCCGTATCTTCACGTACTGAATCTGATAGCTATTCAGTACCACATTTCAGTCGCTATGAAGACTTGCTCGATTCCGGTCTCATCGATGCTGTTGTCATTGCTACACCGACGATGTCGCATCCCGAGATGGGCGCTGCTGCAGCGGCGCGTGGGCTGCCGGTGCTCGTGGACAAGCCGTTGGCCATGTCAGTTGAGCAAGCTAGCGCGCTCGTTCGGACATTGAACGCGCAGGGCAACAGCGCCGTGATGCTCAATCAGCGTTTCGATCCCTACTACCAAGAGATCCATCGCTTGATCCACAGCGGTGAGATTGGCGATGTGATGCGCTTCTCTTGGATGATGACTGCCTGGTATCGGCCGGATGTCTACTTTGAAGTGAGCGCCTGGCGCGGCACCTGGGTCGGCGAGGGCGGTGGATTGCTCATCAACCAATGCATCCACAACCTGGATGTGCTGCAGTGGCTTGTGGGCCTGCCGTCGAGGGTCTCTGCTATCGCGGGATTCGGTAAGTACCACACGATCGACGTGGAAGACGAATTCACGGCGACGCTCAGCTACGACTCAGGTGCAACCGGAGTAGTGGTTGCCAGCAGCGGTGAAGCCCCTGGGATCAATCAACTCGACATCATTGGTGATCGCGGTTCGATTCGTTATGACGGTGAGGCGCTTACTCTCAAGCGCAGTGATGTCAGCGTTCGGGAGCATTGTCGAGACACCTCGGAAATGTTTGGCATGCCGCAGTTCCGTACTGAAACGATCGTGCCGCCCTCAGCGAATAAGCCAGAAAGCCAACATGCACAAGTTCTGCGCAATTTTGTCGCCAGCATCGCATCGAGTGAGGCGCTGTTGACGCCGGTGAGCGAAGGCGTCGCCTCACTCCAGCTCGCGAATGCGATCTTACTTTCTGCCTGGCAAAACCAGGTCGTAGAGCTTCCGATCGATGCGGCCGCGTTCGAGGCCGAGCTGCAAGCTCGCGTGTCTGCGAGTTCCCTACGTACGCCGTCCGAGCGAGAAGTGAGCATAGATATGGATAAGTCCTACCGATGAGCAGTCTGTTCGACCAGATTAAAGAGGGTGGCCCAGGTTGGCTGCAGGGCGCCATGACATTGGGTGGAGGCTCGGCGATCACGTCGCTGACCATTGGCGCAGTGTTTGGTTACGAGTTCCTCTGGATCCAGCCCATATCCATGGTGATTGGTTGCATCATGCTCTTTGCGCTGTCTCATCAAACACTGTCGACGGGTGAGCGACCGTTTGTTGCGATGCGAAACTACCTGTCACCATCCTTGGCATGGGCGTGGGCCATTGCCGCTCTGGCGTCTAGTGTGATCTGGGGCTTTTCCCACTATCCCCTCAGCGCTGGCATGATCGAAGAAGCTATCGATGTCGCTACCGGCTTCAACTTGCGCGGCAGTGACGACAGCTTTGCTCGAGAGATCTATCTATTCGTCTTAGCGCTTGCCGTGTGGTGTGTGTGTGCCTACACGGTGTGGAACTACAGCAAAGGCGAGCGCGCGGTTCGCATCTTCGAGAACAGCATCAAGATTCTAAGTGGCCTTGTTGTGCTCAGCTTCGCGTGGGTTGTCATTAGCGCCTCCATCGCTGGCGAAGTGGACTGGGGCAGCGTGCTTTGGGGATTTGTGCCGCACTCACTACCGGATAGCGCACTCGGCGTGACAACTCTCATGGCGGCGCTCGGTACTGCTGTGGGTATCAATATGACATTTGTCTACGGCTACACACTCTTGCGGCGCGGTTGGCAGCGCGAGCAACGCGAACTAGCCCGCGTCGATATCATCATTGGCCTGGTAGTCCCTTACCTGTTAGTCACAGGCTTGATTTCCATCGCTTCAGCCGCTGTCCTGTTCGGTACTGACGAAAATGGTATGGCGGCTGTGCAGTCTCGATTGAGCCCCGCCGAAGCTGGCGCGATGTTCGCCGCTTCTGGATTGGGTGATCTGGCCGGTCGCTTGATCTTCCCATTAGGTGTGCTCGGCATGGCCGTCGGTTCTCTCGTCATGCACATGCTGACCTGTGGTGCCGCCGCCATGGAGATGTTCGACCTTGAAGAGGACTCGCTACAGTATCGGCTGGCTTGCCTGATACCGACGCCTGCGGTGCTCGGCGTCTTCCTTTGGTCGAGCATGGGCCCCTACGTTGTTCTTCCCACTTCGGCGATTTGCGGTGTATTGCTTCCCATTGCATACATCGGCTGGCTTATCCTCAACAATCGCAGCAGTTACCTGGGCGTTGATGCGCCCACGGGCTCGCGGGCTATGTTGTACAACACAGCGATGGTGCTTTGCATCGCGGCGGTCATTGCGAGCGTGACCTACAGTCTGATTGTTGCCTTCGGCTGATGGTGAATGAGGGGCTATGAGTATTCGTGACGGCGCCAGCTATGCGCCCAAAACCGAACGACGCGCCGTTGTCGAGCCGGGTGAGTTCTGCTTTGCGGCTGCCTTTCTGGATCACGGCCACATCGCGGGCCAGTGCAATGGCTTGATCGATGCGGGTGGCACGCTCACTCATGTCTTTGAGCCGGATGCAGACCGGCTAGCAGCTTTCCTTGGCCGCTTTCCCGAGGTGCAGCCAGTGTCGTCGTTTGACGAACTGCTTGCCGACGACAGCCTGCATCTCATCGCGTCCGCTGCGATTCCAGACCAACGAGCGGGCATTGGCATCCAGGTACTGAAATCGGGGAAGGACTACTTTACCGACAAATCTCCGTTTACCGATCTGGATCAGCTGGCTGAGGTTCGGCAGGTGGTCGAGAAAACGTGTCGGCGCTACTTCGTCTACTACGCCGAACGGGTACACAACGAGGCTGCATGGCATGCGGGTGAGCTGATCGCCGATGGCCGCATCGGCGATGTACTGCATGTCGTGAATCTGGCACCGCATCGGCTGGCTGCGGCGATCCGTCCGGATTGGTTCTTCGACAAGGCCCGTTACGGCGGCATCATCACCGACATTGGTTCCCATCAGGTTGAGCAGTTTCTCACCTACACCGGTTGTACGAATGCAGCTGTGAACTTTGCGTCCGTGCGTAATCACGGTCACCCAGAGTACCCGGGGCTTGAAGACTTCGGCGAGTTCTCCCTCACTGGTGCCTACGACGGGGCGTCAGGTGCAGAGCCGACCTTCTACTCGCGCATCGATTGGTACACACCCGACGGCATGCCGGTGTGGGGTGATGGGCGTACGTTTATCACCGGTACAAAAGGTACGTTGGAGGTACGCAAGTACCTCGATCTCGGTCGACGGGCACCCGCATCGTTGATTCTGCTAGCCGACGCGGACGGGGTTGAAGAGATTGATTGTCTTGAGCGCGTTGGCTTTCCGTTCTTCGGTCAGCTCATACTGGATGTGCTTAATCGAACTGACCATGCGATGACCCAGGATCACATCTTTAGAGCTGCACAGATCAGCATGCTTGCCCAGCAACAAGCTGACGGTGCGCGATGAGCACACCGACCTTCGCACCGATCGAAAGCAACGAACGCCTCTACGTTCGGGTTGCTCGTCGAATCGCCGAGCGAATCGCCAGCGGCGAGATCCAGCCGGGAGACCGGCTGCCGTCGGAGCGCGAGCTGGCCGACATGCTGCAAGTCAGCCGGCCCACCATCCGCGAGGCGATGATTGCTCTTGAAGTATCCGGTGTGATTGATGTTCGGACCGGCTCGGGAATTTACGTGGCTGACGGAGTACGCCGCATCGCGCTCACCGATGATGGACCGGGACCGTTCGAGATTCTGGAGTTGCGTTTGTTGGTCGAGCCTGAGGCTTGCGCGCTCGCTGCCGAGCGAATGACGCAGGAACAGCTTGGTGAGATACGAGCGATCTATGAGCAGATGGAAAGCACCGATCGAACGCCAGATATGGAAGCGGTAGATGGTCGCTTTCATGCAGCGATTGCCCGAGCGACTGAGAACGCGGCTCTCGCCAGCACCATCGAATGGCTTTGGCGATTACGCGCACAGTCCGATCTCAGTAAAGGCTTTCATCGCCTGATCCTGGAAGAAGGCACGTTCCCGGCGTTGGAAGAGCATCGGGCGATTGTCGTGGCGCTCGAAGCTCGCGACCCTGATGCGGCGCGCGACGCCATGCGTCGGCACCTGGAAGCATCCACTGCAGCCGCTGCGCAACACTTTAGCGCTGACTAGCTATTGCCTGGATTGCAGCCGTCGCCCTGTGTTGTTGAAATTTCGCTAGCGCGTCGGCTAGTTCGACCTGAAAGCGATTGTGCATCGCAAGGCTATTGAACTGATCCGTCTCTTTCACGATCGCTTGTATCAGCTCAAGCGGTTCTGTGTGTGCTTGCGCGACGGAGGCGACTGCCGCCGCCGATGGATCGTTGATAGGCACGCCGCCGGGTGGTGCCTGCAAACAACGCAGCCAGGCTGCGACAACGCCGCTCAGTAATGGCGAGGACAGCCCTCGCTCAAGTCGCGCGAATAAGGATGGGTGGATGCGTTGGGGCAGCTTTTGGGAGCCGTCGGATGCAACCTGAGCTGTGCGATAGGGTACTGCGCTGTTGCTGAATCGCTGTAACACGCTGGCTTTGTAATCATCGACATTCATTCCGGTCGGGCAGTCAACGACGGGCGTGATTTCCTCATCGAGCAGGCGTTGGACGTAGCGCGCGATGGCCGGATCTTTGATCGCTTCGTGCACAGTCTCGTACCCAGCGAGTAAACCCAGATAGGCCAGCGCAGAATGTGTCGCATTGAGTAGGCGAAGCTTGGCTTGTTCAAATGGATGCACGTCCCGAACCAGTTGCGCGCCGGCGCTTGCCCAGTCTGGCCGATCGCCGGCGAACCTGTCCTCGATCACCCACTGGGAGAACGGCTCAGGTGTCAGCAGCCCGTTGTCGAGGTAGCCGTTTTCATTCTCGAACTCAGCAATTGCAGAATCGGTGATGGCCGGGACGATCCGATCCACCATGGACGATGGAAATGCGACGTTGTCATCGAGCCAGGATATGACCTCTGGCGAGGTCGCTGACAGCATCGTGCGAACGACCTTCGCAGTCGTACGCCCGTTACCGCTCAGGTTGTCGCAGCTCAGAATCGTGAGCGGCCTTGAGCCGGTTTCGAAGCGCTGCCGCAGTGCCAGAGCGAGTACGCCTGGCGTGCTTACTGGCTGCAATGGGCTTGCAAGATCGCGTTGGATATCCGGGTGGTCCGTGTCCAACTCGCCGCGTTGATCCGAGCAATAGCCCTTCTCGGTGATCGTCAGTGTGATGACGTGTGTGCTGGGCCGAGAGATAAGTTCGCACAACCGCTCAAGCTGGCCGACTTCGGAGAGCGCGAGTACATCGAGCACACTACCGATCACGCGGTTGCTTGGGGCGGCTTTTCCGTCTCGGCTTGAGACCGTGTAGAGAAAGTCCTGGGGTGCTAGCGTATCGCGCACGGAGGTGCTGCGCAGGCTCGCTCCGGTGATTCCCCAGCGAGTGTCGCCGGTTGCGAGAAGGTCGTCGGTGTACACGGCCTGATGCGCGCGATGGAAAGCACCAATGCCGAGGTGAACGATCCCGCAAGTGACATCGGCGCGTTCATAGGCGGGCTTTCGAACCGCCGTGTGCGCCAGTGTCTCGTTGCTCAGCCGATTGGTCATTGAGCGACCCGTGGTATCAAAGTCGATACGCCGATTTCGCGAGGTCGACGGTTAGAGCGTGAGCTATCTCCATTGCTTCGTCTTCGCGCAGACGATGCTCGGCGACCAAGCGAGCCAGGAATCCGCAATCGATTCGGCGAGCAACGTCGTGACGCGCCGGGATCGACAAGAACGCTCGAGTGTCGTCGTTGAAGCCGACGGTATTGTAGAAGCCGGCTGTCTCGGTGGTTTGCTCCCGGAAGCGTCGCATGCCCTCGGGCGAGTCGTGGAACCACCATGCTGGGCCCAGGCGCAGGCAAGGGTAGTGGCCGGCCAGCGGCGCGAGTTCTCGACTATATGTCGTCTCATCGAGAGTGAACAGAATGAGCGTAAAGTCGGGTTCGCCGCCGAAGCGATTGAGCAAAGGCTGCAGCGCTGAAACGTATTCGGTCGCGACAGGGATATCGGCTCCGCGGTCGCGCCCGAAACGCTCGAAAAGCGGCTGGTTGTGATTACGGAAGGAGCCGGGATGGAGTTGCATGACCATACCGTCATCGATGCTCATGGCAGCCATTTCGGTCAGCATCTGGGCTCGGAACAGCTCAGCCTGCTCCTGTGTGAACGAGCCGCTGCGAACAGCGGCAAACAGATTCGACGAGTCTTGTTCCGATAGGTCTGCAGTACGCGCCGTCGGGTGGCCATGATCGGTAGCTGTTGCGCCGTGCTCTCTGAAAAAGGCGCGGCGTTGGCGTAGGGCGGCCAGATAACCGCTCCATGTTGCGGTGTCCTCGCCGGTCAGCTCGCCGAGTGCAACGACGTTGTCAGCAAAGCCTTCGAACTCTGGGTCGACCACGGGATCGGGCCGGAATGTGGTGACGACTCGGCCGTCCCAGTCGCTGGCCTGGATCGTTGCGTGGTGTTCGAGTGAGTCCAGCGGTGCTTCGGTGGTGGCCAATAGCTCTATGTTGAACGCGTCAAATAGCGCGCGCGGTCGAAACCCAGGCGTCGCCAGTCGCTGGTTGATCACGTCGAAGTACAGCGCTGCTGTGTCGCTCGTCAGCGGTGTCTCGAGTCCGAATAGTTCGCCGAATACATGGTCTAGCCACATTCTCGTTGGCGTGCCGCGGAACAAGTGATAATGGTCGCCGAATAGTTGCCAGACCGCTTCCGGCGAAGTCGCCCGATCCAGAGGCTGACCTGTCGGTTCGATACCTAGCTGCTCTAAGCGAACTCCCTGGCTGAACAGCATCCTAAACACGTAATGGTCTGGCGTGATCAACAGGTCGGTCGGGTTTGCAAAGGGGGTATCGGTGGCGAACCAGGCCGGATCAGTATGTCCGTGCGGGCTGATGATTGGCAGGTCGCGAACGCCGTTGTACAACTCGCGCGCAATGCCGCGAACAACGGGCTCTGACGGCAGCAGCCGATCGGGGTGTAGCAAGCCTGTACTTGCTCTTGTCACGATGCGCTGCTTGCTGAGCGTATCGCCTCGAGCGCGTGCGTAACGCCGCGCAGCTCGGCCAAACCCTTCATGCGGCCGGCGTAGGAATAGCCCGGGCGGACGCCTTCTTTACCGATTTCTTCGCCCATCGTGTGGCCATGATCCGGGCGCATCGGGATCGTTGCCAGGCTATTGGCTTCACCGGATAGTGCGCGCGCGTCTTCCTGATCAAGCAGGGCTGTGATCAAGCCGACGATGTCGTTGTCACCATCCAAGTGCTCTGATTCGGTGAACGAGCCGTCGTCCTCACGCCTGATGTTGCGTAAGTGCACGAAGTGGATGTGTTCGCCGAACTCGCGGACCATGGCAATCAGATCGTTATCCCCTCGGGCGCCATAGGATCCGGCGCACATCGTGAGCCCGTTCGACGGGCTTGGCTTAGCGGCCAGTAGCGCCCGAGCGTCATCGGCGGTAGATACCACACGAGGCAAGCCGAACAGCGAAAACGGTGGGTCGTCGGGGTGTATCGCCATGGCGATTCCGGCTTCCTCTGCTGCTGGGATCACATCGGCGAGAAACGCGAACAGGTTCGCGCGAAAGGCATCCGTGCCGAGGTCGGTGAACTGCTTAATCGCGGCGGTGATACCGGCTCGATCGTAGGAACCTTCACCGCCCGGTAGGCCGGCGATGATGTTGGTCTCGAGTAATGCACGTTCCGCCGAGTCCATGGCGTTGTAGCGCCGCTCGGCTTTCTCCAACAACTCCGGACGGTAGTCGTTCTCGGCACCCGCACGCTGCAACTCGAAGACATCGTAGGCAACGAAGTCGGTCATCTCGAAGCGCAGAGCCTGGGCCTGGTTTGGCAGCTCGTAGCTGAGGTTGGTGCGTGTCCAGTCCACCACCGGCATGAAGTTGTAGCAGACGCGATTTATGCCGCAAGCGCCGAGGTTGCGCAGACTCTGCTGGTAGTTGGCGATATAGGTGTCGACGTTGCCCGAACGTGTCTTGATATCGTTGTGAACCGGTACGCTCTCAACGACGGACCAGGTTAGATCGTGTGCCGCGAGCAAATCGAGTCTGGCCTGGATATCGGCAATAGGCCACGCGTCCCCGGTGGGGATATGGTCGAGCGCGGTGACCACGCCGGTGGCTCCGGCTTGTTTGATCTGCTCAAGGCTGACGCTGTCGTCGGGCCCAAACCATCGCCAGGTTTCTTGCATGACACTCGCTCGATATCGTTGCTGGAATGGTAAACTGGTCAGGCCAGTTTGCCAACGTGGTGGCTCACGTTGGCTGCCCCTTCGAACCAGCTGAGTTAGACCAATGTCTCCTTCTTCCCCGCTCCGATGCCAGCCTCTGGCCGGTTTCCTGGGCCGAACCATGGTGCTCGCCGTCGTCGCCACCGTCCCAGATGGCCTCGCGACTGCTGCCCCGCTCGAAGAGGTGGTCGTTACGGCATCGAGGCTCAGTCAGTCGAATGCTGAGCGTGCAGCGACACACTTGGATTCCGCTGCGATTCAGCAGTTAGCGCCGGCGACAATCACAGACGCGGTTCAGCAATTGCCGGGCGTGTACCTGAGCCAGCCTGGGGGTTCGGGCGGTGTGGCAGCGCTGTCGATTCGCGGTGGCGAAAGCAATTTTGCGACGGTGCTGGTCGATGGCGTGCAGGTGAACGATCCAACGAACACGCGCGGTGGTTCCTACGACTTCAGCACTCTAGATGTCTCGGACGTCGAGCGAATCGAACTCCTGCGTGGACCGGCGGCCGCAGTCCACGGTTCTGATGCGCTGTCTGGAGTGTTGAACATCATCACCCGGCGCCCCACCGACGGTGGGCGTATCTCGTTGGCCGTGGGTGAGCGTGGGTACCGTCACACAAACTTTGGCCTGGGTTCCGGCTCCGAAAAAACGGCTGCGATCGGACTGTTTGCTTCCCGAGTGCGGGATCGCAATCCGGCCGCTGAAACGAGCTTCGATGCGGACACTCTGCGCGTTACTGGTCATCGTCATTGGCGCGATGCGCGTATTGATGGTCATTTGTCGATCGCGGATGTTGAGCAACAAAGCTACCCCGAAGACAGTGGTGGTAGCGACCTCGCGGTGCTCCGTCAGCGCGATGAGCGAGCTGCGGAAGAATGGGTTGGCTCGCTCGCGTATCAATGGCGAGTGTCGGCAGACACCGTGCTTCGAGCCCGGGCGAGCCTGCTGCGTCGTGAAGAACAGGCGGACTCACCAGGAATCGCTCCTGGCCCGCGTAGCCCCTTCGGAGTGCCGGCAAACCAGTTTGATACGCGCTTCGATCGCTATGAGGCTACCGCAACTGCGGAGCACCAGCTCGATACGCTGCACGTCGTGGCGGGTGTTCAGTTGCAACGCGAAGACGGGCGATCCGATGGTCTGGTGCAGTTTGTTGGGCCGGCCAACTTCAGTCTGTCCAGGGATACGGCCAGCGTCTTCGTGGAGGCGCTGACCGAGTTAGGCTCCAATTTTTCGATTGGCGGCGGTGTGCGGCTGGACAAGCCCGATGGCGAAACTACGGAGACCACATTCAACGTGTCTGCCGATGTTGCACTTACTGAGCAGCTATCAATATTTGCCGGTGTCGCCACGGGCTTTAAGCTGCCCAGCTTCTTTGCGCTAGCGAGCCCATTGGTTGGCAACTCAAACCTCGAGCCTGAAACGGTGCGCAACATTGAAGTGGGTGTGCGAGCGGGTTTAGGGAATGGCTTCGAACTGGAAGTCGCTGGCTTCCGAAGCGGCTACCGCGATCTAATCGATTTCGACGCAGCAACGTTCACAAACGTCAATCGCAGCCAGGCCACAATGCGCGGTGCAGACTTGTCTATCCACGCTAGCGCATGGCAAGACCGGCTTCGCGTTCGGTTCTTCGCGTCCTACGTCGATATCGATCTCAAACCGGAAGGTCGGTTGCGTCAGCGCCCGGACTGGCGGTTCGGCAGCTCGCTAGGCTTTGCGCCAACCGATGCAACAGACGTCAACCTACGCTGGCAGCGCAACGCTGAGCGTTTCGACTCTTCGGTGCCTGTGCCTGCTAGCACGCTTGATGCGTACGAGCGGATTGATCTTTCAGCTCGTTGGCAGGTGACCCCAGAGCTTCGGCTCACGTTGGCGGTCGATAACCTGGCTGATGATCGCTACTTCGACGCGATTGGCGTTCCTTCCCTAGGCCGCCGCGCCCGACTGGGCGTTGAATTTACTTGGTAGCAATCCAAGGGTTCGATTTAGCGAGTGTGGCATTAGGGGCTTTGAGGCGAGGAGTTGTCTGATCGCTGAGTTCTGCGCTCTTGCAGTTGTCTTAGAATATGTTGGTGTTTGGTTCTAGGTAGGTCGTAGCGCCAATAGAACACAAGAGACAGCGTCGCGGCGGCCGCCATGATTGGCCCGCCGGCGATACCTAACCTAAAGATCACGCCTTCATCGACCTGGCCAGGCACCGCCTCGAACGGTAGCTTGATGAATACGTCGAGCATGATGCCGGCAACAAAGTGACCAACCGAGCCAGACATTTTCGCAAAGAAGGCTCTGGCGGAGTAAAACAGGCCTTCTTCTCGTAGGCCTGTTGCCAGCTCGTTCTCGTCGATGATGTCTCCGAGCATGGATAGCACCGCGACGCTGCCGATGCCGAGCATGGTTGCGAAGAAGAATGTGTTCGTAATAAGTATCGGCAGCAAGGCGGCAGACTCGTTGTCTGGGAACCAGCCAAGCAACCGCAGGTCGATGACGAGTTGGGTGAAGACCCCAATGCCGATGATTGCGCCGAGTAGCACTGGCCGCCTGTCGAATCTCAACATCAGCTTTGGTGACAAGTATGCCCCGACTACCACACCGGGAAGCGCTGCCAGAGCGATCCAGCGAATCTCCTCCGGGCCAAGCTCCCAAAAATAGGTAACCACGAAGATGCTGAAGGTCTCGTAGAGCCCGCTCGAGATCATGAAGAAGAAAAAGCCGATCAGTAGGAATCGATAGTTACGGTTCTTGAGCGTGCCCAGTATCTTCGCCAGGAAAGTCAGAAGGGTCAGTCGTTCCAGGTTCTGTGCTGGAGCGCTGAGAAAACCGATGCGGGAGTAGGTGCCGACGGCACAGAGGAAGATCGTAATCAGGACGGTGGCACCGGCAAATAGAGCAAGTGGGCCGTATGACTTGGCCAGTAGATGATTGGATACGCCGACGCCGTCAGCGCCAACCGTCTCGCCGGCGAGAAAAACCGACCAGGCGATGAACGTGAACAGTGCACCTGCCGCATAGCCGAACATCGCGTTGATGCTGAATAGCTGAGAGCGTTCGTGATGGTTGCGAACGATTTCGCCACCGAGTGCAAGATGCGGTATCGAATACAGCGTCAGGAATATCCTGCTGAGAATCGTCCATAGAGCCAGCCAGCAGAAAAGCCACCATTGCCCTGCTGTGGTAGCGAGCGCCTCTTTGCTAGCCAGCAGCTCCGGCGGGTTGAATATGCACCAGAGCGCGAGTGCCAGCGGGATGGGTGCGAAGAAAAGAAAAGGGTGGCGCCGCCCAAGCCTGGATTTCCAACGGTCCGAGATGATGCCGATCGCTGGATCGGAGATGGCGTCGCCAATCAGCGCGAGGAGAACGGCGGTTCCGATCAGTGTGTTCGAAAGGCCGATTGCCTGGTTGTAGTAGATGGCAATGAACGTATTGAACATGCCCACATAAACCGTTTCGCCGACTGCGCCAATGCCGAAAGCGAGCTTGATACGCGTGGGAAGCGGTGTGTCGAGACGTGCGGTTTGATCCGTCACGGCTGGCACCGATGATTCTGTTGAGCGCGGATATCTATTTGCCTTGTTCAGCGATTTTCTCGATGCCGGCGAGCATGTCGGCTAGTGTGGCGTCTATCGTTTTCTTGCGTTGGCTTTCGGTTGTGCCGCCCCATCCGATACGAGCTACATCTGTTGCCGAAAACTTGCGAGTTGGGGCCTAAACCTCTTCGAGTGGTGGCAGGTCCAGAGCTTCTCTAAACGACGTGTGCAGATGGTGCAGCGCCGGCTCATTGCGTCCGAATGTTACGTGGGTGAGGGCACCGCTCTCCGCCGAGCGCTGCTGCATCTCACCCATCACGTAGTCTTCGTGTTCGACGGTGCTGGAGAACACTTCCAGGACGCCCGCGATTGCGCCGATATCGGCGCTGCCAGCGTCATAGACGCTTTCGGAGCTAATCTGTGATGCGTCCAGATTCTTCTCATGCTCGAGTGCGTGAGCCGGAGCGTGAATTGACACTCGTGTGATCGAACGGCCTGGGTTTCCTGGATCGGGATAAAAGCGGAGAAGCGTGCTGTTACCGCCGTGTATCACGATTGTGTTGGGGAATAAGTAGTAGAGGGTGAAGGCGATGCCCACACCGTAGTCCCAGCTGTCTTCAGGCTGATCACGCAACTCGGCGATCTGTCTCGAAGCCGTGACGAAACGGTGGTGCCGGCCAAACTCTTTGAGGTGCAGGTTGTTGCCTGAGTAGAGTTTTGCCAGCGTGTCTTTGTGCAGCTTGGCGAAGTGGTAGGTTTCACCGAAGGTGTCGCTGGCAAGTTTCCAGTTCAGATCCATTTCGATGGTCTTGTCGGCGCCATGTGCAAATTCGGTTTCGTTCCAAGCCTCAAGCTCGGCGAGTAATTCGCTACCAAGGAGCGCAGCCACGTCGAGCTCACCGTCTGGCTGTGGATGCACCCACAGCAATCCGGCCTTCTCTTCGGCGGGCAATCGAATCAGGCCGTTGCAGGATTTGTCGAGCGCGCCGAAGTCTTGTTCGTCAGTGATCGCGATCAGTTCGCCGGAATTTGCATAGCTCCAGGCGTGGAACGGGCAGGTAAAGACGTTACGACGGCCGCGTGGCTCGGATGCGACCTGAGCACCTCGGTGTCGACAAGCGTTGACGAACGCGTGGAAATCGCCGTTCTTGTCTCGGGTGGCGAGCACAGGTGTGCCGAAGTCATTGATGGTTAGATAGCTGCCAGGCTCAGGCAGGTCGCTGGTCGCGCCGATGACCTGGGGGTGATTGCGGAATAGCGTCTCCCACTCCCGCTCGGCAATGTCTGGGCTAGTGTAGACATCGGTAGCCATGCGGTACTGCGCGCCGGCGTCGATGTTGCGTCCCGAGTCGAGCTGTTCCATCAGCTCTTTGAGTATGTCGATCTGCAGTGCTCGATCCATGACGGTTGCCTCGTGTTTGCGTCTCCGCGTGTGTTGTCTGCTTGTCGTTACTTAGTACAGCAGCAGCTCCGGGGCGACCACTACCGCGACGCCGTCCAGTTGTTGCATCGGTATCTCGAACCCGGCAAACGTGGTTGAACCGGTTTCGCCTTCGCCATTGATCATGCGTGAAACGGCGGCCAGATGCTTGCCCTGCTGCATGGCGGTGATGAGCTGTGCGCCGTGGGAGGCGTAGTGCCACTCAATCGGCAGCGTTTCGATTCGCTTGAGATCAGCAGCGAGCAGATTGATATCTGTGATCAGGTACTCCGGCCCATAGAACGTATCGCCACCGAAAAACAGATTCTCTTGCGCACCGTATAACGCGATCCCGTCCGGTGAATGGCTGAACGTGCGAATCACGGCAAACTGCCGGTCGCCAAGGTCGACCTTCTCGTTGTCGTCGAGAAAGCGAATCTGATCCTCGGGGTAGGGTGGGATGGCGTGCGTGTCGGGCGAGAAGTCTGCCGGAGGCTCAACCCCATCGTGATCGCGTAGCTGACTCCAATAACTGACGAAGCCACCTTCCTCTCCGCCGCGAACGCCGGAAGTGAGGCGTCTGATCGCCCAAGGCTCATTCACCGTCCAGATCTCAGCGAACTCCTGGTTGCCGCCGTTGTGATCCAGATGGTTGTGGCTGTTGACGACGATAATCGGCTTGGTGGGCAAATTCTCCTGCTTGCGCAGATCGTCGATCGCCTGGCTGATTCGGGCGATTCCCATGCCAGTGTCGTAAAGAAGGTCTCGGTCGCTGCCAAGCACGAAGAACGAATTCACTTTCTCGACATGCCCCGGCTCCCAGAGAGCATAGACATCGTTTGGCAACTTGAGGATTTCAAACCAGCCCGTCGAGTTTTCGATTCGCTCGGCTGTATCAACCAGGTCCTGGACGGTTGCGCTCTCCACGCTGGGTGCGCTGGCATTTGTTGACTGCTCGGTTTCCGCGCAAGCCACTGTTATCGCCGAGAGAATGACGGTTAGAAACAGGTTTCTCATCAGGCGGGTTGTCCTCGTTGTGAGCCAGGAACCATAGCAACTATCCGTGCAAGCATGCCGAGCAGAGTGAGCGTGGCCCAAGGCAAGTGAGACGTGGGGTTGTCGAGCAGAATTGGCTCCACTACAAAGTCGTAGAAGTAGATTGTCATGAACACGTAGAAACCCGATTTGTGCGTCCACTTCCAGAGTTTTGGACCAAGGAACCGCGTTGGCCTCGGAAACGACGTGATTAGCATGGCGACGGATAAGGCGAGACCAAACCCGCCAATGATGACCATGATTTCTTCGGTTGGCGGTTCGGGCATCAGCGCAAACATCATGCAGACGATGATCAGATGCACGCTCTGGATGCCGCCGTAGACGATGCCGGCGTTGCGTCGCCATCGCATCAATCGAGTACTGAGTTCGTTTCTGAATAGTTTGCGAGTAGGGCTGGCAAACAGGGGTATGAGGAAAACGAGAAACGCGAGGCGACCGGTCCAGATGAGAGCGCCAACAATGGGCTCGTGATGAGAGCCCGGGAAGCGGTAACCAATGAACCCTATGGCTATCGCCAGGACCAAAGCACCCAAGAGCCACAACAGGCCCTCTCGAGTTCGGGGGTTAAGCGCCGACAATCGCGCTCTCTCCAGCAGCCGTTTAGGGCTAAGAGGCTTTGCGCTTGTAGATCGACTTCTTTGGTTTGGCCATGACGCGTCGCACCATCGGCTCGAAAAACTCTAGCGGCTTTGACACGAATTCCGGATCGAATGCTGCTTGGTCGTATCGGCAGAACTCAGCACAGGCATCAAAGTAGGGGTTGTCTTTGTACTGCTCACGTAAGTTGCGATCCAGACCAATGTGCTGGAAGAAGTAGTAACCCTGGAATATGCCGTGGTGGGCAACGATCCAGTGATTCTCTTCGCTGACGAACGGCTCGAGAATGCTTGCCGCGATGTCAGCGTGGTTGTAACTGCCTAGCGTGTCACCGATGTCGTGCAGAAGTGCGCACACTACATATTCTTCGTCTTTGCCGGCCTCGAAACAGCGCGTCGCCGTCTGCAGGCTGTGCTCGAGCCTCGTTACTGGGAAGCCGCCGGTATCGCCGGCGAGGAGTCTCAGGTGATCCAGAACGCGATCAGGCAGTTCGGCGGAGTATCCAGCGGCTTCTGCGCCGATGATGTCCCAGTCTTCCTTGGTGCTGTTTTCCATGCTGGTAAAGGTGGCTTGGGGCCGTTCGACTGTTTCGCTCATGGCTGCATCCTTTTGTATCGTCAGGACCAGCATTCACGTGCGGCGTTCTTGAGTCAACTCGAGCTTCCGCGGTTATGATCAGCACTGGGAAATCTTGAGGGGAAAACGATGTATCCAGGAAAGTACGCGGCGGCGAATCCGGATCGTGCGGCGTTTGTCATGGCCAGCACCGGAGAGACGGTCACCTATCGTGAGTTTGAGGCGCGCGCAAACCGGCTTGCTCATCTGCTCAGAGACCAGGGTCTCAAGCGACTGGATCACTTCTCCATCTTTATGGAGAACAACAGCCGGTATCTCGAATGCTCGAGCGCGGGTGAACGTTCAGGTCTGTACTACACCTGCATCAATCACTATTTGAAGGGCGATGAGCTCGCCTACATCCTGAACAACAGCGAGTCTCAGGTGTTGGTCGTATCAGTCGACAAACTCCAGGTTGCTGCTGAAGCGCTAGCCGACTGCCCTGACGTCCGGCTTTGCCTGGTCGTTGGTGGTGCTAACGCGGACTTACCCAAGCCCGTTTCGGGCACCCGCTTTGAGGTATTTGAGGAGGCGGTTGCGCGTTTTCCAGACCACCCGATTGAGGACGAGTCGCTTGGCGTTGCGATGTTGTATTCCTCCGGCACAACCGGTCGTCCCAAAGGAATCCTGCGCCCGCTACCCGAACAGCCTCCGGGGGAACCGCTGGCTCTGTATCAATTTCTGCTTGGGCTTTGGCATTACCGTGAAGACATGGTCTATCTGTCGCCTGCACCGTTGTACCACTCTGCTCCGCAGGCGGCGGTTTCGCTAACGCTCAGGATGGGCGGCACCGCGGTAATCATGGAGCGATTCGACCCGGAGACATATCTGGACTACGTTGCTCAGTACAAACCTAGCCATAGCCAGCTCGTACCGACCATGTTCAGCCGCATGCTCAAGCTGCCGGAGGAAGTGCGTGCCAAGGCTGACGTATCGTCGCTAGAGATTGCTATTCACGCCGCTGCGCCTTGTCCGGTCAAAGTGAAAGAACAGATGATCGACTGGTGGGGGCCGATTATTCACGAGTACTACGGGGCGACCGAAGGCCTTGGCTTTTCAGCGCTGGACAGCCACGAGTGGTTAGCGCACAAGGGCAGTGTTGGCAAAGTCATTTTGGGAACGCTTCACGTGCTGGATGAAGATGGCAACGAATGCCCTGAAGGCGAACCCGGTGAGTTGTGGTTCGAGACGGCGAGCGAATTCAGCTATTTCAACAACAAAGAAAAGACTGAAGAATCTATGTCCGCCGACGGCAGAATGAGCACCGTTGGCGATGTCGGCTACGTGAAAGACGGTTATCTCTATCTGACTGATCGCTCCACCTTCATGATCATCAGCGGTGGTGTGAACATCTATCCTCAAGAAGCCGAAGATGCGCTGATCTCGCATCCCAAAGTCGCTGATGCCGCTGTGTTTGGCGTGCCCAACGAAGACCTTGGCGAGGAAGTGAAGGCAGTGGTGCAGGCGTTGGATGGCATTGAGCCCAGCGCGCAGCTGGCTGAAGAGCTGATGGCCTATTGCCAAGCAAACCTGTCCCGGCAGAAGTGCCCGCGCTCTATCGATTTTGAAGCCGAGTTACCGAGATTGCCGACCGGTAAGCTGTACAAGCGTCTGCTTAAGGATCGCTACTGGGCGGATCACAAGAGCGGAATTCTCTAGCGGGGGGTAGCAGCCTCAAACTTCTGATCGGCAGCTTCGGGCGTTATTGTCCGTCGTCGGCCGGTTTCGTTGGGATGTTGGTTCGCCTGGCCTGTTTCTCTTCCCAGGCTTTGATCAACTCATCCGAGCGTGCTTTTGATGTGGCTTCCCAGTCGGCTAGCTCGGAATTCTCCAGGGCGCCGCACATGGTGTCTTCGATGCAATAGCTGTCTTTGTCAAACGGATCGCTAACGTGATAGCAAACTTGGCCGTCGCCGCATTCACCCGGGTCACACTGGGTTCGGCCTGAGCAGACTTTTGGGCCTTTGATCTCTGAGCCGTCCGGGCATTCTATGGTTCGGTGTTCAAGACAACGGTGACGGCAGTTATCGCTCGCCGTAAAGCCGCTGCCTGTAAAGTCGCATGGAGCACCGATGGGGTCGCCGCAGCTGGACAACAGCAATGCTGCGCATAGGGTGAGGAACGCGTTTCTGGCTGTTGCCATGGGGTTCTCCGAGCACACCTGAATCGCTCTCGGCGTAGCTGTGATGGGTTCGGGTAATGGTGTCAGTGTAAAGTGTCGGAGTAAGCTCACGACATCAGGCCATTCACTATGACCCTTTACACTAACCCCAAGTCTCGGCTGCAAACATCTCACAACAGGGCGGACTTTTGAATATTCAATCTAATGCGGTCGTTTCCTTTCATTACCGAATGAGTGATATAGAAGGCAACGAGCTTGAAGACTCACACTCCTCAGATCCCATTCTCTATCTGCACGGCAAGCGCAGCATGTTGCCAGGGTTGGAGGAAGCGTTTGAGGGTAAAGCTGCAGGTGATGCTTTCGAAGTGATCGTGCCACCCGAAAAGGGCTACGGTGAGCGAACGGAAGACTCCACGCAGCGAGTTCCGAAGAAACACGTTCTGACCAAAGGCCGTTTGGCGCCCGGGATGACCGTTCAATTGAACACTGATAAGGGTGTTCGAGAGGTTGTCTTGCTGAAGATTGGTCTTAAGAGTGTGGATGTGGATTCCAATCATCCGCTCGCTGGGAAGACCCTCAACTTTTCCGTCGAGATTGTCGACGTGCGTGAGGCTACGGCGACCGAGCTTGCGCACGGCCATGCGCATGGCGCGGGTGGACACCAACATTAGAGAATCTCGGGAGATCGCCGCGCCTCATGATTTCTGCGAAATCTCCGGCTCGCGATGACTATGAATCGCGACGACGAAGCTACAGACCCGTCATTGCGAAGGAGCAAAGCGACTGCGGCAATCTCATGATATTGGGCTGCGCAGCTACCAAAGCGAGATCGCCGCGCCTTATGATTTCTGCGAAATCTTCGGCTCGCGATGACGGTGAATCGCGACGACGAAGCTACAGACCCGTCATTGCGAAGGAGCGAAGCGACTGCGGCAATCTCATGAAATTGGCTGCGCAGCTACCAAAGCGAGATCGCCGCGCCTCATGATTTCTGCGAAATCTTCGGCTCGCGATGACGGTGAGTCGGGATGACGAAGCTTGTGCCCGCCAAGACGGCAAACCGGTTACGCGACGATTCGTACCGGCATCTTGGTGTAGCCGTTCACGAAGTTTGACTCAACGCGCTCGACGTCGCCAGTGAGCTCAATGCGATCCCAGCGCTTCAATATCTCCTCCCAAAGCACTTTCATCTGTACCTCTGCCAATCGCATACCCATGCACCGGTGTAGTCCGAAACCGAAAGACATCGTTTGGCGTGCGTTCTTGCGAGTGATGTCGAACGCGTTTGCGTTGTCGAACACCGATTCGTCCCGATTGCCCGAGTAGTACCACATGACGACCTTGTCGCCTTTGGCGATGGGCTGGCTACCGATCATCGTGTCTGTGTTCGCCGTTCGGCGCATATGCGCCAGCGGCGTTTGCCAGCGTATAACTTCGGACACCATGTTTCCGAGCAACGCGGGTTTGGCCTTTAGTTTATCCAGCTGATCGGGATACTGATTGAAGGCATTGATGCTGCCGCTCATGGTGTTTCGGGTTGTATCGTTGCCGCCAACGATGAGAAGCATCAGGTTGCCAAGAAAGTTGAAGTCGGGCTGGTCAGCAGTTGCCGCATCCTGCGCTAGCATGGTGACGAGATCCAGGTTCGCCGGGCCATCCCTGCGTTCTTTCTTGAGGCGAGAAAAATACTCGAGACACTCCATGAGCTCGGCAGCTCGTTCTTCTTGGGTGCCTACAATGGGCGAGCCCGGTTCGGCGGTAGACACGTCTGACCAGCGGGTAAGTTTGTGGCGGTCCTCAAGGGGAAAGTCGAACAGGGTCGCGAGCATCAGGGTTGTGAGCTCGATGGAGACCGATTCAACCCAGTCGAACTCCTCGCCCACAGGAAGCGAGTCGAGCAGCTTTGTGGTGCGCTCGCGAATGAGGGATTCAAAGTTCATCAGGCTGCTTGGTGCCACGATCTTATTTACAGCCTTGCGCTGAGGCCCGTGGTCTGGAGGATCCATGGTGATAAAGCTGCTGACGAAGAAGTCGCTATCTGGATCGCCGACATTGCCATCATCGATGATGATGCCGCCGGCTCGCGCGTCCGAGGAGAACTCTTCATGGTTCTTGTCGACAGCCATGATGTCTTCATAACGCGTGACTGACCAGAACGGTCCGTAGGGACTGTCGGGACAGCGATGGACAGGTTCGCGGGCGCGCATTTGTTCAAAGAAAGGCAGGATCTTCTCGTCGCGGAACAACTCCGGATCTGCGGGGTTGAAACCCGTAAGGGACGTATCTGCTGAGGTCGTGTGCGCTTCGCTCATTGGGAGCCTCCTGGAGTGCGTCGAGTCGTCATCGTATTTTGGATGCGAGTTGCCGATATTGTTCTGCAATCTGCACGCACCATGACAGATTATTGGAGTTCGGCTATAACCGTTGTTGCGAAGTAGCGCGTACTTCTTGCGTTCAGCCGGCGGCAGGCGCGGGCTTACAGGTCCCGAGAGCCCGACGCGATTGCGACGATCTCTTGAAGTTAGCAGTGTTTCTTGTATTGCGAGGCACCTTCGTCGCTCCTATTCCTGCGCAACGAAGGCTCCGTCTGGTCAGTGCGTAGCGAAGCGGACCGTTCAGGCTTGAAACAGTCCGCATGACACCGGCTTAGAAGAAGCGGTACGTCAACTCAAGCTCAACTTGGCGAGGTCGGATTGCGACTCCCTGTAAGTCGGATGGAAAGCCTTCCGATGTACCCGTATTGCCTCCGGTTCCAGGGGTGTTGCCTGCACTACGAAAGGCGTATTCGTCGCTCAGGTTTTTGCCAATGAGAGCCGCCTGCCACCTTCCATCGGCAGCGCCGACCCTGATGTTGGCGTCATATGTTTGGTATCCGCTCTGCGTGGCGGTAGCGTCCGTCGAAAGCAAGCCAAGCTTGCTTCTGAATTGAACATTGGCGGTAGCGCCGAACACGATGTTACTGGTTATCGGTGTCTCGTAGTTTAACGCCAGGAATCCGCTCCACTTCGGTGCGTTGGGCCGCGTATTACCATCCAAGTTTTGTCGAGCGTCTGTCTCTACAGCAGGAGCGGGCGGCAAAATACACCCTTGCGCCGCCGTCTGGCCGGTCGTACAGAAGCTCTCGAAATCTGTAAAGGTCGATTTCAGGTAGCCAAGGGAGCCCGAGACGGACAGCCCTTCGATTGGAGTGAGCCAATCAATCTGCAGTTCGGCGCCTTTGGTTTCAGATCCGCCAGCATTGTCAGTGACGAAAGCAAACTGCGCTGAGTTGAAGAAGTCCACCTGCAGATCCGAGAAGTCGTAGAAAAACACTTCGAACGACGCCTGCATCGTGCCGTCGAGCAGAGACGCCTTCGCCCCAATTTCTCCGCCTTTCACCTCCTCAGTATCGAAAGTGAAGTCAAAGAACCCAGGCGGTGACAAATTGCTCAGAATGGCGCTGTTGGAGAAGCCGCCCGACTTGAACCCTTCTTTGTATGCCGCGTAGAGCGTTAAGTTGTCCGTGGGTTCGAATCGTAGCGTGACCTCGGGAATAACGTCGTCGAAATTCTGGTCAGCGACGGCGCGAGTTGACGGGTCACCAGGATCGTAGAGTGTAAACAGCCCGGTAAAGAAGGGGTTTACGTATGGTTGGATGAAGTAGGACTCTTTATTTTCGTCGATGTACCTTGCACCTGCCGTTAGCTGCCAGCGCTCGTTGATGTCCCAGATGACCTCTGCATACAGAGACTGTGTATCGCCATCTGTTTCGGAAATTTTGTCGTAAGCTGTGAACTCGTCATTTGGATCCGCCAAGGTGTTCCGCGCGCCGGCAAAGTTCACGACTTGGTTGAAATACCTTTCGGTTTCCTGCAAATAGCCGCCGACAACAAAGTTGATCGGTTGATCTAGGCGGGTAACCAGGCGAAATTCAGCGGAGAGATTGTCAAACGTGTTTCTCTCGCCAGCAAAAATTGAGGTGACACCGGTGGCGTCTTGGTCTCCTACCCATTCGGCGTCCTGGTCGTGATAGTTCAGTATGACATTCAGGTCGAAGTTTTCGAATGTCCAATTGAAGTTGCCGGTAACGGCCCAGGATTCGTAGAGGTCACCATCGTCGCCACCGAATTGGCTTAGTAGGCGGTTTGTTCTCGCGATGTCTGGTGGAACGTTGTTCCAACCTCTTTGGCCGTCAGGCCGACAGTCCGCGGTAGGCAAGCCAACTGGCTCGACGAGAGGTGTTTGTCGTCCGGGGGGCTGGGGTACCACGGCCGCTACCTGGTGGGCGATGCCAGCAAGAGCGCGACAATCGAATAGCTCGAGCCCACCGCTAGGCGTGCCTTGTTCGAACTTGGCATAGGATCCCTTTAGGTTGTAGCTGAACTGATCGCTGAGATCGCCGGCAACCGTCAAGCGCGCAAATGTCGTTTCTTCTTGGGGCCAGTCTGAGGCTGCGCGCGGGTTGTTGTAGGTCTCTTGTGCGAAGGTGGCTGCGTCCGTAGTTTGATAGGCGTTGGCTTCGGGTAGCGCATTGTTTTCAATCCACCCGTCACTCATCTCTGACGTCTGAACAGCGAGACGAACACCGATTTTCTCGTTGATCGGAATGGAGATCATTCCCTCCAAGGTCAGGTCGTCGCTTTCGAATTCATTGTTAACGCGCAAACTGGCTTCGAATTCGTCTCCAGGATTGTTGGTCTGAATGGAGACGACCCCAGCGGTTGCGTTTTTGCCGAAATAGAGTGCTTGCGGTCCTTTCAATACGGCAACCTGACTGACATCAAAGAGGCCTTCGTTAATGGCTCGACCTTGTGGGAAGTAGACGCCATCGAGAATTACGGCGACTGACTGCTCAATGCCGATAGACGTCGTGGTTGAGCCAACACCGCGTATCTGTATGGACGCACCGTTGCCGTTGCCGGCGCGAAAGACGGATAACTGAGGCGTAATTGCTTCCAAATCAGTCATGCTTTCTAACGCGAACCGGTTTAGTCGTTCCTCGCCTACGGCTGTAATCGCTACTGGGATGTCGCGGACGGATTCTTCTACCGAGCGCGCTGTAACAATGATTTCTTCTAATTCGGCGGCGTGCGAGAATTGAGTAAGAGACAGTATTAAGGTTAAAGAAAATGCGATTGGAAGCCGCGACGGACTTATCGATGGGATGTTGAGCACTTGATTCTCCCCAGGATCGTTTGCTGTGCGTCTCTCAAGACTAGTCGATCCGGTGAAGAGCAACAATAGCGTCCACGCGAATGTCGGCTCGGTAGCAGATTCATGGCGTTGCCTAAGAAATACGACCAATTGACCGTCATTGTGTGCCGAGCAGCAATGCATCTGCGGCAATCTGGTTCGGCGGCCGGTGTTGTCTTGATTGGGAGGTCGCCGCGTCGTACTCATTGCGTTCGGCAGGCGGGCGCAAATTTCCCAGTAGCGACGGCTCGCTGCTTCTGGCCGATCTCAGCCATACACTGTGCGAGGATTGGGGTCGGTGTAAAGTGTCAGAGTAAACTCACGAAATCAGGCCAGTTGCTGTGTCCCTTTACACTGACCCCAATTTTCGTTTCAGTCTCTTATGTAAGCCTCATAGTCGTCTGCGAAACTCGCATCCCAGCGCGATAGAGCGGGCCGATTCTTGATCAAATCATCCGTGTTCCATTGAATTCGCTTCTCGTCGAGCTCGCGCGGAGTGTCGTTGTCTGGGCAGAGAATATAGAAATCGCCGCGTTGCAAGGATGCGATCATGAACTCGACCGCCTGTTCTGAGGTCCATGCGCCCAGAGGTTTGTCCGGAATGAAGCGCGCGATCATCCCGGTATAGGTGAAGCCCGGGACCATTAGGTGAGCGCGGAGTGGGCAATCTTCGATTTCACGAAACGCGTGAGCGAGACTCTCTGTGTAAGCCTTTACTCCAGCCTTGGAAAGGTTGTAGGCATAGCCGCCGGGAGGGTTTGTAATGCCTTGCTTCGAGCCGGTGTTGATGACGGCGGCGGGTTCGCCCGCGTCCAGCATCGATGGCACAAACGCATGGCAGCCATGAATGATTCCCCACAGGTTTACATCCAGCTGCTTCTTCCAGGCTTCGATATTCTCCCATGGAGCGTTCGGTGGCAGCGCCGCGCCGGCGTTGTTCATCAAACAATGAACGTTACCCAGTTTGCTGGCTGTTTCCTGCAGCGCTCGGAGCTGATCGATATCTGAAACGTCACACGTCTGGGTGTGTAGAGCTCCTTCACCGATATCTTTGAGTTCCACGGCGGCGCGCTGAAGCGCGTCTGCGTCCAGATCCGCAATCAGAACGTTCATCCCGACCGAAAGATAGTGACGCGCGGAGGCGAGGCCGATACCGCTTGCCCCTCCTGTAATGACGGCGTTGTTGCCTGCTTTTAGCCAATCTGTCATTTCTTAACTCTGCGTGTGGTTGTGCTGATGGTTTTACTCGGATCTCAATGCCTTAGCATTCAGCCTGGCGATTGGGACATCAATGCTTCGATGTCATTTTTCTCGCATAGCTGCCTTGTTCATAGGAATAGCCAGCAGGTGCCTCGAGGCTGGCCCCAACCATACGAGGTGTCCGCATTCTTCTATACGGATGCGACCCAGTTTCGAAATTAGTTTTCAATGAAGGTCGGTGCACACCAAGGAAGTTGGAGATCGCTTCGTTGCTCGAAAGCTGTGCTTTCGTGCGTCTCGCGATGATCAGTAGGGGGGCAGCGCACTCGCGCGTAGCACTCGTCGTTGCGAGGGAAGCCAGAGGCTGGCGGTGGCAATCTCCTGATGAGAGCAGAAAGCTGAGAGCGATTAGGTTTCGGTTGTCTTTGTTTGGGCAGCGCACTCGCGCATTTATCGATGGTTCGCGATGCGAACGATCAATAAAAAACGCTGCTCTCATTGATTGCTTCGCAATCAACTGCCGCACATCGTTCGCGGAGCGAAGCGACTGCGGTAATCTGGTTCGGTTGTCTATGTTGCCTTGATTGCGAGATCGCCACGTCGCACTCATTGCATTGCAATGGTTGCTTCTCGCGAAGACGCGTAGTGGGCAGCGCACTCGCGCATTTATCGATGGTTCGCGATGCGAACGATCGATAAAAATCGCTGTTGCTTCTCAGATCTGATATGCCCGTCGTTCGCGGAGCGAACGACGTTGGTGGCCAGGGGCAGAATCGAACTGCCGACACGCGGATTTTCAATCCGCTGCTCTACCAACTGAGCTACCTGGCCCTATGTGATCTCCCTTGAGCCGAACGTAGCAGTGGGGAGCCAACAGTCGCTGATTTCACCGGTGGGCGGTGATCAGCGAGCGGCGTATTAAACCGGCGTAGCGTGGCAGCGTCAACTCGCAGGCCAGATGGGCATAGCGGGTTGGTTTGCTATCCAAGAGACCTCAATCGTCAGAGTCGGTGGGCACGTATCCATCTGCGCGGTCGACGTCTTCGTTGGAGAGGAATTTGGCCATCTGATCGCCCAAATATGCCCGCGCTTCTGGATCGATCAACGAGAGGTGTTTCTCATTAATGAGCATGGTCTGCAGGTTCTGCCATTCGAGCCAGGCCTTTTTAGATACGTTTTCGAAGATGTCCTTACCGGCAGCACCAGGCAGGGGCGGCCGCTCGAGCCCTTCGAGCTCTTCGTTGTACTTTCGGCAATGCACGAGACGGGTCATAGGAGTGTTTCCTGGCCTGGGTTTGAGGCGAGCTCCAGCAGTTTAACGGCTACAGCCGATAGCCCGATAGCCTCGTTGCCACCTTGAGCTTCGGGCAGATGCCAGCGGCGAGTGTCCGCCTCAGCGATGGCGGCCGGTTGTTTCTCTAAAGTGATGAAGGTCGGCAGGATATCGAGATGATAGTGGCTGAAGGTGTGCCTGAAAGCGCTGCCGCCTTGCACCTCCAGACAGTCCGCCTGATTGAGGCCGAGTTCCATGAGTAGGCTTTCCGCACTGGTCTGGAGCGCCCGCTCTGGCGGGTTCCACAGACCCTGCCAAACGCCTTTGCCGGTGCGTTGTTCGAGTAGTACGGCTCCAGACGGAGCTCTGACAACGAACATGCTTGCCTGGCGAACAGGCTTCTCCTTTTTGGGCTTCTTTCCTGGATATCGATCTACAGTTTCGCTGGCGGCTGCTTTGCACACATCCAAGGCTGGGCATCGATCACACTCGGGTTTGCTACGCCGGCACACGAGCGCGCCGAGATCCATGATCGCCTGGTTGTAGTCGGCGTTCCGCTCAAACGGCGTGTGCTCTTCAGCGTATTCCCACAGACGCTTTGTCGTGGCTGCGCTGGTCGTATGGCCGTCCACTGTCTCGAGACGAGCGAGAACTCGCTTGACGTTGCCGTCGAGAATCACGCCCCGTGCGTTGTAGGCGCTCGCAATGATTGCCGCTGCCGTTGAGCGCCCGATTCCGGGTAGCGCTTCCAGCGCGTCTTGTTCGCGCGGGAAATCGCCAGCAAATTCGATGCTCACTATCTGTGCGGTTTGGTGCAGATTTCGCGCTCTGGAGTAGTAGCCGAGTCCGGTCCATTGATGCAGAACGGCGTCCTGATCTGCTCGGGCTAGTTCATGGACATCGGGAAAGCGAGTGAGAAACCGTTGGTAGTACGGCAGCACCGTTGTTACCTGAGTCTGCTGCAGCATTACTTCAGACAGCCAGACGCGATACGCCGTTTTGTTAGATTGCCACGGCAGGTCTTTGCGGCCATGGCCGTCCCACCAGTCGAGCAGTCGATCGGCAAAGCTTGTAGTCACTGATCCTCGCAACAATGCGCGCCCGAAAGCGTCAGGCGCGCAGTGTCTCAGATTTCCTCGGGAGTTGGCTCGGCTGGCGCCTCACTGCCCTCAGGTTGGCGCGGCCTGCGCTCGGAATCCAGGGAACCGCCTAGAAGGTCGAGTAACGCTTTCGCCGCGCCCTGGTATTCCTCCGGCACTTCTTTGTCGATGGTCTCTTCGAGCTTCTCGCGCAACGGGTCGTTCACGTCTCCCGACAGCACGCGGCCGATCAAGCGACTGACGCCGGCGCTGTCGATCCGGCATTTTGGATCGTTGGTCGTGCCTGTGCAGCGCACGGGAATCGGGACGTTCACGAGGTAGTCGTTTACATCGAAGCTGTTGAGCTCATCGATCTTCTGGAATGTCAGTTCTATGGCCAGATCAATCTCCTCAGTAACCGGATCAAACAACCCTCTGGCCGTTGCCGAAAGATTGTCTAGTTGGAAATCCAGCGCCGACTTAGTGCCATTGAGCGTCCATTCACCATTGAAGACCTGGTAGCCGAGCATCTCCGGCCAGTTCTCTATTCGAGAGCTGTCGCCAGCAAGAGAGGTTACTTTGACCAGCTGCTCGCGAATCGTTGCGATGCTGATGTCGCCCTGGCCGCCGTCGAAACGGGTATTACCGTTGAGCGATCGCAGTAGTGTCTGCTGCGTGTTCCCGCGCCCGCGCAGCTCACCGTTGAGTGCTAGTGGGGCGGCCCATTTGAAGGACTGCTCGAGCCACGCCATCAGCTTGACGCTATCGACCTCTGTGAGGGTAGGTTTGATCAACCATGTGACAGCCTTGCTGCGCGCGTCGACATTGATGTCCAGCTCTGCGCTGCCGCCGAAAGCGTCTGGTACAACGACTTTGTGTGCGGCCTCGCCGCGCTTGTTCTGCAAGTCCACCGCAACGGCTTCAAACGTTTTCTCGGCCAGCGTCAAACTCGGGATGAGGCACCTACCGAGCCAGTCGTACTGGCGATAAGTATCAGTAGGGATCAGCTCGTCGTCACTGAAGGGTTCGAGTTTGTCTCGGGAGAGGCCGGTGATGGTGATATCGCAGCTCGCGCTTGTGCCGGCGACCGATAGTTCTCGGCTCTGTAGTGCCAGCGTGTCCTGCTCCCGGTCGTAGGTTACCTCGCCCCTAACGGTATACGGATACGTCACATCGCCCGAGGTGTAGCGTCCTTGAGCTGCGATTGGCGTGCTCTGACCGAAGCGAAAATCGTCGATCTCAGCTCGCCGAACCACCAGTTCCGTGTCGTCTTCAACCTGGCTGGCGTTGAGGATAGTGATGTTGTTGATGCGCCAGTCTTCGGGAGGATCCAACAGGCTGAGCGCGTCGATGTCGGCTTTCAGCTCGCCGACAGTGATCACTGAGTCGTCGTCGCGGGCGATTACATCCCGAGCGGACAGCGTGACCGGTGGGAACAACTGCCAGCTCAGATCGCCATTCAGCGTTACGTCTGCGTCACTGATCCTGCTGAGCTCAGCTTCTATCTGCGGCTTGAACCTATTCGGATCACCCGTGAGCCAGACGAGGGCGCCCGCAGCAGCGACGAACACAACAACAACGATGATCAGAAAGACTCGCATGAGTTAATCCAGGCTGTGTGTGGAAGCCTGGCTGAGAGCAAATGGGGTTCAAAACTGTGATGCCGACGGACACGCCAGCTGGATCGCTCCCCTCGCTCAGACAGCGCAGACGATTTCAAGGTGGATGATAAGGGTTGCGAATGAAGGCTGCCTGAATCAGGCATCGATGGTTGAGGTGGGATGATCGAGGGATGGCTGGGGATGCACCCCGCCAGGGGCGCCAACGATATACCGGCGGCCGAATAGAGGCTCAGGCGGCCGCGTGGTCCTTCGTGAACAAACCACTGAGTTTGTCGGTGGGCAGGCGCAGACGGAATTGCATGCGGCCACGGCACTTACGCACGAACTTGGTCAGCGCTTTTTCGGCCTCGGTGCGTGAAGCGTATGGGCCCGCGTTCTGCTCGCCACGAATGCGATAGAACCACTGGCCGTTGGCTTCGAAGATGCGCTCGCTGGTTTTGCTTTGCTCGATCATGGCGGTACTGCTGGCTGTTGCGTGGGTACAGTGGTATTCAAGCACTCATCGCGGACAATAGTGTCTCGTCGATGTAACCAAGTTGTGAAATGGCAGGCCTTCTGCGTAACGGATGTTCATCCCAAGGCGCCGGCCGCTGTGCGACGATTAAAAGGTAGGTCGGCGATGGGTTCAGAAATTCAGGTGAGTACGACGTGAGCAGTGAGAACAAGACCGGTGGTGTTGCGAGCTGGGATCCGGCAGCGCCAGGCATGCACACGCTGGACGATAAAGCGCTCGCCAGTTTTCTGGCGGCCGCCCAGGCTGTTGAGTCTGATCCGAAAGGCTTCGGGCTGACACAGAGCGATGTCACCGCGCTTGCGGCTCTGGCGAGCGATGCGGCGCCGTGGAAGTTGCGGGCCGCATCAATGGACAGCACCGAACTGGTGTCTCTGATCAGGCTCTTTACGTTGGCAGAGGACCGCCTCTCGGGATGGCAGGCCGGCGCGAAATCTCCGGTCATCGCCATGGCCCGAGTGCTGCGTGAGCGTGGCGAGTTCCCACAGGAGCTACTCAGCTGGATCAAAGCCAATACCAGCAACAAATTTTTGCCCTATGGCTCCTTGATAGACCGGCTCTAGGAAGCTTAAGCGGCGCGGCCTCGGAGGGGAGGGGTAATCGGAGCGCTGGCGGGCTTTTTGAACCGGGCGCATTCGCTATACTCGCGGCCCCGAAAGACGTGCCGCGCTGTCGTGGCCAGTGTATAGAGCAGGAATCAGCTATGGCGCGCGCAGCCAGTATTGAGCGAAATACCTCTGAAACCCAGATCAAGGTAAGTGTCGATCTGGATGGCACCGGCAAGTGCGAACTTGTGACCGGCCTTCCGTTCTTTGACCACATGCTCGATCAGGTCGCACGGCACGGGCTTATCGATATCGCGATCAACGCAAAGGGTGATCTCGAGATCGACGCTCACCACACGGTTGAGGATGTGGGCATCACGCTTGGCCAGGCAATCGCCAAAGCGGTTGGCGACAAGCAGGGGATCACCCGCTATGGCCATGCCTATGTGCCACTCGATGAGGCGCTGTCGCGCGTGGTTATCGATTTCTCCGGCAGGCCCGGACTCGAGTATCGCGTTAACTACACAAGGGCGCGTGTGGGCGAGTTTGATGTCGATCTGCTGCACGAGTTCTTCCAGGGCTTCGTTAACCACGCCCACGTCACGCTGCACATCGATAACCTGGAAGGTGGCAACGCACACCATCAGGCCGAGACTATCTTCAAAGCTTTCGGCCGGGCGGTGCGGATGGCGTTGACGCCGGATGCCCGCATGCAGGGCACGATTCCGTCCACCAAGGGCTCGCTCTAGGGGCTGATACCGTGATTCTGATACCCGCGATTGACCTCAAGGAAGGCCGTTGCGTCCGCTTGCGCCAGGGCCGGATGGACGATGCGACGATTTTTGGTGATGACCCTGCGGATATGGCGGCGCACTGGCGAGATCAGGGTGCGCGGCGCCTGCACGTTGTGGATCTGGACGGCGCCTTTGCGGGAGAGCCGAAAAACCGAGCGGTCATTGAATCAATCGTTGCCGTAATGGGCGATGTGCCGGTTCAGATTGGTGGCGGCATTCGTGAGGTTTCGGTGGTTCGCAGTTACCTGGAGGCTGGCATCTCGCAAGTGATCATCGGCACGAAGGCGATCCAGGAGCCCCAGTTTCTCGCGGATCTCGCTCGCGACTACCCCGGCCAGGTTATTCTCGGTCTTGACGCACGGGATGGCCGCGTTGCTACCGATGGCTGGGACGAAACGGCGACGATTAAGGCGCTGGACGTGGCCCGCGACGTCGCTGCGTTACCTCTGTTTGGCATCGTCTACACCGACATCGAACGCGATGGCATGCTCACGGGTGTCAATGTTCCATCGACGCTGGCTGTCGCGGAGGCTTCCGGCAAGCCGGTTATTGCCTCCGGCGGCGTTACCGACTTAAAAGACCTTGATGCGCTGGCGGCTGCCTCGAACGGCCAGCTGTTCGGCGTGATCAGCGGGCGGGCGCTGTATGAGCAGACATTGGATCTTGCGGCAGGGCAAGCTCACCTGGACGCGCTTCTCGGCGGGTAACCAGGCTCCCGGCGGTCACGAGCCGAACCTCGGCGTTAGCGATCAGGCGCGGCAGTCGCTCTTCCAGAAATTTCAGGCTGGCTTCGTGCGGATGCGCGATGAGTACCGCGCTGCCGCGTAACTTGGCCAGGCGAACTGCCCGTTCGAATTGCCGCTCGATTGCAGCGGGCGTGATCACATGATCCAGGAATACGTCGCGGCTCACTGTCGGCACATCAAATTCCTGGGCCGTTCGAAAGGCGACCGTGTTAGCGCTGGTCCGTGAATCCACAAAGAAAAGATCGCGCGCCCGAATGTGGTCCATCACCCAGCCCATACGTTCGCCGTGGCTCGTGAGTTTGCTACCAGTGTGGTTGCTGATGCCGACGCTGTGTGGAACGGAGTCGATAGCGGCTGACAGCGTGGCGTAGAAGTCATTTGCCGCCATTCGTGTGGTCAACATGCCTTTGGCCGTGATGGCGCCCTGGGGCCGCTGCGGCTCCATCGGTTGATGCACGATGACTTCTTTGCCCTGGGCGACGGTGGCGGACGCGAGTTCCGCCGCGCTTGGCGTGAAAGGCAATATGGCGATGGTCATGGCGCCTGGCAGATCCAGAACGCGCTGTCCGCGCGCCATGCTGTAACCCATGTCGTCCATGATGATGGCGAGCTTGGAGTCGCCGAGGTAGCCGGCAGCTTGGTCGTAGTCCGGAACGAAGTCGTTGCCCGAGCTGGATAGGGCAGCGAGTGCAAAGCCCGCGATTAGCGACGTCGCGCGAACGCTGGATTGCAAGCTCCGAGGCTCCCGCCGCGTGTGCGCGGCGATATCAATAAGTAGCCGCGCGCGCGCGGCGACGTCGAGAAGTAGAGACTTCAGGGTGTCCTCCCAGACTCTCAGGTCGGCGCCGATCCCATGCACGCCTTGTTCTTATTCTTTGCCTGACGCGTTCGCTGGTTTGATGCCGAAAAGTGCTCTTTATTATCGGTGCGGCGCTTGTTCGGTTTCGTTGCGAGTCGAGTTTCCAGTCCGGGCCACTCTTATTTTTGGTGGTGGTCTCGGCGGGTAAAACTCGGCGTGAAGCAGTGTGTCCTGGCTGCCAGCATAGGTGGGGGTTACAGCCCTCGCAACAGCGCAACGGCTCTTGCCAGCAATTTTTCATTGTCAGCTGTGGATAACTCTTCATGGGGCGTAATGCCGACCCCGTGAATGGCCTGGCCATTCGGCGTGAAGTAGCGCGCGGTGGTTAGTTTCACGGCGCGCGAACCCGACAGGGGAAGGACGGTTTGAACGGATGCTTTGCCGAAACTGGTTTCGCCCAGAAGAATGGCGCGCTTATGGTCGGCCAGTGCGCCGGCGACAATCTCGGACGCTGATGCGCTGCCCTGGTTGATCAGCACGACCACCGGTGCCCCTTCGAGCACATCGCCGGGTGTTGCTTCGAAGCGAAGTTCGGCAACTCTGGCTCTCGCCTCGGTAAAAACGATCAGGCCATCGTCGAGGAGGCGGTCGGCCACTGCGACCGATGCACCCAGCACACCGCCTGGATTGTTGCGCAGGTCGAGAACGAGCCCTGCGCTGGTATCCAGCTCGGCCAGTTGCTTATCAAATGCGTCGGCGGTGTCGATCTGAAACTGATTGATGCGCAGATAGCCGATGTCGTCTTCGAGCTGTCGGCTATCGACGCTGGTTACCATGACAACGTCCCGGCGCACGTTGGTCTCGATGCGTTCATCGTCTCGCAGAAGGGTCAAATCAACCGGGGCGCCGAGTTCGCCGCGTAGCCGATCGATGACATCGATCAAGAGCAGGCCCTTAAGGCTCTCGCCGTCTACTTCGATCAGAACGTCGCCGGCTTGCAGGCCAGCTCGTTCTGCGGGACTGCCGCTAAGCGGAGACACGACAGTGAAGCGCCGCTCGATCACCGCAAGCTCGACACCGATACCAACGAAACCGCCGTTCGTTTCCGCCTGCAGGCTCGCGTAGTCCTGTTCATCCAGGTAGCTCGAGTGAATGTCGAGTTCGCCCACCATGCCCCTCAGGGCGGCTTCCGTCAGTCGCTCGGGAGACACGGTGTCGATGTAGTTATCCTGAATCTGGCGGGCGACTTCGGTGAGCGTCAAGAGCCCACCCGAGTCTGTGCTGAGCAGCAGGCGGTTGGCGGCGACCACCCCCAGGATGACGCCGGTGACCAGTGATAGGGATATGCCGAAGAGGATAAGTGGCCGTGGCGACACGCTGGTCTCCAAGTGCTCTGCTGAGCCGACAGGCTACCGCAGATTCGTCGGCGCTACTGCTTCCTGCCCGGCAGGTGTTGGCCAAACCAGGCGCGATAGTCTGCCAGCCACTTACCGTTAGCGCCGAGCAGATGCTCGGAGTGTTTGCCGCCCGGAATCACGATCAGCTTGTGCTCGATGCCCCGCGCCTGCATGGCGGCCGCGGCATCGTTTGCCTGGCTCAGCGGTACGAGTTCATCGATGCTGCCGTGCAGTAGCAGATGAGGCGCATCACTTGTATCCAGATGCGCGACGGTGGATGCCTGCCGGTAGGCCTGCTTGTACGGATGGCTGTCTGGCAGGAAGCCGATGGCGAAGCCCATGTAGCTGACCAGGCCCGCGGAAGATGCTGCTGTTTCGAAATAGCTGACGAACTCCATGGGTGAGCCGAGCGTTGCGATCACCTGGAGCTTGCTCGCTTGCGGTACATCGTCGCGGACACCGAGCAGGCTGACCAGATTGCCTCCGGACGAGGTGCCAGCGCCGCCAAGGTGCGCCGGCTCGATGTCGAAACGTGCCGCGTGCTTGCGCACGAAGGCAACGGCGCGTGCAATGTCATCAGCCGCCGCTGGGTAGCGGTGTGCTGGTGAAGCCCGATGGCTTGGCACGAAGACCGTGTAGCCCTCATCGACTAGCGCGGCAATCATTGCGCGCGCGAGGTCATCACCGGGTTGCCAGCCCGATGCCATGTCTTTGAGGGCAGGAGAGTCATAACCTTCGCTGGCGAACCAGCCGCTACCGGGTACAAAGACAACGCCGGCGTGCCTGCTCTTACCGGGTTCTGGCTGGTAGGTGTCCAGCAGCAAGGCAGCGCCGGAAGCCATGCCGTAGACAACGTTGCGCTCTACCGGCTTCAGTTCGCTTGCCGCAGCGGCACTCGCCAGAGCCACGAGCGCAAGTGTGCAGGCGAGCGCGGTTTTCCATGTTCGTTGTTGAGGCATGTTCGTTGTTCCTGCGGACATTGCCGCGCAATCTACCTAGCGGGTCTTGCTGAGCCAGGGTGCCGGGTTTTCCGGCTCGCCGTGATGCCTGACTTCGAAGTAGAGCCCGGCTTGTGGCTGGCCGCCGCTGCGGCCGGCGGCAGCAATTGCCTCGCCGCTCTCAACCCAATCGTCTTTTGACTTCAACAGGCTGTCCAGGTGGGCGTACAGGGTCATGTACTCGTCGCCGTGATCCACGATGGTGAGCAGCCCAAAGCCGCGTAGCCAGTCCGCGAATACCACGCGCCCCCTGTGCACGGCGCGTACAGGCGCGCCTTCCTTGGCGCTGATCTGCATGCCGTGCCAGACGAGCTTGCCGCCGGAACGAGGTTTGCCGAACGAATGCACCAGTTGGCCGGTGAGTGGCCAGGGCAGACTGCCTTTGTTGGCGACAAATTCCGCGCCGTCGAGGCGGTTCGAGCGGCGTTTGATTTCGTCGATCAGCGCGGTCAGGCGTTGCTGATCCGCTATGAGTCGTTGCCGGCGTGCTTCCTGAGTTTCCGCCTCGGCCAGTAGTTCGTCCAGCAGCGTTTGCCTCTGGGCACGGGAGCCTGCCAACACCTCGCTGCGCTGAGTGAGGGATGTCTGCTGTGCGGATAATTGCGCCTGTTGGGCGGTTGTTGCCTCGGCATTGCTAGCCAGCTCGGCAAGCGTGTCTTTGTACGCGGCGAGGTTTGCCAGCCGGGCCTCGGAGAAGCGTTGATGGTAGCGCATCATGCGCTCGAAGCGCTCAGGTGACTCCATGTTCAACAGTAGCTTGAAGAAATCCTGTCCCGTCAGGCGGCTGGCGGCCCGCAGATGCTTCGCGATTTGCTCGGCCTGGCCCTTGCGCTGGAGTTCGAGCTTGCCTTGTTGCGTTGCCAGCTCATCAAGGCTTTTCTGTGTGTTTGCGAGCTGCGTGCGGATGCCCGCGATGCTGCGCGTCACTTCAGCGATCTCCTTGTCAGCATCGCGCAGGTCTCGTTGGTATCGCTCGCGTGCGGTCTTCGCTCTGGCGAACCAGGAATCCAGGCCGTTCAGCTCGGCTACGATATCTGCCAGCTCACTTTGCGCCTGTGCTCTATCGCCGGGCGCAGCGAAGGCCGAGACTGCGAGGCTCGCGCCGAGCAGCCAGGACAGCGCTAGTCTGTAGTGCTGGCGCTTCAGGCGGATTCCCGATTGCTAGCCTGGTCAGCCGCGAGCGCCAGTGACCGTCCGGTCATCTGGGGTGGTATCGGCAGGTTCATCAGCGTCAGCAGGGTGGGAACGACGTCGGCTAGTACGCCGCCGTGGTCGAGCTTCACGGATGCCGACTCGGGGCCAACGTACACGAGCGGCACGGGCTCGCAGGTGTGCGCGGTGTGGGCCTGGCCTGTGTGGTCGTCGCGCATTTGCTCGACGTTGCCGTGGTCTGCTGTGATCAGCATTTGTCCACCGGTTGCGAGCACTGCCGCTTCAAGCCTCGCGATGCAAGCGTCCAGCGTCTCCACTGCTTGCACAGCCGCATCAAACACGCCTGTGTGGCCGACCATGTCGCCGTTCGCGTAGTTGCATACCACGACATCGAAACGGCCAGACTCGATGGCCTCAACGAGCTTGTCGGTGACTTCGCGAGCGCTCATTTCGGGCTGCAGATCGTAGGTCGCAACGTTCGGCGACGGCACTAAAATGCGCTCCTCCCCCTCGAATGGCGCTTCTCTGCCGCCGGAGAAAAAGAAAGTGACGTGGGCATACTTCTCCGTTTCCGCAATGCGCAGCTGAGTTTTGCCCAGGCTGGCCAGATACTCACCAAAGGTGTTGTCGGGAACCGTTGGCGCGTAGGCGCAGGAGGTGTCGATATCGTCTGCGTACTGGGTGAGCATCACAAAGTCAGCGAGCGCCGGGCGCTGCTTGCGTTCGAAACCATCGAAGTCGTCGCTCACAAACGCGCGTGTGATCTCCCGGGCGCGATCTGCGCGGAAGTTCATGAAGATGACCGCATCGCCGTCGTCGATAGCGACCGCTTGCTCGCCTGGCCCGGCGATGGAGGTGGCCTGCACAAACTCGTCGTTTTCGTCTGCCTCGTATGCGAGCGCCAGGCCCTGGACGGCGGTGTCTGCCCGGCGTGTGCAATCAGCTGCCGTGAGCAGATTGTAGGCCTGTTCCACTCGGTCCCATCGATTGTCGCGATCCATCGCGTAATAGCGTCCTGTGATAGACGCGATACGGCCAAGGTTCAGTTCGCGCAGCAACGCATCTGTGCTCGCGAGGGATGGCTCCGCGCTGCGAGGTGGCGTATCACGGCCGTCCAGAAACGCGTGCAGATAGACGTTGTGCAGACCGGCTTCGGCGCAGGCTCGGATGAGCGCGTGAATCTGATCTTCGTGCGAATGCACGCCACCCGGCGATAGCAGGCCCATGATGTGCAGGGCCTTGCCTGAACTGCGAACCTTCTCGAATGCGCCCTGAAAAGCAGGATTGTTGCCAAACGTGCCCTGTTCGATATCGAGGTTTATGCGGCTCAGGTCCTGATAGACGATGCGTCCCGCGCCAAGGTTCATGTGGCCGACCTCAGAATTGCCCATCTGGCCGTCGGGCAGCCCGACGTGGCCTCCGGAACCGTCGATGAGCGTGTGCGGCGCCTCCCGCCACAGCCGATCCCACACCGGTGTGTTGGCGCTGTGGATCGCATTGTCTTTGACAGACTCGCTGTAGCCGAAGCCGTCCAGGATGATGAGCAGGCTGGTGCTGGGCATGTCAGGCAGGTTCGTTGCGGGTGATCGCTGATTGTACCGGGCGCGATCTTCGAAATCTGTAAAGCCAATGTTGTTTGGGCCCGAAACTGTCATCGTTGGCGGCAGCTCGCTGTGTATAATTCGCGCCCTCGAATTACTGCCGGGTTGTCCGCGTCATGGATCAGCTGTTTACGTTCATCGGTAACCATCCGTTCCTGGTGGGCACGTTTGTTGTGCTCCTCGTGCTTTTCATCCGCAATGAGACGAACCGGGGCGGCCAGGCGGTATCGGCCCAGGAGCTCGTCAACCTTGTCAATGGAGAGGGCGCCCTGGTACTGGATGTGCGCGATGCCGCGGAGTTCAAGGCTGGCCACATTGTGGACGCCAGAAACATGCCGTACTCCGCGCTGGAGTCTCGGCTCGGAGAGCTGGCGAAGTACAAAGACAAGCCTGTAGTCGTTGCCTGCAAGATCGGTCAGCACTCGGGAATGGCCGGCGGCATGCTGCGCAAAGCCGGCTTTGAAAACGTCAAGAAGCTTAAAGGGGGTATTACCGAGTGGCGGAATCAGAATCTTCCGGTGGTCAAGGGCAAGGCGTAGGCGGATCGCCGGATGGCGGTGCGGCTGACAAAGGCGCATCGGTCGCCATCGATCGGATATACCTGAAGGATCTATCGTTCGAGTCTCCCAACTCGCCGGAGGTTTTCCGAGGCGACTGGAAACCTGAGGTGAGCGTTGATCTGAACACTCGTTCAGCACGCCTGGATGGGGACTTCTTCGAGGTCGTGTTGACGCTCACAATTACCGCCAAGAACAAGGAGTCCGAGCACGGCTACCTGGTGGAAGTGCAGCAGGCGGGTGTGTTCAACATCGTAGGCGTGGTGGGTGAGCAGTTGAAAACGATTCTGGGGACGTTCTGCCCGAATACGCTATTTCCGTACGTGCGAGAGGTAATCGACTCCTCAGTTGCCAAAGGTGGCTTTCCGCCGTTGCAGCTCGCGCCGTTCAACTTTGATGCCCTCTACCGGCAAGCCCAGGCGGAAGCGCAGGCGAACGCGGGTGCCGCAGTCGGTGACGCAGCGCCGGTTCAGTCGCCGAGTGATACCAAGCACTAGGCCAACTGACGGGCCTGCTGGCCCGTTCCCCCGCTCGCTACACGGCGCCCGCATAGCCCTGTTGCCGCCAGGCGGCGTAAAGCCCTATCGCGACGGAGTTCGATAGATTCAGGCTCCTGGAGTTGGCTTTCATCGGAATTCTGACCAAATGATCGTTCGGCAAATATTTCTTAATAGAATCAGGTAGTCCTCGGGTTTCCGAGCCGAACAGAAGTGCACAATCGATACTCATGTCTAGTTTATCGAATGATCGTTCCGAATGCCGGCTGAAGGCGAATATCTCAATATCTCGCGGCCTCTGTTCGAGGTAGTCCAGCCAGGTTTTGTGCACACGCACATCGGCGAATTCGTGATAGTCGAGACCCGCTCGACGCAGTCGCTTGTCATCCATTTCGAAGCCCAGCGGTTCGATCAGATGAAGCGAAGCACCGGTGTTGGCGGCCAGGCGGATGATGTTGCCGGTGTTGGGCGCAATCTCGGGCTCGTGCAGAACTATCTCGATAGCCATGTGGGTTGGTTCACTGTTTACGAATGTGAGTACGCGGACGCTGGGAATTCGGCAAGCAGCCTTGCAAAGCCTTCCTATACTGAAATCAGGTGCCTGCGTCCGCGTTGTGGATGGTGGCAGGAATTCGCTGGCTTATGAATCTATCTCGCTTGGGAAGTCGTCATGATTGATCGAAAACGACGCCGCCAGAACGGCAGCGCTGGTCTACCGATAACCATTGTTCTGTGGTGTCTGTCTGCCGGAGGTGTCGCGACCTTTGTCGCGCCGTCATTTGAGGACGCTAAGCAGGCTGAGTACCGGGAAGTCTTCAGCCAGGTAGCGATCGAGCCGGTCACCCAGGTTATTCCGATCGATGACCGGCGAGGGTTGCGTAGGTCGCTTACCGAGCTGCTACCCGACTATGTGGTTGAGCTGGCGGAAGCACCCAAGCTTGCGAGTGTTGATACGAATGTCGAGCCGGCGAGCCGGGAGGTCGACGAACTGGTTAAGTCGGTGGGGCAGCCCGCACCCGAGCCCGCTTATCCGACCCTCGTAGGTGTGGCGCCAGCCATCAACCCAGTGCTCGAGGTGGTTGCCTCGGAGCCCGCTACCCCAGCCGTTCAGCGGCAACAGGTTGTCGTTGCGGATTCCAGGCCGGAACAACGCGACGAGTCGCCCGTAATTGTGGCACCCGCTCACCCAAGCCCAGATCTGCTCGCTGAGACAGCAACCGCCCCTATTGATGTGGAGCGCATTGCTTCGCCCGAGCCGGCCAATGAAACTCCGCAACTGACCGCAAATGTCGCACTGGACTTAGATGGTGAGCTGCTTACGCGCGTAACGGAGCGGCTTCGGGGGAGTGACCATGCCGGTGCCTACCAATTGTTCCGGGAGCGCGTGCGCAGTGGTCGAGGCGTTAGTTGGACTGGTCGAGCGCTGGAGCTGTATGCGATCTCCGCCCTGGGAGCCGGAGCTTATCGGGAAGCGGCGCTTAGCTACGAGCGGCTGATCGATGCTGAGCCTGAGGCCAGCAAATGGTGGCTTGGACTTGCGGCGTCGCGGCAAGCCATTGGCCAGGACGCCAGTGAACTGTTTGCCCGCGCGGCCGAGCTGGGCCAGCCTTCGCAGCTCGTTGCAAGGCACTAACCCCAGCCCACTGCCTTGCAACCTGCTACCTCGCAGTCCATCCGCGCATACTTCAGTGCGCGCCGGTGTCGTGGACTTCTAGCTTGCCTCGCCTCGATCCTCCAGCTCCTTCATCTTTCTAGTAAGCGTATTTCTGCCCCAGCCCAGTAGCAGAGATGCGTCGCGCTTGTGGCCACCCGAATGGGCGAGCGCCGCGTCGATCATGACCTGCTCAAACTCCGGCATCGCATGATCCAACAAGGGTGTGTTGCTTCTGGCGAGTTGCTCATCCGCCCATGTGCGCAGAGCGCCGCGCCAATCACCGATTGCTGAGTTATCCGTTTGCGTGTCGTCGCGTAGTTCCGGCGGCAGGTCCCCCACGCTCACGTCGCGACCGGGCGCCATAACGGTCAACCAGCGGCATGTGTTGACCAGCTGGCGTACGTTCCCAGGCCAGGGCAGGGCGCACAGATAGCGCTCCGCTTCGAGGGTGAGCACCTTTGTCTCAGCCCCCAGTTCCTCAGCGGCGACAGCCAGAAAATGCTGGGCCAGGATGGGGATGTCGACGCGCCGGTCCTTGAGCGATGGCACATGGACACGAATCACGTTCAGGCGGTGATAGAGGTCCTCGCGAAAGCGTCCGAGCTGGACCAGGCTTTCCAGGTCCTGGTGGGTCGCGGCGATGATTCGCACGTCCACGGATATCGGTGAATGGCCGCCAACTCGGTAGAACTGACCGTCGGCGAGCACTCTGAGCAGGCGGGTCTGGGTGTCGGCTGGCATATCACCGATCTCATCAAGGAACAGTGTGCCGCCGTCGGCCTGCTCAAACCGGCCCACTCGGCTGGCCGTTGCGCCGGTGAACGCGCCCTTCTCGTGGCCAAAGAGCTCAGACTCGACCAGATCGTGCGGAATGGCTGCCATGTTCAGGGCAACAAACGGCTCGCTGGCCCTGGGGCTGTGTCGGTGCAGCGCCTGGGCGACGAGCTCCTTGCCGCTGCCGGACTCGCCGGTAATCAGCACCGTTATGTTGGAGGTGGCGAGCCGGCCGATCGCGCGAAAGACCTCCTGCATCGCTGGTGCCTGGCCAATAATCTCCTGATCTTCGGCGGTGTTGGCCGGCGCCGGTGCCGCAATTGCCTGTTCCTGAGCGGCTTCGATCGCCCGTTGCACGGTGGCTACCACGTCGTCCACATCGAATGGCTTCGGCAGGTACTCGAACGCGCCGCCCTGGTAGGCGTTCACTGCGCTATCGAGATCCGAGTGTGCGGTCATGATGATGATCGGCAGTTCCGGGTGTTCCTGGTGCACAGCCTTGATGAGCGCGAGTCCATCGGTGCCTGGCATGCGCACGTCGGAAACAATGGCCTGGGGGCGTCCTGTTGCCAGCGCAGCGAGCAACGCATCGCCATCCGGAAACACCTGGGCCGGAATATTGGCCTGGCTGAAGGCGCGCTCGAGCACAAAGCGAATCGAACGGTCGTCGTCTGCGATCCAGACTTCGTCGGGTCTCATGATTGGTCTCCAAACGGCAGCAGGACCGAAAAGCGGGTGTGTCCCGGTTCGCTGTCCACTTCTAGCGTGCCGCGATGCTGGCTGATTATGTTTTGTGAAATGGCGAGCCCTAGACCGGTTCCATCGGCACGGCCGCTGATCATTGGGAAGAAGATTCGGTCTTTGATGTCGTCGGGTACGCCGGGGCCGTTATCTTCGAAGTCGATCTGCGCAACCATGGCGTGCCTGGTCTCACCGATTGTGAATTGCCGGGTGATCTTCGTGGCTACGCTGATGGCGGCGTTGGCTTGGCCATCGAGGGCTTGTTCGGCATTGCGAACGATGTTGAGAAAAGCCTGCATCAACGAGTCTTCGTCGGCATAAAGATCCGGCAAGCTTGGATCGTAGTTACGGGTGATCTGCAGCTCGCACTTCGCCTCTGCCTGAACCAGGCGTAGTGACCGCTCGAGCAGGCGGTGCACATTGATCGGCGTTTTCTGCTGCGGCTTGCTCGGCCCGAGCATGCGATCAACGAGTGCAACCAGTCGGTCGGTTTCCTCGATGATGATCCGGGTGTAGTCGTCCGCATCCTCCCCAGAGGGGTCGCGGGCGAGGAGTTGAGCAGCGCCGCGAATACCACCGAGTGGGTTCTTCACCTCATGGGCGAGGCCTCGCAGCAGCTTTTTGGTCGTTTCTGCGCCTTCAACCTGGCTGCGATCCTGGTCGATCCGCAGCAGCCGGTCGAGCGATTGAATTTCGACAACCAGGAATTGATCGCGCGTGGGTGTGACGGTGTAGTCAGCGGTGATCAGCCGGCCATCCCAGCGCGTGAGCTTGGCCTGGCGTTGGCTGAAAGAGCGCTCATCGGTGAGGGCTCCGCGCAGGGCCTTGCTGTCTGCGGCCGGGTGATTGAACAGTTTCGACATGGGCTCGCCGACTGCGCGGTTGGCGCTGACGGAGAACAGATCCTCTGCGGCCGCATTGACGAAGCAGACGTTTAGCGAGGCGTCCAGTGCCAGCAGTGCGGTCGAGAGATGCTCGACAACGTCGCTGAGCCTGATGTTGGCGGATTTTGGAGCGTCGCTCACTGGAGGCCTTGTTGCGGGTAGATCGGGTAGATCGGAGAATGCAATTCTCGCTCCAACTTTAGCTGGCCGCTGTCAACGTTGCCGCTGCCGTAGTGAGTGTTCACTTACATCCTGGGCGTCGTGCTAACGGTCGTCCAGAGGGTTAACGCGGGGGTAACGATACCACTGACCCCGCCTTCGCACCATTATAGTGCGAAACGGGCTTGAGGCGAGGGGTATGCGTGAGAGTCGAGCCCGAGTGGGCGATTATCGAGCGTTGTTATTCTGCCAGTTTGTTCGCGGCGCCTGCGATTGCACAGAATAGCGCTGCAGGTGGAACGTGCTTGGCTGGCCCTGAGCGAGTACGTTGCCGGCCCTGTCCACCACCGCGACCGCGATGGTGTGAGTACCGCGATCCACATTCGACAAATCAAAGACCGTGCCGTCCGCCGGTAGATCGGTGAGCGTGCCATCCATTACCAGCCGCAAGCTGTGGCCGCGCCGCAACGCAGGAGTCGTTGCCGCTGAGATACTCACGCTGCCGGCGTTGTCGCGAATGGTCTCGTCATTGGCCGGAGAGATGATATCGAGGCTATACGATGCGCCCGTCGTCGGTGCCTCGCTGCTGGCAGAGTTGCCGGTGTATGGGGTTCGGGCAGCGGAGGAGGCATAGGAGTTGCCGGATGTCACCGTGATCTTGATCTCCTCGGCGGATTGGCCCTGGCGCGGTGGCATGTCGGTGAAGACCGGGTTGCCGTTCGCATCGAGCGTGCGATAAATCGTGCGCTCCTCAGCGCCGACGCTGATGCAGCATGCGGCGAGGAGCCCCGCGAGCAGTAAGTGCGTGCTTGGGCGTCGATCGATCGATATCACGGTAGCAACCTCCGGGTCTCGGCTTCTCGTTGGCGGGCATGATCAGCCTTGAGGCTGATGGCGACATGCAGCGGGCACATGGTAGTGGTGTTTTAGCAAACCGGGGCAGAAATCTCCGTTAGCTTCATCACCTATTTCCGGAGTGCGCGTCCGTCAGGTCACCTGTTTACCTGTGTTTGAGGGCTATTGTGAACGCCGATGGTTAACCTGTGCTGAATTGGTGCGGCGAGCAGGCGGAAACGCACCATTGCGGTGCGAAACGGTGCGTAGTTATCGAGATTTCCGCTGTCAGTCACCGTCCACGACACGAATCGAAAACCACAGCTCATCGCCTTGATCCTCCCAGCCAATCAATTCGTGGCCATGAACCCGAACCCAGGCCGGTATGTCGTAGGCCGTGCCGGGGTCGCTCGCGAGGACCCTAACCGTATCTCCGGATTTGAGCTCGATGATCACATCCTGGGTTCGAATGACGGGCAGCGGGCATAGCAGGCCCCGCAAGTCGAGCTCAACGGTGTACGGCGTTTCAGACATACCACTCATCGGGCACCTCGCTGGCTTGCAGCGGAACAACGGTCAGGTCGCGATATGTGCCATCAAGTTTCTGCAGAGCGATCGTAACTTCATTTGTGTGTTTGCCCTGGCTGTAGCGAGCCACGAGGCGGGCTGCCAACTGGAGGTCGTCTTCACTTACCTCTCCATCAATGAGGGCTACGGGGCCGCCATGGCTACTGGGCTCAAGTTTCAGGTAGCGCCGCCGGTAGCCTGAGAGATATCGATTCTCGCCGTCTTCTCGGCTGATGATCACTTTGAAGTTTGGTCTGGGCCGAAGATGCCGACCCATTTTCAGCAGCATGACGTCGTCGAGTTCGTAGTCGCGGTCGTTGCGCGCTTCAAACAGATCTTTCAGTTTGGCGCTGTAGCTCTCGTCGGTAAGGAAGCAGCAGCCTCCGGAAGGCTGTGCCCAATCCTCAAAACCCAATGACTTAGCGAGCGCGATTTGGGGTTTGCGATTGCGACCGTGAAAACCTAGCAGCTGCTCCCGACTGATCCAACCCTCACGTTCCGGCAGGGTTTCGGGTAAGTGTTTCCCAGAAAGCGGCCGAAGCAACCTGTCCTGTGCGCCGGATTCCCGGGCAATTAACGGCATGAGGGCTTTCAGCTGGCTCTTTGGCCGCTGGCCCATGACCTCCCCGGTGATGATGAAATCAAAGCCGTTATCGTCGGCCCACTGTTGAGCCCGGCCCACCATGAATACTTTGCAATCCAGGCACGGATTCATGTGCGCGCCGTAACCGTGCTCCGGGTTCAGGACCACCTGTTTGTACTCATCGATGACGTCGATGATGTGGAGCTTGATGCCGAGCTGCTCGGCGACCCACAGCGCGTTGTTGCGTTTGGCCCGATCTTTGTCCTGTTTGCGGATGGCGTGGGTATGGCCTTCGACGCAAAAACCGGTGAAAAAGTTGATGCCCTCGACGTGAATGCCCGCATCCATGACGATCCGGGCAGCCAACATTGAGTCCAATCCGCCGGATATCAGCGCGACAGCCTTGCGGCGGTGGTCCATAATCGCGCCCCTTTTCAAACCGGCGGGCAGTCTAGTGACAGTTCGAGACGTGCGCAACGTGGCAATCATCGCCCACGTTGACCATGGCAAAACCACCCTGGTGGATCGTTTGCTTCAAGAAACAGGCAGCGTGGATGCGCGCGCATCCATCGAGCGGGTGATGGATTCGGGCGAGCTCGAAAAAGAGCGCGGCATCACCATCCTGTCGAAGAACACGGCCATCGAATACAAAGGCACGCGCATCAACATCGTTGATACGCCAGGACACGCCGACTTCGGTGGTGAGGTTGAGCGCGTGCTGTCCATGGTGGATGCGGTGCTGTTGCTGGTGGACGCTGCGGAAGGCCCCATGCCACAGACCCGTTTCGTGACCCAGAAGGCATTCGCTGCCGGGCTCAAACCGATTCTGGTGATCAACAAGATCGATCGTAGTGGGGCAAACCCTCACGGTGCGCTCGATGCGGTTTTTGATCTGTTTGTAGAGCTGGACGCGACTGAAGACCAGCTCGACTTCCCGGCCATCTACGCGAGCGCCATCAATGGCCAGGCTGGTCTTGAAATCGACGCTATTCGCGATGATATGGATGTGCTGCTCGATGCGATCATCGAGCATGCGCCGCCCCCACAGGTTGCCACCGATGGAGATCTGCAGCTGCAGATATCTTCGCTCGATTACTCCAGTTACGTCGGCGTCATCGGTGTCGGACGAATCAGCCGAGGCGTACTCAAAACCAATACGCCTGTGTCGGTCGTTAATCGGGAAGGCGAAGTTCGCCGCACCCGAGTGTTGACGGTACTTGGCTATGAAGGGCTGGCGCGTGTTGAACAGGAAGAGGCTGTCGCGGGCGATATCGTTTGCGTCACCGGTGTCGATGGCATCGCGATCTCGGACACGATCTGCACGCTCAATGCGCCTGAGGCGCTTCCGCCGCTCACGGTGGACGAGCCAACGGTGACCATGATGTTCTGCGTGAACACCTCGCCGTTTGCCGGCAAAGACGGTGACTACCTCACGTCACGTCAGTTGCGGGATCGCCTGCTTCGGGAAGCGTCATACAACGTTGCGCTGCGCGTTGAAGATACTGACGACCCCGATCGTTTCCGTGTCTCTGGTCGGGGCGAGCTGCACCTTTCTATCTTGATCGAGACCATGCGTCGGGAAGGCTATGAGATGGCCATGACCAGACCGCAGGTCATTTTCAAAGAAGTGGATGGCGCAATTCACGAGCCTTATGAGGACCTGACTCTCGATGTCGAGTCTGAGCATCAGGGCAAGGTGATGGAAGGCCTTGGCGAGCGCAAAGGCGCGCTGGAAGACATGACGAACACCGGCAGTGGTCGTGTGGTTCTGCGCTATCGCGTGGCTACCCGGGCCCTCATGGGTTTTCGTCCAGAGTTTCTCTCCATGACATCCGGCACGGGCATCATGACCTATGCCGCTGCCGGCTACGGACCAAAAGTTGAAAGCGGCCTTGGCAAACGCAGTCGCGGTGTGTTGATCGCGAATGCCCAGGGTGAAGCGGTTGGTTTTGCGCTGTTCAATCTTCAGAACCGCGGCAAGATGTTTATCGGCCCAGGCGATGAAGTCTACGAAGGCATGGTGATTGGTTTGCACAGTCGTGAGAACGATCTCACGGTGAACCCGTTGAAAGGCAAGAAGCTCACCAACGTCCGTGCGTCGGGAACCGATGAAAACATCGTTCTCACTCCACCGAATCGAATGACGCTCGAGCAAAGCCTCGAGTTCATCGATGACGATGAGCTGGTCGAAGTCACGCCCAAAGGCATTCGCATTCGTAAAGCGCTGCTCACCGAAACCCAGCGCAAACGAGCGTAGCCACCGTTGTGCGCGTAGTACTCCAGCGAGTAACCGAGGCATCAGTCTCGGTTGCTGGCGAAGAGATCGCTAGCATCGGAGCCGGTCTTGTCGTGCTGCTGGGTATCGAGGCTGGCGATACAGTAGAGCAGGCGAGAGTGCTCGCCGATAAAACTGTTGGCCTGCGGATCTTTGCTGACGACGCCAAGCCGATGAATCGCTCGCTCAAAGATTTAGGCGGGCAGCTGTTGGTGGTGTCCCAGTTCACGCTCGCGGCCAGTACCGACAAAGGCCGGAGACCCGGTTTCTCCAAAGCAGAAAAACCCGAATTCGCCGAGCCCATGGTTGAAGCGTTTGCACAAGCAGCGCGGGATCTTGGCGTGCGAACGTCCACCGGTGCGTTTGGTGCGGATATGAAGGTTGCACTGGTTAATGATGGGCCGGCGACCTTTGTATTGGATTCCTGACAAGGCTCCCGCTGTAGTGATTGGTATCTGACTTGCCCACTGCGCCTGGCAATTAGAACGCGGACGTCCGTACGGCTCAGCTGGGAAATGGGGTTGTAGACTCTTTGGCGTTCTTTCTGCTTTCCCCGAAGCTGGTTCCCATGCAAAGCTCAGCAACGATCAACGCAGCATCTTGGGCGATCTCCTGGAAGCCTTTTTGGCTAGCGCCGACTGTAATGCCGTGCTGTCCCCTCAGACTATTCTGAACAGATCGTGCTCACTGTCGAACTCATCGAATCTTACTACTTCATGCCGAATGTTCAGATCACCGGGCGGCAAGAGCCCTTCGTCCTCCGCCTCCTGCATGTACAGCACATAGAAGATCTCGTCCCATGACGCTTTCTTTGGCAGCGCATGGATCAGCTTTAGGGCATCGCGTTTTGGGTTTTTCATCTTCCAGCCTCTTTGTTAGCTCGGCGGTGTTCGAGCCTTTTTATCGTCAGCGTTAGCGTCATATGAAGTTAGCTGGATTGATACTCGGGCCATAGGTGAGATACACCCTTAGGTACGTGCGATTCTTCTGCTATTGATGGTTGCACAGCGTCATTTGCCTGCTTGCTTCAAGCTTTTGTGCATCCGCAATGACCGACACCGAATGGTGTGCTGAGCGAACTGGGTGGGGAGACGGTTAGGCAAATCTTCTTCTTCCGTTTGCTCAGGTTGTTATATTGCTGATCGAAACGCAGAGTTGGAGCGCGCTGCATGAACCATCGTTATCCGAACGAGTCAGCCGAGTATCGCCGGGCCCGGGACGAGTTGGCGGTCGAAGAAGCCGAGCTGATTCGCAAAGTGAAGTCTGTCGCACGCCGGCGGCGAGAGCTTCCATTGGGTGGTCGATTGAAAGAGGACTACTCATTCGCCTGGGCAACGGAGAGTCGGCTTGAAGAAGCCGTTACATTGAGCGAGCTCTTTCGCGGCAAGAGCTCGTTGATTATTTACAGTTTCATGTTCGGCCCCAGCTGGGACAATCCGTGCCCATCCTGCACATCAATTGTCGACGCGTTTGACCGCATGGCGAACCAGATTGGCCATGACGCCGCTTTTGTCGTTGTTGGCAAAGCGCCAGCGCCCAAGATTTTTGATTGGGCGAAGCGGCGCGGTTGGAACCAGATCGATCTGGTGTCGGGCTACGGTTGTGACTTTCAGGCTGACTATGGATGCCAGGAAGATGATGAACGACAGTTTCCGAAGCTCAACGTGTTTCGGCGAATCGATGGTGCGATTCATCACTTCTGGGGATCAGAGATTGCCGACAATGACATCGATATGGTCTGGCCATATTGGAACCTGATGGACCTGACGCCGGAAGGCAGGCCCGAGCGGGGTAGTCCGCCACAGGATTTTCGTTCGCGATACCTGGAAGACAACTACTCTGGATGATCAGTGATAATGACGCGCCTTTCCCGATGAGTGCAGTCCGTAGCTACGTGATCAAACGGGTTGAGTTGGCCAGCGATATTCGGCGATGGCTAGTTTCTTTGTATATGCCATGAGTCGGCCCGTGCACTCACCTGTTGCCATTCGGCACCTCGCCGCAGCGCTTGGTGGATATTCAGAAACCATTAACCCTTACTGGTACCGCCTGCTATGCCGAAAACCCGACAACTTCTAGATAGCGTGACGATTCGGCCCGGCATGGCCGCAACCGGTGAGATAGTCAAAGGTCAAAGCCTTCGCATCGTAGACGTAGATGGAGGGCAGATTGGAGACTTCGTCGCGCTAAGTCGTGACGACCGAACCGAGCATCTCGACTGTACCTATACCAACTGGGCGAACCTCGGTTGGAGGTGGAAACAAGGCGCAACAATCTTTACTAACCATATGAACAGAATGTGGGTTATATCCGATGACCCGACAGGCGTTCACTTTACTGGTGGAGGTTTTTGTTCTAACGATGCGCGACGGCTTTTCCTCGACCCGAATGATGAGACAAAGGGGTGTCGTGACTGTTTGGAAGAAGCTTTCGAAGAGCGGAACATCGAACGGCATTGGCTTCGAGCAGCTTCCTGCTTCAACCTATTCATGAACATCGAATACTTGCCAGACGGCTCATGGGATTCGAGGCCACCGATCAGCAAAGCTGGTGACTACATCGAGCTGCGGGCGGAAATGGATATCGTGTGGGCGTTGTCTGTGTGTGTAATTCCGTTCGAGATCAACAAATCCGATCCGACGCCGCTACGTGTCGACACTTACGGTTCATCTTCTGCCGGCTAGAGCATTGAAAGATCGCTATCTAGCATTTTTTTCTCGTGATCCTCTCCGGTTACAACTTCTGAATTGTTATTGGAACCTCGAATGATTCAGGCGCGTAGACTCAAACCGCCTCTCTGATCATCGGCCTCACAACCGGCGACGAACCGTGCTGAATCTCACCGATCACCTCGAACCCGTGCCGCTCATACAGCGAGACGTTGCGCTCGTTGGTGGACTCCAGATAGGCGGGTAGTCCCTGCTCGTCACAGACCCGAAGCGCGTGTTTCATGAGTGCACCGCCAAGGCCCTTGCCCTGATGGCCAGGATCTGCCGCGATCATCGGCAGGTACCAGCAGTCTTCGTTCGGATGGTAAGCATCCATTTCAGCAAGCACAGCGCCTGCCTCGGCCAGAAGATCGGGACCCATTAGCTCCATCATCAGCGGCATCATGTCTTCATCGTCGGATTCAACGCCGGGCGGTAGCCACAGCGCGACCGCTTCCCCGTCGTTGGCGACATAGGCGGATTGTTGATTGAACGCTTCACCGGCGAAGGCCGTGAACATTGCCGGTGCGTGGGCAAGATAGTCCGCCGCGTTGGGCACCATCCAGCGCACAAACGGATCGGCGCTGAAACCAACAATGATGGTTGCCAGAAACTTGTCGAGCTCCTCTGGAGACGCGACGGTTATGGAAGGTGGTTGGGACATGGGGCCGATTCCGCAGACAATTTGGGTTAGCGCTGAGTCAGACGAGAGTGCCCGAGTACGCGCTCAACCAGCAGAGTCTACTCTGACTGCGCCGTTTCGGGGTCTCGCTTCTCGATGAAGCGCGCCGCAACGACGCCAACCTCAAACAGCAACCAGGTTGGTATCGCGAGCATGATCTGGGAAATGATATCGGGCGGAGTCAACAGCATGCCGAGTACGAAGCAGCCAATCACGACATAAGGCCGCTTGGCGGCCATGCTGTCGGCATCGGATATACCAGTCCAGGCGAGCAGCAGCGTTGCGATGGGTATCTCGAAGGCGAGGCCAAATGCCAGGAACAGCTTCAGCGCGAAATCCAGGTATTCGCTGATGTCGGGCATCATCGGTGCGATTTCCGGCCCAAGGCCTGCAAAGAATCGAAAAACCAGGGGGAAAACCAGGTAATAGACAAACGCGATGCCGGTGTAGAACAGCACGATGCTTGAAGTCAGCAATGGCAGAGCCAGCTTCTTTTCCCGCAGATAAAGCCCTGGGGCAATGAAGGACCAGAGCTGATGCAGCAGAAACGGCATGCTCAGGTACAGGGCGCAGTAAATCGAAAGCTTAAGCGGCGCGAAAAAGACAGAGGCAACGCCGGTGGCAATCATGTTGCTGCCTTCGGGTAGTTCGGCGACTAGCGGCTCAGCGATGAACTGATACAGCTCGGCGTTGAAGTAGTACACCGGCACGAACAGGACCACGATGGTGAGCAAGCTGTGCAGGATGCGCGTGCGCAACTCAAGCAGGTGTTCGAGAAATGGCATTTCAGCCTTGTCGACAGCTTCGTCGTGCAAACTCACTTTGGGTTTTGGGTCGCTGCTTTCGCTCATTGGGCTCATTTGAATAGGTCAGGCGTTGCCGGAGTGCCGGTTTGGCTCTTCGCCGCCGCTGTCCTCGCTCGAAGAGTTTCCAGAAGCCGACTGTGCGCTATCTTCATTCGCGGCTGGTATTGAGACGTCAGATTCTGCTGCGGCTGGATCGGAGGCCGCGTCACTCGCCTGCCCGGAATCGTGCCCGGAGTTATCGTCAGTGGTGCCGCCATGAATCGTATTCTTGATCTCATCGCCAGCGCCGCGCATGTTTTCTTCGATGCGCTTCATCTCTTCGAGCACGGCCTCGTTGTGCAGCTGACGGCGGATATCGTCCATGCCGATCTCGCGCTCGATCTCGCTTTTCACTGCGGTGAAGCTACGCCGCATGCGCCCAAGCCAGAGGCCCAGGGTGCGCAGTGCATCCGGTAGTTGCTTGGGCCCAATCACCATCAATCCGACGACGGCGACCAGGAACAGCTCTACAAAGCTGATATCAAGCATTGCGTTCGGACTTGCTTCTCTCTGCTTCGGTGGTTTTGGCTGAGCTGTCGATGACGCGCTGTTCCTCGTCGCTCTTCTTGTCTTCGTCGGTCACCGCGCTGCGGAAGCCTTTGATGGCTGTTCCGAGGTCGGAGCCGAGCGATTTCAAGCGCTTGGTGCCGAACAGCAGCAGCGCGATCGCGAGGATAATGAGTAGTTCCGGGACGCCGAGTCCAAACATGATTTGCTCCTTTCTGGCACCGCTGAGTATACGCCTACCGAAGGCGGCCTCAGCGTGTGTCAGGCATCGTTAACTACGACCGGTTCGCTTTTTCAGTGTGACCTGATACGCCAAAGCGTTCTGCCAACGTGTCCAACACCCAGTCGGGGCGCTGATTAAGGTGCACCATCATGACAATGGTGTGAAACCACAGGTCGGCGACTTCACCAATCAGGGCGTCGTCACGTTGCGCGCCGTCCGCGTCTTTGGCCGCGAGGATTACCTCAGTGGCCTCTTCGCCCACTTTTTCCAGAATCTTGTTCAGGCCTTTGGCGTAGAGAGAGGCTACATAGGACTCGTCGGGGTCAGCGCCCTGGCGTGCTTTGACGACTTCAGTCAGTTTTTCGAGGGTATCCATGGCGTGGACTCTAGCACCAGGGCTTGGCTTTGTCGGGCTTTCCTGCCGCCGGTGTGCCGATTGCTGAGCTGCATTTTTGCGCAATGCTGGCTGGGCTGCCTGGCCTAAGCTCGCAGCAGCGCAATGCTCGCGACGGCGAAACAGAGAAGTGCGATGATCGAGCCGGGTGAGTCGAGGTGCCGCTGGGCGATATCCAGTGCTGGCGATGCAGCCAGAGCAAGTGCTCCCGCCACCGCCGCGATTCCCGCGATCCGCAGCGAATTTCGGCTACGTTTTTGCCGCTGCTGCAACGCTTTGAGTTCTGCGGAGCTGCGCCGGAGTTCACTGGTCAACCGGTCGAGGCGGCCCGTGTCACGGCTGGCGCTGATGATCAGTTCGGGCAGGCGCGGCAGAGCGCCGAGCAAGGCGGGGCCGTTGTCTGAAAGCGCTTTGATCGCCGCGTTGGGGCCCGCTCGCTCGTTCATCCAGGTTTGCATGAACGGTGCGGCGGTTTCCCACAGATCCAGCTCTGGATACAGCTGCCGGCCCAGGCCTTCGATGTTGAGTAGTGTTTTCTGCAGCAGAACGAGTTGCGGTTGAATCTCCATGCCGAAGTCCTGCGCCGTCTGAAACAGATCGACAACAAAATGGCCGAAAGAGATCTCTGATAGCGGCTTTGCAAAGATTGGCTCGCACAGTTCCTTGATGATTGCCTCGAAGGCTTCCACATCAGTATCGGCCGGAATCCAGCCCGACTGCAGATGAAGGCTAGCAACCTCCGCGTAGTCCCGATTGAAGAACGCCAGTAAGTTGCGCGCGAGATAGTCCTGATCTTTCTCGGTCAGCTGGCCAATGATGGCGCAGTCGATCGCGATGTATTTGGGCGACTCCGGGTCACTGACGTCGACAAAGATATTGCCGGGGTGCATGTCCGCGTGGAAAAAGTTGTCGACGAACACCTGCTTGAAGAACGTTTCCACCCCGCGCTCAGCGAGAACCTTCATGTTCGTGCCGGCAGCAACCAATGCGTCAACGTCGCCAATGGGAATCCCGCGTATGCGCTCGATGACGAGCACATTGCGCCTGCACAGATCGTGATAAACGCGGGGTACATAGAGGGTGGGTGAACCAGCAAAGTTCAAGCGTAGTTGCTGGGTGTTGTCGGCTTCCCGGCGCAAATCCAATTCGTTGAGGATGGTTGCCTCGTAGTCGTCTACCACCTCCGGCAGATGCAGGCGCCGGGCGATCTGTGAATAGCGATTCAGCTTGTCGGCTAGCCAGCGCAGCAAGGCAACGTCCTCGCGGATGACCGGCTCGATATCCGGCCGTATCACTTTCACCACGATGTCCTCACCGTCGCGCAGCTTGCCGGCGTGTACCTGGGCGACGGATGCGCTGGCGAGGGCATCGTGCTCAAACTCGGAGAAAACCGTTTCAATGGGCGCGGCCAGTGCTTGCTCGACCAGTGCGCGCGCCGCGTCGGCGTCGAAGGGGGGCACCTGGTCCTGTAGCTTGGCCAGGGACTGCGCAATGTCCGCTGGCAGCAGATCCCGCCGTGTCGACATCATCTGACCAAACTTGATGAACACCGGCCCCAGCTCCTCCAGCGCAAGCCTGAGCCGTTCACCGCGTGGCGCATCAGCACTGCCGGCCAGCCGAAATGGCGAGATCAGAAGCAGCTTTCGATAGCGGGGTGGAAAGAGCGGCTCAAGCAGCGCATCGAGCCGATATCTGCCAACGATGCGAATAATGCGGCCGAGGCGGCTGGAGGCGTTTGCCATCAGCTGGCCGTACCGTCGGCTGAATCGGCCTGGTCGTTGTTCTCGGCCAGGCTCAATCGGGCATCAAGACGATCGAGCCGGTCCCTGAGCTGCTCAATGGATTGCAGCAGGGGTTCTGCATCCTGCCAGGTCGCCATCGTGCCGGTGACGTCACGACGCAATCCGTCGGCGGAAGCTTTGAGTGCAGCGCTTGCGCCGCTGAGAGCAACCTCGCCCGCGCCGACTAAGGAGTTGGCGCGCTCGGGCCCGAGGATCAGCGCTAGCGGTTTGGCGAAGTCCAACTCCAACTGCGTGAAGACATCGCGGAGAGCGACAACCAGGGATTCGTCACCGTCAATCGTCACGCCTGACGGCGTTTTCTGCCATAACCCCTGGAGTAGATCTGCCGCCTCGCCGCTGACGCGCGCCTGGGCGTCCGTCGATGCGCGGTTCAGTATGGCCAGGCGCGTGCCAGCGATGCCGATTTCGAAGTCGATGTCTGGCCGCTTACACGCCAGAGCGATCCGTTGGCCATCGCGGCTCAAGAGTGCCTGCTGAGCGATCGGGTCCATCTCGAGCGCCGCGTTTGCCGCGGCCTCCATGATCTGTGCGCCGAGGCTGATGAGCGGGTTCATTGCGGTGCGATACCCCGATGGATAGCAGCCACACCCCCCACGAGGTTGTGATACTCCGCTTGTTCGAACCCCGCGTCTGACATCATGAGTTTCAGTGCTTCCTGGCTCGGGTGCACTGCGATGGACTCGACGAGGTACTTGTAGGGTTCGCCGTCGCCAACAATCGCGCGCCCGGCAGGTGCCCAGAGGTTTTGGAATGCGCCGTAGAGGCCTGCGATCACCGGGTTTTCGGCTTTTGAGAACTCAAGCACCAGCAGCACGCCGCCGGGCACCAGCACGCGCAGAATGTCCTCTAGCGCTGCTGCTTTGTCCGTGAAGTTACGCAGGCCAAAAGCGATCACGCAGCAATCGAAACTGTTGTCAGGGTAGGGCAGGGCATCGCCGCTGGCCTGAACGAAGTCCACGCCGGCCACGCCTTCGTCAATGAGTCGGTCGCGGCCTACCTGCATCATCGAGGCATTGATATCGGTCAGCACCACTGACCCGCTGGGCCCGACAATCGGTGCGAACAATAGCGACAGATCACCCGTTCCACCCGCTAAGTCGAGCACTCGATCGCCGGCGCGAACGCCGGACATTTCTACCGTCATGCGCTTCATGAGCCGGTGGGTGCCGAACGACATGAGATCATTCATGACGTCGTACCGGTCGGCTACCGCTTTGAACACTTCGCCGACGCGCCGGGTTTTCTCGTCAGGTGAGACCTTCTGAAAGCCGAAATCGACGGCTTCGCCGGGACTGGCGATGGTCTTACTGGTGGGACGGTCTGTGGGTGCGCTCATAGTGTTGATTCTACGCGCAACAAACTTTCGTTGCTGGCTAGCGAGGCTGCCAGGTACCAACGGGAATGGTGGGCAGGCGTGACGCGCTCGCGTCTTTCATCTCTTTCAGATAGCGCTGCCAGTAGTCCGCCTCGTTGTCTGCAATTTCCTTCAGGTAACCCCAGGTGTAAAGACCCGTATCGTGGCCGTCATCAAAAACAAGCCGCACGGCGTAGTTGCCGGTGGCTTCGATCTCGGTGATGCGCACGTGCTTCTTACCGACCTGGATCTTGCGCTCACCAACGCCGTGGCCGCGAACCTCGGCGGAGGGCGAATAGACGCGCAGCAATTCAGCCGCGAGTGCTGATTCGGAACCGTCAGCCCATGTGAGTACGAGCTCGCGTGTACGTTTGCGGTAGTTGATGCCGGTTGGGACGTCGGTGCTCATGGGGACTCCTCGCACAGAGCTAGAGGATGAAGCGTGACAGATCTTGGTCGGCTGCGAGGTCGCCGATTGTCTTGTCGACGTACGCGGCATCGATGCTGACGCTCTCCGCTGAACCGCCGCCGCTATTTGTTAAGCCGCCGCCGGCGCTAAACGACAACTCATCCAGTAGGCGCTCGAGGATGGTGTGCAAACGCCGGGCGCCGATATTCTCGGTGCTCTCGTTCACGTGGCAGGCGAGCTCCGCGATACGGGCGATGGCGTCGTCGGTGAAAGTCAGTTCGACGCCTTCGGTGCCGATAAGAGCCCGATACTGCTCAGTCAGTGATGCGTCGGGCTCGGTGAGGATGCGGCGGAATTCGTCAGCGCCAAGCGCATCGAGTTCTACGCGAATCGGCAGCCGTCCCTGCAGCTCCGGAATGAGATCCGACGGTTTCGCCAGATGGAACGCCCCGGAGGCGATGAACAGGATGTGGTCCGTCTTAACGGAGCCGTACTTGGTTGAAACGGTGCTGCCTTCGATCAGAGGTAGCAGGTCTCGCTGTACGCCCTCGCGTGACACATCTGCGCCGCTGCGCTCCGCGCTTTTGGCGACCTTGTCGATCTCATCGATGAACACGATGCCACTCTGCTCCACGGCATCAACAGCCAACGCCTTGAGGTCATCCTCATTTACAAGGCCTGCGGCTTCTTCCTCGCGTGCTTGCTTGAGCGCGTCTTTCACGCTCATGCGCCGGCTATGAGTTTGATTGCCGGCAATTCCTGAGAACATGTTCTGCAATTGCGAGGTCATCTCCTCCATGCCCGGAGGGGCCATAATTTCAACGCCCACGGGCGTCTGAGCGACGTCTATCTCAACTTCCCGCTCATCCAGCTCACCCTGGCGCAGTTTTTTACGGAAGATCTGGCGGGTGCTTTCGTTGCTGTCCTGTTCGTTGCCACTGGCGCTGGGCAGTAGCGCATCGAGCACGCGCTCCTCAGCGAGGTCGTCAGCTTTGTGCTGCACCTCCGCCATCAGCCGTTCGCGAGTCATCTTGACCGCTGCGTCCGTGAGGTCGCGGATGATGGATTCGACATCACGACCAACGTAACCCACTTCGGTGAATTTGGTGGCTTCGATTTTGATGAACGGCGCTTTGGCGAGCTTGGCCAGCCGACGAGCGATCTCTGTCTTGCCCACGCCGGTCGGGCCGATCATCAGGATGTTTTTCGGTGTCACTTCCTCGCGCATGCGCTCGTCCAGCTGCATCCGGCGCCAGCGATTCCTCAGAGCAATCGCGACGGCTCTCTTGGCGGCGTTCTGGCCGATGATGTGCTTGTCCAACTCGTGAACGATCTCACGCGGGGTCATCACGCTGTCGATCTGCGGGGTGCCGCCATTCGTGGTGGGCTCGCTCATCACTTCTCCAGGGTCTCGATCAGGTGGGTATGGTTCGTGTAGATGCAGATATCACCAGCGATAGCCAGTGATTTGGCAACGATGGTGGGCGCATCGAGTTCGCTGTTTTCCGCGAGCGCGGTGGCCGCTGCCTGCGCGTAAGCGCCTCCGGAGCCGATGGCGATGACACCCTTTTCGGGCTCGATGACGTCGCCGGTGCCGCTGATGAGTAGCGAGCTCTCGAGATCAGCCACCGCCAACATCGCCTCCAGGCGTCGAAGTGCGCGGTCTGTACGCCAGTCCTTCGCAAGCTCCACCGCGGCTCTGGTGAGGTTGCCGGAGTAGCGTTCCAGTTGCGCTTCGAAGCGTTCGAATAGCGTGAAGGCATCGGCAGTGCCGCCGGCGAAACCGGCGAGTACCTTATCGCCAAATAGCCGCCGCACTTTGCGCGCATTGCCTTTCATTACGGTGTCGCCCAGGGTGACCTGGCCGTCGCCTCCGAGGGCGACGCAATCGTCTCGTCGCACACAAAGAATGGTGGTGCCGTGCATTTGCTCGGTCATGATCGCGCTGTCGCCTGCGGAAATTGGGGGAGGAGCGGAAGTGTGGGGACGGGTATGCACCAATTCAAGAGTGCGTGCCGGTTGTTGCTTCAGCTGTTCGCGACTGTGCCGATGCTCTGAGCCAGAATCTGAACCCCGTTGTCGATCTGTTTAGGTGACAACGCGGCGTAACCAAGTACAAGCTGAACGTGCTCGGGCGGGTAGGCGTAGTACGGTTCTGCCGAGTACACCCCAACCCCTCTGGCCTCGCTGGCAGCGATGATCGCATGAGTCTTACGTCGCGGCGTACCGGGCAGGCTGAGCAGAACGTGTAGCCCCGCGGCGCTACCGAGCACCGTTGCATCGCTGCGCAGGTGTGTCGTGATGCTCGTTAACAGCGCGGAGCGACGCTCAGACATGCGCCGCCTGGCGCGATGAATATGTCGGTCCAGTTGCCCGGAATCGATGAAGTCGGCCAGCGCCTGCTGGATGAGTGGTGATGGGAAACTGTCGGACACCGACTTGGCTCGGGTCACCAACTCGGCAAGCTTTGGCGGCAATACCATCCAACCGATTCGCAGGGCCGGGAACAGCGCTTTCGATGCGCTTCCCAGATACGCAACGCAGCCATTCGTGTCTAGCGACTGCAGGCATTCCACCGGTCGGCCGCTGTAGCGAAACTCGCTGTCGTAGTCATCCTCAACAACCAGGGCGCGGTGGTTTGCCGCCCAGGCCAGGAGGGATAAACGGCGATCCAGTGGCAATACGCCACCACAGGGGAACTGATGACTGGGCGTCACGAAGATCATTTTCGGCGGGTGCTGGGGCGTGTCGTCGAACGCCCGCTCAAGGGACGCAGTGACGATGCCGTGCTCGTCGACAGGTGCAAGATGGGACCGTGCGCCGACGCTCAGGAGTGCCTTGCGTGCGCCGCGATAGCCTGGTTCCTCCATGACCGCGGTGTCACCAGGCGTCAGAAACAGCTGGGTCAGCCAGTACAACGCCTCCTGGGTGCCCTGCGTAATCACGACTTGCTCGGGGCTGCAGCGTACTCCCCGGCTGCGTGAAAGGTAGCCTGCAAGGCTCACGCGCAGCGAGTCGAGCCCACCGTGGGGCGCATAGCCAAGGCTGCGGCCGCTGAGGCTGCGCGCCGTTCGGCTCAGCTGACGATTCCATGTAACCCTTGGCAGCTCGCTGTAGTCGGGCTCGCCGTAGAGAAAGTCGCAGCTCAGAGCGCGGTGGCTTGATCGCCGCAGAAGGGCATCAGGTACTTCCTCAAGTAATCGCCGTCCCCAGGGAGACAAGGTGGGCAGAAGGTTAGCCGCATGTTCGGGACTATCTGCCCGCGTTTTGGCCTGGCGCTGACCCTCTGCCACATAGGTCCCAGAGCCTGGTTTGGCAACCAGATATCCCTCGGCCGTGAGCTGGTCGTAGGTGCTGACGACCGTATTGCGCGAGATGCCCAGTGTGTCAGCCAGAATGCGGCTGGCTGGCAGCTTCTCCCCCGGGCCGAGCTTGCCGAGCAATATGGCGCGACGAAGATGCTCCTGCAGCTGTTTGCCGATTGGTGCGCTTGCGCGGCTTGTATCGGGGGTGAATAGCGGCAAATTACTGATCACGAGGCGTTCCCTCTAAAGCCGCGATGCCGGTGGGCGCTGCGAGCCGAGCGCTATGGGCGGTTGGCGATAATATTGGCTCTATAAGATAGATAATAATTGGCGCTTAGATAGGTCCAATTATGACCATAGGATGCTGGCCACAATCCAAGCCTCAGGAAAAGTTCGATGGCCACCGGCAACTCTCGCGCTGATCGCATCAAGCAAACGCCGCTCACAAGGCTCCGGCGGGCGCGCAAACGTGGCGTTTTCGACCGCGAAACCGTTTATGCCATTGTCGACGCCACCCCAATCTGCCATGTCGGGCATCTCATCGAGGGTCGTCCTGTTGTGACCCCCACCTGCCATTGGCGGTCGGGTGACCATATCTATTGGCATGGATCCAGGGCGAGCAGAATGATGCAGGCGAGTCTGGATGCGGCTGTGTGCCTTACGGTCACACACCTCGATGGGCTCGTGTTGGCTCGCTCCGGTTTCCATCACTCGGCGAATTATCGCAGCGCGATGATCTTCGGCGAGCCACAGATCGTTGACGATCCGGAATTGAAGATGGCCTCGCTGGAGCGGTTTGTTGACGGACTGTTTCCCGGTCGCTGGGAGACTCTGCGCCCGCCCACACGTAAAGAAATGAATGCGACTACCGTGCTTACGATGCCGATAGAAGAGGCCTCGGCAAAGGTTCGTAGCGGGCCGCCGAAGGAAGCCCCGGGTGATGAGCTACTTTCCATTTGGGCCGGCGAGATTCCACTGACGATCGCGGTGGATACCCCGGTGCCGGACCGCTTTGTGGCTGATGATCAACCCCTTCCCGCGCATGTCAGCGGCTACGGGTTAGCGCAGCAGACTATCGAGAACGAGTGAGGAATTTGACGATGCTGGAGATGCGCCCAGGTTGTGAACGTTGTGACGTTGATCTGCCGCCAGACAGTACTACTGCCTTGATATGTAGTTTTGAATGCACGTTCTGTCGCGAATGTGATGAACGCGACTTTAATGGCCAGTGCCCCAACTGCGGCGGAGAGCTGGTGCGTCGCCCAACACGTGCCGCGGCACTGCTCGAGCGCTTTCCCGCGTCGAGTCAGCGGGTGTTCAATCCGCCGGGCTAGGGTGTTTGCGCTGCAGCTTGCCTAGGGCGGCGGAGACCCCGGACGCTCGATCCACAGCGGCGCGATATTCTGCTCGCGTAACCCGGTGAGTGCTCGCTGGGCGTCGATGCGCTTCTCGAACGGGCCCAGAATTACCCGGTGCCACTCGCCGTTGTCGAGCATCGCGGAATTCGAGCGCACGGGTAGATCGAGTAGCAGCAGCCTGGCGCGCAGACGATCGGCGTCTTTTTTATCCCGGAATGCACCAGCCTGCAGTTCGTAGTATTTGAGCGCCTCAGCCACGCTCGGATCGAGAGAGCCGTCAGCGTTATCGCCGGTTTTGTCGCCATCACCCACGCTTGCATCGCGCAGGATGTCCGGAAACTCAAACGTCACATCAACGGGTTGGCCTTCGCTGGCAACCTGTTGCTCGGAAGCTCGCTCGGTTTGCAGTAGCGCCGGCCCGTAGAGCACTGCCAGAACGCCGATAGCACCAAGCGCCAGGCCCAGTAACACGCTGGGGCCGTGTATCAGTGGCTGTCGGGCGGCATTGCGCTTGTTGCCGCTGCGCCGGTTGCCACCTTTGTTTTTGCTGCGTGAGTTATTTCTCGCCATGTGCCGGTGTGTTGGTTTGCTCTGCCTGGGTCGCGCAGTCTACAGGGTGTCGAAGGGATCCACGTCGATGCTCCAGCGCACCTGTCGGCTTGCCTGGTTGCCAAGGGTCTCAACGTGCGCTGCCAACGCCGCGTGCAGCGCCCGTCGCTCCTGCGCGAGTAGCAATACCTGCCAGCGAAAGCGTTCATCGCGACGATGCATCGGCGCTGGCGCGGGGCCTAGTTTGGTGACGCCCGCATAGTCGCCGAGCGTGTTGAGCAGTTCCGAACCGGCGGTTGGATGGCGCGATTCCGCGCGAACGATCGCAAGCGGTACCTCGGGGGGAAGACCGGCGGCCTGTCTCTGCGCAAGTTCGAGTTGAGCAAAACCGCTGTAGCCGTGGTCCGCCAGACAGGCGAACAACGGATGCTCGGGCTGAAGGGTTTGAATCCAGACGCTGCCAGGGCGCTCGGCGCGACCCGCGCGACCGGCAACCTGGGTGAGCAGGGCAGCGATCCGTTCGGGGGCGCGGAAATCGACGCTTGTCAGTGCGCCATCGATGCCCAGGACCACCACCAGCGTAACGTCGGGGAAATGATGGCCCTTGGCCAGCATCTGGGTGCCGATGAGGATCATCGGCTCACCCTTGTTGATGGTGTCGAGGTGTGCCTCGAGCCGAGCCTTGCTGCGGGTGGAGTCTCGATCGATTCGAATCAACGGGAAGTCGGGAAAGCGTGCGCTCAGTTCTTCCTCGGACCGTTGAGTGCCGGTGCCGACCGACGTCAGCTCCATGTTGTCGCACGCCGGGCACTTCGCGGGTACGGCTTCGCCGTGACCGCAGTGATGGCAGCGTAGGTGGGCGGGTTGCCGGTGTAGCGTGAGCTTCGCATCGCAAGCCTCACAGCTCGCGATCCAGCGACAATCCGTGCACATGAGCGCGGGTGCGAAGCCACGTCGATTGATGAACACCAGCACCTGGCCTTTGTTGTCCAGATGCGAGCGCATTACCCGGATCAGGTCCGGGCTGATTCCTCCGACCAGGCTGTGGCCACGAATATCGAGCACCTGCAGGCCCGGCAACTCGGCACCGCCTGCCCGCCGGGTCAGGGTTACGTGTTGGTAGCGGCCTGCCTTCGCATTGCCGAGGGATTCCAGCGCCGGCGTCGCGCTGCCGAGCACCACGGGAATGTTCAGGTTGCGCGCTCGCACAAGGGCCACGTCTCGTGCGTTGTAACGCAACCCGTCCTGTTGTTTGAAGCTACCGTCGTGCTCCTCGTCCACCACAATGAGCCCAAGTTCATTGAGCGGCGCGAAAACCGCTGAGCGGGTGCCGATAACGATTCGGGTTTCGCCTGACTGACAGCGCATCCAGCTGCGGGCGCGCTCCCCATCGGACAGCGCGGAATGCTGGCTATCGACGGCGCCGAATCGAGCGCTGAAGCGGGCAACGGTTTGCGGCGTGAGTGATATCTCCGGAACCAGCACCAGCACCTGCCTGCCCTGGCTGAGTACCTGCTCGATCAGCCGCAGATACAGCTCGGTTTTGCCGCTACCCGTGACGCCATCAATGAGTGTGCAGCCGAACCCGTCGTTGACCTCGATTTGTGCCAGCGCGCTTGCCTGTTCTTCCGTTGGCGCTGGCGGTGATTCGAGCTGGTGCTGGACATCGATATCCGTGCTGGTTGTTATCGCGCCTCGCGCCGCCAATGCTCGGACTGTTGCGCTCGAAATGCCCGCCTGACGTAACTCATCATCCGTCGCGCTTCGCTGCTCCGTCAGCCACTCGAATGCCTGCCGCTGGACGTGTGCGCGACCCAGATCGGCGTCGGCACAGGCAATCACCCAGCGACGAGAGCCTCTCGCCTCGGGCAGATTCGAATCGCGCCGCAGAGCCGATGGCAGCAGGGTCGCGAAGACTTCCCCTAGCGGGTGGTGGTAGTACGTGGAAAGCCAATGAGCGAGCCGCACGAGCTCTTCAGGAAGCAATGCCGGGTTATCCAATAACCGGGTAGCCGGTTTCAGCCTGGCGTGTACGTCGTCGGGGTTTAGCTGCGTGACGATGCCGATAATGTCGCGCGCGGATGCGCCCCGGCCGAAGCTGACAGACACCCGGGCGCCTACCTGAGGCTCTGGCCAATCATCGGGTACGGCGTAGTCGAAGCCGCTGCGCATAGGCCTTGGGACGACCACGCGTATGCTTCTGGCGCTATCGCCTGGTGCTTGCTCGCGCGCGCTTGTTTTGCTCGTTGCCGACATGTCGAGGGAGATGAACGCTGGTTGGCTATTGTGCCGGATATCAACTGCCATGCGCGGCGCTGAAGCGAAACGATGGCCCTCGGGCTTGCGATGGTGATGGCGATAGCGAGTGAACGTGGCGCCTTGTATCTCGCTGATGCGGCCCAATAAACCTGGCTTACCGCGCTAGGTTGGCCGGTTGCGCCGCAATGCGCTTCTGGTAGACTTCGCGCCCCGTCTGAAACGTTGCAAGATTGAGTGGCTCGCCATGAAAACCGAAACGCACCCGAATTATCAGGAAATGACTGCCACCTGTAGCTGCGGCAACGTCATCAAGGTTGGCAGCACCCTGGGCGAAGACATGACCCTGGACGTTTGTTCGAACTGCCACCCTTTCTACACTGGTAAGCAGAAGATCATGGACGCCGGTGGCCGCGTTGAGAAGTTCCGCCGACGCTTCGGAGGCCGCTCTGGAAATGCCGCCGCAGCGCCCGCTGAGGCCAGCGCCGAAGAGTCGAGCGCAGAGTAGCCTGCCCGTTCCCCGGCCGCCTCGCGGCCGGGCTTCCTTCTCACGCAGCTTCGCGCCAGACCACAGCGCGCTAGGTGCCGAACCCCAGCCCCTTCCCGCCACTTCGTTCGCTACCCGCCCTCACTGGGCTGCCACTGCTGTCTGACACGACGCACTAAATTCACTACCCATTCAGTTGAACTGAGGTAGCGTTTTACTGTTCTAATTCTGTGTTCCCAGTGCGATCCGGAGTGAGCATGCTCGTTGGACAGTCACCTTTTGCCGGCCGAACCGCGCAGTTGCGCTTGCGCGCTGTACTCGTGCTCGCGGCATTCGCGCTTTCTTTGGTGGGCGTACAGAACGCTCTTGCCGCGCCCAATGGCGCCAAAATGTATCGCGGCCTCGAAGAGGCTGGCCAGCTCTATGACAACCAGGACTGGCAGGATTATGTCCAGGAGATCGGTGATCGCTTGTTGCTCGCCGAGTATGGCCCGAACCATCCACCGATGGTGTTTTGTGTTGTCGACGATTCAATCGTTAACGCGTATGCGATGGATGGCGGCTATATCTTCATCCACAGGGGGCTGATTGCACACCTGCGCAGCGAGGATGAGCTTGCCGGGGTTATCGGACATGAGATCGGGCATATCGTTGGTAATCACCTTTCGCGCCGTAACACGCCGGCTCGAGTCGGCCAGGCGCTTGGCTGGATTGGCGCAATCTTCACCGGCTCAGCCGAAGTGCTTGAGCTTGCCAACATGGCTACTGCGGAATTGGTATCTGGCTATGGCCGCGAGCATGAGCTGGAAGCGGATGCTTATGGTGGTCAGTTTGCGGCCAAGGCTGGATACAACCCGCATTCCATGATTGAGGCCATCCAGGTGTTGAAAGACAACCAGCTCTTTCAGACGGATGTCCGCGGCGCCAATCAGAGCTATCACGGTCTGTTTTCGTCGCACCCTCGAAACGACAAGCGACTGCACGATGCGGTGCAAAGCTCACTGCATCTCATGACCGAGGAAACCGTCGAGCCTCTTCGCGACTTCTGGGCGATGCTGGATGGGCTGGTGTTCGGTGATCAGGCAGCTGGCGGCGTTCTTCGCGACTCAACGTACTATCACAGCAGCTTCCGTTTCGTTGTGAGCTTTCCGGAGCGATTTGCTGTGCGTAATACACCAGCGGCGGTGCTGGCGGTGGACCCGGCTCAACCGGGTACGCAAATCTCGCTGCAGCGAAACGCAGCGCCATCCGACAATCAGACTCCTGCGGAGTATGTCGAAAAGACACTAAAACGCACGGATGTTAAGGACGGAAGCGAGTTTCCAATTGGCAGTTTCCCCGCCTACGCGGGCGAGATTGAAGTGCTCGACGGGAAGTCTGCCGCGCGCATGATTGGTGTGATTTACAAAGGCAACGCGGTGTTTCTGTTCAAAGGCGATGCAGGCCCTGGCGCCGACCCCGAGCAATTCAAGAAAGACTTCCTTGCGACCATGGCTTCCTTTCGGGCCATGAATGCAGACGATGTGAAGCTTGCGAATAATCAGCGCATAAAGATTATCGAGGCGGCGCCCGGCGATACTTACGCAAAACTCGCCGCCCGCTCATCGCTGACCACCCTGGGCGAAGAAACCCTGCGGCTGATCAATGGCCATCATCCCAACGGCGAGCCACGCGCCGGAGATCGCATCAAAATCGTGCAGTAGTGCCTGTCCCTGGGTTTCTGGAGATGCCTGGCCGTGCGAGCCGCGCTATTCTGCGCATCAGCGCACTCGATGCTTGCTCAAGGGGCCGGCTCGAGCGTTGAGATTAGCCTACCCAGCGGCGCCAGCCGTACGCTGTAATTGGAACCCCCTTATGAAGAAAGTCGTTGTAATTGTCGCCGTTGTGCTCGCGATCGTTGTGCTGAGCCCGTTCGTTACTGGTCGCATGACAGAAAGTGCGCTGCAGGATGCAATCAAGCTGCAGGAAAACCCCTGGGTCGCCATCGAGATCGCAGACTACGACCGCGGCTGGTTCTCATCCGAAGCTACCGTGCGCTATCGCTTCAGTGATTCGTATCAGCAAATGCTGAACACCGCGCTTGGCGAGGCGGCGAATACTGCTGGCGACGGCGCGGAAGTTGCGTTCGATGGAGCGTTGCTGACGCCACTGACCATTGATCATGGCCTGGTTTTCCTTAGCAACGGGCTCGGCTTTGGCTTGAACCGCATGAGTGGCAATCTTGATGTGTCGCAGTTCGACGTCCTGTCTGATTTTCAAACGCTTGCCGGCGTTGATTCGTTGATGACCTTCAGCTCGACGACCGGCCTCACCGGCGCGTCGAGTTTCGATATCGCATCACCGCAGATCGCCATTGATGAAGACGGTACGCAATTTTCGTTTCAGGGTTTCTCCGCGGACGGCACCGCTCAATTGACGACGGGTCAGGTAGACATGGAAGGCACGATGCCGGGCCTGAGCATTGTGTCCACCGGTGGCGATGAACCGATGAACTTGACGATTGGTGAGACGCGAATGACCGCCGACGTGCAACAGCATTCAACCTACGTAACGGTAGGTGATGTGAGTTTCGTTATGTCTGAGATTGCGGTTGAAGGCGATGACGCCAAGATTGTATTCACTGACCTTGCGGTAGAACAAAGCACGACATTGTCAGAGGCCGGTCTGCTGGACATCGACGTTGTCTACAAGCTGGCTGGGCTCACTGGCCCAGACGTTTCCGTCGACGACATGCTCGTGAATCTGGAGATGGACAACATCAGGCCGGAAGCGCTTGAGGCCTACATGGACTACAACCAGAAGATGACAGATCAGATCATGCAGGCCGCCGCCAATCCGGATGAGGCTTCTGTGGATTCCGAAGCGGTGATGGCAGAGATGGCTTCTATGGTGCACCAGGTACTTCAAGGGTCGCCGGAATTGCGTATCACGCCCATGAGCGCGGTCATTGATGGCGAGCAGGTAGCCGCGAACATGGATCTTCGATTTGATGCGTCGGTTCTGCCTGCGCTGGATCAATTCAATTTCATGGACCTGGCGATGTGGAAGCAAATGCTGTCTCTGGATGCCGACGTGGCGCTGCCGGTCGCCATGGCGGAGCAGATGATGCGCTCCAGTGCTCGAAGCCAGATGCAGGCCGCCGTCGCTCAGAGTGGTCAGGAGATGACCGAGGAGCAGATCGATCAGATGGTGGATGCTCAGTTGCCGATGATGCTTGGCATGCTTGAGCAGCAAGGCATGATGATCAAAAGCGAATCCGGCTATGCGAGCACGGCCAAATTCGCGGATGGTCAGCTCACCGTGAACGGCAACCTTATCCCGCTACCGTTCTGATCAAGCAGATCCAAAGCTCCTAGAACAGATCGTCGGGAACGACGATCTCATCGACATCCACTTCGTCGTAACTCGGTGCGATATCACGCACCGAGTTACTCGCCGGTGGCGGTGCGTGCTCCGCCAGGAAGTACTCGAATGCGGAACCAGGCTGCCCCGGCGGCGTTGGCTCTCCGGTTTCAGTATCGATTTTCATGGTAACGATGCCGGGCGGTTGTTTCGGGTACGCCTCATCACTGCCGGCGAGAGCGCTGGTCATGTAGTCAATCCAAATCGGCAACGGCGTGGTTGAGCCGTATTCGCGTCTGCCGAGCGGCCGGTAGTCGCTGAAGCCAACCCAAACCGTTGTTGCCAGCGCAGGGTTGTAGCCGTTAAACCAGGTGTCCGCAGCCTCGTCGGTCGTACCGGTCTTGCCAGCGATGTCGCCGCGGCCCATGACGCGCGCCTTGGTACCGGTACCCCGTCGAATCACGTCCTGCAGCATCGTATGCATGATGTAGGCAACACGCCCATCAAGGATCGCAGGAGCTGGGGGCGCTGGGATAAGCTCCTCGATGACAGCGCTCGCCGTGCTGCTGGAATCTTCATCTTCCGACGTGGCGCCGGTTGTAATGGCGTCTGAGTTTTCGGCCAGCTCGCCCTCGGCCTCGGCCTCGGCCTCGGCCATGTCTATGTCTATGTCTGCCGCAACAGTTGCCACGTCTTCGCTGGGTTCGGCGTCATTTGCATCAGAATCGCAGCTGCGGCACACCGCAGGTTTTACGTTCTGATAGATGATGTCGCCCTTGCGATTTTTAACGTAGCGCAACAGGTGCGGCTGCACGAGATAGCCGCCGTTCGCGAACAATGCGTAGCTGCGCGCCATGTCGATGGGTGTCACCGCCATCGTGCCGCCGCCGATTGCCAGCTGGGTGTTGCGTGGGAAGGTGGCAATATCGAAGCCCAGATTGTTGCGGGCGAAGTTCAGCACGTTACCGGCGCCCACCTCCTGCAACACACGAATCGAGACCAGGTTGATGGATCGATACAGCGCCTCCCGTAGCCTCGTTTCGCCGTTGTAGCGAGCATTGTCATTACGCGGCCGATACTGGGTTTCGAGCAGCGCGTCCTCAAACACCAGGGGAGCGTCAAGAAACAGCGTCGCTGGAGTGATGCCACTGTTTAGCGCGGCTGCGTAGACGAACGGCTTGAACCCGGACCCGGGTTGTCGCGCGGCCTGGCTTGCGTTGTTGAACTGGTTGGCGGCAAAGTCAAAACCGCCCACCATGGCGACGATGCCGCCGGTTTCCGGATCGATGCTGACGAGGGCGCCTTGAATGGCTGGTACCTGAGCGAACTCCCATCGCTCGACAGCTTCCTGTTGGTCTTCCTGTGTCTCTTGCTCAAGCGGTTCTGCCCGGTAGCGCAGTCGAATCACGTCACCGACAGCGACGACATCGCTGGCAATTTTTGGCGCTGGTCCGCGCTGGTTTTCATTAATGTAGCTGCGAGCCCAGGCAAGGGCTTCAAACGGTATGCGCTTCACGATGTTGCTGGGTAATAGCGCGTCGAAGTGCTCGTCCGCCACGTCCACGACAACCGCGGGAACCAGGCCTCCTACAACCCCAAGATCATCTAACGCTGCCAGATACTCTGGATAGGCATTGGCCGGGTCTTCAGCCGCGACGTTCGCCTCCGGGCCGCGATAGCCGTGGCGGCGGTCGTAGTCAATTAGCCCCTGGCGCACTGACGCTATCGCTTTCGCCTGCAGCCTGCTGTCGATCGTGGTGTGGATCTCATAGCCGCCGGAGTAAAGATCATCGTAGCGCGCGGTCAGCTCCTGCCGGATCAACTCAGCAGGGTAGGGTGACGGCACGTCCAGGGGCCGGGCATAGATGCTGGCCGTTATCGGCTTCGCAACGGCGCGATCGTGCTGCTCTTGGCTGATGGAAGCCTGTTCCAGCATCCGCTCGAGTACGACGTTGCGCCGATCGAGCGCTCGCTCGGGGCCGTTTATCGGGTTGCCCGCCGTGGGTGCCTTTGGAATGCCAGCCAGCATGGCGAGCTGCGCGAGCTCCAGCTCCTTGAGTGTTTTGCCATAGTAGGTTTGTGCTGCCGCCTCTGCGCCATATGCACCTTTGCCGAACGGTACTACATTGATATAGAGCTCAAGGATTTCCTCTTTCGATAGTTCCCGCTCCAGCTTCAGGGCGAGCAACATTTCCTTGAACTTGCGTATGAACGTTTGCTCAAGTGAAAAGGAGACGTTGCGGGCGAGCTGCATGGTGATCGTACTAGCGCCACCGCGGATTTCCCGATAGACAATCAACTGGAATGTATCGTTAAGCAGGGATATGAAATCGATACCGGAGTGTTCGAAGAAGCGTTTGTCTTCGGTATTGAGCACCGCATTCACGAAATCCGCGGGTACATCGGCCAGCGTGACGGGTATCAGCCGTCGCTCGCCGTATTCCGCGATCAAGGCTCCGTCGCTGGCATATACCCGCAACGGGGTTTCTAATTCGACGTTTCGGTAGCTGCGAGCAGAAGGAATCTGAGGATCGAGATACAGGTACAGTCCCGCGAGACTGAGGACTGCACCACATAAAGTCGTAATTCCCAGCCACATAATAGTGCCGAGGACGCGTCTTGACGTTGGTGTCATGGCGCTGCGGTCCTTGCTAGGCTGGGTACAGCCATACTGAGGTTTGAGGGAGCCTTGGGCGATGACGGGATGCGGCCTCCGAGCGGGTTGCCGAAGCCTCTACGTCCGTTGCTCTCCCGCAATGAGTGGTATTTAATGTGTTGTTGCATCTATAGGACGTAAGTGCCCGCTCCACTAAGGAAAAATTGCCGTGTTTGGCCTGTTTAATAAGAAGTCCAACATATTGCTTGGACTGGATATCAGTTCAACGTCGGTCAAGTTGCTGGAGTTATCCAAAAACAACGACCGCTACCGCGTTGAATCTTACGCTGTGGAACCGCTGCCGCCCAATGCCGTTGTCGAAAAGAACATCGGTGACGTGGAGGGTGTTGGTGAAGCCATCAAGCGTGCCGTCAGCCGCTCCAAGAGTGGCTGCAAGGCCGTGGCTGTTGCCGTGGCCGGTTCTGCCGTGATTACCAAAATCATCGAGATGGACGCTGCGCTATCCGACGATGAGATGGAGAATCAGATTACGGTTGAGGCGGATCAGTACATCCCATACCCGCTGGATGAAGTCGCTATCGATTTCGATGTCCAGAATCTGTCCGAACGAAATCCGGATCAAGTAGAGGTCCTGCTGGCTGCCTGTCGGCGTGAGAACGTTGAAATGCGCGAGGCAGCGTTAGATCTTGGCGGGCTGGACGCCCGCATTGTCGATATCGAAGCGCACGCCATGAAGCGGGCGTTCGAACTGGTGCAGCCGCAGTTGGGCAGTAACTCGGAAGACCTCGTTGTCGCCATTATCGATATTGGCGCGACGATGACGACGCTGTCAGTGCTGGCAGATGACCGCTCCATCTACACGCGTGAGCAGTTGTTCGGCGGTAAGCAGCTGACGGAAGAGATTCAGCGTCGCTATTCTCTGTCTTTTGAAGAAGCAGGCCTTGCTAAGAAACAGGGCGGCTTGCCTGACGACTACGAAGAAGAAGTATTACAGCCATTTAAAGAGGCGGTGTTGCAGCAGGTAACGCGCTCGCTGCAGTTCTTCTTCTCTTCGAGCCAGTACGACGATGTTGACTACATTGTGCTTGCTGGTGGTACCGCATCCATCGAAGGCCTCGCGGACATGATCGAAAACAAGCTCGGCACGCCGACGCTGATCGCGAATCCATTTGTCGATATGTCGTTATCCAATCGGGTCGATGCCGACGCGCTGTCTAACGATGCGCCGGCGATGATGATCGCCTGCGGACTCGCCATGAGGAGCTTCGACTGATGGCAAGGATTAACCTATTACCCTGGCGCGAGTGGGAGCGCAGCCGCAAGAAACGCGAGTTTCTTGGCAACCTCGGTGCGGTTGTCGTTGTAGCGGCGCTTCTGATTGGTGGTGCGGTTTTCTATTTGAATCAGCAAACCGATAACCAGACCGCCCGCAACAAGTTTCTTCAGGATCGCATTGGCGAACTGGATACGAAGATCAGCGAAATCCGAAACTTGCAGCAGATACGCGAAGACTTGCTGTCGCGCATGCGAGTTATTCAGGAGCTGCAGGGCAACCGACCCGTGATCGTTCGAGTATTCGATGAAATGGTTCGCGCCATGTCCAAAGGTGTTCACTACACCAATCTGGAGCTCAAGGCTGATCAGCTCTCTGTGACTGGCCTGGCCGAATCCAATAACCGGATTTCTGCGCTGATGCGCAACCTCGACGCCTCCGACTGGTTTGCTAACCCAAATCTGAAGAGCATCAAAGAAGACCCGAGGAATTCGATCTACGGTCCTCAATCCAGCACGTTCTCGCTGACTTTTAACCAGGTCAACCCGAACGTCGAAGCGGCGGAGGAATAGCGGTGGCTTTGCAGGATTCATTGGACCAGCTGAAAGACTTCGACCTTTCGGATCTCGATGTCAACAACATTGGCAATTGGCCGGGCATCGTCAAAGCCATTTTGTTGGCTCTCGTTTTCGTCTTGTTCGTTGTTGGTGGCTACTACCTGGTGTTGACGGAAAAACAGCAGGCGCTTGAGAAGGCTCAGAAGCAGGAAGTATCGCTTCGCTCGGAGTACGAGTCGAAAGCGGAGCAGGCGGCGAACCTCGAGGAATACCGCGAGCAGAAGGCCGAGATGGAGCGCATGTTCGATTCGCTGCTCAGCCAGCTGCCGAAAGATACCGAAGTGCCTGGGTTGCTCGAAGACATTACGCGGACAGCGCTCGATAACGAGCTCACCATCGAGAGCATCGAGCTGCGACCGGAGAATCGAACCGAGTTCTATATCGAGCTGCCGATTCAGATCGTCGTCGAAGGCGACTATCACAAGATCGGAACCTTCGTATCGGGTGTCGCTAACCTGTCGCGGATCGTTACGTTGCACGATTTCACTATCCAGCCTGAGTCGTCTCCGAACGAATTGAAGATGGATATTCTGGCGAAGACCTATCGCTATCTGGACGAGGAGGCGTGAACGGATGTCACAAGTAGCTTCACAGTTTCCGGCTAGATCGACGACTTCCATCGCGATGGCCCTGCGAACAGCAATCGTTGCTTTGTTCATTGGCCTGCTCGCAGGTTGCGGCGGCGATGGCGATTTTGCAGATATCAAAGAATTCATGGCTGAGGTGGACGCTCGCGGTAAGTCCCGCATTCCGCCACTGCCGCCTTTCGAAACCGTTCCGCCGTTCGCCTACCAGGCGAGTGACAAGCGCAGTCCATTTGAGCCGCCAGTGCTCGTAGCTGCGGTTGAACCACGCCGGGATGGTGTTCGCGTTGAACCCAATTTCAATCGGGTTAAACAGTTTCTCGAGCAATTTCAGATCGGCTCTCTGGGCATGGTAGGTACGCTATCCCAGGGTAGAGATCTGTTTGCTCTCGTGCGCGACCCTGAAGGTGGCGTGCATCGAGTTTCAGTGGGTGACTACATGGGCACGGATCATGGTGAGGTCATCAGTATCGAAGACGGAGCCGTGGAGCTCATTGAAATTGTTCCGGACGGAACGGGCGGGTGGGTTGAACGCGCGCGTAACGTTTCACTCGGAGGGGTAGAGTAAGGATGAATACCATGTTGAGCCGAATGGCCCTGCGGACTCTGGCGTCGATCGCTGTCGTAATGACCGCAATCAGTGGGTGGTCGTCGACCATTCAGTCGATCGACTTTTCGTCGCTACCGGGTGATGCAACTGAAATCCGAATGACGTTTGACGGTGCGCCGCCGAACCCCACCGGGTACACCATCGAGCAGCCCGCGCGGATTGTTCTGGACCTACCGGGTTCAAACAGCGCGCTGGCCGACAAGCATCATGATCTGGGTATCGGGAACGCTCGGCGAGTGTCGGTGCTGGATACCAAAGATCGCGTTCGTGCGATCGTTAACCTGACGCGTTTAGTCCCCTACGAGACGTCAGTTGAGGGCAACACGCTTATTCTGCTGGTTGGCGCGGGCGCAGGAAGTGCACCTATCGCAGCTGAGGCTTCTCAGTACAGCGCGGTTGATCAAGCTGTCTCCGGCGATTCAGGCAGCTTCAGCAGTGGCGCTTCGGACGTCGACAATATCGACTTCAGGCGTGGTGAAGACGGAGAAGGCCAGGTCATCGTTTCACTGGCAAACCCGAAAGCACCGGTCAGCGTTGTTAGCGACGGTGGCAAGATCAAAATTGAAATTCGCAACACAGACCTGCCGTCCAGCCTCCGTCGCCGTCTGGATGTCACAGACTTCGCCACACCGGTCCAGATCGTTGATGCCGTTCAGCAAGGCCCGCACACGATCGTGACGATTGCGGCAACCGGCAACTACGACTATCTGTCTTACCAGGCAGATAAAACGCTGACGGTTAGCGTCAATCCGCTCACCGAGCAGGAAATTGAAGATCGCCAGGACGTATTCAAGTACTCCGGCGAGAAGCTGTCACTAAACTTCCAGGACATCGAAGTTCGCTCGGTGTTGCAGCTCATTGCAGACTTTACAGACCTCAACCTGGTGGCGAGCGACACGGTGGGTGGCCGCATTACGCTGCGGTTGAAGAACGTTCCCTGGGATCAGGCGCTGGACTTGATTCTTAAAACCAAGGGCCTCGACAAACGCCAGATCGGTAATGTTCTGCTCGTCGCGCCCGCTGCTGAGATTGCAGCCCGCGAAAAGCTGGAGCTGGAGAATCAGAAGCAGATCTCTGAGCTTGCGCCCCTGCGCACCGAGTTCATCCAGATTCGCTACGCATCGGCCACGGAGCTGTTCAGGCTGTTTGATGCATCTGAAGGCGCATCGTCAATGTTGAGCGAGCGTGGTAGCGCGATCGTTGATGAGCGAACCAACTCCATCATCCTGACGGAAACAGCGGAGAAGCTGGAAGAGTTCCGACGTGTTATTGCGCAACTCGACGTGCCGGTGCGACAGGTGCTCATCGAAGCTCGGATCGTCACGGCGAACGCCAACTTCTCGGAACAGCTCGGCGTACGCTGGGGTGGCGGCGGCAACAAACAGCTGGGCTCTAACGTTCAGCGCTATGGTGGCTCGCTCGAAACGCTGACCGAACTGCAAAACATTCTTGTTGATGGCGAAGGTGAAATCACATCACCCAGCGATCTGGTGGTGGATCTGGGCGTGACCGGTGAAGGCGCGACGAGCATTGGTATCGGCTTTACCGGTGCTGGCTACCTCATCGATCTGGAACTATCCGCACTAGCCAGTGATGGCCATGCCGAGATTGTGGCCCGGCCGAAGGTCATCACCGCGGACAAGAGCCCAGCGATCATCGAGTCTGGTGTGGAGATTCCATATCAGGAAGCCAGTTCTTCCGGCGCAACCTCTACCTCTTTCAAAGATGCAGTGCTGGCGCTCGAAGTTACACCGCAGATCACCCCGGACGATCGCATCATCATGCAGTTGAACGTGAAGTCCGATACGGTTGGCCAGGTGTTTAACGGTGTTCCGTCGATCAATACCAACGAGATCGAAACCGAAGTTCTCGTTGAGAACGGCTCTACCATCGTGCTCGGCGGTATCTTTACGACAGATACCAACGTCTCGACAACCAAGACCCCGTTCCTCGGCGACCTTCCCTACGTGGGCCGTCTGTTCAAGCGCACGCAAGAGCGTGATGACAAACAGGAACTGCTGGTCTTCATTACGCCTAAGATTGTTGCTGATTCTCTGGTTGAATAACGTCGAATAAACGAGCCGCGCACGCTACGCGTGCTCGGTTCATTTTTCGACGCGCGCCGAGGTTCTCGAGAGCAACGGTGATCGGGTTGTCGGCTGTTGATTGCGGAGCAATCATTCACAGCCGCCCCCCGATCGACGCGCGTCAATACATCGAATAGCGGCAGTGCATTCGTATCCATCGCGCAGCGACTGGATAGAATGCTCGAGAGCGCCCCAAACGATGCGTCGCCTTCAGTCTCGTTGCCAGTAGCTGA
>JANSWO010000010.1 GCA_024743435.1 Pseudomonadaceae bacterium | reverse complement strand
TTCGGGTCGACCATCACGCCCGCAGCGCTATGCGCGCAGGGCAGGGATAGTCCTCTTCGCGATGCGTAGCTGGCATCGCGACCTCGGCTAAAGAAAAAGGCCCCAGTGAGGCCTTTTGAAAAAAATGGTGCCGAGGAGAGGACTTGAACCTCCACGGGGTTGCCCCCACTAGCACCTGAAGCTAGCGTGTCTACCAATTTCACCACCTCGGCAAGAAGCGGGAGCGGGAAGTTAACGACGGCAGAGAATGTTGTCAAATCCATCTCACCCATGCCTCGGGCTGCCGTTTTGCCATCTGCGCGCGAAAACGGCGGGGATTCCGCTCGCGTTAGGCCTTTGTTGGCCGTTTAATGCCTCTTTGCCAGCGACTCAGTTCCACCTCGCTCGCCGGCCAATGCGGTTTGAATTTTCCTACCATCAGCGAGTTTATGCCCAGAAAATCCCAATCTACGCGTTCGAACGCTCCCCTGCTCACTGAAGCCGATGTTCGACGTGTGCTGTCGGACGCCGCTCGGCCACTGAACCAGGTCGACATGCTCGCCGCTTTGGAGGTGGATCGGCGTGCGGCGAAGAACCTTAGAGCCGTGCTCAAAGCCATGCTTGCCAACGATGCGATTGAGCTGTCTGCGAGAGGGCTCTACTCGCTGCCGATTGCTTCGCAGGTTGTCACCGGCGTTCTGAAACTCGTCAAAGGCCGGCTGTATCTGGGTGATGTGCAGGTCAGCGATGATCGCCGACGGCTGCGGCCCGGTGATCGAGTAAGCGCGGTGGTCACGGATGAGGGCATTCAGATCACCGACGTGCTCGAGCGCTCGAATGCACCGGTGGTCGGTCTGCTTCGTCGCTCGCGGCATGCAACGTTCGTCGATTCCATGACACCGGGTTTTCGTGGCCGGGTCATGTTGACCAACGATGATCCCGCATTGGCCGACGGTGACACTGTGGAAGTCGCGGTTGACGAGGACGACGGCCGAGGCCTGGTCGGGCGTCTTTTGCGGCTGGTTGTAGCGGACGGCGAAGCTGACCGGGCGTCCACAACGCTGCTGGCCAGCCATGGCGTGCCAACGGAGTTCCCCAAGGCAGTTGTTGATGCTGCGAAGAGGCTTCCCCGTAAGGTTGGTGGCAGTAAAAGCCGGCGCGATCTGAGCGATCTGCCCTTCGTTACCATCGACGGAGAAGACGCTCGCGACTTTGACGATGCGTTGTATTGCGAGGCCAGTGATAGCGGGTTTGAGCTGTGGGTCGCCATTGCAGACGTGGGCCACTACGTGAATCCCGGCAGCGCGCTGGATGTGGAAGCCCTGGCGCGCGGTAACTCCGTGTACCTGCCGGACAGGGTCGTTCCGATGTTGCCGGAGGCGCTATCTAACGATCTTTGCTCGTTGCGCCCGGAAGAGCGGCGTATGGCGCTGGTCTGCAAGATGCAAATAGGGCCGCGCGGTGGCTTGCGCAGCTTTGAGTTTTTCGAGGCCGTCATACGCTCCTGGGCTCGATTGACGTACACGGACGTGGGAGCGTTTCTCACGGGTGCTCATTTGCCGGTCAGCAAACCGGTTATCGAATCTCTGCGGACCCTGCACAAGTCATTCAAGGCCCTGCGCCGGGCGCGCGAGCGACGAGGCGGACTGGATTTCGACAGCAATGAGGTCAAGCTGGAGCTGAGCGAGGGACGGGTGATCGCCCTGCATCCAGTACAGCGCAACGACGCTCACATGCTGGTTGAAGAGGCCATGATCGCGGCGAACGTGTGTGCAGCCATGCATCTCGAAGAACACGATGCCGGAGCGTTGTACCGTAATCACGAGCCGCCGTCGGATGAAAAGCGTGCGCAGCTCAAAACGGCCTTTGAGTTTGCGGGTGTGCCGTTTGATGTGGCGAACCTGTCGCCGAAGTCGCTGGCGGCCGCGATGGCCGCGCTGTCGGAGCGTGAAGACAAAGCGCTTTTTGACGTGCTCATTTTGCGCAGCCTGATGCAGGCGAATTACACACCAGATAACAAAGGCCACTTCGGCCTTGGTCTTACCCATTACGCGCATTTCACCTCGCCCATCAGGCGTTATCCGGATCTCGTTGTGCACCGGGCGATCAAGGCGCTTTGCCGTGGCAAGCAGCCGGCGCTTGCAGGCGCGGCCCTGGCAGCCGCTGGGGAGCAATGCTCCATGACCGAGCGCCGTGCGGAAGACGTGGAGCGCGGCGTCACGTCCTGGCTCAAGTGTGAGTACCTATCTCATCATCTCGGTGAGCAGTTCGATGGCATGGTGATGGCGGTCACCAGTTTTGGCCTGTTTGTTGAACTCGATACGTTCTACCTGCAGGGGCTCGTACACATATCGAACCTGGGCAGTGACTACTTTCAATATCAGCCGGAAACTCAAACGCTGATCGGTGAGCGCAGTGGCAGACGCTTTGCCCTGGGTGATCGCATAGACGTTGTTCTGACGTCTGTGGAGCCAGAGGTGGGCAAAATTGACCTGATGCCCGTTGAGACGCTTGAACGGGATAACAGCCGCAGTTCTCGCGGGCGCGGTTCTCGCGGGCAGGGTAAGGGCCGTGCAGACAGGCAGAAGGCGACTGCCAACAAGGATCGTGGCTCATCCAGGGCCAACATAAACAAGAGCAAGAAGAGCGCTGAGAGCGACTCGGTGAACAAGAGCTCAGGCAAAGCCAAAGCCAAAGGAAAAGCTAAGAAGAAAGGTAAGGCGCAAGCCAAATCGAAAACCAAGTCTGCTCGCGGAAGGCGCCGATGAGCGGGGCTGTTGTCAGTGGCCGCCATGCGGTGACTGAATTGCTCCAGCGCGAACCAGATCGCGTGCGCGCTTTGCTCGTCCAGAAGGGTCGCGCGAGCGAACGCTTGCAGGATCTCATTGAGCTTGCTCGGTCACTGGATATACGCGTGGATTTTGCTGATCGGGCGCGGCTCGACCGGATGTCCGAAGCGAACCACCAGGGGGTCGTTGCCCAGGTACAACAGCGCAAACTGGCCGACGAATCCGAGTTTGAATCCCGCTTCGCAAGCTTCGATACGCCGTTGATCCTCGTGCTCGATGAGATCGAGGACCCGCGTAATCTGGGTGCGTGCCTGCGTAGCGCAGACGCGGCTGGCGTAGATGCTGTGCTCGTGCCAGAACGTCGTTCAGCGCCGCTTTCTGAAGCGGCGGCGAAGGCGGCCAGCGGAGCCGAGTCGACGGTGTTCCTGGTCCAGGTGACAAACCTCGCACGCAGGCTGGAATGGCTCAAGGAGCAAGGGGTTTGGTTGATCGGAACCGATGGTGACGCCGAGCAGCCCTGGCACCAGGTCGATATGAAGGGGTCGGTAGCGCTGGTGCTGGGCAGTGAAGGCAAAGGCATGCGTCGCCTCACCCGGGAAGCCTGCGACTTCACCGTCAGCGTACCCATGGCTGGCGCGGTGAGCAGTCTCAACGTCTCCGTCGCTGCTGGCATCATGCTGTTCGAGGCCGTGCGCCAGCGCAGCCTGGCCTGAGCCAATCAGCGATGCCGTGCCTTGCATCCAGACCGCCCGCTCCCTAGAATGCGCGGCCCGCAGGGGTTTCCCTGCGGCTGACAACATAGCCGCTCGGCCAGATCGCAATCAGCCGAGCCTTCCTGCTCCACGTCCGTAGAAGCCCTTCCAGGGTCGCGAGGCGGGGGCATTAACCCAAAGGGAGATCCTATGCGACATTATGAAGTCGTATTTCTCGTCCATCCTGATCAGTCCGATCAGGTTCCCGGCATGATCGAACGCTACAGCCAGCTCATCGAGAAAGGTGATGGCAAAGTGCATCGCGTTGAAGACTGGGGCCGACGCCAACTGGCTTACCCGATCAACAAGATCCACAAAGCCCACTACATCCTGCTCAATATCGAAGTTGGCGGCGACGAGCTGGCGGAACTCGAAAGCGCGTTCCGCTTTAACGACGCCGTTCTGCGCAACATGATCATCTCTCGCAAGGCAGCCGAAACCGGTTCTTCCAAGATTTATGAGGAAGAGTTGCGGGAGAAAGAGAAAGAGAAAGAGCGCGACAAGCGTCGGGAAGCCGAAGCGGCTGATCGCGCGAGCCGTCGTGATGACCGTGACGATCGAGATAATCGTGATCGTTCAGACAGCACCAGCGAAGAGCCGGCACCGGCTGCCGCTCCGGAAGAGGGAGAGTAAGTCATGGCTCGAGGATTTCGACGCAAGAAGTTTTGCAAATTCACGGCGGAAGGCATCAAGGAGATCGACTACAAAGATCTGGACTTGCTGCGCCAGTACATCACCGAAACCGGCAAGATTGTGCCGAGCCGAATCACCGGCACCAGCGCACGCTATCAGCGACAGCTGGCGACCGCGGTAAAGCGTGCTCGCTATCTGGCGCTGCTGCCGTACAGCGACGCGCACAAGTAAGGAGCGATTGCCATGGATGTTATTTTGATGGCTCGCCTGGCGAATCTGGGCGATCTGGGCGACGAAGTCAGCGTGAAGTCTGGCTACGCGCGCAATTTTCTTTTCCCGCAGGGTAAAGCCGTACGCGCTACCGCTGCGAACCGGGAAGTCTTTGAGACCCGTCGAGCAGAGCTTGAAGCGGTTGCCAAAGCGGAACTTGGCGGCGCTGAAGGGCGCGCGGCAGGGCTTGAAGGACAGGTACTCACGTTGATCGTTAAGGCTGGCGAAGAAGGCAAGCTTTACGGCAGCGTCGGCACACAGGAAATTGCCGATGGCCTGACCGCGATGGGGCAGGAAGTGCACAAGGCGGAAGTAATGATGCCGGAGGGCGTGATCCGCACGCTCGGCAGCTATGAGATCGCCATTATGCTGCACAGCGATGTATCCGCTCAGGTGACGGTCAACGTCGTCGAGGAGTAACACTCCCCTCGCAGGCGGTTACAACAACGGGCGGTTTACCGCCCGTTGTCATTTCTGCGGCCGCTATTGAGCAACCGCTGCGTGAGTCGTCCGACGAGCGTGGTGATGTTTGCCAGCAATCGTAGGAAAAACGCTCTTTCCCCAGGCTTATCCCTTGCGCCGTGACCTCAAAACCCGGAGTCTTATCGGCCGTTCGACACCTCCCTCGTCATGTCCGATTCCGTAGCCAGCAACCCGACACTTACAACCTCCGCGCTTAAGACGCCGCCGCATTCGCTCGAAGCGGAGCAGTCTGTGCTGGGTGGGCTCATGCTGGACGAAGACGCCTGGATGAAGGTGAGCGAGATTGTCCGGGCCAAAGACTTCTTCCGACCCGCGCACCAGATACTGTTCGAGACCATGGCGGATCTTGCCGGTCTTGATGAGCCGATGGACGCGGTCACAGTCTCCGAAAAACTGTCCGGCAAAGGCCTGCTCGACAAGGTTGGAGGTGTTGCCTACCTCGGCGAGCTGGTCGAATCCACGCCCGGCACATCCAACGTGATCGCCTACGCCAACATCGTTCGTGAGCGCTCGGTGTTGCGAGAGCTTCTCGCCGCCGCAAACCGCATTGCCGAGCGATCGTTTATGCCGGACGGGCGCACGAGTGACGAGTTGCTGGATCTTGCAGAGCACGAGGTCTTTGAGATCGCCGAGAACCGCGTGCAGCGCGGTGGTGGCCCGCAGAAACTGGTGCCTCTGTTGCAGGCAGCGGTTCAGCGGATTGAGAAACTCTACGAGACGGGTAATCCCATCACCGGGCTGTCCACCGGCTTTGATGATCTCGACAAGAAGACAGCCGGCATGCAGGACTCGGATCTGGTGATTGTTGCCGGCCGTCCATCGATGGGCAAAACCGCCTTTGCGCTGAATCTGGTTGAGCACGCCATCATGACGCCGGGCGAGGGTGGCGTGCTGGTGTTCTCTCTTGAGATGCCCGCGGAACAGCTGGTTATGCGCTTGCTGTCATCGCTTGGCCGTATCGATCAGACCCGCATGCGCACGGGTGACATGAAGGAGGACGACTGGCCGAGGTTTACCGCGGCAGTCAGTCAGGTGCGGGACAAAGCGCTTTATATTGACGACACCCCCGCTATCTCGCCCAACGATATGCGTAACCGCGCTCGCCGCGTTGCCCGGGAGGCCGGTGGCTTGCGGATGATCATGGTCGACTACCTGCAGCTCATGCGCGGTAGTGGAGCGGCAGACAATCGCACAAACGAAATCTCCGAGATCTCCCGTTCGCTGAAAGCGATCGCAAAAGAATTTCAATGTCCGGTCATTGCGCTGTCCCAGCTGAACCGTTCACTTGAGCAGCGCACGGACAAGCGGCCGCTCATGTCGGATCTGCGCGAGTCGGGCGCGATCGAGCAGGACGCCGATGTGATCCTGTTCATCTACCGAGACGAGGTATACAACCCGGAGTCGGACGAAGCGGGCACCGCCGAGATCATTATCGGTAAGCAGCGCAACGGCCCCATTGGCTTCGTGCGCCTGTCGTTCATTGGCAACCTCACCAAATTTGAAAACCTGGCTGCGGATCGTTATAGCCAGATGATGCCGCCTGGCGGCGGGGCGACTCACTGATGGCAAAACCAAAGACAGCCTACGTCTGTGGCGATTGTGGCGCTGAGCACAGCAAGTGGCAGGGCCAGTGCGGCGAATGTAGTGAGTGGAACACGTTGTCTCGAGTCAACATCGGGCCAATCAAAGAGTCGCGCAGCGTCGGTTATGCCGGCGGTTTAGCAGAGGTGCGGCGCTTATCCGACGTATCACCAGAAGAGCGTCCGAGACTGGCAACGACACTGTCGGAGTTTGACCGGGTACTCGGTGGTGGTTTTGTGCCGGGCTCCGCCGTATTGATTGGTGGTGATCCGGGCGCGGGCAAAAGCACGTTGCTGCTTCAGGTCGCCACCCAGATGGCCCAGCGAGAGCCTGCACTGTATGTAACCGGTGAAGAATCGCTGCATCAGTTGGCGCTGCGAGCGCGACGCCTCGAATTGCCCATGGACGCTCTCGATGTGGCCGCCGAGACGCGGGTGGAAAGCATTGCTGATCTGATCGCTCAGAAATCTCCGAAGCTGGTGGTGATCGACTCGGTGCAGGTCATGCACACGGCGAGTTCGGACAGCGTGCCGGGTAGCGTTAGTCAGGTTCGAGAAACGGCGGCCTTCTTCACACGCCTGGCTAAGCAGACGGACACCGTTATCGTGCTGGTCGGCCACGTCACCAAAGAAGGCAACCTTGCCGGGCCAAAGGTACTGGAGCATATGATCGATTGCTCAGTCATGCTCGATGCGCCGGCGGGCAGCCGCTATCGGACGCTGCGCGGTGTGAAGAACCGCTTTGGCGCGGTCAACGAGCTGGGTGTTTTTGCCATGTCCGACCGAGGCATGCGTGAGGTCAGCAATCCGTCCGCGATCTTTCTGCAAAGAGCCGAGACGCCGTCACCGGGCAGCGTGGCGACGGTGCTGTGGGAAGGCACCCGGCCGCTACTGGTGGAACTGCAAGCGCTGGTGGATGCAGCTCAAGGTGGTCACCCCAAGCGAGTTGCCGTTGGCCTCGATAGCCAGCGTCTGGGCATGCATCTAGCGGTGTTGCATCGGCACTGCGGGATTGCGCTATCGGATCAGGATGTTTTCGCCAACCTCGTTGGCGGCGTGCGCACCGGCGAGACCGGCGCCGATCTGGCGTCACTCATGGCGGTGCTGTCGAGCTTTCGAAACCGGATCCTGCCCCAGAACCTGATCGTCTTTGGCGAGATAGGGCTCACTGGCGAAATCCGCCCGGTACCCCAGGGCAATGAGCGCATTGCCGAAGCAGCGAAGCATGGATTTAGAGTTGCCATCGCACCAAAGGCGAACGTACCGAAGAAGTTGCCTGTGGGCATGACCGTGCACGGCGTTACCACGCTGGATGGCGCGTTGGATGCGGCGTTCTCCAGCAACGATTGACGCGCCGATGCCCTCGCGCCTGCGCGTGCCCTCAGGAGCGGTGGCTTCTACTTTCGCCGGCGATCTGACATGCTTCGCGGCCGCGATTCACAGCATTTGGAGCCCCTATGTCCCTCGTCGCCGTTTTCGATACCAGCAAAGGCAACATCCGCGTCGATCTGTTCGCCGACAAGGCGCCGGTCACCGTCGCCAACTTCGTCAACCTGGTGGAAAAGGGGTTTTATAACGGCCTCGGCTTTCACCGCGTCATTGCCGATTTCATGGTTCAGGGCGGCTGCCCCCAGGGCACAGGTACAGGCGGTCCGGGCTATCGTTTTGAAGATGAGTTCGATGCGTCGCTACGACATGACGCGCCGGGCAAACTGTCTATGGCGAATGCTGGCCCCGGCACTAACGGTTCCCAGTTCTTCATCACCCACGTGCCAACCCCGTGGCTCGACGATGCGCACTCAATCTTCGGTGCGGTTCAGAGCGATGATGACCAGGCGGTTGTCAATGCGGTGGCACAGGGCGACACGATAAACAGCATCACCATTGAAGGTGATACCAGTGCCATACTCGAGGCCAACGCAGACCGTGTTACCGAGTGGAACAGCGCACTGGGCTAGGCCGTCGCAACCATCGGTGGGGGATTAAGCGTATGGGAGTAGAGCTCACATCAACCGGCGTTGATCTTGGCATCATCACGGCCAACCCCGAACCGATGGTTACCTTCTATCGCGATGTGCTCGGGTTCCGCCAGGAGCCTGACACGCCGTTTCCTGCGCCTGGCGGAGGCGTCATGCACCGCCTGTGGTGCGGCGAATCCCTCATCAAGATTGTCGCGCCAAACGAGGTGGGTGACGCCGAACGTGTGCCCGGCCCACCTGCCGCAGCCCGGGGCATTCGATATTTCACGATCTCCGTTTCTAACATCGATGCGCTCACGAGCGCCGTAGCTGAAGCGGGCTACAAAGTGGTTGTACCGGTAATGGAAGCGCGGCCAGGCGTGATCATATCGATGGTTGAAGACCCCGATGGCAACTGGGTTGAGTTCTTGAATCTTACCTAGCTGTCCGCGGTCCGGTGCGGCCGTCAAGCGGCTGGCTAAAACCAGAATCTAACACCGGCTACGAGCGAAAACGGATCTTCAGAGTCGTGCTTCCTGCTGCCGCCAAGCACCCCCTGCCAGCTGATTCCGAAGTAGGGCGCGATGTGTCGCGTCACTTCAAGGCGCAACCGCAGGCCGCTGTTGACGACGATGTCACCAGACGCCAGCCCGCTCTCCTCATCATCGAAAAACGCAGTGTTCAGTTCGACCCGCGGCTGCAGCAGCAGGCGTTGACTGAGGCGAAACTCGTATTCAGCTTCCACACGTGCGGATATGTCGCCGCGCTCACTGACGAATAGCGCGCTATCGATTTCAAACCAGTAGGGCGCGACGCCCTGCACGCCCAGCACCGCATGCGTTTTGGCTGGGCCGGGCTGAATGTCCTGACGGACTCCCACCTGAAGATCCCAGAACGGACGTATCGCGCGGCTGTAGAGGCCCTGCACTTCCAGCTCGTCCAGTGAAGACTCGCTGGCGTCGTGCTCGGCGTCGAACTTCAGCCATAGCTTCTGGATATCACCGCCGAGCCAGCCGTGCGCTTCCAGAGCGAGGCTGGCATCGCCATCGTTTGCGTGTGCCTCGAAGCGCTCGGCTAAGAAAAATGTGCCGATATGGTCGCCATGGCCGTGTTTCAACGCCATGCGCGCCGCCGCCATTTCCTCGGCGTCGAAGTAGGCGTCCGCCGCGTTCTGGGCTTGCGCCGTGCTAGCGCTGGCGAGGCAAATCGCACACCCGATAACCCGCCCCAGGGTCCGCATGAGCATCATGCCGGCATCTCGTCATCGACAACGGAGACTACCCTCATCATGCCGGCGTGCATGTGGTAGAGCAGGTGGCAGTGAAAGGCCCAGTCGCCTACCGCGTCGGCGGTGATGTCGACCGACATCTTTTCGCCCGGTTTTACGACGATCGTATGCTTGCGCGGTTTGTGATTGTGCTCGCCAGTGACGACGTCGAAGAACATGCCGTGCAGGTGAATGGGGTGCGGCATCATCGTGTCATTGACCAGCGTGAGGCGGAGTCGCTCGTCTTTGTAAAACAGAATTGGGCCGTCGACCTCGGAGAACTTCAAGCCGTCGAACGACCACATGTAGCGCTCCATGTTGCTCGTCAGGTGCAGCTCGAGCTCACGGCCTGGTGGCCGAGTATCCGGATTCGGTTCCAGGCTGCGCAGGTCTGTGTACACCAGAACCCGGTGCGGTTCGTGCTCGAGGCCAAGTGGCCGCTCGCCGAGACGGTTGCTGGGGTTCATTGCCAGCCCGACAACGCCGGGCCCCATGTGATGGTTGTGCGCCTGAACATCAGTTGCCGCTGGCATTCCATGATTCATGGATGAGTGATCCACTCTGCCCTCAGACTTTGAGTGATCCATAGACGAGTGATCCATAGACGAGTGATCCATGCTCCCGTGGCCCATTGAATGATGACCCATCTTGTTGGGAGTCATCGATCCATGGTTCATCTCGCCATGATCCATGGCCATATCTTTCATCGACAGCGTGGGTCGTGGCCGCAGGGCAGGCACCGGGGCCTGCAGGCCGATGGACGGCGTCAGCGTTGCCCGGGCAAAGCCGCTGCGATCATTGCTCTCCGCCATGACCGTGTAAGCGCTGGAAGCCTCTGGTTTCACAATCACATCGAACGTTTCTGCAACGCCGATCTGAAACTCGTCCGTATCGACGGGTTTAACATTGAGCCCATCCGCTTGAACCACGGTCATCGGCAAGCCGGGGATGCGTACGTTGAAGATGCTCATGGCGGAGGCGTTGATAAAGCGCAGGCGAATGCGCTCACCGGGCTTGAACAGGCCGGTCCAGTTGTCTAGTGGACCGTGGCCGTTGATCAGGTAGGTGTAGGTGGTGCCGGTTACGTCCGCAAGATCAGTTGGGTCCATCCGCATTGCGCCCCACATAACGCGCTCGGACCATGCTGCGGCGAGCCCCTTGTCTTTGGCATCGTCCACGAAATCGGCAACGGTCCGGTGTTGCCGGTTGTAGGTGTGGCTCACCTTCTTGAGTTGGGCAAACACATCATGGGGGTCTTCGAACGTCCAATCGGACAGCAGCATCACATACTCGCGATCAAACGGTGCCGGCTCCGTGGCCTGGGGTTCGATCACAATCGGGCCATAGTGTCCGAGTTGTTCCTGTAACCCTGAATGGCTGTGATACCAGTAGGTGCCGGCCTGCAGCAGCGGGAACTGGTAAGTAAACGTCTCGCCAGGCTTTATGCCGGGGAACGTAACCCCTGGAACGCCGTCCATCTGGAACGGCAGCAGAATGCCGTGCCAGTGAATGGACGTATCAACGGCAAGATGGTTGGTTACGTTCAGCGTAACCTCGTCACCCTCACGCCAGCGCAACAGCGGAGCCGGCAGATGCCCGTTCACCAAAATGGAGCGCGACATTTGCCCGTCGATTACGCTGGTAGCTCGGTCAACATGCAGATTGAACTCGGTGCCGCTGGCATCCGTGATTCCGACATTACTGTTGGCGGCGCCGCTTCTGGCCCAAGCCGGCAGCGTGCTATTGACTGCCAGTGCGCCGGAGATGAGCGCGGAGCGGACGATGAACTGGCGACGTGAGAAAGTGTTTCGATGGTGGGTCATTGCGTAAGCATATACCCCCTATAGGTATACGACAAAACCCGCCATTGTGCGTGTCGGACAGCAATTGAGCACGTCGGCTCGCGCGTTACAAATTGTCGATATGCCGCCCGAGCGTGAGTCGATAGAACACCGGCACGGCGACCAGCGTGATCAGCGTTGCGAATGTCAGCCCGCTCATGATTACCACCGCCATGGGGGCAAAGAACACATCGGACAGTAGAGGCGACATACCGGCGACGGTGGTGGCGGTTGCCAATACGACCGGCCTCAGCCTGCTGACAGCGGCCTCTCGCATCACGTGCAACGACTTCCCGGACTCGAGCATCCGTTTGTCCATTTCATCAACCAGTACGATGCAGTTTTTCAGCAACATGCCGGAGACGCTGAGCAGCCCTAGAAAGCCGGGGAACGTGAATGACATATCGGTTGCGAGAAGGCCGATGCCAACGCCGCAGACCGACATGGGAATCGTTATCCAGATGATGATGGGTTGCTTGAGTTGCCCGAACATCAACAGCATCACAACGAACATGAGGCCAAAGGCCATCGGCAGGGCAGAGCCTAGCGCGCGATTGGCCTCGTCACTGGCCTCGAACTCGCCGCCGTAGGCGCGGCTGTAGCCCGGCGGCAGAACGATGGCATCGAGCTCCGGCCGAACGCGATTGAATACCCGCGTGAAGTTATGCCCCGTGGGTTGGTTAGCCTGAGCGCTGATGGTGCGTTGGCGGTTCAATCGAAGAATCGTTGCGTTTTCGCTGGTCAGTTCAACGCCATCGATAACCTGTGAGATGGGGACCTGTGTCTGCCGGGCCGGGCTCCATATCAGGCGCGATTCGAAGCCCTCGATATCGCGTCGTTCGCTCACCGGTGCTCGCGCGATGATCGGTATCAGTTTGTCGCCATCGCGGAACAATCCAACGGGTTGTCCGAGCGTTGCGAAGTTGATGGCCTGGGCGAGGTCTGTGCGCGACAGCCCAGCCTCCCGCGCACGCGCGTCGTTGAACACCGGCCGCAGCTCGAGCACGGGCTGGCGCCAATCGGTTTTGCGCTCAATCAGATCGTGTTTCAGATAAACCGATAGCGTTTCTTCTGCAAGTCGTCGGAGCTCAATTGGATCTGGCCCGGTGTAGCGCACTTCAAATGTCGAGCTGCCACCGGGTGTGAACGTCGCACGGTTGACGCCGACTGCCGCGTCCGGCCAGTGCGATTCCAGATCCTCGCGAATCGTGTCTATTGTCTCGTCCATGTGGGCGATGTCGGGCAACCTGACCACGAGTTGCGCATACGCCGGATTCGGTTGCTCCGGCCGCATGATGGTCGTGAAACGAAGCGCGCCGTGGCCAATGAAGCTCGTCACGTCGGTGATCGGCTCGATGGCGGTAATACGCTCCTCGATGCGGGCGATCTCCTTAGAGGTCGTTCGAATGTCTGTGCCTTCGGGCAACCGAAAGTCCACGTAGATCAGGGGCGTATTCGTGTTCGGAAAGAAGCCCTGTTTGACGAACTGAAAAAGCCACAGGCAGCCGGCGACAACCAGCAATATCGCCAGTGTCGTGATCCAGGCACGCCGCAAACCGAAACTCATGAGTACTCGGTAGGGCGCGTATGCCCAGCCGCGATAGACATCGGTTTCTTCACCTGCATCTGGCGCTGCACGCAGTAACCGGCTGCCGAGCATCGGAACAACGGTGACAGCGAGTATCCAGCTCAAGGAGAGAGAAATCGCGATGACCTGAAATAGTGAACGCAGGAAATGCCCATTGTTGGTATCGGTCAGGCTCAGCGGCGCGAACGCGAGCACGCCGATAAAAGTAGCGCCGAGTAGCGGCCACATCGTTCGACGCACGGTGGTCTCCGCCGCTTCGGTTGGCGACAAGCCCCGGCGCGTGCCGATCAACATGCCTTCCGCAATAACGATGCCGTTGTCGACCAGCATGCCCATCGCGATCATGAGCGCGCCCAGTGAGATGCGCTGCAGCGGGATTTCGAAAAACGACATGAACATGAGCGTGCCCATTACGGTGAGCAGCAGTACCGATCCCACCACCGTTCCCGCACGCCACCCCATGAAAAGGAACAGAGCAACAAAGACGGTGAGCACAGACAGTGCGAGGTTGCGCAGGAACGTGTTGACGGATTCTGCGACGACAACGTGCTGTGCGTAGATAGATTCGGCATGCACGCCCAGCGGCATATCAGCGAGGACTTCAGCAAGCTTTCGATCAACTTGCTCACCGACGTCGACGACGTTGCGGGTCGGGTCTATCGATAGGCCCAGAGCGAACACGTCTTCTCGATTGTGTCGAATGATTGAGAACGGCGTTTCCACCGGTTCCCGTACGACGTTGGCGATGTCACCCAGCCGTACGATCGCTTCACCCGCGCCTCCAATACGCAGATCGGCGACCGCCTCGACACTGTCGTAGGCGTTGTCGATGGCGATACGCATGCGTCGGCCATCAACTAACACGGAACCGGCGGGCGTCACCTGATTGGCAACACCAATGCTGCCCAGTAGCACATCGAGCGGCAGACCCAGGCGGGCAAGACGGCTGCGTTCGATTTCAACAAACACGGCTTCCTGAGGTAGGCCGACCGTTTGAATTCGCGCAACGCCAGAAACCGTTTTGAGCGCGGTGCTCATGCGTTTTGCGATGTCATGGGTCTCTGCCGGGCTGTAATCCGGCGTACTGACGGCAAGCATGATGCCGAATACGTCGCCAAAATCGTCCTCAACAATGGGCGTTGCTGCCCCCGGCGGTAGACGCTCAGCGATGTCGATGATGCGACGCCGAAGCTCGTCGTATATCTGAGGGGTCGTTTCGTCGTCGTACTGTTCGAGCAGTTCGACCTGAACCTCGGAGCGTCCAACGACCGATTTCGATGTGATTTCATCGACATACGGCAGCTCCTGGATGGCTGCCTCGATTAGGTCCGTAACCTCCTGTTCAACTTCCTCAGCAGAGGCGCCGGGATATTGCGTCACGATCATCGAGAACTTGATTGGGAAAGGGGGGTCTTCCAGGCGACCAACGGAATCAATTCCAATCAAGCCGCCAACCAGGCACGTGACGATGAGCATCCACGAGTAGAGCGGGCGTTCGATGGCGAAGCGTGCGATGGACATTCGGCTCGCCTAGATGCGTTCTAGCGGACGCACCTGCATCCCTTTCTGAAGATACGCCGCGCCACTGCTGACGATTGCCTCGCCCGGCTGCAAGCCATCAGCGATGAGTGCGCCTTCTGCCGTGGGGGTGCGAGCGTCTACGAATCGTTGCTCGACCGGACCACCGTCTGGCGGAACCACCCACACGAAGAAGCGTCCGTCAGCGGCGCTGACGAGCGCTGAAGTTGGTATCGAGAACTGGCTGTCCTGGGCTTTGCCATTGACGCTCAGGCGAACCTCAGCGGTCATTCCCGGCAAAATGTTCAAGTCTTTGGGCTGGGCCATTGTCAGCGTGATCTCGAACGTCTGGGCCATAGGGTCCGCCTCGCCGCGGTTCTCGCGAAAGGTAAGCGGAAAGCGTCGATCCGGTGCGAACGCGAACGTCGCCTCGATACTCTCAACGGCCTGTGCATCCAGGGTTGCCAGTAACGCCTCCGGAACCGCAGCGGCAATGACGAGCTCAGACAGGCCGGAAAGCCTCACGATCGGCTCGCCGGGTTGCACCTTGCTGTAGTTATCGACGAACCGCTGGCTGATCTGGGCATCGAACGGCGCGAGCAGCCGTGAATCCCGATACTGCTTCTGCGCCTGGGCCAGCCGTACGCGCGCCAGTTCTACCTGCGCGCCCGCATCGTCCACGGCCGAGCGGGCGATTCCGCCACGCCCGAGTATGTCGCGCTTGCGGATGTAGTCCTGGCGTACGAGCTTCAGCTGCGCCTCCGCCTCGCGGATGGCTAGCAGAAAGTTGGTTGGGTCGAGCTGGGCGATCGTAGAGCCGGCGCTGACGGTCTGGCCCTCGCGCACCGAGAGCTTGTCCAACGCGCCGCCTACCTCGAATGATGCATCGATGCTTGTCGTCGCTTGAACTTCGCCGGCGAATCGATAGGTTTTGCCTGACTCCGTAGGCGTCACGATGTGGATACGAGCCGGACGTATGTTCTGCGGCACGGGTTCAGGCGGAGGCGGTGGTTCACAGCCAACGATGATGGCGACAAGCGCCGTATTTGCGAGCCATGTGCTGACGCGGTTCATAGCTGCTCTGCCCGGGCCGCGAGGTGTTTATGAACGGCTCTTTGCTCCGTCTCACTGAGCGGCAGTACGCCGAGCACGGACAGGAGGCGAAGCCCTTCGGCGGCGAGCAGTATGGTGTTCACTTCCGCCGGATGTTTGCAGTCTGCCCGAGCCTGGAGAAACAGCTGTTGGTAGGCATCCCGCATGACGCCCAGCATTTCCGGATCTTCAGCAGCGGCCGCGAGCAATGCCAGCGACGCGGCTTTGTCGTCCCGGCGCAAGTTGCCGGTGGAATGTAGGTGTCGGCCGAGAGGCGTATTGCCTGGGGCAGTATCGAGCGCGGTTAATTCGCGTTCAATCATGCGCGCGAGCATGCCGTTCAGCAGCGCTCGCTTGTTCGGGAAATGGTAGAGAACGCCGCCCTTCGAGCGGCCCACCTCGGTAGCCACCGCATCTATCGTCAGATGGCCGGCGCCGTCTTTGTCGACGACGCGGATGGCCGCATCGAGAATGAGTTCCCGGGCGTTGTTTGATCGAGTCGCTCTGGCGGTCTTCATAGCTGAAGACTAGCCCTAGTTAACTGTACCGTCCAGACGGTATTGTAAACTTGAGACGCAGGTCTCGTGATTTGTCTTTTAGACGCCCATCTTTATCGCGCCAAGAAAGTCCAGTTTACCGATCGGTGCGCCTTGAGCGCGCAGAATGTCGTAGGCTGTTGTGGTGTGAAAATAGAAGTTGGGTAGCGAGAATGAGAGAACAAAGTTCTCCGCTGTGAATGGTAGTTCGTTGCCCGCGATCTTGAACACCAGTTGATTGCCAGCGAGCGCGTTCACGTCGTCCTCTTGCATGGTGCGCAGTTCCGTCAACGTATTCGCCGTCATCGCTTCAAGTTCCGCGTAGTCGGCATCCGGGTAGCTCGGTGGACCAAACTCACCGTTCTTTATGCCGGTTAGCGCGGCGAGCGAGTGGTGCGTGATCGATGTCACCTGAAAGTGGAAATTTGCCATGTCAGGGTGGATGCGCGCGTCGACGATATTGGCGAGATCGATTCCGTTCTGTTCAAAATGAGTTCTGGCTTTCGCGAAGAGGGCGGAGCTGGATTCCACGATCTGAATGTAGGAGCCAACGGTGAGGTCAAAGAAGGAGACGGCCATGCGTGTATCTCTCGAGAGTTGATTGCTGGAAGTGACGGGCGAAGGAAGTTACACGAGCACCTGCCCAGCCGCCATATGGGCCGCCATTCAAACCAGAGCTTGTGTGCGCTTTGGGGTTCGTGTATCTAGCGCGGTCATGTGTGATCGAAGCAGACCTTCTCCGCGCGTTCCGCGCGATGAGCCGTATCCAGGCGTGGTTTGCGCCGTCAGATGGCCCCGGTGAGCGGTCGGCTGCACATCGTCTCCGGGAAAGGCGGCGTCGGTAAAACACTGATAGCGACAGCGCTCGCGAGACAGTTCGCCGAGCGCGGTGAGAAAACCCTACTTGTTGATCTGTCCGATGCCGGCGCCCCAGCAGGTGCGCTGGGTGTCGCGCCGGCTTATGTGCCGCAGCCAGTCACCGAGTCCCTTCATATCGCGAGGTTAGATGCTCGGGAATCGGTGAAGGAGTATGTGAAGCGCAAGATGAGCTTCTCCTTTGCCTACCGCGGATTGCTCGAGAACAGCGCCGTGCAGAAGTTTCTTGATGCCTTGCCGCTGTTCGATGAGTTGATGGCGCTGGGCAAACTCTATGATCACGTGACATCCGCGCAATCCACCTACCAGCGCGTTGTCTTCGACGCACCGGCCACTGGTCACGCGAAACTGCTACTCAACGTGCCAGCGGTTGCTGTCGACACACTCAAGGCGGGACCAATTTATGACAGCGCGGGTAAGATCTTGCAGCTGCTGCGTGATCCGGAGCGGTGCGAATTGATCGTTGCCGCGTTGCCTGAGGAGACGCCCGTTAGAGAGGCGCTGGAGTTGGTTGAAGATGCGCGCGAGCGCCTTGGCATTCGCTGTGAGCGCGTGATCCTGAATCGTTGTATCGAGTCCTGCTTCGCTGCCGATGAGCGCAAGGTAATCGCGGCCATGCCTTCTTCATCGAAGCGTTGGGCGGCTCTGCTCAATGAGTCAATCGCGGATCAGCAAGCAGAGCAAGCGCGGCGTCTGGCTGCTGCATCGATCAACATTACGCGAGTAAACGAATGCACTTCACGGCAGCCCGGCGTGGTCCTTGAGCAATTGGTGCGCCAGTTGTGACCGTTCTGGGCAGCGTTTTGGGCGAGCATCGTGTGGTCCTGTGTGGCGGCAGCGGAGGCGTTGGCAAAACCACGACAGCTGCAGCGCTGGGCATAGCTGCTGCCGACGCTGGCCAGCGAACCCTGGTGATGACGATTGATCCTGCGCGGCGCCTTGCTGATGCCATGGGCCTTGCCTCGTTGACCGCGGAGCCGCAACAGGTTCCAGGCGTTGATCGCTTGTCCGCGATGATGCTGGATGCTGGTGATACCTTCGACGGTCTGATCAAACGCTTCGCTAAATCGGATGAGGCGGGCCAGTCGATTCTCGATAACCCCTACTATCAGCAGATTTCGAGCACCGTTGCTGGCAGCCGTGAATTCATGGCGATGGAGAAACTCCAGCAGCTGGTCGGTGATGAGCGTTTTGATTTGCTGATTGTCGACACACCGCCTACTCAGAATGCGCTCGATTTCATTGATTCACCCCGACGCTTGATCGAGTTGCTGGACGGCTCCGGTCTGGGTCTGATCATGCGGGCAACGAATGTGGCTAACCGTCTGAGTTTCGGGCTTCTGGGGCGAAGTCAGGATCAGTTCGCACGCTTTATCGAGATGCTCACCGGCTACAAAGTGGTTGGTGACCTCAATGCTTTCTTCCGCAGCTTCTCCGAAATCATCGACACCTTTCGCGAGCGAGCCAGGCAGCTGCAGGCTACCTTGCGTAGTGATGATACGGCGTTTGTCATGGTGCTGCGGCCGGAGACCGCCCTCGTTGACGCCAGCGAGCGTTATGTTCGCAGGCTACGAGATGAGCAGATGAACGTAGCTGCGGTGGTCGTCAATCAGGTTCTGCAATCCGCGCCTGCAACCTCGCCAGGTGCCGTCGAGGAAGGGGCATCCAACCCGGCCATCGATGCAGGCCTGCAAGCCAGGCTGAACGAGTGCGTCGAGCGATGGACATCAGTCGCCGAAGCGGATCGAGTTGAGGTTGAACGAGCCCAAGGCCTGCTCAACGTGCCGGCGGTGAGCGCACCACGGCTGACAGCAAATGTCAGTTCGCTCAGTGACCTGCAGGCGCTCGCGCAGGCGTTGCTCACTCGCTAAGAGCTGGCCCGTCCCATCGCTCCAGTACAGCGAAATCTGATACCGGTTTGCGCCTAAGCTTCGTCAGCTGACGAATCGGTTTGCCCAGCGGAATCATTGCGCTGAAAGCATGCTGTGCGGGCACGCCCAACAGCGATTGCAGTTTGTCTTCATTCGGCGCAATGAACGTCGTTGGCACACCGCCGAGCCCTTCGTTACGTGCGGCCAGAAGTATGTTCCATACGAACGGGTAGATGGATGCGCCTGAGATAACGCCGACGCGCTCGAGGTCTTTGTCGAACGACGCCACCAGCGATAGATCCACGAATACGAACAACAGCACGGGGGCATCGATCAGCTTGTTGATCCAGGCGCTCGGCAGTTCCGTGGCGGCAATGTCTTCTTCCCGCAGGCTCGTCGGATGGATTGTATTCCAGGGTGATTCACCGGCTGCCATCTGGGCGAAGTAGCGCTGCATGCCCTTGGTCAGCATCGGCCGAAGCGCGTCTCGGGTGGCCGTTTCACGAACAGCGATGACCTTCCAGCCCTGCCGATTACCTCCGGACGGTGCGAATCGGGCATTGTCGAGTATCCGATACAGCGTCGCGTCATCAACCGGTTCTTCCGTAAAGTCTCTGGCTGCAAACGTCGTTCGCATCACGTCAAAGAGTTCCATGGGCTGCTGTTGCTCGTTCTGGTTGCGATACGCAATAGCTTACCGGCAAAACAAGCGCTGTGAATTGGCGCAGCGTCTTGCGGTGAGGTAGAGAAAGGCAAACTATTACCCAACGTTCTGATCAAGCCAGGTAAGCCGTCAATGCCGGACAGGAAACTGCAGGAAAGACATTCGACCCCTTTATTGGTTGCAGGTGGTGGTATCGGCGGCCTGGCCGCTGCTCTGGCCCTCGCCAAACAAGGCTGCGATGTCAGCGTTTTCGAACGTGCTGGGGAGTTCTCTGAAATCGGTGCAGGCATCCAGCTCAGCCCCAACTGTCTGAAAGCGCTGTTCGATGTAGGGCTTGAAGAGCCGCTACGCGAGGTTGCCTTCGTGCCTGCCGGTGGCGAGATGCGGGATTGGAAAAGCGGCCGGGTCATTGTCGCGAATGAGTTCGGTGACTATCTGGTTGAGCGCTATGGCTATCCCTATTTCCACGTGCATCGAGCAGATCTCATCAACGTGCTTGTTGACGCCGCCAAGGCGGATGGGCGGATCGAGCTGCATGTCGCCGCTGCTGTTCGCGCGGTCGATGACAGAGGCGATAGCGTGCATATCGATACCGATGCTGGCTCGTTCGAGGGTGCAGCCCTCATCGGTGCCGACGGCATCCAATCGCTGGTGCGGGAGCATCTGTTCGGTCCGGCAGATCCGTCTTTCACGGGTAACGTCGCCTGGCGCGCATTGGTGCCTGTATCCAAGTTGCCCACAGATCTGATTCGACCGATGGCGACGGCCTGGTGGGGTCCAGGAAAACACTTTGTTCACTATTACGTTCGGCGCGGAGAGCTGGTCAATTGCGTCTGCGTGGTGGAGAAGGACGGCTGGGAAGTTGAGTCATGGACGGAGCGAGGCGAGCTGGCAGAGCTGCGCCGGGACTTCGCCGGTTGGCATCCAGATCTGGGCCAGCTCATCGATAACATCGATGAGGGCTCGCTATTCAAATGGGCGCTGTTTGATCGGCCACCGATGCCGGCGTGGAGCAGGAATCGAGTTACGCTGCTCGGTGATGCCTGTCATCCGACGCTGCCCTTTATGGCCCAGGGCGCTGCGATGGCCATCGAGGATGGTGCGGTGCTGGCCCGTTGTCTGGCGTCTGTCGGCGATGTTGATGCTGCATTCAAGCGCTATGAGAGCCTCAGGATGGCGCGCACAGCCGGTGTGCAGCATGGCTCTCGGCGCAATGCCCGGGTGTTTCATATGCGCGGGATCAACGCCAGGTTGCGCAATCTGGCGGCGGGCAGGGCGTCTGGCAACAGCCTGGATAAACTCTTTCGTTACGACCCGCTCTCGGCGGCAGACTAAGGCGTATGTTGTTGGCCCAGCCCGGTTCATCGTATTGTCGTGTTATCTGAGAAGTGGAGAAGGTCATGAGCAATAAGGTTGAAGGGCTGCACCATCTGGCGATTGCGACAGCCGATATGAAATCCCAGATCGAGTACTTCACTGACAAACTCGGCATGGAGCTGCAGGCGCTCTACTGGATGCACGGAGTAGAGAATACGTTCCATGCCTTCCTGCGCCTCAACGACGAAAGTTCCGTAGCGTTTGTCCATAACCCGGACATCGCTGAGGTGGAGTCAGAGATTGGCGTGACCCACAGCGGTAATGCAGGAGCCAAGTGCGCGCCCGGCACGATGCAACACCTTGCGTTCAAAGTGAAAAACAACGATGAGCTCATGGCGATGCGCGATCGTTTGCGCAGCAAAGGCGTTCCGGTGATGGGACCGATCGAGCACGGCATGTGCCGCTCAATCTATTTCGCTGGTCTCGAGAACATGACGCTTGAGTTGTCGTACTCGAATGAACCGATAGACAACAACGCCTGGATTGATCCGGAAGTTGTGGACCTGCTTGGTATTACTGAGGATGAGCTGGCGGGTTACAAGAAGACTGCGGCGTTCGCCGATTCCGGAGGTACGGTCCCGAACCCGGGCATTGATGCGCCGGGTCCACACATGAATTATCCGCCTGAACGCTACGCTGCGATTCTCACCGCGTCAGACGAAGCCGTTCTGCATTCGGTGCCGAGTGAGCCTCCGGTGAAAGTGGCTTAAGGCTGGCATAAGTTTCGCTTAAGTCACGTTCGCCGGTTCAGACTCACACTCGTTCGGATATCTCGAACAGCCAAACATTGCTCGCATCGCTACCCGGCGGTGCTTGGTACTTGCCGGCGTTCGCCGCCTGAATCGCTGCCTTTTCGGCTTCGTCGTCCACGCGCTTCAGTGTCACTGGATAGCGTTTGCCATTTATCCGTAACATCGCAACCGGGTCGATCAGAATCTGCTCGTGCCAGGTCTTACCCGGTGGGAATGCCAGGCTCGCGGGTATATAGGCGGTATCGTCCTTCACCAGTATCCAAGTGATACGTGAGCGTCCGTCACTTTCAAGCTCAACCTCCTGCACGTCTTTGAACTGAGCCCAATCCACATCTGCATCAGTCACCATCTCGCCGGATGTCAGTGGGCCACCTGGCAGCATGATCAGTGGTCCGTCCATGAAACGCGCAACAAAGGCCGTCACGCCGAGCAGCACGGCGACCAATACGATGAGCTTGAGCAGGCCTTTGATGAAACCCATTACACATTCTCCGCAAGGTATTTGATGCCGCGTCTGAGCAACTCGTAATACTGCTCAAGCTGCCAGCTACCACGCTCGAGCACCGGGTAGTACTCCACACGCGGCTGCATGTCGTAGTGGCTTCGGCAGTGTCCGAGATTAAAGTAGAGCACCTCGCCGGCACCGACTTTGTGTATGTAGTACACCGGCCGTGGTTCGTCATCGGGCCATTGGTCGGCAACGAAACCGGTTGCTTCGCCGGTAAATCGGGTTTCTAGAAGCGTGTGCACGTCCGCATGGAACTTGCAGAGGTACAGCTCGTCGTCGGTTTCGAACTCGCCGATGTCCTTAACCAACTCGTGGTCGTTGTCAGCAACGGTTACTTTGAATGGTGCAATTGGTGGGTGCGCAACGAACTGACTGCCCAGCGTTTCCATGAAGATAGGCGCTTCTTCAGGCGCATCGACACGGCCATCGTCGAGAAACTTGAGGATTGAGTTGGTGCCGTGCAGTGCATACCAGCGTTTGCCAGAGGCAACAAAGTCGCGCAGCGCTTTTTGCTCATCCTCGGTAGGGATCAGGTTGCAGGTGTAGGTGATCAGGATATCGCTTGCGGTGATAGCTTCGATGTCGTGATAGTTGCTGGCACAATCCACGCGAATCTTTTCCTGCTCGGCCAGTAGTTTGAGTAGCTCCAGCCGTGCGTAGTCGAAATCATGAAAGTCGCCGCCACTGACCAGATAGACTTGGACGGTTTTGTGTTCTGACATTAGATGCTCCCCTCGTTTGCGAACGCGAAGTGTTCCCGCTCTATGCGTCACTGTCGCGAAAATCGTGTCTCGTTGTATGCCCTGCTCCAGAGTGTGTCAAATCTGTCGGGATTGCCTCTGGGCTAGAGCATCACCATTCCACCATCCACCATGAGGTTTTGCCCGGTGATGCTGCTGGCTGCATCGCTTGCAAGAAACACTACCGCGTTGCCAATGTCCTCAACGCTCTGTTCTTTCCCGGTTGGCGTGCGGTCGAAAATCTCCGGGTATTTTCCCTCGGCGATTCCTTCGAACCATTGCCGCGGGTCCTGACCCTTGAACTGAGGCAGGTGAGTAACGGCGCGTTCAGCGTTGCCCAGCCACGCATCCGTCCAGACGATGCCCGGGCAGACGGCGTTCGCCGTGATGCCGTGCTGACCCAGTTGCTCTGCCAGGTTCTGCGTGTAGTGAGACAGGGCCGCCTTCATTGCGCCGTACGCGGCAGGCGCGAACACCGTGAGCATCTCGGGTGACATACCCCGTTTGCCGGCGATTGATGAGATGTTGATGATTCGACCGCTGCCCTGCTTCTTCATGCGCGCGGATACCGCTTCGGAGAACAGCACGGCGGGCTTTAAGTTCTGCTCAAACATGGCATCCCACAGCGCAGCGATTGGACCCAGTGGGCCGGGAGGAGGTTCTGTCGCCGTCTTCGGGCCAGCACCGACATTGTTCACCAGTATGTCAATGTCGCCGAAAGCGTTCTCCCCAGCTTCAAGACACGCAAGCATGACGTCCGGCTCCGTGATGTCGCCGGGGAAACCCAGAGCTTTTGCGCCAGCTGCTTCGCAGGCAGCCACGGTGTCAGCGACCTTATCCGGGCTCCATGAATTGACGACCACGTTAGCGCCAGCGTTGGCGAGCGCGATTGCTATACCCCGGCCGATGCCTCGGCCGGCGGCGGATACGATGGCGGTTTTACCGGTCAAGGCGAATGGCTGGCTCATGGTGGTTCGTCTCTCGTTTGGATTGTCGTAGGCTAGCAAGACTTGAGGGAAAAACGGATGTGGATCTAATGAATGGACAAACAGCAGCCGCGCAGCAGTGGTGGCGCGGTGCCGTGATCTATCAGATTTACCCGAGAAGTTTTTGCGATAGCAATGGCGATGGAGTGGGCGATCTGCCCGGTATCACCAGCAAGCTCGACTACGTCGCTCAGCTCGGCGTCGACGCAATCTGGATATCGCCGTTTTTCACATCACCCATGAACGATTTCGGCTACGACATCAGCGACTACCGTGGTGTCGACCCTCTGTTCGGAACTCTGCAAGATTTTGTCGCGCTGATTGAGCGGGCGCACGAGCTTGATCTGAAAGTGCTCATCGATCAGGTGCTCAGCCACTCATCGGATCAACATGCCTGGTTCGCGCAGAGCAAGGTTGACCGCGACAATGAGAAAAGCGACTGGTACGTATGGGCAGACCCGAAGCCAGATGGTTCGCCGCCGAATAACTGGCTGTCGGTTTTCGGTGGCGTCGCCTGGACCTGGGAGGCTCGCCGCCAGCAGTACTACCTGCACAACTTCTTAACGAGCCAGCCAGATCTGAATTTTCATAACCCTGACGTGCGCGCCGCGCAGCTGGCTAACATGCGCTTCTGGCTGGAGCTGGGCGTTGATGGCTTTCGGCTCGATGTCATCAACTACTGCTATCACCATAAAGACCTGCCGGACAACCCGCCGAGCAATCAGGCCGGCGGAAGTGCGGCTGTCTCTGCGAGCAATCCTTATGGCTGGCAGGAGCATCGCTACGATGTTTCTCAGCCGGAAAATATCGAGTTCCTGCGAGAGCTCCGCTCGTTACTGGATGAATACCCGGGTACAACCACGGTTGGTGAGATCGGTTCCAGCGATCCCTTGGGTGATATGGCGCGCTATACCAGCGGTGGCGATAAGCTGCACATGGCGTACACGTTTGATCTGTTGCGCGGACGCAGCAGCGCCGACTATCTGCGGCAGGTTCTGAACACGGTTAATGCAACGCTCGACGATGGCTGGCCATGCTGGTCGCTATCGAATCACGACGTCATGCGGGTTTGCTCACGTTGGGGATGTGATCACGCTCCTGAGGTTTTCGCACCGGTCGCGCTGGCGCTTCTTCTCTCTCTACGCGGAAGCGTATGCCTCTATCAAGGCGATGAGCTGGGATTGGTGGAAGCGGACGTGCCGTTTGAGCGCCTGCAGGATCCGTTTGGCAAAACGTTCTGGCCGGATTTCAAAGGCCGCGATGGTTGTCGCACCCCCATGGTGTGGAGCGATAGCAAAGGTGCGGGCTTCACTGAGGACGATATCGAACCCTGGTTGCCGATTGAGCCGCGACACCTGCCTGCATCGGTTGCCTGCCAGGAAAAGCAGCCGGCAAGTGTATTGCATCAACTTCGCGGGCTTATCGAGTGGCGCCGGGCGCAGCCTGCGCTTCGACACGGTGATCTAGAGATACTTCAAGGCACCGGTGATGCGCTGTCGTTTGTGCGTCGCTCGGAGCAACAGGCGATGTTCGTCGCATTCAACCTGACGATGAATACCGTAGCGCTCGATTTCTCGTCTCTTGGTTTGTCCGGCTCGCTAAGCCAGGTAGGCCTTGGTTTCAGCTTCTCTGGGCAAATCATCGACGATGTGATCTCACTCGGGCCCTGTCAGGCGGTCTTTTTGGAGATCGCCTGAAGCGCTATCGCTCAGCGCCGCGCGTGATCGGATTGTCGGGGTTGCTGGCCCAGTCCTGCATCGAACCGTCGTAGACGGCGACATTGTCCTTGCCAAAGAGCTTGAGCGCGAAGCCTGTTGTCGTTGCGGCAATCCCTCCGCCGCAATAGGTAATGACAGAGGCCTCCTCGAGCAGTCCTTCGTCGCTCAGCTGCTCTCGCAAAATGTCCGCGTCTTCGAATTGGCCATCGTTGAGCAGGCGGCCATAAGGAAGGTTGCTCGAGCCGCTGATGTGCCCAGCTCGGCCGTAACTGATCTCCGCATCGCCAGTGTAGATTGCTTCGGGCAGGGCGTTGACGGTGCATACGGCTGTGTCACCGATGGCAGCCAAAACATCAGCGCTGTCAGCCCACATCGTCTCCACACCGTTTTCGCACTGGAAATCGCCAGCGGGATACGCGCTCGTCTTTGTCGCAATGAGCTGTCGAGCGTCCGACCAGGCCTGTAGCCCTCCGTCGAGGACGCGCACGTTCGGATGGCCGCAGTAAGCCAGTAGCCACCAGGCGCGCGTTGCCCACATAACGTGATCGCTGCTGTAGAAGATGACCTCGCTATCGCGGTTGACGCCCAGGCTTGCAAACGCGCGAGCCAGTTCCGGCGCTGGCAGGTGACTGAAGCGCAATGGATTGTCGTTGTCCGACAACTCTTCCTGAATATCGATGAACGCAGCGTTGGGTACGTGACCCTTCAGGTAGTTGTCGCGGCCAGAAACCACGGCGAAGCCATCAGCAGAAGGTTTTAGGTATGTAGTTACATCGAAGATGCGCAGGCTGGTGTCGGTCATGCGGCCGGCCAGCTCGCTTGCGGATACCAGGTAGTTGGGGTTCGTCAGTTCCATATCGCGGCACGCCTGTAACTAAATCGCACACGCATAGTAATCGCTATCTGGCCAACCGTCAGCCCCAGCCATCAGTTTTTGCAATTAATGAGTGGCGATTTCAAGGCATCGTAGGGATGATTCGGACATGCCCGTGTCCGCCGTCATCTTCGATCTGGACGGAACGCTCGTTGATAGCGAGCCGTTGTGTAATCAGGCGTTCCTGGATCTGCTACCGGAACTGACGGATTCTCTGGAAGAAGTCAGTCAGCGTTACGTAGGCCAAAAACTTGCCGACTGTATTGCCGATCTGCGCAGACGCCTTGGATGCGAGGTTGTCGGCGACGAAGCAGTGTTCAGCGCGCGTTATCGCGAGCGGGTGGCGGCTCTGTTCGAATCCGGTCTGAAGGCGATGCCTGGTGCGCGTGAGCTGCTTAGCCGGTTGTCTCATCCCATGTGTATCGCCAGCAGCGGCCCACCGGAGAAGATCCGACATTCCCTGCGCCTTACCGGTTTGCATGAGTTCTTCGGCGAGGAGCGCCTATTCAGCGCCTACCAGGTTGGCTATTGGAAACCTCAGCCGCAGTTGTTCCAGCACGCAGCGAAACAACTGGGTGTCGAGGCGAGCGAATGTGTGGTGGTGGAGGACAGCCCACCCGGTTTGGAAGCAGGGCAACGCGCTGGCATGCAGGTAGTTCACTACTGTCCGGGCAAATTCGATGCCAGCCTTTCCCGTTTTGAGATCACCGAACTCATGGACTTGCCCCTCGTTTTAGAGCGTCTGCGTTGATGCGATCCGCGGTATTTTTTGATCTTGATGGCACGCTGACCGACCCTTTTCTGGGTATCACTCGCTGTATCGCGTTCGCCATGGAGTCGTTGGGTGACGTGCCACCACAGCCGGCAGAGCTTGGCTGGTGTATCGGTCCGCCGCTGCGCGACAGCCTGGCAATACTGGTTGGCGACGCGCGCGCGGACCAGGCGCTCACACTGTATCGGGAGCGTTTCGCAGAGATCGGCCTGTTCGAAAATACGCCCTACGATGGGATTGTCGATGTGCTCACCGAGGTCGAAGAAAGTGGCTCGCGCCTCTTTGTGGCTTCCAGCAAACCGCTCGTGTTCGTACGCCAGATTACTGAGCGTGTCGGGCTGTCCCGGTTTTTTGAAGATCAGTTCGGCGCGGAGCTAGACGGCCGTCTGACGGACAAAGGCCAGCTACTCGCGCATGCGCTTGAGCATACCGGTGCGGCCGTCGAAGCGAGTGTCATGGTAGGTGATCGCCGGCACGATGTTATTGGTGCCAAGGCCAACGGCATGCCCTGCATCGGCGCAGCTTATGGCTACGGAGGCGCGACGGAGCTGGAACAGGCCGGCGCTGTTTCCCTGGCTCACCGGGCCGCGGAATTGCCGAAGTTGATCAAGTTTGCTCGCGGCCGATTCTAGTGTCGCGAGTCTTGCAGCGGTTTCAGTCCGAACAGAGGCCGCAACCAGCGTACGCGCCGGATCAACTCGAAACACAGTATGGACCCCAACACTGTTACGGCGCTGACGACGACATAATTTGGCCAAACACCCCAGTCGCTGTGCACCACAAAGTAGCTCGTTGCCACGATGATTGTGAGGTGTACGCAGTAGAACGGGTAGACGGCGTTGTTGAGATACGCGAGCACCGGCGAACCGCGGGTCAAGTGGCGCCCGGCGAAACCCATGCACGCTAGCAGCCAACACCAGGCATTGAGCATGCGAATCACGCTGAACACGACGAAGCTGACAAGTGAGCGTTCGCCATCGGGAAAGGGATGAAAGGAGATGCGCCCCTCGGCATAGAAGAAGGTAAACAAGATTGCCGTGGTCGTCAGACCGATGATCAGCGCATGGTGACGCAGTGCGGTGATGCGATCGAGCAGGGGCTCGCTGTGCGCCAACGCGTACCCGGCGAGAAACAGTGCTCCCCAGTGCGCAAAACTGGCCCAGTCGCTGATGAGATCGCGGAAGCCTGGAAAGAATGGCCTTAGTGGTAACTCGATTGCCAGCAGGATCAGCGCGAAGCCAAATACTCCATAGCCTACTCGCAGCTTCCGTTCCTGTTGCGCAAGCCAGGTCTGTCCGGTGTCTGTTCGCAGCCAGTTCAATGCGGGCCAGAACAACAGGCAGTAAATCAGTAGGTAGATGACAAACCAGTAGTGGTGCCAACTGAAGTTGCCGTTTGGATAGAAGCCATCGGAGAACAGCGAGCCAAGAAAACGCCAGTAGCTTCCCTCGAACGTACCGAAGTGCAACTTCTCCAGCCAGACCATGGGTGGCACCAGCAACAGGATGCCGGCGATGGCTGGGATCAGAAGGCGTTTACTGCGCTCCCGGAAAAAATCAGCACGACTGCGCTGTTTGAGTGCAAACGCAACGCCGACACCAGAAATCAAGAACAGAAGGCCAAGCCGAAATTCCTGAAGGAAGGCGACGAACCAGGACAACACCTCACTGGTTTCGGGGTTTTCTATCTTTGGAATTCCGCCAGGCACGAAGATTATCGCGCTGTGGAAAAAGATGAGCAGTGCAAAAGCGATAACGCGCAGCCAATCCAGATCCGCTCGTCGGTTAGCGATGGGAGTGGGCTTCATTGGAGCTCACCACTGAGCCGGTTGTGTGACGCTCCTCGTCTGGCCGTGCGGGCCAGCGTATCCAGGCGATCTCGGTAGGCGGTCAAGCGCTGCCAGTACAGCGTCCTGCCTAGCGCCCGGATACCGATAAACGCGCGCATGCGCAGGACATCTTCCGATACGAGTTCTGCATGGACGCGAAATGTTCGCCCGTGTTCCGGGTCGTATAGCGTGCCCGAATAACCGCCATCTTCTTGCCGTAACTCGCCCAACTCGAGATCTGCTAGTGCCCTGTGACGCTGGTCTCTTCTTGGGTTGTTTCGGTCCAGATGTCTGGGCGCGGTGTCGTCCGGGTTGATTGCCTCGGCAATGCCGAGCAACGTCAGGCGATGGCCATGCTGTTCGCTTTCGATGTGAATGAGGACATCGCCGCAGGCGAGTACCCAGGGGCCATCGAGGTTAGTGAATGCAGGCGCGGGCGGCTCGGTGGCCCGGGTGCTAAGCGCAATCGGACCAAGCATCAGAAAAAGCAGGGCAAGTCGCATGGTTGGCTCCATCGAGAGATGAAGCGCGATTGCGCACCGAAATCAGACGTCAATCTGCCGAAATTCTCATCCCAACTGACGAAATTCAGATATTCGTCAGCATCTGCGGGATTTCGTCAGGGATTTTCGTGGGCTCTCGGGGCGTCGCCGGCGCGCCATTGGGTGGGCGTGCAACCCTTTGTGGCTTTGAAGGCGCTGTTGAAGGAAGACAAGGAGCGAAAACCGACGTCCAGCGCGATCGTCAGCACTGGCAGCCCTGGCTGCTTAATCAGTCGCTCAGCGGCTTCATCGATTCGGTAGCTGTTGACGAACTGATTGAAATTGCGAAACCCAAGGTTGGCATTGATGAGTGCTCGCAGCTGCCCCTCACTGGTACCCAGATTCTTCGCCAGGCCGGCGATTCGAAGATCGTGATCAGCGTAGGCGCGATCATCACGCATGGCATGCAGCAACGCGGCGAGCCTCGGGTTATCGGTGCTCGCCACCGCGGCGCTGGTGTCCGGTGCGGGGACGACGGCCGGTTCCAGTTCCGGGTTCCAGTTGAGCAAGCGGAGATTGGCGGCGATGCCAGCCGCGAACATGCCCGCCATGCCGATGAGCTCAATTGCCGCTGGGATTTGCCAGGCGTAAAGCAACTCGACACCGATAACACCGGCCGCGGCGATCGCCATCATCCAGCCGACGATCGGCCGTAGCTGCCGCCGCGCAGCGCTCAGATCATCCTTGCGGCCACGCCACAGCAGCACGATGGCGGCGATGACGAACGCCGCCTTGAATAGATGCAGAGTGAGCCTCAGCCACACGGGTGTTTGTAGAGCGAGGGCCTGACTCGCTTGCATCGCAATAGCCAGCATTGCCATGACAGCCATTAGCAGCCAGACACCGGTTTGCACAGATCGCTCTTCGAACACTATCAGCACCAGCAACAGCAGTAGTGCCGGCAGGATTTCGGGAAGGAGTTGCAGTGTGGGCGCGAGATAACCGATATTCGCTCGCGCGATCAATGGGGTCAGCAGATAGAGCACTCCGGCGATGAGCAGCACACAAACGAGGGCCTTGGTTGTGGCCCGATTTCGCGACAGCGCGATAGCACCGATGGTCAGCATCAGTTGAGAAGCGGCCAGTAGGCGAAAGGTATCGATTGCAGCGTCCACCGGGCTATGTTGCCACGGTGGCGCTGGGTTGCGGGCGACAGATGCGGCTGACCGCTAGGCCGCGCGTGGATTAGCGAACGACCGGCTTGTATTTGATGCGACTGGGCTTCACATCGCCACCGGTGCGCTTTTTGTAGTCGGCTTCATACTCGCTGTAGTTGCCCGCGAACCATTCGACATGAGAGTCACCCTCGTAGGCCAGAATGTGGGTTGCGAGGCGATCCAGAAACCAGCGATCGTGACTGATCACGAGGACGGTACCGGCGTAGTCGAGCAACGCCTCTTCGAGTGCGCGCAGAGTCTCCACATCCAGATCGTTTGTCGGTTCATCGAGCAATAGCACGTTACCGCCGCTGCGCAGCAGCTTGGCGAGGTGTACGCGGTTGCGCTCGCCGCCGGACAACTGGCCAACATGCTTTTGCTGATCGGAGCCTTTGAAGTTAAAACGTCCAACGTAGCTGCGTGATGCGATTTCCACCTTTCCGATCGTGATGACGTCCTGTCCGTCGGACACCTCTTCCCATACCGTCTTCTTGTCGTCGAGCGAGTCCCGGCTTTGATCAACACAGGCGAGTTGCACCGTGTCGCCGATGACAATCTCACCGCTGTCCGGTTGCTCATCACCCATGATCATTTTGAACAGGGTCGATTTACCGGCCCCGTTGCCACCGATGATGCCCACGATGGCGCCCCGCGGAATAGATGCGGTGAGATTGTCGATCAGAAGTTGATCGCCAAAGCTTTTGGAAACGCCGTTGATGTCGATAACTTTCTCCCCCAGGCGCTCGGCCGTGGGGATAAAGAGGTCGGTCGTTTCCATGCGTGCGGTCGTCTGCTGGGCAACGAGTTCATCGAAGCGCGCCAGCCTGGATTTGCTTTTCGCTTGTCGCCCCTTGGGATTCGAGCGTACCCATTCCAGCTCGGCTTTGATTGCGCGCTGGCGGCCCTGCTCCTGGGAGGCTTCCTGAGACAGGCGTGCATCCTTCTGCTCGAGCCAGGTGCTGTAGTTACCCTCCCACGGAATGCCGCGGCCCCGGTCCAGCTCCAAAATCCAGCTGGCGACGTTGTCCAGAAAATAGCGATCGTGGGTCACTGCAACCACGGTGCCGGGGAATTCGTCGAGAAAACGCTCCAACCAGGCAACGGACTCAGCATCCAGGTGGTTGGTAGGCTCGTCGAGCAGAAGCATGTCCGGCTTGGATAGCAGCAACGCACACAGAGCGACGCGGCGCCGCTCACCGCCGGACAGATTCTTAACCGGGGTGTCCCAGGGCGGCAGACGTAGCGCATCGGCCGCGATATCGAGGGTTCGATCCAGATCCCATGCATCAGCCGCGTCAATCTGACCCTGCAGTTCTCCCTGGCGTTCGAGCAGCGTATTCATCTCGTCGTCGCTCATCGGCTCTGCGAACTTGTCGGAGATGGCGTTGTATTCCGCAATCAGGGCAACGATCTCGCTCACGCCCTTTTCTACGTTCGCACGGACGTCGGCGTCGTCATCGAGCCTGGGTTCCTGGGGCAGATAGCCTACCTTCAGATCCTTTTGCGGCCGCGCTTCACCATCGATTTCCGTGTCTTCGCCCGCCATGATGCGCAGCAGGGAAGACTTACCCGCGCCGTTCAGCCCGAGTACTCCGATCTTCGCTCCGGGGAAGAACGAAAGGGAGATGTTCGACAGAATCGTGCGCTTGGGGGGCACGGTCTTGCTGACTGAGTTCATTGTGTAGACGTATTGCGCCACGCTGGTTTTCCGCTTGCTTCGACAGGGCGGCAACGCTACCCGAGCCGTTGCGGCCAGACAAGACAGTGGCTTGCGTGGGATGTACAGATCAGGAGGTTTTGGTGCGCCGAGTGTTAATCCTATTGCTTGCGATTGCAGCGGGTGTCGGTCTTGCGCTGTGGATGTCCAGTGCGCCCGGCATTAAGGGATCACCGGAGTCGCCGGCAGCCATCGTTCAAGAGCCTCGAGAATCAGCCCCCATCGAGACACCGCAGAGGCAGGATCTGCAATCAACGTTCAAACGCGAGCCGCTCGTGATGCCGCCAGCGACGGTGGCGGACATGGTGACAGATCGCCTGAGTGCACCGAGCCTGGAGCAGATTGAGCGTTACAACGCATTGCACATCCTGCCGTGGAATCCAGTGGTGGGTCAGGACTGTAGTGGAGCAAGTGGCTGTGAAGTGCTTCGGCGTGACCCACCGCACCCGTATTTTGCGGCCAGCGAGGCCAGTCTTGACGAGATTCGCTATAGCGATCCGGTAGCGGCGCTCGTGCTCGCCCGCAGAGCCACCGATGAAGGCTCGCGCTTGCAGAACTACCTTGCCGCCGTCGCACTGTCCGGAAAGCCTGGGCCGCTACTTGAGCTAGCCTATGGTCACTACGAGGCTGATGACGGAGACGATCCAGCTCATGCTCAGCGGCGCGCTGTGCTTGAAGCCGTTGCGCTGACGCTTGGTGATGAGCGAGCGGACCCGGAAACCTGGCAGCCTGGACTAACAGCCGATGCGGCCGGTCTGGGAACGGATGCATCGGCTGCTCGCGGCGTGCAGGCTTTCCTTGCCTCCATCGAAGAGCTGCGAGCACTGGCTGGGCTTCCGCCGCTGCTGCCCAGTGACGACGGTTGGTAGGGCTGATGCGCCAAAGCGTCCCAGCAGACGACGGGGTTGCGGTTGGAAAATGAGCACGCCTCACGTTCGCGGTGAGGCCGAAGCCGCCCCCATGCATGTTCAAGTGGGTACAATGCGCGCCTTCGTCGTAACCCATGTTGGCCACCGCTTTGGCCATCGCTTTGTGAGTGGAAACGCCCATGCTGAACAACAATCGCACCCTGGAACAGTTTGATCCTGATATCGCCGCTGCAATCGAGCTTGAACGCAGGCGCCAGGAAGACCACATTGAGCTGATCGCCTCGGAAAACTATGCCAGCGCGCTGACGATGGCGGCTCAAGGTTCGGTGCTCACCAACAAGTACGCTGAGGGTTATCCGCACAAGCGCTACTACGGTGGTTGTGAATATGTGGATCAGGTGGAAGTGCTGGCCATTGATCGGGTGAAAGCCCTGTTTGGCGCTGACTACGCGAATGTACAGCCGCACTCCGGGTCCCAGGCAAATGCGGCGGTTTACCTGGCGCTGCTCAACGCGGGCGACACCGTGCTTGGCATGAGTCTCGATGCGGGCGGCCACCTCACCCATGGCGCGTCGGTCAATTTTTCCGGCCGTATGTATAACGCCGTTCAATATGGCTTGAATGCAGAGACTGGCGAGGTGGACTACGACGAAGTCGCAGCGCTTGCCCGCGAGCACAAACCCAAGCTGATTGTTGCTGGTTTTTCTGCTTACTCACGTACGCTGGACTGGCAGAAGTTTCGTGATATCGCCGACGAAGTCGGCGCCTATCTGCTGGTGGATATGGCTCATGTTGCGGGGCTCGTCGCGGCCGGCCTGTATCCCAGCCCTGTGCAGATTGCGGATGTCACGACGTCCACAACCCACAAGACGCTTGGTGGGCCGCGTGGTGGGATTATCCTTGCGCGCAGCAACGCAGACGTTGAAAAGAAGTTGAATTCCGCGCTCTTCCCTGGCTCTCAGGGCGGCCCGTTGATGCACGTGATAGCGGCTAAAGCGGTCTGCTTCAAGGAAGCGATGGAGCCGGAGTTTGTGGATTACCAGAAGCGCGTTATTGCCGGTGCGCAGGCCATGGCAACCGGCTTCCAGGCGCGCGGCTACAACGTGGTGTCGGGTGGCACCGACAATCATCTATTCCTGCTGGATCTCATCGACAAAGGCATCACCGGCAAAGCGGCCGATGCGGCGCTTGGCCGAGCCAATATCACCGTAAACAAAAACGCGGTACCCAACGATCCGAAGTCGCCATTTGTAACCAGTGGCCTTCGAATTGGCTCGCCTGCGGGCACCAGGCGTGGCTTTGGTGTGGATGAGTTTTCCGAACTCACGGGCTGGATGTGCGATGTGCTCGATGACATCGAGAACGACAACATGATCAGTGCCGTTCAGCACAAAGTGGTTGAGTTGTGCCGCCGCTTCCCGGTGTACGCTAGCGCCAGCTGACAGCTCGGCTTCGCGGCCGCGCTACCAATACAGGCCAGATTTTACGTGCATTGCCCTTTCTGCAGCGCAGACGATACCAAGGTCATCGATTCTCGACTCGTGACCGATGGCACTTCTGTGCGCCGACGTCGCGAGTGCATTACCTGCGCTGAACGATTCACGACGTTTGAAATTGCCGAACTGGTGATGCCTCGAATCGTCAAAAGCAACGGCAATCGAGAGCCCTTTGACGAGGCAAAGCTGCGTGCCGGCATGCAGCGAGCGTTGGAGAAGCGCCCCGTCAGCATCGAAGACATCGATGCGGCTGTCAGCAGAATCATGCATCGCCTGCGTTCCACGGGGGAGCGGGAGCTACCGTCCCGGCAGGTTGGTGGTGAGGTCATGCGCGAGCTTCGAGATATGGATCCGGTTGCCTACGTTCGATTCGCATCTGTGTACCGGGATTTTCAGGACCTCAGTGAGTTTCAGGCCGAAATTGATCGCCTGAATATCAAGCTCGATCATGATTGAGGTCGATTGCGCGTTTCTAGCTGTCGCGCTCGAGCAGGCCCGTAAAGGCATCTATGGCGCATCGCCCAACCCTTCGGTTGGTTGTGTGCTGGTGCGCGGCAACGAGGTGATTGGCCGAGGCTTCACCTCACCTGCCGGTGGTCCGCACGCTGAGGTCTGCGCCATTCGCGATGCTGGTGGTCGAGCGCGAGGCGCAACCGCCTATGTCACCCTGGAACCCTGCTGTTTCTATGGCCGCACGCCGCCATGCACTGAAGCGTTGCTCGATGCCGGAGTTGCGCGGGTTGTGGTGGCAGAGATCGATCCGCACCCGGACGTGCGTGGCGAAGGCATGCGCATGCTGGAGCGCGCGGGCGTTGAGGTCGAGCATGTGCCGTTCGACCCTGTGTTGCAGATCAATCGTGGCTTCCGCAGCCGGCAGACCCGCGGTCGGCCCTGGGTTCGAGTCAAAATCGCAGCATCGCTTGACGGTCGCACCGCTATGGCTTCGGGAGAGAGCCAGTGGATAACCGGGCCCGAGGCACGGGCGGATGTTCAACGCCTGCGGGCGGAAAGCTGTGCCATTGTCACCGGCATCGGAACGGTGCTGGCGGACGATCCGCAACTGACCGTGCGGGACGAGCGCTTCAGCCGCGATGGGGTGTTTCGGCAACCGCTGCGCGTTGTGCTGGACCGAGGCCTGCGTACTCCAACCGATGCGCGAATATTGGATGGCGAATGCCTGCTCCTGCACAGCGACGATGCAGCCGGTCATAGCCATGACGATACTTGCCTTTGGGATGGAGAAGTCAGATCCATCCTTGATCTGCTCACCGAGCGAGAGGCGAACGAGGTGTTGGTCGAAGCTGGCGCAACAGTCGCGCAGCTCTTTATGAGTAGCGGACTGGTGGATGAACTGGTTGTCTACCAGGCACCGGTTATTCTGGGTGCAAGCGGCCGTCCGATGCTCAGCGGCTGCATTGATACCCTGGCCGAGGCGCACCCGCTTGATTTGCGAGAGGCCGCACGTATCGGCGAGGATACGCGGCTCACTTTTGCCGTCCGGCCAGATTTGCCGGCTTAACCGTTTGGCCGCGCTGCGGCCTACCCGAGAAATGTCATGTCTGATGATCGCGTTATGTACGACTCCTTAAACGGCAGCGGTCGCAAGATTGCCATCGTCGCCGGCCTGTTCAACGACCACATAGTGGGTAAGTTGCGCGCCGGTGCGCAAGCCAAGCTGACGGAACACGGCGTCGCCAGCGCAGACATTAGCGTGTTCCATGTTCCGGGTTGTTTCGAGCTGCCAATTGCGGCCCAGAAGCTTGCTCGCAGCGGCAAGTTTGATGCCGTCATCGCGCTGGGCGCAGTGATTCGGGGTGGCACTCCGCATTTCGACTACGTCTGTAACGCCTGTACCGATGGCCTGACTCGCGTTGCGCTCGATGAGTCGCTGCCGGTTGTGTTCGGTGTGCTGACGACAGACGATCTTGCCCAGGCCGAAGCGCGAGCCGGTGGCGAGCACGGCAACAAGGGCGAAGACTGTGCAGAAACCGCGCTGGCGACCCTGGCCATGCTCGACTCGGTTGATGCGTTGTGAGTAACGCCTGGGAGCGAAAACGAGCTCGCCGCGCATTGGTGCAGGCGGTCTATCAATGGCAATTGGCGGGAGCCGATACAGCGGTGATCGAGCAGGAGTTTCTTGCTGGCAAATCACTGCAGCGCGCGGACAGCGAGTATTTCAGCGAAGCCCTGCGCGCCGTAACGAAGCGCTGTGAAGAGCTGGATGCGCTGTTCTCGGATGCGCTCGATCGTGATTTTGCGGCTCTGGATCAGGTGGAGCGGGCGATTCTCAGGCTCGGTGCGTGGGAGTTATCGCAGCGCCTCGATGTCCCTTACCGCGTTGTCATCAACGAGTGGGTGGAGCTGGCGAAAACCTTCGGCGCAGAAGAAAGCCACAAATACATCAACAGCATTCTCGACGGCCTGGCCGAGCAACTCCGCGCTGTCGAGAAAAATGCTGATGGGCGAGTTTGATCTGATCGACGAGATTGTCCGAGCCCTCGGCTCGGCCGCAACCGGCCCCCAGGTTCTGTGTGGGCCTGGTGATGATTCCTCCATCGTGCGGCCGCCGCCGGGTGCAGACGCCGTCGCCTCCATTGATTCACTCCTTCCCGACGTTCATTTTCCGGCCAACGCGCAACCGCAGGATGTTGGTTATCGTGCACTTGCGGTGAGCTTGAGCGATCTAAGCGCGATGGCGGCTCTACCCGGTTACGTGCTTGTGGCGTTGACGCTTCCGGATTCCGATACCGTCTTTGCCCGCCAGCTTGCCGCCGGCATGGCCGAGGCGGCACAGGTTTACGGCGTACCGATTGTCGGCGGTAATCTGGCGTCCGGACCGCTGTCCATCTGCGTAAGCGTGCATGGTTGGGTGGCACCCGAGGCAGCTCTTCTGCGCTCCGGCGCAAAACCTGGACAGAACCTTTTTGTCACCGGCGCCCTGGGTGGTACGCGAGCAGCCGTTGAGGCGGGAATCGCCGACGCCGGCCTGGATGCGCGTCTTCGTGAGCGTTATTTCCGACCGCCGGATCGAGGTCCGTTGATGCGGCAGCTGGCAGACCGGGCAAGCGCCACGGCCGCCATAGATATATCTGATGGACTGTTGGCTGACGCGGCACATCTTGCGCGCCGAAGCGATGTCGTATTGGCGATCGACTCCCAAGCCATACCCATCTTCGAGCCGGCGAGCCTTGCGCATGTGTTTGCCGGAAGTGATGACTACGAAATCCTGTTTGCCAGTACACAAACGGCTATCGAAGGCTGCACCGCCATTGGCCGTGTTGAGGTGGCGAATAGCGCAGGCGTTCCGGTAACCGTCGACGGCGAGCCTGCTGCGGGTGGCTATGATCATTTTGGCAGCAACCGATGAAGCTTTCTGAGATTCGCCATTCGGATGTGTTGATTGCGACCGTGGGTGGCGTTGGCTTTATCAAGCCCGCCCCTGGCACCTGGGGCAGTATGGCCGCATTGCCCGTCTGGTGGCTTTTCCTGTCGCCGCTGGCCGCTGAAATCCAGCTTGCTGTCATTGCCGCGACGTTCCTTGTTGGTGTCTGGGTCAGCCATCGCGTTTGCGCCCGGTATGGCGTTAAAGATCACCCGGCCATCGTGATTGACGAAGTCGCGGGTCAGTGGCTTGCGTTGTTTTTGCTGCCGGCTCACCTGGCGGTCATGCTGCTCGCTTTTGGGCTGTTCCGGTTGTTGGACGTCACCAAACCCGGACCGATCGGCTGGCTGGATCGGCGTTTGCCCGGAGGCCTGGGAGTGATGACCGACGATTTACTTGCCGGAGCCGTCGTTGCAGTTGTGCTGCACGTCTCGTTGGCCTGGCTGCCAGCCGGTTATGCTGTTGGTTAACTCTGCGTATTCCGAGGCCATGATGGCTCGCTCGTTCTTTTGTGCCGTGTTGTTGGTGGTGGCGTTTGCTGAATTGGCCAGCGCCAGACCGCCCGTGGAAGTGACGGGGCTCTACAAAGACAAGGTGTTTGTTCGTGTGCAGGGCAATGATCGGCTCGTGCGACTGGGCGAGACGTCACCTGAAGGCGTAAAGCTCATCAAGGCGGATGCTCATTCGGCCACCGTTACCTACCGGGGTGAGCGTTACGTATTGTCGCTAACCGATCGTGTTGGCGGCACCTTTCGCGAACCCAGCAAGGTCAGTATCACGCTGCCGCCTGATGAGTTAGGTCAGTACCGCGTGCGCGGCACCATCAACAACCAGCTCGTGCCATTTCTCGTCGATACCGGAGCATCTGTGGTTGCGATGAGTGCGCCGCAGGCACAGGCGTTGGGTTTGAATTACACGCTGGGTGAGCGCGGCATTGTCGAAACTGCCCAGGGCCGCACACAGGCGCACTTCGTCACATTGCGCGAGGTGAACGTTGGCGGCGTGAAGGCGTACAACGTTGCTGCGACGGTTATCGATGGCGATTTCCCCACAGAAGTTCTTCTGGGAACGTCCTACCTCAATCAGGTCCAGATGACGAATACGCAGGGTGTGATGGTGCTCCGGTCCCACTAGGACTCGCTCGATGGGACGCTAGTGCGAGCGCTGCACGGATTGCACAACGAGCCCCGCCAGCAAGCCGTTACGTAGCCCCAGAGCTTCCAGAGCCATTAATGCCTGATGCATCAGGTCGTCCGCATAGCGTTGTGCTGCGGGTAAACCCATGAGGACCGGATACGTATTCTTTGCGTTGGCTGCGTCCGCACCGACCGGCTTACCCATCGCCTGCGCATCGCTGGTCACATCCAGCACATCGTCAATCACTTGAAAGGCAAGGCCCGTGTGCCGGCCGGCTTCGCTGAGTAGAGCAAGATCTTCATCGCTGGCTCCGGCTGCCATACCGCCAAGTTCGAAACACGCCGTGAGCAGTGCGCCAGTTTTCTGACGGTGCAGCGCTTCCAGTTTCATCTGACTGATAACAATCGTTTCCGCGGCCATATCGGCACTCTGGCCGCCCACCATGCCCATCGGACCAATTGCGTGGGCCAGTGTGGACAACATCTGCAGCCGTGTTGACGCATCCAGTGACGTGGCATCGGCCAGCACTTGAAACGCCAGCGCCTGTAAGGCATCACCGGCGAGGATGGCTTCCGGGTGACCGTGTGTCACATGGGTGCTGGCCTTGCCGTGGCGAGTGTCCGCGTTGTCCATTGCTGGCAGATCATCGTGCACCAGCGAGTACGCATGCACGAGCTCAACCGCGCATGCCGCCGGCATCGCGGCGGCAAGGTCACCACTTAAATCCAGGCAAGCACAGCACACCAACCGTGGACGCAGCTTCTTGCCACCACCAATAGCTGCGTAGCGCATGGCGTCACCCAGCGATGGTTCCAGCGTATCCAGCGCCAAACAATCGGCTAGCGCCTGATCTATCTGCGCCCTTAGATCCTGGGGTTCAGGCCGGCTCATCGTCTTCTTCAGTGCTGCTGCCGTCTGCCATGAGCGTTTGAACTCGCAGTTCCGCGTCTTTCAGCGCGCTTTGGCACTCGCGAGTGAGCGCGACACCGCGTTCGAAGGCCGTGAGCGACTCGGCCAGGCTGAGCTCACCCGATTCCATCCGTTCGACCAGGGCTTCCAGCTCCTCGAGTGTCTTCTCGAATTCCACAGGCTCGTCGGCCGCTTTCTTTTTCTGTTTTTCATTCATGCGACGCACGGTATCGAGGCGCTGTCGGCCGGTCAATCGAGATAGTTTGAATGGCCTGCAAAGCCGGGAATCCTTACTAGACTTGAGTTGTCATTGCAGCAGATGGAACAGCCATGGACCTGGCTACTCTGGTCGGGCTGCTGGGCTCCTTTGCCATCGTCATTTCGGCGATGGTGCTGGGTGGTTCAGCACACATGTTCGTAAACGTGCCTTCGCTGCTCATCGTTCTGGTGGGCACGCTCTTTGTCGTGCTCATGAAATTCTCGCTCGCGCAGTTTCTGGGTGCGGTCAAAGTTGCCATCAAGGCGTTCAGCTTCAAGCTGGCTAAACCCGAAGACGTCATTGAGGAAGTGGTTGAGCTGGCCGATGCGGCTCGCAAGGGTGGCTTGCTATCCCTTGAAGGCAAAGAAGTCTCCAGTGACTTCATGACCAAGGGCATTCAGCTGTTGGTGGATGGTCACGATGCGGACGTTGTTAAGACGCTGCTGAAGAAAGACATGAGCCAGACATTGGAGCGTCATGAATGGGGCGCCAAGATCTTCACCGCCATGGGTGACGTTGGTCCGGCCATGGGCATGATCGGCACGCTGGTTGGTCTGGTGGCGATGCTCGCCAACATGGACGATCCAAAGTCGATTGGTCCGGCGATGGCGGTAGCACTGCTGACAACCTTGTACGGCGCCATGCTGGCGAATATGTTCGCGCTACCGGTAGCGGACAAGCTGGAAATGCGGCGCAAGGAAGAGGGCCGTCTCAAGTCCATGGTCATCGATGCGCTGTTGTCGATTCAGGCGGGTCAGAACCCACGTGTGATCGCTTCCATGCTGAAAGCTTACATCCCGGAATCGAAACGCGGCGACGACGGCTGATCACCGTATGAGTGACGCCGTTGACGACGACGATATTCAGGAAGAAGGCGACGGTGGCGGCGGCGCTGGTTGGATCGCGACCTTTGCCGATCTCATGTCGCTACTCATGTGCTTCTTTGTGTTGCTGCTGTCGTTTTCCGAAATGGATGTTCTCAAGTTCAAACGACTGGCTGGCTCAATGAATCAGGCGTTCGGCGTGCAACAGCAGTTGCGCGTGAACGATATACCCAAGGGCACCAGCATCATTGCGCAGGAATTCTCGCCCGGAAAGCCGCAACCGACGCCGCTGAATGAAATCTGGCAAAAGACGACCAATGAATCGAAGAATTCCCTGGAGGTCGCGTGCCAGGACATGGGTGCAGGCAACGTCGGTCAGAAAGGTGATGCTCAGAAACTCATTGTCGTCGACAAAGTGCGAGACCTGGTGGGTGAGACCGAGCAGGACGCGATCGACCTCGCAACAGCGCTCGCGAAAGAGATTGCAGCCGGTGTCGTTGAAGTAGAGACATCAGGGCGCCGGATCGTTGTGCGCGTGAAAGAGCAGGGCAGTTTCCGTTCCGGAACCGCTGATCTGTCTCCGAGTTTCAAACCGGTCCTGAAGATTATTCGCGGCGTGCTTCTTGATACCGAAGGGCAGATCTATGTCGAAGGCCATTCGGACAACGTGCCGATTTCGACGGCGCGTTTTCGTTCGAACTGGGCTTTGTCGAGCGCGCGGGCGGTGAGCGTGGCGCACGGCCTTTTCGATCTCGGTGGCCTCAGCCCAAACCGATTTACCGTGGCGGGTTATGGCGAAACGCGGCCTCTGGTCGCCAATTCGACGGGTGCTGGCCGGGCGCGCAATCGACGTGTTGAGATCGTGATTCACCAGGGGTTGGACGACGAAACCAAGGCAGAGCTGGAAGTGCTGCGAGGTGAGGATCCAACCGCGTATCGAGCCGTGCAGGAAGAACTTGTGCGCCGGTTTGAGCTAAGACCCGACGAGATTTTTTGACAAATGCATAACAACACGCCGTCATCGCGAGGCGCTCAACCGCGTAGCGGATGAGCAACGCGGCGATCTCCTCACGTTGGCGATATCAGTAGCTTCCTGAGATTGCCGCGTCGGCGTTCTGGCTCTCAGCAGCTCGCAAGCGAGCGCTTGTCGCCAGCCGAACGCCTTGCGTTCGACCTTCCTCGCAACGACCGGCATTGGAGTCATCGCGAGCCGATGCGTGCGAAGCGCGCAGAGGGCGCGGCGATCTCCTGACCCATTCCAGCACGCCCCGAGCTCATGGCTGCGGTGCACATACAAGCCGGAGCGCTTTTCGCTTACTCTTGGCCCAACTTAAATAGGGGAGCCGAGCCATGTCTTACTCGCGATTGAACGTTTCTGTCGACAACAAGGTCGGCCACATCCAGCTGAGCGTGCCGGACGAATACAACCGTATGCCACCCGCGTTCTGGAATGAGTTTCCAGAGGCGCTGATGGATCTGGACAGCTCAGGCTCTGTTCGAGCTGTCGTGGTGTCCTCAACAGGGAAGCATTTCTCCTCCGGTCTCGATACCAGCTCGTTTGGTGCGGCCGGCGCGGCGAACAAGAACTTTGACGCCGGCCGTAAAGCCGAAGCTGCCCGCCGCCATCTCACCGGCATGCAGGATGCCTTCAGTGTCATCGAGCAGGTTCGTATGCCCGTGATCACCGCTATTCAAGGCGGCTGTATCGGTGGTGGGGTAGATATGATCGCCGCCAGCGATATGCGTTATTGCACGGAGGATGCGTTCTTCTGCATTCAGGAAATTAATATCGGCATGGCTGCGGATGTCGGCACCCTGCAGCGCCTGCCGAAGCTCATTCCGGAAGGCATGATGCGTGAGCTCGCGTATACCGGCCGACGGCTGTTCGCAGACGAAGCCCAGAGCATCGGCTTAGTCAATCGCGTGTTCGCAGATCAGGAAGCGATGATGAACGCGGTGATGGGCATCGCTGCGGAAATTGCGACCAAGTCGCCGCTCGCGCAGGCCTCAACCAAACATCTGCTTCACTACGGCAAAGAACACAGCATTGCCGATACCCTGGATTATCAAACGGTGTGGATGGCGGCGCTCAGCCAGGGGCCGGAGATTGCCAAATACTTCGCTGCCAAGCAGGAAGGCAAAGAGCCGGAATATGATGACCTGCCGCCGCGCTGAGCCGGGGCTCTGTGCGGCTTAGCCGGCGTCGCGGGTTCGCGGCAGTCGGCTTTGCTCGCGCTTGTCGGCGTCATTGGCGGCGCGTTGCTGCTTGAGCGCCTGCCGCTCGCGCGCAGGTGTTTGCTGCTGGCGTCTGCGGCTGAGTTGTTCCTTGCGAATCAGTTCGCTTTCTATTCGATCTACCATGGCCGACTGTCCTTGTGGGTTCGGCGATTACTTAGCGTCGACAGTTCGTGTGACGCATGAGGATGTGCATGGTAACTATATGATTAAAAAAAGAAAGCAAGAATTGGGGTCGCGGCGGCAATTTGCCACGATTGTGGTTGCAAATACCCGCTTCTAAAGCGGCGAGACGTCGCCGCAGCTGAGTATTGTTCCGGGCTCAGCCGGCTAACTTGTAGCCACCGGTTGCGGGGTTGAGCGCGATCACGCCGCTGGCTTCGAGAGCCGAAAAATCTGCGCGCAGTTGCCAGAAAACCATTGGCGTTGCGCTGTCGCGGAAGTGGTCGGCCAGATCACCTGGTTTCAGCTCGTCTTTGCCGCCCGCAACAAGCTCGCGAAAGGCGGCTTCGAGAGTTTGCAGGCGTCGTCCGTTCAGGCTCATCGTATCGATCCTTTGTACTGCTACTGTTACTGCGTCTGTCGAGGCTGGCTGCACCATACGTTGGGCGGACAGAGCGAGCGCGGCGGCATTTTTAGCAGAAGTATTGGCTGTGCGCTAACCCGAAAGCGCGTTGTCGTGTGATTGTGCCAGAGCATCGATCGCGGCCTGGAGTTTTTCCTGTTCTTCATCCGGCCGGTTCTGGCTTTTTGCCACCTGTGCGGCCCGCTGTAATGTCTGCATCGCAGTGCGGGGTTTGCCGGCCGCCCGATGGGCGCTGGCGAGTGCCTCGAGCGCTGCGATCGACGTAGCATCCTGGGTGATTGCGAGCTGGGCGTACTGCCGTGCACTTGCCGGATCGCGCAGTTCTTCTATTGGGGCCTGGCTGAGAAACAGCGAGTAGTCGATGCGTGCGCTCAGACTGCCGGCGTTAGCTGCCTCGCGCAGCCAGTGGCCAACTTCGCTGAAGCGTTGTTGCTGGGCAAGGAGCCTTGCCAGTGTTTCCTGGGCTTCGACACTGCCTGAGCGAGCGCCGTTCAACAGCCATCGCTCTGCGCGGGCACTGCTACGCGCGACCCCGAGGCCCTCACGATATAAGTAGGCAAGACCCAGAGTTGCCGCACTTCGGCCAGCTTGCGCGGCGTGCTCGAGGTGATCCCTGGCGGCAGCGTGGTCTCTGGCGACGCCATCACCGTGCAGGTAGGCATAGCCAAGAGCTTCCTGGGCAGCTGCGTTGTCGCGCGCGGCCGCCTCCGCAAACAGAGCAACCGCAGCAGCTGGGTCTGGCTCACCAAGCTCGCCGCTGCGATATAGCTTGCCCAGGGCGACTACTGTGTCGTCACAGCCGGCGTCAATCGCCTTGTCGTACCAGTTCAAGGCAAGCTGCGCGTCGGGTTCATCTGTGACCCCAACCCGATAGCTGTAGCCCATGAGTTCCATGGCTTCGCAATGCCCGGACGTCGCTGCTTCACTGAGCCAGTGCCTGGCCTTGTTGGGAGCGCGATCCAGATCTTCGCCCAGCAGCCGCGCTCGCCCGATCACGACCATGGACGCCGTATCGCCAGCGCGTGCGGCCTTCGTGTACAGACGAATCGATTCCCGGCGATTCTTGGCAACGCCTTCGCCGTGGTGGTGCAGATAAGCCAGAGCGGTCAGCGCGGATCGATTGCCGCTATTGAATTCCAGGGCGCGGCGATAGTCCTTTGCTGCAGAAACCGGCATGCCTTGGGCGAAGAAGCTGAAGCCGCTGAGATAGAAACCGCGCGAGCGCTGTCCTGCGGTAATCGAGCGATCTACCAAGGCGCGCTCCAGGAATATCCTGGCAAAAGCGAAGCGGCCGTCGTCGATGAGTGCCGCCGCACGATCGATAAAGGCTCCTGAGGTGGTCGCGGAGCTGGCCGTGGCTGGCGCTGCCCATGTGAGCGAGCAACAAACCGCAGAAAGGGTAATGACGGCTATGCCAAACCGCGTTTTCATTGGCTTGGTGGGCCTTTAAGTTCCACCCGATTGCCATCCGGGTCACGCAGATAAACGGCAGGCCCAAAGCCATCAGCGCCGTACAGTTTGCTGTGAAATGTTGCGGGTACGCCCAGAGAATCCGCTAACTCGCGCAGATCATCCTCATCGAACGGCTCGATGCGCCAGGCGAAATGATCAACGTTGTGACCGGAGTCTGGCGTCGGTGCTGCTCCGCCGCTGCGGCCGAGTTTGCCGGCGGTATCGACGATGTCCAGGATTGAGCTGCCCATTCGAAGTTGCACCAGCCCGACATCAGCGACCTCGCGTTCGACAATTGCGCCGAGTTGGCAGTAGAACTCAATGAGGCGTTTGGGCGCCTCGGAGCGCAGTACTAAGTGATCGAGCTGCATCAGCGAAAACGGTGCGGTCATGAAAGCCCCTCCACTGGGTACGAGGTTCAGAGGAGGCCTTATGCTACCAGTGCGCGAGTGTGAATCTGTCTACCGGTCGTTGTCCTGGTCGTACAACGAGCTGGCATCCAGAAGCTCACCCGCGGAAACCGTTTCCGCCATCGGAATTTCCCCATCATCGGGCACGCTCTGACCGTCGATGAGGCGCTCACCAAGGAGCGTGATGCCCAACGTCGCTGCAAGCACAGAGATGGCTGAGCTTGCCGGGTCAGGCTTCGGCGCGTCCCGTACGTGCTCGACTTCGGGTGTGAGCACCGTTGCGCGGCGTTGCTCGGCCAGACGTCGTCGGGCTCGTTCCGCCGGTCGCTCGCTCTTGTCCGTTGTTGCCGTCATCGCGTTGCGTGCTAGTTATCGGTGTAGATTGACTGGTCGCCACCGGTATCACTGTAGTCGGTGCTCTCAGCAGCCTGGCTGTCCGCGTTGTCTGCGGCGTCGTAGGCATCGTCCATCGACTCGTCATAGCCCTCAGCAGACTCTAGCTCTGCATAGTCATAGGCATCCTCGCCCATGTCTTCGGCGACTTCCTGTTGGTAGTCGGCCTCGCTCAACACTTCTACGTCGTGCGCGTTCTCGCTGATTGCGTTGTCCAGATCGCCACCGTGCTCTTCGCTCGAGTCGCGCAGTTCCTGCTCAACCTGTTCAGCCCGCTCCCGCGCCGTGTCGTAGTCGCCTGCATCAGCAGCCTCTACCTGCTCTTCGCGAAGCTCTTCGGCCTGGGCCCGATCTTCTTCAGCAAATTGTGCTTGCTCAATCTCATTCTCAACATCGAGCGAGTCCAGTTCGTTGTTGAACTCGGCTTCGCTCAGAGCCTCTTTGACCTGAGCTGCCTCGTTGTCGTTCAAGCCGGCCATCTCGACTTCGTACTCGGCCTCGACCGCCTCCACGGTTTCCGGTTCGAACTCTTCGCGATCGGTATATCGTGTCTCGGACATGACGTTGACTCCTGATTATTGCCTCGTCACTCCTATAGGCGCTGATCCGTCAGGAAGTGGGTCACGGTGCGCCTGCTTCTGAAGAATCGCTCCCGCCTTCGCCCACGTACTCAAGAATGTCACCAGGCTGGCAGTTCAGAACTTCGCAGATCTTCTCGAGGGTGGAGAAACGCACGCCCTTCACCTTGCCGGTGCGCAAAAGCGATAGATTTTGCTCCGTTATGCCGACTTCCGCAGCGAGGGTTTTGCCCTTCATCTTGCGCTGAGCGAGGACGACATCGAGATTTACAACGATCGGCATATCAGGCTAAACAAACTGCCGGTTTTCGGACTGCAGTTTGCTGCCCTCAACCAACAGGCTGCTCATAACCCAGAGAACTAAACCAATACCGATGATCTTGAGTTCATTGCTGCCGAACGAAAGGGACAAAATCTTTTCGCCGGCAGGGTGATTAATGGACAGAACCAGGCTCGAAGCGGCGAAGTAGAGGGGCGTGATAAACGCCTGAACGCACAGCAAGAGTGAGCCGCGTTTGAGGTTTTTACTGTTTGTCAGATTGAACATCTCGCCGCGAGCAAAGTTGGCGAATGCGCGGCGCAGAAAGAAAAGCCCGGCCAAGCCTATGGAGACGTAGGCTGCCATGAGTCCCCACATTATGTACCACTGCGCGTTTGCCACCGTCTGCCATTGAATTGGGATCGCTAAGCTAGTCTTCACCAGCTGCGCAAACGCGTCTGCGTCGATTAGGTAGTAGATGGCTGCAAGGGGGGCAATCGCCAGGACTGCTGTACATGCCCAACAAACCAGTGAAGCGGCGCGACGGTTCATAGATTGCTCTTTTGTTGCTGTTATGATTCGATAAATTATCGTTAAACAGTAATAAGTACAAGTGAGCTTACATGACTCGATTGGTCACTTTGGTGCTACTCACGGTGGTGTGGCAGTTTTGGGCGAGCTCTGCGAGTGCCCTGACTCAGGAGGAGTTCACCAGAATTTGTGCCTCGCACGAGGGGGATTGTGCAGAAGTCCTGGTTCTACAGGCGTATGTAGGGGGTGCGCTCGACCTCATCGCCACGCTCGATGAACGGACCGACTATCTGGCGACGATGTATTGCGGGCCGCCATCTGAGCTGTTCGATGTAGCCACGATCATTCGCTACATAGCGAAACGTGCGGATCGTGAGCCGGAAGCCAACGCAATGTTGGGCATGATTCGCTATCTGGAGGCTGAGGGTGGTTGCCCACCGGGGTAGGGTTGGGTGCTCAGGTGGGTTGCGTACCTGGAGACTCTGAGCCGACGCGCTAGTCGTAGTAGCTGTCGTAGCCATCGTCGGAACGCTTTTCGGCTTCCTCCTGACGAGCTTCCTGCTCTTCCCGCTCTTTTTCTTCCTGCTCTCTCTCTTCGCGCTCACGCTCCTCCTGTTCGCGCTCCTCTCGTTCTCTCTCCGCGCGCTCTTCCTCTTCCTTGCGTACGGCTTCCGCTTCGATCGCTTCCGCCTGTTGATCGGCGGCCTCTTCGGCTTCGAAACGCTCTTCCTCTTTCTTCTTGTCTTCGTGCGCGGAAACCTGATCGGCGTGCACCACCTCTTCAGCGACGATGGACTGCTGGGTTTGCGCAGCCTGGGTAGCTGAAGCGTTCTGGGCTGCGGTAGCCGACTGATTCGCGGCGACGTTCTGCCCCGACGTGAAATCTCTGGCGCTCATGCCGGCGGCGTTGTTGCTTGAACGCGCGTCTATGCCGCTGAGATCTTCATCACCGAATGCTTGTTCCGCCTGCACCAGGGGTGACTCGCCCGGTTCTTTGGCGATGTCGATTTCGAATTCCGGATCGTCATTGTTCTCGGCCATAGAGATTCTTCCTGTGTTGCTTGAACGCTAGTCGGATGTCAGGTCGGGGCGTTCCGGCTTGTTGTCTTTCTGGCTGCTCGCATCGGGTTTCGAAGCTCGCGGTTTGATGCTTAGAATCTCGCCGCACTCACTGTTCGGACAACGCACGTTGATGGGGGCGTCGCCTTCCAGTTCGCTGCGGTTGATGTACATCGGCTGCTGGCAGGAGACACAAGTGAGTTTCGCTTTGGCTTTTGCTTTCTCTGCGCGCAGTTCTTCTTTGCTTGGGTTCGGCTTCACCGGCGTTTCGGGTTTTGCGGGTGGTTTCTTCGGCTTCACGCGCAGCACCTTGCGACAGTCATTGTTCGGGCAGCGAATGTTGACTGGCTTGTCGGTATCGAGAACCTTGCTCGGCACTCGCATGGCCTCGCCACAAGCAGAGCAGGTAAGCCGTTCGGTATCGGGTGGTGGCTTCTTACCCTTTTTGGGGCTTTCCGGATCGTCCGCCAGACCGGCGTCCGTATACCAATGATTGATGTAGTTGTGCCATTGCTCGAAGCCCTCCGAGCTGTGGTACTCAGACAAAATTTTCAATCTCGGCGCGAGATAGGGCTCGGTAGACATTGTCCATTCGGATAGCTGCAGATACGGATCATCCGCCGCCGCTTCCTGTTCCAACCAGGCCTCGAGGTTAATCTTGCCGGCAACGGGAAATGACTTCATCGCCCATTGAGTCAGTACGCGACGGGCGCAATCGATATCGCCGGTAACGAGTGTGGCGGCGCGATCGGCGGTGATTTGCGAATGTCGCGCCCAGCGCATGAGCGGTGCTTCTACGGCAGATTCTAAAATTTTGGTCGGGTTGAGGAACTGCATGACGCCCTCGCCGAGGATCGTCCCCTGGCTCCTGGATTGGCCCATGAGGAACTGCATCGCCGTGCTCCAATAGACATGGCCCGCACGTACGTGGCCCATCTCCCGAGCGATCAGGAACAGCAGATCTTTCGGTTTGAAGTTGATCAGCACACTGCCGATGGAGACAAAGCTGCCGCCGTAACCGCCTAAAGAGTAGACGTCCCACATGCGCTCGCCGGAGACGTAAACCTCAGGCAGGTGCGTGAGCGACAGCAGCCGAGCTGCTCTCACAGCCATCTCGAAGATGTCCGGCATTTGTCGTTCTGACAGTCGGATGCCGTTGGTTGCCGCCTCGAACACAGGCCGCCCATAGCGTTCCGCAATGTTATGGGCAGCGCCGGCAACCGGACCGAGGTTGTTCAGGATCTCCATCGCCTGGGCGTCCATCTGCCAGACAAAGGCGTTGAGATCGACATAGAAGTCATCGCCGAGTGGTCTCAGCCAACGGCAAACGGGACAGTAGATGAGTTCTGGATCCAGATAACTGCCGTCGCCGCCGCAGGTATTGCAGCCAATGCCCATGGTGTTGGGTTGGTAAATCGGCATCGGTTCGGCCGCTGGTGGCGTGCCGATCTCATGCCCGCAGTCCGTGCAGAAAGTTGCACCTGGGTGCAGGTCAAACCCGCAGGCAACGCAGAACTGGCTGGCAGACTCGGTCATTACAAACGCTCGAGCAGATCGGCTTTTTTGGCCTCGAAGTCAGCTTCGGTGATAGCGCCTGCTTCTTTGAGCTCGGCGAGCTTGCGGATGCGATCAAAAATCTCATCTTCGCTTGCGGCCGGTGACGGCGGAGGCGCAGCCTGAGGTTGTGCTGGTGGCGCCTGCTGCGGTGAGGGTGAGGGTGTCGCATTGGGCGTCGGTGCAGCAACGCCTGCGTTCTTCGCCAGCATGTCGAACAGGCCTTTGCTGATCTTCTCACCCGGTGAGCTTTGCAGCGTCCACCAGCCAAAACCGCATGCCGCAAGCGCGACGATGATCATGAATGGCGCGAATCCCCAAAGAAAAACAATGAGAAACCAGATGGCGAGGCTATAAGCCCAAACGCTGCCGGTTGTGCTCGCATCGGTTTTGGAGGTAATGCTGACCTGACACTGGCCAGGCGAAACCGGTGTTACGGCGATGATCGTGTCGACCTTGATTACCTGGCCAATCGTCGTACCCAGGCTTTTGAACGGCATCTTGGCTGAAATCTGTTGCGGCGGAACTTGTTGTTGGACTTCCGCGCCTTCGGTTGAGTGAATCTCATTGGCCAGGTGCGCGTAGATCGTGTCCGGATCACCACTGAACTGCTTGTTCGCTGTTTTGCCGTTTAGCCCACCCAGCATGCCGCCAGGACCCGGGCGCGGAGGCGGAGGGGGTGGCGGGGTTGGACCTGGACCCGGTGCAGCTTTTAGCGGGTTGCGGCAGGAAGAGCAGAATTTGGCGCCCACCGGGTTAGAAGACTGGCATTTAGGGCAGGTGGTATCGGTGCTGGCAGTCATGGCGATGTCCTGGGCGAGTTTCGGTGGTGGTTCTGTCCGTTGATGCCTGGTTAGGCGCAAAACACACGAAAAACGGCTCATTGGGAGGTGGGATCTCAGATCGTCACTTCAAGCTGGACTCTTAGCCCTTGTCATTGCGAAGGAGCGAAGCGACTGCGGCAATCTCCTGGCTCTGGCTGCCGTGCGGGCCTAGGGAGATCGCCGCACTCGCCCTGCGGGCTCGTTCGCGATGACGGGGTTGATGGAGATCGCCGTGCTCACCCCGCGGTGTCTTCTCTTCGGTCATTGCGAAGGAGCGAAGCGACTGCGGCAATCTCCTGACTCTGGCTGCCGTGCGGGCCTGGGGAGATCGCCGTGCTCACCCTTTGGGCTCGTTCGCGATGACGGGGTTGATGGAGATCGCCGTGCTCACTCCGCGGTGTCTTCTCTTCGGTCATTGCGAAGGAGCGAAGCGACTGCGGCAATCTCCTGACTCTGGCAGCCGTGCGGGCCTGGGGAGATCGCCGCACTCGCCCTGCGGGCTCGTTCGCGATGACGGGTTTGATGGAGATCGCCACACTCACCCTCGGGGTGTCTTCTCTTCGGTCATTGCGAAGGAGCGAAGCGACCGCGGCAATCTCCTGACTCTGGCTGCCGTGCGGGCCTGGGGAGATCGCCGCACTCGCCCTGCGGGCTCGTTCGCGATGACGGGTTTGATGGAGATCGCCGCGCTCACGCTGAGGTTCGGCAAAAAACTCGCGAACCGGTGAACCGATTTCCCCCACCCCTGCGCCTAGGGAGGTAACTACAACGGAATTGGCATCGGAGCCAGCCATGAAAGACAGCTACCTCCCCAAGATCATCATCGCCGTCATCGGCGGCGTCATCCTGATGTCCATGTTCAGTCAGTGCTCCCAGCAGGCTCAGATGCAGAACATGTATATGCAGACGATCGAGGACACGCAGAACCAGAATCAATACATCCAGCAGCAGATGCAGCAGGCAACTCAGCAGCAGCAGCTCGAGATGCAGCAAATGATGCAGCAGATGAATGGTGGCTATCCGATGCAGCCCGGCATGATGCCGCCAAACAACGGTTACCCCCCGAATGGTTACATGCGCTCAAGCGATGGTTATCCCGAGCCAGTCGAATAAGTAAGCACTTACAAACTGTATAGACCAGCGAAATCAAGATTTCGCGCTAGCTACACACCAACAACTACAGGTCCAGCTATGAACAATCTCTCCACCCCCGTCAAAGTTGGCATCGGCGTTGTCGTCGTGCTGGTTGTCATGATGGTCATGTCTGACGATTTCCAGCAGGCCTATACCGAGAGCTACAACGAAAGCTCCAACAGCGGCTGGAACCAGCAGCAGCCAACCAATGGTTGGAACCAGCAGCCTCCGCAGCAAGGACCCAATAACGGTTGGAATCAGCAGCCACCTCAGCAGCAGGGCCCCAACAATGGTTGGAACCAACAGGCGCCAGCGCAGCAGTGTCCTCCGGGAACATTGCCCACCGCAGGTCCTGGTGGAGGTGGCTGCGCTCCTATTCCGGGCAACACCCCTGGCTACGGTCCCGCACAAGGCCCGGGCGGTTACGGCCCACAGCAAGGTCCCGGTGGCTATGGTCCGCAGCAGGGTCCTGGGGGCTATGGCCCACAACAAGGCCCTGGTGGTTACGGCCCGCAGCAAGGCCCTGGTGGCTATGGTCCGCAGCAGGGTCCTGGTGGTTACGGCCCACAACAAGGCCCTGGCGGCTACGCCCCGGAGGATGGTCCTGGAACCTACGGCCCGGACGCGCCAGGCGTTTACACGGGCGAAGTGGATCTCGGTGAGCCGACTGAAGCGGATGGCTGGTAGGCCATTTGGCTGAGATAACGCGAGGAGTAAAGCAACGTGACATCCCCTAAAGACATGCGCGAATGGGAGCACAATAGGAATGATGCTCCCGAAAAGTTGAAGCAACCCTGGACTGTTGCATTGTGCGTCGTTATCGCACTTGCTGGTGCCTACTTCATGGCGCAAGGTTTTCTACAGGTCAAAGAGGGTTTTGCCAGTTCGAATGGCCACGCAACCTGGGAGCAACCCGCGCAGCCCTGGCAGCAACAGCCAAACTGGCAGACGCCGCCGAGCAATGGTTACGGGCCACAGCAGCAGCCCGCCCAGCAGTACGTTCCCTCGAACCAGTACCCAAGCCAGTATGGGCCGCCGCAGAACGTCGCGCCGACCTATGAAAGCAACGACGGTTGGTAAGCCAAAGCCGCCTTCAAGCTAAAGGAATTGCGAAGGAAGCATCTATGAATACCCCACAGCAAATGCTCCGCGCTCTTGGACTGCTGGCACTGTTTGCCTTCGCAAGTGTTGCGCAGGCGCAAACCTACGATCCATTCCCAAACGCTCCGGATCGGTCATACCATCGCTATCCGAGTCAGCCGCAACCGGCATGGAACCAGCAGCAACAGCAGTTACCGCCGCCGGTGAACATTCAGATCCAGAACATCCCACAAGAAACGCAGGTGTGGTGTTGGGCGGCGGTTGCCCAGCAGATCATTATGGCCACCAAGGGCCCGCAGGCTACGCCGCCGCAATGTGCGCTGGTCGCGCGGGCGTATGGGCAGCCGACCAATAGTTGCTGCGGTAATCGACGCAATTGCACCGTCACCGGGCAGCTGCCTCAGATACAGGGGTTGATCGCTGAATTCGGCGGCAGGCATTCATCAATTGAAGCTCCGACGGACCCCATGACCGTCTACAACACACTCGCCTCTGGCAAGGCCATCATTCTGGCAGTGAAATCGTCACCGTTTGCGGGCCACGTCGTGGTGCTCAGGGGGATGGCGTGGATGCCGACACCCTATGGCGTGGAACCCATGCTGATGATCAATGACCCGATGGCGTATTTCACCCAACCCATTCCCTTCAACCAGATAGCGCGCTTCTGGATGTCGGCGATTGTGGTCAGCTAGCGCCGCTGGCGTCGGTATGTTCCTTTATCCAGGCCAGCGCGACTTTCCATTTACGCTTGACCGTGGAGGGCGACATCTCGAGAACTTCCGCGGCCTCTTCGATGGTCATGCCGGCAAACGCCCTAGCCTCAAACAGCTTCACGTAGATAGGATCTATCTCCTCCAATGCGCTCAGCAGTTCATCCAGCTCAAGAATGTCTGTGATCGGCATATCGTTGCCGACGTGTTCACCGGTGAACCTGGTTTGCAGCCCGTGATCGCGCTTGGCGGCTCGCAGTCTGCGGGCTTCATCCACGAGAATCTCGCGCATGATCCGGCCAGCAAGTCCGAGGAAGTGATTGCGACCTTTCAGATCTATGCGCGTTATGTTGATCAAGCGCATATACGCTTCATTCACGAGAGACGTGGGTTGCAGATCGCCGTGGCGCTCGTTGCGCAGGTGCGCCGCTGCATTGCGCCGCAGCTCGTCATACATAGCAGCGATGACGCGGCCGCGATCGGCTTCCGATTCGTTCGACCAATTCTGCAGTATCTGGGTAACGTCGCTCATTCGCTCGCCGGTTCATTGCAGGCCGCAAGACGCCTGCGTTCCATTTGCCGCTTTCGCGCAATTATCTTCCCAAGTCTCTCAGAACTGGCAGCCCAATGACACCCGACAACACACCCACTAGCGATGCCAAAGCGCTGCTTGAGCTCGTTGAGCAAGCGCTCGATATGCCAACGGCGGATCGTGACGACTGGCTGATGATTCATTGTCCGGAACCGTTGAAAGCCAAGGCGCAGCGCATGATCAGCGCCGCTGATGGCCCTACCAGCGAAAGTGACGATGCGGTAACGCTGATCGTGAAAGCGGCGGAGCAGCAACTCTCAGGCCAGCGAATCGGGGCGTATGACATAGTCGAATTGCTGGGTGAAGGCGGCATGGGTCAGGTCTACCTGGCCGAGCGCGCCGATGGCTCCTTTGATCAGCAGGTAGCCATAAAAGTTATACGAGCCTCTGCGGTCGGCAGTCGCGCTGTCGCACAGTTCCTCAGCGAACGGCAGATTCTTTCCGATCTGGCGCACCCGAATATCGCAGCGCTGCTCGATGGTGGGCAGACCGACGATGGGATGCCTTACGTTGTCATGGAGTTCATCGATGGCTTGCCGTTGGATGTCTTCATCCGTGAGCGACAACTTGAGCTGAATGCCCGGCTCGAGCTGTTCCTGCAGATATGTTCCGCGGTGGAACACGCGCACCGGGCTCTGGTAATTCACCGAGACATTAAGCCGAGCAATATCCTGGTTGATAACAACGGTACGCCCAAGCTGTTGGACTTCGGCATCGCTCGTTCGCTTGCTCCCCGGCAGGATGATCAGGATACCGTGGCGATGTTGCTGACCCCGGCATACGCAAGCCCGGAACAAGTGACTGGGGAGCCATTAACCACAGCCACGGATATCTATTCTCTCGGCGTTGTTCTCTACCAATGTCTTACCGGAGAGCGTCCTTACGAAACCGACAGTCTGTCACCCGCGCAGTATGAAAGAGTAATTACCCAGGTTAGTCCGGATGCACCAAGCGCCAGAGCACATGAGCGTAACGCCGACAACTGGCAGGCACTGCGCGGCGAACTGGATGCGGTCGTTCTAAAGGCTATGGCGAAGGAGCCCGAGCGACGTTACGAATCGGTGTCAGCATTCGCTCAAGACATTCGACGTTACCTCGGAGGCTTTCCGGTTAGCGCCCAGGGCGACAGTGTTGGTTACCGCGTCAGAAAATTTGTCAGTCGCCGGCGCCTGCCAGTTGCGGCATCGGTGCTCGCTGTCGTTGCCTTGATCGCCGCCTACGGCGTGACCGTTTATCAGTACCAGGTTGCCACGGCGGAACGCGAGCGGGCGGATGCTCGCTTTGATCAGGCGCGAGAACTCGCGCGCCAAGTATTCTTCGATGTCTACGACAAGATGTCGTACGTACAGGGAACCCTACCGGCGAGGGAGGCTCTGGCCGCGACGGGTGTGACTTATCTCGATGAGCTAGCACAGGACGAGTTTGCGCCTGATGACATTCTTCTGGATCTGGGCGTTCAGTACACCCGGCTCTACGATTTGTATGCCGGCCTCGGGGTGGCGAGCCTCGGTAAATCTGAAGAGGCGATCGTGCTGTTGCAAAAAGCTGACGATGCGCTCAGTAAATTGCTGGATCGCAGCCCCGTTGATGCTGCTGCGGCGGCTGAAATGGTTTGGGTGAAGCGCCTCGCCACCAACCACTATCGCAGTTACGACATGAACACTGAGGAGGCGGAGCGGCAGGCGCGCGAAGGCCTGGCGATCGCTGATCGTGTCGTCGCGAATCTGGCTGAGCGGGATTGGTACCTGGAGAGCAGGCGTTGGAACCTGCGTATCGATCTGGTCAATACGCTTAACTGGGATAGCCGCACGGATGAAGCACTCGAGCTTTTGGATGTCTACCTGGTGGATTTGGATGATGCCGATTTCGCCGACAACGTTGTTAACCACGCTGGCAAGAAAGCGTATGCGCTTGGGCTGCGCGGTGAGATCAATGCGGACGCAGGCAGAACGGAGCTCGCCATTCCAGACTACGAACAGGCCGTTGCGTTTTACGAGGCGCGGCTGCAGGAGCAGCCGGACAACTACCAGATGTTGGTCCAGGCGATGCGTTTCAATTTTAACCTCGCGAATATGAAGCTCCGCACTAACGACTTCTCGCAAGCGTTGATCAACGCTCGACGCGGAGAGACGATTGCCCGGCAGATGGTTGCCATTGATCCGCGGGACGCCGGTGCGCGCCGAAACCTCGCCGCTCAACAGCAAGTCGTTGCCAAGTCGCTCGTGGGTGATGGCCAGCATGAGCTGGCTAACACTGTCATTACGAGCGCAATCGACAGCTTCCGAACTCTGGCGGATGAAGATACCGACAACGCATCTCTGCAGCGAGATCATGCGTCAGCGCTGGTTGACGCTGGTGATATCTTTTCGGAAACCGTCTCCAAAGACGTTGGCTGCGGTTACTACCGTCATTCGCAAACGATCTGGAAGTCGCTTGATCGAGCTGATCAGCTCACGGCGTACGATCGAACAACCGGGCTTGAGCGCCTCGAGCAGATTCTCGCGGATGAGTGTTAGTCGTCACGTCGTCGGCGATTGATTTTCGTCAATCTCCGTGCGAATGCGAGCATGATCTGCCCGTGACAGGTCGTAGAAGCTTGCAGCAACAATCGTAATCCCGATCATGATGAGCACGCCCGGGCCCATCGCCATTGCCAACGTGAACAGAGAGTCCGGATCGATGGTCTGGGTTGTCGAGCCGCGCTCGATGCCCGCGACGTCTACGACGATGCCGGATATGACGATGCCGAGCCCGCTCACTGCTTTGGCCGCAAACGAGGAGGCTGCGAAGTAAATGCCCTCGCTTCGGCTTCCATGTTTCGCCTCGTGCTGATCTGTCACATCAGCGATCATGGAACTGATCATCACCGTTAGTAATCCGATACCCATACTGCATATCGCGTTGGCTGTCATGACGAGATAAAACAGCAATGGGTTACCTGGTTTTGGGAACAGCCCCAACATGCTGAGAATAATCGGCAGTGTTCCCCACACCGCGTACCACGCCAATCCGGACATCAACAGCGTGCGTTTTTCCGTGAAGAGTTTGCCGAGCGGCGTCGCAAGACCGGCGCCAACGAAACTTCCAATGATTGAAGCCGGAAAACTCAGGCCAATCAGTTCCAGGCTGAACTGGAAGTAGAGCGTGCCCAGATAGATGGATAGCGCTGAGACCATGCCCATGGTCATTCCGAATAGAACGGCGGTTAACACGACGGCTTTGAAAGAGCGGAAGCTGAATGCGATCGCAGACTCGCGTATCACCTGGCGCAAACTGAACGAGGCATTCGATGTCGATTTGGTCAGGTATGGAATGTGGCTGTGTGTGCCGGCAGCGCATGCAAAAACGCCCGCGCCGATGATCAGGCCGAACAGCGCTGAGAACCTGGGATAGGCCTCTGGGTTGAGCTGCCCATTCGGGTACTCCGGCGTTGAGCCGAAGAAAACCTGAAAACCAAACAGAAAGACGAGGACCATGCCCACCGACTGTTGGATGGAACGGAGGGCAGATAAAAGCGTGCGCTCCTGATAGTCGTTCGACAGCTCTGCGGTCATGGATGTGTGAGGAATCGAATAGACCGATTGCAGCGTTCGAGTCAGTACGGCGAACACCAGCAGCCAACTGAAGAGCTGCATGTCACTCAACCCCTCGGGCGGCGCGAAGAGTAGATAGAAGCTGATCGCGACGGGTATCACGGAGGCGTACATGAAAGGATGCCGGCGTCCCCATCGCGTTCGAACGCCATCGGACCACGCACCGATGATCGGATCGCTGACCGCATCAAACAGCAGCGCAATGACGATCGCGAGGCTTGCCAGAAAACCCGATAGACCCAGCACCTGGTTATAGAAAAACAGGAGGAAGAAACCGAACGCGGCTGCTTTGATCCCTTCCGGCATCTGGCCGACCGAAAACATGATGCGAATACGCCAGGTCAGCGTTCCGGGCGGGTTCTCGGTCATGCTGTCAGTTCGATAGAGGTGATGTCGCTGAACTCCTGCCGGTGGTGATGTGCGTTGTCATCATTTCACCGGCTAGGTATAGCACGCTACAGCGTTCAATTCGTACTGGCGTCGGCGCTTTTGGAGGCTCTCCGTGCTCGTACCAAGTGGGCCGGTGCGCGTTAGCCGATCGAAATGGTGATGGGCACACCGCCGTCGTACAGATCGACACGGCTTTCCTTTGGCAGGTACGCCTCGCTGATGAGTTCGCCGTTCAGCCGTGTACCGTTGCGTGACCCCAGGTCCCGCAGCAACCATCGACCTTGGTGAAAAACGATCTCTGCGTGATGCCGCGATACTTGTGGATCGTCCAGGTGAAGCTCGCTGCGAGGATCGCGGCCGATATGAACATCACTATGAAATCGGTGCACTTCGCCGCGCCACGTGAGTGTCAGTTGAGTGCTGGACGCCGCCGGTACCGTCGCGGTCATCATGATCGTCGGCGCTTCAACATCCTCCGGATCGCGCACAATGCCTCGGGGCGTCAACTCGTATAGCCAGGCGAGGAGCGCAACAACGGGGATCAAGCCAATAGCGATGTAGACAAACCACTGCACGTGTTGATCAGACAAGCCAAAGCTGGGGAACAGCTCGGCTGCGCCTAAAATGGCGCCCCAGGCCGCCACCGCATAGAAGCTGGTGACCTGAAAGACTTTGCGGCGCTTGAGTTGGCCAATCAGGCTGACTGGCGCATCTGGCTTGGTTTTTTCGCCCGAGTCGCGGTTCATGGCGCTGGTATTCTCAACCATGTGGTAGGCCTATCTTAGCCTCAGGAGCAGGCCGCATGGCTATGCCTCGGCGATGCCGGTGTCATCTTCGATTTGTTCCGGCAGGTCATAGTCATCGACATGTCGGGTTGGCATGTGCTCGACGTTCAGTTCCGGGTTGCGCTCACCATGCTCCTGCACGTCACCAACATAGTCCTGAACGTCCGATATCGCGTGATCGATGCGTTCGAACTCATCGTCGATCGACTCGTGTGCCTCCTCGATTTCGGCCTCGAATACCGGTTCGAGGGCGTTCAGGGTAGCCTCGTCACCGGAGAAATCGTGTTCGTCGGCTGAGCTGAGCTCCCCGCGCGCTTCCATCAGCTCGCGAGCATTACCCAACGTTTCGTCGCGTACGACATTCACCACGTCGTGCAGATGCGGCGGCACTCTTTCGAGTAGGTCATCGACTCCATCCACCGTTAGGGCCATCGCGTCACCCAGCAGGTGCAGCGAGATGTCTTTGCCTTCAATCTCGTCGGTTTTCGCGAGATCGTTCAGCTCCTTGATCTCGAGCTTGTGTTCATCGCCGAAGGCGTTGACCGAGACTTCGAAGTCCTCGCCCCAGTCGCTGATCTCGTCCTCGAACTCCTCGATCTCGGTGTCGAACTTCTCGATGGAAGCATCGAGCATATCTTGCGATTTTTCTTTGAAGGCATCGAACTCGGCCTGGCTGATCTTGCCCTCATGGAAATCTCTGGCGACCGCGGTTTCCTGATCGATGATGAACTGGGCCAGCTCGTGCCGGGGTTGACCCGCATTTTCAGGGTGATCTTTGTTGTCCTGAGCTTCGGCTTCCAGAAGGGCTGTGGTGTACGGCATGCCGTACTCGGTGAACCACATGTTCGGCGCCAGTTCGTCAGCCTCAGATTGCTCAGTTCGGTTTGTATCGTCTGCCATGCCTCGATCTCCTGCCTGGTGTCTGTCGCGTTATCTATCTAGGCGAAGAACAAAGGAAAACAGGCTCAGTACTTCCCAAAGATCGAAGAGCAGCAACGCTCACTCCACACGCTAACGAGAGCGCTGCGTCCATGCGGGAGTGAGCGTTGAAGGCGTCAGGCTGCTAGCGGCAGTCCTTGCTGACGCTGGCGACGCTGCCGCCGCCAGATCAGTAGTAGGGCAATCAGCGCGAGCTGGGGTGCAGGTAGCTCGGCGGGTTTACCGGAGGCGAGCGCAGCAGCTTCTGCTAGCGGCTCCAGCATGAAGCGGGCGACGGCCGTCACCACCGGCTTGTCCGCACTCCACTGTACCCAGCCAGGCGAGTTGCCGTAGTACCAGGCGATAAACGCCTCGCCGGCAGCATTGCCTTTCAGATAGTCGTCCCGGAACGCGCGCAGGGCGTTGGTTTCCCGAGCCGAGCCGCCGAACAGCGAGGTGGCAACGAAGCAGCGTTGGTCGATGTTGCGTCGGCCTTCGGAGGCCGTCTCGCACACGCCGCCCTCGCAAACCACGGCGCTGGGGCCACTGGGGTCGACGATGCGACCGTTGGCTACGCCATCGAGATCGCCAGCGCCGCCGTCAACGTAGGTCACGATTACTCGGTCGCCATCGAAGACGGCCTGGGCCGTGAGGTCGATCAGGTCGCTTGCGTTCGGATCGAACTGCAGCCAGCGCTGATTGCCCTGGGTCGGGTTGGGCAGATAGAACGTGACATCCACGCTGGCGCCAACCTCAACATCGTCGACTCGAAACCCAACCATTCCGAATGGGAGATCGTCGTTAACCGCGAGCGGCAGCTCGCCGGCCGTTGCGGTGGACAGGTTGGTTACCGAGCCCGCGCTCGCAGCGATACCCATCGGCGCGCCGGAGTTCGCTTCAGCGAATCCGGTGATGCCTTCGTCCGCATCGGGTGTGCCGTTATTGTTGATATCAACAACGTCCGCGAGCTCCGCGCTATCGTCGATGGCGTTGCCGTCGGCATCATCAGGATTACTGGCCGCCGTGCTGAGCGGTACCGGTTCCGAGTAGTCCGAGGCCTGGCCGGTGGCGTCGATGTAGCGCAGGTAGAGCTCGTAATCTGTTGCTATATCGAGCAGCGCATCGGGCAACGTCAGGGGCGTGACTGAGGTCACCTCGCCGTTGAACACAATCCCGATGCTGCCATCATCCAATGGCCCCGTGATCTGCACGTTCGTGACATCAGCGGCACCCGACTCGTCAGGATCCGAGAAAGCGGTAACGTCGAGATCGATCTGAGTGAGCGGCGCCATCGGATCAAAGTTAGCGGCGATGACGGACGGCTGGGCTGGACGATGATCCGCCGGGGTGTCGCTGGCATCGAGGGGATCGGAGTTGAAGCGAACTTCATCTTCGTCCGAACTGCCGTCGCCATCGTCGTCGGTATCCGCGTTGTTGCCGATGCCATCAGAATCCGTATCAGCCGATTCGTTCGGATCGTTGGGGAACGTGTCTTCGGAATCGGCGACGCCGTCACCGTCGCTGTCACTGATCTCGCCGCCACCGCCGTTGTCGGTCGCGAGCAGCCGTTCGGGCACGACGACCACTGCGGTGCCAGTGTCATGATCCTCAAGAAGCGGCGCAGTCAGCGTCAGTGGATCAACTGATGCAACCACGGCGGTCTCTTCAAGCTCACCAGTGGGATCGAGCACGATGGTTTGACCGACAGCGAAGAATGGCGAATTGCCCGTGGCGCCCATTGTCTCCCGCGAAGCGATCGTCAGGCTGTCTGTGTCAGCTGATGCCGGAGCTTCCAGAACCGAGTAGGGCAACGAGGCAATCAAGCCGTCGCTGTTCTTGGCCGTCGCCGATGGTATGGGCACCCACGCGAGGGCGACCTGATCGATGCCGTTTGAGCGTAGCACACGCGGCTGTTCACCGACTGGGACAAAGAGTTGATTGCCTACCGGCGGTACGCTCTCCAAGCTGTTGAGATCGCCGCCTCGAGGCTGCACGACGCGAGCGTCCGGGGCGTCGACATCGCCGCTGAAGTCAGGCGCAACGTCTGATTCCTCAACGTCACCTACAGCGTTTGAAATCTGCCGAAGCGGCCAGACTGATTGGGTGTAGCGATCCAGGATATCGCTGAGACGTGTGAAGTAGGTGCCGGGATCCAGTAGCTTCTCGACCACATCCTGGCTGGTCTTCAGAGCGTGCCCGGCTGTGGTGAGCGGTACGAACTGCTGTTTGATATCTAGCTGAGTGACGCCGTTACCAAGATCTTCAACGATCGCTCTATTGCGAACGAAGTAGCCTGCGCGCCTGCGCGCTGTACCGTCGCTGTGGTGAGAAATCGTGGCGAGTGCTTCGGAACCCCTGCGGCCTAAGACGTGGGCTTCCAGGAAGCCCGCTCGAGCATTCGCGAAGATGAACGAGAAGGTCTCTCCGTGTTGCATGCCCACCGCGTTGGCAAGCTCTAAGTAGATAAAGAACCGCCTTACCGGGTTTTTGATTAGGGCGCCGGTGTGGTCAAGGATCGTCAGAAAGTCGATATCTCCGGTGATGCGTTTGAAGCCACCAGGACCATCCAGCGTCAGATCGAAGATCCGTCGGCCGTCGACGTCATTGATGATGGTTCCGTCATCCAGCCTGAATCCCTCTTCGAGCATGATCCGGCGGGTGTCGCCGAGAACATTGTCCTTCGGCGCGATGAAATCAAAGAAGCTGGACAGCCCCTGTTCCTTGTAGCCGAAGCGCATGTTGATGCCCTCCGTGAGCATGCGACCGCTCATGAGGTCAGGTCCGAACAGATCGTTGTCGGTGGTGTACTTCTCCCACTCCTCCACGCGAGTGCGTAGACGTTCTCGCACCTGAACGTACTCATCGAAGCTATCGGGCAGTTCGAACTCGTCCATGCTCAACTTGCTGTCAGATGCCAGTCGAGCATCGAGAGCATCAAGCCCGTCCGGCTTGGCAATCGTCGTATTCTCTCTCATCCACTGATCGAGTTGGCGGTTGAACGCCTCACTTCGAGACCAGCCTTTCTGCGTCGTGTCGATGTTGAGACTGGCTTTGATCGGTGGCTCGACGATCAATACTAGATCGCGAGCCTGTGGGGGATAGCCCAGATACTCGATGTCGATGCCGTTCACGTTCTTCTGCTTAATCGGCATCGGCTTCCAGTAAGCAAGGCCGTCCCGAAGTTTCTGAATCGCGCCGATGCCTCGTGAGCGGAAGGACACTTGAATCTTGTACTTCTGCACGATGGCTTCGATCTTCTGAACCGTTTCTCTTGGGACGCCGACATAGCGGGTGAGAAAGTCGTATGACAGCGGGTCGTTCGGTTTCAGGTCACCGCTCGTCAGGATGTCGACGTCACGACCGGTCACCTCTCTGGCGAGGTTGTCGACCTCGGTCTGGGAGCGGCGCGTGCTGATCTGTTCGATGCCGTCGCCCACCGCTCGTTCGATGTCGCGAACCTCACCGATCTTGGTGACGCGGAAACCCTTTTGGATGCGCCCCGCGATGGTCTTGACTACCCCGCCGGTGATGATCGCGTCGATGTTGTCGCCCACCGCGAAGGCCGTTCGACCACCGATCTGGCGATAGTCACCGTTTCGGAAGTCCGTGACGATGCCGTCGATGGTCGTTACAGCGGCCTCGCCGATCTGGTCGGATTGCTCGGCAGTGATGATTGCGCCGCGCTCGAGTGAGAAGAGCACGAGGTCAACCTCGGCGCGCAGCTTGGCGCGCGCGGCTTCCTTCGACTCATCCGTATCGCCGAAGAATGCGTCGTAGCCGACAACCAGCTGATTCGCAGACCAGTGCATGAGCCGGGCGCCGTAGTGTAGATCGGTGGTGACGACGTACTTGGTGCCGTCCCACAAGAACCCGGGCAGCTCGACGAGCCCGGTGCCGAAGGAATGCACACCGCGAGCGGCTTCGCACGCGAGATACTGATCAAGCCAGTCCAGCTCATCGCAGAACGAATCGGTGACGTTGACGTTCGGGTTGCCGCGCACCGGCAGATCGAACTTGTAGTGGTAACCGTCGTCGGTGACGTACTCAACTTGATCGACCAGTCGATCCTTCTGTACGAAAACCTCGGCTCCATCGCGTGTGACTGTCTCGCGATTGCCGTCTTCATCCGTTTCCAGGGTGTAGGCTTCGATCACATAGTTGACCTTGGCGCGTGAATCCACCTCCCAGCACATCGTGGCCAGAACACCGTCCAGATCGACCCTGCTGGGATCGTCGGAGTCGGGGTCTTTTGGTGGAATCATGATCGCTGGGAAGATTTCTGGCAGCTTGCCGGCGTCGATCTCCGCAAACGCATGGCAATCGTTTGTGTCGAACGTCGTGACCTGGATGGTTCGCTCCTCGGGGTTGTAGAGATGCCCTCGGCCGGCGTTGTCGCTAACGATCGGGAAAACGGTCGCCACGATCCAGTTGGTCTCCGAAAAGTTCTCCATGAATGCTTCTATGGGGAACGGCGCGCCGGCGATTCTCGGCCGGCTCGGATCACGCACCTGTGCGCCGAAGCGGAGGATGACATCTTCGACGAGCTTGAACTCGTCGGTACCGGAGCCTTGTATCTCTTCGCCATTCAACGTGCCTCGGAAGACGGGCCTGGCCTCCAGGCGAGGCGAGCCACCGAAAGCCTCGAATAGGAAGCGATGAGTCTGGCTTTCACCGGCGGTTAGAGTTGGCACGAGAGGATTGCCTTCCTCATCCATTGGTGCGATGTAAGTAAGATGACGGACAGGCTTCTCAATCACCTCAGGATCGAGAGAAGAAATCGCACGGGTTATGTCGTCCACATCGAGCGAGGCGACGTTTGTAATGGTGTCTTCAGAGATGTTCTTGACGACCACCTCAATCTCCAAACAGTTCGCGACCTCCGGATTGAAGGGTGGATCGTTTGGATCAGGGTTAACCGGCTCAGGCCGCTCATAGTCACGGCAAGCCTGGGTGAGGTCTTCACGCGGCGTGTCATTGACTTTGAAGTTGTCCGGCTTAACCGTCACCGTCACCTCGAACGGGGACACAACAACGCTTGCCTCCTCGGTGATCGTCGACGTGGCGCCGGTGTCAGTGTTGGTAACATCGATGGAGCTTGTGAGTTTGACGACTCCCGGCTTGAGCGCGGTAAACGGAATGTTGATAGAGAACGGATCCCGGCTGCGCGATACCGTGAAGCTCGGCGGCTCCGATGGCAGTACCAGTTCGATGATTTCTTCTTTGTCGACAGTGATTACCGGATCGCCGAAGACGACGTTCTGATCGGCAACGTCATCGCTACGGACTTGCAGTGTCACCTTGCCTTGGCTGAATTGGTTGTTCTCCTCGTCGGTCTCAGTGTCGTAGCGACCGCGATCCGTATCGATGCTCAGGGTTGTGCCTTCGCCCTCTATGTTCAAATTGACGAATCGGCTGTAGAACGTACCCGTCTCGCCATTCTCGTCGGAGATATCGACTTTGATGCGTACGAAGACCTCACCTGCGCCGTCGGCGCCATAGAAGTGACTAAACTCGGCGGCACGTTCGCCTTCGGCCAGAGTTTGTGGCGGTGAGTCAGCGAAGAGTGTGCTGAACACGCCGCTATCGCCGGTAAACTCGACTTCCAGTGATTCGATGTTGACATCGACAACGCCAATGTTTTCCAACTGGATTTGCAGCCCGAGTGTATCTCCGGTGAAACCGTTTCCGTCGAAATCGAATTCAACGTCGCCGTTTTCGTCGGTACGCTGGAGATTGTCTCGCACGGATATTGAGATTCGAGGCGCGGCTAATCGGATCAGGTTGTCACCAGAGAAGAATTCGAAGTTGTCATTGTTCGGCGGTGAATCGAAGGCGCTTACCGGGATGATCGGGTTGCTGCCACCGCATTCGGGCGTGTTAGCGGCAGCGTCACCTATGGCGTCAGGCAAATCGCGTTGGGTAACACGAACGTCGAAGGGTAGAGGCGTGGATGTCTGAGCCTCGCCGGTACGTTCGGTGATCAGCCGGGCAGGCGGCGGTGAGGTGGCGATGGCTGATTGTGCGCCAACCTCGCCGCGTGTTGCAGCGCTGGGGATGAATAACGCCATCTCGCGCAGACCGGCTACATCGTCCCAAACGAAAGCGAACTGATTGCTCGCCTCTCGAAAATTGTTGCCTTCGCCGGCGTCTGTCACGAGGAAGACGTCGCCGAACACCTCGCCGTCCTCTCCGATACCACGAGCCTCAATGGTGACGTACTCACCGTATTCGCCGCTGTACTCGAGAAACGACGTTACCTGTTGAAAGCTCGTCGTCTTAGCTTCAACAAACCACATTCGCGGGAACTGATCAGGCCCGTTCTGGCCGTTTGTCACTACAACCTGGCCTTTCTCATTGATGTGCTGGAAAAACACATCTGCATCACCCTCCAGCCATTCGTATCGACGGTCGTCATAGTCGAAGCCGCAGCGCAGGCTCAGGTTGAGTGCGTGGGCTGGTGAGTAGAGGCTGTTGACCACAAGAAGGACAGCGGCCATCAGTAGCCAGTCCAGCGCTTTCGCGCCTGGAATCCGGCGTGCTAGCGCGGTTGGTGCAGTACTGCTCATATCTTCCCCCGAAGTCGCGTAGTTGCGTGGCCGCCGCATAGCAGCCGACAGCCAAAATAGACTGCGTTAAGGGGTTAGGCGGGAAGCTTGCGGGAAATGGGTCAGGAAAGAGGAACGAATACGGGCGGGTAAAGGGCGACCGGACACATTGCGTGGCCGGCCGCCCGAGCTAGCTATAGCAGTAGTGCTACAAGCCGACCTTACGGCCATCCTTGCGGCGCAGCACGATAGTGCAGTCACGGGGAATCGTGACGCCATCCACTTCCGCAGGGAAGTTCGTGCGGCTTGGATCGCCGTTGCCGGGATGCTGGGTGTTCACAAACGCGGTTTTCTGATTTGGCGTGATTGTGAAGCCGGTGATTTCGTCACTGGTGACGCCCGTTAACAGCCGACGCAACTCGCCCGATACGACATCCGCAACCATCAGTTGGTTGTTAAGGCCATCCTTCTGGCCACCATCCGTTTCGATGAACAGACGGCCGTCATCATCGGCCCACAAGCCATCAGGGTCGCTGAAGGTGTCTTCGGTGCCGTGGGTTGACTCGGCAATGATGAAGATTTCCCAGGCGAAGTCAGTGCCCGTGTGTTTTGCACTGTCGCGGAAGCGAATGATGTGGCCATCGGCATTTGGTGCCAATGGATTCGCCGCATCCGCTACTTCACGCCGGCTGTTGTTCGTCATAGCAATGTAGACGACTTCTTTGTTACCAACCGTCGCCCACTCTGGGCGATCCATTGGCGTCGCGCCCAATAGGTCACCTGCGATGCGGGCGTAAGTTAGAATTTCCGCCTGGCTTGAGAAGCGGGCTGCCAGTACGGGGTTGTCGATGGTCAGTTCGAGCCACTCGCCGGTTTGATCGTCATCGAAGCGGGCAACGTACAATGAGCCTTCGTCGAGCGGGCTGACGCCGCGCTTGAGCATGGACTTGTAGCTGTCTGCAGAGACGAACTTGTACATGTAGTCGAAGCGTTGGTCATCGCCCATGTAAGCAACGATTCTGTCATCTTTGCCTACGACGAATTCTGCGCCTTCGTGCTTGAACCGACCCATCGCCGTGCGCTTGACGGGCGTTTGTGTAGGATCGAACGGATCGATCTCAACACACCAGCCAAAGCGATTTTCTTCGTTCTGATAGTCAGGATCCGACAGGTCAAAGCGCTTGTCGAAGTTTTCCCAGCCGTAACCAAAACCGCCGTCTGAGAAGCCGTATCGAGCTTGCTCTTCCGTAGCTACCCAGGTGGTCTTTTCGTTCGTCGCACCGAAGTAGCCGTTGAAGTTTTCTTCGCAGGTTACGTAAGTGCCCCAAGGCGTGTAGCCGCTGGAGCAATTGTTGACGGTTCCAAGTGTCGGGTTGCCGGCCTTGGTGTCGAGCAGTTCAGAGCCAGCAACGGGGCCGCTGAATGCAACCGGCGTGTTGACGTGAATGCGACGATTGTTCTTGCTGCCGATAGCCTTCCATTTGCCGCGCCAGTTCGCAATCGCGATACAGCACACGCCATGTGCGTGTTGGGAAAGACGAACGTCTTCCATGCTCTCTGGAGCGTCTTTGCCGAGAACGTGAGAGTTGCGACCGAACTCGTGGTTGATCGCCAGCATGCCGCCGCGATTGCTTGGCTTGCCTTGTTTGTCTCGAACGGGGAAAAGCCACATGCCATCGTGACCGATGCCAACCTGTTCTGCCTGCTCTGCCGCTGTCGGACGTGTATTCGGATCGCCGGTGTATTCAGGTCCACCAGGCTGCAGGGGCGTACCCCATGGAATCAAGGTGTCGTATTCGTATTCTGCGGCGACGGCGGGCATCGGGCCCGTACCCTCTGCGACTGAAACTGGCGTGAATTCCATCAGCCGGCTGCTGCGGCCTCGGTAGGTGTTCGCAGAACTGATGCCAGACGCTAGTGCGCTTGGCGCAAAAAACGAAGCAGCGGCGGCGCCAAGGCCACCAGCTAGTACGTTTCGCCGTGAAGCGCCTGTTCGAAGGATGTCGGCGAGAGGCCGATTTCCCGATTGGTTGACGATATCGTTATCAACACTCATGTGTGTCCCCCTGGGATGCGTTGTAAGTGTGGGTTGGGTATGCGCGGATGAGTCTGTCAAAGGCTTGTCGGGGCAGTGATGAAGATTTCGTGGCAGTCAGTGACAACTGTAATTGTCATTTAACTTTCACAATTTGGCCGTGAATCTGGAGCTCGCTCGGATTGCTCATACAAGCGCGAAAACACCAGCGCTGCGCTCGTGCGGTCCGTCACTCCGAGTTTTCGGTAGGTTTTGGACAGGCAGTTTCGAACCGTGCCGGCGGCGTAGTTCAGTTTGTTGGCTATCTGTTTGGTAGAAAGGCCATCGCTGAGCAACTCCAGGATGTTGTGCTCCTGTGAGGTCAGCGTTGTGACGGGTGGGTCGATTCCCTCAAGGATGGGCGTACGTGTGGCCGTGCCCTTTTCGAGCATGTCCCTGATTGCATCTCCCAACTGGCTTGAAGAGGCACTGAACGAGATCAAGCGAATATTTCGATGCTCCCGGGTCATACCTACGAGACCCGAGTTGCCGCTGAGCGGCATCGTCAGCCAGTTGTTGTTTCGAAAGGCTCGGTTTAGCGCGGCGAGTTCGCGGGAGAAATTCCCTCGGCAACAGACGAATACCAGATCGAATGACTGCCGCATCAGCGTCAGCCGCGCATCGCTCCACGTACTCACGCTGACGTAGTCACACGGCTCGTCGAATCCCGCCACGATCTCTTCGAAGGCGATGGCAATAACGGGAATGTCGGATATGAGTAAACTGGTGTGCCCACTCTTTCGGTGAGCATCACCCGAGCGCGAGTCGAATTTCCTTGCCATGGTCAACCAGGCACTTGCTTGCTGGGAGCCGGGACTAAACCACCGCTGCATGACAGCTTTGTGTCGCTTACCGGGCAGGGTCGCTATCCACGCCCTAAGCAGTACCGCGTATGTACGCTTCAGCTGAGTATCGGCACGCTACGCAGCTCGTATTGGACTGTTTGCAGGAGTCGGGTTTGAATCTGACAACCACAGTAGAGGCGCCTCGCCAGGTTGGGCAATTCGACCCTTTGTTGATTGCCCGCTACAACGTCAACGGACCTCGCTACACGTCCTATCCCACAGCAAACCTGTTCGCAGAGTGCCTGGATGAGAACCTGATGACAGGCGCTCTGGAATCGCTTGTCCCTTCGGATTCGTTGTCGTTGTATGTACACGTCCCGTTCTGCGACACCATCTGCTACTACTGCGGCTGCAACAAAATTGTTACCAACAATCGTGCGCACGCAGCGGCCTATCTTGAACGTCTGCTCCGTGAGATCGAGTTAGTCGGAGCGCGTTTGCAGCCGGGCCAGCGGGTAGAGCAGCTACATTTTGGCGGCGGCACGCCGACCTACTTCTCGAATGAGCAGTTCCGGACAATCTTCGCCGCACTTCATGCGAATACGGCGTTTACGGAAGACCCGGCGCTGCGAGATTTTTCGATCGAGATCGACCCTCGGGCAGTAGACGCTGAGCGGATGCGTTTTCTAACTGGGCTCGGTATCAATCGAGTCAGTATTGGCATTCAGGATTTCGATCCTGATGTGCAACGCGCGGTCAATCGCATTCAATCATTGGAGCAAACCGCTACAGTGGTTGCTGCAGCCCGCAAGGGAGGCGTTCGCTCCGTGAGCGTGGATCTTATCTATGGGCTGCCTCACCAACGGCTCGAAACGTTTGATGAGACGCTAAGCAAAGTTATTGCTCTCGCACCGGATCGCATCTCCCTCTACAACTATGCTCATCTGCCCCATCTATTCAAAACACAGAAGCAAATCGATGCAACCGCATTGCCGGATGCGCATGAGAAGTTGGCTTTGATGGCGTTGGCCGTGGAGCGACTGGGCGATGCCGGGTATCTGTATGTCGGTATGGATCACTTCGCCCGGCCTGACGACACGTTGGCGAAGGCGCGAGAGCAAGGCTCGCTGCAACGCAATTTTCAGGGCTATACGACACACGGAAACTGCCAGCTCATTGGGCTTGGAGTGAGCGCAATCAGTAGTATTCATGGCACGTATTCGCAGAACGCGAAAACACTGAATGAGTACTACGCGCGAATTGACGCCGGCTCATTGGCGAGCGTCAAAGGTTTTTCCATGTCGTCTGAAGATCGGCTGCGGCGACGGGTCATCAGTGATCTGATGTGCCAGTACGAGGTTGATGTCGATGCCATCGAGACGGAATTCGGCATCGATTTTCAGCAGCACTTCGCCTCAGCTGTTTCTCAACTCGAAACGATGCAAGTGGATGGTCTTGTCCGCGTAGAAGCCAGGAGCATTCGAGTTCTTGAATCCGGCCGTTTTCTACTGCGTAACATTGCCATGGCGTTTGATGCCTACTTGCCTGCAAACCGCAGCGGGTTTTCTAAAGCGGTTTAGCAAGCTGGTGGTGTAAGCCGCTGGTTGGCGATGACAGAGAGGGTCGTCATGGCGAGCGAGCCGGACGCTGAGCGACCGGCGATGCGTGGCAATCTCCGCAGGGTTGGCATTCGGCCTGTCTGCGGGAGATCGCCGCACTGCGTGGCTTGCGGTGCAAGCCAATGGTTCGCGATGGCGGAGTGAGTGCGTCCCCGACGAAGAGGGTTGTCATTGCGAGCGAGCCGGACGCGTAGCGACTGGCGATGCGTGGCAATCTCCGTAGGGTTGGCATTCGGTCGGTCTGCGGGAGATCGCCGCACTGCGTGGCTTGCGGTGCAAGCCACTGGTTCGCGATGACGAAGTGAGCGCGTCCCTGACAGAGAGGGTTGTCATTGCGAGCGAGCCGGACGCGTAGCGACCGGCGATGTGTGGCAATCTCCGTAGGGTTGGCATTTGGCCTGTCTGTGGGAGATCGCCGCACTGCGTGGCTTGCGGTGCAAGCCACTGGTTCGCGATGGCGGAGTGAGCGCGTCCCTCTTGTCTCTGTCAGCCCAGATTAGCCGACGTTCGGATCCTGACCTTCAACGAACGCCACCAGTTCACGATTGTCGATCTGATCGATTGCCGCGGTGATGACTTCGTTAATGCAATCAGCCTTGCCGGCGAGGTCTCGCACTGAACGATACTCATCTGAGCAATAGGCGCGGGCTTCGCTTTCCAGACGATCCACCAGGTGGGTCATTCCTGATTTGGATAGCAGCTCTTCGTTCTCGTAGGAGAATGCGAAGTCTCCTGCGAATGCTGATGAGGTCAAAAGTGCAGCGGTGAATGCGAGTGTTGTCTTTTTCATGGTTGCTCCGAAGCAGTTCCGTCAGTGGGTATTGCGAGTCAGGGATTTGCTGCCCTGTCCTTTAAAGATGCTCGGCCAGCAAAAAAGGTTGCAAAATAATTTTCGGATTTGGTCTGACCAATCGCCAACGACCGCGAATGTGTCCGGCAGTTCGCTGGTGCCCAGGTAGTTCGCTGCCGCATACTGTTTGGCTCGATGAATCAACACACATCCCTCGCGCGACAGCGCTCACCAGCCGCGCCGTTCACTCGGATCGCATCAGCACCACTTCGGGTTTTGATCTGTTGCCTGCTCTTCCTTGCCTGCCCGTTGGCGTCAGCAGGCTCTCTGGTATCGGTGCGGGTTCTAGGGCTTGACGGCCCGCTGCTCGAAAACGCGCTCGCGTTCCTCAGCATCGACGATTTGACGGCGTCGGAAGTTTCAGGCGATGACCTGGAAGGTGCGGAGACGATGGTGCGCCGTGCACATCGCAGATCGAGCGCGCAACTGGCCAATGCGCTGCAACCCTTTGGCTACTACGAGCCAACAATAGAAGCGACATTGAGTGATGGTCCGCCCTGGCAAGCCACCTACCGCATCGACAAGGGTTCGCGTGTGCGGGTTGACGCCGTGGAGTTGTCTGTGTCCGGACAGGGCGCATCGCTCGAGTCGCTCATTGCAGTGTTCAACCGTATTCGCGCGATGAAGGATCGGGTCCTGGATCACGGTGTCTATTCATCTCTAAAGGCTGAAGCAGTGAGTGTTGCCATATCAGCCGGATATCTCGATGCAGGCTTCACCACCGCGACATTGAAGATTGTTCCCAGCGAGCAACGAGCAACAGCAACACTCGTATTCGATACTGGTGATCGTTGGTACTTCGGTTCCGTGCAAATTGTTCAGGACGTACTTCGCGATTCTTTTGTGTCTCGCTATCACCAGATCGAACCTGGCCAGCCGTTTGATGCCCAACGACTCGTAAACCTGCAACTGGCGCTCACCGACAGCGGTTACTTCGATGATGTGGAACTGAACGTGCAGCGGGACGAAGCTGTCGATCAGAACATTCCGGTAACGGTCACCGTTCAACCCAGTAAGCGACAGCGTTACAGCGCGGGCGCCGGTTTCGGCACAGACACCGGGGCTCGGGTAAAGGCAGGACTTGAGACTAGACGAGTGAATCGGCGCGGCCATCGATATCGGTTTGACGCGCGCGCGTCCTCCGTTAGCAGTGCACTGCGCGCCGAGTATCGAATACCGTTCAAAAACATATCGGAAGATGCGTGGCGGATTCATGGACGCATTGAACGATCCGAGATTGGCGATGCTGATGCTGCCCAATACCTGCTGGGTGTCGCGCGGGAAGATTCCTGGGGAAGGCTTCGGCGCAGGCTCTTTGCGAATGTTGAGCGGGAGAATTTTGAGTTCGGCGATCAACCCTCCCAGGCATCCACGCTGGTTTATCCCGGTATCAGCGTGTCGATGGGTTCCCTGGATAGCGCGCGCTTCGTGCGTCGTGGTTACAGCATCAATATGACATTGCAGGCGGGGGCGGATGCCCTGGGTTCCGATGTGGATTTTGTTTCAGCCCGGCTGAGCGCTCGCGCTGTGCTGGGTCTTGGTCCGCGCAGTCGCTTCCTGGCGGGGCTGGATCTCGGTCACGTTGCAAGTAGTGAATTCGATGATCTCCCGCCTTCCCAGCGTTTCTTTGCCGGCGGCGATAGAAGCGTTCGTGGTTATCGCTTCGAAGGGATTTCGCCCGTGAATGAAGATGGCGATGACATTGGTGGCGATACGCTTGCATCGATCAGCCTTGAGGCTGATGTCTTTTTTAAAGACAACTGGGGTGTTGCGGTTTTCGCTGACCGGGGCAGTAGTTCGCGTGGCGCCTCCTTTGACTGGAAGGATGGTGTCGGGATCGGGCTTCGCTACCGTTCTCCCGTCGGAATGATTCGTTTTGATCTCGCGCACCCGCTCGACGACCCGGACACCGATTTCAGAATTCATCTGAGTATTGGTCCAGACCTGTGAGTGAGGAAGACCCCAGCGCCAGGCCAAAAAGCAGGCCGCGCCGACGGCGGTGGTGGCTGCTCATGCCAACCGTAGCCCTGCTGGCCGGTCTGGTTTGGCTGCTGTTCAGCGCTAGCGGTCTGGGGTTTTTAGTAGCGGTGGCGTCCCGTTTTCTGCCCGATTCGCTGGAGATTCATGATCTCAGCGGGCGGCTTGTCGGGCCGCTGTTTGTCGGCGAGATAAGCTATCGAGACTCTGCGATCGAGATTGTGATCACAGAGGCCACTGTCCAGTGGCAGCCGTCCCAGCTTTTTTGGAACGATGCCTTTGTGGTCGACTCCGTTCGCATCGAACGAATCGAGATAACCCAGTCTGCATCGTCGGAGCGCGCTGACGATTCGCCAGTTGTCGAGCTCGGCTCGATTGAATACCCCAGCGGATTGACTGCGCCGATAGACGCCCGCATCGGGCGCCTGGACGTGGAGGAGATTTCATTCTCAAATCCGGACGTCAAACGCTCTCTTGGACGGCTGGAGGTGTCCGCGAGCTGGCTGGGTGAGGAGCTCACGATTGATCGTCTGGCATTGTCGGGGGACACCCTGGACGTGGTTGCCAGTGCCCGGATCGGTGCGGATGGTGAGCAGGCCGTGGACGTCGATCTGCAACACAGTCTTCGTCTTGAGGGGCTCGCGCCCATCGATGGTCAACTCACCATTCGAGGGGTCTGGGATGATCTGCGGCTCGGCTATCGCTCGACGCCACCCTATCAAGCGAATCTCGATCTGACGGTCGCCGAGCTGTCCAGCCAACCCCGACTATCCGGTGATTTTTGGTTGGATGGAGTTGCCCTGGAGCAAATTGCCGATGATTTTCCAGAGGCGACACTCAGTCTGCAATCTCAGTTGACTGGTGAGCTTTCAGCCGTGAACGTGATTGCCAGTGCGGCTTATGTTGATCAATCAGAATCGGGACCGCCGCGCTTTGATGCTCGCACGTCGCTGCAGGTTACACCCAGCCAGCTTGTGCTTTCGGCGCTCGAACTCGCCATTGAAGGGCAGCCGAAGCCCGTGCAGTTCGAAGGCGTTCTGAGTTGGGCGGATCAGCTGGGTAGTCAGCTACAGGTGTCGTGGCAATCGCTGACCCTGCCGATCTACGACGATCAGAGTGCTGAGTCGCGCGGCAGCTTGTCCATTCGCGGTTGGCTGGATAGTTACGACATCGCCCTAGACGGCAGCGTTGCCTTTGGCGGTGTGAATGCACCCTTAGTTGCCTCCGCAACGGGTGATCGAGACTCGCTGGACCTCAGCCGTCTGCGCCTCGGATTGGGGGAGGCGGAGGTTACCGGGCAGGGTCGGCTTGATTGGGGAAGCGATCAAAACGGCGTTGGCAACTCGCTGAAACTATCTGCGCGCCAGCTCGATCCGTCGATAGTCGACGCCAGGCTTGCAGGGTTGCTCGATGCTGATCTGGAGTTGTCGGTAACACAGGCAGCGGATGAGCTGCGCGTTATCGTGCCGATGGGCGTCGTTCGCGGCGAGTTGAACCAGGAGCCTCTCAGCGTTGAACTCGCGGGCGAGTTTTCGGCAGGTAACGTTGACGTACGACAACTCGATGCATCGTATGCGGAGAGCTTGCTCAGCGCGCGCGGCGTGCTGGGTGACCGCTCGGACTTCACGTTTTCACTCAACGCCCCAGAGCTTGCAACGATAGCCTCGCTCTTCGGTGTTGCCGCGTCTGGCTCGCTGGATAGCAGCGGGCAAGTTGAAGGCTCACTTACTGCGCCGAGTGTCGTTGCTGAGTTGTTGGCCAAACAACTCTCGTGGTCTGACTACCGGGTCGATACGCTGATGGTGACCGCAGATGCGGGGTGGCGTGCTGATGCACCTTTTGATTTCGCCGTCGATGCATCTGATCTGCGTTTTGGTGATATGTCGATCTCGGTGTTGGATATCGATACTAATGGGCTGGCGAGGGCACATGAGCTCGTTGTGGCCGCAACCACAGCAACTGATAGCGCCACGCTGCGAGCGACCGGTGGCTGGCGTGAGCAAGCGTGGCAATTTGCGAGTGAGCTAGTTGAGGTGTCGATTACGGCGCCCGACCGGTCTCTGCTTACGATAACTGCCGAGCCATTTGCCGGAGAGATTGCTCCGGACAGGTGGCGCGTTGAAGATCTTTGCCTGGCGGTCGCAGGAGCTGACGAACCCTTCGAGAGTGGCGTGGCGAATGCCAAGGCGAACCTGTGCGCAAGTGCTGCGCTGTCGAGTTCAAGTCCCACAGCGCGCATCGATCTATCGCAGTTCGATGTGGCGCTCGTTCAACCCTGGCTACCCGAAGATCTCAGACTCACGGGGATTTTATCGGGATCGTTTGTGTTGCCGGCGTCTGTGTCTCAAACGACGGCGAGCGTTGTCTGGCAGGCACCATCCCTTGCGCTACGAGATGGTGCTACCTGGCTCGATCCGGTGCGTTTTGATGATTCGTCGCTTGAGATCGCTCCACACGCCGGCGATCTGTCGGTGTCCTTGATCTTTCCGGGCGAGCGCCAACGGTTGCGCGTTGATAGTCGATTCACACCGCTATCGAATCGCGGCTTCAGTCAGTGGCCGCTGGCTGCTAACGTTGAGCTGGAACTGCCAAAGCTAGGCTTTCTTGCGTCTTTGTCGCCCATCATTCAAAGCCTTACAGGGAGCATGCGAGGTGATGCGCAGATTGCTGGCAGCCTGAATGAGCCGGTGCTGTCGGCGAGTGTCGATCTGACGTTGCCGACTGTGTCGCTGTTGGAACCGGCTCTGTTGCTCACACAAACGCAGCTGCGGCTGACGAGCGCAGGTGAGGAGTTACGCGTTCAGGCCAGCTCCCGTAGCGGCGATGGTCAGATCGAGCTGACCGGGGCGATTGTGCCGAGCGACGAGTGGCGCTTTGACGCGCACGTATCTGGCGACGACTTCCGAATCAGCGATAGTGCTGAGGTGCGGATTGATGTGAGCCCGGATATCGCGATTGAGTTTGACGAAAACCTGCTGAAGCTATCCGGTCAGCTGGCGGTGCCTCGAGCAGATATTGTTCTAGCGCAACTGCCAGAGGGCGCTGTCACGGTAAGCACCGATCAGATCATCGTTTCGGAAGATGCACAGCAAAGCGCCACGGAACTCGACGTATCGGCAGACCTCTTACTCAAGCTTGGTGAAAGTGTCACGTTCCAGGGATTGGGGTTGGATGCCTCGTTCGGCGGGGAGCTGCGGCTTCGCGAGCGACCTGGCCGAGCAACGTCCGCAACCGGGGAAGTCGTCATCAAGGAAGGCTCTTACCAGGCGTACGGACAGGATCTCACCGTTGAGCGTGGCCGGTTGCTGTTCGCCGGCGGTGCGATCGACTCGCCCGGTCTTGATTTCCGAGCTGCGCGCCAGGCAACTCCGGATGTGCGGGTCGGCGTTGACGTACGCGGGTCTTTGAAGGCGCCGCAGCTTACGGTTTTCTCCAACCCGGTGATGCCGTCTTCCGACCAGATCGCATACCTCGTGCTCGGCCGGCCGTTGTCGGGGAGTTCATCCGAAGAGCAATCGGCGTTGCGACAGGCAGCGCTTGCGCTTGGCGTTCGTGGTGGCCGGTTGGTTACAGATCGCCTTGGCGAGCAGCTTGCCGTTGATAGCATCGGCATTGAGAGCGCGCCTGGCACAGGCAACGATCAGGCGGCCCTGGTGATTGGCAAATATCTGACGCCTGAGTTGTATGTCAGCTATGGCTATGGCCTGTTTGAGCCGATTTCCACGCTGCGGCTCGAATACCAACTCAACAGGCTCTGGCGCATCGTAACTGAATCGAGCAATGAAGCCACCGGCGGCGATATCGAATGGGTGATGGAGAAGTAGGCAGCCGATACAGTAGGCAGGCTGAACGTTAGCTATTTATTTCCGGGAGATGGGCAGACATGGGAACCATAGATAGGCGCAGCTTTCTGGGGGCGGCTGGCGCGGCGATTGCGAGCGCGGGTCTTGCTGGTTGTTCGCCTGCTTCCCCAGTGTATTCGGGTGGGCCATATGGCGAGTTGCGTCCGGTGCTGGATGGCAGCACCGGCTTGCCGTTGTTGTCCTTACCTGAGGGGTTTCGCTATCGCTCTTTCAGTTGGGCCGGCGAAGCCATGAGCGACGGCTCGCCCACACCGGTTCGGCACGACGGCATGGCAGTTGTCGCCCAACGCGATAATCAGCTCGTGCTGGTGCGCAATCATGAAGTCTTTGATGCGGACGGCAGCTTCGCACCGGAGGCGATCAGCTACGACATGCCCGGCGGAGCCGGCACCACAACCCTCACCTTCGACCTTGCGAGTGAACGTGTAACCAGCGTTGTTGCATCACTCTCCGGCACTGTCGCTAATTGTTGCGGCGGACCGACGCCGCACGGCACGTGGCTCACGTGTGAGGAAGGTGTTGTCGTCGATGGCAAGGTCAGCGGCGGCTGGGCCAGCGGATTCAGCACTCCGCTCAAGAAGCCACATGGTTTCGTGTTTGAAGTCCCCGCCTTCGGCCAGACCTCACCAGAACCCATTGTCGACATGGGCCAGTTTGCGCATGAGGCGGTTGCGGTAGACCCACTCAGCGGCATCGTATACCTAACGGAAGACAGAAAGCCGGAAGCCGGTTTTTATCGCTACCTTCCTAATACCCCTGGCCAATACACCGATGGCGGAACGCTTGAAATGCTAAGGGCCAAAGGGGCGGGCGACCTGCGAGCCGGGCTCAGTGGTACAGAGATGTTTGATGTCGAATGGGTGCCGATCGACGACCCGTCGCAAGGAAACACGCCTGGTTCAAACGATGGGGCAGGCTGCTTCAATCAGGGCAAGCAGGCGGGCGGCAGCTCATTTAGTCGCCTCGAAGGCTGCTGGTATCGTGATGGCACGGTGTTTTTCACCTCCACGGATGGCGGTGACGCTGGCATGGGGCAGGTGTTCCGCTTCGACGTGCAGGGGCAAACGTTGGCTCAGGTCTATCAATCGCCGGGCAAAAGCACGCTCGACAGCCCAGACAATTTGACCATCTCTCCCAACGGGACGGTGATTCTTTGCGAAGACGGTGATCGTGACGGCATGCTGCTGCATGGGCTCACACCGATGGGTGAGTTGTTTCCGATCGCTCGCAACACGGTCGATTTGAATGGCGAGCATCTCGGCGTTTCTGGCAACTATTCAGATTCCGAATGGTGTGGTGCTTGCTTCTCACCGGATGGCAAATGGCTGTTCGCGAACATTCAGAAGCCGGGCATTACGGTCGCCATCACTGGTCCGTGGGATCACGCAGTTTAGGCTCAGTGACGATCGTATCTCTCGAACACGCAGACTGGGCTTTGCAGCTCGACCCAGCGCTGGGCGGTAGCGTGCTGCGTCTGCAGCACTGTGGTGCTGATCTCCTGCGCACGGCCGTCACGCCCTGCAACAGCCCTCTAGAAAGTGCAGCCTTTCCTCTGCTTCCGTTTGTTGGTCGAATCGATCAGGGCCGTTTTGTCATTGGCGACGAAACCATCGAACTCGGCGCGACTCCCGGAGCGGGGCCTCATGCGCTGCATGGTCATGGTTGGCGCGGCCGTTGGAACGCGCAAATGAGTTATCCCGATCGTGTTGTTCTGGACTTCGAACACATGCCTGATGCCTGGCCCTGGCACTACTGTGCGCAGCAGGTCTTTGTGCTCAGTGAAGAGGCGCTGACGCTCAACCTGTCGATCAGCAATCGTTCTGCGGAGCCCATGCCGGCTGGACTCGGGTGGCATCCGTATTTTGCGAAGTCCGGTGCACGTCTGTATGCGCCCGTTCAACGCTGGTGGCCAGGCGGCGCCGACAGTACGCCGACGAGATCTCAGGAGATTGCTCGCAGCGGCATGCTAGAGCAGGTTGATGTTACAGCGCTCTTTCTGGACAACGCCTTTCAGCGGTTCGGCCAGCATGCGTCGATAGAGTGGCCAGAGCGCGGGCAGCGGTTAGATATGGAAACCAGCGCAAACCTTGGCCATTGCCTTGTCTACACGCCCGCAAACGCGGATTACTTTTGTTTCGAGCCTGTCAGTCACGCGCCGAATGCGCACAACTCGTTGGAGGGCTCGGCGATAACGGGGCTGAGATGGTTGCGCCAGGGCGAAACGATGTCGGCGTCCGTCCAGCTGAGCAACAATCTAACGCACTCGGGTTAGTTACTCGATGACGCCGGGCCAGTTATTGTCCGCAGCAATGATGTAGTCATCGCGCATCTCCAACCACGTCGCCTTTATCTTGGCGTTGTAGTTCAGATAGAGCTTGCCATCGACAATCTCAAATTGTTCGGGCTCGATGCCCGCCGTGCTGTTCTTCGCTACCGCGTATGCACAGTAGCCGCCGTACTGAGGGGCATATTTGTCAGGGTTTTCGATGAAGAGATCACGGTTTTCCGCTGATGCAAATCGCCACTTCGCGTCCATCCAGGTGGTCTCGAAGTCCCGGCTACCCTTGACCGCGCTGTTTTGGGTGAAGTAGGCAACGGTGTCATAGCCTTCGATCGCGACGTTGCCGAAGAGCGTTGAGTTTATGGCGTCTTTTGCAGAAGCGCTGAGGCTCAGCATTGCCAGAACAGTCATCGCTGTGAGACGTAACGGTTTAAATGAGCTTTGCATTCTTGATCCTGATTGCCGAGTTTAGAGTCGCCGATCGGTGGCGAGACGTATCAGTCAGACAGGACAGAAACCAAAGCGTTCCATGAGCGCTGTCGTGGTCAGCGTCGCTTGTAGGGCACTGCCTGAGGACTTCCGCTCGACATATCGAGCATGCGAACGGGATCCGACTTGCCATCCCAGTTCTCGGCAGCTTCTCGAATGAGCCCAAAGAACGAATCGTAGAACGTGCTGCGAGCCATCAGCTGAATCATCACACCGGGCTGATCAACGCTGTCGATGTAGGCATGAGCTGTGTAGTTGGGTGCTTCGCCGTAGCGTTGCCAGACTCGGAAGTGATGTCCGCCAGCTTCCAGCTCGCTGAGTTTGCTGTCGATGTCATCGACCCAGTAGGCCAGGTGTTGCAAACCACCAGCTGGATGTTCTGCAAGATAGTCGCTGTAGATCGATGGATGATCGCCGTCCGGTGTGATCACCTCGATCTGCTGATCACCGCAATAGGCGAAGCCTGCTCGCATGCCTGCGCTGATGTGATTGCCATCGTACTGGCCCGACATGTCCCCGATGTCCTGCAGAAAGAACGGCCCAACCCCACGAGCGAGCCAATGTTCGATAGCGGCCTCGACATCGGGAACGACGTACCCCTGCTGAACAACGGCTCCAAACAGTGTGCTCATGGTATTACTCCGATTGCTGGTGGGATGACTGACAATAGATACTGTCGGCTCACCAACTACTGTATGCGCACAATGTCCGATCGAGAAGAGCAGTTTGAAGCGAACCGGATTAACTGGGACGAGCGTGCGTCGATCCACCGTAACTCCCGGACCTATGACCTGGACGCCTTCGCCAAGGAGGCGGCGCATATCAGTGGGGTTGTCGCGTTTGATCGAGACGCGCTCGGCAGCCTGGATGGTCGTGATGTCCTTCATCTCCAATGCCACATAGGTACAGATACTCTGTCACTTGCGCGATTGGGTGCCGCATCCGTCACGGGATTGGATCAATCGGCTGAGTCGCTCGCCGTTGCGAAAGACCTTTTTTCGAAAGTTGGAGCGACCGGAAAATTCGTACAAGCCAACGTTTACGACGCCGTTGCTGCGCTGGGCGCTGATTATGATCTTGTATACACCGGGGTTGGCGCGCTGAACTGGTTGCCCGATGTTAAGCGCTGGGCGGAGACGGTTGCTCAGCTACTTCGGCCTGGCGGCCGCCTTTACTTGCGAGAAGGTCACCCAATGTTATGGGCGATGGCGGATACTACCGACGGCACGCTGCGCGTTGAGTATCCCTATTTCGAAACGATCGAACCAATGACATTCGATGAGTCTGAAACGTATACCGATCAGGACGCGCCGCTTAAGAACACGCGGACCTACGAGTGGAACCATGGTCTCGGTGAGATTGTTTCTGCCGTTCTGGATGCTGGTCTTGTCCTGAACGTGCTCACCGAGCACGACGGCCTCGAGTGGGAGATGTTTCCTCACATGGTGCTCGAGGATGGGCTTTATAAGTTACCCAGTGATCAACGCAGTCTTTGTCCGATGATGTACACGCTCGTCGCCACGCACCCGTGACGAGCGAGATGCGCGGGTCTGTGAAGCCGTTGAACCATCCGCTGCTCAGTGCTGCGTTTCGGCCCATGTTTCTTGGGTTGGCGCTGCTCGCGCTCGTCAGCATCGCTTTCTGGACCGCTGCTCTAACCGGGTTGCTTCCCGTTGCCGTGTCACCGACATCCCTGTGGCACGCCCACGAGATGCTGTTCGGTTTCGCCCTCGCCGCCGCGGCTGGCTTTCTGTTGACGGCCGTTGCCCAGTGGACGGGCCGACCGCCGGTGCGGGGAGGCATGCTGTTGCTCCTCGCCGCGTTCTGGTTTGCGGGTCGTCTCGCACTCGCCGTGAGCGGTTGGTCGTCATTGCCCACGGCGGTTCTCGCCATGTCGTTTCCCGTCCTGCTGGTGTTTCTCGTTGCTCGGGAAATCGTGGTGGGACGCAGTCGGCGCAACTATCCGATCGTTGTCTTGATCACTCTGATTGCGATACTCGATGGCGCTTACCACGCGGGAGCGTCGGGGCTGGTTCAAGGGCTGGATCGCCTGAGCGTTCTCGCCGCGCTGTACCTCTTTATCGTTCTGGTCACCGTGATCTCGGGTCGCATTGTGCCGGCCTTTACCGGCAACTGGCTGCGAGCTCGTGGCGATACCAGACAACCGGTCTCCAGCGCGCTGCTCGAAACGCTGACTACGCCAATGACCGCAATCACTGGTGTTCTTGCGGTGGCAGCGCCCGGCCACCTTGCGACATCGGCAGCCGCGCTCGGTACCGCCGCTCTGCACGCGGCGCGCCTTGCCCGCTGGCGCGGCTTTGCCGTTCGATCGGACCCCCTGTTGTTGGTTCTGCACGTAGCCTATGCGTGGCTCCCGGCCGGGTTTTTCCTGCTAGCGATCTGCAGTTTCAATGGCTCGGTACCGCTGTCGTCGGTGCTGCACGCCTTCGGCGTCGGTGTCATCGGGACCATGATCCTCGCCGTGACCAGCCGAGTCTCGCTCGGCCACACCGGCAGGCCACTGAGCGCATCGAGAGTCACTGCGTTTGCCTACGTGCTCCTCACGCTGGCCGCTGCTGTCCGGGTGATCGCGCCGATGACGGGGGCGGGCTACCTGCTGGCCATTGAGGTGGCAGCCCTGGCGTGGATGTCGGCCTGGCTCCTCTTTCTGTGGGTGTACACACCGATACTGATGAAGCCTCGGGTGTAGTCGGCAGGAGTATCAGTTGACAACAGACGGTGGTTGACAAAAGGTAGCGGTTGACATACGGTTGCTTCGAGATCTTGCTGGAGCGAACGCATGTCGGACGCCGAACAACCGCTTGAACCGCAGCCGAGCCAGAAGAGGCTGATCCAGGGCTTCACGAACGATCCGCAGGGCGCGGCTGACGCACTCCTCAACCTGCGCGATGATCTCTGGGTGGACGACTTTCTCAGCGCCATGCTCGAAGCCCGAGGCAAAACATCGCTAGCCGCCGCGCTTGCTGCCTGGGATCTCAATCAATCCGAGGCGGCCATTCTGTTCGGTGTCTCGCGCCAGGCAATGGCCAAGTGGCTCGCCCAGGGTGTGCCCGGCGATCGTCAGCGTCAGGTGGGCGATTTTCTCAGCGCCACCGAAGTGCTCAGCCACTACCTCAAACCCGGAAGCATCCCGGCCGTCGTGCGGCGGCCAGCGCCTTCCCTGGGAGGTCGCAATCTCATTGAGTGCTTCGCCGACGATACCGCCGAAGCGCTGCACCTGTGCCGAGCGATGTTCGACGTCGCCGCGATCCATGCCTGATCGAACCGATCGTTATGCTCACCGTCACGCTCGCACCTGAAGACGCCTGGTACCGGCTCGCCGATCCAGCGTGGGATGATCCGCTGGACCCCACCTATGCTCGTGCTGCCGGTGGCCGCTGGAACCCGCCCGGTGCATTCGACGTGCTGTACCTCAATGCTGATGTCGCGACCGCGCGAGTGAATCTGTCGCTGTTTCTCGAGGGCCAGCCCTTCGGCCCGGAAGACCTGCGTGAAGACGCCGCGCCGATCCTCGTCGCCGTCCAGATGCCCACCGAGCAGGTTGCTTGCGACGCCGTGTCGAAGGACGGCCTGCATGCTGCCGGACTGCCAGCCAGCTACCCAATGGACGAGCGAGGTGACCGGGTTCCCCATGCCGCCTGCCAGCCCGTGGGCGAGCGAGCCTACGACGATGAACTCGATGGCGTCAGTTGCCGCTGTGCGCGCAGCCCGGAACAGTCGAGCCGGGAACTCGCCTGGTTCAGTCGCGGCCGGGAGAAGAGGCTTAGTTCAACGGCCGGCGTTTCCTTCTCGCAATGGTACTGGCGGTAACCGCCGGTTCTGCTCAATCCAGCGCGTCAGAAGCGGGCCTTAGCCTGGGCATCGAGCTGTGCCGCAGTGGATCGCCCGGCCGCAGCTTCAGTCCAAGCCCGGGGCGTCGTGGCGCGGAGGGCATGTTCGTCGGCCGCTGAGCGTAAACCACGTCGTCGCCATAGCAGCGCACCGTCAGCGTTCGTCGCCGGGTGTCTGCCCCCGTGTGCCCGCCGCCGTGCAGCAGACCCGGATGCAATAGGATTACGTCACCTGGCTCGATCGGCCAGGAGACTATGTCCCACTCATCACGGTTGGCGTCGATGTCCGGTAGCTGAGGCAACTCGCCGCCGTAGTAGGGCTTGCGCATGCTGTTGTTCACGTCGCTCGGCAGGAACCCGTCGTACACCGTTTGCCTGTGCGAGCCGCGAACGAATTCCAGACACTCATCCTTCGGCAGCGGATCCAGCGTGATCCACATCGACGCAAACTGCTCGCCCGCGAGTGGCCAGTACGGCAGGTCCTGGTGCCACGGCGTCGGACCACGATTGCCGCCCTCCTTGAGGAAAAACTCATCGAGGAAGTACCAGACGTTTTCCGAGTTGATGAGCGAGCCGATCATGTCTGCAATCGGGGAGTCCGCAAGCAGCTGGCGTATCTCCGGCACGTTCGGGTAGTTGTGCACAGACTCCAGAAACTCCTGGGGTTGGCCCTTGAAGAAGCGCGCCATCGTATCGGTGTTGCGCATCACCTGAAGGTAGGCCATCTCGACCAGATTCAGCCATTCGGCGTGGAGCGCGCTGGGCAGGAACACGACGCCGTCGCGGCGAAAGTCGGCTCGCACCTCGTCGGTAATCAGCGCCTGCCAGTCAATCTCGTCATCGGGGCTTAGCTGGACCTCGCCGTCGGCGGGCACGTACTCGCCCAGCGGTTTGATTGTTCCCATCGCTCCCTCCCGGCTGTTGGCTTTGAACATGGTAAACCACGCCAGGAGCGTCGCGCCCGGGGCATTGACCTCGATATGTAGCTCCTATCGTTTCTATAGAATCAAACGATTTTCTGAATCTCCGACAGACTGTTAAGTTGGAATCGCACAAACAAGTTCCAGCCTTAGCGGTTGGGGGAGAGTCTTATGGAATTCAGAAAATGGACAGCCGCAGCCGCTGCGGCGCTCGGACTGGCGCTCGCGCCGCTTGCCGCGGCCGATAACCATGGCAGCAGCAAACCCGCAGGGGCCATTGGCATGGGGACCACAGCCCCAGGCCAAGCAAAGAGCAATCAGTTCTGGTGGCCAGATCAGTTGGATCTTGCCCCTCTACGCGATCAAGACCCGCGCTCAAATCCGTTGGGCGAAGACTTTGACTATGCCGAAGCGTTTGCCGAATTGGACCTGGCTGCTGTCAAAGCCGATATCAACGAACTTCTGACGACGTCACAGGCATGGTGGCCGGCCGATTTCGGCAACTACGGCCCCTTCTTCATTCGTATGTCGTGGCACAGCGCCGGTACCTATCGCACGCTCGACGGCCGCGGCGGAGCTGATGGCGGCCAGCAGCGATTCGATCCGCTTAATAGCTGGCCGGACAACGGTAACCTCGACAAGGCGCGACGCCTGCTATGGCCGATCAAACAGCAATACGGTGCCAGCCTGTCCTGGGCCGACCTCATGATTCTCGCGGGCAATGTCGCTTTAGAAAACATGGGTTTTGAAACCTATGGTTTCGCGGGTGGCCGTGCTGATGACTGGGAACCTGATCTCGTCTATTGGGGACCTGAAGTCGCCATGTTGGCCAGTGATCGGCAAGACGTGGATGGAGAGCTTCAACGCCCGCTTGGTGCGACCCACATGGGCCTGATCTATGTGAATCCAGAAGGCCCGATGGGCAAGCCGGATCCGGTTGGGTCCGCGCGCAATATCCGTCTCGCGTTCGGACGCATGGCCATGAACGATGAGGAAACCGTCGCCCTGATCGCCGGCGGCCACACCTTCGGCAAGATGCACGGCGCTCACAAGGCTTCAGAGTGCGTCGGTGACGTGCCTGCTGGCGCGGATATCGAGGATCAGGGCCTCGGCTGGAAAAACACCTGTGGTAAAGGCCACTCCGAAGACACCGTGACTAGCGGATTGGAAGGTGCTTGGACGCAGGCGCCCACGCAGTGGACTACTCTTTACCTGCAGAATCTGCTCAACATCGAGTGGGTGGAATCGCGCAGTCCGCACGGCGCGATTCAGTGGATACCTGCCGACGAGGCTCTGCACAAGTCAGTGCCCGACGCGCACGTCGAAGGCAAGTTCAATCCGCCGGTTATGACCACCGCTGACCTCGCGCTGAAATTTGACGACGACTATCGAGCGATTGCCGAACGCTTCCTCGCCAATCCGGATGAGTACCAGCTCGCTTTTGCCAAAGCGTGGTTCAAGCTCACCCATCGTGACCTCGGCCCGCGCGCTCGTTACGTTGGCAGTGAGGTGCCGGCTGAAGAGCTGATATGGCAGGATCCGGTGGCCTCACCCGACTACAAGGCCGTCAGTGATCGCGACGTTCGCAAGCTCAAGCAGGCGATCGCCGCCTCGGATCTCACCGTCGCTGAACTCGTGCGCACCGCCTGGGCCTCGGCATCAAGCTTCCGTGCTGGCGACATGCGCGGCGGTGCCAATGGCGCGCGAATCGCGCTGCAGCCGCAGACTGATTGGGCCGTGAACAATCCGGAGGCGCTTGCCGCGACCCTGGCAACGCTGAAAGAGATTCAGGCAGACTTCAATGACTCGGCTCGCCGAGACGTGCAGGTCTCCTTAGCTGATCTGATTGTTCTTGCCGGCGCGGTTGGTATCGAGCAGGCGGCGCAAGCCGCGGATCTGGATATCGTCGTGCCGTTTGCTCCGGGCCGAGGCGATGCCACCCAGGCGCAGACCGACGTTAAGTCGTTCGCGCTGCTCGAACCCACAGCGGATGCGTTCCGTAACTACTTCGATGCCAACGCGAGCTACCGTTCACCCACCGAGATGCTGGTTGATCGCGCTGATCAGCTCGACCTCACTGTCCCCGAGATGACGGCCCTGCTCGGCGGCCTGCGCGTGCTCGGTGCGAACACCAATGGCAACCATGGCGTCTTCACGGATCAGCCCGGTGTGCTCAACAACGACTTCTTCCTGAACCTGCTCGACATGTCGCTGCGCTGGCAGAAGGCGGACGAAGAGGGTGTATACGTTGGACTCGATCGAGAAACGGGTGAGCAGAGGTTCACCGCCACGTCGGTTGATCTGATCTTTGGTGCGAACGCAGAACTGCGCGCCGTCGCCGAGGTCTACGCCTTTGACGGTGCAGAAGAGCGGTTTGCTCAGGACTTCGTGAATGCCTGGGTGAAAGTGATGCAGCTCGATCGTATCGATCTGCGCTAGCGCGCGACGCGCTTGTTTCGGAGCGCCGCTGTAATGGCGGCGCTTCGCTCCTTGTTAGCGATAAACACACTCATAACTGTCTTTTGTATCGGCGAGAACTTGCCCCTGGTATCGTCCGGGTGAAGTTAACGCCGCAGTTGGGAGATCGCCGCGACTCTCGCATTCCGCAAATCATCGTCTCGCGAAGGAGCCTACGCGGCGTCTTCACCAGGATTCTTTAGCCTGATCAACGTGTCCGGATATTTGCGAACCATGAGTATCAGTGCGGCGGCCTGCGCACTTGGTTTTGCTCGCTCTTGCTCCCAGTTCCCCAGCGTTCTCGCAGAGACGCGCAGGTACGCGGCGAAAGTCGGCCCGCACCTCGTCGGTAGTCAGCGTCTGCCCCTTAGTCTCGTTATCCGGGCTGAGCTGCTCCTCGCCCTCGGCTGGAACGTACTCGCCCAGCGGTTTGATTGTTCCCATCGCTTCCGCCTGGCCCAACTTGGCCTCATGTTTCGGTAAGCCGCATCAGCCTCGCATACCCGACTAGTTGGTTCTACGCCGCTGCGCCAACGAGAACGCTCAGAGGAATGCCCAGGCCTTTGTTGAGCTTTCGAATCATATTTAGAGAAAGACCGCGCTTGCGGTTGAGCACTTCAGATACGCGATGACGCGAGCCGAGGAAGGGTTCCAAGTCTCGGCGCTCAAGGCCCTGTTGCTCCATTCGGAAACGTATTGCTTCGACAGCATCAGCCGTTTCGATTGGGAAGTGGTTGGCTTCGTATACATCGATGAGTGTTGCAAGGACGTCGAGTTCCTCTCCTTCATCGCTGTTCGGCTCTGCATGCATCAGCTCACTGATCCGCTCGATGGCATTCTTGTAGTCGCGCTTGCTTCTGATCGGGCGAATGTTCATTAGATGATCTCCGGGTCAACCCTGTCGTACTCGGCATGGGTGCCGATGAACTTAATGTAGGCGATCTGAAATTTGTAGTTCATGTGAACGATGAGCCGATACTTGTTGCCTGCAATATTGAAGATCACGCGGTTGTCAGCAAGGAAACTCGCGTGGCGATATCGCTGCTTGATCGTTTGCGGAGTCTGCCATGTTGCCGCTTGAGCTTCCGCAAACCAGGCCTTAAGCGGCTGCTCTGCATCCGGGTATCGCCGCCAGAAATCTCGTAGGGTCTTTCTGGCGATGATCCTCATGAAGAAAAGTTAGCATGTTCCCGAAATGGTAACAATGGCCGATATCCCTACTTGTTGTAGGGAATGAACGAGCGCCGCAGATCAATCCTTGTATTTGTCCCGTATCGCCTGAGTCTTCTGTTCAACCTCGGTGCGCATCTCAGCCATTTCCGTATTGAACGTGCGCAACATCTCCAGCCGTTCCGCATCAGTACTCGCGCCCTGCATCTGGGCTTGAAACGCGGTGTTGGCTTCATTGATCTCTGCCACAAAAGCCTCCGAGAGCGCCTTCACTTCGGCGTTCATCAGCGCGTAGCGCTCGGCGGTTGATAACGCGGGTTTCGCTGAGGCTGGCTGTTGCGTTGGAGTCGGCTCCATGGGTTGTGCTTGTGTCGGCCTTGCTGGCGCTGGCCGCGCTGGCGTCGGCTGTGCCGGCGCAGGTGAGGGCTGAGTTGTTTGAACGGGCGCTGGCTGCGCCGCTGCGGGCGTTGATGGCTTGGGTTGCTGTTGTGGTTCAGATAACTCCGCAGGCTTGGAAGCGCTGCTCGGTGGTGCAGATAGAACACTCAACGCTCTGCCTGCCAGATCATCGCCTGCCAGCGCGATGAGGTTTCGCTCGAAGCGAGCGACTTCCGGACTGCTGCAACCGTAGTCGTCCTTCATCCGCACGAGTCCCTGCAGCACCAGGCGTTGAGCTTTGTTGAGCAGAGGCGAATCGCTATCCGGTGCGCCGTAGTGAGAGCCGATTCGTTCCAGCAGCGTAAAGAATTCCGGATTTACCGTGTAGTCCGCCTCAAACGTTTGCCCGGGCTCGTAGTCCGTGCTGCCGTCGAAGTTGATCGTTTCCGTAGGGGGTGTGGTGTGCACGAACGTACGGGTCTTTGCGCCGGATTTGAAACACTGCGTGCCCCAGGCGGCGTAGGAGTACATGTACTTGTTGGCTGCGCCGACGATAAAACCATCGTCTTGCTCAATCATGCCGGAAAACATTTGAGTGATTGGGTTTTCGGTCATGTTGAGCTGAGCCATCTGGCCTTTCAGCATTGCGTTGATCTCGGCTCGCACCAGCTGATCCATTTCCCGCACCAGATCGCCGCGGCCTTGGTAGATGGCATTGAGATAGCGGCCACCTGGCAATTCGCAGAAGGGCGCATCGGTGCAGGCCGGGCCCAGATGATTCGCGTTCAGATAGGCAAGGTGCGCCTTAGCGCGCTCGCTCAGATTTTGGCCGAGCAGCTCGAGGTAGCCATCGTCATTGCCGAACGCAGATGCCTGAATGGGCCGGAACTGAAACGACATGCTGTCCCAGGGTGTGTCGTCTCCCTCACGGTAGCTCGAAACACTCGCCGTGATTGCATCGCCGCAATATTCGTTCACCACCTGCCTTGCTCGTTCGGCGATGGCAGTTGCGTAGTTGCCGCCGAAAGCTTGATTGCGATCCTCGCTGGCGACGGTGTAGTAGGCGTCGATGCGTCGATTGCTGCACCAGGTTTCGTTGCCGGGGTAGAGCGTGAGTTTGTCGCTCTCAAACAGGGGTTTGCGGGTGCGCGCGAACGTCTGGGCATCGTCCGCTGGGTTCAGATCCATGGCCGCGAGTTGTTCGTGCAGCGGGTCCGTGAATTTCACCCACTCGATTCCCCAGTCCCGCTCAAACCCGGAAGGTCTTGGAGTCGACAAATACAACTGATCGCTATGGCCCTTCTCGCCAGCTTCGGCGCAGAACGTTCGCAGCATCCGCACGTCTGAGCTGCCGCGATTGATGAGCATGGTGAATGATCCCCACAGCGCGTAACCATCACGGCTCACCGGGCACCGGCCGTTCGGTTGCTCGCTACCCAGCTCGTACCAGTACCCAGCTATGGTGTGATGAGAGACCCGTTGTGGCGAAGCACCTTCCTGCATGTGGCGCTTCACGTTTGCACCCTCTAAGTGGGATTCCATCCGCTTGCCGTAGATGGCCTCGAACCGCCCGTCCTGAAATCGAACCAACGCCTTGTGATAACCGGCATCCGCAGGCAGATAGCCGCCGGCGATCGTGTCGTTGATGCGTTCCTTGTACCACCTGGCATCCTGCACGGCCCAATCTGCACTGCGATGCATTTCGAACTGGTAGACCACGGGCCGGCCATCCTTTCGGCCGGGGACATTGACGTGGATAACGTCCGCCTTGGGGCACGCCTTTAGTACATGGGGTACTGCTCCGCGCGCGTAACTGGTCACCCGAGGCAGCATGTTCTGGATTTCGGAGTGCCCTGTGTAGCCAAGCTCGAATCCGATGCGCTCGGCGCACGCGCCCGTCCAAAATACGGACCATGCTTCAAGGGTTGGCCCGTAACCGGTTCTGCTGGCGGCGTCCGGTAGAAAGACCGCGCCCTCAGAACGACCGCAAGTGAGAAGGATCAGCAGGCAAAGGGCAATACGTATAGCCACGAGTTGGGTTCCAGAGGGCTGTCGATGGCGTTCAAACTTAGCACGCGGAGATCGGTGGCTCGATGAATGTGTGGGGGGGTAGGGGTGGCTTTGGAAGAAACCGCGGCCATCGCGTGTGGTTATCCACCCGGCTTAACCAGCGTTGGCAAACGTTGTGCGTCGCCTCGGTAAATGATACAAAAGCTCGGTACATAGATCCTACATATATAGTATTTGTATCAATGAAAGAGCCCCGAACACAGCGTGAGCTTGCTCACTCTCTGCTGAAGAAGCTTGGAATCATGCGCCTGATCGAGCTGCGCGAGGCTGGCGTGACCGCGGCGACGGTGAGTCGTATGGAACGAGCCGGTGAGGTCATTCGCCTGTCTCGGGGCGTCTATCAGTTGTCAGATGCAGACCTGGACCCGAACCACAGTCTGGCGGAAGCCGCGAAGCGGATACCCAAGGGCGTCGTGTGTCTCGTTTCCGCCCTGGCCTTCCACGGTCTCACGGATCAGCTGCCTTCAAAGGTCTGGATAGCGATCGGGTCTAAGGATTGGTCACCGCGGCAAAGTGGTGCGGGCATTCGTATTGTTCGTTTCACAGGCGGTCTGCTGAGGGAAAGCGTAGAGACGCATGTGATCGACGGCGTGTCGGTACAAGTTTATGGGGCGGCCAAGACGGTGGCGGATTGCTTCCGACATCGTGGCAAAATGGGCCTGTCTGTTGCGATAGAGGGCCTGCAAGAGGTGTTGAGGCAGCGAAAGGCGACGCCGGCTGAAATCGCTCGTCAAGCCGCGAAGGGTGGGGTTTCCACAGTCATGCGCCCATATCTCGAGGCCCTGACCGCTAATGCCTAAGAAGGTCAAAAACGTTGGCGCATCCGTTCGAGCCCGCCTGCAGAATCTCTCCCGCGAGGCGGAGAAGAGTTTTGATCTGATACTTACTCGATACGTACTCGAACGGCTGCTCTACCGGCTGAGCACGTCTGTTTATGCAGACCGTTTCGTGCTCAAAGGCGCGATGCTCTTAACCATCTGGCTTCCAGACCCACACCGCGCAACCCGTGATCTGGACCTATTGGGTTTCGGCGATCCCAACCCGGAAGCGATGCTGGCTGCGTTCAAGGAGATTCTCGCCATAGACGCTGAGGATGGCGTTGATTTCGATGTCGACGCCATACGCGTCGACCAGATCTGGGAGGAGCTGGTGTACGGCGGACTACGATTGCGTACGGCAGCCTCGATCAGCGGCGCCCGAGTTTCCGTGTCGATCGATATTGGCTTTGGAGACGCGCTGGTACCCGGAGACGAGGTTGTTGACTATCCGTGCATGCTGGACTTTCCGGCGCCTCGCATACGCGCCTACGCTCGGGAAACGGTGATCGCCGAGAAATTCCAGGCGATGGTCTCGCTGGGGCTCGCGAATAGCCGCATGAAAGACTTCTACGACATTTGGTTGCTGAGCCGGTCCACTCCATTCGACGACGGCCGGCTGGCTCGTGCAATCGCAGCAACCTTTGAGCGCCGCGAGACTGATATCCCGACCGAGCTACCGGATGCTCTGATGCCGGCCTTCGCCGAGGATGAGCAGAAGCGACGTCAGTGGAATGCTTTTCTGGGTAACGTGTCACTGCACCCGGGCGATCTCGTGGATGTGATCGCGACTATCGCTTCCTTCATCATGCCGCACGCGATATCAGCGGCGGTACTGCAGACGAAAGGCCGCGCTCCCGAGGGCGATTAATATCGCATCAGTGGGTTGCAAGATGGCATCGCTACCCTCCACCGATCTTTAGCTTCACTCGATGGGGCCAAGCCGTAGTCATTCCTGCGCGTGACTTGCGGGCAGGCGACCTATCCATGCTTACCGATAGCCAAATCTCGGGGTCGAGGCTGCTATCGTCTTCACTCGAATAAACAAAGGGTTGAAGCCATGACCATGTGGATGGTGCGAGCGGGCCAGGGAGCTGGCTACATCGAAGAGTTCGAAGCGCACTCAGTGGTGGCTGTGGGTTGGGCTGACTTGGGGGATATTTCCCCGGGGGTAGCTCGCGAGGCAATCATTCAGCAGTTCCACGACTCAGGCTTTGCGTCTGGCAATCGCTCAAAGGTTGCCGCTGGTGCCGGGCAGCTATGGCGGTTTCTGAACGAGATTGCTATTGGCGATGGCGTTGTCAGCTATGACCCCAATGCCCGGAAATACCTGGTGGGCGAGATCAAGTCCGAGCCAACGTGGTCACCCGATCTGATGGAGGCATTGCCCAGAGCGCGGCGAGTGGAGTGGCAAACCAGCGTGAGCCGCGATGCCCTTAGTGCCTCGGCGCGCAATTCGCTGGGATCTATCTCCACCCTGTTCATGATTCGGGACGATGTGGCGGATGAGATTCAAGCCCTCGGCGCTGGAATCTCGGAGCTACCGAGACAGGAAACGTTAGTTGAGAGCGAACCTCAGCCGGAAGACCTGTTCGATGATGCCCGAGCCAGAGGCCTGGAGTTCATCAAAGACCGGGTCACTCTCATGGACGGTGACGAGTTTGAAGAGCTGGTCGCGGGCTTGCTTCGAGCGATGGGCTACAAAACTCGCGTAAGCCCGAAAGGTCCGGATCGCGGACAGGACATTATCGCCTCACCAGATGGCCTTGGGCTCGAGCAGCCTCGAATCATCGTGGAGTGCAAACACCGCACCAAAACGTCGATGGGTGCCCCAGACATCCGATCGTTTCTTGGCGGCCGGCATCCGGATGACAAGGGGCTCTATGTCAGCACCGGCGGGTTCACCAGGGAAGCCAAATACGAGGCGGATCGCGCATCGATCAACATCGCGCTGATGGATTTTGATTCGTTGGTGGAAGCAATTGTTGAGAACTATGAAAACTTCGATGTGGAGGCGAGGGCGTTGTTGCCGTTGGGGCGGGTGTATTGGCCGATCTAGTTGGGCCGCTGCCTGGTTGTGCTTATCGGATCGCTGAGGAGTGGGAGCGCTTTCGTTCCGAGCTTCGGATTGCTCTCAGATGTTTGACTCGCGTGGTCTCGTAATACGTCTTCGCAATATTCCCAATCGCCTACATGAACTCTCATCAAGCTTTTCCATAGGCGCCCATGATTGGGTACGTCAAAGTGCAAGAGCTCGTGGACTATGACGTAATCCCACACTTGGGATTCAAGTTCCAATAGCTCAACATTGAAGCTCAGAATGCCGTTAGTGGAGCAAGATGCCCACTTGTTGCGCATGGGGCGTACGTAAACGCCAGCGACCGCTACGCCGAGTGTCGCAGCCCATTCTGATAGACGGCTCTTGAACGCTGATTTGGCTTTCTCGTTCACCAAGATTAGAGCCGCGCAGCTTTGTCTAGGAGCGTAAACAGCTTGTCCACGATCGCGATAACGGTTTCGAGCTCTTCAGCCTCGCGGAAGATTGCGAACGTCACCTTCTGTCGCAGTTCCCGCAAAGCGCTCTCGCTCTGTCGCCAGTTTGGGTACTCCACGAAGGCCGATTTGATTTCACGAGTAACAGCCTCAGCGTTGTTGATCTCTTCGTCCAGGAGGGTGCGGTACACAAAGTAAGCCAGGCCGTCGAAACCCTTGCGTGCCTGTTCTTCCTTGCGCCTCTCGTTGGCGGCCACCTCGTTGAACAGCTCCTCTAGTACGTCAGATGTTGTAGATTGGCGGTCTTCGAAAGTCTGCTGTATCGCCAGTGCGCGCTCCGCCATAGCGACCAGATAAGGATCATCGCTTTGCTCCTCTGCGGTTTTCTGGATGCTCTTGACGAGGTTAATGACCTTCGTACCATCTCCCTCCTGTCGAGCTTTGATGACCGCGATGGTGTCGGCGTTGATTTCGATCTGTTCGCTGATAGCACCCACTCCGAAACTGCCGACTTGTTCCTGGATCAAAGCGTCAGTTTTCCGCTGGAACTCTTTGTCTAGGTAAACCTGCTTGGCGTAGGCCTTGCGCACTACCGTGTAGATCGCTGCGAGTGTGCCGTAGCTCTCGATGAACGGGCGCAGAAAGGCATCAGGCGAAATGATCTCGTAGAGCATCTCGATCTCTTTGAATTCGCGGAAGAATGCCTTTCTGCGTTCAGCATCACGAAAGTGCTCTATCAGGCTCTCGACGTCCTTGTCGTTGAAGTTCTGTTGCACAAGAGCCAGGTAGGCCGGGGCCTCCAGCTCCATCCTGTTTTGGAATAACATCTTTAGCAGATTGAGATCTTTAACGATGGCGTTGACCTCTTCGCTATCGAAGGCTAGCGCTTTCTCGAGCTTGTCGAAGATGCCTACGAAGTCGAGCACAAAGCCGTGAGGCTTCACCATGTCTAGCGATTCGTTTTCGTACGGCCTGTTCACCCTGGCGATGGCTTGCAGCAACGTGTGATCGCGCATTGGCTTATCCAGATACATGGCATAGAGCACGGGCGCATCAAAACCGGTGAGCAGTTTCTCAGTAACGATCAATATCTTCGGCTGCTGGTCGAGCTTGCCGAAGCTCTTGCGGATCTGCCGCTCTTTCTTCGAGTCGAGGTGGAATTCCTTTAGCAGCGCGGAGTCGTTGTTGTTGCCGGTGTAAACAACCTCAGAATACTCAGATGGCAGGAACTGATCGAGGGCCTTCTTGTAGTGGGCACAGGCTTCGCGATCCACCCCGACAAGGAAGGCTTTGTAGCCCAGCGGCTCAACGTTTTCTTGGTAGTGTTTGGCGACAAATTGCGCTACCTGTTGAATGCGCTCTTTACCCTTGAGGAAGTTTTTCAGGTTCACCGCCCGCTCGAGGATCTTGTTCAATTCCTCGATGTCAGCCACGCCCTCAGCTTCGGCGAGGGAGAGAAACTCTTTGTCTAAAGTTTCATGGGGTACAAGCATCTCGTTGGGTGCGAGCTGGTAGTAGAGCGGTAGGGTGGTGCCGTCCTCAATGCTGTCGGCGATGGAATACTTGTGTAGGTAGCCCTGGTCGTCCTCGCAGCCGAAGGTTTTGAAAGTGCCTTTGCCGTAGGCGGTCTTGTCTACCGGGGTACCCGTGAAACCAAGGTAGGTTGCATTGGGTAGGCCCGCCATTAAGAAAGTGCCTAGGTCGCCGCCGGTGGTACGGTGGGCTTCGTCGATGAGCACAAAAATGTTCGAGCGCGTGTTCAGGTTCGCCGGCATGTCGCGGAACTTGTGGATCATCGTCACAATGATGCCCCGGTAGTCGTCCTTCAGCAGTTGGTTGAGTCGCTTGATGCTGCTGGCGTGTTCGAGATTGCCCAAGCCAAGCGCAGCGAGGTTCTTGAGCATCTGGTCTTCCAGCTCGTTGCGGTCGATCATCAACAGAACCGTGGGCTTGTCCGCCTCTGGCGCGCGGAAGAGCCGCTCCGCTGCCTTAATCATGGTGAAAGTCTTGCCACTGCCCTGGGTGTGCCAGACAAGGCCGCGGGTGCGCTTGGAATCAAGCGCGCGGTCGACAACTGCGTCCACACCACCGGTCTGGTGCTGGCGCAGGATGTATTTGTTCAGCTCCTCGTCTTTTTCCGCAAAGACGATGTAGTCCTTCAGGAAGGCGAGCACCTGGGGGATGGCACAGAAGCTCTTCACCTTGGCTTCTAGCTTGCCGACTTCCTCATCCTTCCAGTTGAAAATGTTACGCCGCACCGTGTTCCAGCTCACCCCGTAGGAAAAGCCGATGGCGTCTGTGGCGGTGAACAGCTGTTGCGAGACAAACAGCTCGGGCGTCTCGCGGTGGTAACGGCGGATTTGGTCTACCCCCAGAGCAATCGCCTCGTCCTTGTTGGCGTTCTTGCACTCGATGACCAGCACCGGGATGCCGTTGATGAGAAAGACCACATCCTCGCGTGTACCGTAGTGGCCGTTGTGAAAAGCCCACTCTTCGGTGACCTCAAAAACGTTGTTCGCCGGATTCTCGTAATCGATCAGGATCAGGTCGCGCTCGCGCTTCTCATCAGCATCGAAGAACTTGCCTCGATTGCGCAGGTGTTCGACAAATTCCCGGTTGCCATAGATGTCGGTGTGTAGAAGGCGAAACTGGCCGAGTAATGCGCCCGGTCCTTCCGTGTAACGCGGGTTGAACTCCCGTACCTTGGCGTCGAGCAGGTTGTCGAAGAAGAGCGAGCGATTCTTTGCTCGGTCTGCGGGCGGCACATCGGTATCAAACCCACGCCGCTGCTCGGCTTCCTCGCGGGACACAAACGTCCAACCGACGGCCTTGGCGTATTCGAGGATTCGGGCTTGAACGGTTTTTTGTTCTCCGGGTTTGGGCATGTATTATCTTTTTGCAGCTTGGATTGCTTGTTTTCTCCAACTCGCAACGGAATCAGAAAGTATCGCTACTTCCTTGTCCTCGCCCCATTTATCCCAAAAGGGAACGGTTCCGCTGTTTGGCTTATTCTCCGGCTGTCGAATTCTGACCCGTGTGGGTAAAAGGCTCGCATCCCCAACAACTAACGCCTCTCCGGTGTCAAGGACTGGCAGGAGATCGCTAAATCCCCCAAGGCTGTCAGGCAATAAACGCCTAACAACGTTCTGGTCGTCTCCATTGGTGAGTCGCATTGCGACCAGATTGTTACACTGGCTTAATACCGTGCGATTTACCTCGGAGGGACGTTGGCTAATCACCACAAGTCCGACTCCGTATTTTCGGCCCTCTTTTGCGATGCGTTCAAACACCTCGATCGCGAAGCTCTCGCCCCCGCTGGATGACTGGCGTTCTGGGATATAGAGATGCGCTTCATCGCAAAAGAGAGCAATTGGGTGCCTGTTCTCCGACGGAGTCCACTGTTGGATTGAGAAGATCAGTTTCGCGACCAAGCTAATGATTAATGGCAGCATATCGGATGGGACCTCCGAGAAATCCACAATCTTAACGCCGCCCAACTTGTCCGATTGGTCTTTTGTCCCGGCTACCAGAGACGCGACGAGCTTATCGAGCCAATCGAACTCCATCGTCTGCTTCGGTGCTTGAAACAAAAAGCCTAGCCGACGATCTGTTTGTTTGTTCTTTAGCCTCTCAATGAGGCGGCTTAGTTTTCCGTGAAATGGTCCCTGCTTCTCGCTGCGAGCACCAGGAATCATTTCACTATCTAGTTCTTCAAGACGTGCGATGACGTCAGCAATTGAAAACGGAATCGGGCTGTCGATAGTAAAGTTGTCGAGGACTTCCTTGTGCTTGCCTCTAGTCAAATAGTCGCGCTTTGCGTCGATGATAGTCCGCGACATGAGCATTGCTTGGTTCGGTGCGTTCTGATCACTGCGATCGACGAACATCGAGACCATCGCCTCGTAGGCCAGCAGCCAATATGGAAGATGAACGACCCCGTCCTTTAATGCGCTCTTGGCATCGAGGTCCTTTGGGCCAGCTATTCGAAGATGCCGAATCCCGTTCGCCTTCAATGGGCGATATTCTCCATGAATATCGAAAACTATACCGTTGGCATTGGGTAAACCGGCCATGCACTCGAGCACGCGGGCAGTGGTCCACGATTTACCCGAACCCGTGCTTCCTACAATGATAGCGTGGCGCTGGAAGAATTTATTTCCGTTAAGGAACGCCTCCGCTTTATCATCCAGTGTGTAGTGACCAAGCGACAACTTCTCACCGTCTGCTGCGATACTGGCAATCACTCGCATGAAATTCGTTAATGATTCTCCTTCGACGGCAAAGCAATTGGCGTCAATTTCTGGGACTGTCTCCAAAGTCCTAAGGAAAACGTTGGATTGGGTGCCCAGCTTATCGACCATCGTGCCTATAAGCGTGATTCTTACCAAATTCAGTTCTGTGGGCATCTTGAGATCATCCTCATCGCCTTCCACATCGCCAATCTCTTTCGCTTCAACCGCGTTGCGGGTGATTTTCTGAATAATGCCAATCAGATGCTGGCCTGGACGACTGCTTTGGAGGACAGCCAGTCGATTGACCTGCAATTTCCGGAGGCGATCAACATCGGCCACTTGGACAATGACGATGGCCGTGTCCACTGATTTCACCCTGCCAAGTGCGTCCGTATCGTTGTATTTGAAGATGCTCATGAGATAACCAATTTCAGAAATTCACCCAGTTGCCAAGTCGAGTAACCAGCGATTTCCTCACCTGTAGGAAATTCCGCGCTGTATATGCGGCAGCCAGAAGGAGTCTCCTCAACTGCCAAATACTTCCCGCATTTGCCGCTTCTCAGGAACGCCGTTGCGGTCGTAGAAATAGCCTTGGTTAAGAGAACAAGTGGGACGTCGTTACCGCGACACCTTTCTACGAGGGTTGTTTGAAGGTGTGTATCGTTGAATCCATAACCAATGCATAGGTAGGCATCCGCGTTTTGGAGGGCGTTGTCGGCTTCTGATTTGATGGAATGGAAGGGCTCGTCGTGCGTAAGCCGATATTTCTCAATTCCTGGAGTGACGATTACCGGTGAAACCTTTGGCGGTCGTGATGCCGAAACAGGGAGGCCAAACACGACGCCGTCACTGTCGCGAAACCAGTCAAACGAACCATGCACCTTCCAGACATTTACTGTTCGAGATGCTGTGTTTCCTAGGTAGATACGAGGCTTTCCGCTAATGGCTCGTGCCCTTATGTGTCCGTAGTTGAATCCTGTGTAGTGGGCCAGTTTCCCAGCATCCGCAGCGTACTCCGCTATTCGATCATAGTTTGGAGTGACGACATGAATATCGTTCCGTGTGCTGTTAAATAGATGGAGGAAGAGCTTGGTGAGTGGAAACAGATCGTGATCAACAATCGCTCTTTCAAATACCTGATGATCAAAAGGAGCAAGATAGTCCCAAGTGGATTCGACAACGAGAGAGGTCAGGGTTTCTGGGAGGCGAACTTCGTCGAGTGCTGTTTCTAGGTCAGTGGTGGCAAGCTTTGATTGAAACTCTGCCCATTTGGTTACTTCTTCTGGTTTAGCGGTGGCCGGACAGCCGACTTTCTCCAAGTGAGCCTTCAGCTGCGGCATGCCCGGGATCCCATATGCCGCAGATGCGCCGCTTCCGAGAATGATCACCGGAGATTTGCTCACGCATTCTTGGGCGAGTTCGTGCATTGATATCTTTGGGTCCGTGCTCATGCTGTGATCTCGAGTTCGTGAACGCGGGTTTTCGCAGTCATGAGTTCGTGAAGGAGGGTGCGGAAGAGGTCTTGGAGTTGGTGCTTCTTGCGTTCGGCGGCTTCCGTTCTGTTAGCAACCCTATCTAATGCGTCGGCGATCTCTTGTTGTTCCTCCGGTGAAGGCAGCGCCAACTCGATCGCGCTGAAGGTATTTCGGTTGAGCGTGGGGACAGCTACTCCCTGCCGGTATTGGGTGAGGTCCAGAGCCAGAATCTTGTAATACACGAATTTTGGGACATTCCCTTGGAAGTCCTTCACGTAAAGTAGGACGTTGTGAGCCCAAAAGTCTTCAGCAATGAACAAGGGCTTCCCTGCGGATGATCCGCTTCGGACGACAGTGACGCCAGGCGCCTTAACATTCGACGTGTCGTGATAGCCGATGACTTTCGTGGCGCCGATTACCGGCACTTCACCCTCCCTGAAATCCTGCTTTCGAAGATCGTATCCACGTTGCAACGTTACGAATTTGTCAAATGCCACCACCTCCCAGCTTTCCGGTACATGGCCGATTTCCGTTTGTTTTTGGGGTTCGTTGCGGAGGCCTTCGGTGAAGAGCTTGTGCATGAGGGCCTTTTTCAGCTCGGTGGTGGTCTGAATGATCCGCTCCTGCGTTTCGATCGCCCGCTGCACCGTCGAAAGGATGTGCGCGATTTTCTTTTGCTCGGGGAGTGGGGGGAGCGGAAGGCTGCCTTCCTTGAGGGACTTGAAGTGCCGGTTGTATCCACGATTCGGTAGCTCCAGGGACAACATGGCGAAGTAGTAGAATCTCGGGTCGTAGAGCTCCTTGTTTGGGAGCAGAACCTTGGTTCCATCAGCGCCGAGCACGAATGGAAAGTCGACGAATTTGAAACAGCGCGTGTGATCTCCGAAAATGATAAGTGGCAAATCGAAGTCGATAACCTTGCTTTCATCATCGCAGTAACCTGCAACAAACTTCTGTCCTTGATCGATAACTGGAAAGCGACCGACGTCGGTGATGTCTTTCGCAGGAATTTGGTTTTGCCTGCCGACCTTGTTCTTTACGAACGAATCAGGCACGGCGCATGTTTGCCATTCACTCATACCCCGATCTTCTCCAGAATTACCTTCAACGCTTTGTCCGTCTCCCGTGCTTCGGCTTCGATGACATTCAGTTCCTCTACGATCTCGGCGATGGGCCGGTAGGTTTCAGCGTCGCTGGTGTGGATATAGCGGCTCGGGGAGATGTTGTAGTCGTTTTTCGCAAGTTCGGCATGATCGACGATGCGGCTGAGTTTTTCTTCTTGTTGCCACCCAATGAGGGTGTCTGCGATGCGTTGGATGCCTGCCTCGGGGATGAAGTTCTTGGGGTCACCCTTTTCGAAGACCTGGCTGGCGTTGACGAGGAAAACCTTACCCTGGCGCTCCTTCGGCTTGGCCTTGTTCAGGAACAGCACGATGCCCGGGGCGGTGGTGTTGTAGAACAGGTTTTCCGGCAAGTAGAGCACGCTCTCGATAAGGTCGTTATCGACGAACCATTGGCGGACAGTCTTTTCTTTGTTGGTGCCGGCATTGCCCGATCCGCGGGAGGCGGCGCCGGTGTCGAGGACCACGGCAGCGCGGGCTTTGTCATTGAGGCTGGCGTGCATGTGCTGGACCCAGCCCCAGTCGGCGGAGGATTTGCCGGGGAAACCGGCACCGGCGGGGAAGCGGTCGAGTTCGTCGTTGTCGTAGTCGGACTCGGTGAACCAGTCCTGGTTCCACATGGGGTTGGCGACGACGCGGTCGAAGGTGCGGAGTTTGCCGGCCTTGCTGCGGAATTTGGGGTTCTTGAAGGTATCGCCGATCTCAATCTGGCCCTGCATGTCGTGGATGATCATGTTCATGTTGGCCATTGCCCAGGTTTCCGGGGTGTATTCCTGGCCAAACAATTTCAAGGGATCAACGGTGCGCTTTTTGCCTTTGTCTTTAGCGTGGACGCTTTCTTCCATGGCGATCTCGCATTTCACGAGGAGGCCGCCGGAGCCGCAGGTGGGGTCGTATATTTCCATGCCGGGCTCAGGTTGCAGGACCCGAGACATAATGGTGCCGACCTCTGGCGGGGTGTAGAACTCGCCGGCGCTCTGGCCGCCGCCCTCGGCAAACTTGCGGATGAGGTATTCGTAGCTTTTGCCGATGATGTCAGCTTCGACATCTTCCAGCCCGAGGCGCTTGGTGCTGACGGCCTCGATAAGGTTGGAGAGGCGGTCGTCGTCGAGGTCACGCTGGCCGTGGGTGGTGGCGTTGAAGTCGACGCGGTCGATGATGCCCTGTAGGAGCGGGTTTTCCCGGGCGATGGCCCGCATGTGGGTGGTGACACCTTCGCCGATTTGGTCTGCAAGCTTGCGGATGACCGACCACACGGGTTCTTCGGGATCGTCTGGCACCAGGGGGAGGTAGAAGCGCACGAGTTTGTGGTCGGCTTTGGCAAGCTGGAACGCTTTCTTTCGCGAGCCGACCTCAGTAGCGATGCGGTTCAGCTCGTCGTCGAAAACGTCGCAGAGGCGCTTGGTGAAGATAAGCGGCAAGATGAAGTCTTTGTACTTCGGCGCGTCCTTGGCCCCGCGAATGGAGCAGGCGGCATCCCAGATCCAGGATTCGAGGGATTTGTCTGGTGTTGTTTGGGATTTTTGATTCTTCGCCATGGGGTTCAGATGTTCTCGATTGCTAGTGTGTCCAGGAGCGCTGTGGGTGTTGCTTCAGCGCAGGGTGCCGGTTTCACTGCCTGCGTTAACTGGGTTGTTTGCTGATAGCAGCGCAGTGCTGGGCTCGGCGGATTATGCGGTAATTTGGGCCCGAAAATTGATGACGATGGCTCAGAACCAGTCTGAAAACGCATCCCTGAATCTTGCCTTTCGCTCCACTGGGTCCTTGATGGTCGGGTGCCAGGCTGGGTGCTTTCGGGCAGAAGCTACGTGCGCATCCCAACCGCCACGGCTGCCGTGGAAGACCTTTGTGCAGCCAGGTATCGGACAGTGATAAACAGTTGTTGAGGGCGCTGTCTGTTTCTCGTTAATCGGTGGGGTAGTCTTCGTTCGGCTGCGCATCAATCGGAGCGTACCGGATGTCAGGCTGGACGCGCCGAGAACCCCGCCTTCAACGATGCAATCAGTGCTGTCCGCGCTCTCAAGCGAACGCTTCTCCAGAACGAGTCGTGTCAGGGCTGCGCATGACATCAGTGCATCGAAATCGTCTTCGTTCTCGATGGCGCGCGCAGCCCCTTCGATTCGGATGTCAGCTCGTGTTACCCAATCCGTTTTCAGCAGCTTAGAAATCGCATCGTTTCTCGCTGGTCTTTTGGTTTTCGGGATGCCGAGAAGGGGCGTCGGAAGGTTCTCGCTAAGGCAAATGCCGTAGCACGCCTTTGGGTAGATCTCAGCGATCACTGGTATTCCCTGAGTGATCAGAGCTTCTAACGTTCCGTCGAACGGCCATATGTTGAAAGCTGTTGGTTCTTGAAGTTCGATTAGTTCCATCCAAAGCGCCCGGGTACCGCTCCCTACTGTACCCGGCATGCCTCTGGTGACGAAGACTGAGTTAGCGTTGAGTTGCCGATCGATTCGGGGGTGAATGCCGTCATTGGAACGTTCGATGAATTGAGTGAGAGACCATGGGCCCTTGAGTGGTGCGATGAATGGGCGGAGTGCGGACCACTGGTCCGGCGTGGCTACGGGCTCAAAGAACGTTGAGTTGTGTGGTGACTCGTTGAGGAACTCGACAAAGTTGTTGGGCGATGATCCGGTTAGCGTTTGGAGCGCGCGCCATGTCGGTGTTGGTATGCCGATGGCGGCATCGATACCGATGAGCGTTGGTTCTGGGAGTCTTCGAACCTCGTCGAGAAGATTGGCTAGGCTACCGTCGAATGGCATGTGCTCAATGGTGCGCGACGACAGTTGCGAGAGATACGCCGAGCGCTTGCCTCTGTGCTTGCTCCAGTCGACGGCGATCATGTTGATGGTGTTGTTCATTCCGGGGTGCATTCCAGCGTGTCGCTTCTGCGGGATGTGCCCGAAGTTTTGATGCGCTCTGTGGTTGCAGACTAGTCCGCGAACAGCGCGACGTAGCGAGTGTATGAAAACTTCCGGTTTCGCTGCTGTCCGGTGATCTCTGTCAGCAAGCCCTCGTCGACGAAACGCTGCATCAGGCTTCCGGCCGATTGCGATGAGAGACTGGTCAGCTCCTTTATCGTCTTCACGGAGATGATCGGCCGGGAGTACAGGTGTTCGAGTACACGAAGGCCGTTCGCAGCGGTTCTGCCGAACGAATTCTGGATAGTTAAACGGTCGGCTTCTCGAAGTGAAACGATGTTTCTCGCTGTTGACGCGGCCTCGTTGGAAACCACTGCCACGCCGTCAAGAAAGAAGCTGAGCCAATGTGTCCAGCGGTCGCTATCTCTCACCGCTTGCAGCGAATCGTAATACTCTTGCCGGTGACGCTTGAAATAGTGCGACAGGTACAGAACGGGTTGAGCAAGTACTTCTTTTTCGCAGAGCAGGAATGTAATGAGAAGGCGTCCGACTCGGCCGTTGCCGTCTAGAAACGGATGAATAGTTTCAAACTGGCAGTGGGCGAGCCCGATTCGTGCGAGCAAGGGAATGTCGTCACGCGCGTGTAAGAACTTCTCCCACTGGGACAAAGCGAGTTCCATTTCATGTGGCGGAGGTGGCACGAAGCTGGCCGAATTGAGAGAGCTGACTGGCGGTCCGATCCAGTTCTGAGAGCGACGCAGCTCACCTGGTTCGAGGTGTTGTCCGCGAACGTCACGTAGCAGGATCCCGTGTATCTCCCTAATCAGGCGAATCGATACCGGGATCTCCTCCAGGCGAGTGAGGCCATGGTTCATCGCTGTGACGTAGTTGAGCACTTCGCTTACGTCCTTTGGAGAGTTGGGGTCGTTCACTTCGGCTTCGGCGTTGAGCACGTCGGTTAGAGAGCTTTGCGTCCCTTCGATCTGGCTGGACAGCACGGCCTCTTTCCGGACGTACATGAGTACAAATAGATCCGAGTCCGGCAACGTAAGTATGGAGCCATCCAGCCGGCCAAGCGCGCGGTCGGCTCGGGAGAGCTTCTGTTGAAGCTCGGGCGTGAGGACGAACGTACTCGGAAGTGGTGTTGGTACGAAGGCCTTGTAGCCTGATGGCTGAGAGACGTACGTACCTGAATCGTGTTCGCTGGCCATATGTTCAAGGCTAGGTTGATTAATCGAGTGGTATGCCGACTATAGTAAAGGTAGCCTTACATAAGAAGTGAATATTTGGCTGTTAGTCAAGGTACAGGCGGCTTCAAGCCTTGGCACACAAGCCCGGCGGGACTTTAACCGCAGGTATATTGCTGACTAATGGGACGGTTTCGGGCTGCACCTTGCCGGCAACGCTAAACCAGCCAATTTTCCACATCGAGCGCTCGGACGCTTTTGAATTCGCGCTCATTGCCGGTGACGACGGTCAGGCCCAGCGTTCTAGCCTGGGCTGCGATGAGCAAATCGTTCGGTCCGATCAGCGTTCCTTTGCGTTCAAGATCACGCCGAATGCTGGCGTAGTGCTCATCTGCTGGCGATTCGAGGTCCAGCACATTCAAGACCGCGAGCAAGGCGTCAATACGCCTGGTGAGTTTGATCGAGCCGAGTTTCTTTGCACCGAAACGCAGCTCTGCCGCGACGATAACGCTTGTGCAGATGCTGTCCTCACCCGCTCGGGCGATATGCTGAGCGGCTGCACCCTGCGGGTTCCGGATTAGGTGAGAAAGTACATCGGTATCGAGGAGGTATGAGGGTGCCTTCACGTGATGACTGGATCGTCCAATGGCGACAAATCCTCATCGATGTCGGGCAGCGGTAAATCTATCGGCTCCCAGCCGGCGAGCAAGGATAGGAGGCTGCCTGTTGGCGCGGGTTCAATGATCAGGCGATTTCCCTCACGGCGCAGGATGGCCTCGTCACCCTCAAGTTCGAATTCTCTGGGAATGCGCAGCGCTTGATTGCGGCCGTTGCGGAACAAACGTACGCGGCGTTCGCCAGTCGCGAGTGCATCCTTCGTGGCGGTCCGTGAAGCATTGGGTGGCTTGGCTTTAGCTGACCTGCCCGGGATTGAGTTGTTCGGTTTTCTACTTGGCATAGGCCCGAGCATAGGCCTGTGTGGGTTGGCGGACAAGCGAACAATGCTCAACTGCACTTGGGGGATGTGCCTGGTTCGTTGTAGGAGAGGGTGGTCTTCGGTGGCGTCGCAACTGGCGCTCCAAGAGTGTGCCTTAGGCCGCATTGCCAAGGAGAGTGTCCAGAGTAATGCCCAGGCCTTGGTTCAGCTTTCGAATCATGTTGAGAGACAGCCCGCGCTTTCGATTGGGTATTTCGGATACGCGATGGCGCGAGCCCAGGTAGGGTTCTAAGTCTCGGCTCTGCAGGCCTTGCTGTTCCATTCGAAACCGTATTGCTTCCACCGGATCGGCAGAGTCGATCGGGAAGTGGTTGGCTTCGTAGGTGTTCGATATCTTGGGCTAGCCTTCGTTTGGGCGTCAGTTTGACCTGGCACTCGGTCCTGTCCCCAGTAGTCAGAGATATTTATTCCGAGACCATCTTAAGGGTCAGATTTGTCTGCGCTTTTCGGGCTGGCGAGGAACCGGCCATTAAACCGGCCAAAAACCCGGGACTGATTCTACTTAGAAAAATAGCAACTCTATGATATAGATAGAGTTATGATTGATTTGGAAGCGGACAAAAAACCGGTCAAAAGAGCATCCGCAAGTAGAGGCGAGCACGCTATCTCTATGGAGCCGCTGCTGATCGGTGAAAGCTCCTCACATCGAGGCAAACTCACTGATCTCGTGGTGGAGTTGACGGCAAAGTCGACCGGCTTGAGTAAGAGCTTGCCACCCGCAATCGCCCAAGCCCTGGCCACCCTTGTTCGATCAATGAACTGCTACTACTCAAACCTTATCGAGGGCCACGACACCCATCCGATCGATATTGAGAGAGCGCTCAACGAAGACTTTAGTTCTGATCCAAAGCAGCGCGACCTTCAACTCGAAGCCAAAGCGCACATCGACGTTCAGAAATGGATCGATGAAGGCGGCCTCGATGAGCGCGCCTGCAGTGAAGCTGGAATCCTGGAAGTGCACCGCCGCTTTTGTGAGTTGCTGCCGCCTGATTTGCTGAAAACCAAAAACCCCGATACGGGCGAAGAGCTTGAAGTGATCGCCGGAGAGTATCGCGCAAGGGATGTAAAAGTTGGGCGCCACGTTCCGATCAGCCCCGGTGCAATCCCTCAGTTCATGGCTCGGTTTGAGGGCATCTACACAAAACTCGGTCGAACAGATCAAATCCTCGCAACGCCTGCAGCGCATCACCATCTACTTTGGATACACCCCTTTCTGGATGGCAATGGGCGCGTCGCAAGGCTGATGTCCTACGCGATGTTGCGCGAGGGGCTAAAGACGGAAGGTTTATGGTCTGTTGCACGAGGTCTTGCGCGCAACGAGAGCGAGTACAAACAGCACCTCAAGAACTGTGATCTGCCAAGGCGCAATGATCTTGATGGCCGTGGCAATCTGAGCGAAGAAGCCCTTGCCGAATTCTCAGAGTTCTTCCTCAAACTCTGCATCGATCAGGTTGATTACATGGAAGGCCAGATGGAGCCTGAGCGCCTGCGCACACGAGTGTTGATTTGGGCGGCAGAAGAAATGCGGCTCGGCAGCCTGCCGAAAGGCTCAGATATCGTACTCAAGGCTCTGCTTCAGGAGGGAGAAGTCGCGCGCGCACGCATCCCGGAAATTCTCAACACCAGTGAACGCAGTGCGCGGCGCACTACATCGGCATTGATAAAAAGAGGTGCTGTAAAGAGCTTGAGCTCTCGCGCACCGATCCGCCTTAACTTCCCTGCAGAACTGGCCGAGAGATGGTTGCCGGGACTGTTTCCGGAGAAGAAATAGCAGCTTCAAGCCGTTGCGGAAACATGGGTGAAACCTGGGGACGAAACCTGGAGACAGGTCCAAGTGCCAGGTCCAGTTAAGGCCTAGCAGCGTTGTCTTCGCAGAGTTCGCAGAGCGCTGTCTGCGCCGAAATGCCTGACCGAGATAGCAGCCGCAACCGACTTGGACAAGCGTCATCGCCGCTTTTGATGTCTGTCAGGTGCTCGATATCTCGGGCTAGCCTTCGCATGGGCGTCAGTTGGACCTGGCACTTGGTCCTGTCCCCAATCTTGTTGGTCCCGTCCCCAATCGTGGTGACTAGTCCAACCGCGTTAACTCTGCCGCTTCCCCTGTTGAGCCCTTGGTGATCCCGCTGACCTTCGAGTCTCTGGCAGACGTCTGGGGAAATCGCTTGGAGAGTTCCGGGCCGGCCGCTGATAAGCCACCATCGACGACGATGTGTTCCCCCGTGACAAATCGGCTGTCGTCACTGGCAAGAAACAGGGCCGCTCCGGCGATGTGTTCGCCATCACCGTACTCGGGCCACGGCTGGGCCGTCGCATACCGTTCTCGGGCTTGATCCAGTTTGCTGCCCGCCGCCAAAGGTGTCGCGATGAGGCCGGGGCAGATCGCGTTGACGCGTATCTTCGCTGGGGCGAGTTCTACCGCCGCGCTTTTGCTCATGTTGATGACGGCCGCCTTGGCGGCTGAGTAAACGAGGGGGCCACTGTCACCGCTAAGCCCCGCGATCGATGCGGTATTGATGATGGATCCGCCGATGCCTTGCTCGATCATCACCCGCGCCGCGTGCTTGATACCTAGGAACACGCCTTTCGCCAGCACGTCCATGGTGTAGTCCCAAGATTCCACAGTCGTCTCAACAAGCGGTCCGATGGCACCACCGACGCCGGCGTTGTTGAAGACGATGTCCAGCTGGCCGAACGCATCGATCGCCGTCTGAATCATCGCTTCGATGTCGGCCTCCTTGGCGACGTCGGTGGCGATGAAGCGCACGCGCTCGCCATGGCCTCGTGATGTTGCTTCAGCGAGCGTCTCGGCGCCGGTCTCGGCATTGAAGTCAGCGATGAGCACGGAGGCGCCTTCGTCGAGGAACTTCATAGCTGTTGAGCGTCCCATCCCGCTGGCTCCGCCAGTGATGATTGCTGTCTTGCCGTTTAATCGCATGTTCAGTGCCCCCTGTTTGCCTCGTTGCCGGTCCGCGTGGTCATGGACAACGATACAGGTTGGGCTGAATAGTCGTTGCCATGGAGGCGGCTAGCTGGAAGTAAGTTAGGCTGTGCTTGGCATCCCTGCCGAGGGACTTCGCTCATCTTAAGCCCCTGGCCGCGCATCGTGAGCAACGCTCGGCGCGGTGCACCGAGCCCCACGTCCAGCGTCTGGAGAGTGTTCGATCGTTGAGATGGAGGTGGCTAACTGGAGGTAAGTTGGGTGGTGCTTGGCATCCCTGCCGAGGGACTTCGCTCATTTTAAACCCCAGGGCTCGCATCAACGTTCGCGGCTGGCAGGCCGCTCTCTGCTCGCCCGTTCGGCGCTGTGCGCCGAACCCCACGTCCTACGGACGCGGATTCAAACCCCGCCGTCTTCGCCAAACAAAAAGACCGCCACAAGGGCGGTCTTTTTGTTTGGTGGAGGCGGCGGCAATCACATCGCCTTATAAATCAATAGATTATTCTGCTAAGCGCTAGAAATGCCCCCATAGATACCCCCAGATCACGTCAGCTCACTTTTCGGCTAGATTCAGGCCGATTTCGTCGCTCTTCGGGCGCTCGCAATGGACCCCATCGCCCGAGGCAGCTGTACTGCCGATCAGGGCGCGCGCCCACTGCCGGTCCGGCAAATCCTGCGCTTGGCGTTCAGGATCCACAACCCGCGTTCGCATGGGAGCATAGTCATAGTGATACGAAGCCTCGGAAAGCAGCGACTGTACTCCGAGGCTTTGTATCGGGATGCTAAATAGAGTGCCGGACTGCAAATTCACATCACGTCAGACACCAAACACCGAGCGCATGCACTACACCCCTTGTCGGCGGCTGCGAGTATTCATCAGTCCAACATTAGGCAGCATCCATTGGATCCGAGGCAACGTGTTCCCGATGCCTCAATTTCGGCAATCGCGCACCAGCCACGGGTTGGGATCCGGGATGGCTGCCGAGGACGTCTAACGATATCTGCAGAACGTCGGCACCGCAGTAGTCAAAGACATCACCTGGCCCCGTAATCTGGGCGCCGTGCTTCTCCGTGGTATTGCCGGTCAGTGTATTGCAACGTCGATCTCTTTGAGTTCAGCCGGAGTTGTCTAGCAGCTTCAGACGCACACGTTGCAAGCCATTGAACATGTGCTCACGTTGCCCCGGAGGCAGTTCGCCGAACACCTCGTCGTACAATTCGGCTGCCTTGGAACGCATGAGGGGAACCAACTGCTTCGCAGCATCCGTCACGTAAACCCGATTGGCGCGCCGATCTACCGGGTCGTCGCGTCGCTCCACCAGGCCTGCCCGGGCCAGCCGATCGACGACGCCGCCGATCGTTGCCTTACCGATGTCCAGTTGTTGTGCGAGCTCGGTCTGGGTTAGACCATCCAGGCGGATCAAGTAGACCAGCGCTTGCCATTGCGTGCGGGTGAGACCGGTCTCGGAGATCTGTCGCTCGAAGGCCGCACGTAGCAACCGTGCCACGTCCGCGATCAAAAACCCGGGGTCCTGTTCTGCGTCCCACGTCGCCGCCTTGCGCCACAACGGAACGCCCTCTTCCGCGGAGGCATTGCGCTTCTCCTGACCCATTGCCGAAAGCCTCTTTGCTGTTGTTGTCATGGTCGTATAGTATTGCAACATATCATATGTGCAGATACTACTTTTCATGCTGGATGTCACGTTCAACACCCCCTCAGGTCTAACCATTCGGGGGAGCCGTTGGGGCAACGATAGCGCACCTCCCGTTCTGTTGGGACACGGAGGCGGCCAGACTCGGCACGCCTGGAGGCAGACCGCGGAGCTACTGTCAAAGGCAGGCTGGTTGGCTGTCGCGATCGACCTTCGGGGGCACGGAGACAGTGACTGGGCGGCAGATGGGGCTTATCAAATAGAAGCGTTTGCGGACGACCTGATCGCCATAGCGGGTCAGCTCCCCAGCAGGCCGGCGATTGTTGGTGCCTCGCTTTCGGGGCTGGCGGCGCTGATCGCAGAAGGCGAGCTGGCGCCCGGTTCCTTTCGTAGCCTGACGCTGGTGGATATCACCCCTCGGATGGATCCCGTAGGCGTGATGAAAGTTCTCGGATTCATGCATGCGCACCTGGAGGATGGTTTCACGTCGGTCGACCAAGCAGCCGAAGCCGTCGCCGCCTATCTGCCGCACCGAGAAAGGGCGCGAAGTAGCGAGGGCCTCCGGCGCTCACTCCGGCGCGGGCCTGACGGGCGCTATCGCTGGCATTGGGATCCGAACTTCATTCGCAATGTCGTCACGACGCGGGAAGAGCGGCGCTTTGAACGCTTGGAGGAAGCGGCGGCTCGCCTTAGCTTACCTGTACAGCTAATCCGCGGGCGAATGAGCGAGCTGGTGACACCAGAGGCTGCCGAGGCCTTTCTGCAAGTGGTCCCACATGCTCGGTTCGATGACATCTCCGGAGCCGGTCATATGGTTGCCGGAGACAGGAACGACGCGTTTACGGGGGCAGTTCGGGATTTTCTCGAGGGCCTTGAGGGGGAGGGAAACGCGTGACGGATTCGACACTCGGCAGGCTAGACATTGAGCAGGCGCTGCTCAGCTCCCCTTATCACCGCTGGCTTGGGCTCGAGCTGCTTGGCTCGGGGCCTGATGAGACCACAATTTGCTGCGCATGGCGGGAAGAAATGGTCTCGAACCCGCACCTCGAGTCGACGCATGGCGGAATTTTGGCAGCACTCGTCGATCTGACAGGGCTGTTTACCCTCTTGGCCGCCGGGGGCGCGGTTACGGCGACCGCTGATTTGCGTGTGGATTTCCACCGGCCAGCGCGTCCAGGCGTCCTTCTTGCGCGGGGCCGCCCGCTGAAGATCGGCTCCCGCATCAGCACGGCGGAGGTGTACGTCTATCAGGAAGATGGAGAGCTGCTCGTCGCAAGTGGCCGCGGCGCTTACCTCGGTGCCAGCTCTCAGGCTGCACCCTGAACATAAACCAATTGTCGGTCAAAGTGCGAAGGCTGCTCGCGGTATCTTGCGTCCTCGTTGTCGTAGGCTGCGGGAGCCGGGAGCAAGGTTCGGTTCCTACTGAAGCACAGGTCGTAGAGCCCCCTGCTGACGACACCCAGCCGCAAAGCGTTGAGGTCGTTGCGGTCCGCCGCGTGGAAATCGAGGAGGTAATCCGGGCCAGCGGGACCATCGCGGCCAAGCAAACCAGTCGCATCGGCCCACTGGTGGAAGGCGTGGTCGACGAGATCTTCGTTCGTGTCGGTGACCGCCCGCGCCGGGGCGACCCGCTGTTCCGCACTCGGCAGAACGACTATCGCCAGGCCGTCAATGAGGCTCAGGCCAGGCTCGACGTGGTTCGTGCAGAGCTCGAACTCAAGCAGAAGCGATTCGTACGCGCTCGGAGCCTCGTCGCCCGTAACCTTCTCTCCCAGGAACAGTTTGAACTCACTGAGACGGATGTCGCGGTCGCCCAGGCACAGCTCAGGTCGGCCGAAGCCGCCCTAGCCACTGCCGAGCAACAGCTTGGAGATACGATTGTGCACGCGCCATTCGACGGAACTATCACAGGTCGTTTCGCCGACGAAGGCGTGTACATGAGCAACCGATTTTCGATGGGCGGCCAGTCGGCCGTTGTCGAGCTGGCGGAAGCTCACATCGTTGCCGGCATCATGCAGGCGCCGGAGGCGGTGCTGTCCAGGCTGCGCCTCGGACAACGCGCGCTGCTGTACGTCGGTGAAAGCAGCCCTCCTCGTGAAACAGAGGTTTTCATAATCAATGACAGGGTAGACCCTGCCACACGGATGGCAGAGTTCCGTCTGCCCGTGCGCAATGACGACTACGCGATCAAGCCCGGTCAGTTCGTGCGTGCGGAGGTGCTCACTGGAAAGAGGACAGCACTGACTCTTCCGCGCCCCACGATTCGGGAGACGCAGGGCCAGAAGTTCGTCGTTCTCGTGGATGGGCAGAGCACCGAACGTCGAAATGTACAAGTGCGGGACCTAAACACGGACGACGTGGAAGTGCTGGCGGGGCTGAAAGAGGGCGATCTGGTGCTCCTTGACCCTGGCGATCAAGCATCGGAAACATCGGTACAGGGAAATCTGGCGCATGTGGATCGCTGACGTTTCCATACGCCGTCCGGTCTTTGCCGTGATGATGATCGGCTCTCTGGTCGTTCTCGGCCTCCTTGGTTTCACCAATCTCGGCGTCGACTTATTCCCAAAGGTTGAGTTTCCCTACGTCTCGGTGACCACTCGGCTCGAGGGTGCGTCGCCGGAAACAGTGGAAACCGAGATCACGGATATTCTGGAGGGGTACGTCAACAATATTTCGGGAATCGAGCGCCTGCGGTCCTCGAGCAGCGAAGGTCTCTCGCAGATCACGATTGAATTCAAGCTCGAGGAAAACGCTGACCTCAAGGCTCAGGAAGTTCGAGACAAGGTGGCGCTGGCGCGCTCGGAGCTGCCCCAGGAAACCGAGCCCTCCGTCGTCGAGAAAGTCGATCCTGACGCCGCGCCGATTTTGAGCGTGCTGGTATCTGGTGATACCGACATCCGTTCGCTTTCTGGCTTTGCGGACGACGTCGTTCGTGAGCGTTTGCAGCGCATTCAGGGGGTGGGCTCAATCAACCTGGTCGGGGATCGGGAGCGCGAGATCCGTGTGTGGCTCGATGCGCAGCGCATGCGGGCCATGGCGGTGACCGCAGACGACGTCGTTCGTGCCATCGAGGCAGAACACGCCGAACTGCCTGGCGGCCGTATGGAACTCGCGTCCAGCCTCATCGAGCTTGGTGTGCGAACCGACGCGGAGGCTGAGGACACTACGGAGCTTGCCGATCTGGTCATTCGATTCAACGACAATGCGCCGCCGACCCGCCTACGTGACGTGGCCCTCGTGGAGGATGGCCTCGAGGATGAGCGCTCTTACGCGATCCTCGACGGTCAGCGAGGCGTCGCGCTCGAGGTACGGCGCCAGAGTGGTCTGAATACTGTGGAAGTAGCGAGGCGGGTCCGGACAGCGGTCGGTGAGTTGCGCGAATCTGCGCCACAAGGTGTCAGTATCACGACCACACGTGATATCAGCCGGTTTATCGAATCCTCTGTCGCAGATGTCACCAAGGAACTGCAGATCGCCATGCTTCTGGTGGTCATGATCACGTTTTTCTTTCTACTCAGCTGGCGCGCCACACTCATCGTGGCTACGGCTATTCCGACCTCGCTGATCGCCACCTTCTTCGTATTCGATCTCGCCGGCATCACGCTGAATATTCTGACCCTGCTCGCGTTGACGGTTGCGATCGGCCTCTTGGTCGACGATGCCATCGTGGTGGTGGAAGCTATTCAGAAGGACGTGAACGAGGGTAAGCCCGCGGCCCAGGCAGCCTCGGAAGCGACCCGTCGGGTGAGTCTTGCCGTGCTCGCCGGTACGTTTGCCACTCTGGCCGTCTTTGTTCCCATCGCTTTCATGGAAGGCGTCGTGGGGCAGTTCTTCCGGGATTACGGGCTGGCCATCGTGTTCTCGGTGTCCGTGTCACTACTCGTGGCGCTGACCTTGAGTCCGATGCTTTGCTCGCGTTATCTCACTGCTCACGATCCGGACAGTTCCGGTCATGTTCTCTCCACGCTCGAACGGTTTCACGATTGGATGGCCGAGGCCTATGCGGCAGTGGTACGAGCTGCCATGCGATGGCGGTACCTGGTAATCCTTCTCGCCATCGGTTCGGTGTATCTCGGTGCGCTAATCGCAGCGCAGGTGCCCGGTGGCTTTACCTCGAAGGCAGATCGCAGCGAGTTTCAGGGCCAAGTGGAACTTCCGCCCGGCACCGCCATCGAGGAGAGCAAGTCGAGGGCGCACGAGCTGAACCGCGCACTCAGCGCCGTGACCCACGTGCAGTCGGTATTCGTAACGGTGGGCGCGGGCGCCGCCGGCGAGCCCAGCAGGATAGATGTCTACGGCACGCTGACACCGAAGCAAGCCCGGGATGTGGGTCAATTCGAAGTCATGGATGACGTTCGTGAAGCAGCGCACCAGGTTGTACCAAATGCCCGCACAATCAACATTGCGGAAGTTCCTTGGGTTTCCGGGGGCGGACTCTCCACGGCCGATATCGAGCTCGTGCTGCAGAGTGCGGATCTAGACGTAACTCGCCAGTACAGCGAACGCTTGGCGGCTGTACTTGGTTCGATGGCAGGGCTCTCGGATGTCCGCAGCGGCTTTGAGCCGGGCAGGCCAGAGCTCGTTCTGGACGTGCGAAGAGATCGCGCCGGTGATCTCGGAGTATCGGCGCGCGGAATCGCTGCAACCAGCCGTGCGCTGATCGGCGGGGTCGAGGCCGGCACCTATGAACATCTCGGGTCCCGATACGACATCAGAGTCAGGCTTCGGGACGCGGATCGCTCTGACGTCGAGCAGATCGAGCAGATGCAGGTTCGGACGGCGCGCGGACAGCTGGTGGATCTGGCCAGCGTGGTGGACCTGAAATTTCGTTCCGGTCCGGCTCGAATCGAGCGACAGGACCGCACGCGCAAGATCTCGGTGTTCGCCAATGCCGCAAGTGGCACCGCTTTGGGGGATGCGACGGCCATCGTCGAGCGTGCTTTGGCCGAAATGCCGCCACCCGACGGGGTCTCGATCGTTTTCGAGGGTCAGGTCAGGCGGATGCGGGAAACCGGCAGCGCGATTGGTATGGCGTTCTTGCTCGCGGTCATTGCGCTGTACATCGTCCTGGCCAGTCAATTCGACAGCTTCACGCAACCGCTGGTCATCATGCTTTCTGCGCCGTTGTGCTTCTCAGGCGCATTTGCCGGGTTGTACCTTACGGGGCACGAGATGAGCCTGTTTGCTCAGATTGGCTTAGTCGCATTGATGGGTATCGTCATGAAAAACGGCATTCTGCTGGTCGATCGCGCCAATCAACTGCGAGCTACTGGGTTGAATCCGGCCGAGGCGATGGCAGCGGCCGGGCCAGAAAGGCTGCGGCCGGTGCTGATGACAGCCTTTGCAGCCGTGTTCGGCATGGTGCCAGTTGCCCTTTCGGGTGCCGACGGGTCGGAGTGGCGAAACGCCATGGGCGCATTGATGATCGGCGGGCTGGCTTCGTCGACTCTGCTCACTCTCCTAGTCGTTCCGGCGGCGTATGTGATCGGGCCGGATTTTAGCGCCGCCCTCCAAAGGGCACGCAAGCTTGGCGCTAACTCGAAACACTGGTTGAAAACCAGTAGCCAGACATCGACTTGAGCGAAAGAGACCGTGTAGTGACCTACTGTTGCGCCACGCAGCAGTGTCTTCGTTGGAACCCTGTGGAGGTCCTGCACGCCCGAAAAAGGAAATCACATTCAATGACTGCGGGCAAAGGAGAAAGCCCCTAGAGAGCACCTCAATCGTTATATAACTTATTGATTTTGATCATAAAAATCTGGTGGAGGCGGCGGGAATCGAACCCGCGTCCGTCAGCTCTTGGCTATTGGCTCTACATGCTTAGATCCGTTTACTGAGTTAGCCGGCTACAGCCCAACGGGCAGGACGTAACAAGCGATCCCGATTATTTTTTTAACGCTTTCGCCCCGGGCGAGATGTCCACGCGATCCTGTATACATTGCACTCGACTTCTCCTTACAGGAACGGATTGTCAAGTTAAGCGGGGTTTTTAGGCCGCTAGTGCGTAGTTTTCGTCGTTGGCAACTATAAAAGTTACAGCGATTGTTTAACGAGAGTCACTACCCTCTCGGCATGCACCGCAAACTTCGATACTTCCGTCGAAGCCATGTCGCCCCCTTATTCCCGAAGGAGTTTTCCGGAGGAATCGGAACACCCCTGTTATGGGGCTATGTGCGGATAATAGCAAGAGTGGTGCTGTCTGGTTGCTGAATGGGCCACAGAAGGGTGGTGTGGGCATCCTGCGACGGCGGGATGGAGTTGTTGGCACGAGATCGCCGCACTCGTCCTTCGGACTCGCTCGCGATGACAGGAGGGGGGCGGCCTCGCTCGCGACGCAGAGGGGCGAGGCGCGTCGATTGCGCTGCGATTATCGCTGATTGCCGCGTCGCTGCTACGCAGCTTCTCGCAATGACAAACCAACCGTCATCGCGAGCGAATTGACTGCACAGCAGGCCAATGAAGCGTGGCGATCTCCCAAAGACTCGCTAGTTGGACGCTCTCGAGCATTTCTCTCTCGCGCGTGGGGCGCGCAAGAAATGCTCTGCCGCTATCCCGAGGTTCAAAGCGCGTCGATGCTTCATTACTGAGTGCAACGCACTCAGTAATGAAGCATCGACGTTAGTTATGCGCCTTCATGAGCCGCGCCTGCTGACGCTTCCAATCGGCATCTTTCAGCGTGTCGCGCTTGTCATGCTGCTTCTTACCCACACCTAGCGCGATCTCCAGCTTGATGCGATTACCTTTCCAGTACAGTGCGGTAGCGACGCAAGCGCGGCCCTTCTGTTGAACGGCAGCAAAGATGCGTGCGATCTCGCGGGCGTTCAGTAGCAGCTTGCGGGTGCGCTGGGGGTCGGCAACAACGTGGGTCGAGGCGGACTTCAGCGCATCGATGCGGGCGCCGAGCAGCCAGGCTTCTCCGTCCTTGAGCAGAACATAGGCATCGGTGATTTGGCCGCGGCCTTCACGCAGCGACTTCACCTCCCAACCTTCGAGCACCAGACCGGCCTCGAACTTCTCTTCGAGCTCGTATTCGAAGCGCGCGCGCTTGTTCAGCGCGATGGTGCCGCTGCCCGTGCTGGATTTGCCTTTGCTCTTTTTGCCGCTCATGGTTTTCTGGCTAGCTGGCCTTGATTGCTCTTGCTTACACAGTGTGTGCTGACTATCCCCGCTATATGTGCGCTCACGGCAAGCCTTTCAAGGCTGATGCCGGGGCGCGCGAGTATACACGTGGCGAATCGGCGGGCAGTCGGTGACAATGCGCGGCAAACAAGAACGAGAGGGCGAGCAATGGCACTAGCGGGCGAATCCCGGCATGGCATGTGGTCGAACAAGTGGCTGTTTGTTCTGGCGGCAGCAGGTTCCGCTGTCGGCCTGGGTAATATCTGGAAGTTCCCCTACATTGCCGGTGAAAACGGGGGTGGGGCGTTTGTTCTCGTGTATCTGGCCTGCGTTTTCCTGATCGGCATTCCCATCATGATGTCGGAAGTGCTCATCGGCCGGCATGGGCGGCAGAGCCCGATCAACGCGGTGCGCTCGTTGGTCGCAAAGAGCAAGGCCAGTTCATTCTGGGTGTTGATCGGCTGGATGGGCGTGCTCGCTGGGTTTCTAATTCTGTCGTTCTACGCGGTGATCGCTGGTTGGGCGCTGCACTATGGCTGGCTGATGGGTGTTGGCACGTTCCAGAACGCCGATGGCGCCATGGCGGGCGCGACGTTCGATGCGTTTCTTGCGAACCCCTGGATGCTGCTCGGCTACCAGACGCTATTCATGGTGGTCACGGTCTGGATCGTCTCTCGCGGCGTGATCAAAGGCCTTGAGACCGCAATTCGCTGGTTCATGCCACTACTGTTCGTCCTTCTGCTGGTGTTGCTGGGCTATGGCATTACCTCTGGTGGCTTTCCCGAGGCGGTGGATTTCATGTTCGCCTTTAACTGGGACGCACTCAGTTGGGACGGCGTTCTAGTGGCGATGGGCCAGGCATTTTTCACGTTGAGCCTGGGTATGGGCGCGATCATGGCCTACGGCGCTTACCTTCCGGACGATGCGTCGATACCCGGGACGGTAACGACAATTGCATTGCTCGACACCTTCGTAGCGGTGGCTGCTGGCCTCGTCGTTTTCTCCATTGTTTTTGCGAACGATCTGGATCCAAGCTCGGGGCCGGGCTTGATGTTCGTCACCATTCCACTGGCGCTTGGCAGCCTGCCCGCTGGTGAGATATTTGGCGTCGTTTTCTTTGTACTGGTCACGTTCGCGGCCATTACTTCTGCTATTTCACTGACCGAGCCGGCGCTGGCCTACCTGGTTGAGGAATACAACGCCAAGCGCGGCCGAGTAGCAATTTCACTCGGCGTCATCTGCTGGATTCTTGGTATCGGCTCGGTGCTGTCGTTTAACGTTTGGGCGGATGTGTATGTTGTCGGGTCGTTAACGATCTTCGACTTCTTTGACTATGTCTCTCAGAACATCATGCTGCCATTGGGTGGTCTGCTGATTGTCCTGTTCGCTGCCTTCGTGCTGCCGCGCGAGCTTGTTCGCAGACAGATTGGCTTCGACGGCGGCGTGGCGGAAATTCTGTGGCTGTTGCTGGCTCGAGTCGTCGCGCCTCTCGGTGTGCTGGCCGTGTTCGTCTACACGCTCTATCAGAGCTTCGCGTAGAACTGATCGTGCCGGTCATCGCCCGATCTGTGTTGCTGCCGTACCCCGCTGATTGCGTGTTCTCCGTGGTGCATGACGTGGCCAGTTATCCGGACTTTGTGCCGGGTTGCGCGGGGGTGACGCTGGCGGAAGTTGGCGTGGATGAGCACTTGGAGGCGAAGGTAGATATTAAAGCGCGGGGCTTTAGCGAATCGTTTACTACCCGCAACGAAACGCGAGTTGACGGCGATTCGACCGCTCTGCTGATGCACCTCGTAGAGGGGCCATTCTCATCCTTCGAGGGTAGCTGGCGGGTGACTGATATCGGTGCGGGTACGGGCAGCCGGGTGGAGCTCAACGTCGAGTTTGAGTTCGCATCTGCGCTTGCGCGGCTCGTCGGGTTTTCGTTCGGCGGCGTAGTAGAGAAACTTGCAGATCGCATCGTTGAGGCGTTCTGTGAACGGATACGGCTGCGCTGTGGCGGTTGAAGTTGTTCTGGCCGAGCCGAACGCTGCCAGGCGTACGGAGCTTGCCTTCTCAGAAGGCATGACGGTTGCGATGGCGCTGGCCGCCGCCGCGGAGCAGCCGGCTTTCTGGGGGGCGGAGATTACCTCGATGGCGGTGGGTGTCTATGGCGAGGTGGTCCAGCCCGAGCATGAGCTGCGAGATGGCGACCGGATAGAGCTGTATCGGCCGTTGGTGGCGGATCCGAAAGAGTCCCGGCGCTTGCGCGCAGACGGAAAATTGTAGCTCAGCTATTTACGGCGCCAGCCGGGTCTGTGCTTGCAGTGTCGTCGGATGCTGGCGTGCTCTGCGCATCCGTCTCGCCGCTGTCCTCAGCTTCATCTGCACTACTCGGCGCGAAATCGCCGGTGAAGTAAGCCAGTAGATCATCTTCGAAATAGACGCTGACCCGCTTGTCGTCGCTGAACTGATCGCCAATCTCGATGGTGTAGATGTAGTCCCAACGCTTGTCGTTGAACGTGTTGCGAAACACCGGCTCTCCCATGACAAAGATTACCTGGGAGCGCGTCATACCCGGTTTGAGCCGGTCAATCATCTCCTGGGTGATCACATTGCCCTGCTGCACGGTGATGCGGTGCACGCTGGGAATCTTGATCTTGGGCATGCAGCCAACGACAAGAAGGCTGGCCGCAATGGCGGCGATCACGACCGTGATCGGTGTGGATGTGCGGGCTGTCGGCATATCGGCTCGTATCTGATGAGGCGGCGAGGCGCGCAAGTGTAGTCAGTTTGCAGCCGAATTGCCCAGCGTCGATCGCAACGTTCGTCTAACCAGCTGAGCTGCTAGAAGCAGCTAGCGCACCGTCTGATAGCAGTGTGGCGGCGTAGCTACGCGTTTCGTCGGTGACATCTGCGCCAGCCAGCATCCGCGATAGCTCCTGCAGGCGGCCATCTTCGTCCAATGTGGTGATGGCAGACGTTTGCTTCTTGCCCTTGTGCACCAGCAGGTGGGTATCACCCAGCGCCGCCACCTGGGGTGCGTGGGTAACGCACAGCACCTGGCAGTGACTGCCCAGGCGCTGCAACAGGCGGCCAAGCACATCTGCGGTGGTGCCGCCTATGCCTACGTCGGCTTCATCGAGCACGAGCGTTGGTAGCTTGCAGCGATCGGCGGCCACCACCTGAATGGACAGCGCGATGCGCGTGCGCTCACCGCCCGAGGCAACCTTGGCTAGCGAGCCGGCTGGGTATTTCGGGTTGGTGATGACCTGGAAATCGACCTTCTCCAGGCCGTGCTCACTGACATCGTCGACAAACTCCAGCAGCAATTTGCCGCCTTTAATGCCGAGGGATGCCATGGTGCTGGAGACGTCCTTGGCGAAAGTCTTCGCCGCCTTGCGGCGTTTCCCGCTGAGTTTTTTGGCGAGTGTTGTGAATTCCCGGCGCGCGGCGTCGGCAGCTTCTTCGAGCTCGTTCAGCGTCGTCTCGCTGCCGGTTGCGGCGTTCAGAACCTCGCGCAGACCCTGGGTGTGCTCGAACAGGTCAACCGGACGGACTTTGTGTTTTCGCGCCAGGTCCTGGGCGCGGTCGAGGCGCTTCTCGAGCTCGTTCAGCTCGCTGTCGTCGAACTCGAGCGAATCTGCGTACGCGCGAAGTTCGTGATTCGCTTCGTCGACCTGGGCGATCGCGCTATCCAGTAGCTCCCAGGTGGTGGTGAGCGATGGGTGGTTGTCATCGATGCTGCGCAGGGTCGCGTGTATGCGGCCCAGGCTCTCCAGGTTGTCCAGGCCATCCATAGCCTGAGCCAGAGCCTCTTTCGTCTGGGCTGCGCCGGTCAGGCGTTTGAAGCGGCGCTCGATCTCTTCGAATTCGTCCTGTGCCAGGCCGAGTTCATCGAGCTCTTCGAGCTGGTATCGGATCAGTTCCTGGCGGTCTTTCGCGGCCTCGATATCGGCGCGAAGGGCAGTCGCTTTAGCCTCGCTCTGGTGCCACTCGCGGTATTTCGCAGCGACACCTGCGATGAGCTTGGCATCACCCACGTAGTCATCCAGCAGCTTGAGCTGTGTGCTCGGCTGGCTGATGGCCATATGCTCATCCTGAGCCTGAATATCGATGAGAGCAGCGGCGATGTCGCTCAATACGGCGAGCGTTACCGGGACGCCGTTGACGAACGCCCGCGAGCGCCCCTCTCGTGATACCACCCGCCGAATCAGACACGTGTCCGCATCGCTTAGCTCGTGCTCGTCGAGTAGTGCCAGCGCGCCTGTATTGCCCGCAATATCAAACTCAGCGCTGACGTCTGCGCGCTCCGCGCCCGGGCGCACGACGTCGGCGCTGGATCGGTTGCCTAGCACCAACGACAGTGCCCCTAGCATGATGGACTTACCGGCGCCGGACTCACCGGTGACCACCGTTAAACCGCCACCCAATGACACGGTGAGGGAATCGACGAGAGCGTAGTTGGCAACGGTGAGTTGTCGCAGCATAGTTAGGCGCTGTTGGTGTGGTAACTAAACGGGCGGCGGGATAAATTCACCGCTGCACGGGAGTCGCGGCCGCAGAGCGTGCGCGCCAGCTGCCGAGTGTAGCTGAACTCGCCCTGTGCCGTGACTCGTTGATATCTGTTCTCGGTGACGGTGTTGTGCGTAGATCGCAGTGATCTCACAGCAATGCGAACCGGGGCTAACGTGGGCTGACTGAGCAATACTCGGAGCGACGATAACGTGGCCAGGCGCCAGGATTCCAACTCAGCAGACGCATCTCGACACTCGGGAGCGGTTCCGAGCGCCATGGGTGATGCGGACACCCAAGGGGTCAGTGAACGCGCCCAGGTGCTCTTCAAGCACATGGTGGAGCGCTACATTTCAGACGGCGCTCCGGTCGCCTCCAAAGTTCTGGCCACCCAGTCTGGCATTGACGTCAGCCCAGCCACGGTGCGCAACATCATGGCGGATCTCGAATCTCGTGGTCTGGTGTTCTCGCCTCACACTTCAGCCGGCAAGGTGCCCACGCACCAAGGCCTGCGCTTTTTTGTCGATTCACTGATTTCTGTGCGTCAGCCTGGTGAGCGTGAGATTGCCGAGCTGCACAAGGAGCTGAACCCGGATAAACAGCCCACTGAACTCGTTTCCCAGGCATCGCATCTGCTGTCTCACATCACTCGCATGGCGGGTGTCGTCACGCTGCCCAAACGAGAGGTGGTGAGCCTGCGTCAGGTTGAGTTTCTGTCGCTCTCTGGCAATCGCGTGCTGGTCATTCTCGTCGTCAACGAGCGCGAGGTTCAGAACCGGGTCATTCATACAGAGCGCGAATATAGCGAGGCGGAGCTCGTTGCGGCCGCCAACTTCATTAACGCCCGGTTCGCAGGCGAATCGCTGTCCTCGGTGCGTGAAGGCCTGCTTGCCAGCATGCAGGATGACCGTGAGCGCATGGACAAGCTGTTGAACACAGCGATGGATGTCGCGGGCAAAGCCTTGGAGGAGCCGGAGGATAAAGACGACGAGCTGGTCGTCAGTGGCCGGTCGAATCTGGTGATGCATAGCGCGGAGGCGGCAGAAGAGGTCATAGAGGCGTTCTCGCGCAAGGGTCGGATCCTGCACCTGCTCGATCGCTGTCTGGACAGCGACGGTATTCAGCTGTTCATTGGCGGCGAGAGTGGCTATCGCGGCTTTCAGGAAGTCTCCCTCGTCACCGCGCCCTACGACGTCGACGGAGAAGTGGCTGGCGTGCTGGGTGTTATCGGGCCCACTCGTATGGCCTATCAGAATGTCATCCCGCTGGTTGATGTCACCGCGCGAGTGTTGAGCGCCGCGCTGCGCTACGAATAGCCCGCGATACACACCCCTGACTCAGGCTGAGGCTTGAATCCGTCCATACAGGCCCCATATGTGCGCGTAAGTCGCGCACGCGGGCCCAGTCAGGCAGCGCCGCGCAGAACGTAACGACAGGAGACGGTCGCAGCCGTGGCAAACCAAGACAACAATGATATCGACGGCCAGGAATCCGCTGAGTCGCTCGACGACCAACAAGGCAACGAGACTGGCCAGGAAGCTGGTGATGCGGTTGTCGATGCAACGAGCGAAGCTGGGCAGAGTGACGATGCTCAGGCGGAGGCCAGCGAAGATCCGTTAGCGGCTGCCCAGGCCGAGGTTGCCCAGCTCAAGGATCAGCTACTGCGCGCCAAGGCCGACATGGACAACATCCGGCGTCGAGGCCAGCGGGACGTAGAGAACGCGCATAAGTTTGGCGCGGAGAAACTCATCGGATCGCTGCTGCCCGTACTCGACTCCCTGGAGAAGGCGGTCGAGGCTTCGGAGAATGTTGAGCACGAGGAGAGTCGTGCGATGGCGGAGGGCATCGCTCTGTCGCTGAAGCTTGCCATCGATACGCTCGAGAAAGCCGGCGTTGCGCCGGTTCGGCCGGTGGGTGAGCCGTTCGATCCCAATCTGCACGAGGCCATGGCAATGGTTCCAAGCCCCGATGCGGAACCGAACAGCGTGATCGACGTGCTGCAAACCGGCTACACCCTCAATGGGCGGATAGTGCGGGCGGCGCGGGTCGTTGTCTCCAAAGCGCCGGAATAGTCCGCAATAGCACGTAGAGCCGCTTGAACTTGCCGCAGCGGTACCCATATAGCGGCGGTCAGACAATTTTGAGCCGGACAGCCAACATGAAAATCTGTGGCCGGCGACAGTGGAGTAAATAGCATGGCGAAGATTATCGGTATCGACCTGGGCACCACCAACAGCTGCGTGGCAGTTATGGATGGTGGTGACGTCAAGGTTATCGAAAACTCAGAGGGTGATCGCACGACGCCTTCGATCGTTGCCTACACCGATGACGGTGAGGTGCTTGTCGGCCAGAGCGCCAAGCGCCAGGCGGTGACGAACCCCACCAACACGCTGTTTGCGGTCAAGCGCCTGATTGGCCGCAAGTTCGACGATGCCGTCGTTCAGAAAGACATCAAGATGGTGCCTTACGAGATTGTGAAGGCCAGCAATGGTGACGCCTGGGTATCGGCGAAAGGCGAAAAACTGGCGCCGCCGCAGGTGTCGGCCGAAGTGCTTAAGAAGATGAAGAAGACCGCTGAGGAATACCTCGGCGAGAGCGTTACGGAAGCGGTAATCACCGTGCCGGCTTACTTCGATGATTCCCAGCGCCAGGCAACGAAGGATGCGGGTAAGATCGCCGGTCTTGAAGTACGTCGCATCATCAATGAGCCGACGGCCGCTGCCCTTGCTTACGGCATGGACAAGAAGCGGGGCGACGCCCGAATCGCGGTGTACGACCTTGGTGGCGGTACGTTTGATATCTCAATCATCGAGATGGCAGAAGTCGACGGTGAGCAGCAGTTCGAAGTGCTCTCAACCAACGGCGATACGTTCCTCGGCGGTGAAGACTTTGACCTGCGCATCATCGACTACCTTGCGGATGAGTTTAAGAAAGACTCAAGCATCGATCTGCACAGCGATCCGCTGGCCCTGCAGCGCCTGAAAGAAGCCGCTGAGAAAGCCAAGATCGAGCTGTCATCGAGCTCACAGACCGAGATCAACCTGCCGTACATCACGGCCGATGCCAGCGGTCCGAAGCACCTCGTGCTGAAGCTGACGCGAGCGAAGCTGGAGTCGTTGGTGGAGGAGCTGGTTGAGCGAACCCTCGGCCCGTGTAAGACCGCGCTGGCCGATGCCGGTGTGTCGGTTGGTGAGATCGACGACGTGATTTTGGTCGGTGGCCAAACGCGTATGCCGCAGGTGCAGGAGAAGGTGAAAGGCTTCTTCGGTAAAGAGCCCCGGAAAGATGTGAACCCGGACGAGGCGGTTGCGATTGGCGCGGCAGTGCAGGCAGCGGTTCTCTCTGGTGATGTAACGGATGTTCTGCTTCTCGACGTAACGCCATTGTCGCTCGGTATCGAGACGATGGGCGGCGTGATGAATGCGCTCATCGAGAAGAACACGACCATCCCGACCAAGAAGGCCCAGGTGTACTCGACCGCGGACGACAATCAGACTGCGGTGACGATTCACGTCCTGCAGGGTGAGCGTAAGCAGGCGGCTCAGAACAAGAGCCTTGGCCAGTTCAATCTCGAAGACATTCCGCCGGCGCCGCGAGGCATGCCGCAGATCGAGGTGAGCTTCGATATCGATGCGAACGGCATACTGAACGTGTCCGCCAAAGATAAAGCGACGGGCAAAGAGCAGTCGATTGTCATCAAGGCATCCGGTGGTCTGTCCGATGACGAGATTGATGCCATGGTGCAGGACGCCGAGGCGCACGCTGCCGAGGATGAGAAGTTCGAAGAGATGGTTACCCTGCGTAATCAGGCGGATGGCCTTGTACACGCGGCTCGCAAGTCGGTCACCGATGCTGGTGACAAAGCAACGGAAGAAGAAAAAACCGCTATCGAAGCGGCAGCTTCCGAGCTTGAGGAAGCCCTGAAGGGTGACGACAAGGAAGCTATCGAAGCCAAGATGCAGGCGTTGTCAGCTGCGTCAGCATCGCTCGCTGAGAAGCTCTATGCCGAGCAGGCTGAAGCGGCAGCGGCCGGGGCGGAAGGCGCATCTGCTGATGCGGGTGGCGACAACGACTCGGACGGCGATGCCGTGGATGCTGAGTTTTCGGAAGTGAAAGACGACGACAGCAAGTAAGCCAGCAGACCTTCGGCGCGGTGTTAAGCCGCGCCATCTTTGGGCCGCTCGCTGTTAACAACAGCGCGCGGCTTTTGCGTATGTTGAACGCGCATTTGCGCGTGTGAATATTTCAGTCGGCCTTGCAGAGCAGAGCCGCTAGACGATCAGGGATACAGGAATACAGCCATGTCACAACGAGACTACTACGACGTCCTCGGCGTTGATCGTGGCGCTGGGGATGCTGAAATCAAGAAGGCGTACCGGCGCCTGGCGATGAAATACCATCCAGACCGCAACTCGGATGACGCCGACGCGGATGCCAAGTTCAAGGAGGCGACCGAAGCCTACGAGATCCTATCGAGCTCCGAAAAACGTGCGGCGTACGATCAATATGGACATGCGGGTGTCGATCCTCAGGCTGGCATGGGCGGTTTCCAGAACGGCAACTTCTCAGACGTCTTCAGTGATGTGTTCGGCGATATATTCTCCGGAGGTCGCGGTGGCGGCCGCAGCTCCGTACGCCAGGGCGCCGATCTTCGCTACGGCCTGGAGCTTGATCTCGAGCAGGCCGTCAACGGTGACGAAATTGAGATTAAGGTGCCCGTTCTGTCTGCCTGTGGCACCTGCGACGGTAGTGGAGCGAAAGAAGGCACGTCGGCCAGTACCTGCCCGGATTGTCAGGGAGCAGGCCAGATTCGTGTCTCCCAGGGCTTCTTCTCACTACAGCAGACCTGTCCGCGTTGTCGGGGCGCAGGCCAGGTCATCACAGATCCTTGCTCGAGCTGTGCCGGTCAGGGCCGAGTCGAGAAAATGAAGACTCTGTCGGTGAAGATACCGGGCGGTGTCGATACCGGTGATCGCATTCGCCTCACTGGCGAAGGCGAAGCGGGCATGAACGGCGGGCCCCCAGGTGATCTGTATGTTCAGATCGAGGTGCGTCAGCACCCGATCTTTGAGCGAGATGGTAAGAACCTATATTGCGAAGTGCCGATCAGCTTCGCTGATGCAGCGCTTGGCGGTGAAATTGAGGTGCCGACGCTGGACGGTCGGGTGTCCCTGAAAGTGCCACCGGAAACTCAAACCGGCAAGCTATTCAGACTGCGCGGCAAAGGCGTGAAGCCTGTGCGTGGTGGCGCGGTCGGTGATCTATTGTGCCGTGTTGCCGTCGAGACGCCGGTAAAGCTCAGTGATCACCAGAAAGACCTGCTGCAGCAGTTCAAATCCAGCCTCAGCGAAGGTGGCAAGAAGCACTCACCCAAGGAGGCCAGCTGGTTTGACGGGGTGAAGAGCTTCTTTGACGGGCTGACGAAGTAACTCAGCGGACCACGTCATCGCCAGGAGCTGGCCTCTGCTACCCATTATCGCGAGGAGCATGCCTCCGTTCCCCGTCATCGCGAGGAGCAGGCCGCGTAGCGGGCTGGCGACGCGGCGATCTCCTTCAGTCTTGGGCTTGGCTCTTAGTTATGAGATTGCCACGGCCTTATGAGATTGCCGCGGCCTGCGGCCTCGCAATGACGGGAGTGTCCCCGCCCTCCGTTCTCCGTCATCGCGAGGAGCAGGCCGCGTAGCGGGCTGGCGACGCGGCGATCTCCTTCAGTCTTGGGCATGGCTCTTAGTCATGAGATTGCCACGGCCTTATGAGATTGCCGCGGCCTTCGGCCTCGCAATGACGGGAATGCTTCGGCCCCGCAATGACGGGAATGCTTCGGCCCCGCAATGACGGGAGTGCACCGGCCTCGCGATGACGAACGGGCTTCAGCCTCGCCACGCCGCGTCGCTGTCGTCATAATCCCGCCTCAAATTGAGGTGCCTCATGATTCGAATAGCCATTACCGGTGCGGCCGGACGAATGGGCCGAACGCTGATCCAGACCATCGCGGAAGCGGACGACCTGGAACTCGGAGCTGCCTTTGAGCATGCAGGATCAGATTTCCTTGGCCTGGATGCTGGTGAGTTGGCAGGTGCGGGCAAACAGGGGGTTGCGATAACCAGCGATGTTGCGGCCGCGACAGACGAGTTCGATGTGCTCGTGGATTTCAGCGTGCCTGCGGCGACGCTGCCAGCCCTCGAAGCATGCGCGCATGCCGGCAAAGGCATCGTCATTGGCACCACGGGCTTTGATGCGGATGGCTTGTCGGCGATTGAGGAGGCAGGCCAGCGCACCGCGGTGCTGACGGCGCCGAATATGAGTCTGGGTGTGAACCTGGTGTTCAAGTTGATTGAGATGGCCGCCAAGGCAATTGGTGACTCAACCGATATCGAGATCCTCGAAGCGCATCACCGGCACAAGATTGATGCGCCCTCGGGCACGGCGGTGCGTATGGGTGAGATCGTGGCTGATGCGGTTGGTCGCGACCTCTCCAAGGTGGCGGTCTATGGCCGCGAAGGCATAACCGGTGCCAGGGACGACAACACCATCGGCTTCGCGACGGTTCGTGCCGGCGATATCGTCGGTGAGCACACGGTCATGTTTGCAGGGCTTGGTGAGCGCATCGAAATTACTCATCGGGCGTCGAGCCGGCTGAACTTTGCCAGCGGCGCGTTGGCCGGGGCACGCTTCATTGCTGACAAGAAGAGTGGACGATTCGATATCTCCGATGTGCTCGGGCTCGACTGACGGCAAATTGCCCATCTTTGGCAATCAAAGTCGCCAAAGCAGGCTGCTGCCTCTTCTCAGGGCCAGGGCCTTTGGTTAGACTGCTCGGTTAAGGCGAGGTCGTTTTGCGGCTTCGCCTTTTTGCAGGCGGCTGCAGCATATTGTTGGCTCAGATATGGCTCAAAGAAGCCGAAGGGGCGGCAGAGGCTCAGCCAGATGGCGTATTGGCGGATTCTGGAGACAGGAGACGCCAGTGGTGTTCGGGGGAATGCCAGGCGCCTGTCCACGACAACTCATTGAGTCGGATAACCATTTTGATACCCGCGCTGTTGGCTCTTGCAGACGGTAGGATTTTTCGCGGCCGCTCGATTGGCGCTGCGGGCAAAACCGTTGGTGAAGTGGTGTTCAATACGGCCATGACTGGCTATCAGGAAATCCTTACGGACCCTTCCTATGCTCGTCAGATCGTCACCCTAACCTATCCTCACATCGGCAATACGGGTGTGAACCCGGAGGACGTGGAATCGCGTCGTGTCTGGGCCGATGGTTTGATCATTCGCGACCTGCCGCGGCTGCACAGCAATTGGCGGGCGACAATGAGTCTGTCCGACTACCTGCAACGCGAAAACGTCGTCGCGATCAGCGACCTGGATACTCGCGAGCTTACCCGCCACATTCGAGACCATGGCGCTCAGGGCGGCGCGATCGTCACCGGGCCGAACCTCGATCCGGACAAAGCGGTGGCTTTGGCAAACGAATTCCCCGGTCTTGCGGGTATGGACCTCGCCCGCGTCGTCAGTCGCGACGCAACTAAGGAATGGCAGGGCTCAACCTGGACGCTAGGGAGCGGTTACCAGGAATCACCCGAGGCGCGCTTCCACGTGGTGGCCTACGATTTTGGAGTAAAGCGCAATATTCTTCGGCTGCTCGCGGAGCGAGGCTGTCGGTTGACGGTGGTGCCGGCAGAAACGCCTGCCGAAGATGTTCTGGCGATGAATCCTGACGGTGTCTTCCTGTCGAATGGCCCGGGCGATCCGGAACCGTGCGATTACGCGATCGCGGCTGTGCGTACGTTGCTCGATGCCAAGCTGCCTATGTTCGGCATTTGCCTTGGCCATCAGATTCTTTCGCTCGCCAGCGGCGCGACCTCGGTAAAGATGGCGTATGGCCATCATGGCGCTAACCATCCGGTGAAAGATCTCGATTCCGGACGTGTGCTCATCACCTCTCAGAATCACGGTTTTGCGATCAACGCAGACGAGCTACCCAGCTGCCTGAAGGCAACACACGTCTCGCTCTTCGATGGCTCGCTCCAGGGCGTGCGTCGCACGGACCGCCCGGCTTTTGGTTTCCAGGGCCATCCGGAAGCAAGCCCCGGGCCGCAGGATCCGCAGTACCTATTTGATCAGTTCATCGAGCTTATGACCGAGCACCGGACCAACGCGACAGGCAACGACTAGCCATGCCAAAACGTACAGACATCGAAAGCGTTCTGATTCTTGGCGCGGGCCCAATCGTCATCGGTCAGGCGTGTGAGTTTGACTACTCCGGAGCCCAGGCTTGTAAGGCCCTGCGAGATGAGGGATATCGCGTCATCCTGGTGAATTCCAACCCGGCCACGATCATGACCGATCCGGCGATGGCCGATGCCACCTACATTGAGCCGGTTGAGTGGCGCACGGTGTCAGCCATCATCGAGCGTGAGCGCCCGGATGCGGTACTGCCCACCATGGGTGGCCAAACGGCACTCAACTGTGCGCTCGATCTGGTTCGAGAGGGCGTGCTCGAGCGTTTCAATGTCGAGTTGATTGGTGCAAGCCAGGACGCGATTGACAAAGCTGAGGACCGGGAGCGCTTTGACCGCGCGATGAAACGCATCGGTCTTGAAACACCGCGTTCGGCGATCGCGCACAGCATGGAAGAGGCGCTGCAGGTACAGGTGCAGCTTGGCTATCCATGTGTCATCCGGCCGTCCTTTACCCTTGGTGGCAGCGGCGGCGGCATCGCTTATAACCACGAAGAGTTCGTGGAGATTTGCACGCGCGGCCTGGATTTGTCGCCGACTAATGAGCTGCTCATTGACGAGTCGCTCCTGGGTTGGAAAGAGTTCGAGATGGAGGTGGTTCGCGACAAGCTCGATAACTGCATCATCATCTGCTCTATCGAAAACTTTGACCCCATGGGCGTGCATACCGGCGACAGTATTACCGTTGCACCGGCGCAGACGCTGACAGACAAGGAATATCAGATACTGCGGAATGCCTCGATCGCAGTCTTGCGCGAGATTGGCGTTGAGACTGGCGGTTCAAACGTTCAGTTTGCGATCGACCCGGAGACGGGTCGAATGGTGGTCATCGAGATGAACCCGCGGGTCTCGCGGTCGTCTGCACTTGCCTCGAAAGCGACTGGTTTTCCGATTGCCAAAGTTGCCGCGAAACTGGCGGTCGGCTACACGCTCGATGAGCTGATGAACGATATCACTGGCGTCACTCCGGCATCCTTCGAGCCAAGCATCGACTATGTAGTGACCAAGATTCCGCGCTTTACGTTCGAGAAATTCGAACAGGCGGAGGCGATTCTCACTACGCAGATGAAATCTGTGGGTGAAGTGATGGCGATTGGCCGGACCTTTGCGGAGTCATTGCAGAAAGCGCTGCGTGGGCTCGAAACCGGAAAGGCGGGCTTTGATCCACTGATTGATTCGGGCAAAAACTCACTTGCCAAGCTCAATCGAGAGCTTCGTAGTACTGGCCCCGAGCGGATCTGGTACGTAGCCGATGCCTTCCGGCACGGTAAAACGCTGGAAGAGGTGAACGAACTCACGGCGATTGATCCTTGGTTTCTGGCCACCATCGAAGACCTCATGCTTGCTGAGGCGGACGTTGCAAAAGGCACGCTTGCGGATCTCGACGAGCATGCCATGCGCTCATTGAAGCGCGACGGCTTCTCCGATGCGCGGCTGGCGGCGATCCTCGGTATTGAAGAGGCTGACGTCACACGGCATCGCAAGTCGCTGGGCGTCATTCCGGTCTATAAGCGTGTGGATACCTGCGCCGCCGAGTTTTCGTCGGCCACGGCTTATCTCTACTCGACGTACGAAGAGTTCTGCGAAGCAGACCCAAGCGATCGCGATAAGATCATGGTGCTGGGTGGCGGGCCGAACCGAATCGGCCAAGGCATCGAGTTTGACTACTGCTGTGTGCATGCGGCGCTTGCCATGCGTGAAGACGGCTTTGAAACCATCATGGTCAACTGCAACCCGGAGACGGTGTCTACGGACTACGACACGTCCGATCGGCTGTATTTTGAGCCAGTCACGCTTGAAGATGTCATGGCCATCGTCGACATCGAAAAACCCAAGGGCGTCATTGTTCAGTTTGGCGGTCAGACGCCTCTGAAACTGGTCGGTCACTTGGAAGCGCTGGGCGTGCCGATTCTCGGCACCGGCGCAGAGGCAATCGATCGTGCTGAGGATCGTGAGCGATTCCAGTCGATGCTGCATAAGTTGAAGCTTCGCCAGCCAGACAACCGAACCATCGGCACAGCCGAGCAAGGCATCGCGGCGGCGGCAGAGATTGGCTATCCCTTGGTGGTTCGGCCTTCCTACGTGCTCGGTGGCCGGGCGATGGAGGTTGTGCACACCGATGAAGAGTTGACGCGGTACCTTCAGAACGCGGTTGATGTGTCGAACGAATCGCCGGTTTTGCTAGACCGCTTTCTCGACAAAGCCGTCGAGGTGGACGTTGATGCCGTTTGCGACGGTGAGAAGGTTGTCATCGGCGCCATCATGCAGCACATCGAAGAGGCGGGCGTTCACTCGGGTGATTCTGCCTGCTCGTTGCCGCCCTACAGGCTGGATCAGGGCATTCAGCAAAAGATTCGCGAGCAGGTCATTGCCATGGGCCGCGAGCTAGGCGTGGTTGGCCTCATGAACGTGCAGCTGGCCGTGCAGGACGATGAGATATTCGTGCTGGAAGTGAATCCACGAGCTTCCCGCACCGTGCCCTTTGTATCCAAATGCATTGGAACATCGCTGGCGAAGATTGCTGCGCGCTGCATGGCCGGGCAATCACTGGAGTCGCAAGGCTTCACGGAAGAGATCATTCCGAACTATGTTTGTGTGAAAGAGTCGGTGTTTCCCTTTGCCAAGTTTCAGGGTGTCGATCCGATTCTTGGGCCGGAAATGAAGTCGACCGGTGAGGTCATGGGTGTTGGCGCGAGTTTCGCAGAAGCGTTCAGCAAAGCGTCGCTCGCAGCTGGTGATGTGCTGCCGTCGGGCGGCCGTGCTTTCCTTTCTGTGAAGACGTCCGACAAACAGGGCATTGTTCCGGTGGCGCGAGACCTGCTGGAGCTTGGCTTCACGCTCGTCGCAACGCGCGGCACGGCTCGAGCATTGAAGGATGCCGGGTTGGAGGTCGAGGTGATCGATAAGGTTGGCGAAGGCCGGCCGGACATCTCCGACATGCTCAAGAACGAGAAGGTTGATCTGATCGTCAATACCACTGAAGGGGCCCAGGCAATCGCAGATTCGGCGGTGTTGAGACGTCTGGCGTTGCAGAATAAGGTTTGCTACACCACAACGCTTACGGGTGGCGAAGCGTTCTGCATGGCCATTCGCTTCGGAGCGGGTGAAAACGTGCACCGCCTTCAGGATCTGCACGCCGAGCTTGCCTGACTACACGGGCGTTACATTTTTCGACGGAGCATTCGTGCTCTGGTTAGGGCGCGATGAACTGCGCAGGTGAAGTTGCTATGCCAAACCCAATGACTGTTGAGGGCGCCCAGGCGCTGCGAGACGAACTGGAACATTTGAAGCGTGTCGTGCGCCCTGAAATCAGCAAAGCGATTGGTGAAGCGCGCGAGCACGGCGATCTGAAAGAAAATGCTGAATACCATGCGGCGAAAGACCAGCAAGGCATGAGTGAAGCGCGCGTTCGAGAGATAGAGAGCAAACTGGCCGATGCTCAGGTGATCGATGTCAAAAAGATCGCGCACACCGGCAAGGTCGTTTTTGGCTCAACGATTACGCTGATCAATTGCGATGACGACACTGAGCGTAAGTTCCGAATTGTTGGTGAAGACGAAGCTGACATTAAGAACGGAAGGATATCGGTCATGTCGCCACTATCGAGGGCGCTGGTCGGTAAAAGCGAAGGCGACATCGTGAATGTTGAAACGCCTGGCGGTGACGCGGAGTATGAGATCGACAAGGTAGAGCACATCTAGTCTGTCGGAGTTTGCCGCGGTCGCTTGGCGCTCCCTCGCAATGACTGGTGTGTTGCCGTTACGGCAAACGCAGGCGGAGTACGGCAGTCTCGGTATGGCGCTGATACCCCCGTCACTGCGAACGTAGGCGAAGCCGGAGTGCGGCAGTCTCGGTGAAGCGCTGATGCCCCCGTCACTGCGAACGCAGGCGAAGCCGAAGTGCGGCAGTCTCGTGATCACGCAAGCAGTCGTGACGAGCTTCGCTCTCACGGTTTGCGAAGCAAACCGTCGCCGCGGCTTGTATACGCCATCGAGCGCAACGCGCTCAATGGCGTATACAAGCTATTTCGCGAAACGAGTCCGGTTTGAGAGTAGCGGGTTCGGCTTGGGATTCTCGCGAAACAGAACAAACACCTTGCCGATGTTGTGAACCACTTCGGCATTCACGGATTCGGCCAGCTCAGCCGCGAGTTGACGACGCTCGTCGCGCTCGCCAATGTTGATCCGCATCTTGATCAGCTCGTGGTCGTTCAGTGCTCGGTCTGTCTCTGCACGAACGCCGTCGCTGACGCCAGAGTCGCCAACCGTCACAATGACCTGGAGATGATGAGCGATCTGGCGAAGTTCACGCTTTTCTTTAGCGGCGAGCATGCGGGCGGTGATCCTGTGAGTCGTCATCGCGACGACGTTGAGTGGAAAGTAACGACTAGGTAGCAATGCGATGGCGAAGCGTACCAAATCCTCCCAGCGCTGGCTTGAGCGGCAGCGTAAAGACACGTTCGCCAAAAAGGCCGCTTCCGATGGGTTGGGGTCGCGCGCGCATTTCAAACTCGAAGAGATCGATGCGCGTTTCAAGTTGATCAGGCCTGGGATGCGAATTCTGGAGTTGGGTGCAGCACCCGGCGGTTGGAGCCGCTATGCCGCGGAGCGGCTCAATGACGGCATGATCGTTGCCGTTGATCCGCGTCCGATCACCGCACCAGGCAATGTTGTGCTGCTGGAGGGTGAGTACGGCAACGACGACATGGACACACGGATCACCGAGGCGCTGGATGGGCGCCAGGTTGACCTTGTGTTATCCGATATGGCCCCCAACATTAGTGGTATCCGGGTGCGAGATCAGGCCGAAGCGATGAATCTGGCAGATCTTGCTGTGGATGCCGCCGGTCGATGGTTGAAACCTGGCGGCTCTATGGTGGTCAAAATGTTCCACGGCGATGGTTTCGATGCTTGGGTCGCGGACACGCGCAAGCTTTTTGGCCGGTTGGCTATGATGAAACCGAAGTCATCACGATCCGAATCCCGAGAAGTGTTCGCGGTCGGGATTGAGTATTCTTCACTGACGTCTCACGAGGGCGTCGTGTAGGGTAGATGATGTTAAATACGCCTTCGAGCGCGAATTCGGCGCTTCTGGGCTGCCGCCGGCATTGCCTGTTGACGCAGGTACGCACCGGTGCACGGACTCTAAACCGAGGCTAAGCTGTTGAACGATATGGGAAAAAATCTACTACTGTGGTTGGTCATCGCGGCGGTGCTGATCACGGTCTTCAACAATTTCTCGCCTCGACCCGAGCCGAGCACGCTCACCTATTCAGCGTTCATAGACAAGGTGAACCAGGGTGAAGTCGTAAACGTACGCATCGGTGCCGACTACATTTACGGCGAGCTGCGTAACGACAGCACAACCTTTCAAGTGGTTCGGCCGCCTGCTGAAGATCCGAAGCTCATTGACGATCTCGAATCGAACAATGTGAACTTTGAAGGCATAGCGCCCGAGAAGGAGAGTTTCTGGGGTCAGCTGCTGCTGGCGACGTTCCCGATTCTCATCATTATTGCCGTATTCATGCTGTTCATGCGCCAGATGCAAGGTGGTGGTGGCGGCAAAGGCGGCCCGATGGCATTCGGCAAGAGCAAAGCCCGTTTGCTGTCTGAGGACCAGATCAAGACAACCTTTGCGGATGTTGCCGGTGTCGATGAGGCGAAAGAAGAAGTCGGCGAACTCGTGGAGTTCTTGCGCGATCCGGGCAAGTTTCAACGGCTGGGCGGCAAGATTCCGCGCGGTGTGCTCATGGTGGGGCAACCTGGTACTGGTAAGACGCTGCTGGCTAAGGCGATTGCCGGCGAGGCGCGGGTTCCGTTCTTCTCGATATCCGGTTCCGACTTCGTCGAAATGTTTGTCGGCGTTGGCGCATCGCGCGTCCGCGACATGTTTGAGCAGGCCAAGAAGCAGGCTCCCTGCATTATCTTCATCGATGAGATTGACGCGGTTGGCCGGCATCGTGGTGCAGGCCTTGGCGGTGGTCACGATGAGCGCGAGCAAACGCTGAACCAGCTACTCGTCGAAATGGACGGTTTTGAGGCCAACGACGGGATCATCGTCATTGCCGCCACGAACCGCCCGGACGTGCTTGACCCGGCGTTGCTGCGCCCCGGTCGTTTCGATCGACAGGTGGTTGTCGGCCTTCCCGATATCCGCGGCCGCGAGCAGATCCTGAAAGTGCACATGCGCAAGGTGCCGATCTCCGATGACGTGGATCCCGCCGTTATTGCCCGTGGTACGCCTGGTTTCTCCGGCGCCGACCTTGCGAACCTGGTGAATGAAGCGGCGCTATTTGCCGCCCGGGCGAGCAAACGTCTGGTCGAACAGATTGAGTTCGAAAAGGCCAAAGACAAGATCATGATGGGCACCGAGCGGCGCTCAATGATCATGTCGGAGGACGAAAAGCGGACCACCGCGTTTCATGAGGCGGGCCATGCCATTGTCGGCTTCCTGATGCCGGATCATGACCCGGTCTACAAGGTAAGCATCATGCCCCGCGGCCGAGCCTTGGGCGTGACGATGTATCTGCCTGAGGAAGATCGTTATAGCCAATCCAAGCAGGCGTTATTGAGCCGTATCTGCTCCCTGTTCGGTGGCCGGATCGCCGAGGAGATGATCCTGGGAGCCGACGGCGTGACGACGGGTGCTTCAAACGATATTGAGGTTGCCACTAATCTCGCGCGCAGCATGGTGACCAAGTGGGGGCTGTCCGAAAGCCTTGGCCCTCTCAAGTACGATGAAGAGGAAGGCGAGGTATTCCTGGGCATGTCTGCTGGCGGACGCCCGAAAGCAATCTCGCCCGAAACCGCCAGGCAGATTGACCTCGAAGTGCGAGATATCATCGACACCTGCTACAAGCGCTCCGCCAAAATTCTCGATGAGAACACCGAGAAGCTGCACGCGATGGCCGATGCCCTCATGGAATACGAGACGATCGATTCCGATCAGATCGGAGACATCATGGCCGGTGCGAAGCCACGAGCGCCCAAGCGTTCCGATCAGGCGTCGAAGAGCGACGATTCGGACAAGGGTGACGAACCCGATGCGATCGGGCCGCCAGCGGAAGAGACCTAACGAGCACTTTCTGCAATGGGTCGCTACCGGCCCTTTGCAGGCTCGTCTAGCTCTGTCTCGCTCAGCCTCCGCCAAACCTTAGCCAGCTCATCCGCGCCGGTGAATTCCAACTCAAACAGCACTTATCCAACGCCTGCAGGCGCAGTGCTGCGATGTCGTGGGCGTCGGATCGCCTTTGATCGGCCACGGGTCATGGGCATTCTCAACGTGACCCCGGATTCGTTTTCCGACGGTGGCAGATTTGCCCATTCGGAATCCGGCGCGGTCAACCTCGACGCGGTTCTTGCAAGTGCTCAGACAATGATCGATGACGGCGTCGATGTGATCGATGTTGGTGGCGAGTCCACTCGTCCAGGCGCGCAAGCGGTCCCAGCTGATATCGAGCTCGCCCGGGTCGTGCCGGTGATCGAGGCGCTGGCGCGCCTGGATGTCACCATCTCCGTTGATACCAGCAAAGCATCGGTCGCGGCGGCTGCGCTCGAGGCGGGCGCCCATCTCGTCAACGATGTAACCGGGGCCGCCGACCCCGATATGCTGCCTCTCGTTGCCGCTCACCCCGAAGCGCCGGGTTTGGTGCTGATGCACATGCAGGGCGAGCCCCGATCCATGCAGAACGAGCCCCGTTACGATGATGTCGTCGCGGAAGTCGCTGGGTTTCTGCAGGCACAGGCCGCTGCCGCGCGAGCCGCCGGTATCGATGCGCAGCAACTCATGCTCGATCCAGGCATCGGTTTCGGCAAAACCCTCGATCACAACGTGAAGTTGCTGCAAAACCTGGATCAAATGACCTCGAAGGGCATTCCTTTGCTCGTCGGCGCTTCGCGAAAGCGTATGATTGGCGATCTGACCGGTCGTTCAGTGTCTGGTCGGCTGGCAGGCAGCCTGTCGATAGCACTGCACGTAGCCACTTACGCGCAGGCCGTTCCGGTCATGGTCCGGGTTCATGATGTTCGGGAAACTGTGGACGCGTTCAAGGTCTGGCAGGCGCTGCACTCGGTACAGTGAGGCGTGATGGATCGCCCGGCTTCGCCGGTTTGCGCAAATGGACAGCACATGGGGAATCGTCATGTCGGCAAGCACTAGCGTCAGCCGCAAATATTTTGGCACGGATGGCATACGTGGCCGCGTCGGGCAGCACCCGATCACACCGGATTTCTGGCTCCGTCTTGGCTGGGCCACGGGCCGGGTGTTTGCCTCCAAAGGCCGCGCTCACGTTGTGATCGGCAAAGACACGCGGATCTCGGGCTACATGCTCGAATCCGTTCTCGAAAGCGGCCTCGCCGCGGCTGGTGCGAATGTGTCTCTGCTCGGCCCGATGCCGACTCCCGCGGTTGCCTATCTAACCAGAACGCTGCGCGCTGATGCGGGCATCGTGATCAGTGCCTCGCACAATCCTTATTACGATAACGGCATCAAATTCTTCGATGGCGATGGCAACAAGCTGCCGGATTCGGTGGAGCTCGAGATCGAAGCGGAACTCGACAAAACCATGAGTTGTGTCGAATCCGATCAGCTCGGTAAGGCCCAACGCCTGCCCGATGCTCGCGGTCGCTACATCGAATTTTGTAAGGCCACAGTCTCCCGCGGCTTTTCGCTGCGCGGATTGCGTGTCGCGATCGACTGCGCCAATGGCGCTACCTATCACGTGGCGCCTCGTGTTTTTGAAGAGCTGGGCGCGGATGTGATACCGGTTGGGGTGTCACCTGATGGGGTAAATATCAATGATCAATGCGGTTCAACCTACCCGGCCGCGTTGATCGAGACGGTACGCGAGTACCGCGCTGACCTGGGCATCGCGTTTGATGGTGATGGCGATCGGGTGATCATGGTGGATCACAACGGTGAGACCATTGATGGCGATGATCTGATTTACATCATTGCCCGGCATCGGCAAGCAGCCGGCTCACTACAGGGTGGCGTGGTCGGAACCGTCATGACGAACTTTGGCCTGGAGAAGCAGCTGCAGGCTCACAACATTCCGTTTTGCCGCGCCAACGTGGGCGACCGCTACGTGCTAGAACAGCTGCGCAGCCGGGACTGGCAGATTGGCGGTGAGGCGTCAGGGCATGTGCTCTGTCTCGACTTGACCACAACGGGCGATGCAATCGTCGCCGCCCTGCAGGTGCTGGTTGCCGTCGTCGAAACAGGCTCAAGCCTTGCAGAGCTCTGCTCAGGCGTTGAAAAAATGCCACAAACCATGATCAACGTGAAAGTTGCTGACCCCTCATCGGTGGCGGATAACGCGGCCGTTCGTGAGGCTGTCACCGACGTTGAAACCCAGCTGGCGGGCCGAGGCCGTGTGCTCATTCGAGCATCGGGCACGGAGCCGGTGGTTCGAGTGATGGTGGAGGGTGAAGATGGTGCTGAGGTGGCAGACTTCGCGCGCCAGCTCGCGCATGTTGTTGAGACCGACGCCGCAGGCGGCCCGGTCGATGCGCTCGCCGCCAGACGCTAGGATCTTTTTCTCGGTGCTGTGCGTCTCAGCACCCCGGCGAGATGCTGGCGGATTCGCCGGCGTGACATTCCTTCACCACTTCCTTAACATTGCGCGCCCTTCGAGCCTGGGTCGTGCATGGTGCAGCGCCTGATTGTTGCCGGAAACTGGAAGATGCATGGCGACCGCGCCATGGTCGATGCGTATGCCCGGGAACTGGCTGCCTGTGTTGAAGGTAGCGACCATGCAGGTGTCGGTGTCTGGCTGTTTCCACCGGCGCCCTACCTTCTGTCATTGGCTAATGCCCTGGCAGAAGCAGGCGCGAAGGAGGTAAGCGTCGGTGTGCAGAATGTGCACGAGGCGGCGAGCGGTGCGTTTACCGGCGAGATGTCAGCTGCGATGGCCGCTGATTGTGGTGCGCAGCTCGTCCTTGTTGGCCATTCCGAGCGTCGAACGCTGTTTGGTGAGTCGGATGAGTTGGTAGCGGCAAAGGCACGAGCGGTAATCGATGCTGGCCTGACGCCTGTTATCTGCGTAGGGGAGTCGCTCGATGAGCGGCGAGGTGGTGAGGCGATGGCGCGAGTACGAGCACAGCTCGAACCGGTGCTTGCAAGCCTCGCAGCCGGTGAAGTGGAGCGCTCGGTTATTGCGTACGAGCCGGTGTGGGCAATTGGGACCGGCGAAACAGCGACGCCGGAGATTGCTCAGGAGATGCATGCCGGAATCAGCGAGCATCTGCTCGCGAGGAAAATCAGTGCCAGGCCGCCGATTCTGTACGGCGGCAGCGTCAAGGCCAGCAACGCGGAGCAGCTGTTTGCTCAGCCGGATATTGATGGCGCGCTTGTCGGGGGTGCGTCGCTAGCGGTTACAGATTTCGCGGGTATCATCGCCGCGGCACAGTTGAAACAAAATCGGGCCTAGCCGCTCGAGTAGAACGTAAATCAGTTAAATCCGGTGAGGTGGACGTCCACTGCGCCATGACGGTCGGGAACACGTAGATGACCATCGAAACTCTGGAATCCATATTGCTCGCGGCGTTAGTCGCAGATGCGATTGCGTTAGCCGTTTTGATCATGCTCCAACAGGGCAAAGGCGCCGATGTTGGTGCCGCCTTTGGTAGCGGAGCATCAAATACAGTATTTGGTAGCGCGGGCACCGGTTCAGCGCTCACTCGCGCAACAACCTGGCTGGCCATCGGCTTTTTCGCGATAGCATTTGGGCTCGCCTACACGGCCAAGGAGCGGGCGATGTCGGGCCCTAGCCTGAATTTGCCCGATCTGCCGGGTATTGAAGCGCCTTCTGAAGTCGAAAGCTCGATTCCTGAGTTGACTGACGATCAGGAAGGTGTAGATTCCGATCTCCCTGACGTCTAGCCAGACTCAGGAACTGCTTGCCGAAGTGGTGGAATTGGTAGACACGCTACCTTGAGGGGGTAGTGCTCTTACGGGCGTGCGAGTTCGAGTCTCGCCTTCGGCACCATATCTATTCGAAGTCTGCTGCCACAGACTTCCCGTTCGATGCCCGGTCACCGGCGCGTTCTCTGCTGATCCCATCAGCGTGGCCAGACGAAACACCAGTGATTGCGGCCTAGACGGGCGCACCTCAAGACAGAGTGACTTTTCCTGTTCAAGGCACTGGCACATCTGCAAAAGCCTCTATACAATTCGCGGCCTGCCAGTGCGGGGTGGAGCAGTCTGGTAGCTCGTCGGGCTCATAACCCGAAGGTCGCATGGTTCAAATCCTGCCCCCGCTACCAACGCACTAAGGCCCCTTGATAGGGGCCTTTTGTTAAGTCCGGCGTGCTAAACGCGGACTGTTAGGCACCGAGCGGTTGAGGCTATCGCTACTGGCGTTGTCGAGTTAAGAGTACAGACAGCGCGCAGAGCCAGGCGATAGTCCATACCAGTTTCAGCAGTTCTCGAACTGCTGCCGTTCGGAACATAGCGGTGTTCGCTGTCGCGCTTTGCGCGTTGGTGATCGCCGATGTGAAGTGGGCTTTAGGCCCACTTTTTGTTTGTGTTGTACGCGCCGGTCACGAACGAGAGGGCCGGCCACTAAATGCGCGCAGCGCCGGGTGAGGCCGTAGCTTGAATCGCCGGGAGCGAGAAATCGAAGAATTGATCAGCGACACAGTGGCGTCGCTTGATTGCGAGGTTTGGGGCGTTGAATACAACCCAAGCAACAAGCGTGCTGCGATGAAAATCTATATCGACCGTGAAGACGGCATATCGATTGAGCACTGTGAGCAGGTCAGCCGCCACGTAAGCGATCTGTTGGATGTGGCAGACATCGTCTCCGATGCCTATCGCCTGGAAGTGTCATCACCAGGTTTTGATCGGGTGCTATTTAAGCCCGAGCAGTACGAGGCGTTCGTCGGCTCTCAAGTTGATCTGCGGCTGAATGTTCCGTTTGAAGGCCGCCGCCGTTTCATCGGCCTGCTGGCAGGTGTTGAAGACGGACAGGCGGTGGTGCAGGTAGATGATGAGGAATTCGTGCTGCCGATCGAGGGAGTACAACGAGCGCGCATCGTTCCAGTGTTCGAGTAGGGCGCATAAAGACAACGCGCTGCACTTGAGGCAGGCGAGTAGAGAATTGTTCGGGGCTTCGAACGCGTTCGTGCGAAGCCTGGGTAGTTGCAGAGCTGGATGAATACCGGATGTGTGCCGGTTCGTGCCGGTCGAGAGGATGAGTCAGATGGGTAAAGAAATTCTGCAGGTTATTGAATCGGTTTCTCTGGAGAAGAATGTCTCTCCGGAAATCATTATCGATGCCCTGGAAACGGCGCTCGCGTCAGCGACCAAGAAACGCTACCACGAGGAAGCGGAGTTTCAGGTCAAGATTGATCGCGATACCGGCGAGTACGACACCCATCGCGTTTGGGAGATTGTCGAGCCTGGTGAACTCGAGATTGAGTACACCCCGACCGCCCATATCAGTGTGCATTCCGAGCAGGCTAAGGAACTCGGACTGGGTGTTGGCGAGTTCCACCGGATCGAAGTGGACTCGGTCGACTTTGGCCGGATCGCAGCGCAAACCGCTAAGCAGGTCATCTTTCAAAAGGTTCGCGAAGCTGAGCGCGCGCGCGTCGTTGCTGAATATGAACCCCAGATTGGCCAACTCATCAGCGGCACCGTCAAGAAAGTGGGTCGAGACAACGTCATTGTTGATCTGGGTAACAACGCTGAAGGCATCTTGCTGCGGGAACACCTGATTCCACGAGAGAACTTTCGGATCAATGATCGGCTGCGGGCAATCCTTCAGGAGATTCGGCCTGAAATGCGTGGGCCCCAGCTCATCCTGACGCGTACGTCACCCAAGGTGCTCATCGAGCTGTTCAAGATTGAAGTGCCGGAGATTGCAGAAGACATCATCGAAATTCGAGGCGCAGCGCGCGATCCGGGATCCCGCGCCAAGATTGCCGTGATGACCAATGATGGCCGCATCGATCCGGTCGGTGCCTGCGTCGGTATGCGCGGTTCTCGAGTGCAGGCGGTATCGGGCGAGCTTGCGGGTGAGCGAATCGACATCGTGCTGTGGCACGACAACGTCGCCCAGTTAGCGATCAACGCCATGGCACCTGCGGAAGTCGAGTCCATCGTGCTCGATGAAGATGCCAATGCCATGGATATCGCGGTAGAAGAAGACAACCTGGCTCAGGCCATTGGCCGCGGCGGTCAGAACGTTCGGCTGGCGTCTGAGCTTACCGGCTGGACCTTGAACATCATGACGATTGATGAGCAGGTCGCGAAACAGGAAGAAGAAGCTGAAAAGCTGATGGTTCTGTTTAAAGAAGCGCTCGATATCGACGAGGATGTAGCCGGTGCGCTCGTCGAGGAAGGCTTTACGTCGCTTGAAGAAGTGGCGTATGTGCCGATGGAAGAGATGGTCAGTATTGAAGGTTTTGATGAAGAGATTGTGGAAGAACTGCGTAACCGTGCGAAAGATGCACTGTTAACGCGCGCAATCGCGGACGAGGAATCTCTGTGTGGGAATCGCCCCCAGGAAGACCTGCTGGAAATGGATGGCATGACTCAGGAGCTGGCCTATGCAGTGGCCCGCAATGGAGTGTGCAGCATGGAAGATCTCGCGGAATTGTCGGTCGGTGATCTCACCGAATACGTGCCCGAGCTCTCTGAAGAACAAGCCGCCGAACTGATCATGACCGCACGAGCGCCATGGTTCGAAGAAGCAGCAGGCGACGAGTAAGGCAGAGCAAAGAGGAAGACGTATGTCAGACGTCACAGTACAACAGTTGGCGGAGACCGTTGGCGTACCAGCGGACCGTTTGCTCAAGCAGATGAAAGAAGCTGGCCTGAGCCACGGCAGCGAATCGGATAGCGTTTCCGAGGAAGAGAAGCGCACGCTGCTTGAGCACCTGCGCGGTGCGCGAACAGCGCCGAGCAAGATCACGCTCAAGCGCAAGCAGAAGTCGACCGTGAGCGCAGGTGCTCGCGGCGGCAACAAGAAGGTGAACATTGAAGTTCGCCGGAAGCGAACATACGTAAAGCGCGAGCCAGAACCGGAAGTTGAGGTTGCGGAAGAGTCTATAGAGCCGGTTGATGAACCCGCGCTAGAGACGGCGGCAGAAGCAGAATCTGTGGCTGAAACAACAGTCGCGGCTCAACCCGAAGACACGGCTCAGTCGGAGGCTGCAGCGGCAGCTGAAGCCCAAGCGGCGGCCGAAGCAGCGGCTGAAGCGGAAGCGGCGGCGAAAGCAGAAGCAGCAGCCGAAGCAGAGGCGGCGGCGAAAGCAGCTGCGGCAGCTGAAGAGCCGCCAGTTGCTCCTGCGCGTCCGGTACGTAAAGGCGCGGCGCAAATCGAAGCTGAGCGGATACGTGAGGAAGAGGCTCGCCGAGCGGCGGGTCAACAGGAAAGTCGTCGGCAGGAACAGGTACAGCGCGAAGAAACCGAGCGCAAACGTCAGGAAATCGCAAAGCAGCGCGAAGCGGAAGCAGCGAAGGCGAAAGCAGCAGCAGAAGCAGCAGCTCGTCAACCGTCGCCAGAAGAAGCAGCCAAAGCTGCGGCGGCTGAAGCGACGCTTGCCTCTCAACAAGACGCCAAGTCGGGTGCGAAAGGCTCTGGGCCTTCGCGCCGCGGCAAGGACAAGCCTAGTCGTGGTGGTCGCAGAGACGGTGGCGGACGCCGCCGGGAACTGTCGCTGAAAGAAGCGCGACGCCCTCGTCGTAAAGCCATTCAAATCGATACTCACGGCGGTGAGTTCTCTCGTCCGACCGAAGTAGTTGCGCGCGACATTGAAGTGCCGGAGATGATCTCGGTAGGAGATCTCGCCCAGCGCATGAGTATCAAAGCGGGCGAAGTCATCAAGACCTTGATGGGTCTTGGTGTCATGGCAACGATCAACCAAACCGTTGACCAGGACACGGCAACCCTTGTGGTTGAAGAGCTGGGTCACACTCCCAAGCCGGTCTCTGACGACGCGATTGAGCAGGAGCTCGTCGAGTCCATGAGTGTCGAAGGTGACGCAGTACCTCGCTCGCCGGTAGTGACGGTCATGGGCCACGTCGATCACGGCAAAACCTCACTGCTCGACTACATTCGAAAGGCGCGCGTCGTGTCGGGTGAGGCTGGTGGAATTACCCAGCACATCGGGGCCTACAGTGTCGAGACAGACAACGGCAGGATCGCGTTCATCGATACGCCGGGACACGCAGCGTTCACAGCGATGCGAGCGCGTGGCGCGAAAACCACGGATATTGTAATTCTGGTTGTTGCTGCCGATGACGGCGTCATGCCGCAAACCGAAGAGGCAGTGCAGCACGCCCAGGCGGCGGAAGTACCGATGATTGTTGCGGTCAACAAGTGTGATCTCGAAGGCGCGGATCCGACCCGGGTACGCAACGAGTTGTCTGCACTCGGCGTCGCACCCGAAGACTTTGGTGGCGATACTCAGTTCGTGCATGTTTCTGCCATTACTGGACAGGGCATCGATGAGTTACTGGAGGCGATTAACCTGCAGGCCGAACTGCTCGAGCTGGAGGCCGTTCCTGATGCCTCGGGACGTGGCACCGTGCTGGAATCGAAGCTCGATCGCGGCCGCGGACCGGTTGCAACGGTTCTGGTTCAGAACGGTACGCTTCGGCAGGGTGATATCTTGATTGCTGGTGAATCCACCGGCCGTGTGCGAGCCATGATCAATGATCGCGGTGAGCAGGTTCAGGAAGCCGGGCCGTCAACGCCTGTCGAGATTCTGGGACTGGGCGGAACGCCGGCGGCGGGTGATGAATTCTCCGTTGCGGCTGACGAACGCAAAGCAAGGGAAGTTGCAGACTTCCGTCGCTCACGCAGCAACGAGCAGCGTCAGGCGCTGCAGCAGGCGGCCAAGCTCGAAAACATGTTCAGCAATCTGGCCGACGGTCAGAAACCGACGCTCAAACTGGTGTTGAAGGCGGACGTGCGTGGATCGCTCGAAGCCATTACCCAGGCCATTGCTGAGATTGGTAACGATGAAGTGTCTGCCAATATCCTGGGCTCAGGGGTTGGCGGCATCACGGAATCCGATGCGACGATGGCGCTAACCTACGGCGCGGCGATCTTTGGTTTCAACGTTCGGGCTGATACTGCGGCGAAGAAGCTGATTGAGCGCGAAGGTCTGGACCTGCGTTATTACAGCGTGATCTATGAGCTGCTGGACGATGTGAAGGCGGTTCTGTCAGGCATGCTGTCGCCGGAGATTCGCGAAGAGATCATCGGTATCGCCGAAGTGCGTGACGTGTTCCGATCGCCTAAGTTCGGCGCGATTGCTGGTTGCATGGTTACCCAAGGCAACGTGTTCCGAAACAAACCCATTCGTGTGCTGCGCGATAACGTTGTGATCTACGAAGGCGAGCTGGAATCGCTGAGAAGATTCAAAGACGACGTCAACGACGTTCGTAACGGCATGGAATGTGGTATCGGTGTACGCAACTACAACGATGTGCGTCCTGGTGATCAGATCGAAGTGTTCGACACGAAAGAGGTCGCTCGCGAACTGTAGTCGTGAAGGATTACGGACGTGAACTCAAGGTTGCAGACTTCATTCGCGAAGAACTCGCGGATATCGTCACGCGCAAGATGCGAGATCCGCGAGTGAGCTTGCTCGCGATCAATGAGGTCAAAGTTAGCCGGGACTTGAGCTGGGCGGACGTGTATGTGACCGCGGTTGATTGCGAGGGTGATGCGCGTGATGAATTGATCGCTGTGCTGCGTGGTGCTGCTGGCTTCCTGCGTACAGAAATCGCCCAACGCCATACCATGCGCACGACGCCTCGTCTGCGGTTTCACTACGACCTAATCGCCGAAACCGGGCCTGCGCTTGAGCAACTAATTGAGCGAGCCGTTGCACAAGATGACGAGCGACGAGGGGACGATGAATCGGATCCAGACGCTGGTGTAGACACGGATACGGAGAAAGACCGATGAGCCGCCGTCGTAAAGGTAGGCCGGTCAACGGCTTACTGGTTGTCGACAAACCGAAAGGCATGAGCTCAAACGATGCTGTGCAACGAGCCAAGCGTTTGTTCGGTGCAGCGAAAGTGGGTCATACCGGAAGCCTCGACCCGCTAGCCACCGGGGTGTTGCCGCTGTGTTTTGGAGAGGCCACCAAGTTTTCCCAATATCTGCTGTCATCTGAAAAGACGTACTGGGTGCGCATTCGCCTCGGTGAGCGAACCGATACCTCAGATTCGGAAGGAGAGATCATTGCCACCCGGCCTACGGATGGCGTGACAAGTGATGATGTGGAGCGGGAGCTCGATGCGTTTCGTGGTGACATCATGCAGGTGCCATCCATGTACAGTGCTCTCAAACACAACGGACAGCCTCTGTATAAGCTCGCTAGGCAAGGCATTGAAGTCGAGCGGGAAGCACGGGCCATTTCAGTATATCGCAATGACTTGCTAAGCCATTCAGGCGATGACATTGAACTGCATATACATTGCAGCAAAGGCACCTACGTTCGCACCATCGCAGACGATCTGGGCGAGGCGCTTGGCTGCGGCGCCCACGTTACTGAACTCCGTCGCCTTGGTGCCGGTCCGTTTACGGAAGAAGACCTTATTACGTTTGAAGACCTTGAGGCTGAGCGAGAAAAAGGTTCGCTCGATCATCTGTTGCAACCCGTTCGAAACGCGGTGCGACAATGGCCGGCAGTAGAACTGGATGAGTCCAGCACGTTCTACGTACGTCAGGGTCAACCAGTATTAGTCCCTAAAGCACCCAGCGAAGGCTGGGTTCAGTTGCTTGCGGAAGACGCCGGCAACAGCTTTCTGGGCGTAGGAGAAGTTTTGGACGATGGCCGAATCGCGCCTCGTCGTCTCGTAGTTTGAACGCCGATGGCTGTAAACATGCGCGGTCAGTCGGTTTGCTTAATGGCATGTTAATCAGGAGATGGAAATGGCACTCACTGCCCAACAGAAAGACGACATCGTAAAGCAGTACCAGCAATCTGAAGGCGACACAGGCTCGCCGGAAGTGCAGGTTGCGCTGCTGACACACAACATCAATACGCTCCAGGATCACTTCAAGGAGCACAAGAAAGATCACCACTCTCGTCGCGGTCTGATTCGTATGGTGAACCAGCGACGCAAATTGCTGGACTATCTGAAGTCCAAGAATACTGATCGTTACGCCGCTCTCATTAAGAGCCTTGGCCTGCGTCGATAACCCGAATTTCACTTGTGCCGCCGAGCTGTGGTTCGGCAGGCACAGACAGGAATTTATTAAGTAGTAAGTCGTAGCGCAGGAAATAGGTCCTGCCTCAAAGGAGAAGAGAATTTGAATCCGATATCGAAGACATTCACATTCGGGGGCCAGCAGGTCACCCTGGAAACCAACAAGGTCGCAAAGCAAGCGACCGGTTCAGTAATGGCCAGCATGGGCGACGTCGTTGTTCTGTGTACGGTTGTGGCGGCAAAAGAAGCACGCCCCGGTCAGGCGTTCTTTCCGCTGACCGTTAACTATCAGGAAAAGACGTACGCTGCCGGCAAGATCCCTGGCGGATTCTTCCGCAGGGAAGGCCGGCCTTCTGAGAAAGAAACGCTGACCTGCCGCTTGATCGACCGGCCTCTGCGTCCGTTGTTCCCTAAAGGTTTCCTCAATGAAGTTCAGGTGATCTGTACGGTCATGTCGACCGATAAAGATCAGGATCCGGACATCATTTCTATGATCGGTGCTTCTGCCGCGCTGTCGCTGTCTGGCGTACCGTTTGCGGGCCCGATCGCCGGTGCACGCATCGGCTTCAAGGACGGTGAGTACCTGGTTAACCCGGGCGCTGCTGAGCTAGAAGACTCGCTGCTCAATATGGCTGTTGCAGGCACCGAAGGCGCCGTGCTGATGGTTGAATCTGAAGCAAAAGAGCTTCCCGAAGATCTGATGCTGGGTGCTGTCCTCTACGCCCATCAGGAAATGCAGGTTGCCATCAAAGCCATCAACGAGTTAACCGCTGAAGCTGGCAAGCCCAAGTGGGACTGGCAGGCACCGGCGGCGGATGAGTCACTGGCCGAGAAAGTATCGACAATTGCCGCTGCCGATCTTGGCGCGGCATATCGCATCACCGACAAAGCTGAGCGACAGGATGCAGTCCGAGCGGCTCGCAACAAAACCGTGGAAGCGCTTACTAGCGGCGACGATGCCCAGTACAGCGTTGACGATGTCAGCGGGGCGTTTGGCAAAATTGAGAAGAGCACGGTCCGCAATCGCGTCATCGAAGGCGAGCCTCGCATCGATGGTCGTGACCTTCGCACCGTGCGCCCAATCGAAGTTGAAGTAGGTATGTTGCCGAAAACGCACGGCAGCGCACTCTTCACGCGAGGCGAGACGCAGGCGATTGTTGTCGCAACACTGGGTACCCAGCGTGATGCGGCAATGGTTGATGCGCTTGAGGGCAGCTACAAAGACTACTTCATGCTGCACTACAACTTCCCTCCCTACAGCGTCGGTGAAGCTGGCTTCATGGGTGGCCCGAAGCGTCGCGAAGTTGGCCACGGTTGGCTGGCTCGTCGCGGTGTGTCGGCTGTGCTGCCTGATCCGGAAGAGTTTCCGTACACGTTGCGTGTTGTCTCAGAGATCACCGAATCCAACGGTTCCAGTTCAATGGCGTCGGTTTGTGGCACCTCACTTGCTCTGATGGACGCTGGTGTTCCGATGAAGGCGCCAGTTGCTGGTGTTGCGATGGGCCTTGTCAAAGAAGGCAATCGCTTTGCCGTGCTAACCGATATCCTGGGCGATGAAGACCACCTCGGTGACATGGACTTCAAGGTCGCGGGCACCGCTGAAGGTATCACCGCGCTTCAGATGGACATCAAGATCGATGGCATCACCGAAGAGATCATGGACCAGGCACTAGCGCAGGCGAATGAAGCTCGCATGCACATCCTTGGCGAGATGAACAAGGTAATCGACAAGTCGCGCGATTCCGTCTCAGAAAATGCCCCAACGATCACGGTTGTGAAAGTTGATCAGGACAAGATTCGTGACGTGATTGGTAAAGGCGGCGCGACCATTCGCAGCATTGTCGAAACCACCGGTTGCGAAATCGATATTGACGACGACGGTAGCGTAAAGATTTACGCGGCCACAGCGGAAGCGCGAGACGCGGCGATTGCCCGTATCGAAGAAGTAACGGCTGAAGCTGAAGTCGGCAAGATCTACAAGGGCAAGGTTGCACGAATCGTCGATTTCGGCGCGTTCATCACGATCTTCCCGGGAACGGATGGTCTGCTGCACATTTCTCAGATTGCTGAAGAGCGTGTTGAGAAAGTGTCGGACTACCTCGAAGAGGGTCAGGACATTGAAGTGGTATGTCTGGATGTTGACCAACGTGGTCGCATCAAGCTCTCGATGAAGGAAGTCGAAAGCTACAGATCCTGATAGCGCAGAAACCGAAAAAGCCGGCCATAAGGCCGGCTTTTTTTTGCCCCGTCCATTTCTCATTGGCAAAGTAGCAGGACTCGGCGTGCTCAACCCCATCATCGCGAACCGACGGGCTCATCGAGATCGGAAGGTGTGGGGATCTCCTTCGCTGATGAGATCACCACGTCGCTGGATGCTTCGCCTCCCTCTCCTCGTGAAGACGTCGGTCTGACCGCGTCATCGCATGCTCAGCATCTCTTCATTGAGACCGCGCTCAACCCCATCATCGCGAACCGACGGGCTCATCGAGATCGGAAGGTGTGGCGATCTCCTTCGCTGATGAGATCACCGTGTCGCTGGATGCTTCGCCTCCCTCTCCTCGTGAAGACGTCGGTCTGACCGTGTCTTCGAATGCTTCGCGCCCGTCTCCTCGTGCAGACGAATGATAGTATGTCCGTTCGCATCGGTGGTGCCGGATCTAGCCAACCACCGTTTACATTACGTCCGGAACAACGACTGCGGAGAAGCGCATGAAAAAGCTGTTGATGATCCTTACTTTGACGCTGCCGCTAGCCGCATCCTTCACGTTCGCTGCGGAAGACGATCTGCAAGCCAGCCTGCGCGGACCGATGTTCAATGACGCAAAGGCTGCTCTAGAACGTGCGAACAAGGAGCGCGCTGTCGTTCTTGCGCCAACAATCTACGGCAAAGCTGGGGCGGCGTACCTGAAAGCTGAAGAGATATTTGACGACGGCGGTAAATTGGATCGCATTCAGGGCCTTCTGGCAGATGCCGAGGAATTGTTCGACGAAGCCGCAACGGTCAGCGTCCGCATTCGTGCGCGCATATCGGATGCGTATCAAGCCCGCCTTGATGCCCAGGAAGCCGGAGCGAAGGATGCAGCCAGCAAGCTTTGGACGGATGCAGAGGAGAACTTCTTCGACGCAGTTCGACGCCTTGAGTCTGATCGTGAGCGTGGCGTAGATCGTTATGCCGAAAAGGCGACAGAAGGCTATCGGGAAGCTGAGTTAGCTGCGATCGAGGTGTCGCTTTTCACTGAAATTGAGAACTCGATTGAACGCGCCAAAGATGCTGACGCCGATGACTACGCGCCTGAATCTCTGCAGCGCGCCCAATCTCTGTTGGATCAGGCGCGTAGCGAACTGGCGCGTGATCGCTACGATACAGACCGACCTAGAGACCTTGCCAATACTGCGCTGCATGATGCGCGTAGAGCAGAGTATGTGAGCGCCCTCGTTAAACGCCTGCGCAGAGAGGATGCGGCGGTGGAGAGCGAGTTGCTGATGTGGCAGAACGAAATTCGCGCTATCGCTGCGGATCTGGATAGCGCCGTCTACTTTGACGATGGCCCAAAGGCGGCAGCCGCGGAAGTGCGTGCGCGTATTGTGGATCTACAGCAGTCGATGGCGCGCAGCCAAGCTGACTACGATCAGGCCCGTGATCACATTGTGGCTCTGGATCAGGAAGTCGAGCGCTTGCAGAACGAGTTGGGCGGCGAATCACGTGCGCGCGAACGGTTGAATCAGGAACTTGCTCGTCAGCAACAACAACGCGAGCGTATGCAGCGTATGGAGGCGCTGTTTGCACCGGGTGAGGCGGAGGTGTTCCGTTCTCAGGAGCGTTTGATCATTCGGCTGGTTGGGCTGACGTTCGCCAGCGGGCAGGCGTCGCTCGCGCCGGAGCATGATGAAATCCTGGCCAAAGTGCGGGGCGCCTTGGCGGAGTTCCCGCAAGCCCCGGTAATCGTTGAGGGACATACAGATTCGTTCGGTGCAGACCTTTCGAACCTCGATTTGTCGAAACGACGCGCGAACGCCGTCATCGAGTTTCTGCTGAATAGCGGATCCGTCAGCGCTGCAAACGTGTCAGCCGTTGGCTACGGAGAAACCCAGCCGATAGCAAACAACGAAACGCAGGAAGGGCGACGAAAGAACCGCCGTATCGACCTGGTTCTCTATCCGCAGTGGTAAGCGCCTTCCGGCGATTACGTGGTAAGCGCCTCCCGGCGATTACGCGGTAGTCGCCCCCTAGCGATTACCCCGGTTCGCGATCAGATCGTCAACCACACTCGGATCCGCGAGTGTGGACGTGTCGCCGAGGTTATCCAGTTCGTTCGCCGCGATCTTGCGCAGGATTCTGCGCATGATTTTGCCGGAACGCGTTTTCGGCAACCCAGGAGCGAACTGAATGTGGTCGGGTTTGGCGATAGGGCCGATCTCAGAGCGGACCAGCGCAATGAGTTCCTCGCGTAGTTTGTCTGGGTCGTCATGGTTGGCTGTCATCAGCGTCACATAGGCGTAGATGCCTTCGCCTTTGACGTCGTGAGGGAAGCCCACAACCGCCGCCTCAGCGACGCCATCATGCTCCACTAGAGCATTCTCAACTTCCGCGGTTCCCATCCGGTGTCCGGAGATGTTCATGACATCGTCGACACGGCCGGTTATCCAGTAGTAGCCATCAGCGTCGCGCCGAGCGCCATCGCCGGTAAAATAGAAGCCCTTATAGGTGCTGTAGTACGTGTCGATCACGCGTTGGTGGTCGCCATAGACGGTTCGGATCTGACCGGGCCAGCTGCTGGTTATCACCAGATTCCCAGAGGCTTCTGTTTCTTCAATGACATTGCCTTCGGTATCCACCAGAGCCGGCGTCACCCCGAAAAACGGGCGGGTGGCCGAGCCTGGCTTCAATGCGGTCGCACCGGGTAATGGCGTGATCATGATGCCCCCGGTTTCGGTTTGCCACCACGTATCAACGATGGGGCAACGGCCATCACCCACAACGTGGTAGTACCATTCCCAGGCTTCCGGGTTGATTGGTTCGCCAACGCTGCCAAGCAGGCGCAGGCTGCTGCGATCAGTGCTGGTGACCGGATCATTGCCCTGGCTCATTAGCTGCCGCAAAGCCGTTGGCGCCGTATAGAAAATGTTGACCTTGTGTTTGTCGATCACCTGCCAGCAACGAGAGGAATCCGGGTAGGTAGGAACCCCCTCAAACATGAGTGTCGTTGCGCCGTTTGCGAGCGGCCCATACACGATGTAGGAGTGCCCGGTGATCCAGCCAACGTCGGCTGTGCACCAGTAGATATCACCATCGTGATAATCGAAGACGTATTTGTGGGTCATCGCGGCATGCAGCAAATAGCCGCCGCTGCCATGCTGAACGCCCTTGGGCTTGCCGGTGGAACCAGACGTGTAAAGAATGAAGAGCGGATCCTCTGAGGCCATGGCGACGGGCTCGAACGTCGTAGGTTGATCCGAGGTGAGCTCGGAGTACCAAACATCCCGATCGGAGTTCCAGCTGACCGACGCGCCGGTTCGGCGAACCGTCACCACGCTGTGTACGTTGGGGCAGCCAGCCACAGCTTCGTCAGTGTTTGCCTTCAGTGGAATAGGCTTGCCGCCGCGAACGCCTTCGTCTGCGGTAATCACACATTGGCAGTCTGAGTCGAGTATGCGATCGCGCAGTGATTGCGGAGAGAAACCACCGAAAACAACAGAGTGAATAGCGCCGATACGCGCGCACGCGAGCATGGCGTATGCGGCCTCAGGGATCATCGGCATGTATATGCAAACACGATCGCCGCGTTTGACGCCGCGGCTGGTCAGCCCACCAGCGAGCTTGCTTACCTCGTCGTGCAATTGCTGGTAGGTGATGGTCTTGGAGTCAGCCGGATCATCGCCCTCCCAGATGATTGCAGTCTGCTCTGCGCGCTGCGGCAAGTGACGGTCGATGCAGTTGTATGCAACGTTCAACTCTGCGCCATCGAACCAGGAGATGTTGCCGTTTGGAAAATCAGCTTCGACGACTTTATTCCATGGTTTGCTCCAGTCGATGAATGCCGTGGCCTGCTCAGCCCAGAATGCCTCTGGCTCATTGATGGATTGGCTGTACATGCGTTGGTAGTCCGCATCGTTGAGATGTGCGCGTTGCAGAAATTCGGCCGGTACGGGGTATAGATCACTCATGATGATTTCGCTTCTGTTCAATTTGCGCCAGCAGCGCCTGCGTCGAAGGGTCCTGCGCATCGCCGGTGTTCGTTTTGGAGGAGTCGTCGACGAGTGCGGCGAGAATCGGTTCGGCGAGCTGTTTGCCTAGCTCCACACCCCACTGATCGAATGAATTGATCTGCCAGATCACACCCTGACAGAACACCTTTTGCTCGTAGAGGGCTAGAAGGGCGCCCATCGTGTATGGCGTTAGCGCCGCCAGCAGAATCGTCGTCGTAGCTCGGCTGCCGGGAACGCGGCGATGTGCTTCGTCTGTTTCCCTGCCCAGTAACATCGCCTGACTTTGTGCGAGGCAGTTGGCGAGCAGCGCATTGTGATGTTCCTGGCGCGGATGATCAGGTTCGATGACAGCGAGAAAATCTGCACTGAACGACTGCGTGCCCTGGTGTAACTGTTGGTGGAAAGCGTGCTGACCGTTTGTTTCTTCGCCGCCCCAAAGCACGGTGGCGGTATTGATGGTCACATCGCTGCCGTCCCGATGTACTCGCTTGCCGTTGCTCTCCATGTCGAGCTGCTGCAAAAAATCCGGCAGTAACGCCAGGCGCCGATCGTAGGGTAGAACGGCGAGGCTGGTTGCGCCCAGGAAGTTAGTGTTCCAGATGCTGGATAGCGCCATCTGCACCGGCGCGTTTTCTGACCAGTCTGCATGGCAGAAGTGATCGTCCATCGCATGAGCGCCGTTGAGAAAACTCAAGAAGCCTTCCCTGCCGAGCGCCAAGGCAATCGGTAACCCGACGGAGCTCCAGACGGAGTAGCGACCACCTACCCAGTCCCACATCGTGAACACCCGATTGCGGTCCAACCCGAATTCATCGATGGCATCCAGGTTGGTACTGACGGCGCAGAAGTGTGAGGCGATAGCATCCGGTCGCCCGGTTCGTTCTATAAACCAGGAACGCATACTGTCGGCGTTCGCTTTTGTCTCTGCGGTTGTAAAGGACTTGGAGACGATAGTGACGAGGGTGCGTTCCGGATCCAGCTTCGGTAGTAGCTCCGCCAGTGCCGCGCCGTCAACGTTGGCGACAAAGTGCACGCTTGGACCATCGCCTGGTCCCAGAGCGCGATAAACCAGTTCTGGCCCGAGATGTGATCCGCCGATACCAATGTGAACGACGTCGGTGAACGCTTTGCCAGTGAAACCGCGCAACTGTGTGCTTCGAACACTCTCGGCGAATTCGAGCAGCCGCTGCTGTTCGTTCTCGATGGAGTCGGCTACTGAGGCCGGACGCTTGTTCTTCGGTGCACGCAACGCGCTGTGCAGCACGGCTCGGTTTTCGCTGTTGTTTATGTGATCGCCGCGAAACTGGGCGTCGATGGCGTCAGCCAATCCACTCTGCTGCGCCAGCAGCACAAGCGTTGTAGCGATGGAATCGTTGATGCGCTGCTTGCTGAAATCGATATGCAAACCAGCGACATCAATCGTGCTGGCCGGATTCGTATGTCGTTGTTTCGTCAGTTCTATCGACGGCACGTCGGCGATGCTGGCCGCCAGTTGGGCAAGCTCCTGCCATGCCGGTAGCTCGCTGGGGCGCGCGCCGCCTGACTGAGTGTTTGTCATCGTAGGTCCAGCCCAACGTTGTCAATTAACCGGGCCTTACCCAGGTGGGCGGCGGCGAGTACTCGATAATGCTGATCTTCTTCCGTGGCGGGCGCGAGGGTGTCGGCATGCCGTATGGAGACGTAATCTACCTCGAAGCCCGCGCTCCGAAGAGCCACTCTGGCGGTGTGCTCCAGTCGGTCGAAGCTAGTAGCGCCAGCTTGCAGTGCGTGCACGATATCCATAAGTGTCCGGTATAAAACGGGGGCCTGCTGGCGCTCCTCTTCACTCAGATATTGGTTGCGACTCGACAGCGCAAGGCCATCCGGTGCGCGCACGGTGGGCACGCCAATGACCTGAATTGGCATGTTGAGGTCCGCAACCATGCGGGAAAGAATGGTGAGCTGCTGCCAGTCCTTTTCGCCGAAGAACGCCATATCGGGCATGACGATATTGAATAGCTTTGTGACAACCGTTGCGACACCGTCGAAGTGCCCGGGCCGATGCTCGCCGCACAGCTCGCTCGACAGAGTTGTCACCGAGATGTTGGTCGCGCTGGCATGGCCGCCCGGATACATCGCATCGTCTGTCGGTGCGAAGACGTAGTCGGTACCCGCCGCCGCAAGCAAGTCGGCGTCATCCTCGAGGGTGCGAGGGTAGTCGGAAAAATCCTCTGCCTCGCCAAACTGTTTTGGATTCACGAACACCGATGCAACAACAATGTCGCAGCGGTCGCGACAGTGTTTTGCGAGTTCGAGATGCCCCTCATGCAGGTTGCCCATGGTCGGCACAAGCCCAACCGTTCGCCCGTGACTGCGATTCTGCAGCGCTGTGCGAAGCTCAGAAATGCTCTTGATGATCTGCACGCTGAATGACTCTCCCTAAATCACCACACTCACCAACCTGATTGTTGATCAGGTGAAGGAATGCTCTGGCCCCGGGAATACGCCGCCTTTTACCGCCTCGACATAGGCTTCGAAAGCTCCCGCAATACCGTTTTTGCTCTCGGGCAAAAAGTTTTTCACGAACTTCGGCACTCTGATGCTGGAGGGCGTTATTCCAAGCATGTCGTGCATCACCATGATCTGGCCGTCTGCTCCAGGACCGCCGCCTATGCCAATGACTGGGACTTCCAGTGCTTGTGAAATCGCATTGGTCAGATCCACTGGCACACATTCCAGCAACAGGATGGCAGCTCCTGCATCCTGTAATACTTTGGCTTCATCGATCATCTCTTTGGCCTGGGATGGGTCGCGTCCCTGGACTCGATAGCCGCCGATGCGATTTATGGATTGTGGCGTCAATCCCATATGTGCGCACACTGGAATGCCTCGCTCCACGAGCATTCGTGTGCTCTCGGCCAGCCAGGCCCCACCTTCCAATTTGACGATGTGAGCGCCGGCGCGCATCAGCTCGGCTGCACTCTGCAGTGACTGCTGCTCTGATGCGTAGGACATGAACGGAAGATCCGCCATGATCAACGCACCGTTGTTGCCTCGGCGCACATTGTTCATGTGGTACACCATGTCAGCCATGGTTACCGGCAACGTGCTGTCGTGCCCTTGCAGGACCATGCCAAGGGAATCGCCGACGAGAATGACATCCACACCCGCGGTGGATATGAGTTCTGCGAACAGGGCGTCGTAGGCAGTAAGCGCCGTAATTTTCTCGCCGCGTGCTTTCATCGCCATGAGCGTTGTTAGCGTTACTGCTTTTCGTTTTGACTGACTACTCATTCGCTCGTGCTCACTATCGGTGCCGTTTGGGCTGCTATGACTGGCTAGCGTCCGCATCCTGCCCCGTATGTTGACGCTCCCGACTCATAGCAGAGTTGGGTGTGGATTGAAGTATCGAACGGTTCCGTCCATCGACAGCACCTGTTCCAGAAGCGCTTCATAGTGGCTTCTATTGTGCGCGAAATCGATCTCGGCGGCATTGATGATGAGTAGAGGTGCGTCACGATACGAGTGGAAAAAACGCGCATAGCTCTCGGAAAGCTCGCGCAGATAGTCGGTGTCCATCCGCTGCTCAGTTGCGACGCCTCGGCTGCGAATGCGGCGATGCAGAATGTCTACTGGCGCCTGCAGATATAGAACCAGATCAGGTTTCGGTGGCCGGATGTCGAGGGAGTCGTAAATTTGCCGATAGATGTCCAACTCGTTTGCATCGAGCGTTAACTCAGCGAACAGCCGATCTTTTTCGATCAGGAAATCCGCAACAACCGTCGCACCGTGCATGTCACCTTCTTTCAGCTCCGTTAGCTGCCTGGCGCGCTCGAGCAAGAAGGACAATTGAGTGGCCAGGGCGAAGCGTTTCGGGTCGCGATAGAACCTGGGTAGAAACGGGTTCGCCTGCGCGCCTTCGAGCAGCGTTTGATATTGAAACGTATCGGCGAGCTTGCGAGCCAGCGTGGTTTTGCCCACGCCGATTGGGCCTTCAACACAGATGTACCGCGGCAGGGAATCCGTATCTACCGTCGGCGGTAGGAGCGTTACGTGGTCTTCGAGGTCGGACACTGTGATCGTCTTTCAGCGATCAGACACTAGTCGTTGCTGGCCGAGCCGGATGCCTGACCTTGCGCGCCACCTGCAGCGGCTGGCTTACGACGGCGCCGGCGACGTCGTTTTGGCTTGCGGGCTTCGCCGTCTTTGTCTGATGTGCTCGCGCCGCGGCCATTGCTGGCGCTGTTACCGGAGCTGTTGCCAGAGTTGCCGCTGTCACCAGTGTTGCCATCGGCCTTGCGCGGGCCGCCGGAGCGGCGTCTGCCGCGGCCTCGGCCTGGACGTTTGCGTTTCGTTTCGCCGTCAGCCGTCTCTTCGCCGTCATCTGATTCTTCCGGACGTGACTCAACCGGATACTCCAGTTGAATGTCGGTCCAGTACTTAACGATGTCTTCTTCGATCACGCCGCATTCGGCTCGAAGGGCGAGAAAATCATAGGCTGCGCGAAAGCGAGGGTGACGGAGAAGCTTCTGAACACCTTTGCCGCCGCGTTTTTCCAATCGTGGCTGCAGGCTCCAGGTCTCCTTTATGAACTGAGCAAAGCGGCGCGGAATAGCCACGGTAAGGTTTTGCTCGGCAACGCACTGATCTCCGGCGCGCTGTTCCGCAACCTGCATATTCTGGCTGAGAATCAACTCACCTACTCGGGCTTGATAGTCTTCCCAGAGGATTACCGCGAGCAGGAAGCCTGGCGTAACGGGCTTGTCTTCCGCAACGCGACGATCGGTGTTGCGCATGGCTGCCGCAATAAGATCGCTCTCTGGGCGAGTGGTGGGGAAGAGTATGTACGCGAGCTCCAGCTCGGTCATGATTTCCCAGGTCTTTTCCGCCCAGCCGTGCAGCAGCAGCTTTGCGACTTCATCAAATAGCCTTGCGGGAGGGATGGCGGTCAGAAGCTCCGCGATATCGGGAATCGCATCGAGCAGCTCCTGATCTGGCGTAAAACCGAGCTTAGCGGTGAAGCGAACGGCTCGCAGAATTCTTACCGGGTCTTCGCGGAAGCGCGCCGCTGGCTTTCCGATCAGGCGCAGTCTCTTGGCTTTGAGATCTTCCAAGCCGCCTGCGTAGTCGTGCAGTTCCTGGGTTATCGGATCGTAGTAGAGCGCGTTGACGGTGAAGTCTCGACGAAAGACGTCATCTTCCAGCGTGCCGTAGAAGTTGTCGCGAAGCACAAGGCCGTCTTCGCTGCGGGCGGACGTCTGATAGTCGAGATCATCCTCTTCTTCGTGGTGTTTTCGGAACGTCGACACTTCGATGACATCGCGTCCAAATCGGACATGCGCGATCCGAAAACGCCGGCCAATCATCCGTGCACGACGAAAGAGCTTGTGAACATCTTCCGGCGTTGCGTTGGTTGCAACGTCGAAGTCTTTTGGCTTTGCGCCGAGAAGCAGATCTCGAACACAGCCACCGACGAGGTAGGCCTCGTAGCCGGCTTCCTGCAGGCCGCGTACGACTGAGGTTGCGTTGTCGCAAACGAGGTCTTCTTCTATTCCGTGCTCATCGGCCGCGAGAATCAGAGTGTCATGTGTCGAACTGGTGGTCATAACTGATATCTGGCGTAGTCAGTCATGTTGTCTCCTAAATACGAGAGTGCGGTGTCAGAGTAAAGTGCCAGAGAAGAGCGCCCACAAACCCTCGGAGTTGAGGACTTACTCTGGCACTTTACTCTGAACCCATAGTTTCCATGGTTTCTGTTGCGTGCCCTGCGTCTGGGTGAATATGTCACTCGCAAACGGGGCAACGGCGCTGTTTGTGCCGAGATCATTTCCGACCTCAGGCATCGCGTTTGAAACAGCGTGTGTCAGCTTATCTTTTCGGGCTACTGAGTCAGCGCCGTTGTAACGGGCGCGCTTGAATGATCCGGAAGGGCTTTGATCAGCAGCTCTCGATGGTCCGGCTGCGGCTATCCTTCGCGTTGTGTGCGAATCAATCGGTGTCAGTTGCTAGAAGCGCCGTTCTCACGGGCTCGACACGAGAGCCAATAAACCCGAGCTAGCCAGCGCTGTCAACCGGCTAGGATTTTTTGGCTGGCTTGCTTGTGGCGGTCTGGCGGCTCTTCTTGCGAGGGATTTTAAGCCGTTGGCGGCGCTCCCACAGGCTCTTTCTCGAGATGCCAAGAGACTTGGCGATCTCGGTCTCGGTCATGGTGTCCTGGTGCTCGTTGACGAACGCAACAAAGTAGTCCTCCAGGGTTCCCCGATCTGAGTCCGCGGGAGGCGCTTCGGCAGTGGTAGTTGGCTTAGGATCCGGGGCCAAGCGAATGGCGAGCAATTCTGTGTCGATTTCATCGCTGCTTGCCAGAATGACAGCTCGTTCGATCGCGTTTTCCAGTTCTCTGACGTTGCCTGGCCATGTGTAGCGCTGCATGTCGGCAATTGCCGCTGCACTGAAGCGGAGTTTGCCTTTTCGCAGGCGGTCGCAGGTGCGCTCAAGGTAATCCTGGGCCAGCGTCATAAGATCGTCGCCCCGGTTTCGTAGTGGCGGTACAGCTAGCGTCACAACCGACAGCCGAAAGTACAGATCTTCCCTTAGCGTCTCTTCCTCCAGGGCATCGCGTAGATCGCGTCGGGCTCCCGCGATAATGCGGGTCTGATCTGGCTGAGCATCGATCGCGCTGACTAATCTGGCTTGGGCAAAGGCGGGCAGTGCGGCCACTTCATCGAGAAACAGACTGCCTTGCCGAGCCCGTGCGAGTAAGCCCGGATCATTGTCGGAGCCGAACAGGTCTGCATCGACTGAGTCACTCAATGCCGCTGCGCAGTTGTAGAAGAGCAGTGGTCCACTCGAACGCGTGCTGCGCGCGTGCAGAATGCTTGCAAGCAATTCCTTGCCGGTGCCAGATTCGCCCCACACGACAACCGGCACGTCGGCTTTGGCGACCTTGTCGAGCTGCCCTCTTAGCTCAGCGATAGGAGCGCTGTCTCCGAGTAGTTCGCCAGCCGATTTGCGAGCCAGAACTCGCTCGACTACCTCCGCCAGCTCTTGTTCGATATCAGCCCACGCGACGTAGTCTGCCGCACCAGCCTGAATGGCATTGACCGCATCGCGTATCGAATCGGATTCGTTGATGAAAACAACCGGTTTGCTGCCAGCGAGCGTAAGTAGATTCCCAATGCCTGCGCTCACATGCGCAATCACAAGATCCGCGCGATCAAAGTTCGCTTCCGCTATCGCGCCATCTGCTGGATTGAACACGCACGTCAGCCCGAAGCCGCTGAGCAAGCTTGCGAGCTTGTCCTGGGCCGCTGAAGGGAAGTGGGTGAGCAACGCGGTCGGCATCTAAACCGTAAGATTCCAGTAATCAAGGCGCCGTATATTAGCACTGAGAGAGTCCATGCGTGCTGCGGCATTGGCTTGAATGCTGCGGCTAAAACCCGACAAAATTCTCGATTGCCGTAGGCTGGTAACGGCCTTCGGTTGCGACGAGACGCCACTGTTCGATGGCGATTCGAAGCAGCTCCTCGATCGACAGGTGCAGAGCATTGGTGGGAGTCACTAATCCGAGAAGCTGCATTAGCGTTGTGAGTGTCTGATTGGGATTTTGCGTGTCGACACCCGGTGCAAAGGTTTGCTTCGACAGTTTATGGCCGGATCGGCTGTTGATGGTGGGGATATGCAGATAGGTGGCCTCCGGGTAGCCGAGTAGTCGGGTGAGTTGTATCTGGCGTCCAGTGGTAATCCGCAGATCATCACCGCGCACAATGTGGTTTATGCCGCTATCGGCATCGTCAACCACCACACATAGCTGGTAGGAAAATATGCCGTCGCGACGCTTGAGCACATAGTCGCCAACGGTTTTCTCGACGTTTTCACTATGCGCCTGGCCACTTCGCTCCTGCCACCTAACCTCCCCGGGTGGGGTTCGCAGACGGATGGCGCAGTCTTCCCGGTGGGCTGTGTGTTGTCTGCACTTGCCGGGGTAGATGTTGCCCCTCAGCGATTTGCGTGAGCACGAGCACCAGAACAACAAGCCCTTCTGCGCCAGTTCTGCCAGGGCGGCCTCGTACTGATCGAGACGTTCACTTTGCCTTGTTAAGGCGCCATCCCAGTAGAGGCCATGAGCTTCCAGGGTACGCAGGATTACCTCTTCCGCCCCGTCGACATTGCGGGGCGTATCGATGTCGTCAATGCGAACCAACCATTGCCCACCCGCGGCTTTTGCGTCGAGGTAACTTGCGAGCGCAGCCAGCATGGAGCCCAGATGTAGCGGTCCGCTGGGCGAAGGTGCAAATCGCCCCACATAGTTCGAGTGGCCTGCCATGGCTTCGTGTATGTCGTTGCTGCCGGTCTCTCTCATGGGTTGTTATTGTGCGCTATTGAAGCCTTTCATACGGCCATCGGCGGTCCAGACAATGGAGATCAGGCGTTGAAATTCGAACCAGCCCTGCAGAAAGGCGTACTCGTTCGTCGATACAAGCGCTTCCTGGCAGATGTTGAGACCGAGACCGGTCTGGTCACGATGCACTGCCCAAACACCGGCGGCATGCTTGGTTGCAGCGACCCGGGCAGCCGAGTCTGGTTTTCCACCTCAGACAACAAAAAGCGCAAATATGCTCACACCCTCGAAGTGGTCGAGGCGAGGGATGGTTGTGTTGGGGTGAACCCGTCCCGGGCGAACGCTTTGGTTGAGGAGGCGATCCGTAGTGGTGTGGTCCAGGAACTCGATTCAGGTTGTGGTCTCATCCGGGAGATAGCGATCCCTGATGAATCCGGGCGATTTGATCTTGCGCTCGGCGCCAAAGATGCACCCCTCGCCTTCATCGAAGTAAAGAGCGTAACTCTCCATCTCCAGGGGGGCGTCGGCGCGTTTCCGGATGCGGTCAGCGAGCGAGCCGTCAAGCATGTTCAGGCGCTGCAACGGGTCGCGCAACGCGGTACCGAGCGCGCGGTATTGATGTTCTGCGTGCAACACGAAGCCGTCACAACGGTTGTGCCGGCGGACGAGATACATCCGGCATACGGCACTGCGTTGAGGGCCGCTGCTGCTGCCGGGGTGGAAGTGCTGGCCTACGGGGTTGCTCTGGCTACGGACTCGATTGAGATGCGAACGCCCCTGCGCGTGGATCTCAGCGACTGAACGCGCGACCCACAGCCTGGTAGTCGGCAACGCCTTCGAGCCGAGCGCCGAAGCGCTGCACCAGTTGCGCAGCCGCGTGATTACCGAATCGCGCAGCTGTGCCGCCGTCCATTCCTGCGGTAAGCGCCCAAAGGCATGCGCCAGCATAGATATCGCCAGCGCCGTTGCTGTCTACCGCTTTGACCGCTTCGGCGGCCGCTTCCTTCTGAGCGTGCTGGTCAACGTAGATGCTGCCTTTTGCGCCCAAGGTTACGAACAGTTTCTGGCCAATGTCTTTTAGCTCGGTGATCGCGATATCGAGCCGGTCGGTTCCCGCCCAGGTAAGTGCTTCTTCTTCGTTGCAGAACAGGGTGTGTACCCCGTTGCCGAGCATGGTGGTCAGGCCATCGCGACAGAACTCCACCATGGAAGGGTCGGATAATGACAGTGAAGTCTCAACGCCGTTGGCAAGTGCCGTATCGAAACAGGCTCTGGCGACGGCGGTGCTCTCGGGCGAGCTTGATAGATAGCCCTCGATGTAACACACCGATGACTCGATCAGGGCAGCATCATTGAGAACCTTGCTGTCCAGGCCCTCGGAGATACCGAGGAACGTATTCATCGAGCGCTCCGCATCCGGTGTGATGAGGACGAGCACGCGCCCGGACTGACCGTCGATCTCCGGGTTGAAGGCAACAGATTTCACGCCAGCTGCCGCCAGATCGGAAAGAAAGAAGGCGCCGGTGGGATCACCAGCAACACGGCAGGCGTAGTAGCTGCGACCACCGAAAGCCTGCACTGCGTAGATCGTATTAGCTGCGGAACCACCACTGCAGCGTTTCATCGGCTCAATCTCTGCCAGCGCGGCGATAAGCTGATTCAACCGATCCTCATCAACCAGCGTCATGTGGCCCTTCGCGATCTCGTGCTTGGCGAGGAACGAATCGTCCACCTTGTATTCCTGGTCAACCAGGGCGTTGCCCAAGCCGAAGACGTCGAAAGACTTTGCCATGTGTGCGATGTACCTGTTGCATGCGCCGGCGCTGTGCCGCAGGCGCGTGGAGAATGGGAATTATTGACTGTTCTGCAGGCTGCTAAAGCGTGGCCAGAACCTGGTCAGCTACCTGCAACGTTTCATCGATTACGCCATCGTCGTGTGCGATCGAGACGAAGCCGGCCTCAAACGCCGAAGGCGCAAGATATACGCCGTTGTCGAGCAAGCCATGGAAGAATCGGTTGTATGCGCTGATAGCGCTGTTGGCAACGTGCTCGAAATGGCTGACTTCACTAGCGCCAATGACCACGCCAAACATGCCGCCAACCGCATGACCGCTGCTGGCCATACCGTGTTTGGCCAGAAGCTCCAGCAAACCGTCTTTCAAGCGATGTGTCCGCGCGCTTAACGTCGCGTAGAAATCAGTGTTCAGCGGAGCCAGGGTCGCAAGCCCGGCGGCCATGGCGAGCGGGTTGCCCGATAGCGTGCCTGCTTGATAAACCCCACCGAGTGGCGCGATGTGCTCCATGACTTCCCGCGAGCCACCGAATGCGCCTACGGGCAGGCCGCCGCCGATGACTTTGCCCAGCGTCGTCAAGTCCGGAGCGACGTTGTACAGCTCCTGTGCACCGCCGCGCGCCACTCGGCAGCCGGTCATCACTTCATCGAAAATCAGAAGCGCTCCGTGAGCGCTGGTGATGCTGCGTAGATCGGCGAGAAAGCCAGGTAGCGGAGCGATGCAGCCCATATTGCCGGCCACTGGCTCGACGATAACTGCTGCGATCTTGTCGCCGTATTCGCTGAAGGCCTGGCGAACGCCGTTGCTGTCATTGAAAGTAAGGTTAAGGGTCATCTCTGCGATGGCGGCAGGCACACCCGGTGAGTTTGGGATGCCGAGCGTGAGCACACCGGAGCCGGCTTTCACGAGCAAGCTGTCGCTATGGCCGTGGTAGCAACCCTGAAACTTGACGATGAGATCTCTGCCGGTAGCACCTCTAGCAAGGCGAATCGCAGACATGGTCGCCTCGGTTCCTGAATTCACCATACGCACCAGGTCCAGGCTGGGGATGCGCTCAACCAGGTCTTCGGCCATCTGGATTTCCAGTTCCGTTGGCGCGCCAAAACCCAAGGCGGAACTCGCTTGCTGCTGCACGGCTTCAACAACGGCAGGGTGATTGTGGCCGAGAATCATCGGTCCCCAGGAACCCACGTAGTCTATGTAGCGATTGCCGTCGGCGTCGTAGACATAGGGGCCGTCTCCGCGAACGAAAAACACCGGATTACCGCCTACCCCTTTAAACGCGCGAACGGGCGAGTTGACGCCACCGGGAATAGTTTTCTGTGCGCGTTCGAATAATGAATCGCTGGCCTGTCTGGTCATGGCTATTGTCTGTCTCTTGTCGGGGGCTGGGTGGCAGTGGAATCCGGGATCTCACCAGAGTTTGGCAATGTCGCTGACGCCGACGAGCGATTGTCAGGCGAATGGCTTGAACACGGCAAGAAAAACAATGATCACCAGCGGTAGAACCGGCACCTCGTTCAACATGCGCAGAAACTTTTCGCTGCGCTCGAACGAATCGCTAGCGAGAGCGACCATGATTCGTTTGCAGTAGATGTGAAAGCCGATCAAGCCCGCCACAAGCACAAGCTTCAGCCACAGCCATCCTGCGGCTGCATAGGCATCAAAACGCAGGCCAATCATGAGCAAGCCGAATACGACGGCTACCATCATTGATGGTGACATGATGATCCGAAACAGCTTGGCTTCCATTAGCTCAAAACGTGCGCGAGACACCTTGTCCTCGCTCGATGAGTGATAGACGAACAAGCGCGGAAGGTAGAACAGGCCGGCGAACCAGCAGATCACAGCGATTAGATGAATCGCTTTGCAAAAAAGGAAAAATGTCGTCATCAGGTGTTCTGGCGAGTCCGCTCGATATCGTCGCGAGTGATGATACCTTGAATGGTCGCAATCATTGGCGCTGAGAGCCGGCGCACGCACAACGCCTCAGCGCTACCGCCATCAAGTTTCTTCAATGCTTCGAACAGAGTCGCCGTGTGGTTGATGTCGGCCACGTCCATACGCTCCGCCGGTAGGTCCAGTAGCTTGATTTCCTGCTCGTCGGGGTTCTCCTTTAGGTACACATCCAGATCTGCTGCTCGCAATGTGCAAACGACTTTGCGCTCCTCATTCTCAATCAGCAGCCATCTCGGGTTGCGCCCGAGCGCATCGGTTAGTGTTCCGCGGGTGCTACGTGCCCGTACCCGCACGAAGCCTCTTTCCATGACGGTGGTGACGCCGACGCGTTGCAGGGCGAGCGTGACCGGTGGCAGGGGGTATTGCAGGCCCAGAACATCGAGGGTCGACATGAACACTGACTTCTTGTGGAACACTTCGCTCGTCACCATCGTCGCCACCACGATCGCAAGCATTGCCGGCATGATGATCCCGGGATTGGCGGTCAATTCCAGAACCGCCATCAACGCAGCGAGTGGGGCCTGCAGCACCGCCGCCATCATGGCGCCCATGCCCAGGATCACGTAGAGGCCCATCGAATCTGAGGTGATAGGCGCGACGAACGCACCGAGGTAGCCGAGAGCACCTCCGAGCGTCGCGCCCACGACTAACGTCGGGCCAATGATGCCCAGCGGCACGCCGAGGCCCACGGCGGCCGCGGAGGTGAGCAGCTTGGCGACGGTGATAGCGAGCAACATAGCGAGCGTGACATTGCCCAGAATCGCTGCGTTGACCGTGTCGTAGCCGATACCCATAACCTGGGGTATCGCGAGCGCGACAAGGCCAGTGATCGCCCCAGCAAGGGAGATTCGCTGCCAATAAGGCCAGTTATCGAAGCGTGCGAACCATTGCACCGCTGCGATAAAACCGGCCGCTACGGTGCCGAAAGCCACGCCGGCAAGCATGATGTAGGGCACCTCCAGCAGTGAGGTTATGCCCATCTGTGGCACGATGAAGGTTGGTTCATTCCCGAGCAGGCCGTGGCTCATCAGCGTCGCAATCACGGCCGAGATGATGACCGGAATGAAGCTGCGAATGGTGTATTCCATCATCACAACTTCCATTGCGAAGATGACGCCGGCTATAGGCGTGTTGAACGATGCGGCAATGGCGGCTGCAGTACCGCAGGCGACGAGAGTACGCATGGAGTTGTTGGGTAGCTCGAACACCTGGCCAAGAAGTGATCCGCTTGCAGCTCCTAAATGCACCGCAGGGCCCTCCCGTCCGCCGGATTGTCCGGTGGCCAAGGCCATGATCCCCGCAATGAGCTGAACAACCGCATTGCGCAAAGGCAATCGACCCTGGTGCCGGCTAAGGCGTTCCATGACGTGTACCACACCCACTCGGCGCGCGGACTTCGACACGCGCAGCACCGCCAGACCGATGAGGAGCGCGCCGCCCAACGGCAAGCCAAAACGGAGCCACGGCTCCAGCAACTCAAAGCTCTCGCTGTCTCCGGGTAGATAGCTGGTAAGAATCCAGTCCGCCAATAAGCGAAAGGCGAGGGTCACAACGCCGGTGATCGCACCGACGAAAACGGCGAGGATCGCCAGGGACACGAGCGCATCGCGTTCCGCCAGGCGGCTTCGCAGGCTGTCGAGAGATGGGCGCCCGAATGGCAATTTTGGCATGACGTGATACGGCGTACGCTTTGTTGCAGTATACGGTCAATCAAGGCGGGTAAGACCGCGACCTTACACAACCCAGCGGATCAGCCTTCGACGATTCGCACGTTTGAGTTTTCTATGCCGACTAACCCTCGTATGCAGGTTGTGTCCGTCGACACATCGTCACGGCGCTGGACGGTGCTGGCTGCTCTGATCGCCGGTGTGATCGTGTTAGTGGGTGGCTATGCAGTCGGGCGTATTCACGCGGGCCAGATCGCCAGTTCGTTATCCGATGAGCTGGCGCGTGAGAGCGCTCAGGTTGAAACGCTCACCGGTGTTCGAGATCAACTGGCGGACGTCGAGTTGGATAGGACGATCGATGCTGGCGCCAGTGAGATTCTGCGTGCGACGATCAAGCAGCAGAAAGACGAGATCGCCCAGCTGCAGGAGCAGGTCAACTTCTTTCAGCGGCTGATGGCGCCAGGGTCGGCGCCCCGTGGCGTCATGATCGATCGCGTTGAGCTGTCGAGAGCGGGTGATGCTTTTGAGTATTACGTGCTGCTGACTCAGCTCGAGGATCGCCGTAGCTGGGTATCAGGTCTGGTGGTTATTGATGTGATCGGCCAGCGCGGCGGCGCTCAACAAGTGCTGTCGCTCACAGAATTGACCGAGGTAGATTCGTACCCTATCAAGTATCGCTTTCGCTATTTTCAGGATTTTTCCGGTTCGCTGTCGCTGCCGGATGGGTTTGAGCCCAGCGCCATTCGCGTTCGAGCTGACCAATCCTCAGGTAAGGACAACCTGGAGCGCGAGTTTGCATGGGATGCGGCACTTCAAGGAGTTCAGTGATGATGAAGGGTAAGTCAGGGTCTGGTGGCAAGGTTGAGAAAGGCACGACGCTCGTCGCCGCAAACACGCGGATCATTGGCGACGTTCGCTTCACCGATCAACTGTTTCTGGACGGCGTCGTTGAGGGCAACGTCATTGCCGACGATTCCGAGAAGGCGACCGTCATCGTCAGCGAAGAAGGCTCTGTGATTGGTGAGATTCGCGCGCCGCATGTCGTCATCAACGGCACGGTTGAGGGCAACGTCTTCGCCGGTGCTCGAGTCGAACTTGCCGCCAAGGCCCGGGTGAAAGGCAACGTTCACTACAAGCTCATCGAGATGCAACTCGGGGCTATGGTCGATGGCCAGCTGCTGCACGCGGACGATGCCTCCAACGTTCTTGAGCTGCCACTGTCAGACGATTCGGCTAACGAGTCCTGACCGCCGCCGCGTCGTTACGGTAGCCTCTTCTCGCGAAGATCGAGGCAAACGCCTTGACCTTGGGTAATGTGCCCACATAATCCATGCACCGCGGCGCCAACCATTGGCCCGGAATCAGGCACGAGTACGAGCATGACCGTCGAACCGTTTGACCCCAACAATCCGGACAACGCTGCAGCGAATGATGTTGTCGACATTTCGTTGAGCGAGCGGGCGGCTGCCAAAGTACGCGCACTGATTGACGAAGAAGGCAATGATGCGTTGAAGCTGCGGGTGTTCGTCACGGGTGGTGGCTGTAGCGGTTTCTCCTACGGTTTCACATTTGACGAAGACCCCGCCGAAGATGACACGGCAGTTCAGAAAGACGGTGTCACGATGCTGGTGGATCCCATGAGTTATCAGTACCTCGTGGGCTCAGCGGTAGACTTTCTGGAAGACCTCCAGGGCGCGCAGTTCGTTGTGACCAACCCTAATGCCTCGGCCACTTGCGGTTGCGGCAACTCGTTCGCCATCTGACACTCGGGCTCCAGGCGCTCAGGCCGGGTACAACGCCCCTAATATTCTTTCTCCGCTTGCGCCAGTCACCGCCGTTGCATTGCCGGGTAGACGGTTTGCAAACCGGTGTGCGAGCCAGGCAAAGGCGGCAGCCTCCAGCGCATCGCCATCGATCCCCGCATCCTCGGCCAGAACCAACGGAATGTTGAGCCTGGCGGTCAGCCGCTGCATAAGCGCTTTGTTGCGTCGGCCGCCGCCAACGATAACAGCACGTTCGGGTAGCTCACCCCATCGATCGACGCCATCCGCAATGCACGTGGCGGTCAGCTCGATGAGTGTCGCCTGGACATCCTCTGGCGCCAGCTCCGACTCCGCCAGCGCGCTCATCAGCCACTGTTCGGTGAACGCCTCACGCCCCGTGGATTTGGGTGGCGACTTCTGGAAATAGGGTTCTGCGAGCAGTGTGCGCAGTAGCTCGTTGTGAACATTGCCCGTCGTCGCCCAGTCGCCGTCTGTATCGAATGGCTGCCCGGTGTGTCGTTCGCACCACAAATCGAGCAGCGCATTGCCGGGGCCCGTATCGAAACCGGATACGACGCGATTGCCTCTTTCACCCCCACCTGCCAGTACCGTCACGTTACTGATGCCGCCGATATTGATGACTACCTGGGCGAGTTCCTTACCGAATAGCGCTTCGTGAAAGAGTGGTACGAGGGGCGCACCCTGGCCGCCCGCGGCAACATCTCTGCTGCGAAAGTCAGCGATTACGTCAATGCCCGTGTGTTCGGCCACAACGCTGGCATCACCAATCTGCAAGGTAAAAGGGCGTTCAGCGTCTGGCCTGTGGCGAACGGTTTGGCCATGCATACCGATGGCGGTTATATCGGCTGCCGATAGATGCTGTGCTTGTAGGAAATCGTTAACCGCGGCCGCTAGGCTGAGCGCCAGCGCAACGCTGGCTTCGCCGAGCCGGTCAATCTCGTTGTCGCCAGGCAACATCAAAGACTTGAGTGCGCTCTTCAAGCCCTGCGGGATCGGCGCTTCGCCGGCTTTGACAATTTCGATTGAGTCGCCGTCTACAGATACCAGGGCAAGGTCGATCGCATCGACGCTGGTACCCGTCATGAGACCTAAAAACAGGCTCACGGGGCGCGCTGGTGGCCAGAGGCTGTGAGGTCGGGTTTGGGCTGGCTACGGGCGGGCAACAATTTGTGCGAGATTGGTGCTCGCATCCTTGTGGCTCTCTAACGCTGCGAGCAGAGGCAGTGTCTGATCGCGGAAGCGGTCTGCTTCCTCGGGAGCGATTGGTTCCGCATTGGGCAGTGGCACCGTACGAGGATTCATGTGGGCGCCGTTAACCAGAAACTCGTAGTGCAAGTGGGCCCCGGTAACCTGCCCGGTCGCGCCAACGTAGCCGATGATCTGACCCTGCTCGACTTTGCTGCCCGAACGAATACCTCGGCCAAACTTCGAAAGGTGCAGATACTTGGTGGTGAACTGTTCGCCATGCTGAATGACGACGTAGTTGCCATTGGGTTTAGTGCGGGAGGCAATCTTCACGCGCCCGTCGCCTGCGGCCATCACCGGCGTTCCCGTAGGCGCTGCGTAGTCAATTCCCCGATGTGGCATGCGCCTGTTGTGCAGCGGGTGAAGTCGGCGAAGGTTGAAATTTGAGCTGATGCGAGAGAATGAGACGGGAGCGCGCAGGAAAGCTTTGCGCATGCTGTGCCCGTTCGGGTCGTAGAAGTCGGCGCGGCCATCGTTAGACTCGTAACGGGTCGCCCGATACACCTCACCCTGATTGATGAATTCCGCGGCCAGGATATGGCCGTTGCCGATCTTCTCGTCGCCTAGATAGAGCTCTTCGAACAGCACGTGGAAGCTGTCGCCCTTGCGAATGTCCAGCACGAAATCGATATCCCACTGGAAAATCTGCGCCAGTCGCATCGTTAGATCATCGCTGAGCCCTGCTCGTTGGCTGGCGATGAACAGGCTGTGATCGATGGTGGCCCGCTTGTAGGTTTGTACGCGGGTGGGTTCGTCGACCTCCTCGCGGCCCGTGAAGACATCGCCTTCGCGCGCAAAGCGCAATCGTTCAAGCCTGGCTGGTTGGTAGACCAGTTCGGTGAGCATGTCGTCATCGGTGACGGAAAAGGTTAACTGCTGGCCGGGATAGATGTCGGGCAGTCGGCTGGCGAGCGGCCCAGCGGTATCCAGGAGAACCTGCAGTTCGCGGTAGGGAATGCCCTGCCGTTTAAAGATCGTGGACAGGTTATCGCCGGGCCGAACCGTTGCGTTGCGTTGGGTCACGTTGATTGCCGGAGCGGTTTGCTCCTGGACGGCGAGATCAGCAAAGGCCGTTGCGGCTTCTGGCGTTGCTTGGCTGTTGAGCTGCAGTGTGGTTGACGTTGTTGTCATGTCGGCGCTTGCTGACGGCTCTGCCACCGGCTCGATGTGCATGACGGAATCGAGAACGTCGTCGCTATGGAAGCGGGCGGCCTCGGGATCCTCAGCAAACTTGGCCATGACTAAAGAGCTCAGGCCGAGGCTAAGGAGGGCGATGAGAGCTAAATGTGGGCGCGGAAATCCTGTCTGCACGGGCTCTATCCTGAATGTCGTGTATGCCGGGTTGTCGACATTGCTCGTCAGCGTCTGATACCCCAGCTGGTATCGCGGTAATGTGCGGCCAAAATACTGAGATGATTTAAGGGCCTACGGCTTGTTTGTTAGGTCTAGCTCAAGCCGGCCGACTAGTATAGGCATTTTGCTTGCTGTGAAAAGCGGCACTAAACCCGGTATCTTGCGTCCGCTTCGAATCCAGGCCCGAAATTATGAACTTCATCGCAGATCTACAGGCGCGTGGCCTGCTGGCTCAGGCATCAGACATCGACGCCACGGCCGAGTATCTGGCGGGCGGATCGCGAACGGCTTATTGCGGTTTTGATCCCACCGCCGATAGCCTCCATATAGGCAGCCTCGTACCGCTATTGGCGCTGCGTCGGCTCCAGCTTGCTGGACACAGGCCCATTTTGTTGGTTGGTGGCGCAACAGGTCTGATTGGCGACCCTTCCGGACGCAGCGATGAGCGCAATCTCAATACGAGTGAGGTCGTCGCTGGCTGGGTGGCCAGTATTCAGCGCCAGGCCTCGGCATTGCTCGATATGGACGGCCCGAATGGTGCGCTCGTGGTTGATAACCTGGAATGGACCGCCGGCATCAGCGTGCTCGATTTCTTGCGCGATATAGGCAAGCACTTTTCCGTCAACTCAATGATCGCGCGCGATTCCGTCAAGTCACGCCTGGATCGAGAAGGTGCTGGCATTTCCTTTACCGAATTCGCCTATATGTTGCTGCAGGGTTTTGACTTCCTTGAGTTGTCCCGGCGGCACGATTGTCGGCTTCAGATCGGTGGCAGCGATCAGTGGGGCAATATTGTCTCCGGTGTCGATCTGATCCGCCGTTCGACCGGGCAACAGGCCTTTGGGCTGACGTTGCCACTGGTTACCAAGGCAGACGGCACAAAATTTGGCAAAACGGCTGGTGGCAGCGTATGGCTGGATCCCAAGAAAACCTCACCCTATAGCTTCTATCAGTTCTGGTTGAATGCGGCGGATGACGATGCGGGGCGGTTCTTGAGGTTCTTTACCTTTATAGACCTGCCAGACATCGAGGCGATCGAGCAACGCGCAGCGCAGGAACCCGGCACGAGGCTCGCTCAGCATGAATTGGCGGCGGCGGTGACCGAGCTTGTGCATGGCGCTGAAGCACTCGAAGCGGCCAAGCGAATCACTGCGGCCCTGTTCGGAGGCGATATCTCCGGGTTGACTGAGGACGATCTGAATCAGCTGGCGCTTGATGGGCTGCCGAGTACTACGGCCGATACGAGTGAGATTGGGCTCTTGAGCGCGCTCACCCAGGCGGGGCTCAGCAAATCCAATGGCGCAGCGCGGCAGCTAGTACAGAGCAAAGCGGTGTCGGTGAACGGTGAAGCGGTTGTCGAGGCCGCTCATTCCCTCACGGTGGACAACGCGCTTTATGGCCGTTTTCACCTGCTGCGACGGGGCAAGAAGAGCTGGCATCTGCTGGTTCTGAGTGCCCTCGATTCGGCTGCTGCGAACTAATTTAAAAAAAGTTTCATTTGGTGCTTGCGCGGCAATCGCCGCTACGTATAATGCGCATCCCTCGCTTGGGGGTTACCCCAAGAAGCTCTTTAAAAAATAGAACAAGCCATTCGTGTGGGCGCTTGAAAATTCATAAAGCGAGCCATGATTGAATAGCGTATTGACTGACCCGAAGGGTTTGCCAGCTTGCTGGAAATCCGGAAAGGAAAGTCGCGCAAATACCTTAAACTGAAGAGTTTGATCATGGCTCAGATTGAACGTTGGCGGCAGGCTTAACACATGCAAGTCGAACGAGAAAGTACCTTCGGGTATGAGTACAGTGGCGGACGGGTGAGTAACGCGTAGGAATCTACCTAGTAGCGGGGGATAACTTGAGGAAACTCAGGCTAATACCGCATACGCTCTACGGAGGAAAGGGGCCCTCTCCTTGGAAGGTCTCACTATTAGAGGAGCCTGCGTTGGATTAGCTAGTTGGTGGGGTAAAGGCCCACCAAGGCGACGATCTATAGCTGGTCTGAGAGGACGATCAGCCACACCGGAACTGAGACACGGTCCGGACTCCTACGGGAGGCAGCAGTGGGGAATCTTGGGCAATGGGCGAAAGCCTGACCCAGCCATGCCGCGTGTGTGAAGAAGGCCTTAGGGTTGTAAAGCACTTTCAGCAGCGAAGAAATACGATGGGTTAATACCCTATTGTTTTGACGTTAACTGCAGAAGAAGCACCGGCTAACTCCGTGCCAGCAGCCGCGGTAATACGGAGGGTGCGAACGTTAATCGGAATTACTGGGCGTAAAGCGCGCGTAGGCGGATAGGTAAGTGGGATGTGAAAGCCCTGGGCTCAACCTGGGAACTGCATTCCAAACTGCCTACCTAGAGTTTGGTAGAGGGAGGTGGAATTTCCTGTGTAGCGGTGAAATGCGTAGATATAGGAAGGAACACCAGTGGCGAAGGCGGCCTCCTGGACCAAAACTGACGCTGAGGTGCGAAAGCGTGGGGAGCAAACAGGATTAGATACCCTGGTAGTCCACGCCGTAAACGATGAGAACTAGCCGTTGGGCCCCTTGAGGGTTTAGTGGCGCAGCTAACGCGATAAGTTCTCCGCCTGGGGAGTACGGCCGCAAGGTTAAAACTCAAATGAATTGACGGGGGCCCGCACAAGCGGTGGAGCATGTTGTTTAATTCGATGCAACGCGAAGAACCTTACCACCCCTTGACATCCTGCGAACTTTCTAGAGATAGATTGGTGCCTTCGGGAACGCAGTGACAGGTGCTGCATGGCTGTCGTCAGCTCGTGTCGTGAGATGTTGGGTTAAGTCCCGTAACGAGCGCAACCCTTGTCCTTATTTGCCAGCGAGTAATGTCGGGAACTCTAAGGAGACTGCCGGTGACAAACCGGAGGAAGGTGGGGATGACGTCAAGTCATCATGGCCCTCACGGGGTGGGCTACAAACGTGCTACAATGGTCGGTACAAAGGGCTGCAAACCAGCGATGGTAAGCTAATCCCAAAAAACCGATCGTAGTCCGGATAGGAGTCTGCAACTCGACTCCTTGAAGTCGGAATCGCTAGTAATCGCGGATCAGAACGCCGCGGTGAATACGTTCCCGGGCCTTGTACACACCGCCCGTCACGTCATGGGAGTGGATTGCACCAGAAGTAGCTAGTCTAACCTTCGGGAGGACGGTTACCACGGTGTGGTTCATGACTGGGACGAAGTCGTAACAAGGTAGCCGTAGGGGAACCTGCGGCTGGATCACCTCCTTAATCAAGATGTCTGTAATGCTGGTTCATTCCGAACCCGCCACGCAGACCAGGCTCGCTTTGAGTCTTTTCTTGCGCTCACACGAATGGCTTGGTCAATTAAGCGTTTGGGTCTTCTCCCAATGTCGCGCTACTGACTGTCGCATGGCTTGTTAACTGTAAGTCCGTGTGACGGATCTATCGGCACAGCGGCAACAAGAACCTGTGATTTTCCTGTTGGAGAGTCCAGTGGACGAACCGCGGGTCTGTAGCTCAGTTGGTTAGAGCGCACCCCTGATAAGGGTGAGGTCGGTGGTTCAAATCCACCCAGACCCACCATGTCTTTCGCAGCCTTCGGCTTTGCGAAAGTACTTCGGGAACCTGTTTCACTGTTTTGTTCTATTCTCATGTTTGGGAATGGTAAGCAGAATAGACAAATGGGGCCGTAGCTCAGCTGGGAGAGCGCCTGCCTTGCACGCAGGAGGTCAGGAGTTCGATCCTCCTCGGCTCCACCATCTACTACCTGTCTTTTCAGATTGATCAGATTGAGTAGTGGTCAGGGACGAAACACCCGAAGCCGGCTAACAAGGTCGGCATGGCTTGAAGCACCAGGTTCTCCTGGCGGTAAGCACCCAAACACTCAGAGCTCATATGTATGCGTTCTTCTGTTGCGTCTTCTTCTGCAGCTTCTGCAGGCGGGAGATTCAGTCGACAGAACGTATAGATGTAAGCTCGAGTTAACGCTTGAGATGCTCTTTAACAATTCAGAATTAGTAGTCGAATCAAACGAAAGACAGTCATTATCAGCGACTGTCTATGATTTGGTGCGTCTAGGTATTTAATGCTCGAGATATATTCGACATATATCTAAGCAGCGAGAAAACAAGCGTGTTACCAGCGTGCTTGTTGATCGCAATCCGTACTGAGCCGTTGCGACGGAAGGGACTTCTTCACCGATTCCGTAACGTCAAAGCGAGCAAAGTCCGGAGACTTGTATATTCAGCGTAATCCTTTTGCCCCTGGCGAGGCCTCTACAAGCAGCAAGCGCAAGCAAGCTGGGCGTTTAGGTTTTTGGGGTTTGAGCGACACGTTGGGTTATATGGTCAAGTAATGAAGTGCATCTGGTGGATGCCTTGGCAGCTGAAGGCGATGAAGGACGTTGTAGCCTGCGATATGCCTCGGGGAGTCGGCAAACAGACTTTGATCCGGGGATTTCCGAATGGGGAAACCCATCTCACTAGTGAGATATCTGCATCTGAATAAATAGGATGTAGAGGCGAACCTGGGGAACTGAAATATCTAAGTACCCAGAGGAAAAGAAATCAACCGAGATTCCCTAAGTAGCGACGAGCGAACGGGGACTAGCCCTTAAGCACAGCGAATTGTTAGCGGAAGTGTCTGGAAAGGCACGCCATAGTGGGTGATAGCCCCGTACGCGAAAACTCTTGTTGTGTGAAATCGAGTAGGACGGGGCACGAGAAACCTTGTCTGAACATGGGGGGACCATCCTCCAAGGCTAAATACTCTCAGCTGACCGATAGTGAACCAGTACCGTGAGGGAAAGGCGAAAAGAACCCCTGTGAGGGGAGTGAAATAGAACCTGAAACCAGATGCATACA